>OY764545.1:0-92500 GCA_963668495.1 Rhodospirillaceae bacterium
ATCATAAACGTTTTCAACGCCTTGCACATACATAGCCAAGCGTTCCAGACCATAGGTCAATTCCACCGGAACCGGAGAGCATTCAAAACCGCCGACTTGTTGGAAATAGGTAAACTGGGTTACTTCCATGCCATCGCACCAAACTTCCCAGCCAAGCCCCCATGCACCCAAGGTCGGAGACTCCCAATCATCCTCGACAAAACGGATGTCGTGGTGATCCGGGTTGATGCCAATCGCACGCAGGCTGTCCAGATACAGTTCCTGCACCGCATCCGGTGATGGCTTCATCAAGACCTGATATTGGTAGTAGTGCTGCAAGCGGTTCGGGTTCTCGCCATAACGACCATCCGTCGGACGGCGAGACGGCTGAACATAGGCCGCGCTCCATGGTTCTGGCCCCAATGCCCTTAGAGTCGTCGCCGGGTGAAATGTACCGGCACCAACCTCCATGTCATAGGGTTGCAGGATCAAGCACCCCTGATCCGCCCAGAAACGGTGCAGAATCAGGATCAAGTCTTGAAAGGACGGAGCGGAGCCACATGCGGCCGATGCGTTTTGTGCGTTCACGATGCCCATCTATGAAAATGACGGAAATAAGGGTTAACTTTTCAGGAAAACTACCCATCAGGCACGGGGTGGTCAAGACAAGTCAGTGCTGTTTCAACCCCACCCACGACATTTTTATGACTTTTGTCAGATTTTACCCTGACAATTTGGGCAGTCCCCTTCTGACCGAGGGGCATAATAAACCCCACACTTTGTACATTTTACCAAGGTTTCTTGCGTGCCATTTTCAATGGAATTCTGATCTTGACCATTTTGCCCAACGGATCGCAATCGCCGAACCAAAGAGAAACAGACGTAAATCACAACTGCCACCAACAGCAGCTTGGCAAAACTTAGCATTTTAATCTGCCTTTCCGCTCTGCAATGGCATGGCATCGTCCAGAGACATCCCATCACGTAAAATAGCTTGTGCTGCGGCGGTATACACGCCGTCCTCACCATGCAAGATCAACCCCGGCAGAATCCGAAGCGGGGTTTTACGTCCTTTGACTGCGCGGATGATGACACGTTTTGCATCACGCCCCGGCTTCGACCACAACGGAATGATCTCTACTGCGCCGAACACCCGCCCCAAAGCAATAAGAATATCCTGCAAACGATCCGCTGCCTGTATCACCGTCAGGTGGCCTTTCGGCTTCAAACACTCCGCAGCAGCACGAATCCAATCCGACACCGACGTGTCAGCCTCATGATGCGCCCGACCCCGCCCCGGCTGCGGTGAAACATTACCTTCGACAAAATATGGCGGGTTCATCATAACCCCGTCAAAGGCCATCCCCCCATCAATTTCGGAGGCACGGCGAATATCCCCATCAATCAGGTGCAGTCGATCCGCCATCTGATTGAGTTGGGCGGACTGCCGGGATAACTCCACGTGGCGCGGGTTCAATTCAATACCAACACAGCGCAGCATGGCTTCTCTGCGTAAAAGGCACAAGGCTGCCGCGCCCGTACCACAACCGAAATCCGCCACACACTGTCCAGAAGAAGCCGGAACCGCCGACGCCAACAGCACCGGGTCCACCGCAACCCTATACCCGCTGAGTGGCTGTAGAATTTTCAATCTGCCATTCAATAGTGTGTTGGTTGATGTATCCACTACGCATTCCTTTTCCACCAGCATAAACGGGTTTCCTCATCTGGCAAAGCAAACGGGCCACCAAAGGCGGCCCGTTGTAAACTATTTTATCGTTTGCAGGATACCTTAGGCTGCACGACGCCCACGATAGCCATTGGCCTTAGCAAATTCGGCAAAGACCTTATCGTGTTTGAAGGTATGGTTCCGCAACCATTTCCCAAGGTACGAGAACAGCTCGTTTCCGGCTTCACGATCCCCCCGAGACAGACGACCTTTCAGCTCGGCATAACGGGCACGCAGTTTTTCGTGGTACTCGCGGTGCTCGTCATAGTTCGGATAATTCATGCCCCGCATCAGTTTTTCTTCGTCATCGAAGTGGCAACCGACCAAGTCATCCAATTCGTGCAATAATTCCTGCACCGCTTGTTCACTATCGCCGGACATCATGCGGGCGTATGCCGAGTTCAGAACATCAATCAGGTGTTTATGCTCTTCATCAACCTCGGCAATGCCGCAAGCCAGCTCATCATCCCATTCCAGAAGTTTAACCTGATCCTGATCGGAGCGAACCTGATTCAGGAAAGAACTGACTTCGCGCTTCAGATTCTCAGCCTGTTCCGACAAAGATTGTGCCGAAGAATGAATTTGGGATGCAGCCGCATTGGTTTCACCAGCGGCCTGCTGGACACTGATAATATTGGTGGAAACTTCACCTGTTCCCATGGATGCCATCTCCACGTTCCGAGCGATCTCCGCCGTTGCAGCGTTTTGCTGTTCGACCGAGGACGCAATCGTCGCAGAAATCTCACTCATTTCCATGATGACGTTGGTGATGCCTTCAATGGCTTTCACCGCCCCGGAAGTACCGGATTGGACTTTGGTGATTTGTCCGGCGATTTCACTGGTTGCTCGTCCAGTCTGTGTCGCAAGGTTTTTCACTTCATTGGCAACAACGGCAAAGCCTTTGCCTGCATCGCCAGCCCGAGCTGCCTCAATCGTCGCGTTTAGGGCCAAAAGGTTGGTTTGATCGGCAATATCGTTGATCAGATCAACCACTTCACCAATTTCATTGACGATGCCGGACAATTCCATAATGGATGCATTGGTGGATTGCGCCGCAGCGACGGCTTGCTCAGATACATTGGTTGAATTCTGAACCTGCGTACCAATTTCAGCAATTGCACTGGACAGTTCATCCGCAGCAGACGCAACCGTTTGCACATTCGCGGTCGCCTCTTCCGAGGCAGCAGCCACCGTTGCGGCCTGAGAACTGGTTTCCGTTGCCATATTCGACAATTGACCGGATGCGGCCTCCAACTGGGCAACGGCAGCGGTTACGGCGTCGATCACATGCCCAACGCGACCTTCAAACGTGTCCGCCAACTGCATCATGGCTGCACGGCGTGCTTCCTCTGCCCGGCGTTTTTGCTCGGCTTGCTCTTCTTCCATTGCCTTCACGCGCAGAGCATTGTCCTTAAACACCTGCACCGCATCAGCCATATGTCCGATTTCATCTTGTTGACCAATCGCCGGAATTTCCGTCGATAGATTACCATCGGCGAGGCTTTCCATCGCCTTGGTCATACCATGAATCGGTTTGGTAATTGAGCGAGCAATGAAATATGCAGCAACAAGCCCCACAGCCAAAGCAATCAGGGTGAACATCAGCGTGAAACTTTTTTGCTCTGCATTACCCGCGTGAGTTGCCTTTTCGACCCGTTCAAGTTCCGCCATATGCCCTTGAATGAGGGTGTTGGTCATATCAGCCACGACTTTGGCATATTGCGGCATTTCGTTCGTTACCATGTCATTTTCACGACCAACGGCAGCGACCACACGCGCCAACGACATGGTGTAGGTATCCAGCCCATCCTGCATTTCAGTGACCAGATTCCCGACATTTCGGCCCTTCACCAATCCGGCAAACTCATCCATGCGTTCGTTGATGACATCGGTCCATTCACGAGCCAAATCACGATAGTTATCCGTTGGAAAGCCCAGATAAAGCGCCGTGTACATCCGGGTGGTCATCAAAGCTTCCAACACACGGGAGGCGGATGCTGCCTCGGCATGTTGGCCTTGATCTGATGCTTTTTGAATGAAGTTCGAAAGCAGAGTTTGCAATTTCGGGCCAACAACCCCAACACCGTCTTCGGCGGACAGTTCAGCAGACCGGACAACGACAATTTGCGCCAACGTATCAAATTTACGTTCATACGCACGTACTGCAACCATGATGTTTTCAAGCTTTTTCAGCTCTTCATCATCAGTCATGCGGGCCTTCGCCTGTTCCAATAATGTTTTGGTCCCGGCCAAAGCCGTTGTGACGGCTTTTGAATTCTCGGCACTGGGTTCATTGATATACATCAACACCAATCGGCGGGCATCGACGATGCTGCTATCGATTTTAGCCACCAGACTTTCATTGGTGGAGGCTGTTTCATATGCAGTCAAACGACCTTCAAAGACTGAACTATTCCGGTACCCCATAAATGCAACGCTGGCAAAAAGCGCCAACAGCACCAAAAACCCCAAGTAAATTCGCGTACTGACACGCATGACACTGCCCAAATTCACGACCCTGACTCCTACTAAAGGATGAAGCTTAACAATTTTACTGCGGCTCCAGACACCAAGAACCGCCTTTCCCACTGTTTAATTTCCCTATAATTGCTTCTAAACGTTGAAAAATTAATTCGTCAAAGCAATTCGCCCACCAGTCGGGCAAAAACATCTCCTCCCCATAGATGATCATGAGAAAAATGCATACAGTACGCGCGACTACACCTTCATTAGCAGTATTTAATTTAACGTTACAACATTGCTTGATTTGCGAGCATGGCTATTTTTACTGACACAAAACACCTAATAGTCGACAAGAATCCAACCGATTCGCGCAGTGCAAACACAACAAAGTGTGCAGCCGCCGCCCAACCGGGCGGCCGCTACACACTATGCTACACAAGCAAACACTAAGTCGTAAGGATGATGAATTGCTATCTTTGCTATGCCACGGAAACCGCCTTGGCATTCATGCCATTCAAGAAATCGGCAAGTTCCTTGTCATCTTTTTGCGTATGCTGTCGCAGCCATTCCGACAGGAAGGCAAACAGCTCCGCACCGGCAGAGCGATCCCCCTGCTGCATACGCGATTTCAAGTTGGCATACCGCTCCATTAGTCGGGCATGGTTATCCATATGCTCCTGAGTTTTCGGATACTTGGCGCGCTGCATCAATTTTTCTTCAGCAACAATATGGTCTTTCAGATGATGATCCAAAGCCTCCATCAGACTTTCTCCAGCCTCATCAACACGACCAGACAACATCATACGGTGTGCCTTATTTAAGGCATCAACCAGTTCCTTATGCTCTTCATCAATATCGGCGTACCCGCACTCCGACAGATGTGATGGATCCATCAATCTGGCATCTTTCTTGTCAGCCCGGACCTGCTGCAAGAAAGTCGCGACTTCCTGATTCAAAACCTGAGCCTGAGAAGCCAACGACTGCGCGGAATCATAGATCTGATTTGCGGCAAGATTGGTTTCCCCGGCTGCACCCTGCACACCAACGATGTTGGACGACACTTCCCCTGTCCCGATGGACGCCATTTCCACATTACGGGCAATCTCGGCAGTGGCTGCGTTTTGCTGATCGACCGAAGAAGCAATGGATGTTGAAATTTGGCTCAGTTCCCCGATGACTTGGGAAATGCCTTGAATCGCCTCAACCGACCGGGATGTTTCCGACTGTACACGGGCAATTTGATCGGCAATGGTACTGGTCGCACGTGCGGTTTGATTTGCAAGGCTTTTGACCTCACCCGCCACCACGGCAAATCCTTTACCCATGTCCCCGGCGCGTGCGGCCTCTATGGTCGCATTGAGAGCCAAAAGGTTGGTTTGATCGGCAATATCATTGATCAGGCTCACCACCTCACCGATTTCATCAACAATCTGCGACAGGTCACTAATGGAACTGTTAGTCTGATCTGCTGCAGCGACGGCTCGGGCGGAGACCATCGCCGAATTTTCCACCTGCACGCCAATTTCAGAGATCGCGTTTGATAGCTCTTCCGCAGCAGCCGCAACGGTTTGCACATTGGATGAGGCTTCTTCAGATGCCGCCGCCACAGTTGAAGACAAAGAACTGGTCTGCGTGGCCATAGCAGCCAGCTGTTTCGAATTAGAAGTTAACTGCGTAACCGCGCTTGTCACTTCAGCAATCACATTTCCAACACGACCTTCAAATGTATCTGCCATTTCCAGCATTGCCTGACGCTGCGCGGCTTCGGACCGCTGGCGTTCGGCTTCTTGCTCTATTTCCATTTGGCGAACACGTAGGGCATTGTCCTTAAACACCTGCACCGCCCCAGCCATTTCGCCGATTTCATCCTTTTGACCAACCGCCGGAATTGGGGCCTCAAGATTTCCTTTCGCCAACTGCCCCATGGCCTGCGTCATACCGGAAATTGGCTTGGTAATGGTCCGCGCAATGGCCCAGGCCGCAAAAGCACCAAAGGCAAGCGCGACAAGGCCGAAAGTCATAGTAAAGACCTTTTGGGCAGCTGTGTCGGCTTGTACCTGTGCCTCTACTCTGGACAGTTCCTGATTTTGCATGTCACGCAAAAAAGCCGATGCATCTGCAACGCGCTGTGCATAGGCAGGCATATCCTTGCGCACAATATTTTCTTGGCGAGCGACAGCCTCGACCACGCGATTCAATGAATCCGCATATTGCTTTGCTCCGGTCGTCAACGTCGTGATCAATTGCGCTGTATTCGCACCATGCGCCTCAATCGAAAACACCTCCATCCGTTGACGAAATACATCCATCCACTGACTGGCCTTAACCCGATAGACATCCTGCGGCAGACCAAGGTAAATCCCGGAATACATGCGACTTGCCATCAGGGCTTCCAAGGTTTGCCCAGCAAGGGCTGCATTGTAATTCTGCTTGGCCCGCATCGCGTCCTTGATATATGTGTTCATGGCAGTTTGCAGGAATGGCCCAATGGTGCCAACACCATCTTTGGCCTGAAGTTCACGGTTCCTGACCGTCGCGGCACTAGTCAAGGCATCAAAGCTTTGCATATAGGCATCCAGCGCGTTTCCAATATTCGCTAACGCCTTTGCCGGTTGTTCCTCTGTCATCAATAAGGTCGCCTGCGACAATAATGACTTGGCACCCTTTGCTTCGTCTTTGACGTCTTGAATTGTTTCTGCACCGGGCTGCTCAATATAGCGATGAACATTTCGACGCAGTTCGATGACTTTAGCATCAAGCTGCATCACGAGCTTTGCATTGGCACTAACCCGCGCGTATTCCATCAACTGCCGCTCAAATACATCACTGTTGCGATACGCCATCACTGCAACACTGACAAACAGCGCAATTAAGATAAAGAAACCTGCATATATTCGTGTGCTTACACGCATGTAATTTCCAACATTCATCACAGGGTCTCCTTTGCCCACGCGAAAACCGTCATAAACTGACCACGACACTCGCTATCAAAGGTCTGCGGAGCCTGATGGAAATGGTAACAGGACACACTCGAACAGGCACCCATACCAACGCGCTCCAACTACAGATAGAAACTCACCCCAAAATCTCAATAACAAAAATAAAGAAAGTAACCTAAGGTTATGTTTTTCAAATTAACATTTCTCTAAACTATTGTATCTTTCCAAGTTACGTTCCTCTACATGCCTTTGTGTTACACAAAACCAAGGCACAGGAGATCAAATTCCTTCGACAACAAGTTAAAGAAAGAAAACAATTCCCCTCGCCCTGCCTCATCAAGTTAACCGCCACAATCACAAGCATCGCCCATAAGATGCAGAATACGCGTAAGGCTCTTGCCGTACCTTTGCCGAAACCGTATTCTGGTCGTCCTTGGGATTAAGGGCCTTATGTCAAATTGTGTGGGTGAACCAGTGTCCAACGTCGTGAATATCAATACCGACATTCGAAAGAGCAGTTCCGCTTTCGAAACCCTTCGTAGCCTCGTTTCAGAGGATATGACGCGCGTCAACCAAACCATCATTGACCGAATGGACAGCCCGGTCGCCCTTATTCCACAACTGGCAGGACACCTTGTTGCATCAGGCGGCAAGCGGCTGCGCCCTATGCTGACACTGGCCTCGGCCAAGCTGTGTGGGTCAAAGACCTCGCGTCAAATCATGCTGGCAACCTGTGTTGAGTTTATTCACACCGCGACCCTCCTGCATGATGACGTGGTGGATGAAAGTGACCTGCGCCGCGGACAAGCCAGCGCCAATGCGGTTTGGGGCAACAAACCCAGTGTGCTCGTCGGTGACTTTCTTTTCAGCCGCGCCTTTGAATTGATGGTTGAAGATGGCTCAATCCGAGTCTTGGGGATCTTGTCTCATGCATCCTCTGTCATTGCTCAGGGTGAAGTCCTGCAACTGACCA
Source organism: Rhodospirillaceae bacterium (assembly GCA_963668495.1). Lineage (GTDB taxonomy): Bacteria > Pseudomonadota > Alphaproteobacteria > Rhodospirillales > Rhodospirillaceae > Oleispirillum. The sequence continues at coordinate 8,084 of OY764545.1, forward strand.
CAGCCAACGACATGGAAACCGATGAAAGTGCCTATCTGGAGGTCATCGAATCCAAAACCGCCCAGCTGTTTGCAGCGGCCTGTCAAATTGGTGCTGTCGTTGCAGAGCGGCCTGCGAATGAAGAAAAGGCCTTGGAACAGTTTGGTATGAACCTTGGCATTGCATTCCAGTTGATTGATGATGCCTTGGATTATTCTGCCAAACAGGAACAACTGGGCAAAACCATTGGTGATGATTTTGCAGAAGGGAAAGTGACCCTGCCGGTGATCTTGGCTTATCGCCGTGGCGATGATACGGAACGCCAGTTCTGGCACCGAACCATGGAAGACTTGGATCAAGCCGAGGACAATAGTGATTTGGAACAGGCCAAACTCCTATTGGAAAAACACGCCGCAATTGAGGACACAATTCAACGGGCCCGGCACTATGGCGACAGAGCTCGTGACGCCTTGGCAATTTTCCCCGAAAGCGAAACCAAGACCGCAATGCTTGATATTGTCGACTTCTGTATCGAGCGCGCCTATTGATATTCAACCTACATTTCCACGAAAACGGAACCGTAAAAAAACCTCTTGCACAACCGCAAACAGCAGCGTATAAACCGGACCTCGGCAGCGGAACGGAGTGTAGCTCAGCCTGGTAGAGCACTGTCTTCGGGAGGCAGGGGCCGGAGGTTCGAATCCTCTCACTCCGACCATTCCACTGCGATTGAAAAAGCCTTTAGCTTCGCTAAAGGCTTTTTTCGTATGCACAAATCTTAACCGCCCCACGCCCATAAGAAAACCCCGGCTCGAAAACCGGGGTTTAGCAGATCAGCAGCACACACCCATCAATGGGATGTTGACGGCAGGTCGTTCATTTTTGCCAACAGGTATTCAAGGTCGTCATTTTCGAATTCAACGCCAAGATCACCGTACTGCGTCAAAACACGTTCTAGCATCTTACGGGCGTAGCGTTCGCGATCCCCTTCTTCGCCGTCATAGCTCATTTCCTGCGCGACAAGAACCGCAGCCTTGATTGCAGGGAAGAATGTGTGCGGCATACCTGACTTTTCAAGCAACCCTTTCAGGCCCAGCTCACCAGAATCATGGATCAGCATACGTGCATTCATCACCGGAATGCCAACACGACGGGCAAGGGCATATTCAAAGAACTTCATATCCCCCATGCACAGCGCACGAAGCATGATCGAGGGGGTCAAACGCGCATTGTTGTACAGTTGATTGACCAAACGCTCCACATCGTCCTCAGTCGAATCCGTCGACAATGTGATGGTCGCACGCTCCCGAGCCTGCAAAATAATATCCGCAGCCATCGCTGGCGGGACATCATGATGCGTCAACAAATGCTCTTTCAAATGTTCGGAAACTTTATGGACCAAACGTTCGACTATCGTCACCGGCAAGGACGAACGATGCACCATCGGTGCCTGAACATCTTCATCATCGCCGTATTTATCCATAACCTTGGTTAGGGATTTTTCGTTAAGCTCCGCGCCCTCATTGGCAACAAGGCTGACAACGGCCTCCTTATGCGCGGTTTCAACGATGGCTTCTGCGACTTTTTCGCTGACGTGAGACCGTTCCGCCACGGCTTTTTGCTTGGCGGCATCCTGTGACGAGATAATCTCGATCAGGTCTTCGTCACTCAAAATGTCACTAAACCTCAGAACCGGCAGGGAAACGCTATCCACATCCTTGGCAAGGGTTATAGCCACATCATGGGGAACGTTGGGGTTTTCCTTCAGGTTGACAGACAAAGCCTCCCGAACCCGAACCTCAGCATCCTTCACCATAATGCGGAAAATTTGCTCCGCCAATGAGCGTTCAGAAGCTGAGAGTTCCCCATGGTCAAACTGTGCCGCAATCTTTGCTGCGGTCTCCGCTCGCGTCTCAATCGAGGGATTGGACAACAGTTTGTGGACGTCTTCTTCAGTCAGGCGAGTTTCAGACATGCTCCCGCACACTCCTCTGCAGCTACTCGAGCGCGAAATCCAGAGGCTATAAATATAGCCACATACCGGACAGGTTTCCAAAAAAAACCTCTTAATACATCATTTTTTATCATACTTTTTTTCGAAACATATAGCACGCAAGAAATCCCTTCACAGTGGCATCACAATAAAAACATTCCATTGCACATGATCTTAAATATGACTATTCCACTGGTTCACGCTATCGTTTCACTGTAAAGTTTTATGGTTCCACACACCCCGGGGGCGGGGTAATTTCCACGACATGGGGGTGTTTTCATGGAAAACGAAATTAGTATTAAACAATTCATTCGTCCGGTGCAGGACTTTCCGAAGCCCGGAATTCTGTTTTACGACATTTCCACCCTGCTGAATAATGCCGAAGCTTGGCAAATCACCATGTCGCGCCTTGCAAAAATAATTCGCGCCTGGCAACCGGACGTACTGGCTGGGATCGAATCCCGCGGTTTCCTTGTTGCTGCGCCACTGGCCCTTAAATTGGGCGCTGGCTTTTTCATGGTTCGTAAGCAAGGCAAACTACCCGGTCCGGTTGTTCCTTATGAGTACGATTTGGAATATGGGACTGATGTCGTGGAAATCCAGACCGATGCCGTCAAGCCCGGTGCTCGGGTCGTGATTTTGGATGATCTGTTGGCAACCGGCGGCACAATGCGCGCCTCTGCCGACTTGATCCGCCAAGTTGGGGGCAATGTGGTTGGCTCCGCCACCATTTTGGAACTCAGCTTCCTGAACGGACGGGATAAGTTGGACTTCCCACACGCCACACTCGCCACTTACGACGAATAAGGTTCACCAAATCAAAACAGCCCCGCCATTTGCGGGGCTGTTTTGCGTTCTCAAGCATGGAAAATGCTCTATGCCGCATCCCATGCCATTTTTTTGCGATAAATGGTCGAGGCACTGATGCCAAGACAGGCCGCTGCCCGCGGCACGTTGCCGTCACACGCGTCAATCGCCGCCTCAATAACGTCTTTTTCCATTTGCCATAAGGGGCGGATATCGTTCTCCGCCATTGGCAATTCTTGCGGATCAACCATCTGAATGGGCGGCACAGCGACGGGATACTGCGGAGCCTCCCCCTTCATCATGGAAGACGGCAGCATGTCGACCTCGACCACCTCCGCATCATTCAGCACAACCACATTTCGCAGTACGTTTTGTAGTTGCCGAACATTACCGGGCCAATGAAAGGCCAGCAGGCGAGCCTCTGCTTCCTTGGAAAACCGTTTGAACTTTCGCCCTTCTTCTTTTGAAAGTTGCTGCAACAAATGCCGCGCAATTTCAATGACGTCTGCATCCCTTTCACGAAGAGGCGGCAACATCAACGGGATGACATGCAAACGGTAGTACAAATCTTCACGGAAATTGCCTTTTTCGACCTCTTCCCATGGGTCTCGATTGGTTGCACAAACAAAGCGCACGTCCACCTTGGTCGGTCGGTCCCCCCCAACCTTTTGCACCAAACCGCTTTGAATAAAGCGCAAAAGCTTGGTTTGCAGCTCCATATCCATTTCGCAGATTTCATCAAGGAATAACGTGCCGCCATGGGCAAGATGGGCCGCCCCCTCTCGATCAGTTACCGCCCCGGTGAATGCTCCCTTGATGTGACCGAATATCTCGCTTTCCATCAAATCACGCGGAATCGCGCCGCAATTGATGGCAACAAACGGTTTGGCATGCCTTGGACTGCATCGGTGGATTGCTTCCGCGCACAATTCCTTACCCGTTCCAGACTCCCCGGTAATAAACACGGTCGCCCGACTGGGAGACACGGATTCAATTGTTCGATAGACCGCCTGCATCGCCAACGAAGATCCGATCATGCCGTGATATCCTGCGCGACCGTAGTCTTCCTTGAGCTCTTCTACAATGCGTTCCAATGACAAATGCGACACCACATTTTTCAATGTCACCAGCAGCCTATCTTTGGAAAAAGGCTTGACCAGAAAGTCCCTGGCCCCTGCCTGCATGGCTTCAACCGCCAAATTGATCGTACCATGGGCGGTAATCACAATGCAGGCGCAGGGCAGCGCGCTTTCGCCAATCTCGCGCAGAACATCAAGGCCACTCATATCCGGCAAATGGATGTCCAAAAGCACCACATCCGGGAGTTTTTCCCGGATTGCAGCCAAAGCATCCTTTCCCGTTGCAACTTCAGAAACCTGATATGCTCCGCCTTCAAGATATGCCGCGTACATGGCTGACATAGACGGGGTATCTTCGACAATTAAGACCTTGGGTGTCTTAGGTTGCGGCATATTAACCTCAAGGTTGAATGTGGGCTGCTCCTTATCAGTATAACCGATCTCTATTGTAAATTGTGAATATAAAAAAAGCTCAAGGCCGAATGCCTTGAGCTAAAAAACAAAAATGCACCGAAGATCAAGCCTCAGCCAATTCACCCGGCTGCTGATAATCCAAGGCATACCCGGCGGCTCGAACCGTACGGATCACATCGGTATCATTCCGTTCATTCAACGCCTTGCGCAGGCGGCGGATATGCACATCAACTGTGCGCGGTTCCACATAGATATCCGGTCCCCACACCGCATTCAGGAGCTCTTCACGAGAGAACACAGACCCCGGATTTTGCATCAAATACTGCAACAAACGAAATTCTGTTGGCCCCAAATGAATGTAATGCCCGGCTCGTGTTACGCGGTGGGCGTTCAGATCCATTTGAATATCATCGAATTCCAACATGCCCTTAGTGGGAACAGAAGAAGAGCGGCGCAACAATGCCCGCACCCGCGCCAAAAGTTCCGGCATGGAGAACGGCTTGGTCATGTAATCGTCTGCACCGGTATTCAAGCCCCGCACCTTGTCGCCCTCTTCACCCCGTGCCGTCAGCATAATCACGGGAATCTCGCGATGACGGGGCTTGCGGCGTATCTGGCGGCAAACCTCAATGCCGGACATGACCGGTAGCATCCAATCCAGAATAACCAAATCCGGGTTGTTTTCCGCCGCAACGGTCAAGGCTTCCTCCCCGTCTGCGGCTTCACAAACGCGGTAACCTTCTTTTTCCAGATTATAACGCAACACCATTGCCAGTGCCGCTTCATCTTCAACAATCATAACCATGGGCTTCATGGGCAGAACCTCCATTTACCAAACAGATCACCGTTAACCAAAGCGACCCGTAATGTACCCCTGCGTCAGTTTATGTTCCGGGTTGGTGAAAATTTGTTCCGTATCACCGACTTCAATCAATTCACCAAGGTGGAAAAAAGCCGTCCGCTGAGACACCCGCGCAGCCTGCTGCATGGAGTGTGTTACAATGACAATTGTAAAATTCTCACGCAGTTCGTCAATCAGCTCTTCAATTTTTGCCGTCGCGATTGGATCAAGTGCGGAACATGGTTCATCCATCAGGATGACTTCCGGGCTTACGGCAATCGCACGGGCAATGCACAGGCGTTGCTGTTGTCCACCGGACAACCCCGTGCCGGGCGCATCCATTCGGTCTTTGACCTCTTTCAACAACCCCGCCCGTTCAAGGCTGGTCAGAACAATCTCGTCCAATTCATCCTTATTGGCGGCAAGGCCATGAATGCGCGGACCATAAGCAACGTTGTCATAAATCGATTTCGGGAATGGGTTGGGTTTTTGAAATACCATTCCGACCTGTGCCCGCAATTGAACCACGTCAATCTTCGGGTCATAGATATCCTCGCCATCCATCAGCACCGTACCACTGACGCGGCAAATATCGATGGTGTCATTCATACGGTTCAGGCAGCGCAGGAAGGTTGACTTGCCACAACCGGACGGACCAATAAACGAAGTCACCTCGCCTTCCCGAATGTCGAGCGTAACATCCTTCAAAGCGTGCTTGTCGGCGTAGTGAACATTGGTCTTCATCGCCTGAATTTTGGCTGTCATGACGGCTTCTTTCACATCAACAGTGTGAGTTTCCATGTTCGAATGCAGTGTATCACGCATTGTGCTCGTCTCCATAGTCTACCAACGCCTTTCGAATTTGCCACGCAGATAGACGGCAGCAGCATTCATCAAAATCAAGAAAGTCAAAAGCACCATAATCGCAGCAGAGGTTCGCTCGACAAAGGCGCGCTCCGCACTGTCTGCCCAGATGTAAATCTGAACCGGAAGAACCGTGGCCGGATCAGTGAAACCACCGGGGACATCCACAATAAAAGCGACCATGCCGATCATCAGCAACGGTGCTGTTTCGCCCAAGGCACGGCCCATACCAATGATGGTCCCGGTCAGAATGCCGGGCAAAGCCAATGGCAAAACATCTTGTGTCACCATTTGCATTTTTGAAGCCCCAAGCCCCAAGGCAGCCTCACGGATCGACGGCGGCACGGATTGCAGGGAAACACGTGCTGCGATGATAATGGTCGGCAATGTCATCAAGGTCAGTACCAAACCGCCCACAAGCGGAGCCGAACGCGGCAGTTCGAAAAACTGCAAAAATACGGCAAGGCCCAGCAGTCCGAAGACAATCGACGGAATGGCGGCAAGGTTGTTGATGTTAACCTCAATGATATCCGTCCACCTGTTCTTTGGCGCGAACTCTTCAAGGTAAACTGCCGTCGCCACACCCAACGGAAAGGACAACAACAATGTAACCAGCAAAGTCAGGAAAGAGCCAATAACGGCACCGGCAATACCCGCCAGCTCTGGCTCGCGGCTATCACCAGCCGTCATCAGTCGCCAATTGAACTTTGTTGCGATGCGCCCCTGGGCATCGAGTGCATCAATCCATGCGATTTCCTGATCAGACAATCGGCGTTCATCTTCCGGCACATTACGATCAATGTGCCCCTTAATCAGCATATCCACATCATCAGATGCAGGAACCCAGACCTCGGCTTGTGTGCCAATCAGCGCGGGGTTCTCCAATACGGCGTCACGGATTTCAAAACCGGATCCGGACGATACCAGCCCAGTCACTTTCCGTTTTTCAAAGCGGGTTTGAACGTCCGGAAAAAGGCCCAAAATGGAGTCCCGATAAATCTTTCCATAATTTGCCCGGTGCAGTTCTTTCGGGTCTTGCGTACCACTGGGGTCCAATACCGCCGCATCATAATGGATGGGCAGCAAAACCTCCGTCTGCACGAAAGCGGTATATCCCTTGCCCACAATATTTACGAACAACAACAGCATAAATGCCAAGGCGGAAACAATCGCCACAAGGCCGTACATGCGGAAGCGACGTTCAGCGCGATAGCGTTTCTGGATACCAGCCGCAACCAGAGCCTTTGTACGCGCACCGCCAGAGAGCTTACCCTCGGTCGCGGTTGCAGAATTTACATCAGTCATATTGTTCCCTGTACTTCCGAACAACGTGAAGAGCGAAAACGTTCAGTGCCAAAGTCACACAGAACAGAACCAGACCAAGCGCAAATGCAGACAGGGTTTTTGCACTGTCAAACTCTTGATCTCCGGTCAGCAAGGTCACGATCTGTACTGTCACCGTTGTCACCGCTTCCAATGGATTGAATGACAGATTGGCGGCGAGCCCGGCTGCCATAACCACGATCATGGTTTCACCGATGGCACGGGATACAGCCAGCAACACGCCACCGACGATCCCCGGCAATGCCGCAGGAATAATCACATTCCGAATGGTTTCGGATTTGGTTGCCCCCAAGGCATAGGCCCCGTCACGCATGGCCTGTGGCACCGCATTGATCACGTCATCGGAAATTGACGATACAAACGGAATAATCATAACGCCCATCACCAACCCAGCCGCCAGCGCACTTTCTGAGGCGACATCAAGGCCGATCCCCTCACCAAATTGGCGAAGGAACGGAGCCACGGTCAAAGCCGCAAAAAAGCCATACACAACCGTGGGGATACCCGCCAAAATTTCCAAAAGCGGTTTGGCAACCGCACGGAATTTCCGTGGTGCGTATTCAGACATATAAATCGCGGACATCAGCCCAACTGGGACCGCCACGCACATGGAAATGAAACTGATCAGCAACGTCCCGGTGAACAGCGGTACAGCACCGAAGGAGCCGGAACTGCCAACCTGATCGGCGCGCAATGCGGTCTGGGGGCTCCAATGCATCCCGAACAAGAAATCGAAAATCGAAACCTTGTTGAAAAAGCGTAAGGATTCAAACAGCAGGGACAACACAATGCCAATAGTGGTCAAAATGGCAACCAAGGAACATGCAACCAGCAAAATGGTAAACACCTGTTCCACGCTGTTGCGCGTGCGGGTATCAACTCTCAGTTTTCCCCGCGCAAATATAATGCCCACCATTGCCAGACTGAGCGCCACCACGGTCAAGGCCATTGAGCCAATGCCGTGCAGATGCTGATACAGGGCCGCCGCTGCCTTGATTTCCGGGGCGGGCGCAATCCGTACCACATCTCCTTCTGCAAGGTGATGAATGTCGTTCCAGATCAATTCCAGACGGGCGGTTGGCAAACTGGCATAGCTATCCGGCAAACCGGCAATCACCATGCTTTTCACCAAAATGGGTTGAAATACCAACCATGCGACGGCGATCAACAAAGCGGGCAATCCGCACCACAAGGCCACATACAGGCCGTGATAGGACGGACGGGAATGCAAATCTGCCTGCCTAACCGGAGCCAATGCGCGGGCACGCCCTACTCCGACACGATATGCGATCATGGAAAGACCGACCAAGACCACTAACAAAATGCTCAACGGCATAAAACGTCCTCGTTTTTCACGTGCAGAAAACCACGACTTGGCGAAGTTTTCTCATCGGTTTGCACGCTTGATCCCTCAAAAGACTTACGGACGGGCCGCCGTCCGTTCCCGGACGACGGCCAAGCTTGTTTCATCTGAAAAAGATTACTTTTTCAGGTTCATCGGCAGTTCTTTGCCTGCTTTGGCAACTTCTGCACGTTTCGCATCCGGCAGCGGGATCAAACCGATTTGCGGCAGGTAACCATCCGGGCCGAATGCGGCTTCAGATGTGAACTCTGCAACATATTCCTTGATCCCCGGAATGGTGCCGACGTGCTCACCTTTGACATAGAAGTACAGGGAGCGGGACACCGGATATTTACCGGAAGAAATGTTTTCAAAGGTCGGCATCACACCATCGACTTCTGCGCCTTTGATCTTGTCAGCGTTTTGGTCAAGGAAGGAGAAACCGAAGATACCCAAGGCTTTCGGATTTTCGACCAGTTTGTTCACGATCAGCGTATCGTTTTCACCGGCTTCGATGTACGCGCCGTCTTCACGAACCGTGCGACAGGTCGCTTTGAAAGCTTTTTTGTCTTTTTTCTTCAGAGCACTCAGGTGCGGGAAGGTTTTACAACCTGCATCCATCACCAGTTCAGAGAATGCATCGCGTGTACCGGATGTCGGCGGCGGGCCCAAGACTTCAATGTCATAATCCGGGAGGTCTTTGTTAACCTCTTTCCAGGTGGTGTACGGGTTTTCTACCAGATCTTCGCCACCTTTCGGGTTCGGCACTTTTGCAGCCAAAGCCAGATAAACGTCGCGGCGGCTGACCTTAAAGGTATCGCCGTTTTTCGCGTTTGCCATGACAATACCGTCATACCCCACGGTGATTTCCGTAATTTTCTTCACGCCGTTTTTGGCACAAGTCTCAATTTCAGAAGACTTGATGGCACGGGATGCGTTGGTGATATCAGGATTGCCAACACCGACGCCGGAGCAGAACAGTTTCAGACCACCGCCGGAACCGGTGGATTCGATGACCGGAGCTTTAAAAGACGTGGTTTTGGCGAATTGTTCCACAACCTTCGATGCAAATGGAAACACGGTGGAAGATCCGACAATGCGGATTTGATCGCGGGCTTCAGCAGCCCCAGAGAGTGCAACAGTTGCCAACGCAGCAACAGCGAGAGAACGTTTAATCACAGCAAGTGCCTCCGGAAGAGGGTTTGATTAATAAAGCGAATGAGCAGCCTCATACGATTTCCCATCGCCGACCGCTTGCGAGCAACCTACTCTTTCTTAGCTACGTTATTGTGACCTTGGTGTTATGGTTTTGTTACATACGTGGTCAACTTGCCCGACGAAGCTCAAAAAAACGAACACAGCCCTCCCTATTTCATGAAGAGTGTGCAATATACATCCACCGTCAGCAGTGATTGGATATGTACTTTCCATGATGAATTTGGACCCGTTCTCCCCCGCACAGATCATGGGCTATTTGGCCCTTATCCTTGGGGTGACAGCCATCGCACAAAAAGATGACCACCGCCTAAAAGGTATGATTGCGGTTCAGGCTGCTGCTTATTGCGTCCACTTTTTCATGCTGGGCAATATGGGCGGTGCCGGGTCTACCGGAATTACCTGTTTTCGCTCCATCGCCGCATTATTCACGCGCAATGTCTGGGTCGCGCACTTCTTTTTCGTGCTGTACCTTATTGCCGGATACCAGTTGGCTGTCGGCTACGCCGGATGGTTACCGATTCTCGCCAACATTGTCGGAACCTATGCCTTTTTCCTGCTGCGGGGCGTGTCCATGCGCGCGTTGATCCTGACCGCCAACGGCATGATGCTGACCACAAGCATACTCAGCGGTTCAATCGGCGGGATGATTCTGGAGTCGATCATCATTGTAACAAACGTCACCACCATTACTCGCTTGGTCAAGGATCAACAACGGGCTCTTGGCTTATCCCCTCCCCCGAACGACTGACGGCAGCAGACACAAATAAAGGAGGCTGATCAGCCTCCTTTTTTCTCACCGGAACATCTCTCGCAGGCTTCAACCGCGCAAGGCGGCAATATTAGCGGCATAATTCGGGGTTTTGAATACAGCACTGCCCGCAACAAGAACATTGGCCCCTGCAGCAATACACTGTTTGGCTGTTTCTGCTGTCACGCCGCCATCCACTTGCAATTCAATATCCCGTTCCCCAATCATCTGTCGAATGCGCGCAATTTTATCCAGCTGAGACGGAATAAAGGACTGCCCACCGAAGCCGGGATTCACACTCATCACCAAAATCAGGTCCAGCTTATCCAACACGTACTCCAGCACCGATTCATGGGTTGCCGGGTTCAGCGATACACCAGCCTTTTTGCCGTAGCTTTTGATCAGTTGCAGCGTCCGGTCCAAATGGGTTGTGGCTTCTGCGTGCACGGTAATGATATCAGCCCCGCCCTCTGCAAAATCGGGAATCAACGGGTCCACCGGGGAAATCATCAAATGCACATCAAAGGGCTTGTCCGAATGCTTGCGTAAAGCCTTCATCACCGGGGCACCAAAGGTTAAATTCGGCACAAAATGCCCGTCCATCACATCAATGTGGATGTAATCGGCTCCGGCTTCATCGATGGCTTTGACCTCCTGCCCCAACACAGCAAAATCTGCGGACAGTATGGACGGGGCAATTTTAACGGACATGGCTTGGGTCTCCTTAGGGGCGCACAGCAAAAAGGCGGGCAACAATGCTGCCCGCCCCTGTATGTAATGGAAAGCGACCGAAAATTAAATACCGATAATCGGCTTCTTATTCGGATCAACTGTTTCCACGATTTTCGGATCCAGTTCACCGGATGCATAGCGTTTTGCCATGTCCGCCAACGGAATCGGCTTGATCTTGTCCGCACGGTTGCAGGTGCCGAACGCTTCATAGCGATCCATACACAGTTTTTCCATGGCAGACATCGCCGGTTTCAGATATTTGCGCGGATCAAATTCGCTCGGGGCGTCTTTGAATACCTTACGAATCTGTCCAGTGATCGCCATACGGCAATCGGTGTCGATGTTGACTTTGCGCACGCCGTGCTTGATGCCTTCGACAATTTCTTCCACAGGCACGCCATAGGTCTGCGGCATTTCACCACCGTATTCGTTGATGATATCCTGCAGGTCCTGCGGAACCGATGAAGACCCGTGCATGACAAGGTGCGTTTCCGGCAGGCGTTCGTGAATGGCTTTCACCACATCCATTGCCAAAATGTCGCCCGTCGGCTTGCGGGTGAACTTGTAAGCACCATGAGACGTACCAATGGCAACAGCCAAGGCATCGACTTTGGTTTTTGCCACAAAGTCAGCAGCCTGAATCGGGTCAGTCAACAGAGCGCTGCGATCCAGCTTGCCTTCAAAACCATGACCGTCTTCTTTTTCGCCTTCGCCGGTTTCCAAGGACCCCAAGCAACCCAGCTCACCTTCCACAGACACACCGATCAAATGAGATACATCAGAAACGGATTTGGTGGTTTCCACGTTATAGAAATACGTGGACGGAGTTTTGGCGTCTTCCATCAAGGAACCGTCCATCATCACGGACGTAAATCCGGCACTGACTGCGGACAGACAAGTGGCAAGGTTGTTGCCGTGGTCCTGATGCATACACACCGGAATATCCGGGAACATTTCAACGGCACCCATGATCATGTGCTTGATCATGATATCACCGGCATAGCTGCGTGCGCCGCGGCTGGCTTGCAAAATGACCGGAGCATTACATTTGCTGGCTGCGGACATGATTGCCAAGACTTGCTCCAGGTTATTCACGTTGAACGCAGGAACGCCATAGTCGTATTCCGCAGCATGATCCAGCAGCTGCCGCATGGTAACCATAGCCATGTTGGATATCCTCCTTATCGGGTCAAATCATATGATGACACGGGACCGAATATAACGACCCCGTGTCGGTTCGACGTTTTAAGCTACGCGTGCCTTAATCGTGTTCACGATGTTTTCAACCGTGAAACCGAAGTGCTCAAACAATTCATCAGCCGGAGCGGATGCACCAAAAGTACTGATACCCAAAATCGGCTGGTGAGTACCGACATAACGTTCCCAGCCCATGGGAGACCCAGCCTCAATTGCCATGCGGACACCACCATGCCCCAATACTTTGGCGCGATAGTCCGGGGTTTGTTCATCGAACAGTTCCCAACACGGCATAGAGACAACAGCCGTTGCGATTCCTTCAGCATTCAGGGCTTTGGCAGCATCCACCGCAAGGGCGACTTCAGAGCCAGTTGCCATCAGGGTTGCCTGACGCTCACCTTCTGCTTCCATCAGCACATAGCCACCCTTGGCAGCAAGGTTTTCGATAGTGTGTTCGGTGCGCAAAGTCGGCAGCCCCTGACGGGACAAGGCCAAAACACTCGGGCGTTTGTCATTGTCGATGGCTGCGGCCCAGCATTCAGCCGTTTCCACGGCATCTGCCGGACGCATCACCAAAACATTCGGCATGGCACGCAAAGAGGCCAGATGCTCAATAGGCTGGTGGGTCGGGCCATCTTCGCCAAGACCGATGGAATCATGGGTCATGACATAAATCGACCGTACCCCCATCAATGCGGACAGACGCAAAGCCGGGCGCAAGTAATCGGTAAAGACAAAGAACGTACCACCATACGGAATGAAGCTACCGTGCAGCGCAATGCCGTTCATGGCAGCAGCCATACCGTGCTCGCGGACGCCATAATGAATGTAGTTACCGGAATAATCGCCGGGGGTAATGGAAACCTGCGTATCCCCTTTGGTCAGGTTGGAGCCGGTCAAATCCGCAGAACCACCCACCAGTTCCGGGATTTCTTTTGCCAGAACCGAGATCACATCCTGAGACGCCTTACGGGTCGCAACCTTCGCAGCAGAAGCAGACAGGGCTTTTTTGTGTTCATTAATCGCCATTTTCCAACCCTGCGGCAGCAGGCCTTCGGACAGGCGATTAAATTCATCGTATTTTGCTTCACTCAGGAAGGACATCCGTGCTTCCCAAGCCATGTGTGTGCCACCGCCACGGCGACCAACGGAACGCCAAGCATCCAGAATATCTTCCGGGATTTCGAACGGAGCATGCGGCCAATTCAGGGCTTCACGTGCCGCCGCCAGTTCAGCATCACCCAACGGTGAACCATGGACTTTATGAGACCCCTGCATGGTCGGGGCACCCTTACCGATTACGGTTTTGCACGCAATCAGAGTCGGCTTGTCGCTGTTTTGCGCTGCTTCAATGGCCTCTGCCACTGCATCTGCATCGTGTCCATCAACTGCCAAAGTTTTCCAGCCGGAGGCTTCAAACCGTGCGCGTTGATTTTCCGATGTTGCAATGTCCAGCGTACCATCGATGGAGATGTTGTTGTCGTCCCACAGCACGATCAACTTGTTCAGTTTCAAGTGCCCGGCAAGAGAAATTGCTTCCTGACTGATACCTTCCATCAGGCAGCCGTCACCCGCGATGACATAGGTAAAGTGGTCCACAGCCGCATCAGAGAAACGGGCATTCATCATCCGTTCAGACAAAGCCATACCAACGGCGGTGGCAATGCCTTGTCCCAGCGGCCCGGTGGTGGTTTCGATACCCGCTGCGTGACCATATTCCGGGTGACCGGCGGTACGTGCGCCCATTTGACGGAAGTTTTTGACCTGTTCCAGATCAATATCTTCGTATCCGGTCAAATACATCAGGGCATACAGCAGCATGGAGCCATGACCTGCGGACAGGACAAAACGGTCCCGATCCGGCCATTTCGGCTCCAACGGATCAAATTTCATAAACCGTGAAAACAAAACCGTGGCTACATCCGCCATGCCCATAGGCATGCCGGGGTGGCCTGAGTTTGCTTTTTGCACGGCGTCGGCAGCCAGAAAACGGACGGCGTTGGCCATTTGCGCATGAGAAACGGCTGTCGGATTGGATGTCGTCATCGCGGGGGGCAAGTCCTTTGTTCGCGGGGCAGATAAAATTAAAGGCAGAACCGCTTACGCGGATTCCACCATGTGATAACTGGTCAAAACCTGACGTTCGCCATACGGGCCGCTGATCATCAGAGTTTGGGTACGGGCAAAATTATCTTCAACGCTGACGCCATCAACCAGAACACCGTCAGTAATACCGGTGGCACAGAAGAAGACTTGGTTGGAAGATACCAATTCGTCAAGCATCAGCCATTCGCCTGCTTTCAAGCCGAATTCAGCAACAACTTTGGCTTCTTCTTCGGATTGCGGATTGAGGCTCCCCATGAAGTCGGCACCAAGGGCACGCAGAGCACAAGCAGACAGAATTCCTTCTGGAGTACCACCGGTACCCAGCAGCATATCCACATCGGCTTCCGGGAAAGCTGCCAACAAGGCACCCATCACGTCGCCTGCGGGGTACAGGGAGCACCGAGCACCGGCTGCATAAATTTCCTGAATAATTTTTTCGTGGCGCGGTTTTTCCAGCAGAAATACGTTCAGATCACGTACATCTTTGCCCAATTCATGGGCCAGCACCCGAAGCTTTTCTGCGGTCGGCATATCCGGGGCGATTTTGCCTTTGGCTTCTTTCGGGACTGCAATCTTATCCATGTAGAACGACGGGCCGGGATCAAACATGGTGCCACGCGGGGCCAACGCAATCACCGCCAGTGCATGGGCAAGCCCTTTGGCGGTGTAACTGGTGCCTTCCACCGGATCAACGGCAATATCAAATTTGGCGCGATTACGTTCAACGCCGATGGCTTCACCACAATAGAGTTCCGGGGCTTCGTCCTTCGCTCCTTCACCGATAACGACCGTGCCATGGATCGGCAGGTTGTTCAGTTCCTTGCGCATGACTTCAACCGCGGCACCGTCGGCTGCATTTTTATCGCCGCGTCCCACCCAGTCATAAGCGGCCAATGCCGCAGATTCCGTTACATTCCGAAGGCTATAAGCAAACAACGGTGTCCGTTGTTGAATCGGACGATGCACCATTTCAAACTCCCCGTCAGCACAATCACGCCTGTCACTTCTGTGACGGCTTCAGCAAAATCGGCGGTTGGCAACCAAAGGGCACTTGGATTTCAGTCCATAACCCTTTGGAAATTTTGCGCGGCTTCGTCATTGACCGCCATGGTCGAAACCTCGAGTACTCGAAAAAAGCTTGCGGCGGGGGATACCCCAGTCATGACTCCAACGCAAGACCAAAGCCGTGCGATTCTATCACCAAGGGAGCAGTCCCCCGCCCAAAGCGGATAATTAGCCTACACGATTTTCCGGCTGCTGAGGTAAAAAGCAACAGCCTGAGATCGATTGTCGACGCTCAATTTTTCATACAAATTCTTCAGATGGAATTTAACCGTATTCAGGGAGATATTAAATCTTTTCGCGATTTGCGCGTTTGTAATGCCGCTGGCAAGGGCAGTCAAAAGCTCCCGTTCACGTGGAGTAAGAGTCGCCAAAGGATCATCAATCGCCCGACTGGAGGCCGCAAAAGGAAAGACCTTTTTACCATCAGCCACCGCTGCAATGGTTTCCAGCAAGGACGATCCCGGCTCTGACTTTGAACAGAACCCGGATGCACCAAGCATCTCTGCCTCTGCCGGAATATTTGGCGCAGAACTGCCTGTATAGACAATCAGCTTGGCATTCACGTCTTTTTGCAAAAAGGCTTCCAGTACGCCTCGCCCATCCAGGTACGGCATTTCCCAACCGATCACCCCGACGTCGAAACGAACATTCTCTGCTGCGGTTAAAAAGCGCTCACCGTCCGGTGCCATCGACACCAACACAAATCGCTCATCCGCAGCAAACAAACGGATCAAGCCACTTTGAAGCAGCGGATTCTTTTCGGCGATAATCACCTCAATCGGAGACTTGCGCTGCGTTGCCTTCCGTTTTTTTCCGGTCATGGACACCCCGGCCATACCTTTCATTCACAAATAATCATGACAATGTCGGACGACAGCCTGCCCCGCCCCAATTTCCGAATTCCTGCGCCACCGCTGCCAAAGCACCTTAAACGCCAAAATTCCAGCCTGTCTGTCCCATCTGCCAACAATACTAAAACTACCCAAATAGGCAAGTGGGTAGGACGTTTTTCCCACCCTTTTATGTAGGGCGCGAAAATCCGGCGAGATGCGTATATTTTCAGTTTCTTTTCAGTCCAACGTATTAGTTTTTTTCACCTCTGACCATCAATGCAGTTCAACCAATTGCTACCAACCATGCGAATCGGGCAAAAAAAATTCCCTGCCCACTTAGGCGGACAGGGAATGAATACGAAGGGGCTACCCCCAAAACCATAAATCAGTACTTGGGACGATTTTTGCGATTATATTCCAGCTCATCCCGAGACAATTGCATCCCCAGATAGACCTGCGCATCGCCGGAGCTCATATCCTTTGCCAGCGGCAATGTCATATCGATCTCTGCATCCCGGAACCGCAATTGATTCACATTGGGCGGGAAACCAATTTCCGCGGTGAAGACCTTTTTCCCTTCGGGATGAGGATAGAAATCGGGCAACGCAACAAAGTAATCAAACTTGGCGGAGCGCGGCTCTCCCGGACCTGCCAAAGGTGCAGCGGGGCCAAGCTTCGCCCGGAAATTCACCAATATCCGCATATCCACTTCATTGGTGTCCCTGTTCACGGAACACTCACCGGTGTAGCCAATAATTTCGGCCTCCAGCGCCACATCCGTTAGATCCGTACCACCGGGGCGAAACTTGGTCACCTGCACGGTATCACGGTCAATTTTAATTTGCGGGCAAGGCAGCGGGGCTTTTTTTGCTTCAAATGCAGAGCACCCGGACAAAACCCCCGCAGACAACACCGCAACACAACCAACGGTCAAACCGGATTTCAGGCGTTTCCACAACGGAAGCGAAGGTGCAATAAACATCAGGGTCACCATGGATTGTGTTAAGGGCAGTAACTTATATTCTGTACCTTTGGTGATAACTGAAAGCTGGAGGCACGGCAACCGGGTTTGCCTTTTCATGCCCCTTTTCTCAAACACGCGAATTTGCTACACCGAAACGGCACCGTCCCCCAGTTTTGTTGAGGCCACACATGACCCCCCCTACGCAAAAACCCGCATTGACCGTTTATCTGGCATCGCCACGCGGTTTTTGTGCCGGAGTGGATCGTGCCGTACAAATCGTGGAAAAAGCACTGGAGAAGTACGGACGACCAATTTATGTCCGCCATGAAATTGTCCACAACCGCTATGTTGTCGAAAACCTTGAAGCCAAAGGGGCTATATTCGTGGATGAACTGGATCAGGTCCCAGACGGCAGACCTGTGATTTTCTCTGCTCATGGCGTCCCGAAATCCATCCCGGCAGAGGCCGCCCGTCGTGGCCTGCATTCCATTGATGCGACGTGTCCGCTTGTGGCAAAAGTCCACAAGGAAGCGGAACGGCACGCGGCCCAAAATCATCAAATCATCCTAATTGGGCATGCGGGGCACCCGGAAGTCATCGGCACCATGGGACAAGTCCCTGAAGGCCGCATCTTGCTGGTGGAAAACTTGGAACAGGCGCAAACCATTCAACCGGACACGCCCGAAGCCTTGGCCTATGTCACGCAGACCACCCTGTCCGTAGATGAAACCAAAGACATTCTGGAAGTGCTGAAAGCGCGATTCCCGAAAATTTCTGCCCCACGACGCGGCGACATTTGCTTTGCCACCACCAATCGCCAAAGCGCAGTGAAAGCCCTTGCCCCACACTGTGACGCCGTTTGGGTCATTGGCGCGCCGAATTCATCCAACTCCCGCCGATTGGTGGAGGTCGCAGCCAAAGCCGGATGCCCACGTTCCGCCTTACTACAAGGCGCACATGAAATTGACTGGCAACAACTGGAAGGGGTCTCGGTACTGGGTATCACTGCCGGCGCATCAGCCCCGGAAATTCTGGTTACAGGCGTGCTGGCGGCCTTGGTCGAGCGATATACCCTGACCATCGAAACACCCAATGCGAAACCGGAAACCACCGCCTTCAAACTGCCACAGGAATTGCGCGAAGACCCGCAATCCTGATAGTCTCGGAAACGAAAATTACCAGTAATGCTGCATTGCCCCTATCAAAACCGGGGACTTTGCCCTATACCCATGCGGCAAATTCAAGGGGAAGCCTATGGCCGTATATACCGACGTCACCGACGAGGATCTGGACGCCTTTTTGTCTGAATACGACACCGCTGAAGTCGTTTCTTTCAAAGGCATTGCCGAAGGCGTTGAAAATTCAAATTTTCTGGTCCAAACCGACGATGGCACCAATTACATTCTCACCTTGTATGAAAAACGGGTGAACCCGGATGACTTGCCGTATTTTCTGGGGTTGATGCAACATTTGGCTGACCGTGGCGTGACCTGCCCGCTGCCGATCCGTACCCGTTCCGGGGACGCATTGCGTACATTGTGTGGACGTCCCGCTGCTTTATTCAGCTTTCTGAAGGGGCTGTCCCCGCGCCGCATTCATAAGGCGCATTGCTATGGTGTGGGCGAAGCGCTGGCGAAACTCCACCTAGCCAGTTCGGACTATGCACCGCAACGCGCCAACGCCCTTGGCGTGCATGACTGGCGCTCTGTTTATGAACAAAGCAAAACCCGTGCAGATGAAGTCATGCGTGGATTGGGGGCCGAGATCGAAGCAACCCTGACCGCTATGGAGGCTGAATGGCCGCAAAACTTACCCAGCGGTGTGATCCATGCCGATCTATTCCCGGATAATGTATTTTTCCGTGGGGATGATGTTTCCGGCGTGATTGACTTCTATTTCGCCTGCAATGACATGTTTGCCTACGATCTGGCGATCCTGATGAATGCATGGTGTTTTGAAGTCGGCACGGAATTCAACGTCACCAAAGCCAAACACCTGTTATCAGGCTACACCGCTGTGCGTCCACTGAGTGATGCGGAAATCAACGCCCTGCCCCTTTTGGCACAAGGTGCTGCCATGCGCTTCCTGTTGACCCGATTGTATGATTGGCTGAACACCCCGGAAGGAGCACTGGTCCGCCCGAAGGATCCACTGGAATATCTGCGCATCATGCGTTTCCATCGTGGGATTTCCGGCCCCGGAGCCTATGGCCTTGACTAACCCGTTAACCGAAGTCGAACTGTTCACGGATGGTGCATGTTCCGGCAATCCCGGTCCCGGCGGCTGGGGTACGCTGCTGCGGTGCCGTGGTGTGGAAAAAGAAATGTCTGGTGGCGAAGCCAACACCACCAACAATCGCATGGAATTGCAGGCGGTTATTGCCGGACTAAATGCCCTAAGTCGTCCCTGCGCCGTCCACATCTATACGGACAGCAAATACGTAATGGATGGTGCGACCAAGTGGATTTATGGTTGGAAAGCCAAAGGCTGGAAAACTGCTGGGAAAAAGCCGGTCAAGAACGAAGACCTGTGGCAAGAACTGGATCAGGCGCTCACCCCACACCGAGTTAACTGGACTTGGGTTAAGGGGCACGACGGTCATGCAGAAAACGAACGGGTTGATGCTCTTGCCCGTGAAGCCATTCCAAGATAAACCCACAACACCTTGAGATCGTGAGCATCAAGGCGTATGTAGGTACTTGCGACCTGACCATGCCGATAAGAAAGCAGAGTTTTACCATGCCCCTGAGCCAAGACGCCACTTACCTGACCGGACACTGTCTGATCGCCATGCCGGGCATGGAGGACGAACGCTTTGACCAGGCCGTTGTCTATCTGTGCAACCATTCTGATGAAGGGGCTATGGGCGTTGTGGTCAATCGGGAAATGCCGGACATGGACTTTGCCCAAATGCTGGAGCAATTGAACATTCCCTGCACCCCGGCCTGTGATGCGGTCACGGTTCATTATGGCGGCCCGGTCGAACCGGGACGGGGGTTTGTGGTTCATTCAGCCGACTATATGACGGACTCCAGCATTATGGTCGATGACCGCCGCGCCTTGACCGCGACCGTAGATATCTTACGCGCCATCGCCGAAGGACGCGGCCCCATGCAAAGCATCCTCACCCTTGGCTATGCCGGATGGGGCGCAGACCAGCTTGAACACGAAATCCGCCACAATGCTTGGCTGATTGTTCCGGCTGATGACGAGCTTTTGTTCGGCAAGGACCATAAGAAGAAATGGCAACGTGCCGTGGAAAAACTCGGTATTGACCTCGCCATGCTTTCCAGCACATCCGGCTCGGCATAACAGGGGGCATCAAGCCGGGAACCCACATATTGGGAAAGCCCCTATTGCGTGAACAAAAACGGCATGGCAATGTCTGCTGGACTTGAACTTCAAAGAGGTTGCAATGTTCCGTCTGTGTATTGTCCTCACGCTCTGTTTTCTCGCTATCACCTCCTCAACCCACGCCCAAACTGTTGAGGATGGCCTTAAAGCCCGTGATGCAGGTGATTACAATAAGGCTATTAAAATTTTCCTTCCCCTTGCTCAATCAGGCAACGGCAAAGCCATGAATGCGATCGGCCGCATGCACAGTAACGGCTGGGGATACGCCAACAATCAAACACTTGGATGTGATTGGTTTGAAAAATCTGCCCGAGCTAATTACGCACCAGCAATGCATAATTTGGCTTTGTGTTTCAAGCATGGGGATGGAAGAAAACAAAATACAGATCAGGCACTTTTCTGGGAAGAAGCGGCAGCCCAGAATGGATATATATTCAGCCAAATTGAAATGCTACGTACATTCCATATCACTAGCCCACAAAAAGCCAAGTTATATGGAGAAAAGGCCGCCAACGCGGGCAATACTTTTGCCCGCGTAGCGCTCTGGGCGTATTTTAGCGACGAATACGAACGCCCTTCGCTATCTGATATTGCGTGTGTGGGTTTCAAGCTATACCTGCTTGGAAAACCGTGGGATGCCTGTAACTAATCCCCCTGTAAGGATTCTGGAACAGCATCTACAACGCCTTGAATAGTTTTCCCAAGACCTTTTCCTATCACGATATCATAGACCTGCTGGAGTTCCTGTGGCGTGATGGCCTGAGGATCAACCCCATAGCTACGCAAAAAACCACCCATATCCTGGAACACCACATCCATTCCTTTTTTTCCATAGTTCTCTGCCGCCACTGCAAGCAAACCTCCGGCTGCCGCAACAGAACCCGAAAAACCTTTATCGTGTAGGGCGCTCTGTGTGGAGAAAAACGTAGAAACATCGCCCCCATCCACTTCAATATCCCCGACCTTTCTAGAAGGAACACCAATTTTCAACTTAAAGCGCCCTAAGCCAGGAACGATGGCATCCGTTACCAAATCTTTTCCCGATGCCTTCCCCATATCAAAGGCATTCTTTTGATCCAAAGGGACAGCTTCACGGTATTTTTGCTGAAAATCGGTTTTGTCATCAGAAGCTGAGAAAAAGTTTGCGATACCTTCAGCCATTTCGAAGGGGGCCTGCGCCATCCCATGCCAGTAGTAAACCATTTTCTTGGCATCTTGCCCCTGTTGTCTGGCATATTTCAGATCACGCTTAACCATCTCTGGCGTATAATCTGACTTCTTCCTTGGATCATAAGGCACAGCTTCCAGTGCGGCATCAATCTCCGAACGGATGTCATAATCCATTTCATTGTACATTTCGGGAGTCTCCGCCTTCATTTTGCGGGCACGCTGCAACATATCAAAATATTCGACATCCGTGCTTTTGCGACTGATTTGATTAAACATCTCCGTGTGCCGTTCAGCCTGATGCTTCATGGTTGCCGTTTTGACAAGAAGGTCATCAGAACGTACTCGCGCATCTGCCATTTTTCTTTGTTCGGACTTTAATAAAGCCTCACGTAAACCCGGAATTTCCTGTGTCTGTGAAATGTAGTGATCTGGATCATCCATATTGGCAATGTCAGCGATAACCTGATCGTCATGCTGCATCGCCCATGTCGGCCCAGATGCTGCATCTCTCATACTTGATCCCACAACCACATCATCACCAGTTCTTGTGGAAAGATATGTTTTCATCTTTTGAGATGGATAACTCGCTCCCTTAAATTCTTCAGCAGCCATGGTTATGATGTTATTTTTCTGTGGCTTAGCAACGTTGATACTGGTCATAGCCTCAGCTAGCTTACCAGATGGCTTGGCATGAACTCTGGGAGTGACTGTACCACCCCCATCAAACAATGAACCGATTGCGCTGGTCGCGGACCCAATCAGACTTGGGATTTGCCCAATCACCATCGGCGCAGCCTTTTCAGTCAAAGCTGTCAGCACCGTGCCAGCACCCTGTTTACGTGCCCATTTCCCTGCTTGTTTACCTATAGCTTCGTTGGCGGTCGTATAAGCCTCCCTTAATAAAGTATTTTTCAATTTCCCTGCGTCATATTCGCCGTCCTCACCTTGCGCAGAAGCCACCGCAGCCGTAACACTCTGAACCGCTTTCTGTAACGGCTTTAGCTTTGCCGTTTCACGTCGTGGTAACACATCATCTGGATCGAATGGTTGCACCTGATGAGGTAAAATGGACGGCAAGGGGCGTCTCATCTTACCAAAGGCGTCATATTGAGCCATTCCAGGATAGGCTCGCTGAAACTCCCGCGTAGCATGCTCAAACAATCTGCGATCCGACGGATCATGATATCGACTGTCCTGAACAAATGATTTTAAACGCTCATCCACAGTAGCCCCCCCAGGAATCAATGGCTTTGCCTTTAAACTCCTTAGCGCCTGCTTTTTTGCAGATGGACTATAAGCAGATGCCAACCCTCTTTGCCCAAATTCTGCTTCGTTCAGATCATTAACTTCAGCCGCCAACAAACGATTACTGTTTGAAAGACCTTTTAGTAACGTTTTGTGTAACTTGTGTCCCATAGTAAACCTCATGTTTGTGTATTAAACGTGCATATTCAGCCCCGCCCGCAATAGATAGAGGTACTATGCCCGCAAAATCAATACAAGATGTAATTTGCCCTCAAAAAAACAGCCTTGACTGACTACCGCTTGGGTTTGATTTCGTCGTCCATGCGGTCTTTCAGGGATTTTTTGCGGTCTTCCAGAAATTTTTCCATCCGTTTGATTTGTTTATCAAGATCACGGATGTTTTCAAACCGCTCGGCCCGTTTGCGGGCCTTGCGCTTGCGCCACGACAAGCGGATAGGCATTTCTGCAGCGGCAAGAAACAAGCCAATCCCGGCAGCCAATCCCGCAGCGGCGGCAATGGCACGATCCACCCGCCCCCACGATACTGCCACCCCGAAAAATCCGATAGTCACCAAGCAAGCCGCAACGGTCATGGCGATGCGATTGCCGAGCTTGCGATTGCGGTAAATCTCGTTTTCCGCATCACGAATGGCATTGGCAATTTCAATCTCTGCCACATCCTGCCATTGCTTTAACGACATTCCGGGCCGCCCCGACGACATACGAAGGCCGGAGTCATTGCGGCTTTCCCGAATGGCTTGCTCCAGCACTCGCACCGTCATCCGGGCGCGGTCTTCCGGTGTCGGTCCAATCATTTGGCACCCTCAATATACCGTGCGCGCAGATGGGCCTTGAACGCATCTGCCGTCAATGGCTTGCCCGTTGCCTGAGTTAGCATGTCTGACACGGAGCGCATGGACCCGCTCTCATGCACATGAGTCCGCAACCAGCCAAGCAGGGGCTGAAAGTCTCCGCATGACAATGCTTCATTCACATTGGGAATTGCTTGTTCCACTGCGACAAACAACTGGGCAGCGGTCATTGCGCCAAGTGTATAAGTCGGGAAATAGCCCCATGCACCGTCATACCAATGAATATCCTGCAAACAGCCCAATCGATCATTGGGTGGCACAACCCCGAGCAAATCCCGCATACCATCGTTCCATGCTGCGGGCAGATCCGCCAAAGCCAAATCCCCACTCAGCATTGCCCGTTCCAACCGATAGCGCAAAATCACATGCGCCGGATACGTAACTTCGTCAGCCTCTACCCGGATAAAACCACGTTCAACGCGTTGCGCCAGCGCGATAAAGTTGTCTACTGACCACGCCGGACCCTCGCCGCCGAAAGCGTCGGCAAATTTGGGGGCTAGCCAACTCAGCACATGACGGCCTCGACCCGCCTGCATTTCCATACACAATGACTGGCTTTCATGCAGGCTCATGCCGCGAGCCAGCCCAACTGGCTGCCCCGCCCATGCATCCGGCAAGCCCAATTCATACAACGCATGCCCCGTTTCATGGATGACCCCGAACACGCCGGAAAAGGCATCGTTCACGTCGTAACGGGTGGTCAAACGAACATCTTGCGCAATGCCACCACAGAATGGATGCATGCTTTCATCCAAACGGCCATGATCAAAATCAAAGCCCATGGCCTGCATCACATCTGCCACCAGTGTTTTCTGGCGATCCACTGGGAATGGCCCCGGTAAGGGCATTGGTTGCGTGCGACTGGCCTGTACCTCCAACGTTTCATCAAGGAAACTTGGCAAGAAATCCGCAAGATCGGCAAACACGCAATCGATATCCGCCGACCGTCCATCGGGCTCGTACATATCCAAAAGCGCATCATAGGCGCTGACGCCCAAAGCCTCTGACTTAACTGTGGCTTGCTGCTGGATCAGGCTGTGCAACACTGTCAACTTAGGCAAAACTGCGGCAAAATCCGATTGTTCCCGCGCAGAACGCCAAGCCATTTCGCAGGCGGCCCCGGCCTTGGACAAGGCTGATACCAAATCCGATGGCACTGCCGCAGCATGGACCCATGACCGACGCATTTCCCGCAGATTGGCACGGTCTTCTTGCGGCAAGGTGTCCGCATCAGCTTCCGCCTGATCCAGCCACTCTTTCACCTGTGGTGCAGTCAACAGTTCGTGATGCATACTTTCCAGAGTCGCAACTTGCTCTGCACGTGCAGCGGCCCCGCCGATTGGCATTTTTGCCGCCCGGTCCCACTGCAAAACCGCCAAAGCGCCTTCAATTGCAGAGCATTGATGAAAGCGGCTCTTTAACTCTCTATAGGCCTGTGCCATACCTGTACGCATCCTGTTACTGACTGATGTGTGTCGGGGCGTACCCCACATATTCGAGCCATGCATCCTAACGGAGGAATCGTTAATGTCCGATAAAAAGAAATTTGCCGTCGTCCTTGCCGGCTGCGGTGTCTATGATGGCGCGGAAATCCATGAAAGCGTATTGACCCTGCTCGCTATCGACCGTAACGGTGCAAGCTATGACTGCTTTGCCCCAGATATGGATCAAATGCATGTGGTTGACCATACCTCTGGCGAAGCAACGGACGAAACTCGCAACGTCCTGAAAGAATCCGCACGGATCGCCCGTGGCAATATCAAACCGTTGAGTGAATACAAAGCCGCAGATTACGACGCCATTATCTTTCCCGGTGGCTTCGGCGTTGCCAAAAACCTTTGCACATTTGCCGTTGATGGCCCGGACTGCACCGTAAACCCGGATGTAGAAGCCGCCATTTTGGATACCCGTAAGGCCGACAAACCGATTGCAGCCCTGTGTATTGCACCGGCCCTGATGGCAAAAGTCCTGAACAAAGTCACCGTCACCATCGGCAATAACGCCGAAGTCGCCGAGGCTATTACTGCCATGGGTGGCACCCATCAGGTTCGCACCCACGGTCAGGTAACCATTGATGAATCCAACCGTCTGATTACAACCCCCTGCTATATGCTGGATGCCAGCATCAGCCAAATTGCAGAAGGTGCTGATGCCGTCGTCAAAACGGTTCTGTCAATTTTGCCGCAAAAAATCAGCTGGATCTAACGTGTTGATATTTTAAAGCAAACAAAGCCCCGTGAGCCTTGCTCCGGGGCTTTGGCCTATCCGGCAGCAGAAGGTCGCTTCACCATTTCCAGCAAGGGATTAACCACTTCCTGTTCAAAACTATGGTCATAATCCCCATATGTCGGCGCATTCACGTCGGTCCATTTGGTCTTATGTAAACAAGCCGTCATGCGGGTTGGCTGTTCTGGGGTCAAATGCATCACCAATTCACCCAAATACCGCCCCCGGCCCCCGGCCTGCACAATTGGCACGCCGTCGAATATATTTTTGGCTTCCAAACCATTTTTGTTCAGGGCCGTGTGGGTATGCCCGCCAATAATAACAACGGGTTTTTCTGTCAGGCCGCTTATGGCTTTTGCCAGAATTTTATCCCCCTCACCCAAATAGAAACGCCATTCCTGTCCCGCCCGAGGCGGAGCATGGGTATCACCAAATCCACAATGGGACAGAATCAGCACAACATCGGAAACGTCGGCAACACTGGGCAAAAGCTCGTACAGAGTTTGCGATGGCGAGGCCAATCGCAAATGCCGATCGCCGGACTTGCGAAAATATTTTTTCACCGGAGTAACAACGCCGATAATGCCGATACGCAGCCCCTTAGCCTCTGCAATTACAGCCGGATAAAAGTCTTCATCTGGAATAATTAACCGTGTTTTGGTTAAGTTGGCAGAAAGCATTGGAAACGAAGAACATTTCCGTATTCCTTTCTGTAACGTACGTGCACCATGATCAAATTCATGATTACCAATGGCGGCAACATCCACGCCTGCGGCTGAATACGCAGTATAGGCCGGATGCGTAATCCACCCCTGCCCGGTGCGGTCCCCCAATAATGCATCAAAAACTCCGCCGGTCTGGTCATCACCTGCGGTCAGCAAAAGCACGGCTTGATTTGCATCAGGCACAGCCGCATCGCGGGCTATGTTTACCCGACGCACCATGTGCGCCAATGGATGTGCCGACGCTTCATCGTCCGCGGCCTCGACCATCATGGCGTTATGCATGTCATTAAAATGGAATATGCGTAGCGTTTTCGACGACACGGAAGCGCCTTGTCGCAAGCGGCGTGCAACATTCCCCTGCATTGCACCCGCCTTTTTCCCCGGCTGAAAACCAACAACAGCGTAAAGACGTTCAACCGCCCCACGCGGATTAGCCGGAATTTCGACAAGACTAAGGCTTTTGGGTGGCTGTCGTCCCCATGCAGCCTTTTGCCCCCCGGCAACAGCAGCCGCAGCCAAGCCCAAACCGCGCAGAAAGCTGCGGCGACGCAAATTACACAGCAATTTATTTCGCAAATAGGACGATTGGTCAGACATGAAAATGGCCTCCGGTCAGGGGGACAGGAGGCCAAGCTATCATCTGCGGAACACTGCCACAACTTCAAGATGCGGGCTGAGTGGGAACTGATCAACGGGAGAAACCGAAACCAATTCATACCCACCATTCACCAAGGTTCTGGCATCACGGGCAAAACTGGCTGGATTGCATGACACGGCAATCACCGTCCCAACCATGGACTTCGCCAATTCCTGCGCCTGTGCATTGGCCCCGGCGCGCGGTGGATCAAACACCACCACATCAAATGCATCCAGTTC
This sequence comes from Rhodospirillaceae bacterium, assembly GCA_963668495.1. Taxonomy (GTDB): domain Bacteria; phylum Pseudomonadota; class Alphaproteobacteria; order Rhodospirillales; family Rhodospirillaceae; genus Oleispirillum. The sequence goes on from OY764545.1 coordinate 36,078, forward strand.
TTTAGCCGTCAGCGGATCGGAAAACAGATCACGGGTTTCGACTTTCAAGCGCGGCTGCAAGTCTTGTCGTTTGGTCACAGCCTTTGCCAATGCAGCAACGGCGGCACCATCGGAATCGACAGCCAGAACCTCTTCCGAAATTTCCGTCAGAGGCAACGAGAACGTACCCAGACCACAAAACAGGTCCACCGCCTTTTGCCCATGTGGCACATGTGCCAAGACTTGTGCCCGCAACGCAGCCTCACCATCGGGGCTGGGTTGCAAAAATCCGCCTTCGGGGAACATTACGGCACATTCGGCAAATGTCATAAACGGGTGACGTTCCGCACGAATTGGCACTGCGCCAAAGCCATTATCCCATGATAGGCGGGCAATGTCGTAATCTGTGGCAAATCCTGCCAATGCCTCGCGCTGCTCCCAGCCCGGTTCATCCTTGGACTCGATTGCCACATCTGCCCCTGCATCTGTCCACGTCATACGGACAGAGGCGTCCTCTGTCACTCCGACCAACACGGCACGCAAAGGTGCAATCAATCGTGACAGTTCAGGCAACAATACCGGACAGGTTTCAATGGCGATGACACCGTGACCGGATGCCGGACGGAAACCGAGTTTTTTTCCCTTAAACGCCAGCGTTGCCCGCCGACGCGTATTGGCGGCACAGACATGCACCGGATCAATGACGTCCTCAAGATCGAAATCATCAAAGCCACGATGATGCAGAGCATCTTCCACCCGTGTCTGTTTCCATGACTTCAGGGCATCCCCTTGCCAATGCTGGAACGAACAACCACCACATCGCCCATAAACCGGACACAGCGGCTTAATTCGCTGCGGACTGGCACTGTCAACAGAGATTAGAACGCAATACGTGCCATTGCTGCTGCGTCGTTCCGGGCGCGCCGTAACGATCTCACCGGGCAAAGATAAGGGCACGAAATATCGTGCCCCATCATGATATGCAACGCCGTCTCCTGCTGCTCCGATTTCCGTGACTGTCAATGACAGTGGACGGGCAGCAGCACCGGATAATTCCTGTGGACGGCGTTGACGATTACGCCGATTTCGCATGCGGATACGGTTCCCCGTAACGGCAAGACTCACCGACCTCGTTCGGGCCGGGCGTGGTGTAAGTCCAGATTTCGCTGACCTGATTGTTGGTGTCCACCATGACAGCGATGCTCGGGCGACCGGGCAGATCTTCTGCCGGGACCTGTTCATACGCCATGATAATTGCCAGATCACCACGAGAGAACATATGCGCAGCCGCACCATTCAGGCAGCAGTCACCCGCACCTTCACGGCCTTCAATGACATAAGTCTGAAGACGGTTGCCATTGGCAATATTGACTACATCAACCAATGAATGCGGCAAAATACCTGCGGCACGCAGCATCAACGGATCAATGGTAATGGAGCCTACATAATCCAAGCATGCTTCGGTCACGGTAACGCGATGGATTTTTCCATACATAAAGGGGCGACGGGCAGCATCAAGGTTGTAATTGTTCACGTCCTGCAAATCTTGCGGGCCGTTGATCTTCCGGATGTTCGGTTTGCTCATCCCGGATTTCTCCACATTGTGTCGTGAATTTCTGTTCGGCTATCACCGAAAGGTGGCTTTTTCCACATACCGGAACAGGAATCAAGGAAAACCGACATTTTTTTGACCAAAAGGGCAATCACAAATTGTTTACAAATTAAATACAAGTAAACAACGACAGTGGAATCAAGCCACTGACTGTTTCCCATAATTCAAATTTAGAAAAATTACACAGCGACTTAATTCAACATCAGCCAATACTGAATTAAAGCCATGGCACAGCCGCTACAATAGCGTGAAGATTTTGTGTCAACCCCTGAGAAACATTGACCTTCAGAGCTTTCCAATCCATCAATACCTATAGCCAAAGCTGGGACGACAGAAGCCATCAGCACGCAAACTCAACATACCATAGCACGGCACACATAGCATGGATATGCCCAGTCAAAGCCCGCCTCACCTCTCCAACAACTCCACGGAGATTGCCCCGTGCGTACTGCCGCCAAAATGGCGGGTGATTTTGCATGGCCTGCACCATGTCTTCCAACCGATTGTCAATATTCACTCCGGTCAGACCTATGGCATTGAAGGATTTGTTCGCGGCTACGAGTCCTTCCACTTTGACAGTGTTGAACACTTACTACGGGAAGCGGGGCGTGACCGTGTCTCCCAAGCCGTTACATGCACGCTTACACGGATGGCTATCGAAGAGTATGCCAAGTGGACATTTTGCCATGACCGAAAACTGTTCATAAACCTGGATGCTCGCTCCGCAAAAGCCCTATCCACCGCCACGTTCGACCAAACACGGGCAGCATTGGGAAATCACGGGCTTGATGAAGCATCCGTGATTTTCGATATCACAGAGACCGCATCATTTGCCGGGGCACTTACCGCCTTCACAGAACTAAAAGCCCGCCATCACACGGGGTTCCGTTACGCAGTTGACGATTTTGGCACCGGATTCAGCAATCTGAACAACCTGCATCACTCCCCCCCAGATTTTATTAAAATTGACCGCAGTTTGATTGTCGGCGCGACGAAAAACAACCGCGTGAAGACGCTGTTTTCCCATATTGTCAGTATTGCACACCTATTCGGTATTTTGGTTGTCGCCGAGGGCGTTGAAACCAAGGGCGAATACTACACATGCAGAGAAGCGGGATGTGATCTATTACAGGGCTATATTGTGGCGTCTCCCCATGACCATATTCAGGATTGCCGCCGCAGCTATGCGCATATTGGAGACATGAGCCGCAGCGATCGCCGCCAGACTCCCAATGACCAAAGACTGCTGCAAGAGCACATAGATGCAGTGGAAGCGGTATCCATAAATACCACCATGATTGAAGTGTTTGACCGCTTTCGGACCGAAAAGAACCGAACATTCTTCCCGGTTATAGATAGCAGCGGAGAACCGCGCGGCATCATTCAGGAAGGCAATTTTAAGGATTATACCTATTCCCAATTTGGACGCGACCTGATGAGCAATCGCAACTATGGACGCACCCTTGCCAATTTCGTCACCCCGTGTCCTGTCGCTGCTATATCGCTGCCGGCTGAACGCTTGCTGGAAATTTACTCCGGTGCCAGCGGCAGTGAAGGTTTGATTATTGTTGATGATGCCTTCAAGTATATCGGCTTCCTAAGTGCCAATGCATTGTTGCAAGTGATTAATGACAAAAATCTGGCACTGGCCCGCGATCAAAACCCGCTCAGCCGCCTTCCCGGCAACACTGTTATTCACGAATTCCTATCCGAATGCTTAAGCACTGCAGATGCGGAACATGTCATCGTGTATTTTGACTTCGATAACTTTAAACCGTTTAACGACCACTATGGCTTTCGCCAAGGAGACCGGGCAATTAAGGCCTTCGCCGATATTATGCGCCGGATATTCACCCATGCCGATGATTTCAAAGCTCACATCGGTGGCGATGATTTTGTCTCCGGGCGTAAAAATATTACTGACTTTGACGAGTACCTCACCCTGATACACAAGGGCATTCAGGATTTCAGTGATGAAGTTCTATCTTACTATGACGAAGACAGTCGAAAGCGCGGCTTCATCACCATTAATGACCGCTATGGAACCGAACGGAATTTCCCACTGCTAACCGTCAGTGCCGCCATCATCTGCATTCGCCCTGACAGCATACAACGCAACGAAGATCAGCTTGGCACCCTGACCGCAGGGTTGAAGAAAATTGCAAAATCCGCACCGGAGCACACCGCTATCGGCGTTTTACCATGACAATTATCAGCGCATTGCCCCAAACGACGTCAATTCACCCTTTCATGCCTTGGATCAACACACACACCATCGACGGGACTCCATTTGCGCGAAAAGAAACCGAGTGTCTGCACCATAACGGCAAATTATTCCCGACCCCAAATGCCATTCGTAAAACAAAACCCAAGACAACCAATAGCTTTTGATTGTCACCAACAGCACACCTAAGGCGACAAGACCTAATCTTACCGCACTGAAGAAATAGGCCAAGCAACCCTACCCCGTGCTTTGGTTATAGAAAGGCTTTGCCTTTGTCCGGTTATTCGGTAATCTTAGCCCCAGAAAATATGAGAAATCACATCCCTGAACAGGAAGTATCACTGTGTCCTACACGGTCCTAATTGCAGACGATCATGAGTTGTTTCGTGACGGTCTGAAAATGGTTTTGCAGCATCTTGCCCCCGGCACCGAGTGCCTAGCTGCGGGGAATCATCAGGACGCACTTGCCATTGCGAAGGCAACGGAAAGCCTTGATTTGATTCTGCTGGATATCCGCATGCCCAGCATGCAGTGGGAAGAGGCATTGGCCGCCCTGATCGCTCAGAATCCGAAGGTGCCGGTTGTTATGCTCTCTGCCATGGTTGACAGACAGCTTATCACCACCGCCATGCGTGCCGGGGCCAGTGGCTTCATCCCCAAAAGCTCATCCAGTAGCGTTATGATTCACGCGGTCAATCTGGTGTTGTCTGGTGGGCAGTATATTCCACCACTGGTTTTGGATGATGATCTTCCGCCTGCGACACAACCGGATAGCCTTAACGGAGATATCCCCTCCGCATCTGCATTAACCCCGCGCCAAATGGACGTTTTACGTCTGGTGGCTCAGGGTATGTCAAACCGTGATATTGCCCAGACTCTGGATTTGTCCGAAGGCACTGTAAAGCTGCACGTCACTGCGATTCTTAAGGCACTCGGAGTCCCGAATCGGACCAGTGCAGTTATCGCCGCAGCCAGAATGGGACTAACCGAGGGCAAACCTGCTTAACGCATTGTTCCCTCCTCGCGACGCATTACACAATAATACCTCACGTACGGGCATGGTTCTTAGAATCAAGCCCGTGCTATTTCGTGGTGGTTGAGAATTTACTTCCAAGTCCCACCGACAATAATCACTAAAAACATTGGCAGAAAAGAGCCACTTTCGGCTGATTTCGCCCTGCGCCGCTCCTCCCCCGCCCTTACGGGGGCACCACCACAATCACGCAAAACACCACAAAAAATCGATGCGGTATTTTTGCCGGAATTCTGCGGCTTACAGCCCTTATTCCGCAGAATACCCCAATTCAGCCCTTCGCATCTCCATTGACGACGGCCCGACTGAATTCGTATAACGCATGTGGGCCGCAACCTCCCAACGGGTTGCTCGCCCTTCTGCAATGGAAGGGAATTACAAATGAATACAATTGCTAAGCCGACGCTTAAGCCGGCTAATCCTAACTTTTCTTCCGGCCCCTGCGCCAAGCGCCCCGGCTTCACCATGGCCGCTCTGGAAGATGCTTGCCTCGGTCGTTCTCACCGCGCAAAAATCGGCAAAGCCAAACTGAAAGACGTCATTGACCGCTCTGCAGCCATTCTTGGCCTGCCTGAAGGATACCGTATCGGTATTGTTCCGGCATCCGATACTGGTGCAGTGGAAATGGCAATGTGGAGCCTGCTTGGCCCCCGTGGCGTTGATGCCTTGGCTTGGGAAAGCTTTGGCTCTGGCTGGGTCACTGACATCAAAAAACAGCTGAAGCTGAAAGATGTCCGCGTATTGGAAGCTGACTACGGCGAACTGCCGGACCTGTCGGCTGTAGACTTCAGCCGCGATGTCATTTTCACGTGGAACGGCACGACCTCTGGTGTGTGCGTACCGAACGGTGACTGGATTGCCGATGACCGCGAAGGGTTGACCATCTGTGATGCGACCTCCGCTGCATTCGCCATGGACTTGCCGTGGGACAAACTGGATGTGGTGACTTACTCCTGGCAAAAAGTCATGGGTGGTGAAGGTCAGCACGGTATGCTGATCCTGAGCCCGCGGGCAGTGGAACGTCTGGAAACCTATACCCCGACTTGGCCGATGCCAAAAATCTTCCGTCTGACCAAAGGCGGCAAACTGATCGAAGGTGTGTTCGTCGGGGAAACCATCAATACTCCGTCCATGTTGGCGGTTGAAGATGCTCTTGACGGTCTGAAATGGGCCGAAAGCATCGGTGGCCAACCTGCACTGATCAAGCGTAGCGAAGCCAACCTTGCGGCTATTGCAGCATGGGTTGAAAAATGCCCGGATATTGCATTCCTTGCCGCGAACCCGGACATTCGCTCCAACACTTCGGTGTGCCTCAATATCGTCGCACCGTGGTTTACGGCGTTGGATGCGGACGCTCAGGGCAAAGCCCAAAAAGCCCTTGTTGCACTGTTGGATGCCGAGGGTGTGGCCTATGACATCGGGGCATACCGCGATGCACCTGCCGGTCTACGGATTTGGGCCGGGGCAACGGTTGAAACCGCCGATCTTGAAGCTCTGCTGCCGTGGATCGAATGGGGCCTTGCCCAAATTTCCGACGATTTTTCTGCTTAATTACAAGACACACATTGACCGTACCGAAACCTGATTACGATCAGGTTTCGGAAACGGACGTGTACTCTATGCTTGATGACTTGGACTGAGGAGCCCGAACCTATGCGTAAAGTCCTGATTTCCGATAAAATGAGCCCGCTTGCGGAACAAATTTTCAAAACACGCGGCCTTGAAGTTGACTTCAAACCGGGGATGAGCCCGGAAGAACTGATCGCCTGCATCGGCGAATATGATGGCCTTGCCATCCGGTCCAGCACAACCGTGACCCCAGAAGTCTTGGCTGCTGCCACCAACCTGAAAGTTATCGGTCGCGCCGGTATTGGTGTGGACAACGTGGATATTCCGGCAGCCACCGCTAAAGGCACCGTGGTCATGAATACCCCGTTTGGTAACTCCATCACCACTGCTGAACACGCCATTTCCATGATGATGGCTTTGGCCCGCCAAATCCCGCAGGCTTCCGCATCCACACATGCCGGTAAGTGGGAAAAATCCGGCTTCATGGGCGTCGAACTGTTCGGCAAGACCCTTGGCGTTATCGGCTGTGGCAATATCGGTAGCTGCGTCATCGAACGCGCCATCGGCCTGAAAATGCGCGTGATTGGCTTTGACCCCTACCTGACCCCGGACCGCGCCAAAGATTTGGGCATCGAGAAAGTCGAACTGGACGAACTGTTCCAACGTTCCGACTTCATCACTCTGCACACACCGCTGACCGACGGCACTCGTGGCATTATCGGCCCGAAATCTTTCCCGAAAATGAAAGATGGCGTGCGGATCATTAACTGCGCACGTGGCGGCCTAATTGATGAACCCGCCCTGAAAGAAGCCCTTGATTCCGGTAAGGTCGCAGGCGCAGCACTGGACGTTTTCGAAGTCGAACCTGCAAAAGAAAACGTACTGTTCGGTCACCCGAATGTGATCTGTACTCCGCACTTGGGCGCATCCACCACCGAGGCACAAGTCAACGTCGCGGTTCAGGTTGCTGAACAAATCTCTGACTACCTGCTGACTGGCGCAGTGACCAACGCACTCAACATGCCGAGCGTATCTGCAGAAGATGCGCCGAAGCTGAAGCCGTTCATGAAGCTGGTGGAATACCTTGGTGGCTTTGCCGGGCAAATCACCCGCACTGGCATCAAAGCCATTTCCATCGAATTTGAAGGCAATGTGTCCAAGCTGAACACCAAACCGCTAACCGCCATTGCCGTATCTGGCCTTTTGCGCCCGATGCTGGAAGGCGTGAACATGGTGAGCGCACCAGCCGTTGCCAAAGAACGCGATATCAAGATCTCGGAAACCATTCGCGAGGATTGCGACGAATACTATTCCCTGATCAAGCTGACCGTAACCACCGAGACCCAAACCCGTACCGTTTCCGGCACCCTGTTTGCAGGAAAACCGCGTTTGGTTGAAGTCAACGGCATTCCGGTTGAAGCCGAATTCGGCACGCACATGGTGTATTTGGCAAACAAAGACAAACCGGGTTTGATCGGCAAGTTCAGCACGGCCTTGGGTGTGGCAGGCGTCAACATCGCAACCTTCCACCTTGGTCGCAAAGCAGACGGTGACGAAGCCGTGGCTCTGGCACAAATTGACCAAGCGCTGAGTGCGGACATGTTGGATACTCTGCGCGCTCTGCCGAATGTGGTCCGGGTTGAAGCCCTAAACTTCTAAAAAACATTACCAATCAATGCGTAAGGCCATGCTTAATGCATGGCCTTTTTTTGTGCCCACAGAATAAAAACACACCAATCAGAACCCATATCAACATTGAAACAACTCACTTTCGTGTCGATATACAGATACATACGCCCCTTCACGTTGATTGGAGCACAAATGATGGTCATGCACGTTGAGCAATCAGCCTTCCACCGGAAAGCTCGTCTCACCACATTAACCGTGCTCATGATGGTGGCATCCCTGTTATTCAGTGGCTTGATCGGTAGCTCCGCCGCTGCCCATGAACTTCGAAAAAGCATTCTGGTTCTTCATGCTTATTCCACCGACTTTGCCTGGACCAACAACAGCAACAACGGAATTCTGGATGTTCTTCACCGCGAGGCATCTGACTATCACATTCGCACAGAATTCATGGACACCAAGAATATCTATACGCCGGAATACATAGCAAAACTGGTCGAGTTGTATTCCGGCAAGTACGCAATTGCACAACCAGATGGTATCATTGCAACCGACAACAACGCCATGACTTTTTTGGAGACCTATGGACCTACGCTTTTTCCCAATGCGATTGCAGTCGCAACCGGGATCAACAATGCATCGCCGCCACCGGCCGGATCATTCATAAAAACCATTATCCCCGAACGGGTCAATCATGAAGCATCGCTCCGCAATGCTATTAAGTTAATGCCAAAAACCCGCAACATTTATGTCATCCCTGAGGCGACCCCCTCGGGTGACGCAATTTTGGAAGAAGTCAAACTAGCGGCCGAAAACCTACAGGGATTGGTCAATATCACCCCGGTACAGGGCATGCCAATTGAGCAATTGGAACATTTTGCCGCCACACGACAGCATGGCGACATGCTATATATCCTGCCATTTCTGCGTTCTGCGGATGGGCATACATTTCGTGCCGGAGATGTTGAACAACGATTGGCTGAACTCAGTCCTGTGCCTGTTGTCGCCTCTTGGCGGTTTCAGATCGGTAACGGCGTCCTTGGCGGAAATACAGTTTCCGCCCGCAGCCTTGGACGCGACGCGGTTTATGCCTTGTTGGGATTGCTACGAAGCGAGCCCGTTCCTGCCATGTATTCGAACTCGGCTTCCTATACAAATGTTTATGATTTCAACGTGATCAATCGCTTTGGCATTAACCTGCGTGACCTGCCGCCGAAAACCGTTTTCCTCAATAAGCCCAAGAATTTTCTTGAACGCCATGAGGAAGCGATCGCTCCTGTCGCAACAGTTATCTTGATCTTATCCCTGACCACCTTGTTGCTATACCAAAACTTGCTCAAGCAACGGCAAATCAATATGGATAACCAAAAGATCATGTATCTGGACAAAGAAGTCATCGAAACCCAGCGCGAATTGGTCACAACACTGGGTGAGGTTATCGAAGTCCGATCCCAAGAAACCGGAAATCATGTGAAAAGGGTCGCTAAACTTTCACGCATGCTGGGCGAAAAAGTCGGTCTCAGCGAACAGGAGTTGAATATTCTTGAAGCCGCATCCCCCCTTCACGATGTAGGGAAAATTGGCATTCCGGAGAGCATATTGCACAAGCCAGGTGCCCTGACCGATGCAGAATTTGACATCATAAAAAGCCATACAGATATCGGCAGAGCAATTTTGGCGGGATCAAACCGCGAACTTCTGAAAGCATCGTGTAAGATTGCCCACGAACACCACGAACGATGGGACGGCAGCGGCTACCCCAGAGGATTGGCAGGTGAGGACATTAGCCTGTTTGCACGAATTACAACGCTTGCTGATGTCTATGACGCTTTGATGTCTGACCGTTGCTATAAAAAGGCATGGTCAGAAGAAAAAACTTTGGACTACATCTACAATGAAAAGGGACGAACGTTCGATCCGATGCTGGTTACTCTTTTCCTAGCAAATGTAGAGGAAGCCCGGGCTATCCGCCGAAGTCTACCTAATGATACGGATGAGGCTCGGCACCATCATTCCGCCCCAAAGCACGGATAACCACGAATTTCATAATACCTAAAACTGGTGGTGTCCTATTCGGAATACTCGCCGGATATTTCGACAAACTTCGGCTCTTGGGCAAGGAATGCATCAATAATCTCTGGATCAAAATGCTTCCCCTTGCCCTCCAATAGTATTTCTCTCGCCTCTTCATGCCTGATTGATTTTTTATAAACTCGTTTACAGCGTAACGCATCATACACATCTGCAACCGCCATTATTCGCGCACTCAACGGAATTTCCACACCGGAAATACCCTGCGGATATCCACTGCCATCCCATTTCTCGTGATGGCCATAGGCAATTTCCTTAGCCACGGTGATCAAATCATTGTGCGCCCCGGAACGTTGCTCGGCTTTTTCCAATGCACGCACACCCAATATGGTATGTGTCTTCATAATTTCGAATTCTTCTTCCGTTAATTTACCGGGCTTTAGAAGGATGCTGTCAACGATACCGACTTTCCCAATATCATGCAGTGGCGCAGCTTTGAAAAAAGCATCAATTTTCTTAGGGGTTAAATAATGTTTATATTTTGAAAGGATCGACAGTTTTTCCGACAATAATTTCACATAGTATTGTGTACGTAGAATGTGGTCCCCGGTCTCCGGGTCGCGAGTTTCTGCCAAACTTGCCAAGGCAAACACAACCGCATCCTGCATAAGGTCAAGTTCGTTTGAACGTTTGACAATTTCTTTTTCCAGATACCCTTTTTCATCCCTAAGAATATCTTTAGATCGTTTGTTCTGAATGTGTGTACGGACACGCGCACGAAGGAGAGGAATGCTTATCGGCTTATGGATGTAATCCACTGCACCAAGTTCAAACCCAAGTTTTTCATCCTCTGGGGAATCCTTGGCTGTCAGAAAAACAACGGGAATACCATTCATATCAGGGTCCGCTCCCATTTCCCGAATAACTTCGTAACCAGACATCTCTGGCATCACAACATCCAACAGGACCAAATCCACATCAAAGCGCCGTAAAATATCAAGGGCAATATTCCCTGATTTTGCTGCACGCACCGTATAATCATCAGACAGCCCCTGAGCCATAAATGTCAGATTATCAACACAGTCATCGACGATCAGGACTGTGCCGTCATTTAAACCCGTAAGTGTCATGTATTTTTCCTCAAAAAAAATACGCCATCCTCTAAGCAACTGCACAATCCATAACTAAGTATACATAAGAATGCTGACGCTTTTCTACCATGGATACGGTGAGGCATAAAATGAGATCGCTGCGGGCTCTTTTTACTTTTTTATTCATTATAATGGGTTGTTGCTCGTTTGCCTTGCTGTATGTCACACAAACCGTGTCAGAACTCAGGGACATCGGCCAAAATCAGCAGGTCACATTTCATAAATTCTTTCAGCTATCACAAGAATTGAAGCAAAGCTCCGATCACTTAACCAAGTTTGCACGTGCATACGCCGTCACAGGTGATGAAAAATGGGAAAAGCTCTTCAATGAAGTATTAGCCGTTCGCAATGGTGAGCTTCCGATTCCAGATGGGAACGCGTATGAATACTGGGATATGGCTGCTAACATTAATTATAAGCCCATTGAACACAAGGGCGCAAAAAGCAAACTCATTGATCGCATAAGAAACTCTGGAATAAGCCCATCTGAATTCATGGAACTTAAGAATGCACTTTCCTTGTCAAATAACCTTGTAAACATAGAGCGAAGAGCATTTCAAGCGATCAAGGGTTACAAGCCCACCAATGATGGGCAATATATTCACACAGGCATTCCAGATTTGAATTATGCACAATCTTTGCTTTATGGCGATAAATACTTCAGTGAAAAAGCAGAAATTATGCGTGAAATTGGGTCTGCACACCAATCCATACTGCACCGCATAAATGACACCATCAAAACAACACAAATTGAGGAAGAAAAATATCAGGAGATATACACAACACTTGTTGCAATACTATTTGCGTCAATTGTAATATCTTTTGCTCTATTATGGAATATATACATTAACCCGTTAAGCCAATTACTGCAGACGGTTGTCCATCAAGTAAAAATGCATGACTATGACTTCACGATCTCGCAAAAGGCTCATGCAGAATTAAGAAGATTCATTGATAGCCTAAATGTTGTTTTCCACCATATTTCTGAACAATTACATCGAAACACACTCATAAAAGATTTTAATATCGTTCTGCGTACTCAGCAAAGCACACACGCATTATGCTTGGAAGTGACTCAATTTCTGTTGCAGCATTTTCCAATCCATCAAGCGGGCATATCAATTTACCAAGAAGGCAAACTGCTTCGCATAGCTGGCGCGGGCTATGATGCCTCTGCGCCAAAGATCATCGACGACCTGAACTCAACCCAACTTAGTGTTTTACTATCAGGCAAACCGTATTCCATGAAAGGTCTTGAAGGAAAGTACTCAATACTGGTGAACGGCGGGAAACTATGGCTAAACGAACTGTATTACTTCCCATTGATCGTAAACAAACAAGCTGTCGCGCTGCTGGAAATTGGCTCTGCGTCTACACTCTCGGACGGCGACCTTCTCTGCCTTCATCAAATGCTTGACGACCTGTCGGTAAGCGTTCAACTCACTCAAAATATTGAGATACAACGCAAGGCAGAGCAAAGAATACTAGAGCAATCGCAGCTTAATCAGGAAATACTGAACGCAACACCAAACCCCATGTACTGCCTTTCCGACGCGGGTAAATATCTAACCGTTAATGCCAAGTTCTGTGACTTAACCGGAATAGACATGGAAGATATTATCGGCAAGTCACCTTCAGATATTTTCCAAGATCAACAAGCTTCACATATATTCGCGCAAATGCACCAGGAATTGAGCAAACAACAAGGATCACGAAATTACGAAGTTTGTGTATTGGATACACAAAGACATAACCGTGACATGCTTGTCTTCGAAGCATCATTCTGTAATTCGCAAGGGAAAGTATCAGGCATCGTCGGCATATTACTGGATCTAACGGAACGCAAGCAGATGGAAGCTGAGCTTCGCCAAGCAAAAGATACGGCAGATGCCATGAGCCATGCCAAAGGTGAGTTCTTGGCAAATATGAGCCATGAGATCAGAACGCCGATGAATGCAATCCTTGGCATGACACACCTGGCGATGAACACAGATCTTGATCCTGCGCAACAAAAATACCTGACGCGAATTAATGAGTCTGCCAAAAATCTCCTGGGCATCATAAACGACATTCTTGATTTTTCAAAAATAGAAGCAGGTAAGCTTGACGTTGAACAGATTGATTTCATTCTTGATGACGTATTCGATAACGTTACCAACATTGTTTCGTTCAAAGCACACGAAAAAGGTCTCGAGTTTTTGCTCGACATTGACCCAGGTGTGCCTGTTGGACTTGTTGGCGACCCACTTCGACTTGGGCAGGTACTAGTTAATCTTTGCAGCAATGCAATCAAATTCACCGAGCACGGGGAGATCGTTGTTACGGTGACCCCTGAAGAACAATCCGATCACGATGTCACCTTGAAATTCACGGTCAAAGACACCGGTATTGGCATCAATCAAGAAAGAGTGGATGAACTGTTTACTGCATTTACTCAAGCCGATACCAGCACAACACGCCAATTTGGCGGAACGGGGTTGGGCCTAAGCATTAGCAAACAGCTGGTCACTCTGATGGGCGGAGAAATCTCGGTTAAAAGTGCAATCGGCATTGGTTCAAGCTTTACATTTACCATTAAGTGCGGCCTTCAAGAATCTAAAATGCGTGACATTGCCAAACCAATACAAGGTCTGGCAGGTCGCTGCGCACTCATCGTTGATGACAATGATTCTGCACGCAGCATCCTCTTATCATTGCTCCAAGCTATGCAATTTCAGGCCCAAGCCGTTAGTAATGGCTTTGAAGCCCTCGACGAACTCAGACGCACCAACTATGACATGCTTTTTGTTGACTGGAATATGCCGGGCATGAATGGCCTTGAATTATTGCAAAAGGCCTCAAGTGAACTCACTATCAGGGACACTAAGACGTTCCTCGTAACTGCATACGGCAGAGAAATCTCCATGTCTGAAGAGAATACCAGACTTGTCGATGCCCTTATCGTTAAGCCGGTCAATCCTTCTAACCTTCTTGATGCCATTATGAATAGCTTTGGCATTGAACATATCAAAAAGAACACCCCCACCCATCAGCATCAAAAACCAACCTTTAAGGGACAGACACTTCTTCTTGTAGAAGACAATGAGGTCAACCAAGAAGTTGCTATTGGCCTGCTTGAAGGAACAAACCTTAATATCATCACTGCATCAAATGGGAAAATAGCTCTGCAAGAACTCAAAAATACTAAAGTCGACCTTATCCTCATGGACATGCAGATGCCGGTCATGGACGGCGTAACCGCAACGAGAGAAATCAGAAGCCATAGTGAATGGAAGAAAATTCCAATTGTCGCAATGACGGCTAACGCCATGCAAAACGCAATTGATGAATGCATCAGCGCCGGCATGAACGATCACATTGTAAAACCTATTGATGTCCAAACTCTCTATCAAACATTAACAAAGTACCTGTCACCATCTGAGATGACGCCAAGACACTCAGACAATGAAAAAAAGCTCCCACAGAGAGAAAACGATCTGCCAAGCATTAACGGCATAAATATAAGGCAAGCCGTATACAATACGGGCGGCAACAGGGACAGGTACTTAGGAATGCTGGAACGGTTTATAAAATCACAATTCAAGGAAATGGAGGTATTGAAACAAACTCTATCCGAACAGGACTGGGAAACAGCAGGACGGATTGCACACTCCCTCAAGGGGGCGTCAGCAAACCTCGGCATCACGCAACTTGCGCAATTGGCAACAAAGATCGGGGGAAAAATTGATAAGAAATCAGACGACGTATCCAGTGAAATCTCAACATGCATAAATTGCCTCGAAGCACTGGACAAACAGTTGTCTGGATGGCTTGAGATACAAGACAACAAGCAAGAGACCTCCGAATTAACTCTTCCAGATTGCTATAAAGAGATAGTGGAACTCGTTGAACAATACGATGTCACCGCAGCACCGCTTATTAAGGCAGCGAATACCCTGAGCATATGGACCGAGGAGCAAAAACAGGAACTCATTGACAAGATTGAGAATTTTGACTTCGAAGACGCAAAACAACTTCTATCAAGGCTACCTAAACCAAATAAATTTAAACACTGACTTTCGCAAAAATTGTCATCAGGCCTGCGGTTGACCTGAGTTTTTCGTCACTTAAAAACCGGACCGGATCGGGAGACGAAAAGGCAAAAGGCATCACCCAAAGGATGATGCCTGAATGTAATTTATCTAGAAACTTGCTTTCAAGTTGACAAAGGCACTGCGCCCCGGTGCCGTGATTTTGGTACGGCTGGCGGAGTTTACGTGCGAACCAACTAAGTGTTCCTCATAACTGGCATCAAACAAATTGTTGATCCCTGCCGCCAAAGAAACGCCCTTACCAATTCTCACGCCACCATATAGATCAACAGTGGCAAAGCCGTTACCTTCGCTGCCATCAAATCCCAATGCGGTTGTGGCATCCGCGTCCACCCGGTCCTGCGTGCTGACAAGACGAAGCTTAGCCCCTGCATTCCACTGACCGATTGTGTCCAGCTTACCTTGGTAATCGACCAAGAAGTTCGCCTCAAAAGGTGCGATTTGATACAAGGCGCGATCATCGCTGTCATTGTTCCCCCAAAGATAGGACAACTGTGCAGCCGCTGACCAGTTTTGGTCCATGTTCCACCGCCCCTCAAGATTGGCTCCAAGGAACATGGCATCTACATTGCGGTAGATTAATGCCCCATCACTTGCGGTGGTACCGCTTTGTCCATGAGCACGGTCCCATGTGATAAAGTTATCTACGGAATCGACATAACCAGACAGCTTGATTTGAACATTGTTTACATCAAACACGCGGTCCGCCTTCTCCGCCAGCTTGCCGTAGCCCTTGTAGTGAGCGCCTGTCCAAACAAAACCCAATTCTGCTTTGTGGTGAGCTTCGGGATCCAGATCCGGATTGCCAATCCACCGTTTGCTGGCACTGGTGTGTGTAACAGCATGGTAAGCCTCCGTATTGTCAGGCGATCGGACTTTCCGGCTGACATCACCAAAGATCTTGGCTCGCTTACCCGCCAATGCTTGGGTTAACCGCACGCGCGCAGACACGTTATGATCGGTTCGGTCAAAATCACCGGTCACACCGTAATAGGATTGGTACAAATCTGACGGAGAGCGATTCCATTGCACGGCGCCACCGCCTGTAAACGTCCCCATGTCATTAGCAGCCCCTGGACTTGCATGCACATAATCATACCGTGCTCCAGTCTCCAGATTTAAGCCGCCTCCAAGTTTGCGCTTACCAACCACTTCCGTAGCGAAGCGATGGGTCGTTACATCCGGCAATTTAATGGTCGTAATGGCTTCACCGGATGCATCGTTATAACGACGGGCATCTTGATTACCCCAACTGCCTCGGACTGTAGCAGAGGACTGCCAACCCGCGACGGCAAACTTCGCCGTCCCTTTTCCTTCCACATATGTCGTGTCCGTATCTACTCGCGTATATTTCCCGGAATATCGGTTTTTATAGTTATCCATGCTGCGCTCAGCATCTTTCGCTGCGAGCTCAAGACCAACGCTTTTTAAGACGTTACCGCCTACTTTGTGGTTGAGGGCAAGCTTTCCGCCCAAGCGATCATGCTTTGTCACATCCATGGTACTGTGCGGTTGCTGATCATCATGGATGCTGTCTCGCATGGCCTGAAACTTCAACGCTGTTCCCGGGTGCAGCGTCCATTTAGCCAAAACATGCTCCGTATCCCGCTGATAGCCAAACTCTACATCATCGCCGTGACCATCCGTGTAATCGTTGGCATGCACATATCGACCACCCGCCATCAGCAGGACATCTTGCAATTTCACACGTGCTATAGCCCCAGCATATCCGGCATTGGCTTGGCCGTCATACCCGGTTATCGCTTTAAAGGCTTGTTTGCCTTTTGCCTCTTTCGTGTCAATACCCTGTGTAAGTGGCAATTGCGTATCCCGGCTGTATTGCATCACTGGTTCAGCAGTCAGAAGATTTTTCAACTTCACGGACCACCCCGTGCATGGCGGCGCATTCCCCACGTATCAACAAAGTCTTTCGCGTAGACTGGTGAGGCAGAAGCCAAAAGCCCCAACAGGCTCACCCCAAATAAAAGACGGTTGCAGGTTTGTTTCTTATGATTACACGACATGAACTTTAACCCCTCGAATCATGGTGTCAAAACTGGATAAATCTCATCCACTGGACCACACACGAGAAGCGAAGTAATAGTATTACAAACTTACTGTCAACATAAGTTATTCTGATAATCGTTATTCAAAAATCTGATATGTGCAAAAATAATCATTAATATTCATAAGTATACATAGATACTTTAGTATTGGTTTTCGTAACAATAAATTGGCATCACTTTCAGCTCTGACATCAGAAACATCTCAACACCAAAAAATATGCAAAATAGGGAAGCTAACAAACTGCCTTACACAAAATCGTATCCACAGCCTTTAACAAGGGGTCACGATCTCGCGCAGCCAAATGCGCAAACAGCACCCGAACATAGTTTTGTGCCGAACACAGCAGATCGACCTCACCGTTATCACGAGCTGCAATTGCCGTTTCTTCGTGAAGCATACCAATCCCCGCCCCACTTGCCAGCAATGACCGCGTTACTTTCTCATGATCGACACTAATAAAGCGTTTCGGCCTGAAATTATGTCGAAGGAATAAATTCTCAGCAACCTTACCACAGCACGTACTGGCGACAGGACATATCCAAGGCAAATCTGCCAAAACTTGCCAATCCAGCTCGTCTTGTGGAACGACAAGCCCCTTTGACGCAGCTAAGAACACACCGAAGGAGCCAACCTCCAAACACTTCAGGTCGTTATCAGGTGTTCCTGCCTCGTTATAAAACCCTGCATCAAGTTCACCACTGCGCAATGCCTTCAGAATATCAGCAGATGCGCCATGCCGGAGTTCAACCTCCAAATCTGGATAGGTTTGCGCCAGTTCCATAAGCAAATGTTCTAGTACCGCCGCACTGGAATCTCCTCCTCCTGCACCAATGCGGAGCTGACCACTTAACCGACCTTTGATACGGATGGCTTCATCCAACAGATCCCGATGTGCGGCAAGGATGTCTTCTGCCCGCTGCAACAAGCTGCGCCCATCGATCGTCAGTTGCATCCCGCGAGGCGTGCGCTCGAACAAAGCAAGGCCAAGTGTGTCTTCCATGGTCTTGATATGGGCACTTACGGCTGGCTGGCTGAGGTATAAACTCGACGAAGCCCTGGTCAGGCTACCTTCGCGAGCCACTGTGATGAAGGTTTTTAACTGATGAATGTCCATAGCTTATTTTTCCCAACGTAAGACGCACCAAACGGCTTCAGATCATGCCAAACACTTCCCACCACAGCGCGTCCAACGGTAGCAATAAAATCACTGTAATCGCAAACATTATCAGGCATAACCGTGTCATTGCCCGATGCGGGACATGACCAACCTGCATTGCCATAATCAAAGGTGGGGCCTGATAAGGTAGCACGACACTGGAGAACGCCAAAACCTGCGTCATCAGCACACTCTCCAATGGCAAATCACTGATCGCGACCAGACCTTCAGCCACTGGCGTCATGACCGAGGGGACACCCGGCATACTTGTCACAAGGCCAACCAAAGCGGACATCCCGGTTAAGCGCGCAAGAGTCTGATAGGGGCTGGCCTGCGATAAATCCACAACTGCAGCCATGCCCCGCACAACCGCCTCACCCAAGCCCGTATATGATATGACAGCACCAAGCCCCATAATCCCGGCAACAAAAAACAAAGACCCATAGTTGATATCAGCACGCAGGCAATTTTCCGGACACAGCCCGGCCTGCGGCCACAGGCAAATCACTGCGGCCATAAGTCCGATCCAGCCTGCGGAAATGTGATGCCAGCTGTCGGTAAACCAACCCACGAGACATGCTGTCAGGACGGCAAGCAATACATGTTCTTGAACAGACAATGGCTGCCTTACGTCGTCCCGGCGCTTAGGCAGCATCGGGTCATGATCAGGAAACAAACGCACAACCACGACAACCAGCACCACAGCCTTCAACAGCCCCAAAACCGGAAAATGCAGCAGTAAATAGTGCCAATAGGAAATGTGTATTCCAAACATGGTTTCCGCCATTCCTGCCAACATCATGTTGGGGACATTGGCTGGAAGGATAGCAAACGCAGGCAAAAAAGTACCGAACGCAGCCGTTACCAACACTCCGATACGTCCATTTGAACCTGCCTCATACCCCATTTCTTCAGCCAAAGTCGCAACAATGGGAACAAGCAAGACAACACGCCCGACCGCCGACGGCATTATAAAAGCCATTATCACCGCCAAGCCACAAACCCCTGCAATGGTTCCGGCATAGCTTTCCCGAAACACGCGGCTCAGAATGCGCGCAATACGTTGCCCCAATCCAGTAAAACGAATTGCTGTGCTCAACACCAACCCACTGAACAACAACCAAAACGTTGAGGTCACAAACCCGGAAAACACTGTGCCTGCCGGAACCCCCACCAAGGTAATTGCCGCCACAAAGAAGACCAACGCCGTCCAAAATTCTGGCACCACAGATGTGGCCCATAAACCGATACAGAATATGGCAAGACCTGCCGTTGCAGAGGTTTCATAGGGCAGACGAGTTGCCAAGAGCATCGCAACACTGGTTGCGATGGTGACAAGCACACACACCAGCCCGATACGACGGGTCGAAACTGTCAATTGGATCATGAGCGAAAGGCCTTAGCTGTAATGTTAGGTGCGAAACGTTCACTTCACATCTTGTTGACCTCGACAATCTTCTGATTGCACCGCCCCTGACAAATCGAAAAACCGGAGCCTAGCCTTCAGAATTTCTGAACCCTTGCCCTCAGCTTTTCCGAAACCTTCCCTCATGAATAACGATTTGTACTGCCGCCTGTTTTAAGGAATAGATCATGCGCCACAGCACGGCAGGTAGGCTTGCCCTGACATATTTACCCTCATGCACGGGCAGCGTTGTTCTTCACTATGCCTAAACACCCACCCTTCCGTGCTGTGACAAACACTCAATGACCTTCAAGTGTCCACAGGCCGACCACACCACGTCTCACGCCACCACTAATCGATACGGTATACCATAAATGGCTTTACTTCACTTTTCCCAAACAAAGTTCCTTACCCATTCGGGCATTATCATTGGCGCGTTGGCTCTTGCTATGGCCAGTTCAAGTACTGCACAGGCCAGTAAAATCGATACACAAAGCCACGCTTCCCCCATGCTGTTCCCACCCGCTGCTTTGCCAAAAAACGATCCGCAAACGCTGGTTATGGCTGATGGCAAAGGTGACAGGGGCATGCTGGCCCCGTACACCCATCACAAAAATGGTTTTGGCTACCTTTACACCAGTTACATGTTTGACACCCTTTTAGGCCAAGACCCGAAGGGCAACCCGGCACCCAATCTGGCTAAGTCATGGGAGTTATCTGACGATGGATTGATGTGTGAGCTGATCTTGTCAAAAAATGCCCAATGGCATGATGGCCGGCCTGTCACCATTGACGACGTCACCTTCACGTTTGCCTATATGACCAAACACCCATACGCTTATGTTTCCCTTGATGCCGTCAAAAAGGTTGAGGCAATCGGTAGTGACAAAATCCGCATCACTTTGAAGTACCCTGACGCCAGTTTGCTATCCGCAAAACTGATAGCAATGCCGATCCTGCCCAAACATATCTACGAGAAACAGCCGATCCCGGCCCGATTCCTGTCACCTAAAGCTGCCATCGGGAGTGGTCCCTATAAGCTGGTCAGTTATGATAAGGCTGTTGGGCGCTACACATTTGCCAAGAACCCAAATTATTCTTTTGGGCAGGCCAAGTTCGACAATCTGGCAATTGTCCGTATGGGAGCAGACGCCGCGATACAAGCCGCAAAAACCGGACAAGTGGATGTCATTGCCCGCCTCCCCTATGATCGGATTGACGCCGCCCGCGAATCCGGCCTGAACGTCACCACCGCCAGCAGCAATCTTCCAGCTCGTCTGGCGTTCAACCATCACAAACGGTTAAAAGACAAACAACTACGCCATGCACTGGCCTATGCCATCGACCGTAAAGCTATTCTCGACATTGTGTTCCGCGGCGGAGGATTGGTCGCGGAAACCGGATACTTCCAAAAGGACTCCCCTTGGCACGGGGAACAAGGCGACCCGGCCTATTCATTCAATCCGGCAAAAGCCGCAAAGCTCCTGACTGATTTTGGCTGGAAACGCAATACGGATGGAACATGGCTAGAGAATGGGCAGCCAGTCAAATTCAGCCTGATTGCCGGAAAAGAATACAAAAAACTGGCACAAGTGGTTTCTGGACAGTTGGGTACATTTGGCATTGCCACGGATTTGCGTATCCTTGGCCGTAGTGTTCTTTCCAGTCGGATCAAGGAAAATGATTATGACTTGGCACTGCTGTCCATTAGCACCATCGGCGACCCGGTGAACATCGCCCGGCGCGTTATGGGCGGGTCGTGGAAAGGGGACCGTTTCCGCAGCAACGCAGAAATGAAATCCGTAATCAAAGCCCAACAAAAAGCCAACGACCCGAAGGAACGAGAAAAGCTTCTGCATCGTTTCCAAGCACTTTATGCGGAGGAACTCCCCTCTTACATGTTGGTCAACCCGTACTGGGCTATTGCTTACAACAACAAAGTCGCCCCCTATTTTGTGCCCAACGGTGTCGCATTCGGCATTCCTCTCGCCGTGCATAAATACACTTTCATGCACTAATTTTGCATATAAGAACACCAAACCAATGCCCTTGGGACACCCTGAGGACATTGGTTTTCTGTAGCCAATATACCCCTCAGTTATTCTTATTGCTGCCTTCACGAATATCGATTTGCACCGGACGCCAAAGTGTTGAATACATCTACCTCCCCAGTTTGGCATGTGTCCTGTCACTGACCAATGATAGGATTGCGACCAGAGGCAGCAGGCTTAACCAACTTCCTCTCTCTGTTATCTCTGCCAAGCTGCAACCCGTAATCTACAATTGATTTGATGCCGACCACACCAAATCACCACTCAACAATTAGATACGGTATACCATCACATGAATGTCTTACCATCACGCCTGATTTTGGCAGCAGCTCTTTCAACCACGCTGGCGATACCAGCCGCCTTCGCCAGCACAGCCAAATCTTCCTCCACTGTCACTATCGGTCATACCACCAAAAAAGAGACATCCGCCCAAACTGCACCCCCAAAAAACGATGCAAAAACCCTGATTATTGCGGATAGCCGGGGTGACCGTGGCATGCTGTCCCCCTATGTGCATCACAAAAACGGCTTTGGATACCTGTACACTGGGTATGTATTTGACACTTTGCTGGGACAAAACAAAGACAGCAGCATTACATCCGGGTTGGCCCAAACTTGGGAAGTTTCTGACAACGGCACGGTATACAACATCGAACTGGCAAGAAATGCACAATGGCATGACGGCACCCCGGTGACAGCTAAGGATGTTGCCTTTACCTTTTCCTATACGGCGCAGCATCCCTACACTTTCGCCCCTCAGGGATCGATTCACTCTGTAGAGGCCGTGTCAGATCATCATGTACGCATCACTCTTAAACATCCAGACAACAGCCTGCCGACCACCACACTGGTCTCACTCCCCATTCTACCAAGGCATATTTTCCAGGGCCAAGACACCCCAAATCAGTTCACCACGGCGAAATCAGCCACAGGCAGCGGCCCCTATAAGCTCGCCAATTATGATAAGGCCTTGGGTCGCTACATCCTGACCCGCAACGCTGCATTTTATGGAAATGACGCAAAATTCGACAAGCTAGCCATCATTAGAATGCGGCCCGATGCGGCTATTCAAGCCGCAAAAAGCAGGCAAATAGACGTGATTTCCAAACTACCATATTCACGTATTGCTGCTGCAAAGCAAGCTGGACTCAATGTCTCAACCGCCAGCAGCAACCATCCTGCCCGCTTGGCTTTCAATCACTTCAAACGTTTTCAGGATAAAACTTTACGCCACGCATTGGCATATGTGATTGATCGCAAGGCTATTCTCGACATTGTGTACCAAGGCGGCGGCACAATTGCGGAAACCGGGTATTTCCAAAAAGATTCACCATGGCATGCGGAGCAAAATGACCCGCAGTATACCCACGACCTGATCAAAGCCACCTCATTACTCAAAAAGCATGGCTGGACGCGCAATGGTGCCGGGCGATGGGAAGAAAACGGTAAGCCAGTTCAACTCAATCTCATTTCTGGCAAGAAATTCAAGAATCTGGCTAAGGTTGTCGGAGCCCAGCTTGAAAGCTTTGGCGTTGCCGTGGATATACGCATCATGGGCCGCAGCGAAATGTCGAGCCAGATCAAAGCCAACGACTATGACTTGGCACTTTTGACCATCAGCACCAACGGTGATCCGGCGACCATTGCCCGCCGGGTATTTGGACGCTCATGGAAAGGGGAACGTTTCCAACGCAACGAGGAAATGAAGGCAGTCATTAAGGCCCAGCAACAAATTCAGGACCCAAAAGAACGCAAGAAACTCCTGCATCGTTTTCAGGAACTCTATGCTGATGAGTTGCCGTCTTACATGCTGGTCAATCCGTACTGGTCCGTTGCCTATAACGACAAAGCCACCCCGTACTTCATGCCAAACGGTGTTGCATTCGGGATCCCGCTGGCGGTGCACCGTTACGCATTCATCAACTGAGAACACGACATCTGACACACTGAGGTGATGCCCTTAGAGAGGCCAAGGCATCACCTCTGACAAGAAAGACGGACACACGACAGTGCCAATCTACAAGCATACTCACACCTCATGGCGACATGATTTGATCAACCGCATTGCTATTCTGTTTTTTCTGGTTCTTTTGACATTTGTTTTGCCACGTAGCATGCCCGGAGATCCGCTGGAGATCATGCTCTCCTCCGATGTGGTCCGCGATCTGTCAGAAGCCGAAATCACCATTATGCGTCAGCAATTGGGATTGGATGGGTCATGGGGGCAGCAACTGATCCAGTATTTGCAAGACCTGTTACATGGCAATTTAGGCTACTCCCTCCACCATGGGACCCCAGTGTCCGAACTGTTATGCAACGCACTGCCATGGACTGCATTGCTGGTCTTAGGCGCAATGCCGGTTTATCTCTTCTTTGGTGTCATTGCCGGAATTGAGGCCGGGCGTTCCGCTCATCAACGGAAAGATCATATTTTATCTGGCGTCATGATTATCCTCGCCAGCATCCCTCCGTTCACCGCCGCAGTGATTTTGCAAATGGTCTTTGGCATGTATTGGCCAATCCTGCCCACTAGCGGCGCGGAACCCATCTTTCCCGCCACAGAACCATGGGCCAAAGCCTTTGGCATCCTGCAACATGCGGTTCTGCCAGTGATTGCCCTAGCTCTGCACGAAGTCATTCGTTTCTTTTTTGTCGCACGCGGGGAAGCCACCAGCCTTTCCGTACGCCCCTTTCTCATCAACGCACGTGCCCGCGGCATTTATGGCTGGCGAGAACGCAAAGACTATTTCGGACGCAACCTTTTGCCGGTTCTGTTTGCACGGATTGGGGACTCCATCACCGTACTGATCAGCTTGGTAATTTATATTGAGGTCGTCTTCTCCTACCCCGGTATTGGACTGTTGATTTATGACGCCATTGTTGATCGCGACTATATCCTGCTGCAAGGCGCCGTATTGGGATTGGCCGTTTTCATCTTGACCGTCAATTGGTGCGCAGATAGGGCAATTGCGGCCTTTACTAAGCGGGAGCATGTCTAATGGCAACCTCTCAGCATCCAACACTCGCTTTCCATGCGTGGCAAAAACAAACAGTACTGGTCTTAATCATTCTGCTGCTAATCGTCGGATGCACATGGCTTTTACCTGATTACGCAACCAGCCATGATATCCTCCTCCCCCCATCTACGAATCATTGGCTTGGCACCAACGATATCGGCCAAGGTGTCCTAATTGGGATTCTGACTGCTACGCCAACCACCATTGCGGTTGCTTTGCTTTCTGCCTTCCTGTCTCTCTGTCTGTCAATTATGGCTGGTTTGGTTGCAGCCATCGGCAAACCGGTAATCCGAGGCATCATCCTGCGCTGCGTTGATATCCTGTTGATCATTCCATCCATCTTATTCCTGCTGCTTGTCGCGGCATGGATACAACCGAACCTAATTGGCATTATCTGTCTGCTTGCCATTGCCACATGGCATGAGGATGTACGGGTCTTTTACGCCGTCATGCAACGGGAGCTTTCACGCGAAAATGTGGTCTACGTCCGGCACGCTGGTGGTTCATGGTCTTATGCTGTGCGCCATCACATCCTGCCTGCAATCACCCCGACCATTATCAGTCTCTACATTCAAAAGGTCCGCCAAGCCGCAATGAAAGCTGCGGGGCTAGCCTTCCTTGGCCTCACCGACCCACGACTGGTGTCATGGGGCGGCATGATGCAGGACGCGCTGGAATATCTGTATACCCCAGCCGGGATCTGGCTACTGCTACCACCTGCCTTATCCCTTACTCTGTTCCTGTTTATTGTCTTGTTGCTGGGGCGATCTTTGGAGCAACACGCCATCGGCAAAACCCGCTGGAGCGAATAAATGATCAACGTAGAAACGCTGTCTCTCTCCCATGATGGTAAAGACATTCTGAAAAGCATTTCATTCCAGATCAAACCGGGGGAAACGCTTGCATTAATCGGGGAATCCGGCAGCGGCAAAACCAGCATCGCCCGTATACTTTTGGGGTTAATTGATGGTCACCAAAAGACGTGCCGCCCTTCTTGTCACGGTTTTCGCTGGTCGGGGAGAGCCTGCATTGACGAGCTGGATATTTTGCAAGCCTCACCAGCACAATTACGGAAAGCGCGAGGGCAAAAAATCGGACTGATTGTCCAAGCCCTCACCGATGCCTTGAACCCACACTTTACCGTACACCAGCACATGCATGAAGTCCTGCAATCCCACAGATTGACGGGCCTGACGGTACAGGACGCCTATATCGCTCGGAACGTACCTGTTTCTTTGCACCAAAGGTATGCCAACAGCCTTAGTGGCGGCGAAATTCAACGTATTCTCACCGCACTGGCCATGGTGACTCATCCCAAATATCTGATTCTGGATGAACCCACGGCATCCTTGGACCCTGACAATCGCGAACGTGCTATTCACGCTTTTTCCAAAGGCAAGGAAGATCGCGGTCAACTTCTCATCACCCACGATCTGGATCTCGCACGCACCATGGCTGACCGGGTTGGTGTGCTATTGCGTGGGGAATTAATCGAGCTTGGCCCAACCGCCAAAGTTTTATCTCAACCGCAACATCCCTATACTCAATCACTGATACGATTTGCAACTTCTGGCGACTGCAAACCGGCAACTACTCAGAACGCTCAAAGCGGCCTTAAGATCCGCGATGTGTCTTATCACATTGAGGGGCGTGCCATTCTTGACCGGGTGGCAGCTTTCATCCCACAGGGGTCATGCGTTGCGATCCTCGGGCCAAGCGGCAGCGGTAAAAGTACGCTCGCCCGCATTGTGTGTGGTTTCAAATCTGCACAGGCAGGATCTATCACCTGGGTCAATACCTCGAACGAAGATGATAAGCTGTCCACACGTTCGGATATTGCCTTCGTTTCCCAATACCCACACAGATCCATGGCACGGCATTTCAGTGTTGCTCAAGTCCTGAAAGAAGCGCTTACTCTTGCAGAACCAACGCAGCACATGAACCTCGACGATCAAATCAAAGCAATACTAGATTGGGTCGGTCTGCCTAATCATAAAGAATTTTTGGCCCAGAAAACCGCAACTCTCTCCGGTGGTGAAGCACAACGACTGGCCATTGCCCGTGCCCTGATTACAAAACCCAAGTGCTTGGTTGCCGATGAACCCACATCTGCCCTCGACATGTGCGCAAAGGCACAAGTCCTTGAGCTACTGCAAAAATTACAAACGGCCCATGGTCTCACTTTAATCCTCGTCACGCACGACCATACTGTTGCACACACCCTTGCCGATACCTGCTTACATCTTCGCAATGGGCAATTAGAGAAGCCATAAACCTTGTCCGCTGTGTTTCGCTTACACCTCGCTGGCTCATATGGCTTCCCCTTTGCTTTGTTGTGCCCCCGGCAGACCAAATAGGTATGACTGTCGTGTCCTGACCCTAATGAATCTGTGAATCACAGGGGCTGGATTATGCACACGCTTTGCGCCCGACTGTGATTTTCACCGGGCCGTGTCCACCGGACAACGCATTACAATCCTCAAGACGGCACTGCGTCGTCGCAAATCCGGCTTTCAACATTCTGTGTTCGATTTCATCGTGTTCAAAGACCATGTCTTGTTGCATCAAGCTTGTCGACAACCAGCTCAGCACACTCGACGCTGGAGCAGTTTTGTCCTTATTCATACCATCACTAAGCACAAAGAACAGGCCGCCAGGGTTCAGAGCCTTACAGATTTTCTCCATCACGGCATCCATATTATCCCGATAAAAATTCAGAGTGAAATTAGCCATAATAAAGTCATAACCATCACCAATCGGATCTTCCATGTAATTGCCGGCCATGGCACTGACACGATCCTCAGCGCCATACTCTGTAATCACTTCATGAATCACCTTGCAAACGGCCCCTTGCTCAAAGACCACACACTGTAATGAGGGATGCTTCTGCGCAACCGCGAGACCAATGACGCCGTTTCCACCGCCTAAGTCGAGGATTTTTGAAAACTTGGGGAACTCCGGCAATGCGGCAACATGTTCAGCAATCAATTGCGCCCGACCGCATCGGCTATAATTCAACGATGCACGCGCCCCATATTCCCAAAGATCGGCATTGCCTAGATTTTTTGTCGGCTTTGGACCATGTCGAACAAGGTTCAGTATCCCACCATCCCGCATGGATTGTTGCCACTTTTCCATAAATGCGAAGAAATCACCGACATAGGTATCTTCACCCTTCATCAGGCATTGCTTACCAAATCCAGTTGCACAGAAATGACTGTCCTCATAAGTGGCCCATCCCAAAGCCACCAGAGACTTTAAAAAGTGTTCCGTATTTTGCGGATGTATTGACAGTCGCGCAGCCACATCCTCTGCCAACACAGGGGCTTTTAATTCATCAAAGATGCCAAGTTCCAACGCTGTTTTCAGGATTTCCCATGTCATCACTTGGTTGGACAGTTTCGGGATGACATCATAACATTCATGAATCTCTGGTAATGTCTTACGCATAGTTATGCCTTTATCAGTGTGTCAGATGAAGCATCCTTAGGGTCGGATGCATACGATAAGAGCAACCGCCAATCATGCGATGCCGTGAAGGATGAGGTGTGCCTGACCTTCGTTGATATAGGTTGTACTCGCACGTACTCCGTAGACATCCTCAAGCAGTTGCGGTGTCAAAACATTTTCAGGCCGACCGGTTGCGACAACACGCCCGGCGCGTAACAACACCAAGTGATCTGCCCATTTCATTGCCATGGCCAGATCATGCAAAACGATAACGACCGTGCAGCCATTGGCCGCCACTGCCTGTAAAACCATCATCACTTCCAACTGATGGCGTAAATCCAGTGCGCTGGTAGGCTCATCTAGGAGGAGCACCTTAGGCTTTCGCACCAAAGTTTGCGCCAAACTGGCAAGCTGTCGTTGTCCGCCAGACAACTGCCCCAAACGACGCATGGATAAATCCAATATTCCCACTTGCTCCAAGGCGGCAAAGGCATGATCACGGCAAATTTTCATCGCTGTACCTGGGGCAAAAACCCGGTATGAGGTGAGCACACTTTCAAGAACCGTCAGACCATTTGTGTACGCCACACCTTGCGGCATAAAACCAAGGATGCGCCCCCTTTCCATTGGCCGAAGAGCACAGAGATTTTGACCCTTCCACCACACATCACCAGAAGCCTTCACGTGCCCGGACATGGCTTTGAGCATCGTCGATTTTCCTGCCCCATTGGGACCGGCAAGGACGGTGATGGCTTTATCGGGAATATGCGGCAAGCTGACATCATGCAAAACACCGTCTTTGCCATACCGTACGGACAAATCGCGAACTGAGAGAGCGTATTCCCCTTCCATCACTGCCTACCTTTGCCCATCAAAAGCAGCGCAACAAAACACGGCAATCCAACCAAAGACGTCACAATCCCAATTGGCAACACAACACCGGGAATAATGACTTTAGCCACGACACTGGAAAACGACATAACCACACACCCACAGAGCAACGCAGCAGGGAGGAAATACCTGTGATCTTCCCCAACCAACAATCTGGCAATATGTGGACCAACCAGCCCGACAAACCCAATAGTGCCAACAAAAGCCACGGCAATGGATGCCAACAGACTGGCGCGGAACAAGCAGCCAAAGCGTAAACTGCGGGGGTTCACGCCGAGGCTGCTGGCCCGTTCCTCCCCCAGGGACAACAAAGTCATTGCCCATGCCGCCCGCATGGAAAATGGGATCGTCACCAGCAATACTGCAGACATGACAAGGACCGATACCGTGTCTGCCCGTTCCAAACTGCCCATTGTCCAGAACACAAGCTGTTGCAGTGACGTGGCTGGGGCCAAAAACTGAACCGTTGCGACCAATGCATTAAAGCCAAACACCATTGCAATCCCAAAAAGCACCAGAGCTGCCGGATTGCATCGCATAGCCGCAACCGCCTGAATGCACATCACGGCACCAAAACCCATAACAAAAGCATTGACTGAAACTGCGGCTTCATCGGGCACCCACGGCAAGGACACACCCAAGATAATTGCCAAGGCAGCACCGAATGATGCAGCAGAGGACACTCCAAGCGTAAAGGGACTGGAAAGAGGGTTGGCCAGAATGGTTTGCATTTCTGCACCCGCCAGGCTCAGCCCTGCCCCAATCAACACTGCCAGCAATGCCGTCGGCATGCGTACTTGCCACATGATCAAGCTGGTAATCCGGTCACTTCCTTCACTTCCCCACAGGCCCTGCCAGACTTGGTCCAAAGATAAAGCAGCCGGACCCGTTACAAGATCCAAAAGCACACCGACAACCAGCAAAATCAAAAGAACCGTCAGGCTCATCCTTTTTCTGCGTATGGCATGATCGTGTGCCGCAGACATGCGGGCGCGATCACTTTTCTCTGTAGTAGCCGTTGTACTCATGATTATTGCAACGCCTGACCAACCCAGAAGGCACCTTCAAGCGGGAATGCCAAATATCGTGCATTCAGCTCTCGCAGCGTTTGATCTGGATCCGCGTCCACAAAGGCGTCCGGGTGAAACATCTTGGCTAAGGCTTCCACACCGACAAAATGCAGCGGGTTATCAAAAAAGAAGATCCATATACCTCCAGACCGCCCCCCACGAACGGACCGGAGGCCAGCCACTGCTGGGGCTGTTAAGATTCTAGCCATGGAATCCTCTGCCACAGGTTTTGGCACCGACGTGCCAGCACTCAATGAATTTCGGACAAAGGTTGAGCCGCCGGTGGCAAGATAAAAATCAGGATCACGTTTAAGGACATATTCCAGATTCAACTGACCTGTAGCGCCTGGAATTTTATCGACAGCTATATTTTCACCACCTGCAACATGCATGAAGTCAGTAAGGTTGCCGCGCCCTGACGTCCGACAACAATCCTTACCATTGGGCAGTAAATGTAAGAATATTGAGACCTTAGGGTGTCCTAAAACGCCATCAGAAATCCGTTGCATATGGCTTTCATAGTATTGAATAAAAGCCTCTGCCTGCGCCTGACGCCCCAACGCCTTAGCAAGCAACTTTATACTCGGCACCGTGTTTTCCAGCGGCTTCTGGTAAAAGTCGATGAAGACATAAGGCACCCCAGCATTATCAAGCTTTTTCAGGTCCTGAGGCTGATGGCTGGTCAATGTGAATATCACCAGATCCGGACGCGCCGCAATCACCGCCTCCATAGAAAACGATCCGCCAAGCAAGCTACCCACTACCGGAACATCTTTGGCCTCAGGAAATGCCTTAACCAAAGACTGGTAGGTTTCCGGGGAAAATTTGTTCAAGTCATCCCCCCACCCCACAACATGCGAGACCGGATTGTCATACAGCAACCCCAACGTCAGGATATGTCGTCCCTCAGCCAGAACCACACGCTGAGCAGGTTTGGCCAAAGTCACCTGCCGCCCTTTCATATCCGTCACGGTGATGGCTGACTGACTGGCAGCCTGCGCCCCACCACTACATAACGTGGTGAGGGTCACAATCATCAACATGGTACAAATTCTGCGTAGGACGTCACCAAATTGGACGGAAAAAAGTTGAACAATCATTTCATGTCTCTCCCAGCCCAGTTACCAGCTATAGGTCAATGTCGCATTGATATTGCGATCAAAACCTTCTTTACAGGATTGAGAGCGAGACGTGTGCGTACACGATGTGTAGTACTGTTTATCAAGCAGGTTCCCGGCATTTACGACCAATTTAAACCCTTGCAAGTCCTTGATCTTTTTGCCGAAATCATAATGCAAAGAAGCATCAAGCAGTGTCGCTGATGGGACTTTGATGGTATTGGCTGCATCGGCATAGCTGTGACCGACATACCGTAAGCCTGCTCCCAGGCCCAGCCCGGCAAACACCCCATTTTCAAAGGTATAATTCCCCCACAACGACGCTGAATGAACAGGCTGTTCTATTGGAACATTACCCAATGCCGCCGCATCGGTGGTGCTGGTGTTTTCCAAGTCGTTGCAGCTGTAATTAGCCAACACCCGCAGATTAGGTAGCAAGTTTGCCTTTGCGGACAATTCAATACCGCGGGAAGTAATCTCACCTGTCTGGATATTATTTCCGATCCTGTCAGGGTCAGATGTCAGAACATTTTCCTGCACCAAATGGTACCATGCTGCAGTAAACAGTGCGTCCATATCATCCGGTTGGTATTTCACCCCGGCCTCGAACTGCCACCCTTCCGTCGGAATATAGGCCTCGCCATCAAGGTTTGTTCCCAACTGAGGTTCAAATGTTGTCGTATAGCTGGTGTAGGGTGCCACGCCAAAATCAGTTAGATAGCTGACCCCCACACGATAGGTGGTCGCACTATCGTCTTGCGACGTGCTGGTTCCTCGCCTTAAATCATCCGTGTTGACATAAGCACGGTCGGTTCGTGCAGCCAAATCCAAAATCACACGATCATTGAATGTAAGCGTATTGGCAACGTATGCCCCCAGTTCATGCGCGCTTTGCTTTTTACGTGTATGCGGCGTAGTAGCAGAGAAAGGCGTCGTATAAACTGGATTGAAGATATCAACGGTCGACATCGCCCCGGTGTTCATATTGAAATTTTCAATACTGTGCCGCCACGACACACCCGCGACAGTGACGCCACGCAGTTTTTCATCACCCCAATTCATCTTGACGCTGTTATCGGTCGAGAAAACTTTCCCAGTAATATCAAAGCCAAAAGCCATGCGGTTTAGGGTGCGCTTATCTGCCTGCAAACCCATCCCAGATAATGTCTCAGTCACCAATTTATTCCGTGCATAGCGACTGGTGGAATTGAATGACCATCCATCATCAAAACGGTAATCAAAATCATAACCAAGGTTGAACTGGGAATGATTGTTATTAAGGTCTTTACCATCCAGATACGTATTTTCAGGGAGCTTACCATTGGGGTTGTCAAGCAAAGTGCCGTAAATCGGAATATATGGTCTCGGCGGGCCAAACTCTGTTCGCGTAAAGGAAGCATTGACGGTCAATGAGGCGTCTTCATGAGGATTCCAAGTAATGGAGGGGGCAAGGTATGCCGCATTATCTTGAATCATGTCGTATTGAGTATCACTGTCTCGTTCCAACCCAACAATCCGGTACAGAAACTTTTTATCTGTTGTCAACGGGCCGGAAAAATCAAACTGCCCCTGCATACGATCAAAGCTACCGTATTTAATGCCGACCTCATGCTTGGCTTCCTCAGTCGGACGCTTACCGATCATATTCACGACACCGCCAGGAGACCCAGAACCGTAAAAGAAGGCATTCGGCCCACGCAGAATCTCAATTCTCTCCATACCGTAAGGAGGGTAAGTGACCCAGGCCTGCTTTGTTGTTGACCGCAGCCCATCCAGAAGAACCCCAGTCGACGTCGAATTGAAGCCACGGACACTAAAGGCATCATAACGCTGAAAAATTGCCCCCGTTGAGGCATAAACCCCTGGTGTGTATTGCAATGCTTGGGTGGTTGTATTCACCCCACGATCATCCAGTTCTTTTCGCCCGATGACACTCACAGACTGAGGAGTTCCCAACAACGTCGCATCGGTTTTACTGGCAGTGGTGCTTTCCTCAGCAACATAGCCATTAACACTGCCAACGTAATTGCGTTTGCCGATGACCGGAATAGCCTCAAGCACAACATCCTCTGAGGACATTAAAGAGTTATTTATCTCATTTGCATAAACAATATTTGGAACGAAAAACAAATACACTCCAAATGATAGCAATCCAAAACTAGACCCTGACGAAATATCCACACCCATTTTATTCCACCTATAATCCCAGAACTACACCAACAGCTCAAACCTCCCCCTTCCCTTGGGGCTGCATTTCTGCATATTGTTACACTGTTTCGCAACGATGATTGTTTTAGAATTTAGGTGATTTTCTTTAGAAACTTGGCAACTCCAATAAGCTGAATTGCGACTCATTCTTATCAATGGTATGAACACAATATCATTCAGTTGAGTTACATCACACTCAGCCAACAGGTATATCGAACATGACCTCCTCCTTATGCATCGAAGGGCAAAGAGAAGCCCAGAAGCGCGGCCAAGTCGTTCAGTCTTTTTTTGACGGCCAAGTCGCCTTAGTGAGCGGACACATCGCCAGACCGAGCAATATTTGGGAAACAGAACAGGTCTTTGAGGGACTAAAACTGGTAATCATTGAGCAAGGAGCCCTACAGGGTAAGCTACCCAACTCAACCACACGCCATATCAGTGGCCCTTGCATATGCGCAATCTGGAACCGAGGACACGGCCACGAGGCTATGCAGCTTTTTGATGAGTGCAGTCCTGTAACCTATACATCAATATTTTTACCGGCATCGAGTATGGAGCAACGTTTAATTGGTGACTATGAACCCATTCGCGATCAACTGGGAATAGACAAAAGCTTTGGCCCTAACATGACTGTATGGCCGCTGACAAAGTCCATCATTGCGTTATGTAAACAAGTCGCCTCTTGCCCCTTCCAAAGAGGACCCAAGAATTTTTTCCTATCAGGAAAAGCCTTGGAAATTGCGGCACACATTTTTGATGGACTTGAAACGCAATCGGCCTCTCTCGACAAACTGTCAAACCAAGACATTGAAAGACTGTATCAAGCCAAAGAGATCTTGAATGCGAATCTCAGTTTTCATCATTCTATTAAGAAGTTAAGCATCGCCGTCTCAATGAATGAGAAAAAACTCCAATGTGGGTTCAAAAGAATCTTCGGCAATACAGTCAGCGAATACCTTAAAACCAAACGTTTGGATACTGCACATAACCTGATTTCCGTACATGGTATGAGCGTGTCTTCTGCTGCCTACCAAGTCGGATATAGCCCTGCTCATCTTTCTGTTGCCTTCATGCACAGGTTCGGTTTCTCACCAAAAAACCTAAAATCATAAGCTTGGCGATATAACTTGGTGCGATTAATTGTTACTTCCCTCTGAATCCCCCCTAGACTTCTAGTAACCCTGTTCGTTCATTTAACGGGGACACGTCAGACAATTCTCTCTCTTTAGCGATAGTCGTTATCTATCCAAGGATTTCATGCTGCATGAATCGCTGTCGATGATATTTTCAAGGACGTTTGTGAGCGCCTCCGCTGAAAATCATCAAATGTGTAAGTTTATATAGATATTGACGAATATAGTATCTTGCGTTTAACTGTCGTTCTAATCCTCACCCGAGCGGGTAGAGGGCTTTTTTCGTGGCTGAATGAAACGATAATAGGTGCGGGAATATGAGATTAACAAAAATCGTACGCAGGGACTCTGCGATTGGAGAGAGCGATACTTTGCAGCTGAAGCATGCTTTGTATCAATTGGGGCATTATGAAATGCCAAACTATGGCATGACGCCGTATCCAGATGACAGGATGTTTGAAGGGATCAAATCTTTTCAGCAATCGCTGGGGCTTGAGCCAACAGGCAGTGTGCGCATTGATGGGCCGGAACACATGGAAATGTCCCGTCAGCTTTCTGGTGAGGCGGCGAGTTCAAGCGGGAGCGGCCCAGTTCATGTGGATGCACATACGCGGCATTTGGGTAACAAGCCTATTGAGGTACATCAGCACTACCGTTCCCGTCCCGGAGGCGGGCATGGTGCTGGTGGGCATATCGGGCATGGCGGTATGGGCGATGTCGGTGAAATCGAGATTGGTTTTGGTCAACCGCAAACCAATTTTAAAACCGCGTTTGATGCGCATGACGAAGATATTGAGGATGCTATCAACACCATTCCTGATGTGTTTATGGAGCAAACCGAAGATGCCTACGGCGAGGCCAGAAGAGCTCATGAGCTCCATCAACAAATTTTCGAGAAAGTTGATTACGATCCAGCTGCTCATCAAGGGGATGTTTGGAGTGGTATGAAGTATGGTGATGTTGCAGTTCAAGCACGCAATAAAATTACAGGTGAGCGAAATAGAGGTCCGATACAGCAGGTTGCAGATGATGCGACAGCGAAAACAAAACAAGTTTTTGGATACAATGGGCGAAACGATGAAAGTGATGCATTCCGCCATGCTTATTTATCTTACAAGCTCTCTGAAAAATTTGGGACTGACGGTGCTAAGGAGATTGGAGATGGTCATGAGGTCGCACCAGAAGCAGTGTATCGGCAAAAGTTTAAGAATTGGGAAGAAGCAATAGAAAATGGTGAAAATCCTTACGGTAAGGATGCGTATTCCTCACCTGAGCGTGAAACAGCGATGGATGTTTACAACAATCATGTTGGACGGGAACTGTACAAAAAATATGGCAACAGTGGTCGGCCTGCAGAAGAGGTTGTCATGGAAGCCCTCGATAATGGTCAACTCATGATCCGTCCCCCGACACCTCTCCATAGTAAGTAGAGTGGTATGTAAACAAGAGCGATGAACATGCTTACTACTGAACTGTAAATATTTCCAAGTCTACAAGTATAAGGGCTGTTCCCATCTGGTTCGGAGCACCAGATGGGTTTGCCCTGATTTTCAAAGCTCCAGATGTATTCAGGGGTCCATCCCCACGCATCAAATGGGATGCTATCACGTAAGTGTGTTCCCACGTAGCTAACTAAATAAAATGTAAAAATAGGAATAATCAGAGCTTTATAGCTTATGGGAGATTTAAATTCATTTTTGATCCAGAAGAATAAGAAAAGAGGTAAGTAAAGAAGTATGTATATTAATAATGCATCAAAATGCAATATATAGACATAATCAAAAAAGTCTCCTTTAGGGTGGTAATTCGTATAATAGCTTTCCGGTGGCAAATGAATTTTAAATGTTGGCAGGGAGTGAAAGCCAATAACAGTACAGAATGTACCATAATAATAAATTACTCCCGGTAGCATCCAAACGAATAGTATGGCGTTTATGATTTTCTTGACAGTTGGTGGTATCCACAGACTCATAACACTACTTCTCATAGGGTTGGTGCTTAGGCAATGTATCACGTGACTGACGTGCTCCCCTAATTGTTCACACGGCTAGGTTAGTGATGTTCCTAATTTGGTCCATGTTTGACCGGGTTGCATATTCCCTCGGTGTCAGTCCGCCAAGACTGGAATGAGGGCGTTGATGATTGTAGTCACTGCGCCATGCCGCAATCAAGCGGCAGGCATGGCGCAGGGTATCAAATAGGTGTTCATTCAGGCATTCGTCTCGTAGCCGTCCGTTAAAGCTCTCCACAAATCCATTCTGCATAGGCTTACCCGGCGCGATGTAATGCCATTCGACTTTTCGATCTTCCTGCCATTTCAGCATGGCGTTTGATGTGAACTCGGTGCCATTATCACTAACAATCATGCACGGATAACCGCGCATCATGGCAATACGATCCAGTTCGCGTGCCACACGCAAACCAGACAAGGACGTATCCACGACGGTTGCCAGACATTCCCGCGTAAAGTCATCAATCACACATAGAACTCGGAACTTCCGTCCATCGCTGAGGCTGTCTGATACAAAATCCAATGACCATCTCTGGTTCGGACCTTGCGGAATTGCCATGGGCGCACGTGTGCCAACGGCTCGCTTACGTCCGCCTCGCTTGCGCACGGTCAAACCTTCCTCTTTATACAGGCGGTAAAGCTTCTTCTTGTTCATGTGAATGCCCTCGCGTTGCAGCATGACATGCAATCGACGATAGCCAAACCGCCGCCGTTCAGACGCGAGTTCACGCAGCCGATGACGAAGTGGTTGGTCTGTCGGACGTCGGCTGACATAACGGAATACGCGCGTTGCCAAACCAACTAAGGCGCAGGCTTGCCGTTGCGAGTATCCTTTATCCTGAATTGCCCAGCTTGCGGCTTTACGCCGCGCACCGGGCGTCAGAAGTTTTTTGTCAGCATTTCCTTGAGTGTTGAAACATCCAACATGCTCTCTGCCAAAAGCTTCTTGAGCTTGGCGTTCTCGGCTTCCAGTTCTCGCAGACGTTTGGCTTCGGAAACCTCCATGCCGCCATACTTGGACCGCCACTTATAGAAAGTCGCATCACTGATCCCATGCTTGCGGCACAGATCAACAGCCTTCATGCCCGCCTGATGCTCTTTCAAAATTCCAATGATTTGCTCTTCGCTAAAGCGTCCACGCTTCATAGTCCGTCTCCTGTTCACCGGGACAGACTAACCTAAAATCGAGAACATTTAAAACGGGGGCCGGTCAGGGGCTACGATGCTGATTGGTTCAGAGAAGCCCTTATGGATAAGGGGATTGAGCCATGCATCCCGCCGAAAAAGAACCGAAAAGAAAAACCCTATTATGACGCTGTTCTACATAAGCAAAGGCACAAAGTCGAAAATATGTTTGGGAAACTCAAGGATTGGCGGCATATCGCAACACGGTATGATCGGTGTGCCCATACCTTCTTTTTCGCAATATTTATTGCTGCGTCCGTCATCTTCTATCTTAAGCAATAAGTCCTGACCCTAGATTGGATAGCAATAAGAATTTGAGTCTATGGCCAAACAAACCCCGCAACAAAAGATGCAGGGTTTGTCAGTGATTTATGCAATCTCCCGCCTTGATAGGAGATTATTTAGTATTTGACTAGTCACTTAGGCAATCGCCTCCCTAGCAAATTCAATCATTTATCAAAAAGCTTCTGGATATCTTCAGGCTTTTTCTTTGTTTGAAGTGCTAGCATCAGCAATATCCTTGCTTTTTGAGGGGACAGATTGTCGGCAAAAACCGCACCAGCCTGCTGTAAAGTCTTGCCGCCACCCTCAAATCCGTAAACTGGCAAAACACGGCCATTCTGAACTCTGGTAGAAATAACAACGCTAACCCCTTTGGATATAGCATTCTTGATGGCTGCAAACATCGGCTTGTTAACATTCCCCCAGCCGAGCGCTTGAACAACAATACCCTTTACCCCTGAGGCCACAGCGGCATCGATCATCGCGCCATCAGCTCCAGCATACATCGAAACAATTTCCACTGCAGGAAGTTTATCTTGAATCAATGGGATATACTGCCTACGGCTCGGTGAGCGATTGAAAACGACTCTGTCATGGTCAACGACACCGAGGAAACCATAGTCACCCGACTTGAAGGCCTCAACATCAGAGGTATGTGTCTTGGTTACTTCTCGTGCGGCGTTGATCTGGTTGTTCATAGCGATTACCGCACCTTTCCCTGTGGCCTCGGGAGTTACACAGATACGTGCAGCGTTGAAAAGATTGCGTGGACCATCGAAATCCTTTTCAGAGGCATTCCGCTGGGCGCCGATCAAAACAATCGGCTTGTCACTGGGAACAGTCAAATCCAAGAAGAATGCGGATTCCTCAAGAGTGTCGGTGCCATGAGAAACTACGGTACAGGAAACCTCTGAGCGGGCCAGTGTCGCGACGACGGCTTTTTGCAGACCGATCCAACTATCCGGCGTCATGTAATCAGATGGAATATTTGATAGATTCTCAACTTCAATTTTTGCCAAACTTGCGATTTCTGGAATCGTAGAAATCAAATCTTCGCCAGATATCGCAGGTACCGGGGCCTTTTTAACTGGATCTATCTTCATTGCGATGGTACCACCAGTCGCAATCAATTTAACGACAGGAAGTTCAGCCAAAGCCAGAGAAGGGGTTAGAATTGAGCAAACGAGTAAAAACCTGAATAAGTTCTTCATAGAAGCACCTTTCGATTAGATTTGTGTACCAAAAACTTCTCATCTCAGGATTTATTGCCTTTAATACTGAACCTTCCTTCCTGATCTAAGAGCTTTTAGGCCAAAAGGAAACCAGTATCGTTAAATAGCCTATGTAAAACTGAAGCAGTTGTATATCCGTCCAAATGTCTATTCTTGTAAGTCTTTAGCCTTATATTCAAACAAAGATTGAATTACCCCAAGGCACTCATAAGACTGTGAGATAGGTTCATTGTTGTTTTCTGGCTACAGAGTTAGGACTGCCATTGTTCGCCGTAAGTATGCGGCAATAATTTTTCAGGGGCACCCTCATCTGTCAGAAGAGTTCTGAAGTCGCCTGTAGAACATGCCCGGCGGTAATGACCTGCAATTCCAACCTGAGAAAGCTGCTGCGAGCTTTCTTTTTGTTAATGTGCAGAAACAGGAACGGCTTGGCATCTTTTGACGCCATTTAAAATCATCGTCAGGCCAAAAGTTGCAAAAAATTGAATTATTAACAGTTGGTTTGAGGATTCAGCTCTTATGCTACTAGGGTAGTCATATTCGAGTTTTTCAGGGTTCAACCACAGAATATTGAGAAGAAATAGACAAGGCTGATCTACAACGGAAAATTATCCCTAAAGCAATTTACGATCATCTTCGGTGACAGGGTGACGGTGTTCTGACCATACTAGTTTCCCTTATAGCCCCTTGGAGAGGTTCAAAATGTCGGCCATTCTGACAAGAGCAGGAAGGGAATCAGCACACATTTTCTCCATGACCCGGCTCCTATGAATTTTGACTGTTTTCTCACTGATAAAAAGCTCCGAACCAATTTTTTTATTTGGCATACCCTGAACGACCAGAGCAAACACTTCGCATTCGCGCGGCGTCAATGTTTTCAGACGACTATTTAGTTCGGCCTGCTCATTTATTTTGTCACGGTTCAGTTTATATTTCACGATGGCCTGATTGACACTTTCCAGCAGTTGAGACTCGGAGAAGGGCTTCTCCAAACAATCTACGGCACCTGCGCGAATGGCATTGACAATCATGGGCATTGTGCCGTAGCCGGTGAGAAAAATCACCGATGTTTCCGGATAGAGATGCAAAAGCTCTTTTTGCAATTGTAGACCGCTTACTTGTGGCATACGCATGTCAAGAATTACGCAGGCCGCTAGACCACAGTCATCTGAATCTAAATATTCCTGACCGGAAACGAAAGAGCTTGCGCGATACCCAACCGACTCCATTAACCGCGCAATTGACAAACCAACCGAAGGATCATCATCTACTATATGAATAACAGGAGCATCATGGCTCATTCGTTGACCTCACTCATAGCCACTGGCAGAACAACCTCAAAAATGACGTGCTGCGGGTGATTATGCTTGACAATAATCTCGCCGCCGTGTGCTTCCGCTATCGATCGACAGATAGTCAACCCCATCCCCATCCCATTTTTTTTCGTTGAATAAAATGGCTCAAATATCTTACCAAGGTCATCTGTGGAAATGGCTGGCCCCGTATCGGAAACCGATGCGATAACCTGACCGTCTCGTTCAAAAGTTTTCACTTCCACCCTGCCGCCTTCAGAACCAATGGCATCAACAGCATTCAGCAAGAGATTGACCAAAATTTGCTGGATCTGAACGCTATCCCCAAAAAGGTTAGGAAGGTCAGAGAAAAAATCCTTTTCCACCTTGATATTGCGAGATTGAGCAACCCCAGAAATTATGTCAATAGCTCCATTTGCAGCTACATTAAGATCAAAGAGAGAGGCTTCGACCTCGCCTTTAATCAATAGTGTTCGGAGACGGCGGATGACTTCAGCAGCACGTTCATTGTCAATGACAATATCCGCAAGACTTTCATGCACGCGACTTATATTTGGTGCGTCGAACGAAAGAAAACGCAAGGCCGCTTGGGCATTGGCACCAATAGCTGCAAGCGGCTGATTTATTTCGTGGGCGATCGTTGCGGTCAACTCTCCCATAACGGCGACACGAGAAATATGCGCCAATTCATTTCGTTGCAACTCTAAGGTCGCCGCTGCATTTCGCTGATTGGTAATATCCGTATCGGCACCAATCATCCGGTAGCACTGCCCCTTTTCATTTCGTAATACGTGGCCACGCGATAAAATCCACCGGACTTCTCCATTTTTGTGCTGCATGCGTATTGTTTGGCTATAGCTCCTTTCAGAGCTACGTAAAAAAGCCTCCAGATCCGCAATGACCCCCTCGACATCATCATGATAGATCATTTTACTCCAAGACGAGAAATCAACAGGATTCTCATCCTCTTGACAGCCCAACATGGCTCGCCATCTTGGTGAAAAATATATGGAATCGGTCTCCATGTTCCAATCCCAGATACCATCATTGGTTGCCTCCAAAACAGAATCAAAACGTTCTTTACTGACCTTTAGGTCATATCTACTATTGTAAACCTCTTCGATCATGGATTTGAAGCTACTCAAGAGCTTTCCACCTTCGGAACTTGCACTGAAATCCGATAAGTTGACAACAGGTGCGGTATTTGGATTACCCCTGATCGTCTCAAATAGCGCCCGTAATTGCAGATGGCACACATAGAGGGGTCTTACGAGGATCAAATTGGAAAGGACGATAAGAACGATGGTTGCTGCCGACAACAGGACAATAGTGGTAATATTCTTCTGGTTATAACGCTCCAAATCCCCCGTGTACATTCCTGTGCCAAGATACGCTCCCCACTCTGGAATCCCGATTATATAGGATATCTTTTTTTGTGC
The DNA here is from genome assembly GCA_963668495.1 of Rhodospirillaceae bacterium. Lineage (GTDB taxonomy): Bacteria > Pseudomonadota > Alphaproteobacteria > Rhodospirillales > Rhodospirillaceae > Oleispirillum. The sequence continues at coordinate 78,422 of OY764545.1, forward strand.
GACATCTCTGCCGGGCGGTAGATAATAGTAATCTAAGAAGCCTTTCCCCTCAGGTCCGGTGGCTAATTTTACCAATTCGCGGATCAAGTATTTGCCTTGAACATCCTTCAGGTTCCATTGATTAACTCCTAGCTTTTCCGGTTCAAATGGAATCACGCGCATTACCCCATCGTAAGTAGTCATGAAAATGTAATTATTCCCGTAACTATCAAGAAAAGTCATTCTGTTGAGGATGTCTATCCCCTCGTGCATTGCCTCTTCTTTACTGAGAAGACCCGCCTCTTGTTTTTCTAGGAGTGGCTGGATGGTGTTTCTGGCAAGATTGACTATGTGTTGCAGTTCGTTCTTACGTGCATCGTAGGCCATGTTGGTGTAGCTGTTTATATTGAACCACAACATCCAAATGTAGCCGCTAACAACTATAATTAACGCCAACCAAATTCGTAACAACATGTCATTATCTCATTGCCATGGGTCCACAAAAAGAGAGGATAAGAAGATGTCCTTGATTGCTTGTCCCCCTCGAAATGAAAGTCTTTGTAGCGATCTGCCAATATGGTTGTCTCAAAAATATGGAGACACAAGATCCGTCTACAAGGAGGTATGCACCGGGCTTACGTGTCCACTCAGTGACCTGCTTTCCTAGCGTCCCTCATTCATAACGAGAGCCTGCAGGGTTGTTGATGGTAATTGGATTGATGATTTTGAACAAGCGCGACGGGCACGGAGCTTTCACATTGCTCAAGTGCTCGTCGCGCTTCTATCGGTGTTTTGTTTTTCAATGATGAGTGTGGCCTGATGTTGTTGTAGTCGTAACGCCAGAGCGCCAGACGTTTCCTTGCTTCGTCTAAAGTGTCAAAAACTTCCTCATTCAGGCATTCATCTCGCAAACTGCCGTTAAAGCTTTCGATAAAGGCATTTTGCTGTGGTTTGCCGGGATCAATGTAGTGCCAGGAACAGTGTTTTGGTCAGCCCAACGCAAGATCGCACGGCTGGTAAACTCTGTCCCATTGTCGCTGACTATGCAGGAAGGTTTTCCATAAATCCTAATCAGCGCATCCAATTCACGAGCAACACGAGCCCCTGAGAGGCTCGTATCGGCAATCAAACACAGGTTTTCACGACTGCAATTATCAATGACAGTCAGAATGCGGAATTTGCGCGAAGCGCCAAAACTGTCTGAAACAAAGTCAAGAGACCAACGGGCGTTGATGTGCTGGGCTTCAGGCATGGGCGAGCGTGTGCCTAGGGCTCGTTTGCGCCCGCGCCTCCGTTTAACTGAAAGCCCCTCATCCCTGTAGAGCCGATAAAGTTTCTTGTGATTCATTATGATACCTTTGCGCTCAAGCAGGACGCCAATCCGGCGATAACCGAAGCGACGGCGCTTAGCGGCAATCTCCCGCATCGATTCGCGAATATCTGGGCAGTCCGGAACGTGTTCTCGTCGAACCGTTTTGGGATCAACACCAACAAGCTGACAGGCTCTACGTTGCGATATGAAATGAACGCACATCGCCTGAAGAGCTGCCTTCCGCCGCATAATTGGTGTCGTTAATGCTTTCCCAGAAGATCTTTCAAAACACTGTTGTCGAGCATCGCATCTGCCAGCAGGCGCTTAAGCTTGGCGTTTTCATCTTCCAAAGATTTCAGCTTCTGGGCATCAGAAACGTCCATGCCGCCATATTTGGCTTTGAACTTATAAAATGATGCGGGGCTCAAACCGTGACGTCGGCAAACCTCCGACGTTGGCAAGCCTGCTTCCTGTTCTTTGATCATGCCGATGATCTGCGCTTCGGTGAAACGACTTTTCCTCATTTATCTGCTCCTATCTTATTGAGCAGACTCTACATTAAACTGCGGGATCCTAAAGGGGGCAGGTCAGGGCCAATCGACCATCAACGGCAACGCATCACGCGGCACTGGCATTCTCAACAATGAGCTCTACATTGGCCGCCTAGTCTGGAACCGCCTCAGCTACCGTAAAGATCCCGAGACTGGCAAACGGGTCTCTCGCCTGAACCCTGAGAGCGATTGGCACATCACCGAAGTCCCTGAACTTCAGATAATTTCAGATGAGCTATGGCAACGGGTCAAAGACCGCCAACAAGCGGTTAAACGTGGCCCCAATAAAACCACGGAAGTACCGTTTTGGGATCGTCGTCGCCCACGGCATCTTCTCTCTGGTCTCGTCACCTGTGGCTGTTGTGGTGGAGGCTATACCGCTGTAGGACGTGATTATCTTGGCTGTGCGTCGTCTCGCAACAAAGGCACCTGCGACACCAAAGCCACCATCAAACGCGGCCAACTGGAAGACATCATCCTTGATGGCCTGCGCAATCACCTCATGGCTCCAGAATATTTCAAGGTATTCTGCGATGCGTTCACTCAAGAACTCAACAGCCTCAACAAAGCCAAGCAGGCACAACGGCACCAAATGGAAGCTGAACTCAGCAAGGTAGAACGGCAACTGGATAAGGCTTTAGATGCCATCACCGAAGGGCTGTATTCCCCTTCCCTCAAAGACCGTATCCATCAGCTAGAAGCACAAAAGGCTACACTTGAAGCCGAGGTTGCCAACACTCCAGAAGCGGCACCGATCCTGCACCCTAACATGAGTGAACTTTACCGACGTAAGATCGCCCAACTGACAGATGCCCTGAATGCAGAAGACACTAAGGCCGAAGCCTTTGACCTGATCCGCACACTTATCGACAGCATCGTCCTCACGCCAATGGGCGGTGAGATGAAGGTGGAACTGACGGGCAGTCTGGCTGGGATTTTGAGCCTCTGTTCTACAGCCCAGACAAAGAAAAAGGTCGGCGGCTTTTCAGCGGACGACCTTTGTTCGGTAAAATTGGTTGCGGGGGCCAGATTTGAACTGACGACCTTCAGGTTATGAGATAGCGGACTATCATTATCACATACATACACAGAACACGCACAATCAGCATAACTCGTTTATTTAATTGCGGTTATACCTATATTATCTATCACACAGCATCACAAATTATCTTGCAATTTCTTGTCTAGCGCTTCCATAATGCTTCCACAATGAATTATGGAAGCACATCATGGCGAGTGAATTTAAGAAGATCACCAAGCGCGTTGTAGATACCACCCCCACTCCAGACAAGGGCGAAACATGGGTGCGGGATACAGAGCTAACAGGCTTCTCTTTACGCATACTCGCCAGCGGATCCAAAACCTATCAAGTTCAATATAGGTCCGGAGGCGCAACACGGCGCATATCACTTGGCAAGCATGGCGTCATTACATGCGACGAAGCCCGGACAGAAGCCAAAGCCATTTTAGGCGATGTTAGCCGGGGCAAAGACCCATCTCTTGAACGAGCCACTTACCGAAGCTCTCCGACTGTTGCGCAAGCCTGTGAACGCTTCATGTCAGAATACGTGCCGACACGCTGCAAAGGCAGTACCGCCAAGGAATACCGTCGCAATATTGATCTTTATATCAAGCCAGCCATGGGGACGCGGAAGGTTGCTGACATTACACGCACCGATATTGCCAAACTCCATCAAGATCACAGCCACAAGCCTTATCAAGCCAACCGCAATCTTCAAGTTCTGTCAGTTATATTTAACCAGTGTGAAGTCTGGGGCTTTCGGAATGATGGGTCCAACCCATGCCGACACGTTAAGAAATATCCGGAGAACAAGCGGGAACGCTTTCTTAGCCCAGAGGAAGTGCAGCGACTATTCCATGTACTGAATGAATGCGAACGCGACGGAAGCGAAAGCCAATCCATATGCATAGCAATTCGCTTATTAGCTCTAACAGGATGCCGCCTTGGAGAGATACAAACCCTGAAATGGGAATACATAAAAGGCAACAGCTTTAGACTGCCGGATTCAAAAACTGGGGCAAAAACAGTACATATCGGACAGGCCGTACTAGATGTGCTTGCGAGCGCAAAACGGATTGATGGCAATCCTTATGTGATTACAGGCAAAAAAGATGTGCAATACCTGACAGATTTTCAGAAGCCGTGGCAACGGATCCGGAAGAAAGCAGAGCTTGAAGGCGTCCGTATTCATGATCTTCGGCATACATATGCCTCATTTGGCCTTGCAAACGGCCTTAGCCTTGCTGAAATCGGAAAACTCTTAGGTCACAGCAGCACACAAACCACAGCTCGGTACGCGCACCTTGCCGAAACCATAGCTCAAGAAGCAGCACAAAAAACAACAGAAGCAATGTCAAAAATCATTAAACAGCACGAAAACTAAATCAGCCCGAGAAGTCGTTCCACATCGACACACCCAAAAAAGACCTCAACGCGCCCCATAATACTAAAGACACAGGAGAATACTCCTACACCAAGATAAAACAGTCATACAATCTACTCAACAAAGGAACGATCATTCCTGTTAATTCTGTATAGATCAGCTTTCATACGATCAAACTTGATCAATCCGTCACTACTGTAGTCGCCTGAAAGTGAGTCTCTTAGATCAGAAATAAATTTAAATTTTCCAACTTCTTTTAGCCACTTTGAATAATTACACTGTTTAGTAAAGGGATCTATACATAGCCTTACACCCAGCAACTGCTCTACAAGGCTAGGTTTCTTTTTGAGAACTAATCTATATAAAGCTTTATGCGTCTCATTTAAGTAGTCATTACCCTTAAAAAATTCGACAAAGAAACCAAAACTCTCACCAACATCCACAGCACCTACTTCAATCAAAGAATATAAATTCTTGACCATCCAAGTAAATATAACTTTTTCCTCTTTCTGCATTTTTTCAAATGAGTATTTTAAAAAATCGTCAGAAACAAAATACACCAATTGATCTTTACTGACCTCACAAGAACGAAAATACTTATAGAGCCCTTCAATATTTGAAACTGGTATTATTTGAGGAAATTTATATATAATTGCTAGGCCAATTCCAATAAGCTCTAAATACGGATCCTTAGATGTAATAAGATTTACGACTTCATCTAGATCGTATTCTTGATGCGATATTAAATATGCAACAACCACATTACTTTTATCATTCTCTGCCAACTTAATACTGCATGATTTATCATCTATACTATCTAATAAAGACAATAACTCTTCATTTATAGCTGCTCTAAGACCTTGCGGAGATACATACCTACAAGAGTCAACGCAAGCATCTATCACATTGCCCTCAAAGTTATAGGTAAAGCTCGCACCTTCCCTAAACACCTTGCCTTTTTCAATTAAACAAATGGCAGCATTAACGTCCTGATCTATTAATCTCCCATCAACCATTAATCTGCCCTCTAATTTCGCAACCATTCTGAATACAAACCTCAACAAACCTTTTTATTTGCCTTTTGAAAGAATTATTCTCGACCTTCAAAAGGCAGGTATAATGCTTAAACAGCATATTTATTGATGTACCAAGAGAAAAACAGGGAGATTTCTCAGTCAGGTCGTCAGATATAAAATACCTATCATGCATTGGAACATTGGTTTTATAGACATTGAATTCTGAGAATATTTTTTTTTGCTCAATTTCTGCAATGGCTTTCTTGAAAATTAACTCATTTCTCTGCTTTTGCACACTATCTTGTGCGTCAGCCAACTTGGTAATTATCCGAATTTTTCGCCCTTGCAAGGAAGCAAAGGTATTAATGATGAAATCTATATCGGTGGGAAGGAAATACTGATCAATGATAGTTACGCTACTACAGCCCTGCCTGTCGAATTCATTCCTAATTCTGCCTTGCATCATAGCCAAAGAAACATCAGCTCCCTCCATCATAGGTATGGTAATCAGAGGGTCATAATCGAATGATTTTCTTATGTGCCGTTTTCGCTCTTTCCAATTAGTCATTATCACCACCTACTATAAAAGATGACGAACTATGCGTTGCAACAGTACCTCCACTTGTTTTGATACTCCCTGACTCAACCCTAACATCTACACGAATTGATTTTAGAAAATAGGCTTTTTCTTCAAAGATAACATCCTCCCCATCTTTAATAGTCAGCTCCATATAATCAGGATCAAACTCTGCAGTAATATTTTTTGGTTCCTCAGATAAAATAAAATCCCCCTCCTTCTTTTTCCCATCACTACTTAACAAAAAATTTGCCACACACTCCTGATAGTCATTAAAAACATCATTAATATGAAATTCAAAACCAGTTAAAATATTACTTTCATCTCTTATGTTTTTTAATGAGGTTTCAATTCTTACTGGTGTATACACTGTGAAAGTATTCAATAAATGAGTATTTTCTACCAGAGGCACAAAATACTCTTCTTCAAGCCTAGCAATAACCTCTTTCTTCTCCCGTAGAAAACTATCTATGAATTCGTTTTCTACATCTGAGAAGTAATAGCTTGCGTTTGAGCACAAAGAAATGAACGGCTTGTAATCATTCTCACCTCCTCTTGAATCATTGGGTATAAAAGCCGCTTCATTTTGCTCCCAGTCAAAATGCAAGCTATGCTTTTTTGAGTTCGCCTCTACTTCTACTTTTTTTTCATCAAGAAATTGGGTAATCGCATCACAATTAGATAAGTCGGTGAAAAATACATATATATCTCCTTGGACATTCTTTCTCTTCCAGCCTTTAATCACATAGTCCAATGACGTAAGCTTCCAATAAATGGCATGACCATAAAAAACCTTATAAACATCACCTATTTTTTGGCAGAAGCAGAGCGTTCTATAAATGCTATCCATTTAAGATTTAACCCCCCAAAAGGTTGACAGGTAGACTTGTGGTGCACCCTTTGAGAGCATACAGCAAATTAATCATAGGTACTCCTGTAGCAAGAGGCACGGCAGTGTAACAGGCAAGTGACTAGAGCTTTTCCGAGCTCACTTTGTGTTTTTTTTGCAATAGCAAGATTATTTATCTCTAGCCTTTGACAGCACATGGTTGAGAATACTGAATCATAAACACCTCATTCTCACCCCGAGGCCAAAAGAGGCAAAATGGAAACACATCACAACTGCAAAACCTTAGAACCTATCCATGCATCTCTCGCAACATTATGGTCATTGCATCCTCTCATACGCACCATTTTCCGGAGGAACAAACGTCCATGCTGGCTGTAACAACCTAGGCTCAACATTACCACCCGCCAAATATTCGTCACGATGGGCATTAAAAATACCTCGCACATAAGTTAAAGCTGCTATGCGATGATTTCCATCGACAAATGACACCCCATTATCCTCTTCATAAACCACAGGAACGGGCACAACGCCATTTTGGGAGATATATCGAACTAAGGACGCAAAACGCTGGCGACCATTCTGCAGGTTGCTATATGAATTCACCTCTCCTTTCACATAGGCACCAAGTAAACCTACTAGCGCCCTTAAAGAACCATCACAAAAGAAATCAGGATTAAACTCATGCTCGGTCCTACTCCATATTGTCTGCCGCCAATAATCTAGAGACTTGCATTTTAGGGCATACCTCCACTCACCTAAGTCTTCCACTCTTGGGGGCCATCCATACCCATCACCATCTCTTCCTGTTGCGATTGGCAACAACCAAACATCAATCACTTCATCAGGAAAATTGGGGAGATCAGCTTTAATTTGCTCTCTTAACACAAGAAAATACTCCATAGAACACAGTCAATAAATGTAGATTAAAGCATTATGCTAATAATGCAAAAGCGCCAAAAGGTGCCAAAAGTCTTGTTTTGTGGACTTCTGGCACCTTTTGTCAGTTTTGGCAGCGGGTATGGCGGTCATAATAGGGCCGGGTTGACCTCCCAATCCTGTTTCTTGCGGCCTCCGGTGGCTTGATTAATTGACCTCACCCAATCGGCTTCTTCTAGTACAGCGAGTGCATCGCGCACTTTCTCTGGACGATCCAGCCCGGCAAGTTTGACGCTCCGATACATCTCCCGCACGTTTATCCGGTCTGGCCTGTTAACCTTGATCCACTTCGCCAGCGTTGCCGCTCCCTTTTCCGCCTGTGGCAAGCTGGCGTCACCATAACAACGCCGCGCCATCTGCTTAAAATACGTATCTACAAGCTCAATAGCGCCTTCAAGCACAACCTTTGACACTTCGTGTGGAATGATCCGGGTAAAGCGGGCCGCATGTAGCATTTCCAGCACAAGCGCCAGCCGCAGCACCATTCCCGGCATTTTGCCCCACCAACTGGACAACGCGCCTTCCGGCTCATCCCTCACATGCAGTTCCCGCCAAGCCTGAAAGCAGTCCGCCGCTGCATCACTCAGCATCACGACACCCGGCTTTAATCCGCCTTCAGCCTGTTGCTGCAAAGACAGACCATCCAGCCACTTAAACGCTTCATAGGCTTCTGCATCACCCATCACCGCCTTCGGGCGCATTGGCGGCAACGCATCAGGCCAGACATACAGGAACCGTGCGGTTAATCCGTCATCATCACCACTCATCAACAAGCTACACAGGCGGTCCGGCTGAATACCGCCAATGATGGAAGCGCCCATATATGGGATGGTCACGCTCTCGCCACCATTGCGTGCCCGGTCAATGGTAAATGACCTTGCTCCAAAAGCTTCTAACCAGAACGCACGATCCCCACCTTGCCCGCCTGCATAGCGATTGAAGTTACCAATCCATGCCGCCAGCTCATCACGTTGCACGAGCAAGCCTTTCGGCTGGTTAACCAGCAACCGCGCCAAAGCCTCCGGCGTTGTATCTGCCACCATAAGACGGGGAGCTTGCGGTTTATCCGGTTCCCTTGCACCATCCGGCATTTTCGGCGCGGGATATCCGGACTTTACGGCTTCTTCTACATCCTTCTCCCATTGCCTGCGCATATGGTTTGCCGCCAGTACATCCGCTTCATACTGCCCGGCCTGCTCATCGGTTTCAGCGCGTTTTTCACTCTCGATCTTGCGTAACAGAGAGACGACCGGATCCATTGCCGGACTTTTGCCACTGGATGGATTGCCCACCAATGCCATCCATAGAAAAGCGGGTTCACTCCACCCCTCCCACGGCATGATCCGCGTGCTATTGCCAATCAGCACAGAGGATGCAGTCAACACACTTCCCGCCACATAATCCACAGGCGCACCACAACCCTCAGCCTTGCCCGCAATCCATTTGGACCAGAACGGGCCAAACAAACACAAAGGCAATTCCGGCGGTTTGGTGCGCGGATTAAGTACGGATAAATCCGGCTCTTGCCATTCATATGCGACAGTCGGCGGCGGCGCACCAAACAGACCCAACGGCGCACCGGGGGCATTGCTTTGCACCAGAGAAGGGGCATAAGGCCGCGCATCCTTGACCAATGCCGCAATATCCGCCTTCGCAAACCCTGCTTGCACCGCATCTGCCGCATCCCACCCTTTAGGAAGAGCGGAGATACTCTCGCCCGATACTGTGGCGAGAACCTCAATCAATCCACTTTGAGGGATATAGGCCAAACTACTGACGGCAACCGCCTGCAAGCGCTCTCCCAATGCATGAAGGTACTTTTCCCCGGCCTCATCCGCATCAGGCCAGATCACCACATCACGGCCTTTTAATGGGCTAAGGTCGGTTTTCGCCACACCATTGCAACCACCGAAAGCCGTGGTTGCCAATACCCCCAGATCATTCAGAACATCAGAGCATTTCTCGCCTTCAACCAGCACTACGGGTCCCGGCGTACAAGCCAAAGCATCCAACCGATACAGCGGACGTACTTCCGGCGCTTTCCATTCTCCGCGCACGACATCATAAGGCCGGAACTCTTTCTTCTGGCTTTTGGCACCATTTGGCGCTTTTGCCCCGGCTTCATACCGGAACACAGCCACCAGAGGCTTCCCGTAGGAGTCCCGATATACATAACGTGCATCAGGACAGCCAAGCTGCGGATGAGAGATAGGAAGGACCACATCAAGCGCCTTAACACTCCCCATAAGTCACCCCCAGATATTCAGCGAGGTCTTTTGCCGCTTGCGACTGCTTGCAGCGTTGCAGATACGCCACAAGGCTAATGGGATCCCCGCCACACTCCCCCGTGGCAAAGTCTGCCCATTTACCGGACCGTAGATTGATGCAGAAAGAACCGGGGTGACTGTCCGCACGAAGTGGATTGCGCACCACATATTCATGCCCCTGCATTCGACCACCCGGAAGCCAACGGCTCAGAAGTTCCGGAAGAACCGACAAGGCCACCCGATTGATTTCCGGATACTCCGAAAGTTTCGGGAATGTCGGTCCGGAACTTCCGGAAGTTCCGGAATTTTCAGCATAGCCGCGCCCGAACCGTCCGGAAGTTTCGGTTCGGATAACCCGGACAGTTCGAAAGGACCGCCCGAAGGTTTCGGAATGTCCGGTCCGGAAGTTTCGGGCATCTCGATGGTCGTTTCTGGAATATCCGGACATCTCAGATCTCCCCAATGTGTTGGGAGGTCGAGGCCACCAACCGCTCATTCGCCCATTTCAGCAGTTCACGGCGACGATAGCGGATAGAGCGGGCAGAAACTTTTACAAACTTCGGACCGCCACCCTTCAAGCGCCAGCTTTGCAAGGCGCGAGGGGTATAGCCGATAAATGCAGCGGCTTCTTTTTCTGTCAGATTGCGATCCAGAAAATCCGGATCACGTTGCAGGGTGTCTTTGTACTGTTCATCTAATGTCATTGTTAATCATCCATCGTGGTTGTTTACGATGGTTCACTAACTTAAACACATTTGCTGGCTTGTCAGTTCATTGCACTGGCAACAATTAAGCGTCAAAAATGCGGTCAATTGTTGTTAGTGATTTTCCTTGAACGCCCTGCGCTCCTTGATTTCTCGCCGCATTGCGGTCTTTATCTGCTCATCTGGAATATCATCGACAGGCTCTAAAAGTGCCTTGGTGAAGTCATACGCATCGGTAATGCCCTGCCCCTCATAGGCATCAAACGTAAATTTACGGCCCAGATCATATTCCCAGAAGTTCGCAATATTCGATATAGCGAGGGATAGCCCTTCATTCTTATATCTTCCGGCCTTTGACTTCAGGCGTTCAATGCTATCCGCTAGACCACGTTCAAAGAATGTCAGATACCGATCAAACTCAAACCAATAGCAGCCACGCGCACTTAAATTCTTATCAGGATAATCAGCGGGATCGAGTTGCGGATCTAAGTCTCCTGAGAGGACAGCACCCCTTGCAACCTCCATATTAAAATCATGACCACCTTCGGCCTCCAGAACATCACGGAAGGTATTCAGTGCCTTAAGCATACGCACATGCCGGAGGTGCGACTTTTCACGTTCTCGATCCCCAGCAACGAGATCATTCATCAACTTGTAGCGATAAGGGATTTCATAAAGTCGGGTTAGGTTGTGGGTGCCAAAAGCGTCAAACTCAAAATCCTTAGCTAATCGAGCTATAAACTCATCAGGATAAACATCCTTGCTTTCCACATACCCCGGGCCTGTATCATCACTGACATCCCCATCCCAAAGAAGGCTTTCTAAATCAAGTTCTTCACTCATCCAACCCCAACACTGTACAGAGGAATATCTCGCCCTATAAGAGAATTGCTTCCTATTCCTGAATATCTTGCCTAACTAACGTGAAGCCGTTCCCTCCAGCATCCAGCTGGAAGCATATCCGCTCAACATCATCCCTGCTTATAGATAACGCGTTAGCAATTTGACCATAGGTGATAATTTGACCACGCGTCGTTTGTTTTAGCCCCTGCTCATTAATCCAAGCCTCAATGCGCTCACACCAATGCTGCTCAATCTGGGCAACACTGGGGCGTTTGCGCATGATATCTTTGTACTTTAACGATACTGGGTAGACAGCCATACACACTCCCCCTCAATAAATTGTGGAAAGAGAGATTGTAGCGGCGCATCGAGTAGCCTCAAATAAATTATACACCATAAAACCACATATATTACGGCGCGAAGCGCTTCCACCTTGCTTCCACGGCGTTTATGGGAGCGCCAGATTTCGGGCAGCAAAAAGCCGCTATCCTATTGGAATAGCGGCTTAAATATTGGTTGCGGGGGCCAGATTTGAACTGACGACCTTCAGGTTATGAGCCTGACGAGCTACCGGGCTGCTCCACCCCGCGGTTATAGTTATGTGTTCAAGGGAGTGTTTGTATCATAAACAAAACGCCTTAGCGTAGGCTTTGGCGTTTGTATTTATGTTTGATGTGCTGGAATATCATGTAGCGGGCTTTGAAGGCCTGGCAGCGACTTACTCTCCCACACCTTAAGATGCAGTACCATCAGCGCAAAGAGGTTTCACGGTCGAGTTCGAGATGGGATCGGGTGGTGCACTCTTGCCATAACCACCAAGCCATCAAAGCCCGCGTTTTCATAATTTGTGAGAGTATCTGATTTTAAGTTGAGCTTGTTTCTGCAAGGGGATTGAAGCCGATCGAGCAATTAGTACCGGTTAGCTGCACGTATTGCTACGCTTTCACACCCGGCCTATCAACGTGGTGGTCTTCCACGGCTCTGATAGGGATACCTGGTTTTGAGGGAGGCTTCCCGCTTAGATGCTTTCAGCGGTTATCCCGTCCATACTTAGCTACCCTGCGGTGCCACTGGCGTGACAACAGGTACACCAGAGGTATGTCCATCCCGGTCCTCTCGTACTAGGGACAGCTCCTCTCAAGTATCCAACACCTACGGCAGATAGGGACCGAACTGTCTCACGACGTTCTAAACCCAGCTCACGTACCACTTTAAACGGCGAACAGCCGTACCCTTGGGACCTGCTCCAGCCCCAGGATGTGATGAGCCGACATCGAGGTGCCAAACCTCCCCGTCGATGTGAACTCTTGGGGGAGATCAGCCTGTTATCCCCGGCGTACCTTTTATCCGTTGAGCGATGGCCCTTCCACGCGGGACCACCGGATCACTATGACCGACTTTCGTCTCTGCTCCACCCGTCGGTGTCACAGTCAGGCAAGCTTATGCCATTGCACTCAGCAGCTGATTTCCGACCAGCTTGAGCTTACCATCGCGCGCCTCCGTTACTCTTTGGGAGGCGACCGCCCCAGTCAAACTACCCACCACGCAGGGTCCCGGATCCGGATAACGGACCGCGGTTAGATATCAGGAATCAAAAGGGTGGTATTTCAAGGTTGGCTCCACCAGAACTGGCGCCCTGGTTTCAAAGCCTCCCACCTATCCTACACATTCAATCCCTAATACCACTGCGAAGCTATAGTAAAGGTGCACGGGGTCTTTCCGTCTGACCGTAGGAACTCCGCATCTTCACGGAGAATTCAATTTCGCTGAGTCGATGTTGGAGACAGTGGGGAAGTCGTTACGCCATTCGTGCAGGTCGGAACTTACCCGACAAGGAATTTCGCTACCTTAGGACCGTTATAGTTACGGCCGCCGTTTACCGGGGCTTCAATTCAGTGCTTGCACACCTCCTTTTAACCTTCCGGCACCGGGCAGGCGTCGGACCCTATACGTCGTCTTGCGACTTCGCAGAGCCCTGTGTTTTTAGTAAACAGTCGCTACCCCCTGGTCTGTGCCCCTCCACACTGGTTGCCCAATGCAGAGGCCCCCTTCTCCCGAAGTTACGGGGGCAATTTGCCTAGTTCCTTCAACATCGTTCTCTCAAGCGCCTGGGTATACTCTACCAGTCCACCTGTGTCGGTTTCGGGTACGGTCTATACGCTGGAGCTATTTCCTGGACCACATTCGCTGCATCATCAATCCGTTAAGACAATACAACTTACTGCAGTCGTCACTTCCAGCAGGCTCAGGAATATTAACCTGATTCCCATCGACTACGGCTTTCGCCCTCGCCTTAGGAGCCGGCTCACCCTGCGCGGATTAGCCTTGCGCAGGAACCCTTGGACTTTCGGCGACAGAGTTTCTCACTCTGTTTGTCGCTACTCATGTCAGCATTCTCACTTCTGATATCTCCAGCATGCCTCACGGCACACCTTCGCAGACCTACAGAACGCTCCGCTACCACTCTTATCAAAGATAAGAATCCTCAGCTTCGGTGCATGGCTTCAGCCCCGATACATCTTCGGCGCAGGACGGCTATTAGACCAGTGAGCTATTACGCTTTCTTTAAAGGATGGCTGCTTCTAAGCCAACCTCCTGGTTGTTGTGGCCTTCCCACATCCTTTCCCACTTAGCCATGA
>OY764545.1:97500-597500 GCA_963668495.1 Rhodospirillaceae bacterium
AATGGGATTGGTGTCTGGGGTTGTCATCGGTACTCTCCAACAATCTGAACCATCATAGTTATTTCGCTCCTGCCTGACCAAAGCCCGGAACCGAAACCCGGCGTTCCAACGCGCGCAACAACCGCACACCAGCCCACGTCAACAGGAAATAGATAAAACACGCAGCCAGAGCCAAGGCCAGATGCTGATAGGTACGGGTCGCAACGAACTGTGTTCGTGCCATGATCTCGGTCGCACCCAAGACAAACGCCAGCGCCGAATCTTTCAAAATTATGGAATATTCATTGGACCAGCCGGGAAGAGATAACCGCAGAGCCTGTGGTAAAATGATGTGAGCAATCGCCTGACCATCCGTCATGCCAAGCGCGCTTGCCGCACGGAACTGTCCACGGGACAGGGATTGGATGCTCCCCCGGAAGATCTGAGACTGATAGGCTCCACTTGCCATCCCCAATACCAATGTGGCGGAGGTTAGCGCGTCGATATTCCAATTCAACAATTGGAACAGACCAAAATAGAACAAAAACAGCAGAACCAGAATCGGAACGCCGCGGAAGAACCAAACGTAAAACTGCACGAACCAACGCATTGGACGTGGCCCATAGACCTGCATCACAGCCATAGGCAGGCCAATTACAAGCCCCAGCAACATACCACCAACCACGGCTGCAACAGTTAGGCCTGCTCCCCCCAATAGATAGGGGAAAGACTCTATAAGGACGCTGATGGTCCGTTCCATACTTGTCTCACTATCGGTTACAAACAGCAAAGAAGCCGTGGCTTTACATAATTAAAGGCGCGGTTTTGTACCGCGCCCCGAAATTTTTTGCAAGAGACCCCAAACACCTTAGGGTTTGTACTTGGCTTTCAGCTCTTCCCATTTCGGGCTGGCCATAAGACGCTTGTAACCTTCATTCAGCATTTTCAGCAATTCCGGGTCGGTTTTACGAACCGCACAGCCGTAGTCTTTTGCCGTACCGAATGCGCCGACGATTTTAATCGGCATGCCGTTTTTAATGGCATCATTAGCCGGAGCCGTATCCATACCAGCGGCGTCAATGCGACCGTTCAGGACATCACCAATAGCCATGGCTGCCGCACTGTACTGGCGTTTTGTGTAATTCCAGTCTTTGTTTTCCGGCTCTTTACGTGCATTTGAAAGCCATTGATCTTCGGCAGTACCCTGTTGCATGCCAATTTTTTTGCCACCTTTCAATACTTCATCAACGGTCAGAGTTGAATCAGCTTTGGCAACAAACACATTTTTGACCTGCCAATAGGGATCCGTGAAGTCCACTTGTTCTTTGCGCTTTTCGGTAATGCTCATGCCAGAGCAAATAAAATCAATTTTTTCTGCCACAAGGCTCGGGATGATGCCTTCCCATGCCACGGCTTGGTGCTTGACTTCAAAGCCCATTTCCTTGGCGATCCAGTTCAGGGAATCCACGTCGAATCCCTTGGCTTCACCATCTTTGTCCACGTAAGCGAACGGAGGAAACGCTGCGTCAATACCGTTCACCAAAGTTTTGGCCTGAGCCGGGGCCGCAGCCATAGCCGTCAACGCCACACCAGCAACCAACATTTTCATCATTGTTTTCATAGAAACATCCGCCTTCACATTTTCATACATTTGGAGTGCGCCGCAAATCGAACGTTCACGACGGTGACTGAAATGTGCCCCCTGTTTTTTTAGGGCGAATTGCGGGGGATACTCTCCCCCAGTAATCACCCTCTACACCGAGTTTCATAGAGACGCAACAACCTACCCGATAATAAAAAAGAAATGTGGCAAAATATAACAGATATCCTTGTGCTCATGACACTCGACGGTCTAGGAAGGTGGGTAAGCAACTGCGAAGTGGAGACACTGCATCATGCGTATGGATACCGAAGTCAAACTTGACTATAAGGACGTCCTGATCCGCCCTAAGCGCTCTCGATTGAGCTCCCGGTCTCAAGTAGACCTCACCCGTACTTTTTCATTTCCACATGCCTCCGGCAAATGGACCGGCGTTCCGATTATTGCCGCCAATATGGATACGGTTGGCAGTTTCGAAATGGCCCAACAGTTGTCCAAATTCGGTTTGATGACAGCCCTGCATAAATTCTATGACATCCATGATTATGCGGATTATTTGGGCAATACGGAAAACGCATCATCCGAAGCGACAACGATTGCCGCAGAGGACAGCGTCTTTTTATCCTTTGGAATTACGGATAATGACCTGAAACGATTGGATAATGTAGCAGATGACATCAAAAAACGCACGGGAAAGCCTCCGCGTTTTATCTGCCTTGACGTCGCTAATGGTTACAGCGAACGGTTTGCCCAAGTGGTACAACGCGTCCGTCAATCCTATCCAGATGCCGTCATCATGGCAGGCAATGTCGTCACCGGTGAAATGACTGAACAGCTCATTTTATCCGGCGCAGATATTGTCAAGGTCGGGATCGGGCCGGGATCCGTCTGCACCACCCGTAAAGTTACAGGTGTCGGCTATCCTCAGCTGTCTGCCGTTATCGAATGTGCTGATGCCGCGCATGGTTTGAAGGGGCTGGTCTGTG
The DNA here is from genome assembly GCA_963668495.1 of Rhodospirillaceae bacterium. Taxonomy (GTDB): domain Bacteria; phylum Pseudomonadota; class Alphaproteobacteria; order Rhodospirillales; family Rhodospirillaceae; genus Oleispirillum. The sequence continues at coordinate 100,066 of OY764545.1, forward strand.
CCGATGGTGGCTGCACCGTCCCCGGCGATGTTGCCAAGGCATTTGCTGCCGGTGCTGACTTTGTCATGCTGGGCGGGATGCTGGCTGGGCACGATGAAGGTGGTGGCGAAATTATGACGCGCCGTTTTGTTACCAATGAATTGGACCAAAACGACGAAATGATTATTCGCGAAGAAAAATACGTGGAATTTTATGGCATGAGCTCAGAGGCTGCCATGGACCGACATTATGGCGGCGTCGCTTCGTATCGTGCCAGTGAAGGTAAACGCGTAGAATTACCCTATCGCGGTCAAGTTGCAGATACCGTACAGGAAATACTCGGCGGCATTCGCTCCACCTGTACTTATGTTGGTGCAGTCCATCTGAAAGAACTATCCAAACGCGCCACATTTGTTATGGTGGGCCAACAGATCAATACAGTGTTCGGCAACGGCTGATTGCATAACAGGACCGTATACTTGGTTAAAGTCTACATAATAGTTTAACGACTCCTGTACTCAATCCCCGGCTATGGTCTGCCGATCATGCTTAAACGATTGTGTAAAGAGCCGAGCTATGCACGAAAACCTACATAGCCACCTATCCACAGATAAGCCGGAGCGCCCGTGGCGCTTCGGCTTACGCGGGAAAATGCGCGCCACATTCGCTCTTATCACCATGCTGGTGGTCAGTGCGGTCCTAGTTGCGTGGTCCAGTTACCGTGAAACGGATCGGTCCTTGGATGAGATTGTTCACAAATCCATTCCGTTAATGACGGAACTTGCCAATGTATCTCACCTAACTCAGCAGATTCTGACGCTCACACCGACGATACTGTTGGCAGATGATATAGGTAAGCTAGAACGTGCTGCCGCTGATTTTTCGCAAAAACGCGCCCAATTCACCCAATCGCTGGCCGCGTTGGACATGTACCCGAGCATTGCCTCGGAAATGCGACAAATGCGTATGGATGTCCTGGATATCCAATCCGATACGTTTCGTCTTTTATCTGCGCAACGGGAACGTATTCGCCTCGCCTCGTCTTATGAAATCGTGCACGAGCAAATTGGGGTCATTCATCAAGAGTATCGCTTACTATCGGGGGCTAAGGTCACATCTAACCCGACGGCGCAAAGGTTTTTACTGCACACAAACCAATTTCTGACGGCTTTATCCCATCTAAATCGTGCAAAAAACCAACAGCAACTAGAAATACAGATGGAGCAAATGCGCCCCATCTTATATCGCATGAGCCAAAGTCTTGGTGAACAAGGCATCCGTCCTATTCAGCAGGCCGCTGAAAGAATCGTACGCCGCCTGCAGGATCTGGCTTATGGCGACAATTCAATCAGCGCATTGCGCCGCCGTGAAATCACAGCTGACAAAATCACAAAATCCCATCTTGGTGCCATCCGCGACACTGAACAGCGTTTAAGTACATCTCTTTGTTCCTTAATGGATGATGTTAAACAGCACACAAAGGAACGACGGGCGATTACTGCTGATCATCTCGGGCAGAGCCAAATCCTGCTGTTAATCCTTGGCATTGGTTGCACACTTGGCACCTTATTCCTGACCTTTGTCTATCTAGGTCACAGTGTTCTGAAGCGGATTAATCGTCTGGGGGCAACCATGCGTGCAATTGCCGGGGGTGACATTGAACATCCCATTGACCCCGGCCCACCGGATGAACTCGGCGACATGGCAATGGACCTGTCGATTTTCCGCGACGTTATGGCTCGTAACAATCACATCGCCACCCACGACTTGCTGACAGGCCTTGGCAACAGGGCACTGCTGGACGCGTTCATAAATCGCAGTATTCAGCACGGCGATACTGGTTCCCTTCTATATTTTAACTTGGACGGTTTGCGAGACATTATTGAAACATTCGGGCACGACACCGGGGATCGCGTCCTGCGGATACTTGCGGATCGCCTCAGCAAATCAGTCCGCCCGGCAGATATCCCCACACGCATCGGTGGACAGCGCTTTGTCGTTGCCGCGCCTGGTTTGATTGAGCCGTCCAATATTCAAGCTTTTGTTTCACGCCTTACTCATGAAATGCGCAGGCCCATTCGCGTCGAAGAGTTGGAATTAAGTGTCGACCCATTCGCCGGCATTGCTTGCTACCCCGAACATGGTCAAGATGCGGAAACCTTGATGCACCATGCCGATGTTGCCATGCGCACGCGACTGGATGATCGTAACAACCTTGATGGTGCGATTTACACACCAGACATCGGGCATCAGGCCGACCATATTAAGCAAATCCGCAAAGACCTGAAGCTCGCCATCGACCGGGGCGACTTCCTATTACACTTCCAACCCAAGATGCGGATCGCGACCGGGCAAATCATCGGGGCGGAAGCCTTGGTTCGATGGAATCACCCCGAACGTGGCGCAATCAGTCCCGCCGACTTTATCCCCATGGCAGAACGCAGCGGCCTGATTCTCCCTTTGGGGCGCTGGATTCTTCAGGAAGCCTGTCGACAGGCGAAAATCTGGATGGATATGGGATGCGATGCACGCCGGGTTGCCGTGAATATTTCCCCGGTCCAATTCCTGCGTGATGACATGGTCCAAGCTGTGCAGGACGCATTGAGCAAAACCGGACTTCCTGCGGAGATGTTGGAACTGGAGATCACCGAAGGCGTGTTTGTAAAACACGAAGAAAGTGTACTGGAACGGATGTCCCGACTACGGGCTATGGGGATCAGGTTATCAATTGACGACTTCGGCACTGGGTATTCGTCTCTCAGTTACCTTAAGAAGCTTCCGGTCAACACCCTGAAAATTGACCAATCATTTGTCAGAAACATTGAACCCAACAATGAAGACGCCCGCATCTGCCGCGCGATTATTCGGCTTGCGCATGATTTGGGACTGGATGTGGTGGCAGAGGGTATTGAATGGCAAAGCCACATTGACTTTTTGAACGCAGAATCCTGTGATGTTGGACAGGGCTATCTGATCAGCCGTCCCTTGCCCGCGTCGGATATCCCTGCCTTTATCAGCAAATGGAAGTCAGAACGGCATACTTTACGTGAAGTTCCGACTTCCGCCTGATGTTTCGTATGTACTCAACCCGGTGCGGTTAAACCGGGCGCGTTTCAAACACTCGGGACGGGACGACCTGACGACGCACAACACGACGCAATGCGATATTTGTTTGAATGCGCAGCACGCCCGGCAGCCTTGACAGGACTTCCTTGTGCAAACGCTCATAATCTTCTGCATCTTTAGCAACGACCCGCAACAGGTAATCTGACTGCCCGGACATAAGATAGCATTCCATGACCTCGGCGCAGTGGCGCACGGCTTCCTCAAAACGGGATAGATATTCTTCAGTTTGTTTTTCCAAAGTGATATCGACAAAGATGCTCAAACGACGCCCAAGCGCCCCTTCATCAATTTGTGCAGTGTAGCCACTGATCAGACCATTGGCTTCCAACTGCTGCACACGTCGTAAGCAGGCCGAAGGGGACAAATGCACTTTCCCTGCCAAATCCACATTTGAAATACGACCGTCTCCCTGCAAAATACGCAGGATCTCAACATCTGTATCGTCCACCTTTTACCTACTTCCATTGCAAAAATAACCACAACAAACAATATTGTTCGAAAATTATCTAATCCAAGCCGCACTTTTGCAAGGATTATCGAATGCAAAATCCATATACTATTCCTCCGTTTTTTTTGGAAATAGGAACCCTTGCATGAAAATTGGCGTCCCAACCGAAATCAAGAATCATGAATACCGTGTCGGCCTTGCTCCTACCGCTGTACGGGAACTCATTCATCACGGACATAGCGTTATTGTCCAGTCCGGCGCCGGGAACGGCATCGGCATGACCGATGCAGATTATACCGCGGTTGGTGCGCAAATTGTGAACGATGCAAAATCCGTTTTTGCTGAGTCCAATATGATCGTGAAGGTTAAGGAACCGCAGTTGCAGGAATGCGACATGTTGCGTCCCGATCATGTCCTGTTTACCTATCTGCACTTGGCTCCTGATCCTGCACAAACTGAGGCTCTGCAAAAATCAGGGTGCACGGCAATTGCTTATGAAACCGTCACCGCACCTGATGGCAGCTTGCCACTGCTTGCACCGATGAGTGAAGTTGCCGGTCGCATGTCGATCCAAGCCGGAGCCCATTACCTTGAAAAAGCTCAAGGTGGTCGCGGCGTGCTGTTAGGCGGCGTGCCCGGTGTTGCACCGGCCAAAGTTGTTATTCTTGGCGGCGGTGTAGCCGGCACCAATGCGGCACAAATGGCCGTCGGCATGGGGGCGGATGTCACTATTCTGGAAAAATCTTTGACACGGATCCGGGCGCTGGACGCTATGTTCGCCGGACGCGCCAAAACTGTTTATTCTACAGTTGATGCCTTGGAAAGCCTGGCACCGACTGCGGACCTCTTGGTCGGTTCGATTTTGATCCCGGGTGCATCTGCGCCCAAATTGGTCACTCGCAAGATTCTGCAATCCATGCAAAATGGCTCCGTCGTCGTCGATATTGCCATTGATCAGGGTGGCTGCATGGAAACCAGTCGCCCAACCACCCATGCCGATCCGGTATTTATCGAAGAGGGCGTCATCCACTATTGCGTCGCCAACATGCCCGGTGCCGTTGCACGCACCAGCACTCTGGCTTTGAACAACGCTACCCTGCCCTACGCCATTGCATTGGCTGATAAAGGCTGGAAAACCGCGTTATCAGAGGATGCCGGACTGCGCAATGGCCTGAATATCCACGATGGCAAAATCACTTTCAAAGCTGTGGCGACGGCGTTGAATAAGGTGGATGCTTTTGTACCCGCCGACGACTGTCTCGGCGAATGAGCGAATTTGACGGCTAAGATTATCTTGCCCGTCAAACAACAGGCCCAGCCCGGAGGTCAGTTTTTCCGGGACTTTTCTCAGCCGTAACACCGACTGATGGAAAGACTATCAGGTTATGTTTCTATCCACAGGATAACTTTTCAGGTCCGTCTATTTGGCGGACCTCTTTTTTGTATTATCGCAGTGATATTCGTCATCTTTGATACAATTTTTCTTAGATTTATGACAATTTTACGGGTTGCTTTAAGCTAAACTCCTCCTACCTTTTACATGGGTCCATTTTTTATGCGGCCGAACAGGCACACGGTTTAGCTTTTGCCGCAATTTAGGGGAGATAATTATGAAATTTCGTAGTGGACTAATGGCAGCCGTCGCCGGGACTTTCCTCCTGAGCGGGTGTGCCAACTGGGATGTTGATGGCACGGCAGCAATGCCGAACGAAGGCGATGCCTTTGCTGCTGCATTGCAGGAACAGTACATCGAACGCGCCCGCTTTGAAGTCGAGGAAGGGGACTGGGGCTCAGTTGACTTCTTCACCAGCCGGGCAGAATTGGCCGCCAAGGGTATGCCACCTGCACCGCAGGCACCATCCGAACGCACTTTGAAAGTGGAAGTGGATGAAATTGGAATGTCGCATGCCAAATTGGTCGATGCTCTTGCCGCTGGTTCCGCCAAAGTCAATCCGGTCGCTTGCGCCCAATCCCAAGCATGGCTTGAACACTGGATGGAACAGTCTGAAGAAGGACATCAGCCTGACCATATCGCCATGGCACGGGTTCACTTTGAAAAGTCCATCGTGAACTGCGTTCCGAAAGCGATGAAAATGACAGATGCCCCAACCTTCCGCATCTATTTCCCGTTTGACAGCGACACCTTGACTTCTGAAGCTCGCGCTGTTGTGGATGATATTGTTGCGTTCTTCTCCGGCTCCAAACCGACGGCTGTCCACGTTGCCGGTCACACGGATACGGCTGGTCCGAAAGCATACAATGCAAAATTGGGCATGGAACGCGCCAAAGCGGTTTCTGAAGTCCTGTCGAAAGAAGGCGTTGCGCCGATTTCTGAAACATCCTATGGCGAAACCAACTTGCCAAAACCAACCGCCGATGGCGTGATTGAGCAAGAAAACCGTCAAGTCACGGTAACGTTCAAGCAATAAGCTGGTTCTGCCCTAAAATCATTAAAGGCCCGATTTAATCGGGCCTTTAGTGCACTTATATGCCAATACACTATGCACAGACGGATGGGGATATATGGATATCATCCTGCCCGACAATACGAATACAATCGCGTCCATCGCGTTTGGCACAGTACAAGGCTTCATCCGCACGGGACAGCACTGCTTCTAAGGACAAAGCTGTATCCCAACCGGCAACACCAAAGCTTGCGGTGGCACTTAGCTCTATCTCTTTCTTTCCATCGCTTGCCCCGGGGATAGTAATTGGAAGAGCCTTCATCTTATCCCGCACACGGGCCGCAATCATTGCTGCTATATCTGGCGTTGCCCCGGGCAGAAGTAAGGCAAATTCTTCGCCACCGATGCGGCCAAACACGTCTCCCGGTCGCAAGGAATAATTCAGTGTAGAAGTGAATTGTCGCAACACTTCGTCCCCGACCGCATGCCCATATGAATCATTGACCTGCTTGAAGTGGTCCAAATCACAAGATACCAACGCCAAGGGATACCCTCCGCGCTGGGCACGTGCATATTCCCTAAGGCAAGCATCATGAAAGGCACGGCGGTTCAAGGCACCGGTCAAAGGATCGGTTGTCGCCAGCCGTAGCAGTTCATATTCCTTTTCCTTACGGGCCGTAATATCCGCAAACGAACAGCACACCATGGCCTGATTATTGTCGGTAAGCACCGTCATAGACGCCTGTACCCACATGACTTCACCATTGCGCCCATTCAAACGCATTTCCTGATCCGTCAGGCTGCGCTTGTGCTGCAATTCATTGATGAAGGCCCAGTACTGCTCCGGCGTTTCCCAAAGCCGTGATGCGTCCATGCCTACCTGAGCCCCGGCGACACCATCAAAAAACACCTGAGCGGAGCGGTTAATCATGGAGATCACATGCGTATCTTTGTGAAAAATCACCATGGGCATCGGCGAGGCTTCAATAATCCCGCGCAATGCCACCTCGTTGGTTTTGACAGCGCGTTCAGCCAACTTTTGCCCTGTCATGTCCGAAAACGTTACAAACAGCAGATCACGCTGGTTAACTTCTACTCGGGCGGCAGACACCAAATACCACCGCATCTCACCTTTTTTGGATTTCAGACAAATTTCTCCACCGTCAAACCGCTGATGGGTTGAGATTTTGTTTTGCAAATCCTGACAGCAGTACTGCCCTTTCATCAAATCGAATAAGTTTTCCTTATTCAAAGCACCGGGTGCCAAACCAAATGCATACAGCGCGTCAGGATTCCCTTGCAGCAGGCGTCCATCCATATGCGTCAAGAAATATGGCACCGGTAACGATGTAAAGACATGCCGTAATTGATGAAAAGAGACACGCATGGTGTCACGTTTTTTGCGCGCCCTAATCAAAGCCTCAGCCTTGGCCTTTTCATCGACAACGGACCGCCAGATCACAATCATCAAGACGACCGGACCGATGACCAACATCCCTAAAGTCCACTTCAGGTGCTGCAATGCAAATAGAGCCAACGGGCTAAGCGCAGTGTCCTGACCGTCATGCCCCAACTGCCACATGCCAATCGCCACTACAATCGCTGATAAAGACAGAACCAACGCCAATGCAAGGGAGAAGCTGCGAAGAAACCGCCATCTATGCCCATTTTCGGTACTTTGCCGTTTCAGGCACCCCGAAGACACTTGATCGTCTGAATTACTGTGGAACAGGTCCTGCAACACGCAACGTCACCTATGACTTGATAAAAGCAACCGCTCCCTATGATCACTCACAAGGTCTACAATCCGGCAAATCTGCTAGTGAAGAGCGAACGTACACATGAAAAGCCAAATCACGCACCCAACCCAAGGTGTCGTGCGTACATAATTCATGCGGATTATATCATTTCACTCATTGCCATACTATTACTCTACTTTCATGGAATTCTCAAGCTTGCACACTTAAGGCACCCCAGAACGCTATCAACATCGTGAAACCAAGCCAACAAAGCAAGACTGGCGTGATTATTTTGCACTTATGCATGCGTAAAACGTGCATACCCCCATTAGAATCTAACCGAATCGGATAGGAAAATGCTACACTCCAGCAATGGAGCCTCCAAATATTTAGGCGAATTATAAAAACAGGGAGTAAACACATGGTGCCGCCCCATTTTTGAACGCACAAGTTCGTCTTCATATCGGCAAGGCTTGCGACACTCTCATTGCCTCCTGTATTCTCTCGTATTCCAATAGGCCCGTAAGGATGTCCAAAGTTGCAGTTTCTCAGCGAAATCACGCCTGACATCATCATCACATTTGCCGTCTTGCTGGCAGTCCTGATCCTGTTTGCCAAAAACTATATCCCCCCTCACATGGCGGCGATGGTTGGGCTTGCCGTCCTTCTGACTTCCGGTGTTATTGATACACAAGGAACCCTGTCAGTCTTCAGTAATGCAGCAACCATTACCATTGCCTGCATGTTCATCCTGAGTGCGGCATTGGAACGCACAGGCGTCATTGATCTGCTTGGTCGCGGCATCCTGAACCTTGCAGAAAAGCATCATATTTTGTCTGTGGTCTGCCTATTGGCTATGGTTACCATGGTCTCTGCCTTCATGAACAATACGCCCGTTGTGATTATCCTGTCCCCGATTGTCATTGCGGTGGCGCGGCAGTTACAAAACAGCCCATCCAAATACTTGATTCCACTATCATATATGGCGATTCTGGGCGGCACATGCACCTTGATTGGCACCTCGACCAACATTCTTGCCGATGGCATTGCCACCGCCCACGGCTTACCGCCATTCAGTATGTTCGAAGTGAGTGGCCCGGGGCTGGCTATGGCCTTCGTTGGCGCAGTCTATCTGGCGACTTTTGGACACAAATTGCTACCGGACCGGGATACCTTACAGCAACAGCTATTAAGCGAGCCGGACCGCAAGCGGTTTTTGGCCGAAGCCATTGTCCAATCCGAATCACCGCTGATTGGCAAAACTCTGAACGAAATCCGCTTCAGCAGCACTGAAGACTATGAAATTCTTGATCTTGTGCGCAATGACAGTGGCGCGCGCAATGGTCTGTTTAATATTGTTGATGCCGTTCGTGGATTGCGTAGCTCGCAACAGTCTTCAGCCGGGAATGATGGCAAAGGACGATCCACATTCCGTGATATCCCACTTCAGGCCGGGGATAGGATTGTCTTTAAAACCTATCAGGATCAGTTGCTTGAAATCCGCGAAAGCTCGGGCATTTCCTTTGATATTGAGGGTGGCAACGCCACGTATACATCTTTGACAACACGGGAAACCACCATCACCGAAGGTGTCATTGGCCCGAACTCGCACTTTGTTGGACAAACCCCCGCATCACTTCGTCTACGGCGGCGTTATGGCAGTTATATTCTGGCGGTTCACCGTGACCACCGAAACATCACCACCAATTTTGAGTCATTCCGCCTCCGCTACGGTGATGTTTTGCTGATCGAAGGTCCGGCAGATGAGCTGGACCGCCTGTTTACCCATGAAAACCTGCAACCTGTTAGCAGGGTTCCCACCCTTTCTGTTGATGTCCCCAGAGCCATTTTAGCGGTTCTAACGATTTTTGCGGTGGTTGGTTTGGCAGCACTTCAGGTCATGCCCATTGCCGGACTGGCAATCCCCGGTGCAATTTTCGTTATTCTCGCCGGGTGCGTGACACTTGAACAAGCCTATGAAGCCATTGAATGGCGGATTCTGATGATGATCTTCGGTATGCTTGCGGTTTCATTGGCAATGCAAGAATCCGGCGCGGCAGAGATGATTGTTATGGGGGCGGCCCACATGGTCGAAGACCTTGGCCCTGTTGCCATTTTAGCTACCGTATTTTTGCTGACGTCCATTCTGACTGAGTTGATGAGCAACAATGCCACCGCAGTCCTGATGACACCGATTGTCATTGGATTGGCAGCGCAAACCGGATTGGAACCACGCCCCCTGGTGGTTGCGGTCATGCTGGGGGCCAGTGCCAGCTTTGCTACGCCTATTGGCTATCAAACCAATACCTACGTCTACAACATCGGCAACTATCACTTTAACGACTTCCTGAAAGTCGGGTTACCCATGAACCTGCTGATGCTGGTGGTTGCGACACTGGTGATTCCCATGGTCTGGCCGCTGACAACTCCGTAAGGCTATCACCCCATTTTATCGTTTAGGCTTGGCGTTGCGACCACGCTGTGCGCGTTCTTTACCAATCCCGCGAGAGTTTGGACGTGTCGCCCGGTGTTCTCTACCTTTGTCAAAAGACTGCCCACCACGACGCCCTTCGCCTCCGTGTCCGGTTCCCCGTGGCTGCCACACCGGAACCAGATGCTGTTTTCCCGGCCCGATCAGATCGGCCCTACCCATTTTTTGCAGAGCTTCGCGAATCATCGGCCAATTTTCCGCATCGTGATATCTGAGAAATGCTTTATGCAATCGCCGCTGCCGCAGACCTTTTGCCGTAAACACCACTCCAGCCGGACCAGCAGAGCGGCGCACGGGGCGAAGTGGATTGCGGTCCGTATGATACATCGCAGAGGCCAGCGCCATGGGGGACGGCAGGAATGTCTGAACTTGATCAACCCTGAAACCATTACGTTTCAGCCACAAAGCCAAATTCATCATATCCTGATCCGTGGCACCGGGATGCGCCGCAATGACATAAGGAATCAGGTAAAACTCTTTGCCTGCACTTTTTACCGCGTCTTTAAACTGCGCCTCGAATTGGTCAAAAATGTCGATTCCCGGCTTCATCATCAAATCAAGAACTGCTTTTTCCGAATGCTCGGGAGCAATTTTGAGATAGCCGCCAACATGATGTGCAACCAATTCCCGAATATAGGCCGGACTACGCAGGGCAAGGTCATAACGCACGCCGGAACCAATCAGGATTTTCTTCACCCCTTTGATGGCTCGTGCGTTTTGATACAGCTTCACCAGTGCATCATGGTTGGTATCAAGGTTTTTGCAAATGGATGGATAAATGCAGGAGGAACGGCGACACGCGGCCTCGGCCTTTTTGTTGGTGCAGCCCAAGTGCCACATATTGGCTGTCGCGCCACCAAGATCAGAAATAACGCCCGTAAAGCCACAATTACCGTCCCTTATCTTTTCCACTTCACGCAGAATTGACCCTTCGGAGCGGCTTTGTACAAACCTGCCTTCATGTGCCGTAATCGAACAGAATGAGCACCCACCGAAGCAACCACGTACGATATTGATCGAATGGCGTATCATTTCCCACGCAGTAATGCGCGCATCGGCATATGCCGGATGCGGGGCGCGGGCATACGGCAAGTCAAAGACTCCATCAAGCTCCTCAGTGGTCAATGGCTCAGGCGGTGGAGTCACCCATACCAGTCGCTCGCCATGCCGCTGCACCATGGCCCGCCCATTATGTGGACTGTTTTCAAAGTGGATAATCCGGGTTGCATGAGCATAAACGACCTTATCGTCCCGCACATTTTCAAAGGATGGCAGTTCAACGACTTGCACCTGATTTTTGTCAGGAGACGACGCTGACTCATCGCTTTCGTCAATCAGAGAAGTTTCATCAACCACGGCATAAGTCGATGGGATTTCATCACAGGCCAACGCCGTTCCACGGATTTCCCGTATATCCCCAATACCGGATTTGGACGCATACCTGTGGGCTATTTCTACGATAGCCCGTTCAGCATTGCCGTAGACAAGAATATCTGCCTTGGCATCCAACACGACCGAACGGCGTACCTTGTCAGACCAGTAATCATAATGCGCCAGACGCCGCAAAGAGGCTTCAATCCCACCGATGACAATGGGCGTGTCTTTGAAAGCTTCCCGGCACCGCTGGCTATACACCAAGACGGCCCGGTCAGGACGTTTTCCGCCCTCGTCGTTGGGGGTATAGCTATCATTACTGCGGATGCGACGATCAGCCGTGTATCGGTTGACCATGGAATCCATGTTACCTGCGGTAATACCGAAAAACAGATTGGGCTGCCCAAGTTTTTGAAAATCCGCGATATCGGACCAATCCGGCTGCGCGATAATTCCGACCCGAAATCCCTGAGCTTCCAGCACCCGACCAATAACAGCGGCGCTAAATGACGGGTGATCCACGTACGCATCACCGGTGACAATGATAATGTCACAGCTATCCCAGCCAAGCGCATCCATTTCCGCCCGACACATGGGCAGGAACGGCGCAGGGCCAAAACGATGGGCCCAGAACTTACGGTAGGAAAATAGCTTTTTCACGCTTTAAAACCTTTATAGAATTCTATGCTTTACGTGTCAGGTGATATATTCTTGCGACAAATACAACAACTGACATGCGCCTTTTTGGGTGACATGTCAGGGAGCATTTTATAGCAACCAAATTATAAATGCTCTTGGGCCGACATCATGAAAGAGTTTTTCAATGTGCATGCGTTTGCTTAAGCCCATGGGGCATGCTGCTCTCTTTGCCTTGACCACTTTTGGTTTTGCTACTCAAGGGTTCGCTGCACCAGCGAGAACGCCCGCCGTGCCGCCTGTTACCATTACTCAGGTCAAACAGCAAGATGTTCCGCAGGTTGTGCAAACGGTGGGAACGGTTTTGGCCTCTGCCACTGTACAGGTCAAGTCTCTTGTTGAGGGCCGCGTTTTAGAAGCCTTTTTCACCGAAGGCCAACTGGTGGATAAGGGAGATATCCTGTTTCGCGTTGACCCGGCTCCGTTCAAAGCCGACCTCGCCAAGGCTCAGGCAATTCTGGCGCGGGACAAAGCACAGCTTACCAAAGCACAACAGGAACTAACCCGTCAGGAAAACCTAAGGAAACGCGGGGTTTCATCGGCACAGACACTGGAAACAGCCCGCGCAGAGGCATTGGCTGCGGTCGCAACGGTTGCCTCTGATCAGGCTGCGGTCGAGCTTGCCAAGCTTAAACTGGGGTACACAGAAATTCGCGCGCCGATCAGCGGCAAAACCGGGGAAATCCTTGTCCATCCGGGGAACATCGTCAAAGCCAATGCCGACGCGCCAATGGTCACAATCTCTGCCATTACTCCGGTCCGGGTTGCGGTGACCTTGCCGCAAAAACACCTTCCAAAAATTCAAAAACTCATGGCAGATGGCGGCACAGACCTGATGGTTAAGGTGCCAGCGGATCCGACACGTCCCGCCAATGGTCGCGTGGATTTTGTTGCCGCAACGGTGAATCAGCAAAGTGGGACTATCGAGGTCCGCGCCACCATCAAGAACCGTGACATGCGACTTGTTCCGGGTCAGTTCGTGACTGGAACCCTCACCCTTAGCACATTCCATAACGCAATGACCGTACCGGAAACCGCCATCGCCCAGAGTCAGGACGGCCCGTATGTTTATCGAGTAGATACAAAGAACATGATTGCTCTCCACCCCATTCATGTTCAATACGTCTACAATGGCACGGCGGTTATCACCTCCCCAGATATTAAAGCCGGAGATACCCTCATTGCTGCGGGGCACCTTCGCCTGAAAGACGGCATGCAGGTCCGTATTATCAAAACCGCCGCCGGGAACGGAGCCGTCACCCCATGAACACGGAACTGTTTATCCGCCGTCCTGTCGCGACCATTTTGTTGATGGTCTCCATGATTCTGTTCGGCGTCATCGGGTACATACGTATGCCCGTCAGCGAATTGCCGAACGTGGATTTCCCCACCATTCGCGTATCTGCCGGTCTTAGCGGTGCATCACCGGAGACCATGGCCTCCGCCGTTGCGACACCATTGGAAAATTCTTTATCGTCCGTGGCTGGCATTACATCCATGACGTCCCAATCCGCGCAAGGTAGCACCAGCATCACCCTGCAATTTGACTTGGATCGTAATATCGATGCCGCATTTCAAGATGTGCAGGCCTCTGTTTCCAGTACATTGCGCAAACTGCCATCGGACATGAAATCCCCACCAACTGTGCGCAAAACCGACCCCAGCGCGCGCCCGGTGTTTTATGTTTTCATGAAATCCCAGACTCTGCCCATGTCCACCGTGACAAAATATGCAGAAGCCCAATTGGCACGACGGCTATCAACGGTTTCCGGTGTCTCTGAAGTCCGGGTTTACGGTGCCAGAAAGTTTGCCGTGCGCTTGCAGATGGACCCGGATGCTATGGCAGCAATGGGTCTTGGCATTGATGAAGTCGCAGCGGCGGTTTCCTCGACCAACACCAACATGGGTACAGGATCATTCTCTGGCAGCGACCTAACCGCCTTAATTCGTTCGGAAGGACAACTTTATTCCGCTGCTGAATTCGAATCTCAGGTCATCGCTTATCGCAACGGTGCTCCCGTCCGCTTTGGTGACATTGGTCAGGTGATTGATGGTGTCGAAAATGACGATTACAGCAGCTCTGTTGGCGATTCCCGCTCTGTCACTCTCGCAATCGTACGCCTCCCCGGTTCAAATACCATTGATGTGGTCGACCGCATCCGGGAAATCCTGCCCACCTTCCAAACATCCCTGCCTCCCGGTATTGACCTGCAAATATTCTATGATCGCAGCCAAACCATCCGAGAATCCATCGCCGATGTAGAATTCACTTTGGTACTTGCTGCCGTTTTGGTGGTGATGGTGATCTTCCTGTTCCTGCGAAGCTTAACCGCCACGGTGATCCCTGCGATCACCCTGCCAATTTGTATTATCGGAACTTTCGCCGGGATGTCCGCCTTGGGACTTGGCTTAGACAACCTGTCACTAATGGCGTTAACCTTATCGGTCGGTTTCGTGGTTGATGACGCCATCGTCATGCTGGAAAACGTCATTCGCCACCGCGAAATGGGCAAATCACCGTTTCAGGCCGCAATAGACGGGTCACGTGAAATTACATTCACCATTATTTCCATGACCTTCTCATTGGCTGCCGTGTTCTTCCCCGTCATGTTCATGGGCGGAATGGTCGGTCGGTTACTGTATGAGTTCTCGCTGACCATTGTTCTGGCTATTTTTATATCCGGCGTTGTTTCCCTGACACTGACCCCAATGATGTGCAGTCGCATGCTGCGCCAACAGAATGAGAAGCACGGTCAGTTATATTTGGCGTTCGAACGTGGGTTCAACCGAATGCAAGAGGCCTATGCCAAAAGCGTACACTGGAGCGTCGACCACAAAACAATTATCGTCGGCCTTTTCTTTGCCAGTATCGCAGCCACCGTTTACCTGTATCAAATTACGCCAAAATCCTTCTTGCCCAGCAGTGATTCCGGGCGATTGACCGTCTTTACTGAAGGGGAAACCAATGCTTCATTCGAAGCCATGGTGACCAATCAAACCAAATTGGCAAAAATTATCAGCAAAGATCCCGGCGTCGCGTCAGTTATGTCGTCAATCGGCACAGGGGGACCGCGCCCCACAATCAACGCCGGTTTTATGGTCGTTTCACTCAAACCATACGAAGAACGACATAAAGTGAGTGCAGACACGATCGTTCGACGTTTGCGCAAGGCAACCGCAAATTTGCCTGAAATCAAGGCGTTCATCGTTAATCCACCGATGATCAACGTCGGCGGAAGAACAAGTAAGGCAGAATATCAGTACACACTGCAGGATACTGACCTTAAGCAACTCTATGAAGGCGCTCAGAAATTGACTGCTGCCTTATCAGAAATACCGGGATTCATTGACGTAAATAATGACCTGAATATTTCTGCATCGGCGGTACAGGTCTCCATAAATCGTGAACAGGCCGCCAAAGTCGGGGTTTCCCCGCGCCAAATTGAAGATGCCCTAGCATCAGCATTCAGTGATCGCGAAGTTTCTACGATTTACGCGGCAGACGACCAATACGCCGTTATTCTGGAACTGTTGCCGGATTATCAAAAAGATTCATCTGCACTCGACCGATTATATGTCCGCAGCAGTCAGGGCGGATTGGTCCCACTAAGTTCCGTCATCACCATTAGCCGCGGCATTGTCGCCCAAACCATCAACCATCAGGGCCAATTGCCTGCTGTCACCATCTCCTTTAACCTCGGCCCCGGACTTGTACTGGGGGATGCGTTGACCCAGCTTCAACGGGTCAAGGACGAACTTCAATTATCGCCGACCACGGTTGCAAACTTCAGCGGCACAGCACAAGCCTTTGAAGAATCAACAAAGGACCTTGGCCTATTATTGGTCCTTGCCATTGCTGTGGTGTATATCATTCTTGGCATTTTGTATGAAAGCTTCATCCATCCGCTGACGATCCTGTCTGGCCTTCCGTCCGCTGCGGTCGGGGCTTTGATTACGCTGCTCATTTTCGATACACCGCTTAGCCTTTATGCATTCGTCGGCATTATTATGTTGGTCGGGATCGTCAAGAAAAACGCGATTATGATGATCGACTTCGCCCTGCAACAGGAACGGAAACTCGGGAAATCCCCGAATGATGCCATTGTCGAGGCAGCGATCATTCGCTTCCGCCCGATTATGATGACAACAATGGCAGCCTTGGCTGGGGCATTACCGATTGCCATGGCTTACGGTGCGGGTGGCGAGGCACGCCAACCATTGGGGCTTGCCGTTGTCGGCGGCCTTGCTGTGTCGCAGGCTCTGACCCTTTATATCACTCCGGTTTTATATATCCTGTTTGATAAAATCGCACATATGTATGACAAAGGTCAGAACAGCTGACCTTTGATCACGAATTGTTTACACTCTCAAAGGCCCCAACCACAGGAATAATTAAGGCTTCATAACATTTGCGATCAATATCTGAAAATTTTATTCCACAGAGATGAATTAATTCGCAATTTAGCTGAAAATTCACACAGAAACGACAGCATCACGTTCCTTATAACTTTTGTCGCAAAAAGTTGACCATTTCTATTGAAACCATCCACAAATCCTGTCTAGATACTTCTGAACCTCAGTGCATTTGGCTTCGGAGCTGATGGCATTGTTTATTTTTTAACAAGTCATAGAACTATGGGTGGAAACAGATGAAACGCCTTACTCGTATTCTCGGTATGAGCCTGTTGGCCATGGGTCTTGCCGCACCGGCATGGGCCGCATCGGTCACAATCAAACTTGGCCACATCGCTGTGCCGCAGCACCCCTATGGTAAAGGTGCAGATCACTTTGCCAAACTCGTCAAAGAAAAATCCAACGGCGACATTGAAGTTAAAGTATTCCCAAGCTCCCAACTGGGTGGTCAAAAAGAACTGATCGAAGGTTTGGTCTTCGGCTCCGTTGACATGGCTTTGGTCGGCACGGCTGTTCTGGGACAATTCCAACCGCAAATTTCCCTGTTCGATTTGCCGTTCCTGTTTGATGACCGTGAACACGCATATAAGTCCTTGGACTCTGTCGGCATGGAACTGGGCAAAGCACTGGAACCGCGCGGTATCAAAATGTTGGGCTACATGGAAAACGGCATCCGCCACATGACCAACAACGCGCACCCGATCAACGAGCCGAAAGACCTTGAAGGTCTGAAAATGCGCGTGATGACCAACAAAATCTTCGTCGAAATGATGAAGTCTCTTGGTGCATCCCCGACCCCGATGGCATTCAGTGAATTGTACTCTGCAATGCAACAAGGCACTGTGGATGGTCAAGAAAACCCGTCTGCACACATCTTCACCAAGCGTTTCTACGAAGTTCAAAAATACGCATCCAAAACTGCGCACGCTTATTCCCCGGAACCGGTCGTGATTTCCATGATCACCTGGAACAAGCTGAACAAAGAACAGCAAGACATCATTCAAGCCGCAGCAAAAGAATCCGTTGCGTGGCAGCGTAAAGTGTCTGAAGACCAAGACAAAGAATACTGGGATAAAATCATTGCAACCGGGAAAATGGAAGTCATCGAAGTTGACCGCTCCAAATTCAAGGAAGCAACCGCACCAGTTATCAAAATGTTTGCTGACGTTGTTGGTCAGGAAAACATCGACAAAATCGATGCTCTGCGCGCAAAATAATGCCGTAGGTATACCTTCGGAAAACGGCCCGTCTTACGTCGGGCCTTTTTCTGAACCACAGCATAGTGCAGACCTGCTTTGATACAAATCAGCACGCTAAACTGTTTGGCTTTTTGATGAATATGATTTCATTTCTTCTTACACATGAATTTAAATCACAATATTGCGCTTAGAACTGATTCCGTTTGCAAATATGTTGAGTTTTCTTAGGCCATAGTGTCTAAACTACCCTAAAGTTACACATGTGTCGTTATGCTGGTGCAACTTAAAGGGTTCCCATTTTTGGGATAAGCATGGGTGTGAATACGCCTGAATGGTTTCACGGTACACAGGTCAATTTAGGCAGTGGACGGCCATCTGCCCCTGTCGTGTGCCACAAATAGGGTTATAAAGATGGATACCTTATTCAAATTCCTGCGCAAAACGCTGTATGGAATTTCAGTTGCCGCCATGATTGTCATGCTGGCAGTTATTTTTATGCAGGTTATTACCCGCTATATCTTTGGCTTTTCCTTTGAATGGTCTGAAGAGCTTGCGCGCTTCCTGTTCGTCTGGGTTGTGTTCTTGGGCTCTGCCCTGATCATGGGCGAAGAAGGTCATTTGGCCGTTGAACTGCTGCCACGCATTCTGAAAGGGACAAAACCCGGCTTTTTGCTGAACCTTTTCATTAATGCCTGCGGATATGTGTTCATTTTTATCTTGATTGTTCAAGGTTGGAAAATGACCGAAACCATGACGTTCCAGACTGCGCCCGGCCTTGGGATTTCCATGAGCTATGTCTACGCCATTATGCCGCTGTCCGGGGTTTTGATGCTGCTTTACCACATGAAAGACACCGTCAAAATCTTTAAAGACCTGCTCAGCAGCAAATAAGAAAAGGGATACGTTCAATGGAAGCCGTACTTATTCTTTCCTTTATCGGCATGGCCTTGATCGGCGTGCCGGTTGCCTATGCACTGGCACTGTCCGTATCTTTTGTACTGTACCAGTACATGGACCTGCCGCAGGTGCTGATTACCAATAACCTGTTCTCTGGCATTGACTCCTTCTCGTTCATGGCTGTGCCGTTCTTTATGCTGGCTGGCGCATTCATGTCTGCCGGCGGTGTGACGTCTCGCCTTGTCAACGTGGCTCAAGCCATGGTTGGCTCCTTCACCGGTGGCTTGGCTCAGGCTGTTGCCGTTGCAGGTATGTTCTTTGCTGCTATTTCCGGTTCGTCCGCCGCGACCACCGCAGCCATTGGCTCCACAATGGTCAACGAAATGGAGCAAAAGGGCTATAAACGTGAATTGGCAACCGGGGTTGTTGCCGCAGCAGGCACTGTGGGCATTGTTATTCCCCCGTCCATCACCTTTGTTGTCTATGGCGTTATTGCGAACGTTTCTATCGGTGACTTGTTCCTTGGTGGCGTCGTTCCCGGTTTGGTCATGGGTGCCGTTATGTGCGGCATGGGCTGGTACATTGCCAAAAAAGAAGGTATTCCGCCGGAAGGTGGTTTCTCTGTCCTGAAATTGCTCAGTGCAATCAAGGATGCCTTTTGGGCACTGATGACCCCGGTGATTATCATCGGCGGTATCTATAGCGGCATGTTCACCCCAACCGAAGCCGCCGCAGTTGCTGCGGTCTATGGCATCGTTGTCGGTCTGTTCATCTATAAAGAACTGACGCTGAAGGAATTCCCGCAAATTATCTTTAAGGCCGTCATCGGCACCACGTTGATCATGTTCTTGGTCGGCGCGGCGAAGATTTTCGGCTGGTTGATGACCAACTTGCAAATCCCGCATCACATCGGTGAAGCCATCACGGACTTCACCACGTCCCCGATCCTGTTCCTGCTGATCATGAACGGCTTGCTGCTGGTACTTGGCACACTGGTGAACGCATCGGCTGCGGTGGTGATCTTGACCCCGATCTTCCTGCCGGTTGCCCTGAGCATGGGCATTGACCCACTGCACTTCGGTGTGGTGATGGTGATGAACCTTGCCATCGGGTGCATCACTCCGCCAGTTGGACTTGATCTATTTGTTGCCAGTGCCATCACAAAGGTTCCCTTGGAAAAAGTGATGCGCGCAACCATGCCTTACCTCTTTGCATTGTTGGCTGCCTTGGTCGTTATCACCATGGTCCCGGCGTTCTCAACCACGCTGCCCAATGCCTTCAAATAATTTGGCATAGTTATCGGAACTTCACGAACGGCCCCTTGTATTTACAGGGGGCCGTTCTCTATTTGTAAGGACAACGTTTACAGCAATGCTAAACTGACTTTCCTAATAACAGTGACACAAGGTGCCCAGATGTCTTTAAAGAAAGATTTCCGCCACGCGAAGGTGTTAGCAACACTGGGACCGTCCTCATCCACGGAAGAAACCATTGAAGCCCTGTTTAAGGCCGGGGCAAGCGTCTTTCGCCTGAATTTCAGCCATGGCACCCACGAAGACCATAAACAGCGGGTCGAGATCATCAGAAGAGTTGCCAAACGCCATTGCTACCCCATCGGGATTCTGGCTGATTTGCAGGGGCCGAAATTGCGGGTCGGCACATTTACCAACGGCAAGGCCAAGTTGATTCCGGGGCAACACTTCCGGTTGGACCTTTTGGACAGCCCCGGCACCAATGAACGTGTCACCCTGCCCCATCCAGAGATTCTAAGCGCAATGAAAGAAGGCACAGACCTTCTAGTGGACGATGGGCGCATTCGCCTGCGGGTTATCCACGCCACAGCGGACCATTGCGAAACTGAAGTTATCTTGGGCGGCACCATATCGGATCGTAAGGGTGTTAACGTCCCGCAAGTTACATTGGATATATCCCCCCTGACCGTTAAGGACCGAAAAGATCTCGCCTTTGCTCTGGATATGGGGGTGGACTGGGTCGCCCTTTCCTTCGTGCAACGCCCGGAAGATGTCACGGACATCCGTAAGATCGTCAACGGCGCAGCAGGCGTGGTTGCCAAACTGGAGAAGCCCAGCGCGCTTGACCACTTGGATGCAATTATTGAATTGTCCGACGGCATTATGGTGGCCCGCGGCGACCTTGGGGTCGAGATCCCGCCGGAACGAGTCCCCATTGCCCAAAAACAAATTGTTTCTGCATGTCGCGCGGCTGGTAAACCGGTAATCGTTGCCACCCAAATGTTGGAAAGCATGATCACCGCGCCCGCACCAACCAGAGCCGAAGCATCAGACGTTGCCACCGCCGTATTCGATGGAGCCGATGCGGTGATGTTATCCGCAGAAACCGCGGCAGGTCAGTACCCAATTGAGGCAGTCGAAATGATGGGGCGGATTATTCAATCCGTGGAAGCCGACCCCTTATTTGCCCGGCAAATGGAAATATCCCACCGCCCACCTGAGGCCACTTCCTCCGATGCCATCAGTGCTGCCGCCAGCCAAGTCGCCCAAACACTGAAAGCCGAAGCAATCGCGACCTTTACTTTTTCTGGCTCAACAACGTTGCGCGCAGCCCGTGAGCGACCCTTGGTTCCTATCCTGTGCCTGACCCCAAATATTCAGGTGGCACGGCGCATGTCGTTGGTCTGGGGGGTCCACGCCACAATAGATTCGGGTATCACAAACTTTACAGAGGCAGTGCAACGTGCATCCAGAGTCGCGGTTCGTGATGGCTTTGCCAAACCCGGCGAACGATTGGTCGTTACCGCAGGTGTTCCATTCGGTCGCCCAGGTACCACCAACTCCCTACGCATCGCATTCGTTGAGGAGCCGTGGAACAAGGCTTAAGCCCAAAAACCTTGCCTTAAAACACGAAAGGCGGCCCATAGGGCCGCCTAATTCGCTCTGGGTGGCAACACGTGCCACACAGACAACAAGATTAACCTTGGCGTGCTTTAAAACGCGGGTTGGTCTTGTTAATCACGTAGACGCGACCTTTGCGACGCACCACGCGGCAGTTCTTGTCCCGCAGCTTGGCGGATTTCAAAGAGTTGCGAACTTTCATGACGTGCTCTTTCAAATAGAGGTATTCAAACGAGGGCCGCACAATACGCAGCACAGGGTGATCTGTCAATACTTCCAATCGCTCATTGTCGAAACTCTGCCTTTTTTCCGTTCTGAAGAGTTATTGGCAGAGAAACGATACACTTTCAAAGCCCCGGCACGCATGGCTGCGGCAAGGGCATCCCAGCGATCGCACTCATCAAGGATGATTTGGGCCTGAAATGGTGAGATATCAGCCCCTCTGAGGCTGTCTCTGAACTTTGCCCAGTTATCCTCGGCACTGGAAAGGTACGACTCGGTAATATCCTCAGCCACATGCACAAGGAAGTTATTTTTCTTCAAACCATCTGCCATGACACGGGCGGGGCACGGTAACAGGCTTGGGATTTCCTTATCCAGAACCGCATCAATCAGATGCTTCTGGCCTTTTACATTTCCCAACACATAGTCAACCAGCACCAAATGCCCGGATGGTTTCAGCCCCTGAGCCAGTTGTTCAAATGCATTGTCTTTATTGCTGATTCCGGAAAAGAACATGCGGCTTAGGATCGCATCATACCCCGAAGGCTTCAGTCGCAAGCTTTCCGGCTCACAGTGGTGGAAAATTGCTTTTTTTTCCAGACTCTGTTTTAGGGATCGCTCATTTGCTTCCTTAATCAAGGTCTCGTCTTGGTCAAGACCAACCAACCAGACCCCAAATTTTTTGACCAAATAGCGATCAACACCACCCAGACCGCATTTCAGGTCCAGCATGGTTTTGGCGGATGTCAACGCACAGGCATTCATCAGGTCTGCAACCTGTTCATGACTGCCGGGCTGAAGGTTGCCCCGCCCCCATACTGATTCAAGGATTTCTTGACGCTCAATCGGCCACGTCCCGGGGGAATACGCACGGGGTTCGACCACCGCCGGCTCTGAGATAACCCGAGGCGGTTCAGATTTCTTTGCAGGACGGACAGGTTTGGTCTTCGCTGCCCCCCCGCCAGACAGTAGGTCCTTCAACG
This sequence comes from Rhodospirillaceae bacterium, assembly GCA_963668495.1. Taxonomy (GTDB): domain Bacteria; phylum Pseudomonadota; class Alphaproteobacteria; order Rhodospirillales; family Rhodospirillaceae; genus Oleispirillum. Next base: position 122,911 of record OY764545.1, read on the forward strand.
ACACGTGGTACCCCTTCTATTGGGCGATCAATCATTATTATCGTCAATCCGATACAGAACCATACCCGGTTTTGACTATGGCAGCATTATGAAAAACACCACATCTTGCCGGGTTTACATTGAAATTCGTATGAGGGTGCAAGGCATGTCGCTTGAGTTGATACTCCACTGCCCTCCCCAACCGGAAACAAGCAACTTCGCAAGCATAAGACCGCAGCTCAACGGTGTATCCTCGCCACCGTTTAAAGTACGTTCAAGGACGACGGCATCCTGCCGAGATAGTCCTACACCATTAAATCCGAATACAAGCTCGCGCATGGCAGGCCTTACCCCGATGACAATTCTATCCGCCTGATAAGTTGCGATTGCCATTTCAAGCAAAGCATTCAGCACCCACGCCCCATTTCGGCTCGGCAACTTAATTTGACGGTGCTTGCCATATATCCGTATGGATTGCCCTTGCTGCCACAAATCCGGCGACACTTGTTGCGCATAAGACAAAGTTTCGGAAAAACGCAGGGTTTCAGCTTGCCCAAGATGATCCGCATCTAAAACACGGGCCAGCGTATGAAGTTGGGTCAGTTGCCGATCAATCTCAGAAACAGCATAGTCCACCTTATCCGGTAGGTGGCGCTGATCATCTGTAACAACGCCCGGCAACCCCACCATCATCCTTAACGCCTGTAAGGGTTGGGAAATATCGTGCACCGCCTGCCGCACAGCAGAAGGGAAAGCATCACGGCTTTGTGCCTTGATAGCAAGACTGCGACTGGTCGGCATATTCGGCTACTCCTTTGCTGCGGTCGTTGATGCTTAGTTCAGAACCGCATCCGGCGGCGGCGGCAGCTCTGTGGTAAAGTTCGTGCTTGGCTCATCTTCTGTCAAACATTCCGCCCGCACGGTTAAATTGGCAACCATTGCCATGGATGTATCGATCATCCAACGCACACGGGTTTCATGCTCCTTATTCTCTGCTGCAACAGTTTCCGGCAGAATATGTTTTTGCAGAACCCCAGCAACACCAGCCAAGGCACGGGCCGTCGACCGAAGCGATATATTGTCCACAATCAGGTTTCCGTGTTCCTCGATGCAGTTGGCGGCGTTTTCCAGATCCTTCATCATGATCAGAATGTCTTTGCCTTCCCCCTCGCCTTCATTTTTCACCCGGTGCGCCATAAACCGCAACGTCGCCACATAAAAACTGTAATCCATACCCATCACTCTTAATTTTCCAAAGTGGACACATATCGTTCCAACCAACGCAGAGAACGCAGAGTCGCGGCCTCTCTTGCCTTTGCATTGGGACCAATGGTCACAACCTTTTGACCGCTCGCATAAACTTCATTCCGCACGACAATTGACTTTGGCTTCCCCTTGGGGTCATCAAAACTGTGTCGAACACCATCATAAACATCCCACTCTATAGGTCCAGCTTGACGTGTTTTCATACTGTTTGCCATCCGCACGCAGTACCTTGCAGGGGTCCATGTATCATCTGCCCCTAGCTGCATAAGTAATGGCGCAATGGATTTATAAGACGGCTGTTTGCGATGAATCTGGAAACAACCGGGATAAAACAGAACTCCCGCTTGAAAATCATATTGCAAACCGACAGGGCGGAACTGGGTTTTGTCAGATAAAGCAGATAAGGCAGCCATTGCCCCATTGGACCATCCCATGAGTGCTATTGCATCCGCACGAATATCTGACCGTTGTTGAAGCCAATTTAACGCGGCATAAGCATCAACAACGCGCTCTTTATCTGGATGAATTGGACGTGGACTAACTTGACAGATGGATTGGTAGCCGCGTTCTGTAAAGCTGTCAGGAAACACGACGGCAAAGCCTGCCGCATTCAGGCGTTCAGCCCAATATCTTTCACGCGCCTTTAATTTGCCTGTAGCAGTCAACATACCGGAACAGCCATGAAGGGCGACAACCGCCGGATATGGGCCATCGGTAGAAGGAAGAAACAGCCGACCAGTCACTTCGCCACCAGTTGGCAGGGGAATGCGCACTTTATCATCATGGGCAAAACTTTCAGCCCCACCCAAGACGCTACACAATACGATTGATATAACCCGGAGCCGCACCAGCACTGACACCTCCTACCGTACCCCTCCAGAAATCAACATAATCCACGCCATACCAACAACGCTGCCAGCCGCGACGAACCAACGGTTCCAGACCAAGCCAACCGTTGTTGCCTTGACCTTGCCATACATGGCAACCAATAGAACCGTCGCGGTGAATGGCGATGTTGCACCACCAAACGCCCAGCCAATACATATGGCAGCCAAAACAATATCCGGTGATACGCCCATAGCCGCCGGAGTTGGCAACAACGGCCCCAGCATGGTTACCGCCAAAATCGGGTGCATGCCCAACTGGCCCAGTATTGGTAACCCAATGATAATACCAAATAAAATTGCCTCAGTTGGCAAAGTGGACAGGTCTAAAATCTGTTCACTAATCAGGGGGGCAGCCAGGACTCCGCCCAGTTTACCTACATATGCAGCTATATACAGCAGAACCATTTCGCCTTTGTAACTATCCAGTTCGGGACCGATATAATCCGCAGTTCTCTGCCGTAAAATAGCCCCAAGGGCGTTTCCATCCCGCTGCTCACAAGTCCGGTTTTGAAGCGCAATCCAGCCGAGACTGATTAACGGCACCACCATCATCACAATAATGACGATGCGGTAGCCACTGAGCAATTCCAGCGCACCGACCGTGGTAAAAATCACCAAAAGCAATATCAACAGGGGACGTATGGACGATAGGTTGCCAATTTGCCGCGTCTGGCTTTCGGATTGTGATGCCTTTGATTTCAGTAAGGCATCCAGCCCCCAACCAACCAACATCAGCAGTACCGCACTGACCAATCCATACCACACCACACCATTCCAGCTGCTACCCTCGATAACGGCTGTTCCCATTGCCATGGAAAAGGTCAAAGGTGACCAACACAGGGTAGCAACAAAACCACGCTGAATAGCCAACAGCATGCGCCGAACCCGTTCCGGGTTTTTCAAGGTCAGGCCGTCTCCGCCATCGGCCTTATCCACCAAGGCGCCAAGCAAAGAAATCGAGCCATAATTCAGCACCAAAGAAAACAGGTGCCCGCCGACCGTCAACGCAACGTATCGCTTACCGGGGGTGCGCGTAGACAGGTATTCTCCGCAAGCCTGAATAGAAGGTGAAGACATGGCGGCGGTGCGCAAAGTCGACAGCCCGACAAAGAAGCTCAACACATAGCCACCGGACCCCAGCGCATCGGCAATCAATGACCAGCCATCCGGGCGGGTCAAAACCGCCAACAATGACGCCACGACACCGATTGCAATGAACAACTGTCGTGACCAACGCACATAACGCACCACACTGATCAGGAACAAACCGCCCATTATGCCGGATATGACCCGTAGTTCCGGCATATCCAAAACTTCCGAGCCAATCGTCAGCAATGTTGCAATACCAAGGAACGTGCCGCGTAAATACACAAATGCTTTGGGAGACATGAAAGACATAAGAATAATACCAATCAAGAGAACACCTTGAACGACCATATCATTCTCACAAAAAAAGCCCCGCAAAACTTGCGAGGCTTTTCCGGTTTTTTTCAAAGATTAGTCGTTCAGGCGGTCAATATCGCGCACGGCACCTTTGGATGCATTGGTTGCCAAGGCGGCATAGGCTTTCAGGGCTGCGGAAACCGGGCGGTTGCGCTCTTTTGGTTTCCAGCTATCCGCGCCTTTGGCGTTTTCAGCCGCACGGCGAGTCTCAAGCTCCGCACCGTCAAGACGAACATTCAACGTACGGTTTGGAATATCGATATCGATCATATCGCCATCTTTTAACAGCCCCATATTACCGCCTTCGGCAGACTCGGGGGATGCATGACCGATACACAAACCGGATGAACCGCCCGAGAACCGCCCATCCGTGATCAAGGCACACACCTTACCAAGGCCGCGGCTTTTCAAGTAGCTGGTCGGATACAGCATTTCCTGCATTCCCGGACCACCTTTGGGGCCTTCGTAGCGAACAACCACCACATCGCCGGGTTTGACCCCACCGCCAAGGATTTTATCCACGGCCTCTTCCTGAGAATCACAGATCACAGCAGGACCGGAGAATTTAAGGATGCTTTCATCCACACCGGCGGTTTTGACGATTGCCCCCTGCTCCGCAAGATTGCCAAACAGAACCGCAAGTCCGCCATCTTTGGAAAAGGCATGGTCAAGATCACGCACTACACCCGTTGCACGATCATCATCAAGGGCATCCCAACGTTCGGATTGGGTAAACGCTTCGAGTGAAGGGCGACCTGCCGGAGCCGCAGCGTAGAAAGTTTGCACCGCTTCCGCCGCGTTGCGTTTGATATCCCACTGATCAATAGCGTCACCAAGGGTCGGCGCATGTACCGTAGAACAACTGCGGTTAATCAAACCACCCCGATCCAGTTCACCCAAAATCCCCATAATGCCGCCAGCGCGGTGAACGTCCTCGATATGAACCACCGGGCTGTTTGGCGCAATTTTGCTGAGGCACGGAACTTTACGCGACATGCGGTCGATGTCTTCCATCTTGAAATCCACGCCGGCTTCCTGCGCTGTTGCCAACAGGTGCAAAACCGTATTGGTCGACCCGCCCATAGCAACATCCAAAGCAATCGCATTTTCAAATGCTTCATAGGATGCAATCGACCGCGGCAGGACCGAGGCATCTTCTTGCTTGTACCAACGGTGGCACATATCAACAATCGAACGCGCAGCCTGAAGGAACAGCTCCTTACGATCTGCATGCGTGGCAACCAAAGTTCCGTTGCCGGGCAAGGCAAGCCCCAAGGCTTCCGCCAGACAGTTCATGGAATTGGCAGTAAACATACCGGAACAGGAACCGCAAGTCGGACAGGCGTTGCGTTCATATTCGACCACTTCTTCGTCAGTGACGGTCTCATCCGCAGCATTGATCATGGCATCGATCAGGTCTACGGCTTTGGTTTTGCCCTTGATTGTGACTTTCCCGGCTTCCATCGGGCCGCCAGAGACAAAAATCGCCGGAATGTTCAGGCGCATTGCCGCCATCATCATTCCGGGCGTGATTTTATCGCAGTTTGAAATGCAGACCATGGCATCAGCCGTGTGGGCGTTGCACATATATTCCACAGAATCAGCGATCAAATCACGGGACGGCAGCGAATACAGCATACCGCCATGGCCCATGGCGATCCCGTCATCGATGGCAATGGTGTTGAACTCCTTGGCAACACCACCCGCTTTTTCGATTTCACGAGCAACCAGTTGCCCCATGTCTTTCAGGTGTACGTGCCCCGGAACAAATTGGGTAAAGGAGTTGACCACCGCAATAATCGGTTTGCCAAAATCTCCATCCTTCATTCCAGTGGCACGCCATAGACCACGAGCACCTGCCATATTACGGCCATGGGTCGAGGTTCGAGAACGGTAAACAGGCATATTGGCAATCCTTAATCAGCAACGACTACAACACACATGTCAGGCAAGCGGGAGCAAACTTCTCCTCATCCTGCCGAACAAAATCAGTTCAAAAGTGATACGCCTTAACCGCGCCTATCGTCAATCTCCAGTGGCGTTTTTTCACTCGGACATGAAGAATTTCCTTATCAAGGTCGGACACAGAAAGAAACTTCCTTACAAATCCACGTGCGATTCCCACAGAAAGCAAAAGCCTCCTGATCATCAGGAGGCTTCTGCCATCATCCAAACCGTATCAGCAGGATTTACATATTGTTCGGCAGGTAGGTCACAATCTGCGGGAAGATCGTAATCAGCGCCACAGCCGTAATCATCAGCAGGAAGAAAGGCAAGGCAGCACGTGCGATGTGCAGAATATCCCGATTGCTCAACCCCTGAATCACAAACAGGTTGAAACCGACTGGTGGTGTAATCTGAGCCATTTCCACCACAATCACCACGAAGATACCAAACCACAAAGGATCAATCCCGGCGGTCAAGATCATCGGCTGGATCACCGAAGTCGTCAAAACCACGACCGAAATACCATCAAGGAAGCACCCCATCAGGATAAAAAACACGGTCAAAGCAGCAAGCAAAGCATACGGAGACAAATCCATCTGCCCGATCCAAGTTGCCAAACCAGATGGAATACCGGTAAAGCCCATGGCCATGGTCAGGAAGGCCGCTCCGGCAAGGATGAACGCGATCATGCAGGATGTGCGCGTTGCACTCAGCAAACCATCAACAAAGGTTTCCCTATTCAAATCCCCGGTATATTTCGCAAGGCAAAGCGCCAAGAAAACGCCGACTGCCGCAGCATCGGTCGGTGAGGCAATGCCGGAATAGATCGACCCGATAACACCGGCAATCAAACAAATCACGGGGCCAAGGCGTTTCAGGGCATTCCAACGGTCCGTCCACGTAAAGGTATCGGTTAACTCCGGGATTTCATGAGGGCGCAATTTTGCGCGGATCATGACATAGCCCATGAACAAGGCCACCAATAATGCTCCGGGCAAGACACCAGCCATAAACAGCCGCGCGATGGACTGGTCGGTGGCGATCCCATACACGATCAGAATAATCGACGGAGGAATCAAAAGCCCCAAGGTAGCAGACCCTGCCAATGTCCCCAGCACCATTCGCTCGGAATAGCCTCGGCGTTTGAGTTCAGGGATGGACATTTTACCGATAGTCGCCGCCGTTGCCGCAGAAGACCCTGAAACCGCAGCAAAAATCCCGCAGCCGATAATATTCACATGCAGCAAACGTCCCGGCAAACGCCCCATCCACGGCACCAAGCCTTCAAACATGTCATCGGACAACCGGGAGCGAAACAGAATATCCCCCATCCAGATAAACATCGGTAGTGAAGCCAGAGACCACAGGTTTGATGACCCCCAAACCGCCGTTGCCATCAGCGGCCCCGCGGGCGAGTCCGTAAAGACGACCATCCCAAGGAGACCAACACCAAGCAAAGCCAAAGCCACCCAAACACCCGCCCCCAGAAGGAGGAACATGAACACCAGCAAAACAATGCCGGAAACCAGACTCATATCCATGATCAGCCCTCCCCGATCATTAATTTCGTGGCTGGGTCATGGCGACAACTTAATGCTCTGAAACCGCTGTCCAACAGCGAAACGGCAAGCAAGGCACTGCCAATTGCCAATGGCAATTGCGGGATCCACAACGGCACCGGAACCAAACCGGACGATAAGTCGCCGAACTCGTGACTTTCCATGACCAGTTCCCAGCAATACCAAGAAAAAAACGCGCTGACACAGGCCGCACCAAAACAGGCCGCCACTGCCAGGAATGTTTGTGCTTTACGCGGCAGGCGCATCAAAACCAAAGTCACCCGGATGTGCGCACCGTGCCGTAATGTGTATGGCAAGGCAAAGAATGACGCGGCGGCAAGGAAAAACCCTGCAATCTCCGCATAGGACGGGACGACTAGCCCCAATGATTTTCCGGTGAATTGGCGGATACAAAAGTCCAGCAGGTTCGCACTGACCTGCGACAGAACCACAAGGAAGATAGCCACCAAAAATCCAGCGGCAACCATTCCACTCCCCCAATACACGCGATCAAGCAATCTGCGCATAGGACGACTCTCAATGTTATTATTTGATGGGTTCACACAACGCCTTATGCCGCATCAAGTGCGGTTCAAATCCAATGGGGCGGCATCATAGGGCCGCCCCTTTCGGACATACATATTGTGTGAACTGTACGAGTTAGTTTTCGTAAGCTTTCAGCACGTCTTCAGCCAGTTTACCACCTTCATTTTTCCAGTCTTGGACGATAATTTGTCCAGCCTTCATGAAGGCTTCTTTCAAAGCTTCGGACGGTTGCTGAACGTGCATGCCATTTTCGCTCAACGTTTTGGTTTTCGCTGCGGTTTCGGCTTTGCTCATTTCCAGACCGCGCACTTCTGCAGCCTTGGCTGCGGTCATGACGGCTTGCTGCACTTCCGGCGACAACTTATTAAACGCCTTGGCATTTACAACGACCACGTTTTTCGGCAACCAAGCCTGAACATCATAGTAGTTGTTCACGAAATCCCAGGATTTGGAACTTACACCCGTCGACGGGGAAGTCAGCATTGCATCCACTTGTCCGGTGGCAAAAGCCTGTGGGATATCTGGGGTTTCAACCTGAGTAGGCACCATGTCCATCTCTTTTGCCAGCTTTTGCAGCAGAGCATTATAAGAGCGCAGTTTCAAACCTTTGACATCATCAGCCGTTTGCACAGCTTTTTTGCTGTAAAAGCCTTGCGGCGGCCACGGAACAGCGTACAGGACTTTCAGGCGTTGTTTTGCCAGCAAGTCTTCGACTACCGGGCGTGATGCCTGCCACAACTTTTCGGCTTGCTCATAATTCGTTGCAAGGAACGGCAAAGAGTCAACGCCAAGCACCGGGTTTTCATTGGTCAGCAAGGACAAGAAGAACTCACCAGCCGGAACTTGCCCGCTTCGCACGGCATTTTTGATTTCCGTGTGTTTCACCAGTGAGCCGGCACTATGTACCTTGATTTTCAATTCGCCTTTAGTTGCAGCTTCAACATCTTTGGCGAATTGTTGCACGTTTTGCGTATGGAATACGGAATCCGCATACGGTGTCGGCATATTCCAAGTTTCCGCATATGCGGTGGTTGCACTCAACAGAGCAGCAGCCATCGCTGCGTACGTCACTTTTTTCGTGATCATCATACGATAAAGACTCCCAACACGATATTTTCGCAACCCACTGCCCGGTTTTGCCCGTCTTTTTGTTTTTATGTTCGGCAATGGCGTTTATATGTGCACAAAGGGTTTTCCCCTCATCCTTTGCGCAAATCATGGGCATACATTAACGACAAAACGCGAAAAGCGCAAAATAATTCCCAAGCCCATATGCTTTTGAAATCATAAATTGCAGGGCACGACAAAGCTTCCATGGAATTTCACCTGCAAAAGACGCAAGACAGTACTCGCGGAACGGCGTATCATGCCTGTGTTAGCAGCAGCCGTCAGGAGATGAAGCATGATCGCGTATCTTCCCGAAAGCTCACCACCCTTTCTAGGGTTTGAAATATCCGGCAAAATCACGCTGGATCAGGAACAGGATCTAATCGACTACGTCAACGATCAGCTACGCCATCACGATAAGCTTAGCTTCCTTTTGGTCCTTAACCCCGATGCAAGCTGGGGGGTTGAAGCCGGCCTTGAAGATTTGAAATGGCTGCTGTCGCACCTGAAACGCATCCATAAAGTGGCAATTGTCTCCGACAGTACCGCGCTAAAATGGCTTGTCACCTTGGATCGCCCTTTTGCCAGACTCGTCGGCATTCAGGAAGAACATTTCGCCATAGACGAACAAGAGAAAGCTTGGAATTGGCTGCTTGCGCCTGCCTGATCAATTTTGGCATGCACGCATTACCTTTGCGCACGAAAGATCATGCTCTGATTGTGTGCATTCAGTGCCATTGCATACTCAGGAATAACTTATGTTATATAACTATTCCCTATCTTCCCTAAATCCAGAAAATTTGTCATTGTGCGCCGTCTTGGTCGCAACAACGTAACGCCATGGGAAATTGCGGGAGCATTTTGCCGCCTGCATTGAGCGTATCGACACAGGGATGCCACGAGGGTTAGGCACACTGTCGGATTTGAACTCTAAACAGTTCAGTGCGCGCGACCACAAAAATACAGAGAGCACTTAAAAAAAACACTGGAACTCACTTATGGAACTCCTCGAAAGCTTTTTCGGACTGATCGGTGACTTGACCTGGGGGTGGGCATTGATCCCGATACTTGTTGTATTGGGTATCTTCACAACTGCCATGACTGGATTTGTCCAGTTTCGTTTTTTCCGTCGCATGTTTGATGTCCTATCCAACAAGAACCAAGCTGCGGACCCCAATGCAATTTCAGCCCGTGAAGCCCTTCTGCTATCCGTTGGCGGACGTGTAGGCGGCGGCAATATCGCAGGCGTCGCGGTTGCAATCACCCTTGGCGGCCCCGGCGCCGTTTTCTGGATGTGGGCCGTCGCCCTTATGGGAATGGCAACCAGCCTTGTTGAATGCACCCTTGCCCAATTGTTCAAACGCCGTCAGGAAAACGGTATGTATCGCGGCGGTCCGGCACGGGCGATTATTCACGGACTCGGCTCACAATATCGGTGGTTGGCTGTACTGTACTGTGTCTGCCTTATGGCCTCATTTGCGATTGGCTTTAACGCGTTCCAAGGCAACACCGTCGCTGGTGCGGCTCAAGACAGCCTTGGCATTGACCGTATGTATACGGGCATCCTTCTGACTGGCATCGCTGGCTTTATCGTGTTTGGTGGTATCCGCCGTATTGCCCGCGTATCTGACGTGGTCGTTCCCATCATGGCAATCTGCTATATCGCCATGGCTCTGGCGATCATTCTGCTCAACATCACTGATGTTCCTGCTGTCCTGACGATGATTGTTAAAAATGCCTTTGGTATTGAGGAAGCTGTTGGTGGCGGCATGGGGGCTGCAATTGCCCAAGGTATGCGCCGCGGGCTGTTCTCCAACGAAGCCGGCCTTGGTTCTGCGCCGAACGTTGCGGCAACCGCAGAAGTCCATCACCCGGTCAGCCAAGGCATTACTCAGTCTTTCTCTGTCTTTATCGACACCATGCTGATCTGTACCTGCACGGCCATGGTCATCCTGCTGGGTGATGTTTATGTACCGGGGCAAGCCGATGTTGATGGTGTCGTCCTGACACAGCAATCGCTGGTATCCCACTTTGGTGAATGGACCCAATACTTCCTCACCCTGATGATCTTCCTGTTCTCGTTCTCAACCATTATCTACAACTACTATTTGGGTGAGAACGCACTGACCTTCATCACGAAGAATAAACAGGCAGTGACCGTCCTGCGTGTTGCAGTCATGGGCATGGTGTTCCTTGGGGCGACGGCACCGGCTGCGACCAGCGTTTTCTTCTTCTCTGACCCAATGATGGGCATTTTGGCTGTGGTGAACCTTGTCACCATCATGATGCTGTTGCCGACGGCCTTGCGCGTCCTTAACGATTACATTGCGCAGCTTAAGTCAGGGGTGGAACACCCACGCTTTGATGCCAATGCATTCCCAGATCTGGATTTGGATCACTCCGCATGGACCGGAAAACAGGGCGATTAACCCTCCACATCTGAACTCATCGACACAAAGGGCGCTCCTAACCGAGCGCCCTTTGTTATGACCTTAGCCTATAACTCCGGCCGATTCTCAGTTTAGCCAACCGTTTCGGAATACTTATATTCATGCCGTGTATTTATTATGATCCGAACCACATAATCACTCACTCATGCCATCCCACCCGGGAATCATCCCCACCCCTTAGGCAAGCAGGCTAAAAAAATCCTGTAATTTCAGCTTTGCACCACAAAAGCCGAACACTTCAAAAGCGCATTTTCTGCCTCATACACCAAAGAAAGAGGCGCAAGTTCTGCGAAAAATCGACAGCCGAAACGCAAAATAAATTGCGAATTTTGTTCACGAAACATTATAAACACTGCTTGGCAACCAAGGAGGTGGGGGCCTTCTGCCTTAAATTGGCTCTTTTACCGTTCTGTCATTCACCGAATACCAAGGGGAATGCATTGGGGAATCTTATGCGTGTTTTCTTGTCATTAATTCTGTTCATGTTTGCGGTTCTGATCGCCCCGGATTTTGCCTTTGCGTCAGAAGCAAACAGCCAGACTCTGTTGAATCTCACGGAACATTGGGTAGGTATTGTCGCCGTTATCCTGTTCGTGGTTGCCTACGCTTTCGTTATGGCTGAAGAATCCACCCACATGCGCAAGTCCAAACCCGTTGTTCTTGCAGCAGGTTTGATCTGGATGATGATCGGCTACCAATATGCTACCCATGACCTTGGGGCAGTAGCCGAAGCCGCCGTTCGCCATAACATTCTGGAATTTGCCGAACTGTTTTTATTCCTATTGGCTGCCATGACGTACATTAACGCCATGGAAGAACGCCGGGTATTTGATGCGTTGCGCTCCTACCTCATTCGCAAACAATACAGCTTCCGGCAGCTGTTTTGGATCACCGGCATCCTGTCCTTTATGATTTCACCCATTGCAGACAACCTGACCACAGCCCTGCTTATGTGCGCAGTGGTGATGGCGGTCGGCGTCAGCGCACCAAAGTTCATTGGCCTCGGCTGTATCAATATTGTGATTGCAGCCAACGCCGGGGGCGCATTCAGCCCATTTGGCGACATCACGACCCTAATGGTCTGGCAAAAAGGCGTGATTTCATTCCACGAGTTCTTTGACCTGTTTATCCCATCACTGGTCAATTATCTGATCCCGGCGGCAATCATGCATTTTGCCATTCCGGTTGGACGCCCGACGACGGGTGGCGAACATGTAGAGATGAAATACGGCGCGCACGTGGTTATTCTGATCTTCATTGCGACCATTGCCACCGCCGTGTGTTTCCATAACTTCCTGCATTTGCCGCCGGTTATGGGCATGATGACTGGCCTTGGCTTCCTGAAAATGTACGGCTACTACCTAAAAACCAGCAAAAAATCCAATGGTCATGTCCCGATTAAACCCGGCGACACCACCAATGAAGCCTTTGATGTGTTTGCCAAAGTTGCCCGTGCCGAATGGGATACCCTGCTATTTTTCTATGGCGTCGTACTGTGCGTCGGTGGGCTTGGCTTTATTGGTTATCTCAGCATCCTGTCTGAAGGCATGTACATCCACCTTGGCCCGACCATTGCCAACACCCTTGTTGGCATCCTATCCGCCATTGTTGACAACATTCCGGTGATGTTTGCTGTCCTGACAATGAACCCGGAAATGTCTCATGGACAATGGCTGCTGGTTACACTGACCGCAGGGGTCGGCGGCAGCCTGCTTTCCATCGGTTCTGCGGCTGGTGTTGCGCTGATGGGGCAAGCCCGCGGTTACTATACATTCTTTGGTCACCTGAAATGGGCTCCGGTCATTGCCCTTGGCTATGCGGCAAGCATCATGGTGCACTTCTGGATTAACGCTTCAGAATTCCAGATCTTTAATTAAAGGCTGGCTCCAACCGCCCAACTCTTCCCCAAGGACGCCGATTGGCGTCCTTGTTGGTTTAAGACCTAGAATTATTTTGCCTTGTACTCTGCAAGAGCCGACCTCGTCCCCTATATTAGGCGAAAGCATCCCTCATGTAGTCAAGAATGGAAAAATATGTCTGGACACCTCCGCAGCACGACTCTTCGCTTCATGGCTGAACCCGCTGACCAAAACTTTGGCGGCAAAGTTCATGGCGGCGCCGTCATGAAGTGGATCGACTTGGCCGCCTATGCCTGTGGTGCAGGCTGGAGCGGCAAGTACTGCATCACCGCCTATGCCGGTGGCATACGCTTTGTCCAACCAATTCATGTTGGCAGCATTGTGGAAATCAATGCCAAGGTGATTTACACCGGACGCACATCCATGCATATCGGCATCAGCGTCCTTGCCGGAGACCCAAAAAACCCGGAACGGCACCTGACAACCCACTGCGTTGTCATCATGGTTGCGGTCGATGACAGCGGTCGCCCATCACCTGTGCCTGAATGGGTCCCGGAAACAGAGGAAGACATTTATTTACGGGACTCAGCGATGCGACTGATGGATATGCGCAAACAGATCGGTGAGGAAATGCAGGCCCATGTTCGTGGCTATCTGCCCAAGGATAAACGATAAAATTTATCCTTAAACTTTAAGTACTTGAACGCAGCTCTGCCCTAGGCAAGGCTGCGTTTTATTTGCGAATGGCCATACAGCTAATATTTTATACACGAAGAAATTCATCGCCCATTCGTTAATTCTAAAATAGTGGTTATATGACCATTCCATAATAAAAACCCACAGCGAACAAAGAAACTGTGATATTTCAACTATAGAAGACAAAAACTGGTTGAAAAATAATCGCCTTAATAAATAATATTCCTAATCAACACTTTGTTTGATCGCCAGAAAAATGCCATGAATAAATCACTAAAAGCATTATTTTTCATACAGATACTGTTATTTCAGCTCTGCCTGACCTTACCTGTTCAGGCCAAGGATACACCACACACCATCGTCCTAACCAATTCCGACGTCTGGCATCCCTTCTCGTACATTGATCCTGACGGCGAACCCAGAGGACTGCTGATTGATTTCTGGAAGGAGTTTGCAGAACGCAACCATACCAAGGTTGAATTCAGGCTAACGGGCTGGAGCGCTTCCCTCAAAATGGTGAAAGACAGCCAGTCCATCGTTCATGCGGGACTTTTTAAATCTGACGAGCGCGCGGAATATCTTGAGTTTTCTCACCCATTGAAGCTGGAGGTTGACTCCCGCCTCATTATTTCCAAGGCATTGGGCAAAAAAAGCCTGAAAGAAATGGGGTCAACTCGCGTTGCCGTCGTCAAACATAGCTACTCAGATGCTTATCTGCGCAAACACTATCCTGAGTTAGTCCTCCGCCCCTACTCCAATGGTAGCGACATGATGGAGGCAGTTTTATCCGGCTATATTTCCGCATTTGTCACCGATTTTCCAGCCGCCATGTACTTCCTTCATCAACATGGGGCACATGACAAATTCATTGTCGCGGACCTGATCCATCGCAGACCGTTTCATATTGCAGTCCCCAAAGGACAACATGAACTTTTGAAGTTCATTGAAACCGGCATCGACAAAATCCCGGAGGAAGAATTAGAAAGAATTGTCCGCACATGGATTTATTCAGCCCAATCAGAGCCCGCATGGCTGCACCCCTTGGTGATTACGGCGTTCATTTCCCTATTGGCTGGCTTCATCATCCTTTACGTTTTTTTCCTGAAACGTCAGGTCGCCAGAAAAACGGCTGAACTCAAAAAAACATCACAAACCGACCCCTTGACCGGACTGCAAAATCGCAGACGCATGGAAGAAGTCCTAAATTCAGAGCTCGACAGAAACAATCGCTACGACAGGCCGTTTGTAGTTATCCTTTTGGACATTGATCACTTTAAACAAATCAACGACACCTTTGGCCACGCTACGGGGGACGAGGTCCTTGTCAAATTCGCAGAAGTCCTGACCAAGACCACCCGCAAGACCGACCATCTATGTCGCTGGGGCGGGGAAGAACTTATGATTATCTGCCCCGAAACCACACAGGAACAAGGCATCGTTCTGGCAGAAAAAATCCGCGTGGAAATTGAAACGTCGGACTTCGGTGACGTTGGCAGATGCACCGCCAGTTTCGGCCTGACCCAATCCCTTCGCACTGACACCGAAGCTAGTATTTTCAACAGGTGCGACCAAGCCATGTATCATTCCAAGGGCAACGGGCGTAATCTGGTTACTGCGTTTTAAACAGCCTCAACCGATTGCCCATGCTCACACTGCCGAGATTACAACCGTTTCTAACATCGCTAGTCATGATATTTTTTGCAGCTTCGTGGCTTGGATACGCCGCAGAAGCCGTGGCGGCGTTGCAGTCCCCCCTACTCGCCGAGGCAGCCGAAAAACCAGCAAAAGGGTTCCAGTGCGACAAAGGGCCACAGCCCGTTATCGATCTTGATTACTCCAATTTTTACAAAGATGGTTCCCAATCTTCTGTGATCGATCCACAAAAGATGAAAGCCTATAGAGCCGATGTCCAAACGGTTCGAGACTACGAAAATTTGATTTCCAAACTCGCGGACACATACCAACTGCGCGGCAAAGCCCCTACCGTAGCCGATTGCCTACTCTCCACACTTGAACGCTGGGCCGTGGCTGATGCGTTTCTCGGCAAAGCGAGCAAGCAAGGGGGATACGTACGCAAATGGGCCTTGGCAACCACTGCGGCAGCCTATCAAAAACTTCCTTACCTGCCATCGTCCACGCAACACCAACGGATTCAAGACTGGCTCCGTCAATGGGGAAACCTAGTTTTGCTGGACTATTCCACCGATACCACTCGTACCGACAATCATCTGTACTGGGCGGGTTGGGCACTGGCGGCAACTGCCGTTGCACTTGATGAACCGAAATACCTTGATTGGGCCGTTGAGGTCTATAAACGGGGCGTCGACCAAATTACCGAAGACGGCTTCCTGCCCGTTGAGCTTAAAAGACGATCAAAGGCCCTGCACTATCATGTTTATGCGCTGGGACCGCTGGTCATGATTGCTGAAACCGCCGCAGCAAATGGAGTGGACTTATACAGCTATCGCAATGGGCGACTGCATCAGGCGATCCAAACCACGCTTGTGGGGTGGAACGACCCCAACCTATTTGAAACACGAACAGGTTACTCACAAACCTTTGTCGGCGCGCAAAATGCTCGCAAACTGACTTGGCTGGAACCGTATTTGGCCCGTTTCCCCAACCCGGATTATGACGCGCTGATCCGGCAAGACCGCCCCTTAAATATCCCTCGCCTTGGCGGCAAACTAACAGACATCTTCCAACGCTAAACAAACACAAAAAAAGCGTTTACCGGATGCAGGCAGGTTTCCACCAATAGGCCGTCGAAACCTTATAGAGGTCGATGGCTCATAAGCCGTTCGAACTGAAATCCCGTTTTTCATAGACAGTCGAAATTTCGTTTCCATCCCAGACATAGCAAAGATGCCGCTCTTGTCGTCCGTTTGACAGCACAGGCGGACGAAATACTGCGACACACTCGCCTCCGGCATGGCGAACGCTGTCATATGCTATCCCGTTGGCGTCTTGATTTCGCAAAGACTTGGCAAGCGCTTGACTGGCAGAATAATCATCCGCAGCATACACATCCAGATAAGCATCTTGCTGACCACGCAGATCATGCATCTGTCCATCCAGATCAACGGCATACACACGCATATCCAATTCCATGCGCTTTTCATTTGTTGCCCGCATGAAACGTTCGCGGTGGTGCTTTGTCTCAGCAACTGCCGTTTCGATGTCTTTCGCAGCATAGTACACGCCAAAACTGCCATCTGTAAAACGACTGCCTTCGGGGTTTAAGTGAGTAAAAGCCGCCATAATGACGCTGGAACCGGGCCCGCTCACACGATCTCCTTCTGGGACAAGAGAAATCTCACCAACCTCATCACGAAGTCGGGGGTTCGTCATAGCCTCGATTTCAAAAATTGCTTCCAGATCATCAGGGTCGGCAATACGTTCAAATAATTGAATGGGTGGGAAACGGCTCGGAATGATGCGCCAGCACGGTTTCCACTTCACGTCCGATAGCTCAATTTCAGAGACAGGGCGTGTCATGACCAGCCTCCACGTTGCGCATCCAGATATTGCCGCACTACAAACAGGTCAGAGACTTTCCCCGACAGCATACGACTCAAAGCAGATTGCCCGCCAAACAATGGGGCAGCATTCGCACGACGCACCCAAGTGTCCGCAGCCTCTTCATCCGGCAAAAGCATTTGTAGGGCTTTGAAAATGCCAAGGAGATAGGAAATTCGCTCTACCGTATCTATGGGCAAATTTACCGACTGGTCTTTCTTCCATTTAAAATAGGTCGAACGTGAAGCCACTCCCAGCAATCTCATCTGCTCATCAGTGCTGAGTTTCCATAAGTCTGCCAGCCGGAAGAAAGCTCGCAGGCCTGCACTACATGTCTTAATGCGATCTGATTTACTTTTTCCCGTGTGTTTAGCAACAACCATATGAACCTCCCGAACCAAGGTCTAAATTAAGACTTTATGTCAAATATAGCCCTAAAATAGACACTCAACAAGACCAAAGCCATCCAAAAATAGATAGATAGCTATGGATAGCCTATATATAGACTGAACATATGAGGCGAGCATCCTTACACCTCAACACGCAAGCATGGTATATTGAACACTTCTATCGACCCGGACCAGATAACCATGCAGATCAACGAATACATCGAAATTGCCAAGCGCGTCCGCAGAGCAATAGAGAGCAGCGACAGGACGAATAATCCCTGCCTCATGGCTTTCCCCAAAGGGGCATGCGGCGAAGCATCCGACCTCCTTGCCCGGCTCCTCAATGAGAAATTCGATCAACATGCCCTTTATGTCCTTGGACACAAAGGGGATCAATCACATGCGTGGGTCGAAAACGAAGGTATCATTATCGACATCACCACAGACCAGTTTGGAGAACCGCCGATCATCGTCGAAACCGACAGCCTGTGGCATGCACAATGGGCAATATCGAATAAACACGCCCCCAACATACCCAGCTCAAGCAACCATTGCCCTGGCTACCCAGAGAAGGCATGGGACGCAATCATGTATGAATTTTCAGAAAGCTGAGCAAGATGGACGAAACCACGGTCAAAATCGTATTTGAGGATTGGTCATCAACATTGTTGCCTATTGCAGGCCAATTTGCAGCAACAGTCATAGGTGTCAGCCTTGCAGCTTGGCTAGCTATGAGAAAATTTAAAACTGAGAAAGTTTGGGAAATCAAATCTTCTCTGTATTCAGAATTGATAAGGCTACTTGATGAACATACGTCACATATTGAAAGCTATTTTCATCCTGTAAGCATCGATGATGTCTCATCATGTAAAAAAGCTGAGATCAGTAAACTATGCAGACTTAATCAATTATACCTGAGCGAAGCCATTAAAGAGGTGAATAAATTTCTAACATGCACTGATGGCATAGACCTATCACCGGGCAGCCAGAATCAACTTATATTTATTGAGCACGATGCCGCATACGATTGTCTTAGCAAAGTTATTAGAATTGCGGCATCTGACCTCGGCATTAAGCAAATCACACTTAAACACAAAGCGAAGAGCTCAGTTAATTAACCACAATTCTATAGGCACAAAAAAAGCCCCGCACATTTAAGTGCGAGGCTTTTTGAATTGGTAGCGGAGGAGGGACTCGAACCCCCGACACGCGGATTATGATTCCGCTGCTCTAACCAGCTGAGCTACTCCGCCATAAGGCTGTATTTCATCCCGTGGCGGGATGTCCGCTCGGGAGGCGCATTTAATATTCGGAAACGACGCCCCCGTCAAGCATCATATTCAATTTTTTGCCCTCACTTCCGATCTTATGGAAGTATCCGATTTCCCCACCCGGCCCCTTATCTTCACAAGGTTATCAACCGCCTACACAAAGGCTGTCATTTTCATGAAGCAGTCCACAGATTTTAAAATTGATATCAATCAATATGAATAGGTTGTCGCGTGGGTTTTAGTGCGTATATCTCGCAATAGGGCGCATACAATAGCGTCACACCATAGGAGGGCGCCATGAGCACAAAGCCTTTCGGAACAAATATGAAACGCCGCAGGCTTTTATCTTTCGGAGTTGCAGTTGCCGCCATCACCGCCGGGGCCAAATTCATGGCCTCGAACCGGGAAGCCATGGCGGAAACCTTTGAGCTATCTCTGTCTGAAGAAGAATGGCGCAAACGCCTGACGCCGGAACAATTCCGGGTCTTGCGAGAAGAAGGCACGGAACGCGCCCATACCAGCCCCCTTAACACGGAAAAACGCAAAGGCGTATTCGCTTGCGCTGGGTGCGATTTGCCTCTGTTTGCCTCCGAAACCAAGTATGACAGCGGCACTGGCTGGCCCAGTTTTTGGGATCATCTACCGGATGCCATTCGCACCAAAGAAGACAGAACATTCTTTATGTCCCGGACAGAAGTCCACTGCCGTCGTTGCGGAGGTCATCAGGGCCATGTGTTTAACGATGGGCCACAGCCCACCGGGCTGCGCTATTGCATCAATGGCCTTGCCCTGCGTTTTCACCCAGAAACAAGTTAAAACAGGAGGACGTCATGCTCCACATGCGACGCTTCGGCCTGCGTAACGGGCCATTCCGCAAACGTACCCGGCACTGGCATGGGCGCAGTTTTCTTTGACAAAAAACGCCCTGACCATGAGCCAGAGCGTTTTCAGAACGAAAGCATGATGCCTGATTAAGTCTGTGTAACTTCATCAGGGCGGAGAATCCAGCCGCCGCCAAGCAGCCTGTCACCGTCATAGAATACACAGGCTTGCCCCGGCGCGATCGCAGTAAACGGTGAGGCCAGTTTCACCTCGACCTGTCCATCTTCGCACCTATGCAATACGGCATCCGCAACCGGAGAGGCCGAGCGCAGTTTGACACTGACTGCACGCCCATCCAAATCGCCTTCGCCGATCCAGTTCACACCACTAAGACGGCAAGACACACCATCCAAGGCCGATGCCGGACCAACCACAACCCGATTGGCAGCAGGCTCCAGCCGGACAACATACAGCGGTTCCGGCGCACTGACGCCAAGCCCGCGACGCTGACCGATGGTATACCGCAAAACCCCATCGTGCCGCCCGACCACCTGCCCGGTCAGATCAACAATATCTCCCGGTTGTGATTCGGCCCCACTGATGGTTTGCACCACATCCACATATTTACCATTGGGGACAAAACAGATGTCCTGACTATCGGATTTCTGGGCAACCGGCAGGTCAAAGTGTGCGGCGATGGCTCGGGTTTCTGCCTTTTCCAAGTCGCCAAGCGGGAAAGCGGCAAACGCCAATTGCTCCGCAGTGACTCCAAACAGAAAATAGCTTTGATCCCGACGCGAATCTCGCCCACAGAGGATTTCCGGGCCATTGGCCCCTTCTATGCGCCGCACATAATGCCCTGTCGCCATGGACACGGCACCAAGCTCTTTCGCATAATCCACCAATGCGCCAAATTTGATATAGCGATTACAGACCGCACACGGAGAGGGCGTCTTCCCCTGCAAATAGGTTTTGGCAAACGGCTGCATGACGCGCTTGGCAAAGGCGTCCTGCAAGTCCAAAACGTGGTGCGGAATATTGAGGGCGGATGCAACGGCTTTCGCATCCGCCACGGCTTTGTCGGCCACGGCATGGTCGAACAGGCGCATGGTTACGCCCACGACATCATAGCCCATGTCCTTAAGAACTGCCGCAGTGGCAGAACTGTCCACCCCCCCTGACATGGCTGCACACACCCGCGCCCCCGCCGGGATGTGCTCTACAGCTTTGCGAAACGCAGCAAGCGCAGACGCCACGGAAATTGAGGATTCAGTCAATGTTTAGCCTTCTTCTTTCGGCGGCAAAGAAACGGTCAAGCCATCCAGTTCATCACTCATACGGATTTGGCAGCCAAGACGAGACGTTGCCGTCACACCAAATGCCATGTCCAGCATGTCTTCTTCGTTATCGCTGCTTGGTTCCAGCTTGTCGAACCAGTCCTTCTCCACGATGACGTGGCAGGTTGCGCAGGCCAAAGACCCTTCACATGCGCCTTCCAGATCCACACCGTTCTGTTGCGCAATTTCCATTACGGACAGGCCTTCCGGTGCGTCAATTTCCTTACGGGTACCGTCCCGTTCGATTACTACCAACTTCGGCATATTCCATGCACTCCTTAAATTCGATCCGCGCTTACCACCCCCGCGTGGGCAACCGCGTTCATCGCTCATCCAGCAAGGCGAGAAGATTGACGAACCGCGCAGATTTTGCAAGACAGGATCAAAGCGATTTTCGGCTTTTTCCCATCAGACCCTAAAAATGATGCGGATTACGCGCCACAGTTACCCCGAGAACCATGGAACATGCCACTGGTCCCCAAAATTCGCTGTTCAACCACCAGATCAAGAGTCACTGATGACAAATAGAGATAAATCTGGTTACTAAGCTCTTCCCACAAATCGTGAGTCAAACAGCGGCCCTTGTTATTGTGGCACCCAGCCGGAGAACCCGGCGTACAGCGTGTTGCCTGTAACGGTTCATCCACCGCCAAAACAATATCAGAAATGCGAATACCCGAAGCATCACGGGCAAGTTTATATCCACCACCCGGACCACGGACACTTTTCACCAGACCACCTTTCCGCAGCTTACCGAACAGTTGCTCAAGGTAAGACAGGGAAATTTCCTGTCGGCTTGCAATATCTGCAAGGGCCACGGGCTTGTCTGCCCCCTGCGAAGCCAGATCAGCCATTGCCATGACCGCATATCGACCTTTCGTACTCAGTCTCACGCAACTGCTCCCCTTACTTGACTCATAACAAACCCGATCTGACTATTTGGCCGTTTCATCGGCTTCCTGATTCTTTTCTGTTTCTGCATCAGGCTCTGCCTGAACTGCAGCTTTGGATTTACGGGGTGTTGTCGTCTTGGCTTTTGCCGTCGGTTTCTTCTCAGGCTTTTTGTCTTCGCCAAGCATGGCTTCAAGCTCGTGTACGCGTCCGGTCAATGCCTTAAGCTCGCGGTGCAAGGCACGCAAATCTTTGCCGACCGGGTCGGTATCACCTTTTTCCACGCCATAAGCGCGAAATTCTTCTTCACAAACTTCCGGCTTCTGCCGTTTGGCAACCTTTGCCGGGATGCCAACCATCGTCGCACCTGCGGGAACATCCGTATTCACAACCGCATTGGCACCAATGCGCGCACCAGCACCCACCAAAATCGGGCCAAGTACCTGAGCCCCGGCACCAACGATGACCCCATGCTCCAGCGTCGGGTGACGCTTACCAACATCAAGGGAAACGCCGCCCAAAGTCACATCATGATACAGCGTTACATCATCACCAACTTCGGCGGTTTCGCCAATGACCACACCCGTCCCATGGTCAATAAACAGGCGACGCCCAAGCTGTGCGCCCGGATGGATTTCAATTCCGGTAAAAATTTTCCCAAAATGGGACAGCAAACGACCAAGGAATTTCAGATTATGCGCCCATAACCAATGGGACAAGCGATGGATCAACACCGCATGCAAACCGGGGTAACAAAAAATAACTTCCCAGAACCCACGTGCCGCCGGATCTTTTTTTGCAATGTTGTCGATATCTTCTTTCAACGTTTTAAAGAAGTCTGTCATCGTCCCCTTAGAACCCCTCTAATTGGCAATAGGTCCAAATACTTGTGCTGCATATTTATGCGTACACATGTGGTCATCACAAGGCCAAAACGCAAATACCTGAGTAAAATAATAATATACAACGATTATAAACTGCGGCATTTGCGGTTGGTGTGTGGACTTCCTGCGGGTTTCATGCATATATGGGGCGTTAAGAACAAGACTTCAAAACCTGGAAACGGGAAAAAACACATCAAATGCCAGACGTGATCCTTAATGGCCCTGAAGGCCGCCTTGAAGGCCGCTATACGCACTCCAAGTCCGAAAACGCACCGATTGCACTGGTTCTGCACCCGGACCCACGCCACGGCGGCACCATGAACAACAAGGTGGTTTACAACACCTATCATGCCTTTGCCCGTAACGGGTTTTCCGTTCTTCGTGTGAACTTTCGCGGTGTTGGGCGCAGCCAAGGTACATTTGACAGCGGAATTGGCGAATTGTCTGATGCCGCATCCGCCCTTGATTGGTTACAATCTGTAAACCCCAATGCACCGGGGTGCTGGATCGCCGGATTCTCATTCGGCGCATGGATCAGCATGCAACTTTTGATGCGACGCCCGGAAATTGAGGGCTTTGTCTCTATTGCGCCGCCGGCAAACCATTACGACTTTTCATTCCTTGCACCGTGCCCTTCTTCGGGACTGATTATGCAAGGGGGTGCAGACGACATCGTACCGGAAAGTGCAGTTGCCAAACTGGTAACCAAGCTATCGACGCAAAAAACCATCGAGATTGATTACACGCTCATCCCGGAAGCTGACCACTTCTTCACCAACAAATTGCCGGAAATGACTCTGTCCATTTCCAATTACATTGCCCGCCGCCTGAAAGCTGCACGCGGGTAAACACCCAAATGTTTATGAAGTCTTGCCTCTACGGGTGGTCAATGCGACCACCCGTTTTTGGTTTGCACACCCCGGTCGTGCCGGGAAAGGTCAACGGCAAGTCAAAAAGGCTGCGCACCGCCAAAAAACCAAAAGCCTGCGCCTCGATAGCATCACCATCCCAGCCGCAAGATTCGGCAGTAATAACATCGCCCGGCAGTGCCTGACGCAATCCTGCAAGAATTGCCGAGTTCTGGCGACCGCCACCACAAACCACCCAAAGCTTCGGTGCCTGCGGCACAAAGTCCATAACCTTGGCAACCGAGGCAACGGTGAAGGCCGTTAAGGTTGCTGCACCATCTTCCAGCGACAGTTGCCCCGGCTCAAGCGTCGGGAATGCATTGCGATCAAGGGATTTTGGCGGCTTAAGGGCAAAATATGGTGCTGTCATTGCTTCCACCAGCCATGCCTGATCCACCACACCGGCCTTTGCATATTGACCATTACGGTCACAAGATTCCCCTGTCTGCGCGAACACCCAATCATCAATCAATGCGTTGCCGGGGCCAGTATCACAGGCCAACAAATCCCCGGCAGGGGGAATGATCGTCACGTTGCCAACCCCACCCAAATTCAGGACGGCAACCCAGCTATCCGCATAATTTGCCAGTCCTTTAACCAACGCCTGATGGAACACAGGAACCAACGGTGCGCCCTGCCCTCCGGCGGTGACATCTTTGGTTCGAAAATCTGATACAACAGTACACTTGGTCATTTTGGCCAACAGCGCGCCATTGCCAATTTGCACGGTCAATCCACGATCCGGGGCATGGTACAGGGTCTGCCCATGGAAGCCGATAACATCCACGACCTGCCATTCGGCAGGGGCATCAGCCAGCACATTATCAACTGCGTGCGCGTGCCGCTCTGTCAGCTCCAAAGTTAGGGCCGCAATATCCGGAGCCTCAATATCAAATCGCCCCAACACCACACGCATTCTCTGACGAAAACCGACATCATACGGGATTGTCCGCCGGGGACCACACTCAAGCACCCGTTCGCCATCAGTTCGAATCAGGGCCACATCAATTCCATCCAAGGATGTTCCGCTCATCAACCCCAAAGCAACCAAAGGCTTATGTTTCGTTTGAATTCCCATGAAAAGACTAGCCCTAACCCGTTCCGTACTCTACAAGCATACCCTGTATGTCCCTTTCGTGGACTTAACCTGACTAACATAGCTG
Organism: Rhodospirillaceae bacterium; assembly: GCA_963668495.1. GTDB lineage: Bacteria > Pseudomonadota > Alphaproteobacteria > Rhodospirillales > Rhodospirillaceae > Oleispirillum. The sequence goes on from OY764545.1 coordinate 147,834, forward strand.
AGTAAAATGAGCACTTTTAAATCGACCTTTATGCAAACCCTCAAGGATCGAGGGTTTATCCACCAATGCACCGACGAAGCGGGCTTGGACGAAGCCTGCATGAATGGCCCGATTACGGCTTATATCGGCTTTGACTGTACTGCGGACAGTCTCCATGTCGGGTCTATGGTTCCGATCATGATGCTGCGTAACCTGCAACGCGCGGGTCACAAACCAATCGTTCTTATGGGCGGCGGCACCACCAAAGTCGGCGACCCGACAGGCAAAGATCAGGTCCGCAAATACCTGAACGATGATGATATCGCCGCCAATATGGCCGGCATCAAAAAAGTATTTGAAAAGTTCCTGACCTTTGGTGACGGCCCGACCGATGCCATTATGATCAACAACGACGACTGGTTGAACCAGTTGAAATACCTTGAATTCCTGCGTGACTATGGTCGCCATTTCAGTGTCAACCGCATGCTGTCCTTTGACTCGGTCAAGCTGCGCCTGGAACGCGAAAACCATATGACGTTCCTGGAATTCAACTACATGATCCTGCAGGCCTACGATTTCCTTGAAATCAATCGCCATCACAAATGCGTGCTGCAAATGGGCGGGTCCGACCAATGGGGCAACATCGTCAACGGTGTGGAACTGGGGCGTCGTGTGGATAACGTGCCGTTGTACGGCTTGACCTCACCGCTGATTACCACCGCCTCCGGCACCAAAATGGGCAAAACCATGCAGGGCGCGGTTTGGCTGAACGAAGAACGGCTGTCCAATTTTGATTACTGGCAATTCTGGCGCAATACCGAGGATGCCGATGTGGGACGATTCCTTCGCCTGTTCACAGACCTGCCGCTTGAAGAAATTCAGCGTCTTGAAGCTCTGGAAGGTGCCGACATCAATCAGGCAAAAATCATTCTGGCAAATGAAGCCACCAAACTTTGCCGCGGGGAAGACGCCGCGAAAAGCGCGGAAGCCACTGCCAAGCAAACCTTTGAACAAGGGCAGGCCGGCGGCGATTTGCCGACCATTGATGTTGACCAAGCCAAACTTGATGAAGGCTTGATGATCATTGACGCCATGGTTGACCTTGGTCTTGCTGCTACCAAAGGCGAAGCCCGCCGTTTGGTCAAAGGTGGCGGTGCCCGATTGAATGATGTCGCGCTGCAGGACACGGAACAAAAACTGGTGACGAGCGATTTTGTTGACGGTCAGGCCAAAATTTCCGCAGGGAAAAAACGCCACGCCTTGGTGAAACTCGTCTAAATCCGATTTGTGGGTGAATGCCCCTACCCAATTATATCTTTAAGCGTGCATCCAGACTCTGGTTGCACGCTTTTTTTATCTCATATCAAAATCATGATTGACTCAAAACATCTATTAATTCATGTTTTATTTTAATTAAGGAATGCAAAACACGAAACATCAACAACCACAATTTTGAGCCATACCATGAATAACTCCCTGTCCAACGTTCGCCGCATCAGTCGTATACTGGGCCATGCCTGCATTATCGCAATCCTGTTCGAGCTAACAATCATTCCCCTGATATGGACTATCCCCGAATTCAGTGATCCCACATCAAGTCAGATGACCGTCCCCATGGAAGAATTGCAAACGTTGACCGGTGTGCAACGTTACCTGACAATCTTGGCGATGATGGTCCCGTCTTTGGTTATGGCCTATAGCCTTTGGCGATTGCGCAAAATGTTTCTGAATTTTGCCGCCGACGTTATCTTTGACCCAGTCCCGATTAACCATTTGAAGGCATTTAGTCTGGCACTGATGGCCCAGGCCCTGTTACAACCCGTGTCTGGTATGTTTGTGTCGGTTTTAGGCACTCTGCATCGCCCGGATGGTGAGCGCCTGATTGCCATTGGCTTCGGAGATACGGAAGCCTCCACACTATTCCTCGGCAGCTTACTTTTGGTCATCGCCTGGGTTCTGGGAGAGGCCATACGACTTCAAGATGAGAACCGGAGCTTTGTTTAATGGCGATTGTTGTCCGGCTGGACGTGATGCTGGCACTCAGGAAAATGCGTTCAAAAGATCTGGCAGCCCGTGTTGGCATCAGTGAGCAGAATTTATCACTCCTGAAGTCAGGCAAAGTCAGGGGTGTCCGCTTTGAAACCCTTGCTGCCATTTGCCGGGAACTGGATTGCCAGCCCGGTGATCTGTTGGAATACTCACCAGACACCTGAAGCCGACCACAAAAAAGCGGGAGCCAAGGCTCCCGCTTTTTAATCATCCAAACCGTTGTACTTACTTCAGAATTACCGTACGGCCTGAGTTCAGGAATACGCGACGTTCAACATGGAAGCGAACGGCACGCGCCAAAACCCGGCTTTCAATATCCCGACCAATCCGCGTCAATTTTTCCGGGGTATAGGAATGATCCACGCGCTCGACTTCTTGCTCGATAATCGGCCCTTCATCCAGATCATCGGTTACATAGTGGGCTGTGGCTCCGATAATTTTAACCCCACGCTTATGGGCCTGATGGTACGGTTTCCCTCCCTTGAAACTGGGAAGGAAGGAGTGGTGAATATTGATTGCCCGCCCTTTTAGCTCGGCACACAGCGCCGGGGACAAAATTTGCATGTATCGGGCCAAGACCACCAGATCGATATTTTCCTTGTTCACAATATCAAGGATGGCCTGTTCTTGTTCTGCACGATTGCCTTTGGTAACCGGCAGATGAATGAACGGAATACCGTGCCATTCCACCAAATCCCGCAAATCCGGGTGGTTGGAAACCACGGCTGGGATATCGATTGCCAAATCCCCTTTTCGGTGGCGGTAAAGCAAATCATTCAGGCAGTGGTCAATTTTCGACACCATCAGCAAAACGCGATGACGGCGGGTCGCCGGAACCACGGTAATGGTCATATCGCGCTTAACCCGGCAAAATTCCAAGGCCGCATCCACCACACGCTTGGCATTGTCATCCCTTGGGATTTCAAATTCCGAGCGCATGAAAAACTGCCCGGTGGTGGGATCGGAATAGTGCGCGGACTCTGTTACATTGGCGTTGGAATCCGCCAGTGCCTTAGTCACTGTGGCAATGACACCAATGCCATCCTGACAACGCACCGTCATGATAAAATGTTGATAACCGGGAGCAGCTTCCGATGGCGTTGCCGGAACTGCCGGCGGTTTGGTATTAGGCACTGTCTACATCCTTATGAACAGGCTTCAAGGCGGTTCCGCCCTGCAAACCCGAAACAATCATTTGCTACAAGCTGAGTTTTATAAAAGCCTGATCAACGCGTGGTCAAGAGCGCGAAAACTTCCGCAGCTATTGCTTCACCTGCCAGTTTATCAGAGCGTAGCTTAGCTTCTGCATCTTCGCCCCAAATACCGGCTTGAAACTCTTCATCAATCGTTGCCAGATCGAAGGCGGCACGTGCATCGATATGTCGGTCCATGACTGCCAACGACAGCACAACGGATTTATAGACACCAGCCAAGGTATGCGCTGCGGTCAAACGCCAAGGACAATATCTGGCAAATGCCTGACGAATGGCTCCAATTGACACATCCGGTTGTTCCACTGCGACCAAGCCCGTTGTTGTCACCATTTGCGCCCCGTGGGTCGCGGCGACCCAATCAAGAATGGGCTGCCATTTCTCCGACTGGTGCCGGGACAGGCTCTCTGGATAGGCAACCTGATAGCACAACAAGTCTGAGCGCGCGTAATCCTCCAGCGTATCCAGCACCTTTTCCATGGTTGCCGTTACGCCATCAATTGCCGTGTTCGCCAATCGCGTTAGCGGCATGGACTCCGCGATGATTTCCTCACCCTGTGCCTGCCACTCTCCCGCGACGGCATCAGCCAACGCGGCCGACGGCACGACCAAACCAAAACGTTTCGGGGTTTTGGCGGTTCGCCCATCAAGGGTAATGGCATACCCATCTTCAACAGCCTTGACCGCAACATCCGCGTAAACCCGTTTGGGATTACGCGGACGTGCAGCGGCAATTTCCTTCACTCGGGCACTCTGTGCCTGAGCAGCATTGTCATCACTGGTCATCACTTACCGAACAAACCTTTCAACGCTCCGTCAATGGCCTTGACGGGGTTTTTCTCCTGACTTTCTGATGCGCCGCTAGTTGTCGATTTCGGCTGCTGTGGGGTTTTGGCTTTTCCACCCCTTGCAGTCTGACAAGGATGCGCATCTTTCGTCGCTTGGTTTAGCACAGCATCCCCCACCAGTGAAAGACCTCCTGTTGCGATGGCTGCACCAACACGTACCGCAGCTTTACCCGCACCCAGCAAACTTACACCAACGGATGGATCTCCCAATGTGCCACCAATACGGACCAAACCAGCAGTTGACTCTGCAAGCCCGGTACCGACACCGTGGGGTTGCGTACCAATCCCGAGGTCAAGCTCTTCGGTCTTCAGATTCACATCCCCATCAACGACCAGATTCAACACATTGGTTTCCATCGCGATGGAATCGTCGATATTTGCCATACCCTTAGAAATCGGCACACGAACCACCATGCAGGACATGACGGTTTTTTCACGTGCGGCAAATCCCGGATCAATCATGGTTAAACCGGACATGGCCCAGCCGCCAATTGCTTGGCTAAGCTTTTCGTTGATAATCTCACTATTAGCAGTATCAACAAGCACAGAACCATCAAGATTTGCCATCAGGTCGCGAACGGATTTACCGTGTGCCGTCAGCGCAACATCAATATCGGTTGCACCACCTGACATCAAATCCTGCATACCTGCTTCTCTGGCGACTTCTGCCAATTTAACCTTTTGGCTATCCAGATTGACACTTAAGTTCGCTATCCCGGTATTTTTTGATGACGCCAGGCCAATCTTGCCGGAGACACTTCCCCCGCCCAAACCGAAGTTCGGTTTGACCATAACCTGACCATCTTTCAGGGTAAGCGCGACTTTGGCATCGTTGAGCTTGACGCCGCTTGGGACAATCAGTTCCGCAATATCAATCGATGCATCTGCATTCACACCGTGCATAGCAGCCAAAGGCAATGGGTCAGCCGGGAATACCCGACCATCGCCGCTTTTCTTGGTTTGGGGCGCAGATGCCGTTGTATCTCCCTGTTGTTCAGGTGCCTCGCCACCCAGCCCCGCCAACAGTTGCGGAATATCCAACCGATCTGACTGAACGGTAGCCTTAATTTGCGGAATCTTGGGTGCAATATCCGCCGACACATTCATCTTCAGGGACTGTTCACCCAATTTCAGCAACGCATCGTGGAGGCGGTATCCAGCCGTTCCAAAGGTTTCAACCTTAGTCGTCAATGAGAAAGCAGGAATACCGGATAGATCAGCGGCTAAAACCTTGCCAATATCGGCGAACGATGTTGCGTCAATGGTCAAGAGCAGATCAACGCCTTTAGCTGCCATGGGTTGATCAATTGACCCTTTCGTCGAGACCTGAACACCAGGAACCGAAACCGTCAAATCAACCTTTGACTCCTTATTCGCCAGCAAATTCTCAATCGGACCAACGCGACCGGATGCCTTAATCGGCAACGCATTGTATTCCATATCCAATGCCATATTCACCGGATCGGAAAAACCGTTTGCTTCCGCCGACAGTGCCTTGACGTTTACGGCTAAGGCTTGCCCAGACACTGCATCATTCAGATCAAGCTTAAGGTTTTTGATATCGACACTGCGGATTGCAATACTTGGGGCCTCACCTGAACCATCTGCGTCCGATGCAGACTTAGCACTATCCTCACCATTATCCGATTGCGGCGCAGCATCAGCAGGAGCATCAGGTGCCAGCACCCAGTTGGCTTTGCCATTTTTCTGCCGTTGCAAGCTGATCGAGGCATCGTGGACCACAAGCTTATTGACCTCTATGGACCCGAAAATGGCCGACATCAAGCCAATCTCTGCTTCTGCTCGTCCAATTGAAATCATCTGCGGAGCCGTCGCCCACGGCGCATTGGACATGGTTAACCCTTCAACCACGACAGCTGGCGTTAGTGACACACGTAGCTTAATTGGCCCTTTAATATCCACATCACGCCCGGTGGCATCTTCAGCAGCCTGAATAATGTCATCACGGTAATTTTCAACATCAATGGATGACAGGGCACCATACCCTGCCGCGACCACAAGCAAAGCTACACCAGCGGTAATCTTCCCGACTTTTGCAAGGTTCATCATATCCTCCAGAACTTGCCAATGCGCCCCTCGTTTAACACAGGACTTAATCTACGCCATCACGGGACAAATAGGAAACACTGGCGACCATTTACAGCGGTAAATTTTGCATAACCCATGCCTTTAGGTCATCAAATGTCGCGACGACTGCATGAGCCCCATGGACTTTCAATTGCTGAGAACATCCCTGCCCCCACGTCACGCCAAGTGCATAGGTGCCAGCCGCCCTTGCCATGGTCATATCATGGATGCTGTCGCCAACCATGACGGCATCCGACGCCGAAACACCGACATCGGATATGACCTTGTTCAAGATATAGGGATTAGGTTTGCCGGGACCATCATCAGCAGTCCCCGTTGCAACGAAAATTGAGGATAGGTCCAGCCCTGAAAAGACCCTGTCCAACCCCTTTCTGGAATGCCCTGTTGCGATTCCAAGCAGGTATCCCGAGTCATTCAAAGCAGAAATGCAAGCCAACGCACCATCAAAAAAACTCATAAAATTCTGATCGTATATGGATTTTTCCAGAAAAATTTTCCCATAACTTTTATCGATGTTTTCCTTGACGTTTCGTGAAACAGGAGAATCCGGCACACCCACCACTTCGGGTAGGGAAAATGCTTCATGGACATGATTCCCAGAATTCTGCGGTTCTTCGGACTTTGAAACGAGAAAACCGCCCACAGAACAGGGAGGAATAGGCGAAGCATTATAAATAAGTGTGCCGTCAACATCAAAAACCACCATCCGCAGAGCCATAAAGCCTTCCTCCATTCCTCTTTACATGTCGATAAAATTGCACTATCCGTTGGTTTGGGAAAAGATCCATTACGAGCTGAAACATAAATTCGTTGACGCTTAGGGTCTTGGGGCTTTTTAGACCTAACAAATTTACTTTTCTGGGGGCCAGAATGAGTGATTCTGCTAGTGTTGCAGAAACCGGCATGTCCGGTGAACGCAAGAAACAAGTATTTGGTTTGATTTTGGGTGCACTGTGCCTTGTGTACACGTGCTTTACCCAAGCACCGGAAGGTTTGTCTCCGGGCGCTTGGAAAACCGTTGGTGTTACCCTTCTTATGGCTATCTGGTGGATGACGGAAGCTCTTCCGATTTCTGTCACCGCCCTCGTGCCGCTGGTTGCATTCCCTATGTTGGGTATCATCGGCGCTAAATCTATCGCACCGAACTATGCATCCAACCTGGTTTGGCTGTTCTTCGGTGGTTTCTCCTTGGCTTATGCCATGGAAACTTGGAACCTGCACCGTCGTCTGTCTCTGACAGTTCTGAAGGTTTGCGGCGGTTCTCCATCCACCTTGATCCTGGGCTTCATGGTTTCCACCGGCTTCCTGTCCGCGTGGATGTCCAACACTGCCTGTACCGCTCTCATGATGCCGATTGGTTTGGCTATCGTGAAAATGGTTGCAGAAGGTGAAGGTAAATCCGAAGCAGAAAAAGTTGCTGCGAAAAACTTCGGCGTCTGCGTGATGCTGGGTGTTGCATTCGCTGCTTCCATGGGTGGTATGGCTACCTTGATCGGTACGCCTCCGAACGCCGTTATGGCTGGTCAGGTCGCACAAATGACCGGTAAAGCCGTTCCGTTCGCAAACTTCATGGCTGTTGGCGCACCGATTGGTATCGCACTGCTGGTTATCGCATGGAAAACCCTGCCGATGATGTTCCCGATTGCACAACTGGACCTGTCCGGTACTGCTGCTATCGTGGACGAAGAATTGGCTAAACTGGGCCCGATGAGCAAAGGTGAAAAAATCACCACCATTCTGTTCGTTGGTACTGCCTTGGCTTGGATCTTCCGTCCGAAACTGGTTGCCATGATGGGCAGCGTTGAAATCGATGGTAAAGTCATCAAAATGTCCAAAATGGTCACTGACTCCACCATTGGTATGTTCACTGCTATCCTGTGCTTCATCATTCCGGTTGACTTCAAAAAAGGCCGTATGATCCTGGACAACTCCTTGTTCACCAAGGGTATTCCGTGGGATTGCTTGGTCCTGTTCGGTGGTGGTTTCGCTTTGGGTACAGCTCTGAAAAAATCCGGTGTTGCACCGTACGTTTCTGAGCAAATGCAACAAATGGAAGGCATGAGCACCATCGCAGTGATGTCTCTGCTGGCTCTGGTTGCTATGTTGCTGTCCCAAATGACCTCCAACACTGCAACGGCTGCAACCTTCGTGCCGCTGGCTGTGGCACTGGCTAACGGCTTGAACGTTAACCCGCTGGTGTTCGCTATCCCGGTTGCTCTGGGTGCATCCTTGGCATTCTCCATGCCGGTATCCACTCCGCCGAACGCAATCGTGTTTGGTTCCGGTTTGATCCGTATCCCTGATATGTTCAAAGCCGGTATGATCTACAACTTCATCGGTATCATCATTGCTATCGCAGTAATGTACGTCATGATGCCGATCGCATTCGGTGTGAGCATCTAATTCACACTTTGTCGGCGGCCTATGCCGCCGACGACCATACCAAAAAAGCCTGCTGAAATTCAGCAGGCTTTTTTCTTTGTGCTGCAAACGACTGAACAATAACAAGGCCCTTCACAACATGAAGGGCCTTGTTTTAATCCTCATACGGATGACGATGAACTAGTCCTCAATATCAAACAGAACTTCGTCACGCCCCATCACTTCTTCGAAACCCAAATCCTTAAAAGTGGCCTTCATATGTGAGGGTAAAGGTGCCTCAACCTTCAGAACTCCACCAGTGGGATGGGCAATATGTAGCGCCCGGGCATGCAAATGCATCTGCCGAATAACCGTTGCCCCTTCAGCCTCTGGCAGAAACGCATCGCGACCGCCGTATTTGCCGTCACCAACGATGGGGGTGCCCATATACGCACAATGCACCCGCAACTGGTGAGTTCGCCCTGTACGGGGCATCATCGCAACCCAGGCGGCCCGTTTGCACACGGAGTCAATAACGCGAAAATCTGTCAGTGCGGATTTGCCTTCTTTTTCATCCACAACCATTTTTTCATTACCGCCATGACCTGCTTTGGCCAATGGCGCCACGATACACCCGTCGAGTGGGTCTGGTACCCCTGCCACAATGGCCCAATACAGTTTCTTTGTGGTACGTTCGCGGAAGGCCCGCGTTAGGGACTGTGCCACTTTACGGTTTCGCGCCAAGATCAAAACACCACTGGTGTCTTTATCCAGTCGATGAACCAGTCGCGGACGTTCTGCACTATCAAATTTCAAGCCATCCAACAGTGCATCAATATGCATTGTTGTTTCTGTCCCCCCCTGCACGGCAATACCCGCAGGCTTATTCAGGACGATGACGTCATCATCCTTATGCAGCACCCATGACTGCACTTCAGCAATTTGTTTAGCCGTTAGCTTGACGGGTGCCTTTTGCTTTGGAGCGGTTTTCCCGTCACGAGGTGCAATAGGCGGAACTCGGACCACTTGCCCTTTTTCAACTCTGAAACTGGTTTTCACCCGTTTCCCATCCACCCGGACCTGCCCGGTTCGGCACAGTTTTTCCAATTGCCCACGCCCGCAGTTAGGCACATGCAGCAAAAACCATTTGTCCAAACGGATGCCGTCATCTTCTGCGGTCACATATACGGTTTGAACCGCAGGCTTCGAGGCTGTCTCTGTCATTTATATTTATCCTATGCCGCAAAAATCTGGCGTACGAGAAAAATAGCCAGATAAAGCGCTGACAATCCGGCGACCAATGTCCCGGAAACATACAAAAAGCTAATCATCATTTGTCCACGTTGGAACAATACGGCAGCGTCCAAAGCAAATGATGAGAATGTCGTAAAGCCACCGAGCACACCCACAGCGGCAAAGGCTCGAAATTCCTGACTGACGCTGAACCGCAGCGCCAATGCCTCGATCAACACTCCCATAAGGAAAGCTCCGACGATATTGACGGTAAGGGTACCCCACGGAAAACCGGAACCAAGCAGCCGCCCCATCAATATGCCAGTCAAATAGCGACCGACGCTACCGACTGCGCCACCACATGCCACAGCAGCGATTACAGTCCAGTTCATAAGTCATCATCCTCTATATCGGCTTTGTCAGCCTTCTCAGCCCGAAGGCGATCCCAGTACGCCAAACGCTTTGTAATGTCACGTTCAAAACCGCGCTCAAAAGGATGGTAAAATTTTTGCCGTTTCATGCCATCAGGGAAATAATTCTGGCCCGAGAACCCATCCTTGGTTTCAGGATCATATTGATAGCCAGCATTGTACCCCAATTCCTTCATCAACTTGGTCGGCGCATTGAGGATGTGCATAGGCGGGGCCAATGACCCGGTTTTCTTTGCCGTCGCCAAGGCGGCTTTATGCGCGGCATAGGCTCCGATGGATTTTGGTGCCGTCCCAAGATAAACCACAAGGTAACTTAGGGCTAAATCGCCCTCTGGCGAGCCAAGCCGATCATACGCCTCCCATGTTGCAATAGCCTGCGTCAAAGCATTCGGGTCAGCGAGGCCAATATCTTCGACCGCAAACCGCGTCAAACGACGCAATATATATGCAGGATCTTCACCACCATCCAGCATTCTCGCCAGCCAGTATAATGCGGCGTCTGGATCAGAGCCGCGCAATGACTTATGCAAAGCGGAAATCAGATTGTAGTGCCCTTCACCGGACTTATCAAAAACCGGAGCCCGACGTTGGACCACATGGCTCAATTGCGCCGAAGAAAAGATTTCCCCTTCCCCTGCCATGGCGTATATGGCTTCCACCATATTCAAAAGACTGCGCCCATCACCGTCCGCCATGGCTTTCAATGCTTCACGCGCGTCGGCATCCACAGGCAATGGGGCAGATATATCGTCTTCTGCCCGTGCCAATAATCCTTCAAGTGCGGCATCGTCCAAACGCTTCAGCACCATCACCTGACACCGGGACATCAACGCCGCATTCAATTCAAATGATGGGTTTTCAGTTGTCGCACCCACCAAAACTACTGTGCCATCTTCGACAAATGGCAAAAAGCTATCCTGCTGGGCTTTATTGAAACGGTGAATTTCATCCACAAACAGCAACGTTCCGCGACCCAGTTTGGCCCGGTTATCTTTCGCCTTCTCGAACACTTTACGCAGATCCGCAACGCCTGAGAAAACGGCAGATAAAGGTTGGAAGACCAAATCCGTATGCTGAGCCAATGCCCGCGCCATGGTTGTTTTGCCGCAACCGGGAGGCCCCCATAAGATCAATGATGGAATACGGCCTGCCGCAATTTGCCGTCCCAGCGGACCATCCGCCGCCAGAATGTGTTCTTGTCCCAAAATATCGGACAAGGTTAGCGGGCGCAAACGATCGGCAAGAGGGTGCGGCGCATGTGCGGAAGTCGAGTCCATACCCTGTACCTGTCCATCACACAATTCCGGCAAATCGTCAAATAGGCCCGCCGCCATACCCGTCCCCTTTCCGTCTAGCGCACGTTAACTTGTAATTTTTTGCCATTCCGGTCGATTTCAATATGCCAACCTTTATCGGATTTGCGTAAAGATTTCAAAACGGCACTTACACGTTTCACGGATTGCCCATTAATTTCAAGCAGGCGATCCCCCGGACGGAATCCAAAACGAGCTGCATAAGACCCATTTTCCACATCCAGAACCACGACACCACCATTGCGAAGTGGCAGACCGGTTTCCTCAGCCAAAGCCGGGTTCAGGTTGGCAATGGTTGCCCCACTCAGCGGCGTCCGACCGGGAACAATTTTTTCATCCCGAGCCGGCTTTTCAGGCGGAGCAATCAGCATTGCAGACAGATCTAAGGTCTTACCATGACGCATAACGGTTAAATGGGCCGTATCACCAACCGGGATCGTCGCAAGCCGATAACGCAAGCTGGCAACATCCAAAACATCATGACCATTCACGGCCACGACCAAATCGCCATCACGCAATCCCGCCGAAGCTGCCGGACTATCCGGCATAATATCGCTAATAATTGCCCCACGCGGCACAGCCATGCCAAGGCTATCAGCCATTTCTTGTGTAATGGTTTCTCCGGCGGCCCCAAACCACGCGCGGATCGGTTTTCCGTGAACCAAAATACTGTGAGTGACGGCCTTCACCATTTGACTGGGGATAGCAAAACCAATACCGATGCTGCCGCTCCCTTTGCGGCTGTATATAGCCGAATTCAGCCCGACAAGGCGGCCTTGCATGTCCACCAATGCCCCACCAGAGTTACCGGGATTGATTGCAGCATCCGTTTGAATAAAGAACCCGTAGTCCGTAATGCCGACCGAGGTACGGGCAAGGGCTGAAACGATACCAGATGTAACGGTTTGTTGCAGGCCAAACGGGTTACCAATGGCAAGTACAATGTCACCAACCTCAAGACTATCTTCACTGCCGAACGAAAGTGCTGGCAATGCTTGACCCTTTGGAGAAATCCGTAACACTGCCAAATCAGTTTTTGGGTCTCGACCAACAAGTTCTGCCGGGAACTCCCGTCGATCCGCCAGAACAACAGTGATCTCAGTTGCGCCATCAATCACGTGATTGTTGGTCACAATCACCCCCTTAGAATCAATAATGACCCCGGAGCCTAATGCTCGCTCGACCCGCTCCTTCGGCATGGTTTGGGCAAAGGGAAATGACTTGCCGAAAAATTGACGGAAGAATGGATCATTAGCAAAGGGATTAACATTCTGGCGGACCTTGGTCACCTTCCGCGTATAAATGTTAACCACTGCCGGAGCCGTTTCCTTAACCAAAGGCGCAAATGAGGCCTGTAACTGTACTTTCGAAGAAGGCACAGCCTTAACGGTCTCCGCATATGCTGGTGTCGGAACAAATGCTCCACCAACACATGCCATCACAACAAAAGCAGCAGCAAATCGCAACACGGTTCCATTCCCTTCTTTCCAATAATAAAGGCGACCATCTGGCCGCCTTTATGTAAGGTGTATTCAGCAGTTGCTCAACGCTTGGGGCTTATGCCTCTGCGTTTTCCTCAACTTCATCAGCATCAATCATGGTCGGACCAGAGTCTTTGCCTTTAGCTTCGAGATCACGGTCAACCAATTCGATCACAGCCATCGGTGCGCAGTCGCCATAACGGAAACCAGCTTGCAGGACGCGGGTGTAACCACCTTGGCGATCAGCATAACGGTCTTTAATGACAGAGAACAGTTTTGCAACCATGGCTTCGTCGCGCAGTTTAGCGAATGCTTGACGACGTGCGTGCAGATCGCCGCGTTTACCAAGGGTAATGAGTTTCTCAACGTACGGGCGCAGTTCTTTGGCCTTCGGCAGAGTGGTTTTGATTTGTTCGTGCTTAATCAAAGCGCAAGCCAAGTTAGCAAACAAAGCCTTACGGTGAGCACTGGTCCGGTTTAGTTTCCGGCCTCCCATGCGGTGACGCATAGCATCCTCCTAAATCTGTCGGCTCGCGCACGAGTCCGATCTAACATACACAGCCGCCACTACCAATTTGGTGTGGACGGACGTGGCGGGCTCCCAATGAGCCCATTTCCAGTCCAAGGAACCGATTAATACGGTTCTTCGAGTTTCTTCGCCAAATCTTCGATGTTTTCCGGCGGCCAGTTCGGGATATCCATTCCAAGATGCAGACCCATAGAAGCCAGAACTTCTTTGATTTCATTCAAAGACTTACGACCGAAGTTCGGGGTGCGCAACATTTCTGTCTCGGTTTTCTGTACCAAATCACCGATATAAATAATGTTGTCGTTTTTCAAACAGTTCGCTGAACGGACAGACAGTTCCAGTTCGTCAACCTTACGCAGCAGATTTTTGTTGAACGGCAGTTCATCTGCTTTTTCAGCTTCAGGCTGAGTTTGCGGTTCTTCGAAGTTCACGAACAACTGCATTTGATCCTGAATGATACGGGCAGCAAGAGCAACCGCATCTTCCGGTGTCACCGTACCATCTGTCGTCAAGTTCATCACCAGCTTGTCATAGTCAGTGACCTGACCTACGCGGGTGTTGTCAATTTCGTAAGCAACTTTCTTCACAGGGGAGAAAATCGCATCAACCGGAATAAGACCAATCGGGCAGTCTTCCGGGCGGTTTTGTGCAGCCGGGACATAGCCCTTACCGGTATTAACGGTGAATTCGCATTTGAACACGGCACCTTCGTCCAGTGTACAGATAACGCAATCCGGGTTCATAATTTCAATGTCTGCACCGGCGTCAATCATGCCTGCAGTCACAACACCGGGTCCGGTCATTTCCACGCTCATGCGTTTCGGACCTTCGGCGTGCATACGCAGGGCAATGCTTTTCACGTTCAGGATGATGTCAGTCACATCTTCGCGAACGCCCGGTACGGATGAGAATTCGTGCAGGACGTTCTCAATTTGAATTGCGGTCACAGCCGCACCTTGAAGGGACGATAACAGTACACGACGGAGCGCGTTACCGACCGTCATACCAAAACCACGTTCCAACGGTTCTGCGATAACTTTCGCTACGCAGTTCGGATCGTCGCCGGATTCAACCACCAGCTTGTTCGGTTTGATCAGTTCCTGCCAATTCTTCTGAATCACGGGGTGCCTCATCAGACAGTAGAAGGGAGTATTCCCAAGGTGCCGAAACAGGTGAAACGACGAGCCCAATCAATAAGGGGACCTCGCCGTCTACACCAATGATTTATCGATCTTACACGCGGCGGCGCTTACGCGGGCGGCAGCCGTTGTGCGGGATCGGGGTCACGTCACGGATCGCGGAGATCGTGAAACCAACTGCCTGCAAAGCACGCAGAGCTGATTCACGGCCTGAACCCGGACCTTTGACTTCAACCTCAAGGTTTTTCATACCATGATCCATGGCCTTTTTGCCAGCATCCTCAGCTGCCATTTGTGCAGCATACGGAGTGGATTTACGAGAGCCCTTAAAGCCCATCATACCGGCAGAAGACCAAGAAATCGCGTTACCCTGTGCATCAGAGATCGTGATCATGGTGTTGTTGAACGTTGAATTGACGTGCGCTACGCCATTTGCAATGTTCTTCCGTTCGCGACGACGCGGACGTGCAGCAGCTGCTTTAGCCATTTGCTTATCAGCTCCTTATTTCTTTTTGCCAGCGATTGGTTTAGCCGGACCTTTACGGGTACGCGCGTTTGTGTGCGTCCGTTGTCCGCGAACCGGAAGGCCACGACGGTGGCGCAAGCCACGGTAGCATTTCAGGTCCATAAGCCGTTTGATATTCATCGTTGTTTCACGACGCAAGTCGCCTTCAACGGTGTAATCGCTATCGATAATTTCACGAATGCGCAGAACTTCGTCATCCGACAGTTCGTTCACGCGACGTTCTTCGCTGATACCGACCTTCTCGCAGATCTCCTTGGACATCTTCGGGCCAATGCCATAGATGTAGGTCAAGGCGATCAATACGCGTTTGTTGGTCGGGATATTAACGCCTGCAATACGCGCCAATGCCGCTCTCCTAGCCTTTTACGTTGATTGTCAACGTATGATATTGGAAATCTGAGGTCGCGGGATTATACGCAAGAATAATCCCGAGTCAACGACTTCCCATACGCACATCAACAAATATGATCAAACGAGCTGTTCGCTCGCCACGATATCCACCAACTGCTGCGTCACCTGATCAATCGGTGCTGCACCATCGATGGTTTTGAGCAAACCGCGCTCTGCATAAAACGGCAGCAGCGGCGCAGTTTGTTCATGATATGCATCAAGCCGTGTTCCCACGGTTTCGGCAGTATCATCCTTGCGGCGCACAAACTCTGTGCTGCCACAAGCATCACAAACCCCCTCAGTCTTCGGGGTTTGGAACGTATCATGATAGCCGGCGCCACATTTGCCACAGGCATAGCGCCCCGTAATACGTTCCACAATCATTTCGTCGGGAACCTGAACTTCAATAACTGCGTCCAGCGTCATCCCTTTATCTTTTAACATAACTTCAAGGGCTTCGGCTTGCGGAATCGTCCGCGGAAACCCATCAAGAATGAAACCATTCTTGCAATCATCTTCGGAAATACGGGCAGAAATAACACCAACCATCACATCGTCCGGAACCAATTGCCCAGCTTCCATGATTTTTTGCGCTTTCTGACCAATCTCTGTCCCAGCCTTAACCGCTGCTCGCAACATATCACCAGTGGAAAGTTGTACCATCCCAAATTTGTCTTCAAGCACCTTTGCTTGCGTCCCTTTGCCACCACCGGGCGGCCCCATCAGAATAATACGCTTACTTTCCATGTTTCCATCGCGGCACAAAGGCCGTCCCCCTTGTTAACTAAACTTTCGGATTAGCGACGACGCGCACTCCGGTTGCCCAATTTAGACCGTTTGACAAGACCTTCATATTGATGAGCAAGCATGTGTGACTGAACCTGTGTCACCGTGTCCATGGTCACCGAAACCACGATCAACAGGCTGGTACCACCAAAGTAGAACGGCAGCCCCCACTTAAACATCAGCAGTTCAGGCAGCATGGTAATTGCAACCAAGTACACCGCACCAACAGCAGTCAAACGAGTCAGAACAAAGCGCAGGTAATCAGCCGTATTCTTACCCGGACGAATACCAGGAACAAAACCACCACCTTTTTTCAGGTTGTCAGCGGTATCATCAGGATTAAACACCACTTGCGTATAAAAGAACGCAAAGAAGACAACCAAGGCAGAGAATGCAACCATATAAACAGGGTTACCACGTCCGAACATCGCTAGAATGGGTTGCAGCCATTCAGGGGTACCCGCACCAGCCATCTGTGCATACGTCACCGGAAGCCCCATTAACGCAGAGGCAAAGATCGGCGGAATCACACCAGATGTATTGATTTTCAACGGCATATGCTGAGTTTCACCGCCAGTCATCCGTGTCGCAGACACCTGACGCTTCGGGTATTGAACCAAAAGACGACGTTGGGCGCGTTCAACAAAGACGATACCAGCAACAACCAGCAGAGCCATAACAAGGAAACCAAGAATGACAAACGCAGGAAGCGCGCCAGTCTTACCCAGTTCAAGAGTTTGGGCCAAGGCCGCCGGAATTCCGGCCACAATACCAGCAAAGATGATCAGAGAGATACCGTTACCAATACCGCGGGAAGTGATTTGCTCACCAAGCCACATCAGGAACATAGTGCCGCCGACCAAGGTCACGACCGTAACGGCACGGAAGAAAGTCCCCGGATCCAGTACGGCAGTTTGCCCTGTAGCAGTGGCCATATTCTCAAGACCCGTTGCAATGCCATAGGCCTGAGCAGCGGCAAGGATAACAGTCAGATAGCGCGTATATTGATTAATCTTCTTCCGACCCGCTTCACCCTCTTTTTTCAGTTGGGCAACCGTATCAGAAGCAATCCCCATCAACTGCATGATAATGGATGCAGAGATATACGGCATAATACCCAAAGCAAGAATCGACATCCGGCTCAACGCACCACCGGCAAACATATCGAAATTGCCAAGAATGCCACCACCATGTTGTTGGAAGACATCTTCAAGAATGTGCGGGTCAATACCTGGCACAGGAACCCAGGTTCCAAGGCGGTAGATAACCAAAATGAAAAGGGTAAACCAGATACGTTGTTTAAGCTCTGTCGCTTTGGACAGTGCGCCCCAGCTCATATTCGCGGCGAGTTGTTCTGCAGCAGATGCCATAAGACTTAGACCTCGGTCAGAAGCGTCCGAAACAATCCGTGGACATTAGAAAAATTTATATCCACGACGCAATAATTAAAAAGGTATCAACAAATCAGATAAAAATAGAACGATGACCGGCGTGACAATCACGCCGGTCAAAGTGAAATTTATTCTGCGTCAGCAACCGGACGAAGAACTTTGACGCTGCCGCCTGCTTTTTCCACAGATGCAATAGCACCCGGGGTAGCTGCGAAAACTTCAAGGTTAACCTTCGCGGAAAGTTCACCAGTACCGATCAGGCGAATACCAGCCTGCGGTTTGTGAACGATACCTGCTGCTTTCAAAGCTTCAGCTGTGATCGGTTGTGCCAGATCCAGTTTTCCACCTTCGACAGCTTGTTGCAGACGATTAATCGTCAGCTCAGCATATTCAATGCGGTGTATATTGGTGAAACCACGCTTCGGCAAGCGACGGTAAATCGGCATTTGACCGCCTTCAAAACCGTTAATGGACACACCAGTACGGGATTTCTGACCTTTTACACCGCGACCACCGGTTTTGCCTTTACCAGAGCCAATGCCCCGGCCAATACGCATGCGACCCGGACGGGAGCCTGCGTTGTCAGCAATTTGGTTCAGTTTCATGTCGTATGACCTTTCAAAGGTTAAGAGGCTAATTAAGCCTCTTCCACCTTAACCAAGTGGTGAACCTTGTTGATCATGCCACGCACAGACGGAGTATCCTCCAGCACGCGGGTTTTATGCATCTTGTTCAGGCCAAGGCCGACAAGAGTTGCACGTTGATCAGCGGGGCGACCGATCGGGCTACCGATCTGAGTGACTTTAATGGTCTTTGCATCAGCCATTGTGTCTTACTCCTTCACCGCAAGGCCATCGCGACGACCGACGATGTCGCCAACTTTCTTGCCACGCTTATTGGCAACCATACGCGGGGAGCGCAACGCTTTCAAAGCATCAAAAGTTGCCTTGATCATGTTGTGGGCGTTTGCGGAACCGTTAGATTTCGCAACAACGTCCTGCACACCCATGGTTTCGAAAATTGCGCGCATCGGACCACCGGCAATGATACCAGTACCCGGTTCGGCGGAACGCAGCATCACACGGCCTGCACCAAAGTGACCTTTAATGTCGTGGTGAAGGGTGCGACCTTCACGCAACGGCACGCGGATCATGGTGCGTTTGGCTTGCTCGGTAGCTTTACGGATTGCCTCCGGAACCTCCCGAGCTTTACCAGTGCCATAACCAACACGACCTTTTTGGTCACCAACAACCACCAAGGCAGCGAAGGAGAAGCGACGGCCACCCTTAACCACTTTGGCTACACGGTTGATGTGAACCAGCTTATCGACGAACTCATCGTCGCGCTCACGTTCAGCATTTTTCTGCGAACGACGTTCGGAATTCGGATTACGAGCCATTCTTCTTCATCCCTTAGAACTGAAGTCCGCCTTCGCGGGCCGCATCAGCCAAAGCTTTCACTCGGCCATGGAATTGGTAGCCGCCACGGTCAAAGACCACAACGTCTACACCCGCTGCTTTTGCTCGTTCTGCAACGACCTTACCAACAACCTGAGCTGCTGCAACGTCAGAACATTTTTCGAGCGTATCGCGAACTTCTTTATCCAGAGTCGAAGCCGAAGCCACGGTAGTTCCCCGGACGTCATCAATAATCTGCGCATAAATATGCGCGTTGGAACGGAAAACAGACAAGCGCGGACGACCAGCTGCTTTTTTGCGCAAAGACCAGCGGTTGCGGGCTTTGCGACGATCCATAAGTACTTTTGCCTTCATGATCTAGCCCTTACTTCTTCTTGCCTTCTTTACGCAGGATGTACTCACCGGCGTACTTCACACCTTTGCCTTTGTACGGCTCCGGCGGACGGTACGAACGGATCACAGCAGCAACCTGCCCGACTTTCTGCTTGTCGATACCAGAAATCTCGATCTGGGTCGGCTGCGGACATTTAATGTCGATGCCTTCCGGGACCGGGAAATCGATATCGTGCGAGAAACCAAGAGCCAGTTTCAGGGAATTGCCCTGAGCCTGAGCACGGTAACCAACACCAACCAGTTCAAGTTTCTTGGTGAAGCCTTCGCTCACACCAACAACCATACCATTGATGCGGGCACGAGTAGTCCCCCACATGGCACGAGAAAACTTAGTCGGGTTTTTCTGCGCAACGCTGACTTTGTTGTCTTCCAGAGTAACTTCGACCTCATCAGTAAGGTCCAAAGTCAGCTCTCCCAATTTGCCTTTAGCGACAACGGTATTTCCTTCGATGGAAACCGTCACACCGCTCGGCACCTCAACAGGGTATTTGCCTATACGAGACATGACTGTTCCTTCCTTAGAATACCTTGCAGAGCACTTCGCCACCAACGTTGGCTTGACGTGCTTCATGATCGCTCATGACGCCAGCCGGAGTCGACAGGATGGAAATGCCCAGGCCGTTGTACACACGCGGCAGTTCTTTTGAACCAGAATACACACGACGACCAGGAGTGGAAACACGAGCGATCTCAGAGATCACCGGTTCACCTTCATGGTATTTCAGTTCGATACTCAGTTCTTGGATGCCCTTACGGACTTCCTTCTCGTCGTATCCACGAATGTAGCCTTCGCGCACCAAAACATCCAAAACGCTTTTACGGAAGCGGGATGCCGGAGCGGCAACACTGGATTTGCGTGCCCGTTGTCCGTTGCGGATCCGGGTCAGCATATCCCCTAAAGGATCTGTCATCGACATTGATGTGCTCCCCTTACCAGCTGGACTTGGTCATGCCCGGGATCTGACCGAAGGAGGCCAGGTCACGCAGCATTACGCGGCCAAGTTTGAATTTACGATACGTACCACGCGGACGACCAGACAGGTCGCAACGGTTGCGTTGACGAATCGGTGCGGAATTGCGCGGCATTTCTGCCAACTTGATCGCCGCTTCGAAACGTTCTTCCGGGGTCACATCACGATCCATGATGATTGCCTTCAGACGTTGCCGACGACCAGCAGCCTTAGCCGCCATGCGAATGCGCTTCTTATTGCGCTCTACAGCACTGGTTTTAGCCATGATTGCTCTCCACCGGCATTATTTCGCAAACGGCACGTTGAAACCTTTGAGGAGGGCTTTTGCCTCTTCGTCGGTACGTGCGGTCGTGCAGATAACGATGTCCATGCCCCGAATGGTATCGACTTGATCATAGTCGATTTCCGGGAACACGATTTGTTCTTTCAGGCCAAAGGCAAAGTTGCCACGACCATCAAAACATTTCCCTTGAATACCGCGGAAGTCACGCACGCGCGGCAAAGCAATGTTCACCAGGCGATCAAGGAATTCGTACATACGATCCTTACGCAAGGTGACTTTGCAGCCGATCGGCATGCCATCGCGCAGTTTGAAAGTCGCAATGGACTTACGTGCACGGGTAACAACCGGTTGTTGACCAGCAATCGCGGCCATTTCTTTAACAGCGATCTGAACTTTTTTGGAATCAGCAACAGCTTCACCCAAACCCATGTTCAGAACGATTTTTTCCAGTTTCGGCACCATCATCGGATTGGTGTACTCAAACTGGTCCTGCATTTCTTTACGAACAACGTTGTCGTAATGATCGCGCAGACGAGCAGCCATAATTCCCGCTCCCCTTACTTATCGAGGACTTCGCCGGAAAGTTTCGCAACGCGAACTTTACGACCGTCTTCTAGGGTTTTGAAACCAACGCGGGTCGGCTTGTCTTGCTTAGGATCGACATGCGCGACATTAGAAACATGCAAAGCAGCTTCTTTTTCCACGATTCCACCCGCGGACATTTGCGTCGGACGAGTATGGCGCTTCACCATGTTGACACCTTGGACAACGACGCGGTTTTCGGACGGGATCGATTTGATCACTTCGCCACGTTTACCTTTGTCTTTGCCAGTCAGGACAACAACGAAATCGCCTTTTTTGATCTTGGCAGCCATTACAGCACCTCCGGCGACAGAGAAATAATCTTCATGTAGCCTTTGGAACGCAATTCACGAACCACCGGGCCGAAGATACGGGTACCGATCGGTTCGTTCTGCTTGTTGATAAGAACAGCTGCATTGCGATCAAAGCGAATCACGGAACCATCGTCACGACGGACTTCTTTAGCCGTACGAACGATGACTGCACGATGTACGTCACCTTTTTTGACGCGGCCACGCGGAATTGCATCCTTAACGGACACCACGATGACATCGCCAACAGAGGCGAAGCGGCGCTTCGCGCCGCCTAGCACTTTGATGCACTGCACCCGCTTCGCTCCCGAATTATCGGCAACGTCCAGGTTGGTTTGCATCTGGATCATAGACCGTTTCCTTTATTTTGAAACAGGTTACAATTATTCCGCATCAGTGACGAGCACTTCCCAAGTTTTGGACTTGGAAATAGGTGCACATTCACGAATGCGAACTACATCACCCACGCTGAAGCGGTTAGCTTCGTCATGAGCGGCGAACTTTTTAGAACGCCGAATGAACTTTTTGTAGACGGGGTGCATGAAGCGTCGCTCGACTTTTACCGTAACGGTCTTGTCATTGCAATCACTAACGACCACGCCTTGCAAAATACGCTTAGGCATTTTTCGCCTCACTTTGTTGGGCACCCATGACAGTCTTGATACGCGCGATGTCGCGACGGACTTGACGGACACGAGCAGTATTTTCCAACTGACCGGCAGCTTTCTGGAACCGCAGGTTAAACTGTTCCTTCTTCAAGGCGACCAGGTCTTCCTGAAGTTGGTCCATAGATTTTGCGCGCAATTCTTCAACTTTCGCCATGATTACGCCTCCTCGGCAAACAGGCGAGTCACGAACTTCGTCTTAATCGGCAGCTTAGCAGCAGCCAATTCAAACGCGCGACGCGCAACTTCTTCAGACACACCATCGACTTCAAACATGATACGACCAGGTTTTACGCGGCAGGCCCAGTAATCAACGGAGCCTTTACCTTTACCTTGACGTACCTCAGCCGGTTTGGAGGTCACGGGCAGATCCGGGAATACCCGGATCCATACGCGGCCCTGACGTTTCATTTGGCGAGTGATCGAACGGCGAGCCGCTTCGATTTGACGCGCAGTGATACGTTCAGGTTCCAGAGCTTTCAGGCCATAGGCCCCAAAGTTCAGATCGGAACCGCCTTTTGCATTGCCGTGAATACGGCCTTTATGCATTTTGCGGAATTTTGTGCGCTTTGGACTCAGCATCGTCTTTACCCTTCCTAGCGCTGCTCTTGTGCGCGCTTGTCTTGGGCCATCGGATCATGGGCCATGATATCACCCTTATAGATCCAGACCTTCACGCCACAAATACCGTAAGTGGTTTGCGCAGAACCGACACCGTAGTCAACGTCACCACGCAGCGTGTGCAGCGGAACGCGACCTTCACGGTACCATTCAGTACGCGCAATTTCAGCACCACCCAAACGACCGGAGCAATTGATACGAATACCTTGTGCACCAAGACGCATAGCGGATTGAACAGCACGTTTCATTGCACGACGGAAAGCAACGCGGCGTTCCAATTGTTGTGCAATGCTTTCAGCCACCAACTGAGCATCGAGTTCCGGTTTACGGATTTCAACGATGTTCAGGTTCACTTCGCTGCCGACCTTTTTGGACAGCTCACGACGTAAGGATTCAATATCTGCACCTTTACGGCCGATGATGATCCCCGGACGAGCGGAGTGAATGGTGATACGAGCTTTCTTAGCCGGTCGTTCAATAACGATACGGCTAACACCAGCCTGAGACAGACGCTGTTTCAGATACTTACGGATGCCAAGATCCTCAAGCAACAGATTAGCGTAGTCGGAGCCTTCAGCGTACCAACGGGAATCCCAGGTACGGTTGATACCGACGCGCAGGCCAATCGGATTAACCTTATGTCCCATTAGGCGTTCTCCTCGCGTTCAGTAACCACAATGGTCAGGTTAGAGAACAGTTTCTGAATCTTGCCAACGCGACCACGTGCACGTGCACGGAAGCGTTTCATCATGATCGATTTTCCGACATACGCTTCAGAAACAACCAAGGAGTCAACATCCAGCTGGTGGTTGTTCTCAGCATTCGCAATAGCGGACTGAAGGCATTTCTTCACATCCTGTGCTACGCGACGCTTGGAGAACGACAGTTCAGCCAATGCAGCCTCTGCGCTTTTCCCACGAATGGACTGAGCCACCAGGTTAAGCTTTTGCGGGCTAATCCGGATGGCGTGCACGTATGCTTTCGCCGCAGTTTCCGGAAGCACCCGTTTAGCGGATTGCTTGCCCATGATTATTTCCTTTTCGCCTTCTTATCCGCAGCGTGACCGTAGTAAGTACGGGTCGGCGCGAATTCACCGAATTTATGACCAATCATTTCTTCGGTGACCAAGACCGGAATGAATTTCTGACCGTTGTGAACACCAAATGTGAGGTTCACAAACTGCGGCAGAATCGTCGATCGGCGCGACCACGTCTTAATGACCTCATTGCGGCCAGAAGAGCGGGCAGTCTCTGCCTTCTTCAGGAGGTATCCGTCTACAAACGGACCTTTCCATACGGAACGAGCCACTGTCGTTCTCCCTTACTTCTTCTTCTTCGCCAAGTGACGGCTGCGCATAATCAGCCGGTCGGTTTTCTTATTCGTACGGGTACGCTTGCCTTTGGTCGGCTTACCCCACGGTGTGACCGGGTGTTTACCACCATTGGTCCGACCACCAAGTGGGTGATCAACCGGGTTCATAGCAATACCACGGACAGACGGACGACGTCCGAGCCAGCGGTTACGACCTGCTTTACCCAAGTTGGTGTTTTGGTTGTCCGGGTTGGACACAGCACCAACTGTGGCATAACATTCGCCACGTACCAGACGGAGTTCACCGCTGCTCAAGCGCAGCTGTGCATAACCGCCATCCTTACCGATCAACTGTGCATAGCAGCCGGCAGAACGTGCCATTTGACCGCCTTTGCCCAGTTTGAGTTCCACGTTGTGAACGATGGTACCCACCGGCATGTTCTTCATCGGCATTGCATTGCCCGGTTTAACGTCGGCGCGATCGGATGCGATCACGGTATCGCCGACATTCAAGCGTTGCGGTGCCAGGATGTAGGACAGTTCACCGTCTTCATAGCGAATCAGTGCAATGAACGCAGTCCGGTTCGGATCGTATTCCAGACGCTCAACGGTCGCCGGAATATCCAACTTTCTGCGTTTAAAGTCAACCAAACGATAACGACGCTTGTGACCGCCGCCGCGGCTCCACATGGTGGTACGGCCGGTATTGTTGCGACCACCGGACTTGCGCAGACCCTCAGTCAGGGCTTTGACCGGTTTACCCTTGTGGAGTTCAGAACGATCCACAAGAACCAGAGCGCGCGTACCGTTGGTGGTCGGATTGAAATGTTTCAATGCCATGGTTTAGACCCCCGTCGCGATGTCGATGGTTTCGCCTTCGACGAGCGTGACATACGCCTTTTTCACGTCGTTGCGCTTACCCAGACGACCGCGGAAACGCTTGACTTTGCCTTTGGCACGCAGGGTGTTGACGGATTTAACTTTCACGCCAAACACACCTTCGATAGCAGCAGCCACTTCCAGTTTGGAAGCGTCAAGCGGCACCTTAAAGGTCACCTGATTATGTTCGGAACCCAGAGTCGCCTTCTCGGTGATCACCGGGGCGCGCACGATGTCATACATGCGCTCTTTGGAAATTACGATCGCTTTCGTCATTTCAAGCGAGCCTCCAGGTGTTCCACGGCGGCTTTGGTCAAAACCAAAGTATCACGACGCAGAATGTCGTACACGTTTGCACCTTGCTCCGGCAGAAGGTCAATGCCCACAACGTTGCGGGATGCCAAAGCCAGGTTAACGTCAACTTCCGGGCCGTCGATAATCAAGGCGTTTTTCCAACCAAGAGCATTCAGCTTAGCTGCGAATTCTTTGGTTTTAGCGGAATCAAGCTTTGCATCGTCCATAATCACCAGCTTGCCTTCGGCAGCTTTGGCGGACAGAGCGGTCTTCAAACCCAGTTTGCGGAACTTTTTGGTCAGATCGTGTGCATGAGAGCGAACGACCGGGCCAAAAATGGTGGCGCCACCACGGAACTGCGGAGAGCGCATGGAGCCTTGGCGAGCATGACCTGTACCTTTTTGTTTAAAAGGTTTTTTGGTCGTACCGGAAATCTCACTAATACCTTTGGTCTTGTGAGTACCGGCGCGACGCTTGGCCAACTGCCAGTTCACCATACGATGCAGAATATCCTGACGCACCGTGACACCGAACACGCCTTCGGCGAGTTCAATGGAGCCGACGCTTTGCGCGTCGAAGTTTATCACGTCCTGCTTCATCGCGGATTATTCCTCGTTTTGTTCGGCGGTTGCTTCGACAACAGGAGCTTTGATAGCGGCCGGAAACGGCACGCCTTCCGGCAGAGGTTTCTTGACCGCATCGCGGACCAGCACCCAACCACCTTTAGCACCCGGGATCGAACCCCGAACCAGAATCAAACCACGGTCGGCATCAGTGGTGAACACTTCAAGGCTTTGTTGCGTTGCACGCACATCACCCATGTGTCCAGCCATTTTCTTGCCTTTGAAAACTTTACCCGGGTCCTGACACTGACCGGTCGAACCGTGAGAACGGTGAGAGATAGACACACCGTGGGAAGCTTCCAAACCGCGGAAATTGTGTCGTTTCATACCACCGGCAAAACCTTTACCGATTGTGGTACCAACAACGTCGACATATTGGCCGGCAACAAAGTGCTCGACCGAGATTTCAGCACCGACTTCCAGTGCGCAATCGTCGGTAACAACGAATTCCGCAACTTTCTGTTTCGGTTCGACTTTGGCTTTTGCAAAGTGGCCACGCATCGCTTTGGAAACGTTTTTCACTTTTGCGGCACCAACGCCGAGCTGCACAGCTGTGTAGCCATCGGACTCAACCGAACGCGTAGCCACCACTTGGCAGCAATCCACTTTCAGAACGGTCACCGGAACGTGGCGGCCGTCTTCGGTGAAGACGCGGGTCATGCCCATTTTCTGTGCAATCAGACCGGATCGCATGGTTCCCGTCCCCTTACAGCTTGATTTCGACATCGACACCGGCAGCGAGGTCGAGCTTCATCAGCGCGTCCACGGTTTGCGGGGTCGGATCGACAATGTCCAACAAGCGCTTGTGAGTCCGAATTTCGAACTGCTCGCGCGACTTTTTATCAATGTGGGGAGAACGGTTCACAGTGAACTTTTCAACCCGTGTCGGCAGCGGGATCGGCCCGCGAACCTGTGCACCCGTGCGCTTGGCAGTATTCACAATCTCGCGCGTGGACAAATCCAAAACGCGGTGATCGAACGCCTTCAAGCGAATGCGGATGTTTTGACCTTCCATCATGGCTTTAACACCGTCTTTCGATTGGGGTCTAGGTTCCTACACCAATAGGACCTAGACCGCAACAGTTCAAAGTAATTATTCGACAATGCTGGCGACGACGCCTGCACCAACGGTACGACCGCCTTCGCGGATAGCGAAGCGCAGACCTTCGTCCATAGCGATCGGAGCAATCAGCTCGACTTCAACCGCAATGTTGTCGCCCGGCATCACCATCTCAACACCTTCCGGCAGAATGACGGAACCGGTCACGTCAGTCGTACGGAAGTAGAATTGCGGACGGTAGTTGGAGAAGAACGGGGTGTGACGGCCACCTTCGTCTTTGGTCAGAATGTATGCTTCTGCCTTAAACTTGGTGTGCGGGGTAATGGAACCCGGTTTCGCCAAAACTTGACCACGTTCAACGTCTTCACGTTTCGTGCCACGCAGCAGCGCGCCGATGTTATCGCCTGCTTCACCTTGATCCAGAAGCTTGCGGAACATTTCAACACCGGTACAGGTGGTTTTGATGGTGTCTTTCAGACCAACGATTTCGATCTCTTCACCAACGTTGACCACACCGCGTTCCACACGACCGGTCACAACAGTGCCACGGCCAGAGATGGAGAACACGTCTTCGATCGGCATCAGGAACGGCAGATCTTTCGGGCGATCCGGTTGCGGAATGTATTCATCAACCGCATCCATCAAAGCTTTGATGGAGTTCGCACCGATTTCTTCGTCACGGTCTTCCAGTGCTGCCAATGCAGAACCTTTAACAACCGGAATATCGTCGCCAGGGAAGTCGTAAGAGCTCAGAAGCTCACGGATTTCCATTTCAACCAGTTCCAGAAGCTCTTCGTCGTCCACTTGGTCAACTTTGTTCATGTACACAACAAGGGCCGGAACGCCAACTTGGCGAGCCAACAAGATGTGCTCACGAGTTTGCGGCATCGGACCGTCTGCTGCGTTCACAACCAGAATCGCACCGTCCATTTGTGCCGCACCGGTGATCATGTTTTTCACATAGTCAGCGTGTCCGGGGCAGTCAACGTGTGCATAGTGACGTGCTTCCGTGGAATATTCAACGTGTGCGGTGGAAATGGTGATACCACGTGCACGTTCTTCCGGGGCTTTGTCGATGTTTGCAAAATCAACAGCTTCACCGCCACCCATGGCAGCCATGACTTTGGTGATTGCAGCGGTCAGAGTGGTCTTACCGTGGTCAACGTGGCCGATGGTGCCGATGTTGCAGTGCGGTTTGGACCGATCAAATTTTTCCTTAGACATAAGTCTACTCCATAAGTCTTGTTATTTGCGGATTAGCCGGCCATTTTCGCGCGAATTTCTTCGGCAACGTTGCTCGGAACCTCAGCGTAGTGACCAAAGACCATGCTGTATTGTGCACGACCTTGGGACATGGAACGAAGAGTGTTCACATAACCAAACATGCTTGCCAGCGGAACTTCCGCAGTCACGACGCGCGCAATGCCACGGCTATCCATGCCATTGACTTGACCGCGACGGCTGTTCAGATCGCCAATGATATCACCCATGTATTCTTCCGGAGTGATAACTTCGACTTTCATGATCGGTTCAAGCAGTTTCGGACCAGCTTTTGCAACACCTTCACGGAAGGCAGCGCGGGCAGCGATTTCGAATGCCAGCACACTGGAGTCCACGTCGTGGTATGCACCATCGATCAGGGTTGCTTTAAAGTCGGTTACCGGGAAGCCAGCGATCACACCGTTGTCGAGAGACATTTCGAGGCCCTTTTGGACGCCCGGAATGTATTCTTTCGGCACGGAGCCACCGACGATTTTGCTTTCAAAGACAAAACCTTCGCCCGGTTGAGACGGTTCGAAGACCATTTTCACGCGAGCATACTGACCGGAACCACCAGATTGTTTCTTGTGGGTATAGTCAATTTCGTATGCTTTAGAAATGGTTTCACGGTAAGCCACCTGCGGAGCACCAACGTTGGCTTCCACTTTGAACTCACGACGCATACGGTCAACCAGAATATCCAGGTGCAGTTCGCCCATACCCTTAATCACGGTTTGACCGGAGTCATGATCGGTGGTCACACGGAAGGACGGATCCTCAGCAGCCAAACGTGCCAAAGCAACGCCCATCTTTTCCATGTCAGCCTTAGTTTTCGGCTCAACAGCGACCTCGATCACCGGTTCCGGGAACTCCATGCGTTCCAGAACCACTTGGGAAGTGTTCACGCACAAGGTATCACCGGTGGTGGTTTCTTTCAAACCAACCAGCGCAACGATATCACCAGCAAATGCTTCTTTGATTTCTTCACGGTTGTTTGCATGCATCAACAGCATACGGCCAATCCGCTCGCGTTTGCCTTTCACAGTGTTGGTCACGTAGGAACCGCTTTCCAGAACACCGGAATAAATACGAGCAAAAGTCAAAGAACCAACGAAGGGGTCGTTCATGATTTTGAATGCCAACGCAGCAAACGGCTCTTCATCAGAAGATTTACGTTCGATCTGCTCATCCGAATCAGGAAGCACACCTTTAATGGCCGGGACATCAACCGGAGACGGCAAGAAGTCAACGACAGCATCCAACAGCGGCTGAACGCCTTTGTTTTTGAAGGAAGACCCACAAAGGACCGGCACGAACTTCATGCCAATGGTACCTTTACGGATACAGGCCTTCAGGGTTGCTTCGTCAGGTTCGTTACCTTCAAGGTAAGCTTCCATGACGTCATCGTCGGCTTCAACCGCAGTTTCCAGAAGTTTTTCGCGGTATTCAGCAGCTTTGTCAGCCAAGTCAGCCGGAATATCGATGTATTCGAATTCCGCACCAAGGGTCTCAGCCTTCCAGATGATTGCCTTCATGCGAATCAGGTCGACAACACCAGCGAAGTCAGACTCGGAACCAACCGGCAGGTGCAAGACCAACGGGGTCGCGCCCAAGCGATCAACAAACATATCGACGCAGCGATAGAAGTTGGAGCCAGTACGGTCCATTTTGTTGACGAAGCACATCCGCGGAACACCGTATTTATCGGCTTGGCGCCACACGGTTTCGGATTGCGGTTCTACACCGGCAACAGAGTCGAACACAGCAACGGCACCGTCCAACACACGAAGAGAGCGTTCCACCTCAATGGTGAAGTCCACGTGTCCGGGGGTATCGATGATGTTGATACGATGGTCTTTCCAGTAGGTCGTGGTCGCAGCAGACGTAATCGTGATGCCGCGTTCCTGTTCCTGTTCCATCCAGTCCATGGTGGCTGCACCATCGTGCACCTCACCAATTTTGTGTGAACGACCTGTGTAGTACAGAATACGTTCTGTAGTGGTCGTCTTACCGGCATCAATGTGCGCCATGATGCCGATATTACGGTAGTCTTTAAGCGCTGTCTGGCGTGACATGGTTGTCGTTCCTGAATTCTCGAATTACGTCGATTACCAACGGTAGTGAGAGAACGCTTTGTTCGCATCCGCCATACGGTGCGTATCTTCGCGTTTCTTCACTGCACCGCCGCGGTTGTTCGCAGCATCCATCAATTCACCGGACAAACGGTCAACCATGGTGTTTTCAGAACGCTTGTGCGCGAATTCAATCAACCAACGAATAGCCAGAGCCTGACGACGTTCTGCACGAACCTCAACCGGCACCTGGTAGGTTGCACCACCAACGCGGCGGGAACGAACCTCAATAGCAGGCTTCACATTGTTCAAAGCTTCATGGAAAACCTTTACCGGGTCTCCGCCTGCTTTGGCAGTGATGCGATCAAATGCGCCATAGACGATCTTTTCGGCAGTTGCCTTACGACCATCTTGCATGACGCTGTTAATAAACTTTGCAAGCACAAGATCACCGAACTTAGCGTCCGGCAAAACTTCGCGCTTAACAGCAGCGTGACGACGAGACATCTTCTCTGACCTCTTACTTCGGACGCTTCGCGCCGTATTTGGAGCGGCGTTGACGACGGTCTTTCACACCTTGTGTATCCAAGGTGCCACGAATGATGTGGTAACGCACACCCGGCAAGTCTTTTACACGACCGCCACGGATCATTACCACAGAGTGTTCCTGCAGGTTGTGACCTTCACCCGGAATGTAGCTGGTCACTTCGAAACCATTGGTCAGCCGCACACGTGCGACTTTACGCAAAGCCGAGTTCGGCTTTTTTGGCGTCGTGGTGTAGACGCGGGTGCAAACCCCACGTTTTTGCGGGCAAGCTTCCAAAGCTGGAACTTTGTTCCGCTTTACTTGCAACTCCCGCGGCTTACGGATCAACTGGTTGATCGTCGGCATTGAGTGTTCCCTATTCCATTCACTCGAAACGCGCATTCGGTCACTGACCCGGTCGCGCTTCTTTCGCTAACCAGATAACAAAACTCCCCGTCTATTGTCCCGCATGGGTCAACAGAAAGAGAAATTCAAGACATGACCGAAACGGCCGATTTCCATCAACAATCCTAGGGCAGCAGATGTTTGGCCCCGGCTTACCGATGAACTTATATGTTCAACGGGAGTTCCGGAACCGCACGGTTGGTGCCGTCGGAATGAGTGGCGCACTATACGTATTGAGTCGAACCCCGTCAACCGTGATTCGAATACGCCCGGACATGCCCTACAGAAACGCCGTCGAGACTCCGACGGCGTTTCCAAAAATTTCAAAATCAGTGCAATATTTAGTCCGCAGTCGGCTGTTCAGTGGCAGCTTCAGTGGACTCTACTGACGGAATCGGTGAATCCGTCGGCAGGATATCACGATCACGTTCGGCAGCCAGACGGCGCAGGCGACTCATAACAGAGCCTGTACCCGCTGGGATCAGGCGACCAACGATGACGTTCTCTTTCAGACCGATCAACGAGTCGATCTTACCTGCAACGGCTGCCTCAGTCAGGACGCGGGTCGTTTCTTGGAACGATGCGGCTGAGATAAAGGAGTGCGTTTGCAAGCTGGCCTTCGTGATGCCCTGCAGCACCGGTTTTGCAGTTGCCGGACGTCCGCCATCTTTCTCGGTGCGCTCATTTTCCGCTTTGTAGTCAAAGCGGTCAGCGAGTTCACCAGTCAGGAATGTGGTATCACCCGGTTCGGTGATTTCCACTTTCTGCAGCATTTGGCGAGAAATCACTTCGATATGCTTATCGTTGATTTTCACACCTTGCAGACGGTAAACGTCCTGGATTTCCTTGATCAGATAATTGGCCAATGCCTCAACACCCATCACTTGCAGGATATCGTGCGGCACCGGGTTACCATCAATCAGCGGATCACCCTTACGCAGGAAGTCTCCTTCCTGAACCGTAATATGTTTGCCTTTCGGGATCAGGTATTCAACCGGTTCCCCATCTTCCGGGATCAACAGCACGCGACGTTTGTTCTTATAGTCCTTGCCGAATTCCACCCGACCATCAACTTCGGCGATGATCGCATAGTCTTTCGGTTTGCGGGCTTCAAACAACTCAGCCACACGCGGCAGACCACCGGTAATATCGCGGGTTTTAGACCCTTCACGCGGGATACGTGCCAACACGTCACCAGCGTGAACCTTCTGACCGTTGTCAACGGACAAGATCGCATCCACGGAGAGGAAGTACCGTGCTTCGATCCCGTTACCGATTTCAATCGGTTGACCATTATCGTTCAACAAATTGATACGCGGTTTAAGATCAACGCCTTTTGTACCCGTTTTAAAGTCGACGACGACGCGAGAGACCATGCCCGTCACTTCGTCCTTGACCTCCCTCATGGATACGCCTTCCAGAAGGTCAGTATAGGACACAACGCCTTCGTGTTCGGTCACGATCGGCATGGTGTACGGATCCCATTCCGCCAGTTTCTGATCTTTCTGGGCTGTATCGCCGTCTTTAACCAGAAGCTTGGCACCATAAGGGATACGGTAACGAGCACGTTCACGTCCAGTTGACGTCAACAACAACAAGTCGGTGTTGCGCCCCATAACGACCTGAATGCCGTCGGAGTTGATCACCACGTTGAGGTTTTCGATTTTCACCGGAGCATCATACGGTGCTTCAATGGTGGACTGTTCCGCAGAACTTTGCGCCGCACCACCAATGTGGAACGTCCGCATGGTCAACTGCGTACCCGGTTCACCAATGGATTGCGCCGCGATCACACCAACGGCTTCACCCATATTCACAGGTGTACCGCGAGCCAAATCGCGCCCGTAACATTTTGCACAGATACCGACTTCGGTTTCACAAGTCAGAACCGAACGAATGCGGATCATCTCGATGCCGGCGGCTTCGATATCAGCCACATCTTTTTCGTCAATCAGGTCGCCCTTCCTGACAATGATGCGATCATCGCTCGGGTCCAGAACGTCTTCCAGCGCCGTACGACCAAGGATACGATCACCCAAGGAAGCAACCACGTTGCCGCCTTCGATCACGGCAGAAGCGGTAATACCCCGTTCCGTACCACAATCCCCTTCGGTGATAATTGCATCCTGCGCAACGTCAACCAAGCGACGTGTCAGGTAACCGGAGTTCGCAGTTTTCAACGCCGTATCCGCGAGCCCTTTACGCGCACCGTGGGTAGAGTTGAAGTATTCAAGAACGGTCAGACCTTCTTTAAAGTTCGAGATAATCGGGGTTTCAATGATCTCACCAGACGGTTTAGCCATCAAACCACGCATACCTGCCAACTGCTTCATCTGAGCCGCAGAACCACGCGCACCGGAGTGTGCCATCATGTAAACGGAGTTAATCCCAGTTCCGCCTTCGATCCGAGAAATCTCTTTCATCATCTCGTCAGCGACGCGATCCGTACAGGCTGACCATGCGTCAACCACTTTGTTGTACTTCTCGCCTTTGGTAATCAAACCGTCCTGATACTGCTGCTCAAACTCTTTCACCTGAGCCTCAGTTTCGGCAATCATACCGTCCTTGGTATCCGGGATCACCAGATCGTCCTTACCAAAGGAAATACCGGCATTACATGCTTCACGGAAACCAAGTTTCATCAAACGGTCAGCAAAGATCACAGTCTCTTTCTGACCACAGTGACGATACACGGTGTCGATCACGTCACCGATTTCTTTCTTCCGCAGAAGACGGTTAATCAGGGTGAACGGAACCTTGGGATGACGCGGCATCAACTCCGCAATGATCATACGACCCGGTGTGGTATCCACACGTTTGGTCACCATGTCACCGTTCTCATCACAGATCGTGACCCGAGCACTGACTTTAGCATGCAAAGAAACCGCTTTATGCATCAGTGCATGACGGACTTCTTCCATGCTGGCAAAGACCATGCCCTCGCCCAGCTCGTTATCACCCTGCATAGACAGGTAATACAGACCCAAGATGATATCCTGCGTCGGAACGATAATTGGCTTACCGTTTGCCGGAGACAGAATGTTGTTGGTCGACATCATCAAGACGCGAGCTTCCAACTGTGCTTCCAGCGACAGCGGTACGTGCACAGCCATTTGGTCACCGTCAAAGTCGGCGTTAAATGCTGTACAAACCAACGGGTGCAACTGAATTGCCTTACCTTCAATCAGGGTCGGTTCAAAGGCCTGAATCCCCAAACGGTGAAGAGTCGGCGCACGGTTGAGCATAACCGGGTGTTCGCGGATCACCTCTTCAAGGATGTCCCAAACTTCCGGCCGTTCTTTTTCCACCATCCGCTTCGCGGCTTTAATCGTCGTGGCAATGCCATACAATTCAAGCTTGGAATAGACAAAGGGTTTGAACAGCTCAAGGGCCATTTTCTTCGGCAAACCACATTGATGCAGCTTCAGCTCAGGACCCACGGTAATCACGGAACGACCGGAGTAGTCAACGCGTTTACCCAGCAAGTTTTGACGGAAGCGACCTTGTTTACCCTTCAGCATATCTGCCAAGGATTTCAACGGACGCTTATTCGCACCGGTGATGGCCCGACCACGGCGACCATTGTCAAACAGCGCATCGACGGATTCTTGCAACATCCGTTTTTCGTTTCGGATAATGATATCCGGCGCGCGCAGTTCGATCAGGCGTTTCAGACGGTTGTTCCGGTTGATAACCCGACGATACAGGTCGTTCAAATCGGACGTAGCAAAACGACCACCATCCAACGGAACCAACGGACGCAATTCCGGCGGGATCACTGGAATCACTTCCAGAATCATCCATTCCGGGCGCGTGCCGGATTCACGGAAGGCTTCCAGAACCTTCAAACGTTTAACCAGCTTTTTGCGTTTGGCCTCAGATGTGGTTTCACGCAATTCAGCGCGAAGTTCTTTATATTCTTCTTCAACGTCGATCTGCGACATGATCTCACGCAGAGCTTCTGCGCCAATTCCGGCCCGGAAGCTATCTTCACCATATTCTTCGATGGCGATTTGGTATTGATCTTCAGTCAGCAGTTCAAGGCGCTTCAGCGGGGTCAGGCCCGGCTCAATCACCACATAGTTTTCAAAATACAGGACCCGTTCCAAATCCTTCAAGGTCATATCGA
The DNA here is from genome assembly GCA_963668495.1 of Rhodospirillaceae bacterium. Classification (GTDB taxonomy): domain Bacteria; phylum Pseudomonadota; class Alphaproteobacteria; order Rhodospirillales; family Rhodospirillaceae; genus Oleispirillum. The sequence goes on from OY764545.1 coordinate 183,413, forward strand.
CCATCAAGCCAATACGGCTCGGCAGGGATTTCAGGAACCAAATGTGAGCAACCGGGGCCGCCAGTTCGATATGGCCCATACGTTCGCGGCGCACCTTGGACAAGGTCACTTCCACGCCGCACTTCTCACATATGATGCCACGGTATTTCATACGTTTGTATTTACCGCATAGGCATTCATAGTCTTTGATCGGACCAAAAATCCGGGCACAGAACAAGCCGTCCCGTTCCGGTTTAAACGTCCGGTAGTTAATGGTTTCAGGCTTTTTGATCTCACCGAAGGACCAAGCCCGAATTTGATCCGGTGAAGCAATCGAGATTTCGATTTGATCAAAGGATTGAGTCCCGGAAACCTGGCCGAAAATCTTGGTAAGTTCGTTCATGCCGCTGCGCTCCTTGGAATGCGCTAGAGAATCACAAAATGGTCAGAGACGCGTTCCCCTCAGCAAAGCTGAAGGGAACGATCTTCGGTCTAAATATCACGTTGGCCTAATTCAACATTCAGGCACAACGACCGCATCTCTTTGATCAGAACGTTGAAGGACTCCGGAATACCGGCTTCAAAGGTATCATCACCACGGACAATTGCCTCGTACACCTTGGTCCGTCCAGACACGTCATCGGACTTGACGGTCAGCATTTCCTGCAAGGTATATGCCGCGCCATAAGCTTCCAGTGCCCAGACCTCCATCTCACCGAAACGTTGACCACCGAATTGAGCCTTACCACCCAGCGGCTGCTGCGTTACAAGGCTGTACGGACCAATGGACCGTGCGTGGATTTTGTCATCCACAAGGTGGTGGAGTTTCAGCATATAGATGTAGCCAACTGTCACCTTCCGATCGAAAGGTTCGCCGGTACGACCATCGTACAACTGAGACTGAGCAGACGTTTCAAGGCCCGCCAATTCCAACATGTCAGCAATGTCGGATTCCTTGGCTCCATCAAAGACCGGGGTTGCCATCGGCACACCAGAACGAAGATGTTCGGACATCGCCATCAAGGCTTCGTCGTCCATCTTGTCCAGATCTTCGACTTTGTGCGTTTCACCATAAATGGTGTTCAGGAAGCCACGAAGCTCATCACTTTGTGCCCGTCCTGCGCGCACGCCATCCAACATGTCACTGATCTTGCGACCAAGGTTGGCAGCAGCCCAGCCCAAGTGGGTTTCCAAAATTTGCCCCACGTTCATACGTGACGGCACACCCAACGGGTTCAGCACGATGTCGGCATGCGTACCATCAGCAAGGTAAGGCATATCTTCCACCGGCATAATTCTGGAGATCACACCTTTGTTGCCGTGGCGACCAGCCATTTTATCGCCCGGTTGCAGCTTACGTTTAATCGCAACGAAAACCTTAACCATTTTCAGAACGCCCGGAGGCAGTTCGTCACCGCGTTGCAGTTTGTCGACTTTGTTTTCAAAGCGTTCCTGCAATTTTTGTACGGTATCTTCGAAGTGGCGTTTCAGCACTTCGATACGGCTCATGATTTCATCATCAGCAACGGCAATGCTGCGCCATTGACCCGGAGTAAAGTCAGCCAACAGGGAATCCGTCACCGGAACGCCGGTTTGCATACCTTTCGGACCTGCAACAACCGTATGCCCCATCATCAGGTCACGAAGACGCTGATTGAAGGATTTTTCCAAAATGGCTTTCTCGTCATCACGGTCTTTGGCCAGACGGTCAATTTCCTGACGTTCGATTGCCATGGCACGTTCGTCTTTGTCCACACCGCGACGGTTGAACACACGAACTTCGACAACGGTACCTGTTGTTCCCGGCGGAATGCGCAGAGACGTATCACGTACGTCCGTTGCTTTCTCACCAAAGATTGCCCGCAGAAGTTTTTCTTCCGGCGTCATCGGGGATTCACCTTTCGGTGTCACCTTACCGACAAGAATGTCGCCAGCCTTAACTTCAGCACCAATGTACACAATGCCAGCTTCATCAAGGTTTTTGAGGGCATCTTCACCAACGTTTGGAATATCGCGGGTGATGTCTTCCTGACCAAGCTTGGTATCGCGGGCCATGACTTCGAACTCTTCCAAATGGACAGAGGTAAAGACGTCATCACGCACGATCCGTTCTGAGATCAGAATAGAATCCTCAAAGTTGTAACCGTTCCACGGCATAAACGCGACCAGCACGTTTCGACCCAAAGCCAACTCGCCATACTCGGTAGACGGACCATCTGCAATGATGTCACCGCGTTTGACAAAGTCACCGACCTGAACCAACGGACGTTGGGTAATACAGGTGCTTTGGTTCGACCGTTTGAACTTGGCAAGGGTATAGATATCCACGCCCGTATCCGCCGCACCGGTTTCCTCGGCAACAGCCTGAATAACGATACGAGTGGCATCAACCTGCTGCACACGACCGGTCCGACGCGCCACAATGGCAGCACGGGAGTCCTGAGCAACAGCGGCTTCCATACCGGTACCAACAAACGGTGCTTCCGCACGCAGAAGCGGAACCGCCTGACGTTGCATGTTCGATCCCATGAGCGCGCGGTTGGCGTCATCGTTTTCAAGAAACGGGATCAAAGCAGCAGCAACGGAAACCAGCTGTTTCGGCGAGACATCCATGTAATCGACATCTGTGGACGGGGCCATCAAGACCTCGCCAGCCTTACGAACCGGCAACAGATCATCAATAAACTTGCCCTTGTCATCGACCGGGGCAGATGCCTGCGCAATATGGTAGCGACCTTCCTCCATCGCAGACATGTATACGACTTCGTCGGTTACATGTCCTTCCGTCACGCGGCGATACGGGGTTTCGATAAACCCGTACTGATTAACCCGCGCAAAGGTTGACAAAGAGTTGATCAAGCCGATGTTCGGACCCTCTGGGGTCTCAATCGGACAGATACGACCATAGTGGGTGGTATGCACGTCACGAACTTCAAAGCCTGCACGCTCACGGGTCAAACCACCCGGGCCCAATGCAGACAAACGACGTTTGTGCGTAATTTCTGCCAGCGGGTTGTTTTGGTCCATGAACTGTGACAGCTGAGAGCTACCAAAGAATTCACGTACCGCAGCAGCAGCCGGTTTCGCATTGATCAGATCATGGGGCATAACCGTGTCGATATCGACCGAGCTCATACGCTCACGAATCGCACGTTCCATGCGCAACAGACCAATACGATATTGGTTTTCCATCAACTCGCCAACGGAGCGAACACGACGGTTACCCAAGTGGTCAATATCATCGATTTCGCCACGACCATCTTTCAGGTCGAGCAGAACTTTGATGATGGCAAGGATATCGTCCTTGCGCAGAACACGCAGGCTTTCCGGTGCTTCATCCGGGGACAATTCAAGGCGCGCGTTCATTTTCACACGACCAACGGCAGACAAGTCGTACCGTTCGTTGTCAAAGAACAAGCCAGAGAACAGACCCTCGGCAGTCTCCAAGGTCGGCGGTTCACCCGGACGCATCACGCGATAGATATCGACCAGTGCTTCCTCACGGCAGGTATTTTTGTCGGCTGCCAGAGTGTTGCGCAAATAAGGTCCAACCGTACTGTCGATGCGCAGTACCGGGATTTCCATCAGGCCAGCAGCAGTGATTTGAGCGACCAACTCTTCGGTCAGCTCATTACCTGCCTCGGCAATGACTTCACCAGTATCTTCGTTAACGATGTCCTCGGCAACGAAACGGCCAAGAATTTCAGCTTCCGGGATACGGATACGGGTAACGTTCTTTTCTTGAATCTGACGCAGGGAACGCGGCGTGATCTTTTTGTCCGCAGTATTCAGGACTTCGCCGGTTTCAGCATCCACAAGGTCATAAGACAGCTTCACCCCACGCAAGGAAGCCGGATCAAACGGAGTTGTCCAGCCTTCAGTATCGCGAGCAAATACAACGCGTTCAAAGAAAGTACCAAGAATTTCTTCGGAGCTCATACCCTGAGCTTCAGCCGGATCCAGCGTCTTGCCATCTTCAGCAAGGGCTTTACGGCGATCAGCCGTTGCAGCGGAATCCAAAGCGTACAAAAGGGTCGTTACCGGCAGTTTCCGGCGACGGTCAATACGCACATACACCAAATCTTTGGCGTCGAATTCAAAATCAAGCCAGGACCCACGGTAAGGGATAACGCGTGCAGAGAATAAATATTTACCAGAGGAGTGCGTTTTACCTTTGTCATGATCAAAGAACACACCTGGGCTACGATGCATCTGGGAAACGATAACACGTTCAGTCCCGTTGATGATAAACGTACCCTTGGATGTCATCAGGGGCATGTCGCCCATGTACACATCCTGTTCCTTAATATCACGGATGGAGCGTGCGCCAGTATCTTCGTCAATATCCCAAACGACAAGACGCAACGTCACTTTCAGTGGAGCGGCATACGTAATGCCACGTTGCTGACACTCATCAACATCATATTTAGGCGTTTCCAGCTCATAGCCGACGAATTCCAGTTCACCCCGGCCCGTAAAGTCATTAATCGGAAAAACCGACTTAAAGACTTCTTGCAGACCACTGTCAGTACGCTGTTCTTGGGGCGTACCAATCTGCAAGAATTGGTCATAGGAGTTCTTTTGAACCTCAATCAGGTTTGGCATGGTCGCCACGGACGGAATTCGACCAAAGCTGCGGCGTACCCGTTTACATCCCGTCAGAGAGCCCGACATCGCTGCTCCTTATGCACATCACTTGGATGAAAAAATTGAAACGCACCATGCGTTCCAACCTGAAAAGGGCAAGTCATGACCGTAATACATACTCGGCATGGCCTTAACCCAGACCCACAACCTGTCCAGTCCTCAAAAATGCAGGAAAACTGGACTCCACTCAACCAAATATTGGCAAAGCGGGAAGCACACGAGGGCCGCCCCGCACACATCGCATGGATGCTGCAGAACGACCCGAGTGTGAAAATAAATCACAAGCGCGATTTACTTCAGTTCGACAGTTGCACCAGCTTCTTCGAGCTTTTTCTTCAGCTCTTCAGCTTCAGCTTTGTCGACGCCTTCTTTAACCGGTTTCGGTGCGCCTTCAACCAGTTCTTTGGCTTCTTTCAGACCCAGACCGGTGATGCCGCGGACTTCTTTGATGACGTTGATTTTCTTGTCACCAGCAGAAGCCAGGATCACATCAAATTCGGTTTGTTCTGCAGCGGCTTCACCACCAGCAGCACCCGGAGCAGCAGCAACTGCAACCGGAGCAGCAGCAGAAACGCCCCATTTGTCTTCCAGAAGTTTTGCCAGTTCGGCAGCTTCCATAACGGTCAGAGCGGACAGGTCTTCGACCAGCTTTTCCAAATCAGCCATTTTATTGACTCCTTCAATCAGGCTTGAACTTTACTTAGTATTTGAACAATCGCGTTACGCTGCGGCGCCTTCGGAATACGCAGACAACAGACGAGCCAGTTGGCCTGCCGGTGCCTGAGCAACACCAGCCACTTTCGTAGCCGGAGCTTGCAACAGACCGATGAGTTTGCCGCGCAGTTCGTCGAGAGACGGCATGGAAGCAAGGGCTTTAACACCAGCTTCATCCAAAACCGTGGCACCCAAAGAACCACCAACAATCACCAGTTTTTCGTTGCTTTTCGCAAATTCGACGACACATTTGGCAGCCGCAACCGGATCGACAGAAGTCGACACAGCAGTCGGACCAACGAACAAGTCGCTGATGCCTTCGAATTTGGTTTCCGCCAAGGCGAGACGCGTAAGCCGATTTTTAGTCACTTTGAACTGCGCACCAGCTTCACGCACTTTTCCGCGAAGTTCGGACATTTCGGCGACAGTCAACCCTTTGTATTGGGTGACGACGACGAGTTCGACTTCGTTGAACAGAGCGTTCAAAGACTGAACGAGTTCTGCTTTCTCTTGTCGGTTCACTTTCGTCTCCGCTTTCTAAGCCCAAATGCCTAAGGACATTTGGACTGAGATCCCGCAAGTCTTAAAACCCCTTGGGATCAACGAACCTGCCCTCGAAAGCTCAAGCCTTCGGGTCACCCCGAGAAACTCTTCACTCCCGTCTGCGTAGGACTTTAAATCAGACTTTTGCAAGCAAAAGAACGATCCCTACGGTCTCGGACAGATATTTATGAGGCCAAAGGCCCCAAGATAACGGGAACCGAGCCGCCCCAAAGGGACAACCCGGCTCACGTCAAACTCTTATTCCACGACGCTGGCAATCTCGAGCTTAACGCCCGGACCCATGGTCGAAGAAATTGCAATTTTTTTCAGGTAAACGCCCTTAGCACCAGACGGCTTGGCTTTGTTGATTGCATCGGTGAAAGCTTTAATGTTTTCAGCGATTTGTGCTTCTGTGAAGGAAGCACGACCAACACCAGCATGGACGATACCAGCTTTTTCAACACGGAACTGAACCTGACCGGCTTTAGCAGCTTGCACCGCATCCGCAACGTTCATGGTCACAGTGCCCAATTTCGGGTTCGGCATCAAACCACGCGGGCCAAGAACTTTACCCAGACGACCAACAACACCCATCATATCCGGGGTTGCGATGCAACGATCAAAGTCCATGTTACCGGCTTGGATTTGCTCCATCAGGTCTTCCGCACCAACAATATCTGCACCGGCTTCTTTTGCTTCATCAGCTTTCGGGCCACGGGCAAACACTGCAACGCGAACGGTTTTCCCCGTTCCGTGCGGCAGAGCCACAACACCACGGACCATTTGGTCAGCGTGGCGCGGATCAACGCCAAGGTTCAAAGCGATTTCGATGGACTCATCGAATTTTGCTTTTGCGGCACCCTTAACCAAAGCAACTGCTTCAGCCAGCGGGTACAGTTTGTTGCGGTCAATGCCTTCGTAAGCAGCCGCCATACGCTTTGCAACTTTCGCCATGACCTTATTCCTTCACTTCCAGGCCCATGGACCGTGCGGAACCCCGCACCATTTCCATAGCAGCTTCCACAGTGTGGCAGTTCAGATCAGGCATTTTGGATTCAGCGATTTCGCGAACCTGTGCTTCGGTGATGGAACCGGCAACGGTTTGCCCCGGAGCTTGACCACCTTTTTGCAGGCCTGCTGCTTTCTTCACCAGATAGCTCATCGGCGGCAGTTTGGTGATGAAAGTAAAGGTACGATCGGAATACGCAGTAATCACAACCGGAATCGGCATACCCGGTTCCATGTTCTGAGTTTGCGCATTGAACGCCTTACAGAATTCCATAATGTTCAGACCGCGTTGACCCAATGCAGGACCAATCGGCGGTGACGGGTTGGCTTTGCCAGCCGCCACTTGGAGCTTAATGTAGCCCTCAATTTTCTTTGCCATTTGTCTCACTCTCAATGTAACGATCATAGATGACCGTCATAGATGGACTGCGGTTTGGCCCTGGCCAGGCCTTCCGCAGATTTACATCCCGCAAAAAAGCAGGAGATCCTTAAACTTTCTCGACCTGAGCATACTCAAGTTCAACGGGTGTCGAACGACCAAAGATAGACACCGACACTTTAAGGCGGCTTTTCTCTTCATCGACTTCTTCAACGACACCGTTAAAGCTGGAGAACGGCCCATCGCATACGCGAATTTGTTCGCCAACTTCGAACACAACAGACGGCTTCGGACGATCAACGCCCTCTTGCACTTGCGTCATAATACGTTGTGCTTCAGCTTCAGTAATCGGTGACGGGCGACCCTTTGCGCCAAGGAAGTCGGTTACCTTTGCCGTATTCTTGACAAGGTGCCAACTTTCATCGGTCAGAACCATTTTCACCAGAACGTAGCCCGGGAAGAATTTTCGCTCTGCGTTCACTTTAGAACCACGGCGAACTTCCACGACCTCTTCTGTCGGCACCAGAACTTCTTCAAATTGCTCGGACATACCCTTTTGCAGGATTTGCTCCCGAATGGACTGAGCAACTTTTTTCTCAAAACCGGAATGCACGTGAACGACGTACCAGCGGGCTTTCATATCCGTTATCCTCCCAGACCGAGAATCGTCCGGACACCGAACGAGAAAATCGTATCCACCAGAAACAGAAAAATTGCCGCAAGAACAGCCATAATCATGACCATCAACGTCGACAGCATCGTCTCTTTACGGCTGGGCCAGACAACCTTCGCCAGCTCCTGACGAACCTGACGGATAAACTGACCAGGAGAGGTCTTAGCCATACACCACTTCCAAACTTGGTTTTTTGCACCACACCCCAGAGCCATAACAATTGGCCTGTCGGGCGCACCGACGTCACAATGAGTATATACTTAACAAATTACTACGCTGGCAGGGGCGGCAGGAATCGAACCCGCAACCCCCGGTTTTGGAGACCGGTGCTCTACCAATTGAGCTACACCCCTAAAGCCTAGCGTATTTTTCGAAGGAAGAACTCCCCTCGAAGGCGCGAGAGATTAGCCTCCTCGCCCAGATAGATCAAGCCTTTTCCGCAGATTTTTTTAAATCTGCGGAAAAGCTAAATTTTGTCTTATTCGACAATGCTGGCGACGACGCCTGCACCAACGGTACGACCGCCTTCGCGGATAGCGAAGCGCAGACCTTCGTCCATAGCGATCGGAGCAATCAGCTCGACTTCAACCGCAATGTTGTCGCCCGGCATCACCATCTCAACACCTTCCGGCAGAATGACGGAACCGGTCACGTCAGTCGTACGGAAGTAGAATTGCGGACGGTAGTTGGAGAAGAACGGGGTGTGACGGCCACCTTCGTCTTTGGTCAGAATGTATGCTTCTGCCTTAAACTTGGTGTGCGGGGTAATGGAACCCGGTTTCGCCAAAACTTGACCACGTTCAACGTCTTCACGTTTCGTGCCACGCAGCAGCGCGCCGATGTTATCGCCTGCTTCACCTTGATCCAGAAGCTTGCGGAACATTTCAACACCGGTACAGGTGGTTTTGATGGTGTCTTTCAGACCAACGATTTCGATCTCTTCACCAACGTTGACCACACCGCGTTCCACACGACCGGTCACAACAGTGCCACGGCCAGAGATGGAGAACACGTCTTCGATCGGCATCAGGAACGGCAGATCTTTCGGGCGATCCGGTTGCGGAATGTATTCATCAACCGCATCCATCAAAGCTTTGATGGAGTTCGCACCGATTTCTTCGTCACGGTCTTCCAGTGCTGCCAATGCAGAACCTTTAACAACCGGAATATCGTCGCCAGGGAAGTCGTAAGAGCTCAGAAGCTCACGGATTTCCATTTCAACCAGTTCCAGAAGCTCTTCGTCGTCCACTTGGTCAACTTTGTTCATGTACACAACAAGGGCCGGAACGCCAACTTGGCGAGCCAACAAGATGTGCTCACGAGTTTGCGGCATCGGACCGTCTGCTGCGTTCACAACCAGAATCGCACCGTCCATTTGTGCCGCACCGGTGATCATGTTTTTCACATAGTCAGCGTGTCCGGGGCAGTCAACGTGTGCATAGTGACGTGCTTCCGTGGAATATTCAACGTGTGCGGTGGAAATGGTGATACCACGTGCACGTTCTTCCGGGGCTTTGTCGATGTTTGCAAAATCAACAGCTTCACCGCCACCCATGGCAGCCATGACTTTGGTGATTGCAGCGGTCAGAGTGGTCTTACCGTGGTCAACGTGGCCGATGGTGCCGATGTTGCAGTGCGGTTTGGACCGATCAAATTTTTCCTTGGACATGACGTGAAATCCAATATTCTGAGTTGTTGAATAGTGGAACGAGGAGGACAGCACCACCCCCGCCCGTGTCGCCTAAGGAGACCGCGGTTTCCCACTGCCTCCGCACATAGCCTGTTGGCGCCTGAATTCGTGGAGCGGGTGAAGGGAATCGAACCCTCACAACCAGCTTGGAAGGCTGGGGCTCTACCATTGAGCTACACCCGCATACGCTGCCCTCGCCTGCGCGAGGAAGTACGCCATCCACGCACTAAAAATGCCCGGGCACCGTAACGGTTACCTTAGAGAAGTGGTGGAGGGGGTAGGATTCGAACCTACGTAGACATACGTCGGCAGATTTACAGTCTGCTGCCTTTGACCGCTCGGCCACCCCTCCATTCCTCTAAACGACCGCTTGGTCGCCCAGGACACCCAAAGTCCCGAAGGACCAGTGCGTTGGAGAGCGCAAATATGAGCATTTCCGAGACATTGTCAACAGCTAAAAACAGGATTTCCTATCCTTTTGTGAAAAACATGCTACATGGTAGGTGAGAACTATAGGCCGACTGCGCCATCGCCGGAAAATTCGAGATTTCCTATTTCACTCAACATTATACTTGGATCAACCTAACCAATGGCCCGAATGAAAAACCGCCGTCCCAGCAAAACTGCCTCTGACGCCACAGCCCACCGCCCATCACGCGGACGCCAAAATGAACGCAAGGGCCAAGGTTCAGATGTATGGATTTATGGCCTCCATGCTGTCGCTGCGGCACTTATGAACCCAGCGCGTTTACCCAAACGATTGCTGGTCACGCAAGAAGCCGGGGATGCTATTGCAGACCAAATCGACGACACACCACACGCCATACAGGCTCAACTAGCTGATCGTCGCGACATTGATGCGGTCCTGCCGATGGGATCTGTCCATCAGGGCGCTGCCCTTCTGACCCAACCTCTTGCAGATCTGGATATTAGTGACATCCCAGAGGTTCCAGCAGACGGGGCCCCTGCCCCGAAACGACAAGTCATCATCGCCCTTGATCAAGTCACGGATCCGCATAACGTTGGCGCAGTCCTGCGCTCGGCAGCCGCCTTTGGCGCAGTTGCAGTGATTTTACCTGATCGCCACAGCCCAGAGGAAACGGGCACAGTTGCAAAATCTGCGTGTGGCGGCCTTGAGTTGGTTCCGACCATTCGAGTCACAAACTTTGCACGCACACTTGAGGCCTTGAAAAGCAAAGGATTCTGGTGCGTTGGATTAGATGGCTCAGCTTCTGACAATTTGTCGGATTTAGACTTACCCGATAAACTCGTGCTGGTCATGGGTGCGGAGGGCAGCGGCCTGCGTCGCCTGAGCCATGAACACTGCGACTTTATGGCAAAACTACCCATTCGCCCAGCCATGGAAAGTCTTAATGTATCCAATGCGCTTGCAATTTCCCTGTATGAACTTCTTGCCTAAATAAAACACCCTATTCTTACTGTGGGTATTTTATGGAAGCAGCCTTTCCTTTTCGATGTAGGGCCAAGCACGCTAAGTGATATTGACAATCACTCTCACAATACACACATAGTGCTATAGGTAGTCACTGAAGACAGGAGAGCACTATGTGGTATTGCGACCCGTATGGCGACATTCAGCACATGGAACCACGCGAAATCCTGAAACACGGCGAGTCCATGGACTTTACCCAGTGTCGACTCCGCCATGGCAGCGAAGAACAGTCTGCCAAGGTTGTGAAAAAGGAAAATCGGCAGGTGTTTGATTAAAACCCTGCGTTCCATGAACCCAAATCATCAGGGGAGCCCAAAGCTCCCCTTAAAATTTGTTCGTAATTTTTTTGCCCATGGACAAATTTATGGGCTTGCATGCTGCGCATTGTCGATGTAAAAGCTCACCTCTTCTTTGGGCCGGCTTAGCTCAGCTGGTAGAGCATCTGATTTGTAATCAGAGGGTCGCGAGTTCGAACCTTGCAGCCGGCACCATACTTTTCAAAGGCTTAGCAGCTAACGCTGCTGAGCCTTTGTTCGTTTCTGGGATTTGGTACAGCATCGGTACAGCATTTTCGCAGACGCATACGGCTCACACAGTGACAGCCAGTCCCTCAAACACCCATATTTTCCTACCACGCCAAGCATATCAAAACGCATAACCACATCATCTTGCAAGAGCAGTAGCATCCTCTTTTGGAGCTAACCGAAAGGAGGCAACATCATATCCAGTCGAGACTTCTAGCCTCTAGCTAGTCCAAGAACATAACCTCCTTCAGCTCATACTCTTAAGTTTCCGTTTGCCTTTTGTATGAGCTTCTCAATCTGGCGCCTTTCATAAACAGCAACATTGTGCAGGGCTGCTTGTTTGTGTGCTGTGTCATTGAACTTGCCATTCGTTGCAATGGCACGCTCAAACCGCACCCCCGGATGACGGGCCTGATATGCGGCAGCACCGGCAACGACATCCTTTACAGCATCCCATCCTAATGGACGATTACTGGATGTGGATTTGCATTGCACCAAAACGCCTTCATCACCCTTGATAGCAACAACATCAATGCCTCCATCTCCGGATGGCGGAGTTGTATAAGCTTGTGAATATCCTTGCGCCAACCAGAGATCTTTACATAGATCCTCGAATTCCAAGGGACCGATATCATCTAGCACGTCTGATGAAAATGAAGACGTATAGTTAACGTTCTCACCTTTCTCATCTTGCAGAAGAGCAAAGTCTCGATAATCGATCTCGCCAGGACAGTTCAGCATGTCAGCAGCCAATTCTTTCTTGGCATCGATCAATTTTGCCAGTTTGACTTCAAATGTTTCGAAGTCCGCAGATTGAATGGTCGGATATTGAACAAAAACCTCCTTTTCCTGCCCGATGCGATAGGCACGGTCTGTTGCCTGATTTTCCTTTGCCGGATTCCATGGACGTGTGAAATGTACAACGTGATTGGCGGCCTGAATATTCACACCAAAGCCAATTGCTGTGGTCGACAGAACAATGACGTTAAAACCTTCTGCTTCCTGAAAGCGGTCAATAATTCTCTGCCGCGTTTGCTCTCCACGCACAGAGCAGGATTTCGTACCACCATTAACCACCGCCACCTGAAGACCTAAGCGCTGCTGAATGGCGCGTTGCACACGGCGCTGAACATCAAGAAACTCGGTAAAAACAATAACCTTTTCTTGCTTCGCTTTCGCTATCTCTAAATAGCCCAGCAGCCAGTTCAATTTTGGTGAATGCACACAAAGTTGCGCCAAGGGTTCAGCAGGATTGCCTCCAAATTTCAAATGGGAGGGATCAGCGCAAATCATACGCAGTTGATGGAGTATGGGCAGAACAAAGGCTTTGCCACCTGCAGCCCCATATTTCAGCGGTGCAATGGCTGACGAATACAAACCAACCTGCTTTGCGGAAATTGATAACCCGTCTGTATTCTCATGCTTTGGCTTGAGATCTGTAACCTCTTCTTTCATCCGTCGTAGGATTTGTGGCGCCGTCAGCGCCCGTAGTTCATCTAGACTTGCCTTTTTCTCATCGGTTTTGGCTTCAATTGGACGTACATAACGTTTGGAGAATGTATTTAACGGCGGCAGCAAACCGGGCTGGATATAGTCAAACAAGCACCAGAGGTCCGTTAATGTGTTCTCAACAGGCGTTCCTGTGCAGGCGACACAGAAACGTACATTTTGTTTCTTTGCGGCACGTGTCACCAGTGCATTGGGATTCTTAATCCGTTGTGCCTCATCACAAACCATGATGCCCCAGTTTTCAGCGGCAAGAGAAAGCTCTTGATCCCGTAAGACTTCATAACTGGTCAGCACAATTTGAGCGTCGTTACGCCAATCCGGTTTCAAAAAGCGCACAAGCCCCTTATCCAAAAGATCAGGCGCAATTGCATCCTGCTTTAATTTCACAGCATTTAGTGCAGCCCCATAAAGCAACATGACCTTGGATGCGCCAGGCTTAAAGAACTTACCAATCTCATTTTGCCAGTTTTCCAGTAAACTCACAGGAGCCACGACCAATACAGGCTGTGGATTGGGTGTGCGTTCCAAATACCAATGAATGAAGGTCAGAATTTGCAGCGTTTTTCCCAGCCCCATATCATCGGCAAAGACACAGCCATGGGCCTGTGCCGGGTGCTGCCACAAATTTTGCAACCATGCAACACCGCTTAACTGATGATTTTTCAAGCTAATGTTCGGCGCAAGAGTAGAAGGCAATTCCGGTTCTGTGTTTTCCGGCAAGGCCAGCAATTGCCCGCGTTTTTCTACATAATCCGCATTCTCAATGTTTTCGCCGATTAAAAGCTGAAGGCGGGTCTTTTTACGCCTTTCTGCCTCTAACTCAGGCTTGGTCAGCACGGCTTCATCCTCTGCCAACCCCTTGGGTTTATCCGTAGGAATGGCATTCAGAAGAGGTTGATAGGCATCCAGGATATTCTGCGCATCCTGAATATCCATATCCCCCGGCCAGTCAGGAATGCGAACCCGCGTCTCCCCATTTACCGTCGCATGGAGAATCTGTTCATCCAATTCTTGCAATTGCTCCGGTGTTACTGAAAAATTAACCGGAGGGGCATCAGAACTTGGCTGGTAACTGATAATGGGTTGAATATCATCAGGAATCCACGAGCCATCTTTATCTGTCTTTTGGATATACGGTGAATAGACGGGTTTGTATTCATCAATCCCCATGATGCGTGCCGAATAACGGCTGATATCAAGAATTTCTTCCGCACTGATCACAGGCTGTTCGGCAGCCCAGCATTCAGCCAAATATCCCGTGAGCTTTTGCAGATTCCCTGCCGTATTGCCACGTAATTCCAGCTCATGCCCTTGCCAATGAAAACACGGCATCTCCGTATCCTTGGCTCTACGTATCTTGCGCACAAAAGACATAACGGCAGACTTGTCCTGCAACCGCAAATAGTGAGCTGCACTCTCTATTTCTTCTGTATTTTCAGATTTCAGGCTAATGACAATACAATTGATTGCACCTCTATCGTTGCGCTTAGGTACAAGATCAAAATCGGAAAACACGATTCCAGCGGCTATCCGTAGGGTCTCAAACCGTTCTGGAGGCAAGACCTTTGCCATGTCTTCGCCAAGGACCGCATAGGGGTTGCGCAGGAAGTTTAATGCGCGGTTTCCAGACACACGACGACCCGGCATTTTGCGTATTTCACGCAGAACGGTCTTCACCGCCTCATCCGGGATGACACGCATCATTGCGTTTCCTGGCAACAATATGTCGTAGTGGTCCTGGACCTGATCGTAACCATCAAATGATGAGAGCCATTTGTCTTGTGGCACACCTTCTGCTGTTGGCGCGATCTCGACAACCTTTGTGCCATTCACATGGACCACACGCATATCAATATCCAGCTTATCAAGACTTATGATAACGGACTTCTGTAGATAGTTGTCGAGCCGTGCATCTGCGGCTAATGCAATTTCCCGAACCTTTCCCCATAAACACCTATTGTCCTGCGGCGTGGAGGGTGTACGCGTAGCAAGATTCTTGATCGCCTCGGCCAGTTTCCAACTCTGTTCCGTAAGCAGGTGTGTTTTGCCACCATACGCGACCAATCCACCAGTGCGCTTTACACCTGACACAGGACGATTGTTCTCATCAAGCCAACCAAGGCTAATCCGAAAACCCACATCACTTAAACTGCCATAAGAAGTCAAAGATGGCCGAAGCTGTGCTGTCTCAGGCAAATTCAGAAGAGGAAGACTGGATGCATGCACATCACAGAGTTGCAACTCGTATACGCTACCCCAGGGCAAAAGAAAGCTGTCATCTAAGACTGGTCCCCATTCTTCTTGCTCTAACTGCTGTAGATAATAGACAGTTTCCCACTCGTGAAATTCCTCAGCTCGTTGCAACCACTCGAAGGCTTCTGTGCCTGCTAATGCGCCCTCGGGCGTGAACTGTATATCCCCATTCGTGTAGGTACGCTTCAGAGTGGCTGTTGGAGCGATATTGGTCTTTTTACGGAATAATCGCAGCATGCCTTATTTTCTCCACCAACCACGGCCCAACATGTACTTAAATCCAAGATCTCTCAAGTGTAGAGCCGTTGCATCTTTTTCATAGTCATGGAATGCCCATAACGCACCACCATTAGAGCGATAGTCCGCTGTCTTAATGTTCTGTTTCTGACAAAACGCATGAAACAATTCGGGATCAACCGGCCTTACGTTGCGTTGAGGACGCGTCATTCCAGGTACTGGCCGCTTTGGAACAGCCTCTCCAAAATTTGCTTTCACTTCATTTCGCTGTGAAAATTGGGGGGGCAGTACGATGCGCTTGTGTACTACGATAAATGGCTGAAGCATCACCTTGGTCATCATCGGGATAAATCCCCATGCCAGACAATTCTCGGGAAAATTTATCTTCCCAATTGGATTGGTGTGTCCCCCAAAATAAATGACGGCTTTTATCTTTTAGCGAACTAAAGCCAATTTCTGCCTTATTCAGAGGAAAACCAACGTCTTCATTTGCATAGCCATAGGCCGCACTGCCTGTATGGCTAAACTCGACGAAGAAAACATGGCCAATTTTCATTATGATAGCACTGGCCCGCGCATCCCCACCATACATGTAGCAAACACGGTCTCGGCGCTTATCTCGTAACTCTTTGAAATCTGGATTTGGACTATGATAGGGGGCACGTCCAAGTGCGATACGAATAAACGTCATCTGCTTATGATAGCGCAGCCAGAAATCAAACCGCCGCTGGTCTGCTGTTTGATCTTCCTGCAGAACCTCAAAGAATGTCTTCAGATCATCACGCACCAACCATGCCTGCACCATACTTTTGACTTCTGGAGCCACCAACCCCCAACGCCCTTTTGAGAACAGGTTTGGCGTCCCCCAGTGTTGAACAGCAAAATCACGCAGCCCTTCGTGATGAACATCAGGACTATGCCGTTGATAACGTGGCAAGAGCTGGCACAAGGCATCATCAACCAGCAAAGGGTGAGGCTCCAACGTTGCCAACACACCATGCAAATACCCAACAAATGTCAGGTCATCCTGATCACAAAGTCCACGTACACGCTCCAAAATGACCTCACGCCAGAACCAACTATGCTCAGGAATATTCAGATCGTCTTGCAACGTCCGTTGCCAATTTTCATCACCACTTAGCAGCTTGTCCGTATATGTCTGGCACGGTCGATCTGTCAGCAAGTTGCGATTATCCAGCAACGCCAGCAACCAGCGCGGCATTCGTTGTGATTTACGCTGCAAAGCATCGAGGGACCGGGAAAGAAAGCTGCGCAATCGTTGCCAATTGACATTTTCCACCTCATTGGCTTCTTCTGCTTGGTAAGAGAAGTAACTATGCAAAAGACCACGCCATGCGGAATTTGTCAGCGTGCCTTGGGAAAAGCCGCTTTCAATACCATCGAGCACAGTCGGAAACATGCTTGATTGCAACAGGCTTCCCGTATCAAAGGGTTCGTTCAGCCCCCAACACACATATCGAATTTGCGATTGCACCGCCGTCACGCCATCCTCTCGCAAAATTCGCAAAGCCTGCTGTATGCGGTCCTTATTTTTGCCTGCTGTCATACCTGCATTGTGATAGCGGTCCTGCAGAACACGAACAGTCTTCACCATGTCTTCCGCCCGACCCAGCTTCGGCGGCGAAGCTTCTATCCGTTGAATAGATGAGGCAAGATGAAGTTTCAGGGATTGCAAAGGCATATCAAGACACTCCGCTTTACCTGATTTTGCAGTGCCCGACGGGGGCAGTGTTTTCAAAATTCGGCTGGCGTTTCTCTCGTAACATTAAGAAATCCAAACGCAATTCAACACGGCGGCTTTCTTCATGGGTCGCCAATGTGGAATTGGATGAAAAGCCACCGACCAAAAACAAGCTGCGTATTGCTTTTTTTTGCTCTTCTGTCAGGTCTTGGCTTTCTTCAGATAACAATGCGCAAACGACACTCTCCGCTCGCATCAAACTGAGGTGCAAATTATGAAGATACGTACCCGTAGGATCGGTAAAGCCCTCGACAATGACGCGTTTAAACCAGCGTTTGCCGCCTTCCGTTTGTGCCATCTTCAAAATTTCCGGAACAAAAGCACGCAGAGCATCCTTGCCTTCAGAGCTGATATGAAAATTATTTGAAGCGAAATTTACTTTTTTGCCAAACTTGATCAACACCCGATCACGATTGCCAACCACTTTAACGTCATTGTAACCGCCCGCCGTATTTTTCAGATCGCTAACAATACGCTCAATGGCCTGCGTTCGTTCAACCTCATCTTTTTGCATATCACGCACTTGGCGTGTTACGGACAGCAAAGAAATGGTCATGACCACCAAGAACAGGACCATCAACGCCGTCATCAAATCGGAAAAAGAAATCCAGAACGGCTTTTCTGCTTCATCGCTGCGTTTTTTGTTAATTACGACACGTCCGAGCATGGATCAGCCCCCTTATACTGAGGCTTTTGCGCGGAAATCAGACATAATTCCCTCAAGCTCACTTAAGGATTCCCCAAGCATACCAACAGCAGTTGATAGGGATTTGTCAAATGTCCCACGATTTGTTTCTAGGCTGCTTTGAACTGCGCTATTGAAGGCATCAAAAGACTCGGCAAGAACCTCTGAAACGCCTTCAAGGTACGTACGAGTTTCCCCATGCGTTTCCTGAAAACGTCCGACCAACATTTCCATATCATCCAGCAGAGATTTGCTAACATCTGCGCGCTGATTGGCCTCATGCGCCACATTGCGCAAAGATTCTGTCATGGCTTCTAGACTGCCAGTGGTTTGCGTATAAGCCGTAACCGTGTCACGCATAGCCTGCCCGGCGCTATCCATACCTTTTGCCACTTCGGCAACCCGTTCAAACACCTCTCCGCCCCTGCTCATTGCACCTGTTACGGTATCCCCGGCAGATGTGAAGCTATCGGCGGCAAGGCGCATTTTTTCCGCCCCTTGGTTCATGCCATTGACCACATCAATGGAGGTCTTATTCAGCATGCTGATATTTTCGGTCAGGCTTTGATTGGTACTTTGGACAGAGGAGACAAGTTTTTCGATACGTGTATCCAGTTCCGCAAGTTGTGCATCATTGCGACTAGCAGCGTCCTGTTGATGTTGTGAGATATTTGACATGGCAGAGTCCAAGACCGCCCGCATGGCCTGCAAGGACTGCGACATTTCGCCACCAAAATGGTTCGCCGTTTCGCTGCTGGCTTTTTGCATTTCAGCAACAATGTCGGCCATGGCTTGTTTTAGCTTCTGCGTATCTTCTGCGGTATTCTCCTGCATAGTTTGACGCTTGCTTCGCCATGCCTTCCATCATGCCTTTGATGTTCTCCTGCATGCCCTGTAGGGCAGAGGCAATCGCATCTTGGGTATTGCTCTGGCTCCCAGAAATTTGCTGCTGCATTTGCGTCACAGCCGCATTCATGGTTTCCACCATGCGGGTTTGACGGGCTTCGGCCTCTGCCATCATTTGCGCCAACTGGTTAGACATGGCTTTGTTCGCACTGTCCCCGGCTTGGGATAGGTCTTGCGTCAAGCGTTGAAAACCTGACTGCATTTCCTGCATGCTCGCCACGCTTTGCGCCATCATGGTGGATAGGCCTTGCATTTGGCCGCCAACCGTATTCTCCAACTTCTCCGTAAAAGCGGCTAGAAGATCGCCGACCATAGTGTGAACAGCTTCCCCCTGCTCACCACTGGCGATTTTTACCAGCCCCGCAATTTCACCTAATGGCTCTTGTAGGGTTTCATTGATGCTGGTGCCGATATGCTGCGCCATATTTGTACTGGCCTGGTGGGTTGCCGCGATCTGATGATTGGTCAGATCAGTCAGAAGGACTTTTAGATCCTCAACCAGACTGTCTTTCAGGTGTTTGGTTTGTGTGGAATTTTCTTCGGACGATTTTACCAAGCGGGACAGATAATCTTCACCAACACCTGCATCGTACAAATCGTCGATAGCGCGCGTCAGACGACCAAGACAACGATGTTCCAATTGTATAAAAGTTTTTCAATCAGTGTAATGATGATAGCGATGGCAATGGCAGAACCAGACGCAACGAATGCCTCTTTCACGCTTTCAATTAGTTTCTCAAGCCCCACACTTAGTGCTGCAGGGTCATCCAACTTCATGTTGAATTCTTGCAACCCAACGATCAAGCCGATGAACGTACCAATAATCCCTGCACCGGTCATAATGCCGGGTAGATGACGGAAGAACTCTGCACTAATCCGCTCATCAATTACGGCTTGAGGATTAAAAAAGGCTTCTGCTGGCACTGTTGCACGAATTTGCACAAGCTCTTCTATCCCTTGGACATCGCCATATTGCCGATGCAAAGTCTCCGCATACTCTGACCATAAGTGCTTTAAGCCACTTTTTTCAGAAAAGATCGTACTTAAGGCATCTTGATCCAATTGAGTGCCCGTATTTTTAACACCCACCAATGCACGTGTTGTTGTTTTCAGGTTTAAAACAATTGAGATTGAAGGCCATAGATAAAAGACAACAAAACCAAGAAACGCCAAAAGTGTTAAGCCGATAATCAGAAGTGGGACAAAGCCAACCTCAACACCCCAAATCACTTCTCTAATCTCTAACATGTCCCCAAGCATCTCTTCCCCCATCACAAAAAACACCAATACGTGCAGACCGCATATCATAAAAAAACCATGGCAGGCAGATTGCTCCAAATTATAGTAAAGGCGAGATAGAAATACGCGCTATGAGGTAAGAGCGCTTCGCTACGAATATGTCAGCGTTTCTGCGGTTGTGTGCCTCATGGTAGACGCGTTTGATTTGCCTTCAAAATTCGGGGGCTAAATTATTTCTGGATTTACAGATGTCTATGTCTTGCCAGGGCATGGGTATATGTCCCCCGCGCATCATTCCGGGTCAGAGTAAAAGTCATGGATCAGTCCGCACTTCATGCTGCTTGATGGTTCCAGCAAAGACCCGCTGGTTTAAAGGCTGGGGCGTAACGCCGACTACTCAGCTTTATGAAGAAATAAGCAGTTGATCCCAACGTTCCATTAATTCCTTGGAGTTGTGCAATAGACGTTTGATGTTCCGTACTTGCTGGATCGTCGCAAACTTTTTCAGTCAGAGTCGCGACAGGCCAATAATGGTTGCCTGCAAAAACCATCACAAATGCGCCTAAACAGTACTCGCAACTTAACAAAAACAACAAAATACTCGACATTAAATATACACAACTAAACAAAAATAATAATTTTTATGTTTTATTTGCTTTTATTTTGACCTTGCTGCGTTCCTTTATAACATGTCGCAAAAGGCAACCCGTCCTCAGCTCGCCTTATTCACTCATACGGCTCCGCCATGGAATGGCAAGGAAGCTGTGCCCCTTTTTGGCACGCGTTCCTTGCCGCTTTCTTATCCGATAATTAAGGGAACCAAACATCATGCAGAAGACTCTACCCCTCCCCAGTTCGCAATATGCGGCACTGTCCGAACTTTCTTATGGCCCGGTCAAATGGGAGCTATTGAAAACCGCCATTGAACTTAATGTATTTGATTTATTGCACCAACCTGTGTCAGCAGAAGACATAAGCCACGCCCTGTCTTCACACCCTAAAAATACCGAATACTTCCTTAAGGCATTGGTGGCACTCGGCTGGCTATCGCATTACAACGGCATGTACTGCAACACCGATCTTCCTGAAACCTACCTGACACCGGGGAAAGACACGTACCTTGGTGATTTCTTGCTATTCATGAGCGGATGGTCGCGTTCGCTTTTGGACGGTGGCATAATAAAGCTGGTCAAGAATGGCCCAGCCAAGCAAGCCAACATTGGCGACGAAAAAATCTGGGAATATGGCGCACGTGCGACCGTGAATTTCAGCCGTTGCGGACGAGCACAATTGATTGCCACAGAAATCAGCACCCTGCCCGAGTTCCCGTCTTTTAAAAAGATGCTCGACCTCGGCGGAGGCCCAGGGATCATTGCCGTTGCCACTACTGCCATTCACCCCACCCTACAGGGCATTGTGTTTGAACAAAAAGCAGTCACCCCCGTCGCCGACGAAGTCATTTCCGAATATGGCCTGTCCGATCGCATCCACACATTAGGTGGCAATTACATGCAGGATGACATCGGGCAAGGCTACGACTTGGTCATGGCAAACTTTACCCTTAATTTCTATCGCGCCCACCTAGATGACATCCTGACAAAAGTCCACAACGCCCTTAACCCAGGTGGCATCTTCCTGATTATGGACGATGGCCTGAACCATGACAAAACCGGACCGGAATTAAGCGTTCTAAGCTGGCTTTCCACATGCCTGCAACAGGACAACATGATGTTTGATAATAATGAGCTGGATCAAGCATTGTTGCGTGTCGGCTTTAGATCCACCCAACGTCACATCATCGACAACCCGGCACTGGATGGTGGACACGGCGCGGTACGGTTCCTTATCGGACGCAAAGCCACAGCCTAACATCTTCCCCCGTCCCCAATGCAAACAGCCCCGCTTTCACGGGGCTGTTTCTGCATGGTTTATCCCGAAGCCTAGAACTTCAGGCGCATACCGACCGTGCCATCAATGCCCGAAGTGGCATAGCCAGTCCGCAGTTCATAGGTTTTATCGAACAAATTATTGATATGCCCATAAAAAGTGATGCCGTGATCCCACTCATAGCTTCCGCCCACGTCAAACACAGCAAAGCCACCGACATAGTCTTTCAAGTAGCCACTACCATCCCGCACACCGGAACGATATGTACTGCGCAACCACGTTGCCAAGCCTGGAACAGCCTCCGGCGCATAATCGAGAATAAATGCACCACTGTGGCGCGGACGCAGCGTCAGGGACGTGTTGTTGGACAGGTCCTTTGCCAGTTGATTGGTGTAATTGGCTGTCAGGCTAATTTCCGGCGTTGCCTCGACCGAGACGCTGGTCTCCACACCATAGGTTCGCGTACTACCAAGGTTCTCGTACACATACTGCCCTGTTGGCGCCATACCGGTACAGATCACCTCATCCCGAATTCGCGTATTGAAGGCGGTTACATCCACAACAACGCGGTCTTCCCAGAAAGCCTGCTCCACACCAAAGTCATAACCACGAGAGGACTCAGGATCCAAGTTGTTATAACCACCCTGCACTTGTTTCGCTGACGGCAGCTTAAACCCTGTGCCATAGCTAGCGTGCAACCGTGTTCCGGTGTCATCCAGATAGTACCCGATCGTACTGCGATAGGTCAGCTTGCCCGGTATCGCATCGGCCTTATCGTAACGCACACCCATGGTTAAGGTCAGGGAATCATCCAGCGCTTCTAACTGGTAATTGCCATAAAAGCCTTGCTGGCTGCGGAGCAAACTGCCGGAAGTCGTGGGTGTACTTTGACCGCTGACTTTTTCATAGTCAGCTCCAAAAACAAAGGTATGGTCATCAACTGGTCGCAAGACGCCTTTGTATTCATATTTCGTATGACGTTCCGCGCCTCGCCCTGTCGTCGTTCCTTCGCGCGCATGCGTCCAACGCTCAACGGAATAGGCTCCAGACAGTTCATTGGACAGTAACCCATCCAACATATCGACTTTCAAACGAACCTGATGATGATAGGGGTTGGTTTTGGCGGTGTAGATACTATCCTTCAATGGGGCCGTTTTCGGGGCATCATCGAATTCCATGTCGGATTCCAGATACCGCGTGTTGTATTCCAAGTTCACTAAATCCCAGATTCCAACATCTTCAACCAGATCGGCGCCAAGCCGTGCATTGAAACTGAAATTTTCATAACCATCATTTTCGCTTTGATCTCCAGAGTTTTCTGAAAGATTGAAGCCGTCGGTGTCATATTGTGTAAAGCCAAGATTGTAATACGCGGCATCATAGCGCCCACGGAAATTCGCTCCGACCTTATAGGTATGCTGCGTACCGAGTTCGGAAAATGCATCACCCTCGATTAATTTCTGGCTACGTTGACCGCTTTTGGTGGTGATAGAGACAACACCGCCCATAGCATCACTGCCATAAAGCGTACTCTGGCTCCCCTTCAGCACCTCGATACGTTCGATATCACTGGCGATCAGGCTGCTCAGATATTGCATCTGCACACCATCCACCAATACCTTAACCCCGGAGAAGGACACACCGCGCAAGGACGATGAACTCATAAACGAGCCACTGCCCTTTGCGAAATAATCCATTCCCACTACGCCGGGGATACGGCTGATCACATCACTAACAAACAGAGACTGACTGTCTTCCACTTCTTGCGCCGTCAGAACGGTGATGGAACTACCAACCTGTTTGATCGGCGTCTGCATTCTGTTGGCTGAGACCACCACATCATCCAACACCTCTTCTTGATCAGAAGCCCATGCCGGCTCCATGCATGCGACAACAGCCAAAGCCGAACCGCAGAGCAAATGCCCACGCGACACCATCGCAACCCTCCAAATTTTTGTTTCAATTTGGGGGCAGAACCACACGGACACACACCGCGCCGCCCCCAACAGGACCGCGCTTGTTATAACATAACCCAAGAACAGCAACAGTATTTTATAAAAAATTATTGTTTAGAAACAACACATTGTAAAATTACACTTAACAATTCGCACCGCAGGGCGGCAGTAAAGGCACCTGAATACTTTGCAACTAAACAATCACCGTTCCAGCACGCATCAAATACCCCCAAAGGACAGCCAGAATCACTTTCTTCTTAACAAAAAGACGCATATCGGCGACGAATAGGCTGAACAACTGCTTTGTCCCCCCCAAACAAACTGCACACATTTTTCTATTGACTTATTGTTAAGTCACTATACAAAAGTAGCCATGAAAACAGATAGCGACACAGTCAAAGACGTTTTACACCGCTTCGTACAGGTTGCCGGGAAGTTCACACAGATCGAGTCTCTGCCTATCCGTGTCAATGCGGAGCATGTGGTTTCGACCCGTGAAGCCCACGTAATCGAGGCGATCGGTGGACCACAAGTTATGAACGTATCCAAACTTGCAGCGTATTTTGGCATCACGCGCAGTGCAGCATCGCAAATGGTCAGCAAGCTGGAGAAACGTGGCTTTATCACCAAATCTTTCGCCCCTGACAATGCGAAGGAATACCAACTCTCCCTAACCGAGTTAGGGCACGAAGCCTTTGCCGCCCACGAACGCGTACACGGCGCTGATCAAAAAACCATTCTTGACCGAATGCACACGTTCTCATTTACTCAACTCACCACACTCGCTGTGTTACTTGAATCGCTTAGCGAAATCATGGATGAGCGACTGGACCCGAAAAACCGATAATTTTTTTTGCACATTTTGTTAAGCACATTGGCAAAAACACGACTGCCAACAGTTTTGTTAAGCAGATTGACAACAATAGACACGAATAAGGACATAGCATGAGCAACACAGGACAGCTTTACCTCGTCAGTGCCGGCATCGGCGATCCTGACAACATGACGATCCGTGCGCACAGAATTATTAAAAGCGCCGATATTGTGTTAGCCATGGATCTGGTGAGCAAACCACTTGCAGATTTATTGGACGGCAAAGAGCTTCACAACGCAGGGCACGGACTCTTTACCGGCATTGATATCAATTCCGGTGGACCAAAAGCCGAAGACAAAATCCGCAAAATCATCCGATCTGGATATTCGGAAGGCAAAACCATTGCCGTGCTGGATTTCGGTGATCCAACCGTTTACAGCCCGCAGTCCGCTTACCTGCGCGAATTTTCAGACCTTAACCCCAAAGTCATTCCGGGCATTTCCTCCTTCAACGCTGCAAATGCGGTACTGGCCCGTGAACTCACTGGAAACTATGACCGCGCCGTGATCTTGACTGAAGCCATGAAAGGATGGGACGGCGCCAGAGAGCGGTTGCAGAAACTGGCTGCCACACAATCCACCTTGGTATTCTTCTCCATGCGTCTTGATCTGAAAGAGGTGGTCAGTGATCTGAAAGAGCACTACGCGTCAGATACCCCGATCGCCATCGTACTGAACGCAGGCTTCACCGAAAAAGAAAACACCATTCGCGGCACTCTCGACACCATTGCTGAAATAACCAACGACAAAACGCTGCCGTGGCAACACCTGATCTACGTCGGTGATTTCCTGAATTAAAGCAAACAGAAGCACAAGCAACGTTATAACCAAGGAATACAATCATGCAGGAACAGCCCACCACACCAGCTCCATACAGTTTATTTCAGCAAAAGGTGGCGCTGTTCTTTGCCCTGTCGTGCATGGCAGCCGGACATGTCTATATATTGGTTTCCATGCCAATATTGGGGCGCGATTTCGGCCTCACCGATATTCAAACCGGCCTAATCATGGGCATATCCGCCTTTATCCTCACACTTTCCGGCCCTTTATGGGGTATTCACAGCGATCGCAAAGGCCGCCGTCCGGTTTTAACCATCGGCCTCATTGCCGCCGCAACATTCCCATTACTGTTGATCTCCCTTATAGAAGCACGTTCACACGCCCTTTTCACACCCCAGCAGGTATTCCTCATCCTACTTTGCGCACGTACAGCGCAAGTCGCCACTTCCGGCGGCATTATCCCCTCTGCCCAAGCTTGGCTCGCCGACCATACCGAACCAATGGACCGAGCCCGCGGCATGGCCTTAATGGGCGTTGCATATGGATTTGGCTCAATTTGCGGAGCCGGGCTCACCTGGACGCTTTCTGGCAGCAACACAAGTACAGCCCTTGCAATCCTGAGCGCCTCACAAATTATCGGGGCCGTGTACATTGGCTTACGCCTGCCTACACCTCGCGCAATGACTGAAGCCAATCAATCGAAGCTACACATCGACATATCCTCTTTCTTTTCATCTGGCTGGCACGTCTTACTCCCCTTTCTTATCATCACTGCGCTCAGCACCATTGCCTATAGTGCCCTGACGCAAGTCCTCCCCCTTCGTCTGGCTGATGAATTCCACTTCCTCCCCGAAGACGCGACCCGTCAAAGCGGAAAAATCATGATGCTGACCATGATTGGGATGATCGGCAGTCAAGGATTGGTGGTAAAAATTCTGAATATGCGCCCCCTGCATTTGCTGCAAATTGGGAGCCTGATGGCGGCCTGCGGCATAACCGGTGCCGCATACGCTGAAACCGTCCCCGTCCTGACTCTATCCATCGTTATGCTCGGCATGGCGTTCGGCATCATGGGTCCAGGTAACATGGCTCTTCTTAGCCTGTTTTCTGCTGAAACCGCTCAGGCCAAAACTGCAGGGACCAACATCATATCCAAAGGGATCGGTATGGCGGCAGGCCCGATTATTGGCGCAAGCCTGCACCAAATCAGCCCGCAATTACCCTTTGCATTCGGCGCTGCGTTCATGATGCTGGTTATAGTCATCGCCATGTTTGGTGCCAATCGCAGCCCATCCACCCTTGCTGCAAACAGTCACAGCGACAGATAGCACATCGGATTTTCACCCAGTGCCGGAAGCACTGCGCGCGCCAAAAGAAACACATGACAAAACCCCGTCAAATAGGACGGGGTTTATCAGCAATCCGTGGTCTTTCCAGCAGGTTCAGAACCAACGCCGCACACGGCGGTAGAACTCCTGATATTCTTCGCCGAATTTTGCGCACAAATAGAGTTCTTCGCGCCGGATAACATGCAGCCGCAAATACAACAGCAAAAACGGCCACGTCACCAACAGCCAGAAATTCTGCGTTAGCAAAATAATCCCCATGTGCATGGTCAATAAGCCAACATACATGGGATTGCGGGAATATTTGTAAGCCCCGGTCAGAACCAACTTCACCGACCCAGTTCCGGCATGGGGATCAACACCGTGAAAACGAAAGCGTTTAATCCCCCAAATTCCAAATGCCAACCCAAGGATAACCAACGGCAAACCAAGCCAACTGAGCCATGGCAACTGGTCCAACATATGATCTTTGGCATTATAGGCATTAACCCCAAAACCAAATGCCAGACACAATGCATAAGCCACCGGGGGGATCACCCGAATCCCCGCATGGTCAACCAGTTCCGGCTCTGTCGCTGGTCCGGGATCATCAGTCTTTGGGGATGGCTCCGGGTCGTCGGCCATAAGGCACTCCTAACGTTTCAACAGAAACAAGGCATCGGCAGCAAACAAGTTCGCCCAACGCCCATGCGCATCATAGGGTAAAACCTGCCCTTGCGCATTGATCGCTTTGCTGCTTTTGATTTCGATATTCATGTCCCGGCATAGGACGACGAAATCCTGAATGGTACAGAAGTGAATGTTCGGTGTTTCATACCAAGAATACGGCACCAGATCGTTCACCGGCATCCGCCCCCGCATCAACAAATCCACCCGCGTGCGCCAGTGCCCAAAATTAGGGAAGGACACGATGGCATGCTTACCAATACGCAGCATCTCATCAATAATTTTGCGTGGGTTGAGGGTCGCCTGCAACGTCTTGCTTAAGATGACATAATCGAAGGCATCTTTCGGATAATCGGACAAATCGGTTTCCGCATCCCCCTGCACAACGGCAAGGCCACGCGCGACTGCCTTTTGCACCCCGGACATGGACAATTCCATGCCGCGACCATCGACGGTACGTTCCGTGCTCAGATAATGCAAAAGCTCACCATCACCACAGCCTATATCCAACACGCGGGTGCCGTCTTCGATCATGTCGTTAATAAGCTTCAAGTCCTGCCGCAATGGATGATGTTGCGCCATGATTATGCCTCCCCCTTGGCAAAACTTAAGCCGCGACGTTTGATCATTCCCTGCAGGAAACCATTCAAGGTGTCGTGGAATTCCGGTTCATCCAACAAAAATGCATCGTGCCCTTTGTCTGACTGGACTTCGACAAAACTGACCGAGGCCGCCGCCGCATTCAGCGCCCGCACAATCATTTGACTGTCTCGGGTCGGGAACAACCAATCGCTGGAGAAAGAAATCACACAGAAATGAACATCCGTATTCTGGAATGCCTTTGCCAACTGACCGCCGTAATTGGCCGACATGTCAAAATAGTCCATGGCGCGGGTAATGTATAAATAGGCGTTGGCATCAAAACGGTCGACAAAGGTTGAGCCCTGATAGCGCAAATAGCTTTCGACCTCGAAATCCGCATCAAAACCATAGCCAACGGTTTCACGATCCTGCAATTTCCGTCCGAACTTGCGGGTCAACGCTGCCTCTGACAAATAGGTGATGTGCGCAGTCATCCGCGCCACTGCCAATCCCTTGTGCGGGATACGGTTTTCCAGCAGGTAGCGCCCTTCACACCATTCGGGATCAGCCATGATCGCCTGCCGCCCCACTTCGTTAAACGCAATATTCTGGGCTGAAAAACGGGCGCAAGACGCGATCGGCAACGCACAGAATACACGCTCTGGATAGCGGGATGCCCATTCCAGCACCTGCATACCACCCATGGAGCCACCCAACACGGCAAAGGCCTTATCAATACCGAAGTGATCAAGCAGCATAACCTGCGTGCGCACCATATCTCCGACCGTAATGACCGGAAAATCCAACATATAAGGCTTGCCGGTTGCGGGATTGGTGCTTTTGGGTCCGGTCGTCCCCAGACATCCGCCCAACACGTTGGAACAAATGATAAAGAACTTGTCCGTATCTATGATCTTGCCCGGACCGATCAGGTTGCTCCACCACCCCGGTTTCCCCGTGGTTGGGTGTGGCAATACAACGTATTGATCCCCGGTTAGGGCATGGCACACAACGATCGCGTTGCTTTTGTCCGCATTCAGCGTGCCGTATGTATGATACGCCACATCAATCGGGCCAAGGGTCGCCCCACTGTCCAAAGTCATGGGAGTTTCGGCACACAAAGTCACGGTGCCTTCCACAGCATTGGTGCGCTGACGCAGGATGTCTGTCGTCTGGTCGGTATCGGCGGTCATAGAATCATACAGCCCCTTGTGGAAAAATCTTGCGTTAATTCGGGACGACAGTAAGTTTGGTAAATTCAGCCTGCCTGTCGATATGTTGACATTATTATTTCTGTGAACATCGTTCTAAGGCAGAAATGCATTAACCTCAAGCCGTGACACACCCAAAGCCTGAAACCAACAGGCTGTTGAGATGGGCATGTGTTACCAAATTCCAAGTGCGACCCCGGTCGCACATGTCGCAACAGGATGGATCAAAGAAAGCGAGATCATATTATGACGGCTCCGACTCCGCGTCCCGGTGTTATGAATATCCAGCCATATCAAGGCGGTCATAGCAAACTGGACGGCGTGGCATATGCTGCAAAACTGTCTGCCAACGAAGGTGCATTGGGTGCAAGCCCACGGGCACAAGAGGCATATCGTACAGTCGCAGTGGGGCTCCATCGATACCCCGACGGGGGCTCAGTTGATCTTCGCGCGGCGTTGGCAGAACGTCACTCCCTCGACGCAGACCGTATTGTCTGCGGTTGCGGCTCCGATGAACTGATTGGTTTGCTGATTCATGCTTTCGCAGGCGAAGGCGATGAAGTGGTCTACAGCCAGTACGGCTTTGCCATGTATCCGATCTATGCCCATGGTGCGGGTGCCACCCCGGTGGAAGCCCCTGCCAAAGGGCTGGCAACGGATGTGGACGCACTGCTGGCAGCGGTAACGGACAAAACCCGTCTGGTGTTCATTGCCAACCCCAACAACCCGACCGGCACCATGATGCCAAAAGCGGAGGTCAAACGCCTACGCGACGGGTTGCGTGATGACATTATTCTGGTGATTGACGCGGCCTATGCCGAATTCGTCACCGACGATGAGTATTCCTGCGGCATCGATTTGGTCGATGCGGCCCAAGCCAATGGCACCCATAACACGGTTATGACTCGGACCTTTTCCAAAATTTACGGTCTGGGCGGCCTGCGTGTGGGCTGGTGCTATGCACCGGAAGCCATCGTTGATGTCCTGAACCGGGTGCGAGCCCCGTTCAACGTCAATGCTGCGGCCCAAGCCGCGGCAACTGCTGCGGTGCAAGACGTGGAGTTTTTCGAAACCTGCCGCGCACACAACACCAAGTGGCGGTCATGGTTGACGCAGGAAATCTGTGACCTTGGCCTTAAGGTCACGCAGTCCTTTGGTAATTTTATTCTTGTGCACTTTCCAACCGGAACCGTGCCGAAAGCTCAGGAGGCCCTTGCGGGGCAGGCAGTCATTGTCCGTCCCGTTGTTAGCTATGGCCTGCCTGATGCCTTGCGCATCACCGTTGGAACCGAAGACGATAACCGCCGCATCGTGGCGGGGCTTGCAGACTTTGCACAGGAACATTTGAAAAAGGGCTGACACAATGCCGCTTAAGAAACTTGAAACTCCGATCTTTGACACTGTGGCTTTTGTTGGGATCGGCCTGATTGGCGCGTCTATGGCTCTGGCAATTCGCCGGGCGGGGCTCGCCAAAACCCTGAAGGCAACCTCTCGCCGTCAGGAAACCCTTGATACCGCCCTAAGTCTAAATATCGTGGATGAAGCATCCACAGATATGGGACGTATTGTTAAGGATGCGGATCTCGTCATGATCTGCGTTCCGGTCGGTGCCTGTGGCAAAGTCGCGGAAACCATTGCCCCGCACCTAAAACCGGGGGCGATTATCAGTGACGTTGGCTCAGTCAAGGCCTCTGTCGTTAAAGACATGGGTAAACATCTGCCTGACAACGTTGCGTTCGTTCCGGGGCACCCCATTGCAGGCACGGAAAACTCCGGCCCGGAAAGTGGCTTCCCCGGTTTGTTCAACGGGCGTTGGTGCATTCTGACCCCGACCGATAAAACCCCACAAAGCGCGGTGGATTCCATGCGTCTGCTGTGGCGGGCAATTGGCAGCAACGTGGAATGCATGAGCCCGGAACACCATGACCGGGTATTGGCAATTACCTCCCATTTGCCGCATTTGATCGCCTACTCCATTGTTGGCACTGCGGCTGATCTTGGCGCAGATATCCAAGAGGAAGTCATCCAGTACTCAGCCTCCGGCTTCCGGGATTTCACCAGGATTGCCGCATCGGATCCGGTCATGTGGCGCGATGTATTTCTAACCAACCGTGATGCAGTCTTGGATGTCCTGCAACGCTATACCGAGGACTTAACCGCTCTGCAGCGGGCCATCCGGCGTGGTGAAGGGGACACATTGGAAGCATGCTTCACCCGCACCCGAAGCATCCGACGCAGCATTATTGACGCAAAACAAGACGAAACCTGGCGTCCATCCGAACAAAGAGACAATTAAACCTTGAATTTAGCCCCCATACTCACAACATGGGGGCTATTTACATGCAGATGTGCTATTGAAGGCTAATTACGTCAGCACTCAGCAGCAAAACCAAGCACCAATATTTTTCGACAGTAAACTGCGTGTAGGTTCAGTCCAGCAAGGTGGCAAATGAAAGCCAAACCAGCACTATACTCTGCATTGAAGTCCTCATCAATTGCGCGAGATTTGCTTAAACAGAGCATGCTGTTTATTGCATTGATCGTCATGATATTGGGCGCCAGTCTATCATTCCTATTCTATAAGGTTCAGCGCGAACAAAGCTTGAATGAACTACAGGCAGCAAATCAGTCCCTGACTAAATTGATTGAGAACTCATTCCACGAGGCCAGAAGCACAATCTCATTCCTTGCCCAACAAGATATTGTCAGGAACTATACGCCTTCGCCTCAGCATACTCAGAAATTGGAATCCTTTTATAAGTCCATTCGGCAGTCCAACAACCGTATACGCTACCTGTATTCTGGCTATGAGAAACAAAAGACTCTGGTTATCACTGACTATATTCCACCACCCAATTTTGACCCGACACAACGGCCATGGTACAGGCAAGCCATGTACCATGCCCCTGACGTTTCCATTGGCGCCGCCTATCAAGATATCAATACACAGGAATGGATGGTATCAACCAGCAAGGTTCTGTTAAATGACAATATGAAAATCACTGGGGTCGTGGCCTTTGACATTAATCTTGGCTTTATCAAAGATCTTCTGAATACACAGCACGACATCTATAAACTTGCTCATTCCTATGTCCTTCAGTCTGAGGGCAAGTTTCTTTTTCACCATAACCCAAGCCTAATCGGCAAAACACTGACCAAGATTAACAACTTGGATAAGGATGTGGTTTTCTCCGCTTCGTCCGGTTTTTATTCTTACGAC
Source organism: Rhodospirillaceae bacterium (assembly GCA_963668495.1). Classification (GTDB taxonomy): domain Bacteria; phylum Pseudomonadota; class Alphaproteobacteria; order Rhodospirillales; family Rhodospirillaceae; genus Oleispirillum. The sequence continues at coordinate 216,134 of OY764545.1, forward strand.
CTCAACGGCACACGCAAAATCGGCTACTATAATAAAATACCTGAGAATGGCTGGGTCGTTGCGACCGTCATGGATGAATGGAAACTGTTCACCAATTTCGCATGGCAAGCGGCTGCGTGTTTTGCTCTGGTTTTGTTGGGTGCCGCCAGCGGCGCCGCATGGCTTGCCAAAACCACAGCAAAGAAAATCATCACACCGCTTAAGCAATTGAAAACGCAAGTTGAATGCCTAACAACCGGCACGGCTCTACCCACATCGGCCCAAGCCTATCCTCCCAATGAAATCGGTGATATTGCCAGAAAAGTCGCCCAACTGGCAGAAAATGAACTGTTATCCAAAGCCCAAGCTCTGACGGTTCTCAATCTCGCCTTAGCTGAAGAAAAACGGAAATACAAAGACCTGTCCAATACGGATCAGTTAACCGGCCTCAAAAACCGACGTTTTCTTGATGAAACCCTCAGCCACGAGTTTTACAGATTTAAACGTTACGGCGGTTCGTTTGCCGTGCTGATTGTGGACGTGGATTATTTCAAAAAAATCAACGACACCAAAGGCCATCTTGTGGGCGATAAAATTCTGATCGCGTTGGCAGAAGAACTGAAAAGCACCGTTCGCAACACGGACACCCTAGGGCGCTGGGGCGGCGAAGAATTCATGATCCTGTGTCCAAACGCAGATCAAGATGGTGCCTTGGCTTTGGCCCACAAAATTTGCGAAGGTGTTCGTAACCTTGTCCTGCATGACCAAACTTCAGTAACCGTCAGCATCGGAATTGGCCTGATGCGGGAAGGACTGGATACTATTGATCTCATCCGAGAAGCAGATCAAAGCCTGTATCAGGCCAAGAAACAGGGCAGAGACCAGTTCGTATACCAACCGCTCCACATCTCTGCCGCGGAATAGGCAAATAAAAAACGCCCCGGAACTTTCCGAGGCGTTTTTTCGCTTAAACGGTTCAGGCGATTAGCCGACCTGTTCCAGCTTGCTGAAGAAGAATGCGATTTCTTCTGCTGCGGTTTCCGGTGCGTCGGAACCATGCACGGAGTTGGCTTCGATGGACTCAGCGAAATCTTTACGGATGGTGCCTTCAGCAGCTTGTGCCGGGTTGGTGGCGCCCATGATTTCACGGTTACGAGCGATTGCATCTTCGCCTTCCAGAACCTGAACCACAACCGGGCCAGAGATCATGAAGTCAACCAATTCGCCAAAGAATGCGCGTTCTTTGTGAACGGCATAGAATGCTTCAGCTTGAGCTTTGGTCAACTGCAGACGCTTTTGAGCAACGATACGCAGGCCAGCTTCTTCGAAGCGGGCGCAGATTTTGCCGACGAGGTTGCGGCGCGTGGCGTCCGGCTTAACGATAGACAACGTGCGTTCAACGGCCATGTTGAAACCCTTTATCTTGATCTTAAGAGAGTTCATCCGGACGAAACCATACACATTATGTCCGGACGCGTGTAAACAGCCCCGAAGGGCACAACAGCGCGTTTACATACTCTCATCCCTATGAAAACGCAACCATCGGCTCTGGATTATTTCAATCTTTGTTGCAAATTGTTACGCAAGGCCGCGCAAACCGTTGGTATACGGGGCTTCTGTATGCTATGAGACGCCCATGTTACATATTAATTCCCTATCCTACCGTATTGGTCCACGCCTACTTCTTAACGACGCTACCCTGCATATTGCAGCGAATCAGCGGGTCGGTTTGGTAGGGCGAAACGGCAGCGGCAAAACCACATTATTCAAACTGATCCGGCAGGAGCTCGCCCCAGCTGCGGGCAGCATTTCCCTGCGCCCCCGTGCGCGCCTTGGTTGGGTGTCGCAGGATGCCCCCGACGGCAGCAAAACTTTGCTGCAATGCGTTCTGGATGCGGACGTGGAACGTAAGAATCTTTTGGATGAACTGGACTCTTTGAATGGTCAGGTATCCGAAAGCGCGGGACTGCGGATTGCGGAAATACACGAACGCCTGATTGCTATTGATGCCCATGCGGCCCCGGCCCGTGCCGCAGCCATCCTCAACGGCCTTGGTTTCGCGACAGAGCAACATAGCGATTTGGTGGCCCATTATTCCGGTGGCTGGCAAATGCGGGTGGCCCTTGCTGCGGCCCTATTTCCACGCCCGGAACTTTTGCTGTTGGACGAACCGACCAACCACCTTGATCTGGAAGCCACCCTTTGGCTGCAAAACCACTTGGCAAGCTATCCCGGCACTTTGGTTATCATCAGCCACGATCGCGACCTACTGAACACAGTGCCGGATCGCATTGTCCATTTGGACCAGCAACGGCTGACCGCGTACCAAGGCAATTACGATACTTTTGAGCGCACCCGCCGCATGAAGCTGGACCTTGCCGCAAAAGCTTTAACCAAGCAGTTGGAACAACGCCGCAAGATTCAAAGCTTCATTGACCGGTTCCGCGCCAAAGCGACCAAAGCCAAACAGGCCCAAAGCCGGATCAAGATGCTGGAGCGCATGGAAGTTGCGGTACCGATTGTTGAGGAAAAGGGCATAACCTTTGAATTCCCTGACCCGGATCATCTGTCCCCGCCACTTATCACCATTGAAAATGGCGTTATCGGCTATGATGGCAAACCTGTTCTAAAGAATCTGGACCTCAGAATCGATGGAGATGACCGCATTGCCCTGCTCGGAGCCAACGGCAACGGTAAATCGACGCTGGCAAAACTGTTATCCGAACGTCTGCCGTTGATGGATGGGCATATCCGCAAATCCAACCGCCTGAAAATCGGCTACTTTGCCCAACACCAGACCGACGAATTGAACATTGACGCCTCGCCGTTTGAGCATATGGAAAAAATTATGCCTATGGCGACGGAGGCTAAAATCCGCGCGCACCTTGGGCGGTTTGGCTTTAGTGGCGATTTGGCAGACAGTAAGGTCGGCACCCTATCCGGTGGTGAGAAAGCACGCCTGCTGTTTGCCCTGATGACGCGGGAAGCTCCACACATTCTGATCCTTGATGAGCCGACCAACCACTTGGACATCGATTCACGTCAGGCGCTGATCTCTGCCCTCAATGCCTTTGATGGTGCCGTCATTCTGATCAGCCACGACACCCATTTGGTGGAAATGGTCGCTGATCGCCTATGGCGTGTGCACGATGGTAAATGCCAACCGTTTAACGATGACTTGAAAGAATACCGTCGCCTGCTGTTGGAAGAACGCCGTGCCGCCAACCGTGAAGCCAACGGCATCGATAAAACCGACGATCGCCCAACCAATGACCGCAGGCAGGAACGTAAAAACAAAGCTGAACGCCGTGCTTTGCTTGCACCTGCAAAAAAACGGGTCCAAGACGCTGAAAAACTGTTGGAAAAGCTGAACGCCCAGCATGAAAAGCTGGAAACGGCGCTGGCTGACCCGGCGTTATACGAAGGGGACAAAGCCGACAAAGTCATCACCTTGCAAAAGGAAATGGGCACCGTCAGCCAACGCATCACTGATGTCGAAGCCGACTGGATGCAGGCGATGGAAATGTTGGAACAAGCCGAAGCTGAACTGGAGTAAAGTTCGCCATCACCAAAAAAAACGCGGAGCCGAAACTCCGCGTTTTTTTTGTGACCGTGTATTTATTTCAAGCGCTGCGGCTTAATATTCCAAATATCTTTGGCGTATTGATGGATCGTCCGATCTGACGAGAATTTCCCCATATTTGCCACATTCATAATGGCGCGCCGGGTCCAATCCTCTGGGTCAGCATAAACCTTATCCACCTCTTCCTGACAGGCAATGTAATCCGCATAATCTGCCAGTAACAGGTAATGGTCGCCACCACGCAGCAAGGTATCCAAAATGGGTTTATAACGGGTCGGCTCATTGGGTGAGAAATACCCGCTGCGAATCATATCCAGAACCTGACGCAGTTCCTGATTCTGGTTATAGTATTCCCACGGGTCATAATGACCGCTGCGTAGGGCTGCGGCCTCTGCCACATCAGCACCGAAGATAAAGATGTTATCGGCCCCGACCTCTTCATAAATTTCCACATTCGCCCCATCCATAGTGCCTATGGTCAAGGCTCCGTTCAGGGCAAACTTCATATTGCCCGTACCGGACGCCTCAGTTCCTGCTGTGGAAATCTGTTCCGACAGCTCACTACCGGGAATAATGATTTCAGCAGAAGACACTTTGTAGTCCGGGATAAACGAGACCTTTAGGTGATCCCGCACGTCACGATCATGGTTGATGGTTTCCGCCACATCCAAAACCAAACGAATAATCAACTTTGCCATGTCATAGCCCGGCGCAGCTTTCCCGGCGAACATGACCGTCCGCGGAGTGATATCTGCGGTTGGGTCTGCCTTAATCCGGTTGTAGCGGGTAATTACATGCAGAACGTTCAACAACTGCCGTTTGTATTCGTGGAAACGTTTAATCTGGGTGTCGAATAGGCTACCGGGGTCAAGGTCAAGCTTAGTCGTGCGATAAACCTCCTGCGCCAATGCCTGTTTGTTTGCGTATTTGATGTCCCGGAACTGCTTGCGGAAGTCCTTGTTCTCCGCAAATGGCACCAATTCCCGCAGGCGATCCAGATCCTTTTCCCAACCGCCCCCGATAGCATCGCTAATCAGGGCTGACAGCTTCGGATTGGCTTGTTTCAGCCAGCGCCGTGGCGTAATCCCGTTGGTCATATTCACAAATTTTTGTGGCCAGATTGCCGCAAAATCCCGGAACAGCCCTTCCCTTAACAATTTGGTGTGCAAGGCAGCAACACCGTTGACCTTATGGCTGCCAACCACCGCCAAGTGCGCCATGCGGATACGCTGGGTTTGATCATCCACAAGGGAGACCCGCCCCAGAATATTACCATCGCCGGGGAACTGTCGCCGCACTTCGCGCAGGAACATATCGTTGATTTCATAAATCAATTCCAAATGCCGTGGCAAAAGGGTTTGCAGCATAGTAACCGACCAGGTTTCCAATGCCTCCGGCAACAGAGTGTGGTTGGTATAGGCAAAGGTGTTTTGTGTAATGTCCCATGCATCACTGAACGAGAATTTGTGATCATCAATCAGCAAACGCATCAGTTCCGCCACACCCAAGGCCGGGTGGGTATCATTCAACTGAATCGCCACATGCTCATGCAGCTTGCGCAAATCGGAATGGGTGCGCAAATGACGGTGAATGATGTCCTGTAAGGACGCGCTGACAAAGAAATACTCCTGTTTCAGGCGCAATTCCTGCCCATCCACGCTTTTATCATTGGGATAAAGTACCTTGGATAAGGTTTCCGAAATGGTCTTACTGCGAACCGCCTCGATATAGTTGCCCTGATTGAAGTACTCGAGATCAAATTCACGGGTGGAACGCGCCGACCACAAGCGAAGATTCCCAACCGTTTCCGTATCAAAACCGGAAACCGGCACATCAAATGCCATGGCCATGACTTCTTCGGCATCAACCCAGACACATTCATCTTCACCCTGAGCATTGCGATAGCACAGGTTCCGCCCGCCGAAACGGACGATATACAGCACCGACGGGCGGGCCACTTCCCAAGGGTTTCCGTACCGCAACCAGTTTTCCGGTTGTTCGCGCTGTTGACCTTCTTCGATCCGCTGCGTGAACATCCCATATTCATAGCGGATGCCATAACCAATACTGGGGTAATCGTGTGTTACCAATGAATCGAGGAAACAGGCAGCCAATCGCCCCAGACCACCATTGCCCAAGGCTGCATCATATTCGAAGCACTCCAATGCTTCGAAATTCAGGTTCAATTCCTGCAAGGTTTCCAGCGTGATATCCATGACGCCGAGGTCATACAGAACCTTCTGCAAGGAGCGACCAATCAGGTACTCCATGGACAGGTAGTAGACCATTTTCTCATCACGCTCATAGCATTGATAAGATGTATGGACGTTGCGTTCACTCAAGACGAAGCGCAACAAGTGGGCTAGCGCAAGAAACCAATCGCGGTCACTGGCTCCGTTTGGTTCACGTCCAACCATACGGATCATGGATTGTTGCAGGGCTTTCTTGAGACTATCCTTGTCTTTGAACACCCCAATCATCGGTTTTTCGAGGCGTTGTTCTCCGGTGACCATCATCGACATTTTCGCACCTTCCCTGCTGAGTTTGCCTTTTATTTCCGGCAAACGTGATCAAACACACTCAGATAATGTAATGCGGCACTCTGCCATGAAAAGTCCTGCTGCATGGCGCAGCGTTGAATTCCCTGCCAAACTGCAGGGCGACTGTACAAATCACGGGCCGTTGTCATTGCCGTGATCAACTCCCCAGCGGTTTCGCTGTCAAAGACAAACCCGGTCCCACCTTCACCCTCGCGCACATCCTGCACGCTATCCGCAAGGCCACCCGTACGACGAACCAACGGCAAAGTCCCATAGCGCAAAGCATACAACTGCGTCAGACCGCACGGTTCAAATCGGGAAGGAACCGCCAGAATGTCCGACCCACCCATAATTACATGAGCAAAGCCTTCATCATAGCCAATATTGACCGCGACTTGCCCACGGGCTTCGGCTGCAGCTTTGCGGCATAATTGTTCCAGATGCGGTTCCCCGGTTCCCTGAATGATGAATTGGTAGCCCATCTCCAAAAGCTGGGGCATGGCTTCCAGCAAAATGTCTACGCCTTTTTGCCAGACCAGCCGCCCAACCATGCCAATGATCGGTGCGTTGGGTTCAGGAGCCAATCCAGCAGCCGATTGAAGCCGGGCCTTACAGGCAGCCTTGCCCGCTAAATCATCCGCTGTGTATGGTGCGGCAAGGAAATTGTCGTGCTCTGGATTCCAGACCTCTTGATCAATACCGTTCAGTATGCCGTGGATATCGTTCCGACGGTCTCCTATCACCCCTTCCATATGGCAACCATACTCCGGGGTCTGAATTTCGCGGGCATAGGTCGGGCTCACCGTCGTGATCGCATCGGCATATTTCAATCCTGCCTTGAGGAAACTGATATTTCCGTAAAATTCCATGCCATGAATGGTGCAGTACCTCGGGTCAATTGCCAGACGCGGCAGAATTTCAGTCCCGAATATTCCCTGATAATGCAAATTATGGATGGTAAACACACACGCCGGGCGCGGCCCCTGCCATTGGCGCAAATACACAGGCACCAATCCGGCCTGCCAATCATGGGCATGCACCACATCCGGTTTCCAGCCGATCATCCCACCGCCAACCGCGATCAGGGCAGCAACGCGGCTCAACAGGGCAAAGCGAACAAAATTATCCTGCCAATCGTGACCGTGCTCATCCAGATACGGCCCACCGCTTCGTTCATACAGGGCGGGACAATCAACAACCCAGACCTTTAGCTGGCTGTCAGGCATGCGTGCCAAAAAAACCTCGGCAGAAAAGCCCGGTAATACCTCACCCAAGGATAGGGGCGGTTCCGCGTCAAAGACGCCGGACACCACATCCGGGTATCCGGGCAACACCAGCCGCACATCGTGCCCGGTCGCCAGCAATGCCTTGGGCAAGGCGCCGACAACATCTGCCAATCCCCCGGTCTTGACCAATGGGAAGGCTTCGCCGGCAACACACAAAATTCTCATTCTGAGACAGTCCCTCAAAAAACACTGCACTGATGCTTACTATGACACAGACACCCCAACAACAGGAAGCCCACTACGCACCTGATTCCTTGAAAAGGTCATATGAAAGACCCAGTTTTGCCTTTGCGATTCACGTAAGATAAGCATACCCTAAATACAACCAATGCATAAAAAACGCTCTGGCCTAGCCTCGGGGAGGACCCATTGATGGATGTACGTACCTTCGACCTGAACACGTCCCTGAAAAACACACTTGCCCTGGTACTCGCCGGCGGACGTGGCAGTCGACTGATGGATCTAACAGATGCATTGGCGAAACCTGCCGTCCCCTTTGCCGGAAAGTTCCGCATTATTGATTTCCCGCTAACCAACTGTATCCATTCCGGTATTCGCAAAGTTGCCGTGCCAACGCAATACCGTTCCCACATGCTGATCCAGCACGTGCAACGCGGTTGGAGCTTCCTGAAAACGGAATTGCAGGAATTCATTGAAATCTGGCCTGCCCAGCAACTTCCCAATGACGATAGCTGGTATCGCGGCACCGCCGATGCGGTGTATCAGAACATGGATTACATCCGCGCAATTGACCCGACATACATTCTGGTTCTGGCTGGGGATCACGTTTACAAACAAGACTATTCCAAAATGCTGGCGGAGCATGTCGCACGGGGTGCCGAAGCCACAGTCGCATGCGTTGAAGTCCCACGGGAGGCCGCCAAAGGTTTCGGAGTGGTCAAAACGGATGAAACCGGGGCCATCACGGAGTTTCTGGAAAAACCCGATGACCCGCCGGGATTACCGGACAGGCCGGATCGTTCCTATGCCAGTATGGGGATATACATCTTCAATGCGGACTTCCTGTTTGACCAACTGGTTCAGGACGCCTGCAAACAGGGATCAAGCCGGGATTTCGGCAAGGATATGCTGCCCAGTTTGGTTGGGGAAACCCGCCTGTATGCTCACTCCTTCAGCGACAGCTGTGTTCGGGCCAGCACCGAGGTCGAACCCTATTGGCGCGACGTGGGAACGCTGGATGCCTATTGGGAAGCCCACATGGATTTGACCAGCGTTACCCCGGCGCTGGACCTGTACGATGAGAATTGGCCGATCTGGACCACTCAGGAACAACGCCCTCCGGCGAAGTTCGTCTTTGATGACGATGATCGGCGCGGGGAAGCCCTTGATTCCGTCGTCAGCGCAGGGTGTGTTGTCTCCGGCGGCACGGTGCGTCGCTCCCTCCTATCCAATAACGTGCGGATTAATTCTCATACGTTGGTTGAGGATTCTGTGCTGCTGCCTGACGTGGATGTGGGACGGCACGCGACCATCAAAAAAGCAATCATTGACCGCAAGACCAAAATTCCACAAGGCTTGATCATCGGGGAAGACCCCGAACTGGATGCGAAGCGTTTCTATCGCACCGAGAACGGGGTCGTTCTGGTCACTCAGGCCATGCTGGATGAACTGTAATCCATTACAAACTATTCAATAGGGCTGGTTTGTAATCATCCTCGACCGTTTCCCGATACCCACGCATGGAGCAAAACGCCTCCCCGCACATGGTGCAGGCGTGGGTATCGTCTTCAGCCTCGCGGCTCCCGGTTTCTTCTCGAACCGCATCCCGCATTGCCTGCGCGGCATGGGGATTAAGGGACAGTGCAATCTGATCCCGCCAGCGGAAATCATACCGCGCATCGGACAAGGCACGGTCCCGGACCTTAGCCGCCGGGTGGCCCTTTGCCAAATCAGCAGCATGGGCAGCAATCCGAAATGCGGTAACGCCTTCACGCACATCATTCCGATTGGGAAGTCCCATGTGCTCCTTCGGCGTGACCACACACAACATGGATGTCCCCATCCATGCAATCATGGCCCCGCCGATAGCGCCGGTAATGTGATCAAAACCCGGCGCAGCATCGGTCACCAACGGACCAAGGGTATAAAGCGGTGCTTCACCACAATACGCGCCATGACGCTCCATATTCTCGGCAATTTTGTCCATGGGCACATGGCCCGGTCCTTCGATCATGGTTTGCACACCACGGTTCATGGCATGTTTTGCCAGTTCACCCAAGGTCTTTAGTTCTGCAAACTGCGCACGATCATTGGCATCATCCGTACTGCCGGGACGCAAGCCATCGCCCAGAGAGACAGCCATGTCATAAGCGGCAAGAATGTCACAAATCTCATCAAAATGGGTATACAGGAAATTTTCCTGATTATGGGCTGCACACCAGCGGGCGATGATTGCACCACCACGGCTGACCACTCCGGTTACCCGACCCTTGGCATGAGCCACATGATCACGCAACACGCCCGCATGAATGGTGACATAGTCCACACCTTGCTCCGCATGCTCACGCAAAACATCGGCATAAAGTTGCCAGCTTAGGTCCTCGGCCTTTCCTTCCACGCGTTTTAACGCTTCGTACAAAGGCACTGTGCCAATGGGGACCGGAGATCGGCGGATAATCGCTTCGCGGGTTTCACGGATAAGATCACCAGTAGAGAGGTCCATAACGGTATCCGCGCCAAAACGCACGGCATCAACCATCTTTTCCGCCTCCTGTACCGGATCGGACACCGTGCCGGAAGTGCCAATGTTGGCATTGACCTTCACCTTGAAAGCCCGCCCGATAATCATAGGCTCCAATTCGATATGATTAATATTTGCCGGAATAATCGCGGCCCCACATGCTACCTGTTGCCGCACAAATTCTGGGGTGATCAGGCTGTCTGCCTTGATCTGCCCAAGGTTTTCACGGATTGCCACGTATTCCATCTCCGGCGTGATCACCCCGGCCCGGGCATACTCCAATTGCGTAATGGCTTTACCATCGGCAGCCTTTAATGCGCCACTGGTTGACGACACAATATCCTGCCGCTGGCTTAACCACTGCTGGCGTGGCGCAGGCATATCATTACCCGGTAAGGGATTTATGTAAGGGCCACTGGTGTCGTACAAACGAATACGATCACCATTTTCCAACCGCAAACTGGACATGGCAACGCGCAAATCCCGGTGTAGAGTGCCCGGCACATGCACCCGCCGGACAGATTGGTTCACGGCTGTTTTCCCACACGGTAAATCTGAAGACATTTTGATTGGCCTCCCTGTTGTTTGACATCCCGGACGAGCGGCAAAACGAAGGCAGAGGCAGGACTGCACACGCAGATCATGACTGAATACTCCCATTCCTTCGCCGGCATAACCCGGATCAGGTTCGAAGGGTCTTTGCGCATTAGCAAACTCTCAGCCCTTACACGGGGCTCCCCTTGGGTAAAAATGGCTTTACGTGTTACACACGAAAGCAATGAACGCCACATGTACCAGATTCCCTATAGTCGGAAAAGTCGTATTACAGGGTCGCGTGACAGCAATCATTGACGCGCACGCGCCATGATGGAACAATGGATGCAAAGCTTTCGCTAATTTAGATAGTTCGCAATTTTCCAATAATCCTAGTAATTGCACCATTCATAAAGTACAACTGCCGCAACAGGGAGGTTGACCAACGATGTCACAACGTGAATACACGGTTACGGTTGTTGTCGAGAACGCGGAGCGCAATGGCTTTGCTTGCGAACACGGACTTGCATTCTGGATTCAAACCCCGGATGGCAATATCTTGTTCGATACCGGACAGGGCAATGCCCTGATACCCAACGCAGCAGCAATGGGAATTGACTTGTCCACCGCGAACTACATCGTCCTCAGCCACGGTCACTTTGATCATTCCGGCGCACTGGATCAGGTGCTTGAAATCAACACGTCGGCAATGTTGGTGCACCATCCGGATATCTTCCGGCAACGTTTCAGCATTCCTGAAAACGAAGCCCCTCGCTACATTGGCATGCAGCCCAATGTCTGCACAGCCATACACAAACTTCCACCCCAGCGCATTTTCAGCTCTGTCGCCAGTTTGGAATTACTTCCCGGTGTTGGGACAACCGGCGAAATTCCCCGTGCAAATTCTTACGAGGATGTCGGGGGGCCATTCTTCCTCGACGAAGACCGGACACAGCCAGATACAGTGCCCGATGATCAATCGTTGTGGTTCAAAACCGATCAAGGATTGGTGATTATTTCAGGCTGCGCCCACGCCGGGATCGTCAATACGGTCCATCAGGCGCGCCGAGTTACCGGGGAACACCGAATTCTTGGCCTGATTGGTGGCTTCCACCTGCACAGCGCATCAAGCCACAGAATGCGGGAAACGGCAAAGGCCCTGACCGATTGGAACGTCAGTTTCGTTCACCCCTGCCATTGCAGCGGGCAAAATGCTACGGACTATCTGGCTGCCGCATTGGGCAATCGGGTTACTGCCACCGGCACCGGTGATATCCTGAAATTCTGATACTATTCCCTTGCCCAACCATAATGTCAGCTCTGTTTGGAAATATATAACCATGAGCTGACAATTCCATTGAACCGGATTCACGATCAAGAGTAGGGTAACGCCTCTATTTTTGAATTGTTATGCCGCTGAAAAGAGGCATTTGGGGACGGGATCACTGGTATGCGTTTAAGCATTTCATCCATAAAGCGAAAATTGCTGCTGTTTTACTTAGCTGCAGGAATTCTTCCCTTAATTCTGGTTGGTATCCTTGCCACGCACCTGTCATCGGACGCCCTAATCAATAAGGCGTTTGATCAGCTCACCACTGTGCAAAGCCTACGCAAAAACCGAATAGAGCACGACTTTAATGTCCGGTTGGATTCTCTGGAACGCCTCAACCGCCGCAATGACGTTATCGATTTGTTTTTTAAAATTGATGAGTTGCGGGATAACACAAAATTCGGGACCGTTCCCTACGCAGCAACCGATGCCTATAAACAACTTTACGCACGCTATGCATCGTCATTGAAGCAATACGTCGGCACTTATCGTTATCAAGACTTGCTGCTGTTATCCCCTGAAGATGGGAACATTTTGTTTTCCGTTGCGCAAAGCCCACGGGTTGGAACCTCCGTTCATCGCGGGACAGAACTGGCGACCCCTCTCAGCCGATTGGTTTCCACGATCAAGGCAAGCCAACAGCCGTTTATTTCGGACTTCTCTGCCCAACATGATGATCAGGGCCATGTGAATTATGTGGCCTATATTGGTCAGCCGTTCTTTAACTCTGCTGGCACATTAAGCGGCATCATCGTTGCGACCCTTGGCCCGGAACTGATTGATGCAATTGTTGCCTCCCGTGATGGCATGGGGAAAACCGGGGAGTCCTATATCGTCGCCTATCTGCCTCAGGATAATAAATACGAATTTCGCACCACCGTGCACAGCACAGGCGATGGACGATGGACCATGGGCACCACAATGCCGGCACTGCCCTATTGGAACGACGTACGAGTCCACAAAGCCCAAGGGCTAATGGGCGAATACAAGGACAGCGCCGACAATCAGGTGCTGGTGGCCGGGCACACCCTGAATATTTTGAATCTAAACTGGCTGCTGGTATCCAAGCTGGACCGTAGCGAAGTTATGGCGCCCATTCGCGGTTTTGCCATAAACACAGGCTTGCTGGCACTTGCCTTGATCGGAATTGTTGTTGGCGGCGCCTTTGCTTTTGCCTCCAGCTTTACGGGCCCAATCATCAAAGCCACAGAATTTGCCCAAGCCATTGCGACAGGCAAGTTAACCGCCAGCCTTAACCTGAAACGTCGGGATGAGATTGGCGTCTTAGGTCGAGCCTTGGACACCATGGCCCGCAAGCTCTATGAAATTGATTGGATGTCATCCGGCATGGAAAAGCTGGATGACGAGTTGCGCGGCGAGCACGACCCGGACAATTTGGCCCATAGCGTTCTGGATGTGATCAGCCTGCATCTGGAAGCCCCATTAACCGGCTTTTACCTTGTCAACGACGATGGAAAGTCCCTCAGCCTTGCGGCTCATAAGGGCTGGACCTACGTAGACAGCGAACGTTTTCGGGATATGCACTTCGGCGAAGGCATGATTGGACAGGCGGCTCAAAGCCAATCCATGCTGGAATTCAACTTCCCCAAGGATATTGTCCCGGTCGTGGACTACGGGGCCGGAGCTGTGGCTCCGACCCATTTCATTGCCTCCCCCATCCGGTTCGAAGATCGAACCCTTGCCGTGTTGTTGATCGGCAGTTTCGAACCTTTCTCTGAACATCAGCAACGTTTTGTCCGTGAAAACAGCGGCAGCATTGGCACCCTGCTGGCTGCGGCACAAAATCATGCCACCATTCAGGCACTGCTGAAACGGGCACAAAATCAGGAAAATGAGCTTCGGATCAGCAATGATGAACTGACTCGTCAAGCCCAAGCGTTGATCGAATCCGAACGGGAACTGCAAACCCAACAGGAAGAGTTGCGGGTCATCAACGAAGAATTGGAAGAACAAACCCGGGCATTGCGAAATTCCGAAAACGAATTGCAAAGCCAGCAGGAAGAACTGCGCGTCACCAATGAGGAATTGGAAGAACGCAGCCGTGACCTTGAAGCACAGAACCGGGAAATGGAGGTGAAAAACGCCGAAATTCTTCGGACCCGTGACCAAATTCGCGAAAAAATCACTGAATTGGAAAAAGCCAATCAGTACAAATCCGAATTTCTGGCGAACATGAGCCACGAATTGCGGACCCCCCTGAACAGCATTCTAATCCTGTCCCAATTGTTGGCGGAAAACCGCGACAAGAACCTGTCCAATCGTCAGATTGAATCTGCACGCACGATCAACAGTTCCGGCAGCGACCTGCTAAAACTGATCAACGATATCTTGGATCTGTCAAAAGTCGAGGCAGGCAAAATGGACCTGCACTTTGAATCCGTCAAAGTGCAAACCATCGCGGCAGATATTCGCCGCACCTTTATTGATGTGGCACAGGACCGTAATATTGCATTTGATATGGTCATTGCCGATGGTGCGGCCGAAACCATTGTCACTGACCCACATCGCTTGCTTCAGGTTGCCCGCAATCTGTTGTCCAATGCATTTAAGTTTACGAATCCCGGACTGCGCGTTGAATTGAACATCAATCGCCCCCAAACTGCTGAACTGCCATTTGGTTGGGAGCATAGCGCCGAAGAAACCATTGCCTTTAAGGTGAAGGATGAAGGGATCGGCATTCCCAAAGAACGCCAGAGAGAGATATTTGAGGCCTTCCAACAAGCCGATGGCGGAACCAGCCGCAAATACGGTGGAACCGGGCTTGGTTTGTCTATCTCCCGCAGTCTGACCGCGGCCCTTGGCGGCACCATCACCTTGGAAAGCACGCCGGGTGAGGGCAGCACGTTTACCATTTTCCTACCGATCACTGCTGTCGAGGCCATCGCATCGACTGAGGCTTCTCCGGCTGCTATACCCGAAAACAGATCAGCCCCGGCGAAGCCGTTGGAAACACTCTCAACCACAGCACACTCGACGGAACAGGTTAAGCCGCCGACGGCTGGACGCACCGTCGTTACCGTGGCAGAAATCCCTATGGAAGAAGGCAGCCTTTCAACCGAAGTCGCCGACGATCGCAGATCACTTACGCCCGATGAGAAATCCATCCTTATCATCGAGGATGACCCAACATCGGCAGAGATTTTGCGGGACTTGGCCCATGACCGCGGCTTTAAATGCCTGATTGCAGAGGATGGCAAAACCGGACTGCACTTTGCTGATTTCTTTAAGCCTCATGCTATCTTGTTGGACGTTGGACTTCCTGGAATTGATGGCTGGGAGGTCATGGACCGCCTGAAAGACAACCCGGAAACTCGCCACATTCCGGTCCACTTCATTTCCGGCACCCACAGCGAACTGCGGGCCATGCAAAAGGGTGCGATCGGCTTCCTGACTAAACCAATCACAGTCGAAGCCATGGACGCAGCCTTTGGCAAAATTGAGACCATGCTGGAAAAACCGGTCAGCAATCTTTTGATTGTTGAGGATGATCTGGACCAAGGTAATGCCATCAAGCAATTGATCGGCAACGGCGATGTTGTCAGCACCTGCGTACAATCCGGTAAAGCGGCACTGGATTGCCTACGACATCAACGTTTTGACTGTATGATTTTGGACCTTGGTCTACAGGACATGAGCGGTTTTGACCTGTTGCAAGCCATGCAAAGCATCGAAGGCAACGAACATCTGCCCGTCATTATCTATACGGGGCGTGAACTGAGCAAAGAAGAAGAACAGGAACTCCGCCATCATGCAGAAAGCATCATCATCAAGGGGGTCCGCTCCCCCGAACGCTTGCTGGATGAAAGTGCCCTGTTCCTGCACAGGGTTCAATCCGCCCTGCCGGAACATCAACGTGCAGTCATGCGAACTTTGCACGACCGTGATGCCGCATTGAAAGATCGCACCATTTTGCTGGTGGATGATGACATGCGCAATGTCTTTGCCCTGTCCAGCGTGCTGGAAGATAAAGACGTTCGCATCGTAGTGGCACGTAATGGCAAAGAAAGCCTTGATAAGCTGGAACAGCACCCGGAAACCGACCTGATTTTGATGGATATTATGATGCCGGAAATGGACGGGTATCAAGCCATGCGGGAAATCAGGAAAATCCGGGCACATGCCAAACTGCCGATTATTGCCTTGACCGCCAAAGCCATGAAGGGAGACCGCAACACCTGTATCGAAGCCGGGGCCAACGACTACCTCGCCAAGCCGGTGGACACGGAAAAACTGCTCTCCTTGCTCCGGGTCTGGTTGTATAAATGATGCAAACATCCGAAACCCTGCAAGCCAATCGACAGCTCGAACTATCCTTGTTGCTTGAAGCCATTTTTCAAAAGTCGGGCTACGACTTCCGAGGCTATTCGCGCGCGCACATCAATCGTCGGCTGGAACACGTCCGCAAACGTAGCGGATTGGATTCACTTTGCGCGGTCACCCATCGGCTGATCTATGATGATGATTTTTTCGAAGATGTACTGACTGCCTTGTCCATTAATGTGTCGGAAATGTTCCGTGATCCGTTTGTTTATCACAGCATCAGGAAAAACGTTGTCCCGCATTTAAAGACCTTTCCCTTCATCAAGGTCTGGCATGCAGGCTGTGCAGCAGGGCAGGAAGTCTATTCCACCGCCATATTGCTGGAAGAAGAAGGCATGAAGGACCGCACCCAACAATACGCCACAGATATCAACGACGGCGTTTTGGATGCGGCGCGACAAGGGATCTACCCGGCAGACCTGATCAAGGATTACACCAAGAACTACCAACAGGCCGGAGGAACACGGGCTTTTTCAGACTATTACACTGCGGCCTATGACTCCGTGGCGATGACCAACCGCCTAAAGGATAACATGCTGTTTTCTCAACACAATCTTGTCACAGATGGTGTGTTTGGTGAAATGCATATGATTTTCTGCCGGAATGTATTGATCTATTTCGCTGAAGACCTGCAAAACCATGTTCTGAAACTGTTCTACAACAGCCTGTGCCACGGTGGTTTTTTATGTATCGGCACCAAAGAGACTCTGCGCTTTACAGACTATGCGGATGAGTTCGATATTGTTGATGAGAAATCCAAAATCTATCGCAAACGCGGCAATCGCCATCCAATAGGCGGCCTCCTGCCATGAAACCAAAAGCGATTGTTATCGGGGCTTCTGCCGGTGGTTTGCATGCTTTGGGGAAAATCCTGCCACACTTGCCCCTAACCTGCCCCCCGGTTGCCATTGTTCAGCACATCCCGGCAAACGCCAATGACAGCATAGCAAGAAGATTCGATGAACTTTGCACCGTTCGCGTGAAAGAGGCAGAAGAGAAAGAGCCTCTACTTTACGGTCATGTTTATTTTGCACCGGCGAATTACCACCTCATGATTGAAACAGACAAAAGTTTCAGCTTTTCGGGTGAGGCTCCACATCTCTTTTCCCGTCCTTCCATTGATATTTTGTTTCAATCTGCCGCTGAAGCCTTTTGTTCTTCTCTTGTGGGTGTTATCCTGACCGGCGCAAGCAGCGATGGTGCAGATGGCTTGGCATGCATCAAAGCCCTTGGCGGGTTAACCATAGTCCAAACCCCGGCAACGGCTGAAACGGATATCATGCCCATGGCCGCATTGAGCGCCTGTAAAGCAGACATCGTCCTTCCACTGGAAGAAATTGGCCCGTACCTCAGGTTTTTAAGCACAGAGAGCTAAGCTATATGACAACAGATATCCTGATTGTCGACGACAACCCCAATAATCTGTTTGTCCTGGAAAACCTGTTGGCTGAACCGGGGATCAACGTTGTGCGGGCATCATCCGGCAATGAAGCCTTGGCAAAGACCCTGACCCATGAATTCGCCATCACTCTGATGGATGTGCAAATGCCGGAAATGGACGGGTTCGAAACCGCCGAGTTGATGCGCAGCAACAACCGGACGCGGCATATCCCGATTATTTTTGTCACGGCAAACCGCACGGAACGGGAGTTCATCTTCCGCGGCTATGATAGCGGCGCAGTAGACTATTTGCCCAAGCCGTTGAACGCAGAAGTCCTGAAAAGCAAGGTAAACGTTTTTCTGGAACTTCATCGCCAGAAACAGGCTCTCCAGAACAAAACTCGGGAACTGGATGCCAAGATCAATGAGTTGGAACGATTGCAATCCCTGCTGGAGGAGCGCAACGAGTATCTGAACGTATTGTCGCGCACCGACCGCCTGACCAACATCCCCAACCGCCTCAGCTTCGACGAGAAATTCGACTACGAATGGCACCGCTGCCACCGCGCAGGCCGCCCCCTGACGCTTGTCTTTGCTGATATTGATTACTTCAAGAACTACAACGATACCTTAGGGCATATTGCCGGGGACCAATGCCTGAAACGGGTCGCCATGGCTTTATCCGCATCCCTAATGCGTCAGGTGGATACCATTGCCCGCTTTGGCGGGGAAGAGTTTGCCGTAATTTTACCGGAAACCGATGAATGCGGTGCCATTGAAGTGGTCAACCGCATGCAAAATTCCATCCACGCACTCAATATCATTCACCCCACCTCTCCGGTCGCGCCGCACATCACCATCAGCATCGGCATCGCGTCAACGGAACAGGCCGCCAACGCAACCCAAAGCGAGCTGCTGGACATGGCCGATACCGCCATGTACCACGCAAAGACCTCAGGACGGAACCGCCACTCCCTGTTCAATCATTCACATTACGAACCCAAAAGAGCTGTCGCCCAGCCATGACTGAGACCTCTGCCTGCAACAGATTCTCTTCGGACCTGATTAATCTGGAAAATCGAACGGCGGAGCTTGAAGCCCTTTATGATGGGCTGTTCAAATCCATTGGTTACCACTTGTACGACTATGTGTTGGACAACGATGGCGCAGACAGCACCCTGCCCTATCTGTACGCCTATACGGACCATGCCGTTCAAGATCTTCGGAAAAGCCGCCTGAATACCCAGCCTTTGGCGTGCAAGAAAAGCTGCGCTTATTGCTGTCACTTGACGGTGAAATGCCCTGCACAAATCGTATTTCATATTGCGACCCACCTACGCCAGAGCTGGGAAAAGACCGAAATTGACGATTTGATTCAGAGACTTGACCTATACGCCACTGCACGGGAACAAGGCACTCTTCCCCCCTGTCCATTCCTGAACGCAGAAGCTGCCTGTACGATCTATGACATTCGCCCCATTTCCTGCCGCGCTTTTACATCTGCCGATGTCCGTTTGTGTCAGGGGCTGGTATCCGATCGTGGCAATGCGAACGCAACCGTGCCCCAGCATTCCCTAATTTATCGGGTCTACGAAATGGCAACCACGGCCCTTCAGGGCGCAGCCCTGAAACAGGGACGGGACAAGGAACAAGTTCTGTTTCAATCCGCCTTGGCAGCCGTCCTGCGCCACCCGGAATTGGAAACCGAATGGAAAGCGGGCAAGCCGATAGACGCCCTATTTCAATGATAGAATCGGAGCATCAGGCTTCAGCAGTTCCGGCTTAATCCGCATGGATTTATCAAGGCGTTCGCCTTGTTTTTTTGCCGCCAACAGTTCACGTGCTTTGGCATATTGCGGATCGTGCCAGAAAATATGGCACCCATTGCAACCACGCCCGCAACATCCCCCCGTGCCAAGACGCGGCGTTTTAAAGCTCCGATCCGCGTCGCGTTCTTCCAACGCAGTCTGCAACTCATCGCGAGCAGCATCATAGTCCGCATCGCGTTTGGCTTTCGGGCCTTTTTCCAATTCTTCGTTCAGAGCCGCCTTATCCACCTTGATCCGCGCCCACTGATCGCAGGTCAAAGCCCGATCTTTTCGAATAATTGTCATGGGCGGGAAGTCCGCGATTAAGTCTTCCGAGGTTTCGTTATGAATCAGATCAAATGGAATCCGCAGGATCATTTTTTGCCCGGCATTGGCATTTTCATGGACCTTGCCTGAATAGGCATCCACAAAATCATACACCCGGACCAACAGCGGTTCCCGACGATAGGGCGAAACGAATTCCAACACATCACCGGGCACTAACTTGTTCTTTGGTTGCACATAGAATGCGTCATCGACCACATCATGAATCACACCCGCGTATTCCCAATCCGCCACCGCCGTGGTTTCATCATACCCGTGAGAATAATTGGTCAGTCGCCCATCGTGGAACGCAGTTGTATAGCCACGGCTCGGCACCGTGCGCAGTTCCTTCATGTAGGGTTCCGGCTTCCAATTTTCTGGGTCGCGCCGCCAATCGTCAATCGCCATGCGATAAGCCCGCGCAACGATCCCGGCGTAATATGGGCTTTTACTGCGCCCCTCGACCTTTAGAGAATCGATGCCGATCTCCAATAACTCCGGCAATTTCGGCATTAGGCAAAGATCACGGGAGTTAAAGATATAGGCGCCGCGTTCGGTTTCCTTAATCTCCATGAATTCACCGGGACGAACTTCTTCTTCCAACAGGAAGTTGAACAAATCCTGATTATCTTCCGTGATCGTCAACTCGTCGATAGTGCCGTCCTTCAACTGGACATGCAGCTTATACTTCCAACGGCAACTGTTGGCGCATGCCCCTTGGTTCGCACCACGCTCTGCCATGAAATTGGACAGCAAACACCGCCCGGAATAGGTCATGCACATGGCACCGTGGATGAAAGCTTCCAATTTGATGTCGGAGCACTTTTCACGAATTTCCTTCAATTCCTGATAGGTCACTTCACGGGCCAGAACCACTTGTTCCGCGCCCATGTCCTTCCAGAACTGTACCGATTGCCAAGAACAGATATTCGCCTGTGTCGAGATATGCAGTTCAAGTTCCGGTGCGCGCTGTTTCACGTACATAAATACGCCGGGATCCGCCACGATCAGACCATCAGGCTGCACCTTGCGCACCGTATCCACATAATGTTCCAGCTTACCGATATCTTTGTTGTGCGCATAAAGGTTTAGCGTCAGATACACCCGTTTGCCATGCTGATGGGCGAAATCAATCCCCGTGACCACATCATCCAGCGTCAATTCCGACGACGAACGCAAAGACATATCCGGCGTCCCCATGTACACCGCATCGGCCCCATAAAGGATGGCAGTCTTCAACTTTTCCAAAGAGCCCGCAGGCATCAAAAGTTCGGAATGAAATGGTGCTTTGGATGTCTGTTCAGTCATTTTCGTCTCAGGAATTGGGCAATTTTCGGGCTGCGGCGTTTATGAACTGATCCTGCCGCAATGTCACGGAAGAATACGGAACTTACAATACCACCGCCAATCGCTTCATCAGGTCTACGCCCTTGGTGATCTGATCTATTGCAATATATTCATCGGGCTTATGAGCAACAGCGATATCCCCCGGCCCGCAAACCACCGACGGAATACCGCCATAGGTTTGAAAGACACCACCTTCCGTCCCATAGGAAACATGATCACTGTGTTCCGCCACCAAGGATGCAATCAAATCATGCCCCGGAAAACCCTCGCTGCTGCTCATACCCGGATAGGCGAACTGCATATCCCAGTAAAAGCCTGCCTCCGGCGAGACTGCCTTCATTTCCGCACTTAGATCCGCCACTGCGTTATGGATATCATCCAAAATATCGTCCGCAGAATGGTTCGGCAGATAGCGCACCTCAAAATCAAAACTACACCGTGCCGGAGTAATGTTGCTGGTGATGCCGCCATGGATGGTTGCGGTTTGCATGGTGGTAAATGGCACGGTATAGCCATGATCAAACGGGCCGTTTGCTTCAAAGGAACGCGCCATATCGTTGATCCGGGTGATGGCACGGGCGGCATATTCGATGGCATTGACATGTTTGGGCGCATACGACGAATGCCCCCCAACACCATGCACCGTACAGCGCATCAGAACCTTACCCTTATGGGCATTCACCAACTTCATCATGGTTGGTTCGCCGATAATCGCCAATTTCGGGCGATGTTTCAGGGTTGTCAGGCTGTCAACAAGGCTCCAAACCCCAAGGCAACCGACTTCTTCATCATAGGAAAAGCATAAATGTATAGGTGTCTTCGCATTTGCGGCCTGAAAGTCGGGAACACAGGCCAACACGACAGCCAAAAACCCCTTCATATCGGTACTGCCACGACCATACAGCTTGCCATTTCGCTCCGTTAGCTTCCACGGGGAAGCCGTCCAACCGGTTTTCTCCACCGGCACCACATCCGTATGCCCGGATAGAATTATTCCCGGCGCAGTATCGGTGCCGATCATTGCCACAAGGTTAGCCCGGCTTTGATCCTCGCTATAGATGCGTTTGGTCGATATTCCAAAGCCGCCAAGATAATCTTCCACGTAATCCAGCAAATCCAGATTAGACCCACGGGGTAGCGTTGGAAACGCCACAAGGTCCCGCAGAATTGCAATGGCGCGTTCCGTATCCGACATAGTGTTCTCACTCAGCCAACTGGAAAACCCAAGATTACTCCCAGCCTTATCACCTGTGAAGAGCCGAAAACCGGAAGCCTGTTTTCTTATAGCAATCCCTCAACCTAAGCTTATAGATCTATTCGTTTTCAACGACCTTAACCGGGTAAATGGAATAACAACACCCACAGCTATCTTGCTATTTTGCCATGAATCCCCACTTGCGCAGTTACCTATATTTATGCTTCATTGCTGAAAATTAATTAGAGTTGAATGCATTATTCCGAAGGAGGCCTTATGGCAGAGAACAAAGATCCCATGATTCCAGATGGGCATGTCAATCCCATCGATACGGATTATCAAGTGGGTCAAGACAACATCATCGTAAACCTTGGCCCATTTGGTTTTGATTTTCACAACCGGGTTTTTGCTGTTTCCGGTCTGATGGTTGTGGCGTTTGTTGTTCTGACCCTTGCCTTTCAAAATCAGGTTGAACCCCTGTTCAGCAATTTGCGGGTTTGGCTGACCAGCCATATGGATTGGTTCTTCTTATCCGCCGCCAATGTCTTTGTTATTGTTTGCCTTGGCCTTGTCGTCTCTCCGTTGGGCAAGGTTCGCCTTGGCGGGACGGAGGCGACCCCGGATTACAGTTACCTTGGCTGGTTATCCATGCTGTTTGCCGCGGGCATGGGGATCGGCCTGATGTTCTTTGGTGTGTCAGAACCGTTGTCACATTTCCAAAGCTCCATGGGCGGCATCGCGGTCGAAAACGGCGTCCGCACCGACTGGGCACCCCTTGCCGGAGCCGCAGCCAACACGGAAGCCGCCAAAGACCTTGCCATGGCAGCCACCATTTATCACTGGGGCTTACACCCATGGGCCGTATATGCGGTGATGGCTCTTGGCTTGGCCCTGTTTTCCTTTAACAAAGGCCTTCCCCTGACCATCCGCTCCGTATTCTACCCGGTTTTTGGCGAACGGATTTGGGGCTGGCCCGGACATATCGTTGATATTCTGGCTGTCTTGGCAACCCTATTCGGCCTGTCCACATCTTTGGGCCTTGGCGCGTCTCAGGCCAGTTCCGGCCTGCACCACCTGTTTGATTTGCCGCTGGGCGAAACAACCGAAGTCATCTTGGTCTTTTGCATCACAGGCGTCGCACTTATCTCAGTCGTCACCGGTCTTGATGCCGGTGTGAAGCGCCTATCTGAACTGAATATGATGCTGGCGGTTCTTTTGCTGGTCTTTCTGCTGATTGCCGGCCCGACCGCCCTACTTTTCAGTGGGTTCTTTGAGAACCTGTGGTCTTATGTCAACTATCTGCCGGATTTGGCGTCCCCATTTGGACGCGAAGACAAGAACTTTGCCACAGGCTGGACGGCATTTTATTGGTCGTGGTGGTTTTCGTGGAGTCCGTTCGTCGGCATGTTCATTGCCCGAATTTCTCGCGGACGGACCGTGCGGGAATTCATCGTCTCGGTGCTGCTGGTGCCATCCTTGGCCAGCGTCCTGTGGATGACCGTTTTCGGCGACACCGCCATTAATCAAGTGGTCAACCACGGCATGACAGCCATTGCAGAGGCCGAATTGCCCCTGCGGCTGTTCACCATGCTGGAAACCCTGCCACTTGCGGGAATTACGTCCTTCATCGCGATCATTTTGGTGGTGGTCTTCTTTGTGACATCATCAGATTCTGGGTCTCTGGTCATTGACGTGATCTCCGCCGGGGGGAAAGTGGACTCTCCAGTTCCGCAACGTATCTTCTGGTGTGTCTTTGAAGGCTTGGTTGCCGTCTCCCTAATTCTTGGCGGTGGGCTGGTGGCCTTGCAAGCCATGTCGGTATCGACTGGACTTCCCTTTACTTTAGTCCTTCTCATTGCGACATTCTCAATGATTAAAGGGTTGATGAGCGAACCCAGACGCTAAACACACAACGGCGGGAGGCAAACATGCAAGCCGAACAGATCGAAATCATCGACTTCCTGCGCCGCCACCCACCGTTTACCGAACTCCCCGAAGATATTCTGACCCGCGTCGCGTCCGAAGTCGAAATCACATACTACAAAGCCGGCACCAAGATCATGGAGGTCGGTGACGTCACCAATGATTGGCACATCATCCGCAGCGGATCGGTCGAGGTCTACCGCCGTAATGGTGTGCTGTATAATCGCCTTAGCGAAGGTGGTTTCTTTGGTGAGTTTGCTCTCCTGCGCAACAACAAACGGGTACGCTTCCCGGTTACGGCACTGGAAGACACCCTGCTGTACCTGATCCCAGAAGCCACATTCACGGACCTGTTCGAAACCCATGACGGGTTTGCAGACATTGTCGAACTCGAAGACCGCACCCGCCTGCGGCATGCGGTTGCCCGCTATGAAGATGCCAACGAGCTTATGTCCCTGCGGGTCGAGGAACTGGTCTCCCGCGTTCCGGTTTGTATTGCAATCACGGCAACCGTCCGTGAGGCCGCCATCCGCATGACCGACGAAGGCGTATCGTCCCTTTTGATCCAAGCCTCGGATGAGGACAGCGACTCTCCGACAATTTTGGGCATTGTGACCGATCGTGACATCCGCAGCCGACTTGTCGCTTTGGGGCTGGATTATGATACGCCGATCTCAGACATTATGACTGCCGACTTGATCAAGGTTGAACACAACCAACTGATTTTCGAAGCCATGCTGGAAATGCTGCGGTTCAATGTCCACCGCCTGCCCGTCATGAAACACGGGAAAGCCATCGGCATTGTCGCCCTGTCTGATATTATCCGATACGAATCCCAAAACAGCCTATTTGTCGTCAGCAGCATTTACCGCGCCCAATCTGTCGAAGACCTTGTGGATTTGAAGCAAGACGTACGCGCAAGCTTCCAACGCATGGTGAATGAGGGAGCAAATTCCCGTATGATCGGCGGAGCCATGGCACAAATCGGCAGCAGTTTCAAACAACGGTTACTGGAACTGGCAGAAGAAAGTTTGGGTGCGCCACCTGTGCCCTATTGTTTTCTGGCAATGGGGTCCATGGCACGTGAAGAACAACTGATCGTCACCGATCAGGACAACGCCCTGATTCTTGATAACCGTTACGACCCGGTTCTGCACGGCGAGTATTTCGAAAAACTGGCAAGGTTCGTCTGTGATGGACTGGCTGCCTGCGGATATGTGCCCTGTACGGGCGACATAATGGCAACCAATCCCAAATGGCGGCAACCATTCTATGTTTGGGAAAATTACTTCAGTGATTGGATTGATAATCCAACACCGGAATCTTTGCTGAACAGTTCAATCTTCTTTGATCTGGAGGGCGTTTATGGCGAAACCCGTTGGGCCGATATGCTAAATGATCTGATCCGACGCAAAGCCATGCGTGCTTCACGGTTTTTGGCCTGTATCGCCCGCAACGCATTGTTACGCACACCGCCACTTGGCTTTTTCAAAGACTTTGTCATGGAAACCGATGGTCGCCACACCAATTCCATTAACATGAAGCGGCGCGGGACGGCTCCGCTATCCGATTTGATCCGCGTCCATGCTTTGGCTGTCGGCTCGAAAGCTCGGAACTCATTTGAACGCCTAAACGACATTGAGGAAGCCAATATCCTTCCTCCGGGACGATGCCTTGACTTAAGGGACACCCTTGAACTGATTTCCATGGTTCGCATTCGTCATCAGGCTTTGGATTTGGAGGCCGGACGGGAGCCCGATAACAATGTCGAACCGGAAAATCTGTCTGAACTGGAACGTCAACACCTGAAAGATGCCTTCCAGATTCTAAGCAACGCCCAAAAATACCTGAAATTCCGTTATCAGCCGGGCCGCATGTAGGAGGGCCGATATTGTTTTATTTGGGGCGCAAAGAACTTCAGGCCGAACCCTCACTTGGGGCAGGATCAACCCAGATCAAAGACTGGCCTGAGCATTTTCACAAACGCGCCGAAACCGCCAAGCATGCATCATTGCGGGAGTATTATGCCGCCGGCATTCCCGGACCGGATACACCATTATCCGATGTCCCCCTAATTGCTATGGACTTTGAAACCACCGATCTTGACCCAATCAACGGCGGCATTGTCAGCATTGGCATCGTCCCCATGACAATTCGTCGGATCAAATGTTCACAATCACGTCATTGGATACTAAAACCACGCGCCAAGCTGACCGCAGAATCCATTGTCCTGCACGGCATTACCCATTCTGACATTGAACGCGCCCCGGATTTAATCCGTATTCTGCCAACCTTGTTACAACATTTGCAGGGAAAGGTGGTTGTTGCTCACCACCGAGGGATTGAGCGTCTGTTTCTCAACACGGCACTCAAAGCTCGATTAGGGGAAGGCATAGACTTCCCCATCATCGACACCATGGAGTTGGAAGCCCGCATTCACCGCCGCCGCGCCCTAGGCTTTTGGGATAGTCTGCTGGGCCGGAAACAGGTTTCCATCCGCCTGACAGAAAGCCGAGGCCGATATAACCTTCCATTGTATCGCCCGCACAATGCCCTGAGCGATGCCTTGGCCTGCGCCGAATTGTTGCAGGCACAAGTGGCGGATCGCTTCTCTCCCGATACTCCGGTTAGTGAAATCTGGGCGTAAATGCAACCTGAGCACCAGATTGCGCCTCTATTCTTATTTCCAAGCAACGCCACACATACCCCCCTTTAACCAGATGGCTAAAGGGGATCTTTCGCAAGAGCTCTAAGCAATTCACCTAGAGAGATAAGCCCTAAGCAATTTGGCTCATTTCTGCGGCTGTTGCTTCCGGGCGACCTTGCGTAATCGCACGAAGAGCCACGGCTTTCGCCGTACGCGAGGCTTGCAACGGTGAACGGTATCCACGCATACCGGACATTGTGGTCCCGTATGCTCCGACAAATGTAAAGTCATTGATATTGTCAAAGTATTCACCCGCCCTGATCAAACTGCCGGGCGTCAGGGTCAATATTGCATCCGGTTTGGCCGTGTCGCTGGCATTATAAACACAAATTACATTGCCCCGGACAAACCAAATCCGATTGTTGTCCGCGGTGTATTGTGCTGCCCAGAAATATCCAGATTCGCCATAACTGAAATCATCAACTGTCGTGAATGTTTGGAAATCATTTGTTTTTAACAACTTGCCTGCCATCGCCCAGGATGCGTTGAACGCCCCCATCAAGATATAGGCCGTCGATCCCTGGAAACTGATATCCCGGAACTCATAGGGATAGGTGGAAGACGGTTGCATTTTATCGGTAACGGTTGCCGTACTCAGTTCGGTTGCCGTGGCGTCAATGGACTGAATGCGTGAGGCCGCATTATAGCTTCCCGACCCCTGTTTACCGCCGATTGAGGCAACATAAATATCACTACCGTGTGCATCCATGGCAAATGCATTCCCGGCAAAGCCGTTATTATGGTCGTTCGTCCCGACAGTAATGGACGTCCCACCGCTTACGGTGAAGCGAACCAACATACTGCTTGCATAGTTTTCCCATGAAGAATCAGCAAAGCTGAACAAACCAAACAAGGTATTCCCGATGACAAGCAGAGCCTGCCCATATGCGGTATAACCCGTCGGCACCAGTGAACTGTCAAGGGTGTAGGAAACGGCGGTTTCTTCAAAGGTCGTTGCGTTGATTTCCGTCACACGGGCATTGTCGTAATCGATCGCATAAAGGTAGTCGCCCAACTTAACCAACGTGTACAAGTTTTCAACGTTCGACCAGCCCTTAACCGTTTTTAGGAGTGCCGGTGCCGCAACGTCATAGACATAGACAGCCCGATTTTCATCTTGGGCATAATCCGTCACAAACAACTGCAAATCAGTTGCAGATTGAGCAACCCCTTCAACCTTGGGATCTCCATTCAAGTCAGTCTTCAAATCTGGATAAGGCGTGACGGCCTGCCCACCGACATCCTCAATCCGTCCGACCATCCCTTCACCTTTACCAGTTGCATAGGTGTAAACACTGTAACCTGCGTAAGAAACTGCCATTTGCTTCTCCTGTTGTGACAGTTAAAGGAAACTCTACTCCCTTGACAAACCCACCCAAGGCACGCGGCACCGGTAGCAAATTTAACGATATAACGTATTGTTACATATGCGCCCCATACCCGCGATTAGCCCACCCCACCGGGAACTGAATAATTCAGTTAGAACGTCCACCCCAATGTCGCGTAAACCGTCCGGCCCTGTTGCGGATAGTCCACGTTGTAGTTGTTAAAAGGTACGATGCTGCGCGGGGAGTTTATCACACACTCGCGCTTCTCCGGCGATCCAGGCGGGAACATAGAACAATCGCGCCAAATCCGCTTATCTGCGTCCCCGTCACCATCAAGCCACGCCGTCTGTTTCGGCCCCTGATTGAAAATATCATTGATGCCGAAGGATAACTTGGCCCCGCCCCAGAATTTATAATGTAATCCTGCGTCAACAGTTGTCAGGGGACGGTTGAACCACGTTGTGTGCCAAAAATCCCGTCCGGTGTGTTTCAATTCCGCAAAGGTGGTCAAATCCCCGTCAAGAAAATGCAAATTCAACCGAACGTTCCCGACCAGGAGCGGCGTGCGCAATGTACGGTTTTTCTGACCGGGATACCGGGTTCTAGGCGTAGAGCCTCCGCCGAAATAATAATATCCGTCATTCTGATACCACCCCTCCTGCCGGGTGACGGCAAAATTCAGATCAGCAAATTTTCCATAACGGATTGTGCCTTCGAATTCCCCACCATGGGTATAGGTATCGCCGGAATTGACATATTTTGCCGCAATCGGAACCGAATAAAAGGTAATTTCATTCTTGGTTTTTCGCTCAAAATAGGTTGCCCGGAAACTGCCGCTGAAATCACCATAAATATGCCCGTCCCAGCCAAAACCAATGTCGGAATTGCGACCGAATTCCCGGGACAATCCCGTGGCCTTGCCCGTACTGTCCGCATTGGGGACCACCCATATGCCATCACCATAGATTTCATAGAAACTGGGATAACGGTTGTACGTGCCATAGTTGCCAAAAACCTGCCAGCCACGCGGCAGCTTGATTTTTGCACTCACGCTCCCTGATGGTTGCCAATCATAATCCCCATCGCCATCACCGCCGGGCGCCCATCGGGACGCAATGACCGGACCCTGCATCCGTTCCAGCCGTCCGATCGGGGTGATTTCCAATCCACCGCCGAGGATGTTGAAGGTCATGGTATCCTGTAATTGGATATTGGTTTTGCGGCGGCGAAATGTATCAATAAAATCCGATGAGCTTCCCCGACCATTCATATCGGCATGGAGAGTCTCCTGATACCAATCGGCGTGCAATTCAAAAAAATGGTCAATCGGCCAGCCATCTCCCAGTGCATAGCTCGCATCTCCGGCAAGGCCATATCGCCGCGTCTGGTGATGGGTGTACTGGGTCCCAATGTGAAAACCCGAGCCGGGATTAAGGTGTCGATACCATTGATGCAAATCCAAGGCAGAGGCCGTCACACCAAGGGCCAAATCGTCAAAGGTATCATTCCACCCCAGAACCAGATCGTGCTGCCCTTGCTTCTGCCGTTTATGGGGGGCCCCGTACTGCCGATTATCTTCAGTGTCTCCGACATGATCGATATAACGTGGGTTGGCTGAATCCCACGTCTTTCCTGGAAGGGCACGGTTCATATAGGTGTAGGTCCATTTGGCAAACACATTGTCGTTCTGCCATTTCAGGAATAGGTCACTCTTTTTTGAATCGTTGTACCTTCGGGTTCGCTCCGCTGAACAGTAATCTTGGCCAGAGCACGTATCCACTGGTTGACCATCTGAATGCTTGGCGCCGTCGTTCAACTGCTGGACAACGTAATTGGTATACTTGAAATTCCCCTTACTGCGATCGTGGTTCATGCCCAACATAACCGCACCAGTACCTAATGGCGCCGTAACACTCGCACCAACCTGACGGCCAATAAAGGAACGCGCGCCAACGGAAAGCGATCTCTCGATGCCTTTGGGCCTTTTGGTCACAATGTTGATCGCCCCCCCCAGGGGGGCGCCGGAAAACCGTGCAGGCGTTGTCCCCCTGTAGACTTCCACCCGTTCAACGTTAGAGATCGGAATCGTGGACAGGTCAGCGGCCAACTGGCTCGCCGTATTGAACGGTACACCATCAATGTAAATATTGACCTGACTGGGCGCACTGCCCCGGATGCTGGCAGTCGAATAATGCCCCGTGCCCGCTACACGTCTGACATAGACGCCGGGAATCTGGTCCAACAATTCCGGCAGAGATTTGTGCTCACCTTTGATTTCTTTGGGGTATGCAACTGTGACAACGCCAGGCGATAATGCATTTTCCAGCTGACTACGATCTGCTTCCACTACGACATCGGGAATCGTCACCCAATCTTCTTTGGGAGCAGCGGGGAAGGAACCATCACTTCCATCCGTCTCAGCTCCAGTTTCTGCATCTGCATCTGCATCTGCTTCAGCTCCTGCATCGGTATCCGTGACCCCTTTTTCTTGTGCCCATGCCTCATTTGTTGCAGGAACCGTAAATACGCTAAGCGCCGTTGCCGCAATTACTGACGACATCAATAATCTCGTCAGGGCATTGCGTGAAAGCAAGCTAGGGGTATGGCTATCTCCAAATTCCTGTAGTCGATCCAACATTGTTTCCTCCCGGCACACACTGCCACCACACCCCGTACACGCAACTACTACCAAGGCAGCGCGCTGAGCTGTTTTCTTTGGATAAATGCGGGAAATCCGCCGAATTCCGTCCTTCATCTCATGGCGGTCACGCCCACGCACGACCCTCACGCCAGAGAGACAAAGTACTTACAAAATCATTCGGCCTTGATTGACATACGCTCGAAGCAGAGCGTTATAGAACCTGAACTACGTGACATATGACAAAACCAACGAGAGAGGTCGACAATCCCCCTTTTGATACCCTGCCCTCAATCTTCTCCTGCACTGGCATCAGCACATCACACGCCCAAGAACACATTATGTTATGTTGTAACTATAATTTTAAGTCGGGCCTTATTGGGGGTGTCAACTCAGATAAAATCTATTCGTTGTATTTTTCTTGATAAAAACTTTCTGCGGGATTGCCGCAAATTGCCTTCGAGATTGGGAGTTGCAGAATCTTGGAAAGTCAGACGATCCGAAACACATATCAGCGACAAAATCACTCAGATGCTAGTCGAGTCGACCATCCCTGCACGCCGGAATGATGCTTTCAAACATTAACCCGGCGTCATACCCCCTATTGAGCAGTTCAACCATTTTTTTTATCTGGAGGTGTTTGCGACGAAGGCCGTTGGAACCAGCTGTTCTGGACTTTTGCCTTATCTATCATGCCCACCATTTTGGTGTTTGCGGGCGGATTGGAGACACTCCAAACGAACGCCCGCATCGCGTTTAACGAGATCATTCGCGAAAAAGATGCGCCTCAGACCGAATAAACAAAAAATCCCCCACAGAAATTCAATACTCTGTGAGGGATCAATATGTACTGCGCGTAATGGTTAGCTTTCCTTAAGCAACCCCTGCGCCCTCGCCATCTCATTCGCAATTTTTGGCCCATACCAAAGACTTGGTAATAGGATAAACGATACCGGGACAGCCGTTATCACAATAAATGACTGCAACGCAGAAATGCCGCCAGAGCCCATAGATATGAGCGTAATTGCAACCGCGCCCATCATGATACCGCAGAAGGCCCGCACAACCGCATTGGGTTCAGTGCTTCCCGTCATCACGACGCTAATCGTGTAGGTCATGGAATCCCCGGTCGTGACAATGAAGGTTGTCGTCAGGACTAGGAACAAAACCGACATTACCATCGGCAGCGGCAATTGCTGCGTAATCGCCAACAAAGCCCCCGGCAGATTAAAGTTCTCAAACCCAGACTGCACCGATCCCGGATTGCTTATTTCAAATGCCAAACCACTGCCACCGACAATACTGAACCAGAAACAGGTAATCAGCGGCGCCATCACACTAATTGCCAAAATCATTTGGCGGATAGTGCGACCACGGGAAATCCGGGCAATGAAAATTGCCATCATCGGGCCATAACCAATAAACCATCCCCAAAAGAACACGGTCCACCAGCTTAGCCATCCAGCATCACCACGATACAGAGCCATAGGGATTAAGTTATCCACCATGCGCCCAACGCCCTGCACATATCCATCAATAATGAAAGACGTGGGGCCGAAGAATAAAATAAAAGTCACCAACCCAACAGCCAGCATTACATTGTAACGGCTGATAATTTGAATCCCGCGGTTCAGGCCGCTTAGGGCAGAAATCGTGTACACCCCGATCGCAAACGACACCACCAAAGCCTGCGTCAAAAACGTGTCAGGAATTCCGAACAAAGCGTTTAAAGCGTAGCTGACCTGCAACCCGAGGAAACCAATGGGGCCAATTGTTCCGGCGGCTGTTGCGATAACACTGAACGCATCTGCACTGGTACCAATCCAGCCACCCAAAGCCCGATCACCCAAGATCGGATACAAAAGGGTCCGCGGTTTCAGCGGCAACCCTTTGTCGTAGTGTAAATGCATCAAGATAATGGAAGACAGACACCCAAGAATAGCCCAAGCCAAAAAGCCCCAATGCAAAAACGACTGTGACAGCGCATTGATCGCCATGCCGTATTTATCTTCCTCCCCATAGAACGGAGGAGCATTCATAAAGTGGGCAATCGGCTCAGCCGCGGCCCAAAACACGCCACCACCGGCTAACAAAGTGCACAGAATAATAGAAATCCACTTAAATGTGTCGATATCAGGGGCTGGAATATTGCCCAAGCGAACACCACCGGCGCGCCCACAAACGATGTAAATCCCAATGAAAAAATTCAGCAACAACAGAACTTGCCAAAATGCGCCAAATCCCTGTGCGGCAAAATCAAATCCGATATTGACCAAGGATGATAATAACTTGGGCGATAAGGTCGCCATCGCAACAAATAGTATTAAAAAACCACCACTGACAAAAAGCACAGGGTTGAAAACATTCGGGCTTTTAAATTTACCTCGATCTGCTTCAGGAGGATGAATAGCATCGTAATCCGCTTGCGATAAGCTGGAATTTGTTACAGTGTAACTCGTGTCTGACATTGTTGTCTCGCCGTTCTTTCGACTGCTTAGCAGCCGGAATTCGCCTCTTCACGATACGGGAAAATGAAGAGGCCTGAATAAAAGTTTGGAGAAACTAACATATGATCCACAAGAATTTCACCCCTTAAAATAATATCTAATAATCAGAGTGATAAAATTACCACGTTATATTATGCCATTATAATGGCTAACAATCATATAACTCGGGATAAGCCACTGTAGATATATAAAGTAATACGGCCTGCATGCTTTGTTCGCTCGTTTGATTAAATTGCAGAGAAAAATATTCACAGTAAAGTTTCCAACCAAGAAAACTGGTCGTAAGTAGAGGACAAAATGCAATACCTGCCGTTACTACCATGTCTGATTTATGTCGCAATCGGCATTCCCATGGTCATGAAACTGATTCCACCCAACAGTATTTATGGCTACCGCACCCCACGCACCCTGAATGATGAGACAGTATGGTACACGGTCAATGCGAACACTGGATTGGCATTCATTATCTGCGGGGTTTTATGTGCAATAACAGTCCTTGCCATCTCCAGAAGTGATCTGAATCCATCTCTGCAAAGCATGGTGGGCACGGCGATTATCGTCTTTGGTGCGGTAATCCCAATTGCAGTCGGCGCACTAAGCTGACGGTATAGCTTCAACCCACGACTGATCGCATTTCTTAGGCATAAAAGCCAAGAAACCAGAGGTTCTAATTCAATTATATGTGGGAAAGTTTTGGAGCGGGTGAGGGGAATCGAACCCCCGTATTCAGCTTGGGAAGCTGATGTTCTACCATTGAACTACACCCGCATGGTGGGGGAAAGTTTTTACTGCAACCGGGTCAACAAAGCAAGCCCCAGATTTCAAACTGGACCCAAAAGCCATTTCCAAAAAACCAAATCACGCGAAGCCCTCACATGACCTCAACCCAACTTTTGCATCTCAAACACTACCAAAAAATGTGATTCGGCAGTTTTCATTACCTCCAACCAACAGAGCTATGAATTGTTGACATTTATCAATTTGTCGGCAATTTTAGGCGGTGTGGTGATTTGAGCGACCAGCTTGCGGCCACACGGCGTTTCCTTGGCACCAAGGCAATCGCCACTAAACAACCGCTAAACGGTCGATGTCATGATGTTCCGTGGCCCCGACCAGATGGCGGGGTCTTTTTATTTGGCGACTTCAGAACAACATATACCTGAACGCCCAGCACCGGAGCACCCCAATGTCTGACACGCAAGACCAAAACCAATCTGTCAAACCCGAACTGCATGTCTCCACACGGATGCAACGGGTAGGACTGCAACGCTCGGCCCACAAGGAAACCGGCGAAGCAATTTACCTGTCATCCGGCTTTGTTTACGACAGTTGCGAGGAAGCAGAAACAGCGTTTGACGGGTCTGCCCCTCGTTATGTCTATGGTCGCGTCGGCTCTCCCACCGTCTCCGCGTTTGAACAGCGTCTTGCCGATTTGGAAGGAGCCAAAATCTGCCACGCCACCGCAAGCGGCATGGCGGCAGTTCATGGGGCGATCATGGGTCTAATTGCCTCCGGAGACCGGATTGTTGTTGCCAAGGCTCTGTTCACATCAAGTCGCTGGATCTTGACGGACTACCTGCCGCGATTGGGCGTAACGGTCGATTATGTTGATGGCTGCGATCTGCAACAATGGCAGAACGCCTTATTCCATCCGGCAAATCTTGTGCTTTTGGAAACCCCGACCAATCCGACCATGGATATTATCGACATTCGGGCCGTGTGCGATCTGGCCCACGCTGCCGGAGCCAAAGTTATCGTCGACAATGTCTTTGCCACCCCCCTATTACAAAAGCCACTGGAACTTGGCGCAGATATTGTCGTGTACTCCGCAACCAAGCATATTGACGGTCAAGGCCGATGTTTGGGTGGAGCCATCCTATGCAACGACCCGGAATGGGCAGAACAAACCTATGCCCTGTACCTGCGGCACACTGGCCCTTGCCTCAGCCCTTTCAATGCATGGAACCTACTTAAGGGCTTGGAAACCTTAGACCTAC
This sequence comes from Rhodospirillaceae bacterium, assembly GCA_963668495.1. Taxonomy (GTDB): domain Bacteria; phylum Pseudomonadota; class Alphaproteobacteria; order Rhodospirillales; family Rhodospirillaceae; genus Oleispirillum. The sequence goes on from OY764545.1 coordinate 251,582, forward strand.
GGGTCGAACGGGCCTGCCGCTCTGCCCTCGCGATTGCCGAATACCTTGAAACAGAGCCAGCTATCGCCAGCGTTGCGTACCCCGGCCTGAAATCACATCTTCAGCACGATTTGGCAATGGCGCAAATGTCCGGCTGCGGCGGCCCTATGCTTGCCCTGACCCTAAAAGGAGGCAAAGAGGCAGCATTCAAATTGGCAAACGCCTTGCGTGTTGTTGATATCTCCAACAACCTTGGCGACTCCAAGTCCCTGATTGCGCATCCGGCGACATCCACCCACCAAAGCCGCCCGGAAGCCGAACGACTGGAAGCCGGAATTACAGACGGCCTACTGCGCCTGTCCGTTGGGCTGGAACACCCGGATGACTTGATTGCCGACTTCGCCCAAGGGTTACAACACGTCTGACGGATCACGGTTTTTATTGCAGAGGCTCGTGCATATCATTACATACCAGATACGCGTACACCCGATTTTCGGGTGTACTCACCTCTACCCCGTCGAAGGAGCCATCCGTGACCAAACTCCCGACCACGACCCATCCGGTCCCCGTTGCCCAAGAAACACCGAAACCTGAGCGCCCAACCCGCGCAGAGGCAGAAGCCGCAGTTGAAACATTGCTTCGCTGGGCTGGTGACGACCCGCAACGCGAAGGACTGGTTGATACACCCGCCCGCGTGGTCCGTGCATACGAAGAATTCTTCTCTGGCTATGATGTGGATCCAGAGGCCTACCTGCGTCGTACATTCGAAGAAGTCGACGGATACGACCAGATGGTTCTGCTGCGTGATATCCGCATTGAAAGCTATTGCGAACACCACATGGCCCCGATCATTGGCGTCGCCCATGTGGCTTATATCCCCAACCACCGCGTGGTTGGCATCAGCAAGTTGGCCCGCGTGGTCGAAGCCTTCGCCAAGCGTCTGCAAATTCAGGAAAAACTGACGGTACAAATTGCCGATACCATTAACGATGTGTTGGAACCGCTTGGGGTTGCCGTGGTGATCGAGGCCAGTCATCAATGCATGACAACCCGTGGAGTTCACAAACCGGGCGTCAGCATGGTCACCAGCCATATGTTGGGCACATTCCGTTCTCAACCCACGACCCGCAAGGAATTAATGGCTCTGCTTGGCCCGACAACGGGAACCGTCACCCACGTCTAAGGAATTTCACCTTGCCACAAAGTGCGGTTTGGGACTTTTCTATACACGGAAACCCAAACCGTTTTTTTGCTCTTGTATGGATTGCCCGATGACTTCACCTGCCAACGACAGTGTTTTACCGGAACTCAAACGTTTGCGTGCCAGTATTGATAATATTGATGCGGCCCTGATTCACATGCTTTCCGAGCGTTTCAAATGCACGAAACGTGTCGGCGTTCTGAAAGCCGAACATGAACTACCGGCATCGGACCCAAACCGGGAAAAGCAACAGATCGCACGCTTGCGAACCTTGGCCCATGATGCAGACCTGGACCCGGAATTTGCAGAAAAATTTCTGAATTTTGTCATCCGTGAGGTTATCCACCATCACAAGCAAACTGCACAGGACTTATCAAACTAAAGACCGCCCCCATACAGGGGGCTTCTTTTTTGATAAAAATCAAATAAAGCCATAATTCATACGAACTATCGCAGCAGCAAAAATTTCTATATTTCATATTTAATACAACAATGTACGAACAAATGAATGCTATTCACAGATTGTTGTCTTTTTTTCATGTGAATATCAACTTGCAACATGTGGTTCTTCTACCCACGTCTTTAGGAGAGGAAGACCGCTAAGGAGGACACCATGTGTAGCGGCAAACCACTTGACCAAAACGAACTTGAACACATGACCCCCAACGAAATCATCGAAGAAGCTGAGGGCATGGACTACACTCAGATGAAAGACCTCAAGCCGGACGACGCTCCGCAGGACCGCCACATTGAAGGGATCCCGGATAATCGTGAAGGCATGGATTAATCGTCTGTCCAGTTCGAAACATCAGCACAACGGGGAGCTTTTCGCTCCCCTTGTTTTATCCTCCGCCTATATTTTGCAGCATGTAACAATAAAAAATACGCATACAGACTTCAGTTGGGACATTTGCCTAAAAATCCAACACGGCCCGAAATTCGGGCCGTGTTTCGTTGGGCTAAATCCACTGACCGGGCAGCATGCGCTCAATAAACTCCGGCACCATTGGAAACGGATGAACACCAATCACGGGGCCATGCATATGCAGCAACGCCAGCCAGAACAATAACGTCCAACCAACAACGGGCATGGCAAATACCTGACGATACGCCAGCAAGCCAGACAAACGAGGCCAATTTGACGTCCGCCGCGCCAAACTTTGCCAACGCACATCCCCCATTTCCCTACGTTTACGATGGTCGACAGCAATCATTCCCACGACCGAATACACGGCAAAGAGCCCGAATACGGCTACATGAGCTAAATCTGGGTTGGCGAGTGCATGGCTTCCCGACCACAGCAGCAAAGCCCACAGCAGCGGGTGTCGAACAAAACCAACAATACCCGGATACTCTGGTCGGAACTGCGCATTCAGGCGACCGCCAAAGCTAAGAGGATTGGGCGACAAAAATCCATTAACCAGCAACCAGATTGCAACGGGCATGACAATATTTGGCAACCAGATTTGCCACTTCGCCCATGGCAATACTTCCACATACGGCGCACGACCAGCCGCAACGATAACCCACACCAGCACGGACAAGGAAACTGCACCATATACGGCACCATAAACCCCTGCCCCCATCACGCGGATACAGGCTGCCTTCAGGCTTGGCACCATGGGAACCATGTGGCTCACCAAAAACACCACAAGTGAGGCCATTAACTCCCACCAGTTCTCCATGGCCCATACCCTCCCGTTGCAAAATTTAAGCTGTATATTATGCTCAATATCTGAAAAACGACAAATACGGGCAGAAACAGTATTTTCCATAGGCTCCGGCAGGAAAAACCCGTATTCTGCGCAATCATTTTGTTTCATCGTAAAGCTATGGATTGCCCTTGCCATGACTGTACTTGTCACCGGAGCCGCCGGTTTCATAGGATTCCACACCAGCACTCGCCTATTGGCAGCTGGACACAAAGTTGTCGGTTTCGACAACCGAAATGACTACTATGACCCAGCGATCAAGCAATCCCGTATTGACCTGCTGAAACAGAATCCCAATTACACGGACGTGATTGGCGATTTGGCTGACAAAGCTGCATTGGACCGAGTCTTTACCGAACACAAGCCAACGCATGTCATCAACCTTGCGGCTCAGGCCGGGGTTCGTTACAGCGTGGAAAACCCAGCAGCCTACGTCAGCAGCAACCTTGTCGGTTTTGCCAATATTCTGGAATGCTGCCGTCACGGCGCGGTCGAACATCTGACCTATGCGTCCACCAGTTCCGTCTTCGGTGCCAATACGCAAATGCCGTTTTCAGAGACGCAAGGCACCGCGCATCCCATGAGCCTGTACGCCGCGACCAAGAAATCCAACGAGGTCATGGCCCATTCCTACAGCCATTTATTCAACTTGCCGACAACGGGGCTTCGTTTCTTCACGGTTTATGGTCCATGGGGCCGCCCGGATATGGCACTGTTCAAGTTCACCAAAGCCATCCTTGCCGGAGAGCCAATCGACGTATTCAATCACGGCAAAATGACCCGCGACTTCACTTACATTGACGATATTGTCGAAGGTGTTGTCCGCGCCACATTTAAACCTGCGACCGCCAATCCCGACTGGAATCCTGACTGCGATAACCCGGACCCGTCCACCAGTGGCATTGCTCCGTATCGTATATTCAATATTGGTGGCGGCACGCCGGTTCCGCTGATGACGTACATCACCACACTGGAAGAGTGCTTGGGCAAAAAAGCCATCATGAACATGCTGCCCATGCAGCCGGGTGATGTTCCTGCCACATCTGCCGACACAACCGCCTTACGTGAAGCCGTGGATTATGCACCGGATACCCCGGTATCTGTCGGCATTGCCAATTTCGTGGCATGGTATCGCAACTATTTCAAAGTTTAATATACAAAAGACATTTGGAGTCTGACCATGAGTCACGGTCGCACAGTTTCAGTTATTGGCCTCGGATACGTTGGGTTACCGGTCGCAGTCGCATTTGCCCAGCAAGGCACGACCGTCGTGGCGTTCGACATCAACGTCCAGCGCATATCCGAGCTAAAGTCAGGATTTGATCGCACAGGCGAAGTTTCCGCCGCGGAACTCACCGCCGCCGAGATGCTGATTACCGATGACATCGAAGCCCTAAAAGATGCGGATTTCCACATCATCACTGTCCCGACCCCCATTGATGACGCCAAACGCCCTGACTTGTCGCCTTTGATCGCTGCCAGCCGTACCGTAGGCAAAGCCCTTAAAAAAGGAGACATTGTGGTCTATGAGTCCACAGTCTACCCCGGCGCAACCGAAGAAGACTGCGTTCCGGTATTGGAGGAAGTCTCCGGCCTGACCTACGGCAAAGACTTTACGGTCGGCTACTCACCGGAGCGGATCAACCCCGGCGACACCCAACACCGTTTCACCACCATCACCAAGGTGGTCTCCGGTTCTGATGCAGCCACATTAAAAACTGTTGCCGATGTGTACGGCTCCGTCGTCACTGCGGGCGTGCATAAAGCCCCCTCAATTAAGGTCGCAGAAGCCGCCAAAGTCATCGAAAATACTCAGCGAGACGTCAACATCGCGTTGATGAACGAGCTTGCCCTGATCTTTCACCGCTTTGGCATTGATACCAAAGACGTTCTGGCTGCCAGCGGCACCAAATGGAACTTCCTGCCATTTACGCCGGGGCTGGTTGGCGGGCACTGTATCGGCGTCGACCCGTATTATCTGACCCATCGCGCCGAAAAAGCCGGATACCATTCGCAGGTCATTTTGTCCGGGCGTCAGATTAACGATGACATGGGCAGTTTCATTGCCCGCGAAACCGCCAAGGCTCTTTTATCTGGCGGCTGCCATGGCAAACCTGTGGTTACGATTCTCGGCCTGACCTTCAAAGAAAATGTGCCGGACGTTCGCAACACACGAGTGATTGATATCATCCACGAACTGGAAAGCTTTGGCGTTGAGGTTCAAACCACTGACGTTCTGGCAAATGCAACCGAAGTCGCCCATGAATACGGCATTCAACTGACACAATTCGGCGCACTGAAACCCGCTGACGCCGTCATTCTTGCCGTCCCGCACAATGATTACGTCGCCCTTGGGTGGGACGTTACACGCCTACTGAAACCGGATGCCCATTTCATTGCTGATATTAAGGGAGTTTTGGATCGTTCTGAAAAGCCTGACAATATCAGCCTGTGGCGTTTATAATTTCCATATCTGGCCTTTACACCGCTCCTCCCCGTCACCATGTGACGGTGAGTATCGTGGCGTAATGGCGCACGCAAACAATCGTTAACATGGAGGCAACAGTGATTGTAGCCTTGCAAACCCTTGGAATCCTTTTGATCGCGGTGATCGGCCTGGCTGCCGTCATTGGTGCCGTGCTATTTCACGCGTCCTTTGCAATATATATTGCGCTGTTCCTGACAGTGGTCGCCATGATCGGGATCATCACACTTTGTTTTGCCAAGCTTGAAGTGGACGAAAACGTCCCCCATTAAGCTTCGTGCCACGGCAAAAAAATACACCTTCGGGTTCTCGAACTTTTGCCAAAGTCCTCGCATGATGCGGGGACTTTTGATTCAGCGGAGCACACCTTAAGAACCATCGCCTCTCAATCATAAGCGACTTGCCAAATGGCTATGTCAGGTGTAGACCACGGTCTGGTTATTTTCAGCTGAAATGGCTCGGAAATACACGCGGGCCGTTGCCCTGTTGCTTTTACCCATGAATATCGGCAACGCCCTTAGCGAAGTAACGCTGCATGATTGATTGTTACACAGCAGCAACACGCTCTTGCACGTATGTTATACCCAACGAACCGGGGACAAGTGCAGGAAGTATGCTTTAAAGGTGGCAAAGGGGGATTACTACAGTGAATGCAACACAAGCCGTTGATGGCCTGACTCTTGATGACATTACAAAAGCCGCCAACGACAAAGGCTGCACCAGGGAACAAGCCCTGTGGGCTGTTCAAAACCTGTCGGCAGAAGAGTTGACCCAGATCACTCTCCCCCTGCGTGAAAAGCATTTCGGCAACAAAATCCAGATTTGCACAATTATGAATGCCCGTGCGGTGCCGTGTGCTGAGAACTGCACGTTCTGTTCCCAAAGTGGTCACAACAATTCTGGGTTCCAAGGATTCGGACTTCGCAGTCATGAAGAAATCATGGCAGATGCAGAAAAATCCGCCCAAGCAAAAGCACGCAACTTTGGCATTGTTACCAGTGGCTCCACCGTCAAAGGTGCCAGCCTTGATAAAATCTGCGCCAGTGCGAAAGAAATCAACAGCAAGGCAGAGCTGCCCAATGCCTGCGGGTCTCTTGGGCGCATGAACACCGAACAACTTCAGCAGTTGAAAGATGCCGGACTGACCCGCTACCACCACAACCTTGAAACGTCTGAGAAGTTTTATCCTACGGTCTGCACAACACACGACTGGTCCAGCCGCGTTGATACGGTCAAACGAGCCCTTGCCGTTGGCCTCAATGTATGTTGCGGCGGGCTTTTCGGGCTTGGCGAAAGCTGGGACGACCGTGCGGACTTGGCGGAAACCATTAAGGGGCTTGGCGTGGACAGCGTTCCAATCAACTTCCTGTTCGCCCACGAAGGCACCCCAATGGCGAAACAGCCGCCGCTGCCAACTGATGAGGCTTTGCGCATTATTGCCTTGTATCGCTTGATGATGCCTGCGGTGACCGTACGCATTTGCGGTGGTCGCGTGCTTATTTTGGGCGACCGCGCGCCGGAAATGTTCACCTATGGCGCCAACGCCTTTATGACAGGCGACTATTTGACCATCAATGGCCGCACACCAAAGGATGACCATCTGATGCTTGAGGAAGCCGGTCTCGTCATTGATGAAAAGGATGCGTGCGGCAGATAAGCCTTACGCAAGTAAGCTACACTAAGGGAGGCGGGCAGCCTCCCTTTTTTGTGGTCAAAGTTCTGCCCCAAGCGATGGAGTCATTCGCTCGATTAAAAATCTGCGCCAGTATTTCATTGGCTGCTTCGTAATACATCCGAGGGATAAGAGCATTACGGAGCCAACATGAACAAACTAAGCCCGCACTTGATGATGGACACCACCGCGTGTCATGCGATCGCACGCGCACAATTTCGCATGCGTTTGCACCAATCATCATTGTCGCATGTCTCGTTTGACGTATTTGACACCGTACTCCTCCGCCGTTGCACAGACCCAAGCGGCGTGTTTGAAAAAGCATATTATTTGCTGCCGTTACATAACCACAACGCAGCCACAGCCAACCTGTTTGTTCAACACCGTCAATTGTCCGAGCATAAAGCACGTAAAATTGCCAAAGCCAAACGCGGTTCCCCAGAAGTCAGCATTCAAGAAATTTATAGCCACTTCCCGTTTCATGTATTCGGCTTACCGAGGGGTGATTGTTCCACGCTGATCAATGCAGAATATGCCGCAGAACAAGCATTGTGCTTTGCCAATCCCGACATCCACCTTCTTTGTAAAGAAGCCCAAAGTTGCGGCAAAGCGGTGGGATTCATTTCGGACACATATTGGAGCACCGAGCAACTCCGTAACCTATTGCTGTCCTGCATACCGGACCTGACCTACGACTTTCTGTATGCGTCCTCGGATCATCATTGTGGCAAGTCCGAAGGTTTGTTTCACATTTACACTGGTGAACGCGGCATCGCACCATTCGACGCACTTCATATGGGGGATCACCCGCAATCCGATGTCCGTTCACCAAGTGAACTCGGCATGCAAGCCATACACTACCCCCAAGCCAGCGACGAACTGACCGCCATTTTTACGCGGGAAAGCTCCATTGCAAAATTGATTGCAGGTCCGACAGTCAGCACACTGGACAGAGGGCTGCGCACCGCGCGCAGACAAATTTGCGGCTCCACCACTGCCGCGGATACAGCCTTTGCTTATGGCTGTTCTGTCATCGGTCCAGTTATGACCGCGTTTGACCGCTTCATTCAACAAAAAGCCCATACACTGGAGAATGCAGGAAACTCTGTTGCTGTTGCATTCATCGCCCGTGATGGCTGGCTGTCGCACGTGATCTGGCAAAGCCGCCACGATAAAAACGTTGGCTATGCCGAAGTCAATCGCCGAACCGCCCTGATCGGCGCGGCTGACACTGAAGTCATTGTTCAGTTTTTTTCACGCCTGCCTTCTGTTGATCTGGCCTCAGCATCACGGTTTTTCAAAGGCATTACTCCACAGTTAAAAAGTTACTTTGGGCGTTTGCCGACGGGAATAGTCCGTGGCAACGAATTTGCCAAAGCTCTGCCCGATTTGATTGACAAGGCAACCCGGCGCGCTATCGCGGCCCAACACCGTCAATCCCTGCTACGCCATTTGCGGCAGTGCATCCCCGATTTTGAAACATGTACCGACTTGATTCTGGTCGATCTTGGCTATTCGGGGACCGTGCAAAAAGGATTGCGCGCCATTTTCGATGCAGAAAAGCTTACGCCGCGCCTACATGGTGTTTACTTGCTCTGTGTTGACGAGGATCTGAACGACATCGGCCCAAAAGACACCGCATGCAGTTATCTTGGTGGTCACGCATTGCCGCCGGCAGTACGCCACACCGTGTTGGATAATATTTCCATTCTGGAACAAATTTGCAGCGCGGCTGATGGCTCGGTCCGCAGTTATTCCGACACGGGGCAAATCCAGCGGGAAGATGACCCTCGCCCAGAAGCAGACAGAGCCCTGACATCACGCATCCGTGATGGTGCATTGTGCTTTGCCCAGCAAGCCCATAGCCCTGCCTTTTCCAATTCCGATGCCATAGCACCGTGGATTGCCGCCAGTCTGGCCCGCGCATTATGGTTGCCAACGGATACGGAGTTGGAACTGCTGGCCCCACTGCGTCATGACGTTAATCTTGGCACACACGCACTTGCGGCAATGGCAGATCCCAATGGAGCCAGCAACAAAATTGCGGCACGTCCATTTCATGCAGCCATGAACGTTCCGCAACCAGCCATGTGGAAAGCAGGAAGTTTATCAGCGATTTCGCCATTGCATGGCTATTTGTACGCGATGTTTGCCAGCGGCAATGCCTGCCCGGACACATGGCATGAGGCAGCCCTGCCAACCGCCCCTGTCGTTGCATTTCCACGCAGCGGCGTCGAACACCACCTGACCATTCCCGCCAATTGTGTGCGTACGCTACACGGGGAATACCGCATGCGGATTCCACTGGCACGCAACCATAACATTGGAACAATCTCCGTTCCTGCCAGTTCTCTGCCACCACGGTCCGAGATTTGCGGCCTGACGCTACAAACCGGGACTACCCTGAAATCGGCAGCGACCTCCGACACCATCGAACCCATAGATCAGCAAGCTCTTCTGGGGGCTGATTTAACCATCCGCGATGGAATCATCTCCACCTCCGCCAGAACCGGGTGCCTGTTAATTCCGATCGCTCCACTGAAAATGGCGTTCGGGTTACTGACTCTGACCGTTAAACCGTTGGATGGATTGCGCTTGCTTGCCCCCACCAAGGCCGGAGCCTCCCTAAATGGCTGATTTGCTTTTACATTCCTTGGCAGAGTTTACCTGCGTCATTCTACCGGTATTGGATGCAATCAACGCCAAAGCTACAATTGAAATCGGCGTTGAGTACGGGCTGCTATCCCCACAACTGATTGCCCGCGCCGAAAACATCGGTGGTTTTCACGTTGGCATTGACCCCAGCGCAAAAACTGGCGCCGAAACCTGCTTTCCCTCAGAATCTGCCACATTGATCGCCGAGCCCAGCCTTGACTGTTTGCCGCTATTAAAGCCTGCGGATGCTTACCTTGTTGATGGCGATCACAATTATTACACCGTACTGTCCGAACTGCGCCTGATACGGGACACCGCAGCAAATGCGGGCCGTAATCTGCCGTTGACCATCCTGCATGATGTGGGCTGGCCCTGTGCCCGACGAGATCAATACTACAACCCCGAACGTATTCCCGCCGAATTCCTTTTGCCGCACAGCTATGACCTTGGATGCCGTCCAAATTCGCCCATGCTGACCAAGGGTGGTTTTCGTGGCAACGGAGCCTTCGCCGCGGCACTCCGCGAAGGCGGCCCACGCAACGGGGTTCTGACCGCTATTGAGGATTTCATGGCGGAAACACCGGGCCTGTCCCTTTCAATCATTCCACTGATTTTCGGTGTTGGCATTCTTTCGACTGCCGACACGGCAAAACAGATCGAAACCCTTATCGCCCCATACCGGGACAACCCACTTCTTGCCAAATTGGAACGCAATCGGATCGACCTGTTCCTGCGTGTTCTTGACCACCAAGACAAACTGATCCACTAGCTTCAAAGGATTTGTTCCATGACTGCTCACCTGTCTGAATTCCGTTCTCTGATTGCACCAATTCTGGATGGCCTTGATGCCCACAGCACGGTTGCCGTCAGCAATGATCACGGACCTCTCGCCATATTCCTGCTGGATCGAGCAAGGCACAAGGGCTGCCGCCACGTTGCCATTGACCCAGACGCGGCTCTAGAAACCATGTTGATGTACAACGACCTTGGCGGGGCTCTCTGGGCAGAAAACAGTGTTGAATGGTTGAACCTGATGGAAGTGGCTGATGCCTACATCCTTGATGGCGATCATAATTACCACACGGTACTGTCAGAATTGCGTACCATTCGCCAACGCGCGGCGCAGTGGGACCGCCCAATGCCATTAATCCTGATCCACGACGTAATTTGGCCCTATGCCCGCCGCGATCACTATCGCAATCCTGAAGCCATTCCTGAGGACAACCGACATGCCCATGGGGCCGGATTGGGCGTGCGTATGGGACAACCGTTAGCAGATGCGGGGGGCTTTCACCCCGGTTATGGTGCGTTTGCCATTCGCGAAGGTGGCCCATGCAATGGTGTCCTGACCGCGATTGAAGATTTCAAAGCCGAAACCCCGGACCTTTGGGCCTCTGTTATTCCAACTGCCGGAGGATTGTGCTGTTTGACCGACAATGACACGGCCCGACGTATTTGGCCTCATGTTGCAGCCATCACCAATGATGGCACACTGGCGGAAACCGAATTTACACGTTTAAGAAAATTAACGGAAAGCGGCCCCCACCATCAGCGACATACAGCCTAAGCTGAGGGCATCATTCGCACGGCTGCGGTACGGTTTTGACAGGGCGGCGACCGCAGCGCGCCTGAACAATCAGGCCAAACGCCAATGCCACTCCGTACAGCCCCAGAATAAGGGCAACCACGGCGGGCCACCCCGCAGCCATCCAGAACCAGCCACCAACCGGGCCAAGCACACTTGCGCCCATATAGTACCCCAACAAGTATAGGGATGACGCGTGGCCTTTGGCGTCTCCGGCAAGTCCCCCGACCCAACTGCTGGCAACAGAATGGGTGGCAAACAGCCCAAATGTCAGCAAAGCCGCCCCGAACACAACCCATGGCAATGCCGGAAGCAGTGTCACGGAAACGCCGGACATCATGGTCAATAAACAAAGCACCAGCACCGGGCCCCGACCGTATTTGTCCGATAGCCCCCCGGCAAAGGACGACCCGAAAACACCACAGATGAACACCGCATAGATCGCACTGCTTTCAGCCGAGGACAGCGCAAACGGCGGCGCGGCAAGGTAAAAATCCGCATAATTGTAAAATGTAACGAAGCCACCCAGAATCAGACCGCCAATCAAAAATAGGAAGGGCAACCCCGGATGGGTTAAATGTCTATGCCAAGCCGCCAAGTGATGGGGCAGATTAATCCCCTGCACGCGGATGAAATTCCGCGACGGAGGCACCAGCAGCATAAATCCAATGGCACATAGCAGGCCGACCATACCGACAGCAACCAAGGCAATCTGCCAAGAAAACACGCCGGACAGGAACCCGGACAGCATCCGCCCAAACATGCCCCCGGCAGCCGTTCCACCAACGTATAATCCCATGGTCAGCCCTAACCCGTCCGGGTCGACTTCCTCGGCAATATAAGCCATCGCCACTGCCGGAACACCGCCAAGGACCAATCCTTCAATCGTTCGCGTCCATAACAGGCCGGACCATCCGGGCACATAGGCCGCCGCAATATTTAAAAGGGCTGCGCCAGAAATGGCGAAGAACATCATACCGCGCCGCCCCAAAGATGCCGACAGCACCCCAGCCAAGAAAATTGACACTGCCAATGCACCCATGCTCAGGGATAAAGGCAAGGAACTTTCCGCTGCTGAGACACCGTACGTGGTTGCGAATTCTTCCAACAATGGTTGCACACAATACAACAGTGAAAACGTGGCAAACCCGGCAAGAAACAGTGCGACACAAGTACGCCGATAAAGCGCGGTTCCTTTTCGGACCCACATGGGGGCAGTGTGATCCAAGGGCGATTTATCTGCGTACTGTTCCGACATGACTGATACTCGTTTTGGTGATTACTCTACAAAGCTATGACGTCCCGCCGGGAAATCAATCGGCCATCCAGTGCGGGAATTTTGTCGAAGCCTGACGCATGCGGGCCGGGGCTGCGAGTTCTTCGAGTGCGTGCTGAACCCGACCAAGAAATCCGGCATCTTTGTTAGCCCAGCGATATTTGGTGGCGTTTACGTTTGAGTTGGTCATATCCAAGCTCCTTTCCAATTTGTATTTTTGAACTAGGCTGAGTATGGACGCCGCGCGCTATACGGTCCAATATATATGAAATGCATTCTTGATATGTTTTGGAGATACCGGAAATGGAATTACGGCATATTCGATATTTTCTTGCCGTGGCAGAGGAAAACAACTTCACCCGTGCCGCCGCCAAAATCGGCATTGGTCAGCCGCCGTTAAGCCAGCAAATCAAAGATTTGGAACATGAAGTCGGCACACAGTTGTTCCGCCGAGTTCCCCATGGTGCGGAACTTACAGAAGCCGGACTTGCCTTTTTGCACAGCATTCAGGATGTCCCGGATCGGGTCAAAAAGGCCAAACGTGCTGCACAACGGGCAGCCCGTGGTGAAACCGGGTCTTTGCAAGTGGGGTTTACCGGTTCCACCGCCTTTCACCCTGCCGTCGCGGCGACAATCCGAACCTTTCGCAGGCGTTATCCCGATGTTGATTTGGCCTTGGTTGAGGTCAATACCGCCGGATTATCCAAAAAGCTGAGAAACGGTGACATTCAGGCAGCTTTCCTGCGCCCCGGCATCACAGGTTTTGAAGACTTTCAACTGCGTCCATACCCGGACGAGCCCATGCTGGCGGTCTTGCCTGCCAATCATCCGGCAGCACAACAGGAGGCTTTGGAACTGACCGAGCTATCAAGCGATCCGTTTTTATTTACCCCACGAGAAAGCGGTCAGAACATTGTTGAAAACACCATTGATGCCTGCCGTGCCTGTGGCTTTGACCCCATATTGGGGCAACCCGCACCGCAAATTGGCTCGGTCGTTAATCTGGTTGCCACCGAACTTGGGGTTGCCTTGGTCCCGGACTCCATGAAAGCCGTGCAAGTCCCCGGCGTTGTCTATCGCCCGATCAAAGGCCATAGCCCAACCATCAACATGTCCTTGGCAACCACGCGCGGCAACACCAGCCAAACCCTACGCAACTTCCTGCAATGCGCACACCATACGGCCCGTGACCTTGGCTTTCCTTTTGGCTAGAGCCCACTACCCCAAACGCGGGGCAACATGGCTGCCTGCAGCAGTTTTGGTAATCTGGAAACCCGTCGGGATAGTTTGCTGTACCAAATCCACATGCGAAATCAGACCGACGGCACGGTTTTGTCCGACCAAATCCTGTAACTTCTGCAGAACCTGATCAAGTGCTTCCTGATCCAAACTGCCGAAACCCTCATCAATGAAGATCGTATCCAAACGGATGCCCCCACTGACACTTTCCACGACATCGGATAACCCCAAGGCCAAAGCCAAGGCCGCCGTAAACATTTCACCACCGGACAGGGTGGAAGGACTGCGGCTGCGCCCTGTGTGCACATCCGCCACGTCAATGTCCAAACCGCGTTTGCCGCGACCCGTCCCCACATCTTCGGATCGATGCAGTGTGTAACGCCCCGCAGTCATTGGGCGCAGCCGCAAATTGGCAGCCGCAAGCACCCGATCGAACATCATGGCAATGGCATAGGTTTCCAGTTTGATTTTACCCCGATTATCCCCGGCGCATTCCTCCGCCACACGGCCCAAAACCTTATAGCCGTCTTCGGCCCCGGCGATGTCCGCATAGAGATTTTGTATGGAGGTCTGCAGGGTTTGCAGGTCTTGCAGCGTGGACTTTGCCTCGGACAATCGGGCCAAAGCCGCCTCGTAATCGGTTTGTGTGGCCTCTTTATGCTGGATGATCTGTTGCATGTTCGGCATGTCGTGCCCTGCAACCGCAGTCTCCGCCATTTGCAAACGATCACGAGCTGTTGCCAAGGATTGGCTGAAGCCATCAACATTCGCCTGCAATGCAGCAATACAAGCAACATCCTGCCTGCCTGCGGCATAAGCTTCCGATGACAGACCATGATCCTGCAAGCGTTGGGCAAAGTTGTCCCGTTTGGCTTTGAGCGCAGCCTCGGCTTCTGTCTTGGCCCCATCCATACTTTGCCGCAGTGCCGTCATCCGCACGGCTTCTTGTCGGGCAAGTTGGGCAGCATGCTCCGCCTGTTGCAGGGCTATTTCACGGGCTTTGATGTCCTTAGCGAGGGTATCCAGCCGTTGATCCAAGGCCGCAGGCGTTTGCAAATCATGCGGCACCGTGGCAATCGCCGTTTGCAATGCAGCACTTGCAGATGCCCGCGCCATTTCCGCTGTATGAGCTACGGTTAGTGCCACTTGCAACGCGGCTTGTGCAGTATTCTCCTCTGACCGTTTGGCGGCAAGCTGTGCGGCAAGCTCCGCAGGATCTGCGACCTCTCCCAAATCCGTGAGTTGCTGTTCCAATGCGGTAACGTCAGCCTGACACTCTTCATAAACGCCGACGGGGACTGGCAACTGAAGCAAAACTTCCTGCCGTTCCACCATACGGGCCTTCGCCGTCTCCAGCGTCAGATTTGCCCGATTGAACTTTGATCTGGCCTGTTCCAATGCGTCATGGCAGGCCTGCACATGATAGTCGCCCTGCCCACTGCCGTCTTTATGTTGGGCCAATTGCGGGTGGTCCGTCCCCCCACACACCGGACAAGGTTGCCCCGGCTGCAAGGCGTTGGCGAGCAAGACGGCATGCGCATGCTTCAACGAAGCGTCCGCCAGTGCATATGCGTCCTCTGCCCTTTGTAAGTCTTGACTGACCTGCGCAAGTCGGGCTTCGGCCTCTACCGTTTCTGTCCTTGCCGCTTCAAGGTGTTTTTGCGCCCTTTGTCGGTCCATGTGTCTTTGCATATCTGTTTTGCGCGCCTGCAAAGCCAAAGACAAACGGCTTTGAACCGCCTGCCGCGTCCGCGCGGTTTCAAGACGCTCGCTCAACTCAGCAACAACAGATGTTATGCCTGCCAATGCCCTCTCTGCCTGAGATTTTCGGTCAACCGCCACACTGTGATCATGAATGGCATCGGCAAGAGCTTTGCGTTTTTCCTCAGCCTTTGACAGGGTCTCGGCATGATGCAGCAGACCAGCACGTTCCGCCAGCAGGGCCGTCAACTCCGTTTGCCGGGAACGTTCAGCCTTCAGGTCATCTTCGGCCCCTCGACACTGTTGATCCGCCGACTGCAACTGTGCGATCACATCCTGCAAGGCTGCCGTTCGCTTTTGCAGCAGGGCTTCGGCCTCCTGTACCGATGCATCTAAGTCCAGCAAGCCTTGCGCCAACTTCGCAGCGTCCAATCGCCGCTTCACCTCCACAATTTCTGGTCGTCGGGCATCTAGCTTCTTCACGGCGATGACCGCAGCATCCCGGTCTGCGAATTTCTGCACCAACCTTTCCGCTTCGGCCCGGCATCGTTCGGCAGCATCAGCTTGGCTTTTGCGCTCGGCGACCTCGTTTGCGACGACGCGGATCACGTCAGTGGAGGCTTCAAGAGCTGCCGCAAGCTCGGCATCCGTTGCATACCCCTTGTCCTGCAATTTGTTCGCAGCCAGTCGCCGCAAATCCCCCACCTGTTTCAAGATGGTTTTGGCATCTTCCCGCAACGTCTGGGCAAAGGCCTTATAAATCCTGACGTCAAACAAACGTTCCAAGATATTCAAACGGTCTTCGGAATTGGCTGACAAAAAGGTTTCAAACTTTCCCTGTGGCAACAGGACAATTTGCCGAAACTGATGCGGGCCATAGCCCAACAGTCTTTCCACTTCTTCCTTAACCGCTGTGATTTTTTTCTCTGCCAGAACCTTGCCCGGACGCTGTTCACAAATATCTGCCAGTGGAATTCCCGTCGCATCGTACAAAAAGGCTTCGGTCTTATGTTCGACCAAACCCTCACCTCGTTTGGCGGGCCTGAATTGGCTTGGTGTTCGCCGCAGATAATACCTCTGCGCCCCCAGTTCAAACACATATTCCACCTGTGTCATCAAATCGACAGGGGCATGATCCGAGCGCAGCGTCGCGGCATCCTGATCTCCCTTGGCGGTTTCACCAAACAGGGCAAAAGCGATACCATTGAAGATGGACGATTTACCGGAACCTGTCGGGCCATAGACTCCGAACAATCCGGCGCGCAAAGCTTGGTCAAAATTGACTTCCTCTCGCCCCGCATAGGGGCCAAAGGCTTGCAGCACAAGGCGTAAAGGGCGCATCAGTCCGTATCCTTTGCCGAAATCCGATTGAGAGTTGCGCGCACCAAATCCATATCCGCGTCCGTCGGGTCTTCATCACGCACGAATGTAAGGAAATCCCGAACCACAATTTCCGGGTTATCCAGCTTCTTGGCTTTTGCCGCAATCGCTTGAACCTGTCCACCAGCCAAATCACGGCGATACTCCAGCGCCATGGCATTGGGGTAAACCTGCCGCAATTGCCCCATGGGATCGATCAGGGCCGCATCATCGGTCAAAATTACCTTGATATAATCCTGTGATGGATTGGCACGTCCTTCTGCCAAAATTGCCGCAAACTCACCCTCGATCACCCTGACCTGATGCCGGGGGCGGAATGGAATCAAAGTTGTCTGGATTTCACCAGCGGCGCCAAGATCAATCAAAGCCATGGACTTCACATCGCCCGCTTCATCAAAACCAAACGCCATGGGCGCGCCGCTATAGCGAATACGCCCATTATCCAAAGCCTGCGGGCGGTGTAAATGGCCCAAGGCCACATAATCCGCCCCGGCAAAGACCTCCTTCGGTACGGTTTCAACGCCACCAACCAACAGCGGACGTTCACTGTCCGAAGCTGCCGCACTGGTCACGAAACCATGGGCAACAATCACCCAGCGAGTATGATCGGGAATGTGCGCTTTTGCTGCTGCCACCTGCGCCGACAGTACATCGGCAGGAGACGCCAATGACAC
Source organism: Rhodospirillaceae bacterium (assembly GCA_963668495.1). GTDB lineage: Bacteria > Pseudomonadota > Alphaproteobacteria > Rhodospirillales > Rhodospirillaceae > Oleispirillum. The sequence continues at coordinate 269,141 of OY764545.1, forward strand.
ATCATCAAAGCATTCACGAGCCGCATACTCGTTTCCAAAGGGCAAGGCAGAAATCGCGACGGGACCATGTGCGTCATGCACAATCAGCGGCGGTTCGTTTGCTTGTAACGGACCCCGGATCAGTACGCGGCGACGATCAACCATGGCACTATTCGCCGCCACCCGATCGCCGGAATCATGGTTTCCGGCGATCAGGACAATTGCGGTATCGGTTTCCGAATACACCTGTTCCATAAAACCATTGAACTGACGCACGGCTGATGCCGGCGGGGCTGCCCGGTCGTAAATATCCCCGGCAATGATCAGCACATCAGGCTGGTGGTCCTTGATCGTCTGCACAATTTGCGCAAGGCACTCGGCATGCGCCTCGTGCAGGGACTGACCATGGAATTGACGCCCGAGGTGCCAATCACTGGTATGAAGAATTTTCATAGAACCCCGTTTTGAAACAACATATGGCTATGCACGCTACTCTGCTGCCTCATCCCGGTCTTTCCATTGCGGAGGCGGTTCCTTACGAGCAAAGGCTGCAATTCCCGCCTGTGTATCATCCAACAGCGCATTGCGTACAATTGTATCGGTTGCCAGACTGTAAGCCTCTGGCAACGGCAGTGACAACTGTTGATAAAAGGCCTGCTTACCCATGGCAACAGAGCGCGGGGATTTATTTGCAATTTTTTGCGCCATCTCCATAACGGTCGCCTCAAGCTCTGCCTGTGGTACGGCCCGATTGATCAACCCCAATTGGGCAGCCTTATCCGCCGGAATGAAATCCCCGGTCGTCAGCATCTCAAACGCGGCCTTTTTGGGCATGACCCGGGTTATCGCAACCATGGGCGTCGCACAAAACAGCCCGACATTAATCCCTGATGTCGCAAAGCGTGATACATCACTGGCTATGGCCAAATCACACGCCGCTGCCAACTGGCACCCGGCAGCCGTCGCAATCCCATCGATGCTGGCGATGACTGGCTGTGGCAGGGATTGGATCTTTTGCATCATCACTGAACAATTGCCAAACAGCTCATGCATGGCGTCATAGGACAGATCATCCAGCATTTCTGTTAAATCGTGTCCGGCGCAAAATGCCTTACCATGGGCAGCCAGTACGACAACCCGGACTGCGGAGTCCCCAGCAATTTTGTCAAACTGCGCATTCAAAGCGGCAATCATTGCTTTGGACAGGGCGTTAAATTTCTGCGGACGGTTTAAAGTCAACAGCCCCACCCCATCGCGAACTTCATAAGTGAACAGTTGCTCTTGAGACATGGAAATCTCCCTTGGCTCGACATGTATGGACGTGCAGATCAGCCCTGCAATCCTGCGCCGAACCGCGCACTGAAGCAAGCCGAACCGGATCGACGAAATTTTGTTGCGTTTACGACTTTTTTGCCCGGACCCATCGCAACTTTCACCCCATTTTCGGGTGGTTTTCGAAATTTAATCCCAATTTTGTTGCCAAAAAATGTCATTTGAGGCTTTACCGAACGCGGCGGACATGGCAAAACCTGATGTATGCCTTACGGGGGATGCATAAATCTAAACGACAAGAATGGTTATGTGCATGGCAACACTTCAGTGACATTCTGAAGATGCATATGAACTTCTGTTGTTTTTCTCCACACAGGCAAAATGACACATAGAAAAAACTCTGTGGATTAGCATCACAATGGAATTTTTGACTTCAGTTATTAAAGACATCAACGGCATCGTATGGGGAGTACCGATGCTGGTGTTGATCTTGAGCGTCGGTTTCTATCTGATGATCGGCCTCGGCTTCATGCCAATTCGTAAAATCCCGTACGCCTTCAAAATGCTGTGGCGCGGACGTTCAGACCAAGGTGACGGTGACATCAGCCCGTTTAACGCACTGATGACATCTTTGTCCGCCACCATCGGTACAGGTAACATTGCCGGCGTGGCAACCGCGATTTTCCTTGGTGGTCCGGGCGCTCTGTTTTGGATGTGGTGTACGGCCCTTGTCGGCATGGCAACCAAATTCGGGGAAGCGGTTCTGGCTGTCCATTACCGTGAAGTTGACCGCCGCGGCATGCATGTCGGCGGGCCTATGTACTACATCAAAAACGGCCTCGGCCCGAAATGGGCATGGATGGGTGGCGCATTTGCCCTCTTCGGTGCATTTGCCGGTTTCGGCATCGGTAACACAGTGCAGGTTAATTCCATGGCTGATGTGCTGGACAGCGTATTTGGCGTCCCGCATTGGGTAACTGGTGTTGTGCTGATGGCACTGGTCGGCGCTGTCCTGCTGGGTGGTATTCGCCGTATCGGTAACGTTGCAGGTAAGCTTGTGCCGATTATGGCGATTTCCTACTTCCTTGCCGGCATTGTTGTTCTGGGTATGAACGCGTCGGAAATCCCGGCTGCCATTGACTTGGTGTTCACCTATGCCTTCACCCCATCTGCCGCTGAAGGTGGTTTCGCCGGGGCAGCCGTCATGATGGCGATCCGTTTTGGTGTGGCACGGGGTGTCTTCTCCAACGAAGCAGGCCTTGGTTCTGCGCCAATTGCACATGCCTCCGCCTCCACCAGCAACCCGGTACGGCAGGGCGTGATTGCCATGCTCGGGACATTCATTGACACCATCATCGTCTGTTCCATTACGGGTCTGGTGATCCTGACATCCGGGGAATGGACATCCGGTGCAACCGGTGCCTCCCTGTCCTCAGCTGCATTTGATGCATCCTTGCCGGGGATCGGGAAATATATAGTGGCACTTGGCCTGACGGTATTTGCCTTCACTACCATTATCGGGTGGAGCCACTATTCCGAACGTTGCATGCAGTTCCTGTTCAAGGAAAAATCCATCAAACCATTCCGTTTGATGTACACCCTTGCCATCCCGGCAGGTGCCATGATGTCCTTGGACTTTGTTTGGCTGTTAGCAGATACGCTGAATGCCATGATGGCAATCCCGAATCTGGTTGCTTTGGCCTTACTCAGCCCGGTGGTATTCAAGCTCTGCAAAGCCTACTTTGCCGAGGATGATGAACTGGTCGCCAAAAGCCCAAAAAAGGCTAAAGCCGAGGGCTGATCGCTTTCGGCATAAATGGATAACGGCCCTCCGATTGTTTGGAGGGCCGTTTTTCTTTCCGGTTTATTCCGCCGCTACGCTTGGCACCGCATCCCCCCGGCTGGCTCGCCGGGTTTTCTGAATGCGATAGACAAATGCGACAAGAAACACCGCCGTCATCACCAGAATAATTGTCGGCGCAGGCGCACTGTCTATGAAGAAGCTGAGATAAATTCCCAGAACCATGGATACGATGGTCACCAGCGAAGACACCACAAGCATGTGAGAAAATCTGCGTACCAGCAGAAAGGCAATGGCTCCGGGGGCAATCAACAAACCGATAGCCAAAATCAGTCCAACGGCTTTCAACGTCGCCACAATCATCAGGGAAACAATGGACAAAAGCCCATAGTGCAGCACCGTGACCGGCAGGCCGCTGGCCTTGGCTTGCACCGGATCGAAGGCATGCAGCAGAAAATCTCGCCATTTCAGGATCAACACCCCGGCGACACACAGGGAAATCAGCCCCGCACTCCACAGGTCTGAGGCCTCAACCCCCAACATATTGCCGAACAGGATATGGTCCAAATGCACGTTGGTATCGATTTTGGTGTACATAACAATACCCAAACCAAACATGCCAGAGAACACAACCCCCATTACCGTATCTTGTTTGATACGACTATTGTCTTTCAAATACCCGGTCGAGATCGCACACACCATCCCTGCGGCAAATGCCCCGATCATCAGGGGAATGTTCAGCAAATAGGCCACAACAACCCCCGGCAGCACCGCGTGACTGATGGCATCGCCGATCAAGGCCCATCCCTTCAGCACCAGATAACACGACAACAGGGCCGTTGGCACCGCAACCATCAATGAAATCAGAAATGCCTTTTGCATAAAGCCGAATTGAAACGGCAGCAGCCATTCATCCATCGTATCCTCCCAAAACATGTTTTGGGTTCATTGGCTCAACCGGCCCGCCATGGCGGGCTCCCTCGGCTTTTTTCGCGTTGAAGCGGGCCAAGGCAGCCTTACGCCGCATGGCAAACAGACCGTGTTTGGGTGCAAGCAAAAAGACCACAAGGAAAACCGCTGTCTGCAACGTAACGATAAGTCCACCAGTCGCCCCATCAAGGAAGTAACTGAGATACGCACCGATAAAGCTGGTCGCAGCCCCAACCGTGACACTAATCATCAACAATCGGGGGAAACGATCCGTCAGCAAATACGCAACAACCCCCGGCGTGACAACCATCGCCACGACCAGAAACGCGCCTACGGTTTGCAACGCCGCCACACAGCAGGCCGATAACAAGGTGAAAAACACAATCTTCAGCAAAGTGGTGTTAAGGCCAATGGACCGTGCATGGGTTTCGTCAAAAAACGTCACCATCAGGTCTTTCCATTTCAGTAAAAGCACCGTCAGGGAGACCAGCGCGATCAACACCAGTTGCCAGGTATCTTCCGGCGTAATTGCCAGAATATTGCCCAGAATAATGGTTTGCACATCAACCGCCGTTGGCGACACCGAAACCATGAACAATCCCAGCCCCAAAAACGAGGTAAAGACCAAACCGATAATGGTATCTTCCTTTAACCCCGATCTTTGGTTAAGGAACAGCATCCCTCCCGCGGCCAATCCCCCGGCCAGAAAGGCACCAAATGCCAAGGGCAGGCCAAGGATGAAGGCTCCTGCGACACCGGGAACGATGGCGTGACTCAGTGCATCGCCAATCAAAGACCATCCCTTTAGCATCAAATACGCGGACAGAAAGGCGCAGACCCCACCGACCAGTGCGCTCACCCACATGGCGGTGAACATATAATCGTAGGCAAATGGTTCCAGCAGTTCGGTCATGGCTGTTTCTCCTGCTCGCTGGCAGGGTTGGCATCATGCTCTGCATCCCAAATATCAATGTCACTGATAGAACTATCCGTTGCGGAACTTGGCGTCAGCAGACGAGTGACATCATCATAAATCACCACTGGGCGTTCATCATCACTGATAATGGTCAGGGAACGTTTGTCTTCATCTTCGTGCAAATCGGAACCGCTTAGCACGAAGTGACGCAGAGCACCGCCGAACACGGCTTCCAGATTACTTTGGGTAAAGGTGGTTTCCGTCGGGCCATAATCCACAACTGTCCCCCCGATCAAGATCGTATGATCACAATACTCAGGTACAGAGCCAAGGTTGTGAGTCGACACCAGAATTACTCGGCCTTCATCCCGCAATTCCTGTAGCAACGCAATGATGGCATTTTCCGTGGTGACATCGACCCCGGTGAACGGTTCATCCAACAAAATTACTTGCCCGTTCTGTGCCAGAGCACGGGCCAAGAACACCCGCTTCTTTTGCCCGCCGGACAATTCCCCGATTTGACGATGACGAAACGCCGTCATCCCCACGCGGTCCAAAGCCGTGGAGACCATATCGCGGTCAGTTGCCGTTGGTATGCGCAGAAAGTTCATGTGACCGTATCGACCCATCATCACGACATCTTGCACCAGCACCGGGAAGCTCCAGTCAACATCCTCAGCCTGTGGAACATAAGCCACAAGATTACGGCGCAATGCGTCCCGGATCGGCAGCCCCAAAAGGCTGATCTCACCATCCCCCAAAGGCACAAGCCCCATCAATGCCTTGAACATGGTGGACTTGCCGGACCCGTTTACACCAACCAAGGCAGCAATGGTGCCTCTGGGCACCCGGAACGATGCAGAACGCAACGCTGTATGCCCATTGCGATAGGTCACCGTGATGTTGGAAGCATCCACCCCCCACTGCGGTGTTTCATTGTGGGTATCCTGACCAACAGCAGTTTTGTGGGAAGGCATACGAATCATCATTTCCTCCTAGTGTCGGTCAGACTCTTCATTGAGCAAATTACTGACAACTGTTTCGGACGTAACCCGTAACAAATCCAAATACGTCGGCACTGGGCCATCTTTTCCAGTCAGAGAATCAACATACAAAACGCCGCCATATCGTACCCCGGTTTCGCGCGCGACTTGCTTAGCCGGGTCCGTATTGACCGTACTTTCACAGAAAACTGCCGGGATTTTTTGTGCGCGCACACCATCAATGACTTTACGGACTTGTTTGGGGGTTCCAACCTGATCCGCATTCATCGGCCACAGGTAGAGTTCCTTTAAACCGAAATCCCGGGCCAAATAACTGAACGCGCCCTCACAGGTGACCAACCATCGTTTGTTTTCAGGGATTTGCTTAACCCGATCCCGTAGCGGACTGATGGCATTGCGGATTTTTGCCTTATATGCCTCCGCATTCGCGGCATAAGTCTTGGCATTGTCAGGATCATATTTCGCCATGGCATCGCGAATGTTGTCCACATACACAACCGCACTATCCAACCCCATCCACGCATGAGGGTTTGGCTTACCTTCATAAGCACCTTCGCGGATGCTGATCGGCTCGATACCATCGGTCAACGTTGCCGATGGTACATTTTTCAGATTGTTAAAAAATTGGCTAAACCAAAGCTCCAGATTCATCCCGTTCCACAGAATCAAGTCTGCATCTTGTGCCTTCATAATATCTCGTGGGGTTGGTTGGTAACCGTGAATCTCAGCCCCGGGCTTGGTAATGGAAATAACCTCGGCAGCGTCTCCGGCGACATTTTGTGCCATATCCGCAATGACCGTAAACGTGGTCGCAACCTTAAACTTATCCGCTGCAAACGACGGGGCAGATGTAACCGTTGCACAGACCCCCAGAACACCAAAAGCCACCATCTTTGAAACAACACTGGACATTACATGAACTCCGTCTGGATTGAATTGTGCAGCCACTTCCCTCATTGACGCGACTTTATGATAATGATAATCATTCTTATTAAGCAAGCAAATAATTCATTGCCTTCATGGAGGCCGCAATGCCATCACAAAAAGCAAACGCCCACGTACCAACACAAACCGGGAGTGATGACCTTATCCTGCGTTTCCAAAACGTTATGCGAGACGCAAATATGCGGATGACCCGACAGCGCCAGGCAATTTTAGACGTTCTGGCATCGACAACAAACCACCCGGATATTCACGAGATTTATCAACGCGCCAGCAAAATTGACCCTACAGTTGCATTGTCAACAGTGTACCGCACCATGGCGGTACTTGAAACACATGGCGTCATTCAGCGCCTGAATTTCGATGGGCAAACGGCACGATACGAAAGTACGCTTTCTCCGCACCACGACCATTTAATAGATGTGGATACGGGGGAAGTGGTGGAATTTCACTCAGAACTGATTGAAGCCTTACAAAAGGAAATCGCAGAAGAACACGGCTACGAACTAATCAGCCACAAACTGGAACTGTATGCACGGAAAATCCGATAACAAAAAACGGCCACAATGGGCCGCTTTTCATGCTGAACACGCAGTTATGCACGTTAGAAATGCAGTCTTTGTTTTTCCTTACGATGCATAATGATCCCGGCGACAATAATCGCCAGCGTCACGATCCCGACGATAATGGTCGCAAGCGCATTAATCTGTGGGCTGACACCAAGTCGCACCGACGAATAAACCACCATGGGCAGCGTCGAAGCACCGGGACCGGAAACAAAGCTGGCAATCACCAAGTCATCCAGTGACAGGGTAAACGCCAACAGCCACCCGGAAACCAACGCCGGGGCAATCACCGGCACGGTAATTAGGAAAAACACCTTAGCCGGGCGCGCACCCAAGTCTAGCGCGGCTTCCTCAATGGATACATCCATTTGCGTCAACCGAGACTGTACCACTACCGCCACATAGGCCGAGGAGAAAGTCAAATGGGCAATGGTGATAGTGGTCACGCCACGGGTTTCAGGCCAGCCGACCAATTGCTGCATTGCCACAAACAGCAACAGCAACGACAAACCGATAATGACTTCAGGCATCACCAGCGGTGCCGTAATTAATGTGGTGAATGCGGTTCGCCCGCGAAATTTACCGAAGCGGGCCAAAACCAACCCCGCCAATGTCCCCAGCACAACCGCACCGGAGGCATTCAAAAACGCGATCTTCAGGCTCAACCACGCCGCGCCCAGAATCTGTTCGTTGCGCATCAGCTCGCCATACCATTTGGTCGAAAACCCCGCCCAAACCGTGACTAGCCGCGATTCATTGAATGAAAAGAAAATCAGGGTAAAAATTGGCACGTATAAGAAAGCATACCCAAATGCCAAAGCCGTAAATAGGCCCCATGACCGCCAGCGTGTCATCCTTCCATTTCCTCCATCCGGCGCGTGTTTTCTTCCTGCGCTTTTTGGAACCAGACAATCGGCACCACCAACAACAGCAAGGTAACAACTGCCACTGCTGAAGCCACAGGCCAATCATTGTTGGAGAAAAACTCCGTCCACAGAACCTTGCCAATCATCAGCGTATTAGGGCCACCCAACAGGTCGGGGATCACAAACTCACCCACCGCCGGAATAAACACCAACATGGAACCGGCAATAACACCGCTCATGGACAAAGGCAGCGTCACCCGCAGGAACGCCCGCGTTGGGCGGCACCCAAGGTCTGCCGCAGCTTCCAGCAAGGACAAGTCCATGCGCGACAATGTGGCATAAAGTGGCAGAACCATAAACGGCAGGTACGAATAAACAATGCCCACCAACACGGAAAAGTCCGTATGCATCATGGCAATCGGTTCGTCAATCAACCCCAGCCACATCAACAGGTTGTTCAGCAATCCATTGTTTTTCAAGATGCCAATCCATGCGTAAACCCGAATGAGGAATGACGTCCAAAACGGCAGAATAATCAGCATCAACAACGGCACCCGGAACTGCACCGGAGCCTTAGCAATGGCATAAGCCATGGGATAGCCCAACACCAGCGTCAATACCGTTGCCATGGCAGCAACCCGTACCGAATTCAGGTAAGCCATCCAATACATGCTGTCATCCAGCATCAGAAGGTAATTACCGAAATTCACCCGCAGCAGCATGATGCCGTCTTCGGCCCACTGCACCAAATCAGAATACGGCGGCTGCGCAATCAATGCCTCAGCAAAACTGATTTTCAGAACCACCAAAAACGGCAGACCAAAAAACAGCAGCAGCCAGATAAACGGCACCGCCGTAACTGCGGCCCGCCCCCAGTACATGGTCCCCATCGCCAAACCACGAACGTGACCAACAATGGTAAAACCAAGCAACCAACGGAACACTTGCGACAACAGCGATTGGTTCGCCGCATCCGTATCTGACGTTGGAACTGGAGCCGGAATCATGACTGCAACACCACACCGTTATCAGGAGACCAACTCAACCAGACTTCTTGCTCCCACGTCAGGGCCGCACTGGTCTGCCGAGCCAGATTGGTCAATTGCACCTGCACCATAGTTTCATTGGGCAAACGCACATAATAAATTGATACGTCACCGAGGTAGGCAATCTCTGCCACTACGCCACGCAAGACGTTGGTCTCGTTTTCCGGTTTGGTGTCGGATACCGTCATTTTTTCCGGGCGCAACGCCACGCTGACAGGCGTCCCCGCCGGAAGTGGTTCCGCATGCGTGATAGCCATATCCGCAGCAACATCTTCGCAATTGACGAACAAAACGCCGTCGTTTTCGTCGGTCACACGACCATCAAAAATATTCACAGAACCAATAAAATCAGCAACATAGCGCGTTGCCGGATATTCATAAATTGTCGACGGCGTGCCCAATTGCAAAATGCGCCCTTCGTCCATCACGGCAATCCGTGTCGACATGGTCATGGCTTCTTCTTGATCGTGCGTAACCATGACAAAGGTCGTGCCCAATTGTTCCTGAATATTCACCAGTTCGAACTGGGTATGTTCGCGCAGTTTTTTATCCAAAGCCCCCAACGGCTCATCCAAAAGCAACAATCTGGGATGTTTTGCCAGCGAGCGGGCCAAGGCCACGCGCTGTCGCTGACCACCCGACAATTGGTGCGGGCGACGTTTGGCAAATTTATCAAGTTTGACCAAATGCAGCATTTCCGTCACACGCTCTTTGATCTGCGCGGCAGAGGCACCTTCCTGTTTCAAACCGAACGCAATATTCTGTTCCACGGTCATATGCGGGAACAAGGCATAGGATTGGAACATCATGTTGACCGGACGACGATAGGGCGGCACATGGGTCATGTCCGCACCATCAATCAAAATCCGCCCATCATTGGGGGTTTCCAGCCCCGCCAACATGCGCAGCAATGTGGTTTTACCGCAACCAGACGCACCAAGGAGAGAGAAGAACTCTCCTTGGTAGATTTCTAAACTGACATCATCGACGGCATAGTGCGGACCAAATGCCTTGGTGACATTTTCGATCTGCACGATAGGCCGTGCATTCAAATCCTGCCAAGGTTCCAGCGTCTGCGCCGACCGCGTCGGCCGCGTTGTTTGCGCAAGAGCCATCTCACACCTCCGTCAATAAATCATCAGTGCCCGGTTTTCACGCGAGTCCAGTTCCGCACACGATAGCGAATCATGGCCGGTGAATTTTCCGGGGTCATATACAGTTTTTCCATCACGGCTTTCGGCGGATAAATCCCCTGATCGCCGGAAATTTCCGGGTCCACCAAAGCGGTTGCAGCCTTATTCGCATTGGCATAGGCCACATAATTGGTGATGTCCGCAGCGACCTGAGGCTTCATGATGTAATTGATGAAGGCATGGGCTGCATCCGGGTGCGGAGCATCTTTCGGAATCACCATCAGGTCAGTCCACATGATGGAGCCTTCCTTCGGAATGACGAACTGAATGTTCACGCCATTGCCTGCCTCTGCCGCACGATCCCGTGCCTGCACAACGTCGCCGGAGTAACCTTGGCTCACGCATACATCACCATTGGCAAGGTCATTAATGTACTGAGAACTATGGAAATACTTCACATGCGGGCGAATCGCCATAAATGCGTCAACCGCAGCATTGATGTCTGCTTTGCTGGCGTTGTTGACGTCTTTCCCGATATAGCGCAAGGCCATGGCAAAGGTTTCGTCTTGCTCATCAAGGAAGGTTAACCCGCAGGCCGCCAATTTCTTGGCATTCTTAGGGTCGAACACCATGGACAAGGATGTCATATCCGCATCCGGGCCAAGAACCGCCTTAACCTTGTCCACGTTCAGACCAAAGCCGGTGGTGCCCCACATGTACGGAACGGAATACTGGTTGCCCGGGTCCACTGCCTCCAAGGCCTTCATCAAGTCCGGGTCCATATTCGCCAAATTCGGCAATTTTGCCTTATCCAGCTTCATATACAGGCCGGATTTAATCTGACGCGTTGCAAACGGACGTCCGGTCGGGAACACCACATCATAGCCAGACTTGCCTGCCAACAGTTTGGCTTCAAGGATTTCGTTGCTGTCGTAAACGTCATAGACAACCTTAATCCCGGTATCACGGGTAAAGTTTTCCAGAGTGTCCTCGGCGATGTAGTCCGTCCAGTTATAGACATGGACGACTTTGTCTTCGGCATGTGCCGTCATGGTCAGCCCGCAGGCCATGGCAGCTGCATAAGCAGCCTTAAAAGCAAATCGCATTGGAAAACCTCCCCTCAATTGGCAAGAGTAAATTCAGGCTGTATCAAGCAGCATACCCCGCTGCACAATTTGCGCAACCTGACGCAAATTCCTTCAAACAGCAAGGGGGCAAACGCCCCCTTCGCAATATTTCACAATTGTCATCGGATCGAAATTTTCGGGTCAGCGCCGAGTGGCCTCTTCGATGATGCTGTCAATTTGTGAATTCATTGTATCCATACGCCCGGATAAGCGTTCCGCCGACTGTAACACATCGGACGAGGCTTGTGCCGTTGCAGAAACATGGGATGATATTTCTTCCATGGCGGAACTGGCAGTCCGAACGGACTCTGCTGCGGACTGAATATTGCTAACGATACCTTCGACCGCACGATTTTGCGTTTCTACAGTCGTCAGAATTGTCTGTGCCACATCATTAATATCGCTAATGGTATCGGAAACATCAGAGATCACCCCAACAGATTGCTGTGCCACCTGTTGCATGCGCCCGATCTGTTCACTGATCGACTGGGTTGCCCGCGCAGTTTGACCCGCCAGATTTTTCACCTCACCCGCGACAACAGCAAATCCTTTCCCGGCATCTCCGGCGCGGGCTGCCTCAATGGTCGCGTTTAGAGCCAAAAGATTGGTTTGCTCTGCCACATCTTCAATGAGTGACACCACATCACCAATGGTTTCTGCCGCAGTCGTCAAATCCCCCAGAACTTCCGTTGCTTCAGCCGCGCGTTGCGCCGCAGACGTCGCAATATCCGCAGACCGGACCGCCAGTTCTGAAATCTGATGCATACCGGAAGAAACGTCTTCCACCGCTTCAACCGCGTCAGCAACAGAACGGGAAGCAACCTCGGTTGCACCAGTTACGTGGGTTGCATGGTTTTCAACCTGAGCCGTCGCCTGACACATGGTGTCTGCCTGTTGACGCACGTCCTGCGCCTCCTCATTCGAAGCGCTGACTTCAGAACGTATCCCCTGCCCCAGGCCATCAATGGTCTGCATCAGGGTGCCTGTAGTGGCTTGCATACTGGAAATACCGTCGTTGATCCGGCGTGCATAAACACGAAACTCACCGTTCATCCCGGTTAAGGTAATTCGGCGAAAATACTTGCCTTTGTTGGCGTACTCCATGACGGCCCCGGCCTCCTTGGCGAAGGCTTCAAACTGATCCAGCATATCGTTGATGTTATGCAGCATGGCTCCCAAAAGTCCATGCCCGCGGACATTCAAAACCCGTTCGTTCAGGCGTCCTTCTGCCGCAGCGGCGCAGGCGGCTACAGCCTTACGTACACTGTTCAAGGCACGGCGCAGAAAAATGATACAACCCAACAGAACAACAATCGACACGCCCAAGGCCGCCGTAATAATCCATTCCCCGCAATATGCCGTGAATATGATCATGGCGATCTGAATGCAGATGACACAGACACACCCTGCCATCGCCTTGGCAATGGAGGACATATTCTGGGAATCAAAGACTGAGAATAAATTCATCGTATTCCATCCCCTTTGCATTCAGAATTTCCATAAGTTTGGCTTCCGCAGCCAGCATGCCCTGTTTGGGGCTTTCATGGCTTTTTTCAATTGCCAGCAAATCCGCATACACCGTTTTCAACAGCTCAACCGGCTCCCTTCTCGGCACCCGGCGCGAGGAATGATACCCGGTAATATTCATGTTATCGTCAAACGTCGGCGTCACATGCGCCAGCACCCAATAGTGGTCACCATTTTTCGCCTGATTAACCACGTAGGCGAAAATCTCGTTGCCGGCCTCGATTGTGTCCCATAGCAACTTAAAAACGCACCGGGGCATGTCCGGATGACGAATAATGTTGTGGTTCTGCCCGACCAGCTCAGATTCTTTATACAAGGCAACATCACAGAACACCTTGTTGGCATAAGTTATTATGCCCTTTTTATCTGTTTTGCTGACGATGATTTTATTATCAGGCCACATGCGCTCACGACCTGTGGGCGGGACGGTTGGACGAGCCACAGTATTGCCTCCTTACAGTTGGACCGCACGAAAGCAAACACCAAAGGGGCACGCGCGTAAAGTGCTTTTTCCGTTTTACGCGCATTCGTATCAACCTCAGACATTAATGCCCTAATATCTGGCTCAAGAATAGCTTGGTTCGTTCATTTTGTGGATTGTTAAAGAATTCTTCCGGGTTGTTCTGTTCCACAATTTGCCCCGCATCCATGAAAATCACCCGATCAGCGACCTTTCTGGCAAAGCCCATTTCGTGGGTAACACACAACATGGTCATGCCTTCTTCTGCCAATTCGACCATGACATCCAAAACTTCCTTGATCATTTCCGGGTCAAGGGCTGATGTCGGTTCATCAAACAGCATGACACGTGGATTCATGCACAGGCTGCGGGCAATGGCGACCCGTTGCTGTTGTCCGCCGGACAGTTGCCCCGGATACTTTTTCGCCTGTTCCGGGATTTTCACCCGCTCCAGATACTTCATTGCGGAGGCTTCCGCTTCTGCGCGCGGAATTTTGCGCACCCACATGGGCGCAAGGCAGCAATTCTCCAAAACCGTTAAATGGGGAAACAGGTTGAAATGTTGAAACACCATGCCAACTTCACGCCGCACATGTTCAATTTTTTTCAGGTCCTGATTGAGCTCAACCCCATCAACAATGATGTCGCCGCTTTGATGTTCTTCAAGTCGATTGATGCAACGGATCATCGTGGATTTACCGGACCCCGAAGGCCCGCAAATCACAATCCGTTCGCCCCGCCGGACACTTAAATCAATGTCCTTCAGCACATGAAATGTGCCGTACCATTTATTCATGCCACGAATATCAATAACGATATCGGATTGCTCGGCTGTTTGTGTCATTGCCTACTCTCCACACAGGAACATTGGCGCACCGGGGCGCAGCCAATTGTTCTTAATTTCGTTTGTGTCCACGGTGCAACTTGCGTTCAAGGCCTTGGCTATAGCGACTCATACCAAAGCAAAAGACCCAGAACACAGCAGCCGCAAAAATGTATCCTTCAGCCGCGACATCCGGCCACTTTGGATCAACAATGGTGGCGTGAACCGTTGCCAGCACGTCAAACAGGCCAATAATCATGACCAAAGTCGTGTCCTTAAACAGGGCGATAAATGTGTTCACGATACCGGGGATAACCAACTTCAACGCCTGCGGCATGACAATCAGCCCCATAGTACGCCAATAGCCCAAGCCTAATGCTGCGGCGGCTTCGGATTGCCCACGCGGGATTGCCTGTAATCCACCACGGACGACCTCAGCCATGTACGCGGATTCAAACATGATAATGCCGATGGTCGCCCGCAAAACTTTATCGAATTGGATGCCTTCGGGCAGGAATAACGGCAACATCACTGACGCCATAAACAGCACGGAAATCAACGGCACGCCGCGCCAAATTTCAATAAACACGATGCTGAGGGTGCGAACCACGACCATTTCCGACCGACGACCCAAGGCCAGAATAATCCCGAACGGCAACGCTGCCACAATGCCAACAATGGACAACAGCAACGTCAACGTCAGACCACTCCATTGGTACGATGGCACCACCACAAGACCAAAGACTCCCCCATGCATAAAAATCAGCACCCAGATCGGCACAAATATTATGGAAGCGGGAATAATCCATTTCTTGCCCGGGACCGCGGGGATAACCAGTGACGCAACCACTGCTGCAACGGCGGCAAATGCCATGTTAACGCGCCAGACTTCCGCCTCTGGGTAAAACCCATAAACAAAAAACCGTAAGCGTTCGCCGACGAACAGCCAGCACGCGCCTTCGCTTTGGTAACAGACATCAACACTGTCGCCGGAAAAAATCCCACGTATCACGGCCCAGTCAATCAGCGGCACGACCGACCACAAGATCAGCACCGCGAACACCACGGTCATCAGGGAATTGAGTGGCGTCGAAAACAGATTCCGACGCAGCCACGCCACCGGGCCAATGGTCCCAGACGGTGGTGGCAGATCAGGTTTCAGTGTGAAGGTTTGATTATTGTATCCGGTATTTGTCATGGCCTAACGCTCCCGCAGCGCTACGCGCCGATTGTATGCGTTCATAACAAAGGAAATCGTGATGCTGAGTGTCAGATACACCGCCATGGTCATGGCGACCACTTCCACCGCCTGACCGGTTTGATTCAGGGTTGTTCCCATAAACACATTGACCAAATCCGGGTAACCAATGGCTGTTGCCAATGAAGAGTTCTTCGTCAGGTTCAAATACTGACTGGTCAAAGGCGGAATGATCACCCGTAATGCCTGAGGCAAAACCACCAATCGGGTAATCAGTCTGGGTTTAAGCCCTAATGCGGCGGCAGCCTCCGTTTGTCCATGGCTGACGGCCTGAATCCCGGACCGCACAATTTCGGCGATAAAGCTGCCCGTATAAATGGTCAGCGCGAACCAAAGTGCCACCAACTCCGGCAACAGCACTCCACCGCCGACGAAATTAAAACCACGCAGCTCCGGCACACTCCAAGACAATGGCGAGCCAAGGACAAAGAACAATGCCAGAGGGGCCGCCACAACCATCAACGCCACATATCGCCAGTAAGGAGAGTCTTGTCCGGTCTCTTCGCGTTGTTTGTTGATCTTTTGCGCTAACTTCCAAGACCCGATCACCCCGGCAGCGAACACAAACACAACCGCCCACATTCCCGTGCCAAATACAGGGGCCGGCGCAAACAAGCCACGCTTGGATAAGAAAATAAGATCAAATAGAGAGTGACTCTGCCGCGGCGATGGCAATGCACCCAACACTGCGGAATACCAAAAGAAAATTTGCAACAGCAGCGGGATATTGCGGAAAATCTCGATATAGATTTCACAAATTCTGGCGACCAGCCAGTTGCTGGACAAGCGCCCGATCCCGACAAGAAAGCCAATGACCGTCGCCGTCACGATCCCCATGAAGGACACCAATACCGTATTCAATAGCCCGACGAAGAATGTTCGACCATAGCTATAGGTTTCATCATACGGAATCAGGGAAAACAGGATGCCAAACCCGGCGGACTGATCCAGAAAGCTGAAGCCAGTCTGGATACTGCGGCGTTCCATATTCTCAAGGGTATTTTGGACCAAGGTCACGCCCAACCACAGGACGGCTGCAAAGACCACGACCTGAAAAAATAGGGCTCTGACTTTTGGATCGTTCCAGGGTTTGATCCGGGCTGGTTGCATGGGTTGCATGGATATCCCTCTGCCTTGAAGTAACCACAGCCACCATTGGCCCCAAAACCATCAGGGCCAATGGCATTTATGTTCACATACAAAGGGGTTAACGGATTGGCGGCACGTACAGGATGCCTCCGTCATTCCACAAGGCATTCAGACCACGGGAGATTTGCAGCGGACTATCCATCCCCACATTGCGTTCAAAGGATTCACCATAGTTGCCGACCGATTTTACGATATGCACGGCAAAATCATCCGCCACACCCATTTTGGAGCCCATATCGGTTCCGACGCCCAAAATCCGTTGGATATTTTGTTTTGGGGATTTCAGCATGTCATCGATGTTTTTGCTGGTGATGCCTTCTTCCTCTGCCGCGATCCATGCGAACAAAGTCCAGCGCGCAATATTGAACCACGCATCATCCCCCTGCCGTACGACCGGGCCAAGCGGTTCTTTTGAAATCACTTCCGGCAGCACGACAGCAATTCCCGGATCATTTAATTTGGACCGCAGAGCGTAAAGCTGTGATTGGTCTGAGGTCAAAACATCACACCGATCAGATTTAAACCCGGCTAAGGTCTGGTCAGCCGTATCCACGACCACCGGTTCATATTTCATGCCGTGGGCGCGGAAATAATCCGCAAGGTTCAATTCCGTGGTTGTTCCCGACAGCACACAGACCGAGGCTCCGTCCAACTCTTTGGCACTTTTCACACCAAGCTTCTTTTTCACCAAGAAGCCCTGACCATCGTAATAGGATGTTCCGATGAAATTCAGGCCAAGGGTCGCATCGCGGCTCATTGTCCACGTGGTATTACGCGCCAGCACATCAATTTCACCAGTTTGAAGGGCGGTGAGACGTTCCTTCGCCGTCAATGGAACATATTTCACTTTGGCAGCATCACCGAGAGTAACCGCGGCCAGTGCCTTACAATAATCCACGTCCAACCCGGACCATTGCCCTTTTTCATCTGGGGCAGAAAAACCGGGCAGACCGGAATTGACACCACAGACCAACTGACCACGTTTCTTGACCGTATCAAGAGTGGATGCTTCGGCAGAAGCATTGACAGCGGTCACAGCGGTCACAGCCGTCACAAGACCAATCCCAAGGACCAAATGACTTACCTTCATAGTCTGCTCTCCATAACTGGTTGATATGTCGACGCACACGTAAACCCGGAAAACCGATGGAATACCTGCCCCGGACAACGGGAACGTCACGCTTGGCACTACGCAACTCTCTTGCAAGCTCTTTTGCAAAGGGCAGGCCAAAACGCAAAAAACCTGCCAACACAGATGTGGCAGGGCTTTTGGCTTTGGGGTCAATCGCCCGTCTCAGAGACATGGGCATGAAGATGCTAATAAAAAGAGCAATTCGCCTATTCTGCGATCATTTGTTCAACAACAGTATTCCTGCATGCATATTGCCAATCTTCTGTGTGACCATCCAAGAACAGCAAATCGGCAGACATGCTGTTGTCTTGTGCAATATCATACACTGCAAATCCCGGCGGTGATTTTACCACCAACGTTATTTCATCACCCTCACAGCGCGGCGCAAAATCTACCGGGTTCATCACAGACGGGGCGGCAAACACGGGAACGCCATACCATTCCCCGCGCATTGGACGATGCAAATGCCCGCACAGCACGGCGAGAACCTGAGGGTGTTTTTGCAGTAAAACACCAAATTCATCTCGTCCCTGTTCCGGCTTCATCTCGTCAAGCCAGCCGATGCCGGTATCGAATGGCGGATGATGCATAAAGATAACCGTCGGCGTGGCTGTATCCTTGGACAATATCTGTTCCAGAAATGCCAATTGTGTTTCGGTGAATGCGGACTTTCGCGGATCATTGACTGCCGTATCCACAGCAATGCATCGCACCCCGGCATGGTCCTTCACACCAACCAAGCCTGAGGCCGCCACCTTTTGCGGATCTCGACCAAGGGCCAAGGCCAGCGTCTTTCGGCAATCATGGTTACCATTGGCAATACGGTAGGGTGTGTTCAAACCGTCCAATATGGCAACCGCACGCCTTGCCGCATCTTGATCGCCGTTATGGGTAATATCACCTGTCACAAGAACAACATCAGGCTGCGGGTCAAGTTGGTTAACCGCCGCGACAACACGTTCTGCTGCGCCCGCCGTATCGACAAGGTCATAAATTTTCTCTCCACCCTTTGCCAAATGCAGATCAGTTATGTGGGCGATGCGACATCGTAACGGACGCATAAATCTGGACCTTTCCAGTTTGCGGGAACTCAAGAATGGGGTTTACTCTATGTCGAGGCGTGCCTATATGGCAAGCCATGCGGAACAGTCTGCAAATGCGGGGTTGGGCGGGTCCTTATGATCTCAGTTAAAAATGTTATCCATCAGTACACAAGCCGCTCCAAAGGCTTAAACCCAATCGCCCTGAACAACCTGTCGTTTACCGTCCCCACCGGAAGCTTTTGCGTTATCTTGGGTCCCAACGGCAGCGGAAAATCAACGTTGTTTCAACTGCTATCCGGCATGCAAAAGCCAAGTTCAGGGCACATTGCCATTGCTGGTGATACTTGTACCTCTGCTCAGGCGCGGCGCAATTTGGGCATTGTTTTTCAGTCTCCCGCCCTTGATACAATTTTGACCGTTCGCGAGAATCTGACATTCTTTGGCAAGCTGCACGGCATCACCGGACGGTCCCTGCAAGATCGCATCCGCAAGGTCATGGCATGGACACAAATTGAAGATCGCCTTGATACGCCGGTCGGTCATCTCTCCGGCGGGCAACAGCGTCAGGCCGAACTGGCGAAGTGCCTGATCCCTTCTCCGTCCACGTTGTTACTGGATGAGCCGACGACCGGATTGGACCCAAATGGGCGACAAGCCTTTCAGGATGTCATTTTGCATTTACGAGACCATGAAGGACTGACAATCCTGATGACCACGCACATTTTCACCGAGGCCGATGCCGCCGATATGGTGGTTATCATGGACAAGGGCCAAAAAATTGCGGAAGGCACGCCCCGTGCCCTATGTGACAGCATGGGAACGGAAATGATCACGATCCAAACAAAATCGCTTACACCCGAAGCCATCCACACACTCGCTAACCAATTACATTCCAGTGGCCTTGTTACCGCGCAAGCGACGCCACAGGACGTGCGTCTTAAAGACTTGCATCGTGGCGAAGCTGCGGCAATCGTCAGCCAAATCATGGCCCACCATGGCGATACCATTGCAGCCATCGCCATCAAACAACCGACCTTGGACGATGTTTTTCTGTCCTTGACCGCACAGGGGGCCGCATGAGTTTTCTGTCCCCAATTTCCGCACTAATCCAGCGGGAGATCACCCGCTATATCCGACAAAAATCCCGGATTATCGGCGGCTTTGCGCAACCTATTCTGATTTGGCTGTTTTTGGGGTCGGGCTTTTCCGCATCGTTTCAGACCTCCGGCCCGGCAGCATCCTACGGCGAATATATTTTCCCCGGAATCCTGCTGTTGCTGTTGCTGTTTTCCAGCGTATTTTCCGCCATGACATTGATCGAAGATCGTGACCATGGCTTTTTACAAGGGGTATTGGCATCACCTGTCCCCCGCTCTGCTATCGTCCTTGGCAAAGTTGGCGGTGGTGCCATTCTCGCCGTTATGCAAAGTCTGGTTCTGCTGGCTTTGGCATATTTCACGCACATGCCATTTACCATCGACGGAATGGTGGCGGCCTTGCCCGTGATTATTCTTGCGGCTATCGGTTTTGCCGCAACCGGATTTGCCGTGGCATGGTCCATGAAATCCACGTCTGGCTTTCATGCCGTCATGATGATTGTGCTGATGCCCGCATGGATGCTATCGGGTGCGTTGTTCCCGGTGGAAGGGGTGCCACCATGGCTGTCAGCGACCATGACTTTCAACCCGCTGAGCCATGCTCATACTCTGTTGTCTCAGGCTCTTTGGCTTGGTGCGACCCCTGACCAATCCCCCATACCCGTCAACTCTCTTGCAGTTTTTGCGGGTTGGATTGTTCTGTCCTTGTGGGTCTCGTTACTGCGCGCCAAATACGTTAAAAGCGGTCGAAAAATCTCGAAATAAGACTAGGGTCAGGCCCTGGCATTAACAATTCACACCTATTCAATGGTGATTTGGTGGTATACTTCCGCCGGTTACTCCATGGCTGAAACAACTGTTGGAGACTATAGATGCCGCTCTCAGGATCGGACACCCCATTGGAAATCCACACAGAACACTGCGACATCCCTGCTGATGGCCGGGTGTTTTTGGTGGTGATTGATGACACCGAAGAACTGAAACCGGCGTTGGAATATGCCTGCCGCAGGGCCAAAACATCCAACGGTCGCGTCTCACTCTTGTACGTTATTCCACCCGTTGAATTCGAACACTTTCAGTTCGTCGGCGACGCCATGCGCGAGGACAACCGCAACGAAGCCGAAGCACTTTTGCACAAATATGCCGATCAGGTTTTTCAAATTTCCGGAAAAATGCCTGTAATCAATGTCCGCGAAGGTGACCGCCGGGAAGCGTTGCTTAAATTTTTGGAAGAAGAAATCGTACACGTTCTTGTTCTTGGTGCCGCTGCCGATAAATCGGGGCCGGGCCCGCTGATATCATCCCTGATGAGCAAAGACATCAGCCGCCTGAATGTGCCGTTAGCCATCATTCCCGGCAACTTAACCCTTGAGCAGATTAAGGCTGTTACCGAACATTAATCAGACCGTAGGCAGAGGAGACTCAAGACTATGCGACTGCTGAGATTTGGCCCGCAAGGCCATGAAAAGCCCGGCATGCTGGATGCCGATGGTACGATCCGTGACCTCTCCGCCCATATTCACGACATCACCCCGGAAACGTTACTACCCGAGTGCCTCAAGTCGCTGAGCACACTTGACCCGTCAACCTTACCCATTGTCGAGGCTCCGCGCCGGATCGGTGCCCCCATCGCCAGTGTCCCCAATATCATCGGTATCGGCCTTAACTATGCCGACCATGCCCGCGAGACCAAAGGCGAGCCACCGCCGGAACCGATCCTGTTTTTCAAACATACTGGCAGCCTTTGCGGCCCCAATGATGACATTATATTCCCACCCAACGGCCGCCGTCTGGATTGGGAGGCCGAGCTTGCCGTCGTCATCGGCAGTCCAGCCCACCGCATCACCGAAGACGAAGCCATGGACCACGTGGCAGGATATATGATCTGCAACGACGTATCCGAACGGGATGCCCAATTCAAACGACAGGGGCAATGGGCCAAAGGCAAATCTGCGCCAACGTTTTGCCCGGTGGGACCGTATCTGGCGACGCGGGATGAAGTTCCCGATCCCCAAGATCTGTCCATCAATCTCACGGTCAACACAGAGCCCATGCAGGTCAGCTCCACACAGGAAATGATTTTCTCGGTCAAGTATCTTGTGGCTTACCTCAGCCAATTCCTGCGCCTGATGCCCGGTGATATTATCGCCACAGGAACTCCGGCCGGGGTGGGATTGGGCCGCAAGCTTTTCCTGAAGCCCGGCGATGTGATTGAAACCACAATCACCGGATTGGGCCAGCAAACCAACACCGTGACGGAATAATCTTTTCCACAACCCTGCCACATAAAGAACCGGCTCCTTATATGAGGAGCCGGTTCTTTTATGGCTTTTGACGTACGGAATTAGAAATCCAAGTTGTCGGCAAAGCGGGCGTTTTCCTGAATAAAGCGGAAACGCAATTCCGGTTTTTTACCCATCAGGTCATCCACCAGTTTTGCCGTCTCCCGCGCGTCTTCAACCCCATCGCCGGAGCGCAGAGACGGAACCTGCACCCGCAGCAAAGTCCGCTTTGCAGGGTCCATTGTGGTTTCCTTCAGTTGGGCTGGCGGCATTTCACCAAGCCCTTTAAAGCGGCTGACATCAATTTTGGTTTTGCCCTTGAACACAGTGTTCATCAGTTCTTCACGGTGCTCGTCGTCTCGGGCATAGACCGAAGTCGCCCCATGGCTCATCCGATATAACGGCGGCATGGCAAGGTACAAATGTCCGGCTTCGACCAATCGCGGCATTTCCTTATAGAAGAACGTCATCAACAACGAAGCAATGTGCGCACCATCCACGTCAGCATCGGTCATGATGATGATTTTCTCGTACCGCAAACGATCCGCATCGAACTGATCACGAAGGCCGCAGCCCAAGGCCTCAATAATGTCTTTCAGTTCCTGATTGGCCTTCAGTTTATCCACGCTGGCACTGGCAACGTTCAGGATTTTGCCGCGCAAAGGCAGAATCGCCTGAGTTTCCCGGTTACGGGCTTGCTTGGCTGAGCCGCCAGCGGAATCACCCTCCACCAGAAACAGTTCTGATCCTTCAGCCGAGTTACGCGAACAATCGGACAGCTTCCCCGGCAGGCGCAGACGCTTGGTCGCAGACTTCCGGGACAGTTCCTTACTTTGCTTACGGCGTAAACGATCTTCGGCCCGTTCCAGAACCGTCTGGATCAGGTGTTTTGCCATCTCCGGGTCTGCGGACAGCCAGTGGTCAAAATGATCTTTAACCGCTTGTTCAACCAAGCGAGTTGCGCCGTTGGAGACCAGTTTTTCTTTGGTTTGTCCCTGAAACTGCGGATCTCGAATAAACAAGGACAGCAGGGCACAACTGCCGCCGAAAACGTCGTCTGCATTGATTTTGTCAGCCTTGGCAATTTTTGCCATCTCCGCATAGGCTTTTAAACCACGGACAATAACGTTGCGGAAACCGTTTTCGTGAGTACCGCCTTCCGGTGTGGGAATGGTATTACAATAGCTGGCAAAGAACCCATCATCATTGTCAGCGGGCCATAATGCCGCCCACTCCACACTGCCCATATCATCGGCAAGTTCCGCCGTACCACAGAAGGGTTCCGGCGTCAGACGGGCACGGTCTTTGGTCACTTCCTGTAAAAAGTCGCCAATACCATTGGGGAAGTGCAGCACACAGGACTGCGGAGTCACATCCCCTTCCCCCAGTAAATCCGGGGCACAGGTCCAACGCACCGTAACACCACGGAACAAGAACGCCTTGGAACGGGTCATCCGGTACAGGATAGCAGGCTTAAACCGAAGCTTTTCACCAAAGATTTGCGGGTCCGGCATGAAAGTGATGGTGGTGCCACGACGGTTCTGAATCGGGCCCAATTCCTGCAACGGTCCCAATGCCTTACCACGAGAGAATTCCTGCCGATAGAGTTGACGACTGCGTGCGACCTCAACCACCAAAGATGAAGACAGGGCATTCACAACCGAAATCCCCACCCCGTGCAGACCACCGGATACTTTATACGCGCTGCCGCCAAATTTACCGCCGGAGTGCAACGTGGTCATAATCACTTCAAGGGCAGATTTATCCGGGTGCTTGGGGTGCGGATCGACCGGGATACCCCGACCATTATCGCGGATGGTCAAGGCTCCGTCGGAACCAAGTTCCACATCAATTGTGGATGCATGCCCAGCCACGGCTTCATCCATGGCATTATCCAGAATCTCCGCCATCAGGTGATGCATGGCGCGCTCATCCGTGCCGCCAATGTACATACCCGGCCTGCGGCGAACAGGTTCCAGTCCCTCCAGAACCTCGATATCTTTCGCGGTATAGGCTTCGGAATTGGCGACTGAAGGATCAGAGAACATGTCGGACATGAACGAACGTACTTTTCATCAATATATTAATGGATCAACCACACCGGAAACTATGCAGCCCCGATGCAAATACAATCTGCAACGCAGCAGAGCAACAGTCCATGCGTCGCATCACAGGCAATCGGTCAGGGCTTGAGGCGGGCGATACACCCGACTTCCACTGGGGCATTTAATGGCAAAGCCGCCACGCCAACGGCATTGCGCGTATGCCGCCCGGCTTCCCCGAACACATCCACCATCAAATCAGACACCCCATTTGCCACCTTCGGCTGTTCCGTGAAGTCCGAGGTTGACGCCACGAATACATCCAGACGGACAATTTGGGCAATCCGGTCCAGATCCCCTTCGCATGCATCACGCAGCTTGGCAATCACCTGCAAACCGGCAAGTCGAGCAGCCGCAATTCCTGCACTCACATCCACATTGCTCCCCAAGTGCCCGGTACAGGACAAGCCACTTGCCGTCATCGGCAATTGACCGGACAGGTACACCCAACCATCAACAACCATGTGGCTGACGTAATTGGCAACAGGTGCGGCGGATTCTGGCAACTCAATGCCAAGGGCTTCAAGGCGGCTTTTCACGGTTTCAGTCATGGCAGGTCCTGAGATATTGGAATTCAGAACCAGCAAGATACCGGGGAATATGGTCTTTGGGCAAGCCCCTGACCATGAAAGAAACAAAAGCAGAGAACGTTAAGAGACACCCAAAATCCGAACCATGCGTTTTTGCAACGCTTCTGCGGAAAATGGTTTCACAATAAAACCAGAGACCCGCGCACTGCGGGCGGTCATGATCTTGGTTTCATCCGCATGAGATGTCATGAACATAAACGGAATACCCATTGTGCTCTTTCTGGATCGAACCTCACGCAGCAGTTGGAGCCCAGTCATAGGTTCAAGATCCCACTCCGATAAAATAAAGTCGACTCGCGCCTCTGCCATGACATCAAGCGCACGGCTGCCGTCTCTGGCATCCAGAACATCAGACACACCAACTTGCCGCAGAATATTGCGTACAATCACCACCATTGACTTATGAGGTTCTACGATCAGGACCGTATTATTGAATTGAAATGGCAACCGGGCCTCCTTTTGGTCACATAATCAGCCCCTCAAACCGCGACGAAACATACTATGGCGTGCCAACTCTTAAATAACAATACTAGGCTCACTATTCTATTTATGCGCGCTGATCCTAAAAAAAACACCCTGCCCCGATAATTAGAGGAGAGGAAGTGTAAAATGGCAACTGGCGTGAAAGGCCACAAACGCATATGCTTTTGATCTGCTGGCCGAATATTTGACCCGCGTTACTGGATTTGACTTGCGCTGGAGTACTCTCGTGGACCGTTCTGCAATACCGCTCTCCCTTCCCAAAGACAAAATCAAAATCGTCCTGTTTGAGGGCATTCACGATAACGCGATCCACGCCCTGAACGTGGCAGGATATACCAACATCGCGACCTACCCCGGCGCACTGGATGGCGATGACCTAAAACACGCCGTTGCCGATGCCCATATTATTGGCATCCGGTCCCGAACCAAGCTGACCGCAGATGTCATCGATGCCGCACCGAAGCTTGTAGCTATCGGTTGTTTTTGCATCGGCACCAACCAAGTTGACCTAAAAGCCGCCAAACTGAAGGGCGTCCCGGTTTTCAACGCTCCGTATTCCAATACGCGTTCTGTGGCGGAACTGGTTCTTGGCGAAATGATCATACTTGCCCGTGGCATTCCCGAAAAATCCACCGCCGCCCATGAAGGTCGCTGGCTGAAAACCGCCGCCGGAAGCCATGAAGTTCGCGGCAAAACCCTTGGCATCATTGGCTATGGACACATTGGTTCTCAATTGTCGATCATTGCGGAATCCATGGGGATGCGGGTGCAGTATTACGACATTGTCAACAAACTGGCGCTGGGCAATGCGACCCCTTGCCAAAGCCTTGATGAGTTGCTGTCCACATCCGACATCGTAACCCTGCATGTACCGCAGACAGACCAGACCAAAAACATGATCGGCGCAAATGAATTTGCCCGCATGCGGGATGGAACCGTATTTCTGAATGCGTCCAGAGGCACAGTTGTGGATATTGACGCCCTGACTGCCGCCCTTAAATCCGGCAAGGTGAAAGGTGCAGCCGTAGACGTGTTCCCGAAAGAACCCGCAGACGCAGACGAAGAATTTGTTTCGCCTTTGCGCGGACTGCCGAACGTAATTCTGACCCCGCATGTCGGGGGATCCACGCAGGAAGCCCAGGCTAACATCGGTGCGGAAGTTGCAGATAAGCTCATCACCTATTCTGACAATGGTTCCACCCAAGGCGCTGTCAACTTTGTCGAAGTTGCCCTGCCCAAACAGGGCGAGGCCACACGCTTCATGCATATTCACCGCAACGTTCCCGGCGTTCTGTCGAAGATCAACGATATTTTCTCCGGTCAAGGCATCAACATTTCCGGGCAATATCTGCGTACAGATGGTGAAACTGGCTATGTTGTTGTGGACGTAGAAGCAGACATCAAGCCGGGGCAAGGTGTACGCCGCCAACTTGAAGCCATCGACGGCACCATCCGCGTGCGCTTCCTGATCTAAGGCCGATTTATCCTTGCATCTTTGTATCCCCCGTGGCCTCACGGGGGATTTTTATTGATAAATATCAATTGATTGCAAAATACATTAGGATTTTCTTTTATATAGAATTAATCAATCACAACCATTGATATTGCCTGATTGCGGAATATGTCTTTACGGGTATCTTTGTTTTCAAGAACACTTTCCTCCCGACATTAAGGACCAGAGAGATGACTGAACAAACTTCCGCAGCGGACATGATGATGCCGCGCCTAAACGAACCTGCGCCGTTCTTCCGGGCCGAAACCACCCACGGTGAAAAGTGTCTGGACGATTATGAAGGCAAATGGCTGATTCTGTTTTCGCACCCGGCTGATTTCACCCCCGTATGCACAACGGAATTCATGGCTTTCGCCAAGCAACAGGACGCCTTTGCCGAACGGAATTGCGAACTTCTGGGGCTGTCCATTGATTCCACGTTCTCCCACATTGCATGGGTCCGCAATATCAAGGAAAAGTTTGGTGTTGATGTGAAGTTTCCGATTATTGCCGACCTGTCCATGCAGGTTGCCAAAAGCTATGGCATGATTCAGCCGGGCGCCTCGGATACTTCAGCCGTTCGCGCCACATTCTTTATTGATCCCAAGGGGCTTTTACGGTCCATGATGTACTACCCAATGACCAATGGTCGGACCGTGGCAGAATTCCTGCGGATATTGGATGCAATGCAGGCCTCAGACAACTTCGGCATTGCAACCCCGGAAAGCTGGCAACCGGGTGATAAGGTCATCGTTCCACCGCCGAAAACCGTTGCCGACGCCATGGCGCGGGAACATCAGGGCCATGAATACGTGGATTGGTACTTCTGTAAGAAGAACGTCTAAACCATCACTCAGGCTGTCTCTTCACACCTAAGGCAAGACTAAGAAAACAACGCAAAACCCCGCCAAACAGGACGGGGTTTTGTTGTCAATCTGGACCGCCTATCGACGGCAGATCTTTTCGTTGTCTATCGGTTCAGCAAACCCTAGGCGTCCGCCGGCTTCCAGCGCAACACCGGATTCCGTGCAGCCAGTGTTTCATCCAGACGGCGACGCGGAGTGTGTACCGGGGCTGCATGGAAGGCATCAACCGCACCTGCTTTGGCTTGCTCTGCCAATTTCAGCATGGTGTCAATAAATGCATCCAAGGTTGCTTTGCTCTCGGTTTCTGTCGGCTCAATCAACATTGCGCCATGCACCACCAGCGGGAAGTACACGGTCATCGGGTGATAGCCTTCATCAATCAAAGCCTTGGCAATATCCAATGTTGTGACCCCGGTCCCTTTCAGGAAGGAATCATCGAACAAAGCTTCGTGCATGCACGGCCCCTCAAACGGAGCAGACAGCGTATCCTTCAGGCGGGCCAACACATAGTTTGCATTCAGCACCGCATCACCAGATGCCATGCGAATACCGTCCGCACCCATGCTCATCAGGTACGCCAAGCCACGCAGCAAGACGCCAAACTGCCCGTGGAAGCCCTTCATCCGACCAAACGGCTTATAATCTTCCCCGGCCTGAACCGCATGTTCCACCAACTCGAACCCATCTTCGTGGCGACGCACGAACGGCAATGGCGCGAATTTGGCAATAGCTTCGGACAATACTGTCGGGCCGGAACCCGGGCCACCGCCGCCATGGGGGGTTGAGAAGGTCTTGTGAACGTTGATATGCATGGCATCAACACCAAGGTCGGCGATTTTCACACGACCAACGATGGCGTTGTAGTTTGCGCCGTCCATATAGACATAGCCGCCAATGGCATGAACCATTTTGGAAATCTCGCGGATTTCACTTTCAAACAACCCACAGGTATTGGGGTTGGTGATCATGATCCCGGCGATTTCCGGCCCGATATCACTGTTCAGTTTCTCCTGCAAGGCGTCCAGATCAACCCGTCCACAGTCCAATGCCGGAATGCTGACGGTTTTATAGCCACACTGCACCGCCGTTGCCGGGTTGGTGCCATGGGCAGATTCCGGCACCAGAATATATTTACGCGGGTTGCCACGGTCCTCATGCGCCGCACGAATGGTCATCATGCCACACAATTCGCCGTGCGCGCCTGCCGCCGGAGACAGGGAAATCCCGGCCATTCCGGTCAGTTCCATCACCCATTCGGCAAACATATCAAGAGCCTGCAAAGCCCCCTGCACCGTAGAAATCGGTTGCATGGGATGCAAATCCCCCAGCCCCGGTGTCCGAGCCATTTTTTCATTCAGGCGCGGATTGTATTTCATGGTGCAGGAACCAAGCGGATAGAACCCGGCATCAACACTGTAATTCTTCTGGGACAGACGTGTGTAATGACGCACCACTTGTGGTTCAGCCAAACCGGGCAAACCGATCCGGCCTTCACGGGCACAGCCACCCAACATGTCCTCAGCCTCACGCGGTTCCGGCAGATCAACCGCCGTCATTTCCGCTGAACCTTGTTCAAACAGCAGAGGCTCTTCCATCATCAGCCCCTTGTGCGCGGAATTGGTAAATGCGCTCATTGCAGGACCTCCGTCAGAGCCGAGACCAAAGCCTCGATATCGCCGTCCGTGTTGGTTTCCGTCACCGCCACCAGAATTACATCATCCAGTTCGGGATAGGTCGGATACAAACGGGACACAGGAACACCGCCCATAACGCCGCGATCCACCAAAGCTTCGACCACTTCAGCCCCCGGTTTGCTGACCTTGATGGCAAACTCGTTGAAGAAGGATTGGTTCAACAGCTTCACACCCGGAACCTTGGCAATTGCCTTCGCCGTGGTCACGGCTGCCCGGTGGTTGATTTTGGCAAGCTTGGTAAAGCCGGCCTCGCCCAACATAGCCAAATGAATGGCAAATGCCGTCGCACACAAACCAGAGTTCGTGCAGATGTTGGAGGTAGCCTTTTCCCGGCGGATATGCTGCTCACGGGTTGACAGGGTCAATACGTAACCACGCTGCCCGTCCGCATCCAGAGTTTCACCGACCAAGCGGCCCGGCATGTTGCGCTGGTATTTGGTTCGGGTTGCCATCAGGCCAAGCCCCGGCCCACCAAAGGACAGCGGCATACCAAGGGACGAACCATCGGCAATCACAATATCCGCACCCATCTCACCCGGGGCTTTCAGCGCACCAAGAGAGACAACTTCAGACACTGCAACTACCAGCAATACGCCATGTTCATGGCACTGGCTTGCCAACGCGGTGAAGTCTTTGACATGTCCAAAGAAGCTGGGCGTTTGCACGATAATGCATGCCAAATCCGCAGACACTCGACCGATCAGGTCTTCAAGGTCCATGGCGTTGGGCGGCAGAACCTCACACCCCATGCCCGTAAAGCCCAATTGGGTTTTGGTGACTTCAGCATAGTGCGGATGGACGCTGCCGGAAACCAAGACAGTCTTCCGGCGGGTCACGCGGCAGGCCATTAATGCGGCTTCAGCACAGGCCGTTGCACCGTCATACAAGGACGCATTGGCAACTTCCATCCCGGTCAGCATGCAGACCTGCGTTTGGAATTCAAACATTGCCTGCAACGTACCTTGGGAAATTTCCGGCTGGTACGGGGTATACGATGTCAGAAACTCTGCACGCTGGATCAATGCATCGACTGCAGCCGGGGCATGGTGACGATATGCTCCAGCGCCAAGGAAGCTGGCGGCACAAGCCGGGCTGAGATTTTGCAAGGCCAGATCATGGAAGGTCTGTTCGACTTCCATTTCCCCTTGAACATCGGGCAAGTCAAAGGTTGCCGCATCCCGCACATCCTGCGGAATATCGCGAAACAGCTCTTCAACCGACCCGGCACCGATGACCTTAAGCATTTCTGCCCGGTCTTCGGTGCTGAGCGGCAAATAACGCATCAGGCCAGACCCTCGATGAATTTGGTGTAATCGGTCAGGTTCATCAACTCATCCAATTCGGACGGTTCTGACAATTTGATTCTAAAGAACCAACCGTCCCCTTCGGCATGTTCGTTGACCATGCCGGGTGCATCTGCCAGCTCTTCGTTGATTTCAACGATTTCACCAGAAACCGGAGCATACACTTCGCTGGCGGCCTTCACGGATTCCACCACAGCAATATCTTCGCCGTGTTCAACTTCCGCGCCGACTTCCGGCAGGTCCACATACACCACATCGCCCAATTGTTCCTGAGCATAATTGGTAATGCCGACGGTCCCCACATCACCTTCGACCATGATCCATTCGTGATCTTCGGAGAAATAAATTTTAGCCATGTTTCTACCCCCTTTATGGGGTCCCCTGTGCTTTTGGTTAAGCTTTCTTATAACGGTGCTTGGTGAACGGCATGACCGCCACTTCCGCAGGAATAGTCTTGCCACGCACGACACAACCCACCTTCGTGCCTTCCGCAGCAAATTCAGTAACCACGTATCCCATGGCGACCGGAGCCTCCACCGTCGGGCCAAAGCCGCCGGAGGTCACTTCACCAATGGCATTTCCTTCCAGATCGACAATCGGAGTATGTGCGCGAACCGGTTGCCGTCCTTCAAACCGCAAACCAATACGTTTCCGTGGTGCCCCTGTGTTCAGATGTCCAAGGATGACATCCGCACCGGGGAAGCCGCCTTCTTCGCGGCGGCGTTTGCCGATAACCCAGTTCAGGTTGGCTTCAATCGGAGAGGTCGTTGTATCAATGTCAGACCCGTACAAACACAGCCCTGCTTCAAGCCGCAGGCTGTCACGCGCACCAAGTCCACAGAATTCAACTTCGTCCTCAGCCAACAATGCGCGGGCAAATACCTCTGCCTGATCAGCCGGAACGGAAATTTCAAATCCATCTTCACCAGTGTAACCGGAACGGGACGCCCAAACCGTCACACCTGCAACCGTCAATTCTTTGGCGGTCATGAACACCATATCGGCACTTTCCGGGCACAGGCGGGCCAGAACATCCCCAGCCATCGGACCTTGCAGAGCCAAAAGTGCGCGATCTTCCATGACCCGCAGTTCGCAATCTTTGAGATTGGCCTGCATATGGGCATAGTCCGCATCCTTACAGGCGGCATTCACCACGGCATAGATATGGTCACCGGCATGGGTCACCATCAAATCATCCAGAATACCGCCTTCGGCATTGGTAAACAGGGTGTAGCGGATTGCGCCATCTTTCAGGGCCATAATATTGCCCGGGACAATGACTTCAAACGCCTGCGCTGCGGCTTCGAATCCGTCGGGATGATGAACCGTGCATTGCCCCATGTGGGACACATCAAACAGCCCGGCTTTGGTGCGGCAGTGGGTATGTTCGTGCAAAATCCCAGTGTATTGTACCGGCATAGCATACCCGGCAAACGGCACCATGCGTGCGCCGTATTCACGATGCAAAGCATCCAAAGGGGTGGTCAGAAGAGTCTCAGAAGTTGTTGCGCCCATAACAGGTCCCTTTACGGAGGTCGACCGGCCCGCACACCAGAGACATGCGCACCATACGAAACAGCCAAAAGGCCGCAGCACATGCAGCCGTTGGCCCCCCTCTGTCTTCGGAACCTGAAAGATTCGCCGGGAATGGGGCAACAATCCATACGCGGCTTACATCTTCGGTGAGGGATGAGACGGGTGTCATATCCCTACTTTCCAGAGGCCTCCATGTCCTTCGCGGTTCTCTTTGCCTGAGAGTTTCCGGGGGCGGTTGCTCCTTCGGCGATACGGTACTGAGGGAGCCAGCACCACATTCTCTCCCGCGATGGCATTCGGAGACACCCCTACTTTACGGAGACGCATTTCAAGGTCAACATATCTTTAAGAGTCCCCATCATATTTTATGTAATAAAGTGTATTTCCTCTGGAGAGTTGCTTGTTCTTACGGTTGGGTTCACCTATCCTTTGCCTGATGACATCTTAAATTGCTGAATTGGGGAAGCCATGCGCCTGAAAGGATCATGTCGCACAGCTGCGATTATCCTTGGAGTTTGTGTTGTCTGGATTGTTTCCGGTATTGTCATTCCATCTGACGGAAAAACCGATGCGACAAAACAGAACTCTGCATCCCCATCTGATCATATGCGGGTCAGTTATGTAGATTCGGTTGCGCAAGCCGTAACCGCACAGGTCCAACTGACCGGCAGCAGCATCGCCCACCGAAAAATCGACATCAAAGCAGAAACCGCAAGCCGGGTTCATCGCATTATCAAAGACCGAGGCAGCCAGGTCAAAGCCGGGGATACCCTGATCAAACTGGCAGAAGACGATCGGCAGGAAAAACTACAACGGGCACAATCCGTATTATCCCAACGTCAGATCGAATACTCCGCAGCCCGAAAACTGTCCGATAAGGCCTTTACCTCTCGCGTCAATCTTGCCGAAGCAAGGGCCAATCGGGACACGGCCGCCGCCGAACTTGCTGCCGCTAAGCTGGACTTGGCGCACACGGAAATTAAGGCTGCATTCGATGGTATCTTTGACTCGCGAACTGTGGATGTCGGTGATTACCTTGCCGTTGGGGGCTCCATCGGCACGCTGGTTGATCTTGACCCGCTGGATGTGGAAGTCCAACTGACCGAGGATCGGATTCATAAAGTTCAAACCGGAACCGTAGCCACACTGACCACTCCCGATGGCAAAGAGCATTCGGGCATTATCACCTACACCGCAGCATCCAGCGACACGGCAACCCGAACATTTAAGGTCAAGATCGAACTGCCCAACCCGGACCTGACGTATGGTGACGGTATCACCGTGCAAGTTGACCTGCCACTGGGGGAAACCAAGGCACACCTGATCTCCCCGGCATCACTGACCTTATCGGAACGCGGACAGATCGGCATCCACGCGATTGATGCAGCAAACACCGTACACTTTTACCCGATTACGTTGGTTCGCGAAGATGACAAAGGGCTGTGGGTTGGCAATTTGCCAGATAAAGTGCGCCTGATCACGGTCGGTCAGGACTATGTCATACCGGGACAAGAAGTCACACCTACCCCAGATACCATACTGAAACACGACCTTGGCGCGACACAAGGGGCAGCCACTTGATCACCTTCATTCACGCTGCCATCGGGCGAACCCGAACCGTTCTGTTCTGCCTTGCCCTGACATTAATTGCCGGAATGTATGCGTTCCTGACCGTGTCCAAGGAGGCCGCACCGGACGTCAACATCCCAATTATTTACGTTTCCATCACGCACTCGGGTATCTCGCCCGAGGATGCGGAGCGCATGTTGATCCGCCCCATGGAACAACAGTTGCGCTCCATCGAAGGCATCAAGGAAATGCGCGCCACTGCCTTTGAGGGTGGTGCCAACGTTATCTTGGAATTCAACGCAGGCTTCGATGCCGACAAGGCCTTGGACGATGTTCGCGCGGAAGTGGATATTGCCAAATCCGAATTGCCGACAGACAGTGACGAACCCGGCATTCACGAAGTCAACGTCAGCTTGTTCCCGATCCTTGTGGTCACACTGTCCGGCCCGGTTCCTGAGCGAGCCTTGCTCACCACCGCCCGCGACTTGAAAGACAAAATCGAAGGCATCCCGGCGGTTTTGGAAGTCAACGTTGGTGGTGATCGCGAAGAACAGGTGGATATCGTCATCGATCCAGCCAAGATCGAAAGCTATAACCTTGTCGCAACGGATGTGGTCAGCTTCCTGTCCCGATCCAATAAACTGGTTGCCGCCGGCACATTGGACACCGGCAAAGGTCGCTTTTCAATCAAGGTTCCGGGACTGATTGAAACCGTTAAGGAGATCATGGACCTACCGATTAAGGCAAATGGGGACGCCGTTATCCGCTTGTCCGACATTGCCACGGTTCAAAAAACCTTTAAAGACCCGACCAGTTTCGCCCGCGTCAACGGGGATCGGGCAATCACGCTGGAAATCTCCAAGCGGGTTGGCGAAAACATCATCGACACCACCGATGAAATCCGCCGACTGGTCTCCGAAGAACAGGCATTCTGGCCAGAAACCATCACCGCATCATTTTCTCAAGACCAATCCGAAGACATCCGCACCATGCTATCGGACCTGCAAAACAACGTCATTGCTGCCATTGTTTTGGTGATGATTGTTGTGGTCGCAGCCCTTGGCGGACGCTCCGGTTTGCTGGTCGGGTTGGCGATCCCCGGATCATTCCTGATGGGGATTCTGGTTCTGTATGCCCTTGGCTTCAGCATCAATATGGTGGTGTTGTTCGCCCTGATTCTCGCCACCGGCATGCTGGTGGACGGTGCGATTATTGTTGTGGAATATGCCGACCGCAAAATGTCCGAAGGCATTCCCCGTAATCGTGCCTACATACAAGCCGCTCAGTACATGGCATGGCCGGTGATCGCCTCCACCGCTACGACCCTTGCCGCATTCCTGCCATTGGCATTTTGGAGCGGTATCGTCGGCGAGTTCATGAAATACCTGCCAATTACTCTGTTGATGACTTTGTCGGCCTCTTTGTTGATGGCTTTGATTTTCGTCCCGACTCTTGGTGCCTTAATTGGCAAACCCGGCACCTATGATGATGCCGCATTGAAAGCCATGTCCGTCAGTGAAAGTGGCGATCTGACCGCATTGGATGGCTGGACGGGTCGCTACACCAAATTTTTGGACCGGGCATTGGCGCATCCGGGCAAAGTCGTGCTGGGGACGTTTGGCCTCCTGATCGCCAGTCAGGTTCTCTATGGAGCCTTTGGCAAAGGCGTCGAATTTTTCCCCAACATCGAACCGGAACAGGCGCAGGTCTACATTCATGCCCGCGGCAACATGTCGGTGAACGAACGCGACCAAATCGTCCGCCAAGTGGAAAACCGTGTCCTTAAATTCAGCAATGAATTTGACACAGTCTATGCCCGTGCCGGTGATGTATCCGGGCGCGACCTCGCCGAAGATGTCATCGGCTCGATTTCTCTGGAGTTCAAAGACTGGCAAGACCGCCGCCCCGCAGCGGAGGTTTTCCGCGATATTCGGCAAAGCGTGGCGGATGTGTACGGGATCTCCGTTGAAATTCGGGAACAGGAGTCCGGCCCTCCGGTCGGACGCCCTCTTGTTTTGGAACTATCCAGCCGGGATTCGGGACTATTGGCCCCTGCTGTAGCGCATGTCCGTCGAGGCATGGATGCCCTCGGCGGTTTTGTCGACATCGAAGATGATCGTCAGGTGCCGGGGATTGAGTGGACCGTAGACGTCGACCGGGCACAAGCCGCCAAGTATGGCGTAGATGTCAGCGCCATCGGCGATGTGGTTAAACTGGTGACTAAGGGTATGAAAATCACCGACTACCGCCCGGATGATGCCGATGATGAAGTGGACATCGTCGTGCGTTACCCCCTATCCCAAAGAACCGTCAGCCAACTGGAACACCTGCGTGTGACAACGGATCGTGGCAATATTCCCATTGGCAATTTC
The DNA here is from genome assembly GCA_963668495.1 of Rhodospirillaceae bacterium. Classification (GTDB taxonomy): domain Bacteria; phylum Pseudomonadota; class Alphaproteobacteria; order Rhodospirillales; family Rhodospirillaceae; genus Oleispirillum. Next base: position 305,502 of record OY764545.1, read on the forward strand.
GTCACCATTACACCCCAACAAAAAACCGGCACCTTGCGCCGCAGCGACAGCCGCCGCGTTATGTCAGTCAAAAGCGATGTTGCTGATGGCCTGCTTGTCGATACGCAAGTCAAACGCCTGCAAAAATGGCTGGTGGACAATCCCCTTCCCAAGGGAGTCTCAGGGAAATTCAAAGGGGAAGATGAGGAACAGAATAAAAGCCGCGCGTTCCTAGGCAAGGCATTCCTTGTGGCTTTATTCCTGATGACTCTGATTCTGGTGACGCAGTTCAACAGCTTTTATCTGGCAGGATTGATCTTGTCTGCGGTTGTCATGTCCACCATCGGTGTCATGCTCGGCCTGCTGATCACAGGGCAGCCTTTTGGCATTATCATGTGCGGTATCGGCGTTGTCTCTTTGGCTGGTATCGTCGTGAACAACAACATCGTGCTCATCGACACCTACCAACGTCTGCGAGAAACGCTCCCTGCACGTGAGGCAATTTTGCGCACTGGAACCCAACGTCTGCGCCCAGTGCTGCTGACCACGGTCACGACGATCTTGGGCCTTATGCCCATGGCGTTGATGCTCAACATTGATTTCATCAACCGTGATGTCACCTATGGCGGTCCGTCCATGCAATGGTGGGTGCAACTGTCCACCAGCATTCTATTCGGCCTTGGCTTTGCCACAATTTTGACATTGGTGGTCACACCCTGCGCCCTGATGCTGCGAGAGAAAATTTCCAGCTTCCCGGCATGGGTTGCCGCGAAAGTCACCCGCAAGTCCGCCTCGGATCAAACCTCATAAATGTAAAAGAGCGAGGCCTTGGCCCCGCTCTTTATTTTCAGCTCTGAAACTTACGGTTCTGATCCTAGTTCACGCGGCCTATTGTCACCGCCATCGGACCAAAATCCGTATCAACAGTACGGACAATCACGGATGGGAAACCCGCAGCCTGCATGGCATTGCTGATCTCTCCCTCCTGCATTCTGTAATCCTGCCCGGCAAGGGCCGGAAGCAACCGCCGGGTCATGTGGATTTCCGGCTGGGTATGATTATCAGTAAATTCTTCATGATAACTGACGAATACCCCGCCAGGGTTCAATGCCATGCGGGCTTCCTTTAGGAACTCGACCAAATCACGAGCAAAGTACAACGTCATGGAGGCCCAAAACAAATCAACCCCACGCGGCAGGTTGGGCAAACCATAATCAAATTCCCACGCCGCTACTTTGGTGGTGAGATCCGATTGCCCAGACAAGGACTTATTTATTCGCTCAACCATAGGCAATTGGTCAAGAATTGTCACATGTTTCCCGGGCCATGCCCGAACAACGGCAGAGGCCAAAGCATCCGTACCACCGCCAATATCAACCATAGTCTGAACTTGTTCCCATTCCGGCAGTTGCTGCAAACACCCCAGCATGGGAGCTATCCCCATACCTTTGTGGAAGGAATACAGGCAGTCCCACAATGCATCCCAATACTCTGGTGATTGCATATCAACCACAGGCACATCTGGTGGATTGTGCAACAATTCGCGTATGGTCCCGTAATTCAGCCCCGCCATATCCACAATCAGATTGCGCAGAGAGCATTCCGTATCGGACCGCAAGAGTTCCGATACATTCGGGTTCAGATCATATGTGGCACCCTGCTTACGGACAAACCCCAGCGCGCACAATGCATCAAGAAACAAGCGTGCCTGCCCCAGACCAAACCCACAGGAGCGGGCAACATTCTCAGCCGATGCTGGAGTGATCAGCTTATCAAAGACTTGCTCCCGGTACCCCGTCAGCAAAATTTCACATCGGATTGGTGCGTTCAGTAAATCAAAGATCGCAGCAGAATTCATAATTGGTTTCATCTTCTACATTCCCCTACCACTTGGCCGATAGGTTCAAACCGACCATACGCGGACGCGCATCTTGGGCAATGTCATGCCCGCCATAGGTTTCCATAGCGACATCGTAATGCTCCGTATCGAAGATGTTCTTAGCCCACAAAGAAACCGTTACATTGTCAAAGCGATACCCAATTTCCGCATCACACAGGGCATAACGACTTTGCGTAGCCGTATGTTGCACATTGAAATAATAGGGCCCGGTGCCATTAACGGAAGCCTGCCCAAACCAACCGTCACCACCGGGATTTTCATCGTATGCCGCCCCAAAGCCATAGGTATAGTTCGCAGCCATCGGCAGGCGATTGCCGGAATAATCGCTGCCGCCGTCACGATAGCTCGTGGCCTCAGCATGTTGCAGACTGCCATTGGCAAACAGATTCCAATGGTCGTCCAGCGCATAATCTGCCGAAAATTCGATACCATAAATTTCAGATTCAGCTGCGTTGATGATTTTAAGCTCACTGCTGCTGACAACGAATTCCATCAGCTGTTTGTCACTGGTCATCGTGTGAAACAGGGCAACATTGGTTGCCAACCGATCATCCAGCATCCGATTTTTCATGCCCAGCTCTGCTGTCCAACTGTACTCGGGATCATAACTGAACGCCCCTTCGCTTTTCGAAGCAGAATAGTTATAGCCCCCCGGCAAGTACCCCCGTGCATAGGATGCATACACAGTATCTTTTGCTGACACATCGTAAGACAGTGATATCTTGGGCAGTATGGTGGTCACATTTTGCTGGTCATCATAACTGGCGGAAACCCCGGCAGTGATAAAGTCTTGGGAACCATCCTGACGAATATGCTCAACCCGGCTACCAAAGCCCAAGCGCAACTCGTCCATCAATTTCACTTCTGCCTGCCCAAATACGGCAAGTCCGTCCTGTTTGATCTTGGTAAAGCGGCTCTGACGAGGCGTTAAATAATGAAAGTCAATATCAGCCCATTCATGAAAACCGTAAAGGCCGAGCAACCAACGCCATGCATGGTCCGGTTGATCCGAAGACAAACGCAATTCCTGTGAAATGGCATTGTTTTCATGTGACAGTTCTGTTTGCGTCCAGTTCAATATCCATGAATCTGGATCAGTTTGCATCTTCCGATCATAATGGCTCCAACCCGTGATGGACACCAACTGCATATCATTAAAATCATGATCAATCCGCAGGGAGTGCACGTCTTTAACCGTGGTTTCAAACGCTGTCGTATTATAATTGGTTACAAAGCGATCCGTCTTATTCGGCCCCTCGATATATCGGAAACGCTGGTTACCAAAATGGCGCCGATCAAGAACGGACCGAAACAGAACATTGGTGCTGTCCCCCGCCCATACTTCCACGCCGCCGGCAAGAACGTATTGGTCCATATCCCCACTGGTATCATTGCCATCAGCCAGATTATTGTGCACACCCTCTGTTGTTTCTCCGTGAAAGGCAAAGGATACGGCGGCCTGATCTGGGATAACCGCTCCCGATGCTCGACCGGAAATCATGTATCCCGGTTCCCATGAATTGCGACCATCAAGACCGTAACTTTGCAGTCCGATTTCCATGGTCGGCGTCCAATTCGGTCGGCGCATATCAACCTTAATGGCCCCGGCCTCCGTATTGCGCCCATACAAAGTTCCCTGTGGCCCTTTCATCACTTCAATGCTTTCAATATTAAATAGTTTCGGGGCCTGCAGCGCACCGTGAGGCATGGCAACATCGTTGACAAAATACCCAACAGGCTCCTGCAAAGACAAATCAGCCGCCGTCATCCCCCGCATAACGATCCGTTCATTTAACGTACTTTGGTCAACCTGCACATTTGGCACGACCTTGCGCAAGCTTTGCAAGTCTTGGAATAATGGGGTTTGAGCTTCTTCTGCCGTTATTTTTCTGACACTTTGCGGAACCTTATCCGCATTTTCTTTCCAACGACGTGCTTCTACCATAACCGGTGCAAGGTGTTCACCACCGTCGTCTGCAGCCTTGGCTTCATAACTCCATGGCAACGTCGCAATTAATGCCGACAGCGCGATCAGGCTTTTCTCAGGTTGCATTTTCATCTCCCAGATGGCTCGAAAAGATTTCGAGCAGCAACCTAGCCACGGACCCTCGAATAAAATACAAGATGCTGAATGGCAAACTATCAGTTTGTGAACATAGACCTGCACCCCCGGCGCCAGAACAAGATACAAATACCTGCCAACAGCAAAGTTCCCACTGCGTAAGGGCACCACGGCGCAAACCCATACAATAGCGTGCCTATCATGGGGCCAGCGGCCATGGCAATCCCCTGTGCGACGGCATTAACGCCTGCTGCGCGCGCTTGCTCATTTGAACCGACTGCAATGCTCATCAGCGCAAGATTCCCAGTCAACATCAAACCAAAGGCAAAACCCATTGCCACCGTCCCGCTCATAAAAACCATCAGGGAAGGTGCCAGAGTTGCTGTTGCCATTGCGACAACACCACAAAAGGCGCCGCACTGCACAATACGCAAGGGAGGCATTCGCTGACTTTTCAATAGGAAGCTTTGCGTGCCAATCATCACAACCATTGTCAGCATGATAATTTTGCCGCTTTCCTGCATGGCCTGCTGCAACGACAAACCAAACTGATCGACAAGCCGCAAGGATGTGAGTTGCATCAGCAAACTGTATACAGCCAACCCGCACACAGTCGTACATAGGTACGGCCATAGCCTCTGCAGTAGATCTATCGCCGGAATAAAACCCAACAGCAGATCTTTACTGATTTTCTGCGACAGAGGGTCAGCCACCGTAGTTTTTCCATCCTGAATACACAGCCCGACAATCACCGCAGAAATCAGCAGAGCCAAGGCAAATCCACATAGGCCGGGGATCACGTCCATCCGCCATGCTAATGCCCCGCCAATAATTGCACCAACACCAAAAGCAATCCCCATGAATGCCAAGCCCCCCGCCCTTTGTTTGGCATCGGTCCGATCAGCAAACCATGCCTGTGTGGCGGGATTGAACCCGGCAGAAATCCCTGTCTGGAAAGCGCGGACAACAAACACCCACAGGAAAACTAGCCCCCCTCCAAGCAAATGGGTCTTTGTCATCCACAACGCCGCGACCAACGCCAATGGAAAAGTTGCAGACAAGGTTAATGCCACAACCAGAACCCTTTTCCATCCACAACGATCAATCACATTTCCCCAATATGGGCCAAATATCGCCATGAATAAGGCCGACACACCAACCAGCATTCCTGTTTGCATATCTGCAAAACCCAAACGTCGACCAAGAACAGGGATAACAATCAGCAAAAAACCATGGGCTGCAGAATTAACCGCCATGGCCCAGAACAACGCGCCATACTGTACGCGCACACTGAAACGGGTGGGATTTTGGATGCTAGTCTGTATCGTCATTGGAAATATCCAGGCCTGATTGTTGACCTTTGGGTATATCCAAACATGCCCAACCGAAATATCAACGCCTGAACACGTGCGGGCAAATAGTCTCAATTCATGAATGCAGCCAACATAATCTAATGTTGAACGGCTTGTTGGCGATACCGTTTCGGGGAACAGCCAAAACGTTCTTTAAAAATTGCACCGAAATGGCTGGAACTGCTGAAACCACAGGCATAGGCGATGTCGGTAATCGATTGATGATCCTGCCGTAGCAGACGCATTGCTTCGTTCAACCTATATTCCCGAAGCCATCCAAACACCGTGTTGCCATATGCTTTCTTGAAACAGCGATTAAGGCGGGTATGCGTCATATTTGCCTCCTTCATCAAGGTTTCCAGTTTAGGTGTGTCAGATAAATCTGAGACCAGCATATCCAGTATGCGACCAACAGCCTTACGCTCGTCAGGACTTAAAAGTGCCGTTGACATTGTTGCGTGCTGTGGAAGCTCGACTAAATATCTTGAGACCAAGGACAAAACTTCACTTTCCGCCATCAAGCGATCAAGTGCCCCCATCAACGGATTGGTCAGTAAGGGGCGCAACTCCCGTCGCAGGTCCGATTCCATGGACAATTGCAGGGCATCACGATCCATACCCGAATTCTTGCCATACAAATCGAAGACCTCGTCCAGAACTGCTGATATACGATGAGGCGCAAATTTTATCCCAACGGCCCGATAATCATCCTGAGCCGGAGTTTCAGAATACATCCTATATTCCGGGTGATACAGCACAACAGTATTGGGGCGGATGACTCCTGCATTGTGGGAATTCGAGGCGCGATATAAGGTTTCGCCGCGAATACCAAAGCCTAAAATTGCCACTGGCGTATCAAACGTAATCTGTGACACTGTGTCTGTTAGCGCTCGGGTCTTGCCATAGGTTATAGCGATTCCATCTGCAACTTCCGCTGTTGCCAGCATCGTGGAGCCTTCTTCAAGGCAAATATATTCCCGGTTCCAGCCTGTTTGCGGGATTTGGCAACAATCAATTCCCAAAACATCGCTTGCCCCATCAGATAGGTCGCCATCGACATCTGACCGACTGTGACTTCCATCCCGGCATTGGTGGCTGCTATGACAATAGAAATGGCGAGTTTTGTCAGCATCTGGCATAAAGCGTTGCTCGTTTTGGTATATTGTAACATTTAAATATCATACTCATATCTGTATCCGCCACAAAAAAAGCAGGGCTATTGCCCTGCTTAGAATTTTAAAATTCATTCAGAATCTATAGATCTGATTTGGCACTTTCATCCAAACCGATGATGTCATCATCACCATCATCCGTATCGCTCACCTCACCAGCCGCAAACCGTTTGTAGGCAATAATACTGAACGGGACCGTCGCAAGGTAGAGCATGCCGACCACAGCCAACGTGACCCATGGCTGGTTCACCAAGAATGCGACAAAAGCACCAACACCTAACAACAGCGGCAACACAGCCTTGGCAGGAACTCGTCCTTTTTTAAAGGAGAACGTGGGCACCCGGCTGACCATCAGGAAAGAAACCAACGCAAGGAAGGTTCCAACGACGGCAGAATGTGAAAATACACTGTCCGGGAACTCAATCGACAAGCTCAAAGGAGCCAACACAATTAAGGCTGCTGCCGGAGCGGGCACTCCGACAAAGAAATTAGCCGTCCACGCCGGCTTATCCGGGTCATCGATCATGGTATTGAACCGTGCCAGTCGCAGCGCACAACATGCCGCATAAGACAAGCATAAGGCCCAACCAATTCCAGCAGACCCATGCATGGTAAATTGGTGCAAGATCAACGCCGGGGCGACACCGAAACAGACGATGTCCGACAAAGAGTCCAACTCTGCGCCAAAACGACTGGTGCCACGCAGCATACGCGCCACACGACCATCCAAACCGTCCAACACAGCGGCAATCAAAAGCGCGATCACCGATCGGTCCCAGTGCCCTTCAACACCAAAGCGAATAGCCGTGATCCCCGCACACAACGCACACATGGTCAGTGCATTGGGGATCATTACATTGAATGGCAAGGTACGCTTCGCCGCCTTGCCTCGATTACGCCAGGGCATTTGAGACTCCGTTAACTTCAAGGATACTTAACTCCTGCACACACTAAGCATCTTCTGCCCGTTGGGAAAGGGTTTCATTGAGAAAACGTAAAACTCTAGCGTCATGACTTGGCGGGGTGTTGGGGCCGTGATAGAGTTATCTCAACGTATGGTACACATGAGGATGTTATGACGCGCTTGGTCAAAATCGGAAATCAGGTTCTGCCGTTAAAGCTGCGCTCTGTCTCGGTTGAAGATGGTGAGATTGTCACCACCGAACCTGAGTTCCCCATGACGTACCACGCGCCTGTTTCCTTTACTTTCAAATACTTAAATACGGTATTTGTTGTCAGGTACTTGGAAATTGGCAATGCGGCCCGGCTGAAAGTTACCGGCAACGTTGCCCGCCTGCCCGCCATCGATCGTAAGGCTGACCGTAACCGTGTTCTCGCTCTTCTGGATATCATCGCCGAAGACGTCAAAAACGCCCTGACCATCATGGACGATGACCAAATTAAATTTTATGGCGAAATCAACCTTGAGACCCCAATCTCGGCAGAGCGACTGATGGTTGGGTTGGTCAAGGTTCTGGCATGGCAAAAACCGTTCCTACAGCTTTTGCAGGATCAGGCCGCTACTGAAGCCTCCTGATCCCGTATTTCCCGCATTACACTGCCTTAGGGGCCACAAATTCCTGTCCCGGATAGATTAGGTCCGGGTCTCGGATTTGGCTGCGATTTGCCTCAAAGATTAGGGTATATGCAATGCCGCGCCCATAGATCCGCCGCGCGATGCGCCACAGGCTATTCCCTTTTTCCACAATCACAATCACGTCTTTCGGGGTGGCTTCAGCCTCCGGCACCGTGAATGAGACCTCTACCCGAGACACCACATCGTTATTAGGCCCAAGGTGGTCGGCACGCACCGTGTGTACCCCCGGTGCCAATGGCGACCCGGTTTGCACACGCCAATCCCCGTTCTCCTCAGACTTGGTTGCCCCAACGGAAACATTATCAATGTATACTGTAATGTTTACCTGTGGCGGGGCGTCACCAGAAACGGACAAATTCCCATCCGCATCATAATCAACGGCAGCAATCGACAATACATTGGCAGCAAGATCACCGGGGCGCTGCATCACCTGTGATGATTGACCGTCTTTTGACAACTGAACAGCCATCACATCGCCTTTACCCGGCTCCGGCACAACCAGAACCACATCAGCTTCAGAGCGTTGATTAGGGTCAACCTGTCCATCGCGAATAATGGCAAGATTCAGTTTGCGACTTCCCGGCGGTAACGGTTCCTGAGGCAGGAACACCCATTCGCCGCGATCATCAGCCTTGGCGCGCCCAAGTTCCTTATCCCCATCAAAAATGGCAACATCAGCCCCTGGGGCGGCGCGTCCAGCAATCACCGTATCCCCTTCCGGGCTGATCCGAACAATATCAAACGATGGCAGGATTTGACGTTGTTTGTCAGCAGTGGGGGAACCGTTACCCGGCATTTGCTGTTGAACACTCTCCGGCGTTACCGGGTCGTCGCTAACGTCACGCAGCGACCATAAGGCACCGCCAACCAGAACCAAACCCAGCCCCAGAACACCGTATGTTCCCCAACGCTTCAAATTCGCCCCCAGACTTTCAGGATTGCAAAATACTCGACTCTTGGCCCGATTTCATAGGCAGGCCAATGCCGAATGATCGTACGCTTGATCAGAAACACGCGCAAATACATATGCCACATAGCACAAAGAATTTACAAAAGCCCCTGTTTTTCATGTGGCAATCCATTGAAACTGCGGCGGATGCTCTCTACATCCTCTACCGATGGGTAGGCCCGTTTCCAACCTGTTATTCCATCCGGGGCGCTCCCCGGCAGGGACCATTTTCCCCCTGAACGCCTTTTACTCCCTCCGTTACAACATGAGGATTTCGTCATGACAAAAATCAAAGTGGTCAATCCCATCGTCGAACTCGATGGCGACGAAATGACACGTATTTTGTGGTCGTTCATCAAGGAAAAGCTGATTCTGCCGTATCTGGATGTTGATCTGCTTTACTATGATCTTGGCATTGAGCACCGTGATGCCACGAGTGACCAAGTCACGATCGACGCAGCCAACGCAATCAAACAGCACCGCGTCGGCGTGAAATGCGCCACCATCACTCCGGATGAAGATAGGGTCGAGGAATTCGGCCTGAAAAAAATGTGGAAATCCCCGAACGGGACCATTCGCAATATCTTGGACGGCACTGTCTTCCGTGAACCAATCATCTGCCAAAATGTTCCGCGAATTGTTCCATCATGGGACCAGCCCGTGGTGATTGGACGGCATGCATTCGGTGACCAATATCGCGCCACTGACTTCATTGCGCCCGGCCCCGGTAAATTGACCCTGACCTTCACCCCTGATGATGGCGGCGCACCGATTACCCATGATGTCTATGATTTCCCATCATCCGGTGTGGCTCTTGGTATGTATAACCTTGATGAGTCCATTCGTGGCTTTGCCCGTGCTTGCATGAATTATGCCTTAGCCCGAGGCTGGCCTTTATACATGTCGACCAAGAACACCATCCTGAAAGTTTACGATGGTCGGTTTAAGGACTTGTTCCAAGAAATCTATGACGCGGAATTTAAGGAAGCCTTCGCCGCAAAAGGAATCACTTATGAGCATCGCTTGATTGATGACATGGTTGCCTGCTGCATGAAGTGGAATGGCGGCTTCGTCTGGGCCTGTAAAAACTATGACGGTGATGTTCAATCTGACTCGGTTGCACAGGGTTTTGGCTCCCTTGGTCTGATGACCTCCGTATTGATGACACCAGATGGCAAAGTCGTTGAAGCCGAAGCTGCCCACGGCACAGTCACCCGCCATTACCGCCAGCATCAACAAGGCAAAGACACCTCGACCAACCCGATCGCATCTATCTTTGCATGGACACGCGGCTTGAAATACCGGGGCACATTTGATGATACCCCAGCAGTGGTGACATTTGCCGAAACGCTGGAGCGAGTCTGCATCGAAACCGTTGAGGCCGGACATATGACCAAGGATCTGGCCTTGTTGATCAGCCCGGATCACCCGTGGATGACCACCATGGAATTCCTGAACAAGTTGGACGAAAACCTGCAAGCCGCTATGGCCTGATTTCCCCGACCCAAACTGTCCCTTCCCCACCTTTTAGGTGGGGAATTTTTTATGTCAGACACACAAACAAAAACTGCGCCTTCCACATCGTGAAAGCGCAGTTTCGTTCAAACATTTTTTTTGACTCGGCTAGCCAGCCATCGCAGCTTCGATAGCCTCAATAGCGGCGTTGGCTTTGGAAGCATCCGGGCCGCCAGCTTGCGCCATATCCGGGCGACCGCCACCACCTTTTCCGCCAAGTGCTGCGGAGGCAACCCGGACAAGATCGACAGAATTGAAGCGGTCCAGTGCATCTTCGGTGACGGCAACCACGACAGAAGCCTTACCTTCACTGCTGGCGATCAAGACGACCACACCAGTGCCAACCTGCTTTTTGAACTCATCGGCCATACCCTTCAGGTCTTTTGCCGGAACATCTTCCAACACTCGACCAATGAATCCAACGCCCGCAACCTGTTTCGGACCTTCGGATGCAGCAGCACCGCCCATTGCCATTTTCTTACGGGTATCCGCCAACTCACGTTCAAGGCGTTTGCGCTCTTCAATCATGTGCAGCAAGCGATCCGGCAGGTCATGAACCGGAGCTTTCAATGTATCTGCCATTTTGAACAATATGCCGTCATGATCAGCCACATAATGCTCTGCTGCTTCGCCAACAACTGCTTCAATCCGGCGAACGCCGGAGGCAACAGCCCCTTCAGCCACGATTTTGAACATGCCGATGTCACCCATGCGGTTGACATGTGTACCGCCACACAATTCCACGGAATAATGGGGATCATCAGCAGCCCCAGTCCCCATGGACACGACACGCACCTCTTCGCCATATTTTTCGCCGAACAGTGCCATGGCCCCTGCCTCAATGGCAGATTCCGGGTCCATCAAACGGGTCACGACCTCGGCATTGCGGCGAATTTGGCTGTTCACCTCTGCTTCAACCAAAGTGCGCTCTTCCGCAGTGATCGGTTTCGGATGGCTGATATCAAACCGCAAACGGTCCGGGGCAACCAATGAGCCCTTTTGGGTAACATGATCACCCAGATGACGACGCAATGCCGCATGCAGCAGGTGTGTTGCCGAGTGATGGGCACGCAACGCTGACCGCCGTTCACCATCAACCAAGCAACGGACACTCTCCCCGACTGAGATAGACGCACCTTCTTCAAGCATACCAACATGAACGTGCAGCGCACCAACAGCTTTTTGTGTTTCGGTCACCAGCATTTTGGCCCCGGCGGCAAACTGTAATTCGCCTGCGTCACCCATTTGGCCACCGGATTCTGCATAAAACGGTGTCTGGTTCAGCAACACGGCGACCGGACCTGCGCCAGCACGGTCAACGGGTTTCCCGTCAACCACAAGGCCAACAACGGTGCCTTCCGCATCTTCGGTTTCATAACCAAGAAATTCCGTAGCCCCAAGCTTATCGTGCAGATCAAACCACACGGTATCAGTTGCAGCTTCGCCAGAACCGGACCAGTTTTTGCGGGCTTCGGCTTTTTGTTTTGCCATGGCTTGATTAAAGCCATCTTCGTCAACTTTCATACCGCGGGAACGCAAGGCATCCTGCGTCAAATCCAGCGGGAAACCGTATGTATCGTACAAACGGAAAGCCACATCACCAGATAAGGTACCACCTTCTACAAGGTCTGAGGTTTCATCTTCCAACAAACGCAGGCCACGTACCAACAACTGCTTAAAGCGAGTTTCTTCCAGTTTCATGGTCTCGGTAATCAGTGCCTCTGCCCGACCCAGTTCTGGGTATGCACCACCCATTTTTTGCACCAAGGCATGAACCAAGCGATGCATCAAGGGCTCTTGGCATCCCATCATATGGGCATGACGCATGGCCCGACGCATGATCCGGCGCAAGACGTAACCGCGCCCTTCATTGGACGGCAACACACCATCCGCAATCAGGAAGCAGGATGACCGCAGATGGTCGGCAATAACGCGGTGCGAAACCTTGTGCGGGCCATCCGGGTCCACATTGCTGGCATGGGCCGATGCTTCAATCAGGAAACGCATCAGGTCGATATCGTAGTTATCGTGTTTCCCTTGCAGCAGCGCGGCAATCCGCTCCAGCCCCATGCCCGTGTCAATGGACGGTTTCGGCAGGTTGATACGACTACCATCAAGCTGTTGTTCATACTGCATGAACACCAGATTCCAGATCTCAATAAACCGATCCCCGTCTTCGTCCGGGCTTCCGGGCGGACCACCGGGGATATGTTCGCCGTGGTCATAGAAAATTTCAGAACACGGGCCGCACGGTCCGGTATCACCCATGGACCAGAAGTTGTCACTGGTCGGAATGCGAATGATGCGATCAGACGGCAACCCGGCAATTTTCCGCCACAGGTCAAAGGCTTCGTCATCTTCGGAGTATACGGTTGCAAGCAAGCGGTTCTTGTCGATGCCGAAGTCTTTGGTAATCAGCGTCCATGCAAATTCAATGGCGTCTGCCTTGAAATAATCGCCAAAGGAAAAGTTCCCGAGCATTTCAAAGAACGTATGGTGGCGCGCGGTATAACCCACGTTGTCCAGATCGTTGTGTTTCCCACCGGCCCGCACACATTTTTGTGAAGTTGTCGCGCGGTGATACGGGCGTTGTTCTTCACCGGTAAATACGTTCTTGAACTGCACCATTCCCGCGTTGGTAAAGAGCAATGTCGGATCATTGCGTGGAACCAGCGGCGAGGAATCAACCACCTGGTGATCCCGATCCTGAAAGAAGTTCAGAAAGGTTGAACGAATGTCATTAGTGGTTGTCATGGCGCTTTGGACCTATGGCACTTTCATTGGAAACAAGTTGCCCACAGGCAGGCTGCAACCTATGCCTATGGTCGTAGTCATTGTTTATCGCGGCAACGAACGGAAGTCAAAAAACACTTCACCCCGCAAACCATAAAGTCTGCAGGGTGAGGAGGTTTTCATACTTTCACCGGATCAATCTTCCGCCGGAGTGGTATCTGTCAACATACCTTCCACGATCAAGCCCGCATTGGCACGGATTGAGTTTTCAATCTCTTGCGCCATTTCCGGATGCTCTTTCAGGAAAATTTTGGCGTTTTCACGGCCCTGACCAATACGCTGATCCTTATAGGAGAACCACGACCCAGATTTGTCGATCAGGTTACCCTGCACGCCCAAATCCAAGAGTTCACCCATTTTGGAAACGCCGACGCCATAATCAATGTCGAATTCAACCGTTTTGAATGGCGGAGCAACCTTATTTTTCACAACCCGGACACGGGTTTGGTTGCCGACGACCTCGTCCTTTTGCTTGATCTGACCGATGCGGCGAATATCAAGGCGGACAGAGGCATAGAATTTCAGGGCGTTACCGCCAGTCGTGGTTTCCGGGTTGCCGAACATCACACCGATTTTCATCCGAATTTGGTTGATGAATATCACCAGCGTATTGGATCGGGAGACCGAACCAGTCAGCTTACGCAGGGCTTGGCTCATCAAGCGGGCCTGTAGGCCAACGTGGGAGTCGCCCATTTCACCTTCGAGTTCGGCCCGCGGGGTCAGGGCTGCAACCGAGTCTACCACCAGCACATCGACGGCACCGGAACGCACCAACGTATCGGTAATTTCAAGAGCCTGTTCCCCGGCATCTGGTTGGGAAATCAGCAACTCATCCAAGTTGACGCCGAGTTTCCGCGCATAACTGGGGTCCAATGCATGTTCCGCATCAACGAAAGCACACGTCCCGCCACGTTTCTGTGCCTCTGCCACCACATGCAGGGCCAAAGTGGTTTTGCCTGAGCTTTCCGGGCCATAGATTTCAACAATCCGCCCTTTCGGCAAACCACCGATACCCAAAGCCAAATCCAGCCCCAGTGATCCAGTCGGAATTGCCTCAATATCCACGGCATTTTCGTGCTGTCCGAGGCGCATAATCGACCCCTTACCGTGGCTGCGTTCAATCTGTGCCAGTGCGGCTTCCAATGCTTTTTGTTTATCCATGGTTTCCTTATCCACCAGGCGAAGTGCGGTTTGTGTCATGGTCGTGCCCCGTTATCCCACATTTCTGCTCGGGCGTATACCACCCCGGTCACGGCACAGTATGATCATGTTTTGTTCCCATTGCAATCACCAAAAGAACAAAAACGGAACAATCGTTAATTCTTAGAAGAACCCTCGCGTTTTTCGAATGATTTTGCAACCTTTGCCGCCAATGCATCCAAGGAAAACGGCTTGGCAAGGAACAGAATATCCGGGTTATCTGCCAAATCCTCCGATGCGATATCCTCTGAATAGCCGGACATTAGGATCACGTTAATCGACGGATAGTCCTGCCGGACACGGCGAGCCAAAGTCGCCCCATCCATCCCCGGCATCACCATATCCGTGACTAGTACATCCACTTCTCCATGGTCTTCCAGAATCGGTAATGCTGCCTCGCCGCAATTGGCTTCAAGAACGGTGTATCCTTTTGCCTTTAACGCGCGGGAGCTAAAGACTCGGACCGCATCTTCATCTTCCACCAGCAGCACAACCTTGTTTTCCGGCAGTGTCATGGTGATTGGTTCCATCACGGGCGCGGACGGCACTGCATCTGCTTTATCTTGTCCTGCCACGTCTGCTTGGGACGCTGCCGCCGGGGTCTGCCCGGCAGTTTCGGAACGCGCCCGCACCGCGGCTTCATCAAAATGCGGGAAATACAGACTGAACGTGGTCCCAACGCCTTTTGCGCTTTCCACTGTCACCGAGCCTTCCGTTTGCCGAACAATCCCGTAAACCGTTGACAACCCCAGCCCGGTTCCAGCCGCAGCGGAACCTTCCTTGGTTGAGAAAAATGGTTCAAAGATTCGGGATAGAACGTCCTTATCAATTCCGGTTCCGGTATCGCTGACCACGATGCGCACATAGGTTCCGGGGGCTACGCTTTCCGTCCCGACCTTTAAGGGGTCGGACAATGTGCAAACATCGGTTTGAATGGTCAAACGCCCACCGCCCGGCATGGCATCACGAGCATTGACCGCAAGATTGATAATCACCTGATCGAATTGGCCCGGATCGACCCTGACGAACCCCACATCACGACCATGAACCAAGCGGAAATCAACCGCTTCCCCCAACAGTCGCTGTAACAAGTGCGACATTTCAGCCAGTGCGTCGGTCACGGTGATAAAGCGGGGCATCAATGGTTGACGGCGCGAGAAGGCCAGCAACTGCCGCACCAAATTGGCTGCACGATTGGCATTCTGCTTGATCTGCATGATATCGGTAAAGGATGCGCTCCCCGGTCCATGCCGTTGCAGCAACAGATCACAAAAGCCGATCATCGCCGTCAGAAGGTTGTTGAAATCGTGGGCGACACCACCGGCAAGCTGCCCCATGGCCTGCATTTTCTGCGCCTGCGCCGTTTGCATCTGGAGCGTACGGCGATCCGTTGTATCCACAACGTGAATCAATTGCCGCGCCGGAACCAGAATTGCACCATCATCCGCAACTTGCCGAGGCAGTGACCTGACGTGAAGCATAGCAGTCAAGTCCCGTGGCGAGGCCAAACGCACCTCAAGCGGCGCAACCGTATGCCCCTGCGCCACCTGTTCCAACGCAGCGGCAATTTCCCCCCGCATGGACGTATCAATCATGTCTTCGAGGCTGCACCCGATCAAATCATCCTGAGACCGCCCCAACATTGCCGCCAGCGTATCGTTGGCTTCTGCCAGCATGGGATGCGGCAGCCCTTCCACATCCATCACTGCAATGCCGACGGGCGCCTCGGCAAAGACCTGCCGGCTCAGTCGGTTAAGCGTATCATGCTCTGCATCGTATGCCGCGTCGGTCACAACATCACGAACAACAACAGCACGAGTCACGGTTTCACTGTTTTCGTCGTAAAGGGTATGATTGATCAAGGCAGGGAAAGCCCCGGAACGGGCAGACTGCAATTGCACCAGCCCACACCATGACCCGTCCACTTCCGGCTGTGCTGACCCTTTCGCCAGCACCATAGCCAAAGATGCCCCGATCAGCCTGTCCTCGGGCATACCCAGCCATTCGGCAAGTGTCTCATTCACGTATTGAAAGTTTTGTTCCGCATCCAGCGCATAAACGCCAACCGGCAGATAATCCAGAAAGTCTGCCAGATATTCGCGCTCGCTTTTCAAAACATTTTCAAGGGCGCGCCGAGCCGAAATATCTTTGGCTGTGACCAAACGCGCACCGGGAGGCGTGGGCAACGCATGAACCTTAACCCGTACCCAGTCACGACCACTGCCATGGATGGATTTCAGCGACAAATACTGCACATCATCCAGACCTGCCTGATAGGCTCCTCGCAACCGGGCGAAGGCTTCCCGGTCGACATCCGAATCATAAAGACGTGCTTCCAAAACCGACATGGGGTCCGTATCCCCCCAAAACCGCCGCCCATCCTGATTGGCAATCAGAGTCTGACCACTGGCATCGACAATGCGCATGGCCCGATCGTCACGCTCAGCTGCGGCATGCAGAGCCTCTGCCCGCCCCAATGCGGTTGCGGTCATGCTGACTTCCCGCAGGATAAGTGCCACACCCAACAGGCCAAGAGCCGCACCAACCAGCAATAAGATCAGCAAATCACCGGACACGGAACCGCCACCCAGAATAATACCGAAGCCAAGCACAATGGCGACAGCCCCCCAAGTGCTTAGTCCCTTAAACATGCTTAACCTCAAACATACGGTTCACGCGGCTACTTCTTTTTCTTCAAACCCATGACATAGCTGATGACCTCTGCCACGGGTTTATACTGTTCAGGAGGAATAAACTGGTCAATTTCCACCGTAGCATATAACGCCCGGGCAAGTGGCGGGTTTTCCACAATCGGCACTTCGTTCTCTTCCGCCACTTCGCGAATTTTAAAGGCGATATTGTCTGCACCCTTCGCCACAACCTTCGGCGCGTTCATATCTTCCATCTTATAGCTCAAGGCCACGGCAAAGTGAGTCGGGTTGGTCACAACGACGTCGGCCTCCGGCACGGCTGCCATCATGCGCTGACGCAATTTTTCCTGACGCAAAGACGCAATCCGGGCCTTAACCTGAGGGTCACCTTCGGCCTGTTTGTGCTCGTCCTTGACCTCTTGTTTGGTCATTTTTAGCTGCTTTTTATTCTGGAAGCGCAAGAACATGGCATCGGCCAAGGACACCGCAACCATAACCGCCACAATCGTCATCACCAACAGCAACAGCACCACCCGCACTTCCATCAACATGGCGGGAATTTCCATTTCAGGCAGGCGTAAAATCCATTCAAGATTCGGCCAAACAATCAGCCACAACGCCACGCCGATCAGGATCAGCTTCAGGATGCTTTTCAGCAACTCCATCAATTTTTTGGGGGAGAAAAACTGCTTCAGACCATTGATTGGATTGAGTTTACTGAACTTTGGACGCATGCGTTTCGGTGAATAGACAAAACCGACCTGCCCCACCACAGACAGAACCGCCAACACCACCAAAATGGAAATCGGAAACAGCAAAGTCAGACCCACATCCGCCAGCACCCCGGAAATCAGATCGCGCAGGCTTTCAAAATCCGTACTCATACTGTGGGGACGGGCCAAAAACGGGCGCAATGTCTCCCGCACATCCGAAGCAACTTTTGGCGCGAAAAACGCGACGGCGATAATCCCGCCGACCAGCATCATCAGGCTTTTGACTTCCTGTGAAACCGGAACGTTCCCCTCTTCACGCGCCTTTTCGATGCGTTTCTCTGTGGGTTCTTCCGTTTTTGAGGCGTCGTCTTGATCTTCGGACATGACACCTGCTCCCTAACCGCCTGCGATAAAGCCGCGCAGGCCGGATTCATAATGGTTCATCAGCCACAACAGAATGGTCGGCAAGACCAAGGATATCAACGCCAGTGCCAACAAAATCTGCATGGGCAATGCGACAAAAAATACGTTCATCTGCGGCATCAACCGTGCGGTCACGCCCATGGCGGTTTGAAAGGTAATTGAAAACACAACAAAAGGCGATGCCAGACGCAGCCCAATGTAAAAGCTGTGCCCCAGTGTCTCCGCCAAATAGTTTGCCATATCGCCAAGGACCAACCCCTGCCCAACCGGGAACAGAGTATAGGTTTCCATCACGGCTTCCAGCATCAGCAAATGAGTCCCGGTGACAAAAATCACAATCAGGGCCACAAGGTTAAAGAACCCCGTCACCATCGCCCCCTGTGATTCACTTACCGGATCAAAAATAAACGCATTCGCCAAACCAGCGGACAAGGCAACGACCGAACCGGCAAAATGCATGGCGGTCAACAGGAACTGGGTGACCACCCCCATGAAGACGCCGATGGTCATTTCAACAACCATCATACCAACCAGCAATGCCGCAGACTCTGGCGGTTTATCCGGCAAAATGGGCAGTGCCGCCGGTAACAGCGCAACACTGACGCCCAGCGCCATAAACAAACGAATACGAATGGGAACATAATTTGCGGAGAAACCCGGCATGGACAAAAACGCGCCGCTCATACGCGTGAACACCAACGCGACATGAAATATGTCCAGTGCCAGAAGATCCTGAAGCATACGCGCCCCCTATCGCGGCGCGATGATCAAATCAAACATATGCTCGCCGAACAGTTTGATCTCGTGAAACATGAACGGCAACAACAGGATCAAAGATACGAAGACCACCAGAACCTTTGGCACAAAGGTCAGGGTCATTTCCTGAATCTGGGTCAAGGTTTGGAACAGGGAAATCATCAGGCCGATGGTCATACCAACCAACAAAATCGGCGACGCCACCATGACCAGTGTCAGAACCGCCTCACGCGCGATTTCAAGGACCTGTGCTTCATTCATGGGTGGCTTCCCGTTATCAAATGGTCATCTTCAGAATTTCCTGATACGCCGTCAAAACCTTGTCACGTACAGTCACTACAGTTTGCAACGCCGTTTCCGCATTGGCAACCGCATTCACCACTTCACGCAGATCAGCTTTGCCCTGCAGCGCCAACAAGCTCATTTCCTCACTGGACTTTTGTGCGTCCACAGCTTCGTTCAGGTTATCCTTAACCATATCCGCAAACGCCATACCCGGCTGGATGGCGCCCGTATCGGCTTCCTTCCCAGCGATGGAATTTTCCACGTTCTGGGCCGCGGAACGATAGGCATTCAGGGCTGCATTCATGGAAACGGTCATGGTGGTAAACTCCTTAACGGCTCACAGCCGACGACTGCTAACGCAGCATATCAATAGTTTTTGAAATCATTTCACGACTGATCTGCATGGAATTGAGGTTGGCTTCGTAGCCTCTCTGTGCCTCGCGCATGTCCATCATTTCCACCAACGGGTTCACATTCGGCATCAACACATAGCCGTCTTCCCCGGCTGATGGATGGGTCGGGTCGTACTTTTTTTCAAACTCGGAACGATCTGGAGATATTTTATTCACCTTCACCAAATCGGCACGGGTTTGTCGGTCCATCACGTCCTTGAACGAAACGGTTTTTCGACGATAAGGATCCCCGCCGGGGGTGGTGGATACGGAATCCGCGTTGGCGATATTCTCGGACACGACGCGCAGACGGGTGGCTTGCGCCTTCATCCCGGACGTCGATACCCGTGTGCTCACCATCAAGTCATCCATCGGTTATCTCCTTATTCTGCCCTACTGAGAACTACGACCAAGGGCAGTACGAATCATGCTCAGGTTCTTGGAAACCAGATTGCTTGCCAGCTTGTATTGCGAGCGGTTGCTGGATGCCTTTTGCATTTGTTCATCAATATCAACGCCGTTTTTATCCAGCGTAAACTCATAGGGGCGGCGTTGGGTTTCTGTGCGATACGGTCCGGTCTCCGGCAGGCTGCCTGCCAAATGCTTGGCATTGGTGCGGGTCACCGGGACGGATTGGGTATCTTTTGCCAGCGCGCGGGACAATGTGTCGCGGAAGTCCACAGGCTTTAGGTCTTTCGCCTTATAGCCCGGGGTGTTGGCATTGGCGATGTTCTGGGACACGACCTTTTGCCGTTGTGCCAACCAGTCCATGCGCTGCTGCGCCACCTGAAACAATGTCAAATTCTTAAGGTCCATAACCGCACCTTCGACTGCCAAATGCTGAGTAGACGCATCACCTGCCTACTTCCTGTCGTCAAGTATGGCGCAGCCACATTAACAATCCGTAAAGGAATCCATAAAACCTGAGCTTCCCAACGTTTGAGGCGACCCCCATCACCAAGAAAACCGAGCTAAATTCAACTTTCACAGCTTACTAGCCGTACCGTTAAGACTTTCTTTAACCGTCGGCGTGATACTGATCACATCAACAGACCGGGCAGTTCCGCTTGGATACTGGCGACAAGGGGTCCGAGGGCAATGACACAAAACCGCCCCCCAAACGATGAGGCAAAGGCGACTGCGGGTTTTGACCCGGATCAGATTGCCGTTGCTCTGCATCATGACCGGGGTAGTCCCCATGCCCCGAAAATTGTCGCCACCGGACGCGGGGCGGTTGCAGAACAGATTTTGCAGCTGGCTTTTGCGAACGGGGTCAAGGTTCGGCAAGATGCCGATCTGGCGGAAATACTGGCTTCTGTTGATGTGGATACGGAAATCCCGTTGGAGGCATTCGCCGCGGTGGCTGAAATTCTAAGCTATGTCTACCGCGCCAACGGCGAAACCCCAACACCCACGGAAGAGCACACAAGTACAGACGGCCAGACACAGGCAAACACACCATGAATAAGACACCGTTTTCTGATTTGATGATTCGTATTCAGTCCTTGCGTCGTACTATCGACGACGCAAACCGCGCCTTGATCTGTGGTCGCAGAGTCAGCCTGATTCGCTTTCCTGAAGAAGTTCGCGCCTTGGTCGGAATTGCAGAAACCCTGCCAAAAGAACGTCGCCAGCAAGCCATTGTTGCCCTTAATGCCCTTGATGCCGACATAAATGCCTATACGCGCATCCTTAGTTTGTGGCAGCATCAGTCGGTCAGCGAGCCATTAAAGGCCGTTGGCTAAGCCCTTTGTCTGACCGGAGTCTTTGGCCGTGGATGCGGAATCCCTTCTTAACGGTGCCTTACTCGGACGGTTGATTGCCGTTCTTTCCCTTGTTGTCGGCCTGATTTTACTGCTGACTTGGTTTCTTCGTCGCAGCGGCCTTGGCAAAAGTTGGCACCGTAATGGCAATCGGGACAAGCGACTGAAAATTTTGGAAATCCGCCCCATCGACAACCAACACCGTCTGGTTTTGATCGAACGTGATTCGACTGAACATCTGCTGCTGATCGGCAACAACAGCGATCTGGTGATTGAAACAAATATCCACCGTGAAAAAACCGGGGCAGACGCGCTGTCCGATGACCCGCTGGAACGGGTACGGTTTCGGGATGTATTGCCAAAGACCGCCATCGACAAAGACACACGGATTTTGCGCCCCGGCGAACGCATAACCACACCGGAGGACGATGCCTGATGCGGACTTGGCTGACTTTCCTTGCGGTTGTTCTCTGCGCCCTGATTGCGCCGGACACGGCCTTGGCTCAATCCGTCAATATTGACCTTGGCGGCGAAGGCGGCAGCACCGCGTCCCGTGTCATTCAACTGTTCCTCTTGATTACGGTCATCAGCGTTGCCCCCGGCATTCTGTTGATGTGTACCTCGTTTACGCGCTTTGCCATCGTGCTTGCCATGCTGCGCCAAGCCATCGGCACCAACACCTCACCACCCAATATGGTGATTATGTCCTTGGCCATGTTCCTGACATTTTTTGTCATGGCCCCAACATTTGAAGAATCGTGGAATAACGGTATCTCCCCCCTGATTAACGAAGAGATTTCCGAAGGCGAAGCCATGGAGCGCGCCGCACAACCGTTCCACAATTTCATGATGCGCCATGTGAATGAGAAAGACCTGCGCCTGTTCGCAGATATGGCAAAGGTTGAAGAGAGTATCGCCCCGGAAGACATGCCGTATCAGGCCCTTGTCCCGGCCTATATGATCAGTGAACTTCGCCGGGCATTTGAAATCGGCTTCCTGTTGTACCTACCGTTCATCATCATTGATATGGTCGTGGCCTCGGTCCTGATGTCCATGGGTATGATGATGCTGCCGCCAGTGATGCTGGCGTTGCCGTTCAAGCTGATCTTCTTTGTGCTGATTGATGGCTGGTATCTGATATCGGGCAGTCTGGTGCAAAGTTTTGCACCCTGACCACGGCGAAATGTATTCCAAACCATAACGGCGAGGCTGATCAGCCTCGCCGTTTGTTCATTGATTGAACCGTGGACTATTGGGCGTAATCGTAGGACGCGCCATGCCAGCGATAGATTTTAAAGGCCGGAACCTTCAGATCGCCTTTGGCATCAAAGCTCAACTGCCCCAAGACCGTATCAAAAGTCTGCGATGCAAAGGCATCACGTAAATCCATGAAATCGACCGAGTTCGCTGCCGTTGCGGCCTGATCAAACATTTGCATGGCAGCATAAGCATACAGAACGTACCCTTCCGGTTCGATTTTCTGTTTGCGGAATTCAGCAACGACGGACTTGGCGCTTTCGTTTTTGCGCGGGTCCGGTGAGAACGTGAACATCACGTTATCGGTCAACTCACCGGCAATGCTCGACAGTTCCGAATTGGTCATGGTATCGCCGCCCATGATCGTCAAATCAAGCCCGGCTTGCTTGGCTTGGCGCAGGATCAGGCCAACTTCCGTGTGATACCCACCATACGCCATGACGGACACGCCTTCGGCCTTCAACTTGGTAATCAGCGTTGAGTAATCACGCTCCCCCGCCGTAATGGATTCAACCATCACCGGGTCCTTACCCGCAGCCGTCATTACCTTGGCAATTTCTGTTGCCAGCCCTTTGCCATAGGCGCTTTTGTCATCAATTACCGCAACTTTGCGGTCTGCAAATTTTTCAGCAATATATTTTCCAGCAACCATACCCTGCTGGTCATCACGACCATTGATGCGGAAAATATTGTCCAATCCTCGTTCGGTAACTTTCGGATTGGTGGATACGGTCACCACCGGAATTTCTGCATCCAGATAGATATCTGACGCCGGGATGGTCGAACTGGAACACCAGTGCCCGTGCATGAATTTAATGTCTTCGCTGACCATCCGGTTGGCAACCGCCACAGCCTGTTTTGGATCACAGGCATCATCACCGACGACCAATTCCAGCTTATCACCCAGCACACCGCCCTTGGCGTTGATATCGGCGATAGCCAATTCGGCACCTTGACGGATTTGATCCCCGGCTGACGCATACTGGCCCGACATCGGCCCCGCAATTGCCACCCGCGTTTCCGCCGAAGCCGTAGCTGCAGTCATGGCAGCCAACGCAAAACATACCCCTCCAAGTAGAGACGTCTTCATATATGATCTCCTTTACGCCTGCACATGCAGTGCAGGATGGTTGAAACCTCCCACCCTGCCTGCATCTTTCGTGCAGATCAGGGAGTCAGAAGTCTCTGAACGTAACCCGGAAGCGCGAAACTTGCCAGATGTACCTCTGGCGTATAGTAGTTTGTTTGCAGATTCAGTGTATCCGCGCGGGTACGAAGGCTTTCCGCCCCCAACAGCCGCAGGCTCGGATCCTGAGAAGCCCACCCCAGCGTCATAATCCCGCCGACATAGGTCGGGACCGCAACCGTGGTAAACGTGACATCCGCAAACGCAGACCGCAGACGCTGATAGCTTCGCGTTACGCCGACCGGCTGCAGGAACGGCACGCCACACTGGGTAACGATAATTCCCTTTTCCGTCAGGCAACGCGCACAATCCGCATAGAATTTTTCCGTGAACAGGACTTCCCCCGGCCCTTCCGGGTCCGTGGAATCCACAATAATCACATCAAATTTTTCTTCGGTTTCGGCGACAAATGCCAAACCATCGCCAACGATGATATTTGCTCTTGGGTCTTCAAACGCACCATTGGAAATTTCCGGCAGAAATTTCTTTGATGCAGCAATCACACCCGCGTCAATTTCAACTTTGGTGACCTGTTCGACAGGATGCTTCAGGACCTCACGCAGGCAGCCGCCATCTCCCCCACCGATAATCAACACCCGCTTCACTGCGCCATGGGCCAGCAAAGGCGGATGCGTCATCATCTCGTGATAGATGAATTCGTCAGCCGTTGTTGTCTGTATCACACCATCAAGGGCCATAACTTTGCCAAAGATGGGGTTCGTAAAGATTTTCAGATCCTGAAAGTCTGTTTGTTTGGCGTGCAGGAGTTCGATATCTCCAAACTCCTGACACCATTCCGCATGGAGCGTTTCCGCAAAGCGCGTCACCAAGACGTCATCCCGCGTTTTTGCTCATTCAGGCCGATGTGAGCAGGCTGGAAAGCCTCTCGCAGGACCGGAATTGTTTTCATCGGATCGCATTCGCCACACATAAAAACATCCAACGCCGCAAAATTGCGTTCCGGCCATGTGTGAATGGAGATATGGCTTTCCGCCAATACCACCACACCGGAAACGCCGCCATTGGGCTGGAAGTGATGCAAATGGGTATGCAGAATGGTCGCACCGGCAGTAATCGCCGCTGTCTCCAGAGTGGTTTCGATCAAATCGAGACGATCCAAATTGGTCGCCCCCCAAAGATCGATTGTCAGGTGCGTCCCGGCAAACTTAACGCCGTCGCGCTCCACAAAGTAGTCGTTGTCGTTTGCAACCGAAGGCCACAAACGCGCGCTTGCAGCCGCGGCCGCAAGATTGGTTACCGTACTATTTTGGGAGTCTCTCAGATTTACGCCTGAGTTCATCCCCAGTTCGGTGGCCAGAGAATGATTCATTTCTCCCCTTCCTAAACCAGCAGATGGACCAGATACATTCTGGAAAGCCGGATTTGTGATGCACTGCGTTTACGAATGCAAGTTAAATATTCATCCGGCTATCGTTTTTTTTGGCGTTTCTTTGTTGTGTAAACAATAAATGGCAGTAAAGCACAATTAATTGATTGCACTTAACCCGCCTTCTTTCATCCGATCCTTATAATCCCCCATAAAAGATCGGAAGCTTTCCGCCTGCTTGATCTGGGCCTCAACCGTCTGCAAATCTATCAACCCGGACGAGGTCTGACTGGTCAGCAAATTAAAGGCGTCAAATTCGGCTGTGGAATTCATGTAACGCAGATAATCACGGCGTAAAAGGGCAATATCCCGCCGTTGATCGGACAGGCGCAGGGCTGTTGCCAACTGCAAGACGCGCTGGCGCATGTCCTGCGACATTTGTGCTCCCTCAGCCGGAGGCCGCACGGTTTGGGCCAATGCATCCGCAGCCCCGGGCCAGTTTTGTTCCCGCCATTGGATTTCCGCTTTCAACAGGTTGGTTTCATCGCTGTTGTCTGCCGCCAAAACTGCCAGAGCATTTTTATCCTGCCCCAAGTCCGCCAAGGCCCGTGCCCGCAATTGTTTTCTTTGTTCTGCCAAGCCATTGGGGTTCTTATCATAGGTGGTTTTTTTCAGCGCTGCCAAAGCCAGCGACGGCTTACGATCCAGCAGATATACCAATGCCAACCGCGCACCAACCCGGCTTTTTTCCACGTCTTTCAAACGGGCATCGACCTGATGTTCCAGCAATTGTGCCGCCTGTTGCAGCAGGTCCACGCTCACCAAACGATCCGCCAGTTTGCGAATCATTTCATCGCCTTCTGCTCCCGGCGGCGTCAATTCACGGAATTCCTCAAACAGGCCGATGGCTCGAACCGGGGGCAAGTCATCCGCCCGCCCATTCAAATACAATTCACGGAAGGTGGAACGCATCAATTCGGTTATGGTTTTGCTTTCCGGGCGATCACGGAAATAGCTGACCATCTGCCGTAAAATACGCAGTCCATCGGCATAGCGCTTATCGTCCAGATTCATCCGCGCCAGCGTATCCAATAGTTTGTATTCAAAATCATCGCCACGCCAAGCAAACCGAAGCCGATCGAGGTTCTCGATCGCATCATTCATGCTGATCTGGTCCATTTGCCGCTGCAAAAGGATTCGGTTAAAGGCGGCTCGGGCACGGAAGGGACGCACAAAGGTATCTTCCGCTTCTTCCCAATCGCTGATCGCAGATTCCAATGCACCAGTTGAGGCATGCATTCGGCCCTTCAGGTACGCCATCTCTGCCTGTTCCTGAATGCTCAAGTTGTCGCGTTTTGCGGCCTCAAGAAAATTGTTCACACCGACATCATCACCGACATTCGCCAAAGCCTCTGCCGCATCAAGCGCCAAACGTGTCCGCAAACGATCCGGGTAATCTTTCAAAATTGGCGCACCGGCTCGGATAATCAGGGTGTTTTCCCCGGTCCCATCGTCATCCCCGACTTTAACCTTTGCCAAGGCATTCCAGAATTGGGCTTCGGTGGAACCTGCCAATGTTTCGTGACTGAAGGCTTTGATCGCATTGTCCCAACGGTGCATCAGATAGTTTGCACCGCCCTGAACGGCGAGGAAGTCTGGCTGATCCATCCGCTGTGGATTATCTGCTGCGATAGTGCGCAAGACGCCAAGTGCCTCGGCACCGTAGCGATGGGCAAAGAAAAACCGCGCCAAATCCATCCGGGCAAAATTCTTACGTTCCTGTGAGGCTTCCATAACCGCCTCGCGAAGGCCCAGACGGTCCTTGACGAAGGCATCTTCCCCATCACGTTGCCATTCCGCCAAATCAAACGCACGAATAACGGCGTTCTCCCCGGTCGGCGTCGCCAACGCGGTGGAGATTGTGGCCTCTTTCGACAGGCGCAAGCCACCATCACGTCCGATATCAATGCCATTACGATTGGAAGAAACCTCAAGATTATCTGTCCGCGGATAAACCACCACACCTTGCGCCGTAACCGGCATTTCAAGATCAACCGTTTGGCGGGCATGTTCAATGCCATGACCAAGGGGGATAACCGGAACAACCATCATGGTATCGCCAATTTCCGGGTCGACCACATTCAGGACGGCTCCGCCCTCATTCATGGGCAGGAACCACTTCACACCTTCGGGGCGTTGTGGCAGGGTCGTAATTTTGATCGGGTTCACCGGACGCAAGCTCTGCGCCATGATGTCAACAATCCACAACAACCCCTCCCGTCGGAGGCTCGGGTTATAGTTGGAAGGCGCAAGGATACGCACAGCCGTGCCGTTCGGGACTTTGACTTGCTCCACATCCAGCAACAGCCCTTCGCCCATGCGCCGCATCAACTTGGTATCGACAGAATGCGCCCGGTCAAAAACCGCCCAAATATAGCCCCCGCGACGGAATACGGCAGCCCCCGTCGGCTCGTTCCATGAAAAGCTAAGGCTGACCACACGTCCGGGCTGAACCATCGGGGCCGGAACATCAACAATTTCCGGCAACTCTTTCGGGGTTTCAACCTTTGCCACCGGAACTGCCTGAGGTTTTGGCGGTTCTGCAGCAGTTGGTTTTGACTTGGGTGCTTCCTTGGCTTCAGTTCGTGCCGGGGCTTTAGACGCCGCCGTTTTGGGAATATCAAGCACAACACTGTTCCCTGACCGTCCGGCGCGGAAATGCTTTGGTCGTGACGGTGATGGCATCGTCACGGTCAGCGGAGCAGTGGTCGTTATAGCAAAAGTCTTCAAATCTTGCGGCAGAGCCTGATGCACGGCAGCAAGGTTAATGCGAGCCGGGTCGGCAAATCGCAAAGTTGCTCGCCCATCGTTATAAGTGAGGCGATACGTCGAACGCTTCGGCCAATCAAATACCAGTCTGGTGTAGTCCCTATGAAACCCAACACGGACAGGAACCGTTATCAGCTTGGGCGAAGTTTTGCTGGTAGTTGAAGCTGTTTTCTCACCCTCTACACGGATCAAATCCAAAACGACAGACGTTCCGAACACCCGCTGACGTAGACGATAATCTCCGTTCAAATCAAAGACTAGCTTACGACCGCCATTTTCTTTGCGAGCGGATTTCAGATATTTCGGTAATCGCGGCAATAAAATCTGGGGATCGGCAGCAATCGGGGACTGAAACGTCACTTCCAAACGCCCATCCGCAATCCGGGCCGTATATGCCGTGGTTTGTGACCATTCAAAAACCAAGCGACCAAAACCTTCATGGATGCCCGCACGCATATCCACGGTTTGCCCATGCGCCATCGGCAGGGTAGCGCCCAACAGCACCACACATAGACACAACATCCGCAAAATGTTTAACCGCACAATCACAACCCACGTCTCCAGCTCGGTAAGATCACGATATCCACCCGCTGCGCTCTTGCCAAGCGTTCCGCAGGGGTTAAGTCTGGAAGATCATTAAACCGCGCATCCGCCATTCCATAAACCCGAAAAGACTTATTAACACCAACTTCAGACAAAATATTGGCGACAGCGGAGGCTCGGGCCATGGAAAATTCCCAATTCGAGGTATAGGCAGGGCCGCCTTCCGCCATGGGGCCCGTGTGCGCCGCAATGCCGATTTCATTGGTCAGCCCGTTCAACACCCCACCAATAGCCGACAAAAGCTGGCGCGCCGGAGGCGTAATCTGTGTTCCATTCCCCAAAAACACATCATCACTTGGCAATGACAACACCAACCGATCCCCATGCAAATCTATGCTTGTCGCCTGTAGCTGTGGCGTGTCTGCAATAATTGCCTCAAACAAGCTCGCCAAATATGGCAAGGAAATGGCTTCGCGGCGTTCCGTGCGAGATACATTTTTTGTAGCGGTCGGCACAGAATCCGAAGGCTGGATCGGAGGATTCAAATGAGTCGATAAAGAATCCGTAACGGCTTGCCATTGGTCATCCTTGACCCCGGACATGGCAAATAACAGCACGAAAAATGTCAGCAGCAAAGACACCAGATCAGCCAAAGACAGCATCCAAGCCGGGGACGATGGCAAGTCGGGCTTAGGTGCATCAAGGCCACCCCCTTCCCATTCCAGCAACTGGCTGCGTTCCATAGGGTCAAACTGGGTCATTGCGCAGCCTCCCCTTGCTGGACAGTCACAGTTTCAACCCGAAACAACACATGCAAACGGCTGGGGTCAGCCATGGGTGTCATGGATACTGTCACCAGATGTGGCAGAGCACCTTGTTCAATATAGGCCCTGGCAACCGCCCCAGCACGGCGCATCAGTTGGTCTTCCGTTACGGGATAAACTTGCTCCTGCTGTTTCGGCAGGCCAAACATAACTTCGACCACATACCGCAACCCCGGTGGAGGCCGCAATAACGTTGGCACCAATTCGCCAATGACCCGCCGCTGTGCCGGCCGTAATGTTTCCGCACCGGGTTCAAACATGGAATTGATGTGGAAACTAATTTCCATGATCTGTCCGGGACTGACAACATGGACCTTCGCCGCCGGGATAGCAGCTTCATATACGGTTACGACCCTATCCAAATATTCCGCCGGGGAAACAAAATTCCCAAGATCCGCCGAAAACTTTGTTGGAGTATCCACCTGTGTATTGGATGCAAATTGGGAACTCAGCCCCTCCAAAACCAATCGAGTCTTGGGGCTGTTGCCTTGGGAAATTGAAACCAGAAGAATGAAAAATGCCAACAGCAACAAATACAGAGACAAAAACAATGCAACAGACCCGCCATCTTTACGTGGCGGGGCTTCTGCATTGCAGCCGATATCTTCAAATTCTGATTTCGGCTTCACGGGTGTCTCCGGCATTTATCCGCTGAGAGCAGTCATTCAAGAAGAATAGCTGCCGCGGGAATTACAAACTTGCCAATAGCGCGTCGATCTCATCCTGACTTGCGGCAACCTCCGGGTGCTGCGGCCCATTCAACAAACCTGAATCCTCGCGCGTATCGACCACTTGGCTGGCAAATTTGCCCGGGCCTGCCGACGCTACAACTTCCTGCATTTCCGCGCTAAAGGCGGCAACCAGAGCATTGATTCGTTCTTCAACCTGCTTAAGGGTTGTCACGACCTTATTGATACGTTGTCCAGTCAAATCCTGAAAATTACAGCCTTCATAGATTTGCATGACCGCATTATTCAATGCCTCCGCGACTGCCGGATCCACATTGGGGATAACGCTTTCAACCTCTTCGACAGCATCAAGAATGGTATTGGCTGCTGTTTCCGTCGACTGGACAATGGCGTCCAGCTCATCCGAAGCTGTTGGAAGGAAATCATCCTTGATTTCATCAGGACGAATATTGGCAATTTCCTGTTTGGTTTCCCGGATGATCAGGGCCAGACTTTCCAATTCGTTGTATACTTTCAACTCCTTGGAATCCAGTTCACCGCTCATCGTATCCAGAATTGACCGCACAATCTCGGCCACATCATTCAGTGGCACGGCATCGCCACGGTTGGCACGAATTTTGTCCAACCGTTCCTGCAAGGCGGTTTCAGCATCGTCCTTATTCATTACACGGCTCCATCATACCTGAGACCAACCAGAAGGTTTAGAAATCTCCCAGCACGCTTGCCATTTTGCCTTTCAAGGTTTCCGCATTGAACGGCTTCACAATATAGTTGGAAACACCTGCTTGCTTAGCAGCAATCACGTTTTCAGTTTTGCTTTCCGCCGTAACCATGATGAACGGCAAGGATTTCAGCGCCGCATCTGCACGCACTTCGCGCAACAACTGCAAACCGGTCATTGGTTCCATGTTCCAGTCAGAAATAACCAAACCATAATTGGTCCCGGAACGCAGCATTTGAAGAGCCTGACTTCCATCAGTCGCTTCATCAATATTATTGAAGCCAAGTTGCTTCAACAAATTGCGGATGATACGCAACATCGTCTTGTAATCGTCTACGATGAGTACGCGCATATTCAAATCAACAGCCATGTAAAGCTCTCCTACAGGAAAACATCAAACAATGTCAGGACAGTCTACCCTAAACCGCCCGTGAATGTAAGATTGTGCATATACTGGCATCATCGCAAGTTTCGCAAGGGAATTCCAGTATATACATTGTGATCACCGTCACTAATTAACACCAGTCGCGCCCACAAGATCAGGAGGAAGTTGCGCCTGAGTTGCGAGCTCTGCCGTAACCGCGTTGGCACGATCCGCGGACATCTTGGCAAGAATTGCGGCGGAATTCCGCTCTTTCATGCCATTGATCACACGCACCAGAATGTGCATGTCCATTTGTTCAAAAATCCGTGCCGCGTCCTTGGGTTTCATCGATTGATAAATTTTGACAAGGTTATCAATTTTCTTTTGCTCTTGCTCGTCATGCTTATCCATCAAATCTTCGATAGTTTTCTGAATCTCGCGCAGTTTTCGGATTTTGGTATCAATTTGCGCCTCAGCCGCTGACAACACAGCCAAACGCTGATCCAGCTCTCGTTCACGCTTTTCTATCGCTTCCCGGCGACCGGCCAACTGCTGCAAGACCTGTATTTCCGACTGGCTGAAAGCTGCGTCTGGATTACCGCCTTGAGACCGATCGCCCTGCGTAACGATCTCTTCCCCACCCAGTCCTTGACCTGTGGTTTCTGTCGCCGGGCTTTCTGCCAGTGCTGCGGGGATAAATGCCTGCTCTTGCACAACGGAAGCAATAGAATCATCAGGAGCCGAGCTTTTTTGCCACAAACTGCCAACCCGCGCGCCAAACATCAATGCGCCAGCCAGAATAAATAAGGGCAGCAACCGCACTCTTGGCAGCGGGAAACGCGGTTTTTGCGGAGCCTTGGGTTGTGGGGTGCGTTTATCTTCCATAATTAGCCTCCACCCTGATCAGCGAGAGGATTGAATCGCACGCAGGAGCTGACGTTCAGCTTCCGAGCGTTCATCCAAATCAGCCGGCAAACCTTCATCATCTTCGGCCAACAAAGCGGACAACAGAGACGGAGCCGGAGAAATCCCGCCAACGACCCGTGGATCCTTCGAAACTTTTTCCGCTGCTTCACCAAAATCCATACCCAACGGTTCCGGCAAGTCATCCACCACAGAAGAAGCCGAAGGCGTTTCCACCGTGGCAGCAGCAGCCCCTAAGGCCTCGCCAGAGACAGAAGGCCGACTGGCAGTCCGGGCTTCCCGCAATTGGCCTTCAAGACGATTGGCCATACTGTCTGCCCGTTCTGTCATAAATGCCAAATCGTCACGCAGGGTTTGTGCCTTTTCCATATGGGTTTGCAGGGCTTCCCCGGCATCCTGTGCTGCCTTACGCATTTTTGGGATACCGGCTTCCGCCCGTACGGTTGCTTCGTTAAAGGCTGCAATCATTTTTGCCAAATCGTCACGATTCCGGCGCAAAGCCTCCAGGCGACGATTCAAAATCACCGCATAGACAATGGTCGGCACAAGCAGTGCAATAATGACCACATCAAGAAGCACGGTGGGCGACATACGCGAATTCCTTATCTTTAATCGGTCAGGTTACGACCGTTTACGCTTTATTCGATCTTCAAGACAAATGGCGATGCTGTTGCCACTTCGTCCCATTTTCCCGCCCCACATCGGCACATCACCACAACGCATAATCACGCGGGACTCAGGCGTCGCGTTGAACATAATGCGGGAACCAACTTCCATATTCAGCACCGTATACAACGGCAGGTATTGCTGATCCAGCACGGCTTCCAGATCGATTTCCGTCTGCCACAACTCTTCCACAAGGTGGATTTCCCAAATTGAGTCACGACCAAATTTTTCGCCCATGAACATTTGCAAAAGCAGTTCACGAACCGGTTCCAATGTCGCATATGGCAACAGCAATTCAAGCCGACCACCGCGATCTTCCATATCGATCCGCAGCTTCGCCACCATGGCGGCATTGGATGGTCGGGAAATCGTGGCAAATCGTGGGTTGGTTTCCAAGCGGTCAAACCGGAAAGCCACCGGACTGAGTGGGTCGAACGCAGCGGACAAGTCCGCCAACACCACGTGGATCATGCGTTCAACAAGATTGCGTTCAATGGTCGTGTACGGGCGGCCTTCAATCCGCATCGCCGCTGTCCCGCGACGCCCGCCCAACAGGACGTCCACAATCGAATAAATCAGCGAAGAATCAACGGTCAAAAGACCATAGTTATCCCATTCCTCGGCTTTAAACACTGCCAGCATTGCCGGCAGAGGAATAGAATTGAGATAATCGCCAAACCGCAGAGACACAAGGTTATCAAGGGAAACCTCGACGTTGTCCGACGTGAAATTCCGCAAAGATGTGGACATCATCCGCACCAAACGGTCAAACACCACCTCCAACATCGGTAGGCGTTCGTAGGACACCATCCCGGAATTCAGGATCGCCTGAATACCGGACCGGTTTTGAGACCCGTCATCCGCATCATCAAAACCAAGCAGGCTATCGATTTCATCCTGATTCAGAACGCGGGCAGATTCACGACCGGACACATTGGTCATCAAGTCCGTATCATCGTCCGGGCTACCTGCACCGTCCAGCATGGCTTCCCATTCAGCGGAAGCATCATCGCCACCGCCGTCTTCATCTTCGCCGCCCGCCATGGCTTCCCATTCCGCCATCAGGGCTTCTTCATCAGAATCCGATCGTTCGTTGTCTTCCGCAGGGGCCATGACCCGTTGCATCCTTTTTGCTCATGCCGAAATCGGCTTGGGACCTACTGCACCAGTACTTCCTGGAACAAAACGTCGTTGATCTTCGCCGGGGCAGCCACGCGGTTTACCCGCATCATCAATTCTTCCCGTAGACGATACATTCCGGCGGCACCTTGCAAATCGTCTACCCGCAATTCCCGCAAATAAACCTGAAAACTATCGGTGATCCGCGGCAGCATGGCTTCTACCTTGGGCGTATCCGCGGCCGAGGCCAATTCAAGGCGGACCTTGATCTTCAGGTGGGATGGGCGGCGGCTTTTCCCCGGATTGAGGTTGACCAGCATTTCCGGCAATTCATAAAACACAGGCATGACCGCCTTGCCGTCTTCAGTCTGGGCACCTTCGTGGCCTTCGCCATTCTCGGCATTGTCACCTTCCGATTTGCCGGAAACCATTCCGACTATCGGGTCAGCCAACCCGGTGAAATAGGCACCAGCCGCTGCGCCAATAATCAGCAATAGCGGCAGCACGATCAACATGATCAGCTTTTTTTTGCCACCACCGGAGCTATTGCTCCCGCCTTCTGCATCAAGATCGTCGTCAAAATCTTCGGCCATGCGTCTGCACCCGTCATTCCCGTTTTACCGTCAATCGTGCGTGGGACCAACCACACACCACCAAGCCCATACTGGGACTTACTTATAATGACGGCAATTGTTTAAAAAGTCGTTGAAACATAACACGTCAACACGATCAAAGCACGCCGGGTCTGTGTGATAGGTTTTTTTTGCCGCGTTCACTCGGCAATACTCGTCCTCAACCATCGTCATTCCTGCCACAGACACATACCAACCCATTGTAAAACAATGTTAAATTAATTTGGCACGACGCATGCATATAAATCCGCAAAACAAACGCAACGGCAAACCAATGCCGGGCAAAAAAATGAAAAGATCGAGTATAGACGGGAAAAAATCATGGAAAACGCAGGTTACATCGCGTTGAGCCGCCAAACCGCCCTGTGGCGTCAAATGGATCAAATCGCCAATAACATGGCGAATGTGAACACGGCCGGCTTCAAAAGCGAACAAGCACTCTTCACGGATTACGTGGCAAAAGTGCGCACGGACCGTTCCCTGTTCCGTGACAAAATCGCCTACACCGAAGACTTCGGTTCCGTACGCGACCTGAGCGAAGGTGCATTCAACACCACCGGCAACCCGTTTGATGTTGCCATTCGTGGTGAGGGATATTTCGCGGTCGAAAACGATAACGGCGACAAATTCTATACTCGGAATGGACATTTCAAAGTGGATGCAGACGGTCAGCTCATCACAACAAACGGTGATGTTTTGCTGTCAGATGTTGACCAACCGATAATTCTGGCCCCAAACGAGCAAGAATTCACCGTCGCCCGTGATGGCACAATTTCCACTGAAAACGGTCAGATTGGTCGTCTGAAAATGGTGACATTTGATGATCAGCGCGCCATGAAACGGGTTGGCGACGGCTTGTATTCCGTCGAAGGCCAAGATGAGGCCCCGGTCAACAACCCACATGTGGTTCAAGGCATGCTGGAGGGGTCCAACGTGAACCCGATCCTTGAAATCACCCATATGATCCAAGTTCAACGCGCTTACGAAGGTGCGCAAAAGATGATCGAAAACGAACATGATCGTCAGCGCAAAACCATCGAAGCCTATGCACGTCAGTTCAACTGATCGGTTTGAAGAGAAAGGATAACCACCATGCGCGCACTTAGCATTGCTGCCACCGGGATGCACGCTCAACAAACCAACGTTGAAGTGATTTCCAACAACATCGCCAACATGAACACCACGGCATATTCCCGCCGTCGGACCGAATTCAATGACCTGTTGTATCAGAACCTGCGCCGCCAAGGCGCTGCAACTTCTGACACGGGCACGATTGTTCCAGCAGGTGTCCAATTGGGCCTTGGCGTCCGCACCGCTGCCGTTTACCGCATCACCGAAGCCGGCAGCCTGACCAATACGGAAAATACTCTCGACCTTGCCATTCAGGGGAAAGGGTATTTCCAAGTCACCATGCCTTCGGGTGAAACCGCATACACCCGCGCAGGTTCGTTCCAGATCAGCCAAGATGGTGAAATCGTCACAAACGAGGGCTATTCCGTCCAACCGGGCATCACCATTCCGAACAATGCCACCGGCATCACCGTCAACGCATCTGGTGAAGTATGGGTGAAAATCGACGGGCAAACTGCCGAAGCCAACGTTGGCACTCTGCAACTCTCCAACTTCATGAATGAAGCTGGGATGGAAGCCATTGGCGATAACCTTTACATGGAAACAACCGCTTCCGGTGCCCCGACCACCGGCACGCCGGACACCACCGGATACGGTTCGATCCTGCAAGGGTATCTTGAAACTTCGAACGTGAATGTGGTGACGGAGATCACCGACCTGATCAGCGCCCAGCGCGCCTATGAAATGAATTCCAAGGTCGTGCAAACCTCCGACGAAATGCTCAGCAGCGTCAGCAACATGAAATAATGATGCGCGCAGCTAGGAGACGGACCATGAAACCTGTTCAACGATTTATCGCAGCCTTTCTGACCCTTGGCAGCTTGACCTTGCCCGCTTTGGCAGTCCCGGCAGCAGCCCAAGACCTGCAACTTGCCTCGGCCGAGGCGACCACCCCGGTTGCTGAGAATCTTTTGAAGCCTATCGTTTCCGTACGCGGAGATACCATCCGGGTTAGTGATCTGTTTTCTGGGCCGATCCCGCGCGGTGATCGCGCCATCCTCAGCGCACCGGAACCGGGTCTGCGCCGGGTGATTGATGCAAGGCTCCTGTCCAGGATTGCGCGCACCTATGGCTTAAGCTGGCGTCCGGTTTCTGCCGACATTCAGGCCGTCGTCACTCGACAAAGCCAAATCATCACTCACGAAGATATCTTGGCGAATATTCGCTGGGCCTTGGAAAATGAAGGTGCCCCGGAAAACGCCGACATCATGGTGACGGCTTCGTCGTTGGCCGTGGCTTTGCCTGTGGACGCAACCCCAAGCGTCAATATCGGCAACCTGTTTTATGCGCCACAGTCCAACAGCTTCAAAGCGACCATTGATGTGACCGCCACTCAGGATGATCGGGTTGTTTTCACCCGTCAGGTCGCAGTCGGTGGACGCATTTATGAAACGGAAAAAGTTCCGGTCCTGACGGATACCCTGCGTCGCGGCGACGTGATCGAAGCCGACGATGTGGTCTATAAAAACATTCGCAGCAAACTTGTGCGCGATTCCGCTGTCACCGACATTGACAAACTGATCGGTAAAGAAGTTCGCCGCACGATCAAATCCGGCAAACCGATTTCTGCGTCGCAAGTGCAAAATCTGACCATGGTCCGCAAAGGTGAAACGGTGGTTGTCTACTTTGCCCTTCGCACCATGAATTTGACGGCAAAAGGCAAAGCCATGGAAAGCGGTGGACAAGGTGATATCATTCGCGTCCTGAATACCAAAAGCAACCGCACCGTTTTGGCTAAAGTTGTTCGCCCCAATCAGGTTGTGGTCGATCTCGGCACACAGACCGTACAACGCTAGACCGAAGGGAGGCACATCATGATGATCAAACAAAAACGCCCCGTGTTCCGTCTGGCTGCCGTGGCCTGCGCCATGCTGACCCTGACAGGGTGCAATACTTTGCAACGCTTATCCGAAGTTGGCGAAGGCCCGAAACTCAGCGAAATCAGCAATCCGGTTGAGAAAAACGGCTACCGCCCGGTGACAATGCCGATGCCCGACCCGGAAACTCCGCGACCCATGGCGAATTCCCTGTGGCGTCCTGGTGCCCGCGCGTTCTTTAAAGACCAACGAGCCGCAAGCGTCGGCGACATCTTGACGGTCTCAGTCTCGATCTCAGACAGCGCAAACCTGTCCAACAGCACAAGCCAAGGACGCGCCGGTGCCGGTGACAGCATGGGCATCAACAATCTTCTGGGGCTGGAAAACAGCATCAACAAAGTTCTGCCCAATGACGTTGACCCGACAAGTCTGGTTGGGGTCAGCAGCGCACGCGATCTGACAGGCACCGGCAAAATTGCCCGTACTGAAGCGATTACGTTGTCCGTCGCCGCTGTGGTTGTTCAAATTCTGCCCAACGGCAATCTGGTCATTGCCGGCAACCAGGAGGTACGGGTCAACCACGAACTGCGCCAATTGCAAGTTTCCGGTATTATCCGCCGCGAGGACATCACCGCAACCAACACTGTTGCATCCAGTGACATCGCCGAATTGCGCGTGGCCTATGGCGGTCGTGGCACCATCAGCGACATGCAGTCACCGCGCTATGGCTCACAGATCCTTGATATTATTCTACCTTTCTAAGCGGCTTTACCCGTCTGCCGCATCTGGCCCCGGAGCAATCCGGGGCCTTTTTTTATTGTTCCGTTTCACACATCAAGGCACACAGAAAAGAGTGGCGGCTTAGCACTTTGATATATTCGCGTTTTGCGGTAAAAGAAGTGTGGGGGTGGTCTGCAAGGAAGCACCCTCATCACATGGGAGCGTCGTGCACTTGAGCGACCCGTCATCACGCTGTACACGCGTCAGGATGGCGAGCGCAGAAATGGAGACCACACAATGTCCGAACAAACCCCGATGACCACTTCCGAAGAAGACGCATTCGCCTTGACCCGCGCTGCGGTTGCGCTGTCTCAGGCCATTGAAAATCAAGATCAGGCAGCCTTAACCTCTGCACTGGATGAAAACCTGTCCCTGTGGACCGGCATTAAGACTCTGGTCTCTCGTGAAGACTGCCAATTGCCTAGCGATATCCGTGAAAACCTGAAACGCCTGAGCGATTACACCGCCAAAGTGACGTTTGACCTGTCGAAGGAAAGTCAGGCTGACAAAGTCGAGGCATTGGTCAATACCAACCTGCAAATTGCAGAAGGCCTTCTGGAAGGCAACGCCAAAGCCAAGGCATAATTTCCTCCCACAAAAAAGGCCCTGTCCAATGACAGGGCTTTTTTTCATGCCATATCCATATAGGCTATTCATTTGGTGTGGGGGCGCATTGGTAGCTTACGCCTTTGTAATCCACAACGTCAAAGCGTTTGCCTTTATAGCGTTCGCTGTTCGACGCCTTTCCCAAATTCTCCTGCTCAAAACAGTCAAAGGAAACGGTTCCTGCGGTTTTCCCAGTTTCAATTGCGAGTTCGATCATATGAGCCAGAGGGGACATCACTTCCGAAATAGTGTTCGCCTCACCTTCTGTTGAAACATTTATTTTGAGTATCGGCACATTCTGCTGAACGTCCTTTAGGCTGACAGTTAGCCTTCTCACATAGGTTTCGTAACGGAAAGATCTGCTCCCCGTGACCCCATAAACTGGGGCAGAATAACTATTTGCAATAAAACTATCTCTGTAGACGTAGCCCCGAACCATAGGATCAGCGTAACCGACCACACCATACGTAGGCATTGACCCTACATTGGACCTTGTCTCAACTTTTGCCACCAAATCCATTTCAATATTTGAATTCGGATCCCTGACCCACCCAATAGACTGCAACTCATCCAAAAGGGCATTGGCATGAGTAAACATTTCGATATCTTGTTTTGTCTTATCGGATATCTTGATTTGGATATTCTTGGTTTTATCGCCAAAAACCTCAACGGACCCAACGAATCTCGCATCTGGAGTGAGTGTTTGGCAGCCCGCCAAGAATACCAATGGAAGCATAATACGAAGATATTTCATATTCTTGGGATCCTTTTGCTGATAACCACCGACAATCAAAACATGCTCGGCTTATATCCATAGCAACCATACCCCAGATAATGATAATTCTCTGAAGACGCAATTACGCTAGCTGTGAATTAGGTCGGTTAGGGGCTTTGACAAGCCCCTATGGAGATCAATCGTCCCGTTGGGTCCGCTCCAAACGTTCATGACGTTCCTGAGCTTCCAGCGTCATGATTGCAATCGGGCGGGCTTCGAGTCGACGAATACTGATCGGTTCCCCGGTTTCCACGCAATAACCATAACTGCCATTAACGACCCGCTCCATGGCGGCATCAATTTTGCCAATCAGCTTACGCGCACGATCCCGTGTTCGTAGCTCAAGAGCTCTGTCGGTTTCGGATGATGCCCGATCCGCA
This sequence comes from Rhodospirillaceae bacterium, assembly GCA_963668495.1. Lineage (GTDB taxonomy): Bacteria > Pseudomonadota > Alphaproteobacteria > Rhodospirillales > Rhodospirillaceae > Oleispirillum. Next base: position 345,574 of record OY764545.1, read on the forward strand.
ATATCGGCTTCGTTTGACGGGCCTTCTTTCAAATGCCCCAGGGTTTCTTCTGACTCACGCAATAGTTCTTCACGCCATGCGATCAGCTTTTGACGGAAGTACTCGAGCATTTGCTCGTTCATGAACTCTTCGTCTTCAGACGGCCGGTAACCCGGCGACAACATTACTGTCATACTTGTGCATCCTCCCTGCGAACACTGAACTGTAGCGTTCCACGGTCGCGTCAAATCTTCGCGGGAGGCAATATACGTAGGCAAAGGCCAACGGGCAACACTTCATATACACTTCGGGGAAATTAGTCGTATTTTTTCCCATATGAGGAGAATACGACGCTCCCGCACGATCCATTTGCACGAAATCAGAATTACCTGCGGGACAATTTTGCGATTTCGACTTCAGCCCGCAGTTCAATTTCATCCAGAATCGCGCTTAATCGCGGATCAACGCCTTCCTCCCGTTTGGAGCGAACCAACTGCGCCAAATTTGTCAATTTTGCCTTGGGAATTGCCCCGCTGAGCATTTGCACGCGCACGTCATCCAATTGGTCGAGGATATCCTCTCCACGCTGTGCCATCCGCTGACGTGCGGCACTCCCCGCATCAGGATTGATTGCCTGCACAGCCAAAATGCTATCAACCCCAGTCAGCGACGTTGGGGCGTCCACAAGCCCGGCTTCTGCCCCTGCATCAACCTGACCAAGAATATCGGCAAAGCCACCGCTGGACGTTCGCTGGCTTTCACCGGACTTCCGCGCCCGCTTCGGCGCAGAGGTAGACCCTGTTGAGCCGACTTTCATAACCGTCTCCACGTAGCAATTAACACACAACTCGGCACTTATACTGTACGCCGAGAGAACGCGACAGGGTATAGGCAATTTCTGCCTAGCTACCCCCATCCAAGCAGGGCGGCATTTCTTTCCCACCTGAATGGACAGAATTGCCGTTCCACGCCCACAAAACACATCAAAACCATATTTTAAACAACATTATCAGTGCATTAGATATTGGCACGAAATTCGCATCTATTCCGACGAGTTTGTCTGCATTTGCAGATCTACATGGATTTTATCAGGTACGAGCATCGCCATGACTTTATGGACACGCATGACCCAAACCTTTTTGACCCGGCTCGGGATGGCTTGTGTTGCTTTGGCAATCGCCATTGCTCCGGCTGCGGCTTCATCTCGGATCAAGGATATTGCCGATGTCGAAGGCGTTCGGGACAACGTTCTGATCGGCTACGGACTTGTCGTTGGCCTGAATGGCACGGGCGACGGCGTTAAAGACATGCCGTTTACTCAAGAAAGCCTAATTGCCATGCTCGAACGTATGGGCGTGAACACCCGCGGCGGAGATGTGGATTCCGACAACATTGCCGCCGTCATGGTCACTGGTTCCTTGCCACCTTTTGCCCGCCAAGGCAGCCGCATCGATGTTACGGTATCGGCCTTGGGTGATGCAGAAAGTTTACAAGGCGGTACATTGTTGGTGACCCCGTTACTGGGTGCAGACGGTGAAGTCTATGCCGTCAGCCAAGGGCAAGTTGCCATTGGTGGATTTTCCGCACAAGGGCAAGGTCAGAATGTTACCAAGGGCGTCCCGACGTCTGGTCGGATTGCCAGTGGTGCCATCGTTGAACGGGAAATTCCGTTTTCCCTGAATTCCCTGAACACCGTAAAGCTGTCTTTGCGTAACCCGGACTTCACCACATCTCGCCGCGTCGCTCAAGCCATCAATGCATTCCTTGGTGAACGTACCGCACGCTCCGTCGACCCATCCACCATCCAACTGCAAGTCCCCGGTCATTACAGCGGCAGCGTCGTTGACCTGATTACAGACGTTGAACAGCTTCGCGTGGAACCCGACCAAATGGCCCGTGTCGTGATTGATGAAAGCTCTGGCATTATTGTGATCGGTGCCGACGTGCGCATCAGTGAAGTCGCGATTGCCCAAGGCAACCTAACCATTCGCGTGACGGAAACACCGCAAGTTTCGCAACCGGCACCGTTTTCCAACACCGGAACTACGCAAGTCGTGGACCGCACAAATATCCAAGTTGACGAAGGCAAGGACAAACGCCTGACCGTGGTCAATCCCGGCGTCACCTTACAAGAGCTCGTCGACGGCCTGAACGCACTTGGTGTTGGCCCACGTGACATGATCAGCATCCTGCAAGCCATTAAGGCCGCCGGTGCCCTGCACGCAGAAATCGAGGTGATGTGATGACCGCCATACCGACCATGACCACACCCACACCGGATCTGACCGGATATTCTGCAAAGGCCATGCAAAACAAAGCGAACGCAGCCGGGAACAAGGATGCCATCAATAAGGTGGCCCAAGATTTCGAAGCTGTGTTCCTGACGCAAATGTTTCAACACATGTTCAACGGATTGGACGCCGACCCACTGTTTGGTGGTGGTCAGGCAGAAAATACCTATCGGTCCCTGATGTTGAACGAATACGGCAAAGAAGTCGCCAAAAACGGCGGTGTCGGCCTTGCCGACCATGTCAGCCGTACGCTTTTAGCCGCACAGGAGGTATAATTATGAGTGCATCCACCCAAGGTCCGACCCAGGCCACTGCGCCAATTAAGGCCCATGACCGTCGCCATCGCTGCATTCAGGATTTGCGCATCGTCATGACCAATCTTGTTGAATTGATTGATGCCGAGAACAAGGCTCTGTCAGGCCATGACATCAACACGGTTAAAGCTCTGTCTGCCAACAAGTGGACGCTGACCCGCAATTATCGCAACCAGATGCAAGCCATCGCGGACACACCGGATATCCTGCAAATTTTGGAAGATGATGAACGGCAGTCTCTGCATCACCTGGGACAGCGTCTGCATACGGCAACCGAACGTAATGGTCAGCTTCTGTCCGCCAACATTGATGCCGCCAACCGAGTAATGAATGCGGTGGTTGATGGCGTTAAACAGGCCAATGAACGCAATGCGGTCTATGGCAAAAGCGGCGCATTACGCGGACATACCGCAGATGGGCGTCCTGTCGCCGTTAGCTTTAATCAGGAATTGTAAGTTTTACCGCGCCCCGGCATCAGAAAGATCACCGGGGCAAACGGGAGAATAACCCATGTCCATTACACTCGCACTTGGAGCCGCCATTTCCGGTTTGCAGACCTCGCAAAAAGGTCTGGATTCCGTGTCGCGCAACATTGTGAACGTGAATACCGATGGCTACACCCGCAAGGTTTTCCTGCAAGAAAGCCAGATCCTTGCCGGGCGGGGTGTCGGTGTGCGTGCTGCGGGCCTTGTGCGCAATGTGGATGAAAGCCTGCTGAAGGACATCCGACGGGAAGCCGCCGTTGCCGGTGCTCTTAACTCGCAACAGACCTATTACGCCCGCATTCAGGACACATTTGGCACGCCGGAAGACAATACCTCTATCTCCCATGCGATTTCCGAACTGGGAAAAAGTTTCGAGGCCCTTGGCGTGGATGTTTCCAGCCTGACGCAAGCCATGAACACGGTTCAATCCGGTCAGGATATCGCCGATCAATTCAAACGCATGACGGAAATGGTGCAGGATTTACGGCTTGAAGCTGACCGAGCCATTGAAGCCGATGTCCTGAAGGTCAACAACCTGCTGTCCCAGATTGATACCCTGAATGCGGAAATCATCCGCAATGAAAATACCTTTTTGGACACCGGCGACCTGAAAGACCAGCGGGACCAAGCCCTGACCGCCTTATCCGACCTGATGGACATTACGTACTTTACCCGTGACAGCGGTGAAGTAATTATTCTGACCACATCAGGCCGCAGCCTATTGGACAAAAGTCCGGCGACACTGAGCCATCAGGCCGTAACCCAGACGTCGTCCGAGCTGACCTATGACGGCGGCAATTTCAACCCGCTGTCCCTTGATGGTTTTGATATCACGCGACAAACCACCAAAGGCGCTATCGGCGGTTATCTGGATATGCGCGATAGCGTTCTGCCCGCCATTCAGTCCGAATTGGATGAGTTGTCCGTGCGGATGAAAGAGGCACTGAACCAAGCCCACAACCGGGGAACCTCCTACCCCGATCTGGCGCAAGAATTCAATGGCACCCGCCGCTTTATTGACAGTGGCAACCAAACCATCAACATTGCCGGTGGCGGCGATGTGAAGTTTGTCCTGTACAATGAGGACGGAACCCAAGCCGCAGCATCCAGTTTGGTGACCGAATGGACTGGTGCTACATCTGGCTCTATTGACAGTGTGGTTTCAGCCTTAAATAACTTTTTTGGCAGCTATAAAGGCAGCGCTGTTACGTGGGCGTCTGTTGACAGCGAAGGCCAACTCAATATCGATATTCCATCCACCGAAACCATCGGCTTTGCCATGCGTGATGAAACCAGCACCGGAGAACCGGGCGACATCACCATTCAATATGATGCCGATAGCAGTGGCGGCGGTATCTATGAAGAAACGGTTTCAGGTTTTTCCAACTTCTTTGGTTTGAATGACTTTTTCACCAATGCGGGCAAGAATGACCTGTACGACAGCGACATCGTATCCCCGAACTGGAAGGCAAATACCACCAGCGGGATTACGATCGGGGTGGAAGGTGCTCCGTCCATTGCCACTGTCGCCATCAGCCCGGAAGACACGATCTCGTCCATTGTTAGCAAGATCAATAATGATCCGGCCTTGCAGGCACAGAACATTAAGGCCAGCGTCGAGTACGAAGGTTCCGGTGTTCGCCTGCGCATTCTGCAAAATGATGGCAAGGAAATGGTGGTCAGCGAAAGCACCTCTGCCGGGGTTTTGTCCCGCATTGGCGTTAAACCATCCAAAGCCGGGGCTGCTCATGACTTGACCGTACGTCAGGATCTGAAATCTGATAGTGCCCGCCTCAGTCGAGGCATCCTGCAAAGGAACGATGACACCGGGCAATATATTCTGGCCAGCGGCGATAATACGGTTGCCAACCAAATGGCTGCGGTTTTCACCTCTACCGTCGATTTTGGGGAAGCCGGAAAGCTTTCTGCCGGGTCGCTGACCTTGTCCGAATACGCATCGAGCATTCTGTCCCAAAGCTCGACTGCGGCGAACCGGAACCAAACCCAGCTATTGACCCAAACCACCCTGACACAAAGCCTTGCCCTGAAACAGGGGGAAGTCAGCGGCGTCAACCTTGATGAAGAACTCAGCCAATTGATGATTTATCAGCAGGCTTATACAGCAGCGGCGCGGGTAATTACCACAACCCAAACCCTGTTCGATGTTCTGAACAACGTGATCCGCTAACGGAGGATACATCATGAGCCGTGTACCGACACTTGCAACCCATTCTCTGATGACCTCGCGCCTGATCGGCACGCAGGCCAAAATGTTCAACCTGCAAATTCAGCTATCGACAGAGAAAAAATCTCAGGCCTATAGCGGGATTTCCAACGATGCCTTGCGCCTTGTTAACTTTGAAAACGAACGAACCCGCTCTGAAACCTACATCACGACCAATACGGTTGCCCGCACCAAGCTGGAGGCTATGAACACGTCTATCACCGGGGTGGTGGACTCGCTTAAAGTCTTTCGAAATGACCTGAACGACATCACCAGCTACGATTACGACCCGATGGACAGTGAAGAGGTCAGCAACTTTAAGGCATTCCAGCAGCGCGCCTTCAACATTATGAAGGACCTTGAATCATATCTGGATATCAAGGTCGGTGGCGAATACCTGTTTGCTGGTGGGCGCACCAATGTCGCCCCTGTGGTCGTCCCCTATGCCTCGGTCGAAGAATTTCAGGCGGTCTATGACGGCAATACGGTGACCGCACCGGAAAGCCGACACGCCCACATGAACAACACCATGCTGACGTCAACAGATACTGGTGATCTTGACTTTGACCCGGCAGGGACCATCACCGCAACCACGGCACAGGCATTTAACTCCCAGTATTACAACAATGCTGCGACAGGTGACGTCAGCTTTGACAACACCAACAACCAGATTCAGGCAACAACAGCCGGTGTTTTTTCCAACGTTGAAGCCGGCATGATGATCAAAGTTGCCGGCAGTTCGGCTGACAACGACAAGTTCTATACCGTTGATACCGTGTCACCGGATGGACGCACCCTGACCGTGGTTCCGAACATCACAGACGCCGTCCCGGCATCCACGACAACCCAGATCAGCGTTCCATCCATTCAACCCGGTCCGATGACCGTCAGCGGCAGCAACAACAACAATCGCACGGTTACAGTCACGGATATCTCATCCGATGGCAGAACCTTGACCGTAACCCCTGCCCCAACAAACGAAACCCTCACTGCACCCAGTAATGTTCAAATCAGCAATGATATTTATTACAAAGGTGGGGAAACCGTCGTTGAGCACCGGGTCAGCGACACACAAACCATTCAATTCGGTGTGAATGCAAAGGATGGTGCTATTGAAAAAGCCTTCCGCTCCCTTGGCATGGTGGTGCAAGGTATTCCAACGGATGGCAGTGGCGACATTGATGGGCCGGAACTGAAACGCCGCCTTGATGATGCTTTGAAAGTCGTCAATGACGCCATCAACCATAACATTGGTGATCGGACGGAAAGCTCTGACGACTTCCTGCGGCTGGAGAACATGGTTGCCAGCAATCAGGTGGTGCTGAACCGTGCCGTCAGCGACCAGAAAACCTATTCCTCGTTCTTGGCCAACCGGATTACGGATATGGAAAATGTGGACAAAACCGAAGTCGCAACACGCATTAATGACGAAAGGAACGCGCTGCAAGTATCCTATGCAGCATTCAGCATGATCAACCAACTGTCCTTGGTCAACTTCATGACTTAGGGCAAGGCCCTAGGCGTTAAACGCTGTTCTGTATCTGCCGCAGAATGGCTTCTACCATTGCCACCGGGCGCGACCAGTTGCCGCGCTCGTGTTGGCGCATCAAAACGGTGTTGGGATACCACGGCGTCCACCCCACATTCAAAAGCCACCGCCAATCCGCACCATGTATCAGCATCAATGCCGTGGGCACGCCCAAGGCGCCTGCCAGATGCGCCACCCCCGTATCAATACTGACCAATGCGTCCAACTGCCCCAGAACTGCCGCAGTCGCAGAAAAATCAGTCATGACTGGCGCCATATCAGTCCAATTCGCATGAACCGGCAGCGGATAGTCACTGGCCCCCACTTGCAGACTGAAAACATCCACCCCCAAGCGATCAAAGACCGGAACCAAAAAAGCCGGGTCAATCGCTCTGTCTCTTGGTCTGGGTTTGCCAGCCCAACACACGCCGACCCGCAACCGCCCATCAATCCGCGGCGGGAGTGCCAAAGCCCCGGTCGCAGCAGGTGCTGTAAAATACGGGGCCGGAACTTTTACATCATTCGCGATGACATCAAAAACTTCAGGCAGAGACTGCATAGGGATTTCGGCACTACAGCCATCCGGCACCTGCCGAATCCCGACGCACTGCGTCACACAGGGATACTGTCGAATTAACCCGTGCAAGGCTTCATTTGCCGATACGACAATTTCTGCATTCGCCCGATCCGCAGCAAGAGCTATATACCGGGCAAACTGAATTTGATCGCCGAACCCCTGTTCACCCCGCACCCAGAGCCGACTTCCCAACGGCAACGCCTCACCTCGCCAGCGCGGGATATCCGGTTGAGGATAGTTGTCCACAAAGGCCTTGGTCCGCCAACGCCAATCGTACTCCGGCCAAGCTTCTGACCAATTTCCAGCCAGTAGCTGCGCAATGGAACGAGCCATATGCGCATCCGCATAGTCAGGATCTAGGTCAAGCGCGCGATCACAAGCAGCAACGGCCTCATCGCAACGATTGAGGTCAATCAAAGCTGAGGCAAGGTTGCACCAGACCACAGGATCATCCGGGCGATGGTGGGTTACATCGAGCAGATGCGGTTCTGCCAAATCCGGGCAGGATAAGCTCATTAGGCATGCTGCCAGAGTTTCTTGAACATGGGCGTCTCCGCCAAGTTCCAAAGCCGCCTGCAAATGTGTGAGTGCCTCGGGCAAACAATCCCGGTCATACAAAGCCAAACCAAGGGCATGGCGAATCAACGGATCATCAGGTCGCTGCGAAACTGCGACCCGCAAATGCGGCAAAGCCTGCTCCAACTTTCCCAATCGTTCCAAAGCTGATCCACAGATATAGTTGGCATCGGCATCGTCCGGCGTTGCAGACAAAATCTGATGTGCTGTTTCCAACGCGGCTTCCGGCAATCCGGCCTGAAGATACCCCTGTGCCAGTATCATTTCTTTTCGCATGGGCGGCGCAGATCCTGTTCGAAAGGTGACGGCTGTAACCTGTATCGGCGTGTTCCATCGGCACACCAAGTCTTCCACATGCCGCGATAGGCAGCTTCAAGTTTGGCAATGAATCCCGATTCATCGCTTAAGGGAGAGGCCAGCAGCCGGGGCCGCAGTGTCTTACGAAGGGCAGCCAATCCCTCGCGTTCTTGGGCGAAACTCACGGCCCGATCAACATAATCCGCAACATCGGTTGTCAGGAAAACATCCTGCAACCCCAAAGATGTCATCAAACTTGCCCCGACCCGACCACTATGTCGATCCCCGTTCACCGTCAGAACTGGAACCCCCATGGATATGGCCTCACAAGTCGTCGTCGTTCCGTTATAGGGGAAAGTATCCAAAGCCAAATCCATTTCCCCATACATCGCAAGGTGCGCACCAAGGGACGGGGCATAATCGCGGATATCAACCCGGTCCAGCTTTACCCCACGCGTTTGAAAGGCTTTTATGACCCAATCTTTGGCATGTGGATTGGAGTAATATTTGGATTTCAACAGCAAACGTGCATCGGGCAATCTGTGCAAGATTTCAGCCCACGCATCAAAGACCCTGTCATTCAGCTTCATGCAATTATTGAAGGAACCAAATGTCATCGGTAATCCCCGTGACAACGGACCATCATCCACGTCTTCAATATCGGGGATCATGCGGTAGCATAAGAAACCGTCGGGAAGACGCACCAATTCCTCGGTTGCCAAACCGTCTGATAGTCCCGGTGGGTCGGTAACATCATCTACCAGCCTGTAATCCATGACCGGCAAACCCGAAGTATTGGGATAGCCAAGATAGGTCACCTGAACCGGGGCTGCGCGACGACCAAAGATCGGCAACAAATTCCCCCCCGTGTGCCCGGCAAGATCCACCAGAATGTCAATCTGGTCTTCGACCAGCATTTCATGCACGTCTTCGAATGAACGGCTATGGGTTTCGCGCCATTGGTCACAATTATCCCGGAACCAATCCGTCGCATCATCCCTGCGTAACGAACCGTTATAGATAAAAACTTCAAATTGCTCGCGGTCATACCCCTCAATAATCGGCATCATAAAAAACGCCACAGAATGGGCCCGGAAATCCGGCGACATATAGGCAATGCGCAAACGACGGTTGGGATCAGGTTGGTTTAGAAAAGGAGAGGACGCATCCTCCTGCTGCCCCGAAAAGCGGTCACCATAAGCACAATGGGCTTCAAAGACCTCTTCGGCCGATAGCTCCGCATTATAATGTAATGCAAAAAGATAATTGGAATGATAGCTAGCGGTTTGTTCCTGAACCGTATTGATCGCGATGCGAAAATGTTTCTCTGCTTCGGCAAAAGCACCGTGCTGAAGATACAGCAACCCCATAAGGTCATGGTAATAATCGACCTCAGGTCGTAATTCTATGGCACGTTTGATTGCCTTCTCCGAAGTTACGAAATCGCTACCTTCGTGGCTTACGACCGCCAAAAGATGATGTAATGAGGCACTGTCAGGCTTTCGGGCGACACCTTCTTTCAAACAGGCGATTGCCTCTGCATCGCGCTTCTGCCGAGACAAGGCCCGCGCCAGAATTGTCAGAACGTCTTCATCATCAGGGGCTAGATCCAGGGCTTGCTTAGCCGCCGCTTCTGATTTTGCATCCTCGCACATGGCAAAATGAGCACGAGCCAAACCCAAGTGCGCCTCTTTCATCTCGGGCGCAGCGGCAGCGGCTTCCGTATAGACTTGCAAAGCGTTCTGAAAAAGACCGAGACCATGATAGGCACTACCACGGTTACACAAAACGATCGGATGATGCGCGAATGATTCCGGCAAACTGGCAAGCACGTCCAGGGTTTCATCAAATTCATGTAACGCCAGATGGCATGCCGCCACAATATTCACCAAATCGGGATCATTCGGGAACAGTTCCAACGCTTCAGTCAGGCGTTCAAGCGCAAAACGATTATGTCCCTGATTACGCTCCAGCCTTGCCCACTCTCCCCAAACAGCAGCAGATGCCGACTGCTCACCGGGTTTTAGGCAGGACAACGGGCGGCACACTGATGCAAAAGCCTGTCGCCCGGCATCAACACCACAATAGAGCCATACCAAATGGGCATAAAAATTACGAAATAATGGATAGTCAGGATAGTCATGCAACGCAGTCTCTAAATGAGACAACGCCGCTTCACCCTGCTTCAAGGCATCGGACAAAACTGCGGCTTGGAAGGAAAGCTTAGCTTTAGCTTCGGCAGAATCAATACCGGCAAGCGCATCGACAATCGTCAGATATGCCGTTTCTATGTCCCCGGAGCACACAAGCAAAGCAGCCTGAAGCTGCATTGCCAGAAGCGATTCCTGATGACGGCTTTGCACATCCTGTAAAAAGAAGTCTGCACCGGCCAAATCACCCGCGTCCAAGGCACGCAAGACAAGCGCGGCCTTGGGCGATGGTGTAACAACCGGGAATACATCAGGCGCAAAGAATTGCGACACGACGCCCCCTAAACACACTATCCAGAACTGGCTTAGTCTTCTTCGGGCACGCCCGGACCGGGGTCATTGCGAAGCCCCGCAGCCAAATTCTTATTGATATTGATCAAAGATTCTAGGTCTGCGGCATCCCGTGAGCGCAAAGCCTTCGCGGTTTGCTTATCAACAAAGATGCTCAGGCTCATGATATTGGCTTTGATTTCCGGCGGCAGTTTATTTTCCGGTTCAACAATATCCGCCTGAATAATAGTCCACAGCAAATGGTTAAAGCGAAGCGCTTTGCCATATTCCGCCGGGTTATCGGTCAGTTTTTTTGCGTCTTCCAGTTTTAAAGCCGCACGTGTAAACGCCATGGCTTCCAAATCCCGACCGGACAAATTTGCCTGCTGGGTTTGCTGGTATGCGCGCAATTGATCATTCGGCATGTGACATGACCTCCGCCTCGTATTCGATTAACTCTCGGCACGCTTTCAACGCCTTATAATGATCACCGGCGATGATGTGCTCTGACATCTGCATCATGAGGTCCAGTGCGTCGTCCCCAAGAGGCAGTACTAGCATCTGTTTTAGCAGCAAAAAGTAAAATTTGTGGAAACTCCGCTCCTGATCGGGGGCCACATACATATTTAATATCGTGTAATAGATTTTTTTCGCAAATGTATCCGCCTCTTCTTCGGAAATTATATCTTTTTCCCGCAAAATCGGCACGTGATTCAGGACAACAAACTCTGACTTTGCATCACCGTTTTGCAAAACAGCATTCCCAATCAGAACTTTTTCATTTTTCCGTAACGTCAGTTTTAATGGCATAGACTCTTTTCATCCCTGACACCCACCCCATCAGCAACATTGCTGACTGTAAGGTAGCATTATGCGCAATCTGGTGCCAGAAACCCAGAAAAACAAAAGGCGGCGAGCCACAGCCCGCCGCCTTTGAACAGATTTTGCAATCCCGATTAGAACAGACGCAGGATGGACTGTTCGGATTGTTGCGCGATCGACAGGGAGATCGAGCCCAAAGATTGACGGGTTTGCAGAGACAGCATGTTTGCAGACTCTTCGTTGAGGTCGGCGTTGACCAAGTTTGCTGCACCGGATTCCAAGGTCGTCACCAAGTTATCGGTGAATTCCTGACGAATTTGCAGCAAGGATGCGTTGGTACCAAAGGTTTGTGCTGTGGTACGAACGGTGGTCAAAGCAGAATCAAGCTGGTTGATGTTGGAATCAATAACCGCAGAGTGACCTGTGGATGCACCCCAAGCCGATGTTGCAGAACCGGATTGAGCAGAGTTAAGGCTCAACGCGCTTGCATCGGATGCAACACCTTTGATCGACAACTGGCGTTTCGGATCAGCAGTGTTATCCTCAGAGAACTTAACGGTCAGAGTATCCGCACCGGATTTGATCAGGTTGGTACCGTTGTAAGATGCATCGTTCACCAAGTGGTCAATCTGGCTGCGCAGTTCGTTGAACTGGCTGGACAGTTTGTCACGTGTGGTGGTGTCAGCAGCAGCAGTGGATTTCGCGTTGGAAGCCACAGCTTTCATTTGCTGCATGATGTCCTCAACGCTGGACAGCGCATCGGTGGTTGCTTTCAGCAACTGGATACCTTCAGCGATACCGTCCTTAATGGAGGTCAAATCGGATGCACGGTTGTTCAAAGAACGTGCGTTAAAGAAGGACAGCGCGTCATCGATAGCACTGTTCACTTTTTTACCGGTGGAAAGACGTTCCTGCGTACGACCGATCAAGTCGGTGGTGCGTTGCAAGGACAGAAGGTTCGTCCGTGTCGCGGAGGACAGGGAAATATCACTAGCCATGGCTCATTCTCCTATTCTAGGTTTAGCCGGACATATGGTTACGGCGGTCGCAAGACGTTTCTCGGCTTTCGTACCACCTGTGGTACATCTTGCCAGCTTGATAGACTTCAATCAAGCCTGAACACCGAAAAAGCGGTTTCAGCACCACTTATGTTTATAACAAACGAAGATTACCAAAGCACTAACAAAACCGCCATTATTCTTGTGTGAACATTTGACGGCACCGAAAAGACAGTCCATTCTGCGAATCGGATAGTTTCGGCACGGGGGCAGCCTTTCCGCATGGCCAATCAAGAGCTTTTGAACCGCATTGCGAAATTGAGCAAACAGGCGCTGGTCGGCGGCAAACGTGATGCCGTGGATTCTTTTTGCCGTCTCGGACTGATGCTGAATCCTGCTTCCGGTGTGTTTTACCATCACCTCGGCCTACGAGAGCTATTGATTGACGACACCAAAGCCGCATTACCGCTCCTGCAAAAGGCAATTGAGTTTTACGACACGGATAAAAGTAACGCTGCACTGGAAGCCCATCGGGATACCATCATCGCCTATTTGATGGATAAGGATTACGAAACTGCCCTGAACACGGCACAAGCGGCCCGGTCTGTTTGGCCCAAAGATGGGAATTTGGCACATCTAACAGCCCAAGCCGCCGAAGGAACCGGAGACGCCGAAACCGCCACCGCCTGTTACGAGTTGGCCCTGAACACAACCCCTGCCGACGACTCTGAGACCATCGCGGAAACCGCATTCCGGTTAGGCACGTTGTTCTATCGCCAGCACCATCTGGAAAAAGCCTACAAAGCCTATCGCAAGGTTCTTGATGTCCATCCGCAGCACAAACAAACATGGTGCAATCTCGGCAATGTCCTTTCGGACATGGCACGCCCGGCGGAGGCGTTCAAAGCGTACGAATCGGCTTTACGCATTGATCCGAATTACAAGAATGCCCACAGCAATCTTCTGCAAACCCTGCATTACCTGCCTGATCAAACTGCCGCTTCGCTTTTACCGCCCCATCAAGTTTGGGCCAAACGGCATACTCCGAAAACAACACGCATCCCGCCGTGCCCTCCGAAACGGGAACGGCTGTGCGTTGGGCTGGTTTCCGAAGACTTGCGCCAGCACCCTGTTGGCTTCTTTTGTAAGGGGTGGTTCCCCCACGCCCGTGAAGCCGGGTTGGACCTTGTGGTGTATTGCAGCAACCGCCGCAACGACGAATTAACCTATGAGCTGAAGGCCCATACAAGCCAGTGGAATTATGTGGACACCCATTCGGATGCGGATTTAGAGCAACGCATCAGACAAGACGCCCCAGATATCTTGATTGATCTTTCCGGTCATACGGGCCGCAATCGCCTAGGTGTCTTTGCCGAAAAGCCCTGCGCCCATCAAGCCACGTGGATGGGTTACGTCGGAACCACCGGCTTATCACAGATTGACGGTTTAATTGCCGACCGCGTGCATGTTCCCAAGCTGGAAGATAAAGCCTATGCCGAGGAAATCTGGCGCATGCCCAATGGCTATGTCTGTTATGCCCCACCGGATTACGCCCCGGACCCGCAAGGAGAGGCATGGCGGCGGTCCGGTCACATTACCTTTGCCGCATTCCATAACCCGGCAAAGGTCAACCCCACTGTCATCGGGACTTGGGCCAAAATCATGCGCGAAGTCGATGGCAGCAAAATCTGCCTGACATTCCGAGGCTATGAAGATGCCCACGTTCAGGAACTGATTGGTCGCACGTTTCAGGCCCACGGCATATCACCGGAGCGCGTCTTGTTCCACGGCGCAGTTTCCCATGCAGACCTGTTTGCCCTGTACAACACCTGTGACTTTGCACTGGACACCTTCCCTTATTCCGGCGGCTTAACCACACTTGAAGCGTTATGGATGGGCATTCCGGTCATCACCACGCCGGGACGGACCTTTGCCAGCCGTCATTCCAGTAGCCATTTAACCTTTGGCGGATTTAGTCAAGACGTCACCACCAGCGTCAGTGAATACGTTCGCACAGCCATTGCTTGGGCGCACTCCCCACTGATGCGAGATGCTGACCGCCGCGCCCGTCGCGCCCGTTTTGCGGCTTCGCCCTTATGCAATGGGCAAACCTTTGCCAAGGATCTGGCCGCCCTTTTCGCTGCCAAATTGTAATCCGCGTAGGTCAACATGACGGAAACTGACCCACACGCCATTTACTCCGCCGCAAAAACCGCGTTGCAGGAAGATAATCCACAACAGGCCGAAAGCCTGCTGGAAGCGTCGGAATGCATCCATACCAACCCGGACGCCTGTTACTTGCTTGGCGTTGCCAAACAGCAATGCGGAAAATTGACTGAGGCCATCAACGCATGGAAACGTGTCCTGCGCATGGATGCTCTTCATGAAGATGCCCTATATGACCTTGCCATAGCATATTCGGAAAGCGGCGATACATCGCAGGCAAGCCTGACGTTCACACGTTTGCTCGGGTTCTTTCCTGACCATGCAAAAGGCCGCTTCAATTTCGGCAACTTGCTGTTCCGTTTGGGAAAAACCGAAGATGCCATTGCCACTTATGCCCCACTGCTTGACCTTCCCGACCCTCCACGCGGGATTTTGGTCAATATGGGGCGGGCCTTGCGCCGCGCCGGACGCCTTGCCGAAGCCGATACCTGTTATCAGCAGGTTCTGCGGAAAGACCCGAATGACCACTTCACCCACTGGAACCGATCACATGTCCTGTGCCTGCAAGGAAAATGGCGTGAAGGATTTGCCGCGTGGGAGCACCGACGGCAAGCCGGTGTCAAACTGCCGATTCAGCCACGACTGCCCGAGTGGATAGGCAACGCCGAAACGGACTTACCATCACGGCTGTTGCTTGTCGGGGAACAGGGCCACGGCGACACCATCCAATGCTTGCGCTATATTCCGCCGTTGCAAGAACGAGGATGCACCCCAACCCTTGCCGTACATACTGCTCTGCTTCCTTGGTTCAAACAGTTGATGCCGGATCTGGACATCAGACCCTTTGCTGAGGCCGATCCCAGTGGCTGCACAGCATGGACTCCACTATTCAGCCTGCCGCATCGGCTAAATTTACCCGAGCCGAGACAAACGCCTCTTCCCCATGCAAAGCCGACACGTGCACTGGAATCACCCAAAACCATTGGCCTTGTCTGGGCAGGGAATCCGGGGCACGACAACGATGTTTGGCGATCCATGCCTGCGGACTGCCTGCGTCCGCTGATTGCCCAATTCCCCAATATCACGTGGCACCGCCTGCAAATCGGTTCTGGAGAACATGATCTGCTTGACCTTGAACACAGCAGCCTCCTGAAACCACCGGGGCAAGTCACATCATTTGTCGATATTGCCTATCTGGTCAGCACCATGGATTTGGTGATTTGCGTCGATACCGCCGTCGCCCACGTCGCGGGGACTCTTGCTGTCCCGTGTTGGATGATGTTGGCAGCGGAACCGGATTGGCGTTGGCTGCAAAGCGGAGAGTATACGGACTGGTACCCAACCACCCGATTGTTCCGCCAGACTCACCTTGGCGACTGGTCCGACGTTGTTTTAAATATCATCGAACGCCTGACCGCACTGACGTAGACCGCGCACGTCAGGACAGCCTTAGGCAAGTAACCCCAGATCCTTAAGCAATGCATCAATCATATCAGGCCAAGCCCATTGGGCCATAAACGCCGCACCGGATGCACCGATAGCTTGCGCCTTTGCTTTGTCTGTATAAAGCTTCTCCAGATACTCGACGATTTCATCGGGGTCACTTTCCCCCCAGTCTGCAAACATCGACAGATCATCAGACGTGCCACCCTTTACGCCAACTTGCTGAGTTAAAGCCAATGCTCCGTCTTCCTCTGCCAAAAGATCCTGATGCCCAGTATTGGCAGACAGTATGGACGGCACACCGCAAGCCATACATTCCATTGCGACCAGATTGGTCCCACCTTCACAGCGATTGGGGAACACCCCCACATCGGCCTCACGCAGAATTTGTGGCATGTGGTCATGGGCTACCTCCCCAAGATCCAAAATTGCATGCGCGGGAATACCTTGCTGTACCAACCAATCCGTAAAACGCCAGCGCCCTGTCGCAGCGTCACGCTCGGGTGCGCCGAAGCCATATGGTGATAACCTGACAGTATCTACGGACAAGTCCCAATGATTATGCCAAGCCAGCATCAACAGCGCATCTGGGTGCCGTTGCCGGAAACGCCGGAAAGCCTCAATGACGATATCCTGACCTTTTCGGAATTCCAACTTTCCGCCCGAGAACACGACAAAACGGTCCCCAAGGTAACCACTGCGCGGTGCCGGATGGAAAAGCGTGGCATCAATCCCCTGTGGGCAGAACGACACATCCGCAAAGCCTAAGTCCCTTAGGACATTTGCATTCCAAGACGATCCAGCAATAATTTTGGCGAACCTTGCCTTGGCCCTGTCAATATTCGCTTGAGTAATGTCTCTGCGTTCAAAAAAGACCACTCCCACATCCGGCGACCCGGAAATATTCGCGATCACATCTGATGGTGTCAGATCATTTCCCAACCCCATCAGGAACGGATAATCGGCTTTGGCTTCTTGTCCCCCAAGTTCAAACAACTGCTGTTCGATAAACCATTGCCGTTGCAGCGGTGCCAGCATCCGTTGTTCAAGTGGCGTGGGGGTATGATTTTGCGACACATAGACGGGAACAGGCAACAATCCGCGCCGGATGCTTTGCAACATCAGGGCATTGCCATACACACCCCAGCCAGTAGTGCCACCAACCTGCCAACCAATTCCGATTTTCTGAGCCATTCCACCAACCTGCTTGTTAGGGATTAGGGAGAGACATTTCGAGTGCCTTAATGCTTTGCTCTGTTTTAAAACAGATGAATAAGCAAATTGTTAAATCTTTCACATTTATATTCTCATGAAGACAGGCACAGGACCATCGCGTATGCTGCGTATTCCTGACTATTTGTATCTTCCGACTATGGGGACCGAGCCATGAGCGACGTGATCTTTGATAAAGTTCAAAATTTGCTGCAAACCGTTTCTAATGACGTGACAAAGATGCACGAAGAAAGCCAAAGCAACAACGAAATCTACCTTGAAGCACTTGATGACTTGGCGGCAAACATTCTTGGTCTGCAATCCATTATCGCAGCAATGGTGAAACAATATCCCGTCAATGCAGATGATGCCAAAGCCTGGCTTCAGGAAAGCATGACCCCTGATGCAGAAGGCACAGAAAAAGCCGAAGCTGTCGTTGATTACCTTCTGCAGCAATAAGCCTCGGCACCCCCGAACTGGATCTAACGCAAAGGGTGTTCCCTTTGCGTTTTGCTGTCCGGCAGACAGTTGAACTGCCCAGCCTCGCTCTACACTGTTTTCACAAAATACTTGCTCAGAAACTCAAGAACCTTGGGGTTCTTTAGCATGTCCGAAACATCGAACGCAGCCCAATCTTCCTGAATCGGGATGATTGTAACATCATCCGTAAAGCTGACATTCCCATCCAACAAATGCACAGGGAACACCGCCCCAAGGCCCAGCATTTCCTGCAGCATAATAACGTCTGGGGTTTCCCCGGAACCGGACAATCTTTCCAAAGCCTCTTCCGGGTGAGATTTTCGCCAGAACGTGTATTTATTTGTCTTGCACGGAACAACAATAGATTCAGGATTGGCAGAGGAAATTCTTGATATCTCGGTAAGATAACCATCAGGACGCAATGGGTGTGTCTGTTCAAATAAGGCCAAATGGGTTGCTGATATAGCCTCATCCGGCAAGGCTTTAGCCACATACTCCAGCACGTTTAAGACGGTAACGTTTTTCGCACTCAGCTCTTCCGGTCTTTTCAACAGGAAACACTTACCCGTCCATTTGTCGAGGTACGGTAAGAATCTGTCATCATCATAAGCCACGATGACGCCAGAAAGGCCTTCCTTCTGACACAGCGTCGTAAGGGTAAAATCCCACAGTGGAGCATTATCCAAAGTAAAAACAGGGACGCCATCAGCGTCAAAACAATCCACATAACGCAGCGGGACAACACCAATTAGCTGAAAAGCAAGATCATCATGTTTTGTCATAGCTAGAGATCACTCCGTATCAGCTCAATCATCCTGACAACACGGGCAGCCCGTTCTTGATTACCACTATGATGAATGCCGTGGAAGTGGAACACACTCGCCGTCGGCTCATATATGATTTTACCACCAGTTTTCTGTATCTGCTTGGCCCATTCCTGATCTTCCACACCATTAATGGTTTCACTGAACGGATTTTGTTCCCAAGCAGCACGCCGTATCATGGAATTGGCATTATGGAAGAAAAAATCACGTTTCTGAATTTTCCGATCCAGACCAAAGGTGATCCACAAATCCCGTTTATCAACATCAGCGGTATCTGGCAGCGGTTCCTGTCGCCCATAGACCCCCATAACGGCAGGATCATGGAAATGTAGCTCCATATTGGAAAGCCAGTGGTCGTTTACCGGGATACAATGGCCCGACAAAATGGCAATCAGCCCACCAGTCGCCTGTTCTATGCCAAGATTCAGAGCCTTGGAGAAATGGAAATCGCGGCGACCAATGCTGATAACTTTCACGTCAAATTGTTTGGCAATTTCTAAAGTTCCATCATCGGACTCATTGTCGACAAGAACAATTTCCACATCGCAATAGTTCTGCAACGAGACCGCACGCAAGCAACCGCCAATCCAGCGTGCCTCGTTACAAGTCCTGATGATTACTGAGATTTTTTGCCCAAGCATGCCTCTTCCTGACTTAGCAAATATCCAAACGTTAAAGGCTCTCCGGCTTTCAGGTCATACCGCATCACAAGCCCCGTGAGTTTCGGCAGCAAGAATGGTGAAAGGCCTTTTTCATGCGTAATCGCAACAGTCAGCGACGTTTCATCAAGCACTTCCTGCGCAGATAGATCATGAACCGGGACAAGGCTGGCATGGCGTCCGGTCAGGGCATCCAATTCTTCGACCGATCCGGGCCGATCTTGCAAATACGGCGCGGCATGGACCCGCAGGACACCCAGCATTTCATGCACGCGACGATCATTCCAAACAATGCCCATCGCCCCCATGCCAACTGCGGCAGCCAATATCTGGGGCCGAGGAGAGGCAACCGCAAAGTCGTATTTCTGCTGCCGCAACCATGACATTTGCGCGATGGCCGTGAAATAGTCGTCACCAATATCTTCATAGACCAAGGTGATGTTTTCTGAGGCCAGAAGATCAAGGCCGTATTCAATTTCCTGAACCTTCAATCCCTGCACGGAAATATAGATGTGTTCAGCCTCATCCAATAGCGGCACTAAGACTTTCAGGAAACCATTCATCCCGCCCCGCAACAGGACCGAATAAGCGCGATCCCCGAATAGGCTTTCCCCATCGCGAAGGACTAAGTCGCGTGTCAAATCCACCAGAACCGATGCGGATTGCGGTATGTCCGACATATGATCCTGTGAGGTCACAAGATAACCAAACGACGTCGTCGCACGATATACGTCCGGTATATCCGGCAATATCCCCACTGGGGTCCAGACACGAAGCGGTTTCACATTACGGCTCCTGTACACCACGGAACAAATTCTTCATCACCATAGCCCCAAACCTCACTCCATGTTTGTTTGCCGGATGCAACAGCGATCATCGCCTGATAAATCTGTTCCCCTTTGGCTTCGATGCTTGTGATCCCCTGTGCAATATCACCGCAGTTGATATCAATATCTTCCGGCATCGCCTCATAGAGTTCAGAATTGGTCGATAACTTCAAACAGGGAACAATTGCGCTCCCGAATGCGGAACCGCGCCCAGTTGTGAAACCGATTAACGTCGCCCCGGCCGCAATCTGCCCTGTACAGGAACATGGGTCGTATCCGGGGCTATCCATGAAGTAAAAGCCCGGACACTGGGGCTTTTGCGCATAATCCAGAACACCTGACAGTGGGCTCATACCGCCTTTGGCGACGGCTCCCAGTGATTTTTCAACAATGTTGGTCAGACCGCCCGCTTTATTGCCGGGCGCAGGATTGTTGTTGATTTCTCCCCCCCTTAACCGAACGTATTCTTCCCACCATGCAATTTTTGCCCGAAGCGCATCCTTAACGTGCCCTGATACGGCACGCCCCAACAACAAACTCTCCGCACCATAAATTTCCGGTGTTTCCGCCAGAATCGAAGTCCCTCCGCATTCGACCAGCAAATCAGAGGCTTTGCCCAAAGCAGGGTTTGCTGTGATGCCGGACAAGCCATCGGAGCCACCACACTGCAAAGCCAGCATCAAATCCGACACCGGGCAGTTCTCCCTATGCAGGGTTCCAACCTCTGCTGCAATTTCCCGGACGAGCTCGATACCCTTGCGGATGGTTGCACCAGTTCCTCCGGCCTTTTGTATATTTAATTTCCGGAGAACAGCCGAAGGCTGATAGTTGTCGAGAATCACATCAATGCCCGTCATCTCACACCCAAGCCCGACAAGAAGCACACCGACCACGTTGGGATGAGTAATATATCCCCGTAATGTATGTTGCAGCCGCTGGACATCGGCCTTCCCCATGCCACATCCAACGCTGTGGGTGACGGGGACAATCGCATCTAGGGAAGGAAATTGCTCTGCAATCCCGGACTGTCGGATCTGGCGGACAATGGCCTGTGTGACGGTCGCCGAACAGTTTACCGTGGACACCACCAAAACAACATTTCGTGTCCCGGATCGTCCGGATTTTCTTTTATAGCCAAGATAACAGTCCTGCTTAGTCTCTTGCCCATGACGATCACTGCTAAGGGCTCTATTCAGTCCGGCAACAGTTGCAACGGTGTCAACAACACTCGGCAGTTCCGTATTGTGCTCGTGGACCCAATCCCCCGCCCGAATTGCCTCGGTCGCAGTTGCAATGACATGGCCATTCTTGATCACAGCCCCACCCTTGGGAATATGAACAAGGGCAAATTTATGTCCCTGCGGGATATCCGACCATAAGGTGACATTTGCCTCAGAAACCGCGACAGTCGTTCCCGCCTGCAATGGGCGCATGGCAACCGCGATAGTATCATGTTCCGCTAGTTTGATGACTGTGGTCATGAATGCACCTTTGCAACCAAGCTAAATGTTTTCGAACCAATACGGCAGGTTGGGGTAGAGCAAGGATTCTTTACTTCCAGAATACAGCTGTGCTCCAAACCCGTTCAGAACATGTTCCTGAAAAGCATATAAAAATTCATCAATCGGCACGGAACGATCACGCAAGAAAAACGTTTTGTCCGCGGTTGAGTGTCGATTGGCCTTCTCGCGCTTGATCTGAGGCATTAAATCGTCAGGAACCCTTGGCCTAATTTCATCAAAGAAATAGGTCATGTCTTTCAGGTCGACACCAAGCAAAACAATATTCTTATACCCGGCAACAGCGGCAAACGACACCGCAAGGGCCATGGTAGACATATGGTGCAGCAAAAAAGAAAAATCCGTGCGCGTCAGTAGTCCTTGCTCTTGAACAGATTGAAGTGCCGAACAAAGAAACTCCGTATCTGTCGCCGGGAAATGAGACGGCGCATTCAAAAAAGTTTGCCCTCGCAGGGCAGAAGGGTACGCAGACAACGGCACACCCGCCATCAAGGCTTGGCGAACATCATAGATAAGTGGCAATTCGGGGTGGTCACCGTAGCGATACTGTAATAGGCAAAAGTACCTTTGCAATTCTTCCGCCTGAAGCCACGGCTCATGCACAAAAAAAACATTCGGAATGACATCAAGCAACAGAGAGTAATTCAGACCAATCACATCCCCGGTATCTCGCAATACCCCAACGCCACCCGGTATATGATTTATGGATTGACCGCTACCAAGAATATAAACCGTATCATGGGTTTTGAAGAGATCGACCGACAGGTCACTCATGGACCGAAAACCTGTGTCCTCATTTCGACACAGTGCCCTGACCTGCTCCGTAAGTTCACGGCTTTCAAGAATATCGGCCTGCAATCGCTCGCCCTGATCTTGGGCAGGTACACTGTCCATAGCTCAACTCCCTAAGATTCAAGTATGTCTTCAGCCAAAGTAACCATAACCTTGCGGCTATCCGACTGTAGGCTTTTCCTTGCCGCATCAATAACTGCGGTTGAAATCACCCCTTCACGAAAATCCGTACACTGAACATCGCAGTCCAACACACCCTTCGCTGCACCTTGTGCATGACATGCCTGCTGCAAGAATTGCAGGATACTGCGAATGCCATAGCCAGAGAAACGCAGACTTCCTCCGTCTTGACTGTACAGCCCCTGAGTAAAGTAGGGGTTCAGGTCGCGAACCGGCACACCATCCGTCAACAATTGCACACCACGATGTTTCTGATCCAAATCCAAGCGCCCAGAAGACCCGACTACGGATATTTTTTGATCCGAGACTGCAGATGACACATCCGGGTCAATCCAGTTGGACATATGCGTTGACACAAAGCAGCCTCCATCCGGGCGCAGCCATTCAACAACCACTTGCATGGAATCCCAAGTATCTATCCCCCGTGAGACGAGGTAATCCTTCTGCCCCCACGCAGTGACTGCCATGGGCTTAAATCCTGTCGCCCAATACAACAGGTCAACATAGTGGACGCCAAGGTATTGGAATATATTACTTTTATTGGACCATGACCGAAATTCATGCTCTGGGATACGTTTTTGCTGACTATAGGTCACAGTCGCATACTGAAGCTTCCCCAAAGACCCTTTTCGAATTTCAGAAAAGAGGACCAAGTTAGACTCATCCAGCCGTTTGTGAAATTCAACCTGAGCGACGACCCCTGCCGTCTTCGCAGCCGCATACATCCTGAGCGCCCCAGCCAATGAGGATGCCATGGGCTTCACAACAAGAATGTGGACACCTGCTTCAGCCAAGTCGACACAGATATCTTCATGCAGATGATCCGGAACCGATACACAGGCAGCCTGACACCCCGTGTCTGCTGCCAGTTTTCCTAAATCATCACTGGGTTCCAAGGCCTGCAAAGCGACCCCAGTCAGCCCCATATCATCGGCAAGGTCGCGAAGGGCACGAACGGCGTACTCCGCAGTTTCTTTGGATGTAGTGACAACACATATCCGCTGGACAAGGCCTTTACGCACGCCTTCCAGCAATGCCGGACCAATGGTCCCATGATAGCCTTTGCTGTCCCCCCTGACATACATACCGGCACCGACCACAAGGACGCTTAACCCTTCTGGAATGTGGGAAACCGCTTCAGCCACCTTTCACCTCCTGCGCAACCATCACTGCTTCGATAAAGTCCAAGTCCTCTTGGAACTTAACCATAGCACCGGAGGTTTTTGAGATTGGATAGGCAGAAAAATTTCCGCAGAACATGGCATACCCGCGTTCATCATACTCACGGACAAAGGTTTCTTTCCGCCACACCATCAAGGCATAATTAAACAAATCAATGGGCGGCAGGTCTTGGGTTTTGGCAAATTTTTCTTGCCGCGAATAATTGAGAGGCTGCCCATCAATTTCAGCATGCGAATACCGCCGTTCACATGTCACCAGACTATCCAAACCGTGGGCATGAAAATAGGCCAAAGCATTGGCTATATCCGCCGGAGTTTGCAGAGGGGTTGTGGTATTGACCCAAGCCAAAATCGGCGCATCAAAATTTGACAAAAAGTCAGACACAACCTCATCGGAACGGACTTCACTGCCCCCCAACTCGGGCGGTCGCATATAAAACTCGGCCCCGGCAGCCTGACTGATTTCCGCAAAATCCTGATGATCACCGTTGACGATAACACGGGAAAACGCATTGCTGTTCAGGGCTGCCTCAATAGCATAGGACATCAACGGACGCCCCCGCAGCATTGAAAGGTTTTTCTTGCGCAAACGCTGGCTGCCAATTCTGACCGGGATCATAGCCACAGGTTTGGCATCAGGTGAAGAAACTGAACCCGTCATTCTTTTTTATCCGTAAACTGTTTTTTGCCCGCCTCGATAATTGCCTGATGTCTTTCGACCCGAATATCGTGTGATGGCGGACCGACATCGCGCTGCCCGATCCATGTGCTTTCCTGACCGGGGACGTACTGGCACAGCCCCCATTCGTGCAAAAATCCAGCGCAGTAGCCGCGCATTGTGTTTCGGTGAACTTGTGATCCTGTTTGACAGGAACTGACACCCAATAAATCGGGGTCCCACATCCGAAACACATTCATATAGTGATGAAACGGCATAAACCGTTGGTCCGCTGCAACGCCAAAAATATCGGCAACAATTCCCTTATCCTCATCAAATATCCAACGATCTTCAGAGAACAATACATGCGGAGACCCAGAAAACACGCCATACGCCAGCCCATCCCACGGCGACTGCACCCCATAGTAACGGCGTGTGACCTCCACCATGGTTGGATACCATTTCGCATTGTAAAGGATGTCATCCTCAACAAAGCAAATGAACTCTGGGCAGTATTTGTCTTGGATCAGCGTCGTTGCCAAATTCCGTGATGTCGCCGCCGACGTCGGATATGGCGTCCATATCACATCATCAACGTCACACCCTTTCAGCAGTTCTATTTTTTCCTGCCTTGGCGTTGCGTCGGAAACGACAATGCGCACACGATCCCGATATCTGCGCACTGCCAATGTCAGAGACATAAGCGACTGGAAGGCAACATCGTCACGCTCATAACTGACAAAAACAATAACAGTTTCCGGACTGTTCATCGATCGCTGCTGGCTCATATCGCTTACTCACCTGATCCTGTTAAAAACCTAATGTTCTCATGTCAGTGCACCATGCCTCAAGCAATGGTGCTTCATCTTCCCCAATCCAGCCATTATCAATCAATGCATCATAGGCCGTTCTGAGGTTATCCAAGAGAAACGCAGGACCCGAGCGCAAGGGCAAATCAGACAGGAGGCGGCAAATCTTGTCATTATTTAGATAGCCCGGAATTTCCTGTTCGAAATCCTTCATCAAATCATGCTCGTTGCGGTCTTGGCTTACCGTAGCCCGGTGATAAAGCACCGACCAATTGCATTCCCACGCCAATCTTTGGGCAACAAAGCTCCGCCAGATATCCGTCATGCGGAATGAGCATTTCGATGGCAAGTACATCAAAGGAAACGCTGGTTTCCACCATGACGTATTCTGGCTGTTAAACGGGCTCCACGTATTTTTGCCCAAGGCAACATCCGGCGCAGGGTCAAACACCACGGCCTCATCATCAAGCAATCTATATAAAGCATCCACATCAGGGCTTATATCAGCAAGCCCCTGCTGTATTGGCGCATCAACTTCTGAAGTCACATAGGCTGACCAGTCTGGATTAGCGGTTTTAACAACCGACAACGGTAGTCCTCTGGGCCAGACATGCTTTTCTGTGAAACGGCTATACACATTGACCCACCCAGCATCATTGACTTGGGCTGCCGAAACATGGCGCGTGCGCGGTGCGAAAAAGGTTTCGTAAGGGCTGTTATCATCATCACTTTCGACGATAATCTCACACCCGGCAGCAATGGCCTCAATATAACCAATATTCTTCCGGGAATAATGATTGTAGGGACACGTCTTCGGAAAGCTCCATTTCATTTTTTCTGAAGCTTCGACGCTGATGTATTTCCCGACCGGCAGGCTGAAATCCTCCGGTGTTTTTTTGTCACCAACAACATAAACCGACCAATCCCGTTCATGCCCACCCAATGCAAACGCTTTCAGTGCCTGACTTGGTTGAAAAATTGTTGTCGCAACAAAAGCAATCTTTTCTGCCATTTTTTTCCCTCTCTAGGCCACTTTCCGCAAAATAGAATAAATCCCAAAAGAATCGGGCGAGACCGGTTTGCCTGTCATGTATTCCCGCGTTTCCAAGCATTCAAAACCCGGGAATAAATTGTCCTGCGCAAAGTAATCGGCATCAAAGTGCCGCATGTCGTGGGTTTCACATGATACGACCTGAAACTGGTCGGAATGGTCTTGTTTCTGTTCAATATCAATACGCAGCCTAACGAAATTTTTATCCGGGTCCCACTCCGGCAATACTCTGCGGATATAGGACTGACCATCTATTTCAAACCTGAGCTCCCTTCGCTCAGGAGGCTGTCGATACAATGCCTGTGAATGCCAGTAATCGAACACAAATACTCCACCAGGCTTTAAATGCGCATAAGCGGTCGCCAAGGCATCTTGCACATCCTGATCTTGCACCTGATAGCTAATGACATGGAACAGCGACACAACGGCATCAAATTCCTGATGCCCGCGGAAATTTCGAATATCCCCCTGCGCAAGTTGAACCGCATTTGCCAAGCCTGCCGCATCAACATTATTTTTTGCATGCGCCAACATATCTTGGCTGCGCTCTACCCCACGAACGGATAGCCCCTTCCGGGCAAAGTGTATTCCATGCCAACCACTTCCACATCCTAAATCAAGGATATTGCGGGGCGGAACATCAAGCCAGCGGTCAAAACATGAAAGGACGAACGCAACTTCTGCTTCATAATCTTTCCGAGCATACAGGGCATCGTAATAAGCCGCGTAATCGCCAAAATTATCCACCATGAATTGCCTCCAATACTTGCTTCAAAGCATTTGCAGACTTTTCATACTGGGCGAATGTATTGCCAAGCCCGGATGGCAGGTAAAACCCATGCTCCGCAATATATTCACTGACAGGATAATGCTCTCCGATGAATAAGCCCATGTTTTGCAGAACTGGCTGCTTGTGCATGGGCCAGAAAAATGGCCGAGACCCCACACCCAATTCAGCCAATTTTTGCATAACCGTTTGCGCATTCACGCCCAGTTCTGCGCGCAAAACGATGCCATAGACCCAATACATATTTTCCGCCCCATGGGCCGAAGCCAGCGGCAATTGAATGCCTTCGACATCAGCAAGCGCCGACGAATAAAAGGCACCCATTCTTCGTTTGTAAGCCAAAAAATTCTGCATTTTGGGAAGCTGGGCAGTCCCCAAAGCGGCCTGCAAACTTGTCATACGTGCATTGTGGCCCAAATCATGGTGAACAAACCTTCGTTCAGCAGAAAAACACAGATTTCGTTTGCTTCGTAGCTTCTCTGCTATGTCTTGCCGATCGGTCAGGATCATCCCCCCTTCCCCAGTTGTCACCAGTTTGTTTGGATAAAAACTGAAGGTGGAAACATCACCAAAACTACCGCACACCCGACCATGGGTGGTTAAGCCATGCGCCTCAGCCGCATCTTCGATCACATACAGGTTGTGTCGCTCCGCAATCTCGAGGATGGCATCCATCGCACAGGGCAAACCATAAATATGGACCGGCATAATCGCACGTACCGCCGGATCCTTGGCCTTGGCCGCGACCTGATCCACATCCATTGTCCACGTCTGGGGGCAACAATCCACCAGAACAGGTTCAAGCCCCGCCTTTATCACAGCCTGAATACAGGAAATAATCGTGAATGCTGGCAAAATAACTTTATCACCGGGTGATAGTCCCAATGATTCAACGGCAATTTCCAAGGCTGTGGTCCCGTTGGTAACGGCAACACCAAATTTGCGATTACATAGCCTTGCGTATTCTTCTTCAAATCTGGCGACAAAGGGGCCTTCGGAACTGACCCAGCCGCTATCGAGACAGGCCAAAACGGCATCGCGTTCCTCAGTGGACAGATGCGGAATATTGACCGGGATAAATGCGGCTTTGTCACTCATTTGAAGCCCCCGAATTCAGGGTCAGATATGTAACGAACTGCTCTGCGATTCCCTGAAACCGTTCTTTTTCTTCGGGTCCGGCATATGGCCCCTGTTTCACCTCGATCATCTCGACATCTTCAAGAACTTTGAAGCCGTGCCCTCCCGAGGCAAGAAGAATAACATCGCCACCGCCGAGAACCTCACTACCAATGTAATCATGGCTTTCCGTGTCGGCGTAAAAATCGACGCGCAACTTACCTTTCCGTAGGATAAGAACCTCTTGCGTGAACTGAACATTTCTAGCAATCGGATGATGATAATGCGGCAAAATCTCATGCCCCGCGGCATGTCCCATCCACGCCAACTGCTGCGAAAACGCTGGGTCCGTAAAAAACTCAATCTGGTTTCCGCTATAGTCTCTGCGAATAATAATCGCCAATACAGAGCCATCATGATGGACAAACTGGCAGAAATCATTCCCACTCATGGCGTCGGGTTCCCTTCAATTACGTCAACGAGCTCGCCAATATTTCTTTCCAAATCAAGCCGCGCACTGAAGTAATCCAAGCAATTGTCTTCATAATCTTCACGTTTATACCCAATCAGAACTTTGGGAATATCCGAAATGGAAGAAACGCTAAACCCTAACCCATAGTGGTTAATAATTTCAGACTGCTCCCCCAACCAATTGCATAAGACCGGTAATCCATGTCGCAAATATGTGGAAATTTTTCCAGAGGATTGCCCTATGTACCTGATGTTACTGCCAACAAGTGGCCCCTCAGTAAGCCCACGATAGAAAGCGACACCGATATCCGCAGCATCCAAAACCTGCCCCATGTCATCAATACCCGGGATATCTTCATGTGAAATGACAACGCGACCCGAGGTATTGTTCAACAAAATATGCTCTCGGATGTCATCAGACAGGCCATAGCGTTCATGTAGCAACAGTTTCCAGCCTTCAGGCCAAACATTGGCGGAGGACAACAGGTCATTTGTCATCGTCCAATACGCGAGAGACCCGGCAAGAATCGCAACTTTCTCATCCGGTTCAATTCCGTGCCGTTTTCTGAAGTCTTCACCCTTGCTTCGCCGCTGAATAACCCCGCATGCTGCCAACGGAATAGTCAAAATCTTATCCGAAGGAATTTGGTTTTCGACCTGAAGCAACATCGCCCTCAAGCGATCCTGAACAACAGCAAATTCGACATTTCGACACGCCGCGATCACTTTGTTTTTTTGCGCATAACTCGTTTCCAAAGCAAATTCGAGCTCAAAAGAAATAAACCCGAGCCTGATGTCGATTTGCTCTGCAATCTGTGATGCCCGTTTAATCCCTTCATCATCAACGCCAAACACCCAATGCCATTCAACATCGGGAGGAAGTTCTTCATCGGCATTATCCCACAAATGAAGAGCCACCCTTTCAAGATGAATATCTTGCGATGCCTCTGAAGCATTCGACAGGATGTGAATTCTGTGGCCCCGCTCAGACAAAAGCTTCACCAGCCCATATAAAAATGGATTGTTGTTAAAGTTGCCTTCCAAGTGCACGATCAAAATATTCATTTGCACCCTCCACTCGCAGACGAAGGTACATCAACCATTTCATGATCAAGGTAAGTTGGACGAAGCACCCACTCCAATAACTTTGGATTCTCATGCAGGCGTCGTTGATGAAACCAGAAACCGTCAATAAAGCCCCGCTGTTTCCCAGCCTTTACCCAAGCATCCTCGCCTGCCGAAGACGGCGGAACCGTCACCATGCCCGGCACACATTCTTCAGGAAAGTCGAGACGCCCACCGTTGTTGCGCACCAATCTATATGAATGGGTTATCCCCTCTGAATACGCGCGCTTATAGATATATTCAGGTGTTAGCCGTTCCCGAGACACTACATGCTCTATACTTGCATCAGGGCTGTAAAACGCGCGCCGCCCAGCTGCGGCAACCGATTGTGACAGGGCGGTTTCACCTTCCCCCCTGTACTCCAAAAGCTCTGTTGGCATTGAATCTGGCAAAAACCCGCCGCATTGAACGACGGCCTGCCTGCGTATGGCGAAATTGCAACCAAACGCGAGTTCCGGGGGTATGTATTGCCCAGCAGAACCAAGATCCAGCAGGCTATAATCGTAAAGGCACCACCCGGTTTCAAATTTTTCCCGAAGACATTCAACCCAATCAGGGGGCGGCACGTCATACAGTGGGCGACATGGCCCCGTCACAATTTCAACCCGAGGAATCAAAAATCCGTCAATAATTCCTGATAGCCATGTCGCGGAAGGCACAATGTCATCATCGCAGAACACACAGATTTCACCACATGCTAGCCTGAGACCGGCGTGACGACCCGCGTGTAATCCCGGTGTTTTTTCGGTGTGATAGACAAAATCATCAAAATATGCTTGGGCATCTGCTGCAACCTGAGGCGTGATATCCGTTGACCCATTGTCAATCACGATGACTTGGTAACGATCCCGTCCGGATAGCTGTTGCCTTGCCAAAGCGGTCAGCATCTGGGAAAGCAGCTTTGCGCGATTTCTTGTTGGAATGATAACGGAAATATCCATCGTTGCCTTCTTCCCCCAAAAGAACTGAAGCCATCTTAAAACAGCCACCGCCTACTAAAAACACACCTCAAAAAAACAACATCAACGCACTGATAAAAAATACTAAATAGGTCAATTGCCCCAATTTGTTCATACATACACCATGAAATATTAACACCTAGCTAACTCATGCATGGTAAACTGTATCTTTGCGGGAAGAATTCCCTTTGCATACCGTTCCGAAGACGACACGACAGAAGGCACAAAGGAACACGACCATGAGCACGAGCATTTTACAAAACAACGGGTTACAAAGCCTGAGCTGGCAACAGGTCACCCAAAGCCAAATCATGACTCGTGTCAGCGAAGAACTACAAAAAGAAACAGCCAAGGTTGAGGAAAAGTACGATTCGCAGAATGTTCTGCTGGACGCACAATCCCAAAAACTCGCCAGCCTGAAAGCCGGAATCAACAACGCGGAAATTGCCGTCGATAACGGCGAAGATGCCGTTAAGGAAGTCAAGGACGCCCTGCTAAAGATGCGGATCTTGCTCGGGAATTACCCGGAATCTGATGATAAAGAACAGCTCCGCACGGACTTCGATGAGTACGTCGACAAAATTAACCGCTCCGTCAATCTGTATGCCAAAGCCTACAACCCGGTGGGCAATGTAGTGAATACGGACTGGACCCCGAATACAATTTCCTATGAACGTGATCAGTCCAGCAATCGCACAGAGATGACCGGAACCTATATTGGCTCTAGCTTCTATATCGAGGCTGAAGATGGCACCATGTGGGTCGCCGACCCGGGGTCGTCCAGCATCCAACAATATGAAATTTACAAAACGGACAATGTGGCAGATAGCACCAAGGGCGATGGCTTTGCCTCAACCCGCTCTGGTCTGTATTTAAATAGCTACAACGAGGAAACCGGAGAAATCACCGTCACCGTTGACCCGGAAAACAACCCAAAAACCGTCACCGGAACCATCCACAAAGGTGGAACCGAGCTGATGCAAAGTTGGTTTTATGATCTGGATACCGAAGATGGTCGGGCAAAGGCACTGGCAGCCATTGATCGGGCGGACGCCTTGGTCGTTGGCGCGGAAGCAACGCTGACTGGCATGAAAGCCACCATTGCCAATGACTCTGCAAAAGTTCAAAAAGAATTGGAACTTAACAAAGAAAAACGTGGTGAAAACCTGACCGCACAGATGACCGAAAGCTACGAATTACAAGTCCAGAAACAGCAAGAACTGCAGATCCTACAGAATACATTCAGTCAGATGGCGGCCCAACAGGCCAACTACAGCAAAATTTTCAAAAGCGTCAACACCAACCCTCTGCTTGATGTCATAACCTGATACCCACTTTGGAACAATCACACCCCCGCTTTCGTATGAAATGCGGGGGTTATTTTTTGCCGCTTCACCGGGTAAAAACGCCCGGCACAGGCGGCAATTTTTACCCGGTTGGGTATGTTCCCAAACAACAGCCTCCACAAAAACTAATAAGAAAACATTATACATCAACACACTAGACAGGAATGCCGAGTTTGGCCCGCGTTTTGCTGTGAGTATGGCGACAAGAATTCACTCGCATGCAAAGAGGACGGGTCATGGACCTTCAAGCACTGCTCGCAAAACGCTCCGCCAATGTTGCCGGATCGACCACGACGAAACCTTCCACTTCCGTGGCTGGGTTTGCGGATGCCTTGACGTCTGCCTTTGGCAATGCTCTGCCGACGGATACATTCTCGGCTTTGGGGCAGATGGTGGACAACCGCAGCGCACGTCAGGAACCGGACGACAAGCCGACTGAACGTCTGGAGACTGCGGAACGCAAGCCAAAAGCCAAAGACACCCGTGACGCCGATCGAAAAGATGCACGCGCGGACGAAACCAAACCGCGTGACGAAGATAAATCTGAATACAAAACTTCCGATGCGACGGACACTTCGGCAAAATCCTCGACTGACGCACAGCAAAAAACTGATGCCGTGCAGGATGGCGCAAATACCACCAACGCATCTACCAGCGAAAACGGCAAATCACAACCTGCTGAAGCAACCGGGCAGGAAGCTGTTTCTTCTGCACAATCCTCTGCCCAACAGGCAGAAACCGATATGGTTGCGACCCTATCCGCCGATACGGCAGCAGTCGCGCAACCATCTAAAGACGTGAGCAACCTCGCGGGTCAAGCTGCGGCATCACAGGCCAATGCACCGCAGCAAGGTACAGATCAGAACCAGCAAGGTGCCCAAACACCTGCACAGGCCACCACTGCCCCACAGCAGGCTCAACAGGCAACCTCACAACAGGCGCAA
The DNA here is from genome assembly GCA_963668495.1 of Rhodospirillaceae bacterium. GTDB lineage: Bacteria > Pseudomonadota > Alphaproteobacteria > Rhodospirillales > Rhodospirillaceae > Oleispirillum. The sequence goes on from OY764545.1 coordinate 378,695, forward strand.
AGCACAACTCAGCAAGCTACGGCACAAACAGCACCGCAGCAGCAGGTTGAGCAACAAACGGCTGTTGATCCTTTGGCAAAACAACAGGCCCAAGGAATTGCCCAGAAGCTGGATAAATCCGAAAACGTTGCCATTGCGGTAAACAAGACACAACAACCGCAAAATGCCGCGCAAACACAGCAAGCGCCTCAGGCGTCATCCACGGATAAGTCGGCAACGGCAACGCAAACCCAACTGCAAACCGCCGTGACTGATGTTGACGCCAACCTCGAAGGCAACAGCAACGGCAACCTGCAACAAAATCTGGCGCAAACATCACAACCGAAACAGCCTGTTGCTGGACAAAACCAAGGCGGCGTGGCCGCAGCCAATACCGGCGCGCCGAGCGCCTTCCAGCAAGCCATGGCGGCCCAAGGAAGCCAAACGTCACAAGCAGCGCAAGCCGCACAAGGCGGTCAAGGCAACGTGGCATCCGGCGTGCAACAAGCAAGCGGCACAGTAGAGGGCACCTCTTCTTCGACGTCAGCCAATACCACGACGGCACAGCCGACCGTGGCGCAACTGAACGCGACCAAGGGTGCCGAAACCACCCAAACCGCACAATCTGCGAAAGCCGCCGTACCGAAAACTCCGGTGCCGCCGAAGCAAATTGTGGATCAGGTCAAGGTCAACATTGCCCAAGCTGCCAAAGATGGCGTGGACAAAATCAACATCCGTCTGCGCCCGACTGAACTTGGTCGCGTCGATGTAAAGCTGGAAATCAACAACGATGGCAGCGTTCGCGCCATGGTGATTGCAGACCGACCGGAAACACTGGACGTACTGCGCCGCGACGCAGCCGGGCTGGACCGTGCCCTACAAGATGCCGGACTGAAAACCGGGCAAGATTCCCTGAACTTCAGCCTGCGTGATCAAGGCGGGCAAGGTACCCAAGGCGGCACCATGGCTAACGGCGATGGACGCAACGGAAATTCACCGTATGCATCATCCCCGGATCAAGATGATCTGGCGATGCTGGAAGATAACTTGGCAGGATATGCCAATACCGGCAGCGCCGATGGCGTTGATATTCGGGTTTAAAGAGCAGGAAGGATACACACAATGGCCGAAGTTACAGCCCTTGCTGCCCAAAACGCCAACTATGCAAAGTCCACAAATTCTAAGGACAAGTTGGCTGCGGACATGAACAACTTTCTGACTCTTCTGACATCACAAATGAAGAATCAAGACCCGTTGTCACCGATGGACAGCACCGAATTTACCAACCAATTGGTACAGTTCGCCGGCGTGGAACAACAGATCAACGCGAACGAGCACTTGGAAAGCCTTCTGGGGTTGACCCAAGCCAGCATCAGCGCGTCTGCCGTCAGCTACATCGGCAAGCAGGTTCAGGCTGAATCCAACACCTTGCCATTGCAAGACGGTGGCCCGGGTAAATTCACCTACACCTTGACCGATCAGGCCAAAGAAGCCCTCGTCATTATCAAGGACAGCAGCGGCAAAGTCGTCCGTACCCTGAACGGTGATACGGAATCCGGCACCCACCACATGACATGGGACGGCACAGATTCCAAAGGCAATGAAATGCCTGATGGTGCCTATACCCTTGAGGTTCAGGCGACCAAAACCGATGGGTCGACCATGTCCAATATTTACACGACGACGACTGGTATTGCGACTTCGGTTGCCAGCGACGGCAATGACGTTCTGATCGCCGCCGGTCCGGTCTTGTTCGGCATGAATTACATCATCTCTGTCAGCAACGTTCCGGCAAAAACCCCGGACACAGGAGACAGTGGCAGCGGTGAAACAGACGGTGGAAGCGGCAGTGGCGACGGATCCGGCGATGGAACCGGAAGCACAGACGGCACAACCGACGAAACTGAAACAGAAACATCAAGTAGCTAACCCAGCAGCCCCCACCGGCGCTGCAGGTTAGAGCACCTCGCCGGTGCAAAAGACGTTAAGGAGACATACTCATGAGCCTCTACGGTGCACTTTATTCAGGCGTTTCCGGTCTGTCCGCGCAGTCCAGCGCAATGGGCGCCATCGCCGACAACATCACCAACGTCAACACCATCGGCTATAAAGGCACGTCGGTGAACTTCCAAACGTTGGTAACCAAACAAACCTCGCTGACCACATATTCCGCTGGCGGTGCGCAACCGAAACCGCGCGCCAACATCGATGTACAAGGTCTTCTGAGTGCTACCAGTTCCTCCACCGACCTTGGTATTTCCGGTTCCGGTTTCTTTGTCGTGAACGAAGCCGCCAATCCGGGGTCCGGCAACGTGTGGGGGTATTCCCGCGCTGGGTCCTTTAAACTGGATGATGAAGGCTATTTGCGCAACGTTGGCGGTCAATATATTCAGGCATGGCCGCTGCAAACCTACGACGGCAGCACCAGTGCATCATTGGTTCGCGTGGGTTCTGATACCTATATGAAAGCTTATCAGGACAACAACGGCGTCACCACCTATGTGAATGACAACATCATTGATAACCGTAACTTAAGACCGATCAACCTGAACGAAATCGGCGGCACCGCCACCCAAACCCAAAACATCCGCGTTGGCGCAAACCTGCCGTCATCTGATCCGATTTTTGATCCGTCCAACGCTGGGGCAGGTGGTCGTCACAGCCTTGCCGTTCTGATTTTCGACAGCTTGGGTAATGACCATAACCTGAACATGCAGTTCACCAAGACCTCTTCCAACGGCTGGGGTATGGATATGGAAATGCCGTCCGGTTCAGCAACCCTGACCGTGTACGACGACCGTGAGGTTACATCGGACTCCGGTGCGGAAGACGTGTATGCCGCACGCGGTCAAATCGAGCTGTCCTCAATCCCAAGCTATGGCGAACACATCAAAATCGATGATGGGTCCGGCACGACCTATGTTTATGAATTCACCAACGGTGGTGGCACCAGCTACACTGCCGGTGCAGGCGAAAGCGTGGTCGAGGTCGATATCAGCTCTGCCACCAGCATTTCAGACGTTATTCTTGCTCTGAAGAACCAGATCGACACCAGCCAATTGGATTCCAACCGTTTTGTCGCCAACGGCTCCAAAATGGACATCATCCAATCGACCGCAGGCGGTGCGGTTACCGTGGATGCATCCGGGTCTTTGACCGTTCTGCAATCCCAATGTAACCCAAATGCCAACACGGGCATTCCGTCCGGGATTTACACCATCCCGCAAATCGACAGCGCGCTGAAAAACACCATGAAATTGGATTTCAGCAGTGTTCCGACTGCGGGCCAATCCATCACCATTGCTGGTCAAACTTTCTCGTTCGTCAACGGTGCTCCGGCTAACAACACGGAAATTCAAGTTGACGGCGGTGCTACCCCGCAATCTGTTGTGACCGCGCTGAAAGCCGGGATTGATGCCAACGTCGCAGAACCGAACCGCTTTATCGCCAGCGGTCGGACACTGAACATCATGCAATCCTCTTCCGGTGCGGACATTACGGTGACCTCCGCCGGGGTTGCCAACATGACCCTGACGCAGGAATCCGTTGCGGGCACGAACACTGTGGCTGCTGGCGGCGCGATCAACCAAACCTATTCCCGTTACTTCTCCTTCAACGGCGTATCCCAAGCAGAATCCGGTGCATTGGTTCCGGCAGTACGTTTCAACGCCGATGGTACGCCGAAGTACTTCAACGTGGATAGCGTTAAGCTGGAATGGGCAAACGGTGCCGAGGACATGGAAGAAACCGTGAAGAATGGGCAAGCCGTTGACTTGCGGGCTGACCTGTTCTTTGGCAATACTTCCACCGCCGATGGGTTGACCCACTTGTCCGGGACCTTTGCTCCGAACTACATCACACAGGACGGTGCAAAATTCGGTAACTATGCTGGTGTCAGCATCGGGCAGGACGGCATCGTGACCGCACTGTTCGACAACGGTGAAACCCGCGCGATTGCCCAAATTCCGCTGGCAACCTTTGTCAACCCGAACGGCATGGAAGCCCGCACCGGCAACATGTGGATTGAAACCGACACCTCCGGTCAGCCGACCGTCCGCACACCGGGCCAAGGCGGCGCAGGCACGGTGAACTCCGCATCACTGGAAGCATCTACCGTGGATATCGGGCAAGAGTTCACCAACATGATCACGACCCAACGGGCCTATACCGCTGCGTCCAAGGTCATCACCTCTGCCGATGAAATGCTGGACGAACTGGTCCGTATCATCCGCTAAGGCTGAGAACGGCTAAAACCAAAACGGCCCCGCAAAATGCGGGGCCGTTTTCATGTCGGCAGCAGTGTCGGACTGAATTACTGCAAATCGTCCAACAGGACAAATCCGGTTTTCCCCGTATGCAGGCGTACCTGCACCCACTGTTCACGGGGAATAATTGCGATCATGGTCACCGTGGTATCTTTGGGTATCTGCACCAGAACCGATGCATTGTCCTCAGGCGCAGTTCGTAACGGCACGTTGGCCCGCTTGGTTACATAAGTCGGCAATGGCGTATTCGGCCCGGTTGGTAAGGCAACCAGTTGTTTGCTGATAACAGGCGGTACTACCTCCGCACTGACAGGGGCAGACGAAGCACTTCCCCCATCCCGCATCAGCGAAAACGTCATGGCAGCAGCAAAGATCGCCACCACGCCAACAAACGGGGCCAGCTGCAACCAAAACGCCTTACCAAAACGCGTCCAGTGATTCTTCAGCGTTTTCTGGCTGCTGAAGTTTAACGACGACAGTAGGGTTTCGGCTTCATGGCGGTAGGCAGTTTTTTCCGCAAACGGTAGAGCCTGTGCAATGGTGGCGCGGGCTAAATCCACATCCCCGCGCCCCAAAAATGCCCGTGCCTGCGAAATCAGCATTCTGGCATTCGCTTCAATTGGACGCTCACCACCCCACAGGTTATGCCACAGGGCTTGCAGTGACCATATCGGTCCTTGCGGTAAGGCCAACATCCCCTGTACCCAAGTTCGCAAGCTGGCTTTAACTGCAACTTCCCCTGCACACCGGGGACAAAACACGCCGGAGATTTCATCCCGGTTGACCTTAAACGGTCGTCCCGTCACTTCCTGTACGGATATGATGCGCGGCTGGGCAGACAGAATCCCGCACGACTTACACGCATGGAAATGCGCCTTAGGCGGCGAGCGGCGGTCAGGATTTTTTACCGTGGAAGCATACCCTGAGCTGTCGTTAGGCTTTTTGCCTGTATCCGAAGTTTGATCCTGCCGTGAACGGGAAGACGACTGGGCACCATTTGGTTTGCTGCGGTCCTGTGCCTTACGAGCCGCGCGGGCATGATAAGCCTTACGTTTATCCGGGTCACTCAGAACGGCATAAGCCTCATTCAGACGTTGAAACAACAGTGCCGCATTCGGATCAGGATTGGCGTCGGGGTGAAGCTGTTTGGCTTTTAACCGAAACGCAGCCTTGATCGCGTCCGTATCCGCATCGGGGGACACGCCAAGCACTCCGTAATAATTTTTTGGGTCCGCAGATTTGTCCTGCATACTGATATCAAACCTCAACACCTGAAGACTGGCCTGTGCCACCATCTATCACATCTTCGGGCACAATGAACTGTGATGTTACACGAAAAGCCAATGATCCGGTGTAGCCAACAGTTTTCAGGGCATCGGCAAAGACCCCTAACATATCCTTTGGCATGATTTTCGGCAGAGCACTATGGGTACGCACCACCAAATCAAAACTTTTGGCATCTGTGTTGACCAAGCCATCCAATTGCATCACGCCGAGGCGACTTAAACTTAAATCCAGCAGAAAGCGTACGTCGCTGGCCTTGCGTTTGCGTTGTTCCGCATCTTGGTCCTGACCATCGTCCCGGTCCGGGGCACGTCGTACCAGCATTTGAATGCGTTCGACTTCCCCGCCAACCAGCATCGGTAACGAATACCCACGCCATTCCCCGACGGGCTTACGGGCGGCTTGGCTGCTGTCCCGCACATCTTCGGTCAGGCGATCCGCCAATTTTTTAATTCTTTGTGCAGCCTTGTCATCAATTTTACCGGCATCATCCTGCGCACGCAGCCAACCATTCACATCGCCGCTGCGAATTGCCGTCATCGCAGCAGCCATATTAGCCAACATCTGCGGCCCCGGTTGCGGCAAAACCGCCGCCAATCGTGCTGCCGCCTGTGCATCAGCCTGACCAAGGCTTTGCCACAAGGCATCCAACGTAGCCCACGGGTTCGGCGGGCCAAGTCCGTATCCTCCCCCCAATGCCGCTGCGGTTGCTCCCGGTTGCGGCGGCAACGCAGACAAAACATCAAAACGGATTTGTGTGCCGGGAGGCAACGGCGCCCGAACATCCAACGCCAACGTGGCATTGCCAACCTGAATAGTGGGTTGCCCCACCGCCGATAGGCCAATCACACGCCCGGTCATAGAGGTCAAAACCGAAGTCTGCCCCTGTCCCGCCGTGATTGATGTTGATCCTGCCGTTGGGTTCGCGCCCTGAGTGTTACCGGGTGTCTGTACCTGTGACGTACCGCCCGTCAGTGACGACGGTGCCGTTCCAGCCAGATTCTGCCCAGCTCCAGCGGATTGCAAAGAGCCACCGCCGAAACGTCCAACAGCGGCATACTTGGCAGCGGCAGTTCCGGGGATGATGGCGGGCTTGCCTGCCCCCTGTCCGTTATCGGGGCCGGTGGCGGCATTGCCTACACTACCGGGCTGACCACCTGATTGCCCTGCCCCGGCAGAAACCGCGGGGAAGCCACTACCTATCGGGCGAGAGGGAGATCCGTTCCCGGACACATCCGGCATAGAAATTTGCGTCATGCGAACAGATAACCGAGTTCCCGCAATCAGGAATTTGTTCCCCTGCGGGTCTTGCATCAGATCATTGCGCAACACCAAAGCAGAAATCGGGCGACCAACCCCAACCGTACTGGTTGCGGACACTGGTGCGCCAGCCCCCGCCATTTGGTTGGAACCCAGAGAACCGACACCAACGGTTGCTCCTGCCACAGTATTTTGAATTGGTTTGACCGCAGCCATATGCATCGCCAAATCTGCATTTGCCCCAACAATGGCGTTGCCATTTATGGCAGTCAGACGAAATTGTGCAGCGTCGCCAAGTTGTGCTGACTGCAGGGCTTTTAGGGAAACTGTTGTCCCGCTGGGCAGCGGCAAGGGCAGCTTGGCATTCACATCAACGACTGCATCTGGCGTCGTAACCGTTAGCCGCACCGTGCCATCAGCCTGACCGCTGACGACTTGGGCCTCCACCACGGCCCCCTTCGGCAACTGTGCCAATACATCGGGCAAAGATTGGATTGTAACGGTTGTCGTCTGCGCTGCAGGTGCCGGAGGCACCGGAACAGGCGGCGGAGGCGGCTGAATACTGTTGCTCATGCGCGCCCCTCCATAATCGTGCCCTAGCCAGCCAACAAACGATCCGCGATAGCCTCCACATCAAGGGCGGCTTCCGCATTCGGCGATCTGGTCAATATGGGGGTTTGGTTGCGGATGGCTTCACGTACGCGCGTATCGCGGCGGATCACACCAGCCAACGGCGGTGAAATTTTCAGGAACCCTTGGCAAGCTTTCAACAGCGTGTTGTAGGTGCGTTCACCTTCACGGGTCGAATTTGCGGCGTTCACCACAATACGGATGTCGGCACCACGTCCATCGGCGGCTGACAACTTGATAAAGGCATACGCATCAGTCAAGGCCGTCGGTTCATCGGTGGTCACCACCAGAATCGTCCCGGCACAACGGGCAAGGCTGCGAATGGATTTTTCCACCCCTGCACCCAAATCCAGAATCAGGCGATCATAATTGTCGGCAGCGAGGCGCAAATCATCGGTCAGAATTTGCATCCGGCTGAGCGGAATGTTCGCCAAAGACCCGGAGCCAGAGCGTCCGGCAATCACATCAAACCCACCTGCGGCATAGGGCATGGTTGCCTGCGGCAAAGTCAATCGACCGGAAACGACAGACCCCAAATCATACTTCGGCATCAGCCCCAACTGGATGTCCACATTTGCCAGACCAAGATCGCCATCAAACAACAAGGCCTTTTGCCCGCGGCGTGCTAGCGCATGGGTCAGGGTAATGGCAAACCAGGTTTTACCAACGCCACCTTTGCCCGAAGCAACAGCCAAAATATTTTGCCCACGCCCGGAACCGGGACGCGCAACAAACGGCGCGTTGGTGTTTTGCGGATTGGAAGACGTTGTCATACGGAAACCTCGTTATCATCTGCCCACGGCGGCGGCGGCAGTTCAGCAGCATCATCAGGCGGCAAAATCAGCCTAGCTAAAGATATGGGGGAAATCGGACACAGTCCATCCGCAACGTGCGGATTGATGGTCACATCACAAAATTTCATGCGTCCGGCCTCAGCCGCGGCAAGGATACCGCCCAAACGTCGGGTCATGTCCAGCCGCGTTGCCAACAGACGCGTGGCACCGACTTCGGCAAAAGCCCGAGCAATATCCCAGCATTCGACCGGGTCACCACCGGCACCCTGCACCAACACCATATCCATGGGGGTACAATCGTATAAGGATTTCAAAAACGCCATATCCGGCGGACTGAATGGATTCAGGCCGGGACTATCGATCAAGGTCAGATCAAAACTGTCCCTGTCATCTGAATTCAGAATTTTTTCAAGGCTAGCAGCCCCGCGTGCCTTATGCAGATCAATTTCCAAGATCGTCATAAAGGCCCGCAACTGATCCATGGCCCCGGCGCGCACGGCGTCAGCAGACACAACCCGGACCCGTTGCCCAGCCAAACGTGCACGGGCGGCAAGCTTTGCCAGCGTCAGACTTTTGCCCGTACCGGGCGGCCCCGCCAACATAATCGGCTTCGGCGATGCATCGGGAATCGGATCAAAGGTAAACGCCGCATCTAAAGCCGCGGCACAGGCCAGAACCGGGCCTTCATCATCCAAACCACGGGCAATGGTCAGAAGCTTTTCCACCAAGCGATCGGGCACGCCATGATAATCCAGTGCATCTTTTACCCGTTTCAGAGTCGGACTGAGGACTTGTGGCCCATGCAGAGCCTTTTGGATGTCCTGCTCCAATTCCTCTGAATTTTCCATCGCGGCGGTGATCCGCACACCTTGACCGCCCGCGCCACGCTGAGTCGATACGATGATCGCATCTTCACCCAGTTCGGCGCGCACCTTTTCCATGGCTTCTGCCATGCTTGGTGCTGAATAGGTCTTAAGGCGCATGGTGCGCGTGTCTCCCAGATATGCGGTTTTGCAGGATTATGCCGCACAAAAGTTAAATTTGCCCCAATGTGCGAATCTTTGCTTTGGGATGGATTTCGTTTTGGCTCATGATCACCGTGGACGGGCGGAACCGTTCCACAATTGACCGAACAAACGGGCGAATGGTTGGGCTGGTCAACAACACCGGTGTTTCCCCCTGACGGGCATAGTTCTCAAATGCCTGCCGGACATGGGAAATAAACTCCTGTAATTGCGATGGCGGCATTGCCAACTGTCGATCCTCGCCCTGTCCGATAATGGTTTCGGCAAAGGCTTGCTCCCAGTTCGGAGACAACGACACCAGCGGCACGATGCCGTTGTGATCCACATTGGCATCACACAGTTGCCGCGACAGTCGCGCCCGTACGTGCTCTGTAATCAGGGTGATATTACGGGTATGAGCACAGGCTTCGGACACCCCTTCCAAAATGGTCGGCAAATCCCGGATAGAAACACGCTCCTGCAACAGATTTTGCAGAACCCGTTGCAAACCGCTGACCGTAATCTGATTGGGGACGACTTCGGCAACCAGTTTCTGGTGGTCCTTATCCAATTCATCCAAAAGCTTTTGCGTTTCGGTGTACGACAGCAAATCGGGCATATTTTCCCGCACCACTTCGGTCAGGTGTGTGGTGATCACCGTCGGTGGGTCGACCACGGTATAGCCACGGAACATGGCTTCTTCCCGGTGTGATTGGTCCACCCACATGGCAGGCAAGCCAAACGTCGGCTCCGTTGTCTTTTCACCGGGCAGGGTAATCTCATCACCGCGCGGGTCCATGACCAGCAACATGTTCGGGCGCAGATCGCCATGCCCAGCTTCGACCTCCTTCACAAAGATCACATACTGGTTCGCCGCCAACTGCATGTTGTCCTGAATCCGAACGGACGGCATGACAAAGCCCATATCCGTTGCCATGGCCCGCCGCAGTGAGCGGATTTGATCGGTCAGGCGGTAATTGCCGTTTTCATTGATCAGGGTTAACAGGCCATAGCCCAATTCCAGTCGCACATTATCAATCTTCAGGGCCGTGGAAATCGGTTCCTCTGCCGGGCGGGCTTCTTTCATGGTTGCAGCTTGCGCGGCTTCTTCGGCGGCTTCAGCGACTTTGCCCTGTTCCTTCCCGATAAAGTAGGCCGCACTGCCCGCCGCCGCCGCAATCAGCAAAAACGGCAACATCGGTGTTCCCGGCAGCAAAGCCAACGCCATCGCCAAGACCGCGGACAAACCCAATGCCTTTGGCGTGCTGCCCATTTGCTGATACAGGGCCTTATCCGAACTTTCGTTCAGGCCGCCTTTGGACACCATGACACCGGCGGCAACAGAAATAATCAACGCCGGAATTTGCGAAACGAGACCATCACCCACCGTCAACCGGGTATAGGTATCGGCGGCTTCCTTAAACGTCAGATCGCTTTGAGCCATACCGATGATCATGCCGCCGACCACGTTGATACCTGTGATCATCAGGCCCGCCATGGCATCACCGCGCACGAACTTGGATGCACCGTCCATGGCACCGAAGAATGCGCTTTCCTCAGACAGCAGTTCCCGTCGTCTTCTGGCGTCGTTTTCGTCAATCAGGCCCGCAGATAAATCGGCATCAATCGCCATTTGTTTACCGGGCAAAGCATCCAAGGTGAACCGGGCGGAAACCTCCGCAATCCGGCCCGAACCCTTGGTAATCACCACGAAGTTCACAATCACCAGAATGATAAACACAATGACGCCAATGACGAAGTTGCCGCCCATAATAAAGCCGCCAAAGGCCTTAATCACTTGTCCTGCCGCATCCGTTCCCTTATGCCCATCCGCCAAAATCAGACGGGTCGAGGCAAGGTTAAGCGATAATCGCATCAATGTGCCGATCAACAAAACAAGGGGGAATGCGGAAAACTCCACGGGCTTTTCCGTAAAGATTGCCACCATCAGCACCAATACGGAAAAAGTGATGGAAATCGCCAACGCAACGTCCAACAGCCATGGCGGCAACGGCATAATCAAAACGACAAGGATCAGCACCACGCCCAAGGCAAAGCCAATATCGCCCCGTCTGAGCGCACTGCTGAGACGGCCAAGGAATTTCACGCCGAAATCCCCGGCAAAACCTGATCCACCAGAACCATCGGCAGAGCCGGATGACTGGGCAGGAACTGAGCTGTTATCGTTTTCCGACATACCTGCCTACCACCTACAAACCTGCGACTTCGCCTTCGCCGGGAGCCGGAACGTCATGGCCTTCATCCATGTACTGGCGCAATTTATTCCGCAAAGTACGAATGGAAATACCCAAGATGTTCGCCGCATGCGTACGATTCCCGACCGTGTGTTTCAGGGTATCAATAATCAAATCCCGTTCCACATCGGCAACGGTGCGCCCGACCAAAGACCCGCCATGTGCTTCATCCGAGGAATCATCCCCATCATCCAGAAGCATAATCGCATCCGTGCCGATTTCCGGGCCAACTGCCAGCAAGACTGCACGGTGAATGGTGTTTTCCAGCTCACGAACGTTGCCGGGCCATGAATGGGTCTGCAACATCGCCATGGCATCCTTGGACAAGGCACGGAACGCCACACCATTGGCCTCCGCATACTTATGGGCAAAGAAATCCGACAGTACTGGAATATCAGCTTTACGGTCACGCAAAGGCGGCAACGGCAAATTCAACACGTTCAAACGGAAGAACAAATCCTCCCGGAACGTGCCTTTCTTCACTTCTGCCTTCAGGTCACGGTTGGATGTGGCAATGATGCGAACATCCACCCTGACCGGTTTTTGTCCGCCGAGGCGATCAATTTCCCGTTCCTGAATTGCACGCAGTAACTTTGCCTGCAAGCGCACATCCATTTCACTGATTTCATCCAGCAATAATGTCCCGCCGGACGCTTCTTCGAAGCGACCAATTCGTCGCGCCACTGCGCCAGTAAACGCGCCTTTTTCGTGCCCGAACAACTCAGATTCCAACAGGTTTTCAGGAATAGCCGCACAGTTCACCGCAACAAACCGTTCCTTTGCCCGTTTACTGTTGCTGTGAATGTATTGGGCAATCACTTCTTTACCCGTACCGGATTCACCCGTGATTAGGATGCTTGCCTCGGACGGGGCGACCTGCTTTGCCAACTTGACCACGCGATCCATGCGTGGGTCCGCATGCAGCAAAGTTTTTTGGTCTTCCTGAACGATGGCTTCAAGAACAGCAGCGATCAATTCCGCATCCGGCGGCAGTGGGATGTATTCTTTGGCTCCGGCCCGAATGGCACGCACGGCAGCCTTGGAATCCGGTTCCGTACCACAGGCCACAACCGGCAGGCTCATACGCTCAGTTTCCAAAGCTTTGATAAAGCTTTCCACGTCCTGAAGCACATCAATCATGACCACATCCGCACCCTTACCGGCACGAAGAGTATCCATGGCCTGAGCCGTCGTTTCCACATGGGTCACGGATACACCACGGGCAACTGCGATCCGACTGGCAGCACCGATCTGATTACTGAGCGAGCCGATAATCAACAAACGCATGGTTCTTCATTCCCCGTGATAAAAGTCAATACTATACAAACGCAATGACCGGAGCCGCAGCCCCGGTAGAATTTAATCGTAAAAGCGAACCCGACGCGCCGGAGGCATAAGGCTGTTCAGCAGCATTTCCAAACGCCTTGGATTTTCCTGTCGCCCGATGGACCCGGCGGCGACCAAATTCAATTGCCCGATCAGGGCTTCCTCTGCCGAGTTTCGTTCCAGTTTCGATGCCAGCGGATTCAGCACCATGTGTGCCAGCACCGCACCATAAAATGTTGTCAGCAAGGCCACCGCCATGGCTGGACCAATGGCTGAGGGGTCTTCAAGTCGGCCCAGCATTTGCACCAACCCGATCAGCGTTCCGATCAACCCCATCGCCGGAGTAATTTCCGCCGCACGCCGCAACACACTGATGGACTTGCGATGACGGCCCAGCATAGCCCCAAGCTCCTGCCGCATGACGTCTTCGGCATCTTCAACCTTCATGCCGTCCACAATCATAATCAGCCCTTTACTCAGCAACGGGTCGGCAACAGCGCCCTGCGATAACGGCTTTTGCAGCGACAAAATCCCCTGCCGTCGCGCCGCATCTGCAAGGCGCAACAATTCCAATGCTGTCAGTGACGGATTGGCACGCTGATAAGACACCGTACGCAAAATCGCCCCAAAGGTCACACCCATATCCGACATGGTAAAACTGGCCAATGTCAGCATAAGAGACCCGCCGATGACAATCAGCACAGACGGCAAGTCAATAAATGCCGACGGGGTTCCCCCAAGAAACAGGGCCGAGACCACAAGCGCCATCGCCCCGATCAGGCCAACCAACGTTGCCGGGTCAAAGGCATTTCCCTGTTCTTGTTCCTGCTGCCGCGTATCCATGTCGTGCTGTCCGCTTACCGTTGATCCGCGTTAGGTTCGGTCACTTTTGATGATCTCGGTCATGGTGACCCCAAGCCGATTTTCCACCACCACGACCTCTCCGCGGGCGACCAAACGGTCATTCACATAAATATCAATGGCTTCACCAACTTTGCGATCCAGTTCAACCACTGCACCACGGCCCAGTTTCAACAGTTGGTTCACCTGCATGGAAGACTTACCCAAGACCGCCGAGACCCGGACCGGAATATCGTAGACAGCCTCCAGATCCGATGCGGAACGGGGCTTATCCATGGTCAGGAATTCATTGATCTCGTCTTCCAAATCCACAGGCTGGGCGGACGCCGCTGCTGCAGGATCTTCGGCAAGGTTGTTCAGTTCAAGGTCTTCATTCTCGGCCATTTCTGCCTCCTTACTCCATATCCGGTGCGGTTTCCGGTGCTTGCGTGCCCTGACCGTCGGTCAGGATGCCTTCGGCGTTGCGATTCACAATAGCCTGAATCTTCTGCATAAGGCTATCGGCACGACGTTCTGCCCCACCATTATCCCATTCCAGACGACAATCCGCCGGGCCCAAGGCCGAGTCCGCCATGACAACAACACTGCCATCAAAGCCGCGATTCCGTGCCATCGGCTCAATCCGCTCGCGCACACCATCTTCATTGGCTGGAGCCACCCGCAAAATCAATCGTGGTTCATTCAAGACATGCGGCAAACATTCCGTAACCAAGGCTTCAATTTCCGCGATGCCATGGGTCTGCATGTAGCTAGGCAAGATTTTATTAACCACAGCCATAGACAACGCCGCTGCCATTTTGTGGGTTTCCGCATTGGCCCGTTCCTGCGCTGCATGCAACGTGCCCATTTGGTCTGCGATTGCCTCTACCGCCAACGCCAGAAAATGCAGGGCAGATTCCTCCGCATCTTTTAGCCCCTGCGCATGCCCCAGAACACGCCCTTCCTCTCGCGCCGTGTCCAAGTCCTCTTCCGTGAACATTGGTGGCGGCGGTTCGGGCTCGGCATCAACGTCTTCAATTTGCCCTTCAACCGCACGTGGGTCCGGCTTTTCGTCCTCTGGCTGATTGAAGTCATAGGCAAACAGAAAACGTTGCACGGACTGCTCGGCAGCTTGCACCGCCGCCATCGGGTCCATGGTTTCCTCTTCCGTGCCCAAATTGAACGAGCGAAAGGCGTCTTTGGCTTCTTTTTTCGCGGTGGTTGTCATGTGTTCCGTACTTGCCTGTCCAAGCGTTTACCGATGTCAGCTTTAGTAAATCAGTTCGTCTTCGTCGCGACCTTCGGAGATCACAATCTGACCAGAGTTTGCCAATTCCTTCGCCAGCGTGACGATCATGCTTTGAGATTCGTCCACCTCGCGCAAACGAACCGGGCCCATGGCCTCCATATCTTCGCGCAACATCTTGCCCGCACGTTCGGACATATTTTTGAAGAACATTTCCTTGATGGCGTCGCTTGCCCCCTTGAGACCAAGAGCCAGCTTGTCCTTTTCCACATGGCGCAACAGAGTCTGCACACCTTGCGTATCCAGGCGCACCAAATCTTCGAAGGTGAACATAAGTGCCTTGATCCGTTCCGCAGACTCCCGGTTACGTTCTTCCAGAGCCGACATAAAGCGGTTTTCAGAATTCCGATCCAGATTGTTAAAGATATCTGCAATCAGTTCATGGGAATCCCGACGGTTGGTGCGGGCAAGGTTGCTCATGAATTCTGTCCGCAGGGTTTTTTCCACGCCTTCCAGCACTTCTTTTTGCACAGATTCCATACGCAGCATCCGCATGATCACTTCCATTGAGAAGTTTTCCGGCAACAGTGCCAACACCCGTGCGGCATGGTCGACCTTAATCTTTGACATCACCACGGCAACGGTTTGCGGATATTCGTTTTTGAAATAATTCGCCAGAACCTGCTCATTCACATTGCCGAGCTTATCCCACATGGTCCGACCTGCCGGGCCACGAATTTCATCCATGATGGTTTGCACACGGTCTTTCGGCAGTGCCTTTGCCAACAGGCGTTCCGTACTTTCAAACGTACCGACCAAAGACCCGGTGGCCGAAACCGCATCGGCAAATTCCACGAACAGGCGTTCAACCATGCTGGAATTCACCGTACCCAGTGTCGCCATGACCTGAGAGATTTCCTTAATCTCTTCATCGTCCATCAGATTGAACAGACGTGACGAGTGTTCTTCCCCCAGCGACAGCAAGAACAGTGCTGCTTTCTGAGGCCCGGTCAGGCTGCGATAATCTTCTTTTGTACGTGCCACGGTCTGACGACTCCGGTTTGGTCTTTAATACGCAAGTGTATATGTATGCGCCATTTTGGCGCATACATCATCAGTTTTCCTGATACATCCAGTTGCGGACGATGCTCAAGGCTTCCTCTGGGTGTTTGCTGACGATTTCGCCGATTTTTTGGACCGAAGATGCTTTTACCCGACCTTCGACCTTTTCGATATCAATCAGTTCATCTGCTTCCAGATCGTCATCATCTTCACCCGGCACCATAGAGCCCGTCGGCGCAGCCAATTGCGGGGCCTGTTGCTCTGTCAGCATCTGACGGCTGGCCTGTTCGGATGGGGATGGCAAGCTTTCGAAAGCGCGCGTCACCAACGGACGAACAATCAACAGGATGACCAGAATAGCGACCACGGCAACACCCAAGCCTTCGGCCATTTTCATGACTTCTTCTTTTTTGAAGCCAAGGAACAGGGCTTCTTCCGGCGGGCCAAACGCATCATCCAAGGTACGGAAGCGCATATTCACGATTTCCACCTGATCCCCTCGGCCCGGATCATACCCAACGGCGGAGCGAACCAACGCGCTCAGTTTCTCCATTTCCTGTTCGTCACGGTCGCTATAGGATTCCGATCCATCGGCATTTTTGGTCAAAACCCCATCCACCAGTACGGCAACAGACAGGCGTTTGACCACACCACTTTCACGAATGGAATTGGAAATGCGTTTGGAAATCTCGTAGTTCACGGTTTCCACTTCGCGACGTTCCGAACTGGTTGCTTGCCCTTGATTGCCATCCAAGTTGGCATCGGGCAGATTTTGCTGCACGGATACGGAATCATTTTCCCGTTCCATGGTGTCACCGGTTTGCAATTCGGTCACGGTGGAACGCACGACCTGCCCATCAGGGTCATAGCTTTCCTGATTGGTCACCACCCGGTCAAAATCCATTTCCAGACTGACCTGAGCCCGAACCTTACCCGGCCCGATCGTACGGGACAAAAGGTCCTCGACAGACTGCTGCAAACGTCGTTCCTGAGACTGCCGCATTTCTTCCTGCGTCGTAGCCATGACCTGTTTGTCATCTTCGAACCCACGGGCAAGCAATGCGCCTTTATCATCGATGATTGAAATGCGGGATGGCTTCAATTTCGGCACGGCAGATGCAACCAGATACTGGATGGCGTTCACCTGTTGCGAAGACAGTTTTGCCCCCTGCAACTTCAAAATAACGGAGGCGGACGGTTCTTGCGTCTCGCGGGAGAACATTTCACGCTTCGGCAGCACCAAGTGGACGCGCGCAGCTTTTACCGATCCCAGAGACATAATCGTACGCGCCAGCTCACCTTCCAGCGCACGGACCAGATTAACATTCTGCATAAAGTTGGTCGCACCCAACGCATCCATATTGTCGAACAGCTCATAGCCATTGACGACCCCGGAATTATGGGCAATTTCCGCAGTTTCCAGACGCATTTTCAGCATCTTGTCACCCTGCACGTAAATGTCACGCCCTTCCGCCCGCAATTGGTACGGAATATTTTGCTCTTCCAACTGATGGGTGATCGCCCGCGCAGCAGACGGATCCAGATTGCTGTACAACAGCTCCATCTGAGGGGCACCCATCCGCATAGAGAAATAAATAATAAAGCCCAACAGACCGACGGAAACCGCCGCCATAGCCATCAAGCGACCAGGGCCAAGACTGCGCAGGGATTGAATAAAGGCGTTCACGGTGAGCAAACCTTAATCTGGGGTCGGAAGCCGCACCCTTAGGCGCAATTTCCAACAATGATCCAACGTCCAGATTACAGATTACCCGTGCGTATTAAACACTTCGTTAACGGGGCGGCAATTTTTGCCCACCATCATTAAGATAATCATCAATTACTCATGGGTCCGACGATGTGTGGTTGCCGCCATCTCATCCATCAGCATTTGATCTTTGCGGTCTTGCTCAATTTGCGCCCGTTTCTCGCGGTTCTTTTGCAGCTGTTCAACGGTTTTGAAATCGCGATACGCCTCGGCAATTTTTTCGCGCTGAGTCAGAACTTGCTGTTCCAAGTCCTGCAATGCCTTTTCAAACTGCGCCCGAATTTGAATGACCGAATTGGCAAAACTACCATAAGCAAAACCCAATCCCTCAGGATCAGCGGCAGCGGCCTCTTGTTCCGATTTTACGTGCTCCTGTAACAGCTTTTGCCGATTTTCAATATCGGCAATCTGCCCCAGCAACTCAGCCAAGGCACGTTGTTCCTCATCCACAACCCACTTCTTCAGACGGACCAACGTTGATAGGTCTTTTTCCATGGTGGATCAGCCGCCCTACTGTGACAGAATTTGACCAAGCGTGGCGTAACCAGAGGCCAAGTCCGTGTATTCGGATTTTTCCTGAGCCAGAAACTGTTCCAATGCCGCGTTATAGCGAATGGCTTCATCCACTTCCGGGTTGGTCCCTTCCCGATACGCGCCAAGACGGATCAACTCCGCCATGTCATCATAGGTTGCCATCAAACGACGGGCGCGGTTGACGATGGCATTTTCCTCTTCCGTATTGCAGGCGGGCATGGTCCGCGAGACACTGCGCAACACATTGATCGCCGGGTATCGGCCTCGTTCGGCAATAGAACGATCCAGCACAACGTGCCCATCCAAAATTCCGCGCACCGCATCGGAAATCGGTTCATTCATATCGTCGCCTTCGACCAGCACCGTGAACAATCCGGTAATGGACCCATTGCCAACACCGGGACCAGCCCGTTCCAGCAGTTTGGGCAATTCTGCAAACACCGAAGGGGTATAACCCTTGCTGGCAGGTGGCTCACCCGCCGACAGACTGATTTCCCGCTGAGCCATGGCAAAGCGGGTAACGCTATCCATCAAGATCAATACGTCTTTATCAAGATCACGCAAATATTCGGCAATCGCCATTGCGGTATAGGCCGCCTGACGGCGCATCAACGGACTTTCATCTGAGGTCGCAGTCACCACAATACTGCGTTCCAGGCCTTCCGGGCCCAAGTCATCCTCGATGAACTCTCGGGCCTCGCGCCCACGTTCCCCGACAAGGCTTAAGACCGTCGCATCCAATTTGGTATGCCGTGCCATCATTGCCATAATCGAAGACTTACCCACGCCCGATCCGGCGAAAATCCCCATACGTTGTCCGCGGCAACAGGTCAGAAAAGTGTTCAAGGCGCGCACACCAAGATCGACCTTGCCCTGCACACGTTGCCGAGCATGCGCCGACGGCGGTTGCGCCCGCACCGGGAACGCCACATCGCCCTTCTGCAATGGCCCCTTGCCATCCACTGGCTCACCAAAGGCATTTACCACTCGCCCCAGCCATGACGGATGGGGATAAATAACGGGTTGGGTTTCCGCAACTTCTGCCTTACTGCCAAGGCCCACTCCTTCGAGATCCGTAAACGCCATCAGAAGTGCGCTTCCCGCACGAAAACCAACCACTTCGCAAGGGACTTTGCGACCGTCACGGCGGGCCAGCATACAGCGATCACCAACAGACAACGCACCGTGTGCGCCGCCAACCTCAACCAACATGCCGGAAACAGCGGTCACGCGCCCAAAGACTTCGTAGTGCGGCAATCGATCAATTTCATGCAGCATATTTTGGATCAGGACTGTCATTCTTGGCTCTTATGCAAAATTCAGTGGAAGTAGTTTAGCAGCGTTATATGAAATGTCGGTAAATTTTCAGGAACATACCCTTACAAGGCATTGCACCGCCTTGTTAACCACAGTATCGTAAACCATCTGTTAATAAAGGTTAACCTCGGGGAATTGCAGAATGCGTGTCCTGCTGGTCGAAGACGATGCTCCACAGGCTCAAGCTATTGAGCTGATGTTGAAATCTGAGTCCATGGTGGTGGATACCACCGGTCTTGGCGAAGACGGTCTGGAAATTGGTCGTCTTTATGACTACGACATTATCATTCTTGATCTGGGCCTACCCGATATGGATGGCATGGATGTTTTGCGCCAACTGCGTGCGTCTAAAATCTCCACCCCGGTCTTGATCCTGTCCGGCAACTCCAACACCGATCAAAAAATTAAGGGATTCGGTGTCGGCGCCGATGACTACCTGACCAAACCGTTTGAAAAGGGCGAGCTTCTGGCACGGATGCATGCCATCATCCGACGGTCAAAGGGCCACGCAGAATCCGTTATTCAAACGGGCCAGCTTACAATTAACCTTGATACGCGCTCCGTCGATATTGCCGGACAACCCGTACACCTGACAGGCAAAGAGTACGGTATTTTGGAACTATTGGCCCTGCGCAAAGGCACGACCCTGACCAAAGAGCAGTTCCTTAATCACCTGTACGGCGGCATGGACGAGCCAGAATTGAAAATCATTGACGTGTTCATCTGTAAACTGCGCAAGAAGCTATCCAACCTTGCCGACGGTGACAATTACATTGAAACCGTCTGGGGGCGTGGCTACGTCCTGCGAGACCCAAGCTAATCCTTTTCCCATAAGAAAACGGCCGGGAATTTCCCGGCCGTTTTCTTATGGGGCTGCAATGCCGCCACGCTTAAAGCGGGGCAGCAGATCCACTGGTCAACTCATACATGCCACGCTGCCCTGAAATCGGGCGGAATTTGTCAGAAATTCCCAGTACGGTTTCCGCACCGCCCAAATACAGGAAAGCATCCGGCGGCATCAATTTTGAAATATCAGCCAGAACCTTGCCCTTGGTTTCCTGATCAAAGTAGATCAAAACGTTCCGGCAGAAAACCACATCAAATTGCCCCAGCGTTGAACGGATGTCAGTCAGCAGGTTCAGCGGACGGTACTGGACCATGGCCCGCAGTTTGGGATCAATTTGCCACATTTCGTCTTTTTTCTGGAAGTACTTCACCATCAACTGAACGGGCATGCCCCTTTGCACTTCAAATTGTGAGTACAGTCCAGCCTTGGCCTTTTCCAGAATTTCTGTCGACAAATCCGTCGCGACGATTTCAATGCGCCAACCCGCCAGCTTGGCTTCCATTTCCTTAAGAATAATCGCAAGGGAATAGGGTTCCTGACCACTGGAACACGCAGCACACCAAATCCGAATTTGTTTTTTCGCAGCACGCGCTTTTAACAGCGAGGGGATAACCCGATCACGGAACTGATCAAACGGCTTTGTGTCGCGGAAGAAGAACGATTCATTGGTCGTCATTGCCTCGGTCACATCCTTGACCAAGGCCGGTTCCATGCGTCGCAGGGCAACAACCAGTTCATCCAGACCCTTCATGCCACGACGTCGCGCAACCGGCATCAAACGACTTTCCAGAAGATAGGACTTGTCCTTATTCAGAACCAGACCTGACCGTTCCTTCAATAACTTCGCGACGAAATCGAAATCATCTGGTTTCATCTTTAATGCCTCGTTGCCACTTTTTTAATAAAGGCTCCAATCTCATCGATCGGAAGAACTGCGGAACACATTCCGGTTTGGGCTGCCGCGCCGGGCATCCCCCAAACCACGGATGTTTCCTCATCCTGAGCGATAAGACTGCCACCAGCTTTGACAATTTCAATGCCACCTTTTGCACCATCCGACCCCATTCCGGTCAAGATCGTGGCAAATACTTTCCGACCATAAGCCTGCGCCACCGAACGGAACAACGGGTCAACCGCCGGCTTACAGAAATTTTCCGGTGGCGTATCCGTGATCCGCACAACCTTTGACACGCCTTTGGTCTCAACAATCATATGGTGACCACCCGGAGCAATATAGACCCGCCCCCCGGTTATTGGCTCGCCATCCTTGCCTTCTGCGGCAGGCCAGCCAGAGGTCCGTGTGATGTGCTCTGCCAAAATCGTTGTAAACGTCGCCGGCATATGCTGCGTAATCAAAATCGGCTGTGTAATCGGCCCGGATTTGCGAAGGTCAGTCAAAACCTTGAACAAAGCCTGCGGCCCACCTGTCGAACTGCCGATAACAATCACGTCCGGGTGTTCGATTTTTCCTTCCCGCAACTGAATCGGACCGGCAGGAGATAACAACGATGCTTTGCGTTCACCCGCAGGCTTTTGGAAACGTTCACGCGCAGGACGTTGCTGCACGGACCGGGCTGCCGTAAACCCTGCACGGGGTTTGTCGCGACGAATGGTCCGCCCCAGAACCGTAACTTTTTCCACCAATTCGCGCTTAAAGTCCGCACCACTGGATAGCTCACGGGTCGCCGTCGGTTTGGGGATATAATCAATGGCCCCAAGCTCCAATGCCCGCAAGGAAATATCCGCATTATCCAGCGTCAGGGTCGACGCCATAATAACCTTAAGATCCGGTTGCTTTTTCAACATCAACGGCAATGCGGTCATACCATCCATAACCGGCATTTCGATGTCCAAAAGCACCACATCAATGGTGTAACGGTCCAAAGCCTTAAGGGCTGCCTCCCCATTCGGGACAGAAACAGCGACTTCAACATCCGTTGCATCCTCCAGCATGCGGGTAATCAAGCCACGCACGACCGCAGAATCATCAACGACCATGACTTGAACCGGGTCGGATGACTTGGATCGGCTTGTATGCCCATTTCCTGAAAAAGCACCTGACGTCAAAAGGACCTCCCTACGCAACACAAACCAGCGTCAAAACAAGACAACAACACAAAACGAATCACTTCGGATCCAGCAATCCAACCTGTTCGAATTTGGCCTGAATAATTTCCCCATCGAACGGCTTCATAATGTATTCGCTGGCCCCTGCAGCAATGGCTTGCTGAATATGGGAGATATCATTTTCGGTTGTGCAGAATACCACGATCGGCTTCTCACCCCCCGGCAACTGTCGCAACGCGACAAGGTACTCAATGCCATCCATTACCGGCATATTCCAGTCAAGGAGTACGCCGTCAGGCATGTTTTGCTTGCAATACTCAAGAGCCTTGGCGCCATCTTCGGCTTCAGCCGTTTGGAAGCCCAATTCCTGTAAGATCTTACGAGCAACCATACGGATGACTTTGGAATCATCTACAATAAGGCAGGTCTTCATGGCAGTTTTTCCCGACCTTTAAAATTCAATCGTACAACGGATACAAACTGTGTAGCACTCGACCAATGGTAACACATGCAGCACATATGGGGTGGAAGAATTTGCACTGTGACAGACTATTCCACCCCGCTTGATTAAACTACCTAGTTATCGGACAGAACCGAAGACTTGGCAGTCAGGGACCTTAGAACTTCCATGACCGCTTCGCGGTCGAACTTCACAACATAATCGTCAAACCCAGCTTCCCGACCATGTTCGAAATCCTGATCCGTTGCATGGGATGACAAGGCAATCAACGGGGTATCCCGCCACCGATCATCCGCACGAACCGCATGGGCAAATTGGAAGCCGTCCATTCCAGGCATTTCAATGTCTGAAATGATGGCGTCAAACATTTCGCCACTCTCCCGCAATTGAAGCGCACGGTCTGCATTTTCCACCGCGACCACGTCATATCCACTGACCGACAACATCGGAGACAGCAGATTGCGGAAGAACGCGCTGTCATCAATGAACAAGATGCGTCGCGCATTTTCACCACGACCCAGTGTTGATTGGTCTTCACGGCCGAACCAATCACCGAATGCCTGTGTGAGATAGTGCCCGGTGTCGATAACTTCCGTGGCCTTGCCGTTAATCACCGCCGTACCAATGATGCCCGGCTGATCCACTTGCAATTCCATTTTCAGAACATCATCAACAATATCGACGATTTCATCGACCAACAGCCCCATGGACCGTTCACGGTCCGTAAAGACCAGAACCGGTTGACGTCCGTCTTGCTTGATCTGGAAGGAGTCGGTGACACCAATCAGCGGCATCAGTTGCCCACGATATTGCACAACCGGGCGACCAAACGAGTATTCGATGGTTTCGGTTTCGATTTCCTCAAGCCGTGCAACCAAAGCCAACGGTACAGCTTTAAGGTCTCTGGCAGAGGAACGGAAGATCAGCAGTGATGTTGCATCTTCTGCCGTCGAACGTGCAGTCCGAACCGCATCTTCACGGGCATGATCCGCCCCCATGGCGACCTCACCGGTTGCAGAGGCAATGCCATTCGGATCAAGGATCATGATCACGCTACCATCACCCAAAATGGTGTTGCCGGAGAACATGGAAATGTGGCGCAAGATCGGGGCCACCGGTTTCACCACGATTTCCTCGGTATCAAACACACGATCAACGATGATACCAAAGGTGTAGGTTCCAACCTGAGAAACCACAATGAAGGTTTCTTCCCGTTCGCTGAGAGCCTCTTCGTGCTCCAACTGCAAAAGGTCATTCAAATTGACCATGGGCAACAGGCGATCACGCAACCGCAAGACCGGAGCCTGATTGATGTTTTCGATCTGATGCTCCGAATTCTCGGTCACACGCACCAGCTCAACCACAGAGATTTGCGGAATGGCAAAGCGTTCTTTGGCACATTCTACAATCAGGGCAGATACAATCGCCAAGGTCAGCGGGATTTTGATGGTAAAGGTGGTGCCACGACCTTCTTGCGTCTTCAGTTCGATCGTACCGCCAATTTTCTCAATGTTGGTACGAACAACATCCATCCCAACGCCACGCCCAGATACAGACGTTACCTTTTGGGCGGTCGAGAATCCGGCACGGAAAATGAACTGGCAAATCTGCTGCTCTGTCATGCTTTCCAGTTCGGCTTCCGTCGCCAAAGCATTTTCCAGCACCTTGGCGCGGATGCGATCAACGTTCAGCCCCTTACCATCATCAGCAATTTCAATGATGATGTGACCGCCTTCATGGAAAGCGTTCAGGGAGATCACCCCTGTTTCCGGTTTGCCAATGGCAAGACGATCCGCCGGCATTTCCAAGCCATGGTCAGCGGAGTTACGCACCATGTGGGTCAACGGGTCTTTGATCAGTTCCAGTACCTGACGGTCCAGTTCCGTATCGGCACCGTACATTTGCAAATCAATTTTCTTTTTGGCTTCCAAGGCCAAATCACGAACGATCCGCGGTAATTTCGCCCACGCATTGCCAATCGGCTGCATGCGGGTTTTCATCACCCCTTCCTGAAGGTCGGTCGTAATGTGCGACAGGCGTTGCAAAGGTGCAGAAAATTCAGAGTCATCACGACCACGGATCATCTGCAACAACTGGTTACGTGTCAGAACCAACTCTGACACCAGCGTCATAAGATTTTCCAACAGGTCAACGTTAACCCGAATGGATTGGTTGGCGATAGAGGCCTCTTTCGGGGCTTCGCCAGCAGGTGCTGTTGTCGCAGGCGGGGCCGGAGGCTTTGCCGGGGGAGCAGGTGGTTTAGCCGGGAGTGTGGAAGCAGGAGCAACAGCCGAATCTTCCGCTTCTTCGGCTTGTTTTTCGGCTTCCATATCTTTCAGAATATCCACATCGGAAGCTGCCTTAATCCCTGCTGCCTCGGCTGCAGCAATTTCTTCAAGCAGTTCCGCTGCAACGGGGAAGCCGCCATCACTGAGGATCGGCCCATCGGAATTGGCTGCCCCAGTCACAGGCTCGCTTGCCTCCACCGGATCAGCGACCGCTTCCGGGGCGGCAGGTTCGGCTTCCTGACCAGATGCCACAGCATTCAGTTGATCAATCAGATCCTGATCATCGCCGGGGGGTTCCTGTTCATTGGCTTCGATATAGGCGAGGCTGTCCTTGATCCGGTCGATGGATTGCAAAATCAGCGTCACCGAAGACGGAGACACACTAAGCTCGCCATTCCTGAATTTGCCCAAAACGTTTTCCGCTGCGTGGGCAAGGCTTTCAAGGCGCGGCAGCCCCAAGAAACCACACGTACCCTTGATGGTATGGACCAAGCGGAAAATGTTCGACAAAATCCCGGTATCATTAGGATTGCGTTCGAGGTTGACCAATTCTACGTCAAGGGTCGCAAGGCTCTCCGACGTTTCTGTCAAGAACTCACTTAGCAGATCATCCATAGTTCTCTCCACACACCGAACCGGAACAGTTCTTTATCATTCTTTAGATCACGAAGCGCATTTGCATCGATCCGTGCCACCTGACATCCCCAAATGCCAGAGAAATATTATGCCGTTACGCGCTCCCAATGAAAAGGAGATTGTCACCAACAGTCCGACTTACAAGTCTTTTTTCGCAAAACCTATACAGAAACCATCCTCCGTATTCTCTGCTTTTACGGTCAAGTTTGCCATTGATGCACGGTATCGCAATGCAACTCCGGCAAGGGCTCGCGGATTAATTGACACTGTCAGATCTTCGGCCACAAAAAATGTTTCCGGCAAAACGGCTTGCCTGCCCGACACCCGCAACAACGGCCAGCCATTTTCTTCTGAAACCGAGAGATTTGCGCCAAACGGGGCCGTATCTGCTGCAACCAGAACAAGCAACAGGGCGAGTCGCCACCATTCGGGGGCTTTATCTTGCCCGCTGGACGGGAATGGCGGGAATTCGGTTAATGTGTAAACCCGAGCACGATCGCCCAGCACTGACAAAAAACCATCCGCCACAGAACGTGCCCCCACGGCAACCAAAGCCTGCGCATTGGGTGCGCCGAATGTGGCCCGATAAAACTCCAGACGCGCAGTCAGTGCTTTAGAACTGGTTTTCAGGAGCCCGACGGCTTCTCGCATGAAGTCAGCATCATCACCGGCCATTCCGATGATATCGGCACCATTGGCCAATGCCCCTGCCGGACTGGCTAAATCATGGCACAACCGCACGATCACGGCTTCACCCAATTTGTGAGCCAAATCCTGATGCTCCATATTCATTCCTTTCCTAACCGCACCATAACCTACCGTAAAGTTAGCACGGCACTTCGTCAGGGACGACCCCATTCCATAGTCAGATCAGACTTTTCCATGACATAACTTTTGGACTCTACCCGGTTCATGATACACAATTCCGTCGTGAGCCGATGATATGGCAACACGTTCATGATGACACACCAAACAACCGGATGGCCTGATGCCCTTTTCGACTATAGACATGCGGATCGCTTTTGTTGCAGCAGAAACGCCGAATGCTCAATTTGCGCGTCAACGGTTGATTGAGCGATATGGCAATTCATCATTGGACGAAGCTTCGGTGATTGTGCCCCTTGGCGGGGATGGCTTCATGCTGGAAAGCTTGCGCCGATTCACCAATCATCACGCGCCAATTTACGGCATGAATCGCGGCACAGTGGGCTTTCTTTTGAACGAATATCATGAGGATGATCTGCCGAACCGGATTGCTAAGGCTGACATGGTCTCCCTCAGCCCGTTGCGCATGGAAGCCACTGACATCCGGGGCGACAAAGTCACGGCCCTTGCCATTAACGAAGTTTCCTTGCTGCGGGAAACCCGGCAAGCTGCACGGCTTCGCGTCAGCATTGACGGCTGTGTCCGGCTTGAAGAACTGGTCTGTGATGGCATTCTGGTTTCCACCCCGGCAGGCAGCACGGCCTATAACCTGTCCGCGCACGGCCCCATTCTCCCCATGAGTGCAAATGTGCTCGCCCTAACCCCGATCAGTGCCTTTCGCCCCCGGCGCTGGCGCGGTGCGATTTTACCGGATTATTCCCGCATTCATCTGGAAGTCCTTGACCGCCGCAAACGCCCGGTCAGTGCCGTAGCAGACCACACCGAGGTCCGGGAAATTGCCTCTGTCACCATATACGAGGACCCCATGGCAAAGCTGCGCGTCCTGTTTGATCGGGAACACCATCTTGAAGAACGTATTCTAACCGAGCAATTCACGCCCTGAAACATCAGACCTACTGACGGTCGCAGCTGAGGGAAACCGTTGTCCCTTCACCCGGAACCGTGACAAGTTCAAAACGCCAATCCTGCTGTGCTGCATAGGCTTTGATCACCGCAAACCGGGCATCGGCCCCATGGTCGGAAGCCACCGCACCATCTTCACCAGCCCCGGCTTGCACATCCCATCCGGCCCCTGTATCCGCGATAGTCAGCAACAGGCCGCCGCCATTTTCCCGCTGCGCCGCAAGAGTAATGGAATCGGATGCAGAGGTACTATCAATCGCCATATCCAAAATCAGTTCCAACAGTCGCTGGAACGACGCCCGGATCATCCGGTGTGAGCCGATATCCGGCAGACAATCAAAATACAGGTTAACGCCCCGTCGTTGGACACGCGGACGGGCTTCGGCTAATGCTCGAGACAAAATCACGTGAACATCAACGGCCTCGGTCACAAATGCGGTCGCATCCGAAAGCTGCGGGATTTCATCCACCGCAGTTAAGACCCGATCCAAAGCCGCCGCCCCATCACGAATACTGTCCACATAGGCCTGCTGCCGCTGGTTCATGTCGCCATAATGCCCATGCACCAAGACATCCCCCCATCCGGCAATGGATCGCACCACATCCGTCACCAAAGAGGCAATGGATTGCGCGCCGATCCCGTCATCGGCAACCGAGCGCATACAGGCATAGCTTAAGACCAGACCACCGTCCGCGACCGGGGCAGCCTGCCATTGCACCACCCCAACCCCTTTATGGGGCAACGTCCCGGTTTGCAATTCCCGCTGCTGTAGGATTTGCGCCATTTGCGTGACAAATGCATCACGGGGCAAGCCATCACCCAACTGCAAAGCCTGTAAATCCACAACTTCGCGGAACCGCATGGCCTGCCCGGACGCATCGGCACCACCGGGTTGGGGTCGCACTTCCGGCAGATCCCAAAGGTTGGCAAACGCCGCATTGGACAATCGCAAGATCCCGGCCCCATCAAACACTGCCACAGCCTCTTGCAAGTGGTTCAGGGTTTCGGCCTGCACATCAATCAGAGTATTGTAGGACCGTTCCAGAGCGAGTGTGTCAGTCACGTCTTCGTAAGTCAGCAACAGCCCACCAAGGGGATGCGGAGCAACCAGCCGCCGCAAAGTCGCGCCGCCGGGCAAGTGCATCAACCCTTCGATCGGCTCCAAAAGGTCGGTAAACGCGGCAAGTTCCTGGGCTTTATAGGCCGGGAAATCTGCTACCTCCGGCAATTGCCGCCGATCCCGCAAGACTTCCAGAACCGTGGCAAAATCCGGTTCACTATCCAGCCACCCGCTGTCCAACTGCCATAGATGTGCAAAAGCCGTATTATAAAACTGCAACCGCTGGTCCGATCCGAACACCGCCATGGCAGTGCCCAAACGCTCAAGAACCGTTGCATGGGCCTCCTCGTGACGCGCCAAATTGGCTTCCGCGCTGTGCTGCTCGCTCACGTCCAGCGCAATACCGACCGTTCCCCGCAGTTCAGGAATTTCTTCCTCCATAACCGCTGAGGCGCCGTGGGGATACAATGGGGTTTCCATGACCATGTAATGGTGCAAAACCCCGCCCAGCGGCACGACCTCTTGGGCACTGCGCTCTGCGCCTGCTGCGCGGGCACTGGCAGCCAGCGCCCGTCCTTCGCGCCCATCCGCACCTTTAATGATTTCAAGGTGATGTTGCCGCGCCTGCAACGGGGTTTCCGCACCAACCACCTTCGCATAAGCATTGTTGCAGAAACTCATGGATAAATCGTCATCACGCAACCAAATCGGCACGGGCACGGCATCCAATGCAGCCCGATAACGGCTACGATCATGTTGTAAGGTTTCCAGTTCACGGGTTAATGTCGCGTGTCGTTCCATTTCCTTGGATACATTGGTGAACCAGACCACGGATGTGGTTTTATCTCCGGCGAACTCGTCGGCCCGCACCCCGGAAGCTTGCAACAGACGTCCCGCACCGGGTGCCTCCACCAACAAATCGAACGCATCCCCCAATTGCATCAGCCCTTGAATAGCCTGATGCAACTCCTTGGCGGATGACGGGCTCAATGCAGCAACGACATCCTTATACTCGGCAGATTCACCTTGTGCTAACGACAGCATCACCGCCAAACGGCGCGAACAGGTGACGGAACTGTCATCCAACTGAGCCCCATCCGCGTCATGCACTATAATCAAAGCCCCGTCGGTAGCTTGGGCAAGAACCTGTTCCGCCCGCGTTGCCTGCAACGAGACATTATCCAAGTCACTTTGCAATTGCCGCATGGCGGACATCGCCAAAAAAAGCCCAACCGCAAGCGCACCGATCACCGCCATGGCGAACCATGGCAAATACGACATGATTATGGACATGTCCTGTGCTGCGACCTCCATCGGCGTGCGTCTCCTGCGTTTTCGTCCGGGTCCGAGGCGAGACTATACCAGAGGCAAAGCCCATGCGCCCACGGAAAAGGGGCATCGGAAAACCGACGCCCCTGTTCCAATCATCTGGCGACTTCAATCTTAGTAGCGGTATTCGTTCGGTTTGAACGGACCCTCAACGGTTACGCCGATGTAAGCAGCCTGTTCCGGAGACAGGGTTTCCAGCTTCACACCAAGCTTGGCAAGGTGCAGGGCTGCAACTTTTTCGTCCAATGCCTTCGGCAGCACGTAAACTTGCTTGTCATAGCTGGAACCATTGGTCCACAACTCGATCTGAGCCAGCACTTGGTTGGTGAAAGATGCAGACATAACAAAGCTCGGGTGACCGGTTGCACAGCCAAGGTTCACCAAACGGCCTTCTGCCAGCAAGATAATACGCTTGCCATCGGGGAACTTGATTTCGTCCACTTGCGGTTTGATGTTGGTCCATTCGAAATTGCGCAGGCCTTCGACCTGAATTTCATTATCAAAGTGACCGATGTTGCAAACAATCGCGCTGTCTTTCATCGCACGCATGTGATCGACGGTGATGATGTCGATGTTACCGGTACAGGTCACAAAGATATCGCCACGCGGAGCAGCCTCAGCCATGGTGGTTACTTCGTAACCTTCCATTGCGGCTTGCAATGCACAAATCGGATCAGCTTCGGTCACCAGAACGCGGCAGCCTGCGTTACGCATGGATTCGGCAGAACCTTTACCCACGTCACCAAAACCGGCGATCACGGCAATTTTACCTGCCATCATCACATCGGTGGCACGACGAACACCGTCGACCAAGGACTCACGGCAACCATATTTGTTATCGAATTTGGATTTGGTCACGCTGTCGTTCACGTTGATTGCCGGAACCAGCAAAGTGCCGCTTTTCGCCATTTCGTACAGGCGGTGCACACCAGTTGTGGTTTCTTCGGAGATGCCGCGAACATCAGCCATCAATTCCGGGTATTCGTCATGCATGATCTGGGTCAGGTCACCACCGTCATCCAGAATCATGTTCGGACGCCAACCATCTTTGCCGTCAACGGTTTGACGGATACACCAGATGGCTTCTTCCTCGGTTTCACCTTTCCATGCAAAGACCGGAATGTTGGCAGCCGCAATCGCAGCCGCTGCATGATCCTGCGTGGAGAAAATGTTACAGGAGCTCCAACGGACTTCCGCGCCCAAAGCCACCAAGGTTTCAATCAGAACGGCGGTTTGGATGGTCATGTGCAGACAACCGGCGATGCGGGCACCCTGCAACGGCTTGCTGGCGCCGTATTCTTCGCGCAAAGCCATCAGGCCCGGCATTTCCTTTTCTGCGAGGACAATTTCTTTACGTCCCCAATCTGCCAAGCTGATGTCGGCGACCTTGTAATCGGTAAACTCGGTCATCTCGTCCTAACTCCGTGTCTGTATCGAGACTTAATCAGTTAATACACATATCAACATTCAGTTATGTGCATGCGATTTGTCGCGGATGATACCGGGACAGGCTGAAAATCTCAAGGGTTAATCGCACAGGAACGCACGAGGGTCTTGCCCTCTATCAATCCATGAGCCTATACCAATGCTTCCGCAGTCAGGAGTTATCCCAAATGGATCAGGTCATCAGTGTATTCGCCCCGATTTTCAGCATCACCTTACTTGGGTATGTTTGCGGTCGTTTAAAGCTGTTGGGCGATACGGGACCAAAGGTTTTGTCGCGTTTTGTATTTTTCGTCGCCATGCCGCCGCTGATTTTCATTACACTGGCAACCCGCAAACCTGAAGAAATCGCCCATTGGAATTATATGCTGTCGTACTTTACGGCGATTACTGCGGCGGCCCTGATCTTTCTGGCGATCAATCGGTTGTGGTTCCGAGAAAAAGGGGCCGAGCTTTCCCTTGGCATTTTCACATCCGTTAACGGCAACGCCGGATACCTTGGCATCCCCATTTGCATGTATGCCTTCGGGTCACCCCTGCCCGCCATTTTGGTCACGGTTATTCACATGGTCTACGTGTATCCGGTCCTTCTGACGTGGATTGAATTGGACCTTGCCAAACGCAATGGCGCTCCGATTAGTTCCAAACTTGGAAAACTGGCACGGGTTTTCACGGTTGTTTTCAAGAATCCGGTTTTGCTTGCAACTTTCCTTGGTGTTGCAGTGGTCGCCACAGGGCTGGAACTCCCCGCATGGACCATACGCACCTGTCACTTGTTGGGGGATGGGGCAATCCCGGCAGCGGTTTTTGCCCTTGGTGTTACACTGTCGGAAAAAGGCACCGAAACCGCAGGAGCCGAACTGTCACAGATTGCGTTCAGCTCCATGGTCAAAATGGTGCTGATGCCCATATTGGCCTATGGCTTTGGTCATTACGTGTTTGGCCTGAATGGAACGTGGCTTGCCATGCTGGTCTTCGTTGCCGCACTGCCGTCACCGAAAAATGCATTCATTTTGGCGCAAAGCTACGGCATCTATGTGCGCCGTGCAGCCATGACGGTCATGCTGACCACTGTGGCCTCGGCAATTACGCTGCCTTTGGTGCTTTACGCATTTGACGGCCTATCCGCCCCGTAACCATAGACTCGGTTAAAATCAGCGACAATTGCGCGAATTCGTGTCACATCGGCTTCGCGCAAGACCGCCTGAACCAACGCCCGCGCATCGGCACCTTCCAGTCTGCGGATACATTCCTTGATTTGCAGCATGTTGGACGGAGCCATGGACAATTCCGAAATCCCCATCCCAACCAGCAATCCGGTAAACCGCAAATCCCCGGCGACCTCACCACAAATTGATACCGGCACCCCTACCCGACGCGCGGCCTCGGCAGTGAAATGAATCAATCGCAGCACAGCTGGGTGCATACTATCATACAGGTAGGAAACCTGTTCATCTGCCCGATCAATCGCCAATGTATACTGTGTCAGATCATTGGTCCCTACCGACATAAAGTCAGCTTCCCGTGCTATGGCATCCGCATTCAGGGCAGCTCCCGGAACTTCAATCATGACGCCAAGTGGCGGCAATGTGGACGGCACTTCAACCCCTTCAGCCCGGAGGCGATCAAACACCGCGACAAAATGCTCCCGGCATTCCCGCAACTCTTCCAAGGTTGCAATCATCGGCAACAAAACCCGAACCGGACCATGAACAGCGGCACGAATTGCGGCCTCAAACTGGGTTCGCAGAAGCTCAGGCCGCGCCAATGACAACCGGACAGCCCGCAACCCCATGGCCGGATTTGTCCCAATATCCAAGGCCACAACTTTTGGCAACTTATCCCCGCCCACATCAAGGGTGCGGAAGGTTACGGGTAAGCCTCCCATGCGTTCCATAACGCTTTTCAGAACCTGATACTGTTCATCCGCCGTCGGCAGAGTATCTCGGTTCATATACAGGAACTCGGAACGGAACAGACCAATGCCATCCGCCCCAACAACAACGGCTGAGCTGGTTTCGTCGGGCCGCTCAATATTGGCCTGTAAGGTCACACGCTGACCATCCCGCGTGATCGCAGGCAGTGCCCGCAATCGATGCAAGGAGCGGGATCGACGCAAGGATTCAGCCCGCCAACTGCGATACTGAATCATTTGCTCCTGCGTCGGGTTCAAAATCACCCGCCCCGTGGTGCCATCAACAATAACCGTACATCCCGCGCCCATTTGCTGGGTCAGGTCTTTCACCCCAACGACAGCCGGTATTCCCAAAGACCGGGCCATAATCGCCGTGTGGCTGGCAATGCCGCCATATTCCGTTGCAAACGCCGCCACCCGATCCGGGGCCATTTGCGCCGTATCAGCCGGGGTTAATTCATCCGCCAAAATCACGGATTGTCGCGGCAGATCACCGAACCCCACATCATCCTGATGGCCCAAACGCCGCAACAGCCGCATTCCCAAGTCCCGGACATCATCGGCACGGGCGGCAAGGTACTCGTCGGTCATGGCGGCAAACGCCTGCACCAGCTCGTCAATCTGATGCTTGATTGCGGCCTCAGCATTGACCTTACGGCTGGCAATCCATGCCTCTACCCCACGGACAAGGCGGGATCGTTCCAGCATGTGGGTATGTGCTTCAAGGATAAACGAGGCTTCTTCCGCTGCTTCGGGCGGCAGGCGACTGGTATCTTCGCGAATCTGTTTCAGGTCATCCATGACCTGTTGCACGGCAATGCGGAAGCGGTCGATTTCCGGTAAAATCCGATCTTCCGCAATAGAGTATTCAACAACTGACAACGCTCCCGTTTCATGGACATACGCAATGCCCATGGCAATGCCCGCGCTGACTCCTACACCTTCAAGGATGCGCATGGGCAATTCGGGAATCGGTTGGTCGTCAATCCTCATAGAACTTCTCATTCACTAGCTGACACAGTGCATCAAGGGCTTCGCTTGCCTGTCGTCCGGTGGCAGACATGTGAATGGTGCTGCCTGTACTGGCCGCCAACATCATCAACCCCATAATCGATTCGCCACTGACGGATTGCCCGCTTTTTGATACCTCAACACGGGCATCAAATTCTGCTGCCAACTTCACAAACTTTGCCGCCGCACGCGCGTGCAAACCGCGCACGTTTTGAATCACTACATCACGTACATTCGGACTTCCCGCAGTCAATGCCGGGTCTCCTTACAGAAAAATGGGTACCTGCGCGCACAAGGCGAGGCATCAGCTTTGTGACAGCAACTTGGATGCCACGTTAATATATTTCCGGCCTGCTTCCTGTGCATTCACGACCGCATCCATCAGCGGTTCCGTTGTGCGAACCGTCGCAAGCTTGACCAACATGGGCAAATTGACCCCGGCGATAACCTCAATGTTGGTTTTGTCCATAATGGAAATTGCAAGGTTGGACGGTGTTCCACCGAACATATCCGTCAGGATGACCGCGCCGTCACCAACATCCACGTCCGCGACACTGTCCATAATATCCTGACGACGGCGTTCCATATCGTCTTCCGGCCCTATGCACACCGCCTGAACCTGTTCCTGCGGTCCGACCACATGTTCCATGGCAGATACCAGCTCCTTCGCCAGATCCCCATGAGTAACCAGTACCATGCCAATCATACAGTGCTCTCTTTCATCCCCTAACGGACGATATCAACACCCTGCTTAACGGCAGGTGAACCGATATCGAACGTGACCGATTATTTGTCGGCCTGTTGTTGTTCGGCCTTATGTCCATCATCGATTTGCAGTTCCCGATGTCGGACAGATACTTCGTGGTTCTGCTCCCGCAGCCAAAGGCCCAAACGTTCTGCAACAAAAACTGACCGATGCCGTCCCCCCGTGCATCCAACTGCCAAGGTCAAATAGCTTTTTCCCTCAGCACGATAACGCGGCAGCAGCGGCCGAAGCAAGGTTTCCAGATTCGCGATAAAAGACGCAAAATCCGGGTCTTCAGCAATGTAATTCTGTACATCGTGTTCCCGTCCGGTGCAATCCCGTAAGGCCTCATCATAGTAAGGGTTACGCAAAAACCGCACATCAAACACAAGGTCTGCCTCACGCGGGATCCCACGGCGGAACGAAAAGGACACCACAAACACATGCAGATCTATCCCCGTATCACCATATTTGGCAGCCAGCATGTTGCGCAGGGTATTGGACGGCAGCTCTGTCGTATCAATCAGATCACTGGCATGGCTCCGCAAGGGCGCAAGGATTTCCCGCTCCAACATAATGCCATCCACCAGCGGACGATCCATCGCCAGCGGATGCCGCCGTCGGGTTTCCGTATAGCGTCGTTGCAATGCCACATCGTCGCAGTCCAGAAACAAAATGCGAGAGTGGACACCGTTGGCTTGTTCGATATGAGCCAACAATTTGCGAATCGCATCCGCTTCAAAATCCCGAGTTCGAATGTCCAAACCGATCGCCAAAGGCCGCCGGGCCGGAAGATAGTCTTCCGCACCTTCCGGGGCTTCGGAAATAATGGCACCGACCAACGACAAAGGAATATTGTCGATTGCCTCGTACCCCAGATCCTCAAGCGTTCTGAGAGTGACGCTTTTCCCGGCACCGGACATTCCCGTGACCACAACGATGTCCCGTCCCAATCCGGTTGTTTGCAATGACATACCCGCGCCCTTGTCCCGTGGATTATCGAATCACCGAACGTCGCCCCAATGCGACGTCCAGTGCCAGCTCAACCACCATGGGAGCCGATGCCGCGAATCCATACACCTGAACTGAGGGAACCTCAACCGCGCACAGGTGACAAGTTGTTTGATCCGGCAATCGCTCTAAATCATCAGGGGTGGACACCAAATCCACAACCAGAGCCACAGGATAGCCATCATCGGAATGCACGGCACCGGGAATAGTGACAACCCCAAGGCCGCGTACTTCCATCAATCCGGCGATGGTTGGTGGAGGAAAAGCGTGCACCCAAAATCCGCTTTGCTGCAGGCGTGTCTGGTCGTCGGACAACAGACGCGCCCCCCGATCAAGCAGGCGTAAAGCTAGATCCGATTTGCCCGAGCCAGAGTCTCCCCGTATTAAGACCGCGTGATCCTGCATCACCACACTGGATGCATGAATCATGGCAGATACAGGCGCTTCGTCGGTTTCCATAGCCGATACCTCCTGTTTTTGGCATCAAAATGAGGCATAAAGTCTACCGGGCACCGACCCCACGGACTTCAACCTGAATATCCACACTCCCAGCATTGGCAAACTGCAAAGTCACCGGAATGATTTCCCCTTGTGCCAATGGTTGATGCAATCCGATGAACATCACATGCAGGCCGCCGGGCTGCAAAACAGCCGTACCATTTGCCGGAATTGTAATGCTGTCCACCTTACGCATCCGCATGACGCCATTGTCGTGAATGTGTGTGTGCAGTTCCACCACTTTGGACACCGTTGCCGAGGCAGACACCAAGGTGTCATCCTGATTTGATGCATTGGCAATGGTCATGAATGCCGCCCCGGCCCGCGCCATCCCGGCGGAAGCCCGCGCCCACGGGCCATCAATGGTCAGACCACCGACAGTCACACTCCCTGCAAAGGCTTGCCCTGCCTGCATCAGCAAAAACATACATGCGGCGATCACAAGGCTACGAAAAGTTTTCAACATACCTGCCCCCTGCTTTTCATACGAAACGACGTTGAAGGGTGTAGCTTGTCATAAATTTACTGCTACTGCCTCGAAAAATGAGGTTCCCTCATCAATTTCATATTTGGAAATTCAAGGCCATGATTGCGGCCCTACGGCAATTCAAGTGACTCTAAGGATGGTAACGAACGGAGCCAATATAAAGCCCCCTTTCCGTTAAGAATGGGGGCTTTATGACAATTTTTCCGAAACAGATTATTATTCTGCGGCACACCAAACATCAGGAGCCTTACGGACCCGATCTTCAAAGTTTTGGCATTCTTTTTCCATTTCCGGCGGTAAACGATCACCAAAGCGTGCAAAGTGCTCTTGGATTTCTTTGACTTCTGCCAGAGCCTCTGCTTTGCGGATGTTCGTGATGGTCCTGAATTGCTCTTCAGTGAACTCCAACCCCTTCCATTCGATGTCCTCATATTTCGGCATCAAACCGATTGGGCTATCTGCAGCACCTACTTTGCCATTTACACGGTCCACAACCCACTTCAAAACGCGCATGTTCTGACCAAAACCGGGCCAGATATACTTGCCGTTATCGTCTTTGCGGAACCAGTTAACGCGATAAATTTTTGGCAGTTTGTAGCCGTCAAGCTGCCCCATCTTGACCCAATGCGCCCAATAGCTCCCCATGTGGTAACCCATGAACGGCAACATGGCAAACGGGTCACGCCGGATCGCTGCCTGACCGATTGCGGCAGCCGTGGCTTCGGACCCCATGGTGGCAGCCATGAACACGCCATGGTTCCAGTCATAGGCTTCATAAGCCAGCGGATAGATTTTGGACAAACGACCGCCAAACAGGAATGCGGAAATCGGAACACCCGCAGGATCTTCCCATGCCGGGTCGATAGTCGGACACTGACCTGCCGGAGCAGTGAAACGGCTGTTCGGATGTGCGCCGGGGGCATCACTGGCCGGGGTCCAATCGTTGCCCTTCCAGTCGATCCCATGGGCCGGCGGCTCACCATCCATGCCTTCCCACCACACATCGCCATCGTCAGTCAGCACCACGTTGGTGTAGATACAGTTACCCTGTTTCAAAGTTTCCATAGCCATGGCATTGGACGCATAGGATGTCCCCGGTGCCACACCAAAGAAACCATACTCTGGATTGATGGCGCGCAAAGTGCCATCCGGTCCCGGTTTGATCCATGCGATATCATCGCCAACGGTCCAGACTTTCCAACCTTCGAAACCTTCCGGTGGCTCCAGCATAGCAAGGTTGGTTTTGCCACAAGCCGACGGGAATGCAGCGGCTACGTAGGTTTTTTCGCCTTCCGGGCTTTCCAAGCCAAGGATCAGCATGTGCTCTGCCAGCCAGCCTTCATCGCGGGCCATGGTGGACGCAATACGCAGAGCCAAACATTTCTTACCCAGAAGGGCATTACCGCCATACCCGGACCCGTAAGACCAGATTTCGCGCGTTTCTGGATAGTGAACGATGTACTTATTGGCAATATCGCCTTCACACGGCCACGGCACATCTTCCTGTCCCGGTTCCAGTGGCGCACCAACGGAATGCACGCACGGAATAAAATCGCCGTCGCCCAACACATCAAGAACTTTTTGCCCCATACGGGTCATGATGCGCTGATTGGTAACCACGTACGCAGAATCCGTAACCTGCACCCCAATATGAGCAATCGGTGAGCCTAATGGCCCCATAGAGAAGGGAATGACGTACATGGTCCGCCCCTTCATACATCCATCGAAACGCTCATTCAGAATGCCGCGCATCTTAGCCGGATCCATCCAGTTATTGGTTGGGCCAGCGTCTGCCTCGTTTTCGGAACAGATAAAGGTGCGTTCCTCAACCCGTGCAACATCACTGGGATGCGAACGCGCAAGGTAGCTGTTCGGGCGTTTCTCTTCATTTAGTTTTGTGTAAACACCGGCATCGACCAATTCCTGACACAGACGGTCATACTCTTCTTCTGAACCGTCGACCCAATACACTTGGTCCGGTTTACACAACGCAACCATTTCGTCGACCCAAGCCAGCAGCTTTGCATTCTTGGTGTTGCTCATGAATTACCTCGATGTCGTTAAATGTTGACCACTCCGCTACCCTATAGATGCAGCAGCGATAGAGCACTACTTTGCCTCAATGCGTGCAAAAAATTCCCTAATTTGGTGAATTTTCCTCATCCGAAACCATCCAAAGCCTACCCTCCTTCCGCATCTTCGGCAAGCCAGCACAACACAAAAACATGCAGAACTTGCGCAGAAAAAACACGCGGGAATACTTTTACAAACAAAACACACCACTAGAGAGTGTCAAGCAGCCAAAAAAATACGCAAAGAAAAAAATCCACATGGGCACAAAAAGACTCAACCGCCCATAAGCGGACAAAACTTCAGAACCGTATTTTTGTAGTTGGTTATTCGAAAAGAAAGATACAAGGAATCATCTACCCATTCAGACCTTCATCGCGCCCTTCCCCAAACATGGCAGCAGTACCATGAATTATGTGCGCTGATATTGCCTCTTATCCCATGACAATGTTGGGCAACTATTGCTTACATGTTTTCTAACCACATATTGGTAGTCTTTGTTCGCTGCGCCCGATCATCCAAGCCCATAGCCTCGGCATCAGACAAAGCGATCATTTTGAATGTGGTGCGACATGCGTCGCGAATTTAACCTCGGGAGAAGGTCACGTGGAAATATTCGGCCCTGTCATCAGTAACTATGGATTGGATAACGTCGGTTTGATTGACATCAAAGGCGCATACTGGAACCTGTCGGCCGGACGCTTGGTTGAGGAAGCCATCAAGCGCAACGAGGGCACACTGTCCAAAGATGGGGCATTTGTCGCACTCACCGGCATTCACACCGGACGGTCGCCAAACGACAAATACACGGTCAAGGATGACATCACGGAAACCACTGTGGACTGGGGCAAGGTTAACGTCCCGATCAGTGCCGAAGCATTTAACGCCCTGCACGCCAAAATCATTGAATACCTAAAAGATAAGGATGTGTTTGTGCAAGATGCCCATTGCGGTACAGACCACGACCACCGCCTGAACGTTCGGATTATTACGGAAAAAGCATGGCCCAACCACTTTGCCCGCAATATGTTCGTGCAGCCAACCACCGAAGAATTGACGGATTTCGTACCGGGCTTTACCGTCCTGCAAGTCCCCAGCGTGGTTGCCGATCCAGCCATTCACGGCACCAATAGCGAAGTATTCGTTATCGCCAACTTCACCAAACGTCTGGTGATTATTGGCGGCACGTCCTATGCCGGTGAAATCAAGAAATCCATCTTTGCCGTCATGAACTATTTGCTGCCTGAAAATGGCATCTTGCCCATGCACTGTTCCGCCAATATGGGCCCGGAAGGAGACACAGCAATCTTTTTCGGCCTATCGGGAACCGGCAAAACCACCTTGTCCGCAGAAGCCAGCCGAACCTTGATCGGTGATGATGAACATGGCTGGGGACCCAACGGTATCTTTAACTTTGAAGGCGGTTGCTACGCAAAAGTCATCAAATTGAGCGAAGAAGCCGAACCGGAAATCTATGAAACCACCCGACGTTTCGGCACGATTCTGGAAAACGTGGTTATGGATCCAGAAACGCGGGAACTGGATTTGGATGACAGCCGCCATACGGAAAATACCCGCGCATCCTATCCGTTGGCGCTTATCCCCAATGCCTCCGCGACAGGGAAAGGCACCCACCCAAAGAACATTATTATGCTCACTGCTGATGCCTTTGGCGTTCTGCCTCCAATTTCCAAGCTATCCCCGGAACAGGCCATGTACCACTTCCTATCCGGGTACACCGCCAAAGTCGCAGGTACGGAAAAAGGCGTAACCGAGCCGACCGCCACATTTTCCACCTGTTTCGGTGGCCCGTTTATGCCCCGACGCCCGTGGGAATACGGTGTGCTTTTGGCAAAACTGATGAAAGAACATGGGTCCGATTGCTGGCTGGTCAACACCGGCTGGACTGGAGGCCCGCATGGCGTTGGCTCCCGCATGAAGATCGCCCACACCCGTGCGCTATTGCATGGAGCATTGGACGGACATTTGGCACGGGCTGACTTTGTTACAGATCCGAATTTCGGTGTTCTGGTCCCGACGTCCTGCCCTAATGTTCCAAAAGAAGTGCTAAACCCGCGGGATACTTGGGCCGACAGGGACGCCTATGATGCCATGGCGAAAAAAGTAGCCAAGCTGTTTGAGGACAATTTCATCAAGTACGCTGACCACGTTAGCGATTCGGTCAAGGCCGTCGCCATTAAAGCCTAAGCCGCCACTTTCATCATATTTGCACAAGTGCCAGTAGATCACTCTGCTGGCACTTTTTTCCATTGGTATGTTTCCGCAAACTTTTCCCCAAGAATAATTGACAAACATCAAATTAGTCATGAGGTTTAGCCTTAAAATAAATAAAAAACATACTCTAACCTGCAGAATCAAAACTTGAGGCCGACCCAATGATCCAATTACATTTCACCACCATTATCATGGTGGCATGGACCCTTTTTGCTACTCTTTCCGTACTCTGGCTGCCTGCACGACTGGACATACCACAAACCTACTTAGCTTTCGTTGCAACCATTTTCGCACTTATCCTTGGTGCAATGCTGGACCGCCGCCACAGGGCGGCCTTGACCCCTCTCCCATTACCAATTGCACCAGATCCCCATATTGATGAAGCAATTCATAAGGCCATTTTACCTTCAGATGTAAACGCTGCACCGCAACCCGCAGACGCCACAACCACTCAATCTGCCGCTACCTTGCATCAGGTCGTGGACACTGCCATTCGGGCGCAGAACGCGTTGACTTCTGTCTCTTTGCTGTTTTTGTCTGTGGAAACCTCCCAACGCTCCAGCGAATCTATGGCTGCTGCCGCACGTCAACTGCTGTCATCCATCGAAAACATCGCCAATAACAGCAGTGCCGCCACCGATCAGGCAACCTGCGCCGAACAAATGGCTGACCAAGGTGTACAGTCTTCGGACGATACACTGACCGCCATGAACCGAATTCGTGAATCCGTACAAGATGCGGCAACCACAGCAGAAAAACTGGAAGTCTCGTCACAGGAAATCAACAGCATCACACAGGAGATCGATTCCATTGCCTCCCAAACCAATTTGCTGGCCCTGAACGCAACCATTGAGGCCGCACGGGCCGGTGACGCCGGGAAAGGCTTCGTAGTGGTCGCAAATGAAGTCAAAATGCTGGCGACACAATCCGCTCGGGCAGCAGAGGATATCGAACAGCGCATCCGCACGCTGCGACAGGATATGCAAGCGA
Source organism: Rhodospirillaceae bacterium (assembly GCA_963668495.1). Lineage (GTDB taxonomy): Bacteria > Pseudomonadota > Alphaproteobacteria > Rhodospirillales > Rhodospirillaceae > Oleispirillum. Next base: position 421,140 of record OY764545.1, read on the forward strand.
TTTATCAGACCATGCAAGCCGGGGCGAGCGCAGTTGATGAAGGCCATGATACGGTGATCGGATTGACGCAATCCTTGTCAGAAATCAGCGCACAGGTTCGCATGGTCAGCGGACGAATGAACGAAATTTCCGGTCTTTTACAAGAACAGAACACGGCAGCCCATGACGTTTCTGCAAACTCGGAAACGCTGGCCGACATTGCTCGCGACAATCATGATAACATTCAGGCTGTGGTCAAAAGCGTTCAAAGCATCAGCGATGATCTGGACCAGCAAATTATCAACATTGTCCGCCCCGACAGTGATATTGACTTGGTTGAACGGGCGAAACTTGACCACGTTGTCTATAAAAAACGCTTGGTCAACGCATTGGTCGGGCAGGAGACCATTGCCCGTAAGGGATTGCCGGACCATCACAATTGCCGTTTGGGCAAATGGTACGATGCAATCCAGAATCAAGACGTCCTGAAACTTGCCAGCTTCAAGGCATTGAACGCACCCCATGAACGGGTTCACCGCCATGGCAATGCCATGCTGGAAGCCATTCATGCTGAAGATCACGACACTGCGATTAAGGAACTGCGACTGCTTGAAGACGCATCAACCGAGGTTCTAACCCTGTTGGAGCGTGTTCGTCAGGGCTTGATATCCATGGCAGAGCATGAAGCACAGGCGGCATAATCCCTACAGGACATCTTGATCCTTAAGCTTTTTGGCCTGATTGCGCGGAATTTGCATAAAGATACCTTCCGCATGCATGCGCCGCGCAACCACCGCCCGCAAAGTGGCCTCGGCTTCCTCTTCACTGAGGCCGAGGTCATCGCGCAAAATATCAAGCTGATGTTTTTCCTCTGTCGTAATCAGGCCATCTGCCAAAGCATTGGTAACTTCTTCTTCGTAATGCTTTCGGCTGCGGCGCATTTGCGCCGAAAATGCCGAGGACAGAATACCTGCCGGCAACGCCACCATACCAATACCAATCACGGCAATCATCGCGCCAAGAAACTGCCCCGCTGGCGTTATCGGCACCATGTCACCATAGCCAACCGTAGTCAGCGTTACCGCCGCCCAATACATAGCTGCCGGGATATGGCAAAACACTTCAGGCTGGGCCGGATGTTCAAACACATAGGCAACGCTGGCGGACATCACCACCATCAATGCCAGAATGGATAACACGGCCCCAATGCTTCGTGCCTCTTGCCGGATAACTTCCAACAGCAACGATAGTGCTGGAAAATAGCGGGTGACTTTCAACACCCGTAACAACCGCAACAGCCGCAGAACCCGCAAGTCCATCAACAGCGCCCATTGCAGATAAAACGGAACAATCGCCAGCAAATCCACTAAGGCCAGCGGAGACAGCACATAGCGAAACCGGACCTTCATTCGGCCCATGAACGATAAGTCCGCGTCCTCTTCAGGTTCAACACTGCACCAGACACGGGCAACATATTCTACCGTGAATACCATAACCGATGCCACATCAAAGGCATGGAACAACGGCCCGGCCTCTGCATAGATCCACGGCACGGTTTCCAGAATCACAGCCAATGCGTTAAAAACAATCAGCCACAGCAACAGCCGATTCAGCAACAGATTCCAGCGGGAGGGTTCTACGATATCCGGTTCCAGCAGGGCATGCACGCGCTGCCGCCAATGCAGATAGGCGGTTTTGGCTGTGCTATGCCCGACTTGACCTGTTTCCATCGCGTTAGTGTGCCTGATTCCAGTTTTCGCCAATCCCGGCATCCACATCCAGCGGCACCGAAAGCGTCGCTGCATTTTCCATGACCGGCTTCACCAAATTCACCAAATCTTCGGCCTGATCCTTATGAACTTCAAACACCAATTCATCATGGACCTGCAATATTGCCTTGGCATCAAGACCGGACGCATGAATTGCCGCTTCGACCTCAATCACCGCCCGTTTCATGATGTCTGCAGCACCCCCCTGAATAGGAGCGTTAATCGCGGCACGTTCGGCAAAGCCGCGCTGAGCACCGTTTTTAGCCGTAATCCCCGGCGTGGAGCAAATCCGACCAAACGGCGTTTTGACAAAGCCATGCTCACGGGCATATTCGCGGGTTTCCTCCATATACACTTGAATTTCCGGGTACTGCAGGAAATATGCATCAATGTAGCCCTTGGCTTCTCCGTTGGGGATATCCAACTGCCGCGCCAAACCGAATGCGGAAATCCCATAAATAATGCCAAAATTAATCGCCTTTGCCCGGCGGCGCAGCATGGGGTCCATGCCGTCCATGGGCACACCGAAGACCTGTGACGCAGTCGCCGCGTGAATATCCGCCCCCTCGGCAAAAGCCTGCTTCAGGGCTTTAACATCCGCCACATGCGCCATCAGGCGTAACTCTACCTGTGAATAGTCTGCCGAAACCAAAACATAACCGGGGGCCGGAACAAACGCTTCACGGATGCGGCGACCTTCTTCTGTACGGATCGGGATATTCTGCAAATTCGGGTCGGAGGACGACAGGCGACCGGTCGAGGTTCCGGTCAGGCCAAACGTCGTATGGACGCGCCCGGTTTTCGGGTTCACCTGCTCAACCAAGGCATCGGCATACGTGGACTTCAGCTTCTGCAACTGTCGCCATTCCAGAACCTTCGCCGGAAGCGGATGCTCTGCCGCAAGTTTTTCCAGCACCGATGCATCCGTTGAGTAGGCCTTGGTCTTGGAACTTTTTTTACCGCTTTCCAAACCCAATTTTTCGAACAGGACTTCCCCTAACTGTTTCGGGGATGCGATGTTGAATGGATCACCTGCCAGTTCGTGAACTTCGGCCTCATAGGTTGCCATACGAGCGGCAAAATCCTGACTCATCGCATGGAGTTTGGCAGCATCAACTGCCACACCACGACCTTCCATGTCGGCAAGGGCCGTAACCATCGGGCGGTCATACCGTTGATAGACCTCCACCCGCCGTTCTTCCAGCAAACGTGCCTTCAGGACTTCGTGCAAACGCCATGTGATATCCGCATCTTCTGCGGCATACGCCAAGGCAGCATCCAAGGACACCTTATCAAAGGTAATTTGGGACTTGCCCTTACCGCAGACTTCGGAAAACGGAATGGTGTCATGGTCAAAGTACAGCTTTGCCAGCTCATCCATCCCATGACCATGGGCGGTCCCATCCACCACATACGACATTACCATGGTATCGTCGATGGGGGTGACATCGCACCCCTCGCCACGGAAAATGTGCATATCGTATTTGATGTTCTGACCGATTTTCAGAATGCCCGGATCACAAAGCATGGGACCAAGGCACGCCAAGGCATCCGCCACCGGAATCTGTTTTGGCGCGTCCAAGTGGGCGGAGCCAAAGTCCAAGCCACCCATTGCCGTATCGTGGGCGTCCCCTTCAATCAGGCCATGGCGCAACGGGATATAACATGCCTGCCCCGGCCCGGTCGCCAAAGATATGCCGACCAGTTGAGCTGTAAACGGATTCAGCCCTGTGGTCTCCGTATCCACTGCAACCGCACCAATGTCCTTGGCGCGATGAACCCAGACCTTCAAAGCCTCCAGATCCGTTACCAGTTCATAACCATCACGGGAAATCGGCGTTGCAATCGGCATCGGCACTTGAACAGCTTCATCACCACCTGCGGCACTGGCCTCGCCGTCCACTTTGGGAGCGGCAATCGGCAATTTACCACCGCCACGGGTTTGCCCCTCAAAGCGTTTTTGCAAACTGCGGAAGCCTTGCTCCGCCAAGAACTCACCAAATACGGCAACATCAAGATCAGGGACCAGAAACGCTGATAATTCCACATCCAATGGCACAGAGCGGTTCAATGTCACCAGTTGCTTGGAAATCCGCGCCAGCTCTGCATATTCAATCAGGTTTTGCCGACGCTTCGGTTGTTTGATTGTTTCCGCATTGGCAAGCAATGTTTCCAGATCACCGAATTCATTGATTAATGCGGCTGCGGTTTTGATCCCGATCCCCGGCACGCCCGGTACGTTGTCACTGCTATCCCCGGCCAGCGCCTGCACATCCACCACGCGATCCGGGCGTACTCCGAATTTTTCCTCGACCCCATCCGCATCAATGACTTTATTTTTCATGGGATCAAATAATGAAATCCCCGGACGCACCAACTGCATCAGGTCCTTATCACCGGATACAATCACAACATCATAGCCATTGGCGACCGCACGGTCGGCAAGGGTTGCGATCAGATCATCGGCCTCGAACCCGTCTTTTTCCAATTGCGCAACCTGACAGGCACTGGCGGCTTCACGGATCAACGGGAACTGCGGCACCAAATCTTCCGGCGGCGGTGGGCGGTGGGCTTTGTAATCCGAATAGATTTCGTTGCGAAACGTCTTGCGCGCCGTGTCAAACAGCACAGCCATATGCTGGGCCTTCACATCGGAAATCAGCTTCATCAGCATATTGGTAAAGCCGTACACCGCATTAACCGGTGTTCCGTCCGGCCTGGACATATGGGGCAACCCGTGAAACGCACGAAAGATATACCCGGACCCATCCACAAGATGCAAAACCGGGCGAGCCTCAGCCGAGGTCGGCACTGTATTCAATGTCACGCTATTTATCCGCCAGATCGTCTTTGGTCAGGAGCTTGCTGCAATACGGGCAAACGGCTTTGCCTTCCGCATCCAGTTCAAGATAAACTTTCGGATGCCCCAAGGCACTGCTGCCGCCATCACAGGCAACTGCGGCATGGGTATCGTGTGGTGTCTCAGCCATAACTGGTCCTTTACCTTTCAATATGCCCCTGCATCATAAACCGTGTTCGCAGCGCTGACCAGATCGAGGGTTGACAGATCGCGCCTTAAAGCCTTTCTAATGTCCTAGAGTTTCATGAAACAGGTTCGCAACATGCACCCCACTCCCAATGCCGCCATCGAAATCTCCAACCTTCGCAAGACCTATACGCCACGAGGCGGACAAACCGGGCATGAAGCACTGAAAGGCATCAGTTTCTCCGTCACTCGGGGGTCCATGTTTGCATTACTTGGTCCAAACGGTGCCGGAAAATCCACATTGATCAACATTCTGGCTGGCTTGGTCAATAAGACCGCAGGGGATGTATCAATTTGGGGCTATGACATTGATACGGATCGCCGATTAGCCAGCCGTGCCATTGGCATTGTCCCGCAGGAACTGAACCTTGATCCATTTTTCACCCCCCGTGAGACACTGGAATTACAGGCGGGATTTTACGGCATCCCGAAGGCAGAACGCCGAACCGATGAAATCCTTGAAACCGTTGGACTTGCAGACAAGGCCAAGGCCTATTCCCGCACCCTGTCCGGCGGCATGCGCCGCCGCCTGCTGATTGCCAAGGCCATGGTCCACAACCCGAAAATTCTGGTCTTGGACGAGCCTACCGCCGGGGTCGATGTGGAACTGCGACAAAATCTGTGGGAAACCGTTCGTGAAATGAACGCGCTTGGGCAAACAATTCTGCTGACCACCCACTACCTTGAAGAAGCGCAGGATAACTGTGAAACCATCGCCATCATGCGGCAGGGGGAACTGGTTGCCTGCGAATCTCGGGAACAGTTGCTCTCCCGACTGCGGGATAAGGTGGTGACTGTAAAGTTCGACACGCCATTTGATGCCATTCCTGAAACCCTTGCACCATTCATGCCGGAAATTTTGGATCACAACGCATTGGCATTTCGTGCCCGCCGCGATGATGGCGGCATCCCGGCCCTGTTGGATGCATTACCCGGTTGCGGTCTGAAAATACTGGACATCAGCACGGATGAACCGGACCTTGAAGAAGTGTTTTTGCGTCTGACCGGCACATCAAAACAGGAAAAACCGTCCGATCTTGGGGAAGAACCGCCTTTAACGACGATTTAACTGTTGAGGTTCCGGGCGGAGATTGCTAAAGTCCCGCCCCTTGAGATTGCTATGCACCCGTAGCTCAGCTGGATAGAGTGTCGGCCTCCGAAGCCGAAGGTCACAGGTTCGAATCCTGTCGGGTGCACCATTCCCCAAAAATCACATCACGTTAAACCCAACCATAACCAACACGGTATATGGCGGTTTTCTGCGTGTTTTAGCGTCATCAATATGGTCAATCCGCATTGCGGAAGGTGCTGTCGTCATGACTGTTGTGACCACTGTAGACCAAATTGTAGACCACCCTGCGGCGTACTGTTGGGTGCGAAATGGTATCTATTATTTTACCCGGCGAGTCCCAGCCGATCTTAAACATCATTACAACACCAACCGGATCGTCATGACCCTACGGACACGAGTTCGAACGGTCGCACTCAAACGTGCCCAGAAAATTGCGGAACAGTTAGAAAGGTTTTGGTCAAAGCTTCGGTGGGATAATATTGATATTCCGGGAAAACGGTTTCTGAAGAATCCGGAAACGGTTGACTATCACCCGTCAATCACCACAGTGAACACCGTTGATGACCGTGGAGGAGATAATGGTGTTGACCATGATTCTGACGGTTGCCCAACCCTGAACCAAGCCCGTGACGTCTATAAGCGTCTGAAAGGTGACGGTAAAACCAAACTCTTCCATCAAACCACTGACCGTGCGATTCGGTATGCTGTCAAAATATTGGGCGATAAACCATTGTCAGAATATCGGAAAATTGATGCAACACGGTTCAGGGATGGACTTGCATGTCAAGGTATGTCCAGTGCTACGGTGCGGCGCGTTGTTGCTGTTGTTCGCTCTGTTATTAATTTTACCATTACCGAACATGGGTTGGATATCAACAACCCCTTTGTTGGTCTTTATCTGGGCGAAAAATCCACCGTCAATAAACGGCTCCCTATTCCCGAGAATTCTCGGCTCCACATTCAGCGTCGTTGTGTTGAAATGGATGATGAAGCCCGATGGTTGATTGCCATGATTAGTGATACTGGAATGCGTCTGTCAGAAGCTGCGGGACTACATGTAAACGATATCGTTCTTGATCATGACATCCCTCATGTGATCGTCCGTCCTCATCCATGGCGACGCATCAAGAATAATGGAAGCGAACGCATGATTCCACTTGTTGGAGCATCTCTATGGGCGGCATGCCGGATCAGAGGATCCTCCGACGCTTATGCATTCCCGCGTTATTGCGATGGGAAGACCACCAAAAGCAACTCTGCCAGCGCAGCCTTAAACAAGTGGATTTGCGCTGTTGAGTGCCTCAGCGACATTGTGGATCAAATTGGTGGATGGACTACGGCTGGCGTTGGTCAGTCATACGGACAAGGGTATCCTTTGAATATTTTATCGAAATGGATGAATTCCCTATAAAACTCGACAATGACCGGGCAAAGGTCATGGGAATTGACTTGCTCCCCCTAATTGTTCACATGGCTAGGTTAGTGATGTTCCCTCTTTGGTCCATGTTTGACCGGGTTGCGTGTTCCCACGGTGTCAGTCCGAACATCAGCAATACATGCTTCATACTGCCCCTCTTAATATGCGCACGATTTACGCATAAATGGCTTATGTTACAGCCATAGCGATAATCGATTTGATGTCACAGAATGGAAAATTCAGATACTATCTTATTTCCTTCTGCATCAATGCTGTAGTCAGCAACTTTCACATCAACACCGTTTGCTTTCCATTTATGGGCAACTTCTTTTATGTATTCTGGGTTACTCTTGGTTTTTAATAAACTAAGAATCTCGCACCCAGTCTGGGTTAAGGCATAGTTTGGGATGTCAATCTTCTCCCATTTGGCGATGATATTATTTGTCGCCTTACCATTATCTATTTCGGAAGTTGTATCAGAAACGTCACCCCAATCATCAAGCGTACGGTACCTTGGAGGCGATAGATGTATAATCTTATCAGCAGTATATATAACGCCATCGGCTAGGTTGCTATTCTCTTCTGTGTATATGTAAACGGCAAACGGCACACGACTAGAACTGATGATGCCTAAGTCTATCATTTCGGGAATGTCAGCAGAATATCCACCAAAATAAAGATCACGATTGAATACTTCTGAGTTATCAATAATGCAGTTATTGATTATGAAAGGAGCCAGTTTCGATATTGTTACGGCTTCGCTTCGTGTCAGGTTGCGGATAAAATCCAAGGTCCGCAACGACCATGAACCTGGATGAATAATTTCACCAGCAAGAATTCGTCCCCATAATTTCTGCAACTCTTCAGCCTGAACCTTTTTTGCAGAATCTCGCCAACGAACGAACCAGTCTGGGTCAACTTCTTCCGCTACCCCTTCGCCCATCCGGCTTTGCAAATGTTCCGATGCGACGAGCGAGGCTTTTGTCAGATTGATTTGTTCTTGGACATCTTGGTTACGCATCCTTTCTGCCGTACCTTCGCCCAAAGCTTGCATAAGTAGTCGTGGCTCGATACGACCATCGTCAAGCACGACCAGTGGTTCTGACGCACGCTTATCAGCAACTGGGACCAGTGCCCCATCTTCAGTGTATGCTTTCCTGCCTTCGATAACATCACGGACATCGTTGTCTGTTTGCGCTTCAAGCAATCGCGCATGTCGATCTGCATTGGCTTGTCTCTTTGTGGTGAAACAACGAACGATGTCCAGGGTTCCGATTTTCTCAAAACATTTATCAAGTCTTGCGTTGATGCTAATCGCCGTAAATCCACCAGATTTTACTTCGCCACCACTTGCTTGATCTTCATCACTCATTGTGCGTTCCATTAGCTATCGCCGGATTGATTGGGTATTGGAAGCTGTGATGATATGCGTGACATCAGGGCACTGCAATATGCACTTCCTGATAACGATCTATGAATACATTCATAGTCGAAAATATTCACACACCACCAGCACAAGAATACCGGGCGGTAGCTGTTAGCCTACAAGTGACTACTTTTGAAAGACGTTGCGTCGTGAACACGTTTCAATGCGTCATATTCTTTGCGTGTTGTCGCCGCCCGCAAAGATTCCGGCTGCTCAAACATAACCTTTGCCAGCGCATCATCAATGATACCCTTAAGGTCTTGATTCCAAGGTCCGTCCTCATGCCATTTGTTCGATGTCAGAATCGTACGTCTATTCACTAACATACGGAACATGCCGTTGGAGTCTGCGATTTGTCGCCCAACATTTCCACAGCATACCGAACCGCACGGTCAGTGGTTTGATGGAAGAGCTTCCCCTTACCGTCACCTTTCAGACGCTTATAGACATCACTGGCGCACCTGACAGGGCCATGGCCGTTAGCCATGAAGTCTACAGTGTTCTGATTTTACAGCAATTTTTTCCTGAATTCTTTGATTCGTACAAAGCTTCATCGGCCTTGGCATAAATCTCATCCATTGAGCATGCCTTATTAATAATCAAGGCGCCAATACTGGCCCCCACATGCACCAGTTCGCCGTTTTCCAACTGGATAGGCTCCCCACAGACTTTGATCAATTTGGCAGCGATTTGTTTCATTTCTTCTTCTGTCGTGACCCGCGCGCACAAAATCGCAAACTCATCCCCGCCCATACGCGCCACCAAATCAGCATCCCGTAAACTCGCACGGAAACGTGAACTAACCGTTTTCAGCACCATGTCGCCTGCCGCATGTCCTTGGGTGTCATTGATTGCCTTAAAACCATCCAGATCAATAACAAACAGCGCAAAATATTTGGGACTGCCTTCACGAACATTCCCCGCAGCATAGGCAAATGCTTCCTGAAATATTTTTCGGTTCGGCAAGCTGGTTAACGGATCATGATTGGCTAGGAATATGGCGCGACCATGCATTTCCCTAATCGCGCGCGCGACCACACCCAATTCATCTTCACGGTGGGTTGGTAAGTCCTCGGCCTCTTTACCGTCTCCAATTTCTTCAACAGTATTCGCTAGCTTATGCAACGGGTTGGAAACCAAATACCATGACGCAAACGACAGCAACGCCAAGCTAAGAACGCAGGCAGCCAACGCAAAGAACGAAAATGCATACAGGGACCGCAACCCAATCCCATATAATTTTCGCTCCAACTGAAGTGTGACGAGAGCAATTGGTTCACCGAGGTAATTATCAATCGTCGTAAAAACCTCAATATTTTTACCATCGGCAGAAACGGAGCCGAGTAATGTTTCCAACTGCCAATAGTCTTTAAACGAGATTTCCTTAATCTTTATTTTGGTCAAAATACGGTCGGAAAGCTGCTGAGTGAACTTCTGATCAACTTTCCTCGCCATCATCAGCAGACCGTCAGCTTGCTTATTCAGGTTTGAGTCCGTTATCCCGGCAACAGCGTAAAGATATAAATGCCCACCAGAACGGTACAAACCCATTCTGGAAAAGTCCTGATTGACGTCAGACTTCACTTTGGCAACTTGATTGATCAAATAGCTTTCCATACTGATGATATCGGCGCGACTACCTTCCGCATCCTGCATATGGAACAGCAGTTCGTCGCCATCCTTACTGTAAACAGCGACGATATTCACATCCATAGTTTCAAAGAAATCTATGGTCAGGTTTTCTTCCTCAAAGCTGGGATAATCCTGTTGCACATAGCGATAGGCAATGTCCCAATGTGCCCAGTCCAAAACAATTCTATTCAGGTTTTGAACTTCGTTAGAAAGCTGAATCTGAAATTGAGTGACAAGGTCGCGGGCGTCTTTGCGCTCCATATCCTGAATGGTTGGATATAAATCAAAGCGAATAAACAGCAGCAAACTGGCAAAAATGACAGCGGCAAATCCGAGCTGCAAAACAACCAGACGTGAACGCAATGATTTCATAGTGCAACCCTTTGGGTGTTCTTGTTATTATCAACGCATGACTTGGGACATCTGCGTATATTATTACAGTCTTATGTAATACTAACAGACTACAATTTCAATAATTCCAAGCCAGCATGCAGATAAAACAACACACTGCGGCACAGGTCATGAAACCAGCCGACTTTGATAATCTCAGAGTTTCCAGAAAGTCGGCTGGATAATCAGCGTCAAACTGCTGTTAGAAATCCAACGGATACGGCATACGGGTCTGAGCGCAGAAGGCTTCAAAGGTATTGCGCAGCAGCATGGCAATAGTCATCGGACCAACGCCACCCGGAACCGGAGTAATCGCCCCTGCCACATTAACGGCGGCCTCGAAATCCACATCACCGACCAAACGAGTAGACCCATCACCTTTGCCTGCATCAACCCGGTTGATGCCAACATCAATCACGGTCGCACCCGGTTTAATCCAGCTTCCCTGAACGAAGTTCGGGCGGCCTACTGCTGCGACCAAGATATCGGCCTGTGCGCAGACCTCCGGCAAATTACGGGTTCTGGAATGGGCTGTGGTTACGGTGCAGTTTTCTCGCAGGAGCAAAGATGCCATTGGCTTCCCAACAATGTTGGACCGACCAACGACAACAGCAGTCTTTCCTGACAGATCGCCAAGTTCCTGCTTCAACAGATGCAGGCAGCCAAGAGGCGTACACGGAACCAGTGCCTTATCCCCGGTGACGAGACGACCAACGTTGACCGGGTGAAAACCGTCTACATCTTTTTCCGGGGAAATTTGGTTCAACACCCGCGTTTCGTTGATATGGCTTGGAACAGGTAACTGAACAAGAATCCCGTGAATATTCGTATCGTTGTTGAGGCTGTCAATCAGTGTCAGCAAGGCCTCTTCCGATGTATCGGAAGGCTTGCGGTACGCAATTGAACGGAAGCCGACTTCGGTCGCAAGCCGTTCCTTACTGCGAACATAGACCTGGCTCGCCGGATCATCCCCCAACAGTACAACGGCAAGCCCCGGTTGCATGCCACGTTTGCTGTGCAGTTCAGCTACGTGTTTGGCAAGCTCTTCCCGAACGGCGGCAGCGGTCGCCTTACCGTCAAGGATACGTGCGGTTGTCTCTGTCATGGTTGCCCTCAAATCTTTAAAGTGTGCGCAATGCGCGAATGCAGTTCCCCGGCATCACCGTCAAGCTCCAGAACTTTATGACGGTCGGTCTCGCCGGAAATAATACGAATCCCGGTTTTGGGCAGCTTCCACAGCTTAGCCAACAATTTAATCAGGGCCTTATTGGCCTTGCCGTTCTCAGGCACCGCAGTGACACTGATGCGAATTTCTGCTGTCCCATGCACGGTTTCAGCAACGCCCTCAACACCATCCTTGCGCCCCTTCGGAGTTAGGCGAACCGCCACGCGCAGCCCACCCACGCACGGGGTCAATGCCGATACCCAAAACGGCTGTGCCACCCTACAGGTAACCCCCAAAGAACCTGAACGCGACCCGAGCCAACACATTTTGCATGAATATGATGGCGAAAATCAGCACCATAGGGCTGAGATCAATCCCGCCAAGGTCCGGCAGAATTCTGCGAATGGGGCGCAACAGCGGTTCGGTCAGGCGATACAGAAAATCGCCAAGCATATAAACAAACCGATTATGGGTATTGATCACATTAAAGGCGATGAGCCAGCTCATCACGGCCTGTATAATCAACATCCAGATATACAGGTTCAGGATCATATTAACGACCATAAGCAACGGGCCGAGGATTACATCCATGAGCAGGCAACTTTCCTAATTCGGGTTAACGATCAAGGGCAGAAAATACTCCGAGAGGCCCATCGACGCAAGAGGCGCACAAGCCCTACCCAAGAAGCCAAGACAATTACGTTACTTTACAACGCACAAACACAGTTACGACCGACAGACTTGGCCTGATACAAGGCTCGATCCGCCCGTTCTAACAAGCTATCCGATGTGTCTCCATGCAAAAAAGCGGAGATACCAAAACTGGCCGTCACTTTATCATCAATTGTGAATGTATTCTCTGAGACTCGTTGCCGCAATTTCTCAGCCAGTGCTTCCGCCCCAACCATATCCGTCCCAATACAGATAATCAGGAATTCTTCCCCGCCCCAACGCCCGACAACATCGGTCACACGTACATTCGCACGCAATATTTCAGCAAACTGGACTAAGACCGAGTCACCGGACTTATGCCCATAAGTATCATTAATGGCTTTGAAATAATCTACATCCAACAAGATCACGCCAAGGTCTTGTTGTTGTCGCCGCGCCCGCAGGATTTCCACATCCAAGACTTTATCCAACCGGGAACGATTGAATAGTTGAGTCAAAGGATCCGTCACCGATAACCTTTCAAGCGTTGCATTTTGTTCTTCCAACAGGGCCTGGGCCTTATGTAAATCTGCCAGCACTTGCTCCGTCCCTTTACGGGCTATTCGGAGCTTTCTATTCCAGTAAACGATCAGGAGAATCACAACCGTAGCCCCACCAACGACAAGGATCAGCAATGAATAGTCCGTGACTTTTTCAACTTTGATTGCCAGCCACCGATCCTGAATACGACGTTGATCTTCAGGGCTGAGGGATTCCACAGCCTTTTGGAATATCCCCCTTAAAATTGGTTCATCGTTACGCGTGCCAACGGATAGACTGTAACCATACGGCAACTTGCCACTGATCTTCAGATCGGTAATCCCGAACTGGCGCATGGCGATTACAATCGGCGCACTGGCACCAACATAACCATAGGCCTCCCCTGATTGCACAAGGGTTAACCCCTCTAATAGGGTATCAACGGGACGGAGGCGTATATCCGGGTATTGATTGCCCAAATCCTCATGAACGGCATAATCCCGCAGCACGGCAAAAACCTGATCCGATTTCACCTGAATATCGCGGAGCAAAGGCTCCCCCTGTCGCGTTACAATGACATATGGGAACGAGGTATAGGGCGTTGTGAAATCCATATACTCCGCTCGCGATTTTGTGAACTTCACCATTGGTGTGAAATCACAGTCACGATTGCGCATGGCATCCAAAGTTGCGGTCCAAGACTGCGCCCGTTTCACTTCATAACTGGCGCCCATCCGGCTAAAGAACAGTCGAAGGTAGTCAGCCGCCATGCCAGAATGGTCGCGTTTAGGCTCTAATATGGAAAACGGCATCCAATTGACCCCGATACAGGCTTTCAGCGGGCCTTTTCGCCGCAAATACCGACGCTCAACTTCGGTCAACAACAAGGTTTCCCCAACCTTGGCCTCATCAGCGGAGAACCAATGATTGCGAAGGGCATTTCGCTCCTGCGTAGAAATACTGCGCAGACCTTTGTTGAAGATTGACACCAGTTCAGGCCAGTCTTTCCTCAGTTGGAAATAAAGGTCCTGCTGCTCGCCAATCGGGAAAGCATCCTCAATCATTCCACGCAACCCAACCTGCCCTGCAATCGAATACGCGGTTTCATCCAAAACCGTATAGTCAGCCTGCCCAGAGACAACCGCCCCCAGCATTTCATGAGGAGAATCCACAAAGACCAGCTTGGGGTTTTCGACCAAAGGCGCAAGAACCTTATCAAACAGCGCGCTGCCACGCTGGACGGCAATGCGTTTACCCCTTAGGTCCTTGATTCCTAAGAACTTATCTCGATTGCCCCGTTTGACGAACACAAAGCTCATAAAGGAATGATACGGCAGGGATTTAGAATAGATATCGCGATAGCGTTCGTGATCGACTGCGGTCATGAGGCCGTCGATCTCCCGCTTGCGCCCCATAGCCTTAACATCCTTTAACGGAGCAACAACAAATTCCAGCTTAAGGCCCGTACGCTCCCCAATCATTCGAGTGAGCTCAATATCATGACCACTCACGGTCCCGTCAGGATTCCGTTGGACAAACGGGTCCAGCCGTTCTCCCCCGCCGAGATGCACAACCGGATGACTATCGATAAAGGCTTGCTCTGCCAAGGACAACGGAATCTTCGGCTCTGCAATTTCCGAGTATTCAAACCATTTCCTTCGCAACCGACTGATATCACCCGGCGTTACAGTTTCCATCGCCTGATCTAGGATGGAACGCAAAATGGCCGCATCACCCTGAAGCCAAAACTTCAGCTTCTGCATGTCCGCAATATCCATATCCGATGGCAGCGGATGCAATTGCAAACGGGAAGGTCCAGAAACCCGGTTCATGTACTGAAAGGCTTCTGGCGTTGCCACCATGAAGTCAGCCTCGCCGCTCGCCACAGCATTCAATTGTTGTTCGAAATCATCAACAAGCAGTATGGAAATATTGGGATGGTGGGACAGCAAATGTTTATGGTACATCCAGCCTGGGCTGGTAACCGCAGTTTTCCCGTCTAATTCACTGGTCCAACTGATTGGTCGCGACCCATTGCGCATAACGAAATGCAAATTGTATCGAAAATACGACTTGGTCGATAATGCGCCGACGATACCTTCATTACCTTTCGGCGGCGCGATCAAAATATCCACCTTTTTTTCACGAAACAGTTGCTGCAACTCTTGCTCTGTTTCTGCGTGGACAAATTGCAGGTGCAAGCCGACACGTTTAGCCAACATTGACAGCATATCGACACTATAGCCCCGCGGCGGACCTGATCTTGAAAAAGCAAAAGGAGCAAAATGGCGTTCAACCCCGACCCTTAGAGCGGGGGATCGCATCAAATAGTCGCGTTCTTTTGCATCCATTGTTACCGCGAATGGTCGCAACAACGCCTCACCAAACCATTTGCTTTTCAAACCGGCTAAAGTATCGGCATCTACGCTGGCTAATGCTTTGTTCAGGATGTCTCTAAGCTCAGGGAATTTCTTTGGGACCAGCATATGAAACATACGTTCCGATTTTCTGTCCATTTCCCGAAATACGCCAGAGACCCTCAGGCCCTTCAGCCCCATTTTCTGGGTGGTATAATGAAAAACTTCCACGCCACTGAGCATGACATCGGCGCGCCCGGAAGCCACGGCATCCAATTGCTGTTCGTAATTATCAACCAGTAACAATTCCAATTCGGGATAATTACGGCTCAGATACGTGTGCGGTGCCCATCCTTCACTGGTGACCAAGGTCTTTCCCACCAGATCCTCGACAAAGGATATGTCCTGACTTCCTTCGGGTACAATAAAGTGAATACGGTACTGATAAAATGGCTGGGTAAATAGCGCCTTGTTTTCTCTTTCCGGGGTTTTGGAGACAGTATGCAGAAGATCCAGTTCTCCCTTATAGAACATCGCCTCCAATTCGGCCCATGTGTGACCATTCACATACTCAAACCTTAGGCCTGCACGCTCGGCCAAAATGTTCAGCAAATCAATGCTAAACCCCTGCGCCTTACCGGACACAGCAAAATCCAAAGGTGGGTAGTCTTCTTCGTTACTGACACGAAGAATCGGGTGGGACGCGATAAATGTGCGTTCTGTCTCTGTCAGATCAAGCGAAGGGCGCGCAAAACTGTCGGATACGCCGCAGCCAATCCACACAAACAACCCGAGCAAGCATGTCAAAATGCGGTACGCCACACTCCTGCCTCCGAATTCATGGCATCGGTGCCGCTTAATTCAACTAGAAAAGGCAAGGAGAACACCTTCCGTTACTGATATACTCAGGATTTACGCACTCTCGCGATAAATTACTATAACCCTTTCAAAAAACCTCGCGTAAAACGTCAAAAACGTGAATGATAATTATCAAGAGACGCTTATTTTTTATGGCCATTAAATATGCTGGATATACACACTCTTATTTTGGTTCTGATCGTTAGTCATGCGCTATCCACGCTGGTGATCTTCCTGAACTGGCGGTTGGCCCCCAATGTACCGGGGGTGAAGGACTGGGCAATCGGCAGGCTCTTGGTCGCATTGGCTCTGGTTGCCTTTGCTTTGCGGGGGAACTCCCCACTGATTGTCTCGGTCTTGATTGGTAATGGCCTGATCTTCTGGGGATCATTTTGTATTTGGCGCGGATCGCGACGTTTTCTTAAGGCACCGGAAATTTCAGCGACGCCTTATCACCTTGCAATCACAGCGGTTTTGGCATTCTTCGCCTATTACACCGTGGCTGAAGACTCCCTTCTGATGCGGGGAACGGCTTCATCCTTATTTCTTGCTGTCTATAGCGCGCTGTATGTATGGATCATCATTAAATATAATCGTGAAGATTACTTATCCGTCAAAGTGTTCGCCTTCGTTATCGGCTTTCACGGTCTGTTCCATCTGGGGCTTGCCGTCAGCTATGGCACTCTTCTGGGTAGCAATGATCTTTTGGCGCCATCAACGGCATTTGCGGCCTTTTTCTTTGAAGGATTGGTTATCTCAATTCTCTCGGCCTGTTTGTATATTTCAATGACTGCCGAATACCTAAATCGGGATTTGAAAGAGCAAGCAAGCTATGACCCTCTGACACATACCGTCAATCGCAGAGCCTTCTTCCCCCTAGCCGAACACACATTGGAACGCCGCAAGCGCGAATTCAGTCCGGTTTCTTTGTTAATGCTGGATCTGGATCATTTTAAGCAGATCAACGATAACTTCGGTCACGCCACAGGGGACAAAATCTTGCGTGGGGTTGCAGCAGCCCTGCACACGACGTTGCGTTCCCAAGATGTGTTATGCCGCTATGGTGGGGAAGAATTCGTCGTCCTGTGTCCAAATACAAAATCACAGGATGCAGCGCGCATTGCCGAACGTGCCCGACAAGTGGTCGCTGATTTGCAAATTGAATTTCAGGGGCAAACACTTCGCCCGACAATCAGCGTCGGTTACGCCACGTACCCAAGCAATTGCAGAACCAATGACTTACTAACCCTCATCGAGGCAGCAGACATCGGCCTTTACGCCGCTAAGAACGCGGGACGTAACCGGGTGGAACGCGGCTTCCCCAAGGCAGAGGTCATAGCATCTGCCTGACCTCACACCATCATCCCTTACGCAAAAGCAACGTCGGGACTTTTGCCGAACGCAAAAGGTCAGTGGTCTTGCTGCCAAAAATCAGGTTGCGAAGTGGAGAATGGGTATATGCGCCCATAATCAGCATATCCATTCCATGATCAGCAATATAGCGAGCGATCACGGCTTCTGGGTCCCCGGAAAGAAAAACCGCATGCACGTCCAGACCTGCCAATTGCAATTTTTCTTGGGCAGCTTGCAATCGTCGCTCCCCATCGGGCCGAGGTTTCCCCGACATTAGAATATGAACGGGTAGCCCTTTGAACAGTGGACTATTGGTAACCATATCCACGCCCTGACGCGTAACAGCCGTCCCGTCAAAGGCAAACAATACACGTTCGGGAGCTTTGAAATCTTCGGTAACGGCAAGGATCGGACGCTTCAACGCGCGGACCACACGTTCCACATTCCGGCCCAAATCACGTTGCGTTGTCTCTGCTGCTGCCCCCCGACGCCCCAGCACAATCATACGTGTGTCATCTTGCTGCTCTGCTAAGGTTTCCACCAAACCACCATGACGCTGACGCACATCCGGCGATGCCACCCCCGCAGCGATAGCACGCTCGCGCAAGCGGTTCAGGAAAACCCGCCCCTGTTCCCGGGCCGCTTTACTGAAGGCTTCATCCTTATCGGACAATTGCCCCAAAAGATTTTCCTGCGCATCCATGCCGATCGCACCGCTGCGATCCTGCACGCCGCGATCATCATCAGCCCGGTCCAAAATATGAAGAAACTCCAGCGGAGCCTCCATCCGCATGGCAGCCCATGCGGCGTAATCCGCCACGTTAACGGCAAACCCTGACTGATCGACACAGGCCAAAACCTTATTTTTGGACTCTACGGAATTCATATCGGTCAATCCTTTCCCTAATGCCCCATAAGGTTTTCAACAGCTTCCGGCTTGTCATGCACGGCAAAGCGGTCAACCATGGTTTGACTGGCCTTGTTCAGTCCGATGACTTCTACCTCTGTACCTTCGCGTCGAAATTTCACAACGACCTTATCCAGTGCAGCCACCGCCGTGATATCCCAAAAATGCGCACGGCTGACATCAATCGAAACCTTTTCAATGACCTCCTTAAAGTCGAACCCTTTCACAAAGGCATCCGAAGAGGCAAAAAACACCTGTCCAACGATGGTGTAGGCACGCTCCCGTCCTTCATTCCGGGACTGTGAGCCCACATGCAGGACCTTGCCAACCTTATGAGCAAAGAAGAACCCGGACAACAACACGCCGACCAGAACCCCTTTCGCCAAATCGTGGGTCATCACCACCACAATCACCGTCGCCAGCATCACAACGCTGGAGCTTTTCGGGTTTTCCTTCAATTTGCGAATTGAGTCCCAATTGAATGTCCCGATCGACACCATAATCATCACGGCAACCAATGCAGCCATGGGGATTTGCGCGACCCAATCTCCGGCAAAAACAATCAAAAGCAATAAGAACACACCGGCACACAGGGTGGACAACCGCCCTCGTCCACCGGATTTTACGTTAATTACCGATTGCCCAATCATGGCGCAGCCAGCCATGCCGCCCAGAAATCCCGTGACGATATTGGCAATGCCCTGCCCCACACACTCCCGGTTCTTGTTGCTTGGCGTATCAGTCAAATCATCGACGATAGATGCCGTCATCATGGATTCTAAAAGCCCGACCACAGCCAAGGTCACCGATACCGGGAAGATGATTTGCAGGGTTTCTAATGTCAGCGGCACATCAGGCAACAAAAACACCGGCAGGCTATCCGGTAATTCTCCCATATCTCCGACCGTGCGAACATCCAGCCCCATACTGATGGAGACAATAGTCAGAACAATGATCGCAACCAGTGGCGAGGGCACCGCTGTCGTGACCCGTGGCAACAAGTAAATGATGCCAAGTCCGGCAGCGACCATGACATATACCACCCAACTGACCCCCGTCAGTTCCGGCAACTGCGCCAGGAAAATCAAAATTGCCAAGGCGTTGACGAAGCCAGTAATCACCGAGCGCGAAACAAAACGCATCAGCACGCCAAGCTTGGCCCAGCCCGCCAGAATTTGCAGTATTCCGGTCAACACAGTGGCTGCCAACAAGTATTGCAGGCCGTGTTCTTTGACCAACATCACCATGACCAAGGCCATGGCTCCGGTTGCGGCAGAAATCATACCGGGACGCCCCCCGGCAAAAGCCGTCACCGTGGCAATACAGAACGAGGCATAGAGACCGATTTTCGGATCGACCCCGGCGATGATGGAAAAGGCGATCGCCTCCGGGATCAGTGCAAGAGCCACCACAAGTCCAGCCAAAACGTCATTACGGGCGTTGGCGGTCCAATCCTGGTGCAGGGATTTCATATGTATCAGTATCCATTGTTTGCCGCGCATGGGCATTTGCACAGGGGCGCGGGCAGGCGTCAGTTCACACGGGCGCAGCTTTCAAATCCGCCTCACATACGCGGGGCGGGCAAACAAAGACAAATGAAGCTTCCGTGACTGCACCCCGAACCGGAGCCACAGCACGTCCACCCGCATCTGTAAAGTTTGGAAAAGGTCGGCCCTTTTACAGGCTTTGACCTATGGGCGCAACCCCTCGGTTTGTCTTTCATGACCTCACCACTTTCTGGCATGGGCCATGGCAGAGCCTTCGGGTTGCATTGCATGCCAAATCCGCCTAAATAGGGAGCATAGAATTTCTTGATATAACCGCCCCGCGGATATTCCATTCCGCACGAAAGACGCACATGACACGATCTGTAAAACCGGCTTCGCCGCGTCAGGAACTGACTGACGGGCTTATTGCCGCATTCCCGGTCACGGCCAGCCTGTTGCCTTTTGCCTTGTTGCTGGGGGCGTTGGCGGCAGAAAAAGGCATCAGCACGCTGGAAAGCGGCTTGATGTCAGCACTCGTACTTGCCGGAAGCGGTCAATACGCCGCCGTCAACACATGGGATCAAACCTTTGCCGGCCAAACTCCGCTGTACCTGTCCCTTGGCATTGCGAGCCTTATCATTAACTTTCGCCATGTCTTTATGAGTGCATCCCTGCGTCGTCACATGGTCAACTTTCCTCGGGCCATTAAAATCATCAGTCTGTTCTTCATGGCGGATGAGGTTTGGGCTATGTCTGAAATGCGTGCCTGTCGTCGCCCTTTAACGCCTTTATTTTACCTTGGCCTCGCCGCTCCATTTTACCTGTGTTGGGTTTTCGGCACGGCCTTGGGCACCCAATTCGGCAGCATGGTTGAAAATCCGGCGTTGTATGGGTTCGACTTCGCTTTTATTGCGATTTTTATTTGCCTGATCGTTGGGTTTCGGGACCGTCCCGGCTTTGCCCCAACCCTTCTGGCAAGTGCTACGGTTGCGGTTGTGGTTGATCACTTTGCCCCCGGCCCGGCCTCCATCGCCTGCGGCGCCATAGCTGGGATTGCTGCGGCAGGACTGGCCTATACCCCGACCACAGCCGCAATCACAGAGGAACACACCCCATGAGCCCGGATATGTTTGCTCTGCATCCCGAAACCCTGATCGCCATTGCTGTGCTATCTGTTACGACTGTTTTCACCCGTATGGCTGGCCTGTTCATCCCCGTGCGCTGGACACAGGAGGGACGCATCGGTGCTGCGTTCTCCGCCCTGCCCGTTGCTGTGCTGACCGCGCTGATCGCCCCGGCTATCCTCACCCATAGCTGGAAAGATGCCGTTGCCGCAATTTTGGTCGCAGTTCTGGCCCCACGCATGCCTATGGCAATCACCGTCGCCATCGGTGTTGCCGTTATCGCAGCCCTCAGGCTTGGCCTATCCCCGTGACTATGGGGATAGCTTGGGCTTGAACTGGCTGTAGTCCAGTTTCAAATCCTTACCCCAGGCCTTTTCCACAAAATCCGTGCGACCCGAACCGTTGGTATAAACATAATAGCGTATGGGATTCACCTTGTAGTAATCTTGGTGATAGTCCTCTGCCGGATAAAAGCCTGTAAACTTGGTGATTTCCACCGCTATGGGCTTATCAAACCGACCAGAGGATGCCAACGCGGCTTTTGACGCCTCAGCCTGTGTCCGCTCGGCCTCGGTTGCGTAAAAGATTCCGGGGCGATACTGCGACCCCCGATCATAAAACTGACCACCGCCATCAGTCGGGTCAAAAATCCGCCAAAAGGATTCCAGCAATCCGGCGTATGTGATCTGTTCCGGGTTATAGTACACCTGAACCGCTTCTGTGTGCCCGGTTTGGCCTGCTGATACCTGTTCATAGGTCGGGTTGACCTCATCACCGCCAGTAAAGCCGGAAATGACCTCAACCACGCCCGGAACTTTCTCAAACCCGGCCTCCACACACCAAAAGCAGCCACCGGCAAACGTTGCAACCGCATACCCCTTCAGCGAGCTTTGTGTATGTCGCACGGCCTCAGTTTCCGCCTGCACTGGCTCCGCTGTCGGCAATCCAAGGCGTGTAAGGCCAAACACCACCAGCCCGGTTGCCAAAGTCACTGCCACATATCTGCGCATGAGCCTCTCCAATGAGAATTGATCGCATTTGATAGATGTGGACACGCATAGCCCTGTACTCAAGCCCTACGGTTCCGCAACTGTGAGGCAAATTGCAATTCGGGCAAGAATTAAGACAATGCTAGGGAGTTGCCAGATAAACTGTCGGAAACCACGCTCCTATGGATACGTACAAATGACAGCCACGCCCTCCGTCCCCCCCGAGACAATTGAACTTTTTGATCGCCTGAAAAAACACCTGAAAATGGTCAATAACATCCTTTTCGAAGTGACTAAGGGCATTACCCAAGACGGACCGTTTATGGGGCAACAATTGCTCCGTCATGCGTCATGGGGAGCCGGAGATTTATCCTGTAAACTGCTGGGATGTTATGAGGCAGAACTTCATACCGCCCTTGAGGTTGCAATCCGTAAGAACCCGGAAATTTCCGTCAATGTCGGATGTGCCGAAGGCTATTACGCTATTGGGCTGGCGCTGCGTCTACCCTGCACACGTCATTATGCATATGACATTGACCCTGCGGCGCGGGCAGTCTGCCAACAAGCTGCTGAAGCCAACGGAGTGGACGACTTGCTGACGATTGGCGGTGAGTGTCACAAAGAGACATTGATAGAGTTATTCAAGAACCGCACATCCGGGCTTTTGGTTTTGGATTGTGAAGGCGCGGAAGCGGACTTGCTGACACCGGATGTCGTACCATCCCTTGCGGCAAGCGATATCATCATCGAATGTCATGACCATTTGGTGCCCGGTGTTTCACAAACCCTAATGGATCGGCTCTCGGCAACGCATACATGCCGACTTGTCCGCGAAGGCGCACGCGACCCGTCAGGATCCCCCCTGTTGCAACCCCTACCAACGTTTGAACGCTGGCTTGCGGTGTGCGAATTCCGACCCTGCCTGATGCACTGGTTGATCGCAACCCCGAAACCATAAGGCAAAGGCCGGAGCATCAATGGCTCCGGCCTTCATTTTCAGCATCAAATCTATGCTAGGATTATTTGACTTCAAATGCCGGAACAATGCCGCCTTTGAAGGTTTTCTCAATAAATGCAGCAGTCGGTGCAGACTGATACGCATCGACAAAGGTTTTCACCCACGGCTTATCTTTGTTGTCTTCGTGCGCAACAATGATATTGACGTAAGGGCTGCTCAGGCCTTCGATCACCAATGCATCTTTGGCCGGGACCATGCCGGCTTCCATTGCATAGTTGGTATTAATCGCAGCGGCATCCACATCCGGGATCGCACGAACCAATTGCGCAGCATCCAGCTCAACAAATTTCAGGTTCTTCGGATTTTCCAGAACATCAACCACGCTCGGCGTCAACTTGGCTGCCGGATCAACTTTAATCAGACCAGCTTCCTGCATCAGCAACAGCGCACGTCCACCATTGGTCGGATCGTTCGGCACGCCAATGCTGGCGCCTTCCGGCAGATCTTTCAGGCTTTTGACCTTATCGGAATACACGCCCATGGGCATCACGACACTGGTCCCAACAGTCACCAGTTTATAGCCACGGTCATTGATTTGTTTATCAAGGTACGGCTGGTGTTGGAATGCGTTCAGGTCAAGATCACCGTCGGCAACCGCGCGGTTCGGCAACACATAGTCACTGAATGCCACCACTTCGATTTCAACGTTTTTCTTCGCCATTTCACTTTTGATGAATTCGACGATTTGCTCATCCGGGCCTTGGATCACGCCAACTTTAATTGCCTTCGCATAGGCAGCAGTTGATACAACCGCAAAACCGGCAGCAGCAAACACCGCACCACGCAATACAGACTTCAAAGACATGTTCGCACTCCTTAATGTTTTGTTGAATTTGTTAGTTTTGAACCTTCCCTCTGCCCGGATTAGCGCTGACGCTTATCCAAGCGACGGGCAATATAATCACCTGTGGACTGCACCATCTGCACCACAACAACCAGAACAACCACAACCGTCAGCATAATATCGGGCCGGAACCGCTGGTAACCATACCGAATACCCAAATCACCGAGGCCACCGCCGCCAACAGCACCCACCATGGCTGAATAGCCAATCAGCAAAACTGTGGTCAGGGTTAGACCCAAGACGATGGCGGGCATGGCTTCCGGCAACAAAACCTTACGCACGATTTGCAGCGGGCGCGCGCCCATGGCTTGCGCTGCCTCAATCAAACCAGAGTCCACACCGCGTAGAGCCCCCTCAATCACCCGTGCAATAAACGGAGCCGCAGCCACCGTCAGCGGCACAATTGCCGCATTAGTCCCGATGGACGTTCCGGCAATCAGGCGCGTAAACGGGATAATCGCTACCGCAAGAATAATAAACGGCACGGACCGGGTGGCATTCACCACGGCACCAACGACTTTATTGAAGACAGGAGCTTCAAACAGCTCCCCCTTGCCGGAGGTCGCGAGCAACACACCAACCGGGCCACCAATCAACGTCCCCACAAGCAGAGACGCAAACACCATATATGCGGTGTCGATGGTGGAGCTAACCAAGAGGCCGATGATCTGGCTCGACATAACCGATTACCTCTGCTGTTAGATTACGGGATTGAACAAACGAAATTCCTTTTTCGGCAGCCTCGATGCCGCCGCGGGCTTCACAGAACAAAATCCCGAAGGGCTGGTCCTGAATATATTCCACTTGCCCGGACATGATGCTGAAATCAATGCCGGTAACACGGTTCAACTGGCTGATGATCGGGTCATGGGACGTCGGGCCGATGAACATGATTTTCACCACCGGATTTTCACTGTCCGAAGTCCGGGTTGGCTTAATGATTTTACGCAGGGATTTGGGCAGATTGGCCTCAATTTCACCTGCCACCATGGACTGGGTGGTGGGATGTTGCGGCTGAACAAATACGTTAAAGACTTCGCCGGTTTCCACGATCAAGCCATCATCAATCACAGCCACACGATCACACAGTTCCCGAACCACACTCATTTCGTGGGTAATCACCACCATAGTCAGGTTAAGGCGCGCATTCAACCCCTTCAGCAGGTCCAGAATTTGTTCAGTCGTTTCCGGGTCCAATGCAGAGGTAACCTCGTCGCACAACAGGATCTTCGGTTCCACCACCAAGGCCCGCGCAATACCAACACGCTGTTTTTGCCCACCGGAAAGCTGGGACGGATAATGGTCGGATTTCTCGGTCAGGCCGACCAGTTCCAGCATAGTTGTCACGCGTTCGGTGATCTCTGCTTTGGGCGTATTGGCAAGCTCCAGCGGTAGGGCCACGTTGTCAAACACCGTACGCGACGACAACAGATTAAAATGCTGAAACACCATGCCGATGTGGCGGCGGAATTTCGTCAGTTCCGCATCGCTTAAGGACATCAAGTCCACACCATCGACAACAACCTGACCGGAGCTAATATCCTCCAGCCGATTCAGAGTTCGCACCAGCGTACTTTTCCCTGCACCGGACCGCCCGATAATGCCAAAGACCTGCCCTTTTTCAATGTGCAGATCAATGCCCTTCAGGGCATGGTGACCGGAACTTTTCCGCGACGCGGGATAAATCTTCTCTACACCGTTCAAACGGATCATTGTTCGTCCTACATCCCTTATCGAACCCGCGACACGATTACACATTTGCGGTTTAATTCGCGTGTGCCTCAGGCAGAAATGCCATAGCACAACCACACCATCCCTATAACTACTAATTTGGTATGTCTATATTAATAATTATACATAATTTTATGATAGTTTATTCCTTTGACGCAAAAAAAGCCCTCCAGCCGAAATGACCAAAGGGCTTTGTGATGGTCCAACAGAAGCATTCAGCAATGGGGGAAAGTTCCCCCCCAATTGCCTCTATTTCATCGTGGGGCAGAATCCATATTCTTACGGGCAAGCATATTCATGGCCTCAACAAAGCCCGAGAAGGCCATTGCCGCATAAATATACCTCTTGGGGACATGTAAACCAAAGCCATCTGCGATCAGGGTCGTTCCGATCAGAAGCAAGAACCCAAGTGCCAACATAACGATTGTTGGATTCCTTGCGATAAACTCAGACAGAAAATCAGCCGCCAACAGCATACACCCAACCGCCACGACCACCGCCGCTAGCATAATTGGTAAATGTGTCGTCATACCCACAGCCGTAATAATGCTGTCGATGGAAAAGACCAAATCAAGCAACACGATCTGGAGTATTGCCCCCCACCGACATACGTCCGCTGCCAACATTCAATGTGCTGGTTTCAGGTTCTGGGTCCACATTGTGGTGTATTTCTTTAGTCGCTTTCCAGACTAAGAACAAACCACCTGCAATAAGGATCAAATCACGCCACGAGAAGTCCTGCTCAAACAGGGTGATAATTGGCGTAGTGAGGGTCACAATGGGCCATGCCAAGCGTCGGCAGTATCTTTGATCTATGCAAAGACATACCATTGGGCGCACACTTAGAAACTGTTCTTCACGGCACAATCAACGCCTACTAAGGCATTGATATAAAATTAAATTCCATAAATTTGTTAGTCGAATACGATATTAGTTTTCAAAATAAAGCCCATCAGAACCCCACGCGAATGCGAAGGCGTCCTTGAAATATACGCAGTCATGCATCACGGGGCAGCATGCATAGTGGGCTGAAGTCGAACGATACAGTCGGCTTTAGGAGGCTCAGCTCATGACTAAAATCGGCTGCGCTCGCAGCAACCCAGAATGAGAATACATGACGAAAGTACATCCAAACAGATTGCCCCTTGGATCTCTCGTTAAGAGAACCCTAGACATGCACATTCATTCTAAAAAAAATGGTGGGTCCGGCAGGACTGCCACAAGGACTCTTATCGACAGGCAATTCCTATGAGTTATGCAGC
Organism: Rhodospirillaceae bacterium; assembly: GCA_963668495.1. Taxonomy (GTDB): domain Bacteria; phylum Pseudomonadota; class Alphaproteobacteria; order Rhodospirillales; family Rhodospirillaceae; genus Oleispirillum. Next base: position 448,157 of record OY764545.1, read on the forward strand.
ACCTCATAAATGTGTAGCATTTGCAAGCCTGTCAAGCATCAACCATTCGTCCGGCCCCAAGGCAACTGTTGTAGACGATATCTGCGTATGGACGATGATTTTTAGCCTAGATTTGCCGCCTTTAGGCTTTGCTTCGCGCCGGGGTGAGATGCGAATTTTTTAGCTGTGTCTGATGTTACCTTTGCCGCAGCCTGAACCTTCCATACCTATAGCCATGAAATACGTTGACAGCTTGCAGTTGTACGGCGGGCATGGCAGAGTCGTGGCGCTTTGCGTTGTGAGGTTGCAATGAAATCCCTGATCACTGTTCTCGCCATCTGCCTATCTGTCGCAACGACGTCCGCCCATGCCCAAACCGTTGCGGATGGGATTAAAGCTAGGAACTCAGGCGATTATGAAACGGCAAAGTCTATATTTTTGAAGCACGTGGACGATGGGAATGCAAAAGCTATGAATGCCATCGGGCGTTTATATGATCAGGGAAAGGGCTACTCAAAAAATATACATAGAGCCTGTGACTGGTACGAGAGGTCAGCTATTGCAGGTTATGTTTCCGCCCAGAATAATTTAGCTATCTGTTATGAGAGTGGTGAGGGACGGGCGAGAGATATTGAAAAGGCAATTTTTTGGCTTGAAAAGTCCGCGGAACAAGGACGTTTACAAGCTCAAGTGAACCTGGTGCGTCTCTACAATGATAGAAACCGTGATAGAGCAATATATTGGGGACAGAAAGCCGTTGACCAGAATAGTGCATTCGCCAGAGTTGTGATGTGGGGGTTTGATCTCCCCCACACCGGATTACATGCATCTACGACAGATATTGTTTGTGTAATCGCCATAAACCAACTGTTTGGAAAAGAATTGGATTACTGTGACTATTAGAGTTAGTCACCTTTTTTATTATAAATTATATCCATTGCTCCCCGTTTTGTTTGTTTTGATGCTTCTTTTTCCCCGATATTGATAAGGGTTCCGATGACCCTTTTGCCACCTTGTTTGGTGAGTTGTTGAGCAGGTCCGGTACCCGGCATGGCATCAATCAGGCGGTTTGAGCCTGCTTTTGCCGTTCGTGCAGATTTGCCCATGACTTTATCGGTGGCTCCATGAACGACACCGCCACCGACTTGCCCCCAGAAGTCAGCACCACGTTCCGCCGCATCCAAACGCCCCCTGCCAAAGGATTGCACCATGCCGACAGCACGCCCGACCGGGGTGAAAGTAGTGAGGGCATCAATCACCAATCAAAAGCACATAGAGAAATACTCTTGCCGGATTGGGAAAAAATCCTGTCGCCCACATAGATTCACACCGTATTCTGCGATGTAGTAAACACGCAAGAAAAACACATGAATGATTGGGAAAAGCACAAAAGCCAATCTTAATGTTTTGGGCTTTCCCCTTCTGTTCAAGAGAACGAATGCAAGCATAAGGATGGTGTTAACACTGACAAGGAGCAAGCTGACGCTATATCCTTGCCCGTACACAGCGTCTACGTTCGGCTTCATGACGCCGGTTTCTGCGGTTATAAAAGCAAGAAGCCACCAGATAAGGTGCCATCCCCAAACTAGGCTATGTATGATTCGCTCTCCTATTAACACGCCATAGTCTCCCTATTTTAGCAATGACCGCATACGCTCTAGCTTTCGCATGAGGTCCAAACCATGATTAGAAATCCCGCTTTTATCGGCTTCGGTTAGGTCTTTTTCCGGTTGCAACAAAGGGTGGTGTTCACCCATGTTATACATATACCCAAGTCGCTTTATTTGGTCATCCGTTAATGGCTGCTCTCGCTGCTCAGGAAACACATTATCGCGCATCTTGGCAAGATGACGGGCAACCATTTCCAAGTTGTAATCTTCATTCTGCAATCGATTGATCAACTGACGTTCTTGCCCAAAAGTAAGGTTATTAGGATCGAGCCCTTCCATCTCTGCCACATGACGCAATTGAATAGATACATCTCCAGCGGAAACCCTATTGCTTGGTTTTGTTCCCGGAAGTTGATACGCCAAATGTGCCCAATTATCAAAAATATCCGGGTCTCCTCCAAGTTCTGTCCAAGAGATACCAGCAAGCATTTCAGGGGGAAGGTTGTATTTTTCAGCAACCTGCCTGATGCTGTCTTTTTTATCACTTACCCATCCATCTTTATAATGTCGTAAATGTGTTTCTGCGGGATCAATTCCCAGATAATTCTCACCTTTCATTCTGATTGCATCGCTAAAGCCCCAAGTATGATTGTCTCCTTTCCCTCGATTTTGGCGTCGCTCATAACGCTGTCTCGTCGCGGGTAGAGATTGCTGATCTCCGCTATCCAATCCGCCTTGGGTGGCGTCAGGTTTTTTATGCCGGGCATCAGAATAAGCGCGCATGCCCGGCGGAACCTTGGTGTTGGCGATGATGTCATCCACATCTTCATCGTGGGCGTCGTAGGACCTATCAAAGTCACCACGGTCTTGGCCTAAGCCTGTCACTTGCTTTTGCGGTTTGTGTTGAGGAGTGGGCCGTGCCCCCAGCGTGCCATTCGGGTCAAAGGCCCGCACTTGCCCCGGTTGGATGGATGGCTGCGGACGTTTCATTTTCCCGAATTCGTCATACTGTGCTTCCCCCGGATAGGCTCGTTGGTACTCACGAGTCACGTGATTGAATAACCGCCTGTCATTTTGATCCGCATAGAGGGGATTTTGCTGCATGGATTTCAGGCGTTCATCCACCGTCTTTCCTGTGGGGATAATGGGGTCAACCATCTTGCCCGGTAGAGGCAAAGCGGATTGCGATTTCTGCTGTTGCTGTTGCTGCCGTTGTTGTTGCCCGAATACACCTTGGCCACCAAAGCCCCGCTGCCCCTTATTGTCGCTTTGTGTACTGAATTCATTCAGTAGCGATTTCCGTGATAAATTAAACATTCTGCCCTCGATTTAAGCCTATGGAACATCTCCGTCGTTTCCGACGCACCCAGCCCCACACAAGAGCAATTGCCCGCACATGTCAACAATAATGCGGGCAACAACGGCTTTTATTTAAATGTTACGGGCAATTGCCCCATCGATACATCCACTCATCACACGTCAGATGCCGATGAAGGTATTTGTTAGGACAGCCTCCCCTTTCCTCACGAGAAAATCATTAATCTCGCGTTGCGCGTGTTCCCTTTTACCAGTGCTGTTCAAGGCAGCGGACAAGGTGTTGCCACGGGTTATCTTCATTCCCAATGATATTGGCATGAAGCACTTCAGCGCGCGCCATTAAGGTAGGACAATACGGTTCCAGCCCATCATCTTCATCAAGAAGATCCGTGCTTAGAACTAAAACAGCTCGCCCATTGCCATCGGCGAAATGCTGTTCCCAATAATCGGCCTCAAATAAGAATGACCGCAGCTTATTGCGGTCCGGAGTGGATATTCCCTGATAGCTTGGAATGGTTGCTTTACAGGAAATAAAGGAAATCACATCGCCCTTTCTGGCGATAACATCAATTTCATTTTCCCCACAGGTTCCATTTACACGCCATGATACTCTTTGCGAAAATCTGGCTTCATCTGCCCCGGCTTCCAATGCGGCAAGGAAGGTTAGCTCTTCCAACCAATCCCCCAGCAGCCAGCGCCGAGCCTCCTGACTGGTTGGCTTGAAATAATGCCCGTTAATTCTTTCCAGAAATCCTGCAGCAATCAACCTGTCGACCAAGCCATGGAGACGGTCATTATGAATATACAGCTTCTTCGTGCTGTTATGACTGATATGCAGCCGCAAAGGATTATAGGCCTTGTAATTTTCCCACAACATCCGAGAGTAAGGGAAATGCAGTCTTGCCGCCTTAGGATTGCCGCCATTATCTAATAATTCTGCATTGCGTTGCTTTAGAATTTTGTTGATTGTCAATGAGGATGGCATGCGGAAGCCTTATCTACAGCACGTGGAAGGCGAATAGCTTCGCAAGATACTTTAACGGAATCAAGATTTGTTTCGACCAATCTTCATAATCTCTTCCTGCAAACTTAATAGCGCATGCAGAAATCATCCCCCATAATATCCATGTGAAAAAATACGGTTGAGGCACTCCTTCTGGAGAGGTATTTCTGTCACCAGCCCGCCAAGCGTGGATACCTTTCCGGACTTGGGCGGACACAAGTTATTCATACTGATCAATGATGTACGGGTTTAGGTATAATGAACGATGCGTGATCTCAGACTTATTTTCTGCGGAGATTCCCTGATCAACGGGACATGCGACGAAGGCATGCTGGGCTGGGCTGGGCGCCTTGCCTGTTTGACTGCTGCCGACACTCCACGCGTCACGCATTATAATTTAGGTGTCCGCCACGAAACCACGTTGGACCTTCACGCCCGTCTGAAGTCAGAACTTGACGCCCGCCTGAAAGGTGACTTCGAAAAACGCATCATAATTTCCATCGGGCACAATGATGTAATGCTTGAAGATGGGACACGACGCGTTCCAGAAGACAGGACCCTGTCAACCATGCGTTCGATCATTCAGGATGCAATGCACAGGGGGCAAACTTTGATCGTTTCGCCACCCGCGTCGAGCGACCCTTCCCATACCGAGCGTATTTTCCATATTTCCGAACAGATGAAAGACCTGTGCGACACAACAGGCGTTCCCTTTGTTCCTGCGCATGAATTTACGGCAAAATCCCAAATCTGGATGGACGGTGTGGCCCAAAACGACGGTCGCCACCCCCAAGCCATGGCCTATGCGGAACTGGCGAGTTGGATTTTCCATTTACCGCAATGGAAAGCACTCATTGCACCCGCACCGTAATCGGCACCCCTACTATTCAACCGCACTTGGGGATAAGCAGCCCCCTTTACGTGTTGCTATCCACAACACTTTTGAGCAAATATGTCACAGTGTTTCACGCGCATAATGTGTCATTTGCTCGAAAGTTATACCAATGGAAGCCATCCCCGCTGAAGCAGGCCGACAGGAAATCGTCATAGACTTCTCCAGAATGGGGGAAGGAGAATTTGATGTTGATAACTTGGGGCAATTGATTCAACGCGACGCCCTGAAAGAAATCGAGACCTGCTTATCCAAAGCATTCACGGCAGCTGTAAACTACCGCGTAACTCTTGAGACCACTGACAACATCGATGATCTGTCACGGCGTTGTGCAGCAATTACAATTCACGGGGGTCGCGGCAGCGGGAAAACCACGTTTACAAACTACCTTCTTCGAGAAATTCACGGCATCATCGCCCGTGATGAAAATATTTGCCAGAATGACATCAAGCGATCCATTGCATCACGTCTGTGGACCGCACAATCCCAACATATAACAAGCCCTAAGCTGTTGAGGATGGACAAGCTTGTCATTCACAAGCTTCGCGTTCTTGACCCCACACTGATCGAAACCAACCATAACATCATGGTTGTCGTCATCAGCCTGATTAATGATGCCGTTCGCACGCATGCCCGTCGTTGCGGACAACAAGACGACAACGATAACAGTTGCAGCAGCACCCTTGATCAATGGTCAAAATCCCTACAGCGTTTAACCGAGGGGCTGGCCCTTATTGACGGTATTTTTGATGAAAGTGCCGCCCGTTCGGATTTAATGGACTCCTATTCCATTATGACCAGAGGCCTACACAAAGCAGAAAGCGGGGTCAATTTTGAAGTCAACTTTCACCGATTTGTAAATGACAGCCTAAAAATTCTGGCAGCCGACTGCTTCCTTTTGGCATTTGATGATGTCGATACCAGCTTTGACCGAGGCTGGCCGGTTCTGGAAACCTTGCGCAAATATCTGACAACTCCGCAACTGATTGTCATTGTTTCAGGAGACATGGATGCATACTCCCTTTTGGTCCGCAGCCATGTCTGGAAGAATTTCGGTCAGGAGCTTTTGCTAAACGAACAATGGAACGCGCACCCTGACAGTGTTTCCCTTGCCACTTCCAGCCGCATAAAACAAATCAACACCCAAGTCGACCGACTGGAAAGCCAATACCTGTTAAAAGTCCTCAAATCTGAGAACCGAATTGACTTGGCCCCTCTCGTTCGCTACGCGGCGCACAGAAGCGACCTGAGCCTTGTGGCAAAATTTCCCGGCAACGATCAGCCATTCAACATTTTCCGCTGCCTCAACGAGCTTTTTCGCCAAGCATTGGCCATACGCTCCGAAGCGGACCTTCAACTCTATCGAGACCTGATTCTCCGCCTGCCCGTACGGACCTTCATTAACCTGTTGCTGGGGTCGAGAGAATTCTGGGTAAAAGCTGATTACAACGACAAATCACACCATATTTGCGACTTCAAACTATCCCTTAACCTTCAGGAAGCATTCCGAAACAGCTTTTCATCGTCACTGCTGTCATCCGGCATTGTCCCCGACGACGTACGTGGTGGCTTTGTTGCACGCCTGATTGCCCTTGTCGCAAATTACCTCATCCATAATGACGGGTGGAGATCACGGTATCGCCTACGGTCAGACGACATCGACGATGAAGTCAACATCACCCTGATTGCATTATCGTCTGCATTGGTCCGAAGCTTTGACCTGCAACCGGGCACGGTTATCACTTACCTGCTTCGAATTTGCCTTGTCCGATCATCAATTTACCAGCGGCGTTACAAGGAACTGGATATGTCCGCCTATATGGATTTCCTGTCACTATCCCGGCAGGAATCAATGGGACAAACATTGGGGCGGGTGCTGGCTTGGAAAATGGCAAACTCGCCGGAGGAAAGTGCCTTCACCGCCGGACGCGGTTGCCTTGTTCTTACCGCCCCCAAAGAAGATTTGGTCGGACAGCTTCAACAGATTATGAAGCAAGATCCCAGAGCCGCAATTGCGGGCCGATTGGCCTTAATGAAAATTATCGGTCACGGCGGACGGGTATATCAGTTGATTTCGCCAATGGTCCTGCTTTCGTTTGTTGGCGACCTGCTATCAACGACATTTTCCGATGCCCAAGCCGATGAAATGAAAGAAACGGCAACCTCGGTTGTTAAGGAACTTCTGATTCGCTACACAGCGAATTCCGGCATGTTCATGCCGGCAGTCGCCAGCCGATCCAATACCGCACCCGCCGAATTTGGGGCCGTCCTGACATCCGAACTGCCGACATTGCGTCAGGAAGAAATCGCAGGAGAAACCTTCCAAGAATTTCTGGATATTTTGGTAACATGGCGACTGGCTTGGGGAGCCAAATGGCAGGATGACGTTATCATTCGCACAGAGGCCCCGGCAACGTTTGCCACGGTCTGGGAACGTTTCATGACCGTTGTCGATGAACGTGAAACCCAATGGCGGTCACGTCAGCACGAACAGAATATCGGGCAGATCCTCAGCGATTACATTTTTGACTTACTGGATAGCTTCCGCATCGTGCTGTCGGAAACCAATCCGACCACGCCCGCTCATAAAATCTATGACAATGAGCCACGTCCAATTGTTGATTTTTTCAATGCGCTGATCTCATGCCCGGTCTGGTGGATGTTCATGGACCCATCGCGGGCGGACACGACCGAATGGAAAACGGCGCTTGATTTCATGTTTGAAAACACCGGAATGAAGACCATTACAAACGACAACTACCCCCTGTTTGTGCCTAAAGACGACCATAAATTCCATAGTCTGTTTGACGCGTTAAAAACACTCCGCCTGAACAACTGATCCCCTTCATTCCGTAGACCTTGGTGGCATAGAACAATGAATAAAAACTGGTCTCTGAGTATTATGATATCCATCACCGTAGTCTTAATGCTTGCCTCGTTAGGAGGGGCAGCCTACCTGTACTTCATAACCGATGACAGGGTAGGCGATGGGCCAATTATCTCTGGACTGACAACCATCTTTACCGGGTTTTCAGCAATACTTACGGTCCTTGCCATGTTGAAAGGCAAGCTATCGCAACAAGTATGGGAGGCGTTCGGCCTGATGCAGGAATGCAATTCCAAGATCCGCCGCCTGCAAACAACGGTCCGCAACATAGAAAACATGGGCATCAACAAATTCCCGGATATGCGTGACCGGGAGGTTATTTCACAAATAACCCTCAGCCTTGATATTGATGCTCAAGAGTGGAAATCCATGCAATTCATCAAAAACGGCGATGAGTTGAGAGTACTGATTTCCGGCTTACAAAAACAAATCAACCAATACAACAGCAACCTGCTAACGCCACATTGGCATCAGACAAAACGCGACCCGACAGAAGAACTTAAAGAAATCAGTAGGAAAGCGGAAATCGCCGAAAACCATATCAGCAAGATCAAGCCCAAACAGGATAGTTTATGGAAAACCATGTTTGGTTCGAACCGTAAGGCCACATGCTCCCTAGAGGAAGACTACAATCAGGCTGTCAATTCTATGGATTGAGGTTGTGCTGGTTCATCCACGGCCCGCTTTCTTAGCGGGCCGCAGGCACGTGTACTGGGAACTAGATTTCCTGCATGGCATCCAGTGATTCGGGCAGAATTTGCCCGCCATCGACAATAATCTGCTGCCCTGTGATATAGGCAGCTTCCTTGGACGCAAAGAACAGTGCCGCATTGGCAATATCCTCAACCGAGCCCAAACGCTTCAGCGGAATGGATGCAGCCATGGCGTCCAGATAGTCCTGTCCAAGCCCTTGCAGCCCTTCCGTCATGATATTGCCCGGCATCACCGCGTTGATCGTGGTGTTGTAGCGCGATAACTCCATGGCTGCGGTTTTAAGGAAGCCCAGCTGTCCCGCTTTGGAAGCGCCATAGTGTGCCCAGCCGGGATACCCGGTCACCGGCCCGGTGATTGATGATACAACAACGACACGCCCTGCCCCGGCTTTTTCAAATGCCGGGATGGCAGCTTTCACGCACAAGAATGTGCTTTTCAGGTTCACCGACATGACCTGATCCCAGTCTTCCGGTGCCATATCCACCATTTTTACCTGCGGGAAAATGCCGGCATTTGCGCATAGGATATCCACACTGCCGAAAGTCTGCTCGGTTGCCTCAACCATGGCTTTGACTTGTCCCCAATCGGAAACATCGCAGCAATACTTGTCAGCGGTTCCCCCGGCGGCGCGGATTTCATCGACAGCTTTTTGCGCATCCTCCGCACCACGAGCCACCACCATGACTTTGGCGCCTTGCGCAGCAAATACCCGCGCAATGCCCTTGCCAATGCCTTTGGATGCTCCGGTAACGATACAGGTCTTGCCTTGAATGGATGTCAGCATCTCAACCTCCTTAACGGTCACAATTCACTGTACGTTTCAACAGCTTGCGCAGAAAACGCACAGAACACAACCGTTAGAAGTCACCGACTGGAAGACGCAGAGACTTTGGCTCCGTTTTGCAGCGCGGAAATCTTTTTAAAGCGGGTTTTCCATCTGCTTTTTGCCATTTCCTGCAAATCGACAATCTTGTCAGTCTCATCAACGATTTCAGCACCCAGCAAGGTTTCCACAATGTCTTCCATGGTGACCAAGCCTTCCATGTCCCCGTATTCGTTCACAACAATCGCCACGTGCTCTCGTTGTTTGATGAAATCATTGAACAGCTGGAAAATGCTGTAAATTTCCGGGACATAGAGCACATCACGGCGGAATTCCTGCAGGGGCTTATCGGTTTCATCGTCGATCAAGTGTTCCAGCACTTCATCCTTCAGGATATAGCCGACGATGGCTTCCTCATTCTGGCTTTCCCGCAGAGGAACACGAGAAAAAACCAAATCATCCTGCATATTATAGAAATCACGTGCCGTCATAGTCTGAGGGGCCGACACCACCACGGTACGCGGCGTCATCACGTCCTTGGCTTTGTAGTTGCGGAAGCGCATCAGGTTTTCAATGAATTTGGCTTCGGATTCATCCAGAGCACCTTCCTCTGACCCGATTTGTGCCATTGCCATAAAATCCTTACGGCTGAACACGTGTTTGTCCTGCCCCGAACTGAACCACTTGGTGATAAGTTGACACAGCCAGATGACCGGCAGCGTCAGCTTAATGATCACATTCAGACTGTGTACAGTGAATGGAGCCAGCATGCGCCAATTGGTCGCCCCGATGGTTTTCGGAATGATCTCAGACAAGATCAGAATTGCCGCAGTCATAACCGCCGGCACCACCAAGCCAGTAACGACTGGATGGGTATTGGCCCAGATGATCGTGGCTTCCTGCCCGACACCAATCGCGCCCGCCGTATGGGCAATCGTGTTTACCGTCAGGATCGCGGCCAAGGGACGGTGGATATTGTCCTTGAACCCTTTCAGAAGGGTTCCGGTACGGCCTCCCTCGTTCAGCTTCACCTGCATATAGGACGGTGTGATGCTCAACAGCACAGCTTCCCACAATGAACACAAAAACGACAAGACGATAGAAACCAAAAAGAAAGCAACAAGCGTTCCAATCATAATTCTTTCATCATCCTTTGATCATCACTGTGGCAAATTGTTGAAGCAGGTACCGGAACAGGCTGGGCCAGTCCCAACCACGAAGCTCGCGCATCCAGATACATAGATGCCCATGATTTAGGATGGAAAAATCAATTGCGCAATCGGAATCGGTGTATTTCCCGCAACGGGCGGACTTTGCCCAGCCTTAGCATGGGCGAAGACTGAAGACAAAGCCCGTTCGTCTATAGTCGGGCTGAAGACCTATTCCCAACCATGGACCACTATTTTTCCAATCATACGACCACTTTCCACCACACCATGGGCCTGACGCATGGAAAAGGCCGAAATTGGCGACAAATATTTGGTGGCGGTTGTCCGCACATATCCGTCATCGACAAGTTCGGCAACCCGAGATAACAGGCGATGCTGTTCAATCATATCCGGTGTCTGATGCATGGACCGGGCGAACATGAACTCCCAGTGAAAACTGGCCGATTTGGTTTTCATTTGCTCCATGGGCATGGGTAAGTCCGTATCATCTATGCTGACGATACCACCTTGCGGGCAGATCAGTTCCACCGCCGCCGCCCAATGACGCATATCATTGAAAATTGCTATGTGATCCACATGGTGCAGTCCCAGTGCGCGAACTTCTGCGACCAGATCAGCACGATGATTAACCACATAGTCTGCACCAAGTTCCTTGACCCATGCGATGGACTCCGGTCGTGAAGCCGTGGCAATCACGGTCAACCCTGCCCATTTCGCAAGTTGAATCGCCATGGAGCTTACACCTCCGGCTCCACCGATAAGCAAAATGCTTTGCCCGGCATTATCGCCATCATAGGCAATTCCGAGCCGTTCAAACATGGACTCCCATGCGGTAATCGCAGTCAATGGCAGGGCTGCTGCCTCGGCATGGGATAGGGATTTGGGTTTGCGACCAACAATCCGTTCATCCACCAAATGCATTTGCTGATTGGTGCCGGGACGTGTGATGTCTCCGGCATACCAAACCTCATCTCCCGGCTGGAACAGCGTCACATCGCGACCAACAGCGACCACGACACCGGATGCGTCATAACCAAGGACGCGCGGGGCAAGCTCAATCGCCGCCTTGGGCGCACGAACCTTTACATCCACCGGATTGATGGATACGGCGTGAACGGCAACCAAAATATCCCGTCCGGTCGGATGCGGCACGTCCAAAGTCACATCCAACAGTGCATTCGGATCATCGATGGGCAAATAACGGGTAAGAGCCACAGCTTTCATTGTATCTGTCATTGGGTCTCTCCTTCTTCTCAACCTGCAACAGCGTCGCTGTTGGCGTCTTGCCACGTTGGGTAGGTAACATATCCACTGGCACTGCCTCCAAACAGAGCATTGCCATCAAATTCCGCTAAGGGATGTCCGTGCAAAAACCGTTCCGGCAAATCCGGGTTGGCAATAAATGACCGGCCAAATGCAACCACATCAGCAAGACCACTGTTCAGCATGGCTTCGGCCTTTTCCTTGGAGTAACCTCCGGCTACCATGATGCTGCCTGAAAACGCGGTTCTCAGTGCCTGACGAAATGCAGACGGTGTTTCCGGCGCATCATCCCAATCAGCTTCGGCAATATGCACATAAGCCAATCCCATACGATCCAACTCTGCCGCCAATTTCAGAATGGTTGCTGGCGCGTCCGGGTCATCCATGCCGCGCTGGGTAATAAACGGAGAAAACCGCATCCCCGTGCGTGCCGCGCCCATTACCGAGGCAACGGCCTCAACCACTTCCACAGCAAAGCGCATGCGATTTTCATCGCTGCCACCGTACTGATCATGCCGATGATTAGATGTTGCCCGCAGGAAGGAATCGATCAGATACCCATTGGCAGCATGTATTTCCACGCCATCAAAACCGGCGGCCTTGGCATTTTGGGCTGCCCGACCATAATCATCCACCACCTTGGCGACCTCATCCGTCGTTAAGGCGCGTGGGGTTGGGCAATCCACCATTTCACCCTGCCCGGTTTTCGGATCGACAACCCAAACCTGCGCATTCGGCGCAAGGGCAGACGGCGCGACCGGCACTCCATCCGCATGAAAACTTGCGTGACTCATGCGCCCGACATGCCAAAGCTGAAGGAAGATACGCCCACCTGCGGCATGAACAGCATCGGTCACCTGCTGCCACCCGGTAATCTGGGCCGCACTATGAATTCCCGGCGTAAAGGAATAGCCCTGCCCCTGTGGCGATATCTGCGTGGCTTCGGTGATTATGACCCCTGCAGCCGCACGCTGGGCATAATACGTTGCCATCATAGCATTCGGCACATTCCCCGGTTGATCCGTACGTGACCGGGTCATCGGAGCCATGGCAACAGCATTTGGTAAAGAGATTGCCCCCAATTGGCGGGGCCGAAAAAGTTGAGACATCATTGTGACGTTCCCTTCAGCTTTTAAGAAAGATTTGGCATCAGGCGATCAAGGCCCCGCCATCAACATCAAGAACGGCCCCGGTCATAGACGGAACATCAATGGCCAATATGTAGGCCGCGGCCACGTCTTCCGGCTCTGCGACACGTCCAGCAGGCAATCGCCCCGCCCCCGCAATAAACATGTCTTGCCGTGCCGAAACTTCCAATCCGTCATAGGCTTCGGTTCTGGTCAAACCGGGACTAACAACATTGACCCGCAAAGGCGCCAGTTCCTGCGCCAATAGTTTGGCTGAAGCCTCCAACGCGGCATTCATGGCAGTTTTAACAAAGGTGCCTGCCGTCACCCGACGTGAAAGGAAGCCACTGGTCAAAGTAATGGTTCCGCCCGGTTTCAAGCTTTGTGCGGCTGCCCGAGCCACAACAATCGACCCCCAGAATTTTGCATCAAAGGCCTGACGTGCCGTTGATAAATCCACCGCACACACACCACCACTCGGCGCAGAGGAACCCGCAGTTACCACCACATGATCCACCGGACCCAAATTCTGAAACCACTGTGCGGTTGCAGTTTCATCAGTCATGTCAAACCCATTGCGACGACTGACAGCCACGACCGATCCAGGGCGGCGGCGCAGTATATCTGCAACCGCACGCCCAATGCCGGAGGTTCCCCCTATCACGACGGAAACGGTTTCCTCGGTAAACGGCATTTTGTTCTCCTTCCTTCTGGTGTCCGCTCATCCTTGAACCTAACCTCTGCCCTTTCCGCTGAGAATTGACTGGAATCCGATAAGATTATTCGGCAATATCGAACAATGGATACATTGGACGCTTTGGCCTTTTTTATTCGTATTGTGGAAAAGCAAGGGGTTGCCGCAGCCGGACGGGATTTTGGTTTATCTCCTGCGACGGCATCAGAGCGACTTGCCGCGCTGGAAGCTCGCTATGGCGCGACTTTGCTGAACCGCACCACCCGCTCCATCAGCCTGACTGATGCAGGGCGCACCCTGCTGGACGGGGCACGAAGCTTGGTCAGCGATGCACAAGACCTGAAAGATCGCATCCACACAGGGAACGAACGCTTATCCGGCACAATTCGCCTTAGTGCCCCTCATGATTTGGGGGAACACACCATCGCGCCACTACTAGATAGCTTCATGGCGCTGCACCCGCATATCCGGGTCGAACTGTTATTGAGTGATAGCTATATGGATATTGCCGGACAAGGGCTGGACATGGCGTTCCGGCATGGCGCACTCAAAGATAGCTCTTTAATGGTCAGGAAACTCGGCGACAATCGCCGGGTGATCTGCGCAGCCCCAGCCTACCTAAATGCACACGGCACCCCCAAGCATCCCGACGACCTGATCCACCATAACTGCCTGATTATGCAGTTTGGACAAATTATTGATCGAGAATGGTCTTTTTTGATCGATGGTCATCGTTGCGACATTGCCGTTTCAGGCAACCGCAATGCCAACAGCGGCGCTTTGGTCCGGCGTTGGTGCCTAGACGGGCACGGTATTGCCCTGAAATCCATTTGGGATGTCTGGGCCGATCTTAAGGCCGGACGATTGATTGAAATATTGGGCGCGTATGCCCCAACCAACAACGCTTCCCTGCAAATCGTCTATCCCAAAGGCAGTCGTACAGTCAAACGCATCCAAAGCCTCATGGACTTTCTGAACAAGCACCTTCCTCGACCTCCTTCAATCTAAGAAAGAGGTCATGTGAGGGGAACAATTGGCCCGGAGCACGCCGAGCCTGAATGATGCCAAAATCAGTACGTGATGGTTACGGCACTGGATGCAGCCATGGCCTTGGCCTTGGCGTCTTCAACCGTATCGCTCAAGGCAACGGCAACACCCAAACGACGGCGACCATTACAACTGCCCTTGCCGAACAACAGCACTTTGGTGTCCGGTTGGGCCAAAGCCTGTTCCAGCCCGCTAAATGCAGGAGCATCAGACGTACCATTGGATAAAATCACACTGGACGCAGCCGGCGCATACTGGCGGATCGCCGGAATTGGCAGGCCAAGAATAGCCCGGACATGCAAGGCAAACTCGCTCATATCCTGTGACAAGGTTGTCACCAGTCCCGTATCATGGGGACGCGGGGATACTTCACTGAAATAAACCTCATCCCCCTTGATAAACAACTCCACCCCAAACAGCCCATTGCCGCCCAAGGATTCCGTGATGGTGTGCCCCATGGCTTGCGCCTTATTCAGAACACCTGCATCCATCATTTGCGGCTGCCAAGATTCCCGGTAGTCACCATCTTCCTGACGATGCCCGATCGGAGCACAGAAGCTGGTCGCCCCATTGTGGCGTACGGTCAGCAAAGTGATCTCGTAATCGAAAGGCACGAATCCTTCCACAATCACCCGCCCGGCCCCGGCACGACCACCGGACTGGGAATAGTCCCATGCAGCGGCAATATCCTCAGCCGTGCGGATAACGCTTTGCCCTTTACCGGAAGAACTCATCACAGGCTTGACCACACACGGCAGGCCGATGGTTTCCACGGCCGCGCGGAAATCTTCTTCCGTATCGGCAAAAACATAAGGGGACGTTTTCAGGCCCAGTTCCTCTGCTGCCAAACGGCGGATGCCTTCCCGGTCCATGGTCAAACGCGTCGCCCGTGCCGTTGGCACAACGGTCATGCCTTCGGCTTCCAATTCGACCAATGTCTCGGTTGCAATGGCTTCAACTTCGGGAACGATGAAATCCGGTTGCTCTTTTGTAATGACGTCACGCAAAGCCACGCCATCCAACATGGACACCACGTAACTGCGATGGGCAACCTGCATCGCCGGACTATCGGCATAGGAATCCACCACGATGGTTTCGACCCCAAGACGCTGGGCCTCAATCACCACTTCCTTACCCAGTTCACCACCGCCCAACAGCATGATCTTTTTCGCAGACGCAGTTTTTGCCGTGCCCAAAGTCGCCATCATCCAAAGCCCCTGTTTGCGCATCGTTCGTTTCGACGCAGAAAATCATTTTCGGTGCGCGCACCATAACGGCAATCGCCGTTACAGGCAACGCGGCATAATGGCTATTTCGGAAGGGTTGTCGTCAAAACATGACCGATCAGTTCCGACTGTCTGGACACCTGTAATTTGGACAATATGCGCTTCAAATACGTCCGGGCTGACGATTCGGTAATATCCATATGGGAACTGGCTTCTTTGACCGTGTCCCCCTGCACCAGACAGGCAACCAGTTTGGCTTCGGCCTCCGTTAAGCCCAACAAATCCTTGATAATGGCAGCGGTCGGCAATGGCCTGCGGGAAACTTCCGTCACAAACAGCATTGCTCCATCCCCCTCATCCAACGGTGCAATAATCAGGTGCAGGCGTTCCCCGACATCATCATCAGATAGGCTAATCCCGCGGGTTTCCGTCGCATCTCGGCGCGCAATTTTTTCAATCACATTCAACAGCAGGGCCGAGGTCTCAGGACTTTTCGTCCGCAGCTGCCCGCTATGCGCCATTTGCAGCAAAGAACTGATCGTCAGCACCGATGTTGCCGCACTATTCATATAGCGAACGCGACCATTTGCATCCGTCACCAGTATCCCGGTGTTTAAGCGGTCCAGCAGCATGGTTTCGATGCCACCACGAGAATCGGACATGGCTCGCCCTGCATTGACCGCATCACAAATTCCGGCTTTCAAGACATCCGCATCGCACGGCTTGGTATAGAATCGATAGACCCGCACCGCATTAATCAGGGCTTCTGCCAATTGCAGATCATTGGTACCGGTCAGAACAATGCACTGGGTGCGTGGATGGTCACGATTGACGACCTTCAACAGGTCAAGGCCGGACATACCGGGCATGCTGATGTCGGTTATCATGACGTCAAAGTCACTATTGCCTAGCTTTTGCAGGGCATCCGCAGCCGATGTGACAAATTCCATGTCCCACAACCCCAGCATGGCGACATAGTTCCGCCGCAGCCCCATCAGAACTTTTGGCTCATCATCTACAAATAATATTTTATGCTTATCAGTGACTTGCGGCATTTTCTATGAAAAATCCAATTTTATAGCCTCACTGTCCCCAAATGGGGATATTCGAAAATACTACCACGACCTATTCTGATCCTACAGTTGAGGCGGTTGGAAAAAAACAAAAGCGAAAGACCCGCACGATGTCTCGACACCGCCTCAACTGTGGAACCGACCGAACAAACAAGGACGGGGTAAAAAAATGATCCGAACCATTGTAACCGCGATTGCTGCAATTTGCAGCTTGCACATAACAACTTCAGTGGCTCCGGCAATTGCCGAAACGCAATCGGAGCCACTGATTATCGGTTTGGATGCGGACCTAAGCGGAGGCTCAGCCAAAGCCGGAGAAGCCATTCGGCGCGGGATGGAAATTGCCATTGATGAAATCAATGCGGGCGGCGGCGTTCTGGGCCGTCCGCTGGTTATTGAGGCGAAAGACCACCGTGGCAACCCGGCACGGGGCGCGGACAATCTGTCCGAGTTTGCTGAGGACCCCAACGTCGTCGCCGTTATGGGGGGCTTACACACCCCAGTGGTGATGCACGAACTGCCCCTGATCCATGAAAAGAAAATCCCGTTTTTGGTTCCTTGGGCCGCGGGCACATCAATCATCACCAATGGCTACACACCCAATTACATATTCCGCGTGTCGGTCCGTGATCAATACGCCGGGGGATATCTGGTGGACTATGCGGTCAAGCAAGGATATCGCCGCATTGCATTGGCATTGGAAAAAACCGGATGGGGCCGCTCCAACGAAAAGGCATTAACCTTTGCTTTGGCACGATCAAACTTAAGCCCGGTTGCCGTCACATGGTTCCACTGGGGAGACTCAGACGACCAGTCGGTTCTTGAAGACATTTTGGCAGCAAACGCTGACGCCATCTTATTGGTAGGGAATGCGCCAGAGGGCCTTAAAATTGCAGAGGAAATGGCTGCTTTGCCGGAACAGCAACGCATACCCATTATCTCCCATTGGGGCATCACTGGCGGCAATTTCTTCGAACAGGCCAAAAACGACCTTAGTAAAATTGACCTGACATTCCTGCAAACCTATTCGTTTTTCCATCCGGGAAACCCGATCATTGCCCGGCGGGTTTTAAAAGCCTACGCCCTCAAGTACGGTGTCCCAGAAAAACCGGAAAGCATTTTTGCCCCTGCCGGAACGGCTCATGCCTATGATCTGGTCCATTTGCTGGGAATGGCAATCCGAGAAGCCGGGTCAACAGACCGTCAACGGGTGCGCAATGCTCTGCAGAAGGTGCAGGACTACGTCGGATTGGTGCGACGCTACATCCTGCCATTTGATAACAGCAACCAAGACGCTTTGTCTGTCTATGACTATAAAATGGCGCGGTACAATCAAGACGGTGCAATTATTCCAATTACGGAGGATTAGATCATGCCTCCGCTGCACAGTCTCAACCGCATGTCTTTGACACGATACGCGGCGGTTCTGGTCATTCCACTGGGGTTGATCCTGCTTGTGACCCTGTGGATCATCGGTCAGAACATACAGAACTCGATCCTGCTTGAGAACGCTCAACGAACCGTCCGTGAAAACACGGCAAACCTGACAACCCGCATTGAAGAACGCCTGAACAGCCTGAAGCAATTCAGCCGGGTTGTCGCCCGCAACAGTCTGATTATCAACGGCCTGATCGATACAGCAGAGCGCGATAGCTATCTACCCACATTTTTCCGCACGCTTGATTTCCCTGCGGCATCGGGCACGCATATATGGATGGTGGATTACAAGGGCCGCCGAATTGCCGGGAATACAGCGGGCATTCCCTTACCTCTGGACCTGCATACCATCCCCGCAATCAGCCAGCTTCATATCATGGGCGATATGATTGTCAGCGTTACCCCCATTGCCTTTCATGGCTCTGTTGAAGGGGCAATCATCTTTGCCATTGATGACACGTCCTATCCCGAACTGTTTGCTCAACAGAACGCAGACCTGTTGTTTGGATTGCGTGATTCCAGTAACGGGCAATGGCTTTATCAAAGTTCAAACCAATTGCAGGCCATCCTTTCTGCCGATAACACGGCGGGGGCCTCTGCATGGACAACGACACAAGCCACACTGCCTGACTTCAACTTAGTCATCGAAGTTGCCCAGTCCCTAAAAGACGAAATGCAATTGCATAAAACAGAGGCCATGCTGCATTTTTTGGGCTTGGTTGCATACCTGTTGGTTGCCTCTGGTTTGGTGATGCTAACGGCGCATATTATATCAAGACCCTTGGTTCGACTGTGCGCCGAGTTGTCTGAAATCACCGCCCTTGGTCAACTGGACCGCCGCCTGAAATTGCAGGGACCGGCAGAGATCACGACCCTTGCCGAAGCCTTCAACAAGATGTTTGAAAGACTGTCAGACAGCCACACAAACACACAAAGGCTGAATCATGAACTGCGCGAAGCACAGAAACTGGAGGCCGTCGGGCAACTGGCAGGCGGCATAGCCCATGAGATCAATACTCCGGCACAATACGTTGCCGATAACCTGAAGTTCATTCGCCGAACGCAGGAAGACCTGTTTTCCCTGCTGGAGAATCTGGCCGCCACTCAAGCAACAAACAGTGCCGACCCAACTGTACAAAAAGTGCAGCACATCCTCGCCAATATGGATCTGGAATTCATGAAAGAGGAATTGCCCTTGGCCTTGGATGAATCCCTTCAAGGCGTATGTCAGATCAGCAAAATTGTCCGGGCCATGCGCGATTTTGCTTTACCGGGGGCAAAAGACAGGCTGTGTGTGGATTTAAACCGTTCACTGGACAGCACGTTAACCGTCACCCGCTCCGTATGGAAAGATCATGCCCGCGTGGCAAAGGATTTTGACGCCTCCCTGCCCATGATCAAGTGTCTGCCCGGAGAATTGAATCAAGTCTTTCTGAATTTGATTACCAACGCGTCGGAAGCCATCGCTGCCAGTGGTAAAATGGCTGATACCGGATTAATTCATGTGCAAACCGAACGTCGAGAACGCAACATATGCATCCATATTTCCGACAACGGCATTGGCATGGATGACGCGACCCGTGCGCACATTTTTGAACCGTTTTTCACCACAAAAGATATCGGGCAGGGGCTTGGACAAGGATTATCCGTGGCCTATGACGTTGTTGTAACCAAGCATGGCGGCAGCATCACCGTCAACAGCACCCCCAACATTGGCACAACCATTACCGTCACGTTGCCGATTGTCGAAGGCCCAACGGAACTGGGGACAGAGCATGGTTAACAGGTCGGCCTTGTTGCAAGCTGCTCTCACCCCAATATGAAGCAAGACAAGTAGCAAATTTTGCAACATGGACTGGGTTAATCGGCATGCTGGATTATGGTTTTGACTTCACCACAACCTACCTTGACCTGCCTGATATTTTCTATACCCGCTTGCCACCAGTCCCCGTCGGCCAACCGGAACTGGTTTGCCTGAACACCCCATTGGCAAAGGAACTCGGGCTGGACTTTGCATCGGTCCCCGCACGAACCCTGTCCGAATTGTTTGCGGGCAATCTACAAATCGCCGACGCAACGCCCTTCGCCCAAGCCTATGCCGGGCATCAATATGCCCGCTTCACCATGCTTGGCGATGGACGGGCCTGTATTTTAGGGGAGCACAATACCCCTGACGGGCTAAGGTTCGATATCCAGTTCAAAGGCTCCGGCCAGACACCCTACTCCCGTCGCGGCGATGGACGGGCGGCTCTGGCGCCCATGCTGCGGGAATACATTATCAGCGAGGCCATGCATGCTTTGGGCATTGCAACAACCCGATCCTTAGCAGTGGTCCGCACCGGGGAAACCGTTGACCGAGACGGACCCGAACCCGGCGCCATTCTGACCCGGGTCGCATCATCCCACATCCGGGTCGGAACCTTTGAATTTGCAGCAGCACAGGGCAAACCACCGATCCTGCAAGCACTGTTTGACTACACGGCCCGCCGTCACATGCCCGAGGTTCTTCAAGCTGATAATCCGGCATTGGCGTTCTTGCGCGAGGTCATGAAACGGCAAGCAAACCTGATTGCAGACTGGATGCGGGTTGGCTTCATTCATGGCGTCATGAACACGGATAACATGACAATTTCCGGTGAAACCATCGATTATGGCCCCTGTGCATTTATGGATACCTATCATCCACAGACCGTATTCAGTTCCATTGACCATCACGGTCGCTATGCATTCGGCAATCAGCCATCCATTGCCCAGTGGAATCTGGCCCGACTGGCGGAAACGCTCCTGCCTTTAATCTCTGATACTTCGGTACAGGCCGTTCAACTTGCCGAAGAAGCCATTGCCGACTTCGAAGATCTAATCCATGATCAATGGCTTGCCATGATGCGCGGAAAGCTCGGTCTGATTGGGTACGACCCGGATGATATCGGCCTCATATCCGAATTGTTGACCGTCATGCAAACCTATGGCTTGGACTATACCAACACCTTCCATGATTTGCGGCACGACACCTGTATCGCAGCCGCACCCTATAGCAGCCGCGAATTCCGGGACTGGCATGAACACTGGACATTCCGCAAGCGCCAGCAAGGCACACCGGATAGTTTGTCACAAACCCTGATGCAAAGTCACAACCCGGTCATCATTCCGCGTAATCATTGGGTTGAACGCGCGTTAACCCATGCCGAAGATGGAGACCTAACCCTGTTTAAAGAGTTATTGGCAGCACTGGCAAAGCCCTACACCGATGATCCAACCAAATCGAGTTTTAAGGCACCACCACGCCCACAAGAGCGCGTGCACCAAACCTTTTGCGGTACGTAACCTTGCATAAATGTTACATTGTAAGAAATTCAACCTAATACCTAAGGACACGCCCCGGTTGATAAGTTACAATCAAAGCTCTTACACGTTTCTTTTATCCACTTAATTTACTTCAGAGACCCCTTATGACCGATATTGACGCTACACAGCCCCTACCAGAGGGTGCTGCCCCGCCAGTTTCCCCGCCTGCGGCCTCTCCTTCCCCCGATTTTCAAAACATCAACTTCAACGGCACCGGCAAGGAATTCTTTGGCATCTGGATTTCCAACCTGTTTCTGTCCATCATCACCTTGGGTATTTACTCTACGTGGGCAAAAGTCCGGCGGATGAAATACTTTTATAACAACACATTCATTGAGGACTTCTCTTTGAATTATCATGCTACCGGCATGCAGTTGCTGAAGGGACGAATTGTCGCCATCGTCATTCTTGTCGTTTACAGCATCATCACCACGATGATTCCAATTACGGCTATTCTCTTTTCCTTGGCCTTTCTTGTTGCGGCTCCGTGGATTATCAACCGTTCCCTTCGGTTTTCTGCCCGAATGACATCATGGCGTAATGTCCGCCTGAATTGGCATGGCACGTACCTGCGCAGCTTGGTGTACTTTTTGCTGGCTCCGATGATTTCCGTTTTATCCCTTGGCTTGCTGGTGCCATGGGTTGCCCGGAACTATTACCGTTATTATGCCGAGGGGCACAGCTTTGGCGTTGAACGCTTTGTCACCAACACCAAGCTGTCCGACTATTATAAGGGCTTTTTTGTTGGGGCAGTATTACCTGCCATCGTTGCCTTTGCGCTGTGGCTCGGTTTATCGACCATCCAGAACCCCTATGCCATGCAGGGGCCCTATGGCAATCCCATGCAGTATCAATTGATCCCGATTTGTTTGGTCGTCTTTTTCTTCCTGACCCAAATCATTTACGGGGCAATTTGCCGTAACATCCTGTTGCGCAACATGACGCTTGGCACGGCTGCGGAATTCAATTCCACCATGAAGCCTTTCCAATGGCTGTGGATTGAGCTTAGCAATGCGTTTGCCATCGTCTTCTCCCTTGGTCTGTTGATCCCATGGGCCATGGTTCGTCGCTATAAATACCTATCTGACAATACCAGCATTAACCTGAAAGACAGCGCGACCTTTGTTGATGAGCAAACTGCTGCCATGGGTGCCTTTGGCGAAGAATTTGCTGATCTTGACGGTATTGAGATCGGAATTTAGGTATGAATTCCACCCATCACTTACAGGGGCAGTTTTTTCTGCCCCTGTCGTCCCAAAGCCAAGCGGCTCAGTTGACGATTGTTGTGACGGAGGCCATGCCTCCCACAATCTCCATTGCCTTGGAAGACGGTTCGTCCATACCGGATTTGGTGCTGGAGGACATGCAAGATTCGGGAGATTTCCATTTTCACAATGGTTACTACTTCCATCCTGATGCACCGCCCTCTACCGAAGTCCGCAACCTGTTCACCACCAAAAGGCAGCGTCGCATCCAATGGCTGGAGAATTTTTCTGCCCTGAAAGCCCTTGGCTTTGCCATCGGCTTGGTTTTGTTGGTCATAGGCCTGCGTTTTTCGATCCCGGTTATTGCCCATGGCTTGGCCTTAGCTGTTCCCGACCCAGTCGAACAAATGATCGGTCAACATACCTATGACACCTTGAAATCTTTTGATTTCGAGGACAGCACCATTGCACCGGAACGGCAGGAAACCCTGCGGCAACGTGCGCAAGTCTTGGCCCGCAATGCCAATCTGGACCCTGTGCCCGCCATTCTTTTCCACAAAAGCCCCATGTTCGGTGCCAATGCGCTGGCTCTGCCCGGTGGGCCAATTGTCTTAACCGATGATCTGGTCAACGGCCTGAAATCCGATGATGTTATTCTCGCGGTCATCGCTCATGAAATGGCACACGTTGAAAAACACCACGCCCTGCAACAGGTCTTCACCATCGCCGGGGCGGCTTTCATGGCATCGGTTGTCCTTGGCGTGGATGACAGCATTTTGGAGGAATTGACCGCCACAGTCATCAACGTTTGGGGATTTCAGAACAGCCGTAAATTCGAACAAGAAGCGGACATGTTCGGAATTGAAATCCTGAAAACCAGCGCCATGTCGCCATCACTTATGCTGCAAGCCATTGAATCCCTTACAATCATGGACTGTTCCAAATTGACGGGGGAAAAACGCCAAACCTGTGAGGCCAAAGCCAAATCACAAGAAACCGGATGGACAGCCTCTCACCCGGCGGCAAAAGACCGCCTGACCTACCTTCGCGCTGCGGCATCTCAATGATGCCGCAGACATGTTTTCCTGTTGAATACATACGCACGGTTACATTATAACGCTCAATACCCGTTTCCCTAAGTCATGAGCCAGCCCATGTCCCGTTTGTATTTGTCTGCCCTTTGTTTTGGCATTGGGCTCGCCCTGAGCCCTGCCCTTACCTTTGCCAAATCCCCTCGGGCCGTATCGGTTGTGGTCGACCCGGTGAAAACCGTAGCCTCGGCGGAAACCCGCCCCATACTGGGGCAGGTCGTGCCATTGCGCAGCGGACCAATCGCCACCGATGTGGCCGGCATTGTGCAGTCTGTCCATGTTCGGGTCGGCGATGTAATCAAGGCCAATGATATCATTGCGGAACTGGACCCTGTTCCTTTGCAATTAAAGGCAGACATTGCACAGGCAGAAGCCTCCCTGCGGACTTCGGAAATGCAGCAAGCACGGGCAACTGAACGCACGGAACGCCATAAGCTGGAACGTCTGGAAAAGCTGAAGGCCTCCGCCGCATTCACCAAATCCCGTTATGAAGACCAACACGACGCAACGGATTATGCCAAAGCCGCGGCACAGGCCGCTGCCGCCCAAAGGAATGTCGCCCTTGCCAATCAAAAATTGGCTGTGCGCAACCTGGACCGCGCCGTAATCCGGGCCCCCTATGATGCTGTCGTACTGGAGCGGGCAGTCTCCGCCGGTGCCTACGTCAAAGTCGGTGATGGTATCGTGACTTTGCTGGACCGTGGAGCCATTGAACTGGAAGCCGAGGTTCCCGCCGATTATCTGGGCCATTCCCACGTCATCGGGCTTGAGGTCGCAGCCCGCATTTCAGCCACTCATTCCCAAACTGCCCATATTCGTGCCGTATTGCCGCGCGAAAATCCCCGTACCCGCACCCGCACCGTTCGGTTTTCACTTGGCAAACTGCAACAGCACGTCCCGCTTGCGGTCAATCGTGTCGTAACCATCGACTTTCCCACTGGCTCCAGCAAACCATACCTGACAGTCGCAAAAGATGCTGTTATTCAGCGCAATGGCAGCCCGGTTGTCATGGTCGCCACTGATAAAGGGGCGCAGGCCCGACCTGTCTCCCTTGGCGCAACCATCGGCAATCGCTTTGTTGTGAATGCCGGGCTGGAAGCCGGAGATTTGGCGGTTATCCGTGGCAATGAACGCCTGCAGGATGGTGCGGCATTAAGCTATACGGTGGCACCATGAATCTGGTACGCGCATCGCTCCGTCACCCGGTGGTGGTTTTGGCCCTTGTCCTTGCCGCCATGCTGTTCGGCGGCGTCAGCTTAACCACCATTCCTGTACAGTTAACCCCTGATGTGGAACGCCCGGTCATTACCGTACGTACCAACTGGCCCGGAGCTGCCCCAGCGGATGTGGAACGGGAAATCATTACCCAACAGGAAAACGCCCTGAAAGGGGTCGATGGCCTACAGGACATGACCTCCGCTGCCCGCCGTGGCGGAGCCTCCATAACCTTAGAGTTCGGGTTGGAAACCAACATGGCGGATGCCATGCTTGACGTATCCAACCGCCTCAATCAAATCAGCAGCTACCCCGATGAAGCCAAGGAACCGCGCCTTGACACCGCCGGGTCCGAAGACACCCCCATTGCCTCATTGGTATTGGAGCGTTTACCCGGCAATGAGCGGCCAATGACATCATACGGCGATTTGGCTGACAACCGTATTGCCAATACATTGGAACGGGTTCCGGGTGTGGCATTGGTCAGGGTTTATGGCACCGGCGAGCGTCAGCTTCAGATCGAAATTGATCCGGTGCGATTGGCTATGTATCGGCTTTCAGTATCGGATGTGATTTCAGCCCTGCGCAACGCCAACATTTCCACCAGTGCCGGGTTCGTCAATGAAGGCAAACGCCGCTATCTGGTCCGCATTGACGGAGACCTCAACACAGTAGACCGGGTCACATCGGTCCTGTTGCGTAGTGAACGCAATGCTTTTGGCTTGCAATCTGCCCGCATCACCGTCGGTGACATTGCCAACGTGAAATTCGGCTACGAAGACAGCCGCATGGTTCTGCGCAGCCTTGGTCAACCCGCCATGTCTATGTCGGTTCTGGCGGAAAGCCGCACCAATGTCATGGACACCATGGAACGGGTTCGGCAAGAAATTGACAAACTGAACGCAACCATATTGAAGAAAGAAGGCGTACACCTCGGCATTATCTATGACCAGACCGATTACGTACGTAACGCCATCGACCTTGTCCTGCAAAACGTCTACGTGGGCGGGGCATTGGCGGCCCTGATTCTGCTGGCGTTCTTGCGATCGGGCCGGGCGACCTTGATCGTTTCCCTATCCATTCCGATTTCCATTATCGGGACATTCCTTGGCATGTCTTTGCTGGGGCGGTCATTAAACGTAATCTCCCTTGCCGGATTGGCTTTTGCCGTCGGCATGGTCGTGGATGCCGCAATCGTAGTGCTGGAGAACATTTTCCGCCACCGGGAGCTTGGCATGTCACGCGCACGTGCCGCAGAGGTCGGGGCCCGGCAAGTTTGGGAAGCTGTGCTGGTTTCCTCCCTGACTACGGTTGTCGTGTTCATCCCTTTGCTGTTGATGAAAGATGAAGTCGGTCAGCTATTTCGCGATATCGCCGTCGCAGTTGTGGTTTCCGTTTGTTTGTCCATGTTGGTGGCAATTACAGTCATTCCCGTGCTGGCGCGACGTATTCTTGGTAAACGCCGGGAGAGCTCGTCCCTCCCGCCGTTACCCGTATTGGGGCCGATGGCTGGAGCAATCCAAAATGGGCTTATGCACCTGATCGCCATCATCACTGCCAAGCGTCGTACCGCCATACTGACTGTCGGTATCGTTGCCTGTTCATCCATTGCCTTGACCGCAACCCTAACGCCGAAACTGGAATACCTTCCCGAAGGCAACCGAAACATGGCCTTTGGTGCCGTGCGACCACCGCCCGGATATAATCTAGACATGGTCATGCAAATTGCAGATCGGATTGAAAATGCGGTGCGACCGCTGTGGGCTAAAAATACCGGGCCGGACTCTCTCCCCGGACAGCCTCCGAAAATAGAACATTTTTCATTCCGGGCCTTTGGCAGCGGCTATATCGAAGTCATCGCCACATCCGTTGATCCATCACGGGTCGCCGAATTGATTCCGGTGATGCGGAAACCGATTTTTGATGAACCGGGAACCTATGGCTTCATGAGCCAGCCATCCTTGTTCAGCCGTCATGGCGGCGGAGCACGGGCCATTCTTGTCAATATCTCCGGCGATGATCTGGCAACGTTGGCTGATGTGGCACGAACCCTTGCCGCCAAAATTGGGGACGTATTCCCACGGCGGGACGGATATCAATTGCAGCCACGCCCCGGACTTGAACTCGGCACACCGGAAATCCGCCTTCACCCTGATCCTGTGCGATTGCGCGACGCCGGGGTATCGGCCCGAGACTTTGCCTACAGCATCGATGTCTTTAACGACGGTATGCAGGTGTCAGAGCTAACCATCGGCAATGACCGCGTGGACCTGACCCTGAAAGCCCCCGATGCCTTGGCCTCTGCCACTCAAGATATTGGTAATTTGCCTGTGGTCACGGCGGATGGCACCATCGTTCCGGCCCGCAGTCTGGCAAATATCGAAATTACCGAAGGTCCGGCACAGATCCAGCATGTGGATGGCTTGCGGACTTTCTCATTACAAATTCGTCCGCCCGCGAATGTCCCGCTACAGGAAACTATTGAGCGGCTTGAACAAGAAGTTATTGCGCCAGTGCTGGAAGCAGGCATTCCCAAAAATGTTAACGTGGGCATCAGTGGTGTTGCCGGGAAACTGGACACCATCTGGACCGAATTGCTGTGGCAGTTGGCTTTGGCGGCCTGCATTGTCTTTTTGCTGATGGCGGCCCTATTCGGAAGCCTGCGCTATCCACTGATGATTATGGTCACCTTGCCCATTGCCTTTGCCGGAGGCATGGCCAGCCTAGGCATTTTGAATCTGTTCATCCACACGCCGCTGGATTTGCTCACGGCACTTGGTTTCGTCATCTTGATCGGGATTGTGGTCAACAATGCAATCTTGCTGGTCCACCAATCCCTTTATAATCACCGCCAAGAAGGTCTAAGCATGGTGGTTGCGGTGCGGGAAGCCACCCGCGCCCGCCTGCGTCCGATTTTCATGTCAACACTCACCAGCCTGTTTGGCATGGCTCCATTGGTGCTGTTCCCCGGCGCGGGGTCGGAACTTTATCGTGGGCTTGGTGCCGTGGTTCTGGGCGGTTTGTTGCTGTCGATGATTATGACGCTTTTGGTGGTCCCGGCCCTGATGTGCCTGATCCCCGATGGAAAAGCCAAACGCAACCTGATCTAGGGTCAGGTCCTATGGCTTTTGCGGCAACGGCGGTGCGTGGTCTTTGAAAAATTCCATGAATAGCGGCGGCCCAATATCCAAGTGGGACCGTTCCTGGCTATGAGGAACAACGTGGGCCATTCGGATATCGGGATGCTCACGGACAAGGGCACGGGCAATTTTCTGGGCAGCCTTGTCACGTTTCTCGCAGTGGTCCAGAAAGTACAGATGAATACCCGGAGAACCTCCGTGGTCAGACCAACTGAGGTAAACCATGTACTTGTCGAAGGCAGCAATGGTGTCTCGAACGATGTAGGCTGCCCTTTTGTCAAATTGCGGCGCAATACGTTGAGGGCTGTAGTCGATCCAAATACGGCAATCATCAAAATTGTATTTGGGGCGATAGTCGATGAAATGCTCCTTAACTTCATAACCCATATGTACCGGCGATGGCTGCATCAGCTTAAAGCCCAGAACCCCCAGCCCGAACATAAGCCCCATGATCAACACCACCCACGTTTTGGCAAAAACATACATGTTCCATTCGACCCTATTTATTTCTGCTGTGGATCAACATACAGACCACTTAGCGCATCGGGACGAACGTACTGATCGCGATCTGTTGTGTGGCGAACAGCCTGAGCTTCGGTAATGTAAGGGTGGCGCGTTACAAGCTGGTGCGCAATCTCATTGCCTAGTTCCATGGTGTCTTCACAGAAGTCTGCAAACATGAGGTGAAGCCCTGGCGTGCCCCCCATATCCGTGTACGAAAAAAACAACATATACTTGTTAACCTTGAGCACCGCGTGTTCAACAATCGAGAGCATACGCAAATCATAGATTGAGGCATGCGGATTTAAAGACTTCTGATTTCTTTGAGGCCGATAATCAATCCAGACCTCACATTTTGACCGCTCATATTTGGGCCTAAAGTCGGCGTCATAATACGTACGAACATCTTGATCGTTATAGGTAGGCTGTGGGGAAGGCTGGAGCCAATAAGCCACCGCCACCCCCATCACGGCAAGGACGAAAGCCAAAATCCAGAAATGAGCTTTCTTTATATAGAGCACAAACCATTCCAAACTTACTTGTTGCATTCGCCCCATACTGTGCGCCTAAAAATGGGTCTCAGCTACCCTCAAGATGGACAATATAGCCTCCCGAGTTTCCATTCCGGCTTTCGTGCGACATAAAACTAACCGTAACTTGCCAGCCATATGGAACAGTACCAAATGACTCGACACGAGTTTGCGATCCACTCCAAATAGAGGAAAAAGTCAACGCCTCTATTGGTGTGTCCGCATTGCTCAAGGTAGCGGTGAGGCAGTGACGCTTACGCCATCGAACATGCCAAAGTTTTTGTCAGGCTTTTCTCAAAAAGCCGTCTTTCTTTTCAATGTGTGCAGTCCACAGAAAGAATGACTGGACAACGAGGGCGGAAAACCGCAGTGTGCGGGCCACTATGACTATGTATGACCAAAACGCGCGTGTGGCCGCGATTCTCGGCCCCACCAATACCGGCAAAACCCACTACGCTATCGAGCGTATGCTGGCCCATCGTACCGGCATGATCGGTTTTCCCCTGCGGCTATTGGCGCGGGAAAACTATGACCGTGTGGTCAAGGCCCGTGGCAAAGCACAGGTCGCATTGGTCACCGGCGAAGAAAAAATCATTCCGCCCACCCCCCGCTATTTTATTTGCACGGTCGAAGCCATGCCGCTGGACCGCATTGTTGATTTCATGGCGATCGATGAAATTCAGATGTGTGCCGACCCGGATCGTGGACATGTCTTTACGGACCGTTTGCTGTACGCACGGGGCATGAATGAAACCCTGTTTTTGGGGGCAGATACAGTTCGCGGCCTGATTATTTCCTTAATTCCGAGAATTGAAGTCCAAAGCCGCCCGCGCATGTCCGAATTGCGTTTCGCCGGGGTCAAAAAAATCAATCGCCTCCCCCGTCGCTCTGCTGTGGTCGCATTTTCGGCTCAGGATGTTTATGCCATTGCCGATCAGGTCCGGCGACACCGTGGCGGTGCGGCTGTGGTTCTGGGCGCACTCAGCCCACGCACTCGCAATGCACAGGTTGAAATGTACCAGTCCGGCGAGGTGGATTTCCTTGTCGCGACCGATGCCATCGGCATGGGGCTGAACATGGACATTGACCACGTGGCGTTTGCCCAAACCATCAAATATGATGGGGCCGCACCACGCCGCTTGTTGCCGTCAGAGGTCGGACAAATTGCCGGACGCGCCGGACGCCATATGAATGATGGAACCTTTGGCCTGACTGTCGATTCGGGGGGAAGCTTCACCGCTGAGACAATTGAGCGTGTGGAGAACCATGACTTTCAACCCGTGCGCGCACTGTACTGGCGTAACCGTAAACTGCGATTTTCATCCGTCGATGCACTGTTGAAAAGTCTGCTGGTGCCGCCGCCCGGTGCGGAATTTTTGCGCGAACGGCGAGCAGATGATGTTATTGCCCTCGAATCCCTTGCGCGAATCCCGTCCGTGCGCCAGCGCGCGACCCACCCGGACACGGTCAAAATGCTGTGGGAAATCTGTCAAATCCCGGATTTTCAGAAAATTTTGCCCGAAGCGCACGCAAGATTGCTGCATAGGCTATTTCTTTACTTGACCAGCGACACAGGCGTGATACCCGATAGTTTCCTGAATCATCACTTGGAACGTATCGATCGCGTCGATGGCGACATCGCCCACCTATCCCAACGGATTGCGCAAATACGGGTTTGGACTACGGTTGCAAATCATGCAGGATGGGTTTTGGATAAAAATCATTGGCAAGACCGTACAAGAGTGATTGAAGACAGGCTATCAGATGCGTTACATGATCGTCTGACGCAAAAGTTCGTAGATCGGCGCACAGCCGTTCTACTGAGTCGTTTAAAGGGGCAGAGCAAGTTGGAAGCTACCGTTACGCCGAACGGGGACGTTCACATCGAAGGCCAACGCATTGGGCGTTTGGAAGGACTTGGGTTCATCGCAGATACCGAGGGTGCCTCGGATCAGGCCGAGAAAGTTATCGCAGCAGCAGCATCACAGGCTCTGCGCGGTGAACTGGCAACCCGTGCACAGGCTCTGTCCGTTGCACCGGACGAGACATTCAGCGTCAATGACGCGGGAGAAGTGGCATGGCACGGTGCAACCGTCGCCCGCCTGTCTGCCGGATCGGAACGCCTGAAACCAAAGACAGAGGCCTTGGCCAATGATCTTTTGGAAGCTGCGTCTCTGGATTTGATCCGCACCCGTGTGCAAAGCTGGGTCGAAGCCCACATGCATTCCGTCTTGCGTCCGCTATTCGCCCTGCAAGAAGCCGAGCTGACCGGCCTGCCGCGTGGCGTGGCCTTCCGCATTGTTGAGGCTGGCGGCACTATGCGCCGTGCTTCCTTGGCACAGGATTTGTCACAGCTGACCGATGACGACCGCAAAAGCCTTGGTAAGGTTGGGGTCCGTTTCGGGGTTGAAACCATTTACCTGCCGGAAATGCTGAAACCCGCAGCACAAAAACTTTTGCTGATCCTGACTGCCATTGACCGCAAGGTCGATGACATCACCGCATTCGTCAAAACCCATTCACCGCTGACCCCTGGTCAGGTGTCCTTCCCGTTGGCGGAAGGCGTTGCCGAAGAATGGGTTGAACTGCAAGGCTACCGCGTCTTTAACCGCCGCGCCTGCCGTGTTGATATGCTGGAACGGTTCTCTGCTGAGGTTCGTCGTTTCCTGCGGGATGAGGCACTGGCGACGAAGGTCGACTCGCCCCGAACAAACCGAAGGAAGAAGCCGAAGCTGCCGCAGAATCCGCCGAAGCAGTAGAAGCCCCGGCGACAGAAACCGAAACAGCCCCGGCTGAAACGGTTGAAGCCCCGGTCGAAGACAAACCGACTGAAGCTGCGGCTGAACCGAAGGCCGATGCCTCTGCCGAGCCGGAAAAACCGGCCGCACCGCAAGGCGCGAAAATTATGCCACCGGCTTTGATGTCCCTGTTGGGCGTCGGTGCCGATGACACCATCGCTATTTTGCAAACCTTGGGCTACCGCGTGACCGATGCCAACGAAGGCTTGGCCGTACAGCCGAAGAAAGCTCCGCGTAAACGTTTCAACCCGAAACGCCCGCAAGCCGATGGCGATGCTCCGGCGCAAAAACGTGGCAAAGGCCCGCACAAGGGCAAAGGCGGCAAACCGCCCCACAAAGGCAAAGGTGGCAAGCCCGCACCGAAGCGTGACGAGAAACCGAAAGAAATCGACCCGGATTCTCCGTTCGCTGTGCTGAAGAACTGGGGCAAATCCTAAGCCATGTCCCAGACCGTGGAAGCCCCACGTTTGGACAAATGGCTATGGTTCGCCCGTTTTGCCAAAACCCGGACGTTGGCCCAAAGCCTGTGTGCTTCGGGCCACGTCAAGGTTAACGGCATTTCCGTGCGACGCGGTCACCAGAAAGTCAAAATTGGCGATACCATTGAAATGGTTCTTGGCACTGTGCGCCGGACGGTGACGGTTGTTGCCTTCGGTGAGCGACGCGGCCCAGCACCAGAGGCTCAAGCCCTTTATGATGAGCCATCGCCTCCGGATCGCCTGAAACCTTATGAGGATCGCCCCGTCGCCAAAAGGCCGCCGGGCAGCGGACGCCCCAGCAAACGGGAACGCCGCCAAATGGAAGCCATGATCCACGGCTTTCAGGATTAGACATTTCGGGGCGCAATCATCAGATATACGCGCCGAAGTCTTCCATTTCTTCCTGCATATTCACTGCCGCCGAATCCGACAGTTGTTTAACAATGGCTTTGGCGACCTCATACGTGCCCATCACCACCATATTGGCCCCCATATCGGTCAGGTAGGTTGCCTCCGCATCGGAATAGGCACGGGCAACAATTTCCAAATCCGGGTTGGCCGTACGCGCCTGCCGCACCACTTGCCCGGCTTCAAATGCCTGTGGAATGGTAACCACCAGCTGCCGGGCTTGTTCCAGATTTGCGGCCTCTAGAACCTCGCTATCCGCCGCATTCCCGAACAGAACTTCCACGCCTTCCCGGCGTTGCCGTTCGGTCAAGGTATCGGATTCTTCGATCAGCAAGAATGGACGTACCGCCGACTTCAATTCCTCGGCAACAAAGCTGCCGACGACACCCCCACCGACCACCACAACGTGCCCTGCCAACGCCGTACGAGGGATTGGCTCCCGCTGCATGGGTTCACCCGGCATGACCTCTTCATCATCATCCAAGGAGACCGCAGTCGCATCCGTGGGCACTGCAACGGGAGGCTCCCCTACATCCTTAAATCGAGGACGGAATTGTTCCGCAACAAAGAACGCAACCGGATTCAATAAAATTGATAGGATCGCACCACCAAGGACCAAATCATGAGCCCGTTGCGGCAGAATCTCCAGCCGCCCCGCCAACTCCACCAAGATAAACGAAAATTCCCCGATTTGCCCGACACCTGCAGCCAGCAACACCGCCAGCATTGGTGAATAGCCCAACCGAGAGACAACAAAATACGCCACCGCCGTATTGCCGAGCATGATGATTGCCAACACGCCGAATACGGGGCCGGGATCACGCAGAATGCTCATGGGGTCAAACAGCATGCCAACGGAAACAAAGAACAGCACGGCAAAAGCATCCCGCAACGGCAAGGTTTCCTCCGCCGCCCGTTGGCTAAGTGTGGATTCACTTAACACCATCCCGGCGAAGAAGGCACCCAATGCCAGCGACACCCCGAACAGCATGGCGGCAGCAAACGCAACACACAGGGCCACCGCCAGCACAGAGAGGCGGAACAGCTCACGCGAGCCCATATGCGCGACCTCATGCAGCAGCCACGGGATGGCGCGCCGACCAAACACCATCATCAATACAACAAAGGCAGCAACCTTAGCCAAGGTCAGGGCAATGGTTCCAGCAAAGCCAAGGTTCAACGTCCCGGACAGCCAATCCCCTGCCGTAAATTGCTGAATACCGCCCAAACTGGATGAAAAAACCGGCAACAACACCAGCACAAGCACCATGGCGATGTCTTCCACCACCAGCCAGCCAACAGAGATGCGACCCCGCTCACTCTCCATTGCGTGCTGTTCCTGCAGCGTTCGCAGCAATACGACCGTACTGGCGACAGATAAGCACAATCCAAAAACGATGCCTTGCCCAACGTCCCACCCCATTGCCAGTGCCAGCAATGTGCCAAGAATTGTTGCCCCAACCATCTGCGCCAAAGCTCCGGGGACCGATACCCGCGCAACCTGCAACAGGTCTTTCCACGAAAAATGCAGACCGACGCCGAACATCAGCAAAATCACGCCAATTTCCGCCAATTCCTGCGCCATGGCCTGATTGGCGACAAAACCGGGCGTATATGGTCCGACCACGACACCAGCCAACAGGTACCCCAATAGAGGGGAAATTTTCATTCGTGCTGCCAACGCCCCGAAAATAAAGGCAAGACCAAAACCAACGACCAAAGTCGTAATCAGGGGGGAGGCATGCGGCATAAAGATGATCTTTCACAACTTGGAAATCTGGTAAATGCTCCCCTAGTTTGGGGTGTGGCTATGGGAAATTGCAAGAGCATATCAAAAAATAACGCCGCAAAATGCGGCGTTATTCAGAGGATTAGAAGCCAAATGTGAATATGGTCACCCATCCGCCAGCCAAACCAGCAAATGGTACCCACCAACGCCCAATGGGATTGATTGCGGCATAGGAGATCATCCAAACACCGGCCCCGACTTTAATGCTGGCAAGCAAAGCCATGCCGGGATCGGTTGCTAATGACAACATGGATGGATTAGCGACAAAGCCCAGCGGCAAAATGAACAAACCAATGCCCAATTGCATGGAACGCCAAGCCACCGGCAGCCACGCAGTCTGCGCAAGTCCTGCCGCAATGAATACGTTGCCACATACCGGCGGTGTAATGGTGCACAACAGGGCATACCAGAACACAAACAAATGCGCATACAGCTCAGGCAGGCCAAGCTCCATCAACGCCGGACCGGCAACCGCCACCGTGATGATATAAGCCGCCGTCGTCGGCAACTCCATGCCAAGGATCAGTCCGGCAATCCCGGTCAAGACCAGTGCCGCCCACAGATTGCCGCCGGATACGGACATAATCAGGGAGGTAATCTTGACCCCGATCCCAGTCATATTGAATACACCGACGATCAGGCTGGCGCAGATGATAATGGCGGCAATCCCGGCAACTTGCTGCCCGGAACTGACACAGCCTGACCACAAACGGTGCAACCAACGCCGATATTCGATTTTACCCAGATCATCCACCAGCAACAGCAACGCCGTCACCAATGTTGCCAAGGCAGCCGCATACGGCGCGGTATAAGGCGTAAAGGCCAGCATGTAGATCAACAGGGAAAACGGCACGGCAAAGAACGGGAATGTTCGCCCAACGATGCTCCAACCCGGCAGATCTTCACGCTTCATGCCGCTTAGGTTCCAACGGATTGCAAACAGATGCACACCGAACCAGACGGTAAAGAAGAACAACATAGCCGGAGGCGTCGCCGCCACCATAATGTCCATGTAATCGGTGCGTAAAAGCTCCGCCATTACGAAGATACCTGCCCCCATCAACGGTGGCATGATCTGCCCCCCTGTGGACGCGACGGCTTCGACAGCGGCAGCCATCGCCGGAGGATAGCCCAAACGTTTCATCGCCGGGATAGTCACCATTCCGGTAGACGCCGTATTCGCAGCCGCCACACCGGAAATCGTGCCGTACATAGCACTGGACAGAACAGCAACCTTGGCGGCACCGGCCCGGAAACGCCCAGCCAACTGCACGGCAAGGGCCATAAACCCAGTCCCGGCAGATCCGGCGGAAATAAACGCGCCCAAGATCACAAACGGTGCAATGGTCTGTGCAGAGATATCTGTCATCCCGCTCCAGACACCGCCTTCTGCAATCACAAGCGTGCCAAGGAAGTAGCCAAAGGGCAATTCCCCATGGCTAAACGTACCGGGTAGCAAATGCCCCCAGAAGCCATAGGCAAGGGCAATGGTCGCAATGGTCGGCAAAACAATTTTTACCGAACGGCGCGCCATTTCCAGAACACCCAGCAAGATCACACCGGACAGTACGTACTGCATCGGGCCTTCAAGCGAACCGTATTGATCCGCCAGCATGCTGTGATTGACGGCGATGTAACCTGCGGAAACCAACGAAGTTGCCCCAAGCACGTAACCGAACCATCGCATAGCCAGCGATTCAGGCCGCATCATGAAGAAAATCCACGGTACCGCCAACATAAAGTGAACGGGACGCGAAACCAACGCCGGGATCAATCCGGCAAAAATCAGGTACAAATGGAAGCTAACGGTAGATAATCCCAAAAGCAACTTGACCCATTCCCCTGCCGTAATCTGCGACAGGGGACGGGCCATAGGTGCATTATCCGGGATCGTCCGACCTTCTTCCGGGGCAATCATGCGCCCCGAACTGGACGAATTAGACATTTTTTAATAATCCGACCTTTACTTCATCTCATCCGGGATGGTGACACCGATTTCCTCATAATACTTGGCAGCACCGGGATGTAATTTTGCACCCAATTGCGCCACCAGAGGCTCGGTCACACCAGACCACCATGAGCTTTCCTTGGCCAGTTTGCCTTTCCATTCCCAGAAAGTTTTGGTGATGGTGTAGGCGACTTTGTCAGACATTTTATCCGTACCGTAAGCACCAACCGGAAGGGCCATGGTTTCCACGACCTCGGTTTGTCCTTTGTAGGTATTTGCCGGCAGTGACAACGGACCATACTTCGGATTCATACCGATAACCTTGCTGCGTTCTTCGTCAGTAAATGACAGAATTCGCAGGTTGTTCGTGGTCGCTAATTCCACCAATTGCGGTGTCGGGTGCGATGAACAGGTCGCAAAACCGTCAATTTTGTTATTGCGCATGGCAGCATTGGCCGCCGACAACTCAAGATCAACAGCTTTCACCGTGTCACCGATCCCCAGAGTTTCCAAGATTCGGTCAGACGTCCGTTGGCAGAATGTCCCCTTGCCACCAGTCACAAATGTTGCACCTTTCAGGTCCATCACGGATTTGATCGGGCTGTCTTCTTTCACCACGAAATGGATAGTGATGAACGGCATCGGGAACAATGTCCGCGCCGTATCTTTAGGTTTGCCTGCAAAGGGTTTTTTCCCTTCACGCGCCGCAGCCAAAAGGCTTGGTGGGGTCGTGAACAGGAAATTACCGGGGCGAACAAAGGACTCTTTCACGTTTTGTACAGAGCCTTGGCTTTCTTCAACCGTCGGGATGATTTCGCCTTTGCTGGAAACTTTCATCATTTCGGCAAGTTGCACCATCATCATATAATACGAAGAGGTAGTTTTTGCCGATTTCAGGGTGAGTTGTTCTTGCGCAAAAGCAGGAGCAGCTGTCACGCTTAATGCCATGGCAGCTGCACCCAAAATTCCAGTCACAGTTTTCTTCATCCTGTGCGTCCTCCGACAGTCTTATTGTCCTTGCGCCGGCCCCCCCGGCGCTTAGACGTTGGAGTGTAATCAAAACGCACAAGATTTGTAGAAGAAAATACCTAAAAGCGCATCTCTACGATAATCATTGTTATCAAAACCCCATCATTGCGGGCTTTTGTCACACTTAAAACAACCGCAGCGACACCCCATGATTGCGTAGACAATCAAGGTCGTCCCGACCAAACCCACACCAAAAATCACACCGACCAACAGCCAATCAATGGGACCACCGGCATCGGTAAAGCCCGAATGGGTCACATAGGCCGTAAAAACCAAGGCCAACGCCCCACCCAAAAGGCCAGCTAATTCAGATCGAACCAACCTGCTGCTGTCCAGCCGTTTTTCCCGCAGCAAAACGATGGTAAACATGGCAACGCCCGCAATCGCGACAATCATTAATAGCCACATCACCGGGCTGAGCATTTCCTGAAACACGGCAAGAAACACCATAGGATCTAGATCTTTCATTGTTTCTCTCCTTTATGCCTTACCATGCACCATCGCAAGATATGTGGGTTTCAGGGCCACGGTTTTCATAACCCACGATATCCATAGCTCTTCCAACGGGGCGATAACGCCGGGGAAGGATGGGGTCAGATTATTTCGATAATCAAATTCCACCAACATCGCCCGACCATAACGCGTGATCAGCGGACAGGACGTATAACCGTCATAGAATAAATCGGATTCCTTACCGGAAATTTTGGCAACCAATTGGTCAACGGCGACTGGTACCTGCCATTTTACACTGGCTGCTGTCTTACCCTTGGGCACCCCGGCAATATCACCAACGCAATACACGTTTTCAAACCGCCGATGGTTCAGGGTTTTTTTACTGACTTCCGTCCACCCATCTGCGGCAAAGGCGCCGGTCTTCCATGCCAGTTCACTCTGCCGAACCGCCATCGGCGCACGCATGGGCGGAATGACGTTGATAAAGTCATACGGGATTTCCGCTCCGCCCTCAGGCGTGCTGAATCTGGCAACGCGCTTACCGATGTCAATGCCCGTCAGAATATGGTTATGAACGGAGTTCACGCCCCGCTGTTCAAACAGCATTCTGACTTTTTCGTTGACGATCGGCACACTGAACCATGCCTTGCTATGGGCGGCATAGACCATATTCGCCTTGCCGCGATTGCCGCGTTTACGAAGCTGATCATCGGTTAGGAATGTGTACTTTAATGGCGCACCCGCGCACTTCATTTCCGTTGCCGGACGCAGGAACAGCCCTTGACCACCTTCGTCGGCAAATTTGGACATGGCCTGCCACGTCGCGGCAGCATGATCCGGGCTGGCATACACTGCGCCAAGCCCATTTTTCCCGACCTGCGTCAGGTCCATGCCCTCAATCGCATCAAAGTCCAAAATCATTCCCGTGGTCACGACCAAATAGTCATAGGGAACCACCTTACCGGATTCGGTGACAACTTTATTTCCTGCCGGATCAAACTCCGCAACAGCTTCTTCGATGTGGGTAACATTGGATGGCATATGATCCACGGTTCGCGTGATGGAGTAATCCTTATCCACCACACCCGCCGCAATCAGGGTAAATCCCGGCTGGTACCAATGCTGTTTTTTCTTATCAATCACGGTCAAGGTCGCCCCGTCCAACCGATTGACAAGACGATTGGCAACAGCAAGTCCCGCAGCACCGGCGCCCGCGATCACAATTCGCGCCTTGGTTTTGACCTTATCCGGGGTTTGGGCAAGCGCCGGAGACACAACGAACGGAGACGCCGCAAGTGCTGCCGCGCCAAATTTCATAAAATCACGACGAAGCACGCGAACGTCATCGTCTTTGATATCAAATGGGTTATCACTCATAGGGCTTGTTCCTCCCAGAAAAGACCTGAGACGCCCCTAAAAGTACGGCGGGGCCTCCCCCTTCTTGGCCGGACCCATTGGCAGTGACTTAGTCTGCCCCAATCGTTTATGCGCCCGGACACGAGTACAAAAAACATGTGCGAACCATAAATTTCGCCTTCTGATGGTATGCCTTGCCCGCATAAACCTCAAGCCAAATGTAACCCTTGGCTGTTCAAGAGGAAAAAATATTCAAGCACAGCTTTCAGGCATCAAGGGAAAAACTTTAGTTTCTATAGTGTTAAACAGAAAGACGCTTTGAATTGCATACAACCCCAGACTTCGCGTATGATTTTCATAATAAATATAATTATAATTCTTATGGGAACCCGGGGATATGACACATAATTACATTTACCGTACACGGCGACGCCTTAAGCACCTGATGACAAGCAACTCAGCATTGCTGCACTCCACAAAGCATCGACAGACAGGCTGACAGTATTTCCCGTCTTTTCCGAAACGGCAAAATATGAAGCCTCCTCAGTCTGTAGGAACAGATTGCATGGCCTTCGCAAATTTTGGTCGTTCCGAAAGTGACGGATCGCTTTTCCGGGGACCGTGCGTATGGTGGTATTTTTTCGCAAAACAGAATTTCAGTTTTTTTGTAAGGTAGTCATTGCGCATGGCGTCATCCTTGCAGCCATATGCTTGCATATCGCTGCATTCGCAACGTCCGCGTATGCACAGCCCCCCTTCCAAGTCATGGTTAAAACCAATGGGTCTGGCGACGCCGCTAGGACACAGCAGACCTATACCCTCTTACCATACAAAGATCGGGATTGGACGGTATGTGTATCCCTGCCTCATATTAAGGATTCGTACTGGCTGGCTGTAAACTACGGCGTTACGGATCAAGCCAAACACCTTGGCATCAATATGCGATTATCCCATGCCGGGGGCTACGATAATGTTGAGCTACAAAAACAGCAGATACTTGAATGCGTTGCCCACGGTGGCGATGCCGTTGTTGCCGCGTCCGTGACCCGCAGCGGGTTGAACTCTGTTGTGGAAACCCTCGCCAGACGAGGCATTCCCACTGTTGATCTGGTTAATGGCATCTCCAGCACCGCTGTCGCCGCCCATGCCACGGTAGACTTTGGTGAAATGGGGCGGAATGTTGCGGCCTATATCACCCGCAACCTAACACACGCCCAATCCCCGGCAAGGCTAGCATGGCTCCCCGGCCCCTATCTCGCGGGATGGGTTCAAGACGGCAACAAAGGCCTGCGGGAAGCCCTTCCGCAACAGGCCGCCCTGATTGTTACATCTGGCTACGGTGATACAGGTCGTGTTGAACAGCGAAAGCTCTTGTTAGATATCTTGAAGAACCAATCAAACCTGAACTTTATTGTTGGTAATGCAGTTGCCGCGGAAGTCGCCGTCCCCTTACTGCGTAATGACTACCCTAATCACAATATCAAGATTTTGTCCTATTATCTGACAGCTGGGGTGTACCGTGGCATCAAGCGAGGACAGATCCTGGCGGCACCGACGGATTCCCCCGTCCTTCAAGGGCGCATCGCCGTGGATCAAGCAATCCGCATACTGGAAAATCAGCCCTATGGGTATCACGTCAGCCCCGTCATCCATATGATCGATGAAAGCAACCTTGATACATATCCACGCGGTCATAGTTTGGCTCCAAGTGGATTCCGTCCGACCTTCGTTGTGCATGGGGCAAGCCCATGACACAGATAGCCCCATACCAGCGCACAAAAAGATGCCGCCCGATTTTGATGATGTTTGGCACTTTATGCCTGATGCTGGCGCTTTCCATGTTTGCCGGGGACCGCCTTAAAGGCAAAGCGGAGCAAGACTGGAAAGCCCGTGCGCTCAGGGAAGCGGAGAACATAACCAACGAAGGCATGACGTGGTTGCAGTTAATGCAGACCGACTTGCGTAACCTCGCGGTCGTATTTCACGCCTCTGACCAGGTGAGCCAAACGGAATTTCTTGATGCTTTATCCATCATCGAGGATCGGGATTTCATCACTCCGGTGACAAGTTGGGGACTGGCAGTTTCCAATTACCCCCAAACCACCGGAATGGAAATATCATTCAAGATAGAGCTGTCAACGGAGCCAAGGGGGTTATTCTCGGTCGGCTATGACTTGGGAGCCATTCCGTCCATACGAAAAACCGCCATAGAAGCTTGGGCCAATGAAGGACGCATAGTCAGTGGACAAACGTTCACCAACGGCAACGGAGCCAGACAACTGCTGTTTGCCATTGCCGTCCCCTATCGTGGGCGGGAGGCGATTTTATTCTCATCAATCGACCTTGATGACTTCATGGAAGATTTCAAGGAATTGTACACACCCACCGGCATGGCTCTACGCCGTGCTGAACTGTTGCAAACCAACCTTGCCACCGGATACGGTACCCCGATTACCCATGTGGAAACCCACATGAAAGATGGCATTTTCGCCTTTGATTTTTTGACCCAAAGCAGTGGTACCCACTGGCGTTTTTCATGGGAGGCAGACCAATCCTATGGCGGCGGTGTTCGTGTTGAGTTTGGGGACCTCATCCAGTGGGGCGGTGTTGCCTTTTGTTCTCTTTTGTTCGTGCTTTTCATGCATATGTCACGGGAAAACATACGCATTAACCGACTGGTACAGGACCGCACGGCGGATTTGAACAAGGCTCTGGCAATGTCAGAGAAAACCAACGAAAAACTGCAAAGAATCAGCCAGAGCGATAGCCTGACGGGTCTGCCCAATCGTCGCAGTATGGATGAATTTCTGGAACGGGAATGGGCCATCTGCCAACGTCAGAAACAGCCGTTTGCCATCATCATCATGGATATCGACTATTTCAAGGCTTACAACGATGCGCTGGGGCACCTTGCGGGGGACGACTGCCTGCGCAAGGTTGCCGAGATTTTAAAAACGGCAATCCACCGCCCCGGTGATTTGCTCGCCCGCTACGGTGGGGAGGAGTTCCTGTGTATTTTGCCTGATACAGACAAAATCGGAACGGAAACCCTGTGTCTACGCCTGAACGAAGCCATTCGCACGGCCTGCGTACCACACCCATCATCGCCCATATCAAATTTTCTGACCATAAGCATCGGTGCGGCGTGTTGCACGGCAGGACACCACATCCCTGTGGACATGATCATCGAACTCGCCGATCAACAGCTCTATGCGGCCAAAAATTCTGGCCGCAATCGCTGCTGTCTGAAAGTCATCGGTTAAGGCAGGTCTTGCCGATACCAATAGTCGCGGATTTCTTCAATGGCTTTGGGA
Organism: Rhodospirillaceae bacterium; assembly: GCA_963668495.1. Taxonomy (GTDB): domain Bacteria; phylum Pseudomonadota; class Alphaproteobacteria; order Rhodospirillales; family Rhodospirillaceae; genus Oleispirillum. The sequence continues at coordinate 491,019 of OY764545.1, forward strand.
ATAACGGTTTCCACATTATCCACAATACGTTCCAAATCCGGCCCGGTCAGGCGCAGCAGAGGCGCGCCATCTTCATCACAGGCCAGCGCCAAAATCGGCACCATATGCATACGGGCTTCCTGATCTTCCAAAATCGGTAGCCAAGCTTCCGGGGCCATATCTACGGCAGCCATAAAGCCATCAGCCCATTCCCCGGCGTCGACCTTACCGTTGTCATCTTCCCAGAACAGAGGATCAATGCTGAAGCCATCTGCCAAATCTCCGGCGATCCGTTCATAGTGCTCAACCAAAAGCACCTTAACTTCTTCCGCATCATCCGGGTTTTCAAAACCATCAGCCACCACCATGGGCAACCAGTCTTCCAGCTCAACCCCTTCAGGAGCAACCGCCAACCCGGTTAAGAACCCATCAAGTTCGGACAATTGCATACAGCCTTCCGGTGCATCCGGTGAAGACAGCATTTCATCCAGAGCCGCAATGGTTTCCATATCAAATTCCGTTTCACCCGTCATTTTGACTCTCCCGTTCCCCACGCCGGAGACAGTCTCCCGCTTTCATGAACTCCTAGCACATTTGTGCGGTGGCGACCATGCACGCAATGCCCATCCCCACATAAAACTGAAAAGCCCCCGCAAAGCGGAGGCTTTTGACAAGTTCGGCACCTTAGAGCCGCCGTAACTATTCAGCAATATCGGCAGTCTGCGGAGACAGACGCGGAGAAGGATTCCCCGGATACCAATTGGTCCAGCAGCGGTAATCCACATTGGGACCAACCACAAACAAAGACGGAGCCGGCAGATCACTTTCCGCGGCGTCAACTGCTGCCCGTTCCAGCGTCGTCACCAGAACCCGCTGATGCGGCGTGCTGGCGCGGGAAACGATCGCACAGGATTCGGACGGGGATCGGCCCCCGGCAATCATTTTTTCGGCAATGCGTCCCAGCGACTTCATAGGCATGTAAATCACCAGCACCGGAACCGTACGGGCCAATTCTTCCCATTTGACGCGGGTGGACATACCGCCGGTCTGATCATGCCCCGTGATAAACACAACGCTGTCGTTGGTTTCGCGGGTGGTCAGCGGTATCCCGGCATAAGCCAGACCACCGATCCCGGCAGTGATACCCGGCACGACTCGGAACGGCACTTCGTTCTGAACCAAGGCTTGGGCTTCTTCGCCTCCGCGACCGAAGACAAAGGGGTCGCCCCCCTTCAAGCGGACAACGCGTTTGTTCTGTTTCGCCAAATCCACAAGCAGATCGCAAATGTCACTTTGCTTCGGCGAACACTTCCAGCCACGCTTGCCGACGTTGAACAATTCAACACCCGGCTTGACCATGTCGAGAATTCGCGTATCTACAAGGGCGTCGTGCACCACCACGTCGGCCTGTTCTAAGGCACTCAGGGCGTGGAGTGTCAACAATCCGGGGTCACCCGGACCGGCACCGACCAGCCAAACCCAACCGGGAGCCAGTTCTACCGTATGCATGTCATATCGATTAATCATAGCGGCGGATTATATGCCTCCACCCAAGGCCGATGACAAGAGAGCAATCACTCCCCATGTCATTTTTTTATGAAGTTAGCGTATTACAGGATAATCAATGTCGACCAACGACAAGAAAAAAGCCGATCTGAAGAGTGGATGGACCACCGGGGCATGTGCTTGTGCCGCAGCAAAGGCCGCTTACATCGGATTGGTGACAGGAGACTTCCCCAAAACCGTTTCCATCCACCTGCCACGGGGTGAAAAACCGGAATTTGAGCTATCGACCTGCCGTTTTGAGGCCGACTCCGCCCGTGCCGGTGTTATCAAAGATGCCGGTGACGATCCAGACGTTACCCACGGCGCAGAAATTTTGGCAACCGTTGCCCGTGCAGAACAGGGCAGTGGCATCAGTTTTCACGGTGGCCCCGGCGTCGGTATCGTGACCAAGCCGGGAATTCCGGTTGCGGTCGGCGAACCGGCGATTAATCCCGGCCCACGCAAAATCATTGCCCGCAACCTGTTGGAAATTGCCAATGAACTGGATGGCCCCAAAGACCTGTCGGTGACAATCTCCATCGCCAATGGGGAAAAACTGGCGCTGCAAACCTTGAACCCCCGCCTTGGCATTATTGGCGGACTATCAGTTCTGGGGACCACTGGGGTGGTCGTCCCCTATTCCTGCGAGGCCTATATTCAGTCAATCCAACGGGCGATTGATGTGGCCCGCGCCAGCGGCATTACGCACATTGCCGGTTCCACGGGCTATGCCTCAGAGCGAGCCGTGCAGCACTATTATGACCTGCCCGATCTGGCCTTGATCGACATGGGCGACTTTGTCGGCGGCATGCTGAAATACCTGCGCGCCCACCCATTGCCCCGTGTCACCGTCGCCGGAGGCTTCGCCAAACTGGCAAAACTGGCAGAGGGTCATCTTAACGTCCATTCCAAGGAATCCCGCGTCAGCTTCGATGCTCTTGGCAACCACATGGCGGCCTTGGGCGCTCCACAGGCCATTGTTGATGCCACCAGAGGCGCGAACAGTGCCATGGAAGTTCTGAACATCGCCGAGACTCACGGCATTCCGCTGGCAGAACGCATCGCCGCCCGTTGCGTTGCAGTTGGACGGGATATTCTGCGGGACGAAACAACATTTGACGTACTGGTAGTCAACCGTGATGGAGAGGTCGTCGCCCATGCCGGATAAAACTCAATCCCCTATGATCTTGATTCTCGGGGGGACTGCCGATGCCATGCGTATCGCTGCCAAAGTTTTTGCGCGCTATGGGCAAAGCCATACCGTCATGACATCCCTCGCCGGACGGGTCAAAACCCCGCAAAACCCCATCGGCGAGGTCCGAATCGGTGGCTTTGGCGGTATTGATGGCCTGAAAGCCTACTTACGCACCCATAACGTTGTGGCGGTGATTGACGCCACGCATCCCTTCGCCGCCCAGATGTCTCGCCATGCGCGGGTGGCTTGTGATGCCATTGGCGTCAAACGTGTTCAGGTCCGACGCCCGGAATGGCCGAAGGTTGCCGGGGACAATTGGATTGAGGTGGACACCGTACCCGAAGCCGCCGCTCTGCTGCCATCATTGGGCAAACGGGCGTTCCTGACCGTTGGCTTAGGAGAATTGGCCCCGTTCCGCGATATGCACGAAATCTGGAACTTGGTGCGCGTGGTGGATGAACCTGCCGAACCGCTGCTCAACGGTCCACATCTGACCATTGCGGCGCGCGGTCCATTTCATGAGGCTGATGAACGGGCATTAATGGCGGAACATGAAATTGACGTTGTCGTCACCAAACACGCCGGAGGAGACGCAACCTATGGCAAACTGACCGTCGCCCGCGAAAGGAACATTCCGGTCGTGATGGTCCGCCGTCCCCCAGCCGAAGCCGGGGATACCTGCGCACCCGATGGTGTCCTCGACTGGCTTGAGCACACACTTCCGCACGAAGTCACGCCATGAAGGGCCGAAAATACCCACGCATTGGACTTGCCCTGATCGTCTTGGGTTTGGGTAGCTATGCGGCAGAGATGCTGTTTTACGGCGACCTTGACGCTAATGGCGTCCTACAGGAGAGCTTTTTCCTGCCATTGGCCTTCCTGCTGGCAACCTGTGGGCTCCTGATCTGCCTTATGGGCTTCTTACTCCGGCGATAAGCCAACAAAAAACCCCCCGCATTTCTGCAGGGGATTTTTTTTGCAAACAGTTTGCCGACTTAGTTTTTCGCTTTGTCGACCAGTTTGTTTTTGGAAATCCACGGCATCATGCCACGCAGTTTTGCACCGACTTCTTCCAGTTGGTGTTCTGCATTGCGACGACGGGTTGCTTTGAAGGACGGCTGACCGACAGCACATTCTTGCATCCAATCGCGAACGAAACGACCGGATTGGATGTCTTCCAACACGTCTTTCATGCGAGCTTTGACTTCCGGGCCGATCACACGCGGGCCGGACACATAGTCGCCGTATTCCGCAGTGTTGGAGACGGAGTAACGCATGTTGGCCATACCGCCTTCATACATCAGGTCCACGATCAGCTTCACTTCGTGCAGGCATTCGAAATAGGCCATTTCCGGGGCATAACCGGCTTCGACCAGAGTTTCGAAACCATAACGGATCAGTTCGGTCAAACCACCACACAGAACGGCTTGTTCACCGAACAGATCGGTTTCGCATTCTTCGCGGAAGTTGGTTTCGATGATGCCGGAACGACCGCCACCAAGGCCACAGGCGTAAGACAGAGCCAATTCCATAGCATTGCCGGATGCATTTTGTTCCACTGCAACCAGACACGGAACGCCGCCACCTTTTTGGTATTCGCCACGCACGGTATGGCCCGGACCTTTCGGGGCGACCATGATCACGTCCAGATCTTTACGCGGTTCAATCAGGTTGAAGTGCACGTTCAGACCGTGAGCAAAGAACAGGGCTGCGCCCTCTTTCATATTGTCAGCCAAAGACGCGTAATAGATTTCGGCTTGCAGTTCATCCGGGGTCAACATCATGACCACATCAGCCCATTTGGCGGCTTCAGCCGGGGTCATGACTTTCAGACCTTGGCCTTCAGCTTTTTTCGCAGAAGCAGAGCCTTCACGCAAAGCGACACAGACTTCGGCAACACCGGAATCACGCAGGTTCAAAGCATGCGCGTGGCCTTGGCTGCCATAGCCGACGATGGCCACTTTCTTGGATTTAATCAGTTCAACGTTTGCATCGCTGTCGTAATAGACGCGCATAGGATTACCCTTTCAGGTTAGGAGTGGTATTCAAAAAAACTAAAGATGAGGAGATGCTGCTCGCCCCTTACAAAGTGTCCGTCCCACGGGAGATCGCAACGACACCTGTACGTGACACATCAATCAGCCCCAATGGCTCCATGAGCCGGATAAACGCATCGAGTTTCCCGGTCTTGCCGACAATCTCGAAGACAAAAGATTCATTTGTGCTGTCCACCACCTGCGCGCGGAAGATATCCGCAATCCGCAAGGATTCGACGCGATGTTCACCAGTGGACGCAACCTTGACCAAAGCCAATTCCCGCTGCACCGATGGCCCTTCCGATGTCAGGTCACGAACCCGATGGACCGGCACCAAACGGTGCAATTGGGCCTTCACCTGTTCGATGACTTTCGGCGTCCCCGTGGTAACAACGTTGATCCGCGACAGTCGTTCATTGTGATCGACCTCGGATACGGTCAGGCTTTCGATGTTGTAACCACGCCCGGAAAACAGACCGATAACGCGGCCCAGAACACCTGCTTCGTTGTCAACAAGGACAGAGATCGTGTGCGTGGCCTGCAGTTCACTTTCAGTCATTGGTATACATCCTTCTAAATGGCTCCGGCCCCGCACATTGCGGTTGGGGCCGAAGGCACATCACATCCCGTCTTGATTACACAAGGGCTTGCCCGGCTGCGGTCACGGTCGGACCACCATCGCTGACCAATTCCCCCAACAGCATGTTGTCGTGGGTGGCGCCGGATGGAATCATCGGGAAACAGTTTTCATCCGCATCCACACAAACATCCAGCAAGACCGGGCCGGGGGTTTCGATCATTTTCAGGATCGCTGCATCCAGTTCCGACGGTTTATCCACCCGCAGACCAACTGCGCCGAACGCATCCGCCAGTTTCACCACATCCGGCATGGCTTCCGTATGGCTTTCCGAATACCGTGAACCATGTAGCAATTCCTGCCACTGGCGCACCATGCCCATATAGCTGTTGTTCAGGATAAACACCTTAACCGGCAGACCGTACTGTACGGTGGTGGCAATTTCCTGCAGATTCATCTGGAACGATGCCTCGCCGGAAATATCCACAACCAAGCTGTCTGGATGGGCGATCTGCACACCAATTGCGGACGGGAAACCATAGCCCATGGTGCCAAGGCCGCCAGATGTCATCCACCGGAACGGCTGGTCGAAATGATAGTGCTGGGCCGCCCACATCTGATGCTGACCGACTTCCGTAGTGATATAGGTGTCGCGATCTTTGGTCAGTTCGTACAGGCGCTCAATGGCGTACTGCGGTTTGATGACGGTATCGGACTTGCCGTAAACCAAACAATTGCGGGCACGCCATGTTTCAATCTGACGCCACCACTGGGACAGAGCCTCAGACTGCGGGCGATGCTTTTTCGCCCGCCAAATTTCCAACATGTCAGTCAGAACCGATCCCGCATCACCAACAACCGGAATATCAGCCCGGACATTTTTATTGATCGAAGCCGCATCCACATCCACATGAATGATCTGTGCATTGGGAGCAAAGCCATCAAGACGCCCGGTAACCCGGTCATCGAACCGTGCCCCGATTGCCACCATCACATCACACCCATGCATGGTCAGGTTGGCTTCATAGGTTCCATGCATACCCAACATGCCAAGGAATTGCTTATCCGAGGCAGGATACGCGCCCAAGCCCTGCAACGTCAGGGTAATCGGATAGCCGGTTTCCCGCACCAATTCTGCCAAAGTGTCACAGGCCTCTGGCCCGGAATTGATAACACCACCGCCACAATAAAATACCGGACGCTTGGCAGATGCCATCAGATCAACGGCTTTTTCAATGGCAGTTTGGTCACCTTTTACCGGTGGGCGATAGGATTTGTGCTTCACCCGTTCCGGTTCCACATAGGTTCCTTCGGAAACCTGAATGTTCTTCGGCAGATCAATCACCACCGGGCCGGGACGCCCCGTGCTGGCAACGGTAAAGGCTTCATGGACCGTATGGGCCAGTTTCTCCACATCCTTCACCAGATAGTTATGCTTGGTGCACGGACGGGTAATGCCGGTGGTATCCGCTTCCTGAAAGGCATCGGTACCAATCAATTGCGCCGGAACCTGTCCGGTCAGGCAGACCAACGGCACAGAATCCAGTAATGCATCCAAAAGTCCGGTCACGGCATTGGTTGCACCGGGGCCGGAAGTCACCAGCACCACGCCCACTTTACCTGTGGACCGGGCATAGCCCTCTGCCGCGTGAACAGCGGCTTGCTCGTGCCGGGTTAGGATGTGCCTAATCTGATTCTGTTTGAATAGTGCGTCATATAGCGGTAGGACCGCCCCCCCCGGATAGCCAAATACGACCTCTACGCCTTGGTCGGTCAAGGCTTTGAGGACTATTTCTGCTCCGGTCATGCGTTGCTGCAACATGGGGGTCACCATTCGCTCCAAAAAATTGTTGTTAACGCGATGCAGGCAATCAGGTTGAAGCCTCACATCGCGCGAGAAATCCCGTTCAGGGGGAACCAAGGAGGGTATGCGTTTCTATAACACCTTGCCAACAGGAAAAATTCCCCTAGTGAGAGCATTTTTATTATGGCCTGATCCGCGCCGGGTCAACCAAAACCAGCAAACTTCCGAAAAGTTTTTTCATTCTATAAGAAATATTCTTTCTCATCGAAGATTGTGGCGATTATGAAGCGGAAATTTTCAAGTCATGTCGCACCTGCCGCAACAGGCCGGAGAGGCACTCTGGCGAATCGAGATCATCCTGTGGCGGATACAGCCGCACATCCGCGCTGACCTGATTGCGGAACCACGTCAATTGCCGTTTGGCGTAGTTGCGGGTTTCTCGCTGGGCCAGGGCCACTGCGTCCTCTTTGGACATATTGCCATTCAGAAAGCTCATCAATGCGCGAGTTCCCAACCCACGACAAACCGGGGCCGCAGGTCCATACCCCTGTGCCATCAACGCACGGACCTGATCCAATGCCCCAGCAGCAAGCATGATTTCGAACCGAGCATCACAGCGTTGATACAGCCAGTTTCGATCCGGCTCCAGCACCACGGTCATCGGCGGCTTTGGCAATGCTCCACGATGGGGTTGCTTCTGCCACCAGGATAAGGGATGCCCTGTATGATCGACCACTTCCATGGCCCTGATCATCCGTTGGCGGTTGGTGGCTGGAATCGCGGCGGCAGAGATCGGGTCTTTTTCTGCCAGATATGCGGAAAACAGTTCCGGCCCCATGATTTGATAATCACGGGTAATTCGGTCACGCACCGACTCCGGCACCTCCGGCACCGGGGCCAACCCATTCACCAAGGTTCGCAGATACAGCCCCGTTCCCCCCACGATCACCGGCGTACGGCCCCGTGACCAGATTTCCGGCAGAACCCGATGCATCCAATCCAGCCAAAGTCCGGCATCACAGGTCATATCCGACGCCAATATGCCATACATGTGGTGAGGAACCGTTTGCATATCTTCCTCACTCGGACGCGCAGTGAGGATGGACAAATCCTGATAAACCTGCATGCTGTCGGCGTTGACGATTTCGCCATTCACGGCCTGAGCCAGCGACATTGCCAACGCGGATTTACCGGAGGCCGTCGGCCCGGCGACAACGACGCACGGTCCACAGCACTCGGGAAAGCCATTGTGTTCACTTGCTTCTGCCGTAAAAGACGTATTGCTCATGCCCTTTGTCCTGACCCTGATTGCTGCCCCTGCACACCCTGTTCCCGGTCCCGGCGCCATCGGCACCCCACCGGAAGGAAGCCTCCTGACCGTTGCCGCCATTGACGCGGTGCGTCGCGCCCTGTCCGCCATCGGCGCGGAAGTCATGAGCCCGTCGTGGCTGACCCCTCCAGATACTGTGGGTGGGGCTTGTGATCTGCCGTTCGAAGACATTTCGGCGGATCAAGCCGACAGTGCCGCGCGGCAGGCTCTGTCTTTGTTGTACCCCAACGGTGGGATTGACGTCATCGCTCAATCCGCAAGTGGACGAAAAAAAGCGATTTTGATTGCCGACATGGATTCGACCATCGTCACCAGTGAAACACTGGATGACCTTGCCGAATATGCGGGAATTAAGGACCACATCGCAGCAATCACAGCCCGCGCCATGAACGGCGAGCTGGATTTCCGCGAAGCCCTTAACGAACGGGTTGGCCTGCTGAAGGGGTTGTCCGCCACCACAATTGACAAAACCTTTGACGCCATTCGCTTTACCCCCGGTGGACGCACTGTGGTTCAAACCATGAAAAGCAATGGTGCGACCGCTGTTCTTATCTCCGGCGGTTTCACCGTATTTGCTGACCGGGTTGGTGCAGCCTGCGGCTTTGACCGCGTATTTGCCAATACCCTGGGTGTAGCTGATGGTGCACTGACCGGGACCGTGTCGGAACCGATCGTCGATAAGGATACCAAGCGTCAAACCCTAATTGCCACCGCCACTGAACTCGGCGTTCCCCTTGACGCTGCCGTTGCCGTAGGCGACGGAGCCAACGACCTGCCCATGCTGCAAACTGCTGGACTTGGCGTGGCCTTTCACGGCAAACCCACCGTCGTTGCCGGGGCTCCCTTTGCCTTGAACGCGACGGACCTGACCGGGCTTTTGTTCGCCCAAGGTTACCACCGCGATGAATTTATCTGTGACTAGTCATGGGGATGTGGGCTTCCTATGTCTGTAGAATCAGAATACGGAAAGGAAGCACGCATGTCTGATTTCACCAATTTACCGCCGGAACGTCGCAGAATTCTGGAGCAGTGCGGCACGGAACCACCGTTCTCCAGCCCGTTGTTGGAAGAACACCGTGCCGGAACTTTTGTCTGTGCCAACTGCGGCAACACCCTATTTGGTTCGGATACCAAATTCGATTCCGGGTCCGGTTGGCCCAGCTTCCATGACGTCCTAACCAAAGGTGCCATCATTACCCGCGACGACGATAGCCTTGGACACCGCCGCACAGAGGTTCTGTGTGCAGCCTGTAACGGGCATTTGGGTCACGTCTTCCCCGATGGCCCACAACCGACAGGGTTGCGGTATTGCATCAATGGTCTTGCCTTGGAATTTGCCCCAGAAGACTAGAATACAACGCATGACACGCCCTAAGCCGTTCCCTCGGCTTGGGGCTTTGTTTTATCCGCATGTCGCGTTACCATCCGGCAACGAACAGCATTCAGCTACATCAGCTTACTTACGGGGGCCGTCATGACGGATCAGGCAGAGCAAACCATTGTGATTTTGACCGGCGCAGGAATTTCCAAAGAATCCGGTCTGGATACCTTCCGTGACAGCGACGGCATTTGGGCGAAAGTTCGCATCGAAGATGTGGCAACACCTGAAGCCTTTGCCCGAAACCCGACCCGCGTGCAGGATTTTTACAATGCACGCCGCAGCAGCCTGCAAAGCCCGGATGTGGCCCCAAATGCCGCCCATGAGGCCTTGGCCCGGTTAGAGCAAGAATGGCCGGGAGAGGTTCTTCTGGTCACACAAAACATCGACAACCTGCATGAACGCGGCGGTTCCGCCAATGTCATCCACATGCATGGAGAACTGCTCAAGGTTCGCTGCGAGTATTGTGATGCCCTTATGGAATGGGAAGACGACCTGTTTACCTCGACCCCCTGCCCCCATTGTGCACGGAAATCCGGCCTGCGCCCGCACGTGGTCTGGTTTGGTGAAATGCCGTTGGGCATGGATACCATCTATGACAAGCTGGATACCTGTAGCCTGTTTGTCTCTATTGGCACATCGGGCAACGTGTATCCGGCAGCCGGGTTCGTCCAACATGTCCGCCACCGTGGGCAGGCGCATTCCGTGGAATTGAATTTGGAACCGTCGCAGGGCGCGACCTTATTCGCGGAAACCATCTACGGTTCTGCGACTGAAATCGTTCCGGCGTTCGTTGACCGCATCCTTGCCGAAGGCATCCCAACCCCGGAATAAAACAATTAGGATCCGCCCCCTAATTCCCAGCTGGTGTGGACTGGACTGAGGTTGTCCGACGGTTCAACACGGCCTCGCGCCGCATAATGTATATTGCCGACGACACAACAATGCCGCCGCCAATTACCGTCGCCGTGGATGGAATTTCCGTAAACACGATATACCCGACCACTCCGGCAAAGGGGATTTGCAAGAAATTAAACGGCGCGATAACCGATGCTTCCCCAATTTGATACCCGCGGATGTACAGATATTGACCAAGGCTTGCCATGGCACCAACCACCGCGGTCAGGCCGACTTGCTCCCACGTGGGCGTCACCCAGACCATGGACGCCGGTAAGGCTGTGATCACAATTGCAGACAAAGAGAAATAGGCCATGATGGTTACCGGGCGTTCGGTTGCCGCCAACTTTTTCACAACAATCATTGCACAGGCCATGGTGAATGCACCGGCAATGGCGGCGAATGACGCAATCGAAAAGCCATCAGCCCCCGGCTGGGCTGCAATCACCAAACCGACAAAGCCAATGACGACGGCAACGCCTCGATGCCAGCCAATTTTTTCCTGCAAGAAAATCGGGGCCAACAACAGCATAAACAGGGGCTGGCTGAAGGACAGAGCCTTAGCATTGGCCAATGGCAACATGGTCATGGCATAGAAAAAACACAGCATGGTGAAGCCACCCAAGGCAACCCGAACCCCATGCAAACCAATACGCTGGGTACGAAAAGCCCGCAACCCACCCCCGGCCCATAGTCCCGGCAACAAAGCGACAAAGCCGAATACCGAGCGGAAAAACGCGATTTCAAACGCGTGCATATCCTGCCCAAGATACTTCACCAAGCCACTCATGTTTGCGAAGACAAACGCAGCTGCGACCATCCAAAGGATCGCACGCAGATTCGCAGTCAAAGACAGAAAGGGGGAGGTCATTCCAATACAATCCAAACTTCGCATCTGCGTGCGTCTGACTATGGCTCTGGGATTAGGTCCAGCGTCTGCCCCATTCATACTCTATTTTTGCGTTTCGGGTCAGTCCTCAACGAAATTATTCAAATCGTTCAAAGACAACATCGGGTCATTGGCGATTTCCAGTTTCCATTGCGCCACTTCCTCATGAATCCAACGCCGAAACGCCAGAATCATCGGGTTTTCCTCATCTCCTTTTGGGCACACGAACCTGTAGGCATGCTTGTGCGGCACCCGCAACTCAAACGGAGCCACCAAACGCCCAACCTTAATATCCCGTGCGACCAAAGGCGTACGGCCCAAGGCAATGCCAATCCCGTCAATGGCTGCCTGAAGGCTCATTGCCGAATCAAAGAATGCCGGTCCCCGTTTGCTGTTGATGTCGGTGACGCCGACTTCATCAAACCAGTCATCCCAGTTGATGTATTCATCCTGCAACAGGGTATGAAAGCGCATATCCTCCGCCCGTCGTAACGGTGGCGTGCCGTTAATCAGCTCCGGCGAGCACACTGGGAAAATATATTCCCGCATCAAGACTTCCCCAAACAAACCTCGCCGTTGCGCCGGACTTTCCCAGCGCCCCAAACGAATAGCCGCGTCCACACCATCGCGTTTGAAATCCACGGGGGTAAAGCTCGTGTGCAACCGCAAATCGATTTCCGGGTGTTGTTGACGAAAATGCCCGATTCGCGGCACCAGCCAGCGTGCCGCCATAGATGGCAAAACGCTGACAGTTAAAATCCCGGTGTTTTGATGGCTGGACAGCTTGTGCGTCGCGTCATCAATCATCTGAATCGCCTGCCGAACGGGCATGGCATATTCTTGCCCCGCATCCGTCAACAACAAAGCCCGGTTCATTCGCTTGAACAAACGCACGCCCAAAACGTCTTCAAGATGGCGGATTTGCTGGCTTACAGCCGCCTGCGTGATGTGCAGTTCATCCGCTGCCAATGTAAAACTCAGGTGCCGCGCAGCGGCTTCAAAGGTTCTCAACACATTTAATGGGGGCTGTATCATGTCCGGCCTTTCGCATAAGCAATACTTATTCGAAGCATAGGGAACTATCGTTTGTCAACTGTGCTGTATTCACGCATAAAAAGAAAACCAACACGATTTATGTGGTCATCCAAATAGGAGGCTTGATATGTCCGCATTATTTAATCCCGGCTCGTGGAGCATAATGTCTCTTATTGAGTACCTTGAACAAATGGAAGAACGGCGTCACAGCCGCCATCTGTTGTCTCAGCTGGATGACACACAACTCCGTGATATCGGCCTGAGCCGCGCCGATGCTATGCGTGAAGCGCATAAACTTCCGTGGGTTGCATAAGGCAACTCACCTCTCAGTGACTCTCAATTGGGTATTTTCCCAATTTCGACTTTAAGGCCAGCACCCCCTCATGCTGGCCTTTTTTTTCTGCGCATAGGGGTTGCGTGACTTTTTCTTAGCCCGCACATGGAAATGGTACAGCCACTTATGGTACTGTGCGCCATGGGCGCGTGTCGCCCCTTATCATTTTTCAAATAACAGCAGACAAAAAAGAGGTTCCATTGTTGTCTTTCCTGCGGCACCTTCGTTTCTGCGTGCCGATCTGCGCGATCGGCGTAGCCATTCTTTCCGCCCCTTCTGACGCGCTGGCAAAGTCCAAAATCAAGACTCTGGGCCGTTACGGTGACTGGGCCGGGTACACTTTCCAAGAAAACGGCAAGCCGGTTTGCTATGCAGCCACCGCCCCGGTGAAATCCAGCGGCAAGGTTTCAAAGCGTGGTGACGTCCTGTTTATGGTCACGCATCGTCCGGCGGTCGAAGACATCGGCGTGGTTACCGCTGTTGCCGGATACACGTTTAAGCAAGGGTCAAAGGCATCGGTCAAAATTGGCGGACGGTCGTTTGACTTTTTCACCCGTGACGGAACGGCATGGGCCAGCGGCAAAGACGACAAAAATGTCGTATCCACCATGCGCAGAGGCCGCACCATGGTGGTCAAAGGCCAAACCACGCACGGCACCAGCACCACTGACCAATATTCCTTGATGGGCTTCACCAAGGCTTATGAAGCCATCAGCAAGGCCTGCAACATCCGCGTGCGCTAACCCCGCGACGGTTTGTTTACTACTCCATCAAAACAAAAGCCCCCGCGTTATGCGGGGACTTTGTCAGCCGTTTAAGGAGTGCCCTCGCACTCCTTTTTCTAATGGTCGCCCAAGTTTAAAGACTGGGTCTAAACTAAGACTTTTTCCATAAACGCGGTCAGACGTTTGGTGAAGCTGCCAACATCCGTGACACTTTCGCCTTCGATAATCCGGGCCTGATCCAGCAGCAGCCAAGCCGCATCCTGCAATTCCTGCGAAGAACTGTCGGTGCCAACCCGGCGAATCAATGCTTTGATCACCGGATGCTTCGGATTGATTTCCAAAACCCGCTCTGCCTTACCATCCGTACGATTGTTGGCCTTCAACAAACGCTCCAGATGCAGGCTGACGCCGCTGTCACCAGCCACAAGGCACACTGGGCTGGAAGTCAATCGTGACGAAACTCGGACCTCGGTCACTTCCTCGCCATAAATATCCAGCATGGCAGAAGCGAGTGACGTGGCTTCAGTTTTCTCCGGCTGTTCCGCATCTTTATCAGCATCCGATGTGTCGTCGTCATTTTTGCCTTTGATATTGGCCAAATCCTTTCCGGCCCCGGCAACGGTGACGAACTGCTTTTCCCGATAAGTCGGGGCTGCCATCGCTGTCCAGAATTCATCAATGGCATCACTTAACAGCAGAACGTTGACACCTTTATCCGTAAAGCCTTCAAGCTGCGGATTGGTTTTCAAGGATTCGGTGGAATCCCCGGTCAGGAAATAGATGTGTTCCTGACCTTCCGGCATCTCGGCAATGTACTGTTCAAGAGAGATCAATCCGTCATGCAACGAGCTTTCAAAACGGCAGAGCTCCAATAGCGAATCTCGACGTTCAAAGTCCTCGTAGATACCTTCTTTCAGCACGACGCCAAAGCTGTTCCAGAAGGTTTCGTAGCGGCCCTGATTGTCTTCATCGCGGGAAGCCTTTTTCAGATCCGACAACACACGGTTGACCAATCCCTTGCCGATTTTTTTCAGCAACGGATTGTCTTGCAGGGTTTCACGACTGACGTTCAGCGGCAAATCGCTGGTATCAACCACGCCCTTCAGGAAACGCAGGTAGGACGGGATCATGCCGTCACAATTATCGGTGATGAACACCCGACGCACATACAATTTCAAACGGTTCTTGCGATCCGGTTCAAACATGTCATAGGGACGTTCGGTCGGAATAAACAGCAGTCCGGTATATTCAATCATACCTTCCGCATGCATGTGAACCGTCATCCACGGTTCATCAAACGCATGCGCCACATGGTGATAGAATTCTTTGTACTGCTCGTCACTGACTTCCGATTTCGGGCGGGTCCACAGCGCAGATGCCGCATTGATGGTTTCCGTGGTATCGCCATCCACCAGAATCACTGGCAAATCAATATGGTTGGAATAGGTCCGCACCACACGGCGCAGAGTACCGGATTCCAGATAGGCCTGCGCATCGTCCCGCAAATGCAGCACAATACGGGTCCCACGGCCCGCATCGTCGAACGGTTCCACCGTAAAGTCCCCGGTTCCGGATGATGACCATTTCCAGCCTTGGCTTTCCCCGGCTTTACGAGTGATCACGTCCACACGTTCCGCCACCATAAAGGCCGAATAAAAACCAACGCCAAACTGACCGATCAGGCTGACGGCATCGTCCTTGCCTTCCGTTTTCTGTGCGGCAAGAGCTTCCGCAAACCGTTGACTGCCGGAATGGGCGATCGTGCCCAGATTGTCCACCAGTTCATCGCGGTTCATGCCAATGCCATTATCGGCAATGGTCAGCAGCTTCATATCCTTATCCGGGATCAGGCGCACAGCATAATCACTGTCTCCTTCGATCAGATTCGGTTCGGTAATGGCGGCATAGCGCAATTTGTCACAGGCGTCAGACGCATTAGAGATCAATTCCCGCAGGAAGATTTCTTTCTGCGAATACAGGGCGTTGACCACAATATCCAGCAGCTTGGCTACTTCCGCCTGAAAATGAAGGGTTTCCACTTGAGATGTCTCAGACATAGCGTGGGTAAGCTCCAGTTTTTTTACAAATGAAATACACAATGGGGATGTAAGATTGACTGTCGCAATCTGTCAACGCTCAGGCGTATCGTCAACGCCGAAATGCAACGAGCGCAGTGGAAAACACCCTCTGCGCTCGGGGAAAATCGGACCAGACTTGGCACAAAAAGCCCAAACCTATTCGTGGCGATTGATCACTTGGCGGTGTGTTTTGCGGAAACGGGCCAAATAGGTCGGGACAATGGATTCTGCCGTCGTCGGTTCAATTCCCAATTCCTTGAACCCCGGATACTCCCCAGACAGGACATTGTCGCTTTGCATCATCAGCACTTGGTCCTTGGTCAGCAACGGGCGCGGCAAAATGCTCATCACCGCAGCCTGAAAACGGGCCATCCCAAAGGTCACTGGCAATAGCCAGCGCTTACGGCGAATGATCTCCAGCGTCAGTTCCATAATCTGACGCATGGTATACACATGCGGACCACCCAATTCATAAATCTTGCCGCCATGATCGTCGCCTTTAAGGGCTTCCATAATGGCGTCAGCCACATCCCCCACATACACAGGCTGGAATTTTGGACCTCCACTGCCATAAATCCCCTTGCCGCCGAACGACCAAGCATCTTTGTCAATCACCGGCAGGAACGGATTGAACACGGACAGTCGGGCAAACATGTTGAAGAAATTATCTTCCGGGCCAAAAACCACGCTGGGCCGAACAATTGTGGCATCAGGGAAGGCCGCCATGACTTCCTTCTCGCCCTGTGCCTTTGAAACGGCATAGGCAGATTCAGCATCTTCGCGAACGCCAAGGGCCGAAATATGGACGAAGCGTTTACAACCAGCGTCCTTTGCACACTTGGCAATAATGCCCGGTGCCTTGGCATGCAGGTTTTCAAAGGTATGGCGTCCACGTGGGAAGAAAATCCCAACCAGATTGATGACCCAATCCGCACCGTCAACGGCACGACGGATTTCCTCTGGATCGGCAATATCCGTTTCCATCGTGGTAATCTGCCCCACGTCACCCATGGTTTTCAGAAAATGGGCGTCTTCCCGGTAACGAATGGCAATTCGCACGACTGCACCAGTGGCGGCCAAACGTTGAACAAGATGCCGACCGATGAATCCCGAACCGCCGAACACTGTTACCAATCGCCGTCGCGTCATCGTTTTCTCCTCATACCCAGAATCGAGCCATGTTGTACGTACGGTGGCAAATGAAGACTATACCGGATCATATAGGCAGGTTTCCCGCAAATCACAGGATCTGCCCATTGGTCATACCTGAACCATACCTTTTGATGTATATACCCTCTGCCCCATCCGTTTACATCTTTTACTGCGAAAGGCCAAGAGCCGGACTCGATGTTTTTTTCGTAATCGTCATTTTTTTTCAAAAAAATCTATTGACTTTGGGCCTCTGAAATTGGATAAACCCCTCCTCGCTGACGATGAACTCGCCTGCGGGACGGGCCAACACCCCGTGCGACATATGCGAAAGTGTCATGCGATGAGCATGTGCCCAGGTGGCGGAATTGGTAGACGCGCTGGCTTCAGGTGCCAGTGACCGTTTAGGTCGTGGAAGTTCGAGTCTTCTCCTGGGCACCATCCGCAAAACTCCCTTTAAAATTTACAGACTAGCCATTCGACGTTGCAGTGCATCAGCTTTTTTGTGCCTTAAACGCGGCCTATCTGCCCCCCCCCCGTGAAAAATAGACCACGATTAACGATATCTGATGGCCATACGGGGCTTGCGTCATTTTGCTTGCTTTGCGAGATACGTTTTTCGTCTTCTTTTTCGTCTTTTATTGACGATTTAAGTAATCTGATATACCGTCCTTTACAGTTCCTCAGTGCGCACAAAGAGGAGATTTGAGAAACACGCAATCAAAAGGACACACAGCAATGAGCGTCTTTACAGGCAATTCCCTGCTGAGCTTTAGTTCACGGGGCAACGGCGGCACGGCGAATAATCAGCAAAAACACCGCCAAAACCAACAACACCAGCCGCAACGGAAATCGCAATCCGCTTTGCCTCTGCCGGGCAAGGCGGTTGACCCCATTATCCCCACGGGAAAGACGGTGGATGAACGCCTGAAATCCATGCAGCAAAATCCCCTCTATGCGGATCAAGACGACAGGCGGTTATTCAATCACGTGACTCGTGAATACCAACGAGCCTATCCGGGGGAAGCGCAGTATGACGAATTCGGAAAAATGAAACGTCCGCAGCCATCCATCCAACCGGGACAAGTGCGAGCCTTTGACCCGAATGGCGTATTAGGTAAAGCCAAGCAACCGTCTCTGCCGGGAGCAATGAAGACGGTCACGAAAATGCCCAATCTCGCTGGGCAAAAAACAAGTTCACAAATGGGGCTAGGTGCAAAATATGCCATTCCCGCCATAGACAAATTGCCAAAACTGGACAAGTCGCTAATCCAGCCGAGCAAAGCTCCACAGCAGCAATTCCACGATGGTCACGATGATAGCGGCTATGTATGGGCAAAAAGGCCCGAACTGGCAAAAATTGCAACCGGGCAAGCCCCAAGTTATGGCCCCGCTGCCGATCCTGATGGTGATTATAGTTACTTGGATGTAGAGCAAGGCGTCCTGACGGATCAGCAATTGGACAGCGTTCGAAGGAATGCTCACCAACTGGATCAACATGCTCAAGCTATCGAGCAACAAGGACGCGATCTATTGCCTCGCATGACCAACGGTAAAATTCAGGACTTTCAATCTGGCATCGGTCACGTGGATGCTCTGGAGAAAAACGACCCTGACGCCTACAAAAATCTGCCATTTGAAACCATTGTCCTGCATCAGACATACAAGCATTCCCTTGGCAACAATCCAACACCGGAGGACATGCAAAATGCTTATGAAAGTGCCATGGACATGGGGGCACTGCAGTATGCGGACGACAGTGTACGCTCCGCCCTAATGCAGGCATACCATGAAGGCAAGGCTGGACTGATGTTTACAGACGTGGACCTGAAACAGATTGCCAAAGACACCCGGATTGATGCAGAGCGCGGTTATGCGCAGAGCGGAACTGTTCAAAACATCAAAGCCGGTACAGATATAGCGGTTGGCATTGGCTCCAAATTCGTGCCATTTGCGGGGCAGGCCGTGGACACAGCACGGGGCATCGGTCAGGCCCGCATTCAAGGTAACAAAGAAGGCTGGAGTGATGCAGAGATCGCGATTGCAGCCGGAACCAATGTTGCGCTCAATCTGGCAGGTGGAAAGTTTGGACGAAGCTTTACCAAGGCTGTCGGTCTGGCTCCTATGGGGAAAACGGCTGCGAAGACAGCTAAAAACCGGGGTATTGGGGCGACCATCGAATATGGCAATGACAGGGTCTATCAAGAAGGTGCGAAGAATGTGAATAATCATTTACGCAAAAGCCTAAACCGGAAGAACAGGGGAAATCAATCGCAATAATTGCGATCCTCGCCTAAAACACCAATCATCATGTAGACGCATGCCATGTCTACCAATGATGCAGGTGGTCCTGTGTGGGGGAAGCCGTATCCCCGCATAGCGACTTTTGCTAGCACGCTTCCTTGGTTGACTGCCTTCTGCCCCCAGAATTGGGCCTTTTCCTTGTCTATTGGCTCGTATAAAAATAATAAATCAATTTGGGAATCAACGTGACCTTGCTTAGCGGCTTTCTCGTACCAGTAGATAGCCTTATTCAGATCCTTCTTTCTTCCTTCTCCAATTTCATAACAAACGGCTACATTGCTTTGTGCCGCGTAAAAGCCCGCTTCTGCCGCTTTCTCCTGCCAATCACATGATGCCCTGTCGTCTTTTTGATAGCCTCTCCCTTCTGCAATCATGATCCCAATCGCATTCATTGCCTTAGCATCTCCTGCTTTCGCCAAAGGTACAAAGATTGTTTTTGCTTTCTCATAGTCACCGACATCATACGCCGCGTACCCATCCGCAACGGTTTGGGCATGGGCGGACGTCGTGGCGACAGATAGGCAGATGGCGAAAACAGCGATCAGGAATTTCATAGCGACCTCTGGAATTGGTGTCACACAGATTGCCATGCCCACCGCACAACCGCAAGCTGTCAACGTATTTCATGGCTATAGGTATGGAAGGTGCAGCCGTTGGCGGACTTGGCGGTGGAGCGGTTAATTTCGCAGCAAAGAGCCTGCTGAAAGGTGGTGTTCGCGCAGCGGGGAAAACAGTCCTTGGGAAAAGTGCGAAGGTTCAGGCCGCGGCAAAGGTAACATCAGATACAGCTAAAAAATTCGAATCTCTCCCCGGCGCAAAGCAAAGCCTAAAGGCGGCAAATCTAGCCAAGGATGTGGCTGTTGATTGGCAGTTAGGTAAGGGCACAGCTAAAGCAGCAAGCTCTATTTGGGGTTCGCGGACAGAAAAAGGTCGTCGCAATAATCCCTAGGCATGCCTAGGCCAAAAATCATCGCCCATACGCAGATATCGTCTACAACAGTTGCCTTGGGGCCAGAGTGTTTGATATTAGCCGACTTCATAACCACTTTGGCTATGGAGCTGCGCTGATTAACAGCGAGTTGGCCCCATTTTTGGGCCTCTTTATGGTCGATCTCTACGTAGTAGATTAGCAAGTCAAGTTGGCAATCTCTATTTCCTGCTTCTGCAGCCGGTTCGCACCATTTGGCTGCTAGCTCTAGGTTTTGTTCTCTTCCATTTCCTGTCCAGTAGCACCCAGCTAAATTCGAAAGCCCATATTCATCGTTATGCAGAGCCGCCTTTTCATACCAGTCACAGGCATCTTTGGGACTTTCGTTCAGCCCTCTGCCTCTAGCGTGCATTAAGCCAATGAGGTTCATGGCTTTGGCATTGCCCGCTTTGGCTAGGGGTAAGGCAATAGATTTTGCTTTTTCATAGTCGCCAGCGTCATAGGCTTTGTCGGCCCCTTCATACGTACCCGCGAATGCAGGTGCAGTGGTGATGGAAAACAGAATGGCGACTGCGACAAGCAGGAATTTCATGGCGACCTCTGGATTGAATGTGTCACAGATTGCCATGCCCGCCGCACAACCGCAAGGCCACCCCCGCGACACCTATCACGATGCTATACGTTACACGACTTCGTATAACTGGAGACTTGCCAAACGCAAAGATGGTATTCTGTCGCCATTGAGACCCTATAAGTCGCGCTGATTTAAGTTTGGGAGGAAGGGAATGAAGGCATTTTATCGCAAGATAAGCCCCATAGGTTTTGCCGTTGTGGGGGGGCTATGTTTATATTTGGCGTATGAGAACCATCGATTGTATCGCATCACGCCATCCATTCCCTTCCGCCCATACTGCGTTATCGAAGAAGGTCGTGGTGATATTGTCCCAGTGAAGGGGGATATCGAAATCACCAAGGAATTCTTGGACGTAGCGGTCAAAAAATTATCTCTTCATGGCGCAACAATGCACATTCAGTATCGAGTCCTTAAGGACCATGAGTATATAGACAATCCGACCCCTGTTTTGTTGTCGCCCGAATCATTTGAAAATTCACAAAATATGATGTTTGCAACACGTCAGGCATTTCATGTGACACGTGGAATTCCAACGTACTTTGATCAAACAGATGGCGCCCCATCCCTTGAATGCAAAGACATCGAAGGCATAATCACAAAATTCTGACCCCTCCCCCGACTTTTGCCCTGATAAGGCGTCTGCAAACCTTTGGCAGGGGGCGTTTGGACGCGGCGGAACGTGGTGTTGACTTCTGGGGGCAAGTTGGCGGCGGTGTCGTCTATGGAGCCACCGATAAAGTCATGGGCAAATCTGCATGAACGGCAAAAGCAGGTTCAAACCGACTGATTGATGCAATGCCGGGTGCTGGACCTGCTCAACAACTCACCAAACAAGGTGGCAAAAGGGTCATCGGAACCCTTATCAATATCGGGGAAAAAGAAGCATCAAAACAAATGAAACAGGGGATTATGGAAAAACAGTACGGTCAGAAAGGCCGCAAACTTCAGTCACAATAATTCCACGGCCTATCAAGAATATTGTTGAAAAGCATCACGCAGGCAATGTCCATGCGTGATGCTTCTAAGCCTGTGTTGGGTAAATCGTACGTCCACATAGTCACACGCCCTAATGCGCTCCCTGCATCAACAGCTTTTTGTCCCCAGTATGTTGCTTTTTCTCTGTCTCCACGTTCAGCATATGAATGTGCAAGGCTAATCAGGGAATCAACTTCACCCTGTGATGCTGCTTTTTCTTTCCAAAAAATTGCTTTGTCCCAATCCATAGTTCGGCCTTCACCGAATTTGTAGCAAAGGCCAAGATTGCTTTGGGCAAACATATCCCCCGCATTCGCTGCTTTTTCATACCAATCACAAGCGAGTTCGTCGTCTTTGGAAAAGCTGTAGCCATTCTGGTACATCAATCCAATAAGATTCATCGCATCCGCGCTCCCCGCTTTGGCAAGGGGCAACAAGATTGATTTTGCCTTTTCATAATCTCCGGCTTCATAGGCTTTATCCGCATCGTCATACGTGTCTGCATATGCAGGGAAAGCAGAGCCAGTTAGGAAGATGAAAAAAGCAACAAGTAGGCGTCTCATGATGACCTCTGGATTGGATGTGTCACAGATTGACATGCTTGTGGCGCAAGCGCCCCCCGGCAATAAATCCAACGGCAAAACGCCGCAGAGATAACACTGCGGCGTCTTACAAACCGTGGCTGAGGGACTATTTCAGATCGAACCGATCCAGCTCCATCACTTTTACCCACGCAGAGGCAAAGTCACAGACAAACCGTCCATGCGCATCATCAGCAGCGTATACCTCTGACAATGCACGCAGCTCTGAATTGGCACCAAACACAAGATCAACCCGTGTTGCCGTCCATTTCAGGTCTCCGGTTGCCCGATCCCGCCCCTCGTAAAGGTCTTCTGCCTTTGACGTCGGTTGCCAACGGGTTGCCATGTCCAGCACATTGACAAAGAAATCATTGGACAAAACACCGGGGCGATCCGTCAGGACCCCATGGGGAGATCCCCCCACATTTGCCCCCAAAACACGCAAACCACCGACCAAAACCGTCATTTCCGGTGCGGTCAACGTCAACAACTGCGCCCGATCCACCAGCATGAATTCGGCCCCAATGGTTGCAGGTGCTTTCTGATAATTTCGGAAGCCATCGGCAAACGGCTCCAGAACGGCAAAAGACTCCGCGTCAGTTTGCGCCTCCGTTGCATCAGTGCGACCGGGGGTAAACCGGATGGAAATCGGCTGATCTGCGTCTTTCGCCGCTTTTTCCACGGCAGCAGTGCCACCCAGCACAATCATATCTGCCAGTGAGATTTCCTTATCCGGGCCATTGGCAGCATTGAACAACCGCCGAATTCCGTCCAGAGCATCCACGACTTTTGCCGTCCGCTCTGGCTCGTTTGCGGGCCAGTCCTTTTGCGGCGCGAGACGAATACGCGCGCCATTGGCCCCACCACGCATATCGGAACCACGGAAGGTAGAAGCTGCTGCCCACGCCGTAAAGACAAGATCAGATACGGACAGGCCAGAATCCAGAACGCGGGCTTTCAAATCAGCCACATCGTCCTCATCCACCAAGTCATGGGTCACCGGAGGCACCGGGTCTTGCCAGATCAATTCCTCGTCCGGGACATCCGGCCCAAGATAGCGTGCCCGCGGCCCCATATCGCGGTGGGTCAGCTTGAACCATGCCCGTGCGAATGCATCCGCAAAGGCATCTGGATTCTGATGGAAATGGCGGGAGATTTTCTCATACGCCGGATCCATGCGCATTGCCATATCCGCCGTGGTCATAATTGTGGTGACGCGTTTCGCCGAATCATGGGCTGCCGGAGCCATGTCTTCGTCTTTCACATCTTTCGGCACCCACTGCCAAGCCCCTGCCGGACTTTTGGTCAATTCCCACTCGTAGCCGAACAGCATATCGAAATAGCCGTTGTCCCAACGAATAGGATCAGGTGTCCACGCCCCTTCAATGCCGCTGGTGATGGTATCATCACCCTTACCGGAGCCATAGGAACTGATCCAGCCCAGCCCTTGGGTCTCCAACCCGGCGGCCTCCGGGTCTGGTCCCACGTGTGCGGCATCCCCGGCACCATGGCATTTGCCGAATGTATGTCCCCCGGCGGTCAGGGCGACGGTTTCCTCATCATTCATTGCCATTCGAGCAAAGGTTTCCCGAATATCCCGTCCCGAAGCAACCGGATCAGGCTCCCCGTTTGGCCCTTCGGGATTGACATAGATCAAGCCCATTTGCACAGCCGCCAGCGGGTTTTCCAACTCCCGGTCCCCTTCGTATCGGGTATCGCCGAGCCATTCGGTTTCCGTACCCCAATACACGTCTTCTTCCGGTTGCCAGATGTCTTCGCGGCCCCCACCGAAACCAAACGGCTTCAGCCCCATGGATTCGATGGCACAGTTCCCGGCAAGGATCATCAAATCTGCCCATGACAGCTTTTCGCCGTACTTTTTCTTGATTGGCCACAGCAAGCGACGGGCCTTGTCCAAATTGACGTTATCCGGCCAACTGTTAAGCGGCGCAAATCGTTGGGAGCCAGTGCCACCACCGCCACGACCATCGGCAATGCGATACGTCCCGGCACTGTGCCATGCCATGCGAATGAACAGGCCACCGTAATGCCCATAATCGGCAGGCCACCAATCCTGCGATTCCGTCATCAAATCGATCAGGTCTTTTTTCACCGCAGCCAAATCAAGGGTTTGAAAGGCTTCCGCATAATTGAAGTCTTCCCCCATGGGATTTGATCGTTCGGAATGCTGTCGAAGAATATTCAGGTTGAGCTGATTGGGCCACCAATCCTTATTGGATGTCCCCCTTGATTGCTTTTGCATGTGCGCACCGCCATGCATCGGGCATTGCCCGCCTTGTCCGTCACCACCACTGCTCATAAGAGCCT
Organism: Rhodospirillaceae bacterium; assembly: GCA_963668495.1. Lineage (GTDB taxonomy): Bacteria > Pseudomonadota > Alphaproteobacteria > Rhodospirillales > Rhodospirillaceae > Oleispirillum. The sequence continues at coordinate 515,720 of OY764545.1, forward strand.
CCGATCCTGTCAGGTAAAAAGGATACGCGACTGAACTCTGGGTACTGCATACAGACTAAAATAAGAAGCCGCCGTCCCTACTCGGCGGCTTCTTGAAGACTAACAGATCACCGTCACCTGTTTAAGAGCCATTAGACGGAGCACCTGAAGATGATGCATCTTTCGCATGAGGGGGGACTTTATCACTGTCTTGATCCTGTTCGCGGGCAACATCGTCGCCTCCCTCATCCGTACGTGGGTCCAATACAAACGTCATGGGCGAAGTCCGGGGGACAAGGCCAAAATCCACTGTCTCATCATCCGGGGTACGTTTGGCACGGAAGGTGCGGTAAAACGCGTAAACCCCCAATGGCAGAAACACAATCGCCGCATGTAGGAACAGACCCTCCGGCCCGACGTGTTCCATAATAACCGTCGCCATTAACGGCCCGACCGTGGCTCCAAAACCATAAACCAGCAGCAAAGACGCCCCGGCGGACACATAATCCTTGGGCTCCATTCGGTCATTGGTATGGGCAATCGAGATACTGTACATGGGCAAAATCAACAACCCGGCAGCCATCCCCATATAAAACAGCCACGGTTCCGTATTGTGGGTCATCAGTCCAACAAAGGTACTTAACCCCGCCATACAGATGCACATTCCGGTAATCACGAAACGGCGATCAACCAAATCGGATAACTTTCCAAGCGGCCACTGGCTGATCATGCCGCCCAGCACCATCAGCGCGAGGAAAAACGCCGTGTCGCCAGCATCAAGCCCGATACCATGAGCATAAATCGCACCAAGGCTCCAAAACGCACCGGTGCCCATACCAGCACCCAAACACCCGGCAACCCCAACCGGGGCCTTGCTGAACAACTGACGAAACGGCATCCATCGCGGGGCGATCCCAGTGGGACAGGGTTTGGACGTCAAGGAAACCGGGACCAAAGCCAATGAAATGACAACGGATACCAAGGCAAACAGGTCATATCCGGTAACCGGGGCCAAACGCAGGCCAAGCTGACCGATTGCCGTCGCCCCCAAGATCAAAACGAAATATACGGAAAGCAGTGCTCCCCGGTTCAAGTTGTTGGTTTTGTGGTTCAGCCAGCTTTCCGTTACCAAACTCAGCCCGGCGAAACATGCACCGGAAATCATACGAAACACGACCCAACTGAACGGGTCCACAATCATGGCGTGGAACAGGGCAATCACCGAAGCCAGCGACGCCAAAGTCGCAAACGCCCGGATATGTCCGACACGATTAACCAGACGCGGCGAAATCAAACTGCCCAAGACAAAGCCCGCGTAATAACTGGACATAACCAAACCAGTTAAAACGGTGGAAAATCCTTCAAACTGAGCCCGCAGTGCCAGCAACGCACTTTGCAGCCCCACACCGAAGTTAATTGCCACGGCACCAACCAACAGCGCCAGAACCGACATGAGTGTCCCGCTCATAACCATGCCCCCACAAAAATATACGCAGGGTTGTTTTCGGCCTTGCCCCCGCACATGCCAAACCAAGGTAGGATATTGGTAAAATTTGTAAACACCCACCCAACACTTCCGCGCAATCCTTTCGACAAAAGCTGCATAAAAGTGAAAAAGCCGTGAAGAAAGCGCAATTCAGCCTTTATTCTCTGGCGCGGTAGTCGTAACTTTGGCCCTATTACATTCAATCTGAGTTCAGAAGAGGCTCTATATGGCGATTTACCTGCACCATGGCGACCTGCCCGACACCGTTCGTTTTACCGACTCCGTCGCGGTCGATAGTGAAACCATGGGCCTGCACCTGCACCGGGACCGCTTGTGCCTTGTCCAACTCTCTGCCGGTGACGGCGATGCACACTTGGTGCGGATCATACCGGGGACAGAACCGAACAACCTGAAAGCCCTGTTCACCGATCCGACCGTTACCAAGATTTTCCATTTCGCCCGCTTTGATGTCGCCAAAATCAAAGTTGACCTTGGCGTGGACTGCGCCCCAGTGTATTGCACCAAAATCGTTTCCAAGCTGTGCCGGACCAATACGGACCGCCATGGCTTGAAAAACCTGTGTTTTGATTTGCTGGGCGTCAGCCTGTCCAAGGAACAGCAGACTTCGGACTGGGGCGCCGATACATTCAGCGCAGAGCAACAGCAATATGCTGCCAATGACGTTTTGTATCTGCATGATCTGAAGGTCAAGCTTGACGCTCTGCTGGAGCGAGAGGGCCGCCACCACCTTGCAGAAGCCTGTTTTGACTTTCTGCCAACCCGTTGTGCTTTGGACATTGCGGGCTGGGATGAACAGGATATCTTCACCCACTAATGCAGGCACCAAATTGACCTGCACCTTGCCATCGACTTCTAGGTAACGAGTACACCTGTGACCATAACTCCGACAAACGACATATCCCGAGACGATCGCATCGCCGCCGACCTGCAAGTCGCCCGCCAGGTTTTGACTGCAGAAGCCGATGCCCTGACCAGACTGCGTGAAGATCTGGACGCAACCTTCAGCCATGCGCTGGACTTGCTGGAGCACCGGGTTCTGGCATCCGAATACGGACGGGTCATCATCAGTGGCATGGGGAAAAGCGGGCACATCGGCCGCAAGATTGCGGCAACGCTGGCCTCGACCGGGACGCCATCATTTTTTGTTCATCCGGGGGAAGCCAGCCATGGCGACCTTGGGATGATTACCCAACATGACGCCTTGATTCTGCTATCCAAATCTGGGGAAAGCTCTGAACTGGCTGATATTATTCATTACTCCCGCCGTTTTGGTATCCCACTGATTGCCATTACCGCCGACCCGAACAGCACCCTTGGCGTCAATGCTGACGCTGTTCTGCGCCTGCCCGCCAATGGCGAGGCCTGTCCATTGGGGCTGGCCCCGACCACATCGACCACGGTCAGCCTTGCCCTTGGCGATGCCATTGCTGTGGCATTGCTGGAACGGCGCGGTTTTTCCGCCAGTGACTTTAAGGCGTTCCACCCCGGTGGCAAGCTGGGTCAACGCCTGCTTAAGGTCAAGGAACTGATGCACGCCGGGGATGAAGTTCCTCTGATCACCGAAGGCACGTCAATGGCAGATGCCTTGATCGAAATGACGCAGAAAAGCTTTGGCTGTGTTGGCATCGTCAATCAGGACAACTGCTTGGTCGGGATTGTGACCGATGGCGACTTACGCCGTCACATGGCCCCGAACCTTTTGGACCTGTCGGTTTCCGATATTATGACCGCCAACCCGCGCACCGTCGGCCCCGACGCCCTTGCCGCCGAAGCATTGGCCATCATGAACAGCAAATCCATTACCAGCCTGTTCGTCCTGTCTGCGGAATCTGAACCCCTTGGCATCATCCACATGCATGATTGCCTGCGCAGCGGAGTCTCATGAGCAGTAAACGGGCAAAGCCGCCGTCATCTCCTGTTGTCAAACCCGACACCGATGATGATCTGGACTTTCTGACCTCAGCCCAAACCACGGGCAAACTGTCACAAGGCACGCTGTACAGCAAATGTGTACGGGTGTTGAAGCTTGGTCTCCCCCTTGGGGCCGCCTTGCTGTTGGGCGCGATTTTGCTGTGGCCGCAACTGAAAAATGAAACTAACCGCTTTGAGGTTGGGATTTCAGGCCTAGACCCGCGCCATCCCAATCGTCTGAAAGTCGTCAACGCCCGTTACCGCGGGGTAACGGGTGATGGACGCCCGTATTCCGTGATTGCAGAATCCGCGTTTGAGGCTCCAAGCAACACCGACAATGATGTGATTACCCTTGAAGCTCCGTCCGCAGATATGCTGCAAGCCGATGGCGCATGGGTTTTAGGCAATGCGCCGGAAGGCAGCTATGACCGCGGCACGCAATTGCTAAAGCTCTGGGGCGGCGTGACCATTTTCCATGACAATGGGTACACTTTCAGCTCGGATACTGCTGATATCCAGATGCAAGCCGGACTGGCATCCGGTGACACGCCGGCAATGGCCTTTGGTCCCGGCGGTGAAATTGAAAGTCAGGACGGCTTTGAAATCACCGAGAGGGGCCGTCGCTTATTCTTTAAGGGCAAGTCCAAGTTGATCCTACAACCGGGAGAGAGTTTCGATGTTTCAGGCTCCTAAATCCTTTTTGCACCATGGCCTCAGCGGCCTTGCCCTCGCCGCCGCCTTATGCGCCCCTCTCCAATCGGAAGCTCAATCGCTGAATTTCGGTGACACGGGCAACGACACCCCGGTTGAAGTCCTGGCGGATAACGGCATTGAATGGCTGCGGGACGGCAAACGTTTTATTGCGCGCGGCAATGCCTCTGCTACCCGTGGGAAAACCACGGTCTATGCCGATACCTTGACTGCGCATTACCGCAAAACCGAAGCCGGAAAATCCCAGCTGTGGCGGTTGGATGCCGATGGGAATACCCGAATTGTCTCCCCCACAGAAACGGCCACTGGCGACACTGCGGTCTATGATATGGACACATCGGTTCTGGTGTTGCGTGGCAAACCTCACGCCAAGCTGGAAACACCAGACACCGTGATCACTGCCAAGCAGTCTTTGGAATATTACCAAGTGAAACGCATGGCAGTTGCCCGTGGCAACGCCGTGATCGTCCGTGACGACCGCACCATGAAGGCCGATCTTGTCACCGCATATTTCAGCGACAAATCCAAAACCGGAAAGAGTCAGGTGGATATTGTGGATGCCTTTGGTCATGTCACCATCACCACCCCGACAGAAACCGTCACTGGCGACAAGGGTCGCTACAACGTAAAAACCGGCATTGCGACCATCCTGAACAATGTGCACATGACCCGAGGCACGGATACCCTGAAAGGGGCATATGCCGTCGTCAACATGAAAACCGGGGTCAGCACCTTGTATGCCACGCTGCCGGGACAGCCTAAAACCAAGGATACGCAGGTCAAGGGTGTCTTTACGCCAAAGTCAGATCAGGCCCAATAAGCAGGCCTGATTCGTTCTCCTTAGCAAAAATAAGGCCAATATCAAAAAAACCCGTTGCACTTCTTGCGTTCCCTCCGATAATCGTGGTGCTGCGTCACCCCTTGCGGTTGACGCGGTTTTTATGAGTAGACGCTGCAACACACAACGGGGGCTTTCACATGACCGCAAGCACACAGAGCGATTCTCTGCGTGGCCTTGAAATCAAGGACCTTGGCAAACGGTTCAAAAAACGCCCGGTGTTGCGGAATGTATCCCTGTCCGTGACCCGTGGTGAGGCGGTTGGCTTGCTTGGTCCCAACGGCGCGGGGAAAACCACCTGCTTTTACTGCGTGACTGGCCTGATTAACCCGGATGTGGGCGACATTTATCTGGATGGGCGTGTCATCACCGGATTGCCCATGTACCGTCGTGCCCGCCTTGGCATTGGCTACCTGCCACAGGAAGCATCAATTTTCCGTGGCATGTCGGTGGAAGACAACATCATGGCGGCCCTTGAAGTGGTCGAACCGGAACCCGCCAAACGTGACGCACAGCTTGAAGCCCTTTTGGCTGAATTTTCGGTCACACACCTGCGGCAGGCCAACGCCATGGCCCTGTCCGGCGGGGAACGACGCCGCGTAGAAATTGCCCGCGCACTTGCCTCCCGCCCCAGTTTCATTTTGCTGGACGAACCATTGGCTGGCATTGACCCGATTGCAGTTGGTGAAATTCGGAATCTGGTTGGACACCTGAAAGACCGTGGCATTGGTGTTCTGATTACCGATCATAACGTGCGCGAGACTTTGGATATCATTGACCGTGCCTATATCCTCTATGACGGGACGGTCATGATGGAAGGCACGCCAGATCAGATTGTCGCCAGCGAAGATGTTCGCCGGGTTTACCTTGGCGATCAGTTTACTCTGTAAAGGGGAGACACGGCGTTATGGCACTTACGCCAAAACTTGAGCTTCGCCAGTCGCAGTCTCTGGTTATGACGCCGCAATTGCAGCAGGCTATCAAACTGCTGCAGATGTCCAGCCTGGAATTGACAAGCTATGTTGATTCCGAATTGGAACACAATCCACTGCTGGAACGTGAAGACGATCATTCCACCGACCTTGACCTGCCAGACTCTCCGGTTGACATCAGTAATGCGGAAAGCGAACGAGCCGAACCGCTGCTTGATGCGTCAGAAGGCCGGGATGAATCGCCCCTTGATCTGGATATCGACAATACATTCACCAACGATGATGATGGCGGACGTAGCGACGCATTTACGGATGCTGCAGAGGGATTTTCCGGCACGGATAACCTTGGCTCATACGGCGGCGGCAGTGGTTACGACGGCGACGGCAATCTTTTGGAACAAACCGTTGGCGAAGCCATTAATCTGCGCGATCACCTGACCCGGCAACTGGGACTGACAAACCAAAGTCCGGCGGACACCATGATCGGCACACTGTTGATCGACATGCTGGACGACGCAGGATACCTGCCGCAGGACCTTAGCTTTATCCAAGACACTCTCGGCTGCACAGCAGAAGATGTCTTGCGGGTTCTCAGCATAGTACAGGGATTTGATCCGGTCGGAATATTTGCCCGTTCTTTGAGCGAATGCCTTGCCTTGCAATTGGCGGAAAAAAATCGGCTTGATCCTGCCATCTCCGTATTGCTGGACAACCTAGAGCTATTGGCAAAGCGGGATTACGGCAAACTGAAAAAATTGTGTCAGGTAGACGACGAAGACCTTGCGGATATGATCAAGGACATTCGCGCGCTGGACCCAAAACCCGCATCGTCTTTTGACTCCATTCATGAACACCCGATTATACCCGACATTCTAATGCGTAAGGATACTGCCGGAAACTGGGTGTTGGAGCTTAACACGGATACTATGCCCCGTGTTTTGGTTGCCAACCGCTATTACGCTGAAATCAGTGCCCACGCCGACAAACAAACCAAATCCTTCCTCAATGAGAAATTTCAGGCCGCCAACTGGCTGGTCAAATCCCTGCATCAGCGCGCCACCACCATCATGAAGGTCGCAACAGAAATTGTGCGCCAACAGGATGGTTTCTTTAACCGCGGGATTTCGGCCCTGAAGCCACTTATCCTGAAAGATGTGGCCGATGTCATTGGCATGCACGAAAGTACGGTCAGCCGCGTCACCACTAATAAATATATCGCTTCGCCGCGGGGAATTTACGAACTGAAGTTCTTCTTTACACAGGCACTGGGATCAACCGGTGGCGGGGATGCCCATTCAGCGGAAGCTGTCCGCCATCGCATCAAAAGCCTGATTGAGCAGGAAACAGCAAAAGCCGTACTATCTGATGATCGTATTGCGGCAATATTGCAGGAAGACGGGGTCGACATTGCCCGCCGCACAGTCGCCAAATACCGTGAAGCCATGAAAATTCCATCATCGGCACAACGCCGTCGTGCCATGAAAATTCAACTGTCCTAAAATATTTTCATAAAAAAGACAAAGAGTCCGAGACAAAGGAGCTTGGAAGCCCCATATTTGATGCATGGGGTTCAATAACGTATGAGGTTGAACGGAAGATTGACGACACGGTGGGGTTCCATCGCTTCCGGCCTGCAAATGGCTCCTGATTTTCTCGGCGAATTTCCTTCGCGGAAGCATGACTATCCCTCCCCGACTTCACTCCTGGGTTCATTAAAGGCGGACATACGCCTCATGAGGCGTCGATCTGTCCGCCATGTAAAGTAGGACAGATGCCATGGAAATTATCGTCAAAGGCAAACAAATCGATCTTGGTGACTCCTTCCGTACACATGTGGAAGAGGCCCTGTCCCAACTCATTTCCAAGTATTTTGAGAACGCTATCAGCGCCTCTGTTGTTGTCTCGAAAGACGCCCATCTGATTAAGGCGGATATTTCGTCACACCCGAAACGCGGACTGACTTTGCAAGCCAGCGCAGGCGCAACCGATCCGTATCAGGCATTTGATACCGCTGCGGAAAAAATCTCCAAACAGCTGCGTCGCTATAAACGCCGTTTGGTTGATTACAACAAACCCAAAACAGAGGACCTCGGAGTCGCACAAAAGTTCATCATTCAGGCTGAAACCGGGGATGACGTCCTACCGGACGAGGAAACCAACCCGATCATTGTGGCTGAGATGAGCCAAGACATTCCAGAATGTACCGTTTCCGGTGCGGTTATGCGCCTTGACCTTTCGGATTTAAGTGCCATGCTGTTCCGAAACAGTTCCCATGGACGGCTGAATATGGTGTACCGCCGCCGTGACGGGAACATTGGTTGGGTTGATCCCATGGATGCAAAAGGGGCCTCATAACAGGATTTTTCACCTTCAGGGTGAAACCCTTAACTCGACCCAAAACCTTAAAGTTGCCGGAGCCGCGTTTTTTGCGGCTTCGTCTGTGTTGCGTAACCGAGTAAGACCAAGTATACAGCGCGGTATGTGCAAAGGTTTAAGGATAACGCATGTCTCTGTCGAAACTGATCGCTCCTGATGCTGTCATCCCGTTAATGCGGGCCAACAGCAAAAAACAGGCTTTGCAGCTCTTGGCGCAAAAGGCCAGCGAAGTTGTCGGACACGATGAAAATGAACTCCTAGAAGGGCTTTTGGAACGGGAACGCCTGGGATCTACCGGTGTTGGGAATGGCATTGCCATTCCCCATGTCAAACTACCGGGCATCGAAAATATGATCGGTATTTTTGCCCACTTGGAAACCCCAGTGGACTTTGATGCAATCGATGATAAGCCAGTCGATCTGATTTGCATGCTGATTGCCCCCGAAGACGCAGGAGCCGACCACCTGAAAGCTTTGGCGCGGGTGTCCCGCCTTCTGCGGGACATGTCGACCTGTGACAAGCTGCGGGGGACAACGGACGCTGATGCCCTGTATGCCCTGTTAATCAGCTCAGAGCGCAACAGCAACGCTGCCTGAGCTCGTGCGGGGTACCCCGCTCTTCTCTCCACACCATGACAAACCTTGCCGCTCTGGCTTGCGTTTTCGCATGAAAAAAGCCCTGCATTCGCAGGGCTTTTTTTGTGGGCAATGTCGCAGGGCTTTTACAGCACCCGCTCCATCATCATAATTTTCAGATCGGCAATCGCCTTTGCCGGGTTCAAACCACGCGGACAAGCCTTAACGCAGTTCAAAATGGTGTGGCAGCGATACAGACGGAACGGATCTTCCAAACCGTCCAGACGCTCGCCTTGAGCTTCATCACGGGTATCTTGAACCCAACGAGCCGCCTGCAGCAGAATTGACGGACCGAGGTAACGATCACCATTCCACCAGTAGCTCGGGCAAGACGTCGAGCAGCAGAAGCACAGAATGCATTCCCACAGGCCATCAAGTTTTTCACGCTCTTCGATGGATTGCAGGCGTTCCTTCTTCGGCAACGGTGTGCGGGATTTATCCCACGGCTCGATGCTGGCATATTGTGCATACAGGTGATTGAGGTCACAGACCAAATCCTTCACCACAGTCAGGTGCGGCAACGGATAAATTTTGACTGCGCCTTTAATGTCCTCAATCGGCTTCAGGCATGACAGCGTATTCAGGCCGTCAATACACATAGCACACGAGCCACAAATGCCCTCCCGGCAGGACCGCCGGAAAGTCAAGGTTGGGTCAATGTTGTCCTTGATATAGACAAGAGCGTCCAAAACCATTGGGCCGATCGCGTCCAGATCAACTTCAAACACATCTACCGTCGGATTTTGTTTTTCATCCGGGTTATAACGATAGATTTGAAACTCTTTCACATTTTTCGAACCAGCAGGAGCCTTGTGAATCTTGCCAGGCTTAATGCGAGAGTTTTTCGGCAGGAAGAACGGAAGCACGTTATCTAGCATGTTATCTCCTTGAGGGGCCGGGGCCCCTCCTTAGCAATCTTCACGATTAGTACACGCGAGCTTTCGGCTCGATGTACTCGACTTCTTTGGTCAGGGTGTATTCATGCACCGGACGGTAGTCCAACTTGACTTTGTAGTTGTCGTCACACCATGCCAGCGTGTGTTTCATCCACTCTTTGTCGTTCCGTTCCGGGTAATTCTCGTGCGCATGGGCACCACGGCTTTCGTGGCGGGCTTCTGCGCCGACAATTGTCGTCACGGCACAAGTCATCAGGTTCTCCAGCTCCATAGCTTCCGCCAAGTCGGAGTTCCAGATCATGGATTTATCAACAACTTTGACATCCGTCAGCGTGCCGGCAATGTCACCCATTACCTCACAACCTTCTTTCAGCGATTCGCTGGTACGGAAGACTGCGGCATCTTTCTGCATGGCTTTTTGCATGTTGGTCCGAATTTCGGAAACCAGCATGGAACCGTCGGCATTGCGCAGGCGATCCAAGCGGGACAGTGCCAGATCATCAGCAGAGGCTTTCAACTCTTTATGCGGAGTACCAGCTTTCACGACTTCAACAGCACGCATACCTGCGGCGCGACCAAAGACCACGATATCCAGCAAGGAGTTACAGCCCAAACGGTTTGCACCGTGGACAGAAACCGAAGCAGCCTCACCAATTGCCATCAGGCCCGGGCAAACTGCATCCGGGTTTTTGGCAGTCGGGCGCAGAACCTCGCCATGGTAGTTGGTCGGAATACCGCCCATGTTGTAGTGAACGGTCGGCAGAACCGGAATCGGCTCTTTCGTCGCATCCACACCAGAGAAGATCTTGGCAGTTTCGGTGATACCCGGCAGGCGGGACATCAGCACGTCTTTGCCCAAGTGTTCAAGGTGCAGCTTGATGTGATCCCCTTCCGGGCCACAACCGCGGCCTTCACGGATTTCAATGGTCATGGCACGGCTGACCACGTCACGGGACGCAAGGTCTTTTGCCGTCGGCGCATAGCGTTCCATGAAACGCTCACCTTCGGAGTTGGTGAGATAACCACCTTCACCGCGAGCACCCTCAGTAATCAAGCAGCCAGCCGGGAAGATACCGGTCGGGTGGAACTGCACGAATTCCATGTCCTGCAACGGCAGACCAACACGGGCCACCATCGCATTGCCATCACCCGTACAGGTATGAGCCGAAGTACAGGACAGGTAAGCACGACCACAGCCGCCGGTTGCCAGAATGACCATATGGGCGCGGAAACGGTGAATGGTACCGTCCGCCAAATTCCAGCAAATCACACCACGACAGGTATTGCCGTCCATGATCAGATCGATGGCGAAGTATTCAATAAAGAATTCCGCATCGTGCTTCAGGCTTTGTTGATACAGCGAGTGCAAAATGGCGTGTCCGGTACGGTCAGCCGCAGCGCAGGCACGCGGGACCGGAGCCTCACCATTGTTGCGCATATGACCGCCGAACGGACGCTGATAGATTTTGCCTTCTTCGGTGCGGGAGAACGGAACGCCGAAGTGCTCCAGTTCGTACACCGCCGGGACGGCTTCGCGGCACATGTATTCGATGGCATCCTGATCGCCAAGCCAGTCGGCACCTTTGACGGTGTCGTACATGTGCCACTTCCAGTTATCGTCCGCCATATTGGCGAGGGAAGCAGCAACACCACCCTGCGCAGCAACCGTATGGCTGCGCGTTGGGAAAATTTTGGTCACGCATGCTGTGCGCAAACCGCCTTGAACAGAGGCCAGAGTCGCCCGAAGACCGGCACCGCCGGCACCAACGACCACAACGTCATATTCATGATCAATAATGTTATAGGCAGACATTGTTTATTTAGCCCCCCAAGGCAATCGTCAGAACAGAAACAACAGAGAAAATGCCGAGAGCAAAAGCAGCCAGATTAACAAGAATACGGACCGCCAACTGCAAGGCACGCGGCTGGAGGTAATCTTCGATGACCACTTCCATACCCATTTTGCCGTGCAGGAATGCAGCGCATGAGAACATAATCATCAATGCGGCGTTCCATGGCTTGCCAAGCCATGCAGTAAAGGTGGCATAATCGGCTCCCGCTACGCTGATAACGGCGGTGATGAACCAAAGTGTCAAAGGAACAAGGGCAATTGCAGACAGACGTTCAATCCACCAATGGTGAAAACCGTCGTGAGCAGAGCCTAATCCACGGGCGCGGCCCAAAGCACTACGCATGCTAGCCATGATAATCTCCCAGAAATAGAGTACGTCAGATGCTCAAACCGACAATCCAAGACACGGCGGTCAGGCCAAAGGCACAGCCCACCATGATGTAGCCCGAGGTATAGACCTCTTCAATCGGCAACAAACGACCAGTATCCCACAACATGTGACGGACACCGTTACACATGTGGTAGATCAATGTGAATGACCATCCGAAGAGAATCAGATAGCCGAACCAAGACCCAAGGAAGGACATGGCAAAATCATAGTATTCCGGCCCTGCGGCTGCAGACCCGATCCAGAACACGAACAGCAGCGTTCCCACAAACGTCACCACACCAAAAATACGGTGCAGACCAGATAGGAACGAGGTAAGTGCAAACATATTATAGACTTGGAGATGCGGGGACAGTGGCCCGCGAGATACTTCGTCCTGCTTTGACATGACGTGCGCCCCTCTTTAGCGTAGCGTCCGGAAGCCAAGACCAGAAGGCGATGCGCCCCCGATGTGCCCCCAAACTACAATCTGCGAATTGACTACTTTCACGCAACTAAGTGTAAGCGCGCGTAGTCAACAAAGTCAACGACCATACCTTTAACTATATGGCCTAGTGGTATAAGACTTTGGTTATAGCAGATCAAGATAAACACACACGGCGCAGGCGAAAAAATTGTCCCGCGCCGTGAACCACAACCCTACTGCGACTCAATCTCAACAATAGATTCCGCAAGTGCAACCAAGCGTTTCGCATTGTCCACATGCAGTTGTTCAATCAATTTGCCGTTCAGGACGACAACCCCCTTACCTTCGGCTAGGGCTTTGGCATAAACGTCTATCAACTCTTTGGCGTGTTCGACATCTTCGGGCTTGGGGGCAAAGGCCGCATTGGTTTCCGCAATTGTCTTGGGATGGATTAAGGTTTTTCCATCAAAGCCCAGTTCGCGGCCTTGCTTCAGCGACTCGGTAAAGGCGGCATCATCCGCCAAATTCAAATGGACTCCGTCAAGAATCGCAACCCCATGCGCACGGGCAGCCAGAATGCACAAACCAAATGATGTTATAAATGGCAAGCGATCAACCGTGTGTTCACACTGCAAATCTTTCGCCAAATCCGATGTCCCCATGACCAGCCCAGCCACACTGGTGGAGGCTCCGGCAATTTCCTCTGCGCGCAAAACGCCCATTGGGGTTTCGATCATGGCCCATATGGGTAAATCATCCGGGCCACCACAGGCGCGGATCGCGGCCTGAATTTGTCGAACCGTGTCCGCACTTTCCACCTTTGGCACCGCGATGCCATCAATCGCCAAGCCGACAACCGCCGCCAAATCATCATACCCCCACGGGGTATTCAAGCTATTGATACGAACAATGACTTCGCGTTTTCCATAGGGGTTGCCATCTTGCATAACTGCGACGATATTGGTCCGGGCCTCCGGCTTCGCATCCGGGGACACTGCATCTTCCAGATCCAGTATCAAGCTATCAGCGGCAAGAGTTTTTGCCTTTTCCAGTGCACGAGCATTGGATGCCGGCATGTACAGCATGCTGCGGCGCGGACGAACAGTTACGGCCATGGTAGTCTCCGATCTGGTACTCATAATTAGGTAGGAACGCCTTGCCCCCGTGACAATCCAAAACGGAAAGCAAGGACTGGCATCATATGGTGAGGTGGCAGTATAGCCACAAATGTCAACCCTGCCTGCCGCGAAATAACCTTTAATAAACGCTGATTTATCCCATGTGCATCCTGTCTATCCAGTCTCACGTTTGTTACGGTCATGTTGGCAATGCCGCAGCCGTATTCCCCCTGCAACTGCAGGGTCACAATGTCTGGCCCATCCATACCGTCCAATTTTCCAACCATACAGGGTATGGCAACTGGACCGGACAGGTATTTGAAGCCGACTGCATCAGTGAATTGGTTCGCGGGATCGCCGAACGCGGTGCCCTTGACCAATGCCGGGCTATTTTGTCCGGCTACATGGGCAACGCCGCCATTGTCAAAGCCGTAACGGATGCGGTCGCCAGTGTCCGCGCAGAAAACCCCGATGCCATATACTGCTGCGACCCGGTAATCGGGGATGTGGGACGAGGAATTTTCGTCCAGCCCGGCATTCCGGATATGCTGATCAAACACGCGATCCCCATCGCCGACATTATCACCCCCAACCAGTTTGAACTGGAATACATCACCCGGTGCGAAATCACGTCCTTATCCAGTGCAGTTCAGGCCGCCCGCAAAGCCATAGCCATGGGGCCAAAGGTCGTCCTTGTCACCAGTCTGGTGACCGATGGCATGCCGGAAAATTCCATTCGCGTGCTGGCGGTGACTGCCGATCAGGCATGGATGGTTTCCACCCCCCTTCTGACCTTCCCAATACCACTGAACGGCGCGGGCGACATGCTCAGCGCGCTGTTCCTTGGTCATATTGTGAAGGGTGGTTCGGTTGCAGAGGCTCTGTCTGCGTCTGTCTCTGGCTTATTTCAGGTGTTCTTCAACACGCAGGCCGCCGGAACGCGCGAACTGCAAATTGTGTCGACGGGAGCTAAAATTTTCTCACCGGACCAATGGTTCAAAGCCGAGACTATACCCGAATAAAGACAACCAACCACAACACGCCAACATAAAGCACGGCATAGTTGCTAAATTCCCGACCCAGAGTGCGAGAAAATCCACTCTGGGTTTTGTTTTTCTCACATATACACCACAAAAAAGCCATGAAAATTCAGACTTGTAATCAAACCAAAGAAGCCCACATGACTCTTAAATCTATAACAACAAAAAAACGAGAGAGGCCCAGAGGATGCAAGTTCTAAGCCGCATGAAAATTTCGCAAAAATTGCCGGTGTTAATGGCTGTCATGCTCATCGCGACAGGCGCAGCACTCGGCATCACACTGACAATGAAAGCCATCGATGGCTTTACATATGATGCAGAGAAAAATCTCACTGCACTGGCAACAGCCCGTAAAGATCGCCTACAGGATTACCTGACAGACATTGATGCAGACCTGATGGTTCAAGCGAAGAACCCTAACACGGTCAAGGCCATTGATGATTTCACCCGAGCATGGGGTTTTTTGGACGCATCACCACGTGAAACTTTACAAAAGGCCTACATCACCGACAACCCAAATCCGGCTGGGGAAAAACACAAGCTTACCTCCTCCGATACTGGGCTTATATATGATGTTTTCCATAGCACCTATCATCCGTTTTTCAGAAACCTTCTGGAGCAAAAGGGCTATTACGACATTTTCCTGACGGATCGCGACGGCAACGTCATTTACACAACCTTTAAAGAATTGGATTTCGCTACCAATCTGGTTTCCGGTAAATACGCAAAGACCGGGCTTGCAAAAGTATTCCAACAGATTCAGGGCAATTCTGGCGATGCAAAATTGGTTTTTGATGACTTCAAACCGTATGCACCCAGTGCCGATGCCCCCGCAAGCTTCATCGGTCGTGGGGTCTACAACCGGGACAATAAACTGATCGGCAGCCTGATTTTCCAAATGCCTGTTGGTCGCATCAACGGTATTATGCAAAGCCCGGACGGCATGGGTGAAACCGGGGAAACCTATGTTATCGGTTCCGATTACTTGATGCGGACAGACTCACGATTTTCAAAAGACAGCACGCTGCTGAAAACCAAGATCCAATCTGAAACCGTTGATGCCGCATTATCCGGGCAATCGGGTTCCGCCATCATTACCGACTACCGCGGGCAAGAGGTGGTTTCCGCTTATACCCCGCTGAGCTACCACGGCGTCAAGTGGGCCGTCATTGCAGAAGTTGATACGGATGAAGCATTAGCGGAAGCCACCGCCATTCGTAACATCAGCATTGCCCTCAGCATTGCCATCACCTTGGTTGGTATTGTGCTGGCGGTTGTGTTCTCCCGCAGCCTGACCCGCCCAATTTCGGAAATCACTGGTGCGATGGGGCGACTGGCCAAAGGTGACGTGGATTCTGAAATCCCCCACGCAGATCGCAGTGATGAAATCGGGGACATGGCAGCAGCCGTTCAGGTCTTCAAAGAAAACGCCATCGCGCGCCGCCGCATGGAAGCAGAAGAACGCGACCGTGTCCGCCTGAATGACTACCGCCAACGCAAGTTGCAGGAACACATTGACGGTTTCCGCTCAATGATTTCAGAACTGCTGACACGCATTAAGTCTTCCGTGGAACATATGCATTCAGCTTCGGAAACTCTGTCTGCAAATGCAGAAGAAACCCAAATGCAAAGCGCCACCGTTTCCGCAGCAACCGAACAGGCATCGGCCAACGTTCAAACAGTTGCCACTGCCAGCACGGAATTGAGCGCCTCCATTGAGGAAATCTCGCGCCAGACTTCAGAAACCACTCGTATTCTGGAAGAAGCCGTCCAACAAACCAACAACGCATCCGAAAGGATGGAAGGCTTGGCCCAGTCTGCAACCCAGATTAACGAAATCGTCTATCTGATCAACGATATCGCGGATCAAACCAACCTTCTGGCCCTGAACGCAACCATCGAAGCCGCACGGGCCGGTGATGCGGGCAAAGGATTTGCCGTCGTTGCCTCGGAAGTGAAAAATCTGGCAAACCAAACCAGCCGGGCAACGGAACAAATTCAGACCCAAATTCAGCACGTGCAAACTGAAACCAATGCGGCTGTCGACGTGATCAAATCCATTTCAACCGTGATCAGTCGGGTCAATGAGTTGTCGACCGCCGTTGCCGGCGCAGTTGAGGAGCAAAACGCCTCTACCGCCGAAATTTCCCGTAACGTTGAGGAAGCCTCCCACGGCACACAGGAAGTTGCCATGAATATCGTGGAAGTTAACAATGCCGCACGGGAAACCGGGGAAATGTCGCAGAACGTTTATGAAGCCGCCAATGAACTTCTGTCTGAAAGCGATTCTCTTCAGGTCCAAATCGCTGAATTCCTTGATGGCGTCTATGCCATTCAGGAAAATACAGAGATCAAGGACGACTAACATCCCTGACCACAGGCACAAAGACCCCCCCGCACGATTGTGTGGGGGGTTCTTTATTCATACGACAAAACTTAGCGTTCGTTGCGTGCGACTGCCGCTTCGTCAAATGTCATCATGTCATTGTGGCAAGTCACCGCTGCCCGCAACAGATTCACAGCCAATGCGCCACCAGTGCCTTCACCCAAACGCATTCCCATGTCCAACAACGGACGTTGCCGAAGTTTTTCATACGCCATGCTATGCCCTGCTTCGGCAGAGGCATGAGCCACCCGGCAGTGATCAAGGGCTCCGGGTTGGAACACCTCTAGCGGAGCCGCCGCCGCAGTACAGGGGAAGCCATCCAACAAAATCGGCACTCGCTGCAAACGCCCGGACACGGTCGCACCAGCCATTGCCGCCAGCTCACGACCACCCAGACGACGCATAACTTCCACAGCATCCGGCTGATCCGCCATATGCAGTTCCACACCACGGCGAACCACGTCAATTTTTCGGGCAAGAATATCACCGACTGCCCCGGCACCGTATCCGGTCCAATCTTCTGCCGTGCCACCGAACAGCGCATGCATCATTGCCGACGCCGGGGTCGTGTTACCAATC
This sequence comes from Rhodospirillaceae bacterium, assembly GCA_963668495.1. Classification (GTDB taxonomy): domain Bacteria; phylum Pseudomonadota; class Alphaproteobacteria; order Rhodospirillales; family Rhodospirillaceae; genus Oleispirillum. The sequence goes on from OY764545.1 coordinate 533,274, forward strand.
CCCATTTCGCCGGGACAGAACACACTCATATCCGACGAGACCGCTGCCATGCCAACATTGAATGCGTAGACAAAGTCTTCCTCATCCATTGCTGGCCTATCAAGGAAATCCTTGGTAAAGCTGTCGATACGGATGTCATAGACTTTGAACGCGGTTCCGGTCGAACGGCACATGGCGTTGATGGCTCCGCCACCCTCGCCAAAGTTCTTGGACTGTTGCCATGTGACCTCAACCGGGCAAGGCGAAACCTTGTGCTTCATAATGCCGTGGTTTCCGGCAAATGTCGCACAGGCAGGGTTGCTCATTTCCGGCGGATGGTGTCCTTGCCAAGCCGACAGCCATGCTGCCAGTTCCTCAAGCCGCCCCAAAGATCCGCACGGCTTGGTCAGATGGGGTTCACGTTCAACAGCAGCATCATAGGCGGCCTGATCCGGGCCAGGCAGATTGCGCAGAATTTCGCGCAAGTGATCAAGAGAAGTAATTTGCGGTGCGGAGGCCATATTGGGCTTTCCTTCCATCAAGTGTCTTAAAGCGGTTTGTTGCGGCTAACTGCGGCTTCTTCGAAGGTCAGCAACTCTGAATGACAGAATGCGGCAGATCGTAAAATGCCGAATGCCAGCACCGCTCCGGATGCTTCGCCAAGGCGCATATCCATATCAAGGATCGGACGCGCACCGATGTGCTTCATCAACCGCGCATGCCCCGGTTCTGCCGAAGCATGGGAGAATTGACAGTGTGCGATGGCTCCGGGTTGGAGCTTTTCCAAAACCATAGCCGAAGCCGAACACAGGAAACCATCGATCATCACCGGAACCCGCAACATGCGACCAGCCAGAATCACACCGATCATAGCCGCCAGCTCACGTCCGCCAAGGCGTCGCATGATCTCCAACGGGTCCGGGTTATCGGTGGTATGCAGGTCCAGCCCCTGTTGCACCACTTCGATTTTCTTTTGCAAGTGCGGGCCGCGGACACCAGACCCCATTCCGGTCCAGTCTTCAGCCGTTTCCCCATACAGGGCGGCGAGAACCGCAGCGGCAGAGGCCGTATTGGCAATGCCCATTTCACCGGGGCAGAACATGCTTTGTCCCGGCTTCACCACAGACATCCCAACATTGATGGCATTGACCATTTCCGCCTCAGTCATGGCGGGTGCCTTGGTAAAATCTTCGGTACTGCTGTCCAGATCAATCGGGCAAATATCGTAGGGGACGTCCATGGCTTTGCACATGGTATTGAACCCGGCTCCACCCATATGGTAGTTCTGATGCATCTGATCGGTCACTTCTGGACCAAAGGCAGATACACCCAGTTTGGCAACACCATGATGCCCAATGAACACAGCAGAACGGGGGTTAGACATATCCGGCGGGTGACGCCCCTGCCATGCGGACAACCATTCAGCAAAGGTTTCAAGTCGACCGAGTGAACCCGCAGGCTTGGTCAAATTGGCTTCCCGGTCACGTGCCGCAGCAGCAGCGGCTTCGTCAGGTCCGGGTAAGTTCTTGACCAATTCGCGCACTTCATCCAAGGAAGTGACAGAGAGGGTCTTCACCATTTGTCGGTTTCTCCCTAAAGTAACGGACGCCTCGCGGCATCCTGTGTCATCGCAAATTTTGCGAGAACGCAAAACCACCCTGCTATAGACCATACCCGTCAGGAAATCATCCTTCTTATGTCCCAGAGCACTTCACATTCTGATACAAAATCGTCTCAAATCCGCCAAAGCAGCGGCCTGTCCGCGTGGTTTGATGACCTTCTGTTCGCCATTATATTCCTGACACGCGTCCCGGTTCCCGCTGGCAGTGCGGCCAAGACCAAACCCCTTGCCACCGCCATGCGCACCTTCCCGGTTGCCGGAGCCATGATCGGTCTGGTGGGTGGCCTGACCTTCCTACTGGCGAGCTTTTTGGGTGCACCGGGGCCTCTGTGTGGGTTTATTGCCATGTTTGCCTTGGTCATTCTGACTGGCTGCCTGCATGAGGATGGCTTTGCTGATATTGCGGATGGCTTTGGTGGCGGGTATGAGCGGCAGCGCAAAATGGATATCATGCGTGACTCGCGGGTTGGAACCTACGGTGGGGCGGCTTTGGTCCTCAGCCTGTTGATCCGGGGCACCGCAGCCGGATCGTTGGAACCGCTTGATGCCTTGGCAGCCATGGTCGCAGCCGCAGCCTTAGGTCGGGGACTGATCCCGATTTCCATGACCCTTAACCTGTCCGCACGGTCAGACGGTGTCGGCGCATCTTCGGGCTATCCGACGGAAGGCTCCATGTGGACATCCATCCTGCTGGCCCTGTTGATTGCTCTGGTTGCTCTTGGCCCGGCCCACGGTCTGTTGTGTTTTGCCGTCGGAGCCATTGGTGTTTGTCTGCTGGCAATAATCGCGAAACGACAAATCGGCGGCTACACCGGCGATGTTTTGGGTGCTGGGGCACAATTGGTGGATATTCTGGTCATGATTACGGTCGCCATGCTACGTGCCCCGGTCTGATGAAAGGTATACTGACGTGAAGCTTCAAGGTGATGCCACCCGATGGTGGTGGGTGCGCCATGCCCCGGTCCCGGTTGCCGGCAAATTGGTCTATGGTCGCACGGATGTGCCATGTGATGTATCCAACACGGCATTATTTGCGGCTCAGGCGCGAAAGCTACCATCCGATGCTGTGGTCATCACCAGCGGCCTTGGTCGTGCGGTTAAAACTCTTGAAGCCCTAAAAACCGCTGGCTACTCGCCACAAACCGAGAGCGTGCTGACCGAACCTGCCTTTGAAGAACGCTACTTCGGTGATTGGGACGGCTTGTCATGGGATGAAATCGAAACCATGCAGGCCGGAAACATTGATGCATTCTGGAATGATCCTTTCGAATTTCGCGCACCCGGTGGCGGAGAAAATGTATTCGACCAGAAAGAGCGAATTGCTGACGCAGTGGCCCGGATCAACACGGACCACTTTGGCAAAAACATCGTGGTGGTCGCCCATGCCGGAACAATTCGCTGCCAGCTTGCCAATGTGCTGAAACTGGATGCGAACGCCATGACCTGTATTGATGTGGATTATATCTCCGTCACGCGTCTTGACCACTACCACGGAGAATTAGAAGGGATCGTGCGTGTCTGCACGGTGAATGACCTTGATGACATTTGATAACATGCCGCTTCCCGCCATATCCCTTGTTCTGGGCGGGGCACGCAGCGGCAAAAGCACCACGGCTGAAGCTTGGGTTGAGGCCGAAGCCAAGCGCAAAGGCAGACAGGCAACATATATTGCCACCGGACAGGCGTGGGATGATGAGATGAAAGAACGGGTCGCCCTGCATCAGGAACGACGCGGCACAATCTGGCAAACCATCGAAGAACCATTACAGGTGGCAGACCTTCTTCCAACCCTACCGACTGGGCAACCAATCCTGTTTGACTGCCTCACTCTTTGGATCACCAACCACTTGTTGGCAGAGCATGATCTGAACGCTGAGATCGATACATTGGTGGCTGCACTACAGCAGGCTCCGGCCCCGGTTGTCTGCGTCAGCAACGAAGTTGGGCTTGGTGTCGTCCCTGACAACGCACTGTCCCGAAAATTTCGTGACGCCCAAGGACGGCTCAATCAAAAAGTCGCAGCCATCGCCAACCGGGTGATTTTTGTCGCCGCCGGATTGCCAATGGTCCTGAAATCCGAAGAAAGGTCCTGATATCATGTCCGAACAAAGCCTGAACGATCGGCACGCCGAGAAAATGCGCAAACACAAGGCCAATAAGGACCGCCTGCGCGACGCCCGGACAATTGAGAAGGGCTTGTTGATGGTCCACACCGGCCCCGGCAAAGGCAAAACCACCGCCGCCATGGGCATGGCTATGCGTATTATTGGTCACGGTGGACGCGTCGGCATTATTCAATTCATCAAGGGCTCCGGCACGTGGGATACAGCGGAACGCCGGGTACTGGAATGCTTTGGCGAACAAGTGGATTTCCGCATCATGGGTGAAGGTTTCACTTGGGAGACTCAAAACCGTGAACGGGACAAGGAGACCTGCGCCGAGGCATGGGGCGTCGCCAAAGACTGGATCAAAAACCATGACTTTGACATGGTGATTCTGGACGAATTGAACATCGCCCTGCGCAATGAGTATTTGGATATTCAGGATGTGCTGGATACCGTCACCAATCGTCACCCGGAACAGCACATTGTCATCACAGGCCGCAATGCCAAGCCGGAACTGATGGATGCCGCAGACCTTGTCACCGAAATGACCATGATCAAACACCCCATGCGCGCCGGAGTGAAAGCACAGGCCGGGATTGAATTTTAGAAACAATCACACGGGAAAAATTCACGGGCTTTGTCATTAAAAAGCGAGGGACCAAGTCCCTCGCTAAAATCAGATCAAGCAGCCTAACCTTAGGATCAGGCGGAAACCCTGCCATCCAAATCCTGCACCGCATGGAACAGCATTTCTACCGTCGGAGCCAACACGGCTTCGTTGATATCGAATTTGAAATGATGATGTCCGGCAGGTAGCTCGGTCCCAATCATGGCATAACCGGCAACGCCGCCTTGGGCCTGTACCGTCTGCATCATGGTTGATGCATCTTCACTGCCGCCAAGGCTGACGTGATCGCCGCGCAATTCCGGCTTAAAGAACGGCACCTTATTTGCCGCCGCATTGACCACATCGCCCATCACATCATCACACATGGCACTTTCACAGCCACCGACTACATCCATGGTCAGTTCCTGATCATACATTGCCGCTGTGTGTTCAAGAATTTTGACGGTTTGTTCGTACATATAATCGTTGATTTCGGAAGTCGCGCCACGCACTTCGATCTGCATGGATGCATCCCCCGGAATGACATTGCGACCTTCACCGGCGTGCAATGTCCCAACGGCGATCCGGCTCGCCCCTTCCCCATGACGAGAAATAGCATGCAAGTTCATGACCGCACTGGCGGCTGCCAACAGGGAGTTTTTCCCTTCCTGCGGCGCCATACCCGCGTGGGCCGTCACTCCTTTGAGCTTCACATCCAGTTTCCGAGTGGCAAGGAACCCGTCGGCTTTGCAAACCAGTTCCCCGGCTTTCAGGGCCTTGATCCCCAAATGGCAGGATAAAAAGGCCTTCACGCCATCCAGCACCCCGGCCTTCACCATGGAGTGCGCACCACGCACGCCTTCTTCAGCCGGTTGGAAAATCAGCCGCACATTATGACGAATCGTGTCCTTATGTTCGGACAACAATTTTGCCAAACCAAGCCCCATAGCTGTGTGACCATCGTGCCCACAGGCATGGCAGGCTCCGGCATTGATCGATGCAAACCGATCCACCACCGGACGGTGTGTTTCTTCCGTGCATTCGGTCAGGTCATTGGCATCCATATCAAAGCGCAACGCAATCAATGGCGGCTGTCCCGGGTGCAAATCCGCATAACACCCGGTCAGCCCATCCATTTCGTGCAGAATATTCTGGTCTGCACCCTGTTGCAGGGCACGGGCGATATGCGAATGTAGAACATCTTCGGACGGCACACCCATACGGCTTTCACGATGATTGGCTTTCTCACCGACAACCGGAGCATACCCCCACTCCCGCAGAGACTTGACGACCAAGGCAGTGGTACGGAATTCCGTGTGCCCGACTTCCGCATGTTTGTGAATGTCGCGGCGGAAACCGATAATCATATCTTCGATTTCTGCCACCTGTTTGGCTACATCTGCGGTCATACTTTGTCTCCTGTACGTGGGAATAGCAAACGGGCGGTGAGTTCCCCCACCGCCCGATCATGTGTTTATTCAAACATGGTGTTTGGCAGGTACGTCGCGATTTCCGGGAACATAAACAGGAGGACAATCACGATGACATCGCAAACAATGAACGGGAAGACGCCTTTGAAAACATCTTCAACGCGGGAGTTGGTCACCCCAGCCAAAGCGAAGGCGTTAATCCCCACCGGCGGTGTAATCCCGGCGATTTCGTTCAGTTTCATGGCAACCACACAGATCCAGATCGGATCATAGCCAAGGCCGACCAGAACCGGGAAAATAATCGGCAGGGTCATGGCAAACACAGCAGCCTGCACGATCAGCATGCCAAGAGCAAACCAAACGGCAATCACGCACGCAAAGACGACTTCACGACTTGCATTCCAGGATGCAAGGAAGTCAGCCAGTTCGTTCGGGATCCGGGTGATGGCAAGGAAACGGCTGAAGTACAGCGCGGCAATGATGATGAAAAACAGCATCGCGGTAGTCCGCGCAGTTTCCATCAAGGATTCACGGACCGGGCCGATCTTCCGCAAGGTGCCATTGGCAACACCGAAAATCAATGCACCGGCAGCACCGATTGCAGCCGCTTCGTTGGCGGTGAAAATACCAGTGTAAATACCACCCATAACGGAACCGGACAGCAACAAAATCGGCCACAGGTTAACGGCGGCTTTGGCACGGTCTTTTTTGGTGACTTTGTATTCATCCGGGTGAATCGGGGCTAGGCCGGGGCGGAATTTGGCGAGCAAGTACATTGCCAAGGCATAAACAATTGCCGTCAGGATCCCCGGCAGAATACCTGCCAAAAAGAGTTTACCCACAGACTGATCGGTAAAAATTGCGAACAGAATGAACATGCCGCTCGGCGGGATCAAACAGGCAAAGCTACCGGAACAGGCAATCGCACCCAAGGAAAAGGACTTTTTGTAGTTATAGCGGGTCATTTCCGGGAAGGCGAGGCGACCGAAAATAGTCGCCGTTGCAATGGTCGACCCACAGATGGATGCAAAAATTGCACAACCGAACGAGGTCGCAATAGCCAAAGCACCGGGCAAACGCGCCAGAATCTTATGCACGCTGGTGTATGCTAGCTCAGCAAAGCCGCCACGGGACGCAAATGCACCCATCAAAATGAACAGCGGCAGCACACAGAATGCCGGGGTAGCGATAGAGTTATAAAGGGTTTCGCCAAGCAATGAGGTTGCTGCCTCAAAATCAAGGGCGAGGGTCAAACCGAGCATCCCGACCAACAGGAAGTCGGTGCCCATGTGCAATCCCAAAAACAGCAGGATAAGCAGCAACATGCTGCACAGGATACCTAAGGTAACAAAATCCATAATGGACTCCGAAAAGTTTCGTGTATCGGCCCAGACACAAGGCGGATAACAAGTGAACAGGGACGATTACGCGCCTTTAGCGCCGGGTTGTTTAACCCCGAAATGATCCACCAGGAAATTGATGATCAACTGCGCAAAGTAAATCCACAAGCCAAAGCTCATGATCATTTTCACCGGGAACAACGGATACGGCACCAAACCGGTGATGGATTCCATGTCCCGGAAAGATTCCAGAGCATTGCAGGACAGTGCCCATGCAGCGGTGCCAATGGTTCCGATGCTGAGAACGTACATGATGAAGCCAAGAATATTCTGAGGCCCTTTCGGAAGTTTCATGATCAGGGATTCCACCTGAACATGCCCCTTACGCATTTCGCAGTTGCCGAGGCCCAGATAAACCATCGCCATCACGGTAAACATTGCCATTTCCGCAACGCCCAGAACCGGGCTGCCGGAAAAACGGCTGACGACATCAATCAACAAAAACAGCATGACCAGAAACAGCATCCAGCCGCACATTTCGGCACAGACTTTGTTGATCTTTTGCAATAGGCTAATCATAGCCAACTCCCATCAATACGTTTCCATCCCGGAACCGGGACAAATTCAGAATGCGGCATCACGTTTCCGTGACGCCGCACCCGATTTCGGCATAGACGGCAACCTATTGAAAGGTTTGCCGATTATGTAAAAGATTACTTGGCTTCTTTTGCCACGTAACCGGCAACGATTTCATTGATTTTGTTGTATGCAGCTTCAGCGTCTTTCACGCCAGCTTCGGTTGCTTCCTTGATCCAAGCCTGTTTGTTGGCTTCTTTGGACGGCAGGTTGAACCAAACATCATAATCTGCAGCGGTTGCATGGGTAATCGTCACGCCTGCCTTTTTCATGACATCGAGAGATTTTTGCAACTCTTTCGGATAGAAATCGTGAACTTTTTTCAGAGTGGATTCCAAAGCACCATCAACAGCAGCTTTGCCTTTTTCAGACAGCTTGTCGTAGGATTTTTCGTTCATGGTGATCAGGAACGGCAGAGCCAGCCACATGTTGTCCCACACCCACAGATGCTTCGCAACTTCGTACAGTTTGCCACGATCCTGAGCATCAACGTTGGTCAAGACGGTGTCAATGGTGCCAGTTTGCAGAGCCATATAGCATTCGCCCCAAGACACGGAAACCGGGGTCGCACCGATGGCTTCGAAACCTGCCATTTTCCAGCGGCTGGAAGAACGGGCTTTTTTACCGCTCATGTCCGCAGTGGAAGTCATCGGCTCTTTGGAGATGTAGGAGTACGGCGTACCGGTGTACATGAACACCATACGTTGCTTGTACTTAGCCAATTCACCTTTGATGCCCGGGACATTGTTGTAAATGTCCAGATACGCATTCATCATGTTTTCGCTGGTGGTCGGGCCTTGTTCCGCCAGCATAATGCCGTTCCAGATTTGCAGGCGTTTCGGATAGTAAGCCGGGTTGATGAAGCCGAAATCAGCCACACCGTCCTGAACGCTTTTCAGGATTTCCTTACCTTTAACCAGAGACTGGGCCCAAAAGCGTTGGATTTTGATTTCACCATCGCTGAGGCGTTCGACTTCGCTCAGGTAGAAGTTCTCGATCTGACCCCGCATGGAGTTTTCCGGCGCGTTGGATGCAAAACGATAGGTTTTCGCCTCAGCCATGGAAACACTCATGGTCATGGATGCAGCAATCGCAATCCCTGCCAGCAATTTGGAAGTTTTCGACATGTTGATCTCTCGCTTATCACTTTAGATACCCGTGATCGGACATCTGTTGAAGGACATATTTTCGGCACGCAACGCCCAATAAACAGGCAGCCCCGAACCGGGAAGGCTACAAAAAACATCTGCACGGAAAAATCATCCGCAGGGTGAATACCCTACTATTCAGGCCAATTGCAACCTATCAATTTCTTTCACCAAAACCCGGATGGGCAGCATGACGTTTTTTGCACAGTTGTGTTCACGCAAGAATACGCAACCTTTGTGCCAATTCCAGAAAAATCGTCACATTCATGAAATTTACCCTTAACCAAAGGCATATACGCGCTCTGGTACAATTTTCACGGCGTTGACAGGTTCGAATCACTGCCCTATCGTGCCTTTTTGAAACCAGTCAGGTTGCCCATTATGTTGGATTCTCAACTCCAGACGCTTTCAACCCAAGCGCAATCCTTGTTCACCGACAGCCAAATTCTTGCCGCTGACACCGCTGGTGTAACCCGTGGTTCCTACAGCGATAAAGAAACTGAAACCATTGTTCTGCTTGAAAAGTTTGCTGCGGATAATGGTCTGGTCAGTCGCCGAGACGAAGCCGGAAATGTCTATTTCGCCATAACTGAAGCAGATCTGGATGCGTCAGAAATTGTTCTGATTGGCTCTCATGTGGATTCGGTCCCGCAAGGTGGGAATTACGACGGCCTCGCCGGGGTCATAGCTGGGCTTGTGTTGCTGACGGATATGAAGGTCAACGACTGGCGTTGCGTAACACCGACCGTATGCGTTGGCATGCGCGGCGAAGAAAGTGCATGGTTCGGGCAAACGTATATCGGGTCGAAAGCCATGTTGGGCTTGTTGTCTGAAGCGGCTCTGAAAGCTACACACCGGGATACTGGTCGCACCCTTGCCGAGCATTTGGCTGATATTGACGCCAACATGGATAAAATCACCAACAAGGTGCCGTTGATTGACAAGGCCCGAATCCGGCAATTTCTGGAACTGCATATCGAGCAAGGCCCGGTGTTGATCAACCTTGAACTGCCGGCTGCCGTTGTCACCGGCATTCGCGGCAACATCCGCCACCGCACAGTTTCCTGCCGCGGCGAAGGCGGACACTCCGGTGCCGTCCCTCGCTACTTGCGGAAAGATGCTGTATTTGCCTTTTCCGACCTTGTTTCCAGTCTGGATGAACACTGGCAAACCATCGAACAACACGGCGGTGATTTGGTGGTAACGGTTGGCATCGCCCATACCGATAGTCGCCATGATGCCATGTCCCGGGTTCCCGGTGAATTTGACTTCAGCTTTGAAGCCCGCAGCCAATCAGATGCCACACTGGATGCCTTGCATGCCCTGATGCGCAGCGAGTGTGAAACCATTGCCCGCAAACGCAAAGTGACGTTTGCCTTTGATGATCCGGTACGTTCGGCTCCGGCGGTTTTGTGCCCCGACATCATGGAAGGCCTGCAGGCTGCCTCCGTCGCTGAAGGGTTCAGTGACGAAGCCGTCGCCAGTGGCGCAGGTCATGATGCGGCAATCTTTGCCAATGCCGGAATACCGACAGGCATGGTGTTTGTCCGAAATCGCAATGGCTCCCATAACCCGGATGAAGCCATGGAACTGGACGACTTCATGGCTGGGTATCAGATCATGCGCCGTTATCTGAAGGACTTGGCATAGCCAAGTCCTACGCGAACCTGCTATATACTCCGCAATGGGCGCTCCGCCGCCTTTCGCAGCAAAGGACATGACAATGCAACCCAGCGTCTACCCAGACAAACACCTTATTGCAGACATGACCGCCAAGGCCTTGTTGGAGATTAACGCGGTTAAATTCAGCGCAACACAGCCGTATATTTTTAATTCCGGCCTCGCCAGCCCGGTTTATATCGACTGCCGCCGCATTATCTCCCACCCGTTCCTGCGCATGACCCTGATGGATTACATGGCAACCACCGTTGCCCGAGACATCGGCGTTGACAACATCGACACCATTGCCGGTGGGGAAACCGCAGGGATTCCCTTTGGCGCATGGCTGGCAGACAAACTGCTGAAGCCCATGCAATACGTGCGGAAAAAACCAAAGGGATTCGGCCCCAACGCACAAATCGAAGGGGAAGTTCACGAAGGTGAGCGCGTTCTTCTGGTCGAGGATTTGACCACCGACGGCGTCAGCAAGGTTAACTTCTGTAACGCCCTGCGCACTGCCGGATCAAAGGTCGACCACACGATTATGATCTTTTATTACGACATTTTCCCGGCGACTCGCAGCATGCTGGAGAAAAACGGCATCAGCCTGCATTATCTGGCCACTTGGCGCGACATCATCAAAGTCGCCAAGGAAACCGAATATTTCGACGCCAAGACACTGGCGGAAATTGAAAAGTTTCTGGACGATCCCCTGCGCTGGTCAACCCTGCATGGTGGGGCCACGGAAATCCAGCTCTAGCAATCACGATCATTCTCATGACAACGGGCCGCAATTTGCGGCCCGTTTGTGTAGATGCATACCTGTCGTTATCCGCATCAATCGAACAATTTATCGATTTCTGCTTGGCTGATGCCTTCGCCTCCGGCTTGAGGTCCGTGCAGGCCAACCGTGTCATCCTGCGTATACACTTGGAAATCCGTGCCCGGCAGCGATACCAATGCCTCCTGCCCCCAGATTTCCAGCATGGACCCTATGCGTTGGTCAATGAACTGTAGCGTCCGCACCACTTTCGTGATGCGCTGCCCTGTGATGTCCTGAAAATTGCAGGCTTCAAAGATTTTGGTAGTTTGTTCGACAATATCATCCACGACCTGTTTGGCATACGCATCATCCACATGCGCCATCAGTGCCGAGGCCAGTGCCTCAACCGCCTCACAGGAATCCAGAATCCTGTCCGTCGCCCCCTCTGTCGCACTGACGACTTCATCCAATTCCGTAGCCACAGTCGTGAAATGATCTTCATCGTTGCCATTGGACCGAAGATTGGCAATTTCTGCCTTGGTCTGCTCAATACAATAAGCCAGAGCCCGCAGTTCGGTTTTAAGTGTAGCAACCTCATCAAAGGCCTGATCGTCAGAAGACGGTGCGATCGGAATGGGAGCTGGACTCTGCGTGCCACTCTGTGCTGTTGATGTATGCTCAATCCGCTGCACATCCTGCCGCAACTGCGCCATATCCTGCGCCATGGTTTGCATCAGGTCATACATGTCCTGCAAGGATGGCCCCACAGGCGCAGCAACGATTGCAGCCTCCGCATCTCCCCCGACGGCGGTTTTTCTGCGTAACTCTGCTGTGAACGGTCGCCGTCCGGCGTTTGCCATACCACTCTCCATCGTGAAAACACTACGCCACTCTAAATGACGGTATACGAAGCCGGATGTGACGGCAATCCGCGAATACGACTTTCACACAGGAATCTTTCTAAACCCGATCTTTCACCGGATAAATGCGCGCAAACATGGATAATCGGGTAGGTATACCGCATCAAATTGAAAAACCCGCCCTTTATTGTGGGTATTTTGCCCCTGTCGTTGAGGCTTTTACCTCCGACAAAAAGACAGGATGTTTCATAAAACCTTAAGGACTTTTCCTAAAAAAACCAGAGCATTGCGGTCAAATATTCATCCACTACCTATACGCAAGACATACAACTACACGATAAATCCACGACCTTTGGCTAGATTCCCTTGGAAAAATGCTGCAATTTGTGACATCTTTTCCTCGCAATTCCCGAAGAGCCCTCCCATGCCAAGGGGGACTCGTCGCGAACACACCCGAATGACGGGTATGGTCGACACGTCCAATGCCATATGCAAGGGGTAGGCACTCCGGCTCAGAGTACGGGCCCGGACCGGAACGTGTCCCATAAAGATGGGGATCATCAGGGCAGTCAAAATGACAGAGTACGTATTTCTCATCCTTGGCACCGTGCTGGTAAACAACGTGGTGCTGGTCAAATTCTTGGGGCTGTGCCCATTCATGGGGGTATCCAACAAGGTGGATACAGCCTTGGGAATGGGAATGGCGACCACCTTTGTGCTGACGTTGGCAACCGCCGCAGGCTGGGTATTAGAACATGCCTTACTTGCGCCGCTGGATATTGCCTACATGCGCATTTTGACCTTTATTCTGGTGATCGCTGCCGTCGTACAGTTCACGGAAATGGTGATCCGTAAGATTTCACCAGCACTTTATCAGGTATTGGGCATATTCCTGCCACTGATCACCACCAACTGTGCCGTACTGGGCGTGGCATTGCTGAACATTCAGGAAAACCATGGCTTCATCCAAAGCGTACTGTACGGATTTGGCTCCGCTGTCGGTTTTACATTGGTCATGGTCTTGTTTGCCGGACTGCGCGAACGCTTGGCTTTATCCGAAGTTCCCGCCACCTTTTCCGGTGCCCCTATCAGTTTCCTGACCGCCGGACTGTTATCCATGGCCTTCATGGGTTTCGCCGGACTGGTCCCTTAATCAACGGAGCGAACAGATGATAGAAGCCATTGTTGGCCTGACCGCTCTGGGCGGAGGGCTTGGACTATTCCTTGGCATTGCGGCGAAACGCCTGCATGTGGAAGCTGACCCGCTGGATGCCGCCATTGAAGAAATTCTTCCCGGATCCAACTGTGGGCAGTGCGGATATCCCGGTTGTGCGGCAGCGGCGGCTGCCATTGCCAGCGGCGAAGCCCCGGTGACCCTTTGCCCGCCCGGCGGTAAGGCTGTCGCGCAGGCATTGGCTGATAAGCTGCATGTCAGCATTGATTTGACTGACATTGCCGATAACGGCCCGACTGTCGCCATTATCGCCGAAGACGCCTGTATCGGTTGTTCCCGTTGTACCCGCAAATGCCCGACCGACGCCATTGTCGGCGCGGCCAAACACATTCACAGCGTTGTGCAGGATGCCTGTACGGGGTGCGGTGCCTGTGTAGAGGTCTGCCCAGCCGAATGCATTCATTTGGAACCGATCCCCGTGACCCTGCAAACTTGGTACTGGCCGAAACCGGCTGAAGATCAAATCCACCCGCCAACCGGAACCGGAGTGCTGAAACAATGAAGCTCTTTCGCATTCGCGGCGGGGTTCACCCCAATGACCGCAAGGCTGCCACAAAAGCCAAAACCGTAGTTGATGTCCCACTGGCAGAAACCCTTTACCTGCCGTTGCAACAGCACATCGGCGCACCGGCATTGCCTATCGTCGAACCGGGTGACACCGTTCTGAAAGGCCAACTGGTTGCCAAAGCTGCTGGCCCGATTTCTGCCGCCCTGCATGCACCCACATCCGGCACCATTGCTGCCATTGACTTGCACACGGTCCCCCACGCCTCTGGCCTGAAGGGAACCGCAATTGCACTCAAACCGGATGGTCTGGACACTTGGGCCGAGCCAATGCCTCCCCTTGCCGATGATGCCGAAAGCAAAGCCATCGCCCGACGCGTGGCAGAGGCAGGGATCGTTGGGCTTGGCGGGGCCACGTTCCCCTCTGCGGTGAAGTTGAACCTTGGTGAACGCCATGCGTTGACCACGCTGGTTATGAATGGCGCAGAGTGCGAACCGTTTCTGACCTGCGATGACCGCCTGATGCAGGAACATACGCAGGAATTGATTCATGGCATCCGCCTAATGGCACATGCTCTTGGCGTTTCCCGGACCTTAATCGCCATTGAAAAGAACAAGCCCGAAGCTGCCAAAGCCATGTCTGCCGCCTGTCAGGCGCATAACGACATCATGGTGGTGGAGGTGCCAACACGCTACCCCATGGGGTCGGAAAAGCACTTGGTGCAGACCCTGACTGGTATGGAAACCCCTGCCCGCGCCCTGACCGCCGATATTGGTGTGGTGGTCCACAACATCGCCACGGCTTTTGCGGTTTATGAAGCGGTCAAATTGGGACGCCCCCTGATCTCTCGCATTGTTACAGTCAGCGGCAGCGCCATACGTACACCGCAGAATCTGCGGGTGGCCTTGGGCACACCCATTCAAAACTTGATTGATTTTTGTGGCGGCCTTACGGAAGAGCCGCAGGAAATTCTGTCCGGTGGCCCAATGATGGGGCAACCACTGCGATCCACCGATATTCCAACCGTCAAAGGCATGAACGGCATTCTGGCCTTGACCGAGGCCGATACCAACCGGGGGCCACAAAGCCCCTGTATCCGCTGTGGCACCTGTGTTTCCGTCTGCCCCGCCGGACTGATGCCGTTTGAGATCATGCGCAATATCCAAAACGACAATCTGGAGGATGCGGTCAACGCAGGTCTGATGGACTGCTTATCTTGCGGCAGTTGCGCCTATGCCTGTCCGTCACGCATCCCACTGGTGCAGAACATGCACTATGCAAAAGGGTACCTGACGGCACAGCAACGGACGCAACACCGCAATGATGAGGCCAAACGCCTTGCGGAAGACAAAGCCCGACGCGCCGAACAGGAAGCCGCCGAACGCAAGGCCATGATGGAAAAGAAAAAAGCCGCTGCCGCAAAAGCCAAAGCTGCGAAGGCCGCAAAAGCTGCAAAAGAACAAGCCGCTGCCGAGGCTGGCGACCAAGCCACCTCGGTTGCAAAGCCTGAGGGAGGCGACGCCTGATGCAATTCCGTCCGTTTATTGCGGCCCCGTTCGCCCACTCCGGGCGCACCACATCCAGCATTATGTTCTGGGTGATTGTGGCCCTGTTGCCTGCCACCATATTCGGCCTTGGCCTGTACGGCTGGCCTGCCATTTATCTGTGGGCAATCACCATTTTCAGTTCTGTCCTGACCGAAGCTCTGTGTCTGAAACTGGCGGGGAAATCGGTAAAAGCTGGATTAAGAGACAATTCCGCAGTTCTATCCGGCTGGATTCTTGCCCTCGCGCTGCCACCGTGGGCACCGTGGTGGGTCGGCGTCGTTGGTGGCGTGGTCGCCATCGGCCTTGCCAAGCATGCTTTCGGTGGGCTTGGTCAAAACCTGTTTAATCCGGCTATGGTCGCCCGGATTGCCCTTGTGATTTCCTTTCCGGTCGAACTGACCCGTTATGTTGCTCCGCGCCCGATTTTTACCGCCAGTGCACCGGATGCCTTACAATCCCTTGCCATTACCTTTGGCGTTGGCAGTGTTGATTTGGATGCCTTATCCAGCGCCTCCCTCCTTGGTCATGCCAAAAGTGAGCTGAGCAAAGGGACGCCGTTGACCGAATTAAGCGGTACCGGGTTTGATCCCATCAGCCTTTTGCTGGGCACGACCACCGGCAGCATGGGGGAAACCTCTGCCGCGCTGCTGTTGCTGGGCGGCCTGATCCTGCTGGCGACCCGTGTCATCACTTGGCACATCCCGGTTGCTGTATTGGTCGGGGTTTTGATCCCGGCGAGCATTGCCCACGCGGTTGATCCGGGGCACTACCTGCCTCCGCTGGTGCATCTGTTGGCAGCTTCCACTCTATTCGGCGCATTCTTCATTGCCACCGATTTGGTGACGTCCCCGACCACGGCAAAGGGACAGATATTGTATGGCATAGGCATTGGTGTGCTGATCTTTGTCATTCGATCCTGGGGCGCATACCCGGAAGGCATGGCCTTTGCCGTACTGCTGATGAATGCCGCCACACCATTGATTGACCGTTGGGTCCGCCCGCGCATTTATGGCCGCAATCGCAAGGGCCAGCCCCTTGCCATCAAATCAAAGGAGACACGCTGATGGCGGCTCGGTCCAAACCTTGGTATCAGGGCGTACTGTTGGGCGGATTTTCCCTGATCGCGGCGGTTTCCCTTGGCTTGGCGTACAAAGCCACCGCCCCGGATATTGCCGAACGACTGAAAGAAGACCTGAACGCATCGCTGGAACAGGTCATCCCCGCAGCGTACCGTGACAATGACCTCAGCACTGATACCGTCACAGTTGCCACGAAAACCGACGGCAATCTGACCATTTATCGCGCGCGCAAAGACCACGCAATCACCGCCCTTGCCTATCGCATGACTGGGCAGGGCTATGGCGGTTCCATCATTCTGGTCATGGGCGTGGACACCACGGGCAAAATCCTTGGCGTGCGTGTGGTTCAGCATGCGGAGACCCCCGGCCTTGGCGATAAAATTGAAATCCTGAAAGACAAATGGATTACCGGGTTCGATGGCTTGTCTACAGACAATACCCCGAACACCAACTGGGCTGTCAAAAAGGATGGCGGGCAATTTGACCAATTCAGTGGCGCAACCATCACACCTCGCGCCGTGGTCAAAGCCGTACGACATGGTCTCGACGTATTTGCCACATATCGCAAAGATATGCTGGCGGACAAAACCGCTGTCACGCCTGCGACTTCTGAAGACTCTTCAGCGAAAGAAGGTGCCAAATGAGCAAAGCACCCACAATCAAAACCATTTTGCACAACGGCCTGTGGGCCAACAATCCGGCCCTGAGCCAAATGCTGGCCTTGTGCCCGCTGCTTGCGGTCACCAGCACTGCGACCAATGGACTGGGCATGGGCTTGGCAACCACCGCCGTGGTCATCATGACCAACCTGATGGTTTCCACCCTGCGCCATGTCATCACGCCACAAGTGCGCATCCCTGCCTTCATCCTGATCATCGCCGGGATGGTCACGGTAGCAGACATGGCAATCAATGCTTGGGCGCATGAATTGTATAAAGTGCTGGGTTTGTTCATTCCTCTGATTGTTACCAACTGCATGATCTTAGGCCGGGCCGAAGCATTTGCTTCGCGCCAGCGTCCTTTGGTCAGTGCCATTGATGGTCTTGCCATGGGGCTGGGCTTCACCGTTGCCTTGCTGATCATCGGCGCATTCCGGGAAATCATCGGCAGCGGTACACTGTTTGCCAACGCGTCATTGATGCTGGGTCCGGCATTCAAGGTGCTGGAATGCACGATTATCCCAGATTACAAAGGCGCGCTGCTGATGATCCTGCCACCGGGTGGCTTCATTGCCATGGGGTTGATCTTAGCCCTGAAACGCCGTGCGGATGCATGGCAAGATCGCAGAGCCGCAGCAAAACTCACTGCCGCAACCCCACAACCGGGCCTGAGCTGACAGGAGGATACGGATGACCATTCATATTGGTGTGGCTTATGCCACCGCTGCCCGTCAGGTCTGGATGAAGTTTGACGTCCCCGAAGGATCAACCCTGCAAGACGCCATTACCTTGTCCGGTATTCTCAACCAATTCCCGGACATTGATCTGGATACGCAGAAAGTCGGCATCTTCGGCAAGGTCAAACCATTGACAACCGAACTGAAGGACGGTGACCGGGTGGAAATCTACCGACCGATTGTTGCCGACCCGGAACCGGTCCTGGCCCGCGAACAAGCCAAAAAAGACGCCGATAAAGACGCCAAACAGGCTGCAATCGCAGCTAAGAAGGCAAAGGTCGCCGCGGCAAAAGCCGAAAAAGCGGCAGATACCGAGTCCTAACAAAAAAGCACAGGCTCCAGTCCTGTGCTTTTTCCAACATCGCGACCAAAATTACTTGTGATCGTCGTCGATAATTCCTGCGGCTTCGCGTGCCTTATGCCGGGACAGTTTTTGCCGTTGGCTTTCTGACCGCAATTGCCCACAAGCCGCCAAAATATCGCGTCCACGCGGCACGCGGATCGGGGCCGCGTAGCCTGCCCGCATCAGAACATCGGCAAACGCCTGAACGTCACGGATGGCAGGTGTCTGATAACCAGCCCCCGGCCATTCATTGAAAGGTATCAGGTTAAACTTGGCGCCGATCTTGGCATTTTTGATCAATTGCACCAGTTCCTTGGCATGGGCGATGGAATCATTAATACCTTTCAGCAAAATGTACTCAATCGTGATGTACTGACGCTGCCCGGCAATGGATTGATACTCCTTCATCGCCTCGATCAAGTCGCGAATCGGGAATTTCCGGTTGATCGGCATGATCTGGTCGCGAATTTCATCATTGGGTGCATGCAAGGAAACAGCCAGTTTGACCCCCAAATCCTCTGCACAGCGGCGCATATTCGGAATATAGCCAGAGGTCGACAAAGTGACTCGCCGCTTGGACATGGCGATCCCCTCCGGGTCCATGACAATCTTCATGGCCGTCGCCACCGCATCATAATTCAACAGCGGTTCCCCCATCCCCATCAACACGACATTGGATAAATGCCGGGTTTCATCGGTCGGAGTCGGCCATTCACCATAGGAATCCCGCGCAACCATGAACTGACCGACGATTTCCGCCGCCGTCAGGTTACGCACCAGCATTTGCGTCCCGGTATGGCAGAACTTGCACGTCAGCGTACACCCGACCTGAGTGGATACACACACGGCACCGCGATCATCTTCGGGAATATGAACGGTTTCGACCTGATTACCATCCGCCATGCCTAACAGCCATTTACGGGTCCCGTCGGTGGAGTTCTGCTCCGTTACCACACTGGGGCGTCCGACCACGAAGTTCGCAGCCAGCTTATCCCGCAGCCCTTTGGACAAGGTGGTCATGTCCGCAAAATCGGTCACCCCTTGATGATAAATCCAATGCCAAAGCTGTTTGGTCCGAAACGGTTTCTCCCCAAGGGCAACCAAAGCCGCCGTCAGGTCGTCACGACTGAGGCCGACCAGCTCTTGCTTCTCGGTCGGGGTCGCGGATGTGTCAGTATAGGTTGTCATGGACTCGTATTACCCGGTCTGCCTCTAAGAAAAAACTCCATTTTTTTAAAACAGAGAATTTATTTTCTTCACAAGTCGCTGTACTCTCTTTCAAGACGTGTATTTCGCGTCATATGGGTGTCCACTGACGCCATCGCAAATACGTCATAAGACAGAGATCAAAAAAGGAATTCGTTATGCGCAAATCGTTGGCTGTTTTGTCTTGTGCGAGCATGGCAGGCCTTTTGTCCGCCTGTAGCGGCACTTGGGACGTGGAAGGTCTGAAAGCTACGCAAGCCACTGGCTCCGCTTTTGATACCGCCCTCAAAAATGAATACGTCAATTTGGCTGCAACCGAGCGGGCCGAATATGACTGGCACGATGCCGCAGTCTTCATTGAACGCGGTCAAATGGCTGCCATGGGCAAATCGCCGGAACCGGAAGCCCTGTCCGCACGGAATATCCCGGCAGATGCCCTGAATGACCTGACCAAGGCACGGGCCGATTTGATGTCCTACATGAATGATGGCGTCAAAAACAGAATGCCGAAACAACTTGCCGCAGCTCAGGCGAGTTATGAGTGCTGGATGCAGGAACAGGAAGAAAACTTCCAAGCTGAAGACATCGCCGCATGCCGCGCCGATTTTGATGATGCCATTGCTTCCTTGACCAAAAAACCTGTCGCCATGCGCATGGACAATACCTTCACCGTTTACTTCGGCCTTGATTCCAGCAAGCTGGAAGGCGACGCCATGATGGTCATTGCCGAAGCCGCCGACGCATTCAAGGCAACCAAAGCCAAACGTGCGGATGTTGGTGGACATGCGGATAGCTCTGGCGATGCCAACTACAACGACCGTATTTCTGCCCTGCGTGCACAAGCCGTCAGCGGTGCTTTGGTTGATGCCGGTGTCCCGGAAGATGCCATTACCATCAGCGCGTTCGGTGAAAACGATCAAGCTGTCAAAACCAAGGATGGGCAAACCGAACCGCGCAATCGTCGCGTGACCATTACCCTGTCCAAATAAGTCACAACCTGACGCTTAAAAAAAGGCTCCGCACTGCGGAGCCTTTTTTCTGTAACCTAAGACTGAAATTTACATTTGCACGCCTGAGAACAAATGCATGGTCATCATCATGCCCAGAACCAGCTTCATCATGAAATTGGTAATCGTAATCCCGACGGCATACTGTTTGCTAATTTCCAAGGCATGGCGCGCGATCTGCCAATTCCAGACCAAGGATAAGACCAGAACGACCATCCCCATCAGGGCAACGCCCCCGGTCATGCCGTTTTGCGAACTGGCTTGAAGCGGAATCGTAACCAGAACCAGCACCAAATTCAGCCAGTTATAGGCAATCATATACCGACAGAAATACTGTCTTGCCCCCAACATTTTCACCATGGGCAGCAAGATATTCGGCCACAACAACCATTCAATGGCATGGTGCAAAAGCAACGCAACAATCAGCGCGGACAAATTGAAATGTTGGCCAAGCAACGGCGCCACGACATATACGCTGTACATGTACATCGGCATCGCCAGAAAAAAGGCGATATACGACCGCCCAAAGGCGGGCACAGAATTTTCAAAGCCTTTTACGACTTGCCCTTCAAAACGCACGACCCCGAGAATTCGGAAAAATGCGCGAAATACCTCAGCCATCATTGTCGAAGTACCGTTCCAAAATGCGCAGATAAATCTGTGCAAGGTCAGAAATATCCTGCACCGGCGTGTGTTCGTTAACCTTGTGAATGGTTTTCCCCACAAGGCCGAATTCCACAACCGGACAGTAAGATTTAATAAAGCGGGCGTCAGACGTACCGCCTGATGTGCTTAACTCTGGCTGACGACCTGTCACTGCCAACACAGCCTCCGCCACCAATTCGCTCAATGCTCCCGGTGGCGTAACAAACGGCTCTGCACTGCATTCAAACCGGATATGTGCCGTCGGCGCGTGGTCTGTCACCACACGCGTCAGCCATGTTTTCAGGCTCTCCGCCGTATGTTCCGTATTAAAACGCACATTCAAAGTCGCAGAGACAGAGGCCGGGATCACGTTTGTCGCCGGGTTCCCCACATCAACCGTCGTCACGGCAAGGGTGCTGGGCGGGAAATAAGCATTGCCATCATCCAGAGGCTCTGCCGTCAATTCCGTCAATGCCTTTACCAAACGGTGAATGGGATTGTCCGCTTTATCAGGGTAAGCCACATGTCCCTGCACACCCTGTACGGTCATGTATGCCGTCAAGCTGCCGCGACGACCAATCTTCATGGCCTCGCCCAGAATATCAGGACATGTCGGCTCGCCAACCAAACAGACATCCGGCAAAGCGTTTTCCGCTTGCAACTGCTGCATCATCTTGGTGGTGCCGTTGATTGCCGGGCCTTCTTCATCGCCGGTAATAATCAAACTGATCTGTCCACCAAAGTCATGGCCCCGACGCTGCAAAAACAGATCACAGGCCGCGGCAAACGCCGCAACCCCGGATTTCATGTCCGCAGACCCGCGCCCATACAAAATTCCATCATGGATTTCTGCGGCAAAGGGCGGATAATCCCATGCGGCTTCGTCCCCGGCGGGGACCACATCCAGATGCCCGGCGAAGGCAAAGTGCCGTGCGCCATCGCCAATGGTCGCCACCAGATTATCAATATCCGGCGTGCTCGCATCTGAAAACGGCATACGGCGACAAACAAACCCCAACGGCAGCAACGCGTTTTGCAAGACAGACAGCACACCAACTTCGTGCGGCGTCACCGATGGACACCGCACAAGGTCTTGCGTCAATTTGACCGCATCAATTGCCATTAGTCACGCAACAGATCGTTAATGGAGACTTTGGCACGGGTGCCCGGATCGACCTTTTTCACGATCACCGCACAGGATACATTCGGCCCCGGCGTGCCATCAGGCAGCGGTTTGCCCGGCAAAGACCCCGGCACGACCACGGAATAGGCCGGAACCCGACCCATGAAGATTTCCCCGGTGTCGCGATCGACCACTTTTGTGGATGCGCCTAAGAACACACCCATGGAAATCACTGCACCTTCCTCGACGATGAAGCCTTCCGCCACTTCGGAACGGGCACCGATGAAGCAGTTATCCTCAATAATCACGGGGCCAGCCTGCAGCGGCTCCAGCACACCACCGATGCCGACACCACCGGACAAGTGGACATTATCACCGATTTGGGCACAGGAACCGACGGTGGTCCATGTATCAACCATAGTGCCCTTACCCACATAGGCACCAAGGTTAACAAACGACGGCATCAAAACTGCCCCCGGCGCAATATGAGCAGAACGGCGCACAATGCTGCCCGGAACTGCCCGGAAACCCGCAGCGCGGAAATTTTCCTCAGTCCAGCCTTCAAATTTGGACGGAACTTTATCAAACCACGGGGTCGCATGCCCCGGCCCACCGGCAATCGTCACCATGTCATTCAGGCGAAAAGACAGCAGGACCGCTTTTTTCAGCCACTGTTTCACAACCCAGCCGGACTCGGTTTTCTCGGCAACGCGGGCCATACCACTGTCCAGAAGGTTTAGTGCTTCATCTACGGCTTCACGGACCTCTCCTTTGGTCGCGAAAGTGATGGCATCCCGGTTATCCCACGCGCTTTCAATGGCGGCAGAGAGGGCAGAAGTCATAGATCGTATTCCTTATTCGTCGATAAAACTGTTTTGAACCTTAGACACCGGAGGACAGGTGTCAACCTTTCCCGCGCGGCTTTCCAAGCAGAAGCACATTTTAGTGAGATTTACCACCCGCAGTGACGTTTTCCAGCCATGTGGTCAAATCGTCAATGATGGCATCACACTGGGTTGGGTCATACTCACCAACACCCGATGTATCGCGATGATTGCACAACCAGACAGTTTTCATGCCCCGCGCCGCTGCCGGCGGCAAATTTTTCAGGCTGTCTTCCACAAACACCGCCTGCGTCGGGTCAACACTGAGGGATTGCAACATCTTTTCATAAGACAAGTCATGGGGCTTGGGTACATAGTCAGAGGCTTTAATATCAAAAATCGCGTCGAACACGCCATCAAGACCCAAGTTGTGCAAAACCTTTTCCGCATGTGCTTCCGACCCATTGGTATAGATCAGTCGGCGACCGGGCAAGCGGCGCAAAGCTGCCGCAAGTTTGGGATCCGGCGACAGCACCGAATGATCGATGTCGTGCACATAATCCAAAAACTGCTGTGCTTGCATGCCGTGCTCTTTCATCAAGCCGCGCAATGATGTTCCGTATTTTCGGTAATAGGTTTTTTGTACCTTGTACGCATTGGCAGCATCCGTTTGCAGGTATTCCGCAATAAACGCCGTCATCCGGCGATCAATCTGATCAAAAATCGGAGACGATGGTGGATACAGCGTATTATCCAGATCAAAAATCCACACGGAAATATCTGCCAGTGCCTCTATCGGCATGGCTTTCAGTGAGACGTGATTTGGAGCCTGTCGATTGGTGTCCAATGATCTTTGGATAGAACGAGGCACGTAAATTCCCTTATAACGCTTGACGAAAAATCACCACACCTCACAATACGAAGAAACGTGCCCTATGGCACCATAAATTGGCGATCACATCGCATTCTAATCGTTTCATGGTTTTGTTTGCGCATTAAGGAGTTTTCCCTTGCCCGCTGATATTCCTTCATCTGCTTCCAGCCAAAAGGATATACGGTCCGTCAGCATCGCGCAGACTGCATTTGCCGGGCGCTCGGCTTGCATCGTCATCGTAACCGCGGACGGCGTACCGTGTTTTGAAACCCCCTCTGCTGCGCCGTTGGCAAGGGCTTTGAGAACGACGACCGAACCGAACCTTCCGCTGAGAAACATAATCGGGCTGGCGCAATCCAGTCATGAAACGGCAGTGGGCACCGTTCAGCTATCCGATGGGCAATTCGAGCGGACATACGACGTCACCGTCATGCCTTTATCCTCCGCCGAGCCGGACTTGGGAGCCGGTGCGGTTATGATTTCCGGGCATGATGTGACCTTACCCACCAGCATGCGCCGCACACTGGTCGAATCTCGACAACGCTATAAAGACCTTGTGGAAATTTCTGCCGCGTTCGCATGGGAAACCAATGCAGAGGGAAAACTGGTTTTTGTCAGTCCTCAGGGCGTTCTGGGATACAGCATCAACGACTTGATCGGGCAAAACCCGGAAAGTTTCTTGGCAGAGCCGCTGAACGACGAAAACGTCCTGCCGTTCACGGCCCGGTCCCCCATCACCGACACAGAAATCTGGCTGCGGCGAGGGGATGGAAATCCTGTGTGCTTATTGGTCTCGTGCGTGCCACTGTTTGATGACAATCAGGAATGGTTGGGCGCACGCGGTGTCTGCCGCGATATTACGGATATTCGCGAACGAGATATTGCCATCGCCCGCGCCCGCAACCGGGAACGTTTGCTGAGCTTTATCGTCCGCTCCTTCCGCGACGAAGTTGACCCGGAAAACATGCTCGGCATTGCCACCGCCACCGTTGCTCAAGGCGTCGGTGTTTCCGGTTGTTCGATTTTGCGTATGCCGCCGGTACGGCTGGATGAAACGCCTGCCCCTGTTGATAAAGATTCCTTTTCGGTTGCGGCAGCATTCGGACGCATGGGAGGCGACGAAGACCTCGCCGCCATCACCTCTAAATTTCTGAGTGGGCAGGATGTCATTGAAATCACCATGGGCGATTGGAATGTTCTGGCAACCGTTACCCGCTATCGTCAGGCAATCAACGGGGCAATTATTCTATGGCGGGAACAATCCCGTGTCCCATACGACGATGATGACCGCATCTTGCTTAGTGATTTGTCGGCGCAAGTCGGCATTGCCATTGAGCAAATCAGCAATCACGAGCATATCCTTGCCCTGTCGCGCACGGACAGCCTGACCGGGTTGTTCAATCGCCGCGCATTTATTGAGGAAATGGACCGCCGGACCCAACGGCTGAAGCATGAGAACCGCTCGGCTGCATTGATTTACGTGGACCTTGATAACTTTAAGCTGGTCAATGATTTTTATGGGCACCGCCGTGGGGATGAGGCATTGCTGGAGGTCAAACGCCTGTTGTTGGCTGCTACTCGCCCAACAGATTTGGTCGCCAGATTGGGCGGTGATGAGTTTGCCCTGTGGATGGACGGTGCCGATGAAGATGTTGCCATCAATAAGGCAACACATTTGCTGAAAACGGCCATTGCACTGGACAATTATTCCGCCAGCAAAGAAAAACAACTGACCATGTCCCTTGGCATAGCCATTTATAAGCCTGAGAGGCCGGAAACGCTGGACGCATTGTTGCTGCGGGCAGATACTGCAATGTACCAAGGAAAACATTCCGGTAAGGGATCTTACCGGGTTGCACCGGATGCGGACGTGAAACACGACACATAGGAAAAAGATGGTGGAACCGTCAAAATCCCTATTGGCCCGTCTTCTCACCATGCCGGATGAAGAAGACGAAATCGGCTTTTCCTATGACGAGGCAAAATCGCTGGCTCGCCACCCGGACCCCGGTGTGCGTACTTCATTGGCGGCCCGCGAAGATGTCGTCCCGGAAGTCTTGTATTTCCTTGCATCTGACCCGGACCCGAACGTTCGCAGAAATCTTGCCGGGAACAGATCAACCCCAAGGCAAGCTGACTATATGCTGGCGGGTGATGCGGATGCCCATGTCCGGGTCGACCTTGCCCGCAAGATCGCACGGCTTTCCCCCGGATTGACCCCTGCGGAACATGACCGAATTCGCCACACCACCTATCTCACATTGGAAAAACTGGCACGCGACCAAATGCCGATGGTGCGCCATGCCATTTCCGACACAATTAAAAGCATGCCGAATGTCCCCAAAGACATCGTGAACAAACTGGCCCGGGATTTGGACATTATCGTTGCGGCTCCCGTACTGGAATTTTCCCCGATTCTGACGGACGACGATTTGCTCAGTATCATCAATGCCAATCCAATTGTCGGCGCATTAAGCGCAATTTCACGTCGACGGAATATCAGTGCCCCCGTGTCCCATGGCATTGCGATCAGCCATGATGTGGATGCGATGATCACTTTGCTGGAAAATGACAGTGCGCAGATTCGTGAAGACACCCTTAACCTGTTGATCGACCAATCTGCCGACCATGTGCAAATGCAGCATCCGCTGGCACATCGTGCCAATCTGCCGCCCCAAGCCGCGCAACGACTTGCTGTCTTTGTTACAGATCATGTACTGCACGCCCTAGCCGCTCGCCAAGACCTGCCGCCGGA
This sequence comes from Rhodospirillaceae bacterium, assembly GCA_963668495.1. GTDB lineage: Bacteria > Pseudomonadota > Alphaproteobacteria > Rhodospirillales > Rhodospirillaceae > Oleispirillum. The sequence continues at coordinate 559,960 of OY764545.1, forward strand.
CACATTGGATGCAATTGATTGTGCGGTCAAAACACGACTGAAGGACTTCCCCATGTCCGGGATGCCGGACCCGATTAAGGAGCAGATTGCCGTAGACTCCCAAATGGATCGGGTCAAACGTCTGAACAAATCTGGGCAAATCAGCGATGTAATGTTTACCGATGCGATGGCAGAACCGCGGGATCATGCCTTTGCCAAGGCCATGCTTGCCGTGTGCAGTGGCCTGCCGCCCCACGTCGTTCTGGATATTTTGGCATCCAACAGCCCAAAGGCCGTCGTTGCGTTGGCCTGGGCCGCTGGCTTTAACATGCACCATGCTGAACAGGCGCAAAGCCAACTGGCACACATCAGGCCGGGCAATATCATCCACAGCCCAGACGGCAAATTCCCCCTGACAGAGGGGGAATTGCATACACAGATCGCCATATTTCGAAACAACGTTGCCTAACGTCAGGGTTTTGTCGAATTCTGATTATTCGCGGCGCAGAATTTTGTTGACCAGAATGCCAGCAAGCCAGCCTTCCTTAAACTCTGCCTCCAGCTTATCCCGATCGTAGCTATTCTGTAGCCACGGGACAAAATCCTCCTGTTTGCCGCCAGTTTCTTTCTTGAACGATTCAAAGAAGAAATCAAGCACACCCGTCTTGGCCTGCTTCACGTGCCCGTATTTCAAAGATAATTGCTGCATAGCCTCATCCAGCGGCTTACCTTCATGCAGGAACTGATACAAGGTCGACATGAAGCCAGCACGATCCGCGCCGGATTTGCAATGCAGCAACATCGGATACTCAAGGCCATCAAACAAGTCTGCGGCCGCCAACAACGTTGGCGTGTCCAAAGGGCTGCGGGACCGGATCGGGAAATCAATCAGGGTTAAGCCCAGTTTGTGGCAGGTTTCCCGTTCCAGCTTATAAATGCCACAATTGTCGCGGCGTCCACGCAGGTTCAAGATGGTGCGGATGCCCATATCCTTGGCCTTGCGCAATTGCCGTGGGCCGGGCTGCGCCGCACGCCAGACCTTGTCACTGACCGGATGTAAATTCCAATACATATCGCGCAAAAAACCATGGTCTTGGAACCACAGTTTCAGCCATGCGCGGCGGCGGTCTTGCGGAGACATCTCCGGCACGGGTTCGGCAACTGTCGGCAGATCTACCACCGGGGCACTCCTTAATACTCTGGAAGCTGATATTGCTCTTTGCGTCCGCACCCTACCCGGTTTTTTCCGGCGAGTCACCGCGCAAGTAGCGGGATTGACATCTTGCCATAAAAATCCGGGGTCGCTTCGATGCCGGAATTGGTTTATCACACTGGTCTGACTTGTATCCCAATTGAGGCTGCCATGGCTGTAACACCGCCCGCCGAGACCAAAATCTCCCTGACTGACGAGCGCTCCCTATCCCTGATGAGGCGCCTGTTCCGTGAGGCCGCCATGCCATACATCGGTCACATGATTCTTGCCGTAATATGTATGTCCTTGGTCGCCGGAACAACAGCCCTGACCGCATGGCTGCTTGACCCCGTGGTCAACAAAGTGTTCGTTGAACAAGATGCAAACATGCTGTGGATGATTGGCGGTGCCGTGTGCGGCGTTTTCGTCGTCAAAAGCCTTGCCAGTTATTGTCAGGATGTCTTGCTGGCCTATGTCGGGCAAAACATTATCGCCGACACGCAAAATCGCCTGTTCAGCTGCATCCTGTCACAGGAAGTTGCCCTGTTTCAGGATAAGACATCAGGAACGCTGGTCTCCCATTTTGTTTACGATATCAACGCCATGCGGGTCGCCGTTTCCAACGCCTTTATTGCGATTGGGCGCGATGCTCTCTCCGTCACCTTTCTTATCGGTGTGACATTCTATCAGGATTGGTTGCTGGCCTGTATCAGCATGGTCGTTGCCCCAATTTCCATAATCCCGATTCAACGCCTCAGCAAACATATGCGCCGCGTGGCACGGCAAACCCAAGAAGAAATGGGCGGGATGAATACACTTTTGATGCAGGCGTTTCAGGGCATTCGCATCATCAAATCTTTCCGGCTGGAAGAAAGTGAAACCAGCCGCGTCAAAACCGTCGCCTATAAACTGCGCGACCTATCCATCGGGGCCACCCGATTGGAAGCCGCGGCCCAGCCGATTATTGACGTCTTTGGCGGTGTCGCCATTACTGCCGTAATCATCTATGGCGGTTCGCGCGTTATTGACGGCGCAACGACACCGGGGGCGTTTTTCTCATTCATTGCTGCAATTATGATGGCCTACCAGCCGTTGCGCTCACTCAGCAAGATGAACGTAACCATCCAACAGGGTTTGGCTGCCGCTGCACGGGTATTCGCCCTGATTGACCGCCAACCAGCCCTATTGGAAGCCCCCGATGCGAAGGATGTGGAACGGGTATCCGGCGACGTTGTCTTTAACAACGTGTCGTTCTCATACAATGATGAAGACTTTGCCCTAAATGGTGTCAGCTTTACCGCCCCAGCCGGGGGCATCACCGCATTGGTCGGACCATCAGGTGCCGGGAAAAGCACGGTCTTCAGCCTGATTCCCCGTTTTTATGACCCTCAGAGCGGTGACGTATTCATCAATGGCGTCAACGTTAAGCATGCCACCCTTGGCAGCTTACGCGATGCCATTTCCATCGTTAGTCAGGAAGCCACCCTGTTTAACGATACCATTGCCAACAATATTCGCTGTGGCAATCCGGATGCGGATGATGCCGCCGTTGAACGGGCCGCGCGCATGGCTGCCGCTCACGAATTTATCGTGGAACAGCCCGATGGCTACGACACTATGATTGGTGAACACGGCATGCGCCTATCCGGTGGGCAGCGGCAACGCATTGCCATTGCTCGTGCGATCTTGAAGGACGCACCAATTCTGTTATTGGACGAGGCAACCAGCGCCCTTGATACGGAATCCGAGCGCCTCATCCAACAGGCATTGAGCCAACTGATGCAGGGTCGCACGACCATTGTTATCGCCCACAGGCTCTCCACCATTCGTGATGCGGACGTTATTCATGCCTTCGACAAAGGGAAAGTGGTCGAAACCGGTGATCATACCTCTTTGCTGGCACAAAATGGCCTGTATGCCAGACTGCATGCCCTGCAATTCCACGAAGGCGCATAATTCACCAACCTGATTCTTAACCAGAAAGGGCCGCAGATTTGCGGCCCTTTTGTGTATTCAGTTTCTGCCCCTATGGAGTGGGACATAGCGGTATCTTGTGATTAGTGCTTACCGCCGCAACCGCAACCTTCATGACCACAGCCTTCGGAACCGTCAGCATGATCGCTGGCGCATACGTCGCTGCAGTACAGTTTGCCGTCTTTTTCAATTCCACCCTTCGCATCAAACACGCAAACGCAATCTGGGCACGCACATTTTACGGTTTGAACATTAACTTCGGCCATGGTGTCTCTCCATTTTTATAATTGAATACCTGTTCATATATTGTGCTGTGCAGCTATTGAGGTCAAGAATTTTTTGCCCAACCATTCAAATCTACATACTCAGGCATGAAAAACCCCCGCGGAAGGCACCTGCGGGGGTTTTTGCGAAAGGATCGACAGCTTAATCCGGGTCGACAACATTACACTGAGTGTGTTCCAGCATGTCTTGCAACATGTGATCAACGTGCGAATCGCTGACAGTATAAAAGACGCGCCGCCCATCCCGTTCTGTCCGCATGATGCGTGCCGTACGCAGCAGGCGAAGGTGGTGGCTCACCAAGGATGGGGACAACCCCACACCATCGGCGATATCCGACACCGAAACTGACCGCTGACGACAAAATAAAACGATTTTCAAACGGCTTTCATCACCAAGCAGACGGAAAATATCCGCCAGAATATCTGCCTTTTGCAGGTCTTCCTGCATCTGTGCATGTGCATCCATGGTAATAATACAACATCTCAATAATTGTTCAGATATTGATCTACGCAGAAAACCCATAACTTGCCTAGGGTTTTTTTGCGTATTCACAAAAAAAACGAATTTTCCTGAGCCTGTGCAAAGCAAAACCCCCGGTAAACTTACCGAGGGTTTTAAATGGTGAGCGCTAGAGGATTCGAACCTCTGACCCGCTGATTAAAAGTCAGCTGCTCTACCAACTGAGCTAAGCGCCCACAAGATGCTACGCATTTGCGAGAGGCGTTTTATAAAAACTTACGCCACTGGGCGCAAGTCATTTTTTCGAAAAAAACCACGGAAAAAGCCGCAACATCATATTTCTTCACCGCCACCACGCCGACCAAGGGATACATCCCGGTGGACATTCACCGATTGAATGACGCCGAAGCCACACATCAACGTCATCATCACCGTACCGCCATAGGAAATCAGCGGCAGTGGCACGCCGACCACAGGGATCAGCCCCATGACCATGGCAATATTGATAAATACGTATAGGAAGAAGTTTGCCGTCAGCCCCATCGCCAATAACCGTCCGAACTGGTGACGGCACCGCATGGCAATCACAATCCCGAACAGTATGATCAACGTGTACATGCCAATCAGGCCGAGGCCACCAATCATCCCGAATTCTTCGGCCAACATTGTAAAGATGAAGTCAGTTTGTTTTTCCGGCAGGAAATTCAGGTGGCTTTGAGTCCCTTGCATGAAGCCACGACCAAACATACCGCCGGACCCCAAGGCGATCTTGGATTGCAGAATATGATAGCCTGCCCCGAGCGGATCACGCTCCGGGTCGAGGAAGGTCAAAACCCGATTCTTTTGATAGGTATGCAAAAAATTCCACGCAATGGGAATTGCCGCAAGCCCCAAGGCTATCACCACACCGAATTTCCACAGCCGAACCCCTGCGGCAAAGAACACGATGCCACCAGCCATAATCAGCATTAAGGCCGTCCCCAAGTCCGGCTGACGCAAAATCAGCGCGACGGGGACAAATGTCATGAGCATGGGTATGATCAAAACCGTGGGGCGTCCGATATCTTCGATATTCAATGTATGAAAATAACGGGCCAAGCTCATAATCAAGGCAATTTTCATCAACTCAGATGGCTGCAGTCGCAACATGCCGAGGTCGACCCAGCGCTGCGCTCCCATCCCGATCGTCCCCTTGACCTCGACCGCAACCAGCAAAATCAGGGCCAGTGCATAAAACGCATAGGAAAAACGCAGATAAACCCGAATGTTAATCAAAGCCAAAAAGATCATCGCCGCCACGCCCGCACCGAAGCGAACAATCTGGCGCGAAGCCCAAGGCTCCCAACTGCCATTGGCGGCCGAATACAGCATAAAGAAGCCGATGGTGGCAACAGCAGAAATCAATAACAAATACGACCAACTGATTTGGAACAGCTTTTCCCAAACCGTCATGTTTTTCTGATGCAGTCGCCCAGACATGGAAGAATAATTATAAGTCATCAGGCATCTCGCCTTTCAACCGAACCTGTATCATCGGCAAGGGCACGACGAGACGGGTCCCGGCGTAAGGTCTCCTGCATAATGGCAGAGGCGATAGGCGCCGCGACAGACGACCCGCCACCGCCGTGCTCAACCACAACACAGCAGGCATAACGAGGGGTATCCACGGGTGCGAAAGCGACGAACAGGGCATGATCCCGCTCCCGCCACAGCAGCTCATCATTTTTAAGCACGCCGGTTTCACGCTCTTTCATACTGATGCGCCGGACCTGTGCCGTCCCGGTTTTGCCCGCCATTCCTTGCCCATCAATGTCAAAACGTGATCCACGAGCCGTTCCGTGCACGGCATTCACCACCGCATCCATACCTTTTTGGACGATTGCGATGGACTTTGGACTGATCCCCACTGGCGGGAAATCCTTTGCCGCAACCGATGACAAGTTTTCGGCACCCGGTTTGGGCCGGGTCAGACGCGGAACAACCGCATATCCACCATTAGCAATGCGAGCCGTCATCACCGCCAACTGTAAAGGTGTGGTCAGCACATAGCCCTGACCAATCCCGGCGTTAAACGTTTCCCCCGGCAACCACGGTTGTCCGGTCAATGCCCGTTTCCATGCCCGGTCAGGGATCAGACCCGACACTTCATTAGGCAAATCAATGCCAACAGTCTCGCCAAGGCCAAACCGACGAGACACATCGGCGATTTTGTCGATACCAACCCGCCGAGCAATTTCATAGAAATACACATCACAAGAATGCTGTAGGGCTTCGATCATGTTCACGGGACCATGCCCCCACCGTTTCCAGCAGTGAAAACGGTGTGAGCCAAGATCCGTATGACCAAGGCAGGTAATCTTTTGATCCGGCGTGATTACCCCAGCCTCAAGCGCAGCCATCGCCACAATCATCTTGTACGTAGACCCCGGGGCGAATTGTGCAGAAATGCATTTGTTTCGTAACGGCGACTTCGGATTTGTCGACAGCTCTTTCCATTCATCCGGTGTCAGGCCGCGATTAAAAGCATTGGGATCAAAGCTCGGGGTCGAAGCCATAGCCAGAACGTCACCGGTATGGACATCCATCACGACCACCGCCGCGCTTTCATCCCCGACCTGTTGCGTGGCAAATTTTTGCAGTTCCAGATCAATGGTCAGATAAACATCTTCCCCCGGCATGCCTTCCGTTCGTTCCAACTCGCGGATGACCCGGCCCAGCGCATTCACCTCAACCTTTGAATTGCCGCCTTTTCCACGCAGTGCCAAATCATGCAATCGTTCCATCCCTGCGTTGCCAATGCGAAACCCCGGCAGCTCCAACAACGGATCCCCGGTCAGGTCTCGCTCTTTCACGCTGGAAACATAGCCAAGGACTTCGGAGGCATATGCATCATTGGGATAAAACCGAGTCAAACCTTCATCAATGATCACCCCCGGCAGGTCCGGCGCATTCAACTGAATTTGCGCCATTTCCTCCCACGTCAGATTGCTGCGTACAATGACCGGGACAAAGCCACGATTGCGACGAATATCCCGCCGAATTCTGGCCCGGTCCTTATCAGTCAGGTTTACAATCAAACTTAATGCATTGAGGGTCTTGTCAAGGTCAGGAACCTGTTCCCGAACAATCAGTGCCCGGAAATTTTGCCGATTGACTGCCATCTCCCGACCGAAGCGGTCAAGTATCAATCCTCGCGGCGGCGGCAGCAATCGCATGCTAATCCGATTTTCGTCCGCCAGCATGCCATAACGTTCAGCTTCCAGCACTTGCAGGTAATACATGCGGGCGACAAGGGCGCCGGTCAAAGCCAACTGCCCACAGCCAAGCATCATGGCCCGACGTGAAAACAGCTTTCCGCGTTCGCTATCTCTGGCACCGATCATAGCACATCCATCAAAACGCGACGTTCCACCACATTACACAGACCAAAAATCAGTGGGAAAAATAAAACATTCAGAACTAACGCCATGAACACCTGACCGGGCGGTGCGAATACCCCCTGAATCATGGCAGCAATAATCCATGTGAAAGCAGAGGCCAGAACTGCGACCAAGGCATAGCCCCACCAATGGACGACGAATGGCTTGTCCCGGAAAAACATCCCCTGTGTGGACACCCCCGCCCGCGTCAACAGCAGCGTCATGGTGAACAAGCCCAACGGCACCCCTGTCAACAGATCCTGCAACAAGCCGATAACAAAGGCCGAACCAACGCCAAAAAGCTCGGGACGATGAATGGACCAAAAGTACACAATGCACAGGGTCAAGGACGGCATCACCAGATTGATCAACGGCAAGTGAGTCTGGGTCACAGTAAACAGAACCACCGTTAAGGCAGATAAAAACGGCAAAGTCTGCCGCACTGCGATATCAAATTTTTGACCAGCCGTTTTTTCAATAATCACTTGAGGTCATCCCCCACTGCACGCCCCGCCACAGGTTACGGAGCCTCTGCCGCGGTTTCCTGCTTTGTCTCTGCCTCTGCATCTTTTTCACGCAGCGCCTTGCCCTGTTCCCGTGCCGATGTCAGGGCGTCTTTCTGGGCCTCCGCATCCTCTTCATCAAGGGTTTGCAGAACCCCACTCAGGCCGAAGTCCAGAACTTCCACCATCTCCAAACGATCCCGATCCATGAACGGTTGAACCCGAATGGATGAATCATCTACTGAAGTTACAACCCCGACAGAAATCCCTGCAGGCAAACCACCTGCATGTCCAGAGGTGACCACACGATCACCGGGTGCAACCCGTGCCCCGGCAGGAACATAAAGGAGACGCGGCTTTTCGGTGTTGTTGCCGGCCAAGATGCCTCGGATACGGGATTTTTCCAAAACCACAGGGATACGGGAGGTAATATCGGTAATCAACATAACCCGGGAAGCCTGCCGCCCAACCTGAGCCACACGCCCGACAAGACCATCGCCGGAAATTACCGCCATACCCTTGCGCACACCATCATCCCGCCCGGCTGCAATCAACAATGCATGGGCAAACACGCCACCGGTATCCCCGGTAACGCGCACGGCAAAGGAATTGACAGCAGGTGGAGCCTTATAATTCAGCAAGGCTTGCAGTTGCGCGTTTTCAGCTTTCAGCCGATGGGCCTGATCTCGCCAAGCCTGCATTTGCTGATTGTCTTCACGCAGCCGTGCGTTTTCGGCCCGCAAATTGGCAAGATCGCGCACGTTGTCTGTGGCTTCGGATAAGATTGACGCCGGTTGCGATAAAACACGCACCACAGGGGTCATCATATCCACCACCACGCTACGCGCACGTTCGACAATCAGCACGTCAGCCTTGCCAAGGACAATCAGGGCAAAGGCAAGGACAAACAGTGCAATAAAGGCAAACCGCTGGATAAACAGACGGGCCACATGCAAACGGCCGCCTGAAACCGCACTGGGTTTCATGTGCGTGTCTCCCCTAACCGTTTGCAGTCATTCCCTGTATGCACTCCCTGTCACCCCAAGCGTCAAGCGTAGCAATTATCCCATACGGGACAGAACGTTACGGAAGGTGCGTGGATTATCCAACGCCCGCCCGGTACCAAGAGCCACACAGGTCAATGGGTCATCCGCAATGGAGACCGGCAGGCCAGTCGCATGACGCAATACATAATCCAGATTGGTCAACAGCGCACCGCCACCCGTCAGGACGATCCCCTTATCCACAATATCCGCAGCCAATTCCGGTGCAGTGTGTTCAAGGGCAACTTTCACGGCGTCGATAATCTGACTGACCGGTTCGGCAAGGCTTTCGGCAATTTGCCGTTCGCTGAGAACGATTTCTTTCGGCACGCCATTCATCAAATCGCGGCCTTTGATTTCCATGGTCCGGCCTTCGCCGTCTTCCGGTGGGCAGGCAGAGCCGATTTCTTTTTTGATCCGCTCGGCAGAGCTTTCACCGACCAAAAGGTTATGGTTGCGGCGGATATAACCAATAATGGCTTCATCCATTTTATCGCCGCCGACCCGAACCGAACGGGCGTACACGATGCCACCAAGGGAAAGCACGGCAACCTCGGTCGTGCCACCGCCAATATCCACAACCATGGACCCGGTCGGCTCCGTAACCGGGAGACCTGCACCGATTGCCGCCGCCATTGGTTCCTCGATCAGCATGACGCTGCGCGCACCTGCGGCCTCAGCCGATTCCTGAATGGCGCGGCGTTCCACAGCGGTCGAACCAGACGGCACACAGATCACCACCATCGGCGAGGCAAAACTGCGCCGATTGTGCACTTTACGGATAAAGTGCTTGATCATTTCTTCCGCAACCTGGAAATCGGCAATCACGCCATCGCGCAACGGACGAATGGCTTGAATGGAACCGGGCGTCCGGCCCAGCATTTGCTTGGCTTCTTCCCCAACGGCCAATACATGGGTCCGACCACGTTCTTCCGCGATCGCCACCACTGACGGTTCGTTCAGAACAATGGATTTGCCCTTGACGTAGACCAGGGTATTGGCCGTGCCCAGATCTATGGCAATGTCATTGGACAGCCATCCTGTCAGTCTGGAAAACATTCGTCCTCGCTTCTCAACCTCTGACGCCTTATGGCGCGGATAACAATAACACAGTCAGCCAATATCGCGGATAATTGCAACCGAAGCAACACCTGTACTGTCAGGAAGCAAAAATGCCGGAGCTTTATCCCCCCGGCATTCATACCACAAGTTCACAGTCTTGGCAGACTCGTTTTTCACAGGACGACTTTTCCCTATACGGAGATACCGTCCGGCACGGTTTTTTCCCGTTTTACCAACAACTTGTTCAGGGCGTGAATATAGGCCTTCGCCGATGCAACCATGGTGTCCGTATCCGACCCTTGGCCCTGTACGGTTTTACCGCCTTCTTCCAACCGGACCGTTACTTCACCTTGTGCATCTGTACCTTTGGTTACGGCCTGCACTTGATACAGTTCCAAGGTGGTATGTTGCGGAATGGCATCACGCAGAGCCCGAAAAATCGCATCCACCGGACCATCACCGGAAGCATCGGTGACAATGGTATCCCCGTCAAAGCTGACTTCGATGTGGGCATGGGGCGGACGGTGGACAGTGCCACATTTGACTTCCATGGAAATCAGCTGGATGCGGTCCGCACTGCGCATGGCGGTATCATCGACAATGGCGGCGATGTCCTCGTCAAACACGTCTTTTTTCATGTCTGCGATTTCCTTGAAGCGCGTGAACAGCTTGTTCAAGGTATCTTTGTCAGGATCGTCATAGCCCATTTGCAACAATTTATCGCGGAAAGCGGCGCGACCCGAATGTTTCCCCATGACCAAGGATGACTTGGTCAAACCAACGGACTCCGGCGTCATGATTTCATAGGTTCCGGCATGTTTCAGCATGCCGTCTTGGTGGATACCGGATTCATGGGCAAAGGCATTGGCCCCGACGATTGCCTTATTCGGCTGAATGGTAAAGCCGGTGATCGACGATACCATACGGGAAACCTTGGTAATATTTTCGGTTTTGATGTTGGTGGTAAACGGCATGATATCGGCACGGGTTTTCATCGCCATGACAATTTCTTCCATGGCGGCATTGCCTGCCCGCTCACCCAATCCGTTGATGGTGCATTCTACCTGACGGGCACCAGCCTGAACCGCAGCCAAGGAATTGGCGGTCGCCAAGCCCAAATCATTGTGACAATGCACAGAGAAAATTGCCTTATCCGAATTTGGCACCCGCTCCATGGTTGAACGGATCAGCTCCGCATATTCTGTCGGAACGCCATAACCGACCGTATCCGGAATATTGATGGTGGTGGCACCGGCAGCAATCGCGGCTTCAACACAGCGGCACAGGAAGTCCGGTTCAGTCCGGGAGCCATCTTCCGCCGACCATTCCACATCTTCCACCAGATTACGGGCGAAGCCCACGCTGTGACGAATGGCATCAACCACCGCATCCGGGTGCATCTGCAACTTGTATTTCATATGCAGTGGACTGGTGGAAATGAAGGTATGAATGCGGTGGCGGGGTGCAGGGCGAACTGCATCAGCACAGCGTTGGATGTCGGCTTCCTTGGCTCGGGACAGGCCACAGATCACACTGGACTTTGCCCGCTCGGCAATGGCTTTGACGGCTTCAAAATCACCGATGGATGCAATGGGAAAACCGGCTTCGATCACGTCCACACCCATGGCTTCCAGAGCCTCTGCCAAGCGCAGTTTTTCTTCCAAATTCATGGATGCGCCGGGGGATTGCTCACCATCGCGCAATGTGGTGTCAAAAATAATGATGGATTGTTGGTCGGTTACGATGGTCATTGGTTCTGCTCCTGCCGCCCGCTCTATGGGCTAAATACTTTGGTCGCGAAAAAATCGGGAAAGTGATGACATCATCCCCTGAACGCGCGCACGGCGTGCAGCCATGCCTTAAGACGCCCAGGGGCCGATAAGTCGTAGAGCTAGGAGGAGAAGAAACAGGGAGGACAGCGGCAGCACCCACACCGGACATTCAGCCGTACGTGCGATTGCACGGGCTTTGCGTCGGTCTGTGGTTTGCATGCGATAGGTCATGTACGGTCCACTGTTCAAGTTCTGATGAAACAATGTGAGCGCATAGGGCGTAAAAACGCAAGACTCTTTTTTATATTTTTTAGGATTGAAGTTTTTGCAAAGCAGACAGGTCAGATCATAACGGCGCACAGAGATCCCCTGCGCGCCGTTGAAAACAGAAGCTCAAAACAGGGGTTATGGTTCTCTGCGAGACCAAATCCCGGCCAGAATCGACCCGGATATATTATGCCAGATGCTGAACAAAGCCCCCGGCAATGCCGCCAGCGGTGTAAAGTATTTCATCGCCAATGCCACAGCCAAACCAGAATTTTGCATACCGACCTCAATGGCGACGGTACGACATTCCCGTTCGCTGAACCCAACCAAACGGCTAATGACATACGCCCCGGTCAGACCACAGGCATTGTGCAAAACAATTGCCGCCAATACGCCCATGCCGACGGTGGAAATCCGTTCATGATTCAGCCCGACGATAATCATGATCACCAAAACAATCGCCACGACGGAAAACAAGGCAAACAGGTTGTGGCGTTTTTCAATGAATTTATGAAAGAAGAAATTCAGAATTACGCCCGCCAGCACCGGGATAAAGACGATTTTCAAAATGCTGAGCAACATGCTCAAAGCCGGAACCGGCACAGTCTGCCCCACGTATAACAGCGTCAGATACGGCGTTGCCAAAATGGACAAAAGTGTGCTGGTCACCGTCATGGTGATGGACAAAGCCACATCGGCCTTTGCCAAATAGGCAATAACGTTAGATGCCGTACCGCCGGAGACCGCCCCGACAAGAACCATCCCAACCAACAGGTCGGTTTCAAGTCCCAACAATTTTGAAACCAAGAATGCCGCCAATGGCATCAAAAGGAACTGCAAAACCACGGTTAAGGCGATCACTTTCGGGCGGCGCAGGGCTCGGGTAAAGTCAGAGGGACGCAGAGTCACCCCCATGCAAAACATAATCCCGACAAGAAACGGAATAATCAGACTTTTGTACCCAATCACCAAATCCGGTTGTGCATAAGCAATAGCAGAGCCAAGCACAGCCCACAGTGGGAACAATGACAGTACGGTTGCGAGCATGAAACTTGTCCTGTTCTTGGAAAAAATTTGGGGAGGCTTACCCTCTCAGCCCCAAGGACGCAAGTTTTTTTGAAAATGACAATTCAGTGATAGAAGCAATTCTGTATGGTGTTGGATAGTTACGGTGCCTAAACTCTGTCTGATTATTGATCTTCCAGCAGGATACGCCTTATGCCCATGTATAGTTTTGCCAATGATTATAGCGAAGGCTGCCACCCGCGCATCATTCAGGCCTTGGCAGAAATTGCCCCCGATCAACATGCCGCATACGGCAATGATGCCCAATCCAACAGGGCAAAGGCTCTGATCCAGACACACTGTAATGCCCCCGATTTGCCAATTTATTTTGTTTCCGGCGGCACCATGGCAAACCTGTTGGTCATTGCCTCCGCATTGCGGGCACATGAATCCGTGCTTTCGGTTGATACTGGTCACATCGTCGGTCATGAGGCCGCCGCGATTGAAGCCACAGGGCACAAAGTGATCTGCGCCCCCGCAACAAACGGCAAGCTGACGCCAGCGGCACTGAGCGCAGCACTAACCACAAACTCTGCGGTGCCACACAATCCCCGCCTGCGCATGGTCTATATTTCCAACGCAACCGAAACCGGAACGGCCTATACCCTGGCGGAATTAACTGCCCTATCCGATTTATGTCGAGCGCATGATTTGTTTTTGTTTATGGATGGCGCACGTCTTGGCAGTGCCCTGATGAGTGATGCTTGCGACCTGACTTTGCCGGATATTGCCCGCCTCACCGACGCATTTTGGATCGGCGGCACCAAGAACGGAGCCTTGCTCGGTGAAGCAATCGCGTTCCCAAATGCCGAGCTTGCCCGGGATTTTCCCATACACCTGAAACAACGCGGCGGCATGATGGCGAAAAGTATTTTGACCGGAACCCAGTTCGCTTGCTTGTTCGAAGACGGATTGTATTTCTCGCTCGCACGGCATGCCAACGCCATGGCCCGCAAACTGGGGGAGGGAATCGTAACTGCCGGATACGAGCTAACGGCTCCGGCAACCACAAATCAGATTTTTCCAGTTCTGCCCAATGCCATCATTGATCGGCTAGCTGCCAATTTTGCGTTTCATGTTTGGCAAAAGACCGATGGCGACCACGCTGTCATCCGCTTGGTCACAAGTTGGGCAACAGATGAACACATGGTGGACGCATTCTTAGCCGAATTGGCAGGATAGGCTTGGTCAATATCTCCGCACGGGCGTCGGTTTTGTGGCACAGTATACAAAACTCTCCACGACAGGTCGGAAGGCAGGCATGACACATGCGTTTCAGGACTACTACAGCGACGATTTCAGCCATTGTTATGGCTGTGGCACCGCCAACCCCCATGGCAACCAATTAAAGAGCTATTGGGAAACTGAGGGGGAAACCACCATTGCCCGCTTCCGCCCCGCTCCACACCACAGTGCAGGATCTGTCCACCAAGTTTATGGCGGCATGCTGGCCTCGCTGCTGGATTGCCACGGCACGGGGTCTGCCACTGCGTTCTTGTACCGGGATCAAGGACGGACCATGGGTGACGATGGCCCAAAAATCCACTGTGTCACCGCATCCTTGACCGTGAATTTCCTGAAACCCACGCCCATGGGGGTGGAATTGGTTATGCGCGGCAAATTACGGCGTCTGGAAGGCCGCAAAGTCTGGCTGGACCTGTTTCTCAGTGCAAATGATCAGGTCTGCGCCAGTGGCGAAATCCTTGCGATTGCCCTCAAACCGTCTGAATAATCACTGCCGACAGTAAAAAAAGGCTCCGAAATTATCGGAGCCTTTTTCTGTCTTGGATTAGATAAACCTATCCGGCGCTGGGGGCTGGCTCATCCTGCCAACGGCGACGTTGGATCATGGCAATCAGGAAGATCAGCAGCAACGCGGGGATATAGAACCATTCCTTTGCCGGTTGCGGATTCTGACGCTCAATTCCGGTAATGAATTGGAAAGCATCAAGGCCAGCAGCGGCTGCCGGGCTGCCAATATCCACCGTATCAACTTCCAATCCCGCATCCGAGGAATAGAGCTGGAAGCCAGCGGCGGCAATCCGATCCTCAAAGGTTTCACCCTTGGGCATATCCAGCACCGCAAGGAAAGATTTCTTATCTCCAAAATCATCCTCGCCATCCACATGCAGGCGGATTTGTGTGCCGGGTTTGTACTCTTCCAGCGTCTTAACCACTTCTGTTGCAGGCAGTTGAGTATAAGGTTCCACCACCATATCCATCCAGAAACCGGGACGGAACAGGGTGAACGCCGCCAAGATCAGCGCGACGGATTCCGGCGCAGTCGAACGGGCAAAGAAGTAGCCCTGTGTCCCCGCCGTGAATACCAATATGGCCGCCGTCGCGATGATGAAGATGAAGATTCCCTCATACCAAGTCACGTCAATCAGCAATAAGTCCGTGTTATAGATAAACAGGAACGGCAGAATTGCAGTCCGCATCGAGTAGCCAAACGCAATCAGACCGGTCTTCAGCGGACTGCCACCGGAAACAGCGGCGGCGGCAAAAGCCGCAAGCCCAACCGGGGGCGTCACATCCGCCATCAAGCCATAGTAAAACACGAACAGATGCACAGCGATCAACGGCACGATCAGGCCATTCTGTGCGCCCAGCTCCACGATTACATTCGCCAACAGGGATGACACCACGATGTAGTTAGCGGTGGTCGGCAGCCCCATACCAAGGATCAAACACAGGACGGCACACAACACCAGCATCACAATCAGGTTGCCCATGGACAGGACTTCCACCACATCAGCCAGAACCGAGCCAATACTGGTCAACGACACGGCACCAACGATGATCCCCGCCGTTGCCGTGGCAATGGAAATGCTGGCCATGTTTCGACCACCGGCGATCAGCGCGTCACGCAGATCAATCAGGCCATGAACCAGCTCAGCTTTCACACCGGCAATTTTGCCGCTGGCATCAACTTCCCCACGGAAGAACGCATCCAGCGGACGGTGTGTTACGATGATAAAGATCAGCAAAGCCGACCCCCAAAATGCGCTCAGGCCGGGGGACAAACGCTCGACCATCAGGCACCAAACCAGCGTGATCACCGGCAGCAAATAGTGCAACCCGGCCTTAAAGATCGGGCCCGGTTCCGGCAGGGATTCAATCGGTTTGCTCGGGTCATCTTTTTCAATCTTGTCAAAACCGGCACTGTACTTGACCAAGGCGACATAGGTCACACCCAGCAGTGCCGCGACGACCCAACCACTGGCATCACCGGCAATGCCTTTGATCCAGCCCAATCCGTAATAGACAGTCGCAGACAACGCCGCAAACATCAAAAACCCGAACAAAACGCCGGAAATCCGCCGCACCATGCTATTCACAACCGGGCGCTTGGGCAGGCCGTTCATGTTGTATTTCAGTGCTTCCAGGTGAACAATGTACACCAAGGCGATGTAGGAAATCAGCGCGGGCAAAAAGGCATGCGTAATGACTTTGATATAGCTGATACCAACGTATTCCACCATCAGGAAGGCCGCAGCCCCCATAACCGGCGGCATGATCTGACCATTGACAGAGGACGCAACCTCCACTGCGCCGGCCTTTTCAGCCGAAAACCCGACCCGTTTCATCATGGGCATGGTGAAGGTTCCGGTGGTCACAACGTTGGCAATAGAAGAACCGGAAATCAGCCCGGTCAGCCCGGATGCCACCACAGCAGCCTTCGCCGGGCCACCCTTCAGGTGCCCCAACAGCGAGAACGCCAGCTTGATGAAATAGTTCCCAGCCCCTGCCTTTTCCAACAAGGCACCGAACAACACAAACAAGAAGACAAAATCCGTTGCCACACCTAGGGCCACACCATAAACGCCTTCTGTGGTAATCCATTGGTGGTTCACCACCTGTGACAGGCTATAACCCTTGTGCTCAATCAAATCCGGCATGTAATTGCCAAAAAATGAGTACAGCAAAAAGATAACGGCAATCATCATCAACGCCGGGCCAAGGCTGCGTCGTGCGGCCTCAAGCAACAGCGGAACACCAATGCAGGCCATAACAATGTCCAGCGTATTCGGCGCGCCGACCCGTTCCGCAATTCCGTGATAATTGGCAAAGTAATAGGCCGCAGCTCCCGCTGCGACGATGGCCTGTATCCAGTCCGTAACCGGAACATTTGCACGGGAACTTTTGTCCGTGCGTGGATAACTGATAAAGACAAGGAAAATAGCAAAGGCCAAGTGAATGGAACGGGTTTGGTTACCATTAAAGCGCAACCAGTCCACATCAACCATGTATGGCAGCGGCGATGCGATCCATAACTGGAACACTGACCAAATCAGTGCCGTCGCCATAATTACCGTTCTGGCGGTGCCGACCGCAAACCGCCCCCCCGTATCCGAGTCCAAAAGATCCTGCAGCTCTTTTTGCTGTGTTTCTTTTGTTCTGGTCATACTGTTCTCCTACTGCCCGACCCATTGCCATTTAGCATTAGGTGCCAATTTCAGTCACACACGCAAAACACCCGCATCTGCGGGTTTTCACCTGTCTTGAGTGACACGGGTCGGTGATTTACTTCTTTGAAACTTAAGCATAAAGCAAGCCTGCCACATCCAAAGGCGGCGGCAGGCTTGTCTCTATTGATTACATCCAGCCACGTTCTTTGTAGTAACGCACTGCACCATCATGCAGCGGTGCGGACAGGCCGTTCTTAATCATGGTTTCCGGTTGCAAATTTGCAAATGCCGGGTGCAAACGTTTGAAACGATCAAGGTTTTCAAACACGGCTTTGACCATGGTGTACACGGTATCTGCCGGAACTTTTGCGGAAGAGACAAAGGTTGCAGCAACACCGAAGGTCTGCACATCTTCGTCCGTACCTTGATAGGTGCCACCCGGAACAATGTTCTTCGCATAATAGGAATGATCAGCCACCAGTTTGTCCACGATCGGTCCGGTCACCGGAATCACGCGTACGTCACAGGTGGATGCTGCTTCCTTGATGTTTGCGGTCGGGTGTCCAACTGCATACAGGAATGCGTCGATTTTGTTATCACACAGAGCTTGGGAATGTTCGCTGGGCTTCAATTCAGATGTCAGTTTGAACACCGACTTGTCCCAACCATACATGTCCATCAAGGTGTCCATGGTTGCGCGTTGACCGGACCCCGGATTGCCAATGTTGACGCGCTTGCCTTTCAAATCCTCGAAAGATTTGATTTCAGCATCCGCACGAGCAATCACAGTGAACAGTTCCGGGTGAACGGCGAACACAGCACGCAGGTCTTTGTTAGCGCCAACGGTTTCAAATTTGGATGTGCCGTTATAGGCGTGGAACTGCCAATCGGATTGAGCAACCCCCATGTCCTGACCACCATCACGGATCGCATTCAGGTTGGCAATGGAGCCACCTGTGGATGGTGCAGAACAGCGCAAATTATGCTTTTTGGTGTCACGATTGACCATTTTACAAATGGACTGACCAACAACGTAATAAACGCCGGTTTGGCTACCAGTCCCGATGGAAACGTGCTTGGTCGCATCTGCCATGGCGACTTGGCCGGACAAACCCACAGCCAATGCACCCGCAAGGGCGATCATTACTGTCTTTTTCTTCGACATTTTAAGCATGAACCTCTCCAAAATGTTTCGACTTATTAATCTTATTGACCACCGGACGGTCAGTGACCGTTTCAGGCGGAGCGTATGGGCAATCCCGAGCGTGCTTGTCCCCTATGCAATCGGAGCAGATAAAATAAATTGCCCCAATTTTACGCAAAGATCACTGCATTGCTTGAACAGCCCCTCATTTATGCTGTTCAGAGCAAACCACACTAAAGTGTAGCGCACGCACAGGGCATATGTGCCAGATGATGCCCAAATTGATAAATTTAAATACCATTGATTATGCCCTTAGAACAAGTGACTTCCTTCTATGCGGCTGAATAGACTTCAGCTTGTGATCTATAAGGCGTGCATCGGCTCTTCCACCCAAACAGTCAGGGCATTCCGGGTATCCCCATGACGAAGTTAATCGTCATATCTTTTTTTCCGCTACACCCTACCCATCTACTAAGGGTAAGATATTGCACTTTCGCACTCCATAACGAGAACACAAAACATGCCAGCACTTGGATTGCGCACATCGATAGTCACTTTGGTTTCCCTGTTAATGGGCGCGATTATGTTCGCACTCATCACTGTGGTTGCCATGGTTTCCCATCAGGACGCAATCGAACAAGGGCGAGCTTCGGCCCGTGCCGCCATTACCAATCACGCTGCCATTATCCAAAAAACCATCAACATGGCGTTGGTCGGGGCCAGAGCCATTTCCTCCTCGGTCGAAATTGCGGTAAAACATGACCACATTGAACGGGACATGCTGTCGCACTTCGTCCGCGAAACCCTTGTCACCAATGACCGTTTTTCCACCACATGGATTGTCATGGGGCCGGGGCCATTTGATGGTCGCAATGATGAACTGAAGGGCCAGCGCCAACAGGACGTCAACGGCGTTTATCTGCCGTTTTTTGCACGGCAAGGCGATGTAGTCGCCGATGTTTATGATCCAAGCGATGATGCAACAATCATCCATAACCACGAGGTATTCAGAACCTCCTTCGATCAAAAACGTGAAGCCGTTTCCGAACCATATTATGATTCCTATGGCGCGTATGAATGGTTGATATCTATCACGAGCCCAATTCTTGACCCACAGGACAATGCCATCGGCGTCGCCGGGGTTGACCTGACACTGCATGATTTACAGACACAAATCTCGCGAATCAAACCCTATGGTGTTGGTTTTGCCTTCATGGTTTCACCTAAAGGCATGGTTATCGCACACCCAAACGCACAATTCCTTGGGAAGTCCATGGAATTGCTTGGCTTGGGGCACGATGGCAACCGCTTGCCAACCGCAGACAAGGTGATCGATACTGTCCTGACCTATGCCGGCGAAGACTACATGCTGATTTCTACGCCACTGACCATTGATAATGGTCAAAAGGCCGGGACTTTCAGTGTCATGTTTCCGGTTTCCGTGATCACAACCCCAGCCGAAAAACTGGTAAAAACCCTGTTTATCATCGGGCTGGCATTTGTTGGCGCCGGTTTCATAGCTGCATGGCTCGTTGGCATTCGCATTGCCGAACCGATCATCCGCATGACCGGGGTCATGAACCGAATGACTGATGGCGACCTTGATGTCACAATTCCTGATGCGCCAGAAGGAACCGAAATCGGCAAAATGGCCCATGCCATGAAGCTTTTCCGAGATAACGCATTAGAACTGCGCGAATTCGAAAACCGCGAGATTGCCACCCATCTGCAAACCGAACGTGAAAAACGTGAACTGATGGATGGCATCATTGCACGATTTGAAGAATCAATCGGCGGCATCATTGACATGGTGTCCGCTGCTGCGTTGGCTCTGAATACCTTTTCTCAAGACATGTCCATCACCGCAGAGGCATCATCAGAGCTTTCCTCCCTATCCGCCAACAGTTCGGAAGAAGCCTCCCGCAATGTTGCTGCCATATCCAGCGCAACCGATGAGTTATCCGTTGTTGGCAGCACCATCAGCGAACGGGCACAAGCCGCACGTGATGGGTTGGACGCCTTGACGTCGTACCTGCAATCCCTGCCTTCAGATACGGCCTTGGCTGATGTTGATCAGATCATCCCCCAGATTGCTGCCATCAGTCAGGAAGCCCACGGCATTTGCGAATCCATTTCCGAACAGGAAAACGCCATTCAAGAAGTTGCAAGGAATATCGCCCTTGTTTCCCAATCTGCACATGACCTTTCGCAAACCACGCAATCGGTCAAAACTGTTGCCAAGGAAACGGGCGATGCCGCCATGCAAATCAACGTAGCTGCCGCAGATTTGGCGCAGCAGGCGGGCGTCCTGCAATCCGAGGTCACAGCCTTCCTTGATCGCATTCGCGGCAGGCATCCCGGTCAAATAAATCCTGAACAATAGAATTCTTCGAGTTTCTTCCCGCATGACGTCCATTTCGGGTAAGCTTCACCTGAATTGCTTTTGCTGCCGACCATTTTAACGGGTGCCCCCATGAGACAGACCCTCTTCGCCGCAACACTAACCATGTGCATTGCAGCCTTACCCTTAGCTTCCGTACACGCTGCAAATACGGCATCTCAAACAGAGACACCAGATCACAGCCTTCAGGCGCAATCCCTTACCCTGAAGTCTGTCCAAACCGAAACCTCCGGCGCACTCAGCAAAACCTGCTTTCGATTTGATCAGACCCTAACGCCGCGTCAGGACCTGCCCTTGCGGTCATACATCGCAGTAGAACCACAACGGGATTTTTCCGCCTATATTGATGACAAGTCATTATGCATCAAAGGGCTGCCATTCTCCAAAACCACCCGTGTGACGTTACGTCAGGGTTTGTCCGGCAACGAAAACCACAGCCTAAATGCGGACATCAGCAAAGACATCGCCATCGGCCCACGTCCCAAGTCCATCTCTTTTGGGCAAGGTGGGTACGTACTGCCGCGTCAGGGCGACCCGATGCTTCCGATCACCACCGTTAACTATGATCGTCTGGACCTGAAATTCTTCCGAGTCGACGAACGGAACTTTGTTTCGCTTTTGCAGGAAGACTCCTTACAAACTGCCCTGCAACACTGGCAGCGTTATCAATTGGCGGAGCATAAGGGGGCTGAAATTTGGTCCGGGCAGGTAGATATCTCTGCACAGCAGGATGCAGACACCGTCACCCGCATTCCACTTGCCCAAATGGTTGCCGAATTCAAACCGGGGATTTATGCACTGGTCGCAGCCCCGCCCGGAACCATGGATGACTATGACAAACATCCAGCACAGTGGGTCATCGTCACCGACCTTGGTTTATCCATGTATCGCGGGGCCAACGGATTTTCAGCACAAGTTCGCTCACTAAAAACCGCGGACCCGATCGATGATGTCAAATTCCGTTTGATTGCCGCCAACAACATGGTTCTGGCAGAAGGAACATCGGATGATGATGGTTGGTTTGATCTGCCGGGTACAATCCTGAACGGCAAAGGCGGCAAACGCCCCCTATACCTGACGGCACAGGATGAAGATGGTGACTTTTCATTCATCTCCCTGCGTGACCCTGCCCTAGACCTGTCCGAGCATGGGGTAGCGGGGGTCAATCCGCCCGGACCGCTTCAGGCCTATGTTTACTCTGAACGTGGCGTATATCGTCCGGGGGAGGCCATCCGGCTGGGCTATTTGCTGCGTAATGACACGGCAAATGCGCAAAATGCCATTCCTCTGACCCTGCATTTGATTCAGCCCGATGGGAAACTGGCACAGAAAATCACCCATACGCCAGACGCCCTTGGCGGTGGCCGGGTTGACATTCCTATCCCGGCAGCGGCTGCAACCGGGACATGGACCGTGTCCATTTTCAGCGACCCGGAGCAAGCCAGCATCGGTGACTATCCGTTTGAAGTCAGCGAATTCGTCCCCAATCGGTTAGAGGTCAAAACCACCACCGCCGCTTCTGCCCTGCAATCGGATTCACCATCCAAATTTGATGTGCAGGCCGACTACCTGTTCGGCGCACCGGGTGCCAACCTGCGTGTTCAGGGTCGGGCAACCCTACGCGTGGACCGCACACCGTTTGCTGACCTGAAAGGCTTTGTTTTTGGCATTGCCGAAGACGTTCAAAACCGCCGCAGTGCCATTCTGAACGGAAAAAGCGACGCCAAGGGGTACGCGGAACTCGTTTTGCCGCCATTTGAGAACGTCGACTATTCCTCCCCCTTGCGGCTGGATGTGGATGTGGATGTTCTGGACACCGATGGTCGTCCCAATCATGCCAAACTATCCGTACCATACCATCACCGGGATGCCTTGGTCGGATTGAAGCCTGCCTTCTCCGGCGCAGCCATTGCCTATGGTGAAACCGCATCCTTTGACGCCATTGCCGTGGACGCAAACGGCAAACCATTGCCCAACCACAGCCTGACCATTGAATGGATTCACGAAGACCGGGACTACAACTGGTATATGCGCGGGGACCGTTGGGTCTCCTCCTATAAAACCTATGATCAGGTTATTGCCTCTGACCGCGTCACCACCGATGCCAATGGTCGCATCACCTTGTCCCGCAAATTTGATGACTGGGGGTATTACCGTGCTGCGGTGACTTCGGCCCAGTTTGGCAGTGCTGCGGATTTCAGCTTCCGCGTGGGATGGGCTGAAAATAGCCGAGCACCGGACACTCCCGATGCTCTTGATCTGCAACTGGATTCCACAGACATCAAATCCGGCAACCGGATCAAAGGCCACGTCAAAGCCCCGTTTGCAGGGCAAGCCGTCCTGACCGTTGCCCATAAATCCGTTTTATGGCGGGAAGAAATTTCCCTGCCCAAGGCAGGCCGCAGCTTCTCCATCCCCGTCAATCGAGATTGGGGCAGCGGGGCTTA
Organism: Rhodospirillaceae bacterium; assembly: GCA_963668495.1. GTDB lineage: Bacteria > Pseudomonadota > Alphaproteobacteria > Rhodospirillales > Rhodospirillaceae > Oleispirillum. The sequence continues at coordinate 583,384 of OY764545.1, forward strand.
TCTGTTGGTCACGGCCTACCGCCCCGGCGAACAAAAAGACCAACGCGGTCCCGGTCGTGCCGTTGGTGCCCAATGGCTGAGTTTTGATCAACATCCGCGAATCTTGTCTGCGACTTTGGATGTACCGGATACGGTCCGCCCGAACACACACTTGCAACTGCCCATTCAGGTATCCGGTGCTGTGGTCGGCAAAGAAGCCATCAAGGTTAACGTCTTCGCCGTTGACGAAGGCATTTTGCAACTGACCGGATTCGCCACGCCGAAACCATCAAAAGCATTGCTGGCACAACAGCGGTTGCAACTGGACTACCATGATCTGTACGGGCGAGTTATTCCGCCGAAAGACGGTAGCCTCGGCACGTTGCGCTCCGGTGGTGATACCGCAGGCGGCAACCGCAATATGGGTGGTTTGACCACCCGCAGCTTCAAAACTGTTGCCCTTGCCAGTCAAACCGTAGACGTGGACAAAACCGGGCAGGCCACCGTCAACTTTGACATCCCCGATTACACCGGGAAACTGCGTGTATTTGCCGTTGCCTACAGCAAGACCGCAACCGGCAGCGGCATGGCAGCCTTACCTGTGAAGTCTCCGATCAATGCGGAATTGCTGCCCAGTCGTTTCCTTGCCCCCGGCGATCAATCCCAGTTCGCTTTCCGTTTCCAGAATTTGGACGGTCCGGCTGGGCCTTACACCATCACGCTGGAAACCTCTGACCAACTGGAAATCGCTGACCCGGTATGGACCACGGACAGCCAACCGGGAGACAGTGCAAACCACCGTTTCAATGTTACGGCATTGGCAGAAGGCAAAGCCAAAATCACGGTTCGGATTGATGGTCCCGATGGCTATCACCGCAGCCGCGACTATGACCTGCAAATTCGTCATGGTCGCCCGTGGACCCATACCTATGTTGCCATGGATCTGGAGGCTGGAGCCTCCGGCACAATTCCGGCTGATGTCTTTGCGCCTTATTCCCCCACAACCGGACGCCTAAGTCTGACCGCATCCAATCTGCCGGACCTTGATGTGCAACGCATTATCACGGCGCTGGACCGTTATCCTTATGGCTGTCTGGAGCAAGTCGCCAGCCAAAGCTTCCCTCTGCTGTATTTCCGCAACGTTGCCAGTGCGTGGGATGGGCTGAGTTTTAAAGCTGAAACCTTGGATAGTCGCATCGGCAAGGGGATTTCTGCGGTTCTGGCAAAACAGCGCCCGGATGGCTCCTTTGGCCTGTGGTCATCCCGCAGCCCAACGGAACCGTGGCTAACCGCATATGCCATGGACTTCCTGACCGAAGCCCGCGCCCATGGCTATACCGTCTTACAGGAACGCTTTGACAGCGGTCTTGACTGGATGAAGGCCAGCGTCCGCAACGGCAACTGGTCTGCCGATGCCCGTGCCTATATGCTGATGGTTCTGGCCCGTAACAATGCCTTTTCCACATCCCAATTCAAGTATCAGCACAAAGCCATCGGCAAGTCCTCACTGCGGGCCTTAAGCCGTGCCCAATTGTCCGCCGCCAGCCTGTATCAAGGGCTGACCCCGGACGGCTTGACCGCCAAGCGGATTTTCGCGCTGGCAGGGCGTGATGAAGATTCCTATCAGACCTATGGCTCACCCCTGCGGGATGCTGCAGCCATACTGACCTTACCCAAGGAAGTCTTCGCCAGCCCCGAAGACAGACACGCCGTACTCCATGCGGTATCCGCCGCATCCCACCGCCAAAGCTATTTCAGCACGCAGGAAAATGGCTGGTTACTACGGGCAGCGGCGACGGTAACCGCCACGGCAGGCAAGGGCGTGGCCCTGACCCTGAACGGCAAGGCTGTTTCCAGCCGTCATGCCTATCGTATGACGGTACCGGACATGGCCTATGCCGGGCCTTTGACCATTACCAATACGGGAGACGGCAAACTGTTCGCCGGATACACCGTGTCCGGCATACCGGATAAACCGCTGCCTCCGTCCAGCAACAGCTTCTCCATCCAGCGCACCTATCTGACGCCCGATGGCAAGCCGGTTGATCTGGCTTCGGTTCGCAGCGGAGATCGGTTCTGGGTGATTATCAAAGGCGTTCTGCCGTTGAAATCCGAGCATCGCGCCCTGATCGTTGACATGCTGCCTGCCGGATTGGAAATGGATGGACGACCAACGGAACAGGATCTGAATGTGGTCGAGCCGGACAAATACCGCCTGTCCGCCACATCATTCCGGGCCGAACGTGATGACCGCTTTGTCGCCGCAGTCAACATGTACGAATACAACCGCTCTTTCACCTTGGCCTACGGCGTCCGGGCGGTCACACCCGGTCACTACCTCCACCCGGCTCCATTCGTGGAAGACATGTATCGCCCCAGCCTGCACGCCCGTGGCAAAGAGGGGATGTTGACCGTGATCCCGGCGGAGTAATCCGTGACACTGCGCCTGCCATCCCATTGGCGGTCCTTCACCCGGCGTCCTTATGGTCGCTGGGTGTATGTTGGCCTGACCGGACTGACCGCACTGGCCTGCCTTTGGGGGGCGGATCGCCTGTGTCCGCCGGATTTGACTCGCTTTGAGCAAAGCTCGGTTGCAGTTGTCGGGGCTGATGGTGGTCTGTTGCGGCTCTACCCCACGCCAGACCAGCAATTCCGGCGACAGGCCACCGTTGCCGAAATTGACCAACGCTATCTGACCTTTTTGAAGACATTTGAGGATAAGCGGTTTGATCTCCATCCCGGTGTTGATCCCCTTGCCCTGAGCCGGGCCATAGGACAATGGCTTGCCGCCGGAGAGATCGTATCCGGCGGCTCCACGTTAACCATGCAGGTCGCCCGGCTGCTGGAACCCCGCCCCCGCACGATCTGGTCTAAATTTCTGGAATGTCTGCGCGCGCTGCAACTGGAATGGCATTTCAGTAAGGCCGAAATCCTTGGCTTTTATGCATCACTTGCCCCCTTTGGCGGCAATATTGAGGGCGTCGCCACCGCCACGCAGGTCTATTTTGGTAAAGTGCCAAATCATATGACCATTGCCGAGGCCGCCTTACTGACGGCGATACCGCAATCCCCAACGCAATTGCGCCCGGATCTCCACCCTCAAAAAGCGCGACAAGCCCGCGCCAAAGTTTTGCGGCGATTACTGCAGGCCAAGATCATCACTCCTGCCGAATTCCATGAGGCCATGGAGGAACCAATCCCCCGCCAACGGATCGCCCTGCCCATGGATGCGCCACTTCTTGCCAATGCCCTGACCCGAACCTATCCGGGGGTCAACCGCATCCACACCACAATTTTGCCTGCTTTGCAGCGGCATGTGCAGACGTTGGCCCAATCCTATGCCGGACGACTGCCACGGGATGCGTCCGTTGCGGTTCTGGTTGTGGATAACAGCTCTCAACGGGTGCTGGCCTATGTGGGGTCACGGCAATTCACTGACCGGATCAGCCACGGTTATGTGGATATGATTCCGGCAGTCCGTTCCCCCGGCTCCACATTAAAGCCCGTGCTTTTCGCCTTATCCTTTGACCAACACCAAAGCCATCCACAAAGCCTGATCTGGGATCGAACGCCCGCCAATGCCGCCTATGCCCCCGGCAACTTTGATGGTCGTGAACATGGGCAGGTTACCATTGCAGATTCCCTGCAAATGAGCCTGAATATCCCAACCATCAAACTGATGGAACGCTATGGACCGATCCGATTTGCCGAAACCCTGAGGCAACATGGCTTTCACATGGACCTACCGGGAAACAGCACCGCCCCCAACCTTGCCATGGCCTTGGGCGGGGTTGGAACGTCTCTTCAAGAATTGGTCAAGTTGTATCGTGCCCTTGGCTCGGACCGGAAACTTTGCCCCCTGCGCACAACCGTGGATATACCCTTGCCCAATTCGTGTTCGGTTGCCCCCGAACTAATCGACAAACAGGCCCAAACGTGGCTCCGGGGCATTTTGGAGGCCGCACCGCGACCAGCCAATGCCGCAACACCGATCGCGTTTAAAACCGGCACATCTTATGGCTATCGCGATGCATGGGCCATTGGTTACGACCACCACTTTACCGTCGGGGTCTGGACCGGAAAAGCATCCGGCGTTCCGATCCCCGGGCAAACCGGGCTCGGGACTGCGGCACCCTTACTGTTTTCTGTCTTTGATGCATTGCCATATCCACAAAGCTATGTGCCGCCTGCCCCGCAGACCGACTGGCTATCTCCACCGCCGGAACGGCTGAAAATATTTGAACGGGCTCAGGCTCAGGGACAAACCAGCCTATCGGCATCGACACTGGATATTCAGTTTCCACCCGCTGACAGCGCTTTTGTTCTGAGCGATGTTCAACCTCGTGGCATAGAATTGAAGGCCCTGAACGGGCAGCGGCCTTTGGCATGGCTCATCAACGGCAAACCCATTCCCTCACAACCATGGAAACGCAGCACGATCTGGCGACCGGAATTCGCCGGGTTTTATACAATCACGGTTTTGGACCAGACTGGGCAACACAGATCACAGCAAATTCTCATCCGGAATCATTAGATTTTGCTTAAACATGCGCACCAGCCGAAATTGATTAATTCCATAATCGAAATTACATACGAATCTCATTTGAAGCGATATGGTATCCCCTACAAAAATCAAACAACCAGACCTGAAGCCCATATAACATACGTTGCCACTGCATACTCTGGCAGCGTGCCAAACCACCGTTATTTTCTGAATTGGAAAGACATATGGACTACGGCATCGCAGTCGTTAATGAGCATGACAAGATTACATCCTTGTTTCTGACAACATTCACAGCCTCAGAGGGCGAGGAAGAAGGCAGCATCGTCAGCCAACTGGCCCATGACTTGCTGCTAACGACCGCCCCAGATGACCTGTATTGTTTTGTTGCCTGGGACGGAGACGAGCTTGCCGCTGCAATTATCTTTACTCGCCTTTGGTTTGCCAATGCTGCGCCAACGACGTTTATTCTCGCCCCTGTTGCCGTAGACCCTCGATATCAAAGGCAAGGTATTGGTCAACGGCTCATAACGTTCGGCCTGAATACTATCCAAGCCGATGGCGTGGAAATCGCCATAACTTATGGTGATCCAGCCTATTACTGCAAAGTCGGGTTCTCTCAGGTTCAGGATAAGGACGTTCCTGCCCCTTTCCAGCTAAGCCTTCCCCATGGTTGGCAGGCGCAGTCATTGACCTCTGCTGCATTACCACCACTTGCCGGGCCGTCACGCTGCGTTGACGCCCTGAACAAACCAGAATATTGGTAAGACTGAGAACAGGTCACAAGTGGATCAACTGAATTCTTATGCGAACAATACTAAGAACCTTGTGGATCGCCATCTGCGTGGTCATGGGCCTTAATCCTCCGGCGCATGCGCACCCGCACGCATGGATCGATGTGCAGTCGCAAGTGGTTTTCAACGCAGACGGCAAGATCACATCCATTCAGGTCAACTGGTTACTGGATGAGGGCTATACCATTTTTGTTATCAATGGCCTTAGCGAAGATATCGCCGATCCCCTGACCCCTGCAGGGTTCAATGAAATGGCCCAGAAAGTTATGCAAAATCTGCGGCCTTATTCCTTTTTCACCCAAATTACCCACAATAATCAGGCCATAGCCATAGCCGACGTTGCCAACGTCAAAGCCAGCCTAACCAAGGATCACAGATTTTCTTTGATCTTCTCAGCCCTGCTTGAACATCCGGTTCCGCCAGAACATTTTTCATACAGAATCTTTGATCCGACCTATTACATCGAAGTCCTTCATATCGAAGGTAAAGACGCGATTACCCTTAAAAACGCGCCGAAGACCTGCACTGTTAAACTGATAAAGCCCACACCGGATATTGAAGATGTGGTCCGTGCCGCAAATCTTGGTCAGACAGATCAAGCCGACGACAACCTTGGGGAAGTTTTCGCAGAAAGGGTACGTCTGTCATGCCCTTAAAACGTTTTGGGCACATCGCCATCACTTGCGGGCTGTTCCTTTTTGCGGCTTTCGCGCTTTTCAAGCTATTCCCCCACTTCCCGGATACGTGGGGAAATTTGACCACATGGTTTTTTGCACAGCAAAAACTGTTTCGACAGGACATGATCACAACCCTACGCGACCTTAAATCCGGCTCCACCGTTGAGGCCGGGCTTAGGCTGATCTGTATGAGCTTTGTTTACGGCGTGTTCCATGCCGCCGGACCGGGTCACGGCAAGGCGGTCATCAGCACCTATTTATTGACCAACAGTGAACACATTCGACGAGGAATCACCATCGCCGTTGCCGCTGCATTTTGTCAGGGGGTTGTCGCCATAACCTTGGTTTACGGTCTGATTTGGCTCGCCGATTGGCGGTCGTCTGAAACCATGACCGCAATCCGTTGGTCCGAACGGATGAGCTACACCTTATTGATTGCGTTGGGTGTGTGGCTTCTGGTTCGGGTTATGGCCCCCTTATGGACCAACCGCGCCCCCGCCACCCCTGATGATGCACATTGTTGTGATCACACACCAAACCCAGAGCAAATTGCCAAAGCCACCAGCCTGCGAACCGCATTGGCTTTGATCCTGACCATTGGCGCCCGCCCATGCAGCGGGGCGGTTTTGGTCCTGATTTTTGCTCATGCCATTCACATTCACTGGGCTGGAATTCTTGCTTCGCTGGCGATGGCAGGCGGAACTGCCATCACGGTTTCAGTTTTGGCTCTGACTGCGGTTAAAGCACACACCTTTGGTGCCGGAATTGGGCGGCGCCTGACACAGTCAACCATTCTGAATGTACTTGGCCTTGGCATCAAATTAGCCTGTGCCGGCATCCTCATCACGCTTGGCTCCACTATGCTTTGGCACTCATTTTCGCAACAATTGTCATCAGGGCTGCTGTAAGCCGCGTGCGCCGAATAGGCGCGATTTTCTTTTCCCGGAACATATGATATGGATCGGCGGCAAAGGCCGCCTTTTTTAGGGAGATACGACATGAACGGCATGCGAATGGGATTCCTGGCGGCGACGGTGGCAGTGGCCTTCGCGGCAGCACTGGCGGCGCGATTTTGGATGATCGAACCGCGCGGCGCGGAACTGATGTGCTCGATGAGTGGGGCCGCCGCGTGGTGCCCCCTGCGCGCCGCCCTGATTCCGGTTTTCGATTATCAGGGGTTCGGCCTCGCCAGCCTGACCACGGGCCTGTTCGCCGCGATCCGCCGCCGCCCCGCCTGGGGTGTGCCCGCGTTGGCGTTCGGGGCCATGGGCTTAGTTCTGTACAATGTGGAACTGGCCGCCGTGGGAATCATCCTCGGCCTTATCGCAGTTTTCCGGAACGATTCCCATCCGGCCGCGTGAACAGGATAGCCCCCGCCAACAAAATGCCCACGGCCGCCCATAGCCACGCCTGAGTATTCGCCGCACCCTCGTGAATCGACACGCCGATGGCGCTCGCCGCCAGAAGCACAGCCACCGCCTTTTCCTCGCGCGGTGCCACGGGCAGGCGGATCAGGGCGAACCCCACAGCCGGGATCAGGAACATGCTGACCGGGAAATCGCGATAGCGCGAATCGAACAGAAGGCCCAGGCTGGAAACCGCCATACCCGCCACTGCGACGAAACGCATCCGCGCGGGCGAGAACAACGGGCAGACACCGACCCGGAAACAGGCGCAGGACGGCATGCCCACCGGATACACCCCGGCCAGAAGCCGCAACACCATCCATGCCAACGCGGCGGAAAACGCCAGCCAGATCCCGTTCACCGCCCATTCCTCGAATCCCCGGCTAGCGGTGATCATGTGACGCGCCTGCAAGATCAGCGCGCTGGCCGCAGCGAACCCGCCCGCACTCAGGATCACAACCGCGGACAGATCCATCCGCGTCCGCCGGATCATTGCCCAGCCCACGGGCAACAGTCCAAGCCCCAAGGCGGCGGCAACCCAAAGTGGGGTATCCGACCATTCCATCACCGGCCCACGGGTCGTAACCTTGCGCTCTCGATCTGCATCGAACATGCCCCACGCACCGCCTACTGTGCCTTCCAGCAGACGCTTCCATGGCTGGTCAAACGCCTCGATCAGATTATAGTCGGCCCCCGCCGCGTGCGCCGCGGTCATGAACTCGCGGATAAAACGCGTCTGGTTGAATTGGCTCGGCTCCGCCCCCTCGCGGCGACGCCCCTCCGAGGGCCAGCCCACCTCGCCAATCAGAATCGGCTTGCCGACGAAACGGTCATGCATCGTCTTCCAGGCCGCCATGACGTGCGCGATCGCTGCGTCGATCGGCGTGGGATTGTCTTCCAATAGGGCAAAAGGTGAATGGTAACGAAGTCGACGGAATCGGCAAGCTCCGGACTCTCCAGCCAGAATTCCCAGACGTCGGCGTAGGTAATGGGCAGCGGCTGGGTCAACCCGGCCCGCAACGTGCGAATATAGCCAGCCAGCCCCGCCGCTGTCTGCTCGCCGCGCAGCAGGACCTCGTTTCCGACGATCAGGCCCCTGATCGCCTCCGGATGCGCGTTGGCCGCCGCAATCAGGCGCTTGATCTCCAACTGGTTGTCCGCATCCTTACGGCCGATCCACGCACCCGCGTAGACCCGCATGCCCAGCCGCGCCGCGATCGCGGGCACCATGTCCAGCCCCTGACCTGTGGCATAGGTCCGCACGCAATCGGTCATGCCGGACAACGCCTTGAGGTCGCGTTCAATCTGCACGGGCGGGATCGTCAACTTCGCGTCGAAGGGCGACTGGTCGCGCATATAGGGGGCGTACGACACGCAGGCGATAGTCTCGGCTGGACCATCTGGCAATGGCCGGGAGCGCCCCTTGTCGTAAAAGAAAAGCGCTGCGGCAAGGGCACACAGAAGGGAGACGATGACGGCGGGCGTGCGAGCCATGGAAGGAACCCCTGACGGAAGGAGATAAAACGGTGGCGCCATCAGCAATGCCGGGGTGCAAGCCCCCTGTCAATCGGGTTTTTTCACCCACCGTCCTGACCTCGTCAACGGCGTGGCATCATGGCCTTCGCTAAGACGCTGTTGGAACAGAGCGGATAGGAGAGCTGGTCCGCAGCAATAAGACAGGGTGTTAAGGTGGATCTGACAGGCAGTCTGGCAGGCATATTAAGTCTTTGCTCTAACAATCCGATACAGAAAAAGGCCGTCTGCTTAGAAGCGGATGGGCTTTATTCGGTAAAGTTGGATTTGTGGTTAGATTTTACTTTGCAACTTTAGTTGCTTCGTTGTCCTTGGCGTCCGGGCGGCATGTGATACATGCCTGACGCCTGCGGTTGAACTGACGTGCCCCCGTTAAATGTTCTCGATTTTAGGTTAGTCTGTTCCGTTAAACAGGAGACGGACTATGAAGCGTGGACGCTTTAGCGAAGAGCAAATCATTGGGATTTTGAAAGAGCATCAGGCGGGCATGAAGGCTGTTGATCTGTGCCGTAAGCACGGGATCAGCGATGCGACTTTCTACAAGTGGCGTTCTAAATATGGCGGTATGGAGGTTTCCGAAACCAAACGGTTGCGGGAGCTTGAAGCCGAGAACACAAAGCTCAAGAAGCTTTTGGCAGAGAGTATGTTGGATGTTTCAACGCTCAAGGAAATGCTGACAAAAAACTTCTAACGCCCGGTGCGCGACGCAAAGCCGCAAGCTGGGCAATTCAGGACAAAGGATACTCGCAACGGCAAGCCTGCGCCTTAGTTGGCTTGGCAACGCGCGTATTTCGTTATGTCTGCCGACGTCCGACAGACCAACCGCTTCGTCATCGGCTGCGTGAACTCGCGTCTGAACGGCGGCGGTTTGGCTATCGTCGATTGCATGTCATGCTGCAACGCGAAGGCATCCAGATGAACAAGAAGAAGCTTTACCGCCTGTATAAAGAGGAAGGTTTGACCGTGCGTAAACGTGGCGGACGCAAGCGTGCCGTCGGGACACGTGCGCCTATGACAATCCCACAAGGTCCAAACCAGAGATGGTCTCTGGATTTTGTTTCTGACAGCCTCAGCGATGGACGGAAGTTCCGAGTTCTATGTGTGATTGATGACTTTACGCGGGAATGTCTGGCAACCGTCGTGGATACGTCCTTGTCTGGTTTGCGTGTGGCACGCGAACTGGATCGTATTGCCATGATGCGCGGTTATCCGTGCATGATTGTTAGTGATAATGGCACCGAGTTCACATCAAACGCCATGCTGAAATGGCAGGAGGATCGGAAAGTCGAGTGGCATTACATTGCGCCGGGCAAGCCAATGCAGAACGGGTTTGTGGAAAGTTTTAACGGACGGTTACGGGATGAATGCCTGAATGAACACCTATTTGATACCCTGCGCCATGCCCGCCGCTTGATTGCGGCATGGCGCAGTGACTACAATCATCAACGCCCTCATCCCAGTCTTGGCGGACTGACACCGAGGGAATATGCAACCCGGTCAAACATGGACCAAATTAGGAACATCACTAACCTAGCCGTGTGAACAATTAGGGGAGCACGTCAATGCGTTCACTCAGGAACTCAATAGCCTCAACAAAGCCAAACAAGCACAGCGACACCAAAAGGCAGCAGAACTCAGCAAAGTAGAACGGCAACTGGATAAAGCCCTAGATGCCATCACTGAAGGGCTCTATTCCCCTGCCCTCAAAGACCGCATCCATAATCTGGAAGCTCAGAAGGTTACTCTTACTGCTGAACTAGCTAATACACCAGAAGCGGCACCGATCCTGCACCCTAACATGAGTGAACTTTACCGACGTAAGATCGCCCAACTGACAGATGCCCTGAATGCAGAAGACACTAAGGCCGAAGCCTTTGACCTGATCCGCACACTTATCGACAGCATCGTCCTCACGCCAATGGGCGGTGAGATGAAGGTGGAACTGACGGGCAGTCTGGCTGGGATTTTGAGCCTCTGTTCTACAGCCCAGACAAAGAAAAAGGTCGGCGGCTTTTCAGCGGACGACCTTTGTTCGGTAAAATTGGTTGCGGGGGCCAGATTTGAACTGACGACCTTCAGGTTATGAGCCTGACGAGCTACCGGGCTGCTCCACCCCGCGGTTATAGTTATGTGTTCAAGGGAGTGTTTGTATCATAAACAAAACGCCTTAGCGTAGGCTTTGGCGTTTGTATTTATGTTTGATGTGCTGGAATATCATGTAGCGGGCTTTGAAGGCCTGGCAGCGACTTACTCTCCCACACCTTAAGATGCAGTACCATCAGCGCAAAGAGGTTTCACGGTCGAGTTCGAGATGGGATCGGGTGGTGCACTCTTGCCATAACCACCAAGCCATCAAAGCCCGCGTTTTCATAATTTGTGAGAGTATCTGATTTTAAGTTGAGCTTGTTTCTGCAAGGGGATTGAAGCCGATCGAGCAATTAGTACCGGTTAGCTGCACGTATTGCTACGCTTTCACACCCGGCCTATCAACGTGGTGGTCTTCCACGGCTCTGATAGGGATACCTGGTTTTGAGGGAGGCTTCCCGCTTAGATGCTTTCAGCGGTTATCCCGTCCATACTTAGCTACCCTGCGGTGCCACTGGCGTGACAACAGGTACACCAGAGGTATGTCCATCCCGGTCCTCTCGTACTAGGGACAGCTCCTCTCAAGTATCCAACACCTACGGCAGATAGGGACCGAACTGTCTCACGACGTTCTAAACCCAGCTCACGTACCACTTTAAACGGCGAACAGCCGTACCCTTGGGACCTGCTCCAGCCCCAGGATGTGATGAGCCGACATCGAGGTGCCAAACCTCCCCGTCGATGTGAACTCTTGGGGGAGATCAGCCTGTTATCCCCGGCGTACCTTTTATCCGTTGAGCGATGGCCCTTCCACGCGGGACCACCGGATCACTATGACCGACTTTCGTCTCTGCTCCACCCGTCGGTGTCACAGTCAGGCAAGCTTATGCCATTGCACTCAGCAGCTGATTTCCGACCAGCTTGAGCTTACCATCGCGCGCCTCCGTTACTCTTTGGGAGGCGACCGCCCCAGTCAAACTACCCACCACGCAGGGTCCCGGATCCGGATAACGGACCGCGGTTAGATATCAGGAATCAAAAGGGTGGTATTTCAAGGTTGGCTCCACCAGAACTGGCGCCCTGGTTTCAAAGCCTCCCACCTATCCTACACATTCAATCCCTAATACCACTGCGAAGCTATAGTAAAGGTGCACGGGGTCTTTCCGTCTGACCGTAGGAACTCCGCATCTTCACGGAGAATTCAATTTCGCTGAGTCGATGTTGGAGACAGTGGGGAAGTCGTTACGCCATTCGTGCAGGTCGGAACTTACCCGACAAGGAATTTCGCTACCTTAGGACCGTTATAGTTACGGCCGCCGTTTACCGGGGCTTCAATTCAGTGCTTGCACACCTCCTTTTAACCTTCCGGCACCGGGCAGGCGTCGGACCCTATACGTCGTCTTGCGACTTCGCAGAGCCCTGTGTTTTTAGTAAACAGTCGCTACCCCCTGGTCTGTGCCCCTCCACACTGGTTGCCCAATGCAGAGGCCCCCTTCTCCCGAAGTTACGGGGGCAATTTGCCTAGTTCCTTCAACATCGTTCTCTCAAGCGCCTGGGTATACTCTACCAGTCCACCTGTGTCGGTTTCGGGTACGGTCTATACGCTGGAGCTATTTCCTGGACCACATTCGCTGCATCATCAATCCGTTAAGACAATACAACTTACTGCAGTCGTCACTTCCAGCAGGCTCAGGAATATTAACCTGATTCCCATCGACTACGGCTTTCGCCCTCGCCTTAGGAGCCGGCTCACCCTGCGCGGATTAGCCTTGCGCAGGAACCCTTGGACTTTCGGCGACAGAGTTTCTCACTCTGTTTGTCGCTACTCATGTCAGCATTCTCACTTCTGATATCTCCAGCATGCCTCACGGCACACCTTCGCAGACCTACAGAACGCTCCGCTACCACTCTTATCAAAGATAAGAATCCTCAGCTTCGGTGCATGGCTTCAGCCCCGATACATCTTCGGCGCAGGACGGCTATTAGACCAGTGAGCTATTACGCTTTCTTTAAAGGATGGCTGCTTCTAAGCCAACCTCCTGGTTGTTGTGGCCTTCCCACATCCTTTCCCACTTAGCCATGACTTGGGGACCTTAGCTGGAGGTCTGGGTTGTTTCCCTCTTGACCACGGACGTTAGCACCCGTGGTCTGTCTGCCGCGCTCTACTCTGCGGTATTCGGAGTTTGATTAGGTTTGGTAAGGCTCGCGCCCCCCTAGCCCATTCAGTGCTCTACCCCCGCAGGTAATACGCGACGCTCTACCTAAATAGATTTCGCGGAGAACCAGCTATTTCCGAGTTTGATTGGCCTTTCACCCCTAACCACAGGTCATCCCCGTCTTTTTCAACAGACGTGGGTTCGGTCCTCCAGTGCGTGTTACCGCACCTTCAACCTGCCCATGGCTAGATCACCCGGTTTCGGGTCTAATCCTACGAACTATGCGCCCTATTAAGACTCGCTTTCGCTACGCCTACACCTAACGGCTTAAGCTCGCTCGTAAAATTAAGTCGCTGACCCATTATACAAAAGGTACGCTGTCACCCCTCAAGGAGGCTCCAACTGCTTGTAGGCATCCGGTTTCAGGATCTCTTTCACTCCCCTTTCGGGGTGCTTTTCACCTTTCCCTCACGGTACTGGTGCACTATCGGTCGTTAAGGAGTACTTAGCCTTGGAGGGTGGTCCCCCCATGTTCAGACAGGATTTCTCGTGTCCCGCCTTACTCAAGGTCATCACAGCTATCTACCCGTAAGGGACTATCACCCTCTATGGTGCGACTTTCCAGACGCTTCCGGTTTAAACTGTCATAACACTGGGCTGATCCGCGTTCGCTCGCCACTACTAGCGGAGTATCGGTTGATTTCCTTTCCTGCGGCTACTTAGATGTTTCAGTTCGCCGCGTTCGCCTCCTACAGCTATGGATTCACTGCAGGATACCCCTAAGGGTGGGTTTCCCCATTCGGACATGTCCGGATCAAAGATTGCTCCCATCTCCCCGAACCTTTTCGCAGGGTGCCACGTCCTTCGTCGCCTCTTAACGCCAAGGCATCCACCAGATGCCCTTACTTTACTTCAATCTTCCTTGCAGAAACAAACTCAACCCAAGAAGAGTTTGTCTGCGCATATCAAAAGTGCCTACTAATTCA
>OY764545.1:600000-982500 GCA_963668495.1 Rhodospirillaceae bacterium
TACAGAATCTAAACCAATACTCACGCCGCAGAACGCGCAGGGAACGCACATCACGTAACGCTATGAGAAATCCAGAACCTGCTGCACTGACGCAATGAACTCAGCATCAGGGGGGAGGATATCTCGGTCTCCTATATGTGTGACGGACCGCAAAGATAGGGCATTGACCATAATCGCCGCCGTTACCTCAGCCAGATCAACACACTCCAACCGCTGTTCACGCACCAATCCGGTAGCAATAAGGCTTGCCCGTGCCGTTCCCGGCAACGCACCGTCTATCACTGGTGGCGTGACCCATTCCCCCATGTACTGAAACAGTAAATTGCCAACGCTGGTTTCCGCCACTCGCCCGGCCGTGTTTAAAAGGATGCCATCATCGGCACCGGCCTCCTCGGCTTCCATTCGGGCAAGAATGTTATCAAGGTAATTTAAGGTCTTAATACGATAGAGTGGTGAATGCTCATTTCGACGAGTCACTGTCACCACATGCAAGCGCATGGGAGTCTGTGCCAGAACCATGGGCGAGGCTGTTATGATGACATTAATAAAGGGATTTTGGGGCGGGGCTACACCACGTTGGCCTTCGCCACGCGTGACGGTCACACGGACCACGCCATCACGTACCTGATTCGCAGCAATAAGCGCACGGATATCATTCTGCAATTCCTGCCCGGGGACAGCAAACCCCAACATGTCTGCCCCAGCCCGCAAGCGGGTTAAGTGTGCGGATAGGGCCAGCGGTTCATTTTCTTTCACTCGGATGGTTTCAAAGAGCCCATCACCCAGTAACAAGCCACGATCCGTTATCCCGACCGACGCATTGACCCTTGCCACCATGCGCCCGTTCAAGCATGCAAACTCACCCATTCTCACGCCCTATAACTACAGCCCCACACTCTGTAAGATCGCCGGGTTTGGCTCAACCGTTCTAAGCATTGCCGCAGCCTTGACCAAAGTCTCGCGATATTCATCGGCAGGAACCGAATCCGAGACAATCCCACCCCCGGCGGAAACCGAAAGTGTATCACCATCCACGAGCATAGTGCGAATCCCGATTGCGGTATCCATTGCCCCGTTATCGCCGAACCAACCGAAACCACCGCAATATGCACCGCGCCGCATCGCTTCAAGTTCGTGAATAATTTCCATGGCCCGAATCTTGGGAGCCCCGGTGATAGATCCACCGGGAAACGCCTGACGCAAAACTTCTAGACTGGCAATAGAGTCTTGCGGCTCGGAAGTCACCGCTGAAACCAGGTGATGCACCGTTGCATAAGATTCGATTTGCCACAGCTCCGGCACCTGCACACTTCCGACTTTTGCCGTGCGCGACAGATCATTACGCAGCAAATCCACAATCATCAGATTCTCGGCCCGGTCTTTGATGCTGTGGCGCAGTTCCTCTGCCAATTTGCGATCTTTTACCGGATCAGCGCTGCGGGGGCGCGTACCCTTAATCGGACGAGTTTCCACATGGCGCACACCATCGACAACATCAATACGCAAGAATCGCTCCGGCGATGAAGAAACCACCGCGCGCTCCGCATCCACTGCAAAATAGGCCGCAAACGGTGCCGGATTACTCCGGCAAAGTTTACGAAACAAACCGAAGGCCGACATGCCAGATGGGCGAGGAGCCGTCAAACGTTGCGCAATGTTTGCTTGGAAGATGTCCCCGGCACGGATGTATTCCAAAGTGCGGCGGATGCGCGACTCATAGTCTTCTTGTGTCCAGTCTGCCGTCCATTGCGTTGCCCCCCAACTTTCCGTCGGCAAAGTATCAGGTGCCGCATGGATTTCGTCTATGCAGGCTTGCGCACGTTGGTGGGCCAGATGCGACCATTTCTGATCTTCCATTGCCGGATCACCAACCGCAAGCACAGCCGCAGTCTTGGTCGGCAAATGAAACACGGCCACGGCATCAAAAAAACCAACCAACATGTCCGGCAAAGTCGGACCATTGGCACATGGCTCCGGCAGGCTTTCCACCTGTCCACCCAGCTCGTAGCCCAAATACCCCATGCCCCCGCATCCAAACGGCCCAAACGGGACAGAGGCAGCAGATTGCCGCTTCGCCAGCACGGCTTGAAGGTCGGCAAAACCTGAAGAAATCAATTGTGACGGAGATAAACCAAGAAAAGCATACTCACCACCAATCAACATTGCAGCCCCGGAGCGCAACGCCGCCGGAGCAAACACGGCAAACGGATCACGCCAAGCAAATGGCATAACAACAGGAGATTGGAAAAGAGCCACGGACAACGCCTACAAATTCGGGAGCACGCGATCCGGTGGACGGTGCCCATCAACAAAGGTTTTAATATTGATCAAAACCTTTTGTCCCATTTCCGTGCGAGCCTCTACCGTTGCCGACCCCAAGTGCGGCATCAGGACCACGTTTTCAAGGTCAAGGAATCTGGGGTTCACTTTTGGCTCATTTTGAAAAACATCGAGCGCGGCCCCAGCGATCTTCCGTTCCCGCAGCAAATCTGCCAGCGCATCTTCATCAATCACTTCCCCGCGGGCCGTATTGATGACGACCGAAGTCGGGCGCAGTAATGACAAACGATCACGGTTCAACAACAAATGGGTGGACGGAGTATGCGGACAATGGACTGAAATAATATCCATGCGCGGCAACATTTGGTCCAAATCATCCCAGTACGTTGCTTCCAACGCGTCCTCGACACTTGGGTGCAGGCGACGACGATTGTGGTAATGAACCGACATGCCAAAGGTCCGCGCCCGTTCTGCCACAGCCTGACCTATACGCCCCATACCGATGATACCAAGGCGTTTGCCAGACACACGGGTGCCAAGCATTACGGTCGGCCCCCAACCGTCCCACTGCCCACTCCGCAAAAGGCGTTCGCCTTCCATAAGCCGTCGTGGCACAGCCAGCAACAGAGCCATAGTCATGTCGGCTGTGTCTTCCGTAAGAACATCCGGGGTATTGGTAACGGTCACACCATGCTTTTGCGCAGCATTCACATCAATATGATCGGTTCCGGCGCCAAAATTGGCAATCAGGCGGAGCTTACCTTCTGATGCGGCGATGACATCTGCATCGACCATATCTGTAACGGTTGGCACCAGCACTTCGGCTTCGGTGTCTTTCAACAGGGCCGATAATTCCGCTTTGCTCATACTATGGTCATCAACGCTGAGCCGGACGTCAAACAGCTCTTTCATGCGAGTCTCAATGGTCTCCGGCAAACGCCGTGTGACGATGACGATGGGTTTTTTCATGACGAGTCTCTCCCAAGTCGCGACGAAACCAATACTTCGACCGCACCACGCACACTTAGCAATTCAGCCAATTTTTGTCCAGCATACATGGAGTCGGAGACAGCATTTTCAGAGTGAGGGTCTTTTCCCCAAACCGGTTGAGATCATGATGCGGAACGCGCATAGTATGGCTATAATGACACCCCAACTATCAACAACTCAATCAAAAGGTAAGTATCTTCTCATGAAGTCTGCACTGAAACGCGTCAGTTTGGGCATGTTGGCTGTTATCGCCTGTGCTGCCATCCTTGGCAGGCCCGAACCCGTTCTGGCCCAGACCAAATCCTCCGTCCACTTGCCTCGATTTGTTTCGCTACGCGCAACCCGCGTCCACCTGCGGAAAGGACCGGGTATCCGTTTCCCCATTGAATGGGTCTATTTGCAACGTGACCTGCCCATGGAGATTATTCAGGTATTTGACAACTGGCGTCGCGTTCGTGATTGGCAAGGTACAGAAGGCTGGGTTTATCACAGTATGTTGTCCGGTAAACGTACCTTTCGCGTGACCAAGAACCTCACCATACTGCGGCAAAGCCCTGATCCGCGCAGTACTCCGTTGGCGAAACTTGAAACCGGGGTCGTCGGTCGTTTGGAAAGTTGTGCCGCAACTGCCTCCGTTTGCAAGGTCTCCCTTGGCGGGATGACGGGGTGGTTGCCAAAGTCCGATTTCTGGGGAGCCTATCAGGGGGAAGAGGTGCAATAATCCTCTTCATCTTTTTCGCTTACGCAAAAGGGACCCAACCGGGTCCCTTTTTTGCATGTGCGCGCAAACAAATTACGCGTCTTGCAAACGGACGATCACGTCGACCCGTTTCAATTTTTTTCCCTCAGGAACCGGAACGTGTCCTGTAACCTGAAGCGTATTTGCAGGAACATCTTCCAACACACCAGTGGCTTCATCAAAGTAATGATGGTGACCAGACATGTTGGTGTCAAAATAAGAAGAGCCGGAGTCCACAACAATTTCACGGAGCAACCCAGCCTCAGTAAACTGATGCAAGGTATTGTAAATTGTCGCTAAAGAGACACGGATACTTTCTTCCAAAGCTTCTTTATGCAGCATCTCGGCGGTAATATGGCGGTCTGGATTCTCAAACAACAGCTTCGCCAACGCCATGCGTTGACGGGTTGGGCGCAAATTAACAGAGCGCAATTGCTCCAATACTTGCGAGAAAGGCCGATTTTGATTACGCATATTCACCTCGGTGCGCGAAATTGACTTTTGCCAATTCCTTTAATTCAATACATCTTGTTGCAGATTATTTCTAAAAAAGCGCATAAATGCAATAAAAGAAGCCGTCAAATTGTCCATTTGGCGGCTTCTTGTTTACAATGTTATGTAAAACCTGCGGTTAACCGCCGGCAACGATCCGTTCTACCAGCTCTTTAACCGTCGGAATATGCCCCCCGGCATAGAACGGATCGGTTTTAAAGCGGTGGGCGTTATGGCCTGCAAACATCAATTCGTTTTCCACGTCATTGGTATGCGCGATGTTTTGCAGCGTTTTCTGAATACAGAAGGAACGCGGATCAGCACGGCGACCCGTGCTGTGGTCCTCAGAATGCTGGTTCCAGTTAGAGAACTGACATTGGGACAAACAGCCCATGCAATCGGCTTGATCCTTAACGATTTGACGGCCGCTGATCGGCGTCACGAATACAGCCGCTTCATCCGGGGTTCGCAATGGTTCCGTGAACCCTGCCGCCATCCATGCCTCTGCCTTTGGCTTATCCTCTGGCTTGACATACAAAATGCGGCCGCGGCGACCATAAGCTACTTCGGCGCTGAAATCCTCATCCGCTTCGTTGCGAACCGGAATTTGCCGTTCAGAGCGTCCGACCAAATCATTTAGGAAATCATTCTTGACCGCAGAAGAATAAAACCCGGTCGGGCTGAAACGATGCAGCAACACATCACCCGGTTCGAGTTCCAATAAACGTTGCTTCCACGCCATCGGAATTGGGCTTTCCTGCGTCAACAACGGACGCGTGCCAAATTGGAAGGCGATCGGGCCCAATTCAGGATTATCGATCCAATCTTGCCAATCCGCCAATGACCAGACCCCACCCGCCATAATGATCGGTGTGGACTCCAAACCAACAGAACGCATTTCCTGACGCAGTTGCAAAACCCGCGGATACGGATCTTCCGGCGTGAACGGATCTTCACTGTTGGACAGTCCATTATGCCCACCGGCAAGCCATGGATCTTCATAGACCACACCACCAAGCCATTCCGGCTGCTTGTTATAGGAACGTTTCCACAACGCCCGGAAAGCACGACCAGAGGACACAATTGGATAATAGTAAATGCCGAAGCGTGCTGCGATCTCGGACACCTTGTACGGCATGCCCGCACCACAGGTCACACCGTGAACCAGTCCTTTTGCTCCTTCCAGAATTCCTTCCAGAATCGGCTCACAACCGCCCATCTCCCACAAGACATTCATGTGGATACGACCCTGACCGCCAGAAATATCATGGGCGATTTTGGCCTGAGCGATGCCGCCGGCAACACCGAATTTAATAAGTTCCTGATGACGCTCTGCTCGGGTCTTCCCCGTATAGACGACCGGAACAATGTTTCCGTTTTCGTCGTAATAGTCAGCGTTCACACCGGAAAACGTGCCAACACCACCAGTAGCGGCCCACGCACCCGCACTTTGACCAGTGGATACGGCAATGCCCTTACCGCCTTCAACCAAAGGCAAAACGGACTTACCCGAAATCACAAGTTTATTGAGGGCTTTCACGCCACCAATCTCCACCCGAGCCAACGCACCGGAGGTCCGGCAGTTGGAATTTCAACACACACACCGAAGACACGCCTATGCGTTCTTGGCGACGACTGCTGCGCGACCCCCTACATAGCTCTCTGGCTTTTGGCGGCAGCCTACCTATCGGCAGTGAGGAACGTGTACCCCAGCCTTCACAGAATTGCAACGAAGACAAGGGAAAGACGCCCATCATTTTCATGATTCACCGCCACCCCAAAACGGGATGGCGGTGAATTCAACAGCTTATGCCGGTTGAATTTCTTCGCCGGTTTCCTGATCGACCTGCTTCATGGACAATTTGACTTTGCCACGGTCATCAAAGCCCAACAGCTTGACCTTAACAGTGTCGCCCATTTTCACCACATCGCCCGGATGATTGACGCGGGTCTGTGCCATTTCAGACACGTGGACCAGACCATCACGGCTGCCCATGAAGTTCACGAACGCACCGAAATCCAGAACCTTCACCACTTTACCGGTGTAGATCACACCAACTTCCGGTTCTGCGGTGATGCCTTTGATCCAATCGATCGCTTGCTTCTGCGCGTTCGCATCAACGGCGGCGACACGAATGGTGCCATCGTCTTCGATGTCGATTTTACAGCCTGTGGTTTCACAGATTTCGCGAATCACCTTACCACCGGAACCAATCACGTCACGGATTTTGTTCTTCGGAACGGTAAGGGTTGTGATTTGCGGTGCGTTGCCATTGACTTCGCTGCGGGATGTATCCATTGCCTTAGCCATTTCGCCAAGGATATGCAGACGACCGTCACGAGCCTGACGCAGAGCAATTTCCATGATTTCCTTGGTAATGGATGTAATTTTGATATCCATCTGCAAGGAGGTAATGCCATTTTCCGTACCGGCAACTTTGAAGTCCATATCACCAAGGTGATCTTCATCACCCATGATGTCGGACAACACAGCAAAGCGGTCGTCTTCCTTAATCAGACCCATGGCGATACCAGCAACCGGGCACGGCAGCGGCACACCTGCATCCATCATGGACAAAGATGACCCACACACAGTTGCCATAGAGCTGGAACCGTTGGATTCGGTGATCTCGGAAACAATACGAATGGTGTACGGGAAATCTTCGGCTTTCGGCAACAGCGGCTTAACTGCGCGCCATGCCAACTTGCCGTGACCGATTTCACGACGGCCCGGAGAGCCCATACGACCTGCTTCACCAACGGAGTACGGCGGGAAGTTGTAGTGCAGCATGAAGTTATTGCGGTATTCGCCTTCAAGTGCATCAACGATTTGTTCGTCTTGCCCGGTGCCCAGAGTGGTTACGACCAGACCTTGGGTTTCGCCACGAGTAAACAAAGCGGAACCATGTGCGCGCGGCAAAATGCCGACTTCACATTCGATCGGACGAATTTGCTCACCGGTACGACCATCAATACGTACGCCGGTATCCAAAATTGCATTTCGGACAACGTCAGCTTCCATATCTTCGAAGATCGACTTGGCGTTGGCTTCGTCAACCGTGGTTTCGTCCAACAGGGCGATACCTTCGGCGCGGACAGCTTTAACAGCGTCCTGACGTTCCAATTTTGCCTTAATGCTGTAAGCTTCGGCGAATTTTTCTTTCAGGCCCAATTCGTTGAATTTGGCGCGAGTGATTTCAAATTCCGGTGCTTCCGCCAGCAGTTCGCGCGGTTCTTTCGCGCATTCTTCTGCCATGGAGATGATCAGGTCAATCACCGCTTGGAAAGCGTCGTGACCAAAATTCACTGCACCCAGCATGACGTCTTCGGATAGTTGGTTGGCTTGGCTTTCCACCATCAGCACGCCTTCGCGCGTACCGGCAACCACCAAATCCAGTTCAGAGACTTTGGTGTCATTGACAGACGGGTTCAGTACATATTCACCGTTCTGGTAGCCAACGCGGGCAGCGCCAATCGGGCCAAGGAACGGCAGACCGGAAATGGTCAATGCTGCAGAAGCACCGATCAGGGACACGATGTCCGGGTCATTTTCCATATCGTGGCTCAGAACCGTACACACGATTTGGGTTTCGCACTTGTAACCTTCGGCAAACAGCGGACGGATCGGACGGTCGATCAAGCGGCTGACCAGAGTTTCATTTTCGGACGGACGACCTTCACGTTTGAAAAAACCACCCGGAATCTTACCGGCAGCGAAGGCTTTTTCTTGATAGTTCACGGTCAGCGGGAAGAAATCCTGCCCCGGTTTCGGTGCTTTTGCACCCACAACCGTACACAAAACAGTGGTTTCACCCAGAGTTGCCATAACGGCGCCGTCGGCTTGGCGAGCGACCTTGCCGGTTTCCAGCACCAGCTTGCGACCACCCCAGTCCATTTCACGACGAGTCACATTGAAAAGAGACATTTAGTAAATCCTTTGGGTTTTCTTCGGGATAACCCTCAATCCCGCACCGCCCTTTGCGGTGCTCTTTGATCCATAACGTACGTACAAGCGAGGGGGCTTCAGGGTATCACAACTGATCAGGGAATGAAGCCCACACTACATATATGCAAATCGGTGGAACACCCATGGCATTCCACCGATCCGGTCTTTTGATTAACGGCGCAGACCAAGCCGTTCAATCAGGGTAGTGTAGCGGCTAACTTCCTTACCCTTAACGTAGTCGAGCAAGCGACGACGCTGACCAACCATCACCAGAAGACCACGGCGGGAATGGAAATCCTTTTTGTGGGTTTTCAGGTGTTCGGTCAGGTTAACAATCCGTTCGGACAGAACTGCAATTTGCACTTCCGGCGAACCAGTGTCGCCTTCGTGGGTTGCGAATTCTTTGATCAGCTCTTGCTTGCGCTCTTGAGTAATCGACACCGATTTTCTCCATTAGTTGGAATGATCATGTATAACGCGCACGGGTTTCAGCCGTCCGGCCTCCGCACGCGCAATGGCAATCAGCTTGTCTCCACACATGGCCCGTAAAACCGGAACAGTGGACATATCAGCGGGACAGTTTGACCGCTGCACAATCGGCAGCAACGCCAAGGACTGTCCATGATGCAGCTGACGGGCTTCGACTTCGGTCAAGGCCAGCGCCGGGATGTCGTCCAGCGCGGTCACGACAGAGTGTAGAAGCCCTGAAGTTGGCGCACTATGCCCGAGGGACACAAGTTTATCCAGTGAAATCGCATGGGCTTCGGTAAATGGTCCGCACCGTGTTCGGCGCAAAGCCGACACATGCGCAACCGTCCCAAGAGCCGCTGCAATATCACGCGCCAAGGATCGGATATAGGTACCTTTGCCGCAATCTGCCGTAAATATTGCATGATCTGCGTCAGGCATTTCTTCAAGGCGAAGATCATAGACCGTCACCTCGCGTGGTTTCATTTCCGGTTCCTGCCCATCCCGCGCCAAATCATAGGCACGTGCGCCCTGAATCTTGATGGCGGAATAGCGCGGCGGAATCTGCTGTATGTCACCAATAAAACCCGACAAGACCGCGCGAATCGACGCTTCATTAGGCCGGATGTCAGAGGTTGCAATCACATCGCCCTCCACATCATCTGTCGCCGTCGCAACTCCCCAGCGGGCAGTAAAGCGATAGGACTTCCGCCCATCCATGACGAATGAAACGGTTTTGGTGGCCTCGCCAAAGGCAATGGGCAAAATCCCCGTCGCAAGCGGGTCCAGAGTCCCGCCATGCCCAGCCTTGTTCGCATTGAATGCACGCCGGACTTTCGCCAGTGCAGTTGTTGAGCCCATGTCATAGGGCTTATCCAAAACAAACCAGCCGTCTATTTGATCACCGCGCCGTTTTCGCGCCATACAGCACCCTGTCGATTCATTTCACGCGGGGGCAAACCCGCAACCGCATAGGGGCACAGGCATACTACCCGTGCCCAATTCCAGTCCTGACCTTAATCAGTCATCTTCTTGGTCGGCCTCAAGCTCATCACCACGATTAAGGTCGCGGGCCACTTCCGGGCGGCGCAAGACTTCATCAATGTGGCTGGCCTCGTCGAAACTGTCATCCGCAAGGAACTTCAGCTTCGGGGTATATTTCATTTTGATTTTACGTGCGATCAGCTTGTTGAGATATCCGGCATTGCGGCGCAGAGCCTCCAGCACTTCTTCCAAGCGCAACCCACCAAGAGACATGACAAACGCCGTGGCATGGCGCATATCCGGGCTGACCCGAACCTCGGAAACCGTCACCGGAACCGTATCCAGCACCGAATCATGCATTTCACCGCGTTCCAAAGCCTGTGCCAGAATGTGGCGAATTTCTTCACCGACACGCAACTGACGCTGAGACCGTTCCTGTGCCATGTTTCACCTTCCATAAAAGAAAAATGGAGCGGTCGCGCACAAAGCGCGCCGCCCCAATTTCAATACCGTCTTACAAGGAAACAGCGATTTCCTCGATTTCGTAGCACTCGATCACATCACCGACCTGAATGTCGTTGTAGTTCTCGAAGGACATGCCGCACTCGTACCCTTCACGGACTTCTTTCGCGTCGTCCTTGAAGCGTTTGAGTTGGCTGAGCGACCCTTCGTGGATGACAACGTTGTCACGCAGCAAGCGAACCTTCGCACCACGACGAACGATGCCTTCGGTGATCATACAACCAGCCACACGACCAACTTTGGTAATGTTGAAGGCTTGGCGGACTTCCGCGTACCCGATGAACTTCTCGCGCAGTTCCGGTGCCAACATACCGGTCAGAGCGTTTTTCATGTCTTCCGCAACATCATAAATGATGGAGTAGTAGCGGATTTCCTGATTCTCACGACGGGCCAAATCGCGGGCCATGGCATTGGCACGCACGTTAAAGCCGATAATCAAGGCTTTGGATGCGTTGGCCAAAGTCACGTCGGACTCGTTGATACCACCCACGGCAGAGTGCAGAATCCGAACCTTGACGTCGTCGTTGCCGATTTTTTCCAAAGTTCCGACCAGAGCCTCGACCGAACCTTGCACGTCGGCCTTGACCACCACCGGGAATTCCTGAATTTCGCCGGCCTTGATCTGCGCGAACATCTCTTCCATGGAAGAGCGTGCGCTCTTGACCTGCATGGCTTCACGTTCTTTGCGCTGACGGTACTCGGCAATTTCACGAGCTTTTTGCTCATGCTCAAGCACGGCAAAGTCATCACCTGCACCCGGCGTACCTTGGAAACCGATAACCTCGACCGGAGTCCCCGGACCTGCGGATTTCAGTTTTTGTCCACGGTGGTCGGTCATGGCACGCACACGGCCCCATTCCTTACCGCCAACAAAGATATCACCGATGTTCAAAGTACCGCGTTGGACCAGAACCGTGGCAACAGAACCACGCCCAGTTTCCATACGCGCCTCAACGATCACACCTTGTGCTTCACGATCCGGGTTTGCTTTCAGTTCCAGCAATTCGGCTTGCATCAGGATGGCTTCTTCAAGACCTTCCAGATTCAAACGCTGTTTTGCGGACACTTCGACACACTGCACATCACCGCTCAGGCTTTCCACGATAATTTCGTGTTGCAACAGTTCCGTACGAACCCGATCCGGATCGGCGCCCGGCTTATCGATTTTGTTAATGGCGACAATGATCGGCACTTTCGCAGCTTTCGCATGGCGAATGGCCTCCACTGTTTGCGGCATGATGCCGTCATCAGCAGCCACAACAAGGATCACGATATCGGTCACGCTGGCACCACGGGCACGCATTGCCGTAAAGGCTTCGTGACCGGGGGTATCAATGAAGGTAATGCGATCACCGCTGGCGACCTGCACCTGATACGCACCGATATGCTGAGTAATCCCACCGGCTTCGCCAGCGGCAACATCGGTTGACCGCATTGCATCCAGCAAAGAGGTTTTACCATGGTCAACGTGGCCCATAACCGTCACCACGGGCGGACGAGCCAGCATGGATGCCGGGCTGTCATCCACAGATTTGATGACATCCTCAATATCGGAATCCGCCACGCGTTTGATGCTGTGACCGAATTCAGAAATCACCAACTCTGCCGTATCGGCATCAATGATCTGGTTGATGTTCACCATGACGCCCATTTGCATCAAGGCTTTGATCACATTTGCACCACGTTCTGCCATCCGGTTGGCAAGATCCTGAACGCTAATGGTTTCCGGCACGACAACTTCGCGGACGATTTTTTCCTGCGACTTGTTCTTTGCCATCTGTTTTTGGCGTTCTTTTTCCCGCGCACGGCGCACGGAAGACAAGCTGCGACCACGTTCTTCGCGATCCTCATCAGACAGGGCAGCCGTAATCGTCAGCTTGCCGGAACGGCGACGCTGACCGCCACCTTTCTTCGGAGCCGGGACTTTCGGCGCAGGGGCTGCAACAACACCGCCTTTGGCAGGCTTACGGCGACCCTTGGCGTCCTCATCCGATGCATCAGCCTCATCCTCTTTGGGTGCTGCTTTTTTGATCGGTTTTTGGGCTTTACGCGTATCCTGAACCTTAGCTTCGCCGTCGACATTTCCGCCGCTTTTGGCCGCACGTGCTGCAGCCTCAGCAACTTTTTCTGCTTCTTCTGCTGCTTTGCGTTTGGCGTCTTCTTCGGCTTTGCGTTTGGCCTCTTCCTCAGCCTGACGCTTGGCTTCTTCTTCAGCCTGACGACGTGCTTCTTCTTCTGCCTGCTCGGCCTGACGCTTGGCTTCTTCTTCAGCCTGGCGCTTGGCATCTTCGATTGCCTGACGCTTGGCTTCTTCTTCAGCCTTACGAGCTTCCTGCAAGACACGCAGACGTTGGGCCTTTTCCTGATTGGTCAACAGACCATCATCAGCATCCCTGCCGCCATTACGTCCATTGGTAGAGATCGAGCGTTTCCGCCGGACTTCCACTTTGACCTCTTTGGAACGGCCATGTGAGAAGCTCTGGCGAACACGGCCTTTCTCGACCGTCTTTTTCAACTCCAGAGTCTTTTTGCCCAAGGACAAAGGAGCTTTCTTTTCGTTATCCGTAGTATCGTCCGCCATCACTACCCTGATCTATCTTCATCGCGCCATGATTGACGCCTATTCGTCTTCCACTTCGCAATATGCCGCGTACCGCGCCATATCCCGAGCAATGCGTTTTCCAAGAGGGCACGCATCCACCCAAACGTGAACCGCCCGTTCCCGGGCAAAGGGCAACCCCAGTTCGTCCGCCGTCAAGGCTTCCGCAACCTGCTGCACCATTTTTTCCGACCGCCGGACATGAGCTGCAATTTTCTGCCGCCCATCGGCTTTGCCGTCCTTCGCCGTAATCAGATACCCCGATCGGGTGCCTATAGCCGCCGCCACCTTGTCAAAGCCACATATGGCTTTGCCGGAACGCCGCGCCAGTCCCAATCCGTTCTGACAACGCTGCAACAGCAACCGTCCAATCAGATCGGCTAAATCATCCTGTACCTTCACCGCACGACGTGCGCCACGGTGAAAAGCCTTACGTTTGATCGCCGTTTCTACCACATCCCGGCGCGCACTCAACCAAAATCCCCGCCCCGGCAGTTGTTCATCCAAATCAGGGACAACCTGATCTTCGGGTCCGACCACGAAACGGAGCAGGCCGATCTTGGATTGGCTATCCCCCAGCACCAAACATCGGCGCTGGGATGATGTATCCGTATCTGCCTGATTTTCAGGCGTTTTAGGCGTCTTCGCCATCGACTTCGGCTGCCTCGTCTTCTTCGGCGAACCAATGCGCACGTGCGGCCATGATGATCTCGTTCGCGGTATCTTCGTCCAAATCATCGGACCCAAGAATTTCGATCAATTCATCGCTCGCCAAGTCAGCCAGATCATCCAGAGTTTTGACTCCGGCTTCACCCAACTTCACCACGCGCAACGGATTCAAGCCTTCATGCGCCGCCAATTCGTCCGTCACACCCAAAGCAATACGACGATCCAGAGCTTCGCGGTCGCGCTGTTCCAGATATGCCAAAGCACGGCTTTGCAGTTCCAAGGCAACTTCGTCGTCAAAACCTTCGATATCGCCCAAATCCTGTGTCGGAACGTAGGCGACTTCCTCAAGCGAGGTAAAACCTTCGTTGATCAGCAAGTGTGCGATCACATCATCCACATCCAATGCTTCGATGAACATGGTGGACCTTGCTTTCACTTCTTCGTGACGACGGTCGGATTCTTCCTGTTCGGTCAGGATATCAATATCCCAGCCCGTCAACTGTGAAGCCAAACGGACATTCTGCCCACGACGACCGATAGCGAGGGACAATTGGTCATCAGGAACCACAACTTCAATACGGTTGGTTTCCTCATCCATCACCACTTTCGCGACTTCAGCCGGAGCCAATGCATTCACAATGAAGGTCGCCGGGTCTTCAGACCACTGGATAATGTCGATCTTCTCGCCTTGCAGCTCACCGACAACTGCCTGCACCCGAGACCCGCGCATACCAACACAGGCACCGACCGGATCAATGGAGTGGTCATTGGACAATACGGCAATTTTTGCACGAGACCCCGGATCACGGGCCACGGACTTGATTTCGATAATGCCGTCATAAATTTCCGGCACTTCCGAAGCAAACAGCTTTGCCATGAATTGCGGATGTGTCCGGGACAGGAAAATCTGCGGTCCGCGTTGTTCCTGACGCACGGACATAATATATGCCCGCACCCGATCACCGGTGCGGAATGTTTCGCGCTGGATCAATTCGTCGCGGCGCAGCATGGCTTCCGCACGACCAAGATCAACATAGACATTGCCAAACTCAACCCGCTTGACCACGCCGTTAACCACTTCACCGGTCCGATCCTCAAATTCTTGGAACTGACGCAGACGTTCAGCATCACGCACACGTTGAACAATAACTTGCTTCGCGGTCTGCGCGGCAATTCGCCCGAAGTCGATAGGCGGCAACGGATCAACAATAAACTCACCGACCGGAACATCGTAACCACGCACTTTTGCCTCTGCCGGCGTCATCTGTACGTTTTCGTCTTCAATTTCTTCGACGATTTCGATGTACCGGGCCAAGCGAATCTCGCCGGTCTTGCGGTCAATGTTTGCGCGAATATCGTAGTCATGACCATATTTGGAGCGTCCTGCCTTCTGAATGGCAGATTCCATGGCCTGGATGACCTCATCACGATCAATCCCCTTATCACGCGCAACCGCATCGGCTACTTGAAGCAATTCGGGGCGTGGCATCGCCGCTGTACGTTCCATAGCGTCCTTCCGGAATTGTGGCTTCGGCCTTATTGGCCTTCGCTCTCTTGGCTATTTTGTTCGGCTTGTGCTGCCGCAATCAATTCGTCGGTCAACACCAGCTTGGCTCGTGCAAAATTGTGGAATCCAATGGCTACATCGCCCCCCTCATCAAGGGTCATGGCGATATCACCATCATCGGTCAACCCAAGCAACCGCCCGCGATACCGTCGACGCCCATCCACCGGCATGGTGGTTTCAAGCTTGATAATATACCCGGCAAAACGGGTAAAATCATCACGACGCGTTAAAGGGCGGTCCAGTCCCGGGGAACTGACCTCCAGATTGTATTGGCTGGAAATCGGGTCTTCGACATCCAAAAGGGCAGACACCGTGCGGCTGATATCCGCGCAGTCTTCAACCGTCATGTCCTTACGATCTGCACGCTCTGCCATAATTTGGAGCGTCTTTGTGGTATTGCCCGTGTACTGCACGCGCACCAGTTCGTAACCCATATCGGTGAGCGACGGCGTTATCATGTCCGCCACGACCTTTGTCACATCCATAGAAATCTCGATTTCCTGCGTTTAAAATTCCTGCGTTCACACAAACAAAAAAAGCGGGCCACCGGCCCACTTCCGTATTCAGGCCCCAAGCCCAATAACAAGAATGTGCGCACCAAATGTATAGAAGTGCGCACATTTGTAAAGCAAAAACGACAACGCCCTTCGGCGGGGAAGCCGTACCTATCGGTTTCCTAAGAACAAAGGATCAGGGCCGTGCTTTCCGCGTAAAGCGCAAAACATGGGGCACCCGGCCTTCACGCAAGGCTTTGGCCTCGTACCGAGTCGGAACCCAATCCGCCGGACGGTCCAGCCAATCTTTTGGCTCCTCCGCCTGCCAGTCAAAATCCGGATGATCCATTAAATGCTGCAAAGTCCAGCGAACATAGGTCATGTCATCACTGGCAACCCGGAATTCTCCACCGTCCTTCAACAGGCGCGAAACCTGCGCCAAGTTCTTGGGCCCGATGAAGCGACGCTTCGCCATACGGGTTTTGGGCCACGGGTCCGGGAACAGCAGAAACACACGATCCAAACTTTGATCCGGCAAAGATGGCAGCACCAAGCGCGCATCACCGTGATGCACACGCACGCTGTCTTCCGCCGGGGTTTCATGAATCAGGGACAACAACCGTGCCACCCCGTTCAAGAAAACCTCGATCCCGATAATTCCCACATCTGGATTGGCCGCAGCCTGTCCGGCAAGATGCTCACCGCCGCCAAACCCGATTTCCAGCCAAACTTGCTTTGGCGTCATACCGAAAATCGCCGCCGGGTCCACACGGGTCCCGTCTTCAGGCAAGGGATAGGCAATCTGCGGCAGAAAATCATCCATCAAACGCGCGCGGCCCGGGCGCAGGGCTTTCCCTTTGCGCCGACCATAAAAGTGGGGGCGCCGCTCCGGGTGCCCCCCTTCTGTATTTGTCTTGGTTTCGTCAGACATATCCGTCTCAACGTTATCCTGATATTAAGGCAAAAGTTTTTGCAGTTCCGGCACCAGGTCGATTTTCTCCCAAGAGAAACCGCCATCTGCATCCGGCTCGCGACCAAAGTGACCATAGGCCGCAGTACGCGCATAAACCGGCTTATTCAGTTGCAGGTGCTGGCGGATACCGCGCGGGCTCAGGTTCATCAGGTCCTGAAGCGCATGGCTCAATTTTGCTTCGTCAACTTTGCCGGTACCATAGGTTTCAACATAAACTGACAACGGCTTCGACACGCCAATGGCATAGGACAGTTGAATCAGGCAACGTTGCGCCAAACCGGCAGCCACCACGTTTTTCGCAAGATAACGAGATGCATAGGCTGCAGAACGGTCAACCTTGGTCGGATCTTTACCAGAGAACGCACCGCCACCATGGGGAGCTGCGCCGCCATAGGTGTCCACAATAATTTTGCGCCCGGTCAGACCTGCATCGCCATCAGGCCCACCGATAACAAATCGTCCGGTCGGGTTGATGTAAAGCTCTTCTTCCGGCGGCATCCAGCCTTCCGGCAGGGTCTGCGCAATAAACGGCTTCACCAGACGCCGCACATCTTCCTGAGAAACTTGCTCGGCATGCTGCGTAGAGACAACGACGGAGGAAACCCCCACCGGACGCCCATCTTCGTAGCGCATGGTGACCTGAGCCTTGGCATCCGGTCCAAATTCCGGGCGTTCACCGGAATGGCGGGCTTCTGCCATGGATTTCAGGATTTTATGGGAATACATGATCGGCGCGGGCATCAGCTCCGGGGTTTCATCCACCGCGTAGCCAAACATGATGCCCTGATCTCCAGCACCTTCATCCTTATCTTCGGCAGCATCAACGCCAACCGCAATATCACAGGACTGCTGGTGCAGATATACATCCACTTCGCAATTGGCGTGGTGGAAACCATCTTGTTCGTAACCGATTGCCTTCACAGCATCGCGGGCAACTTGTTCCAATTTTTCATTGGTAATGCCTTCTGGACCCCTGACTTCACCGGCCAACACAATGCGATTAGTCGTGGTCAAGGTCTCACAGGCGACCCGCGCTTCGGGATCGGCGGCCAAGAATGTATCAACCACGGCATCGGAAATACGGTCACAAACTTTATCAGGATGACCTTCTGATACGGACTCACTCGTAAACAGGTAGTTCGACTGAAACACCGAAACCCCCCATATCAATAAAGTTGCATATGCAGCCCGGAAAGCGAAACTGCGCGTGAACAGTGCGGATCAACAAATCATCCCGCAGGCGCAGAAATACTGTGTGTTAATCCTAATGCGTCAAAACAGACGAGGCTACACGATCTAAACGATGTGCAGCCTCTTTGCAAGTCTGTCTCAATATTTTCTGATCTGACCAGTAACTATTCAGAGCTACTTTCCGCAATCAAAACATCTTCCTGTGCGCTCGCCAAAGCCTTCGCCAAATCAAAAACCCGACGACGGATCGTGGGATCCTGAATGCGATAATAGGCACGCACAAGCTCCAACGTTTCCCTCTTGGTTAGGGGGTCAGCCTCGGCTGCAGCCGGTTCTTCTGCCAAACCAGAGATCAAACGCGGGCTCAGTTCCGCCACGTTATCGCCCATGTCTTCGTAAAAGAAGCTGACAGGCACATCAAGCACGCGGCTCAAATCCCAAAGGCGGCTTGCGCCCACACGGTTTGTGCCTCGTTCATATTTTTGAACCTGTTGAAAGGTTAGCCCCAAGGCATCGCCAAGACGTTCCTGACTCATACCAAGCAAGGTGCGTCGCAAACGAATCCGTCCACCGACATGGACATCAACGGGGTTCGGATTTCCCTGCGGCGTGCGCCCTCGGGACGAACGACGCGGTGACACAGTGTTTTGTGTTGTTATCTTATCTGGCATTTCCCTCTCCTGTGGAATCTGCCGCCACCAGGTTTATGCATACGGTCTACAATCCGCGGCACTTTAAGCATGCAATAGTATGACCGTCAACTGAGAACACTCTCTACACACATACGTAGGTACTCAGATTAAAAGTGCAACTCATAAGACTGAACGCTGGAGATTTTTCCACATTCGCGACTGAATAAATGCCAAAAGGGCGCATACAACCGCCATCAACATCGGCGCCCAATCACCACAGCGCGAATACAAGGTCTTAACCAATGGTTGCGGTAAGTATACATCAAGAACGCCTTTATGTCCCAATCCAATTTGCGCAACAACACGGCCATACGGATCGACGACACCACTGATGCCAGTATTCGCGGCACGCACGACAGGTAACCCCTGCTCAATGGCTCGCATAACTGCCAAGGCAAAATGCTGATAAGGACCGGCACTCAGACCGAACCAGCCGTCGTTGGTGACATTCAAAATCCAATCCGGTCGAGAACTCTGGTCAACCACTTGATTTGAAAATATAATTTCGTAGCAAATCAAGGGGCTATAGGGTGGCGTCCGTGGCAAAACAACTGTTCGCGGCCCGGTCCCCGGCGTGAAATCCACACGCCCGGCTGTAAGTTTGGTCAGGGGGATATACTGACTGAATGGAACATATTCACCAAATGGTACCAAATGGCTTTTGTCGTACACGCTGCCAATACTGCCGTGAGAATCAATTGCATAGACACTGTTCCACACCTGTAGAGGGTGATTTTTAGGTGTGCGACGTGGCGACCCTGTGATCAGCCACCCCTGCCTTGGCGCAGCCTGAGACACCAACCTAAGATAGAATTCCCCTTCAGAATTCAATGGGTAAGTCACCGCCGTTTCCGGCCAAATCACATGCGTCACCCCGGACCATCCGGTTTGCTGCGACATCAAAATCATATTCAGGATGTCGTCATACCGCCGATCAGGCGCCCATTTTTCCGTTTGAGGAATATTCGGCTGTACAATTCGTAGCTTCACATCCGGCTGATTGGGCAACGACTCGACCGATATGCGTTGCCATCCGATGCCACCCTGTAGCCCCAAACCACACAACAGAACGCAGAAACCACGCAAAAACCTGCGCGAGTCGCCAAAGGCACCGAGCAGCCCAGCAGCCGGGGCCGTCATCACCAAAACCGTAAAAAAGCTGAGACCAAGCCCCCCGACATAAGCCGCACCCTGCGCCCAGATTGGGAAAGGAGCCCAAACAACACCCTGTCCATTCCATGGAAAGCCGGTAAAAATCCAGCCTCGCACCCACTCCATCAGCATCCAAGATGATGCAAATACAACCCACGTCAAACTACCGGACGTCTTGAAACGACCCGCAAGCCAGAAGGCGGCTCCGATAAACAGACCCAGTCCAATACCCAATCCAGCCAGCGCAAACGGTATCAACCAGCCGTACAGGTCCGATTCAACCAAAAACGCATAGGACACCCAATACAGACCGGCAGCGAAATACCCGATGCCAAACCCCCAACCGATCCTGAACCGGAACTTGCCGGATTCAGCCGCCGATGGATGCGCCCACATGTAATAAATCAGCGACCACGTCATCGGCAGGCACCACACCCAAGACAAAGGCGGCAGTGCCGTCGTGCTGAACGCGCCGCAAAGTATGGCGAGCCAGAATTTACGTCGCAACACGGCATCCGCCAGCTTGGCCCACGGATGGGAGGTCATCATACCTCATAATCCTGATCATAGACCCGCCGCGGGATGTTCCGTACGCGAATACGCTTGATCCGGCGCGGGTCAGCATCAACGATCTGAAACTCTATGCCGGACGCATGGGGAATCAACTCGCCCCGCCCCGGGATATGCCCAGCCAATAGGAAGACAAGGCCGCCAAGCGTATCAATGTCATCCCGTTCTTCATCCCGCAAGATCGGGCCAACGGCCTTTTCAAAGTCTTCCAACTGGACGCGGGCATCGGCTTCCAGCACCGTATCCGAGCGGAAGACCAACTCCGGCTCCGGGTCCATATCGTGTTCGTCTTCGATTTCGCCGACGATTTCTTCTACAAGGTCTTCGATGGTGATCAGACCATCAATGCCGCCGTATTCATCCACGACCAGTGCCATGTGCGTCCGTTTGACCCGCATTTCCAACAGCAAGTCCGTGACGCGCATGGACGGGGCGACAAACAGGATTGGGCGTAACATGGACTTAATGGTGACGGGGTCTTTGTTCACGATGTGGCGGACCGCATCCTTGATATGAATCAGCCCCAATGCATCATCAAGGGTTTCCCGGTACACCGGAACCCGAGACACTCCCTCGTCCACCATTTGTTTCAAAAGATCGGGAAAATCCGTATGAACGGCGACGCTGACAATGTCGGCGCGGGGTACCATTACGTCCTCGGCCTTCACATCCTGAAGGTGCAAAATATTACTGAGAAGCAGCCGTTCATGAGCATTAATCGGTGCATCGGCTTCCGAGCTTTCGTCAATCAGCTCTGCCAATGCCTCCCGGACTGTGGAATCCCCGCTGCCTGATGATCCTGTCCAAGGCAGGATAGCCCGGAATTTTTGCCACAGTGAAGTTGGTTCACTGCGGGAGACAGCCTCACTGGGGCGAACGACCTCAGTGACAGATAAATCGGAGGAACGACTCTCGCTCTCCGAATCGGAGGCGGGGGGCACACCGTCTTGCATACTCTTTCAACCCTTCTTCATGACCCATCATGGGTCGACAACGGCGCATAAGGATCATCAATCCCCAAAGCCGCCAACAAATCCGTTTCCAGCCCTTCCATGTGTTCTGCATCTTCATCATCCACATGGTCAAAGCCAAGCAAATGCAAAATACCATGTAGTGTCAGGTGGATGAAATGGGCTTCGACTGTTTTTCCATCCTGTTCGGCCTCGCGCAGAACGGTTTCCAAAGCCAAGGCCAGATCACCAAGGGCAATTGGAACATCCGGGGCCGGAGGCGGAGGACATTCATCATCCCACCACGTGGCAAAGGACAGCACATTGGTCGGCGCATCTTTTTGCCGATAATCCCGATTTAACTCCTGAACTGCTTGATCGTCAGTTAAACGGACTGCGATCTCGACCGGAGCCAACGTCCCTGCTTCATGCAAGCAATCTGCAATTTCCAAGGCCACAACATGCCCGACCCGCGCCAAGGCGTCCCGCCAACCGGGGACGGCAGCCTCCCACGCCTCATCATAAGATACGGCGATGGTCCACGCCCCATCATCTGCAGCAATTTCTGCCACGCGATCCGGTTGATCGGCAGTTTCATGAGTCATGGTTCAATGTCCACCCTTCGGGGCTTCGTAAGGCGTATGCGGCGACCGTTTAGCGTAAGCTGCCACAATTCGTGCAACCAAACCATGGCGGACCACGTCCGCATCCGTGAATTCCATCACACCGATGCCGGGAACGTTTTCAAGTGTTTCCAGTGCATCGCGCAAACCGGACCGGACACCCTTCGGCAGATCGACTTGGGTTAAATCGCCATTCACCACCATACGTGAGCCCTCACCAAGGCGGGTCAACAGCATCTTCATCTGGATCGGTGTTGTGTTCTGCGCTTCATCAACAATCACAAATGCGTCGCTGAGCGTGCGTCCGCGCATAAACGCTAGCGGGGCAATTTCGATATCACCGGACTCCAGACGCTTCATAAGCTGATCCGCAGGCAACATGTCATTCAAAGCGTCATACAAAGGACGGAGATACGGATCGACCTTTTCCTTCAAATCCCCCGGCAAAAACCCAAGGTTTTCGCCTGCTTCCACCGCCGGGCGCGACAAAATAATCTTGGAAACCTCACCCTTCAGAAACTTCGAAACCGCCATCGCTACGGCAAGATAGGTTTTCCCTGTCCCCGCCGGCCCCAGACCGAAAATCAAATCATGCCGATCCATTGCCTCCATGTACGCCGCTTGGTTCGGTGTGCGTGGATGGATGGTTTTTTTCCGGGTTTTGATGATCATGTCTGCGGCGTCAGGGTTCAGCACGCCATCTGACGGGGTCGCCTGAGCCGACATCCGCACTGCTGCGTCCACATCGGCCTGTGCAATTCCCTGCTTGGTCTGAACCTTTGCCACCAGTCGTTTAACTGCACGTTCCGCCAAATCCAAAGACGCCTTACTTCCCGACATGGTCAGCGTGTTACCGCGGGCAACACAGCTGATATGCAGCAAGGACTCCAAACGATCCAGATGCACATTATGTGGACCGAAGACCTCTGCAGCCTCCAAATTCACAGCGATCTCGATGGTGCGGGAAATTACATTGCCGTTTGAAGCGGTCTCACTCATTACGCCACGTCCTGCTGATTGGGGGCGTCGATCAAAGCCCCATGTAAACTGTTTCCACCAAGTCCAATAACCTTCACCCGCAGGATTTGTCCCAATGCGGTTGCCGGGGCTTCAACAAATACCGGCTGCATATACGGAGACCGCCCAACCACCTGCCCGTCAAACCGTCCGGGACGCTCAAACAGGATCGGCATTTCCATACCGACACAATCCGCGTTGAAAGCCTGCTGGGTCGCCATCAGGCTTTCCTGCAAGTGCGTCAGCCGTTCGGATTTAACCGCCTCATCCACCTGATGCGGCATGGTCGCGGCTGGGGTTCCCGGGCGCGGACTGTACTTGAACGAAAACGTCTGGATAAAACCCACGTCCTTCGCCAAATCCACCGTTGCCTGAAAATCCGCATCACTTTCACCGGGGAAGCCAACAATAAAGTCAGAAGACAGCTTCAAATCCGGGCGCGCTGCCATGAATTTGTCCACGGTCCGCATGTATTCATCCGCCGTATGCCCACGGTTCATGGCTTTAAGAGTCCGATCTGAACCAGCCTGAATAGGCAGATGTAAGAACGGCACCAAAGCCGGAATATCCCGGTGGGCCGCAATCAAATCATCAGACACATCTTTCGGATGGGATGTGGTGTAACGCAATTGATCAAGGCCGGGCAGATCCGCCAATTCCCGCAGCAATCGGGCAAAGGTCCAATCACCACCATCCGGGGCTGCACCAGCCCAAGCATTGACATTCTGCCCCAGCAAGGTCAGCTCACGCGCGCCATTGGCGATCAGGTGGCGTGCTTCTTTCAGCACATCCACAGCGGGGCGAGCATATTCGGCGCCTCGGGTATAGGGCACCACGCAATAAGTACAGAACCGATCGCACCCTTCCTGAATAGCCAAGAATGCGGATGGACCGTCTTCCGTTGGCATTGGCAACTGGTCAAATTTGTCTTCAACTGGGAAATCCGTGTCCGACAGAAACAGGTTCTGCCCCGACTCGCGCAAGATTTTCGTCACCATTTCCGGCAGGCGATGATAGGTCTGCGGTCCCAGAACAATGTCCACAATCGGCATCCGCTGACGCAAATGGTCCCCTTCTGCCTGACCGACACACCCGGCAACAGCGATAATCATGCCGTCACCGGCATCAACTTTCGCTTGCTTATAGGGGCGCAGACGCCCCAAATCGGAAAAGACTTTTTCTGCTGCCTTTTCACGGATATGGCACGTGTTCAGCACCACCAGATCCGCACCATCTGGCGTATCGACGGACACATACCCCAATGGCGCCAGAATGTCCCGCATGCGTGCGGTGTCATACACATTCATTTGGCAGCCATAGGTTTTGATAAATAACTTCTTCTGCTTCGTCACCGGAGGTCTTCAGTCCTGTCAGGTTACACTACGAATTTTTCGGGGGCGAACCGTATCACTGGCGGGTGCAATGTCAAGCAACCCTGCATGGCGGCGTATTGTCCTGCTTCACGGTGGAGGGGATGATATCCTCCCGCCCGGATAAGCTCCCGGAGACTGAACGCCGGACCAACGCCTCACACACGTGCGCCGCATTCTTACGGCTCCCCAATTCACTTAACGACAAGGCCGACATGACGTTGACCTCGACCGTCAATTGCCCAAGGTGCAGTAACGCCCACAGATGGGGGGCCAGTTCCATATCACCGTACCACGCATAAAAATGCCGCCATGCATAGCCAATCGGCACGCCTCGGCATCGGGTATAAGCGATGGATACGGGCTGAACCGTAACTGGTTTGCCGTCGATTTCTTTTTCAGCAACGGAAAACAGAGTGCTTTTAAACGGTAGGACACGGTTGCCGTCGTTGCTGGTTCCCTCGGGAAACAGGATCAAGGGCATACCACTGGCAAGTCGTTTGCCAAGCTCAACTTTTTGCTTGGCGGCCTCCGAACGCTTGCGCTCAATAAAAATTGTACCTGCCACAGACGCCAGCGGACCAATACCGGGCCAACCTGCCACATCTGACTTGGATACAAACCGCCCGTTCAGCACACTGCCCAAAATGGCAATATCCAAATACGACACGTGATTGCAAACAATCAAAAGCGGGCGTTGGGTCGACTGTTCGCCCCGAACCACGACCTTGATATTGGCAAACCGCAACACGCCCTTCCAAAAGAACTTTAGAAACCAGTTTAATGTTGGCGTCGTCAAACAGCACACCACAAACAACGGTAAAAGAACAACAATCCAGATCAGAATCAGGGCAAGACGTATTCCTGCGGCAATGGCCTCAATACGACCAATTCCACCAAACTGGGTAATTGACGGTTCACTGCTATTTGCCATGATCTCGTCCTTTCCGGTCAGCGCGCAGTCCTATCATAGTGCCGCAAATATTTGCCCGTCACCGCATCTGTCTGTACCATAATGCAAACATCTGTGGTGTTGAATTGATGATCAATCACCGCGCCATCACCAATACATCCGCCGAGACGCAAATACCCTTTCAGGAGCGGAGGCAAAGTGGCAAGGGCTCGCCGTGGGTTGATCTCATCCTTCGCCAACAAATTCATGTTGGTGTAAAGGTTGGGCAAGGCCTTGGGACAGATATCCGCATCCGCCTGATGAAAATGATGCAAATAGCTGAGTTGCACCGCAAGATCCTGTGGATTCGTGCCGTGGAAACTGGCGCAGCCAAACATCATCGCGATATCATGGGTAAATACGTACTTGGCGATCCCCTGCCATAACAACTGCATGGTCGAACGATTGCGGTAATTCGGATGCGTACACGAGCGGCCCAATTCCAGTATGGGCTGCTTCATCGCCAACAAGCCGGAAATGTCATATTCGCTGGCGGTATAGAATTGACCAAGTTTCTCGGCATGCTCGCGGCGGGTTAGGCGGTAGGTGCCAATGATACAATCCATGGGATCAGCACCTTGCCCATGGTCAATAACCAACAAATGGTCACAAACCGCATCGTATGCGTCAAAGTCGCGCTTACGCGCCGCAGTTTCTGCGGATGCCTTGGCTCCACCTTCTTCATAAAATACATGATATCGCAATGCCTGCGCCGCATCGACCTCTTCCGTGGTTTCGGCCAATCGCACCTCAAGCTGGCTTTCGGCATCAGCTACAGACAAACTGTCTTGGGATTTCATATTATTCCGTACCTAAAAAAGAAAACAGACGTGTACTTTACTTTGACAAATGCAGCGGCAGTGCACGGCGGCAATTTACAAATTATTTATCCGTGTCTGCAATCGGCTTGCAATACAGCTCAAGCCGATGTCCGACCAAACGAAAACCATGTTCCTCAGCAATGCGTTTTTGCAGATCTTCGATTTCCTTACAGTGAAATTCAATCACTTCGCCAGAGGACAGATTGATCATGTGATCATGGTGATCGTCTGACATTTCTTCGTAACGGGCACGCCCATCACCGAAATCAAGGCGATCAATGATTTTTTCCTCTTCAAACAACCGTACCGTACGATAGACGGTGGCAATACTGATGCGAGAATCAATAGCCGCAGCGCGGGCATGAACGACTTCTACATCCGGGTGGTCTTCTGACTCCGACAGAACCTGTGCAATAACACGGCGCTGTCCTGTCATTTTCAGGCCCAGTTCAATACAGCGTTGCTCGATCCGAGATGTCATGACTTGCCCATTACTCCCTAGTGCCAATCTCTGGCCCGAGGGTAATCCGAATTTATGCAAATGAAAAGCATGCGAACCGCATCACCAAGAATATTCATGACCACATCAGATAAAAAATCGGTGGACTGTACAAACAGTCCACCGATACGAGCATGAAGAATTTATGATATCACAACAACGAAGAAGGTTATTCTGCGGCCCGACGATCACGAGTACCCAAACCAATTTTCTTCGCAAGAGCCGAACGGTGTTGTGCATAATTCGGCGCAACCATGGGATAGTCCGGGGACAACCCCCATTTTTCCCGGTATTCCTCCGGCGTCATGTTGTAGGCGGTCTTCAAATGCCGTTTCAGCATTTTGAGTTTTTTTCCGTCTTCCAGACAAATGATATAATCCGGTGTCACGGATTTTTTAATGGAAACCACAGGCTGAGGCCGATCATTCGGCACTGCCGTGTCCGTCAACGACGTCAGGGCTCCGTGAACATTTTTGATAAGCGTCGGCAAATCTTCCGCTGCCAATGCATTGTGTCCTGCATGGGCGGACACAATCTGCGTTGTCATTTGCAAAAGTTTGTTTTTGGACTCTTGGTCAGGCATGGCTTTAAAACCTTTAGTTCCTTGTAATTTTGGAATGTATAAAATGTTCGTGTAAACAAAGCAACCGATAATGTTTCGCAATATATACTGAGCCAAACGCTTTTCTTTGGCAAAACCTGATACCAAAATATCATCCCTATGTATGAGAAATGTTCTGCAATTTACTTACTTTTCCTACAGATCGTTTCGAAAAGTTTATTTAACACCGCCCAAAGTTATAATGAAAACATCATGTTGCCCATCAAAAGGCTTAAGAAAACGACTTAACCATCAACTCTGCGTCGATGCGTCGCGTCCCCTGTTCCGTGGTTTCGGCGTAATAACCGGGACGGCATCCGACAATCTTGAACCCCAGATCAGCATATAAACAACGTGCGGGTGAATTTTCAACCGACACTTCCAGATACATGGTTGCTGCACCACGATCTTGGGCTACATCAAATAACCTTTGAAGCAAAATTCTGGACAGGCC
Source organism: Rhodospirillaceae bacterium (assembly GCA_963668495.1). Taxonomy (GTDB): domain Bacteria; phylum Pseudomonadota; class Alphaproteobacteria; order Rhodospirillales; family Rhodospirillaceae; genus Oleispirillum. The sequence continues at coordinate 627,616 of OY764545.1, forward strand.
TTTCCCTCTATAATTGGGCGGAACGCAGATGGTTAGCAGTTCGGCTTCATCTGCCGCTATGCGACCAAGGCATAGCCCAGCAGGATTATATTCATGTTCATCATCGTAAACGAGACAGCCAAAAACACCCGGCGTCATCAAAAGATCATAAAATGCTCTGGAATCCCATGGATGGGAGAAACTTGTCCTATGTAACTCAGCCAACACATCCGAATGCAGGACGGCAATATCGCTTACTTGCATGACGGTACCGCATCAGGCGCACGCAGGTACAACGGCTCTGCTGGTAATTGATGGGCAGGGTGGCAAGCCGCCATATAAATAGCCGCCAGCGGTGGGGCCGCCTGCCCAGAGATCAAATCCCCGATACAAACCATATCTGCCGGATGGTGTTCCGCAATCTCCATCGCCAAGATCATACCGTCCGACAGCGGTTGCCGATCTGCGTCAAAGTCCTGCACGAATGCATCCCCGCGCCGACTATCCAGACAAACCCTGACTGAACCGACATGTGCAGATGATACGGCCCAAGCTGCAAGGGACGACACACCGATAACAGGGCATTTGGCAACAACAGATATGCCTTGCGCCGCAGCCAACCCAACCCGCAATCCGGTGAATGATCCCGGCCCAACCGTTACCACCACCGCCGAAAGGTCCGCAAACTGTTCACCCACGGACGTCATGGCTTCCTTCACCATCGGGATAAGATGTTCAGCCTGACCGTAAGTCATTTCTTGACTGTCCTGAATCAGCCACTTGCCGTCTCGCACCACCCCAACCTGACTGGCACTTCCCGTCGTATCCAGCACCAATACCAGCCCCGGCAGGGAATTATTCAGGTTTGGATCCGACGAAGGATTATTTGTTGTCATGTTCTGTCTCTTTGCCCGGTTGTGGCCTATACTGCGTACGCTGTCGCACCGTTATTAGTCTGAGGTTCCGAAATGCTGATAGAAGTCATCCCCGAAATCCATGGCGTCACATTGGATATTGCCTATGCCACGGACCGGAACCTGACCGGGGCCCCTATCTATACTCGGGCGGCATGTTATCTCCACCCTGAGGCTTTTGCCAAGCTGGAACGCGCCCGCGATCTTGCGACAGCCCAAGGATACGGCCTGAAGATTTTTGATGCGTTCCGTCCGCCGGAAGCCCAATGGGCGTTATGGAATTTCTTGCCAGACCCGAATTTCATTTCCGACCCGCGCCGGGGTGGACCACACAGCCGAGGCGTCGCCATCGACCTGACCCTGACCGACCTTAGCACTGGCGAAGATTTGGACATGGGGGGACCGTTTGACGACCCGACCCCTCGCGGACACCATGGTTATACGGACATATCCATCACAGCCCAACGCAACCGCGCTGTGTTACTTGGCATTATGAGCGCGGCAGGTTGGGATTTTTACATGAACGAATGGTGGCACTACCAACTGTTTAACGCCCGAAAGAATTACCCCTTGGTTTCGGACTCGGTCCTGCCTGTATCTATGGTGCGATGAACCCACGCAATTAAACGAAAGTTGCAACCTCATCCGGGTCGAAACGGGGATTACGTGGATGCAACGTATCACGATCACCATAGCCCAGATTACATAGGAAATTGGCGCGGATCTCCGTGCCGGCAAAGAATTCCCGGGTCACACCGTCCACATCAAAACCGCTCATCGGGCCACAATCCAATCCAACAGCCCGCGCCGCCAAAATGAAGTATCCCCCTTGCAAACAGCCATTGCGGAACGCGGTTTCCGCAATCAAGTCCGTATTGCCAACAAACCATGACTTGGCATCCACCTGCGGGAACATTCGGGGCAAGGCTTCATAGAATGTCAGATCGTGACCGATAATCACCGTTGCCGGGGCCGTCATGGTCTTTTCCACATTGCCCGGTGCCAAATACGGTTTCAACCGCGCACGTCCCTCTGCTGAGGAAATCACTACATAACGGGCAGGCTGCGTATTGGCAGAGGTCGGGGCCAGCCCGGCACAGGCAATGGCCTCCCGAATCAAATCCGGGTCCACCGGAATGTCCTGCCAATGAGAAAACGTTCGGCCCTCGTAAAACAATTGATCAAAAACCTGTTCGTCCAGCATCTTCATGGTTGCTCTCCGCTGCAAGGCATTAGACAATTCGAACCATTGGATTTTCCAGTACATACTGTGGGGATATGGGGAGGATCACATGTCCGACAAGTCAAAGAAACAAACCGGCATTGCCAAAACAACCCGCCTGATCATGGCATCCGTCATTCTGTCAGGCATTGGCAGCGCATTGGGCGCGACCATGGCATTGGCAAAAGACCCGGTGCATGCGGTTGCCGTGATGTACCATCGTTTTGGCGAAAACAAATACCCCAGCACCAACATCCGCTTGGAACAATTTGAAACCCATCTGAACATTCTCAGCGCGGATAAATTCAACGTGGTCTCGCTGGATACCATTGTAAACGCCCTGAAATCCGGCACACCCCTGCCCGCCAAAACCATTGCCATCACCATTGACGACGCCTATGCCTCCGTCTTTACCGAGGCATGGCCACGCATGCAGGCTAAAGGCTGGCCAATGACGGTCTTTGTCGCGACGGAAGCCGTTGATGAAAAACGCCCCGGCTACATGACTTGGGACCAGATCCGGACTCTGCGAGACGCAGGGGTGACCATCGGCGCGCACACCAAAAGCCACGCCCACCTTGCCCGCATGGATAAAGTCGACGCCCTGACCGAAATTGCAGCATCCAACGCCCGATTTAAAACCGAGCTTGGGCAAGTCCCGACCTTGTTTGCCTACCCCTATGGCGAGGCCAACTCTGAAACCCTTGATTTGATCAAGCGCAGCTATGTTGCGGCTTTCGGTCAACATTCCGGCGTATTAAGCAGCAAAGACAACGATTATTACTTGCCCCGTTATGCCTTGAATGAAAACTACGGCGATGCAGACCGATTTAAACTGGTCATCAACACCAAACCCTTGCCCGTCACTGACATCGTTCCGTCCAATCCGACTTTGGCCCACAATCCCCCGACTTTCGGCTTTACCGTGACCGACCCGGCCCTGCCGCTGAACACCCTGAATTGCTATGGCTCCAACCCCGGCACCACCACGACGGAAAAATTGGGGACGCGGATCGAAGTCCGTCTGAGCGATGCCTTCACCGGAACCCGTGGGCGCATCAATTGCACCGTCATGGACCGTCAAGGCACTTGGCGTTGGTTTGGTCAACTCTATTACATTCCAGAAAACCTGCGGACTTCCGCGGTAAAAGACGATTGACGTTCTTCCCTCCGCGCACAATCTCTAACGTGTCTATTTCGTCCGCGTTGTTTTCTGGTTTCGGAGTTCTGATACCGTATGTCCTTTCCCATTGCCCCCACAGATATCACCGCAGAAACCACCACGAGTTCTCCTTACGTTGTTTGCCAGCTTCCCGTCGGGGGTATTTATGACCTTGCCGCCGCCAAACGTGCCCAAACCCGGTTGCTGCGCGCCGAAGGCATTATCGGTGCCGATGTTTCCACCAATTTGGAACACCTGATTTTAAAATTGGACCCAAAACGTGTGACCTTGTCAGATGTTGCCGCCGAGTTGGAAGACCTTGGCTATCCGCTAATTGATGTCATGGCGGCCTTATCGATCCGGGGCATGACCTCCAGTGCCTGTGTCACACGGGTTCGGCATGCACTGGAAGAAGTTCCGGGCGTGATTGAAGCCCACATCAACCCCGTACTCAACCGGGCTGATGTCCGCTTGGTCGCGCCGAACCGGGCCGTGGATGACTTGATGTTGGCGGTACGCAGTGCTGGATATGGCGTAACGCCATTATCCGAACATGGCGCGGTTGCGGATGTGGAAAATGAACGATCCTACGGGGCAGGAGCCGCCGCCAACCGTGGCGAAACCATGTTGCTGGGCATTGTCTGGGTTCTGACCATTCCGTTGTTGCTGAATTTGGCATTCCGTGTGTTATGGCACGACCCGATTTTCAGTACCTTTTGGTCATTTGCCCTGTCATCTGTGGTGTTGGGGCTTGGCGGTGCCCGCTTTGCCTTTGGCGCGTGGAAGGCGATTTCTGACCGGGAAGCCACCACCGACCTTCTGGTGATTTTGGGCACATCCTCGGCTTATCTGTACAGTCTGATTGCATGGATGGCAGTTGCCCCGGAAGGACGCTACCTTTACTTCGAAACCGCTGCCGCGATTATCGCCTTTGTTCGTCTTGGTCGCTGGCTGGAGGCCATGGTCAAACACGGCACCACCCGCGCCATCCGCTCACTCATGGTTTTGCGCGCGCAAAGTGCCCGCGTCCTGCGTGACGGAACTTTGGTTTCCAAAGGCATCGACAAAGTAGACATCGGTGACGTCGTTGTGGTCAAACCGTTCGAACGCATTCCGGTTGACGGTGTGATTCTGCGCGGAGAAAGCACGGTGGATGAGTCCATGATCACCGGGGCCGGACTGCCGGAGGACAAGTGCCAAGGCGACCGCGTGACTGGCGGCACCATGAACGGTAGCGGCACCCTGCACGTCGAGGCAACTCGCCTTGCCGCAGAGTCCACATTGGCCCACATTATCGCGCTGGTCGAAGAGGCCCAAGCCCGCAAAGTTCCTCTGCAACGCTTTGTCGATCACGTTTCAACCGTCTTTGTTCCGGTCGTCCTTGGCCTAGCCATTCTTACGTTTTTTGGCTGGCTGTTCTTTGGCCATTCCCATAGCGAAGCCATCAACGCCGCAGTTTCCGTTTTGATTATCGCCTGCCCCTGCGCATTGGGATTGGCGGCACCATCGGCCTTGGTCGCCGGCACCGGAGCCGCAGCCAAAGCCGGCATTTTGATCCGCGATATCGACAGCCTGCAACGGGCCTATAACATTGATACGGTCCTGTTTGACAAGACCGGAACCCTGAGCGAAGGCCGCCCGGAAGTCAGCAGCGTTGAGGCTCTTGATGGGGATATCTCCCGCCTGCTCACCATTGCAGCATCGGCGCAACAGGGCAGCGAGCATCCATTGGGCCGGGCGATCCTTGCCTATGCCGCAAACTATGGCATCGTGCCGGAGGCTCTGAAATCCTTCCATGCCATGCCCGGTCGTGGAGTTCAGGCCGTCATTGAAGGCGACCGTGAGGTTTTGATCGGTAACCGCCAATTAATGGACAGCCACCAGATTTCCATGAAGCAAAGCTTCTGGATCGCACCCATGCTCGCCATGCAGGGCCGTACGGCGATCTGGGTGGCGGTGGATGGGCAGCTTTTGGGTGGGTTGTCCGTATCCGACCCCTTACGTGCGGACGCGAAACGAGCGGTTTCCATTTTGAAAGACCGGGATCTGGCCTGTGCCATTGTCTCCGGTGACGATGACAATGCGGTGAAGACCGTCGCCTCGGCCCTGTCGATCAAAAATACTTTCAGCAACGCTCTGCCGGAAACCAAAATTCGTGTCGTGCGCCGCCTACAACACAAGGGCAAAACCGTTGCCATGGTCGGTGATGGCATCAACGATGCCCCGGCTTTGGCAGAGGCCAATCTGGGGATTGCCGTGGGCACCGCTGCTGATGCGGCCTTGCAAAATGCCGATTTCACCCTGCTGCATCAGGATGTCATGTGTGTGGTCGATGCCTTGGATGTGGCACACGCCACATGGAGCAAAATTCAACAGAATTTGGCATTGGCATTCCTGTATAATGTGATTGCCCTGCCCGTCGCCGCTATGGGCTTATTAAGCCCGACCATTGCCGGGGCTGCCATGGCCCTATCCAGTGTCAGTGTCGTTCTGAACGCATTCCTTCTTGCCCGGTGGAAACCACGACCGATCCAATGCGCCGCAGAAGATCAGGACAATCATATGTCGCGGATACGAAGCACGACAAAATTGTTCAGGCGTGCTAAATAACAAGAAAAACCAAAGTCATTAGGACCAGACCATGACCAAACCGCCCTTTTCCCCAATTCTGATGGGGGGTCTCCTGCTGAAGGCCGTTCCGCCGGAGCTTGTTCAACCCGTTGCCGATCACATGGCGAAGCGGATCATGGACCGTCATCCGGATGTGTTTGAACGCCTGACACCGCTCGGCCCCCGCACATTTCTGATTGATGTGGTGGATTTACCGTGGTTGTTCCACCTGACTGTGGCCCATGGCAACGGCGAAGTATTGGTTCTGCGTCGCGATGATCCGACCCCGGCAAATGCCACCATTCGCGCGCCGCTAAAGGTCTTGTTCGGCCTGTTGGATGGTACGATCGATGGGGATGCCATGTTCTTTACCCGCGACATGACATTCGAAGGCGATACGGAAGCTGTGGTTGCCTTGCGCAATGCTCTGGATGGGGCAGATATCGATTTCGTGTCGGATTTATCCGCCGGTTTCGGTCGCTTCAGCCACTCTGCGGAAACCGTCATCAATTGCGTCGTCGATGGCTATAACCGTCTGGATTCCAGCGTCCAGACCATGAATGAATCGGTGATTGATCCGGCTCTGCGCAAAACAGAAGCGCAACAACGGCGCATTGAAGAATTGGAGGCTCGCTGCACAAGGTTGGAAAAAGCCTTGCGTCGGAAGTCCTCCGTTCTAAATTGATACATCCGTGCTTAAAGTCTAGGTAAAGGAGCCTGTCATGGCCCGAGTCCAACGAGACCCCTCCCGTCAAGTTTCGACGCTGGAGCTGGTATGCCCCGCCGGAACCCCCGCTGCCCTGCGCACCGCCGTTGATGCCGGTGCCCATACCGTGTATTGCGGTTTTCGTGATGACACCAACGCCCGCAACTTCCCCGGACTGAACTTTAACCGGGCTGAGTTACGCGATGGCGTGGCCTATGCCCACGATAACGGCGCCGATGTTCTGGTGGCGATCAATACCTTCCCCACAGCCGGGAAATTGGATATCTGGCACAAGGCCATTGACGATGCCGCAGAAATTGGTGCGGATGCCGTCATCCTTGCTGACATTGGCCTTGCTGACTATACGCAAAAGAACCACCCCAATCTTCGCCGCCATTTATCCGTTCAGGCCGCAGCCTCAACCCCGGAGGGGATCAACTATTATGCCAAGGCCTTCGGCATTCAACGTGTTGTGTTGCCACGGGTATTGACCCTGCCGGAGATCAAGGCCCTGAACGCCCGCACCGAGGTTGAAACCGAAGTTTTTGTCTTCGGCGGTCTGTGTGTCATGGCTGAGGGTCGATGCAGCCTGTCGTCTTATGTTACCGGCAAATCCCCGAACAAAACCGGCGTTTGCTCCCCCGCCAGTCACGTGGCGTATGTGGACAACGGCAACGGTCTGGATTCCCGGTTGGGGCAATTCACCATCAATCGCTTTTCCGAGTCCGAACCTGCCGGATACCCGACCCTGTGCAAAGGTCGTTTCAACGCCAACAGCAAAACCAGCTACCTGTTTGAAGAACCCGTCAGCCTCAACCTGCTGGAAATGTTGCCGGAAGTCGCCGACGCAGGCGTGACTGCCCTGAAAATTGAAGGCCGTCAACGTGGGCGAGCCTATGTGGAAAAGGTTGTGCGGGCTTTCCGTGGTGCGATTGATGCTCTCGAACGTGGTGAGCATTTGGATGCCGCCGCCATCACTGATCTGACCGAAGGCGGGCAGGAAACCTCAGGTGCTTATCGCCGGAAATGGCACTAAACCGGCCCAGCAGGTAACAGGTAACAAGGACACGTGTACTCATGACTTCCGTAGCTCCCGCCGATGCCAAACTCACCCTTGGCCCGCTCCTGTTCAACTGGAGCAATGACAAGCGGCGTGATTTTTATGCCAAGATTGCTGATGAAGCCGATTTTGATACAGTGATTTTAGGCGAAGTCGTTTGTTCCAAACGCACCCCGTTCCAGAACGAGGTTTGGCCCGAAATCATCGAACGCCTGCAAAACGCGGGGAAGGAAGTGATCCTGACGACACAGGCGTTGCTTTTGTCCAGCCGTGAAATGAATGCCATGCGTGATCTGGTCGGCGACGAAGACGCCTATTTCGAGGCCAACGACATTGCCATTGCCGATATGCTGCACGGACGCCCGCATATGATTGGCCCCATGGTCAACGTTTACAATGAAGGCACGCTGGCAACACTTGCCGCCAATGGCGCGACCCGGGTTTGCCTGCCTGTGGAAATGTCCGGTGAAGCCACCGCAATTCTGGCCGCAGCGAAACTGGTAGAGATCGAAGCCTTTGTCTTTGGGCGCATGCCTTTGGCAATTGCCGCCCGCTGTTACCATGCACGGGCGCACAATCTGGCAAAGGATAATTGCCAATATGTCTGCAACAAGGATTTGGACGGCATGACCGTCGACACCCTTGACGGAGAACCATTTTTGGCAGTGAACGGCACCCAGACCATGTCTTATACGGTTGCCAACCTTGCCGCAGAGATTCCGAAATATCTGGACATGGGCGTGGGACGTTTCCGACTGTCGCCGCACAACATCAACATGGTGAAGCTGGCTGAAATGTTCCGTGGCGTTATTCACGGCACAACAGACCCGGAAGAGGTTCTGGACGCCACCGACGGCATTATCGATGGCGCACCAAACTCCAACGGTTTCTTCTATGACGAAGAAGGCCTGAAATACAAAGTGGCTGAGTAATTCTGCGGTTCTTCTGGAAGACAGTCAGCCTTAGGGATGAGAACCATACCAACACAGGGATCAAGTCCCTGTGTCGGTCCGGTTAAAGCCCACTGACAGCCCCCTAAAAATCAAGGTCCGTATAGTGGGCAGGGGGGAATATCCCGGTCAGTTTATCCTGTAATATGGCGCGGAATGATGGGCGCGACTTGACACGTGCGTACCACTCTTTAACGTCCACATGACGCGTCCACGGAACTTCCCCGGCGAAATCCACGACCGAGATCTGGGCTCCAGCCACAAGGTCCGCCATGGTCATATGTTCACCCGCCAACCAACTGCGACGGTCCATCAACCAACTGATATAGTCCAAATGGATATGGATATTTTGCCGCCCGGCGGAAATCGCCCGTGAACTCGGGGTTCCGGTTCCGGCAATCCGTTTGACAATTTTTTCCCCAACCAGCGGATCGGTCACCTCATTTTGGAACTTACACAGGAACCACTGGGTCAGCCGACGGGATTCCGCGCGCGGAACGGCGGAATCACCAAAAAAACCGGGATCGGGAAAGACCTCCTCAAGATATTCAAGGATCGGATAAATTCCGGCGACCACAACACCATCATGAATGATGACCGGAAGCTCCCCCGCCGGGTTCAGTCCCAGAAATTCGGGATGACGTTGCCACGGAGCCACGGATTTAAACTCAGCCTCCAGCCCTTTTTCAGCCAGCAGAATGCGTACCGCGCGTGATGCGGCACACATCGTATGATGCAAACAAACGATCATTGACCTATTGAACCCCACGCAGATGACCTGCACAGTGAATAAAGACTTGAGATGTTAAAAAAGACGCCTGTCGTCAAGGAGCTTAACGTCCATTCGCACCCGTTCGATGGTTTTAATCCGTTGATCACCGATATTTTTCTGCAACACCTGCTGGTCTTCCGGTTTCATGGCATTATGGTCCACATAGCGGATCATCGCCAGCAGCATAATTTTCATCTTGCCTTCGGTAAACAGATAGGAACTGGCCAACCCGCCGGAAATGTCTGCATCGCCAACGTTGTAGTTCAACGCCTTGATGAACCATTTCTTTTTGCGGTCCATGTTTTCCCGGAAATAGATCACAAACCGGGCCAAGCTGCGCTGCCGCACCCGAACAATCAGCGGATCAGAGTAAAATGATTCCCACTTAAAGGCCGGACCATCCCGGTTTTCGATGATCTTCCGCATTTGATTGCATTCAGCCTGTGATTTTTCAATAAACTCTTCACCAAGGATTTGGCGCAGAGCATGGAAAAACGCCGGAAGTACTTCACGGGGAATACGGTTCGGCGGAACCTTCGTGCCCTTTGGTGCAGTCCGATCATTCAGCATATCTTCAAAACTGGACACCACCAGACGATTGAATTCATCGGTGCGCATGGCATTCATATGCATGGCACTGTTCAGTTCATCGTAAGACCGGAACAATTGCTGGTAATACATATCCAGTTCAGGGCTGCCATCACTGAAGTAAGAAATGATGGCCTCGACCTCACTGCGGGTGATCGTCTGCTGATCCGACGCGTTAAATTTCTCCATGACTGCATTGGAAAACAGGCGGAAAAGTGCCTGCACAGTCGGGGAATATGCACGATCTGCTCTGACCATCGCGTCCAGATATCCTTTGGTTCCGATTATTGGATTGAATGATAGCATTATATGCCACAAGGGCAGAAGTCTTACACCGGGGAAAACGCGGGAAACATAAAAAAAACCGGACCCCCGACATGCAAGGGTCCGGCCTCCTCATTGTGAAGCCTCTCGTCTTTTGACGAATTTTATTCAGCGGCAGCCGCCGCAGTCACCGGTACTTCAAGTTTATCCAGCATCTCTTTAGGCACGATGTGCCAGAAGTGACGCTTTCTGTAGTCCCAATTGAGCAAGATATCCTGCGCAAAACGAGACTGGGTCTCCTTAACGTGTTCCTCGATTAGAGCTTTCAGCTCCTGTTCGTAGTAATCCACCTCGATCCGCTGACAGATAACCGAATCTTTATTCAGTCGTTCCGCCAGTTGTTTATCTGGATCATAGATGTAGGCCATGCCGCCGGTCATACCGGCAGCAAAGTTATGACCAACAGGACCGAGGATCACAGTCGTCCCGCCAGTCATATATTCACACCCGTTGGAGCCACAGCCCTCAACGACGGTCTGTGCGCCGGAGTTCCGTACACAGAAGCGTTCACCGGCCTGACCTGCGGCAAACAATTTGCCGGACGTCGCGCCATACAGCACCGTGTTGCCGATGATCGTATTTTTATTGGTTGCAAGTTTGGATGAAATCGGCGGACGGATTGAAATCGTGCCGCCAGACAAACCTTTGCCCACATAGTCGTTGGCATCGCCCTGCATTTCCAGTTTCAAACCCTGCACCGCAAACGCACCAAACGATTGGCCCGCAGTCCCACGCAGTTGCACCGTAATGTGCCCCGGACGCAGCCCGGTCATGCCAAAGCGTGTAACAATGTGGTGTGACAAGCGCGTGCCAATGGCGCGCTGCACATTGCGCACATCATAAGACAGCTGCATTTTTTCGCCGTCTTCCAAGGCTGGCTTGGCATCAACAACCATCTGCGCATCCAGTGTGTCCGCAACTTCATTGCGTTCCCCATCCTTCAGCGAGCAATACGGAATGCTGCCACCCACATCCGGCTGCACCAAAATCGGGTTCAGGTCGAGGTCATCCAAACGGGACGAACCACGGCTGACCTGATGCAGCAGGTCGGAACGACCGACAATGTCTTTCAGATTGCTGACACCGATAGAGGCCAGAATTTCCTTCACTTCTTCAGCGATGAAGGTGAACAGGTTGACCACCCGTTCCGGCGTGCCTTTGAACTTGGCGCGCAGGTCTTCGTCTTGTGTACATACGCCGACCGGGCACGTGTTGGAATGGCACTGACGCACCATGATACAGCCCATGGAAATCAGGGACAGGGTACCAATGCCGAATTCCTCAGCACCCAGCATCGCAGCGATCACGATATCCCGACCATTGCGGAAGCCACCATCCACACGCAAGGTGACATTTTCCCGCAAACGGTTCAGCGTCAGCATCTGGTGGGCTTCAGCCAACCCCATTTCCCACGGCAAACCTGCAAATTTCAGGGAGGTCATGGGCGATGCACCCGTGCCACCGTTGTAACCGGAAATCAAAATTACGTCAGCCTTGGCTTTCGCCACCCCGGCGGCAATGGTGCCGATGCCGGAACGGGCGACCAATTTCACACAGACCCGTGCCTTCGGATTGATTTGTTTCAGGTCATAGATCAACTGCGCCAGATCCTCAATGGAATAGATATCGTGGTGCGGCGGCGGGCTGATCAGGGTTACCCCCGGCGTAGAGTGGCGCAGTTTTGCCACCATTTCGGTAACTTTAAATCCGGGAAGCTGACCACCTTCACCAGGCTTTGCGCCCTGTGCCACTTTGATTTCAATCTCGCGGCACTGGTTCAGGTACTCAGCTGTCACACCGAAGCGACCGGAAGCCACCTGCTTAATCGCAGAGTTGGCGTTGTCACCTTCCGGCGTCGGCATGTAACGATCCCGGACTTCGCCACCCTCACCGGACGTAGATTTTGCACCGATGCGGTTCATGGCGATGTTCAGAGCACCGTGGGCCTCAGGGCTAAGAGCCCCCAAAGACATCCCCGGCGTAACAAATTGTTTGCGAATCTCGGTCACGGATTCGACTTCTTCCGGTTGCAGCGCCGCACCCAAGGATTTGATCCCCAGAAGGTCCCTCAAGTTAATCGGCGGCTGGGCCAAGGTGTATTTGGAATACTCCTTGTACTTGGCGTAATCCCCGGTCGCGCAGGCTTTTTGCAATTCGTGGATCATCTTGCCTTGCCAGGCGTGTACTTCCTCACCTTGACGAATGCGGTGGAACCCACCAATCGACAAAACCGGCTCTTCAAGGCGGAACGCCTTGTCATGTTGCTCAACCACATTGTGCTGCAAGCCGTTCAGACCGATACCGGAAATCCGGGAATTCATCCCCGGGAAATACTCGGCAACCAAAGTCCGCGACAAGCCGACGGCCTCAAAGTTGTAACCACCACGATAGGAACTGACCATGCCAATGCCCATTTTGGACATGATTTTCAGCAGGCCATGGTCAATGGAGGTTTTGAAGCGATCCAAGCACTGTTCCAGCGTCAACCCCGGGAACAACCCGCGTTGATAGCGGTCCACAATGGCATCTTGGGTCAGATAAGCATTAACCGTGGTCGCACCCGCACCAATCAGCACCGCATAGTAATGGGTGTCCATACAGGCACCACATTGTACGTTCAGGGAAATGAACGTCCGCAAACCATTGCGTACCAGATGGGAGTGCACCGCGCCAACACACAGGATCATCGGCGCCGGAGCCCGATCATCACTGACGGCTTTATCGGTCAGGATCAGATGCTGACAGCCACCGCGAACGGCATCTTCGGCTTCTTCACGGATTCGTTCCATGGCTTCGCGCAGGGCATCGCTGCCACCATTGATATCGAACGTGGTATCAATGGCATGCACCGTATCACCCATATAAGAGCGCATGGCTGCGAATTCGCGATTCAACAGAACCGGGCTATCCAATTGCAGGATGTTACACTGGCTTTCGTCCTCGGCCAGAATATTGCCAAGATTGCCCAGACGGGTCTTCAGTGACATCACGCGAGTTTCACGCAGGGAATCAATCGGCGGATTGGTCACCTGAGAGAAATTCTGGCGGAAATAATGGTGCATGGGGCGATAGATATCGGACAACACAGCCAGCGGCGTATCATCCCCCATGGAACCGATAGCTTCCTTACCTTCTTCGACCATCGGCGTCAGGGTGTTTTCCATATCTTCCATGGTCAGGCCATAGACGATCTGACGGCGACGCAGGTCCGTTCCAGTAATATTTTCCGGTTCGGGAGTATCTTCCATGTTCAGGTCATCGATCAAAGTGATCCGTTTGACCCATTCCCCGTAAGGCTGTTTGGAGGCTAGGAAATCCTTGATCTCATTATCGTGATACAGAACACCTTCATCCAGATTGACTGAAATCATGTTGCCCGGACCCAAACGGCCCTTTTCAATCACGCTGGCTTCCGGTACGCGCACCATCCCGGCTTCGGAACCGACGATCAACAAATTGCTATCTGTCACGATGTAACGCATGGGGCGCAGACCGTTGCGGTCCATACCCGCAACCACCCATTTCCCATCCGTGGCGCAAATTGCCGCCGGACCATCCCACGGAGCCATCATGGTATTGAAATACCAGAACATGGAGCGGTGCTCTTCCGGCATTGCCGTGTTTTGCCCAATGGACTCCGGGATCATCATGCACTTGACCAAAGGTGAAGACCGTCCGCCACGGCACAGCAGTTCGAACACGTTATCCAAGGATGCAGAATCCGAACCACCCGGCTGAATGATCGGTTTCAAATCGGAAACGTTCTCGCCAAAGGTTTCTGCAGCCAAACGAGTTTCGTGGGATTTCATCCAGTTGATGTTGCCGGTGATGGTGTTGATTTCACCATTGTGGGCCAACATACGGAATGGCTGCGCCAAACGCCAAGTCGGGAACGTATTGGTGGAATACCGTTGATGGTACAAGGCAAACCGAGACACGAACCGTTCATCCAGCAAATCCGGGTAGAACGTTGTCAACTGCTCTGCCAAGAACAAGCCCTTATAGATCACCGAACGGCAGGACATGGAACAAATGTAAAAGTCGGTGATATTTTGCTCACGAACGTGATTTTCAATCCGACGGCGAATCACATACAGATCGCGCTCGAACTCTTCCTCTGGCACGCCTTTGGAATTGACGATCATGACCTGTTCGATTTCTGGACGAGTCGCGTTGGCTTTTTCGCCAATGACAGACACGTTAACCGGAACCTGACGCCAACCGTACAGACCGTACCCACAGCGCAAGACTTCATTTTCCACGATGGTCCGGCAGTGTTCCTGTCCATTCATATCGGTCTTCGGCAGGAAAACCATACCAATGGCAAGAACGCCACTTTCCGGCTCGTGCCCTGTGCGCCGCACATGGTCTTTGAAAAAGTCCTGTGGAATTTCCACATGGATGCCGGCCCCGTCACCGGTCTTGCCATCCGCATCGACAGCACCACGGTGGAACAGGACTTTCAAAGCCTCAATCCCGGCCAGCACCACATCGCGGCGCGGCTTACCATCCAAGGTCGCAATCATACCAACGCCACATGCGTCATGGGACTGCATCGGGTCGACAGCTCCAGCCGCCAACATTTTGTCGCGGTTGTGCATAAAGTTCTGCACGAATGCCTGACCCGCATCCGCAGCACCGCTATCCCACGCCGTGGACCAGGTTTTTTTCATCGTCGTATTGGTCATAATTCGGTCCTTCTTTAAGACGCGCGATCAAAAGCTTTCGGGCTGGACCCGAGCTGAAAATAGCTGTGAATGTGATGGGCAACATCGCGTCCGTCACGAACGGCCCACACCACCAAAGACGCACCACGAACAATGTCACCGACGGCAAAAACGCCATCCAAACTTGTCATCATGTGGTTGTCCACATCCAGTGTGCCCCATGGTGTCACCATCAAATCGGGTTCAGAGAAATATTGCGGCAGGTCTTCAGGACTGAAGCCTAGCGCCGCCAGCACCATATCGGCCTTAAGCGTGTGTTCCGAACCTTCAACCGGTTCCGGTGCCTGACGACCAGAGGCATCCGCCATGCCCAAATGCATGTTGACGGCACGAACTCCGGTCACATGACCATCTTTTCCAAGCACTGCTTCCGGTGCCGTCAGCCAGACAAACTCTGCGCCTTCCTCGATGGCATTGGTGACTTCACGTTGGGAGCCCGGCATGTTGGCCTGATCGCGTCGGTACAGACATTTCACAGAGTTAGCGCCCTGACGAATGGCTGTGCGCAAGCAATCCATGGCGGTGTCACCACCACCGATGACCACAACATCCTTTCCGGCGGCATTCAGACGACCTGAGTCGAAGTCAGCAACCGCATCCCCCATATTCAGGTGATTGGAACACGTCAGATATTCCAACGCCGGCACC
Organism: Rhodospirillaceae bacterium; assembly: GCA_963668495.1. Classification (GTDB taxonomy): domain Bacteria; phylum Pseudomonadota; class Alphaproteobacteria; order Rhodospirillales; family Rhodospirillaceae; genus Oleispirillum. The sequence continues at coordinate 643,278 of OY764545.1, forward strand.
ACACCATTCAGGGTTTCACCATCAACACCCAGCTTCCGTGCCTTGTACACGCCGGTCGCAACCACCACGGCATCATGCTTTTCACGCAATTCTTTTACCGTGATGTCTTTACCGACATCCACATTCAGGTGAAAGACCACGCCGCTGTCTTCGTAAACCTTGACCCGACGCGCCACGACTTCTTTTTCAAGCTTGAAACCGGGAATACCATAGGTCAAAAGCCCGCCTGCCCGATCGTGACGGTCATAGACCTCGACCTTATAGCCCAACTTGCGCAGTTGTTCCGCCGCCGCGAGACCACCCGGTCCGGCACCAATAATGCCGACGGATTGTTCGCGCTCCTTACGCGGCGTGAACGGTTTCACCCACCCTGCTTCAAATGCGGTGTCCGTAATATGTTTTTCCATGGCACCGATGGTGACCGCGCCATGGGTGGATTGTTCCAAAACACAGCTGCCTTCACACAGGCGATCCTGCGGACAAATCCGTCCACAAATTTCCGGCAATGTATTGGTGGTTGACGATACCTGATAGGCCTCTTCCATGCGACCATTGGCCGCCAGCATCAGCCAGTCAGTGATATTGTTGTTCAAAGGACAATGCTGTGAGCAAAACGGAATCCCACATTGTTCACAACGGGACGCCTGCTTGACGGCTCGATCTTCATCAAATCCGGCATATATTTCGCGAAAATCCGCCGCCCGTTCTGACGCTATGCGTTTATCGGGAGTTTGGCGGTCGACCCTGATGAACTGGAGCATCTTTTGCTTCGCCATGCCTTTTGTCCTTTCCCTGTTGTCACCAGCCTACCCGTTTCGCCGCCAACCAAAGTGACAACGGGCAATTTTTTATCTCTTTATCGCTGGAACCATCTCATTTGTTGCTTTCATAAAACATATCGTAACCCAACGCGAGTCAAAAACGTCACATAGGTCAGTCTTGCTGACATATTTTTTTGACGTAAATCGCAAAATTTTCGAAACTTACACAAATGCAGAAGTAAGTAGTTATCATTTGTTTACTAATTTGAGCATACCCCCGTGACTCCGGGCATGGTATGAATATGCGTCTGCGCTGATCTAGCTGGTGCAACCATACCTTCCCGCACTTGCGGAAATCTGTTTCTATCCACTGTCTTCAAGGCGTTATCGCATGACCTGGCTGAACCTGATTGTCCTGTCCGTTGTCCAAGGCATTGCCGAATTCCTACCGATCAGTTCCTCTGCCCACTTGATCGTTGTTCCCTGCATTGCCGACTGGCCAGATCAGGGACTGGATATGGACATCGCCATGCATGTGGGGACGCTGGGTGCGGTCATGATCTATTTCTGGCGCGACATGTGGCAAATGCTGGTCGGGGTTTGGAACCTGCTGCTGCTTCGCATGACGCCGGGCGGCAAACTGTTCCTGTATATTATGCTGGCGACGCCACCGGTCATGATCATTGGATATATTTTCAAGGACGATATCGGCACCGTCCTGCGCAGCATCGAAATTATCGGCTGGACCACCTTGGTCTTTGGCATTGCCCTTTACCTTGCCGACAAAATCGGCCTGACCGTTCGCCGAGTTGAACACATGAACATCCCGGACGCGCTGGTTATCGGTATCTGTCAGGCCATTGCATTGGTTCCGGGGACCAGCCGCAGCGGGATCACCATGACCGCCGCACGTATTCTGGGCTATGAACGTGCTGATGCCGCACGGTTTTCCATGTTGCTATCCATCCCGACGATTGTTGCCGCCGGGACTTTGGCAACGTTGGACATCCTGAAAGCTAACGAACCGATTTTGACCACCGCGGCTCTGTATGCCGCCGGACTATCATTCCTGACGGCCCTAGTCGCAATTGCCGCATTGATGTTCTGGGTCAAACGGTCCAGCTTCACACCGTTTGTCATTTATCGCCTGATCTTGGGGGTTGGCCTTCTGGCTGCGGCCTATGGCTATATTCCCGGCTTTGACCGTTGCCTCGGCTGAACTTAGGCTAAGGAAAAGCCCGTATCCCGAATGAGATGCACGAAGGTGCGGGTGTGGTGGGGTTCCAAATGGTCCCCAGCCATGATCTGAAGCATGTTTAAGGCTTCCGGTTCAGACAGGCGCGGCTTATAACACCGCCGATCCGTCAGCGCGCAGAAAATATCCCCCACGGAAGCCACCATCGACAATTCATCCAGTTGCCCCAGCTTCAGCCCATTGGGATAGCCGCCGCCATCAATGCGCTCGTGGTGCCGCTCCGCCACCGTAATCACTTCTGAAGGGACGCCATCGGATGCACGCAGGATATGCCCCGCATCCGCCGCATGGTACTTCATCACCTGCATTTCATGGCTTTCCAGTGCGCCGGGCTTATACAGAATCGCATGGGGCGTGACCCGCTTGCCGATATCATGGGCAAACCCGGCCTGCGCCATCACGTTCAGATCCCGGCCTTTAATTCCGACCGCCTGCCCATAAAACGCCAGCACCGTCGCCACACTCAGCAGGTGAACAAATGTAGAATCATCATGATGCTGGGCCGCGTTCATCACGGCGGTGATTCTGCCCGTCGCCAAAGAATCAACAATATAATCAGCCGTTTGCTCCAATTGTGCCGCATCCAAAGGGATGGTCGCGCTCTGGGCCGAGAATATCGCGTTGTAAGTCGCCCGAGCCGACTGCAAAACCCGCGCAACATCCGGGTCAAGCTCGGACCATTTGGCTTCTTTGCGTGTGGCGCACATGGAATAGAATGAAAAGAGAAAAGCGCCGTCACTGGCGCTTTCATGGATGCAGCAATCAATAATGCCGGATTCGTACATATCGCGAATGCGTGTAGAAACCTTATTGGCAAGAAACATCACGGCAACGTCCATGTTGCCGCCGTCCCCTCGCACCGAATACGCAACATCTATTCCACTAAGGGAATCGAGTTTTTCGGCAATAACCATAGCGGAAAAAGCATCGGAATTAATCAGGTGCAAGGCCAACCAGCCGTCCCCAACAGGTACGACTTCGGAACGAAAGCGCATCGCCCGCGTCAGGCTCTGCCGTTTCGTCTCATCTCCACATGCGATGAGAACTTTCCCCCGGCTCAATCCAGACTCCTTCACACACACAAACAGAAGGTCCCTTTCCGGCCTCCTGTAATCAACACCTTTTCTTCCTCCAGATCCATGAGCTCCAAGGCTGAAAAACCATGCCAATTGCAGGCATCACGGCGCATGCATCTTTCCCCATGGAAAGAAGCATGCACACGTATTCAAACTTTGGCAAGACTATTGCGACTTTAAAATGAGCCTTCGCAATTTTTAAGGTTGCGGGCTTAAGACAGAACCCGCCAACCGATATCCCGGCGGCAAAAGCCTTCCGGCCAATCAATATGATCCACCGCTTCATAGGCACGGTCACGCGCTTCACGGACCGTTGCCCCACGTGCGGTCACGCCCAAAACACGCCCGCCATTTGCCAGAATTTTGCCGTTGTCCGCGACAGTACCCGCATGGAAGACCACGGCCTCATCCACCGCATTGGCAGCATCAAGGTTCCTGATTTCCGTCCCCTTCAGCGGCGTACCGGGATAGCCCTTGGCTGCCATCACCACCACCATGGCGGCAGCATCATGCCAATCCACCTGAATTTCATCCAGACGCTTGTCCGCCACTGCCTTCAACAACAGCACCACATCAGATTTCATCCGCGCCATCAGCACCTGACATTCCGGGTCGCCGAATCGCACGTTGAACTCGATCAATTTCGGCCCTTCTGCCGTAATCATCAATCCGGCAAACAATACACCACAGAACGGATGGCCTTCTGCTGCCATGCCCTTTACCGTCGGCGTGACAATGGTGTCCATGACCTGTTTTTCGATTTCCGGCGTCACCACCGGAGCCGGACCATACGCGCCCATACCCCCGGTATTCGGGCCGGTGTCACCTTCGCCCACGGCTTTGTGATCTTGGGCCGCACCGAGCGGAATTGCGTTCTCGCCATCCAGCAAGGCAAAGAAGCTTGCTTCCTCGCCAACCAGAAATTCTTCGATAACGACTTCACCACCCGCATCACCAAACGCACGGTCGGTCATGATCATATCAATCGCGGCAATGGCATCGGATTCATTCGGGCACAACACAACACCCTTGCCCGCAGCCAAACCATCAGCCTTAACCACAATCGGCGCCCCCACATCACGGACGTAGGCTTTCGCTGCATCGGCCTGTGTAAACCGGGCATAGTGGGCGGTCGGGATGTTATGGCGGGCACAGAAATCTTTCATAAAGCCCTTGGACCCCTCCAGCTGGGCGGCTGCCGCGCTGGGGCCAACGGCCTTGATCCCCGCTGCATCCAACTGGTCAACCAGACCATCAACCAGCGGGCCTTCCGGTCCAACCACGACCAAATCAATGGCATTGTCTTTGGCAAAGGCCACAATATCGTCAAGGGCGGATACCGCCATGGGCACGCAAGTTGCCACATCGGCAATACCGGCATTCCCCGGCGCACAGTACAATTCGGAACAATGTGGAGACCGTTTAATCGCCCAACACAAAGCATGTTCACGTCCACCGGAACCAACCACCAAGATTTTCATAAGCCTTCCCCTTTGCGCAATTGCCTGCCAGAGTGTATCCAAATCCGACCCGTCGGCAAACCGGATAGCCCATAGCCACACATTTTCCAAGGATTTCCGTCCCGTCATGGCAGAAAGCACCCATAATCAGCCCGATTTTACCGTCAGTGACCTTGCCAATGCCCTGAAACGCACGGTGGAGGATGCCTTTGGTCTGGTCCGGGTCCGTGGCGAAATCTCCCAGCCTAAGGTCGTAGGTTCCGGTCACTGTTACCTACGCCTGAAAGACGACAAATCCGTATTGGAAGGCATTATCTGGCGCGGTTCACTGGCACGCATGACGATCAGACCTGAAGAAGGGCTTGAGGTCATCGCCACCGGCAAACTGACCACATATGGGGCGCGGTCCCAATACCAGATGATTATCGACCATCTGGAGGTGGCGGGGGAAGGTGCCCTTCTCAAACTGTTGGAAGACCGCAAACGCAAACTGGCGGCGGAAGGACTGTTCGCCGCCGAACGTAAGCAACCCTTACCGCCACTGCCCACCACCATCGGCGTGGTCACATCGCCGACCGGGGCCGTGATTCGCGACATTCTGCACCGCCTGCGGGACCGTTTCCCCCGTCACGTTTTGCTGTGGCCGGTGAAAGTTCAGGGCGAGGGCGCAGCCGAGGCCATCGCCGAAGCCATCGCCGGATTCGATGCCCTCCCCATTGATGGTGATACGCCCCGCCCCGACGTCCTGATCGTTGCGCGCGGCGGCGGCAGCCTTGAGGATTTATGGGCTTTTAACGAGGAAATCGTGGTACGGGCCGTCGCCAATTGCTCCATCCCGGTGATTTCTGCCGTGGGCCATGAAACCGACACCACGTTGATCGATTATGTATCAGATTTGCGTGCGCCAACTCCAACCGGGGCCGCGGAAAAAGCCGTCCCTGTCCGTTTGGACTTGATGGCGCGGGTTGCCGAGTTGGGGGCGCGCTTACCTCGGGCATTGTTATCCTCAACCGAGGCCCACGCCCGCCATCTGGATGCCCTCAGCCGCGCCTTGCCTCAGCCGGATCGCCTTCTGGCGGAGGCTACACAGCGGCTTGATGACCGTGGCGAGCGGCTGGATCAAGGTCTGTCCATTTACCTGAACCGAGCGGACGACAAACTCATCAATCTTGGGCATCGTCTACGGACCCCACAAGACGTGGTCAACCGTGCCCACGAGCGTCTGGACACATTGGCCCACAGCCTAACCCGAGCCATGCAACGGCACATCAGCACCGCTGAACAGAAACTCGCCCCCCTGCCGCCAAGACTAGCTCCGGCAATTCAGCGAAAACTGGACGCCACCGAACAAACCTTGTCCTCGCGCCGCGCCCTGCTCGACAGCTTATCTTACAAACGGGTGCTGGAACGTGGCTTTGCCCTTGTTCGTCATGCTGATGGACAGGCAATCAGCACTGCTGCCGCAATTTCCAGCGGGGACAACCTGACCCTGACCTTCGCCGATGGACATGTAGATGCCATTGCCGGGTCCACAGGACAGACTCCGCCACCAAGCACACCACCATCGGCTGCCAACGTCGCCAAACCGGCAAAACCGCAGGGACGCCGTAAATCCGCCAAATCCGACCCGCGCCAAGGATCACTGTTATGAGACGCCGCCACTTCCCCATTTGTTTCGGAATTTTTGCTTTGGTAGGTGCCATCCTGCTCGGCGGTGGCCCGGTGCAGGCGTTGACCTTACAGGGGGCTGTTGAGCAAGGCGGTATGGCTATTGGTCACACCAATCCCGGTGATACGGTCACTCTGGACGGTGAGCCCGTCACCGTGGATGCAAGCGGGCTGTTTGTTATCGGATTCGGTCGGGATGCGGCACCACAAGCCCGCCTCAGCATCACCGCCATGAGTGGCGACACAATCGGTCAAACCCAAGACCATATCCTGACCGTCAAGCCTCGACGCTGGTCAGAACAGCATATTAACGGCTTGCCACCCAAGAAAGTGACACCGCCGGACTCCGTGCTGCGTCGCATTCGTGCGGACAACAAAGCCATCAAATCCGCTCGTCTGACAATTCGGGATACAGCCATGTTCGTGTCCGGCTTTACCATGCCCGTTGACGGGCGCACCAGCGGCGTGTTTGGCTCCCGCCGCATTCTGAACGGGCAACCCCGTTCCCCTCATTCCGGGCATGATATTGCCGCCGCGACCGGAACAGAGGTCAAAGCGGCTGCGGACGGGGTTATTTCCCTTGTCGCACAGGACATGTACTTCACCGGGCAAACCATCATGATTGACCATGGCCTAGGCCTGCAATCCGTCTATGCCCACCTGAGCGCAATAACCGTGGCATCAGGGCAAACCGTGCGACGCGGCGAGGTCATCGGACGGGTTGGCGCAACCGGACGGGCGACCGGACCGCACCTGCATTGGGGGATTAGTTGGCGTGAGCACCGACTGGACCCGGAAACCATAGTCCGCGTGTGGCCGCACCACAGCAAATAACTCATCACAGAACAGGAGCTACGCGCTTCTCCTTGGCGAACGTGACAGTTGCGCGTATCCTGTTTTCTCTTGCCTAGGTCTTGATCGTAATTGCAAGCAGGTCACCATGTTGCGTGTTACCGGGTTTCGTTATCTTGGATTTGTGCTGTGCTTGCTGTTCAATTTGGCAGGTAGTGCTACTGCTATGGCCCAACCAGCCAACAGCCTGACCCTTTGGGTTGCAGAGCCAAAAAACTCGCTGATCGCCCGCCACGCCCTATACCTTGGCAAACAGATTGATGAACGTCTGTCGGGGCAATTCAAGGTCAGCATCAAAACCGCCCCTGATACCCCAAGCGATGGCAAGCTGTTGGGATATGTGCAAAAAGGGGAACTGGATCTGGTACTGGTCAGTGATTCCGTCATTGATGCCATCCCGGAATTTGCCATCTTTCGTATTCCAATGCTGTTCCACGACCACCAGCATGTTCAAAATACCCTGTATGCCGGGTTGGAAGACGAGCTTCGCACCCAGATCGACCAGACGCTTAAAGTCGTAGCTCTGGGGGTTTATGATAACGAGTTCCATCATATTCGCGCCAAAACCGCCATCCGAACCCCTGCCGACCTTAAGGGGCTGCGCATCCTGAACAATTCGGGAGCCAAAACCCGGCAAATGTTCCGGGATCTTGGCGCAATCCCGCAAAAATACCCCTACGCCCGTGCGGATGAAGCCATTGCCAAGGGCATTGTCGATAGCGTTTCCGGTCCATTGCGCCGCATAACAAAACTGCCTGTTGGATCACAGGCTCCTGTCATTACCTTAAGCCACCATATTTTTGAGCCTGCTTTCTTTTTGGCCTCGCAAAAATTCTGGTCGAAACTGAATGATGAACAACGCGCAGTGTTCACCGAACTGGGTGTGGATTTTTCCGATACCGCCCATCAGCTTTCCATGAACAGTGATGCCAGCATCCGCGCAACCATCCCATCCACCATTCATTTACGGTCAATCTCGGCAGGTGCCTTTGCTCCGGTGATACAAGCCGCCCGTGAAGATTACGCCGCGACTTATGGCCCGGACTGGCTGGAGTACGTTGACCTCGCCCTTAGGCCATCTTCCCCTTAACGGGCGCAACAAATTTGTGTATCATCGCCAAACGTTACACAGTTACTTATGTTGATTCTCATGCGTCCCTCCATTGCTTCGATTGTTAGTTGCCTCGCTATTGCCTGTTTGTTTACGACCGCAGCAACCGCCGGATCGCCCCCGGCGGGTGTGTGTGACATATCGCTGGTCGCCAACGATAATCTTGCACGCTTCCGAAACATCCCAGTCCGCCAAGGCGCTGCCAAACCAACCATTATTGACGTGGCGACCTATTGGGCTGAACGCGATGATGCGAAGGCTCAATTCTGGCTTGGCTCTCTTTATTTCAAGGGGAAAAGTGTCGCAAAAAATCATCGGCTAGCGTTTTCTTGGTTTGAAAAGTTGGCAGACAATGGCTCTAGCCTCGGGCTCTACAATACCGGAACAATGCACATCTGCGGATTTGGCACCACCAAAAACCAGACCAAAGGTTTGGAGCTTTTGCGCAAGGCGGCTTTTAAAGGGGATATCCACGCACAGCTTAAGCTTGGCATCCTGCATGCCACAGGCTTTGCCGCTATCAAAGACGAAGCCATTGCCCTGATGTGGATCAACAAAGCCGCAGCAGCGGGCCTCCCGGATGCACAAGCGCAGTTGGGAACCATGTACCTATACGGTAAAGGGACATCACAGGACTACGCCAAAGCCGCCAGCCTGTTTAAACAGGCTGCGAAAGCCGGATCTGCCGCCGGCTACCATTACCTTGGAACCATGACCGAACACGGGACGGGGGTTGAAAAGAACCTCGCTCTGTCCTTGAAACTCCATAAAAAAGCAGCCGAAACTGGGCTACGCATAGCACAGGAAACCGTCAGTCGATTTTATGCATCGGGCATCGGGATTCAGGCAGACCCCATGCAAGCCTGCCAATGGCAGCTGGTTTCCCTGCCCCCGCAACTCCGCCAGACAGCCAAACGCTGCGCCTCGTTATCGCCGGATGCAATGTCACAAGCACACAGCTGGGCCGCAGCATGGCAACCCACATCGCAAAAAAAGTTTGCCCTTAAAAATCGCCTCAATCGGTATTGATAAGCTATGGATCAGGGCTGGGGCGGCGTCCAGTTTTCCGGGGCTTCGACCTCGACCACCCACAGGTCTTCATCGTAACGTATTTGTCGCTCAATAAAGCTATCCGCGTCAGCCTCCATGACCGGGACATCGCCAGTGGCCTGAATCCACTGTCGTTTCCCATCATCACCATAAGCCGTCTGAAACACCACGCAGGACAAACGCGACGACACCCGTTTGACCAACACGGCCCCGGCGTCTGCGTCGCCACGTCGCACGACATAGGCTGGCAGCATATTCACACCGCATTGGCGCACCAAGGCCTGCACCAATAGTTTGGCCTTTAACCGCAAATCATCCATACAAAAAGCATCCATTTCCATAACTGAATAGCGAGCGGGATCAACCAAACAAACGTCTGCACTTATCCGGTTGGTTATCAAACGTCTGCAACAGGTGAGTGTGAAAAGCCGTCACTGCCTCTGACGCATCTGGCTGTTGGGCCAGATACAAACTGTATTCGCCAAGGGGCGGTAAACTCTCATTCAGCACCACACAACTGTCCGGCACCACGCTGATGGGAAGCACGGCGACGGCCAAACCCGCCTCCACTGCTGTTAGGATGGACTGCAACTGGGGGCACGTATAAGCCAAGCGATGAGCAATCCCTGCCGCATCCAACGCGGAACAAGCCATAACCGTCCAGATGCAATCCCGCGCCACCATCACCAAAGGCAAAGGTGCATCCACAGGCATCTGGAAATTACGCTTGGCGACCCATGCCAGCTCTTCTGTCATAATTTTTCGGGCGTGAACATTGGTTGTCTTGCATGACATGGTCAATGCCACATCCAACTCACCCTTCATGAATTTATCTTCCAGAAGTCCACTGCGTTCCAAGCAAACTTCCAACTCCACATCAGGGTGCGTCCGGGCAAATCGCTGCATAACCTCTGCAATATTGCCGTTCCCCACATCATCAGTTGCACCAAACCTTACACGACCACTAACAAGCGGCGCGTGGAACAGACGCATAACTTCCTGATTAAGCTGTAGAATCTGGCGGGCATAAACCAGCAACATGTCTGCATCACAGGTGGGGATGGCTTTACGGGCTTCCCGGATGAACAACTCCCGCCCCACAAGGTCTTCCAACTTTTTCATTTGCAAACTGACCGCTGACGGTGTGCGGAAAACACGCTCCGCAGCGCGCGAGAAATTGCCGCTTTCGCAAATGGCGACAAACGTCCGCAACAGATCAAGTTCCAATAACGGCAATGATGCCCGAGACATCAGCATAACCACCTTCCTGTTAGCTTTACTCATAGATTTGTTGAGATCTTATCGATTTTCTTATGGATAGGACAAGAAGATACTGCCCGCACAATCTTCGGCCCAAACGGAAAGCGTTAAGACATGAAACCATGGACCTTGTTTGCAACAGCTATCTCCACGTGCTGGCGCATATGGAAAGATAAATCGCAGCCGCAGCAACGTAATCTGCCTCATCATCAAGACTGGATACGAAACGCACGCGACTTACTGCAACTGGAGCCAAAAATTCTGCGCGACGTCACCGGGCTGACGAGACAGGAACTGCGATACCAAATCGCGCTTTATCGCAAACACCATCGTCTGTGACATTAAAAAACCCGGCCCTCGAAAGGACCGGGTTCTTTGATTCACGGTGAGAAGCTGGCTTAGAAGCCCATGCCACCCATACCGCCCATGCCGCCCATGTCAGGCATAGCCGGCATACCGGATTTGTCTTTTTCCGGGGCATCGCCAACCATGGCTTCGGTGGTGATCAACAGACCGCCGATGGAAGCCGCGTCTTGCAGTGCGCAACGGACAACTTTGGTCGGGTCGATGATACCGGCTTTGACCATGTCTTCGTATTCACCGGACTGAGCGTTGAAGCCGAAGGTCATAACGTCTTGTTCCAGGATTTTGCCAGCGATCACAGCACCGTCGAAACCAGCGTTTTCAGCGATTTGACGAACCGGAGCTTGCAAAGCACGACGAACGATTTGTACGCCGACTTTCTGGTCCGGGTTTGCCGGTTCCAAGCCTTCAAGAGCGCGGGTTGCGTTCAGCAGAGCAACGCCACCACCCGGCACCACGCCTTCTTCAACGGCTGCGCGGGTTGCGTGCAGAGCGTCGTCAACGCGGTCTTTCTTTTCTTTCACTTCAACTTCGGTTGCACCACCGACTTTGATCACGGCAACACCGCCAGCCAGTTTGGCCAGACGTTCTTGCAGTTTTTCACGATCGTAATCGGAAACAGCAGCTTCGATTTGGCTGCGGATTTGGTTGCAACGTGCTTCGATTTCGTCTTTGGAACCTGCGCCGTCCACGAAGGTGGTGTCGTCTTTGGAGATGACCACTTTCTTCGCAGTACCCAGCATGTCGAGGGTAACGCTTTCCAATTTGATGCCAACTTCTTCAGAGATGACTTGTGCGCCAGTGACGCTAGCCATGTCAGCCAGCATAGCTTTACGGCGATCGCCGAAGCCCGGAGCTTTGATTGCAGCAACTTTCAGGCCGCCACGCAGACGGTTGACGACGAGAGCAGCCAGTGCTTCGCCTTCCACGTCTTCAGCAACGATCAACAGCGGCTTACCGGATTGCACAACGGCTTCCAGAATCGGCAGGATCGGTTGCAGGGTGGAAACTTTGCCTTCGTTGATCAGGATGAACGGGTCTTCCAGATCGGCAATCATTTTGTCGGTGTTGGTCACGAAGTACGGGGACAGGTAACCACGGTCAACCTGCATGCCTTCAACCACGTCCAGTTCGGTTTCCAGACCTTTGGCTTCTTCGACGGTGATCACGCCTTCGTTACCGACGCGTTCCATAGCTTCAGCAATGATTTTGCCGACTTCTGCGTCGCCGTTGGCGGAAATGGTGCCGACTTGAGCAATTTCTTCGTTGGTGGAAACTTCTTTGGAGAAGCCTTTGATTTCAGCAACGACTTTTTCAACAGCCAGATCGATACCGCGTTTCAGGTCCATCGGGTTCATGCCGGCAGCAACGGATTTGCAGCCTTCACGAATGATAGCTTGACCCAGAACGGTCGCGGTGGTGGTGCCGTCACCGGCCAGATCGTTGGTTTTGGAAGCAACTTCCTTAACCATTTGTGCGCCCATGTTTTCGAACTTGTCAGCCAGTTCGATTTCTTTGGCAACGGACACACCGTCCTTGGTGATACGCGGAGCGCCGAAAGCTTTGTCGAGAACGACGTTGCGGCCTTTCGGGCCGAGGGTCACTTTCACTGCATCAGCGAGGATGTCGACGCCTTTAAGCATGCGTGCGCGGGCGTCAGATGAAAACTTGACTTCTTTGGCAGCCATGATGAGCTTCCTTTAGTTAATGTGAACGAAAAACGGGTTCAAAAGCAGTCCGGCTGACTTAGCCCAGAATGCCCAGAAGGTCCGATTCCTTCATGATCAGGACGTCTTCACCGTCAATGTTGACTTCGGTGCCTGCCCATTTACCAAACAGAACCTGATCACCGGCTTTGACATCCAACGGGGTCACAGACCCATCTTCGTTGCGACGGCCGGAACCAACAGCCAATACCGTGCCTTGCATCGGTTTTTCTTTTGCGCTGTCCGGAATGATGATGCCAGATGCGGTTTTGTTTTCCACTTCAACGCGCTTAACCAGCACACGGTCATGCAACGGCCTGAAATTCATAGTTTCCTCCAGGAAAGTATTACGAATTGAGTCTCTCCGCCCATTACGGCACGGAAACTGGATAATCGAGAGATTGGCACTCTCTCGATCCGAGTGCTAACGAGGTAAGCCGAAGGAGCAAAACTGTCAAGAGGGGGATTTACAAATTGTCGCCATCGTCATCAATTGTCGCGGCCTTGATCGCCTGCCCACGCTTCAGATGACGGTACAGGTACGCGCCCAACGCACCGGACACCACAAACAATGCTGCACCAACGCCGGTACGGAATGTGGGGTCGATATGAACTCCGCTGCCAATCAGGACGAAAATCGCAGTTTGCGGCAGATATCCGACCAACGATCCCAAGATAAACGGCACGGCTCGCACATGTGACACCCCGGCGATCAGATTCGTCACCACGTTGCTGCCCACTGGCAAGAACCGGATCAGCAGCGTAGTCAGAAACGGGCTATCCGCCAGCACCCGGTCAAATTTTGCGATACGGCGACCGAAATGACGCTGAACAAAACTGCGGCCCATGATGCGGGCGTAAAAGAATGCAAAAACACAGCCCAGTGTGGTCGCCAGCAATGCCAGCAATGTCCCCTGCCACAGACCAAAGGCATACCCCCCCATGAAGGAGATCGCCTGCCGCGGAAAACCAACGGCAGCGAGCACGCCAGCCATGCCAACGAACAACGCGGCTCCGATCAGGCCCTGCCCGCGAATTTCAGCGTCAATCCAGTGTTCATCAAGCACATCATTGATGCCCGAGACCTTAAGACCATAACCAATGGCGACCAACGACAGAATCATCGTCAGCCCCTTCAGATACGGACGGACAGTAGCCAATGCGCCACGCCCTTCGGCGTTTGCCGTGTTACTCATCTGCGGAGGAAATCTCAGGAACCGAAGCGCGGCGGATCAACCACATCACACCCAGCAAATCGGAAATCCCGACCAAAGCACGATCAATCGTGCCATATTTGGATGTACCGCGTTCGCGGGCACGGTGATTGACCGGAACAGATTCCACGGCACCGCCACGGCGCAGGAATAAGGCCGGCAAATAGCGGTGCATGTGGTTAAACCGCGGCAGGTCTAGAAAGGCCTCGCGGGAAAACACCTTCAGACCACAGCCCGTGTCCGGTGTGTTGTCTTTCAACAAACAGCGGCGCAATTTGTTGGCAAATTTGGATGTATACCGTTTGACAGCAGTATCCTTACGCTTGTGCCGCCAACCAGCCACCAAATGATTGTGTGGATCGGCAGCCTTACGTAGGGTCGCCAGCAGTGCCGGAATATCCGCCGGGTCATTTTGCCCATCCCCATCAAGGGTCGCGATGAAATCGGACTTGGCATGCTTAATCCCGGTTGCCACGGCCTGACTCTGACCGCAACTTTTGGCGTGGGTAATCACGCGCAGGCGGGGAAACCGCTGTTTGGCATCGGTCAGGCGTTGCGGAGATTGATCGTCAGAACCATCATCCACATAGATCACTTCAAACTCGGCCACACCATCCAAGGCGGCGTGGATTTCCTCGATCAGGGGAACGATGTTGTCTTGCTCATTTTTGATCGGAACGACAACTGCCAATTCCAACCGGGTATCTGTATCTTGCATTATCTGGCGTCTTCGCTTCTGGCGCAGCCCATCCGGACCTGACCGTACTGTTTCACAAATTCAGCGGTCTTGTTACCATGCTGAGTACGGCTTCACAATGCTTCTGTCATGCGGCTTTCGGTTAAACCTCCATGACCAAGATAGATTTTCTGCACCGCCGCATTGCTTCGGATTGCATCGGGCGAATCGTCGGCAATGATCTGCCCCCGGTCCAGCACCAAGATTCGGGACGCAAAGCCGAAAACCGTCGCCATGTCGTGTTCGGTAAACAATACGGTCATGCCGCGTGCCTGTGACCTGCCATGCACCAACGTCATGAAGGCTGCACGCTCCGACGGTGCCATTCCCGCCGTTGGCTCATCCATCAGCAGCAACTTCGGATCCCGCATCAACGCCAAAGCCAATTCCAGACGCTTGGCATCGCCATAAGACAGCGTGGAACATGGCTCTGTTGCCAAATGCCCCAATCCGACCTCATCCAGCACGGCGCGGGCATGGGAGGCATCCTTGTGCCACAACGGCAGCAGCATACGCCGCCACCATGGCTGCTGCACACTGTCCACCAGCAACAAATTCTCAAGCACGCCCAAGGAACGATACGGAGCCGAAGTTTGAAACGTCCGCCCCACTCCGGCGCGGGCCACGGCCTCTGGACCTCGCCCAATGATCACTTGACCATCCAACAGGACCGACCCGTGCTCCGGCATCAAAGACCCGCCCAACACGCCAAACAGTGTGGATTTTCCGGCGCCATTCGGCCCGATCAATGCGACCATATCACCGCGCGGAATATCAAACGCCACATTATGCAGGACCGTCATCGGCCCATAGCGTTTGCAGATATCTCGCGCCGAAAGATGTGCCACCTGCGTCATCGGATAGCCCTCCGCCACATTTGGACCCTGCCCCAAATGCCGCTTGGCGCAATCTGGGTCAGCAACAGGATGACTCCGCCAACAATCATGTGCCAATGCATGGTCCACGTGGACACAACCGTCACGCCAAGGGTGTAAACAATCGCACCGATAATCGGCCCCAGCGGATGCCCCACGCCGCCGAGCAGAACCATAACCAGTCCATCCACCGACTGTGGAATATCCAGAACCGACGGAAAGACGCTGCCTTTAAGGAAGACGAACAGGGCTCCGGCAAGGCCCGCCACCGCACCGGATATGGTAAAGGCCCAAACCCGCGCCACATCCACCGCCAACGCATCCGCCCGTGCGCGATGCTCCGCATCCTGAGCCGCCCGCAAGGTGTAGGCCAGTGGCGTGCGATACAGCATGGCACCCCCGACCAGAACCAACGCCGTCAATGCCAAGGTCAAACCATACCAACCTTTAGCCGTGTCAAAAGGCGGGTCGGGCCACAGCCCGAGGATACCATTATCTCCGCCGGTGACATCCACCCATTGAAAAGCCGTGGCAAACAACAACTGGGCAAATGCCAAGGTTAACATCGCCAGATAGACCCCGCGCATTTTCCGCACCGCCGCGCCAAACCCGGCAGCGATAAAGGCGGCCAAGGCAACTCCGGCGATCAGGCTTGTGCCTAGGCCGAAACCCTGTTGATACGCAAGGGCTGCACCATAAGCACCAAGGCCAAACAGACCAGACTGACCAAATGAAATAATGCCGCTCCAGCCCATCAACACATGCAGGCTGCACGCAAACAGCACCGCAATCAGCACTTGAGTTGCAACATCCAAAGCGAACGGTGAACCAATTCCTCCGAACGCTGCCAGTGCCAACAACAGCACGACACATCCGATTTTGATCGAACGGGAAAACCCATGGGCTGGCGGCGATGGAAGATGCAACGGATGATGGGGTTCATCGCGGGCCGGGCGACCGAATAAACCGTGGGGGCGAACCAGCAACACTGCCACCATAATCAAAAACAGCATCGCCAACGTGCCCTGCGGCCAGATAACAATTCCAAACGCGGACACTTCCGCGACGATCACCGCGGCGACAAAGGCTCCGGTCAGACTGCCCATACCGCCAATGACCACCACCACAAATGCAGACACAATCACCTGCATATCCAGACTGTGGTGCAGGGTTTCCCGTGGCAACTGTAAGGCTCCACCCAGCCCCGCCAAGGCACAGCCCAACATAAAGACCCCGGTGAACAGCAAATCCTGACGGATGCCAAGGGCCGCCGCCATTTCCCGGTCTTCCGTTGCGGCCCGAATCACACGACCAAACCGCGTCCGATGCAACAGCAGCCACATAACCAGCAACACCGCCGGGCCAATTCCAATCAGAAAAATATCGTATTCCGGCACCCGCCGCCCAAGGATTTCCACGGCTCCAGACAGCCCCGGCGCGCGCGGCCCGATCACGTCTTGCGCGCCCCAGATCAGCGGCACGGCATCATGGGCAATCAGGACCAAACCAAACGTCGCCAATAACGGCAGCAGCTCATAACCACCATAAAGTCGGCGCAGCACCAGTATTTCGATGACACCGCCAACACCTGCCGTCGCTAACGCCGCCAGAGGAATCGCCAACCAAAAATTGACGCCACAGGCATCGACCAACGTCCACGCAATGTATGCACCAATCATAAATACGGTACCGTGGGCAAAGTTGACCACACGGCTCACTCCAAAGATCAATGACAGTCCTGCCGCCACCAAGAACAGGGAGCTAGCCCCGGCAAGACCGTTGAGTGCCTGAATGAAAAGGAAATCCATAATGTGCGCACAGCCCGAATGTAATCTGTGACCGGGTTATAGCACACAGGACCATAAATGGGAAAAAACCCAGTGCCTGATGCAACAAGCCCCTGCTTTGCAGGGGCTTGTGTCTAGGTAAATCAGGCGGAGGCCGTTGCCAACTGCGGCGGTCTACGCCCCCACACCAAGGCTGCGGCAATGACCACACCGACCCCGGCAAGCTTCACCACAACCAACGGCCATAGGCACATAATCGCTGCGGCACCAAAGACATAACGTTGCCATTTGGGTATAGGAGCCCGAATAAAGCCCAGCATGGCAAAGGCCATGGCGAACAAGGCTCCGATACCACCCAACAAGGCAAACCCGTTACCCATCCAATCTGAGTTGGACAAGAAACCAAGGTCATAGCAGAAGGCAAACGGCACCATAAACGCCAGAATCCCAAGCTTCAGAGCCTGAACTGCGGTTTCCGTCGGGTTGGACTGCGCCAGTGAGCTGGCGGCATAGGCCGCCAAGGCAACAGGTGGCGTAATATTCGACACAATGGCGAAGTAGAACACAAACATATGGGCTGCAATCGGTTCAAAGCCCAATTGCGCCAAAGCCGGAACGCCAAGTGCCGCCCCCAGAATGTACGCGCTGGTCGTCGGCAACCCCATACCAAGGATCAAGGAAACCAAGGCGATCAAGACCAAGGCAAGGAACGGAATCCCCTGCGCCAGTGAGAACACCAGCCCAACAAACTTAAAGCCAAACCCGGTCAAAGACACCGAACCCACCACGATCCCGGCAGCAGCACAGGCAATGGCAACGACAGGCACATTGCGAGAACCGATGACGATCGCATCCAGAATTTCTTTCGGTCCCATCCGGTGTTCCGGGTCGGGCAATGACACAACCCACGCACCCGCAACGCCCACAGCCGCCGCCAGCATCGGCGAATAACCAGACAACAGCATATAAACCAGCACCACAATCGGCAGCAGTTTGTAGGATTGCTTCAGAACTTTTTTCTTACAGGGTAAGTCCTCTTCACTCAGCCCTTGCAGATTGTTTTTCAGGGCGCCCAGATGCACCATCAGCAAAACGGCCCCGTAATACAGGATCGCAGGAATCAGAGCCGCAATGATAATATCACTGAACGGAACACCAAGGAACGAGGCCATAATAAACGCCCCGGCCCCCATAATTGGCGGCATGATCTGCCCGCCGGTGCTGGCGACGGATTCCACCGCCCCGGCAAAGTGGGGCGGATAGCCGATGCGCTTCATCAACGGAATGGTAAAAGTACCCGTGCCGTACACATTGGCCACCGCTGCACCGGAAATTGACCCAAACAAAGCAGAACTAATCACGGAAATCTTTGCCGGACCACCGGGAGATGTCCCGGTAAAGGCCTGCGCAAAGTCCATGAAATATTGACCCACGCCGCTCTTTTCCAAAAAGCCACCAAAAATCAGGAAGACCATGACAAAGGTTGCAGACACACCAATCGGGATCGAGAACACGCCTTCATCGGTCAGGTAAATTTGCTCGATCACTTCCGGGAAGGTGAAGGACAAGCCCTGCATAACACCGGGCATCAGATCACCGAACCACATATACCCGGCAAACAACCCGACAATTATTGCCAACGGCATGCCGACGACCCGCCGTGTGGCTTCCAGCAAGAACAAGATCAAGGACATACCCAGCACTTGCTGCGCCACCGTGACCTCATCCACCTGAATCATACGTAAGGTGATGTCCGTGTAATTCATAACGATGTATAGACCGGGCATCATGGATGCGACGGCAAGCAGCCAGTCATACCACGGCACATTGGCGGAATCCTTATCCGCATCCCGCATGGGATACAGCACGAAGGCCATGGGAAAAACCATGCTTAAGTGCAGACTGCGCTGCAAATAGGCCTCAAAGCTGCCGAAAACTGATGTGTAGAGATGGAAAAGACCGACGCAGAGAATATAAACATAAACAATCTGCTTAACCAATGACCCTGTTGCACGCATCCGACTATCCCCTTGTACGCTTTACCCGAAAACGTCCACAGCCCCGGCAAGGCGGGGCTGCGGCAACACATGTGGTGTGCGTTATTTAACTTCGTTCCAGTACTTGACGGCACCCGGATGCGCCGGGGCTTTCGCCGGAACCGCTTCTGCCGGATTCAGTTCCGCAACGGCCTTCACGCCTTTTTGCAGAGTTTCCTTATTTTCCCACAGAGCTTTGGTCATTTTGTAAACGGTCTCTTCGTCCAGATCTTTGCGGACGATAACACTGGTGTAGTCACCAATGGTCGGAACCGGTTTGTCGATGGATTTATAGATCGACGGGTCGATTTCGAATGTTCCGGTGCCAAACGCTGCGGTCATGGCTTCACGGACTTCCTTATCCACCGGCAAAATCACCACCGGAATTTGGCTTTCAATTTTCAAAACAACGGACGCGGCACGTCCGACAGAAAATGCAAAGCAATCCAAATGATTGTCCGCCAATTGGTTGGAACCATCGGAATACGATGCGAAGGAGACAGAGCCGCCCCAATCCTTGATGTCTTTCCAGCCGACGCCCAAGCCTTTTTCAAACACGGAACGAACAACAAACTCAGACGATGTACCCGGTTTCAGGGTTGCCATGCGGATTGGCAGTTTTTGTTTGGTAATATCCGCAACGGATTTAATGCCGTGTTTGTCGGCGTAGTCCTTACGCATCACAAAATATGTATATTGGCGATAGAGGTTAGCCAAAACCGCCACATTGTCATGTTTTTGCTTATACGGGGATGCCCCATTTGCAGCGGCACCGACCAAAGCGGTTACGGAGAATCCAAGATCAGTTTTGCCACGGTCCGTATTCACCACATTGGCAATACCGCCACCCGTGCTGCTTGAGGTTGGCACACCGGCCTGCGTCCAAGTTTCAGCCAGCGCACCGCCAAGGGCGAACCAGTTCCCTCCGGGCGGCCCGGCAGAAAAACGTAACTGTTCTTGAGCATTGGCAGATACAGACATCAGTGTTGCGCAGGCGAATGACAGAGCAATTGCCGTCTTTTTAAACATGAACCATCCTCCTTGAAGTCTCCCGCGTTCATCGGACTGATGCGGCGGTCGCCGGTACGGGACGTCAATTGAACCTGAGAGGGCGCGACTGCGACCGCACACCTCTCCGAAGGGGTAGATATGTGAACGATAGCCCTAAACTCAAGATACGTCATGCACTTTTCGCAGGGTGGGCTTGCGGGAAATCGGCACGACCAGAACGCGTGCGCAACCCTTACGTTTCCCATGGAAACAGCCAAAATCCGCAAATGCAATTATCGCGTTGGCATCCCCAGCCTACACGCAAGAAATACAAAGAAATATCCGGATGAATAGATGTTTGCGCAACCCCGTTGCCACCCCAATGGGTGGCATACAGGACAACCGACGAACAGCCGCAGACGAAAAAAAACAGCCCGAGCAGCTGTTTTTTCCAGCCAAAAGGCATTAGGCACTACTGCGGCGATGATCGATACCCAACAATGACCTCATTCCCCGGTTTGGGATCATTGGGAACATTGCGTGCCAGCAACAAAGACACCGCCGCCATCGCCGCCCCCGCGAGGAAAACCGCAGACGGAGAGACCAACCACAGCAAACCGAATGCCGCAGGTATGACCACGGCGGCAATGTGGTTGATGGTAAAACTGACACCGGCAGTGGACGCAATATCCGACGGATCGGCAACTTTCTGGAAATAGGTTTTGATCGCAATCGCCATGGCAAAGAACAAATGGTCGATCACGTATAAGCCACCGGCAATGCGGTCATCCTCGACAAAGGCATACGCAACAAACACACAGACCAAACCGATATATTCAATGGTCAAAGCACGACGTTCGCCCCAGCGCACAATCAACTTACCGATTTTGGGGGCAAGCACCATGTTGATGGCGTGATTAATCAGGAACAGCAGGGCAATGGTCGCCGCATCATAACCAAATTTCTCCACCATCAAGAATCCGGCAAACACGGTAAAAATCTGGCGTCGTGCCCCTGCCATAAATGTCAGAGCATAATACAGCCAGTACCGCTTCCGCAGAAACAGCTTCTTGGTTTGCGGATGCGCACTGTCAAACCGGGGAAACGCTGTCCATGCCGCCAAAGCAATGACAATGGTCAACACACCACCGAATAGATAAATATAGCGGTATTCCACATGCAGGACTTCCAGCATCAGCCAAACCGCGCCGAACATCAGCAGCGACGACACCGACATGGCGGACATTTGCCGCCCCATGACAATTGGCGCGCGCTCCTTGGCGATCATCTGCAATGACAACGCCTGCTGCATGGTTTCATAGTAATGAAAACCGACAGACATCAGCACCGTCGTGCAGTACAGGCCAAATACGGTTGGGAAATACCCTGTAACCGCAACCCCTACTCCCAACAGCAACAGTGACACCAAGGCAAAAGTTTGCTCGCGCAGGACCAACAACACGAAAATGGCAGCAAAAGCCAAAAAACCGGGGATCTCACGCAGGGACTGCAAAATGCCAATCTCCCGCCCGGTAAAGCCAGCGGCTTCAATCGTGAAGTTATTGAGCAAGGCCATCCATGTGGAAAATGACAGCGGCATGGCCGCAGCCATCACAATCAACAGCATTTCAGGCGTCCGCCAGTTGCGGGACAGAAAAGGAATACGTTGGGTCATCGCCCACCTCGTGCCGAAGCTTCACATAACCTTGTCAACGCCAGCAATGTCTGATTGGTTGGCGTCGCAATTCCCAATTCCTGCCCTTTGCGTACGATATAGCCATTCAGGTAATCAATCTCTGTCGGCTTGCCGTTGGCAATATCCTGTGCCGTGGACGATTTCTGATGCGGCATGGTCTCTGCAATGCTGCGAATGCTGTCCCACAAAGTCTCCGGCAACTTGACACCACATGCGGCAGCCACTGCCTGACTTTCTGAAACCGCACTGTGCATAACGTCCCAAACACCATCAACGGCGACCATATCCGCATAGGACATCTGACTGATGGCGGACACGGCGTTATAGGCGCAATTCAAAATGACCTTGGACCACAACGCTGCGACAGCATTGGCTGATATTTCCACAGGAATCCCGGCAGGGCGCAAAACTTCAGCCACGCGTTGGCTATGTGCGGATGGCGCAAGAACCAGATCACCGCGCCCGAAATGACAGACATGACCCGGCCCAGCCATCGCCGCCGCCACATAAACCACCGCTGACAAAACATCGCGGCCCGTACCTGCACGCAGTCTGTCCCCGTTATCGATACCATTTTGCAGGCTCAAGACAATCGAATCAGCGGTCAGGAATGGCTTGATCTGCTGCGCGACCTCGTCGGTATCTGTGGATTTCACACACACCAGAACCAATTCTGCCCCGCTGATGGCAGAGGCTTCGGTACTTGCGCGAACGGTAACGGTTTCTTGTGTCTTACCCAAATCCAGAACAAGGCCACATTGTGTCATGGCATCCACATGATGCTGCCGCCCGATCAGGGTTACATCATGCCCGGCACGGGCAAGCATCGCCCCGTAATAACAGCCAACGGCCCCCGCACCCATAACTGCGATTTTCATGATCCGATATCCCGGCAAGCTTTGAGAAAATGATCGTATTCAGCAAGTACAAAAAAAGACAGCCGAAGCTGCCTGACCGTCAATACAGATAATAGGTTGGTGGTGCCCCCGGGGAGACTCGAACTCCCACTTCCGAAGAAAACAGATTTTGAGTCTGCCGCGTCTACCAGTTCCGCCACAGGGGCCCACACGTGCACTTTCGTGCAGAAGGAGCCTGACTATATCGTCGGATTTTTCGGCGTCAAGTCCCAAGCGCATATAAATGCAAAAAAAAGACGACCTCCGCCGGAGGCCGCCTTTCAATTGTATCAGAACAAAGGGCTTAGCCTCTGTTCAACGGCCATTTGATTTCGCCGTAGTATTCGTTCACGACCTGTGCACCACCGGTGTAGATCGCACCCAGAGCGGTCAGGATGCCTTCATAACCAGCCAAGGTGTGGAACACGTGACCAGCGGCTGTGCCGTGGAATACGTTTGCCAGAGTCAGCAAGCCGAACAGGATGACAACGCCCAGGAACACAATGTTCAAAGCGGTGTTCAGACGGAAGGTGCAGTACCACAGAATGGTGGACATCAGACCCCAAATGAACAGGTAGGAAGCCATAGCGCCCGGTGTCGGTGCTGCAATGCCCAAGCTGGTTTTCGGCAGAATAATCAGGGCTGCCAAAGTCAACCAGAAGAAGCCGTAGGAAGAGAATGCAACGGTACCAAAGGTGATACCTTTTTTCCATTCCATGATGCCGACGACAACCTGAGCCAAACCACCATAGAAAATAGCCATGGCAAGGATCATGGAATCAATCGGGAAGAAACCGGCGTTATGGACGTTCAGCAAGAAAGTGCTGAGACCAAAACCAAACAGGCCCAACGGAGCCGGATTGGATGACGTATCGGCAAGAACGGTTTTCGGTGCCGCAGGATCGATAGCAGGTGCGCTCATCGTAGGTTAACTCCAAAATGTTTTTGTCCACGGCATTTACGCCGGGACGGACACAACGTTTGACCATTGAGCCCGGCACATCCCCCCCCAGAGAGACCTGTCGCGTGGGGTCAAAACCCAAACGCCCAAACAATACCACAAAACGTGGTAGGGCGAGGCACCTTTCCCCCAATGCGTTAGATCCGTAGCGCTTTCTATGACCTCATGGGTAATCCCCATGCCCCCAAAAACGCCCCAATCGGGTACGGCTCTAGCTCATAAAGCGTGGATGATAAACACCGCCGCACTGAAATCAATACCCTAATCGTCAGATAGGCAGCTTATCTGCGGACGATTATCGTGAACTCGCCGGAAAACAAGCATTTCCCGCATGATTTTTTGGTGAAAAAAATTCACCAAGAAGGTGAGTTTTTGACGCCTATGCCCGATATTTCGGCAAAAATCGTGTGAATCCGAAATTCGGCCTCCCCCAAACCCAACGCAAAAAACCCCAAGCCACAGTCTTCAACCATGGCTTGGGGCTGATTTTCAGGTGATAGAATTAAGCGGCTTGCGCCAGCTCACGCTTCCGCGCAACCACCGCCGGAGATTTCACCATCATCCCAATAACTGCCGCAGCAATATTTGCCACCGCACAAATCATAAAGGTGGTTTCATAACCGCCCGTAACGTCCAGCAGATAGCCAGCCAATTTCGGCCCGGTCAACCCGGCAACACCCCATGCGGTAAACAAGATGGCATAGTTGAAGCCCATGTTTTTGGTGCCATAGAAATCACCGACCGCAGACGGGTACACCGCCAGCATCGCACCGTAAGAGAACGTAATCACCACAGCACCCAACAGGATCAGCGGGAAAGAACTGAAGCCAGAGAACACCAACAACACCGCGCCTTGCATCAGGTACAAAATCGCCATGGTGCGACCCCGACCAATTTTATCCGAGATAAAACCAGCCCCCGGGCGGCCCAACGCATTGGCAATAGAGAATGCCTGCACCAGGAACGTGATGTTATCGGTGGATCCGGTTTGCAGTGCCGAAATTTTGCCAATGTGACCGATCAACATCAATCCGGTCATGGCTCCGGCCAAGAACATCACCCACAGCAAATAGAATTGCGGAGTTTTGATCATTTCCTGCCATGTGTATTCGCCGCTTTCGGGACCGGAAACTGCCACAGTCGAAGCCGTATTATCCACAGCCACAACCGGAGCCTTCGGCACGGTCAGGAATTGCGCAGCAACAACGATAACGCCGCCAAAGATCAGGCCCATGATCTGGAACGCACCGAACAGGCCGTATTGTGCCACCAGATAATTGGTTAACGGTGCTGCGTACAGTGGCGCCAGACCAAAGCCCGTCACCACCAAACCGACGATCAGACCTTTTTTCTCAGGCTTGAACCATTTCACCGCAGCCGGAGCCGCAGCCGAATACCCCAAACCAATCCCGGCCCCGTTCAAAACGCCGAAACCGATGATTACGCCCATTTCAGTTGGCATAATGCTGCACAAGAACATCCCTGCACCGGTACACAAACCCGCCGCGGTCGCGACCACACGCGGCCCCAGCGAATCCTGCAACTTACCGCCGAACAGCATAATCAACGCAAACATGGCAATCGCCACGGCAAACGGCGTTTGCACCTGAGAGCTGCTCCACCCCAAAGTGTTGCTCAGATTTGCGGAAATGATGCTCCATGTATACAGACTGCCGAACATCAGGTTGATGCACAGACCAGCCATAACCACGATCCAGCCGCGGTTGACCCCAGTTGTCATTGGTTCCCCACTCCATTCAGAAACACAAAAATCCAGAATTTTCGGTTTGGCAGCTTTAGGGATTAATCCCTACACATTCGGGCAGCGCTCTGCACAAACAAGCATTAACGCAACACAACAAAACATAACGCAATGTTTCATTTGTTACAGCCAATGAAACGCACACCTATATATTTCCTTATAGTTGCTGAGGATATTGCATACACTTCACCCTAAAGACAACACCTTCATTTATACTTCTTCATAACGTTTTATTTCATTTTTTACGTATTTTCGTTTTTGACATTGCGCAGCGGAATGACACCGCAGGTTTTTATACCTCTCATCAGGGCTTGCGTTTTGGGCTACACTTCCCGATGTCATTGGCAGCACAAGTTTGAGGAGATCCAAATGATTAGCGAACACGCCGCCCTGATCTACACCATGGTTCTGATGTCCGCTTCAGACAGCAACATGACCGACGCTGAATTGCGCGCCATGGGCACAAATGTGAAAACTCTGCCGATTTTCCGAGATTTCGACAGCACTGAATTGGTCAATATCTCTGAAGACTGCGCGACAATTCTGGACGCGGACGATGGATTGGATCGGGCATTTGATCTGATCCGCACGGCATTACCCGTGCGCCTGCGCCCAACGGCATATGCACTGGCCTGCGATGTGGCAGTTGCCGATGGCGCATTGGATCAAACGGAATTGCGCATGCTGGAAATGATTCGCCATCGTTTGGATGTGGATCGCCTCACCGCTGCGGCAATCGAACGCGGAGCAAAAGCCCGCTTTATTGACGCCCAATAAGCGGACGCCCCATCACGGGCGATCGCGATCCAACACAGCCAAAACATCCGGCAGAATCGCGGCAACGATCAGCTGCACCCCTTTCGCCGTGGGGTGCAGGCCGTCGGGCTGTAACATCTCCGGTCGCGAGAAGACCTCTTCCATAAAGAACGGATACAGGAGCACTCCGGTTTCCTGCGCCAGACGGGGATAAATGCCATCAAATTCCGCCGCATATTCGGGACCGTAATTGCGGGGTGCTTTCATCCCGGCCAGCAGCACCGGAATTTTTTGCTCCTGCAAGGTCTTGATCATGGCCTTTAAATTGGCATAGGCGTGCTGTGGCGGCAGTCCACGTAGCGCATCGTTGGCCCCAAGTTCCAAAATCACCACATCAGGCCGCGGATTTAATGCCCAAGCCAATCGCGCCCGTCCGCCCGCAGTGGTATCACCGGAAACACCACCGTTGCGTACGGTTACATTTCTCCCCATTTCCTGCAAATGCGATTCTAAAGCAGCGGGAAAGGACTCTTCCTGTGGCAACCCGTATCCAGCGGTCAAACTGTCCCCAATGACCAAAATGGTTTGGGGCGACTGCGCCGATGCAGGCGACACCAACGTCAAGACAAGGCCAATCACCGACAACAGGCGAGATAACGAAAATATGACAGACATGGCATCCCCTGACAGCACCATAAACAATGACAAATCCCATATGGGAAGCCCAATCCTGCATATGCAAGACGTCAGCTTTGAAGTCCCGACCGAAGCCGGTCCCCTAACTATTTTGCACGATGTCTCCCTGACTATCCAACGTGGCGAGCGGATCGCAATTTTGGGGCCGTCCGGCTCCGGCAAATCCTCCTTGATGATGTTGATGGCAGGATTGGAACACCCCACCCATGGCACAGTGACCGTGGATGACACACGACTGAACCACATGTCGGAAGACAGTCTTGCGGTTTTCCGGCGGCAACGGATCGGTGTCGTCTTTCAGGCGTTTCACTTAATCCCAACCTTAAGCGCGCTGGACAACACCATCGTACCGTTAGAACTTGCCGGCATTGCCAATGCGCGTAAGCAGGCCCAAGCCATGCTGGATGCCATGGGCCTTGGTCACCGTCTGCACCATATTCCCGCCAAATTATCCGGCGGTGAACAGCAACGGGTCGCGTTGGCCCGTGCGTTGGCCTCTGGCGCAAAACTGCTATTGGCGGATGAACCGACCGGAAATCTGGATACAGAAACTGGCAACAAAGTTGCGGATTTGCTGTTCGCCGCCAGCCAAGACCATGGGGCGACTCTGGTACTGATCACCCATGATGAAGCCCTTGCCGCACGGTGTGACCGTATTCTCCGACTACAGGACGGAGCCTTGTTGTCAGGAGGCGATGCATGAGCTTTTTTGCCATTGCACGACTGGCATGGGCAGACTTGCGCGGCAGTTTTGCCAACGGCCTATCCGGTTTTCGGGTCCTGCTCGCCGGATTAACATTGGGTGTCGCCGCCGTTGCCGCATCTGGCACTGTGGTCGAATCCGTTCAGGCCGGCCTGACCAACAGCGCCCGCGTCCTACTGGGAGGCGATGCCACAGCACAACGCCTGTACGCACCGCCATCGGAGGCTGATCTGAACCTATTTCAGTCACTTGGCAAAACCTCCACCATCGCAACCGCTCGCGTCATGGCGCGCCGGGATGATGGTACAGGACGCTCGGTTCTGGCGGAACTGAAGGCCGTGGATGCGGCCTATCCTCTCATCGGGCAACTGACTTTATCGCCCAATATCCCCCCTGCAACAGCCTTCGCTGCACAAAATGGCGTTCCCGGCATTGCGGTCGAAGCGGCTCTGTTGCGACGGATGGGGATAGTGGTCGGTGATGCCGTACGTATCGGCACGCAGTCTTTTCAAGTCCGCGCCATTATCAGCCAAGAACCGGACGCCGCTGGTGGTGCCTTTCGCCTTGGTCCACGCATCATGACGGATTTCGCTGGATTGCAAGCATCGGGACTGATCCAACCGGGCAGCCTGATTACCTATAAGACCCGTATCCTTGCCCCCACGCCGCGGCAGGATGACAAACTGGCATCCACCCTGCAAAGCCGCCTGAACACTGAAAACTGGCGCATCCTTGGCCTTGACGACTCCGCACGGCGCAGCCAACGGTTCTTGGAAACCGTCGGCAAATTCCTGACTTGGGCCGGATTGACCGCCCTGCTGGTCGGTGGCGTTGGTGTCGCCAGTGCGGTTGCCGCCGCCGTAGACCAACGACGCACGGTGGTTGCCATCCTGAAAACCCAAGGTGCAACCAACCGCCAGATTGTCCTCATTCAAAGTCTGGTTATCGGTGCAGTCGCCACCATCGGCATTGCTCTTGGCCTGATTCTCGGCGGGATGGCACCATGGCCGGTCCGCGCCCTGATCACGACAGAGGCTTTACCCGCCGCACCAATTCCAGCGATTTATCCGGCTCCGCTGCTCCAAGCCGCCGCCTTTGGCGCCCTGATCACTGCTATCTTTGCATGGTGGCCTTTACTGCGCGTACGTGAAATTCCAGCGGCGAATCTGTTGCGGGATACGGAAGGCGCGCTGCACTCCCCCATCCCTTTCTCCGCATGGGGGCTTCTGGCGGCCCTAATCGCCATGATTTTATACCTAATGACCCAAACCGGAGACACCCCAGCCATGGGCCTTGGGTTTGCCTTCGGTGCTGTGATGGTACTGGCCCTACTACGCGGTATTGCCCTTGTCATTCAGCGAATCGGCGTGCCCCTGTTGTTGCGCCCAAGCGTTGGCTTGCTGGGACGCTTGGCCCTGACCAATTTGACGCGCCGTCATGCGCCCATGGTCTCCATGCTTGTTGCCCTTGGCCTTGGCGCGACGGTATTGGTCTCTCTGACGCAAGTGCAAGGCACGCTATCCAATCAACTGGGCGATGCCCGCAAAGACGATTACCCCACGTATTTCTTCATCGACATCCAACCCCATCAACTTACCGCCTTTCAAAACATCATTGCTGAAACTCCCGGCGCGGATTTGCAGGAAACCGCCCCCATGGTTCGGGGGCGGGTTACTCTGCTGAACGGCAAGCCAGCGGATGTTCAAGCCGTTGATCCCTCAGTACGCTGGGTTCTGCGCGGGGACCGTGGTTTCACCGTGGCGAAGACTCTCCCACGCGGTGCCGACATCATTGCCGGGTCGTGGTGGCCCGAATCCGTTCCGCCGCAGCCACTGGTATCCGTTGCCGAAAATGTTGCCGAGGGATTGGGCCTGACCATCGGCGATACCGTGACCGTTAATGTCTTGGGCCGCGAAGTGACCGCCACCATCACCAATCTGCGCGGTGTGAACTGGGCGTCTTTAAACATCAATTTCGCCTTTGTTTTCTCTCCCGGAGTCTTAGATGGCGCACCGCAAACCCTGATTGCCACGGTCAATGTCCCGCCGGAACAGGAAATCGGATTGGAACATGCCTTGGCTGAAACCTTACCCAACGTCACCGCCATTCGGGTTGCCGATGTTCTGAAGCGGGCGCAGGGCATTTCCGATGTGGGTGGTCAGGCGATTCTTGCGGTGACTGCCGTTACCGTGCTGGCGGGTCTTCTGGTTCTGGGGGGTGCGGTTTCTGCCGGACTGCGCCAGCGATTGAATGAGGCCGTCATCCTGAAGGTTCTGGGCGCACGACGCAAAGACTTGCTGCGCGTGACCGCGTGGGAATTTCTTGGCATTGGCTTGATTGTCGGTGCCTTTGCCGTCATCGCCGGGAGTATGGTCTCTTGGGCAGTTGTAACGTTTGTCCTGAAATTAAACTGGTCGCCAGTTTGGGCACATGCGGGCGTTGTCGCTTTGGCGTGTGTGGTTGTTGGCCTATGCACCGGCGGCCTCATCGCCGGGCGCATCCTATCCGCACGACCTGCGCAACGTCTGCGTCATTTGTGATGAGTATATTTCACGTTATGCACAGAAATTTGAAGAACAAACGTTCGCTTCTAGTTGCTTTCGGTATTGAGCATGGCATACTTGCGCAGAATTCATCGCCACCATATCTATCATAGCGATGAAACCAGTTTTCTTTGCATGAGAGGAAAGCAATGAACATGCACACCGACCCGCGTTTTGCAACGATGGGCCGTCGCGTTGTCGATGAGGCAACAGATCAAGGCCTGCGCGCATATATGCTTAAGGTCTACAATTACATGACCGCCGCGCTCGCTTTGACCGGCCTGGTTGCGTATATCGTCGGCTCTACCCCGGCTTTGATGAGTCTGTTTTACACCGTGACGGAACGTGGCGTTCAGCCGAATATTCTGGGCTGGATCGTGACGTTTGCTCCGTTGGGCATGGTGTTCTTCCTTGGCATGCGCTTCCACAGCATGCGGGTACAGACCGCACAAACCACCTTCTGGGTCTATGCCGCCGTTATGGGGCTGTCCCTGTCTTACATCGTGATGACCTACACCGGCGTATCCATCGCCCGCGTGTTCTTCATCTCTGCAGCGGCTTTTGCCGGGCTCAGCCTGTATGGGTACACCACCAAACGGAACCTGAGCGGCATGGGCTCGTTCCTGATGATGGGTCTGATCGGTGGCTTGATTGCCATGGTGGTTAACTTCTTCCTGCAAAGCTCCGTGCTGCACATGGCCCTGTCCGCCATGTTCTTGCTGATCTTTGCCGGTTTGACCGCATATGACACACAGAAAATCAAGTCCATGTACTATCAGGTTTCCGGTGATCAAGCCTTGGCTGAGAAATCCGCGATTATGGGTGCTTTGACCCTGTATCTGGACTTCATCAACATGTTCTTGATCATGCTGCAATTCTTGGGCAACCGCGAATAATCCGGTCCTGAAACCAGCATCAAAAAAAAGCCCCGCACATGCGGGGCTTTTTTAGTGGGTACACCTGATCGGTCAAACTAGACTTTGTTCGCGACCATTAGCCGCAAGCTGTCATAAGCCTTACCGGAGGCATCAAATTCTTCGCGCAGCCACGTTTCCACGGCCTGAACCTTTGCCGCTTGCAGATGATCCTTCGGGCAAACGAAATAATAAGACGCCGGACGCGGCATTTCGATTTGGACATCAAAGGGCTGAACCAAAGACCCATCCGCCAGATAATCCGCCGCCATCAGATCATTTTCCAAGGCAATGCCCAGCCCATCGGCGGCGGCCCGCAGCGAGTGCGCCGAGTGCGTAAAGCGGAAGCCACCGGGAGCCTCGGAATACGGCAGATCAGCCGACCGCAACCATTCTCCCCAACCATTCAATCGGCATTCCGAATGAATTAACGGGTGGCGCAGAACATCCGCCGGTTCTTTTAGCGGTACAGGACCGTCAAGCAAGGCCGGGCTGCACAGGACCATCATCCGTTCCGTATACAGGTGCTCAACCTCAAGCCCCGGCCAATCGCCATACCCATAGCGAATCGATGCATCAACGTTTTCACGCACATACACCACATCTTCCATACTGCCCATCACCCGCACATCAAAACCGGGGCATTTTTCCCGAAAGCTGCGCAAACGCGGTACCAACCACGTCGCCGTCAAACTCGGCGGAGCGGTCAGAGTCAATACATCCGAACCGGTAATGGATGCCAAATCGCGTGTGGCCTGTTCAATTTGATCAAACGCCATGCGAATTTTGACAACAAAGGTCTCCCCAACACTGGTCAGTCGCAGCGATCGGTTCATGCGTAAAAACAGGCGTACGCCCAGATATTCTTCAAGATTATGAATTTGGTGACTAACCGCAGAAGGTGTCACATTCAATTCTTCCGCGGCATCTTTAAAACTCAGGTGTCGCGCTGCAGATTCAAAACTGCGCAACGCAACCAGCGGCGGCAATGTCCGGCTCACGTCAATCCCCCCCAGGCTTGATACCTACCCACTCAGGTAGTCCGTAGGCAAAAGTGTAAGCTGAAAAAAAGGGTGAGGTAAAGACATTACCCGAAAAAAAGAAAAAAGGCGGACTCGGGTATGAGAACCACCTTAGTCGGGGCTCATCCGAGCCGTCGCCGTCATTGCCAAGGCCCCGGTATGGTCCAATGCCCACAAAAGATAAGCATTTTCAGTATGATCAGGGTCAGGTGCCCCATGAATGGTCAACGGATGCACATCAAACAGCGGTCGAACTGCACGGAAAGCAAACTCCGTAACAGTTGCCGTTGGTCGTTGATTCCGCAACAAATCTATCAGATAGGTCGCCGTCAGCGGACCATGGAAGATCAACCCCGGATACCCTTCATCTTCCACGCAGAACTTGCGGTCATAGTGGATGCGATGCCCGTTAAAGGTCAGGGCCGAATAACGGAACAACAAAACCGGATCAGGCACAATCGTGCGGGAGAAAAGCGATTCTGCTGGGGCGGGCAAGGGTTTGGGCGGCGGCGCGGACGGGTCATCGTAATCACGATAAACAATGTCATGTTCTTCCGTGATGCACAGAACGTCATCCTGAAAGATCTCATGCAGCACCGTGACGAAAACCAGCGGCCCGGTTTTCCCGGACTTGATCGCCACATCCTTAACGGTGGACACCTTTTTCGCCGGGCCTCCGATGCGGAGGGGAGACCGCCAATAAAGGCGGCCTCCGGCCCACATCCTGCGTGGCAGCGGAACCGGGGGGAGGAAACCGCCTAACGCAGGATGGCCATCACGGCCAAGTTCAGATTGGCGCACCCGTGGCATGAAATACAACCAATGCCACAAAGGTGGTAGGGTATCCCCGGCGTGGGGCTGGGGGTCGTCACGGTCAAGGGTTGCCGATAAAGCAGTGACCGGGGCCGAGGATACCTCATCCCATATGGTTTCTGTTCGCCCAATCCAGCTTTGCAGCCGGGCTGTCGTTGCGGAATCCAGTTGCTCAACCATATGCACCTACCTAAGCCAAACCAAAATACGAACGGCTTTAGAGACTGGTTACTTTACGGAACAAAAAACACCCCGACAAACGATCCTTTTTCATGGAGTCGATGAATTGAATTCTTGCAAAAACCCTAGGGTTCAGGCCATGTTTTCCCGGATCACCAAGAAATATAACGATTTTTCTAGATGAAACAGATTATCCCTCAGTCCGTCCATAAAATTCAGCAAGCCTTTTGGCGGCATTCGGATTATCCGCACATTGAAATTCGGACGACTCGGGACAGCCACCAAGCTTACAAAACCCACACACATGCCGAAATTTCCATCGGACTGATTGAACAGGGGCAAACCGCTTTGCAATGCCCACAGTCTGAGCTGATTTTATCTCAGGATGATATTGTCCTGTTGCCACCGGGCTTGCCACATGCCTGCAACCCATTACCCGGCACCACCCGCAGTTATCAGATGATTTATATTCAAACAGCGTGGGCCATGGCGATTCTAAGCCGGGTCCATCACCGTCCTGTACTTGCACTCCACCCCCACGCTGTACGGCTGGTTAACCCGGAATTGGCAGCGACCTTGCGCAACGCTTCCACCGCGTTACAGCACAACCCAGACATCACCGACCAGACGGTTTTTGACCGCTGCGTGATACAAATCCTATGCGCTGCGGCTCCGACATGGGACAATCGCCCCCCTTCGCCCCTCAGCCAATTTGTGAAAACCGAACTGCTGGCGTCTCTCACCGCACCTCCGGCTTTGGCTGAGTTGGCCTGTAAAGCCGGATGCACAGTTGAAACCTTGATTCGCAACTTTCGCCGTGATTACGGCATGACGCCTAAGGCATTCCTCAACAACGTTCGGGTCGAAACCGCCAAATCCTTTTTGCGATTAGGCTGGAGTCTGGTCGCAACGGCATTGGAGGTGGGGTTTTCGGATCAAAGTCAATTCCACAAGGCTTTTGTGACCTACACGGCGTCGACCCCTGGTCAATACCAATCCGCGTCAATTTCCGACAAGACCGCAACCATCATCCAGCCGTAGGGTCCCGCGACGCGTATTTCCGCGCCGAATCGGAGGCCCACATATGTTTGATAGTGCATTTCCCGCGACCTTCCCTGCCCTTGCAATTGCCCATTTTGTTGCTCTGCTCAGTCCCGGACAGGACTTTTTCTTGATTACCGGTCATGCCATACGCCATCGCTTACGGGGCAGTTGGGGCATTTGCCTTGGCATCGCCCTTGGTAATGGCATTTATATTCTGGCGGCCTTGCTTGGCTGGAACCATCTGCAATCATCCACACTTCTGCGAACTATAATTGAACTCGGTGGCGGGCTGTATTTGACTTGGATTGGCTGGCAACTGCTGCACGCCAAACCCGGCACCACCACCATTACAGCCGTGGCCCAGCACCCGGGGATCATCAAACAACTGATCCTTGGCCTGAACTCCGCCCTACTGAACCCCAAAAACGCCTTTTTCTATATGAGCTTAATGTCCGTAGTTCTGGGCCGCGACATAACACCTTTACAGCAAACATTGTGTGGCACTTGGATGGTCGGCGCTGTTCTGCTGTGGGATCTTTGCGTCGCAGCCTTCATCAGCCACCCACGCCTGCAAACTCGCCTGTACTCCCACGTGCACAGGATTGAACAAGTTGCCGGGATTATCCTGCTGTCCTTTGCTGCCTTACTGTTTTCTCAGACCCTTCAATGATGAATAAACTACAAACACATGATTAAATTTCATTATGACTGAAATAATTTGATGTAAGTTGTGAAGCGAATTCGCTTGGCAAACTGCGGCATCACACGTATGGTGCGCGACTTCGCTGGAGGCTCTTTGGGTGGAAACGCCCGAGCGTCTGACGAGAAGACGCACTTTCATCTGGCCTTTGGCATTGCCCGCCACACAGCGGAACAGATATCCGCCCCAGCGTGAACGTTGATTTCTTGTTAGCCTCCGAAACATTCGCCGAACGGTGTTGGCCACCGCGTTCGGCTGTTTTGCTGTGGCCCAAAGGACTTTTTATGCTCTTTTCTGATTTTGAACTGCACTCGAAGATTGTCAAAGCTGCCACAGCCTGTGGCCTTGAAAACCCGACACCGGTGCAGGAACAAGCCATCCCGTTGGTGCTGGAAGGACGCGATGTGCTTGCCACAGCGGCCACCGGCACTGGCAAAACCGCGGCATTTTTGCTGCCGACCATGTCCCGCCTGCTGTGCGAACAAGAAAACCGTAAACCGGGTACTCCGGCGATTCTGGTGCTGACACCGACTCGTGAGCTGGCGTCCCAGGTGACTCGCGCCGTGCGTGATTTCGGAAAATTCCTGCGTCTGAGCTGTGTTGAAGTCGTTGGCGGCGTACCTTATCGCGATCAATTGCAACGTCTGCGTCGCCCGGTTGAAGTGGTGGTTGCCACCCCGGGTCGTTTGCTTGACCACATGCGCAGCGGCAAACTGGACTTGAGCCAAGTCGGAGCACTGGTTCTGGACGAAGCAGACCGTATGCTGGATATGGGCTTTTCCGAAGACGTGGAAACCATTTCCAAGGCATGCCCGTTTGCACGACAAACCCTGTTGTTCACCGCGACATTGGACAAACGCATGGAAGCCTTGGCCAGTGGCATTCTGAAAGACCCGGCCCGCGTATCCATCGAAACCAAACTGTCCGCGCCGGATATTGATCAAAGCATTTATTATGCCGATGACTACCGCCATAAACGCGAATTGCTGACCCACTTCCTGGAACAGGAAGGCACCAGCAAATCCATTGTTTTTGTTGCGACCAAACGCGATGCCGATACGCTGGCCCGTGAACTGGGTGAAAACGGACACAAGGCCGGGGCACTGCACGGTGACCTAAACCAAGGGCAACGTAACCGCACTCTGAAACGGCTTGTGGATGATCGTCTGAGCATTCTGGTTGCCACCGATGTTGCCGCACGCGGAATCGACGTGCGTGATATCAGCCATGTCATCAACTTTGACCTGCCGCGCGCGGTCGAAGATTACGTCCACCGTATTGGTCGTACCGGACGCGCCGGTGCCGCCGGGACTGCGATTTCACTGGTTGGACGTGATGACCATGGGCTGGTTATCCGTATTGAGCGTTTCACCAAAACCACCTTAACCGTCGGCACCGTCGAAGGCTTGGAACCGAAATTACCGATTCAGGTTCCGGCAAAACGGAATGCAGGGAAAAGACGGCCGGGGAACGGCGCTGGCTTCCGTGGCGGCAAGCCGCAAGGCCAAGGTCGTGGCAAACCGCGCAATGCTGCAAAGGCAGATCAGGCCGTCCGTCCGCTTGGTGGTAAGCCGAGCGGCAAACCCGGCACGAAGCCGGCAGCAAAACCGCGCCGCAACAAACCTGCAGTGGCAGCAAAAGCCCATGCCCGTCCGCGGCCGAAGGCTGGGAACAGCAATTCCGGCAGCGCCATGCGTAAACGCGCCAGCTAAAACCATTGCGAATCGCTCTCAACTGATTGTTTTTCCATGAATTTGTCACGAGTGCCTTGAGATTACAGGCATTCGTGACTAGCTTTCTGGAAACACATCGTACCGTTGCCGGACGCAAGGAGAGGGATTCATGCCATACGTCGTCACCGAACAATGCATCAAATGCAAATACATGGACTGTGTGGAGGTCTGCCCCGTCGATTGTTTCTATGAAGGGGAAAACTTCTTGGTGATTAACCCGGACGAATGCATCGACTGCGGTGTCTGTGAACCGGAATGCCCGGCAGAAGCCATCGTCCCGGATAGTGATGACCTTGCAAATAAGTGGTTGCCAATCAACGCGAAATACGCGGAAATCTGGCCGAATATCACCATGAAGGGTAAAGGGCCAGCCGATCAGGACAGCTGGAAAGGCAAGCCCGGAAAGGCAGAAATGCTCAGTTCCGCACCGGGAACCGCGCACGAAGGTTGAAGTTCCTGCGCATACAATTTTCTTCACTTTTATACAAAACCACCGGATTCACGGTGGTTTTTATGTTTCATTTGTGTTATACAATGGCTGCTGCGTCACTGATGCGACCACACCCAATCCTCATATTGGATGGGCTCCCCGAGGGGACTGATCAGGGCGCGAATTTTTTTGGAAACCTCTACTGCGGCGCACCCCGCCTTTGCGGCGGGCACCACGGCTTTTTTTCTGAATCCCGTGGATGGCATGCTTTGGTAATCGGCGACGTAGTGGCGGGAGGGACATGACTTTGTCATGAAACGCGGAAGCGAAAAGGGGCGCAACCGCAGTGGAAAGACCGAAAGAGAGACATCAAAATGTCGAAAGAACAGTATCAAGCTGGTGATCATGTCGTGTATCCGACTCATGGTGTCGGAATTGTTCAGGCCGTAGAAATTCAAAAAATCGGCGGTATGGAACTGGAACTGATTGTCATTGGTTTTGAAAATGACCGTATGACATTGAAGGTTCCGGTGGCAAAGGCAGAACAGGCCGGTCTGCGTAAACTGTCGAACAAAAAAATCATGCAAACTGCGTTGACCACCCTGAAAGGTCGCGCAACTGTGCGCCGTACCATGTGGTCTCGCCGGGCTCAGGAATACGAAGCCAAAATCAATTCTGGCTGTCCGGTTTCCATTGCAGAGGTTGTTCGTGATTTGCACAAAAATGCGAAAAGTGCGGAGCAATCCTACAGCGAACGGCAAATCTATGAACAAGCGTTGGAACGCTTGGCTCTGGAAGTTGCTGCCGTTGAAAACATCGAGCATGTGGAAGCCACGCGTCGTTTGGAAGATATGCTGGCAGCATAACGCCTGTTTGATCTTCCCAGACCCCGAAAACCCTCGCGACTCCGTTGTCGCGGGGGTTTTTGCGGTGTACAACTGAAGCGTCTGGTAATTGGAGACCTCTTATGACGCGATCACATGTTTGGCATACGTTTCATGGCCCGGAACGAACATGGGTAATTGGTGCCGTCCATGGGGAAGCCGAACGGCTGCGGGTGCTGCATGACGAGATTTCCAAGGAATACCGGGCGGGGGACCGCATCGTCTATACCGGGAATTTGATGGGCTATGGAACCGACGTTGTCGGCGCCATCAACGAGGCATTGGTCTTTCGTCGGGCTTTGCTGGCACGTTTCGACCTTGATTCGAACAGTATTGTTTTTCTGCGCGGGTGGCAGGAGGAAATGTGGCGCAAGCTGCTGCAAATCCATTTTGCCCCAGACCCGAAAACGGTTCTGGATTGGATGCTGTCGAAAGGATTGGATGCCAGCCTAGCATCATACAGGCTGCAAGCCGATGAAGTCAGGGATGCCGCCGCCGAGGGACGTACGGCTTTATCCCGCTGGGTAACCCGGGCCAATAATGCCATGGACAATCACGACGGGCACCGCGCGTACATGAGCAGCCTGCGCCATGCCGCCCTGACCGATGACGGGTCTTTGATCGTGGTGAATTCGGGTTTTGACCCCGGTGTTGAGTTGGATCAGCAACTGGATTCGTTCTGGTGGGGCGGGGTAAATTTTGATGCCCTAACGCCTCATGATACTGGCTACCAATTGATTGTCCGAGGGGCGACCCACGGTCAACCCGGTATGCGCGTGGATCGCCACGCCGCCACTTTGGACGGCGGAGCCGGACGCGGCGGACAAATTTGTGCCGCGCTGTTCGGTCTGCAATGCAGCATGGTCCAGAACTTTACCGCCTGACCCCTGCTGCGTTGCCCAATTGCCGCGACGTTAGCTTCGCACCAGATCTTGCTCCGGGGTTGATGAAATGCTGTGAATGGACAGATCCGCGCCCCGGTACTCTTCCTCTGCCTCCAGACGGATGCCAATGCTTTTTGCCAAGCTGCCATAGACCGCAAACCCGCAGATCGCGGCAAAGCTGGCTCCGGCTATTGACCCAAGCAATTGCGACATCAAACTGACACCGCCTAGGCCGCCAAGGAGTTCCTGCCCGAAAATCCCGCAGGC
The DNA here is from genome assembly GCA_963668495.1 of Rhodospirillaceae bacterium. Taxonomy (GTDB): domain Bacteria; phylum Pseudomonadota; class Alphaproteobacteria; order Rhodospirillales; family Rhodospirillaceae; genus Oleispirillum. Next base: position 682,362 of record OY764545.1, read on the forward strand.
AATACCGCCAAACAGACCGCACATGCCGTGCAAAGGCCAGACCCCCAGCACATCATCAATCCGCCATTTTTCCTGACACTGGATAAATCCCCAGACAAACAGTCCCCCGGCAATCGCCCCGGTCACCAATGCCCCCAACGGATGCATGACATCGGAACCGGCACAAACCGCAACCAGACCCGCCAACGCCCCGTTGTGAATAAATCCCGGATCGTTTCGCCCCACGACCAAGGCGCACAGGATGCCGCCGACCATCGCCATCAATGAATTCACGGCGACCAATCCGGTCACACCATCTAAACTTTGCGCGCTCATGACATTGAATCCAAACCAGCCCACACACAAAATCCACGAGCCAAGTGCAAGAAAGGGAATGTTGCTGGGCGGGAATGCATGACTTTGCCCATTGCGTCCATAGCGGCCCATACGCGCCCCCAACATGACCACGGCCCCAAGGGCCAACCACCCGCCAACCGCATGCACAACAATAGACCCGGCGAAGTCATGAAACGGCTGTCCGAAGTGTTGCTGTAACCAATTTTGCAAACCAAAATTCCCGTTCCAGACCACGCCTTCGAACATCGGATACACCAGCCCGGTCAGAACTGCGGTTGCCATCAATTGCGGTACAAATTTTGCCCGTTCTGCAATTCCACCGGAAATAATCGCCGGGATCGCCGCCGCAAAGGTCAACAGGAAGAAAAACTTGACCAAATCAAGGCCACTTTTGGCGAAGGCGTCTCCCTCTGCCCCGGTCAAAACCGCCGCCGGAGCCAGAAAGTTCACACCATAAGCCACGGCATAGCCAATGCTGAAATACGCAATTGTAGAAACGGCAAAATCCACAATGATTTTAACCAAGGCATTTACCTGATTTTTGTGGCGGACGGTCCCGACTTCCAAGAACGCAAAACCTGCATGCATAGCCAGCACCATGATCGCCCCCATCAATACGAAGAAGACGTCGGCACCAATCTGGTTTGTTTCCATTTCCCGATTACCCTGTTTTTATTGCCCCACATTAGTGCGGTAGCTTTTGGACATTCGGGGCAGGATTAACAAAAATCATGCCAAGTTATGCAGTATCGGTGAGAGGGCCAATCACGCCCCCGGATTTCGTGGCGATCACGGGCCAGACCTTGACCCCTGATTCCAAACGGCATCAGGCATATGCCTGATGAATAGGCAGATCGTTGCCTACTATTCGTTCACTTGACGAATTGGAATTTACCAATCCAGTATTTTATGTAATAACGTAACTGCCTGATGCCGGTGGGGAGGTTAAGCATTCACTGTCCCGCAAGGCCTCGACCTTCCGGCATCAGGCACTTTCCCGCAGCAAGACCTTATTCGCACTTTTTCGTAATGGATGTGCCACAGGTCTTTTTGGATGAACAGCCACCACATTTGCTGCCGGAACTGCCGAAATAGGTACGATACAAATAGTACAGGCACAGGCCGCAGATCACAGCCACAATCACCAGTTCCAATCCGCTGATATTCGCCTCGGCCCCAAGATTGACTGCCGGGGCAGTCGTGATTTTATCTACGCTCATGATTGTACCTCTTTCACCGTATTGCCATACCGTGGGACCGGCAACCAGTGCCCAAACGGTCGCCGGAACAGGCCCACAACAATCAGCAACGCCAAGGATATAAAATACACGGCAGACATCATTTCTATTCCGCTCAGCGCAAAGGCCTCGCCCAGCGTATACACAAGGCTGGCAACGGACAGGCCCAAAATAGTCGGGAAGATGATGGAGAACATCATCCACCAATATGACCCGGTTTCCACCCGCACCATAATGGTGGTCGCAAGGCACGGCGGATACAAGGCAAAGAACAACATAATCGCCAATGCCGCCATGGCGGTGTACCCGGCGGCAGCCTGCGCTGCCCCCATACGGTCTTCAAGGGTTTTGTTTTCGCCTTCGTTTTGTTCAAACAGTACCCCAAGGGTTGCGACACTGCTTTCACGCGCAGCAAAGGAGCTCAGCAATGCCACGTTGATCTTCCAATCAAAGTTCGCAAATTGGGTTACAGGCTCCAACCCGCGACCAATCTGTCCAAGGAAACTGTTGACCAGACGTTCGTCTTTCATTTCCCGGCGTAAGGTTTTCCGGTCATTTACCAAAGTTTTCAACGCACGCCCGGCATTACGAACGTCTTTGTCACGGCTGCGTTCAAGGAACACATAATATTCTGGATAGACTTTGCTGTATTTCAGATCAACCGCCGTGGATGCATCACTTCCAGATGCATTCAGCTTTTCGGACTTATACGCCGTATAGACATTGACCAATTTCACAAGGTTTTCTTGTGAGTCCACGGCAGGCAATAGTTTGTTCCCGTCCATGGCTTTATAAAAATTGCCAATCGCCATTTCAGCTTGCTGTTGATAATACACCTCACGCTCAGGCGTTAGTCCGGGGAATTGCAGCATCGCATACACAACGGCAGCAACCGCGAGTACCACGGTTCCGACTTTTTTAATGTATAGCCACGTCCGGTCAAACGAGCGACGCGCCACACCGGACACTGTCGGCAAATGGTAATGGGGCAATTCCATAACGAACGGCGCGGTTTCCTTATTGCGGAGCACCGTCACCGAAAGCAGTTTCGCCACCAGCAAGGCAAAGATCACCGTAATGGTCGACAGATAAAACAGCACCAGTCCCTTATGATCGGCAAAATAGATATTGATCAGCAGCGTATATAAAGGAACCTTCGCCAGACAGTTCATGAACGGTACGGTCAAGATCGTTGCGATCCGTGCCCGTTCATCGGGAATCCCTTTGGTTGCCATAACGCCGGGAACGGCACAGCCCCCGGCAAAAACCCCCGCCAAAATAAACGGCAATGTCGACTGCCCATGCAATCCAAACCGATGCAAAATCCGGTCAAGAATAAAGGCAATTCGCGCCATGTATCCGCTGTCTTCCAGCATGGCAATCAGGGCGAACAGGATCAGGAAAATCGGCACATAGTTCAAAAGAGTATTGGCAGAATCCACCAACCACAGCCCTAATGATCGAACCTGTGGATCATACAGGAACCCGGCATCTGGCAATAAATCGGCAATGGCAATGCGCACGGCAGCAAGGTAAGGCCACGTCACCTTGGTCAACTCATAGCCCTGCACGATGGATAACTCGTAAATCGCCCAAACCGTCAGCAGCAAGAAAACCGGAGCCAACCACCGATTCAACAGAAATCGGTCAACCCGTTCCGATAAGGGAGCCGCGGCTTTACGATCCTGCGTCGTGCAGGTGCGGACAATATCCGCCGCCAAATCTTCCCGCGCCGCAACAATGGCATCCCCAGCAGTCATGCCATTGGTCACGTAAAATGCTTGCCGCTGCACATGGGCATGGTTCAGCACCGCGTGCGGATTATCCATACGTCGATTCAGGAAGTCAGCTGCGCCGCTGTCACTTTCCAGCAGTTTTGTCGCCAACCACCGGGCTGATATTTCCTGACTGACTTTGGGGATCGCATTGATCAGGCGTTGCAGGTCCGTAACCGCTGCATCCACCACTCCATAATTCAGGGTCAGCGGCACGCGTTCACTGGTCTTCGCCGCCGCCATAATGGCCTGACGCAAATCCTCAATGCCATGGCCCTTGCGCCCTATGCAAGCAATAACAGGAACGCATAACCGTTGTTCCAGCAGCTGTAAATCAATGGAAATACCGCGGCGCTCCGCCACGTCCATCATGTTAAGGACCACCACCACAGGCGCGCCCATTTCCAGCAATTGGAACGTCAAATGCAGGCCACGCTTCAAATTGCTGGCATCCAACACGTTCACCACAACGTCCGGGCGTTCCTGCATCAAAAAGCGACGCGCAACCCGTTCTTCCAAAGAATAGGACGTCAGACTGTAGGTTCCGGGCAGATCGACGACCTCAACACGGCAACCACCTTCACGGTAAAACCCGCTTTTCTTATCGACCGTTACACCGGGGTAGTTGGCAATATGCTGATGCACGCCGGTCAATGCGTTGAATAGGGTAGACTTCCCGGCGTTTTGCTGCCCAGCAAGGGCAATAACAAGTCCGTCACGCACGGGCATGATTGCTTGAGCCTCAGACATAATCGACCTCCACCGCCCGCGCTTCCGTCCGGCGAATGGCAACAAACGCCTCACCAATCTGGATTTCAATCGGATCGCGCAGCGGTGCGCTTCGAACCACCGTCACCTGGGATTTTGGAACAACGCCCATGTCCATCAAACGCTGTCGCACTGCACCCTGACTGTGTAAGGCCCGCACGATACAAATCGTGCCCTGCCTGACATCATCAAGGCTCAAAAACGGGTCTTGGTCGACGGATGTTTGCGACAGTTGCGGCGTCATCCTCTGATACCTTTTTTCCAGATTACAAAACAATAGATCGCGCCCTGCCAAGAGGGAGGAGCAGGGCGCGATGCGGTGCTGTCAGAGCCAAGGAATACAAAACATGGCTGCAATGAAATTGTTTGTTATGCCTTCCCCGACCTATGCCAAAGCGACAGCACCGTAGGGATTATTTCATGTCAAAGGCTTGAACCCAGATCACAGCATCTTGGCTCAACTCTTTGCCCTTAAACTCTTTTGCCGGGCCGGAGCCAAGGGCAGCAAACCCCCAATGTCCGGCTTTCGGAATACCGAAAGTGAACACGCCATCAGCATCCGTAATGGCAACAATTGCACCACCGGGCATCGGGCCGACCGTTGCCTTTTGCGGTTTGTTGGCTTTCATGTCCGGTTCGGCTGCGATGTATTCGATTTCGATTTCCGCACCGGCCACCGGCTTACCGTCTGCCAGCACAACGCCAGAGAACGTAGACCCGGCGACAATATTTGTCGGTTTGTTCAACGGCACAATTTCCGTCGGCAGACCAATCGGTTCATTCCAATCTGTCGGCAATTGCCCCTTGTTGACAAAGGACTTGGTCACTTGCTGGATATAGATATCTTCACTTTTTTCATAGTATGGGGCCGGAACCAAACCAAAGATGTAATCACCATTCCGGCGAACTTTTACATCTGCTTCAAAAGCCTTGGCTTTGCTATCCACACCATTGAAAGTGATCGGCTTCAGCGCAGATTTCAGGTCAGTCTTTTGGCCTTTTAATACGTAAAAGAATTCCTCCGGCTGACCCATGTCCATAGTGTGACCATTTTCCATGGGATGCCAGAAGACAAGCTTCATCGGCACAGTCGCGGCTTCTTCCAAATTGACTTGCGGCGTATACAACAGTTGAAAGTGTGCTTCAGCAGACGGAGCCGCCACAACAGTACCGCCAACAGCAATGGCAGCCGCAAGAGCGGCGTGGGTCAAAGTCTTTTTCATCAGATTACCTATTCAACAATGTCATCACTGGAAATAACGATTTGGTGCCCGGCACCTGCGTCAAACATCACGGTGTACTTGCCTTTAGGCTTGGCAAATTCGAACTCGCTGTTTTCATTCATTTTGCCTTCAAGCACGACCTTCCCGCCGTCATCCTTCACAAACAGCGCGACACCGGACGCGGACGAACCATCAGAAAACCCGCCTTCACACAGCACCGTACCGTCCCCATTGTCATAACAAGCGCACAGCGGCGTATGAGCCTGAGCCGGAGTTGCATAAGCAAAGGCTGCAATGGCAGCGACCGGCAAAATTGACATTACTTTCATCATCCATCCTTTCGTGGAAGTAACGGCCTGCACCGGAATGATGCTTCACCTGACAGGGTTAAGAAGGCGTACGACCAACCGCCCATTCGGTACAGACCGACACTTCAACAGTGCAGTTATGCTTGCACGATCATCCCAACCCATTCCCTATGGATGATTCGTGTGGCTCGCTTGTTGTAGTTGATAATCATTATCACATAAAGTGCGAAAATATGCCATTTCACAGACAAGACATCGAGTAACCCACATTCAATGTCGGATATTTCTGGCTATTTCGGGCCCAAAATCATTCTATCTCGTTGATTTATGATGATTATTTTTTGCGCCTATAGGTCATTCTGTCAGCTGACACATGACAGAATCATTTGGGTTACTCTAAACATAAATGCGACTCATTCTCATTGCGCGATAATCAACCATGCGCTACAGTGCCCCGACTCCATAAATAAAAACTGTTGTTTTCCATGCATGAAGCTGAAGCCGAATCCCTGCTGGCCCGGATCCGTTGGCCCAACACCATTCATTGCCCTTGTTGTGGTGATAACAGTGGATATTCACTGAATATTCGCAATATCCAGCGTCCACGTTACAAATGCAGAAAATGCCGTCGCCAATTCAGCGTGACCAAAGGCACAATACTTGAGGGCGTGCGCGCACCGCTCAGCTGCTGGGTCGCCACTGTCCAATGGGCGTGCAGTCAGGACGTGTCCATCAAACGCCCCTGTGATTTGTGTTCACGGGTCGGGGTTGGCACACGAGCCGCAGATAACGCCATTACGCGCTTGATATATGCTCAATGCCGTGAACCGTTACGGAGCCTGATACTGGCGAACAACCCGCGCAACTCAGGCATAGCCGAGCGATTGCCGCACCAATTGTGTCTAAGCGGATTGAACTGGCAGCACGTGATGACGGCATTGATGCGAACCTCGCCACCCAACGCCACAGCCCGCGAGCCTAGACCCATGCCAGAAGAGCAAAAACAGCCAGAGCCAGCCCTGCGCTGATACAGCAGGCGACCAAATAGATTTTCAGGGCACGCTTGATGTCCCTGAATGTCAGGTCGAACGGTCCTTCGCCAATCCACGGATCATCAACCTTATAGCCGTCATATTGGCGCGGCCCCAGCAAGCGAACACCCAATGCACCCGCCATGGCGGTTTCCGGCCAACCCGCATTGGGGGAATGGTGGATACGGCAATCCCTGAGCATAATTCGGCGGGCGCGTTTGGCATCCGCCCCCGGCACCACCGCCGCAGCCGCGACAAAAATCCAACCGGACAGGCGGGCCGGAACATAGTTCAGTACATCGTCGAATTTGGCGGACGCCCACCCGAAGTCCCGATACTTATCATTCAGATAACCGATCATGCTATCCAGCGTACTGACTGCCTTAAACGCCAACAGGCCGGGCAGGCCCAGCATCACATACCAGAACAGTGGGCTGACAATGCCATCGGAATAATTCTCTGCGCAGGATTCAATGGCTGCACGGCTGACACCGCCCTCATCCAAACGACTGGGATCGCGGGCAACAATCATCGCCACCGCCTGCCGTCCGCCTTCAATGCCATGATCCCGCAAACCGTTGGCGATGGCATTGACGTGCTTATACAAGTCGTTTTGTGCGATCAACAAATACACCATGACCACTTCCAAAATCCAACCGTAAGGGATCGCCAGCCGAGCCTGAACAATGGCAAAGCCAGCCCCATAACTGATGGTGATCATCACCAACAGCAGGCACACACCCAACCGTTTGCGTGCCGCGTTGGACCGTTCCGGGCGGTTCCACCGGGCATCCAGCCACGAAATCAGGTTGCCCAGAACCATCACCGGGTGCGGAATAACCCGGTACAAGGCGTGGGGGTCGCCGATCACCGCATCAATGGTCAAGGCGATCAGCAAAATCCAGAATTGGTCAAGCGTGGCGAATGTTTCAGGCATGGTCCTTCCTTTGCCGGGGATGATTGGACCGATCCGCCGCGGGCGTCAACTGATTTGTTACATGCTTGCAATTACAGAAGAACGGTCGCACCCTATGACCCATCTGACCAAACGGGGGGGACCAATGGACTCGCAATCTTTGCTGATGGTGTATCTTGGCTCCGGCGCGGCCCACTGTGCCGCCGTCGTCGAACAACACGGTAACCTGATTGTTGCCCTGTTCCTGACCGGCTTTCTTGGCTCAATCAGCCACTGTGTCGGCATGTGTGGTCCATTTGTCATGGCTCAGGTCAGTTGCCGCCTTGAAAACGTTTCTGCCACGAACATGCGGGAATGGAACCGGGTCTCCGGCGGTTTGCTGTTGCCGTATCATTTGGGTCGGATCACCACCTATACCGTATTGGGTGGGTTTGCCGGGGGCGTGTTCGGTATCATGCCGGATAACACCACAACCTCTTATGTGGCGGCGGCCTTGCTGGCCTTTGCCGCCCTTGGTTTTCTGGGCTATGCCCTGCCCAGATTTGGCATACACTTACCGTTCCGATTGGCAGAAAACAGCCCTATGGTTGGCTTGGTTGAACGCGTTGCCAAGCCGCTGTTCGCCAAACCCATTGGCTGGCGTGGATACATGCTCGGCATGGTTCTGGGCTTTATTCCCTGCGGCTTGGTGTATGCCGCCCTTGCCGCCGCCGCCGCCAGCGGCGACCCCATCGGCGGTATGTTTGCCATGGCTGCATTCGGGGTCGGCACCGCCCCGGCCCTTGCCGGGCTGGGCGTTGCCGGAAGCTGGATGATGGATCGCTGGCGCGCCTTTATGAAACGGATTTTGCCAATTCTGTTTGCCGGAAACGCGATCCTGCTGCTGGCTCTGTCTTGGGGATTGGTGCAACAGGCACAACAGACACAGCCAGAGCTGGGCGGCCCGTTCACGCTGACCGCGTCCGACGGCACCATCCGCACAGAACAAGATTTCAAAGGAAAAATCCTGCTGGTCTACTTTGGCTATACCTTCTGCCCGGATGTCTGCCCGACCAGCCTGATTAATATAGCCGACGCCTTTGATCTGCTGACGCCGGAGGAACTTGCCGAAACTCAGGCCATATTTGTTTCCGTCGACCCGGACCGGGATACGCTCGAGGCCCTTGCCGCCTATACCCCGCATTTTCACAGCAATATCCTTGGCCTAACCGGGACCCGTGAACAAATCGACGCCATGGTCCATGCCTATCAGGCTCATTATGAAATTATCGAAGGCCAAGGCATGGCTGACTATCTGGTTGATCACTCTGCCGCCATCTATCTGATGGATACGGACGGGCACTTTATCCGTCACTTTGAACACACGGTTGAGCCGCGATTGCTTGCCAATGCCATCCAAGACGTGATTAAACACATGCCGCATGAAACAACATCCCATGCCCGCCCTGAGACGACCAAGGAGACCCAACCATGACCGCAACCTCGCGCACGCCCGGCTTTATTCTTGCCGCTCCGGCCTCCGGTTCCGGCAAGACCCTGACGACGCTCGGCCTGTTGCGGGCCTTTCGTAAGCGCGGCTTGACCATGGCCTCTGCCAAGGTCGGTCCTGACTACATCGACCCGGCATTCCATACCGAAGCCTCCGGCGCGCCGTGCATCAATCTGGATACATGGGCCATGCGCCCGGACACCATCACCGGATTGGTCAGCGGTTTAGAAGCTCATGGTGACCTGATCCTAGCAGAAGGTGTCATGGGGCTGTTTGACGGTGCCATGGTGCCAGGCGGCACCGATCCATGCCGAAATGGATCAACCGCAGCTCTGGCGCGATTAACCGGATGGCCCGTGGTTCTGGTCGTCAACGTCAAGGGGCAAGCATCCTCTGCCGCCGCTGTGGTTCGCGGTTTTGCCAGTCATGACCCGGATGTTGCCATTGCCGGCGTGATCTTTAACAACGTGGGCATGGGCCGCCATATGGAAATACTGGTGGAAGCCACCCAAGCCGCGGTTCCCGGTGTGAAAATCCTTGGCGGTATTCCAAAAACCCAAGGCATCGGTGTGCCGGAGCGGCATCTGGGCTTGGTGCAAGCCCATGAGCACCCGGACCTGCCCGGTTTCCTTGATCAAGCTGCCGACCTGATCGCCAGCAAAATTGATATGGACGCCCTGCTGGAATTGGCACGCCCCGCCAATATCCCCAGTGTCGCATCTGTTACGGCCCCGGTTCTGATCCCTCCCATGGGGCAACGGATTGCGGTGGCCCGTGATGTGGCCTTTGGCTTTTGCTACCCGACCCTGATTTCCGGCTGGCGTGCTGCCGGGGCCGAGATCAGCTTTTTCTCCCCCCTTGCCAACGAAGCGCCTGCGGCAGACTGCGATGCGGTTTACCTGCCCGGTGGCTATCCTGAACTGCATGCGGGACAAATTGCTGCTGCCGGGGTCTTCCTTGATGGCGTGCGCGCCGCTGCCGCTGCCAACAAACCCGTGTTCGGTGAATGCGGTGGCTACATGACATTGGGCGAGGTTCTGACCGATAAAGACGGTACGGATCATGCCATGCTTGGCCTGCTACCGCTGCAAACCAGCTATGCCAAACGCCGCCTGCACATGGGATATCGCGTTGCCACAGTTTTGGCAGATGCTCCATTTGCTGCCAAAGGCAGTATTGTCCGCGCCCACGAATTCCATTATGCCTCAATCATTGCTGAGGACCCCAGCGATCCGCTGTTTGCCATTACTGACGCCGCCGGAACCGATAAGGGAACGGTCGGACAAGTCCGTGGCAGTGTCTACGGCTCCTTTATGCACCTGATTGACCAAGAGACTTCTGCATGACCGACCTTGCCCCGAACTATTGGGAAAACAAATCGTTGTCCCAAATGACCCATGCGGAATGGGAAGCCCTGTGTGATGGCTGCGGCAAATGCTGTCTGCATAAACTTCAGGACGAGGATACGGGCGAATTGGCCTTTACCAACGTGTCTTGCCGTTTGCTGGATGTGAAAACCGGACTGTGCAAAGACTACCCCCGTCGCCGCATCCATGTCCCGGATTGTGTGCGCCTGACACCCAAAACCGCACACAAACTGCCGTGGTTGCCCGCGACCTGTGCCTATCGCCTGTTGTCCGAGGGTAAGCCCTTGCCAAGTTGGCACTACCTGATTTGTGGCGACCGCAATGCGGTGCATCAGGCGGGAGTCTCCGTCGTTGGTCGCGCCATATCCGAAGATGAAGTGATTGATTTCGAAGATCACATCGTTGGTTGGGATGACTTGTGATCCGACGACTGTTTGCACGCGCGTCATTCCCTGAACATTGGCAATTGGGAACCGAGACTTGGCCCGTGGTACTGCGACAACGGTCAGGAACCAAACGGATCACCATGCGGGTCTGCGGCCTGACCGATACCCTACGCATCAGTGCACCACCCTCTTGCTCCGCCAAAATGCTATGTCAGGTTTTACAAGACCATTCTGACGTCCTGTCCCGCCGTGCCGCCGAATTGCCCGCACGCCAGTCATTCGAAGATGGTGCCATTCTGCCGTTTTTGGGAACGAAGCTGACGTTGCATCATGATGCCTCGGCGCGCACCCATTGGCATAAAGATGGTGAACAGTGGGTGCTGACCGTCGGTGGACAGGTGGAGTTTTTTGCCCGCCGCGTCCGCGATGCCCTGCGCAAACGGGCACAGCAGGAATTGCGCACCGCCTGTGACCTTGCCTTTGCCGCGGCTGCCACGACCCATACCCTGCGCCCGATCCACAGGATTTCTCTATCCGATGCCCGTGGACGTTGGGGCAGTTGCGCAACGGACGGTACTTTACGCTTTTCTTGGCGGCTGGTTTTTGCTCCGGATTGGGTTTTGCAATATGTGGCGGCCCATGAAGTGGCACATCTTGCGGAAATGTCCCATGGCCCACGTTTCTGGACCGTGGTGGAAACCATCACCCCCCACACGCAACCAGCAAAACGGTGGCTTCAGAGATACGGTTCACAGATTCATCGCATCGGACCTGCTATCTAACACTGCCGACCTGTTCGTGCGATCCACACGTCCACGTCCGCTTTTTTCATTTTTTCTGTATTGGTATTTAAATGTCCTCGCCCGCAAATAAGGTGCGATCACAGCTGTCTTGGCTGTTGTACCTGACGCCATTGGTTGCCATTGGTCCAATCTCGACAGATTTATATCTGCCCGCCATGCCCCAAATGGCAACGGGCCTATCTGCAACCGTCGCCGAAATTCAAATGACGCTGAGCCTGTTTATGCTGGGGTTTGCGTTCTCCCAGCTTTTGACTGGCCCATTGTCTGACCGCTTTGGTCGCCGCCCGATAATTTTGGCTGGTATGACTTTGTACTTCGCCGCCAGCGTGGTGTGTATTTACGCACCCAACGTCGAAGTCCTGATTGCCGCCCGGTTTGTGCAAGCCTTTGGCTCATGCACCGGAACCGTGTTAGGCCGCGCCATTATCCGTGATGTCTACTCGCCAAAAGAATCCCTGCGCGTTATGGGAATCTTGGGCGCGGCTATGGCGGTTGCCCCGGCCCTTGCACCAATTATCGGTAGCTGGTTGCTGGAACACTTTGGCTGGCAATCCAATTTTGTCGCCATGGCAATTTTTGCTGCCGGACTGCTCGGCGCAACCCTTTTGGCATATGAAGAAACCAACCAGTATCGCGGACAATCCAGCATCACCCCGTTCGGGATTGCCAGAAACTTCTGGTCTTTGCTGCAAAACAAAACATTTCGCGGCTATGGTGGCGTCATGTCCCTGATGTTCGGCGGTTTGTTTGCCTTCATTTCCGGCGCACCAGTGGTTTTGATCAACGATATGGGTATGACCCCCAAACAGTTCGGGTATGCTTTCTCGGTGATGGTGGTGGGGTATGCCGTCGGCTCTATCCTCGTTGGACAACTCAGCAAGATTTACTCTGCGAAAATCGTTGTCGGCATTGGTGTCTGTATTGTACTGGCTGCCTCAACCGTCATGGCCTTGCTGGCCTACACCGGATACCATAATGCTTGGGCCATTCTGGTCCCAAACGGGGTCTTCTCCCTTGGCTTTGGCCTTGCGGTTCCGGCCTGTATGGCGGCCTCTATCGGCCCGTTCCCAAGATTAGCCGGATCGGCAGCTTCCCTGATCGGGTTCTGCCAAGGAACCTTAGGCTTTCTTTCCGGCTGGGTCGTCAGCAAGCTGTATGATCATAGCCCGGTTGGCCTTGTGACCACCATCTTTGGCTTCGGCCTGTTGACCTTCATCATGTACATCACGCAGGCGCGCACTGCTCATGATGGAATTTCCCCCGAGGAAAAATAGTCCCACAAACACAAACATGCGGCGGGAAATTCCCACCGCATGTTTGTTTGATAGATCTTTACTTTAAGCGACAAAACGCTTCGTCACCTCAGCAACCCGAATTCCCAGCAACTCAGCCGTTTTCAAATCACCCGCAGGCGGTGTGACCTCAGGCGAGGCATTCTCTGACTGTGCCATTGCGCCAAGGGTGGAACCCATACGATTAATGGCGTTGGCATCGCCGGGCTTGCCCTCAGGTGACGCATTCATCTCCCCCTGACCAACCCAGATCATACCGTGCTGAGCTGCAAAAACCGCCATCTGGATCAGGGTGTTGAGCTTATCTCCGCTCATGGAATAGGAATTGGTGAAACCTGCAGCGATTTTATCCTTCCATCCGCGCCCGAACCACACGCCGGAAGAAGCATCCATAAAGGCTTTAAACGGAGCCGACACCGACCCCATGTAGGTTGGCGAACCAAAAATTATCGCATCCGCATCCGCCAATTGGTCAAGATCGGCAGTCGCTGCCTCCGCCGTTATCAGAGAGGCGGTGACGCCGGGGACGCTTTGCGCACCTTTCAAAACATGCTGAGCCTGTACCTCGGTATGGCCGTAGCCACTGTGATAAACAATTGCAATCTTAGTCATAACAGATGTCCTTTCTTGACCTCATCAAACCCGCGGCACATCCAACACAAGTATTTCCGCATCCGCATTGGCGGTGATGGAAACCTTCGCAGTATCGGTGATTTCTGCGGCATCTCCCTGTTTCAAGCTGTGACCGTCGATCTCGACCAATCCCTTGGAAATCAAGACATAAGCTTGATCGTGGATACCATGTATCAGTCGGGTTCCGGCTGTCAGATTGCCGCCGTAAATCCACGCGTCTTGGTAAATATGCAAAGGTGCTTTGCCGTCACCAGACGCTAACAAGTGCAAGCTGTCACGTACTGGCTCGGTCGGGAAAGACTGGCTCGCCCACTTCGGCGTTACACCCTTGGTCTTGGGATAAATCCAGATCTGATAAAGTTGGGTATCTTCGCTTTCCAGATTGAATTCCGAATGGAAAATCCCGGACCCGGCACTCATCACCTGTAAATCTCCGGCAGCAATTCGCCCTTCGTTACCTTGGCTATCCTTATGGGTAATCGCACCGCGCCGAATATAGGTCAGGATCTCCATATCCTCGTGCGGGTGGGTATCAAACCCTGCCCCGGCCTTGATGATGTCATCATTGACCACCCGTAACGCACCAAAATGATGACGTTCCGGATTGAAGTAACTGGCGAAACTGAAGTGATGCCGGGCATCCAACCAACCATGATTGACATGGCCCAAATCTTCGAATGGATAGATGGTAATCATGGTATGCCTCCTTAAAAATCGGATCAAACTTTCAACGGTGCCGGAATGAAGCCATCCAGAACCGGGATCTTCTTCAGGGCAAAGGCACCCGCACCCTGCAAGGCAACTGCGACCGCCAGCACAACGAGCAGTGCGGGGAATTCCCAGCCGCCACCCTCTGCACTAAAGACCCAGCCATTCCCAATATGAACCCACAGCGCACCCATCAGGATCGGCAAACTTAGTAGGGCAACCAACCGCGTATACAGCCCAAGCAAAAGGGCCAATCCACCGGCAATTTCACCGAAAATAGTCAGATAGGCGACAATTGGAGACAACCCAAGGCTGGCAAAGAAACCAACGGTTCCGGGAATTGTGAAAACAAAAACCTTAAGCAGGCCGTGGGACAACAAAATGCTGCCCAAGGCCATGCGGACCAGTGCCGCGCCGTAACGTGTAGGGAGAGTCTGCATCAACATTTTCGTGATCCTTGATTGGTGTGCGTCATCAATACACACACTTTATCATTTCCCTAAAAAACGATAATATACTCACTATTCACTTCATAAGTTCCATTTGGTTATGAATATGGATCACATCGGTCGTATCGGTATTTTTCTGGAAGTCGTCAAACGGCAAAGCTTTTCTGGGGCGGCTCGTCAATTGGGTATGACGGGCCCCGCCATCAGCAAACAAATTCGTGCTTTGGAAGATCAACTCGGCGTGCGCCTGCTGAACCGCACCACGCGACAAGTTTCACTAACCGAGGCCGGGGCCCTTTATCAGGACCGCGCCCGAAAGGCACTTGAAGACTTGGCAGAAGCCGAACAACAGATTCATGACCTGAAAGACAATCCAACCGGGCCGCTGCGTGTCAACGCACCCATGTCATTCGGTCAAATGTATATGGTGAAACCCATTGCAGAGTTTGCCCGCCAATATCCCAATGTTCGCATGGATGTCACGTTTGATGACCGCAATATTGATATGGTGGCAGAAGGATATGACGTTGTCGTTCGTATCGGCGCATTAAAGGACTCCAGCCTTATTGCCCGACAAATTGCGGCATGCCCGCTGTACTTGGTCGCATCACCACAATTTCTTCAACAGCATGGAGTCCCGGAAACACCAGAAGATATCAGCACCCTCCCTGCCGCTGTTACATCCCATCACGGCACAGTGACGGAGTGGCATTGGCGTGGATCAAACGGACAGGAAGGGTCGACGTCATTCATGCCGACTTTCATCGGCAACACCACACGATTACTCGCAGAAGCGGCGCTGTCGGGACTCGGGTTTTGTTCATTACCCGTGTTTGCCATCGCCGATGAATTGCGCAGCGGGCGTCTTGTCCGTCTGTTGCCGGATTACACGACCATACCGGAACGGCATATTTACGCCATGTTCCCACAAAATCGGTATTTATCCACAAAAACTCGGCTGTTTGTAGACAGCCTGACTGTCTTTGGTCGGACTTTGCCTTGGACAGACCAAACCACGTCACCCTAAGGGGTTAAGCTCGCAATTTTTGCGCCATTGTGGCGATCCGTTTCCCGAACAGTTCCGCAGTTTTGCGATCACCGGGCGGCGGCGTTACCTCTGGCCCCGCATTATCCGCCTGCGCCATCAGGCCCAGTGTCGACCCCATTCGATTGATCGCCTCCGGGTCACCCTGTTTGCCGTCGGGGCTTGTGTTGGCCTCGGCTTGACCAACCCAGACCATGCCATGCTGGGCAGCATACATGGACAACTGAATCAACACGCCGAGCTTATCCCCGCTCATGGCACCACCTACGGTGAACCCGGCAGCAAGTTTATCTTTCCACTGCTGTTGGAACCATGCCCCGGACGATGCATCCATAAACATTTTGAATTGGGCTGAAACCGACCCCAAATACGTCGGCGCACCAAAAACAATCGCGTCTGCATCTTGTAATTGCTCGACGTTTTGTTTCAATTCATCCGTCGTTTCACCAATTTTCACCACATCCACCGTAACACCGTCAATGGCAGAGGCGCCGTTGGCAATGCAGTGCGCGATTGCTTCGGTATGCCCCCAAGCACTGTGGAAAACAATTGCAACCTTGGTCATGTGGATATCCTTACGTTTGGTCAGGTCATAACATTCTGCTCAGCCCAAGGCAGTCTACTGAAATATGACGCATGATCCAATAACCAAAGGTCAGGACCCTAAGCCCCTCAACGGAAATTGCATTCCACTGTGCCGCGCCCCATATGCTCCTGATAATTATTCAACACAACACACACGTATTCCGTTACTATTCATCATGATCACAGACGCAAGCCCATCTCCACCTGCCCATCATCCTGCCAACCGCAGGCTGGTGGATGCCCTATATGCCCGCGGCATTATTGACCGTGATGGTCGCAATCTTGCTTTGGAAATGATATCCCCCGCCGACCAATGGGGGATATGGGCGTCTCGCCTGTTGTTGGCCATTGGCACGGCCCTGACCTTAGCAGGCGTTGTTTTCTTTTTTGCCTTTAACTGGGCTAAGCTTTCCCCCCTTTCCAAGTTCGCAACCATTGAAACCGCTCTTATCGTCTGCCTGATTGGGGCATGCCTTTATTCCTTACGACGCCCGAATGGTCAGGCTCTGTTGCTTGCCGCCAGTGTGTTGGTTGGTGTGTTTATGGCGGTGTTCGGACAGATTTATCAAACCGGAGCCGACGCCTATCAACTGTTCGTCATGTGGGCCACGCTGACACTGGGCTGGACGGTCCTGTCCAAGTATGCCGCCCAATGGATCATGTGGCTGATTATTGCCAACCTCGGCCTCGTGCTGTGGTGGAGTCAGGCCGCAGAACCCGGTGAAGACATGCAGTTCATGATCTTTACCTATATGATCCTATTTAACGGCCTTGCCGTTGCCGCCCGAGAATATTGCGCCATTATTCGCGGCATACCTTGGGTACAGGCACGCTGGGTCCGCTTGGTGCTGATCACCCCGACTTTAATCATCATGCTGATCCCCATAATGGTGGCAGCCGCCGCACCGGAAAGGGCGACGCCTGCGATCTGGATCAGCGCGAGCCTCGCCCTGTTCGGACATTTGGCTGCGTTTTATCTCTATCGCTACCGCGATCTGGATCGTCATGCTTTGGCTGCTGTTCTGCTGTCACTGGCGATCGGCCTTGAAACCGTGGTGTTCAGACTGATTTCCGAAACCAACCCGGAGTCATACATCGTTATTTTCTTTGTTGTGGGGCTGACAACTCTTTGCCTGTTTGCGGGCATCATCGGTTATTTGAAGGCAATCCTGCGTCAGGGAGATACCCCCCATGCCTAAAACCTCATCGCCCACAGCCGCCGACCTGATCGCCGCACTTGCCGCAAAAGGCCACGGTGATAAGGAAGATATGACCGCCTTCCTTCAAGCCCACACCTCTGCCGAGGATTCACCCCTGTATTTACGCGTACTGGCGGGGATCGGGGCGTTTATCGCCTCCATTTGCTTTATTGCCGTTCTGGCACTTGCCGACCTGATCGATTATCAGGATGAAACGACCCTAGTCCTTTGGGGGCTTGGCTTTGCCGCGTCAGCTGTTGCTATTCATAAGTGGGCAGGGCAAAACGCCAATGTTTTTGCCACCCAATCATCATTGGCGTTCATGTTGGTCGGGAAAGGCCTGATCGTCTTTGCCGGGGGCATCATGACAAACTCCGGTTGGGGGGCGTCCCTTGCCTTGCTGATGGTGACGGCAGCGGTTTACCCCATATATCGCGTATCTTTGGACCGATTTTTATCGACGCTGGTCACTGTCCTGTCGCTAATCATCAATGGGCTGTGGTCATCGGAAACCGAAGGCTATCGGGAGATTTTGTTCAACGGAGCATTCCTGACTCAGCTCGGCCTAGTGGCTATATTTTTGACTTGGAGCAAAGTTCACAACGGGTTGCTGCCGATAGCCTATGCATTCGCCACATCTTTATGTGCCTGTATTGTCTTCCTTGCGACCCAAGCAAATTTCGGCACATGGCAGTATATTGAATATATCTCACCCACGCTCATCACCGCCGCATTGACCATCAGCCTGATTGCCACGATCGGTTGGGCCGCAGGTGGAGCCGAGAAACTGAAAACCCGCCCCTTAGCCATGGCAACCATCGGCACCATTGCGTTGGGGCTGGTTGCGGCTCCGGGCATTGTCTTAAGCCTGTGCCTAATGATCCTCGGCTATGCGCGGCATGACACCCCGCTCAAAGTCATGGGTATTTTGCTCATGCCGTTGTTTATCTTTTTGTACTATTACAACCTTGATATTTCGCTTCTGCAAAAGTCCGGCGTTCTGTTCGGCAGTGGCATTGTCCTGCTATCCGGTCGGTATTTCTTGCAACGGCAGGGTTGGGATCACGGAGGATCACCATGCGCACCAAACTGATGATTGTCCTGTCGGTGCTGGTTCTGGCCGTGCTGAATTATGGTATTTACGAAAAGGAACAAATCAAAGCCAACGGTGACGTGGTTTTACTTGAATTGGTCCCTGTCGATCCGCGATCTTTGATGCAAGGTGACTATATGCAACTGCGCTATGCGATTGAAAGCGCAGTTCCGGTTAAGGATTTGCAGGACACCCAGCAGCAAGGCACCATGGTCATTAAACCTGACGACAAAAATGTTGCCCAATTTGTCAGGCTGCATGATGGGGAGGCTCTCGCCCCGTCGGAATACGTAATCAAGTTCCGCAAACGCGGCAAAAGAGCGGTAATCGTGCCGGACTCCTTCTTTTTCCAAGAAGGGCATGGGGCCGCTTATGAACAGGCGAAGTACGGCGTCTTTAAATTTGACCAAGCGGGAAACCACCTATTGGTGGGACTGGCTGATGAACATGGCAAAACCATAACCGTCCCCGAACCAGACAATGGCCCTAGAGCCAAAGATTAGGATCAAGGTAATAACAAAGCCCCGTACTCTGAACGAGCACGGGGCTTTGTTATGGCGGAGGATGCGTAAATTCGCACCACCCTGTTCCCTCTGAAAATTACTGTATCAACCGCGATAACTCAGCCGATATTCACACAGCAATGCGCACTAGTTACAGGTTCCTTTAACTGCCATATCAAGCTCGCGCACATCCCTTTTACCTTGTTCTTCGTCAACAAGCTCAAGTCCTGCTCCTCCAACGAAAACACCCGGCTTAATGTATTGGCGAATAAAATAGTTAAGACCTCTTTTTACTTTGATAAGGAGGTCATTATTACCGAACTGAGACTCAGTAGACACTGTATGCTCTTTATCGCCTTCAACTTCCTCGTAGAAAAAAACATCAGCCGCTGTCTCGCCGATGCACTTACCATCGACCCACACATTCTTCTTGAGTGCCTGTCCCGCAAAGCTATTTCTATAAATGTACAGCCCCGCATTACCTTCAGATGGTAGAGCAAATTCTTTCGCCATAGCACTCTTATTAGAGTCTTCCATAGGAACGGAAGAACAAGCCGCAAGAGACGTTGTAACCAAGGCTACGATCGTAAGTTTCTTAAACATTACATCCCCCTAACGTTAAACAACAAAGCGAACAAGCTATCTTCTGGGTTAGCACGCTACAAGAGAATTCTCAGAATAAAAAACTTATTTCGATTGAAACTGGGAAAACACATCAAGTCTGACCAAGCATGAATAACAAGAGAGGGAGGCATCTATTATCTTTGCCTCCCTTTGTGTCTTTTATATCGATTAACTCAAAAGCCGTAGTGTATCTCAAGCCACAAGATCACTAACAAATTTCATATAGCTAGCGCAGCGTAGATGGCTACGCCGCCAAAAACCAAAGGAGGGATATTCCAGAACAAGATATTTACTCCTCAAGACTGCTTCATTTGGTGCGCTCAAACATTCCATACTCTCGGCTGCAATCTGCTAATAGGGGCAATGCTTTGAAAACACATAGACAACCACACCATCTACAGCACAAGCGCGCCTTATGATATGCTTCAGCAGTCAACATGCAACTATCAAGGCTAACAAATGCCCCCCGAACCCGTATCTCCCGAATTCCTTTATCGCTTCCGCTCCGCCAAAGCTCTGCTGCCGGGGAATGCCCACGATGGCTATTTCGATGAGTTACAAAAGCAATCCATATTCTTTGCCTCTCCGGACGCATTAAATGATCCCATGGAAGATTTCAAAGACATCTTTTGGCGGGGCGATGAAATTGCTTGGAGAAATTTCTTCAACCATTTTGTGTTGTGTCTTGAGTACATACAAGTTGGTTCAATGATCGTAGGGATTGACCGCATTATTGAAGAAGGCATTGGAAATCATATACCCGTATTCATTAACAAAAATGATCAACCAACACCTGAAAAGAAAGAATTGGTAGACAGCATACTCAAACTGTTTAATGACGATCCGACCATACAAGAACTTATTAAAACGTTGGGGGCTAGCACGCACAAGGTAAGGCGGAATGAGATTGAGTGGCTGCTCTCTTTGATTTACCCACATGCACATTTATGCATTAGGCGGATTTACACAGAAAAAGCACTGTTAAACCAACAAGCTCCAAGCGAACTTCAAGAGTTCCAAGATTTATCACAAACCAGACTGACGCAATTATCGAAATACATAAACGCAGCTAAAAAACACGACGATAACCTTGAAGAAATTTTCACCGTGCTCCTAACACAAATATCATCATTTATACTCGCGCACGGGTTCGAAAGAAGTCACCTTGAGTTTGAAAAAACTTACTTGAAAGAAATCGAGAAACTCATTTTTCCCAAGTGGCACACATCGTGTTTTGTTAGCCAGTACCATAATCCATTGATGTGGTCACATTACGCAGATGCGCACAAAGGAGTCTGCCTGATATTTCAACCACAGCAAAGTAACGATGGAATTGGGCTGCCAATCACAAGCTGCACAGGATATGGAGGCAGCAGAAACAACACCAAAAGAAGCTATTCTGAGCACCCGATCAGCTTCCACAAAGTCGATTACGCAGAAGCATTTCCTGAAATCGACTTCTTCAGGTCATTAGGAAGAACCCCTATAGGCACACTTGAAAGCACTTGGTTCAGGGACGACAACGGCAACAGAAGCGTATGTGCTATTGATGATTCTGATGACTTCCGGTCAGAATACTGGAAATCATTTTATAAACATGTATGTACAAAAACTTCAGAGTGGGAATACGAAGATGAGTATCGTCTTGTGCTAGCAAGTGCACTTGGGCTGTATGATGACCCAAATGAAAACCGCGCTCTACCATACTCATTCGACAGCCTTGCAGGGGTGATTTGGGGTATTAACACTGAAGACAAAGACAAAACAGCTATAATGAAAATTATTAAGGACAAATGTGACAAACACAAGCGACATGCATTCAAATTCTATCAAGCATATTACTCTCATAAGTCCAAACAGATTCAGATAGTTGAGTGTCTCAAGCCAATCAAACAGATGTAACCCCACGACACCAATTCTCTATCCTCGATCAACGACCAGATGAATGAGATCAAGCCCCTGATATTCAATTTTTGATATTTCATCATAAAGTGCGTGTACGAGGTATCCGCCACCGTATGCATTATGGGCTTCCGAACCCCTATCTCCATCACTTGCCCATCCACCTAATGCCAACCCAACTTCATGCCTAACATCACATTCTCGCAAAGCGTCACGGAAGTTATGCCTGAAGCTATGAAATGATGTCTTTGGAGCATGTGCGCTTGATTTCTTCAGGAACCGGCTGAAGAATTTTGAGAAAGTGTCACTCAAGTATCCGGTACTTGCCGGTTCGATGTCCGGGAACATCCTTTTGAATTTCTTCTGTTGAGCTTTGCGAACATATGCAATCCACCCCAGTCGGATCAGCATGGGGTGCACCGGAACAAGCCGCTCAGAATTCATAGTCTTAAGATGCTTATCAACATCCGTATTTGCATCTTCAGTGACAACAAAGCACCAGACTTCTTCAATCTGACGACAGTCACCGACACCTAATTGGCAAATCTCATTCAGGCGCATACCGGAATACAATCCGATTAAAGGCACCCAGAAGCGTGCACGGCGCGGTCTTTGATCTCCGGGCACATAGTAACTCCGACCATCATCTTTGCACCCTGCGTAAAGCGGAGCAGTAAATATGCGCTGCAATTGGTGCTGACTGAATGGATGACGCTTATCGCGTTTACGAACTGTATCTGCGACCGTTAACCCCAATGATGGGTTTGTCTCGATAACTCCTTCGTTCACAGCCCACCGGAGCAATGTTGACAGCAACCCCATGTACTTGTTCACCGACCGTGCTGATAACGTTGTTAGACGCTTTTCTGATGCCATTGCTACAATGTCCCGATAGGTCATATCAGGAAACCGTTTTGATGCATTGGTTGGCAACGAGAGCAGTACCGACTGAACTTGCCGACATTTGAAGCGGTCAATATCAGCTACGGTGACATCTTCACCAATAATCCCAATCAATACACCAATCGCATTTTCATATGACATGACTGTCTTTGGTGACCGCTTGGTCTTTGGATCACTCATATACTGTTGGAATAACTGCCGCAGAGTTATGGTGGAGGACACCGAAAGTGTGACAGTTGGTGTGACAGTTGGTGTGACAGTTTTGGAAGCAGAAACTTCCAACGAAAGTGATTGCATTCGTTCATCAAATGTAGCCGGAATGTGGATCGGCGCATTGTAGGCGGGATGGTTGTTTGTAAGGTTTTCTACAGATTTAATGTAAGCATCGATATGGTAAGCCGTTGACCGGCAACGTTTTATGGCTTCCCGATAGGATCGCGTTCTTAAGGACCGGTTGATGTCCTGTCGTCCAAGAATGTTTTGAATGTGCTTGGGGAGTTTGACCCGGTACTGCCAGATTTCACCACGTTTCCATAAACCCTGAACCCTACGCATGACGCAAGTTCCCGGTACAAAATGGGGTCGTATTGGTGTGACAGTCTGGGAATATTAGGTTCGCGGTATAACCTAATGCATTGTAACTACACTCAAAAGTGAGGTAGTGGCGGAGGATGCGGGATTCGAACCCGCGAGGGGCTTCCACCCCAACACGCTTTCCAGGCGTGCGCCTTAAACCGCTCGGCCAACCCTCCGTAGGCTAACGAACACTGTTCGTTGCGAGGCGTGTTTTCTAGCGAACTCCGCCAAAGAATGCAAGCCTTCTGTTCAGAAAACTGTAAATTTCCGTGAAATCGCAGTTTTCTGCGGTTTTTTTCACGGAAATATAGAAAAACTTATTGAATCCTTAAGAGTTTCACGTTTATTTTGGAGTTAAGTAATAAAAAGACTAGGACAGCTCTCGGGAATTGTTGGGGTTTCTAATGACACTCGGACGGGTTTTTGGCTGGTTACTCGTAGTTGTGGCTGCATTGACAGCCAGTGCAGAAGCTGTGGTTGCCTTGGGCACCGGCTCCTACGAAAGCATTGCCACCATCGATCTTTGGACATTACTGACCGGACATGCGCCGGATATTAATGATGCCGCTGCGAACTGGGCAGACACGGCGCATGCCTTGTTATTGGCAATGCCGGCATGGATTGCCATCGGTGGCCTTGGCGTCATTATGGTGTTTGGCTGCCGCCCGCGCCGCCGCCGCGCAGAATACCGCGAAACATCCATGCGGTTTTCCACCAATTAATTCCAAGGCTATTTCCAACAAAAAACCCCCGAATATCATCGGGGGTTTTTTGTTTGTCTGACTATTCGGGACTGACGATTAATCATCACCCATTTTAAGTGCAGCAATAAACGCAGATTGCGGGATTTCCACTTTGCCAAACTGGCGCATCCGCTTTTTGCCTTCCTTTTGCTTTTCCAGCAGCTTTTTCTTACGGGTAATGTCGCCGCCATAACACTTGGCTGTCACGTCTTTGCGCATGGCACTGATGGTTTCGCGGGCTATGATCCGTCCACCAATGGCAGCCTGAATCGGGATTTTGAACATTTGCCGCGGTATCAGGTCTTTCAAACGCTCACAAATCTGACGACCACGGTTTTCTGCCTGCGACGCGTGGGCAATAAACGCCAGCGCATCCACAGGTTCCGCATTCACCAAAATGGACACGCGGACAAGGTCACTTTCGCTGTAACCATCCACTTCATAGTCAAATGATGCATAGCCACGGCTGATGGACTTCAGTCGGTCATAGAAATCGAACACGATTTCATTGAGCGGCAAACGATAAACCGCCATCGCCCGACTACCCACATAGGTCAGTTCCACCTGTTCACCACGGCGTTCCGTACACAGACCCAACACGGCACCAAGGTATTCATCCGGCACCATGATGGTTGCCTTCACCCATGGCTCTTCGATGTAATCGATTTTGCTTGGCTCTGGCATGTCCACCGGGTTGTGCAGTTCAATCATATTACCGCTGGTCATGTACAGGCGGTAAACAACACTTGGTGCGGTAGTAATCAGGTCCAAATTGAATTCACGTTCCAACCGTTCCTGAATGATCTCCATATGCAACAGGCCAAGGTAACCACAGCGGAAACCAAAACCAAGGGCAGCGGAACTTTCCGGCTCGTAATTGAAGGACGCATCGTTCAACTGCAAGCGGGCCAAAGAATCCTTCAACAGCGGGAAATCACCGTTATCGATCGGGAACAGGGACGAGAACACAACCGGGATGCTGGGTTTAAAGCCCGGCAAAGGTTCCGCAGCTTGCTTGCGATCATCGGTAATGGTGTCGCCGACGGAACAATCCGCAACGGTCTTAATCCCCGCAATCACATACCCCATTTCGCCCGGACCCAGTTCGTCCACATCGACCATTTTCGGCGTAAACACACCGACTTTGTCCAACGGATAGGTCGCACCATTGGACATCATGCGGATCTTCATCCCTTTTTTCAGGGTACCGTCCACGACCCGGACCAAAATCACCACGCCAAGGTAAACGTCATACCAGCTATCCACCAGCAACGCTTTGGTCTCCGCATTGCGGTTGCCTTCCGGTGGGGGCAGACGATGGACAATCGCCTCCAGTGTTTCATCAATACCAATGCCGGATTTTGCGGAAACCATCAGAGCCTCGGACGCATCAATACCGATCACGTCTTCGATTTGATCCCGGACCCGATCCGGTTCGGCCGCCGGCAAGTCAATCTTGTTCAGCACGGGAACGATTTCGTTTTCCGCTTCCATGGCATGATAAACGTTGGCAAGGGTTTGGGCTTCCACACCTTGCGACGCATCTACCACCAGCAATGCCCCTTCACAGGCTGCCAGCGAACGGCTGACTTCATAGGCAAAGTCAACGTGTCCGGGTGTGTCCATCAGGTTGAGCTGATAGGTCTCACCATTCTTGGCAGTATAATTCAGCCGTACGGTCTGTGCCTTGATGGTGATGCCGCGTTCGCGCTCCAGTTCCATGCTGTCGAGCACTTGCTCTTTCATTTCCCGGTCTGTCAAACCGCCACAGAATTGAATCAAGCGGTCAGCAAGGGTGGATTTGCCGTGGTCGATGTGCGCGATGATCGAGAAGTTACGAATGTGCGACAAGTCGGTCATGGTGTTGGAAGCGTCCTAAAATTGTATGGTCTACGCCTGATGATAAAACACCGACGCAATCGGCGGAACATAGGGCCAAACGCCGCGCAGAGCAAGTGATTCAGCACGAATTACACATCACTGAGCAAAGGCCGTGATTGTGCGTCTTTTTTTCGCTGGGACTTGTCTTTCAAAAGCTTGATATCGTCGTTGGAAAAATCTGATCGCCCTTGCGCAATCGCCCAGCACGCCAGCCGGACGGCCTTTGGCGCCTTAATCGGTTTTCCGTCCCGCTCACCCTTTTCATAGTACTGCAAAATCCGAAGTTTCAGCCCCAAGGCCTCCGCTGCGTCTTTTTGTGACATCCCCAAAGTCTTCCGCCACATCCGCAGGTGTTTACCATCCATCGCCACCAAGAGCCTTACTCCGCATATTCAATTTCCCCAAGTATACGCACATAGTGCGTTATTTTCACGCAAAAAAACCGCACCGTGTGCATGCCGATGCATGTAGGCGGGGTTGATTTGTCTACACCTATTTTGGTTTTGATGTGCACAAAGTGCGTATTTTATGCTTGATTTACGCACTGAGTGCGTCTTATGATACATTAATGACAAAAATGCCCCACCAAACATGCACACGCAGCGGGGCCAATAACAACGGAGGGCGAAAACCATGGGCCAAGCCTTAAAAAATGATCTGGGTTATCACCGTATCTACGTTTGCGGACGCAAGGCATACGACAACGAATTGGCGATGTACCGCCACGAAGGCGTCAGTCGCAGCCTCAGCTGCGTGGCAGAGCCCGTATTCGATGCACACCCGAAAATTGCTTACCGCATTGAGCATAACGGCACCACCCGTTGGGTGACGGATTTGGTCGACGTGGTCCGCCTGCGCGCCCATGCCCCGGATGCACACGTTGCCATCGTGCCGGTCCTACGCTGACCCCGCACTGACCTTGGCATAAGCCATACAATCAGCCCCGCAAAAATGTGGGGCTGTTTTCATTATGACACGTCATCGCGAACACCCAATCCAACGCAGTCGCCTCATGACATGATAGGCAAGTAGAAATACCGTTATGTTGGCAGTATTCTGGTCATCACCTGTTTTATGCACTTGGGAGCTGAAACCGTGTCCATTATTCAACTGACGCCGGAAACTTTGGCCTCCCAACATATTTGCTGCGCGATTTCCGATAAAAAGTGTGCGCATGGTTATGCCGCCAAAAAACAGTGGTTATGCGAGCAATATGCGAACGGCTATCGATTTACGCGACTTGATGAACGCGGCAAGGTGTTCATCGAATATGGCCCTGGTCAACAGACATGGATGCCAATCATCGCGCCAAACTGGATGGTCATGGGCTGTTTTTGGGTGTCCGGGCACTTTAAACAGCAGGGATACGGAAAGGCCCTGCTACAAAAGGCCATTAATGATGCGGAAAAGTCAGGACTGGCTGGTGTGGTGGCGGTCACCGGCAAAAAGAAAATGCACTTTCTCAGCGATGGAAAATGGCTTCTGCGTCAGGGCTTCCGTGAAATCGAAATGCTGGAGAGTGGCTTCAGCCTTCTGGCTTTGGATATCCACCCGGACAAACCATCCCCACGACCACGGTTTTCCGAAAGTGCCAGACAGGGACTTTCCCCTGATACCACGGGCCTCACGGTTTATTATTCCAATCGCTGTCCGTTTACCGAATTCCATGTGGAAACCTCTTTACGGGAAACCTGTAAGAAACGGGGTTTGTCAGCAAAGATTATTAAACTGACCACCGTTGCAGACGCCCAAAATGCCCCCTCTCCTGCCACCATATTCAGCCTGTTCATCAATGATACTTTCGTAACCAGTGATTTAAGCGTCTGTATGGACAATCGTTTTGACAGGATTGTGGAAAAAGCCGGGATAACCCCACCCCTGCCAAAAGGGTAGAGCCACACACAACAGGTCATACCCCCTGCCCACATACGCCTTTCGGCCTTGCAAAACCTTACTTTTGTCAGGGTTGACGGCTGGTGTGTGTCGGTCAATATGTCCGGGTTCGACGACGCCGGGATTCAGGCTTTCCGGCTTTGGTGTCGCACTGAAAGTGAGTGTACACGATGACTGAAAACTCCGTTCGCCTCATCATTGATGGACGCGAGGTCTCTGCCGATCCTTCCAAATCCATTCTTCAGGCCTTTTCTGAATCCGGCGGGACTTTGGTTTCCAACGTTGGCTGTATGGGCCAAGGCGTCTGTGGTTCCTGCCGCTGCATGGTCCGGCGCAAGGATGACCGGCAAGTCAACATGGAACTTGGCTGTGAAACGCAAGTGGAAGACGGCATGCAAGTTGCCTTTGTTTCGTACTTCCAGCCCAAGCGTCCACACGTGTACGACATGAAAGACGTGCAAGATAGCTGGTCCCTGTACAACACAATGAACGAGATTTTTCCGCAAGCCCGCAACTGCCGCCATTGCAGCGGTTGTGATCGGGCCTGCCCCCGTGGCATTGATGTGCAAAAAGGCGTCGAACTGGCGGTCAACGGCGATTTATCCGGCGCGGCAGAGGTTTTTGCCGAATGTATTATGTGCAACCTGTGCACATTGGCCTGCCCGGAACGTATCCGCCCCAATCACCTGGGCCTATTCCTGCGCCGTGCAACCACCGCCATGTCTCTGCGTCCTGTGGATTTGATGCAGCGCCTACAGGAAATCGAAACCGGAGCAGCGACCATTGACGTCGATGCCGTGGATGTGGAGCCAACACCATGACAACAGGAATTTCATATACCGAGGCTTTGGCAGCATTCAACCGCACCAACGATTACCCCATGCGTGACGACGCCTTACCCAAGGATGATCTTTTACGCGGGTTTCACCCGGATCAGGCTGGGGAAGCTCCGATCCCGCTGAAAATCGGGGTGAATTCCGGCATGCCCTGTCATCCGCGATTGGCTGCCATACTGCAAAGCAATGCCCTGATTGATGATGTGAATATCGTCGGCGCGGAAATTCAGAACACAGATATTCTGGTGATCGGCGGTGGCGGGGCCGGAGCGGCAGCAGCCCTGACCGCTGCCGATAAGGGCGCGCGCGTGACGTTGGCGACCAAACTTCTGGTGGGTGACAGCAACACGGTCATGGCAGAAGGCGGCATTCAGGCCGCAGTCGGACAAGATGACAGCCCACAACGCCATTTCAATGACACCTATAAGGCCGGACACAGGCTGGCAGATAAGGAATTGGTCAAACAAATGGCGCTGGATGGCCCGGATGTCATCCGCTGGCTGATCCAGATGGGCGTGGCCTTTGACGTTTTGGATGACCGCTCGTTCGGTGGACGCCTGAAGCGAAAAAAACCGGGTGGAGCCACCGCGCCTCGCATCCTGTCCTGTAAGGATTACACCGGGCTGGAGCTGATGCGGGTCCTGCGTGAGGCCGTGAACCTGCATCCCAATATCACCATCATGAACCGTTGCCCGACGGTGGAATTGCTGTCCGATGATTACGGCAACTGCGCCGGAGCCGTCGTCTATAATCTGGAACGTCGTCGTTTTATTCAACTGCGCGCACGGCGTACCATTATTGCCACCGGTGGCAGTGGGCGCCTGCACCTGAACGATTTTCCGACCTCCAACCACTATGGAGCCACCGCCGACGGTCTGGTGCTGGCCTATCGCATCGGCGCACGACTGCGGGAGGTAGATTCTTTCCAATACCATCCGACCGGACTTGCCCACCCGCCGCACCTGCGCGGTGGGCTGGTCTCGGAAGCCGCGCGGTCTTTGGGGGCAAAGCTGGTCAACGGCCTTGGCGAACGCTTCACTGATGAACTGCAACCCCGCGATGTTGTCGCGTCCGCCATTTTGCGGGAAATCGCCGAAGGACGCGGCGTGGAACGGGACGGACAACTGGGCATATTCCTGGATGTCACCGGGCTGATCGCTGACAATCCGAATATCCTGAAAGAGGCTCTGGTCTCCCTTGCCCACTTGGCAGGCAAATGCGAACTCGACCCCAGTACAACGCCGCTGATGATTACCCCGACCCTGCATTATCAAAATGGCGGGGTGGTCATTGATCGCCACGGTGAGTCCACTGTCCCCAATCTGTTCTGTGTTGGCGAAGTCTCCGGCGGCATCCATGGGCGTAACCGCATGATGGGCAACGCCCTGCTGGAGATCATAAGCTTTGGTCGCCGGGCTGGAGCCCGTGCCGCCGAAGGTATGGCAGAAGCCTTTGCCAGCCGTCCGGGCATCCACCATGTGCATGACTGGCAACGACAGTTAAGCATGGCAGGTCTGCCGTTGGACATTCATGGCCCAACCCTGTTCCCGGATTATGGGCATTTCAATTTGGCAGCGGATGCAAAACTTGCGTCCAGCTTTGCCGCTGAGTAGGAGGTTTCGGCATGACCCAAGACACAACCCCGCAAGTCCTGCTGAACCCGGAGTTTCACGTTGGTCCCGACCTTGCCGGATGGTATGCGGTCGGTGGCGGCGACGGCCTGCGTACTGCCATGGCTGATCCCAAAGCCTGCCTGACCACGATTGAAGCCTCCGGCCTGCGCGGCATGGGCGGCGCCGGGTTCCCCACATCTCGCAAATGGGGAATGCTGGCGGAGCGTGACGCGGCTGATAAGGTAATCATCTGTAACGGCAATGAAGACGAACCGGGAACATTCAAGGACCGGGTGCTGTTGGAAACCTCGCCGCATCAGGTGATTGAAGGTGGCCTGATCGCCGCCCTCGCCACCGGTGCGAACTATTTGTATTACTACATCAACCCACACCATATGAAAGGCCTCGCCGCCATGCGCCGGGCCTTGGAACAATGGTTGGTGGATGACCTGTTTCAGGACATGCAAAAGGCCTTGGGCAAATCCATGCACATCTATGTGGTGGAAAGTTCTGGCCTGTACATCGGCGGCGAAGAAACCGCAGTGATTTCCAGCATCGAAGGCGGCTTTCCCTTCCCACGGGTCAAACCGCCGTTCCCGGTGGAATCCGGCCTGTTCGGCAAACCAACCATCATCAACAACGTGGAAACCCTGTCCAACGTTTCGCATATTCTGCGCAATGGGGCTGACTGGTATCAGAACCTTGGCATCGGCAAGGCTGCCGGGACCAAGCTGTATTCCTTATCCGGCGACGTTTTGCGCCCCGGTTTGTATGAATTGCCCATGGGGACATCCCTGCATGATCTGGTGTTCATACATGGCGGCGGCATGCTGTTGGGCAAGGAATTCAAGGCCGTGTTTACCGGTGGCCCGTCCAATACCTTGCTGACCAAAAAGGATCTGGACGTCGCCATGGACTTTGATTCCGTGCGGGAACGCAATTCCCGCCTCGGCACCGGAGCCATGATCGTCATTTCCGAAGGCACCAGCATTGTGCGCAAAGTCACCGAGTATATGGACTTCTTTGCCAAGGGCAGTTGTGGTCAATGCCCACCGTGTAAAAGTGGCACGTTCCAGATTGCGCGCATACTGGAACGCTTCAGCACTGGTGACAGCACGGAAAGTGATCTTGCTGCGCTGGAAAACCTATGCAAGATCCTGCCCGGCTGTGGACGTTGTGCCTTGATCGACGGTGCGGTAACGGTGGTGGAAAGCTCTTTGGAAACGTTCCGTGACGAATACTTGGCAGGCATTCAGCGGAGTTAACCAAAATCCGGCCCGGTTATGTAACTGTTGAAGCGACGCCGTTTTAGGCGTCGTTTCCATGTCCGGCAAGCCACGGTAATGCCTCCCGTTCGTCATCGGACAAATCTGTGATATGGCATTCCCAAGATTCAAGATAATCGACCACTGCCTGTTGCAGCACCGCGCCCATGGTCAGTCCCTGATGGTCCGCCACGGTTTTCAAACGCTCGACGGTTTCAGTTTCCAACGAGACAGTGTAGATTTCAGACGACATAACTCCACTCACACACATAATGTTTTCAGGTATTCGCGCAGCATAGCATGACCCGACGATCCCCCGCAAAAGCCAAAGCCAAGACAAAGCCCGCAACCGGGACCAAGGGGAAACCCCAAACCGCAACGGCGGCAAAATCGTCACGCCGCAAGCCTGCCACCGCGAAAGCACCACAGTCTTCTGGCGGTTGGTGGCGGTTTCTGCTGCGCTGGGGGTTGGCTGCCGGGGTCTGGGGGGGGATTGCCGTAACCATCTACATTCTGTTTTGTGCTTATAACCTGCCCGACCTTGATGAGGTCGCAGCCGCACCGCGCCGCCCGGCGGTGGTGGTGGAAGCCGCCGATGGCAACATCCTGTCCAGTTACGGTGACCTTCATGGCGGCTATGTCGGCTATAACGATTTATCACCACATCTGGTTAAGGCTTTGCTTGCGACGGAAGATCGCAGATTCTTCAGCCATTTCGGCGTGGCACCATTTTCCGTTGCCCGCGCCATGTGGATCAACCTGCGGGCCGGACACGTCCGCCAAGGAGCAAGTACCATCACTCAGCAATTGGCAAAAAACCTGTTCCTGACCCGTGACCGCACCATCCACCGTAAGGTACAGGAACTGCTGCTGGCATTCTGGCTGGAGGCCAAATTCAGCAAAACCCAAATTCTGGGCCTGTACTTCAGCCGGGTTTATTTTGGTGGCGGCACCTATGGCATTGAAGCCGCCGCACAAAAATATTACGGCCGCAGTGCCCGCACCCTGACCCTGTACCAATCTGCGGTCCTGATCGGCACCCTGAAAGCTCCGTCCCGCTATAACCCGTTATCCAATCCGCAGGCATCGCATAAGCGAGCGTTGCAGGTTCTGAAGAACATGGAAAATGCCGGGTATCTTACCGAAGCTGAACGCAAATCTGTGCGACGCACTGCTCCGGCTGCGGCTTCAGTTGGGGCTCAGGTCCGCTATTTCAGTGATTGGGTGTTGGAGTCTGTCGGTGACCGTATGGGACCACCCGCACAGGATTTGTGGGTTCGCTCCACATTGGATGCCGGCGCGCAACGTATTGCCGAAGATACCCTGACCGCCGCACTGGATGCAGAGGGCCAGCGCCACCACGTGAGCAATGGGGCCGTAGTGGTGATGGATCGCTCCGGCGCTGTGCGGGCCATGGTCGGCGGACGGCGTTACGTGGCGGGCGGCTTTAACCGCGCGACCCAAGCCGTGCGACAACCGGGGTCCACCATCAAGCCATTTGTTTATGTTGCCGCATTTGAAAACGGGATGACCCCGAACACAGTTCTGACCGATGAACCGACCTCCGTCGGCAACTGGTCACCGCGCAATGCCACCGGACGCTTCATGGGTCCGGTCAGCTTACGATTGGCCTTGACCAAATCCCTGAACACCATTCCAGCCCAATTGTGGCAACACCTGGGCCGGGATCGCGTGTTATCCACGATGGCACGCTTTGGATTGCCGCAGGGTTCCTCTGCCGGGCCCAGTGCTGTCCTTGGCACCGGAGCCACCACCCTGCTTGACCTGACCGCTGCCTTTGCCACCCTTGCCAACGGAGGTATCGGTGTCTGGCCCCATGGCGTGGACACCGTGCGCGACAGCCACGGCTCGATCCTTCATCGGCCCTCCGGCGGTGGTCCGGGACGGGTTGCCTCTGCCGCGGCGGTCTCGGATGTGGTGGATATTTTGGCTGATGTCATTGCCAAGGGCACCGGACATCGCGCCCAGACCGGGTTCCCGGTAGCCGGTAAGACCGGAACCACGCAAAACGGACGCGACGCATGGTTCGTTGGCTTTAGTGATCATTATGTGGTTGGGGTTTGGCTCGGCAATGATGATAACAGCCCGATGGAGAAAGTCGCGGGTGGCACTCTGCCGGCAAAAATCTGGCGCGATATCATGATCGACCTGCATACCCGGCTGAAATAACCTGCCCGTGATCTGTTTTTATGGGCCTTGATCCCTATCTTGAGGGCATACCTCCACCCCCGGAAAAGTCCGAGGCTCGACCAGCCCAATGGTTCAAGGAATGCTATGAAGACACTTGTTATTTTCGCCCATCCACGTTTCGACCGTTCTGAAGTCAACCGCCCCATGGTGGATATGGCCCGCAAGATTCCCGGCGTCACCGTGGTTGACCTGTACGCGGATTACCCGGATTTCTCCATCGATGTGGAATTGGAACATAAGCGTCTGTTGGACCATGATGCCATCATTTTACAGCACCCATTGTATTGGTATTCCGCCCCGGCATTGATGAAAGAATGGCTGGATTTGGTGCTGGAACATGGGTTCGCTTATGGCAAGGCCGGACATGCCCTTGATGACAAGGTGGTGTTGAATGTCACGACCGCCGGAGCCCGGCGGGAATCCTACTCCCCCACGGGGGCAAATGGTGCCGAGCTTCGTGACTTGCTCATACCGTTTGAAAAAACATTTCAACTTTGTCGCATGCATTATTTGGCACCTTTTGCCATATTCGGAGCAGGCCATGCCGTGGAAGACGGCCAAGTGCCGAAAATTGTCGCCCAGTATCGTCGCCTGCTGACCGGATTTGTTGACAACAGCATTGATATCCCGGCAGCCGAAAAGATGCTGACCCTGAATGATGACTTTGAACGGGTATTTCTGCCGTGAGTCTGTTGAGTGATGCGTTTGTCTACCTTCTGGCTGCCGTGCTGGCGGTGCCCCTTGCCAATCGGTTGGGTCTGGGTTCCGTATTGGGTTACCTGATTGCCGGTGTGGTGATCGGGCCGATTTTGGGCATTGTCGGTTCTGAAACGGTTGCGGTACAGCACTTTGCCGAATTCGGGGTGGTGATGATGCTGTTCATCGTCGGTCTGGAACTGCAACCCGCCGTCCTATGGCGCATGCGCACACAGTTGGTTGGATTGGGTGGACTTCAGGTTGTCGCCACAACGGCTATTCTGGGCGGGGCAGCATTTGCTTTTGGCTTGCCATGGCAAAGTGCCCTTGCCGTCGGTATGATTCTTGCCCTGTCCTCCACCGCTATCGTCTTGCAAACCCTGAACGAAAAGGGCTGGATGCGTGGCCTTGGCGGGCAGAGTTCTTTCTCGGTCCTATTGACCCAAGACATCGCCGTAATCCCAATGCTGGCTTTGTTGCCTCTGCTGGCGGTACAAGGATTTTTGGATATTGGCGGCGGCAATCTTCCTCAGGATCGGGGAACCTTGGAAGCCTTACCCGGCTATGCGCAGGTTCTGGTTATTGTGGCGGTCATCGCCGGGATCATCATTGGCGGGCGCAAACTCAGCCGACCGATTTTCCGGTTTATTGCCGAAGCCAAGTTGCGGGAAATTTTCACTGCTGCTGCTTTGCTCTTGGTGATTGCCATTGCCTTGCTGATGGAGCTGGTTGGCCTGTCCCCGGCCTTGGGCACGTTCCTTGCGGGCGTGGTGCTGTCAGACAACGAATACCGCCATGAACTGGAAAGCGACATTGCACCATTCAAAGGCATGTTGCTGGGGTTGTTTTTTCTGACCGTCGGGGCCGGGATAGACTTTAATCTATTGTTTCAAGACCCGCTGGTCATCGTTGGCTTGGCCCTTGGCCTGATGGTGATCAAGTTTGCCGTGCTGTATGCCTTGGCCTCCGCATTCCACCTGCGCGGAGCCTCCCGTTGGCTGTTTTCTTTGGGGCTGGCCCAAGCCGGGGAATTTGCCTTCGTCCTGTTTGGCGTCGCCGCCGGAGCCGGAGTTCTCGCCGCCCCAATTATTCACAAACTGACATTGGTGGTCGCCATTTCCATGGTGCTGACCCCGGTCTTGTTCATCCTATTTGAAAAAGTCATCGCCCCGCGCGCCATGCGAACCGATACCCGCGAACCGGATGCCATCGATGAAACCGGAACCGTGGTCGTCGCCGGGATGGGCCGCTTTGGACAAGTCACGACCCGATTGCTGATCAGCAGTGGATTCAAGACCGTGATTTTGGACCACGACCCGCAAACTATTGAAAACCTGAACAAAGTTGGGCTGCGCACCTATTACGGTGATGCCTCTCGACCGGACCTGTTACACGCCGCAGGATTGGATGATGCCACGATCTTTATCGCGGCACTGGATGAGCCGGAAAAGCAAATCGAGATCGTGGAACATGTGGCCCGGACCTATCCCCATGTCCGCATTCTGGCCCGTGCCAATGATCGACATCAAGTCTATGCGCTGGAAAATGCCGGAGCCCACATCATCGAACGGGCGTTCTTTGAAGGGGGGCTGACCTTGGGCAAGAAAGCCTTGATTGAATTGGGCATGCATCCGTTTCGGGCGGAAACACTGGC
Organism: Rhodospirillaceae bacterium; assembly: GCA_963668495.1. Classification (GTDB taxonomy): domain Bacteria; phylum Pseudomonadota; class Alphaproteobacteria; order Rhodospirillales; family Rhodospirillaceae; genus Oleispirillum. The sequence continues at coordinate 718,306 of OY764545.1, forward strand.
AAAAGCCTTTCGTCGCCATGATGTGGGAACCATGGATGCCCTGCGCGAAAGCTGGAATGACGGCGGCATTGATGGATCTTACCTTGATCTGATGCGTAAACGCGGCGATGCATTGGTCTCCATCATGCAAACGGACAGAGCCGACAAACACGACCGCTCGGCCCATGGCTGGACACCGCCGCCCAAGGGCGACGCCGACGCCTGAAACACCACACAAACCCCATGTCGGCGCAATTTAATTGCGTTTTGTCAATTTCATGTAATGGATTATTTTCCCACCCTGCTATTGTAATGTCCCCAAAAATATCAACCTAATGGTGATGGGTGTTTCGAGTATTGCCATGCCGAGTTGGGGAGATATTTCATGACAATTCGTAAAATCCTCACAGCACTTTTGCTTGTGAACGTAGCCATGCTGGCCTTGGTCTTATCTGCATATCTGTTCTATCAAAACGCACAGAATAAAATCAGTGAGAGCTATCAAAACCAATATGCCTCATACCTTTTGGCTGATGAGCTTCGCCAAAGTTCAGATGACTTGACCCGGCTTGGGCGAACCTATGTGGTGACAGGCAATGAGAAGTACGAAAAACAGTACTTTGACATTCTGGACATCCGAAATGGTGTAAAACCACGACCGGAAGGCTACAACCGGATTTATTGGGACCTGTATACGGTCAACATGGAAAAACCCCGGCCCGACACCGATCAAAAAGTCAGTTTGCAAGACTTGATGAAGCAGGCAGGATTTACACAAAAGGAATTTGACCTGCTCAGTCAGGCTCAGGCCAATTCAGACGGGTTGGTCAACCTTGAAGTAAAAGCCATGAACGCTGTCAAAGGGCTGTTTGAGGATGACAAGGGTGACTACACCGTAAAAGGAGAACCGGATTTCGCCATGGCGCGGCAACTGGTTCATTCCGAACAGTATCATGCTTTTAAAGCCGACATCATGAAGCCGTTGGATGCGTTTTATGTGGCTCTTGAAGGCCGGACCGGGCAGCAGGTTAAAGACGCAGAAACCATTGGCGATATATGGGGCGTGGTCTTGCTATCCATGCTGTTCCTGATGGCGATTGTGGCGGTGGTCACGGGCTATACGGTTTACAAGCGTGTCCTTCTTCCGCTGAATGCCATGAAAGACGCGATGCTGCAATTGTCCAACGATGACTTCACAGTTGACGTTCCCGCCCGTAATCAAAAAGACGAAATCGGACAAATGGCCGTGGCTGTGGATGTTTTCAAAACCAGCGGCCTTGAAAAACAAAAACTGTCTCAGGAAAAAGAAAAAGAAAACCTTGAGAAAGAAAGCAAACGCCGACAACTGGAGTCCCTGAATGCGGAGTTTGTCGGTACGGTTAAACAGCTTCTGCAGGAGGTCAGCGACTCTTCCAATTCCCTTGGCGTCAAAGCTGCGGAAATGAAATCTCTTGCAGAAAGTTCCAGCATGCAGACCACGCAAGTCGCCTCTGCCACCCATCAGGCCACAGTCAATGTGGAAGCGGTGGCGACGGCGACACAGGAACTATCCGCATCCATTACGGAAATTGCCCGTCAGGTAAATGGCTCATCGGAAACCTCATCCGGTGCGGTAATCGAGGCCAAAGAAACCAACGCCAAAGTCGAAAGCCTGCGAGAAGCCGCCAGCCGGATCGGGGAAGTGATCTCCTTAATCTATGATATTGCGGATCAAACCAACCTTCTGGCATTGAATGCGACCATCGAGGCCGCCCGCGCAGGTGAAGCCGGGAAAGGCTTTGCCGTGGTTGCTTCAGAGGTCAAAAACCTTGCCAATCAAACGTCCAAGGCGACCGAAGAAATCAGCACCCAAATCAATGACATGCAATCGGCAACGGAAGGTGCGGTCACATCCATCACCGGCATTGTCAAAATCATTGGTGAGCTGGATGAAATTTCTTCGGCAATTGCCGCCAGCGTGGAAGAACAGGATTCCGCAACTCAGGAAATCACACGCAATGTGGAACAAGTGGCTGAAGGAACATCAGAAGTCAGCCGCAATATCGGAAGCGTAGCGGATGCAATCGAAGTCACCAGCCGTACCTCTGACGAGGTTGCCCAGTCTTCGGCACATTTGATTTCCAGATCAAAGGACTTGGATGCGCTAATCAACAACTATATCCGCGACGTCGCCGCCATCAATTGATGAACATGTTGCTTTGCAACGCTATGAAAGGCCACAGGGTACATACCCTGTGGCCTGTTGCATCATCGAGGGGCCTAACCCTAGTCCGGCAGGAAGCTACGCTGCGACAAAATGAACGGTGGGACAGGAATAAACCGGATGACGGGTTATAATTGCCTTTACCCCAAACAAATTTTGCAAGTTCACGGCGGTCATCGATTCCTCAACCCCACCGGCAAAACAGACCTGCCCATTCAAAAGAGCCACAAAACGGTCCGTGAACGGAGTTGCCAAATTTATATCATGGACAACCGCGACCACAGTCAACCCACGTCTTGCCAATTCGCGGGCGTGCGCCAAAACCGCCAGACCGTGTGCAGGATCAAGATTGGCTGTGGGTTCATCCAACAAAAGAACCCCAGATCCGCTTTCCTTAGCATCGTGAATTTGCGCCAAAATCCGCGCATATTGCACGCGCTTTTGCTCTCCGCCTGATAAATTGGGATAGAGCTCCGCCGCACGGTCCATCAGTCCCACCTCTGCCAAGCATGACTGAACCAAATCCGCGTCACAAGGATTGACACCAAAAGGTAGCCGCCCAAGACGCACCACATCACGCACCCGAAAAGCAAAGGTCAGTGACGAGGACTGAGGCAATACGGCACGCCGACGGGCCAGTTCCTTTCGTGGCCAACTGGATAAGCTGCGATCAAGAATATGCACTTTGCCACTATCAGGAGCCAAGTCACCGGAAAGGACCTTCAGAAGGGTGGACTTCCCTGCCCCATTAGGTCCGACAATTGCGGTTAGTGTGCCCGGTGCTGCCTCAAACTCAACGGCATCCAGTAGCAATCGGTTGCTTTTCCGCACCGTGAGGCCATGCGCTGCAATCATCGTTCAACTCCGTCACGCATTAACAGCCACAGCAAAAACGGGCCACCCAAGATACCTGTCAACACGCCCAATGGAAGCTCGGTCGGTGCAACCACAGTCCGTGCCGCCAAATCCGCAAGCAAAACCAACGTCGCCCCCAGCAATGCAGACGCCGGCAACACCAGACGGTGACGTGCCCCCAACATCAGGCGCACCAAATGGGGAGCCACCAATCCGACAAAACCAATCATGCCGACAAAACCGACACAAGCCCCAACCGACATTGCCACAGCCGCCAGAACCCGGCCACGTACGGCAACCACATCCAATCCAAGATGGCCCGCCACATCATCACCAAGTGTTGCTGCATCCAATGCAAGGGCATGGCGGTAAACAAAGACGCCACCTGCCACACTGGCAAGCAGAACAACGCCAAGATAATCCCGGTTGGCATTTGCCAAACTTCCCATCATCCAGAATGTCAAACTGCGAAGTTGTTCATCGTCGGCAATGGAAATCAGAAGGCCGATGGCAGACCCGGACAAGGCATTGATGGCAATTCCGGTTAACAGCAAAGTTGCCGCACTGGGCAGTGCAACAGATCGGGCAACCGCAACCACGACAAATGTCGCAACAATCGCACCGACAAAAGCCGCTGCGGGAACAAGAAAATGCATATAGGCATGCTGCTGTGTGATCCAGCCTTCCAAAACAATTGCTGCAACCGCCCCCAAGGCTGCACCACTGGCTGTCCCCAACAAACCGGGTTCAGCCAATGGGTTACGTAACACACCCTGCATGGCTGTCCCGGCAATACCAAGAATCGCACCGACCACGCAGGCCATGCCCAGCCGCGGCAAGCGCACGTCCATCAACACCACATGGGATATACGATCCGCCGACGACAAGTCTACGGCACCCAAAGCCGAAGCAAACACCCGTGCCATGGCCGCAAATGGTACATGCATGGCACCAATGCACACGTTAACTGCCAAAGCGACAAGAAGAATGGTGGTCAGCAAGACGTAGGCACGCGCCTCACTGTCTCCCGTGCATAAGGCTATTTGTTTTCGAAAACGCACAATCATGGCCCGTATACTGCCTCTCGCAACTGGCGCACCGCAGCACCAAACCCCGGCCCCATACCGAGGAAAGCAGAATCATCGGAAACAACAATCCGATTGTTCTGTATGGCCTGAATATCGCGCATTCCCGGCAGTGCCTTTAACCCAGACAATCCACCAATACGTTCCAATGTTCGTTTCAGAATAACGATAACGTCTGGATTTATGGACAACATGGCTTCGGTGTTCAGTGGCCGATAGCCTGAAAAAGCAGTGACGGCATTGTCTACCCCCGCTGCCGCCAACAGGGCCGCTGCCTTTGTCTCCGTCCCGGAAATCCTTAGCGGGCCACTGCCCATGCTTTGAATAAACAGAACGCGGGCTTTGTGTTGCGGTTGGGGCTTACCATCCGGCCATGCCAAATCTTTATCAATCTTCGCAAGTAAGGCTTTACCACGCTCAGCCACTCCCAACCCGGAAGATATGTCCAAAATCTTTTGCCGTGCCGTCGCAATGTCCGAACGATGCGACACACTGACAACCTGAATTCCAAGTGACCGCAGGCTAGGTAAAACTTCCGGCGGCTGCAAATCGTCATAGGCCACGACCACCGTTGGTGACATGGACAAAACGGCTTCCAACGGAATGGAATGCAGAGTACCGGTTCGGGGCAGTTTATTGACAACTTCTGGCGGGCGCACACTGCTGCGATCCACACCAACAAGCGCATCTGCCAATCCCAATGCAACAATCGTTTCCGTCAATGATCCGCCAAGGCTTACAATTCGCATCGCAGAACTGTCTGCCAGCGTTGGCACCGTCCAAACCATCATCAGACAGGTCAACATGGCCGAAAGGAATCTTTTCCATTGCATAAACAACATTGGAGAGTCTCCGTATTTCAGTTTGAAGATATGGCCCGTGGTCACAGCGGCGATATTTCGTTGAGGCTGTCCTCAATCTCGCCTTCACTATCCAGCAACACAGCCTCCAATTCCGGTTGTAGTGCGCCGGGTGACTGCCATAACCCCCGAGCCACAGCCTCCAGCAGAAGCTCGCTGATGCTGTGCAGCGCATGGGGATTATTCGCACGGAAAAAGTCCTGCATTTCAGGATCCAAGGCATAAACTTGTGCAATTTCGGCGTATTGCCAGTCTTCAAGAATATGACTGGTCGCATCCCATTGGCAGCAGTGCGCGACGACTTTTGCAAGATCACCTGCACCCTTAAAGCCGTGGCGTTTCATGCCGCCAATCCACTTTGGGTTCAAAACCCGTGTGCGAAACAGAAAACGGCCCTCTTCTGCGGTTGAGCGAACACGCGGACGGCGCGGATCACTGCTGTCCCCGGAATAGCTGCGCGCCTCTTGCCCGGACAGGGCCCGGATTGCAGCGTTCATTCCCCCTTGATAAGCATTGGCATCATCGCCAGAGAAAATGTCGAACTCTCGGTTATCCTGCGTTTTTAACGTCACTTGCAGTTTGCCTAACCTACGGCGAAGGTCATCCTGACAGGCTTGCCCATCCACCCCTTCTCCGTAAGCATATCCACCCCACTGGAGGTAAACTTTCGCGATATCATCAGCTGTTGTCCAATCACCCTTATCAAGCAACTGGTTCACCCCAGCCCCGTAACAACCGGGCTTATTGGAAAACACCCGTAACGTTGAACGTCGCTGTGCATCAGCCATAGACACGCCCGCGGCAAGCAGGTCCGCAATGTCAACTTTTACATTCCGCGCCAAAAGATTGGCTTCCGCTGGTTCTGCAAGTGCGGCAACCATGCAAACGGCTTGATCGATCAAGGACATGATATTGGGAAATGCATCTCGTAACAGGCCACTGCCCCGCACCGTCACATCCAACCGGGGAAACTTCAATTCATTCAATGGGATCGGCTCGACCCCACGCACACGGCCATTGGCCTGACTCCAGATTGGTCGCACCCCCATAAGGTACAGGATTTGCGCCACATCATCACCACGGGTCCGCATGGTTGGGCCGGCCCATAACACCATGCCGATATTCTCGGGATAACGCCCTTCGTCCTTAAGATAGCGATCCACCAACGCATCGCCTTGCATGACACCGACTTTCCACGCTTCCGGGGATGGGATTTTCAATGGATCGACTGAAAAGAAATTCCTGCCGGTGGGCAACGCATCAATGTCACCACGAGTTGGTGCCCCTGAGGGTCCGGGCGGAACAAAACGTCCAGACAAACTGCGCATGGCATGATCCATCTCATCCCGAGTTTGAAGCAATTTGGGACGAAGAACTTGGGCGACAAATGACAGATTCTGCCGAACAAGGGCAGAACCGGAAAATCGTTCATCGACCACAACGGAAATGTGATCATCGCTCCAGCCCGCTGCATCCAGAGCAGAAAAAGCCGCGAGTATATCCTCAGCAAACTGAGACAGCATTTGCCCCTTTGTTTTGCCGAGGTGGGGCAAATATGTACCGGGATCATCACGTAGATCTTCACAGTCCAACCCACGGGAAAGGGCAACGGCATCCCACAATGATGGCCTGTCCCCAGCGGATAAACGCGTCATATGCAACATGGTTTCATTCAGGTCATCACCAGATGGGGGCTGACCAAAAATATGAAGCCCGTTGCTGACCGTTGATGTTTCAATTTCAGTCAGATACCCATGCAGTGACTGCATAAAAGCGTGCGGGTCCTGATCCACGGCTTGGCGATCCAAACCCAAGTCAGCATCCAGATGTGCCGCGACGGTTTTTTCCCACAAATCTGCGATCAAAATCGGAAGCTTGCCGGGGTCTTCCTGTCCGGCGAAATAGGCCTTTTCCAGCAGTTCTTCAATATCTTCCAGAACCTCGGTTTTGCCTGCACTGGTCTGTGCCGGAACCATGTGGTCAAGAATAACTGCACTTGATCGCCGCTTTGCCTGCATCCCCTCACCGGGGTTATTCACAATATAGGGGTAGATGTTCGGCATATCTGACAGCACCGCTTCCGGGTAACACTGTGCAGACAAGCCAACTGCCTTACCCGGAAGCCATTCCAAACTGCCGTGCATACCAACATGAATGACTGCATGCGCACCGAAATCATCCCGCAACCACCGATAAAAATGCATATAATGGTATGTAGGCGGCAAATCAGGGTCATGAATAGCACTGCCATCGGGAAGCTGTACGGGCTTATCTTCCTCTTCCATACGCTGCCGTGGCGGTTGCATGCCGATAAAGATATTGCCGTTGGTGATACCGCCGACCAATAGCTGATCATCAAAGCAGAAAGTTTTCCCCGGCGGCGCACCCCATTTGGCTTCCATCCCTGCTTGGATATGGTCTGGCTGCTCATTATGCCACGTGCAAACTGTCTCAGATGGGATATATGCAATTGCACGCCGGGCCATTTCTTGCGGAGGCAGAAAACGACGATCATTGGTCAAACGCCCCAACAGATCCTGCGCAAGAGCATTGCCATCAGCATAACCGCTTTCAAGTGTGTAGCCTTCATCCATCATGCGATCGAGAATGGCTTTGACGCTGGCAAAACTGTCAAGGCCATAGGCACAACCCAAGTTTGCATTCTTCGGCGGATAATGATGAAACAGTATGGCAACCTTACGATCAGCGGGCGGAATTCGCCGCAATCTGGCCCAGTTCAATGCCAAGCCAACAACATGCCGTACACGATCAGGAATTGGCACACGCTGTGTCAGGCTTGCGCCTGTAACCGGGTCCCGCCCCATTGTTTCACGTGTCGCCACAACCGTACCAACGATCACGCCATCAAACTCAGGCTGAACCACAGACATGGAAACCGTCACCGGAGGCAAAGCCTGAACCTTTTGCTCCCATTCTGCTCTTGTTCCCGCCGTTAAAATCAATTGCAGGACCGGCACGTCCAGTTTTTCCAAAACCGACTGTGCCGCCGCATCCGCATTCATCCGGGCAAGGGAAAAGCTCATGGGGGACAACAGCACATCTATCCTGCTGCCTTCGTCATCCATAAAATAACGATCAACAACCTGTGCAACAGGTAAATGGGTCAGATCATCTTCACCCATTCGCATGTGAAAAACGGCGAAAGGAATGGCGCCTTTGGCTTCAATCTCGGCAATCAAGGCATCGTAAATGGCAAGGTCACCACAGGCCCAGTGAGAGTGATAGAACCACACCCCGACCACCGGGGCTGCCTTTCCCTGCCGTTGCCGTGCCCAAGCCAAGTAGGCTTCGGAATCATCTTTGCCCGTATAATCCGGGTGGTATATTCCTTCTGTCGGCAGATCTTTCGGGGCTTCCGGGGCGGGAGCCGCCAAACCGATTTCACGGGCAATGGCCTGCAAAAGCGCCTGCCAATTGTCGGCACCGCCGCGTCTGATATACGCATGGCGCAGACGGTACGCAGCCGTGTCATACCCCGTGGAATGCTGTTTGGAGAGCATCATCCCGGCATCGGATGACGATACAGGCTGAATATGTATCAGCTTACCGGTTGCGGCTTTTAACACCACATCCAAGCCGGGAATGGAACGATTGCTGCCATGCGGGATCAGAATAATCGCGTCGGATTTTCGTACGTCAGCAGCAAAGGCCGCAATCCCTGCTTCGTCCTGAAGCTGGTCTCGACCACATGCAACCACCTTAACCATTGTGAGTTTTCTTGCGGCTTGCCCCAAGGCAAACAATGACCGAGCGGATGCATCCACAACGGCGACCGTCATCAAACGTCCCGAAGTTGCCATTTTATCTGTACCCCCACAGACTACGCCCATTTGTCGCCATCGGGACAAGCCGAATGACGACAAACAGCGCATACCTTACAATTAGAACTTGGCCCGAACCCCAGCATAGGCAGCAATCCCGGCGTTTTCGAAGCCGGCTTTTTGGCAATACTCTTCGTCAAACAGGTTTTCCACCCGCCCATAGACGCTGAAAGTCTTGTCAATTTCATAGTTGGCGCCAAGATCGAATGTGGCATACCCGGATAGTGCGACCCGGCCCTGCCCTCTAACGGTGTCGAAGCTACGACCTGCAGCATTCATTCGTACCCAAGTATCCAGACCGGAAACCTCGTGTGGTGCGTATGAAACCCGCACAGATCCTTGATGCACCGGCATTTCTTCCATTTGCAGACCTGTTCCGTTATCACGTGACTGTGTATAGGTATAGGTTGCACCAACCTGCCATTCATCAGTCACATCAAAGTCCAAAGAGGTTTCAACCCCCATATTCCTGACTGAACCAATGTTGACGTAATAGGTATTGCCCGAACCGTGAGACCCATCGGTTTCAATGGCGTTTTTCAGCCGCGTATTGAAGACCGTCACATCCATTACCAAACGGTCATCCAACACTGTTTGCTCGACGCCAAAATCGTACCCACGGGATTCCTCTGGATCGATAGTTGCCGAATGCCCATCACCCACCGCAATATCGCGGTTGTACATTGTCTGTTTCAGTGTTGGCGCCTTAAACCCGGTCGCATAACTGCCGTGAATACGGGTTCCGGTCTCGGAAATATTGTACGAAGCAGATGCACGATACGTCGTATGATCGCCAAAGCTGTCATGGAAATACCCGCGGACTCCGGCCCCAAGCGTCAGTTTTTTGTCCAACAGATCTATGCTGTAATCACCGAACACCGACGAATTGACTAACGAGGCAGTTTCACGGGTGGATCGCACATGAGAACGGTAATGATCCCGTTCCTGATCTGCCCCAAACACAAAAACATGCCCATCAAGCGGCTGCAACACACCCTGATATTCATAGCGTTGCAAGTCACCCCAATATCGGCTTGGCGCGCTTGTACTGTGACGATTACTTCTGACTGTTACTTCGGCGTCCATTCGGCTTGCCGTCAGGGTATTGTCAAGAAGTCCATCAAACATTTTTGCGTTAAGTTTGATAAGCGCGGTTTCCGTTCTTTGTTTCTGATACCCATCAGAATCTGATGATGATGTCGACGTATCATACTCCGCATCGCCGCGAACCTGGTTATAGCTGCCCTCAACATTCAGCAAGTCAAGGACACCCCAGTCTTTCACCGCGTCTGCACCAATTTTGATATTGTAATTGACGCTTTTTGATCCATCGGATTCATTGGGCGAAACCATTGGCCGGATATCATGACCGTGGCTGGCATTACCAGATCCAGAGGCCTTGTAATACACATCCCCATAACGACCCCAAGCCGTTAAAGAAGCCCGTCGATCAACGTTACTGCCAATTTCGGCAGAGGCCACGCCCTCAAGAATTTTATCAGAGTTTTTACCGGATTTTGTGGTGATTGAAATCACGCCGCCAACGGCATCAGACCCGTAAAGAGCACTTTGACTCCCACGCAGCACTTCGACCCGTTCAATATCCGCAGCCTGCAGGTGGTTAAATGGGCGGTCATACATTTGGCTGGCCTGATTATCGATTTTGACACCATCAATCAGGATCAAAAGCCGACCGGAATCATAACCCCTTAGCTTAATATTGGTGTTATTACGGGAATTTCCGTTACCGTACACATAAAGCCCGGGAACATCTTTCAACACATCTTCGAGTGTTGCAGCCTGCTTTTTCTCCAAATCCTTTGCGGTAATGACGGTGACAGAACTCCCCACCTTATTGGCACTGACCGCAACACGGTTGGCGGATACGACAACATCTTCCAACTTTGTGTTTTGTTGCGCATATGCATGACTTGGTATGCATAGCAAAGACATTGAACCTACATACATTGCTGAATGCAGTGCCTGCTTGATCGCACTCATGATTTCCCCCGGCGCTTTGTTCAAGATACATACAAGATAAATCGTACCGAATTAGTCCTATATGAGTCAGCAACCTTAATACACTTGCATGCTCATAGATGCAATTAATTTTCATTCTCATTCTTGACGTAAAGACAACAGGCAGATTCAGCAAGATTGCTTCAATTGTTTGTATCAGTGACGGTTGTTTAAGACTTTGGGTGCTGGTGCAGCCAACACGGCTCCCGGCATCATACCGTCACTTACCTCCCCTCCCTGCCGACGGAGTGGGAACTTATGTCATCAGGTTATTTGCCTGAACGCAGCAAATACAAAACCATGCGCAATTCCGTCTTGGCGAATACGCTGTGCGGTAAATGCGCATCCATATGCACCCATGCTCCTGAGGTTACATCTTCATATTTACCGTCAAAGGTCAGGCTCCCCTCCCCGTCTAGTACATGAATAATTGCTGGGACAGCCGCAGTATGTTCTGAAAGTTCTTCTCCCGCCGCAAATCCGAAGACCACAACACGAACACGGTCACTCTGATACAGTGTCCGGCTTGTAATCCCTGCGCGAGGAACCTCAATTTCAGAGGTAATTTCGGGATGAAATTGATAATCCATCAGATATTCCCTTCATCTTGGTCATTGTTGCCATGGTCTTTGACGCCAACCACCATGATGGCTGCCAAATTAGACTCATATTTTTTGAAAACTCTGCGCATTCCAATAACGCGGCGTCGTGCGTCATGATCGATGATTGCATTGCCAAGAATCTTTAATGTTCCAAAAGGACCCTCGTCCTCAATAACCCGTCGCGGCTCCAACAAATGCATATTTGTGATTTGATGAGCTTTCGTTGTGAAACCGGATTCTTGCAACATCGACACCCACTCATCCTGCGTTAGTGGTTTAACCGCGGATTGGATACTTTTGGCAATTGCTTGCTGAATTTCCAATCTTTTGGCGGGGTCAATATCATTGGGGACAATACAATGTTCATGAATTCCGTAGCGCCCACCTACTTTTAACAGCCGCGCCGCCTCCGCAATAATTTTCTGTTTTTTACGATCAGACTGCATCGTCAGCATGGCTTCGCCATAAACCACTGTCGCCGTGCCTGTATCCAAGCCCGTCTCTTCTGCACTTGAAACCACGCACCTTTGCGTATCACCGTTAAGGTATCTTCGAACAACCTTAGCTGCTCCGTCATCCCGCTCAACAGCGACATAAGTCTTCGGTTGTTTCATTAGGCAAAGCTGAACCGTAAAGCCCATCCCGGGTGCAAATTCAACGACACTATCTTGCGCTGCAATATTCAGTGTCTTAAGCATCGCTTCTGTCATCTTACGCCCACCAGGACGCAAAACTTTTTTCCCAAGGCGGGCCAGCACCCAATGCCCAGGTAAGGTCTTAACATTCTGTCCAGACCCCGGCAGCGCGTCTTGTTTAAGGTCCTCTGATGACTTTTCCATGCCGCACTCCCCAAGTGATAATAATTATCATGCGCACATGCATATTATCACCTCGAGGTAATCTTTCAACATCAAACTGGACGCCCCGAACAAAGCCTAACGCATCAACATGGAAAAAGACGAAGGACGCGCTCGACGGATTAAGGATCTACGATCCGGTGTTGAGACGCAGGTTCCTGAGTACGTTATTCCAGATGCAATTGATTCGTGGGATCGGAAAAAGTGATACCATCAGACGCGACAAACCGCGTCTGGGATGTTGTCTCAACACGGGCACGGGATTATTGTTGGCGATCATTTCTGAAAATTCATAATCCCGTATCTGTGAGTGTATTGCCGTGAACGCTGTCGAGATCGAACAAGCCATATCTGAATTGATGGACCAACCGTTCGATGCGGCGGAATTTCCGTACCTGTTCCTTGAAGCCATTGGGGAAAAATCCACCACCATCAAGAAACTGCGGAGCGGCAATTCCAACTATTCCGACATTGATGGCGCGATCCTGCAACGGAACAACATCCACATGCAGATGTGCGCACCGGGGCAAGCAACCACAACACTGGAAACCTTGCGTCAAAGCGCGGCAACAACCAAACACAAAGCCAAATTTATCCTGACCACCGATGGGCAGGAAATTCAGGTTGAGAACTTAGCAAATGGCGAAGTTCTGGTCAGTGACTATGCCGACTTTCCCAACCATTTTGGCTTTATCCTGCCATTGGCGGGCATCACCACGGTCAAAGAAATCCGTGACAGCGCGGTCGATATTCGGGCGACCAGCCGCTTCAATCGGCTGTATGTGGAACTGTTGAAAGACAACCCCGAATGGGGTACGGCAGAACGTCGCCATGACATGAATCACTTCATGGCGCGGTTGATTTTCTGCTTCTTTGCCGAAGATACGGACATCTTCAGGTCCGACAATCTGTTCACTGCCACAGTAGAACAAATGTCAGAACGGAATTCTTCAAATACTCATGAAGTGATTTCCGAAATCTTCCGTGCCATGAATACAAAAATTGCTGACCGTGCCACGTCCGGTTTGCGTCCGTGGGCAGATGCATTCCCGTATGTGAATGGCGGGCTGTTCAGTGGCACGACGGAAGTCCCCAAGTTCAGCAAAATCGCCCGCACATACCTGTTGCACATTGGCAATCTGGATTGGACCAAAATCAACCCGGACATTTTCGGGTCCATGATCCAAGCCGTCGCCGACGATGACGAACGTGGTGCCTTGGGTATGCACTACACGTCCGTTGCCAACATCCTGAAGGTGTTGAACCCACTGTTTCTGGATGACCTGCGGGAGAAATTGGAAGACGCCGGGGATAACTCCCGCAAGCTGTTGAACCTGCGAAAACGTATGTCACGTATCCGGGTATTTGACCCGGCATGCGGATCGGGCAACTTCTTGGTTATTGCGTATAAGGAAATGCGCAAAATCGAAGCGGAGATCAACAAACGCCGTGGCGAACCGGACTTGCGGACGGAAATTCCGTTGACCAACTTCCGGGGTATCGAATTACGAGACTTCCCGGCGGAAATTGCCCGCCTTGCCCTGATTATTGCCGAATTCCAATGTGATGTTCTGTATCGTGGGCAAAAAGAAGCCCTGATCGAATTCCTCCCCCTGGATTCACAAAATTGGATCACATGCGGCAACGCATTGCGATTGGATTGGTTATCCATCTGCCCGCCCACCGGCACCGGAGTGAAGTTGCAAGGTGATGACCTGTTCAATACACCACTGGATCAGGCACAAATCGATTTCGAGAACGAAGGCGGCGAAACCTACATCTGTGGCAACCCGCCGTACTTGGGCAGCACATGGCAATCCAAAGAGCAAAAGGATGACCTGAAGGCGATTTTTGATGGTCGGGTCAAAAGCTGGAAGTCTTTGGACTACGTGGCGGGTTGGTTCATGAAAGCAGCCGATTATGGCACCAAGACCAATGCCGCTTCTGCATTCGTGTCGACAAATTCTATTTGTCAGGGACAACAGGTGCCCATTTTATGGTCCGCTGTTTTCGCCACGGGCACAGAGATTACTTTTGCGCATACATCCTTCAAATGGGCAAACCTAGCCAGTCACAATGCAGGGGTAACGGTTGTTATCGTTGGCACATCCAACAAACCACCACAAACCCGACGCCTGTTTTCCATTGCCGAAGACGGCACAACCATTTCCAAAAACGCTGATCATATCAACGCATATTTGATTGCAGGACTAAACGTAATAGTAAATCCGATATCTAAGCCCAAAGATGGGAGAGCCCTTATGGAGTGGGGAAACAAGCCCACCGATGGCGGGAATCTCTTTCTAGATACCTATGCGAAGTCTAAACTCCTTGATGAAAGCCCTGAAGCTGCCAAATTCGTTAGACGTTTTCTAGGGGCGCAAGAGTTTATCAAAGGACTTGGACGGTATTGTCTCTGGATCGAAGATGAGGAACGTGAAGATGCAGAAGCGATACCTGAGATCAAACGACGCATTGATGCCGTTGCGACAATGCGCTCTGAAAGCAAAGCTGCCGAAACGCGCCCCGCTGCTAAGTTTCCGCACAGATTTAGACAGATTCAATCCGTTGCACAAAAATACTCGTTAGTGGTAGCTCGAGTAAGTTCTGAAAATAGAGATGTTTTGCCAATCGGTATTGAAGACGCATCTTGTATCATTGGTGACCGGAATTTTGCACTATATGATGCACCGCTGTGGAACATGGCGTTGATTGCATCCCGGTTACATTGGGTGTGGATCGGTACTGTGTGTGTTCGTATGCGGACGGATTTTTCGTATTCCAATACCCTTGGTTGGAATACGTTCCCGGTCCCGAAATTGACGGAAAAGAACAAGGCGGATTTGACCCGGTGTGCCGAGGATATTCTGTTGGCACGGGAAGCCCATTTCCCGGCAACCATCGCCGATTTGTATGACCCGGACAAAATGCCGGACAACCTCCGCGCCGCCCATGATCGCAACGACGAAGTGCTGGAACGTATCTATATCGGACGCCGTTTCAAGAACGATACCGAACGCCTCGAAAAACTCTTCGACCTCTACACCAAAATGACCAAAACAGGCACAGCATAAGCAGTTAAACGCAATCGCGATGCTTTCGTGTTTTATGTGCGTGTTTTTACTTTGTTCTTACCCGTAACCTGTTACAATCTCAATACGTGTTACTTGAATAGGTATAGAGATCGTTGTGTCTGGTAATGAAAAAACTGTTAATTCATCGAAAGGCTTTACCCTTAACAGAACGCAACGAGTACAATCTCGAAATATTCCGAAACAGGATGCCGCGCAGCAGAACGCAAACACTGAAAAAAATGACACCAGCGTAGAGCTTCAACATATGAAGACGATCACCACATGAATAATGTAATTAATGATGAAACGAAGAGTGAGCTGAGACAACTCTACAAAGAAAACACCGTCTTCCTTGAAAAGGCGATATTCGCTGCTTCATCGATCTTCATCCCTCTATTATTCAACGTGTTAGTCTCTGATCGGTTACCGAAAGAAGCCGCTGAATATATAACATACTCATTGTGTGGATTTTCGGCTGTCCTGATACTTCAAACTATATCATTCCGACTAGGTAAAGAGGGTTGCGATATATATGAAAGAAACATCGATCGTGGTGAGGTATATTTTACAATCGTAAACATACTTGACTGGATCAAGGATGCAGTCGTGATTCTATCCTTAGTTTCTGTCATTTTCGCGGCACACACCGCATACTCTACACCCCAAAAAAATGAGGCAACAATGTCTGACGATAAAAAAGTTCTATCCTTCACGGACAGTTTCACGTTGCCGAAGTCACAACGTGACGAAATCAAAAAAGCAAACGCACAACCTCAAAAAACACCAGAAGATAAAACATCTTCGGATAAAAAATAGCGTTTTGCAGAAAGAAAAATGCATTTTTGCAGAAAGAATGCAAAAAGGGTTGAACCGATGTGATGAGTTCAGATGTTGCAAATTATGCAACACCTGACATCTGCATGGTCGCAACTGTCAAGCAATCCTTGACAGTTCAATTGAGAAAGAAAGTAAATGATGGATGCTGTGACACATCGTCGGTTTGAACTTGAAAAAGATGCTTACCCTGACCTTCCCTTGATGATGTTAATCACGTTGGATGCTTTGCGGCAGTTGGGCGGTTCCGCAAACATTCAGGAACTTTTAGATCATGTGATTGAACAAGAAGGTATCACAGAGGAAGAACAAGCGTATCTGATGCCCAACGGTCGGGATCGCCGTTTGAATTATTATCTGTCATGGTCACGCACCTATTTGAAACGCGGGGACGCGCTGGAGAACTCATCACGTGGTGTATGGGCGCTGACAGAGGTTGGCGAAAAAATAAATTCAGTCACTGAAACCCGCGAAATTTATGACCGTGTATGGTCCGAAGAACGCGACCGCGCAAAAGCCAAACGTAATGCCGAAAAAATCAATACGTCTTCGTGTGAGTGTGCTGACGTGGAAGCAGACCCCATGCCCGTGTCAAACGGTGATGAAGCATGGCGGGATGAACTGTTATCCGAACTCCTGAATATCGCACCTGACGCCTTTGAACGCTTATCACAACGGCTTTTGCGTGAAGCCGGTTTTGTGAAGGTAGAAGTCCGTGGCAAGAGCCATGACGGGGGCATTGATGGTGTTGGTATATTACGTGTGAACTTGGTGTCGTTTCAGGTCTATTTCCAATGCAAACGTTGGAGCGGTAGTGTCGGATCAAAAGAAATCCGTGACTTTCGTGGGGCACTCCAAGGACGTGCTGACAAAGGACTATTCATCACCACGGGTAACTTTACCAAACAAGCATCAGACGAAGCCACACGGGATGGTGCGACTGCCATTGACCTGATTGATGGTGAACGTTTGTGCGAACTGTTGAAACAGTTTGAATTGGGCGTCAAAACCGAAACCGTTGAACGTGTCACCGTTCTATCCGATTGGCTGAAAGAGATTTAAATAGTCTTCATAATGCAAAAAGGGTTGAACCGATGTGATGAGCTCAGTTGTTGCAAATTCTGCAACTGCCAACATCCGCATGGTGGCAACTGTCAAGCAATCCTTGATGGTTCAATTATGATCTTTTTGCGGCCTTGAGATTTGGCTTTGTGTAATCTTTGTGTTACATTGATGGTGATTAAGGTAATATGAAGGTATCATAATGCCAACGCCGCACCGTCCACCACCTGCAACACGCAGAGCAATACAAAAACTTGGTCGTGATATTCGTGAAGCGCGTTTGCGTCGGAAACTGCCGATGGATGTTGTCGCCACACGTGCCGCAACCTCCAGACCGACCATTGCCCGTATTGAAAATGGGGACACGGCGGTCAGTATTGGAATTGTTGCGGCAGTTTTGCAGGCTCTTGGTCTTTTGGATCGTCTCAACGATCTTGCTGATGCCATGTACGATAAAGTCGGTCAAAATATATCCAAAGATGAACTTCCAAAACGGGCGAGCGCACCGCGAAAACCGAAAGGCGTTTCGTCATGAACGAGGTCGAGGTTTATCTGGATTTAAATGCTATGCCACATCGCATAGGCGTTCTTCGGCGGCATGCGTCGCGGTCTCGTGAGACTGTGACATTTGAATATGACGCGGATTGGGTTCGGTCGCCGTTGGGCTTTTCCATAGACCCATCTTTGCCGATTGGGGCGGGTGTGTTTCGTCCACAAGCCGGACAAGAGATGTTCGGAACATTGGGGGACTCTGCACCGGATACATGGGGGCGTAACCTCATGCGGCGCAAAGAACGACGCGACGCAGAAAAAAACGATCGTGCCGTTCGTACATTGCATGAAACAGACTTTCTTTTGGGTGTATCTGATGCCACTCGTTTAGGTGCGTTGCGTTTTAAATGGGCTGGAAATGACCAGTTTCAGGCACCTCAAGATATTGGTATCCCCACCACTGTTGCCTTGGGAAAGCTGTTAAAAGCTTCTGAACGTATTTTACGTGGTGACGAAACCGATGAAGATTTATTGCTGATCTTTGCTCCGGGATCATCACTTGGTGGTGCGCGACCAAAAGCATCGGTAGTGGATCAGCATGGGTATCTATCCATTGCGAAATTCCCCAAAGAAACGGATGACTATTCCATTGAACGCTGGGAAGCGATTGCACTGGACTTGGCGGGTGCTGCTGGACTTCGGACTTCTCAACATGAATTAATGCATACCCCACATGATCGTCCGGTTTTTCTGTCTCGTCGTTTTGATCGGAACGGAGATAACCGCATTCCGTTTTTATCGGCTATGTCTATGACGCAACATTCTGATGGAGAGCATGGGAGTTATTTGGAAATTGTGGATGCTTTAAGCACGTATGGGGCAAATGCAGAAGCAGATCGCGTTGAGCTCTTTAAACGTGTAGCATTTTCAATTCTTGTATCCAACACTGACGATCATTTACGCAATCACGCTTTTTTATGGTCTGGGTATAATGGTTGGGTTTTATCCCCTGCCTATGACATTAATCCAACTCCGCAAGATATTAAGCCGCGTATCTTGACCACCAATATCGACTTTGATGATGGGACGTGTTCCATTGAACTTTTGCGCTCTGTTGCCGAAGATTTCTCACTGAAATTATCCCATGCTGATGATCTAATTCGATCCGTTGCAGAAACTGTAAAAGATTGGAAATCAGTTGCACGATGCCGTGGCGCGAAAAACAGTGAAATTCAACGCATGGCAAGTGCTTTTGAACATGATGACCTGCGCAGGGCATTATTGCTTTAGAACAAAATTGACGTGTATATGTTTTCCTACGTTGACGGTGTATTTAGGGCTTTAACAGGCGAATGACTTGAGGAAATACAAACATGACCACTGCGAACCATATTCCGTCTGTTGCTGCCAATCTTGCCTGTAATGGGAATTCCAAGAAATCCAATGAGCTGGGCATGCGCGTCATGCAGGAGCGGGCGTTTGAAAAACGTGGCGAACAGTACCTGTTGATTAAGTCGCCCCCCGCATCGGGCAAAAGCCGTGCTTTGATGTTCATTGCTCTGGACAAGCTGCACAACCAAGGCGTGAAGCAGGCAATCATTGTTGTGCCTGAAAAATCCATTGGCTCCAGCTTCAACAATGAACCCCTGACCAAGTTTGGGTTTTATTGGGATTGGGAAGTTGCCGCGAAGTGGAACTTATGTAACGCACCGGGCGAAGATGGCGGCAAGGTCAGTTCGGTCAAAGCCTTCCTTGATAGTGAAGACCGGGTTCTGGTCTGCACCCATGCCACATTCCGATTTGCCGTGGATCGGTTTGGGGTGGAAGCCTTTGATGGTTGTTTGATTGCGGTGGATGAATTCCATCATGTTTCCGCCAACCCGGATAACAAGCTGGGTGCTCATTTGGGGCAGTTCATTGCCCGTAACCAAGTGCATGTGGTCGCCATGACCGGATCGTACTTCCGTGGTGATGCGGAAGCCGTGTTGTCGCCAGACGATGAAGCCAACTTTGATACGGTTACGTATACCTATTACGAACAACTCAACGGATATGAGTATCTGAAGACCCTTGATATTGGCTACTTCTTCTATAACGGCAGCTATGCTGAGGACATTATGAAAGTCCTCAACCCGGATGAAAAAACCATCATTCACATTCCATCGGTCAATTCCCGTGAAAGCACCAAAGACAAACATAAGGAAGTCGAACACATCATCCATGAACTGGGGGATTGGCAGGGTGTGGATACCAACACCGGCTTCCATCTGGTCAAAACGCCGACCGGCAAGATTCTGAAAATTGCTGATCTGGTAGATGACAGTAAGAACCGGGAACGTGTTGCCGCTGCACTGAAGCTGCCAGAAGCCAAAGACAATCGTGACCATGTGGATATAATCATTGCTCTTGGCATGGCAAAAGAAGGGTTTGACTGGATTTGGTGCGAGCATGCTTTGACGGTTGGCTATCGCGCCAGTTTGACTGAAATCATTCAAATCATCGGTCGTGCTACCCGTGATGCCAAAGGTAAAACTCATGCCCGCTTCACCAATTTGATTGCCGAACCGGATGCATCAGAAGAAGCGGTCACAGACGCGATCAACGATACATTGAAAGCCATCGCCGCCAGTTTATTGATGGAACAGGTGTTGGCTCCAAAATTCAACTTCACGCCGAAAACTGCCGACAGTGGTCCTGTGGATGGGTTTGATTATGGTGATGGTGGCTACGACCCGACCAAAACCAACGTTGGCTTTTGTGAAGATAGTGGTGAATTCCAGATCGAAATCAAAGGATTGGTCGAACCGAAAAGTGAAACCGCCCAACGCATTTGCAAGCAGGATTTGAATGAGGTCATCACCGCATTCGTGCAGGACAAAACCGCTTTGGAACGCGGCTTATTCGACGAAGAAACCGTACCGGAACAACTGACCCAAATCCGCATGGGCAAGATCATCAAAGACCGTTACCCAGAACTGGATACTCAAGATCAAGAAGCCGTACGCCAACATGCCATCGCCGCATTAAACCTGACGCAAAAAGCCAAGGAAGTTCTGAACTCAAATAGTGATGGACCGGAGCTTGGTGCAAATACGGCACTACTCGATGGTGTGCGGAAATATGCCATGGACGTTCGGGACTTGGACATAGATTTAATTGACGCTATCAACCCATTCGGGGAAGCCTACTCCATCCTTGCCAAGGCAATGAACGAAGACAGCCTGAAACAGGTCGCGGCGATTATCACCGGAAAAAAGATAAACCTAACCCATGAAGAAGCACGGGAATTGGCACTGCGGGCTTTGAAATTCAAAAATGAACGTGGTCGTTTGCCGTCATTGACCGCCCAAGACCCATGGGAACAACGGATGGCAGAAGGTGTTGCTTTCCTTCAACAAAAAGCAAAAGCAGAGAAAGAAGCTGCAAATGTCTGAGTTGAGTGATCTCGAACTTTTGGATGCATTGGGTGTCGACGCCACCCCGGAAAAGAAAGTCACGCGGACGCCACGTGAAGAACGCATCATTGCCGGGTTTGAAGAAATCCAGAAGTTCTATGCCGATAATGGGCGTGTGCCGGAACACGGTGAAGACCGTGACATTTTTGAACGGTTGTATGCGACCCGTTTGGACCAAATCCGTAAATCAGATGAGTGTCGGGTATTGGTGCAGGATTTGGATCATCAGGGACTTCTTCATGTCAGTGACGCCGATAACGCCGCAACCGAAGACATCGCCGATGATGCACTGCTGGATGCATTGGGTGTGGATGTCGAGCCATCTACTAGCCCCCATGATCTGACCAAATTGCAGCACGTGAAACCCCGTGCGGTCATCCAAGCCGAAAGACAGGCGGCTGAAGAAGTTGCCACTAGAACCAAGTGCGAAGACTTTGAAACCTTCAAACCCATTTTTGACCGCATCAGCGTAGATATGAAATCCGGTATTCGGGAAACTCGCCCGTATCAAGATGATGGGTCTGTTGAAAAAGGCAATGTTTTCATTCTTGATGGTTTGGTCGCTTATGTTGCTGATGTCGGTGAAGAAATTCGCGCACCTAATGGGCAATGGGACGCCCGTTTGCGCGTTATTTTTTCCAACAAAACAGAAAGTGATATGCTTCGTCGTTCACTGCAGCGTGCCCTCAATAAGGATTCATTAAGTCGTCGAATAACTGATCCATCGGCAGGACCACTGTTTGATAACACAATTGATGACGATGATAAAAACAGTGGCACAATCTATGTACTGCGTAGCAAATCACACTTGCCCATTGTCCAACAAAACCGGGAAGTCTTACATAAAATTGGCGTGACTGGTGGCAGTGTTGAACGAAGGATTGCCAACGCCGTCCATGATGCGACCTATTTGTTGGCTGATGTGGAGGTCGTTGCGACCTACCAGCTTTTCAATATCAATCGCACGAAATTGGAAAACCTAATCCACAAATTCTTCGCAAGTGCGCGATTGGATATCGGGATCAAAGATCGCTTTGGTCAGCCGGTGCAACCGCGTGAATGGTTCCTTGTGCCTCTTTACGCTATCGACCAAGCTGTTGAACACATCAAAGACGGAACAATCGACCAATACCGCTATGATCCACTGAATGCTGCGCTCGTCAGTTTGCCCGACTGATATCATTCATGACGGAGGATGCCATATGTTCGGTTTTGGTAAAAAAGACTCAGCAGCCAACAGTGATCCCGGCATCCCTGCTGAATGGCTCGAAACTGTACAAAATGAGAAGTTCCAGAGCGCCATAGATGCTGGAATTACAGAAAGGCTGGATGCTTCACCATATGCGCTAGCAATTACGGATAAAGATTATCAGCCACTTTGGGTCGCGCCGAGTTATCGCCGTGGCGGTAATATGTTGGTGACCGTTGATATGGATGAACACACGCCAAATGCAGGTGAAATCATTCGCACATATCACCAGAAGATCCGCAAACTGGCACATTTTCTCCAATGCGTGTCACCGTTTACCATGCTCATTGTCACGCAGCATGATACGGCAACGGTTCACCGTGAACTGACCGAAGTTTTCGATATCAAAAAGCATTCATTCACGGTTATCGACCTGAATGACGGGTGTGGCATTGGCTGGGATGCCCTCAGCGGTGCCCTGAATGTCATTGAACCGATGTCAATTGTCCCTGCCGATGAAGAGTAGGATGACATTTGTCAGGATTTGCCTGCACATGCGAAGAACTACCCATACACCGCTTCACTTCTTGTAACCAAAACGGGCACCGACTTCATAAGCGGCTTTGCGGGCTTGCTCCGGTGTTTTGCCGTCTTTCAACGCCGACTCATACTCCTCATACATCCAACGGGTTTGGGGATGTAATATACTGGTGAAATGCGAGGGAGTTCGGGAAACAAGCCCTTAGAATTTCGTGATTTTCCCCTCAATGTCTTTACAGTCCAGAGTATAAATTCCCTTGTGGCTTCTGCGCTCCTCGCCATTGACATAAAGAGCCTCTCCATTAATTCTGTAAAGAGCATCACGAGTAGGATCAATCATATCATACGTTGATATGATTCGAGGGGGGGGGGGGACGAATACGGTATCCACATACATCTTCTTAGGATATTCGATGTAACGTGGTTGCCGTCTTACCCATATACCCCTGCGTATAAACTCTTCATGCAGTATCGTTAGGAATTCTGATGAAATTTCATTGATCCCTTTTATAGGGCGATAATCATCAATTGCATGACTTCTCGAAAATTCACAATATGGCTGGTACGGAATGGACGGGGTATCCAGATAAATCTGTTCTCGTAGATCAGAATTTATACTGAACATAGTCAGCATGCCCATGCAGGCGATTGGGAAACCAAACATGCTAAGTGTTGTGTAAAACCCGCCCATTCCGTCACCTTTGCCAAATATGTATTAAAAGCACATTGAAAAATACTCTTGGCGGATCGGGAAGAAATCCTGCCGCCCGCACAGGTTCACACCGTATTCTGCGATGTAGTAAACACGCAAAAGAAACACATGAATGATTGGGAAAAACACAAAAGCCAATTTTAATGCCTTGGGCTTTTCCCTATCACGCAAAAGAACGAATGCAAGCATAAGAATGGTGTTCATGGCGAGTAACAATATCGACATCCAAAAACCATCTTCGTAAGCAAGTAGCGTTTCCGGTTTCATTACACCATACTCCGTGGCTCCAAATGCCATAAACCACAGACACAGATGCCACCCCCAAATAAGGGGGAAAAATGATCGTTCTCTAAGTCGCACGTTGACTGCTCCTTTATTCTAGCAACAACCGCATACGCTCTAGTTTTTGCATGAGATCAAGACCGTAATTGGAAATCCCGCTTTTGTCCGCTTCATTTAAGTCTTTATCAGGCTGCAACAAAGGGTGGTGCTCACCCATGTTATACATATACCCAAGTCGCTTTATTTGATCATCCGTTAATGGCTGCTCTCGCTGTTCAGGAAAGACATTGTCCCGCATCTCAGCAAAGTGACGTGTGCCGTGACTTTTGGGGTAGACCAAATGGTAGACTACAGATGCACCTTCATCTTTACCAAACGTGACGTTTATTATTTCACGCGGCGGGTGCCCGATGACCTTCGTGAACAGTATCGATGCCCACGTATTGTGATGTCTTTACGGACAAAATCGAAAAAAGCTGCGCAAATGAAAGCCATCAGTCTGGCATCCAAACTGGATGAGGATTGGTTGATGTTTTATTAGGGACGACGATTTGCAATTCGCCGCCCCTGTGCTCTATTACCTATGCCACCAATTCATAAATCATTCTAAAACCGACTTTTTTTGACTTATATTTCCCCGTGCTATGCGGTGTAAAACGATCACGGGTTGCTGAAACGCTGAATCCGGGCGCTGACATAAGGGAATTCAAGGTAAAGCAATTGATTGCAGCTGCTTTCTGCTGCAGCCATTCACCAAAGTGTGGTGAATTCAAGAAGCGAAGCCCTTCGGGGCTATTAACCCATGAAATGTTGGCTGTATTATATCTCAATTCCAGCGACTGG
Source organism: Rhodospirillaceae bacterium (assembly GCA_963668495.1). Classification (GTDB taxonomy): domain Bacteria; phylum Pseudomonadota; class Alphaproteobacteria; order Rhodospirillales; family Rhodospirillaceae; genus Oleispirillum. The sequence goes on from OY764545.1 coordinate 743,091, forward strand.
AAGTCTTCATGGGACATGCAGGGGGGATGTCCATCAATTTGCGTGCCGTCTGGGTGGTAAAAAACGCAAAGACGTTTCTTCCACGAAGCCATGTAAGACTTCTCATATGACGTCATTTCTTCATCTTTTTTCCTATACACCAGCTTCATATCCAGTGATGAATCATCATCCCGTTTTTTGGTTGTATCATGCGAATCTAAGCAAGAGGCAACGTGACGATACTCATGTTCTTTCAACAACCTAACTGGCAACCGCTTTTTTTTGCTGATCCATGCCGTGTATGCCATGGCATCATACCACGTAACAGCTGCGGGCAAATTCGGCGCATCTAGATTGACCGTTTCCCAGTGATCAACGCCAGCCTTTCGGCTGTAATGTGCATAGAGTTCATTGTGGATAGTCATGAAGCTTCTAAACTCGTCAATTGTCACAAGTTGTGAGACAGCAAACGCTTTTCCTTCAATCATCACTTTGTGAAAACCGGGTGTCATTGGCGCGGCGTCGTTCAGGGGTTCGTATTGTCTCTTGTCGATCAAATATCTTTTCAGAAGCTCATCTTGACCGGGGTAGTTGTTGAGTTGCCCACCAGAAGCATAAAACTCAGATTCAGCATTATGGCGATCCAATTCCAACCATCCGGTATAGGGCTTCCTGTTTCGCTTGTCTTTGTGGCTAGTAGGGAAGTACAGCCATCGCTGAAAATCGTACTCTTTGTCGGTTGTAGGGACATCGGCAATCTTCAAAAAATTACCGTAAGTATGGTGGTTAAAGCTATTGTCCCGCATGTTCCGGAAGACAAAATCGTATGCTTTGTTCGCTCCTTTCAGGAAGATCAGATTGTCATTGTAGGGGAGGACATTGACCCAGCCGTGATCGAAGTTTTTCACAAGTGACATCAGTAGAAGACCTGCTTGAATTAAGCGTTGGTTATCTTCCGGTGCACCATCATATCCTTGTGGATAATACTCCTGACCTAATGCACCCTCTGGCATATAATCGTCTAGAAAATCAAGGAACTGATCACCAACAAGGTTCTGGAAACAAAGCATATTACCCCAGCTTAAAACAGCGTCTTCAGTTGCAATGGCGTAACTTGCAGGCGGTATGTTTTTGCCTTCCGGAAGCTCTACTTCATGCAATTCACTGAACGTGATCAGGTGTCTTTGTAACCGTACTGCATCCTCAAACCACAAGACTTTATAGTCAGGATGATTGCGAGCAACCTGCAGCCAATCCCACCATTCGATGCCTTGACCAGTAAATATGCGTTTTGGTAATGCTCGGTCTTTGCGAAACAGTCGATCTGCAACTTGGTGATATGTGAATGAGCCAAATGCATCAAGTGTATGATGTTTGACAAGCCCTAGGCGCTCTTTCAGGTCATGCTTCATCAAAAACGGACGGAGGTTTTCTTTGAATTCATGTGCAAATTTTGATGCGTCATTAAAGCCTAGTGCCTTACACAGCGCTCCACGTATGGTTTCAGGATTTACATTCTCACGGTCTGTTACTGAATTTCTGATAGATGCCTTGATGGCATTGGGTGTCACATCGACCACAGGGACTTGGTGGTACAACTCAAGTGGTAGAAATTTAGAAGACTTTTTGTGAGTAGAGGTCATAGCAAATGCTCCCATGAACTATCTTCGTAGGATCTGGCAAATGCTATATCAAAGGATGGTCCGACGGATGTCTGCTTCCACGAAGAAAATGAGCAGCCGCACCTCAGTCATCACCTAGATGAATGAAATCATAGAAGCTTCTATATGGCAATTAAAAAAAGATTTGCATTTTGTTAATTTGAGATGAGCATCTTATTCATCCACGTATCCAGCACTTGGATCGGGTAACCTGAGCCATAGGTTTCACCCACACCGTCCACACTCCAACCACCAATGCGATCAATAATGTCCGGCGGGCATTCTACTGCTCGAAGCCGATCCCGCAGGCTATGACGGAAAGAGTGGACAACGCACCCTTTGGGCACTCTTGGACGTAGCCACTTGTTCAAAGCTGCACTGGAAGAATTAACCTTACATTGGTCATGACTGCAGTACTTTGGAAACAGAAATTCCGTGTCAGAAGCTGCCATGGACCTTTTCACAGCCCATAGTGCAAATCCAACCAACGGCTTCTCCCAAACGCATACCGGTATCACTGATTAGTGCATTGAGCCAACGGGGTTCATCATCTAATCGCCGACACTGCTTTTGCAATTCAGTCAGAACATCTTCTGGAAATGGGAACCATTTTTTCGGTGCTTCATCGATATTTGGACCAAGATAGATACCGGAAAATGTGCGGATTTCCGCCATTCCCAATTCTTTGCTCACAATGTTCACAATGGCACGAATGACTGCAAATGTTCGTTGAATTGAAGATTTGCTCAAACCACGTTCGGCAAAAACGTCCCTTAACTCGTTGGCTTCAACCCTTGATGTATGTATCTAACGGTTTATCGCCGTGCAATTTGATTAGGTAGTCAACCGATCTTTCCACGTTTGGTAAAGATGAAGGTGCATCTGTGGTCTACCATTTGGTCTACCCTTTTGGTCGCAACACTAGTTTCATGCCGCAATATCAAAAGGTTATGGGATGGTAGTGGTGACCCCGAGAGGATTCGAACCTCCGACCCTCGGATTAGGAATCCGATGCTCTATCCTGCTGAGCTACGGGGCCATGGCTATTGCGAATACCAAACGATGCCCGGAAATGCCAGTTTTTTTACAACGCATCCAGTTCATCTTCGCCAACGACACGTACGCCATTTTCTGACAGCAGGCGCGCAGCAACCCCTTGTCCGGCAATTCGGCACCCCTGAAATGATCCATCATAAACCTGACGGGACCCACATGACGGGCTGTTCTGCTTCAAAATAGCAAGCGTAATCCCTTGCGCCTTTGCCTCTGCCACCGCCAGCCTCGCCCCGGCAACAAATTCAGCCGTTACGTCTTGACCGGCTTGCGTCCGCACCACGCCTGTAACCGGGTCGATTTCTGCCGGGGGGCGCGGTGTCGGCAAACCGCCCATGACCTCCGGACATACGGCAACCAATCGACCTTCATTCTGCAATTGTGACAAAGTCGGGTGGTCGATGCGGTTATGTCCACCATTATAGCGCACGCAGTCACCAAGCAAACATGCACTGATCAAGACCTTACCCGCCATGTCTCACCTTTCTTCACAATAATTGCCTCGTAATAACAAGCACAGATTGCATAAACCATTTCAGCAATCCCATCCAGAGGTATATAGTATTTCATCAGGTGGCTGGATATCCATGCCCACACATGACCAGTATGTAGTCTTGTTCGCATAAAGTACCCGAGGCAATTCACAAGCCAAAAGGAATTGAGCATGGTTTTTCTTGGTCAAGTCTGTCGCCGTTTGTTTTGCCTATCGCTTATCCCCGCGACCATGGCCTGTTGGTCTTCTGCGCAGGCATCATCAGACAAAACATTCTACTTTGGTATTGTTCCACAGCAATCTGCATCCCGGCTTGCAAAAATGTGGATTCCGCTCATGGAGCGTCTGTCAGAAAAGACCGGGCTGACCATTCGTTTTGCCACGACCAAAGATATCCCGACCTTCGAGAGCTGCCTCGCACAAGGAGCCTATGAACTGGCGTACATGAACCCGTATCACTATACGGTTTTTCATGGTCAAAAAGGATACGAAGCATTTGCACATCAGTCCGATAAAAAGCTGAAAGGCATTGTGGTTGTTCGCAAGGACAATCCGGCTCGATTTTTAAAAGATTTAGACGGACAAACTTTTGCCTTTCCCTCACCCGCCGCATTCGGAGCTTCCGTTCTGCCGCGGGCGGAAATGCGCAAAAGCGGCATCAACCACACGCCGCAATACGTCAAATCCCATGATTCCGTTTATCGATCTGTTGTTGCCGGATTACATGTCGCCGGGGGCGGCGTAACCCGTACCTTTAACGCAGCGCCAGAAGCCTTACGTAGCCAATTGCGCATTATTTACGAGACAAAAGGATACACACCGCACGCCTTCGCCGCACGACCGGACGTACAAAAGGAAACCCGTGATCGCATCAGCACCGCTCTTTTAGAAATTGCCAAAGAAAACCCGGAATTGGTCAAAGGGATCGACATGCAGGGTTTTGTCCCGGCACAGGACCGGGATTGGGACGATGTGCGGGCCTTGGGCCTTAGCCAAAAAGCGACGGAGGTTATCCGCGGGGGCTCTGCCGTATGTCGTTCCGACTAAAGACCATACTGGGCATCGCCCTGATCGAATTGATCCTGCTGTCCATATTGGTCATCAGCGGACTGCATTACCTGCGTACATCCAACGAACAGCAACTGCTGCAACGTGGTCAGACCACCGTGCGTCTGGCGGCAACCATGACCAGTGACGCGGTCATTGCATTGGACCTTGCCACGCTTGACGTTCTGGTCCAGCAAATCCTGAAAAATCCCGATGTAGTTTATATGCGTGTGCGGCTTGAGGATGGCACGATCCTATCCGAAGGTGGGCACGAAGCCGCCCTCAACAGTGACTTTCACCCCGAGCACACCATCAGCGAAGTCGGTGACAACGCAATTTTGGACGTGAGCCACCCCATTCGTATTGCCAACAGAATCTTGGGACAGGTAGAACTTGGATTGGATACATCCGCTTTGGCCTTGGTTATGGAGGATGCGCGGAAATGGATGCTGACCGTTGCCGGGCTGGAGATCCTGTTGGTTGCACTGTTTGGTTTTGCCCTTGGCACCCTGCTGACCCGACAATTGACCGCCCTTCAGGAAAGCACGCACAGAGTTGCCAACGGTGACTTTGGACACACCTTGATTGTGCATGGAAAAGATGAACTGGCAAGCACCGCCGCCAGTTTCAACCAAATGTCACGGGCATTGGCTGAATTTGCGCAAAACTTGGAGCAAGCACGCCAAAAAGCCGAAGCAAAGCGGGCCTTAGCTGAGTCTGTACTGGCAGATGCCGTTAATAGTGTTGGTGAAGGTATTGCCATTGTCGATGCAAACGGCACTTTGAAACACATGAACTTGGCCTTCTCCGCGCTTTTGTCATGTAACGACAAGGACGCTCCCACATCAAACAGCAGGTTTTATTGTTGCGGAGACGAAAAGCATATCCGCAAAGAACTGGACGCGCTGCTAAACTCCGGGCGCACCGATGAAAGTGAGGCCCAATGGACCATAAAGCAACCCGATGGTCGCTATATTCTGAATTCCCGAACACCATTGCTATCCGGCGGATGGGTCTTCGTGAAAACAGATGTGACGCCTATTTATAAGGCTCAGGAACGGGAACGGGAATTAGAGCGAGAGCTTCTGCAAGCCCATAAGCTGGAGGCTCTGGGCACTATGGCGGGCGGAATCGCCCATGAAATCAACACCCCCATCCATTATATCGGCGACAATTTACGTTTCTTCAGTCGCGCCGCAGAAACCCTGCTGAACATCATTGCTGTGCAGAACGTGCTACTGGCCAAGGTTGATGCCGCTAACCTGTTCCCTGAAGAGGTTAAAAAATGTCGGGAGTGCCAGGATGACAGTGATCTGGAATTTTTATCTGAAGAAATACTGGATGCTGCCGAACAGTCGCTGGATGGAGTGGAACGGGTCGCCACCATCGTGCTGGCAATGAAAGAATTTTCCCATCCAACCAGCAAAACCAAAACACACGTTGACCTGAACCGGATCATCGAACGGACCAAAACCGTCTGCCAAAATGAATGGAAACATGTGGCAGACGTTGCGCTGGACCTTGACCCCGACCTGCCACAAATCATGGCGAATGAGGGCGAATTAAATCAAGTCATGTTGAACCTGATTGTCAATGCGGCACAAGCCATCGCCGAAAGCAAAGACCAAAACAAAGACCCCGGCAAAGGCACCATTACCGTGCGTACCCGCACAAACAATGCTACCATACGTGTTGAAGTTGAAGACACTGGGCCCGGTGTCCCGGCGCATTTGTGTGAACGTATTTTTGAACCGTTTTTCACTACGAAAGCAGTGGGTAAAGGCACGGGACAAGGGTTGGCTTTGTGCAGGGACATGATTGTCAATAAACACATGGGTCGTTTCTGGTTGGAAAGCCCCAAAATCGGGGGCGCAGTCTTTATTTTTACGCTCCCACTTTCCGGTTAAAACGGAAACTTTTAGAGGTCAGGTATGTCAGAGAACGACAAAATCAAAATTCTCTTTGTTGATGACGACACCCACCTGTTGAAAGCTTTACGCCGTAATCTCAGGGACATGCGTCACGAATGGGACATGGAATTTGTCGACAGTGGTGCGGCGGCCCTGACGTTTTTGGAAAAATCCCCGGTTGATGTGGTGGTGTCCGACATGCGAATGCCGGAAATGGATGGGGCGGAGCTTTTGCACAAAGTCAGCAAGCTTTATCCCAGTACCGTCAGGATTGTCCTGTCTGGGTATGCGGAAAATGAGGCCGTCAACCGGACCGTCGGCCCATCCCACCAATATTTAGCCAAGCCATGTGACCCGGACACCCTGATCAGTATTGTGCAGAGATCCATCGCCTTGCGTGAAACCCTCAGCACACCAGAGCTAAGAAACTTTGTCACCGGAATGCAATCCTTACCCAGCATCCCCAGTGCATACCGTGCCTTTATTGCCGCTGTCTCTAACCCTTTATCCACAACCGATACCGTGGTTGCGACCATCGAACATGATATCGGTCTGGTTACACAAATCCTGAAACTGACCAATTCGGCATATTTTGCTTTGCCGATGAAAATTACCAACCTGCGACAAGCCGTGCAGGTTCTTGGCTTTGAGACCATCCGCAGCCTTGTCACCATGTCCAGCTTCTTTACCGAATTCATGGGGCTGACCCATCATGCGGGGGCCCTTGAAACGCTCAGTCAAAGGTCAAGCACCATCGGCGGCTTGGCCCGTGATATTGCCCGCTCGTCAGGGCTGAATGAAAGCGAAATTGATCAAGCCTGCTGTGCCGGCATGCTGGCCCATGTTGGAACATTGATCTTGATCACCAATGTTCCCGATGGCTTTGACAATGTCATTCGGCAAATTGATGGGGAACATGCCTCCTTACTCGATCTGGAACGTAAGGTCTTCTCTGCCACACATGCAGAAGTCGGAGCCTGTTTCCTCGGCTTATGGGGCTTCTCCCACCCCGTTGTCGAAGCCGTCCTGTACCACCATGACCCGATCAACAGCCCGGAAGAAAATTTTGGAATTATCGGTGCGGTACACGCAGCTCAAGCCTTGGCCCGGTTTCTGGATACCCCGAACCTGCCATCCCCCGAAGAGCTATCTGCAACGCTGGACACCGCATATCTGCAACGTATGGGCAAAACCGACAGCTATGACAATCTGTACAAACTGATTGATCGTCGCAGACAAAAAGCCGCCGCCATGGCATAACCCTGCCCACGTTCATGGACAGGATGTGGAAAGATGCGTCTGGGAATTTTCAATACAGTTCCTCTTGCACTCGGCGCGGCGGCATATGGCTTTGCCTTTGGCATTGTTGCGGCCCAATACGGGTATCCGTGGTGGGGCGTCGCCATCATGAGCGGGGCTGTCCATTCCAGTTCCGCACAAATGGTTGCATCGCAACAATTTGCCACAGATGAACTGATCATGGGGGCGGCTTTCGCCGGAGTTGCCCTGAATCTCCGGTTTCTGGCAACAATCGCCTCGCTGCATGACCTATTGGCAGAAACATCTTTTCTCCGGCGGTTGCTGATTATTCACATTATCGGGGATGAGACCTGGGCCTTGACCCTTGCCAAACGGACGAATGATCCAACCATCGGGGTGCGCTTTCTGATTGGATCCGGCCTGACCATGATAATCACGTGGGTCTTGTCCACCGCAGCCGGAGCTTTGCTGGGTCAGTATTTGCCGGATTTAAGCACGTATAGCCTTGGGTTTGCGTTTACCGCAGCGTTCATTGCCATGACCCGTGCCATGTGGCGGGGGGCTCCTGACCTTTTGCCATGGGCCATCACCGCTGCCACGGCTATGGCATTGGTTGGATTGGGGCTGAATCAGGCTTATGCAATTTTGCTGGCAGCACTGACCGGGGTTCTGGTGTGCGCCATCCAGCGACACAAAGGGCTAAGGCCATGACCTCGGGACAATGGTTGTTGATACTGGTCTTGGCTGTGGGGGCATATGCTGTCCGCCTCTCGGGTCTGATTAGTGGCCAAACCTTATCCCGCTCCCCCAAACTTCGGGCCGTCCTGTCCGATATTCCGGGGTGCTTGCTTGTGGCACTGATCGCGTCCACATTGTTCACATCTGCATCACCGGAATGGATTGCCGCAGGTGTCGCCATCATTGTAGCAATCTTAAGCAACACCATTCTGACCACCATGATTGCGGGCTATGCCACTTTGCTTATCATCAAGTTAATAATCCTATCGTAATGCGTGCGCAATTGCGCCAATACTTGCAGCGATTTGTATTCGTCAGCTTAATATCACGCATAACTTATGTATTGCAAATCACTGCTTTTGTGTAACACTTGAATACTACTCTTGGGGTTACATTTGGTCATACTCATGTATGATTTCAGGGCCTGCGTAATTCATTATTCAGAAGGAATATGTGATGCGGCTGACAATTAGCAAAAAAGTCTGGATGCTACTGGGCATCGCTGTCATCGGCTTCATTGCACTGGTGATATTTGCCCGTTCCATGATTGCAACTGTCATGATGGATGAACGAATTGAAAAGCTTCGTTCCGTCAGTGAAAGTGCAGTAACGGTTATCGGCAACTACGACAAACAGGCAAAGGCTGGGGAACTCAGTGAAAACGAGGCCAAGGCCCGTGCCATTGATGCCTTGCGGGACTTGCGATACGACGGCGAAGATGGCTACATCTTTATCTATGACATGGCTGGCGTGAATGTCATGCTTCCGACCAAACCTTCTTTGGAAGGGAAAAGCCTGATTGACATGAAAGACGCCCACGGCTTCTTAATCGTTCAGGACTTTATCAAACAGGTTAAGCAAAACGGTGTTGCGATTTCCCATTACTATTGGGAAAAACCCGGTTCCGAACAACCCGAACCCAAGGCCAGCGTGACCATTGGTTATAAACCATGGAACTGGATGGTGGGTACAGGCATCTACGTAGATGATGTGGCAATCGAAACAGCAGAGGTCACCCAAGAACTTATCCTGATCTGCGCCTTATTCTTGCTTGGCATGGCTTTACCATCCGTCTGGATTGCCCGCAGTATATCCCGCCCAATTCAGGACATGACAGAAAGCATGCAGCAGTTGGCTGAAGGGGATCTTGACGTTGATATCGGCTATCAGAAAAAAGCCGACGAAGTTGGTGACATGGCACGTGCGCTGAACATTTTCAAAGCCAACGCTCAGGACCGAAAACGGCTTGAAACCGAGGCCGCCGCCAGAGAACAACACATGGCAGAAGAACGCCGCATGGTGATGTTGAAACTGGCAGATGATTTTGAAGATGCGGTTGGCGGCATCCTACAAAGCACATCCAGCACGGCACAAAACCTGACCGTCCTGTCCCAAGACATGGCCCGTAACGCGGAACACACGACCAACGAAGCCAATACCGTAAGCGAAGCATCCAGTATGGCTGCCAGAAACGTGGAAACCGTTGCCGCCGCCGCCGAAGAACTGTCGGCCTCGATCACCGAAATCGGCGGACAGATTCAGGATGCATCCAACTATGCCCGCAGCACAGCCGGAGAAGCCGACAACGTCAACACTCGTGTCAGCGTCCTTAACGAAGAAGCAGACCGCATCGGTGAAGTGGTCAATTTGATCAACGACATTGCCAACCAGACCAACTTGCTGGCTTTGAACGCAACCATTGAGGCCGCACGGGCCGGGGATGCGGGCAAAGGCTTTGCCGTGGTCGCCGGAGAGGTTAAAACCCTCGCCAATCAAACCGCCAATGCAACCCATAGCATCACCGAACAAATCAATACCATCCAGTCGGAAACCCGGCTTGTGGCCACTGCCATTCGTACGGTTTCCGAACGGGTGGGGGAAATTGATAACGTCACCGCCAGCATCGCCTCTGCAGTTGAAGAACAAACTGCCGCCACGACAGAAATCAGCCGCAGCGTACAAGAGGCCGCGCAAGGCACCAAAATTGTCAGCGATTCCATTACCAATGTGGTGGAAACAGCAGTGGAGGCACAGGCCGCGTCAGAAAAACTGGCTTCGGAATGCGATAATCTGGTACGGCAGACTACGGGCCTGAAAGTCGCAGTTGATAATATCCTGTCCGTCATTCGTAAGGATCAGAACTAGCAAAGGAATAGTTCCGAAAGGCTGGGGAGCAAGCCGCGCTCCTTAGCCTTTTTGGGATTGGCACATTTTGATATCCATAACGACCCGCCCCTTAACCACACTTAGGCTTTTGTCTGCATGGGTGGGCAGCGGGATATGTTGTCGCATGCAATAGCCAATCAAGGCCGCACCAAGTGTGTTGGTGGCGATGGTGACCTCTTCCTTGTAATTCCGGTTTTGCTCCGCCACAAACGTTACCGTTGGCGATGGGGCCTCGCCAATTTTCAGGTCGCTGATCGTGCCTTCCGGGAAGTGCTTATGCCCGGAACGGGTATTCATATCCAGAAGGGCCTGCAACAGCTCATCTTCCGAAAACAACAACCTGCGTATTTCGATGGGCATCAGGCGACCTCATATATCCGTGATCTATAATTGATATGTGAAACTTGCAATTCTCGCAATCACTTCATGCAGTACGACGGCAAAGCATCTGCACCGCGCAGGCCGAAACCACCCTTCTCCATGAAGATTCACTGACGGCAGCAAGTCAAAGGTGGCCTTTCGCAAGGCAAGGTGGTACCAAGATTATGTGGAGTTTTCTGCTCCACTGAGGCTTCACAATAAACAATGGGTCTGTTGCTATGAAATTCTTTTTGGATACCGCTGATGTTGCGGAAATTCGTGACCTTGCCGCATCGGGTCTGGTTGATGGTGTCACCACCAACCCATCATTGGTGGCAAAGTCAGGCCGCGCCCTGACCGATGTGGTGGCGGAAATTTGTGAAATCGTCGATGGCCCGATCAGTGCAGAAGTGCTGGCAACCGACACGGCAGGCATGCTGAAAGAAGCCGAGGTTCTCAGCGCCATTGCCCGTAACGTGGTAATCAAACTGCCGCTGACCATGGATGGCCTGAAAGCCTGCCGCAGCCTGAGCGATAACGGCATCATGACCAACGTGACTCTGTGCTTTTCTGCCAACCAAGCATTGATGGCAGCCAAAGCCGGGGCGACTTTCGTGTCTCCGTTCGTTGGTCGTCTGGACGATGTTGGCTCCGACGGGATGGACCTGATCGAAGATATTCTAACCGTGTTTGATAACTATCTGGATCTGGATACGCAGGTCTTGGTTGCTTCTGTCCGTCATCCGCAACACGTCTATAAAGCTGCCCTGCTGGGGGCCGATGCCGTAACCATGCCACCGGCTGCCCTACGCCAACTGGTTAAGCATCCGCTTACCGATAATGGCTTGGCTGCATTTATTCAGGACGCAGAAAAAGCCGGACTGAAAATCTGATCCGACGGCATGTGATGTTCAAAAAGCGGCTGACCATAAGGTCCGCCGCTTTTTTGCATTTTCAGTGTTCAGAAAACAAACGGCTAAATTTCTGCGCCGGGTGTTGCCGTTGATGACCGCAATGCCCGCACTCCCAAATAGCGCAAGCCAAGGTACAACAAGACAAACACACCACAGGCCATGGCGATGTAGATCAGGTTGTGCCCTTCTGTGATTTGATAGAATAATGTCGCCACAGCCCACGCCAACAACGTGCTGTATGCCGCCATTACCGCAGCAAACCCGCCGCCCATTTCCTGCTTGGCGGCCCCCAATGCCGCAAGGCACGGGAAATACACCAACACAAACAGCAAGTAGGCAAAGGCGGAATACACGGTGAAGTTAGCCGCCAGATGCCGATACACATCCACATCGGCCCCGATTTCTTCGGACACCGCATTGGCATCTTCCGTAACCAAGCCAACACCCAGCAAGTCCACGGAACTGATCACGCCAATCAAGTTCTCCCCGACTGAGGCAAAGGCCTCTGCCACGGTGCCTTGAACATCTATATCACCTGTGTCGTCTGCCTCTGCCGCACTCGGTCCCGCATCGGATGATGCATACAGCGAATTGATGGTGCCAACGATGGCTTCCTTGGCAAACAGTCCGGTAAACAAAGCGACCGAAGCCTGCCAATTGTCATGTTTGATCCCCATCGGTTCAAATACCGGCGCGATTGTTTTCCCCACATAGGACAAGGCCGAGGATTGTGAGTCCTCATTACCGAAAGTCACCTGCCCATCACGCATGCCGATAGAATTGAACAAGCTGAGGATGAAGACCGCCGTAACCACCACGGCTCCGGCCCGTTTGACAAAGTGCATCATACGGATCCATGCACTTTTCAACACCGTGCCCAACCGTGGAATATGGTACATGGGCAGATCCACAACAAAGCTCGACGGCGTACCGCGGAACAGGGTGTTCTTCAGCAAAAACCCGGTGAAAATCGCCAGAGCCAAGCCGCTTAGGTAAATCAGGAACACTGCCAGACCGGAATTTGACCCGAACAACGCCACACAAAACAACGCATAGACCGGCAGTCGCGCGCCACAGGACATGAACGGGGCCATGAAAATCGTCATGAAGCGGTCACGGGTTGATCCCAACGTCCGCGTGGACATAATCGCCGGCACCGTGCAGCCGAAACCCACCACCATCGGGACAAAGGCCGAACCGGGCAGGCCGATCATCCGCATGAATCTGTCCGCAATGACGGCAATCCGGGCCATGTATCCCAAGTCTTCCAAAATCGCCAAGGACAGAAACATAAAAAAGACCACGGGAATAAATGTGGCAACCGTTTGAATCCCGGCACCAAGCCCGCCGATTATGCCATCGGTCAACCACTCCGAAGCCCCCAACGCGCTTAGGTACTGCTGCGGCAAATCCACAAACAACATCCCGGCCAAAATATCGAAAAAGTCGATAAAGACCGACCCCAAGCCAATGGCAAACCAGAACATAACGAACATGGACGCCAAGAACACCGGAATTGCCGCAAAACGGTTCAAAACCACCGCATCAATTTTATGCGTAAGTCCGCGTGACCCCTTCAATCCGGTTTGCGTCACAGCCTGATAAATTTCATCAATCCGCGCATACTTACGAACCGTATCCAGAACTTCCTGCCGTTCAGCATAGCCCTGCGCCGGCTTCGGCGCGGTGATCAGGGCCTCGATTTGACGAACGGCGGCCTTCACTGAATCTTTGTTAACGGCAATCAACGGCACCACCGGCAGCCCCAACTGCTGGCTCAAGGCCTCCGGGTCAACGGCGATGCCTTCGTTTTCCGCCACATCCACCATGTTCAAAAGAACAATAATACGATCCGTGTGTTCCTTCAGATCCAGTGTCAGAAACAAATTGCGCGACAAACTGGTTGCATCAACCACATTCAGGATCAGATCAAATTCGCCTTCACGGATGACTCGCTCTGCCACGCGCTGGTCTTCCGTGTCCGGGGTCAAATTGTAGGTTCCGGGCAGATCAATCAGTTCCACCACCACGTCGTTCAAGGCAATGGCACCTTGAATCCGCTCGACCGTCACGCCGGGCCAGTTACCAACCTTTTGCCGCGCCCCGGTCAATGCATTGAACAGCGAGGTCTTGCCACAGTTGGGAACCCCGGCAATCGCAATGGTATTAACGTTATGCATACAACCGCGCCTCAACCAGAACATTGCTGGCCTCGGATTTCCGCAAGGCAATCTGCGATCCCCTGACCAAAACAATCATTGGGTCAGAAATCGCAATCGGAGCCCGGCACACCACCGTTCCTTCCGTGAAACCCATTTTGCGCAGCTTATCCGCATACGCTGAAGTCGGTTGTGTAAAACTGTGAACAACGTACTCTGCGCCATGGCGCATATCAGACAACACCTGTGGTTTTGTCATCTTCATCCCCTAATCCCAAAAATCCGGCACAGGACAACGCCAAGCCCGGCGTCCTGTGCAGTGTTAAACTACAGGGCGAAGAGGCGGAGGCGGCAAACTGGTCAAGCGTTTGATAAATTGCAGGCCGGACAGGTACAGCAGGTGCAAGGGTCTATATCTTGGCAAACCGTGCTGAACCAAGGCGTCATCATATACAGCAAAACTGTACGGATCAAAATCCAATGGTTCCAGCGGATCGGAAATGTCCAACCGGGTTCCCGTCAATACATTCTGAATCAGGTGAACGTGTGACCCACCATGATGCCGATCAGAAATTTCCGATTTTCCCAACGCATCATGCACATGGGCAAAAACCGCATCATCGGTGAGCAATAAAACATGGTCCAGCATCTGATGCTGACCTGATGTATCACTGTCATGATCTGCGTGGGCATACACATGCACAGCCGGAAGCATCAATGCCACAACCAGCAGGCTCAACATCAACGTTTTCATAAGGCGGGACAGATCGGTAACCGTATGCATCATCGTGCCCGGTGTCTCCAAAGGGCGTCGGCCCATTTTGCGCATGATAACGATTTGCAATGGGCGGATCATAAGAGAATATGCGAACGAATTGCAAGGGGTTTTCCCGATACGCCCACTGGACACCCGTAACACGCCTCACCATATGCCGCACAGGCAGTCTGCAGTATTGACGGTAACGGATTGGGAAACATCACTATGCTGACACGCAAACGCATTGGCCTGGTGGCTCACGATGGTCGCAAAAAAGACCTAATCGAGTGGGTAAAATACAATGAAACCACCCTGGTCAAGCATGAGCTATGGGCCACGGGCACCACAGGTGGCCTTCTCACCCAAGCCTGTCCGTCACTGGAAATTTCCTGTCTGAAATCCGGGCCATTGGGCGGCGACCAACAACTGGGCGCAATGATTGCGGACAGCAAACTGGATATCCTGATTTTCTTTACCGACCCGATGACAACCCAACCCCACGATGTGGATGTGAAAGCTCTGACTCGATTGTCGACGGTTTATAATATTGTCCTTGCCATGACCCGCAGCACTGCGGACTTTGTTATCCGCAGTTCCCTATTTAATGCGGATGGCTACACCCGTATTCGGCCCGATTATAGCAAATACACACACCGAAACACCAAGGCCTGAGCCGCTTACTTTCCTTCGGCGGTTGGTTGCGACGGAGTGTCATCCGGTGCGGGGAACTCCAACAATTCGATATTCCTGCGGACTTCTGCGGCAAGGTCTGAGTTTTCCTCCACCTGCAACAAAGCCTGCACCCATGCCTGCCGGGCCTTGTTATTGTCTCCGGTCAGGCGATAGAGAATCCCGCTTTCCAACAGAGCTTGCGGGTTTTTCGGCTCCACCATCAAGACGGCATCAATATCGTCCCGGGCCAGATCAAACGCATCCAAATACCGGTAAGCTGATCCCCGCAGAATTCGGGCTTCAACCTGCTTGGCATCCGCATCCAGCACATGATTCAAATCATCCACCGCCAATCCATAATTTTGCGCCAAAGCCAAAGTTCTGGCCCGATCCACCCAATAATCCAACCGATCGGGAGCCAAAGTAATTGCCGCTGATTGCATGGCTGCCGCTTTGTCCAGATTTTTCGCCTCGGTCCACGCGGCCCCAGCCTGTTGATAAATCGCAGCCCTGAACCCGTCATCCTGCACACTGGTCATCGCCAATGTTTCCAAACGCTGGGCCGCATCCTCCGCAAACCCCAACGCAAGTAATGCCGCAGCAGCGCAATGCCGGGCCGGATCGCCACCACCACGCAGCAGCCAACCATCCGCCGTATCAAATGCCTTGCGTGGGAAGCGGTCAATCATTGCCATGCAATCTGCATAACGTTTGGCTCGGTCAACCTCGGCAATGGCAGGTGTCACCACAGCAGACAGGCCAATTACCAGCCCCAGTGCCGTCGCCGCCACCCATTGCCCTGAACGCGGCAAGGGTGTAAGCCTAAAGGCAGAAAACATGTGTTTGACAGTGAGGAGTTTCGGCATGGGTATACGGCCTCATGTAATGATCTTTGGTCTTGGTTATAGCGGGTTGCGTCTGGCACGGGAATGCCTTGCCGCAGGATGGGCCGTTTCCGGCACCGCTCGTTCACAAGAAAAGGTTGCCTATCTGACAGCACAGCTCGGAGACCAAGGTGTGGGCATCCACGCATTTACGCAAGTGGGTGATTTGTCATTAGATGCGGTTCGCACCATCACCCACGTCGTGGACACCACGGTTCCCGATGAAAACGGATCATCCGTACCGCCGGAAATGCACCGCCTGACGGAAGCCGGAATTTGTCCGCAATGGGCCGGATATATTTCGACCACAGCCGTTTATGGCGATTGCGGCGGGGCATGGGTGACAGAAGACATTCCCGCCAATCCTGCATCAAAACAAGGCTATTCCCGACTGAAAGGCGAAACCCAATGGCTGGATTGGGGCGCAAACCAAGGCGTGCCAACACACATTTTCCGTCTGCCGGGATTATATGGCCCCGGACGGTGTGCTTTGGATCAAGTCATGAATGGACGTGCGCGGCGGGTCTATCGCGAAGGCCACCGCACCAGCCGCGTTCATGTGGATGATGTCAATGCGGCCCTGCGCCTATCCATGGCGGCACCGGATGCGGGCCGGGTTTATAATGTTGCAGACGACAGCCCGGCCCCGACCGTGGATGTGGTTACCTTTGCCTGCGAACTGCTGAATCGGCAACCGCCGCCATTGGAACGGTACGAGGATTTGGCACCGGATGATCCGCGTTTGCGTTTCTTGCGTGAAAGCCGTTTGGTCAGCAACGCGCGCCTGAAGGCGGAACTGAAATGGACTCCACAATACCCCACATACCGGGAAGGCTTGTTGCACGCCTTGAAGGTTGCGCCGCCATCACCGGACGCCAGCCGCGATGACCGCCCGCAAATTTGAAACAAATGATTTTTATGATCACAGCAAAACGGGGAGCCGATGTTGGCTTCCCGTTTTCATTTGAATACAGATGATGGCCTATGCGTCCGGGCTATCGATGGTCATGGGTTGGGCAACCTTCGGCGTCCCCTTGGTAATGTGAATCTGCCGAACCTGAGTTTCAGCCGGCGGGCGTTGCAGATCAATGTTCAACAAACCCCGGTCCAAGGATGCACCGACCACTTCGATGCCTTCCGCCAGAACAAAGCTGCGCTGGAACTGACGGGCTGCAATACCGCGATGAATGTAAACCCGTTCGGTTTCATCACTGGTGATGCGCCCGGCGACCGTCAACTGATTGGCCTCAAGGGTCACGGACAGATCACTTTCACTGAACCCGGCAACGGCAAGGGTAATACGCAGGCCGTTTTCGGAAATCTGTTCGATATTGTACGGGGGATATCCCTCGGCAGAGGTTTTGGAAATCCGGTCAAGCATGCGCTCGAAATGGTCAAACCCCAGCAACAACGGGCTGTTGAAAGTTCCGCTCATACGGGACATGGCAAATTCTCCTGTCTTTGGACGGTAAGGTTCCGGCACAGCACCCCGATGCGGGCTTACGGTACACGGCGAACTTCCGCCGACTTGGGCCCGATTTCTCGGCACCCGGTGAAACCACCCGTGCCATAATCAGGCCACAGGTCGTGCAGATAATTTCGCGTCTGACCCTCGTCCCGTCAAGGGGGCACCACAATTTCCAGATCAGAAACTGGTATCCGACAGATGGGAATACCAAAGATACGTACATATGAATGAATGCCACGCTACCCATGCAAGAAACGCATTTTACCCATGCAGAGTTAACCTGCTACAGTCCGACTTCTAAATATATCCCCCTTGATGACTACATTTTTGGTTTCGGAGTGGCTCATGCAGTCGGCAAATACCTTTGCCCTTGGCAAAATCACAGGCGTGCGTTTTACAAACGTCAAAGGCGATTTATACGGCGGGATTACCGCCGCAGTTGTTGCCTTGCCGCTGGCCTTGGCTTTCGGTGTTGCCTCAGGTGCCGGAGCCATTGCCGGGCTGTATGGTGCGATTTTCGTTGGGTTGTTTGCCGCCCTCTTCGGCGGAACCGCAACGCAGGTTTCCGGGCCAACCGGGCCCATGACCGTAGTCATGGCCTCGGTTCTCACCCATTTTGCCGGCCAACCGGCACTGGCCTTTACCACGGTTATACTGGGTGGCCTGATGCAGGTCCTGTTTGGCTCCTTACGATTGGGACGCTATGTGGCCTTTGTTCCGTTCACCGTGATTTCCGGTTTCATGAGTGGTATCGGCTGTATCATCATTGCCATTGAGCTGGCCCCACTGTTTGGGCACCCGGCGGCACAGGGCGGAGTTCTGGCTGCCATCACCAGTATTCCCCACGCAATCAGCAACCCGGTGGTGGATGCAACCCTGATTGGGTTGGCGACCCTCGCCATTGTTATTTTCACCCCAAAAGCCATTGCCCGTTTGATCCCTGCCCCGTTGATTGCCTTGATCATCGGTACGCTTGGCGTCCTTTGGTTTTTGCCCAATGCTCCGGTTATCGGTGAAATTCCTACCGGATTGCCGGCACCGATTGTCCCTGAAATTGACCTGAATTCCCTGTCCCACATGCTGATGTCAGCATTTGTGCTGGCCCTGTTGGGGACCATCGACAGCCTTCTGACGTCTTTGATTGCCGACAACGTAACCGGCGATCAGCACAGCTCTGATAAGGAATTGATCGGGCAAGGCATCGGCAACATGGTTGCAGGTTTGTTTGGCGGTATTCCCGGTGCCGGGGCGACCATGCGCACCATGGTGAACATCCGGGCCGGGGGGCGCACTCCTTTATCCGGGGTTATACACTCCCTCATTCTGTTGGCATTGGTTGCCGGGATGGCGCCATTGGCTGAACACATTCCACTGGCAGTACTGGCGGGGATTCTGCTGAAAGTTGGTTGGGATATCATCGATTGGGATTACCTGCGCCGACTGCGCGGTGCCAACCGCACGGGCATTGTGGTGATGCTGACGGTTCTGGTCCTGACGGTTCTGGTCGACCTGATCGTGGCTGTCGGTGTTGGCATTATTATGGCCTCCCTGATTTCCGCCTCCAAAATGTCACCGAACCAGCTCAAACAACTGCGAATCGTCGGTAAAGACTGGGACAACTTGCCAATGGCAAGTGAAGAACGCGCCATTCTTGCCGATGCCAGCGGTCACATCATGATGGTACATTTCGATGGGGCTTTCAGCTTTTGCTCTGCCAAGGGTCTGACCCGTATTGTCCCGGATTTCCATGATGAGCGCGCCATCCTTTTGGATTGCACCCAAACCATCAGCTTTGACACCAGCACGGTCATGAGTATCGATGCCCTTGTCCAACGGGCCCACAGTCAAAACATTGCCGTTGTCGTTGCGGGTGCCGGAAACGACGCGGTGCATTTGCTGGAGCGCATGCGGGTTTTGGACGCTGTCCCACAGGAATATCGTTTCGCGGAACGGCTTGACGCGTTGCAATTCGCAAAAAAACTCTGCCAATAAAGATAGTTACGAGAAATCTGGCGGTTTCCCTTGTCTTTCGGGTGACAAGAGGCCGCAAAATGATTATGACACCCTCGTGACGAATATGTGACGAACGGACTCACTGTGCATTTTTCCCGGTGAGTCCAAAGCGGGGTTCCCTTGGCTAACTCGACTCTTGATAAAGACCTTAAGCGGATTTCACAGCTTGAAGACGCGACCCAAAGTCTAAGATCATTCAAAGCCGCTGTCGGTTTCAGTGGCTTTTTTATGATCGCAGTGCTGGCTTTCACACTGTTGATGAAAGGGGATGGTCCATACGCATGGTTTGTCGTTGTTGCCGGCGTGGTTGGCGGCTACATGGCCATGAATATCGGTGCCAATGACGTTGCCAACAATGTGGGGCCTGCGGTTGGGTCTCGTGCGCTGTCCATGACCGGGGCACTGATTATCGCCGCAGTCTGTGAGGCTTCCGGGGCGATCATCGCCGGTGGCGACGTGGTATCCACCATTTCCAAGGGCATCATTAACCCTGATCTGGTTTCCGACAGGAACCTGTTCATTATCGCCATGCTGTCTGCGCTTTTGGCTGCCGCATTGTGGATAAATCTTGCAACATGGATTGGCGCGCCTGTCTCCACCACCCACTCGGTTGTCGGTGGGGTTATGGGGGCCGGACTGGTTGCCGCAGGGCCGGATGTGGTGTCATGGGGCACCATGCAGGCCATTGCCGCAAGCTGGGTACTGTCACCCGTACTTGGCGGCATTGTTGCGATGGTTTTCCTCGCATTCATCAAAAAAGCCATTTTGTACAAAGAAGACCGCATCACAGCCGCCAAATCTTGGATTCCGCTTCTGGTGGCAATTTTGGCTTCATGCTTCACCATGTACCTGATGAAAAAAGGTCTGAAGCATGTCTGGAAACCCAGCCTGTCCATGTTGCTGATCTGCGGTGTCGTTGCCTTTGGTCTGGCGTGGGCCATCATGCGCCCGGTTATCGCCAAACAAGCCGCCCACATGGAAAACCGCCGCAAATCCGTCAGTCAGCTGTTCACCATGCCGCTGATTTTCTCTGCCGCTTTGCTGTCGTTTGCCCATGGTGCCAATGACGTTGCCAACGCGGTTGGCCCACTGGCTGCCATTGTCCACACTGCCGAAGGCGGTGCTGTCAGTGCCAAGGTCATGCTTCCGACATGGGTTCTGGTTGTCGGTGCCGTGGGCATCGCCGTTGGCCTGTGTCTGTTTGGCCCGAAACTGATCCGTACGGTTGGGGAAAAGATTACCAAGCTTGACCAAACCCGTGCCTTTTGCGTGGCTTTGTCTGCGGCATTGACGGTTCTGGTTGCCTCGGCTCTTGGCCTCCCGGTCAGCTCCACGCATATTGCCGTCGGTGGCGTGTTTGGTGTGGGCTTCTTCCGCGAACACTGGGTCAATATGATGAACCGACCCAGCAATCTGACTGTCAGCGAAGCTGCAGAGGCCAATCTGGTCATTCCCGACCCGATGAAAGAAGAAGACAGTCATCCTCATGCCGAAGCGATCAAACCCAAGAAACTGACGAAAAAGAAAAAGCGTCGACTGGTTCGCCGCCGTCATTTACAAACAATTATAGCCGCGTGGCTGATTACGGTTCCGCTGTCGGCATTGATTGCCGCGTTGATCTATATGGCACTGGAAGCAACTTTGCCCATGCCATAACCCGGTCAAAACAGGTTGCGGCGGACCAAGGCAAGGAGATTGAATGTGATTTGGTCTTGTGTTCAGCGGTCCGCCCGCCTGTTTACCATTCTGTTCAGTGTGACCCTGACCCTAACGGGGGCATCACAGGCACAGGCGCAACGGGAAACGATCCGCATTGTCGGGTCATCCACCATGTACCCCTATTTGGCGCAGGTTGCCGAAACCTTTACCCGCAGCACATCCTATAAATCGCCGGTGATCGAAGCCACAGGCAGCGTTGGCGGCTTCAAGATCTTCTGCAACGACGTCAGCCTAAACTCTCCTGATATTGTCGCCTCTTCCCGCCGCATGACGCCGCTGGAAGAGGAACACTGCCTTGCCAACGAAGTTGTCGGGGTCGCGGAGTTCAAGTTAGGCTACGACGGCATTGTCATTGCACAAAGCCGGAAGGGCGATCCCTTTGACCTCAGCCGTGCTTCCCTGTGGCGCGCTTTGTCCAAAACCGTCTTGAACCGAAAACGGCAAATCCTCAACCCCTATCAAAGCTGGGCCGATATTCAGCCAGCCTTCCCCGATTATTCCATTCGGGTCTTTGGCCCGCCGTTGACCTCAGGCACGCGGGATGTCTTCGTCCATCTGGTTATGAATCCGGGATGCGATACCCTGCCCGTATCCGCCAGCAACCATGACGTCGCGGAGGCATGTGGACATATCCGCGAAGACGGCAAATACATCAATGCCGGCGAAGACGATGCCATGCTGGTCAACCGCTTGGTCGACGATCCGAAGGCTCTGGCAATTTTGGGATATGGCGCGTTAAAGCGACACCGTGAACAAATCTCCGGCTTGCCAATCGAAGGCATCGCCCCCACGGATGAGACGCTGGAAAACGGGCAGTATCCTCTGTCACGACCACTATATGTCTATGTCAAAACTGCCCATATTGGACGCGTCAACGGGTTGATGGGGTATATGGAACAACTGCTGTCGGACGAAGCCATCGGCAATTACGGCACACTGCTGGATTTGGGCCTCATCCCCATGAGTGATGACGAGCGGTTCTTTGTGCAATCGTCATTCAAGGCCTTGCGCGAACGCATGGACAAATAACAGGCAAAACCCCGGCTCCTTCTCTCTGAGACCGGGGCTTTCCATTTATGCTTTCCGTTTAATCAGACGGCAAACGATAGCCCGGCATCATCCGGCGCAAGGTATCGTCTTTTTCCACTATGTGATGGTACAAAGCGGCCCCCACATGCACGGTGATCAGAATAAGTCCGATGACAGGCAATGTTTCGTGCATCTCGTGGGCAAAACCGCCGATGGCCTTGGATTTGTCCACCAGTGTCGGCATGGTAAACCAGCCGAATACACTGACCGGATACCCGGCGGCATTGGACATGACCCAACCGGACAACGGCATGGCAAGCAACCACAGATACAACATGCCGTGAACGGACTTGGACGCAATATATTTGGCGCGGGAACCGGGCCCGGTCAGCAGAAACCTTGGCGACGGTTGGCTGAACGCCCAAGCGATACGGATCACACTCAGCATAAAGACAATGGCACCGAATGATTTATGCAGGCCGTAAATACGGAATTTATCCGGCGAGTTGTCCAAATCACTCATGTACCAACCCACACCCAACATGGCGATGACCAGCACCGCACTCAGCCAGTGGTATTTCTTGGTGCCAATACCGTAAACTTCGGTGGTATTTCCGATTTGCATGACAGGTCTCCTGAAGGATTACCCATCAAACAATGGACCCGCCCCGGTAAAAATCAAGGCCTACAGGAAAAATTGCCTAAGGCAATACCTTCAGTTGTTCCTGAATCCGCACAGCCTGAACCGACAATCTTTGCCGCCAAACCGAGGTTTCTGGCTGGGCTGCCGCCGCCTGTTTCAGTATACCGATTGCGGCAATGAGTTTGCCATCCTGCACTGCCGACATTGCCATAAACCATGCCGCACGCGGTTCAGTCGCATCCCGCAACAAGGCACGGACAAAGGCCTGTTTTGCCTCAGCCGTCATGCCGCCCTCCTGCAGAACCAAACTTTCCCCCAAATCCGCATAAACCGGAGCCTGATCAACCCCATAAGCAATCGCGCGTTTCAGGGCAATGGCGGCCTCACCATGACGGTCCAGATAGCGATTTGCCCGACCCAGCATCAACCATGCCTGACCATCGGTCGGTGTCTGTTCCAACCGCACCGCCAATTGATCCGCCATAGCCTGCATGTCAGCAATGGCTTGTTCCGATACGCCCAACTTTTCCGCCAAACGCGGAGCAAAGGGCTGATCCGGTAACTTCGGATGGCCCAACAGAGCATAAACCCCGGTACTGAGAGCCAAAATCACCACACAGGCCACAAGCATCGCCTGCCATGACGGGGCATGAGCGGATGAATTTCCGGACGCTGCCACCTCTGCATCAGGTTGCATCACCACCCGTGGGACATCGGCACGGCGCAAGGTTCGCCGCCACCCCCACAGGCCAAGGGCCAGAAACGCAAACGGAGCAGCCCACAAGACATAGGTACTGGCTTTGAATGGTGGCATTAACCGAATGGAGTCGCCATAGCGATCCTGCAAAGCCTGCACGATCTCCCCATCACTGTCCCCCGCCGTCAAACGTTTGCGCACCAACAGGCGCATGGCTTTCGCCAAATCTGCATCAGATTCATCAATGGATTGATTTTGGCAGACAACGCAGCGCAGTTCCTTGCTCAGCGCGCGGGCACGGGTTTCCAGCACCGGGTCCGTCAGCGGTTCATCCGGGTCCAACGCCCAAACCGGGCCAGTCATGACCAGCATCAGGCAAAGTGCAATGACAACCCGCCGCACCATCTATTGCCCCCTGTCCGTAGGAACACGCATGGCCTGTAGCCGAGGCAGAATATTATCCTGCCAAATCTCTGGCGTGATCTGCCCGGCGATTTTCAGAACAATCACACCGTTTTCGTCGATCAGGTAACTTTCCGGTGCCCCGGTGATACCCCAATCCAAGGCAAAGGTGCTGTCCTGATCCAAGGCAACCGCTACATAGGGATTACCGTATTTATCAAGCCATTTGCGCGCATTCACCATCGTGTCCCGCCATGCAATGCCATAGACTGGAACCTCTTGCCGCACAGTTTGCCAAATCGGGTGTTCCTCAACACAGGCGGCACACCACGACCCGAAGACATTGACCAAGGCCGGACCCTGAATATCCGCCTGTGTCAGATTGCCGTCATCATACAAACGGGGCAGGGAAAATATCGGCATCAGTTTGCCAATCTGCGGCGAAGGAGCCGTCGGGTCTTTGTCATCCATCTGATTGCCGAATGCACCGATCATGACAATAAAAATCAGGAACGGCATCCATATGCCCATGCGCTGCATTGTTATGTCCTCCGTCGTCGCGGGCTCAAGGCCAGCAATCCCGCAAATGCCATCAAGGCCGCACCAGCCCAAATCCAGACCACCAGCGGCTTATGAAACACGCGCATCACGACCTTACCGTCGCTGGCATCCCCGATCACCGCATAGGTATCATCCAGCAATGTGGTAGCAATGGCGGCCTCGGTCGTGGTTTGTGGTGGAGAGGCATAGCGCCGCACTTCCGGCTGCAATTGTGAGCCGTCTGACACCTCTACCACACCGCGCAGGGCAATATAGTTCGGGCCCGGTACTTCACTGACCTGCCGTAAGGTAAATTCATGTCCGGCTACCGTCACACTTTCACCGGGAGCAACCCGACCAATGGCCTCGCTCGCCATTTGGCTGGCTCCGGTCATGCCTGCCAAAGCCACCGCTACACCGAAATGGGCAATGCCCATCGCCAGCCGCCGCCGGGTCAACCCGGTCCGGCTTTGCCACAGCATCACAGCCGTTCCAACCGTAATCATCGCCGCCAGACCAAATCCGATGGCAGCCCACACCCCGAATGCGGCAAACCCTGCGCCGACAGCAAGGCCAGCCCCGGCAATCATTCCAGTCATTGGAGCCAAACGTCGCCAGTTGTCTGCCGCCTGTCGCGCCAATGGCGCAATAGCCATCAGCACAAAGACCGGAAGCATCAACGGCAACACCGTCGCGTTAAAGAATGGTGCGCCAACAGAAATTCGCCCCAGTTTCAGGGCCTCCGCCAGCAGAGGATACAAAGTGCCAAACAGGGTGACCCCGGTCACCACAATCAACAACACAGTATTCAGCATTAAGGCACTGCCCCGCGAGACCACGGCAAACGGCAAATGGTTTTTAAGGTCAGCCGCACGCATGGCGAACAAGGCCAAAGCCCCGCCCACGATAATGCCAAACAACCCCAGAATATAAACACCGCGTAAGGGATCAGCGGCAAAGGCATGAACCGAAGTCAACACCCCGGAGCGAACCAAAAACATCCCCAGCAGGCTGAATGCAAAACCCAATATCGCCAATAGCACGACCCACGCCTGCAATCCTTGCCGCCGTTCCACATTCCCGACCGCATGCAGCAATGCTGTCGCCACCAGCCACGGCATCAAAGCCGAATTTTCCACCGGGTCCCAGAACCACCATCCACCCCAGCCCAATTCCGCGTAGGCCCATTCCGACCCCCACGCAATCCCGACCGTCAGGAACGTCCACGCCAGCAATGTCCAACCGCGAACGGCGCGCGCCCATGCCGGGTCCAATCGTCCGTGCCATAATCCGGCAACGGCAAAGGCAAAGGCAACGGAAACGCCAACAGTCCCCACATACAAAAGCGGCGGGTGCCACGCCAAACCCGGATCTTGCAGCAAAGGATTCAGGCCGAAGCCCTCCATGGGCGCAGGCCACACCCGATCAAACGGATTGGATGTCAGGACGACGAAGCCAAGCACACCAAAGCTTAAGGCACCTTGAACCGTCAACAATCGCAGCCACAACCCATGCTCCAACTTTTGCTGCCAAACTGCGGTCAGTCCGCCAAACAGGGCGAGCATGGTTGCCCACAACAACAAAGAGCCTTCATGGTGGCCCCACGTCGCAGCGATTTTATAAATCATGGGCTTGGCGGTATGGGAGTTTTCCACCACCACCCGTACCGAGAAATCCGAAACGGCAAACGCATGGATCAGGGCAGCCATTGCCGTCACCATTGCCACGGCCTGAACCACCGCCGCCAAGGAGGACAACCCCGCCAGCGCCGGACGTTTCAACACACCTGACAGCGGTAAAGCGGTCGCCTGTAGCATGGCGCACACCACCGCCAAACAAATGGCAAAATGTCCGGCCTCGACCATCATGGGCGGCCTCCGGGCGTATCGGCAGTCGGGACCGGATCACGCCATTCGCCATTCTTCTTCAGCACGTCTGCCACTTCTCGCGGCATATAGTTTTCATCGTGTTTGGCAAGGATGGTGTCTGCGACAAAGTATCCCTCCGGCGACAGACGGCCTTCTGCCACCACGCCTTGTCCCTCGCGGAACAAGTCGGGCAACACTCCGGTATAGCGCACGGGCATGGTCGCGCCGCCATCGGTCACAACAAAACGCACCGTTTCGCCGACCCGCTGCACAGTCCCCGGTTCCACCAAACCACCAAGGCGCAAACGCTGCTGCGGTGCCACGGTTTTTTCCACCAATTCCGATGGCCCATAAAAGAAAGTCAGGCTGTCATCCAGCGCCGTCATCACCAAAGCCACCGCAGCCGTTACGATGGCAAGCCCAGCACCAATTAAGACCGCACGTTGTTGTCGTCGGTTCACGGTCCCTCACTTTTGTCTTGGGAAACATCGTGCGCTGTTTGTTGCCAATCGTCAGAGGCCTGGCGCCATTGTCGCCAACTGGTCCAGATCATGACCAAGGCCAACAGTGCCGTCACACCATAGGCAATCAAAACATAAGCTGTGTACGGGCCATGCAGGATCATTGCGCGTCCTCCAGTATCGGTACGGAGGATACATCCATCCGCCCCTGTGCCGCGCGGGTTTTCGCCGCCAGCACCAAAGTGCGGGTCCGCATCAACCACAAAGCAAAAAAACCGAGCTTGAACGCCAGTGCCATCAACAGCAACGGCACCAACATGGACCCGTCAATACTGGGACCGCCCAGCTTCATGACACTAGACGGCTGGTGCAATGTATTCCACCAATCAACAGAAAATTTGATTATCGGCAGGTTGATACAGCCAACCAAGGCCAGAACCGCCGCCGCCTTTTCTCCCCGGCGGACCGTATCGAATGCATCATTCAAAACAATCACACCAAAATACAGGAACAGCAGCAACAGCATGGACGTCAGCCGGGCGTCCCACACCCACCATGCACCCCACATGGGTTTTCCCCAAAGGGCCCCGGTAATTAGGCACAGGGCCGTAAACACCGCGCCGATCGGTGCGGCGGCCCGCGCCGCTGCAAATGCCAGCGGATGCCCACCGATCAGGCCGATCCCACCCAAGGCAGCAACCAAGGCATAAACAAATAGCCCCATCCATGCGGACGGCACATGCACATACATGATGCGCACGCTTTCCCCTTGCTGATAATCAGCCGGGGAAGCAAACAGGGAAAAATATACCCCAACCGCCAGCAACCCTACAGCCAAGGCAGAAATCCACGGCAACCATCGACCGCTGATTTGCATGAAATGTGAAGGCTGTGCAACTCGCTTCAAAGTCTGCCCGATGACAACCACGCCCGACGTCTCCTACTCAACTGCTTGCCGCAGGGCCGCTGCCGCGGCAATGGGACACACGACGACAGCCCCAAGGGACACGCCTCCTAAAATGAGGAGTGAAGCATCGCTCGCCAACCCCGTCATCGTCATTTCAACCGCGCCGGAACCAAAAATCAACACTGGCGCAGCCAACGGCAATACCATAATAGCCAACAGGACCGTGCCATGGCGTGCCCCCAGACTGATTGCGGCCCCAACAATTCCCAACAGGGACAAAATCGGCGTTCCCAACAACAACGACATCACCAATGTCACCATTGCCTCAGCAGGCAGATGCAGCAGAACAGCCAACACCGGGGCAAGGCACACCAGCGGTACTCCGGTAGTCAGCCAATGGGCGAGCGCCTTGGTTAAAACCAAAAGTTCCGGCGGCGTCCGCCCGGATAGCAACAAGTCCAGACTGCCGTCACGATAGTCAGCCTCAAACACACTGTCGAAGGATAGCAATGCGGACAGCAACGCCATGGCCCAGATAATGCCCGGTGCAATCCGTGCCAGCAATTGCGGTTCCGGCCCAATGCCTAAGGGAAACACCGCCACGGCAATGACAAAAAAGCCCAGTACGGTCCACGGCCCAATGCCATCACGCAATGCCAAACGCAAATCCCGGCGCAACAGGGCAGAAATCCCGATCATGTTGCCTCCGCCATTGCTAACGGTACGGATAAATCCAATGTCATGGCATGCGCCAGCGGACACGCGCCATGGCTACTGACCACCACGGCTCCACCACGGGCGCAGTGAGCCTGCACCAATTGCCATAAAATTGTCTGGGACATTGCATCCAATGCTGTGGTCGGTTCATCCAGCAGCCACAACCAAGCCGATGAGGGCAGCAAACGGCTGAGGCTCACCCGGCGTTTTTGCCCCGCAGACAGCACCCGCACTGCCCGAGACAATAACGGCGTCACGACAAACGGGTCCGACGGCAATGGCTGTACAGACCCTTGCCCAAGGAAACTTGCCCAAAAGTTCAGGTTTTCCTGTGCCGTCAGGGACGGCTTCAACCCATCGAGGTGACCGATGTACAACGCCCGTTCAGGAGCCTGTGCCACGGTTTCCCCGTCCTGCCAGTGTATGGTCCCATGTTCCGGCGCAATCAGCCCCGCCAACAGGCGCAGCAACGATGTCTTCCCGGCTCCGTTTTGCCCGGTCACATGCAGAGCCTGTCCCGACTTTAAGGAAAACGACACACCGGAAAACACGCGGTGATCACCACGCACGCATGTCAGATCATGGGCAGTCAGGGGAAAACTGGCGGCAAAGGGCAGAGCCGGAAGCAACACATTCGACATGCCCTCATCATACCCGAACCACAACGAATTACACGGAAAATACGGTTCTGGAGCGGTTCTTATTCCAAGAACAACACCCGGTTCCGCCCATTGTTTTTTGCCGCATACATGGCTGTGTCCGCCTTTTGCAGGATCGTACCGAGATCATGGCTCCGATTGACCATGGTGGCGCCGATACTGACCGTACAGGGAATTTGCCCACCATCGACCGCTATGTGGTTTTCCGCCACCCGTTTGCGAACCGTATCCATCAAGTTCACAGCATCATCTTTACCCATGGGCGGAGTCATCACAGCAAATTCCTCACCACCGATGCGGCAGAAAATCGTGTTGTCAGGCAGGCACGCATTGACCCGACGGGCAAAACCCAACAGGGCCTTATCCCCGGCATGGTGTCCGAAACGATCATTGACCCGTTTGAATTCGTCCAAATCCAACACAGCCAAAGCCGCAGTTTCTCCGGCACGTAAATGTGTCTGTAAGTAACGGGGGGCGGCTTCATAGAAATAACGCCGATTGTGCAGACCGGTGGTATCGTCCCGATACATCAGTTCCTGAATTCGTGCGTTATGGGCCTCAATTTCCCGGCGTTGACGATCCAGTTCCTCCGCCAGTTCCACCAAATGGCTGGCATTATCCTGAGTATACGCCAACGAGCTTTCAAGGTCGCTGGTGTGGCGGCTCAGTCGATCCCGTTCCGCCGCCGTATTTTCGGCAAGTGCAACAATTTCTGCTGCGTTTTCCTCGGCAAACCGTAAGGAAACCTCAAGGTCCAGCGCGTGTTTTTGCAACCGTTCATTATCGGTTTGTAAATGCCGTAAGGCATTCATCAGGTCTTTTTCACCCGGGGCCGCATGGTCCCGATCCATTGCGACGCTGATAACGCCTGCAATCTCGCCGTTTTTACCGATTGCCGGCATTTTCACAAACCGTAAGGTGCGCTCGTGCTCGCAACAGTTCACACTGGCATCAAAGACCTGTGACTGCCCGGTTTCCAGAACCAGCAAATCGTTGCGGGTTGCCGCATCGGTAATTGTGTCATCGAAATAGGACTTGGCCTGTTTGCCTGCAACTTCGTGTTTTTTACATTTACACAGCAGACCGAACGGCGCATTGCCCCACGTATAGTTCAGGTCCTTATCCTTGACGTAAATCGCCAACGGCAAGGAATCAAGAATGTCCTCCAGCCCACAATCGACCAAAGGCATTTGCCCTGCATCAAAAATCATTCGTGCCCCCAGCTCCCCATAGTCCCGCAAGAAATTTACAAAAGCTTAACAGAAAACACAACGAATTTTCCGGTTCTGTTGTACTTTTGCAATCAATACCCCTAAAGCTTGAATGATTGAGATTAATTCCCATTATGAGACAAGACGTTAACGTTACGGTTAGGACCGACACACATGTCAGAGTTTGTTGTTACGATTTATCACAACCCGAAATGCAGCAAATCCCGCAAAGCATTGGAATTGATTCGCGATAACGGGATTGAACCGATCGTGGTGGATTACCTGAAAACCCCACTGAATCGGCAAGCGTTAGAAAATTTGATCGCTGCCAGCTCCACACCCCTGCGTGACATGCTGCGCAAAGCCGCACCGGAATACAAAACCTGTAATCTTGGCGATGCGTCCACCGACGACGCATCAATCATTACAGCCATGCTGCAACATCCGGTGTTGCTGGAACGTCCTGTTGTTTCGACCCCGAAGGGGACCAAACTTTGTCGTCCGCCGGAAGCGGTTTTGGACTTGCTGCCATAACCCTAAGCCAAAGCTAATTTGCTTCAGTCCGGGTGTGGCATGTGGGTCTATTGACAAACGCTAATATATTAGTTAGGTCTAATATATAAGTCAGAGACAAGCGGAGTCCACACTCATGGCTACACATTTGGATGCGCACGGGCGATCCCCCCATTGCCCATGGCGCAAATCGGAAGAAGGGTTACGCAAAGCCGCATGGTCCCCCTATGCCGCAGGGATTATCATCGGGCTTTTACAAGTGCCTGCATTCTACTTTATCGATACGGCCCTAGGCGCATCATCATCATTTGTCACGGTTGCCGGCCATTTGGCGTCCCTGTTCGATCCTGCCGCACTGGATAATCCCTATTTCGCCAAATATGCGGACAGCGCCAAGTATTGGTGGCAGTTGGCATTGGTCATCGGCATCATCATCGGTGCTTTTGCTTCATCCACCCTTTCCGGCACTCGTCGCGGTGCAATGTCCCCGGTTTGGCAAAAAGCCACCGGTATCTCCAGCTTTGGCGGACGAGCCGTTTTGGCCTTCATCGGCGGATTTGTCCTGCTGGTTGGGGCACGCATGGCCGGAGGCTGCACCAGCGGTCACGGGATTTCCGGCGTGGCACAGCTTGCCATCGGATCCATGATCGCGGTGACTGCCATGTTTGCCGCCGGGATCATTGTCGCCATGCTTATGCGGCGAATTTAAAGGAGGCCGAGAAAATGACTTTATCTGCTTATGTTGTGATCGGCCTGATAATGGGTGTCGTGTTCGGATTTGCCCTTGAAAAAGGCCGGGTATTTGAACCGGGCGTCATTATCGGGCAAATGCAGTTCCGTACATTCACCATGTTGAAAATGTTTCTGACCGCCACCGCCACCGGGCTTGTGGTTTTGGCGATTATGAACGGCGTGTACGGCTTTGCCCTGCATCCCAAAGCCACCTTCGTCCTCGCCAATGCATTGGGCGGCGGCATTTTGGGCGTGGGAATTGTTCTGGCGGGAGCCTGCCCCGGCACCTTGTTGGCTCAAATCGGTGCCGGATATAAAGACGCATGGTTTGCCCTTGCCGGAGCCATCGCCGGAACCATGGCATTCGGGTACATCCAGCCTGTCATCAAACCGTACTTGTATGGCGACGGCCTTGGTAAACTGCGTCTGGATGTCCTGATGGGCGTGCCATTCTGGGCTATGGCATTGATCTTTGCCGCTGTGCTGGTTGCCGGGTTGGTTGCGCTGGAGCGGTATCGCCCATGGTACAAGGACATTGGCTGTGACGTGGACGGTATTCCCAACGCCTAAATCATACCAATCACTGAAGTGTCTGCGCCCCCTGCCCGTCACGCGGTTGGGGGCGTTGCCAATGTAAAGGCCTGTTTTGCATCATCAATGCGGTCAATCGCCGGGCTATAGGGTTTGATATCCAGCAACGCCGTACCGTCAAGGCAATCAAGGCCGCTCACGGTCAATGTATTCCCCTCCACCGCCAGCAGCTGCACCACGCTTAACGCAATGGGGTTCGGACGATTGGGGGAGCGATTGGCAAAAACCCCGCGCACCTGTCCATCATGGGGGGTGACACACTGCACCACAGTACGATCGGCCTGATCGAACCAGTACAACACAATAATGTGGCTGGACTGGCCCACACCCTGTAGCGCCTGCACGTAGTCAGGATGAAGCCTAATCGTACTTTGCACCGGGTTAAATTTTGCATTGCGCGGGCATTGATCCAAGGTCTTGAATCCGGTGAAAATCTCGCCAATCGGCTGCAGGGTCATTTCTGTCATTTTCCTATCCTTTTAATCATCGCAGCAACCACCGACGTGGGCATGGTCAAACAGCATAGGCTCAGCATAATCAGGGCAATGCCCGTCCAAGCCAATGATGACAAGGCCTCACCGACCACCACCACCGCCAGCACCGCCGCCACAACCGGTTCCAACAGGGTTAACGTTGTCGCCACACTCGCCGGAACCCGCGCCAAACCATAACCAAAACACATGTACCCCAAAAACATGGGGACCACCGCCATATACACGGCAACGGATGCGTTTTGCGAAGACTGCAAAAACGGCGCACCCGTCCACAACAACACCGGCAACAAGCCAATGGCTGCCCCTCCGAACAGGCTGCCCATGGCGGCCCGCGTCGGCACTCCACGTCGCATCAGCTGATAAGCCACCCAAGAATACAGGGCATAGGTTGCCGCAGCCACCACCCCCAAGACCAATCCCAAAAGCTCCATCCCGGTTGTGACATCGGCGGAACCGTGACCCTTGGCCTTTGCCAGACATAAAATCACCGCCCCGCCGATGCCAATGATGGCACCGAACATCCAACGGCGGGTCATGCGCCGCCCCTCAAACCGCCACTCAATTGCCGCAGAAAACAAAGGCGCAAGACCAATGGACAGCACAGTACCAACAGCAACCCCAGCCAAAGCCATGGATGCATAAAATGCCAATGGATAGATTACGATTGCCAAAACCCCTATGCCCAGCAACCGTCCGTGCTGTGCGAGTGTGTCACGGGCCTGCCAAATTGGACGGGCCGCCAGCAGGGACTGCAACGCACCACCGCCGCCCATGGCTACGGCGCCAATTGCCAAGGAACTGACATCCGGGGCATAGGTTGCCGCCGTTCCCGTTGTTCCCCACACCGTTGCAGCAAGCAAAATTGCAAGTGTGCCTTTGGTTTCCGGTGTGCGTATCATTCGGTCCTGCCGATGCCTGTTCATTGGGCCAACTCTATGCCCAATTTCAAAGAATTGCTTCGGTTTTTTCCGTATGTGCCTCTTGTCCTTACAAGGTGAAGGGTTATCTTAGTAGGGTTGACGTGGCGATCTGAGTCGCAACTCGCCACCGGACCCCTCGGTGTTTCGCACGTCCTGTTTTCGCACAGCCGCCCTCTCTGGGCCAACCGCCGGAGCGGGCGGACAGTTCACTTACCTTGATTTTGTTGTGTGACGGAGGAAAGAGCATGTCTTTGTGTGGTCGGGACACCCTGAAAACGCGCAAGACCCTGACTGTCGGGGCAAAAACCTATGACTATTACAGCCTGCCAACGGCTGAGGCCGCGGGCCTGAACGGTATTTCCAGATTGCCGTTTTCCCTGAAAATCCTGTTGGAAAATCTTTTGCGGCATGAGGACGGCACATCCGTCACCGTGGATGACGTAAAATCCATTGCCGCGTGGCTGGACACCAAAACTTCTGACCATGAAATTGCCTATCGTCCGGCGCGGGTTCTGATGCAGGACTTTACCGGGGTTCCGGCAGTGGTTGACCTTGCCGCCATGCGTGACGCCATGGTCGCCCTTGGTGAAGACCCGAAAAAGATCAACCCGTTATCCCCTGTGGACTTGGTGATTGACCACTCGGTCATGGTTGATGCTTTCGGCAGTAAAGACGCCATGGCAAAAAACATGGCTTTGGAATTTGAACGCAACGGCGAACGTTATGCCTTCCTGCGCTGGGGTCAAACCGCATTTGACAATTTCCGTGTGGTCCCACCGGGAACCGGGATCTGCCATCAGGTCAACGTGGAATATTTGGCCAAAACCGTTTGGACCAGCCAAGACAAAGACGGCAAGACCCTTGCCTATCCCGATACCCTTGTCGGCACCGACAGCCACACCACCATGGTCAACGGCCTTGGCGTTCTGGGTTGGGGTGTCGGCGGCATCGAAGCCGAAGCCGCCATGCTTGGTCAGCCGATTTCCATGTTGATCCCCGAGGTCGTCGGTTTCCGTCTGACCGGGAAACTGAAGGAAGGCACAACCGCCACCGACCTTGTACTCACCGTGACCGAAATGCTGCGCAAAAAAGGCGTGGTTGGCAAATTCGTCGAATTCTTTGGCCCCGGCCTTGATAACCTACCGCTGACCGATCGGGCCACCATCAGCAATATGGCCCCGGAATACGGCGCGACCTGTGGCATATTCCCCATTGATCAGGAAACCCTCAACTACCTGACCTTTACCGGGCGAGATGCAGAACAAGTAGAACTGGTCAAAGCCTATGCTCAGGCTCAGGGCTTCTGGCGCGACGCACTGACACCGGATGCGGACTATACGGACACACTGGAACTGGATATGTCCACGGTGGAACCGTCCCTTGCCGGACCGAAACGCCCGCAAGACCGTATTCCCCTGTCCAAAGCTGCCGCTGCATTCGGTGAAAGCTATCCAGACTTGGATATGATTACTCGGGTGCCGGTGGCGGGCCGCGACCATGGCCTTGCCCATGGTGACGTGATGATTGCCGCCATTACCTCCTGCACCAATACCTCCAACCCATCCGTGTTGATGGCTGCGGGTCTTTTGGCGCAAAAAGCCGTTGCCAAAGGCTTGACCGTCAAGCCGTGGGTTAAAACGTCTTTGGCTCCCGGTTCTAAGGTTGTGACCGACTATCTGGAAGCTGCCGGACTGATGCAACCGCTGGAGGCCCTTGGCTTTGACCTTGTTGGTTATGGCTGTACCACGTGTATCGGCAACTCCGGCCCGTTGGCGGATGAACTGGTCAAAAGTATTGATGACGCAGACCTGACCGTCTGTTCGGTCCTATCCGGCAACCGTAACTTTGAAGGCCGGGTCAGCCCTAATACCAAGGCCAACTATTTGGCATCGCCGCCATTGGTGGTTGCCTATGCCATTGCTGGGAATATCGGGGTCAACTTAACCACTGACCCACTTGGTATCGGCAGTGACGGGGCTCCGGTTTTCCTGAATGACATTTGGCCGTCTCCGCAGGAAATTCAGGACGTTATCGCCCGTAACCTGACGCCGGAGATGTACAAACAACGCGCCGGAGACATTTTCGTCGGGCCGAAAGAATGGCAAGACGTCAAAGTTACCGAAGGCATGACCTATGCGTGGGATGAACAGTCCACCTATGTCAAAAACCCACCGTACTTTGCTGGCCTATCCAAAACTCCGCCCGGAATAGCCGATATCATCAATGCCCGGCCGTTGGCGATCCTTGGTGATTCCGTTACCACCGACCATATCTCTCCTGCCGGGAATATTAAGGCCAATGGTCCTGCGGGGCAGTATTTGGCGGATAACGGCGTCGCGATTTCTGACTTCAACAGTTATGGCGCACGACGCGGCAATCACGAAGTGATGATGCGCGGCACATTCGCCAACATCCGCATCAAAAACGAAATGGTTCCCGGCACGGAAGGCGGCGTCACCAAATTGATGCCATCGGGCGAAGATATGTCGATCTATGATGCGGCAATGGCGTATCAGGATCAGGGAACGCCGCTGGTGGTGGTTGCCGGAAAAGAATACGGCACCGGGTCATCCCGTGACTGGGCTGCCAAAGGCACCAATCTGCTCGGCGTGCGGGCGGTCATTGTGGAAAGTTTCGAGCGCATTCACCGTTCCAACCTTGTCGGTATGGGAATTGTTCCCCTGCAGTTTAAGGATGGAGCCACGCGCGCCACGCTTGGCCTTGATGGGTCTGAAACCTTCACCATTCGTGGCTTGCAGGACTTACAGCCGCGTCAGGATGTGACCGTGGAGATCACGCGAGCCAACGGCGCGACTGAAACCGTCGTCGTGACTTGCCGAGTCGATACGCTAGACGAGCTCTCCTACATGCATCACGGCGGAATCCTGCCGTATGTTCTGCGCAACTTGGCAACATAAACCAAATACGCAATACGATTAGCTCGACCATCCACCAATGAACCAAAGGGGCTGGCAGTCATTTTAAAAGGACTCCAGCCCCTTTGCAGCATTTGCAATACAACGTGAGGGTGATTTTCCGCAGTGTTGCAGTTTATATGGTATACTGCACTTATCGTTCACAAGAACAACAGGATTACGGGAGGCCCCAATGACGTATTTGCCCCTGCACGGTCCTTTGGATACCTTGCCGGTTTTTGTTTCCCCCGATATGCGGGAACCAACTTTGCAGGATATGTGTGCCGATCCGATTTTCATTGCGATTTTAAAACGTGATGGCCTACCGGTTTCTGAATTTCAGACCCTGATGAAACAGGCCCGCAGTCGGCTGAGCGCGTAATTCCCTTTTTCCCAGTAGATCATTTCCCAAAACATGATCACAGCAGGCAGTGTTTTCAGCACTGCCTGTTTGTGTGATGGAAACCAGTAATTCTACGGCTGGTCGGGGTTTTATATGGACATATGCATACTCCATATATTACTTTCGTCGTGTTGCAAGTGGCGAGAAAAAAACGCCGTAGTTGTATGTTGGAGTCAGTCAATGTCCAAATCATCGTTAGTAGTCAAACCAGCAACTGAAGAGCCTCAGGATATAACTGAGCTGACTATGGAACCTGACCTCGCTGATTTGTATAACGACCCCACACTTCATGCCCTGCTTCGAAGTGACAACCTTAAGTTGGGCGGCCTGCAAGACGTAATCACCAAGGTTCAAGTTAAGCTTGATGCGCGGTTGAAAAAACTGTGACTCCTTCTGTGATGGCGCACACAGTTGAGTTTCTGCGACTGTGACAGAACAGTGTGGCTTTTATAAAGCTATTTTAAAAACCATCCGTTCCCTATAGACAAGCGCCCCAAAACACATTACATCATGATCGCAAGGCTAAAAGTTACCTTGTTACATTCCCCAATTGGGTGAATTTATGCTGATGTGCCATGTATGGACCCAATGACAGAGACGTGCCATGACAACAGTTAGCTCGCTTGTGCCAAAACAAAACATGACGTCACCTTATGCCGATGCGCAAGAGCCTCGGCTGGACGACCTGTACGCAGACCCATTGTTGCAGGCGGTTTTGAAGCGTGATGGGGTGAATTTGTCGACGCTAAAAGAAGTTGTGAAAAATGCACAGGAAAGACTGGCAGCCTAGCAAAATCAGTCTTTCACGCTTTACCACACGGAAACAACACGGTTTCTTTCTATCCACTGTTTTATTCCGAGCGCTTCGGCCCCATTTATAAAGGGATAGTTCCACGTCCTTTCGGCATGGGAGCGCGCCATGGTCACTCCAGTAGTATCCAGATTAGCCCGTACACCGACACCAACCGGGGGGCTTGCCCTCGGCATCGCGAGCCTTGCCATGGTTTGGGAGCAGCTTTTGCCCAGCGGCGGTAGTATTCAATGGGCTGGGGCCACTATTGCCGGAGCCATCTGTCTGGCTTTGATCATCAAATTCACCTTGAATCCTAAAATCCTGTGGCTGGAGTTATCCCACCCCGTTATCGGGTCCGTTGTGCCTACGCTTGCCATGGCCTTGATGATTGTGAGTGTCACGGTGTCCCAATTGGACACAGGTTTGGCGATTGCCCTATGGCTTCTGGCAATTATTGCCCATTTCTGTTTCTTGGTTGCCTTCATGGCTCACCGCCTTCAGGATTGGCATCTGACTCCCATGAACCCAAGTTGGTTTGTGCCACCGATTGGTCCGGTGGTTGCGGTTCTGACCACCCCTGCCCCCGGCTTGCTACCCATATCTGAGACTATCTTGTGGTTCGGGTTGGGGTCATATGCGGTTATGCTGCCTTTGATGATTCACCGCATCATGTTTAAGGCGGAATTTCCTGCTGCCGCCAAACCGACAATCGCCATCCTTGCCGCCCCCCCGAACCTATGCCTTGCCGGATATTTGACATTCACCGGGCATACCGCAGATACCACTTTGGTCATCGGCCTACTGATGCTTGGCACCTTAATGTCGGTGGTTGTTTACCTTGCGTTTTGGGAACTGTTGCGCCTGCCATTTAGCCCAGCCTATGCGGCCTTTACCTTCCCGACGGTGATTGCCGCATCTGCGACCTTTCAGGCTGCAAAGTTTATGCACGAAATCGGATTTTCAAACGATCTGGTTCAAGCCCTGAATCAATGGGGTTTTGTACAAATAACCATAGCCACTGCGATCGTTGCGTACGTTGCCTTGCGCTATACCCGGTACTATGGTCCACGCCTGAAAAAGCCGATCACTGCTTAAGGTTCGGGTCTGCCTCCTCAGCAGACCCAGCCCCTAGGACCGAGCACCAAATATTGCGGAGCCGACGCGGATGTAACTTGCGCCTTGGCTGATGGCGACCGGGTAATCATCGCTCATCCCCATGCTCAGCACCTGAATTCCATTGCGCTTGGCAATTTTGCGTAACAAGGCAAAATGCGGTGCAGGCTCCTGATCTACTGGCGGAATACACATCAGACCTGCAATGTCCAAATTCCAGTCTTCGCGACATTGCCGCAGGAACCCATCCGCATCCTTCGGCAACACGCCTGCCTTTTGCGGCTCACATCCCGTATTGATCTGCACAAACAGTCGC
Organism: Rhodospirillaceae bacterium; assembly: GCA_963668495.1. GTDB lineage: Bacteria > Pseudomonadota > Alphaproteobacteria > Rhodospirillales > Rhodospirillaceae > Oleispirillum. The sequence continues at coordinate 782,268 of OY764545.1, forward strand.
GGCAAAACCATACCCTTATCCCGACACGCCACCAGTGCCTGTGCCAATTTTGCCCGATCCACGGTTTGAATGACATCGAACACCTGTACTGCATCCTCTGTCTTATTGCTTTGCAGCGGGCCAATCAGATGCAATTCAATGTCCGGGTATTCGGCGCGCAACGGCGGCCATTTTTCTGCCGCTTCCTGAACCCGGTTTTCGCCAAAACAACGCTGTCCGGCAGCAAGGGCCTCTGAGATCGCCGCCACGGGCTTGGTCTTGGACACGGCAATCAACTGTGTTCGTTCGACGGGTTTTTCGGCATATTTCGCCGCTTTTTCCATTCCTGCCTTCACCTGAGCCAGATTTTCCGCAATAGTCGTCACGTGCCTTGTCCTTGATGGAGAATACCTGGTGCGCACCATAGCAAGCGTTGCCCACGCGCTCAATGCCCGAAACCAAACCGCTGCATTACCTGCCCTGTTGGCAATGACAGATACTCTACGTTGCCCGGACCCGTCGAAGCTTTTGCCCCTATTTCCCAAAGGCAGTGCTCTGATCTATCGCAATGGCGACCACCCGGATCGGTTTGCCATCGGTCTATCTTTACGGCAGGCTTGTCAAGACGCGCACATTCCATTCATCTGGGCCGGTGATGCGAGCGGAGCCATCGCCATAGACGCCGACGGCCTGCATCTGCGCGATCAACCGGAAAGCCACCTGCGCGAGGCCTCGCTTTGGCGTCAGCATGCGCCGGATAGATTGCTTTTGGCGGCGGCACATTCAGAAACGGCTCTACAGGATGCTGCAGCAATCCATGCCAATGCGGTGTTGCTTTCCCCTGTCTTTCCAACCCAAACCCATCCGGGGGCGCCAAACCTTGGTCTGACACAGTTCATCGCCTTATGTCGAGCCTGCACGATCCCGGTTTATGCTCTGGGCGGCATTACTGATGACAATTGTGCAGATTTGCTCGATACACCCTGCGTCGGTATTGCCGGAATTGACTGGGTGCTCTCACTTTCCTCTCAGGCATAAAAAAACGAGGCGGTCCAAAGACCGCCTCGCCAATATCGGATTGATCCAAATGGATCTTAGAAGGACAGAGCCAAACCGACGGCACCACCAAATGCGCCTTCGTTGCCATTGCGGCCATTGTTGGCAACGCCTTTGCCTTCATTTTCTGCATCGACGAAATCAAGTTCAGCGAACAGATCAACGCCTGCACCCAGTTTGTAGGTACCTGCCAATTGATAGGTGCTGACTTCATCGTTGCCTTCAGTTGCAGCAACAGTGCCACCAACAACGTCATCGCCACGAACAGAGGAATTGAAGTAGGTGAAGGAAACGCCGTACGGACCTTCTTCATAGGAAGCACCAACGTTCCATGCAGTACCATCAGCTGCAGCGCTGCTGGTGTACATGTTCGCGATTTGACGCATGTAACCACCACCAACGGTGAAACCTTGGTAAGACAAGTTCAAACCAGCACCAATGTTTTGGATTTCATTGTCTTCAATGGCTGTAACCGTATTGTCGTCCATGATGGTGTAAGTGGCAGCAGCAGCAATGCCGACGCCTGCATATTCACCTTCATAGGACAGAGCAGCAGTCCATGCCTGATCCCAGCTGGTTGCTTTTGCAACGGTTTCTGAGTTGGTGACACCAGAATTTGCATCATCGCCCGCATCGTTGTTGGACGGGGTGAAGGACAAGCCCAGTTGCAAACCATACATACGCGGTGTGAAGTAGGTAAGTTTGTTGGCGTCATCCAGATTGGTCTGTGCAACTTCCAAGGAATTCACAACATACGGCAAAATATTTTGCAGGTCAGAACCATCGCCGGCAGTGCCCAAAACAGATACGGACGGTGCCATCACTGCAGACAAAGATGCCGCATCATCGTGAGAGCCCAGAATCAATTGACCGTATTTGCCGGAAACATACATGTAGCTTTCATCGATGATGTCATCGCCGTTGTTGTTGGAACCAGCTTCCAACTCAACTTGCAGACCAACAGTCATGCCGTTGTCGAGAGTGGTTTCACCGATGAAATGAATTTCAGAGTTACCTTGAACGTCAAAGCTATTGACGTTGCCGGCATAATCGCCGTCCTGATCAGCTGCGGCCATCCAGTAATTCATGAAGCCACCAACGTTCAGCTTAATCGGGTCAGCAGCTTGTGCAGTCGGTGCGAATGCGCCAGCAGCCAGCAGGGCAGTGGTGCCAAACAGAATCTTTTTCATCATCATTCCTTACAGTGTAATGTCATAGCGTAGCTATACGGCTGTTTCGTACATTAGCCCTTTACCCTTTTCGGTCAACGATGATCCACAACATAGGCACTTGGCCAGAACGTTTCATGGTAACCTGTGACATTACAGCAACACTATAGCGATACATTATCTTGCCCATCCACCCATAGAAATGGGGCGGTCTTACGACCGCCCCAAATCAATAGTCAATTAAGATCAAATGATCTTAGAAGGACAGAGCCAGACCGACAACGCCGCCGACAGCACCTTCGTTGCCTGCGCTTGCGTTGTTGTCACCTTCTTTGTCACCATTGACATAGCCAAGTTCAGCGAACAGATCGACGCCTGCACCCAGTTTGTAGGTACCAGCAACTTGGTAGACATCCAGTTCGTCGTCTTGAGCAACAGCGCGGCTGCCAGTTGCATCAGAGGTGTAGTAAGCCACGGAAACAGCGTACGGGCCTTCTGCATAGGAAGCACCAACATGCCAGCCGAAGCCATCGTTAGCAGCATTTGCGGTGTCTTCGTTCGCAATCACACGTGCAACGCCACCACCAACAGTGAAGCCTTGGTAGGAAACATTCAGGCCACCGGTGATTTCTTGGACAGAACCGTCTTGAGCAACGTTTGCAGTGTTGTCGTCAGCAACGAGGTAACCTGCAGAAGCTTTCACGCCGATGCCATCGTAATCAGCAGTGTAGTTCAGGCCGAATGCCCATGCGTCATCAAAGTTAGCACGCTTGGTAACGGATTCAGAGTTGGAAACGTTGGTATCGTCACCAGCACCGTTGTTGGACGGGATGTAGGACACACCTGCTTGCAAGCCGTACATACGCGGAGTGAAGTAAGTGATTTTGTTTTCGTCACCGGTGATGTTTTGACCAACCAGAACTTGGTTGACAGCATACGGCAGAACGTTAACCAGATCGGAACCATCGCCAATCACACCCAGGACGGACACGGACGGTGCCAAAACTTGGGATTTGTAGGACGCATCGTCGTCGGAACCGATGAAGACTTTACCGTACTTGCCAGAGAAGTACATGAAGCTTTCGTCAATGATGTCGTCGCCATTGTTGTTGGAACCGGCTTCCAGTTCAACTTGCAGACCAACAGTCATGCCGTTGTCGAGGGTGGTTTCACCGATGAAATGAATTTCGGAGTTACCTTGAACGTCAAAGCTGTTGACGTTGCCTGCATAGTCGCCGTCTTGGTCAGCTGCAACCATGTAGTAGTTCATGAAGCCGCCAACGCTCAGCTTGATCGGATCAGCAGCTTGTGCAGAAGCGGAGAAGGAAGCAGCAGCCAGAAGGGCGGTGGTGCCAAACAGAATTTTTTTCATCGTCTTTCCCTAAATAATAAGAGGACGTTTTTTATGTGATGTCACACCCCCCGGTGCAAACATCTAAACCTATCTCTTAAGGCCACATTCCCCGCGGGAAATCAATTCACCCGATGGTTTATCGTGGTGGTTTGCCCCCATGTGTGACATTTACAACACAGTTTCGAAATATAGTGCCTCATTTGACGGCAATTGATGCCAAAAGTGACATCATAACAGATGATCCTGCAACTTAATATCAATTGCGAATAGCCAACAAAAAACGGGGCGGCCAATTGGCCACCCCGCCTTTAAACTTCTTCGTTCTGAAACTTAGAATTTCAGTTTCAGACCGACAACGCCACCAACAGCACCGTCATTTTCGGTGGTGGTGTTTGCATTTTCGTCATCTTCGGTCATGTACGCAATTTGACCGAACAGATCAACGCCTGCGCCCAGTTTGTAGTTACCGCCCAGTTTGTAGACTTGGAATTCGTCGTTACCAGCGGCAGCATCATCATGGGTATCAGATTTGGTGTAGCTCAAGGACACTGCATACGGGCCTTCAGCATACATGACACCGACATCGTAAGCAAAACCATCGGAGTCATTATCAACGCTGCTATCAACGCTAGCAATACGGCGTTTCACGCCACCGCCAACGGTGAAGCCTTGGTAAGACAGAGCCAAACCACCTTGAATGTCTTTGGTTTCGTTGTCGCGTGCAACGATGTTGTTATCATCATAAGTGATGTAACCAGCAGAAGCTTTAACGCCAACGCCACCAAAGGTTTCATTATAGCTCAGAGAGAATGCCCATGCTTCGTCCCAGCTAGCGCGTTTTACGACGCTTTCAGAGTTGGAAACATCGGTGTCATCACCAAATGCATTGTTGGACGGAACATAAGAAATACCTGCTTGCAAACCGTACATACGCGGTGTGAAGTAAGAAACTTTGTTCGCATCGCCGTTTTCAGTTTCGTTCACGTCCAGAACGTTGACGGTGCTGATCAGATACTTGTTGGTATCGCCTTCACCCCAACCTTTACCCATTTGGGACGCTTCCGGTGCTTGCACTGCGGACAGATAAACAACGTCGTTTTCAGAACCGACGATCAATTTACCATATTTACCGGAAACCCAGATGTAGGACTCATCGATGACGTCGTCACCGTTGTTGTTCGCACCAGCTTCAAGCTCAACTTGAACACCGATGGTCATGCCGTTGTCCAGAGTGGTTTTGCCTTTGAAGTGGATTTCGCCTTCGCCTTGAACGTCAAAGCTGTTGACATTCAAACCAGCGGAATCGTCTTGATCAGCTGCAGCAACCCAGTATTCCATGTAACCGCCGACGCTCAGCTTGATCGGATCAGCAGCTTGAGCAGTCGGTGCAAATGCGCCAGCAGCCAGAAGGGCAGTGGTGCCAAACAGAATCTTTTTCATAACAATCCCTCATTTAGAGTAGGATATTTGTGTCAGTCCCAGCCCCGCACGGTGGAACCTTGTGGGTTATCAGGAAGCCATTAAAACCATGCTTCGTCAACGCGAAAGCCTCTAACTTTTCTGTTTCGTTTTTTAGGTGTGGCTTTCATGCCACACACCCGATATGTCAGGGACAAAATCGGGTTTCCACTTAATAGGTGTCGCCCCTTTGTGGCTCTGGGCTGGACTTTTCGCGAAAATCCGTTCATTAAGGCTGGACGCATGCCGTACATCACGACAAACTATGGCGGCCTTGATCGGGTTTGCGTGCACCTGATGCCCACTCCAAAGATGATGATTGACCATGATTCAGAATTCCGTTTTTCGCACCCGTCACCTTCTTGCCGTGTTGTTGCTGGGATCTGCCCTTGGCCTGACGGCTTGTGGTGACCCAAACACTGAGTATGCCTACCCGGAGACCTTGCGCGGTGAGCGTATTACCACCGGGCAACAACAAGACACCGTCTTTGGCCCGGAAGGTATGGACATTTTCGGTCAATCCCGCCGTAATGCCGAGCAAGGTGGTGGTGGTGCCGGCTTGGGTATCAACAGCTTCTTGTGGCGAGCATCTTTGGACACCATCAGCTTTATGCCGATTGCTTCTGCTGATCCGTTCGGTGGCGTGATCATTACCGACTGGTACACCCCGGTAGACACCCCGAACGAGCGCTTTAAATTGAATGTGTTCATTATGGGCCGCGCCCTGCGCGCCGACGGTGTTAAAGTCAGTGCTTTCCGCCAACAACGGGACGCAACCGGGGCTTGGGTTGATACTCAGGTCAAGGATACGGTAGTTACCGACCTTGAAAACGCAGTCCTGACCCGTGCCCGGAAAATGCGCATCGCCGCACAGGCAATTGCTGAACAGGGCCGTTAAGCCACTGATCACGCCGAATTTATTAATCTGAACCGCGCCTGTTGGCTTTACTGCCACAGGTGCCGTTTTCATAAAAGATATCCTTGTGAATGAAAGGCTGGTACGCGAAATGACGCGGATGGAAGAACGCTACAATTTCCGCGAAACGGAACAAAAGTGGCAAACCTACTGGAACGAAAACGAGACCTTTAAGGTTGAAAACGTCTCTGACAAGCCGAAGTGCTATGTCCTTGAAATGTTCCCTTACCCGTCCGGTCGTATTCACATGGGGCATGTGCGTAATTACACCCTTGGCGATGTCATTGCACGCTTCCGCCGGGCACAAGGCTTCAATGTGCTGCATCCTATGGGCTGGGATTCTTTTGGTCTGCCTGCCGAAAACGCTGCCATTGAAAACAAGGTCCACCCGGCAAAATGGACCCGAGAAAACATCAAAACCATGAAAGCCCAATTCCAACCAATGGGACTGTCCATTGATTGGAGCCGGGAAATTTCAACCTGCGAACCGGAATATTACAAACACGAACAAAAAATGTTCCTGGATTTCCTGAAGGCAGGTTTGGCCTATCGCAAAACCAGCATGGTCAACTGGGACCCGGTGGAAAATACGGTTCTGGCAAATGAACAGGTTGTTGACGGCTGTGGCTGGCGCTCCGGTGCTCCGGTTGAGCGCAAAGAGTTGGCCCAATGGTTCCTGAAAATCACCGATTACGCCGATGACCTGTTGGAGGCATTGCAAACCCTTGAAGACTGGCCGGATCGCGTTCGCACCATGCAAACCAACTGGATCGGCAAATCTGAAGGCGCGCGCATTTGGTTTGACCTGATTGGTCGCGATGACAAACTGGAAGTCTACACCACACGCCCGGATACCCTGTACGGTGCGTCCTTCTGTGCGATTTCCATCAATCACCCGCTGGCAAAAGAACTGATGGACGGCAACGATGACCTCGCTGCTTTTGTCGCCAAATGCAATGCAATCGGCACCAGTGAAGCCGCCATCGAAACGGCAGAGAAACTTGGCTTCCTTACCCCTTACAAAGTGAAGCACCCGTTCATTGACGGCGTTGAGCTCCCGGTTTACATCGCCAACTTCGTCCTGATGGAATACGGCACTGGTGCAGTTTTTGCCTGTCCGGCCCATGATCAGCGCGATATGGACTTTGCCCGCAAATACGGCCTGCCGATCAAAGCTGTTGTGGCACCAAAAGATGCAGACGCCGCTACCTTTGCTGCCGAACTGGAAGCTGGCAATGAGGCATTCAGTGGTGACGGCATCGCCATCAATTCAGATTTCCTCAATGGTCTTGGCGTCACCGAAGCCAAACATGCCGCAATTGAAAAATTGAAAGCATTGGGCGTTGGTGAAGGCACCGTACAATTCCGCATTCGGGATTGGGGCGTGTCCCGTCAACGGTATTGGGGTTGCCCAATTCCGGTTATCCACTGCCCAAGCTGTGGCGCTGTGCCGGTACCGGAACAAGACCTGCCCGTGACCCTGCCCGAAGACGTGACTTTTGACAAACCGGGCAATCCGTTGGATCACCACCCGACATGGAAACATGTGACGTGCCCGTGCTGTGGGGCAAAAGCCCAACGGGAAACCGATACCTTTGACACCTTCTTTGAATCCTCTTGGTATTTTGCCCGGTTCTGTGATGCGGACAACGACACCACCGGGTTTGATCCGAAGGCTGCGGACTATTGGTTGCCGGTGGATCAATATATTGGCGGCATTGAACACGCCGTTATGCACCTGCTGTATGCCCGGTTCTTTACCCGTGCTCTCAACACCTGCGGGTCAATTTCGGTTAAGGAACCGTTCAAAGGCCTGTTCACACAGGGCATGGTCTGCCATGAGACCTATAAGGATGAGGATGGCAGCTGGCTGTATCCGGGAGATGTGGACAAGCAAGGCGATAAAGCCGTCCTGATTGAAAACGGGTCTCCCGTCACCATCGGTCGATCCGAAAAAATGTCCAAGTCCAAGAAAAACACCGTGGACCCGGGCAAAATCATCGAAAGCTATGGTGCAGATGCCGCCCGCCTGTTCATGCTGTCCGACAGCCCGCCGGACCGTGATCTGGAATGGACGGAATCCGGAATTGATGGGTCTTGGCGCTATATCCAACGCCTGTGGCGTCTGGCTGCTCAGCCGAAATTTGATTTCCTGAGCCAAGCGGACACCGCCGACGGGTTTGACGGCGAAGCCGAAGCCACCATGAAACTGGCCCATGCCACCATCAATGCCGTCACCGATGATCTGGCAAAACTGCGCTTCAACACTGCGGTTGCCAAGTTGCGGGAATTGACCAACCAAATCGCCGATATGAAAGGCGAAGCAAAAGGTTCTGCCGCGGCGTATCGTTTTGGACTTGAAACCCTGCTGCAACTGATCGTGCCAATGACACCGCACATTGCGGAAGAAATTTGGCACGCCATCGGCAATACCACGCCGTTGGTGGATACGCCATGGCCGCAAGCCGAAGACAAATGGCTGATCAACGATACGGTTACGCTGGTGGTTCAGGTTAACGGCAAAAAACGTGGTTCTATTGACGTTGCCGCCGACGCTGCGACTGCTGATATTGAGGCCATGGCACTTGCGTTGCCTGCTGTTCAAAATCAGCTTGGCGATCGTGCACCAAAGAAAGTTATCGTAGTGCCGAAACGCATTGTGAACATCGTCGGTTAACACAACACAGGGGATATTGCCATGCCAGCCAAACTTTCTCCCCTGACTGAACGGATTGGGACCGACGCCCGTGCGGTCCCAGCGATGGCTGTGGCTGGCATATTGCTGGCGGCGGGAATTGGCCTGAGTGCCTGTGGTTTTCAACCTCGTGATAGCTATAACCAGAAATCTGGCCCCGCGCTGTCACTGGCACAAATCTATGTTGCACCGATTAAGGATCGCGAAGGACAAATCCTACGCACCAATCTGAAAAAGCTATTGAATCCGACCGGGCGCGAAGTTCCCTACGCCTACAAACTTGATATTTCCTATGACTATCAGGAACGTAGTCGTGGTTCTCGGTTTGATGATTCCGCCGTCCGGGTTGATGTTGTTCTGAAAAGCAGCTTTACCCTAACTATGACCGGAACCGCCAACCGCCCCAGCAAACCAGTCTTACAGGGCATTTCGAACGTCACGTCACGTGCCAACAATACCAAAGAGCTTTATTCAGCATATGTATCCAAGCAGTCGGCATATCACCGTGCCGCAGAACTGGCGGCTGAAGACATTGCCCGGCAAGTGCGCTTATACTTCAAATATCCTGATCGCTACCCGGTTCTGCATCAACCAGCACCGCAACCCCCGCAACCGGCCACAACTGTGAGGCCCCAACGGAAAGACTTCAATGGTCAAGGTTCCGGCCAATAAGATCGATGGCTTTTTACGGACTTTGGATCCATCCATTCGTTCTGTGCTGTTTTACGGGCCAGACGAAGGGCAAGTCAGGGAACGTGCCAAAGCCCTCAGCGTATCCATTTGCCCGGATCAGGATGATCCGTTCCGAATGGCTGACATCGCCCCATCATCATTAAAAGACGACCCGGCCAAGGTTGTTGATGAATGTTCCGCCATTGCCTTTGGCGGGGGACAACGCGTTGTTCGTATCTCTGGGTTAACCGATGCTCAGGCCGGGCCGGTTCTGAAATATGTGACCGACCCAATCGGAGATTCCGTTCTGATCGTCACAGCCGGAACCCTTGCCCCCAAATCCAAACTGCGCGCCGCGTTTGAAACAACCAATACAGCCGCTGCCATTGCGTGCTACCCTTTGGAGGGTAACCGCCTAAAAGCAACCTTACAGGGCGCGTTTCAGAGCGAGAAAGTTGATATAGACCACGATGCGCTGGAACTTTTGGCCTCTCTGTTAGCAGATGATACGGCGTCTTTGCGCTCTGAGGTTGAAAAACTTTGCATTTATGCTCTCTCAGGCGACCAACCAATTTCCATTGATGACGTGCGCAAAAGTTGCGGCGACCAATCCGCCCACACGGCGTTCGAATTGGCCCATGCCGTTGCCGAAGGCAACCACCCGACCATTCAGGACATTACCGATCGCCTTTTGGTATCCGGTGACAATCCAATTGCCATCGTTCGGAACGTATCCCGACATTTCGACCGTTTGTTGCAGGCAAGAGGCAATGCAGATCAGGGAGCCCCCCTTGATGCCGCGATCAAGTCTCTGCGTCCTCCGGTGTTTTTCAAAGACGCCGGAAGATTCCGCCAACAGGTTGGACTTTGGTCCAGTCAGGGGCTGCTGATGGCGATCACCCGCCTGTTGGATATCGAGAAAAGCTGTAAAACCACCGGAAGTCCGGCTGCAATCATGCTCCAACGTGGATTGCTGGAAATTGCGTCCTTGGCTAAACGCCAAAAAAATCGCCGTTAAATCTTTTGCTTTTTCAGAAGCTCTGCCAGAACCTGTCGCAACATGTTGGCGTCATCCTCTGACAGAACCGTGATTTTTTCAGACAACTCATTAGCCAGCGCCGTTGCCTCTGGATTTAGTCCCGACGTATTGATGGTAATGCGGGGATGAGACAGTTCAGCCAACCGTTTGATATGGTCCACATCATCCCAAATAATACCGAAATACCCACAAATTTGCTGAACAAGCCCCGGTGTCGGGCGGCCCCGATGCCCATGTTCCAGCGCAGATAAATATGCCGCCGAAATATTCAAATCGTCAGCCATTTGCGACAGGGTCACGCCCCGTTGGGCGCGTAAACTGCGGATATGCTGACCAAACGGCGTCATGTCGTACGATCCCGTTTCAAGTACACATAAAGTGCGCCATTTCCGCCATGCTTGGGCTGGGCATAGGAAAAACTAAGGATATGCGGTCGCAACATCGGTTCATTTAACCAGCGTGGAACTTCCGCTTTTAAAATCCCTTGTCCTCCGCTTTGGCGACCTTTGCCGGTAATCACCAGCACCACCCGATGTTTGGCTTTGATGCTCTGGCGCATGAAATGCACCAAGGCATCGTGGGCGTGATCACGGGTCATGCCATGCAGATCTATCCGCCCATCAAGGCTCATGTTGCCCTTTTTAAAGCGATCCGCCGTGCGTTTATCAATGCCATCGGTGGAGCCATGAACCAAACGTGACTGTGGTCGAGATACATCCTGAACCTGCGGCTTAAGGCGCACCATCACACGGGGCAAGGATTGTTCCGCAGGCGGATCATCAATGTCAGGAGATAGAGCGGATGGATCATCATCGTCAATTTGCAATGGCATACGATGGGGCAATGGGGCGACCGATCGGGTAACATGCGCCCATTGCCGCAAATCTTCTTTACTCAGAAGTTTGCGGCGTTTGCGAAGGGCTTTCATCTCATGCTGCCCTGTTCACGCAAATCAGCCATATCCGCATCGCCACGAAGGGCAGAGGCAATATCCGATAACCCATTGGTTACAAAGGTTTGCCAATTGCCACCGGGAGCATGGCACATTTGGCCCGAGCGTTCATTCGCCAAGACAACACCACCCATGCTCCACAAGATTTCGAAATTGTTCAGGTTTTGCATCATGGCGGCCTGGGTTCTGTCATGTAAACGGTGCATGACCCAAATTCTGATTAAAAACGCATATAAAACAACGGACAGAACCAGTGCCAACACTCCGACAATGATACCAACCGCCACCAACAGGCCAAGGCTGATCAACACCATAATCAGCAAAGGAGCCACATTGTCCCAAGGACTATAGGTTGGTGAATGTCCCTGATTAAAGACACGGAAGTCCGTAAAAATTTTCAAACGGCCGGAACTCATCCCATGTTGCAGCACACGGAAGCTAAACTCTTTTTCCTGCTGTGCCTTGAGGTTTGCTGCTCTTGACGCCTTTGCCATAGCTTACCCCCGTATCATGGATGAAAATATACCAGTTGCCGTAGCGAACTCTACGCATGAGTATATCGCAGTTTCCGCAAGTGACACCACCCCTTAAGCTGCTGGAGAGACAGATGCTTCAGAGGGATCCTTAGGCGTCTGTGGTGGTGCTTCCCCGGTTTCCTGTGCAGTATCAGGGGTGGTTTCCGTTGGCAGAGGCAACGGCATTGGTTGCGGCAAAAGTTCGGGCATGGTCTGAACCGTCGGGATCAGAACATAATATTCACCCTGACTTTTCATTCGCCCAGCTTTCGCAAATGCTGCCGCGCCGGAACCCCAGAAAAAATCACCCCGAACGGCACCCTTGATCGCACTGCCGATATCCTGCGCAACCATTAACCGTTGCAGAGGTACCCCATCCGGGTCTGACGTATCCAACCACACCGGCGCACCAAGGGGAACCACTTCACGGTCCACAGCAAGGCTGCGGCGAGGGGTTAATGGCACACCGAACGCCCCGATTGGGCCTTCGCCGGTAATTGAGCGGAAGAAGATATAACGTGGATTTTGCCACATGATCCGTTCAGCTTGCCGTGGATACTGATGCAACCACGCACGAATTTTCGGCATGCTGGCCTGTCCCGGCTCAACCAATTTTGAATCCAGAAGAATTCTGCCCAACCCCTTGAACGGATGGCCATTATTGCCGGCATAGCCAATACGGAACTCGCGACCATCGGGCAGGGCAACCCGCGCTGACCCCTGAATATGCGTGATGTGCAAATCAACCAGATCATCCGTCCAGAACAAGATCGGAGCCAGATTTTCAATCGCACCGGTTTCGATGGCTTCACGCGTTGGGTAGGGCACGACTTTGCCGTTTTCCAAACGGCCCGTGACCTGCTTTCCATCTTGCTTGCGGGTCACAAGATCAATGGGTTTGCCATACACCGGATATGGATAATACGGGGAAAAGAAGACAGACCCTTTAATTTCGGCTTCGTAATATCCGGTAAAAACGCCTGTCGATGTTCCGTCTTTGGCTGATATTTTATAAGGGGTAAACTTGGGTTTCAGCCAATTGCGCACATCGTCAGTGGTTTTCAGATCTTCAATCCCTGCGCAGGCATGCTGCCAATCAGCCGCAGTGCGCGCGAAAAAATCTTTTCCGATTAATATTTCCGGCGGCTTTTTCGCAAACACTGCACAGCTTTTGCGAAGGGCCGGCAACGCCCGCTCCATGGAGTCCGTTTGCCAGCCGGGCAGGGCATCCATTGACGTTTCAAGGGTGGTATAATCCGACGGCGGATAGGTCGGCACAGTGGTTACGGGCTGGGGTGTCGAACAGGCAGCCAGAAAAGCGGCGGTGCCTGCACACACGCCATTCCGCAATAATGGGGTCATTTAGGCCTCAACACTCCGGGTCACCATCAGTTTCCAGTTCACATCATCGGATTTGACGTTACGGCTGAAAGTCCAGACATCGGTCAGTTTTTCCACATAGTTCGGATCACCATCAACAACTTCACCATCCGCATTACGGATAATGTTGACTTGCTCCGAAACAAATTTAACGGAAACCACCGCATCATCACCACGCATGGCTGCCTCGGTAATGGTTGCGGATTTAATCCCAATAACCTGTGTTTCCGCAACTTCCCCTGCGGCTTGCAATTCCTGTACCCCGGCTTTGAAATTGCCGTAAACCTCATCACCAAGGTAGGGCTGAATATCGTCCAACCGTGCTTCGGCAAAGGCAACAACGATCATTTCAAAGGCAGCTTTTGCCCCGGTCAAGAAGCCCAGCGGGTCAAAGGATGGGTCACGTTCACGGATTGCCACCAATCCTTGCTCGGTCAAATCGCCTTCCATCGGAATATTGACCGGACGGAAATCCGGGATATCACCATCAATTTCACCATTGCGGGCACGGTTGATGTCCACCACATTGTCTTTGCCATCTGGCTTACGACGGGCCATTTCATCCGGGGTTTGTTCATAGCCATCCCGTTTGCCCAGCACACTGCGCAGGCGCATAACCAAAAACCCTGCAACGAGGGCAAGAAAAAGAATGTCCAAAAGCTGGAAATTATTGTCCATTGTCGGGTCTCAGCCTTTATCTGCTATGGCACATTGGAACATGTCGGATTATCTTCGAAACCGGACATTATACTAACACGCGGACGGGATTAAGCGATATCGTCCAAATTCTGTAGGTCCTACAGAAATTAAGCGGTCTGACAGGAAAGAACAAGTATGCCGTTTCCTTTTCCCCTTTTGTTTATCGCCCTGCCAATCATTGAATTGACCGGACTGATCCTTGCCGGAGAAGAGTTCGGAGCCCTAAACGTGGTGTTATGGGTCATCCTGAGCTTTCTGATCGGCATTCAGGTCATTCGCATGGCAGGCTGGGTAACCGCCCGCAATCTACAGGACAGCATGCGCCGGGGCGATATGCCTCTGGGGGCCATGTTTCAGGCTGCCGGCATGGTTTTTGCCGGGATTTTCCTGATCATTCCCGGCTTTTTGACCGACTTTATCGGACTTTTGCTGTTGATTGCCCCGGTGCGCGATGCCATTGGACGCTCTGTTGCCACAAAGTCTACCTTTCATACCCATTCGTCTATGCATGGAACCGGGTTCACGCAGAACCCCTCACGGCAGGATGACTCCGTAATTGACGGGGAATTTACTGTCGTTGATGATGCGCAAGACAATCAAACCACCCGCAAACCATCTGACCCGACGGAACATATCCCACACCATAAAAATTCGGATGATGACAACAAATCGCCGTAGGCAGGTTTTGCACAAAGAATTCACACGGGTTTTCCTTTACCCAGACCGCCCTTATCGGGTACCAAACTTGCAACGTTATTCCCTCTGACTTGGAGAAATTGATCAATGAGTGAAGATCAGGCACAAGCCGAAAACCAATTGCCGCCGCTGACCATCAACGGCCAGTTTATCCGCGATTTGTCTTTTGAAGCGCCGCACGTGCCGGAAATCTTCGCAGACATGGCTGGTGGCGAAGGCCCGGAAATCGGGATCTCTGTCGACGTTCAGGCCAAACAACTGCACGAACAAATGTTCGAAGTGGTCCTGAGCCTTGAAGTCGAAGCCAAAGCCGGTGAAAAAATTGCGTTCATCACTGAAATTCAATACGTCGGTGTCGTAACCCTGAACGTACAAGAAGAACACATCAAACCGATGCTGTTCATTGAAGTGCCGCGTCACCTGTTCCCGTTTGCCCGCGCTGTCATTGCCAACGCAACCCGCGATGCAGGCTTCCCGCCGTTGATGATTGCACCGATCGACTTTGTTGACATGTTCCGTCAACGCATGGAAGGCGCAGCGGAACAAACCGCGGACGCATAAGGTTCCTTACACAGACCCATTAAAAAAGCCCCGGTACATGCCGGGGCTTTTTTAATGACCGTTCGGGTCTACTCCCGAAACCAAATTGGGTCATCAAGTTTTCCAACAAATGACCGAAATGCTTCCAGTTCCTGTTCCGATGCTTGATGCGGTCGTGGCTCACGAAACTTTCGTTCCAGGGATTTACGTGCTGATTTCGATGACCCCGTTCCACTGTCCGCAACATCAAGGGCAAATCCGGGCTCGCGACCGCCGCACAGTTCCAGATACACCTCCGCCAACAATTCCGTATCCAGCAACGCGCCGTGCAGCTCACGGTGTGAATTATCAATGCCAAAGCGTTGGCACAACGCATCCAGTGTCGCCCGCGCACCGGGAAAACGTTCCCGGGCAATTTGCAGGGTATCAATTGCCTGCGAATAGGGCAGGGGCTTACGACCACAACGTTGCAGTTCGAAGTTGATAAACTTCATATCGAATGCCGCATTGTGGATAACCATCGGATCATCCCCAACGAATTCCAGAAATTCGTCAGCAATTTGTTCAAACAGCGGTTCGGGCTTCAACCGTTCCCATGTCAGGCCGTGCACCCGGCGGGCCTCTTCCGGGACTTCCCGTTCCGGGTTAATATATTTGTGAAAATGGCGGCCTGTAGATTGGTGGTTAATCATTTCCACACAGGCAATTTCCACCATCCGATCGCCGGTTTCCGGATCAAAGCCGGTGGTTTCCGTATCCAGTGCCACTTCCCGCATAGTCTTACGCCTTTTGATGTTGGTTCATGGCGGCCCGCAAAGCCCGCACCACATGATTCCATGCCACGCGCTGACCCAATCCGGTAGGGATCACCCGATCTGCGCGGCGGCGTTTTTCTGCATCCGGGCATTGCCGTGCGCGGATGGCTTTCAATCGATCTTTGCTCATACCCGGACGACGCAAAACCCTTTGGGTCTGGATAATTGGCGAAGCGGACACAACCCATACTTCATCACAACGTCGTTGTCCGTTGGTTTCAAACAAAAGTGGGATATCCAACACTACACATGGCTTCCGCAACCGCCTTTGTTTTTGCAGAAAAAGACGCTCTTCATCATGAACCAATGGGTGAAGGATTTTCTCCAACTCTTTTAAATCTTGCGGATTTTGAAAAACCCGAGCACCAAGTTTTGCCCGATCAACGGCTCCATTTTCATCCAAAACACCGGGAAAGTAGTCCACAATCGCCGGAATTGCCCGACCATTGGCGGACATCAATCGATGCACCGTCGCATCCGCATCATGCACCGGAATCCCCAGCCGTTTCAACATGGCAGCGGTTGTGCTTTTGCCCATGGCGATGGAGCCGGTCAAACCGATAATCCGCATAAGCTGGTCTCTATAATCCCGAAATTACGTACGCCCGCAGGTCCGGCGTCACATCCGGGGTGGCACCAAACCATGCGGCAAAACCTGCCCGAGCCTGATACAGCAACATGCCCAAACCATCAACCGTAATCAAATTCCGTGCCTTTGCTTGCTGCAACAGTTGGGTTTGTAATGGCGCGTAAACAATATCACTGACAATGGCATGGGATGGCAGCGGCGTCAGGTCTATGGTTAACGGTGGGTGATTAACCATGCCCAAGGCCGTGGTATTGACCAACACATCGCAATCCGGGGCAACCGCAGCCCAATTTTCCGCAGTGAATGCCAAACCGCGCATGGGTGTGGCAAATAACTCCTGTAATTCTGCCGCCAATCGTTCAGCTTTTTCAATGGAACGGTTCAAGATAATAATTTCATTGGCCCCATCATCAGCCAGTGCGGCACAAATTGCTCGCGCAGCGCCGCCAGCGCCCAAGACAACCACACGGCCTTGCCCCGTCCAATGCGGTGCTTGTGATTTCAGGTTATCCACAAATCCGGGCGCATCGGTGTTGGTGCCATGTAATTGCCCATCATCCTGAATAATGATGGTGTTAACGGCACCGATTTTTTGCGCCAATGGGGAAATGCTATCCATCAAAGGAATGACTTTTTCCTTAAATGGGATTGTCACATTGGCCCCACGAAAGCCAAGGCCGCGCAAACCGAAAATCGCCTCGCGCAGATGATCCGGTTGAACAGGCAGGGGAATATACGCTCCATCAATTCCGTGCTTTGCAAGCCAATACCCATGGAGCCGGGGTGACTGAGAATGGGAAATCGGCCAGCCGATCACTCCGGCAACGGCAGTCTTCCCGGTGTGGGTCAAAATGGATGAACGTTTTCCAGCGGGCATGTCGCAGTAACCTTATTCTTCGGGTAATTCAGGATATTTCCGATGATAAATTTCAATGATTGAGGCCGCAGCTTCTTCGATCGAACGTCGCGAAACATCAATCACCGGCCAACCGCGCCGGGCAAATAAGCGCTTGGCCTCTTTCACTTCCTCGGTGACTATTTCGATATCAGAATAATTTGTTTCTTCGTGTTTGTTTAGATGACGCAATCGGTTACGCCGAATTTCCGAAAGTCCTTTGGCATCTCGTGTTAGGCCGACAACCACAGGATTTTTCAAATTCATTAATTGTTCCGGTAACGGTATCCCCTGAACCAACGGAACATTGGCAACTTTATAGCCACGATTGGCAAGATAGGTACAGGTCGGGGTTTTGGAGGATCGGGACACACCAACCAAGACGATATCTGCTTCTTCCAATGTATCCAAAGATGCACCGTCATCGTGACGAATGGTGAATTCAATTGCATCAATCCGACGATAATATGCCGCATCCAACACGTGTTGCTGTCCCGGACTGGCACTGCCTTTGCCCAAGAAGTTGGTAAGTCCGGACATCACCGGGTCCAGTACGGACACTGCCGGGACCGCGAGGTCCATACATCCTTTTTCCAGCTTTCGGCGGATTTTTTTGTCCACCATTGTGAACAGAACCAAGCCTTTATCCTTGGAAATCCCGGTTAAAACCCGATCAATTTGCCCTTCCGTTCGCACCAAATACCACAAATGTTGGACAATATGTGCGTCAGGGAACTGAACGAGAGACGCCCTTGCAACTGTGGCAATGGTTTCACCAGTTGAATCAGATACCAGATGGAGATGCAGGGTTTTTCCTGAATTCGGCATGCCAAACTGCTCTTTCATATTCCATTCATACAATCCGGGTTTTCACGGGTTCTGGATAAACCCGGTAAAAACTGTGGATAAAGTGTGGGTGTTTTTGGGAAAAGCGCAAGATGAAGTTTTTCCACCCGAAACACAGGATTCCATACGTACGGTTTTCCAGCGAGACAATGTGTAGGGCGAAAAATGTGAATCCTGTGGATAACCACACCGTCCAATCCAGTTATCCCGATGTTTTCACACGGTAGAAAAGTTATTTTCTTAATAAAAATCAGAACCTTACATGTTTTATTCTTTTTTTATCCACATTTGTCCACTTTGTCGTGTTCATAATCAGCAATCCGTTGATATGATCGTGGACGGAAAAGTATCCCCATGATTCTTATGACCCACCACAACCAAATCCTTTTCTTAAAATATTTAATTATTATGTAGGACTAAGGTTTATCGTACGGAGTGCGCCTTACATGACTCATGCCCGACCATCTTCTGAAAGTCGTTTAACCGCAGCTTTTTCCAATACTGAACCCTCACGTCCACCAATCTGGTTGATGCGACAGGCTGGACGCTATCTGCCGGAATACCGCCAAGTCCGGGCTCAAGCCGGATCTTTTTTAAATCTATGCTACAACCCTAAGCTGGCTACTGAGGTTGCAATGCAACCCATACGCAGATTTGACTTGGATGCTTCCATTCTTTTTTCCGATATTTTGGTGGTTCCCCATTGTCTTGGGCAGGATGTGCGTTTTGAAGAAGGGGTGGGGCCGTTGCTGACGCCCATTGGCTCAGCAAAAGATTATGCCGGGTTCGATATCTCTAAAATGCTGGATAAATTATCGCCAGTTTATGAAACCGTAGACCGTATGCGTACGGAATTACCGAAAGACATTTCGTTAATCGGTTTCACTGGCGCACCGTGGACCGTAGCAACCTATATGTTGGAAGGGCGGAGTACTCGGGAGTTCATGACTGCCAAAACCTGGGCTTATGCGCGTCAGGAGGAATTTGCCCCGTTAATTGATCTGCTGATCGAAGCCATTTCTGCCCATTTGCTGGCTCAGGTGAAGGCAGGGGCGGATGTGCTGCAAATATTTGATACATGGGCGGGTATTTTTGATGATTGGGGCTTTGAAAATTGGGTGGAAAAGCCGATCGCAGCCGTGATCCGTAAAGTGAAGGCTTTGCACCCACATATTCCGATTCTGGTCTTTACCCGAAATGCTGGGGTGCGTTTTGACGGCCTAGCAGCGCGTTTAGGGGCTGATGGGCTGTCTTTGGACTGTATGGTACCCTTGGACTGGGCACGGGATGTCATGCAGCCCCAGACCTTGATACAGGGCAATCTGGACCCCATTGTCTTGCGCATTGGCGGGGAAGGTATGGAACGCTCCCTAAGCCGGATTTTGACGGCTCTTCGTGGTGGACGGTATATTTTCAACCTTGGGCATGGAATTTTGCCGCAAACTCCGCCGGAACACGTGGAGCAATTGGTATCATTTGTTCGTAATTATCCTGAATAGGGTCTAATCATGACGAAAGTCGCGGTGGTGTTGTGTAATCTTGGGGGACCGGATTCTTTGAAGGCTGTGAAGCCGTTTTTAAAGAATTTGTTTGCTGATCCCGCAATTTTACCGCTTCCGCGGCTGTTTCGATGGGCTTTGGGATCATGGATTGTTCACAAGCGCTTAGCGGCTGCTACCGATAATTACAGACAATTGGGTGGGGCTTCGCCGCTTTTACAGGAAACTGAAGCACAGGCTGATGCCCTTCAGGCACGTTTGCTGGACCGACACCCGGATATTGAGTTTAAAACCTTTATTTCCATGCGTTATTGGCATCCGATGGCTGCGGAAACGGTGCAAAAAGTCAAAGACTGGCAGCCGGATCGTGTGGTGATTTTGCCGTTGTATCCGCACTATTCGACGACGACTTCTGAATCCTCAATTTTGGATTGGCTATCCGCTGCCAAAAAGGCCGATTTGACCTGTCCACATGTGTCAGTTTGTTGTTATCCAACCCAAAGTGGGTGGATTCATGCGGTTGCATCCACGATCGAAGCTGCTTTTACTCAATGTGCTGCTGAAAACACCCGTTTGATTTTTTCTGCCCATGGTTTGCCGCAATCCATTGTGAATAAGGGGGATCCCTATCCAAGCCAAATTGAAGCAACCGTTGAGGCTGTGGTTGAGGCTTTGCACCGGGATGGTCTGGATTGGGTTTTGGCGTATCAAAGCCGTGTAGGTCCGCAAAAATGGATCGAACCTTATTTAGAAACCGAATTGGCAGCAGCCGGGCAGGAGGGTAAAGGCGTTATTGTGGTGCCCATTGCCTTCGTTTCGGAACATTCCGAGACATTGGTTGAGTTGGATATCGAATATGCTGAATTTGCCCATGAAAAGGGAATACCCCAATATATTCGAACGCCAACGGTAAATTGCGATCCGCATTTCATTGGCGGTTTGGCAAATGTTGTGACTGAAGCCCTTGATATGCCTAATAAATATCCTTGTGCGCGTTATGGTCAGATGGATTGTCGATTGTGCAGCTCACCACAGGCCGTCTGTGCCCTTCAAACACAAAGCGGTTGATTGTTTTTTATGTCTTATCTTGAATTATCTTATACGTCCTATGTTTGGCTTAAGGCAGTCCACCTTATTTTTGTTGTGTTGTGGTTGAGCTTTCTGTCACCAATTTTATTGAATTCAGGTAAAGAATTTCAGTCAAATCATGTTAAGTTTCTTGGACTTAGTCACTTAAGTCTCATCGCGGCAATTGCCAGTGGACTCCTTTTGCTATTGAACGATACGGCAATTTTTGAAGGATGGATGCATGCCAAACTCAGTTTGGTTCTCGGTGTGCTTATTGTTCAGGCCGTAATTGCTAAACGTTGGTCTATTTCCAACAATTCCAAAGTTTTTCTTGGTTCTGTCTTGACGTATGTGCCTTTCGTCTTATTTGTCGGTATAGTGGTTTGTGTGGTTGTCCGTCCGTTTTAAGACAATTTGGTGTTTGACTTACGGACGTGGTTTCTGTAAATGACCAGACGGTGTGCTGGTACTGTCCTTTTGTACCCTTAATCATTCACACACTCTTCCGTAGTTCTGTTGTGGTATTGCGTCATCCAGCCTGAATTGTGACTGCTGCCAACTGCTGACCTTTTTTTCCTGATACTTCACGTGTGCAAAGCCATTAGGGATTTCTATGCACTTACAAGATCTCAAAAGTAAAACTCCGGCCGAATTGTTGAAATTCGCTGAAGACCTGGAAATTGAAAATGCTTCCACCCTGCGCAAACAGGACATGATGTTTGCGATTTTGAAGCAACTGGCCGTAAACGATACTGCGATTTTCGGTACGGGTGTTTTGGAAATTCTGCAAGATGGCTTTGGCTTTCTGCGGTCACCTGAAGCTAACTATCTTCCTGGTCCCGATGATATTTATGTCTCACCCAGCCAGGTCCGGCGTTTTGGCTTGCGTACCGGGGATACGGTTGAAGGGGAGATCCGGGCCCCGAAAGATGGCGAACGATATTTTGCCCTGTTGAAAGTTAACAAAATCAACTTTGAATCGCCGGATGCGGTTCGTCATCGTATTAATTTTGATAACTTGACGCCTTTGTATCCAGATCGGCGTTTAAAGTTGGAATTGGAAAACCAGTCCAAGACCAAAGCGGAAGTGAACCGCGAACATACGACCCGCGTGATTGATTTGATTTCTCCGCTGGGTATGGGGCAACGGGGTTTGATTGTTGCACCGCCGCGCACCGGTAAAACCGTGATGCTGCAAAATATTGCCCATGCAATTTCTGAAAATCATCCTGATGCTTACCTGATTGTGCTTCTGATCGATGAACGACCGGAAGAGGTCACCGACATGGACCGTTCTGTCCGTGGCGAAGTGGTGAGTTCTACGTTCGATGAACCGGCGTCACGTCACGTGCAAGTTGCTGAAATGGTTATCGAAAAAGCCAAGCGCTTGGTTGAACATAAACGGGATGTGGTGATCCTTCTGGATTCCATTACTCGTTTGGCTCGTGCTTATAACACCGTGGTTCCAAGCTCAGGCAAGGTATTGACCGGTGGTGTGGATGCCAACGCTTTGCAACGTCCGAAGCGGTTCTTTGGCGCAGCACGTAATATCGAAGAAGGCGGCTCCCTGACCATTATCGCAACAGCGTTGATTGATACGGGTTCACGCATGGACGAAGTGATCTTTGAAGAATTCAAAGGCACTGGTAACTCGGAAATTATTCTGGATCGTAAGCTGTCTGATAAACGGACATTCCCGGCGATTGACATCACAAAATCCGGCACCCGTAAGGAAGAACTGCTGGTCGATCGCAATACTTTGCAAAAAATGTGGGTGTTGCGTCGTGTCCTGATGCCAATGGGCGTGACCGATGCCATGGAATTCTTGTTGGATAAACTGCGTTTGTCCAAAAACAACGAAGATTTCTTTGACTCGATGAACAGCTAAACGGAATAAGCCCCCGTAATTCGGGGGCTTTTTTCTTTTCATAGTTTGGCGTTAGGCTTTGATGCCTTCAAGTTGTAGCAAGGCGATTTTGGTATCGGTTCCGCCATCACCGGAATATCCCCCCATTTTTCCTTCTTCTGCCAAAATTCGGTGGCATGGAATAATAATGGGAAGGGGATTGGCACCGCAGGCTCCGCCAACTGCACGTGGGGCGGATGATATCATGGTGGCAACTTCGCCATAGGTTTTGGTTTCACCAAATGGGATGCTCAGCATGATATCCCAGACTTTTTTCTGGAATTCGGTTCCTTCGGGTTTCAATGGCAGGTCAAATTGCTTAAGCTCTCCGGCAAAATAAAGTTTTAATTGCTCGGCGGCAGTTTGCAAAAGTGGCGTATCCGGTCCCTCGATGATGGCTCCCTTGCCCCAGTCCAATGAAATCATAGCCCCGTCTTCGGCAAAAAGGGTAAGTGGTCCAAGTGGTGACGGGACAACAAGGCTACTGATTGACATTACGCTTTCCTTTTGGCTGTGAGGTTTTCTATATTGTCCATGCTTATTCGCCTTGTCGAGTTATAGATAGTTTAATCCGTGGGCTGATTGTTTCACGTGAAACACAAAGTCCTGTTATGAAGCTTTGGATCAAGTGATCATGTCGCAATCTCATACTGATACTATTTTTGCGCCGGCGACAGCACCAGGTATTGCCGGTGTTGCGGTTATACGTTTGTCTGGGCCTCACGCATATTCCGCGACATTAGATTTAAGCCGTAAAGAAAGCCTGACACCGCGCGTATTGCACCGGGCGGATCTTTACCACCCAAACACCGGCGATTTGATTGATCGTGGGATGGCTGTGTATTTTCCCGGACCGGCGAGTTTCACTGGTGAAGATGTGGTGGAATTGCACCTTCATGGAAGTTCAGCGATTTTGCAGGTCATGGGGGAGGTCCTATCCCACATGCCACATGTGCGTTGGGCAGAACCGGGCGAATTTTCCCGACGGGCATTTGATAACGATAAAATGGATTTAACCGCAGCGGAGGGTTTGGCAGATCTGCTGGCTGCGGAAACCGAGGCGCAACGCAAACAAGCGTTGCAACAAATGGATGGTGCATTAGCCAAACGTCTGGATGGTATTCGTAACAAAGGCATTAATGCGTTGGCATTTATGGAGGCAACCATTGATTTCCCTGAGGATGAATTGCCTCAGGATACCTTTGATCGTGGACGTTTGATGGTCGAAGACCTGCGCCAGGATTTATCAGATTTGATTGATACGGCGAAAATTGGCAATCGTATCCGTCAGGGCGTATCCTTGGTGGTTGTTGGAACGCCCAACGTTGGTAAATCCAGTTTGGTTAATGCGTTGGCGGGCTGGGATGCGGCAATTGTTTCGTCAACAGCGGGGACGACCCGTGACCGCGTATCCGTCGATTTGGTTTTGGATGGTATTCCGATTAAAATTACGGATACAGCAGGTTTGCGCGATGCGACAGACGATATCGAAGCCGAAGGAATTCGCCGGACTAAAGTTTCTGTTCAAACCGCAGATTTGAAAATTGCCGTTTTTTCTGCGGAAAGTTGGCCTAATTTGGATGATCCCACATGGCAATGGGTTGACAACCAGACCCTGATTGTGGTCAACAAGGCCGACTTGAATTCCGATGCTGTGTCGATGACAGTTGAGACACCGACTGAACCGGTGTTTGTTTCTGCATTGCATCAGGAAGGACTGGGGAATTTAACCGAACGCTTGCGTGGTAATCTCCGGTCGATTTTGACCCATCAGGTTGGTGAAAGTGCGCCGTTGACACGTGAACGTCATCGGGCAATTGCTGAATCGGCGATTGAGGCCTTGGATCGAGCCTTGATGCAGGATGATCTCGAATTGAAAACTGAAGATTTACGTCTGGCAGTCCGGGAATTGGGACGTATGACAGGACGTGTCGATGTTGAGGATGTTCTGGATCGAATCTTTAGTGAGTTTTGTATCGGCAAATGACCACAGACAACACAAAATTTGACGTTATCGTGATTGGTGGCGGACATGCGGGCTGTGAGGCGGCTTTGGCTTCGGCTCGTTTTGGCGCACGCACGGCTCTTTTGACTCACCGTTTGGATACAATCGGCGAAATGTCCTGTAATCCGGCGATTGGCGGCCTAGCCAAAGGGCATCTGGTGCGAGAAATTGATGCACTTGACGGCGGCATGGGGCGTTGGATTGACCAAGGTGGCATTCAATTCCGCATTCTGAACCGTTCGAAAGGTCCGGCAGTGCAGGGCCCCCGCGCGCAGGCAGATCGCAAACTGTATCGTCAGGCCGCATTTGCCGGAATGTCAGCCCAAGACAACTTGACCTTGATCGAAACCGCAGTCGAGGATTTGTTGTCGACGCCCGATAATCAGCAAATCACGGGTGTGCGTACAGCTGATGGAACAGAATATCAGGCTGGTTGTGTGGTTTTAACTGCCGGGACGTTCCTAAAAGGGATTATGCATGTCGGGCAAACCCAAACTCCCGGTGGTCGTCATGGTGAAGCGGCCTGTAATGGCTTGACTGCTTCTTTGCTTCGGTTTGGTTTGGATGTTGGTCGTCTGAAAACCGGGACTCCGGCTCGTCTGGATGGTCGAACCATTCATTGGGACCAGTTGGAAATGCAAGAAGGCGATAACCCGCCCGTGCCATTTTCCTTTATGACCGACAAAATCACCACTCCGCAAATTGCTTGCGGCATTACTTATACCAATGCGGTGGTACATAAAGCGATTATGGATAATCTTGATCGCGCACCACTGTATTCCGGGCAAATTGAAGGGATTGGTCCGCGATATTGTCCGTCAATTGAAGATAAAGTCGTGCGTTTTGCCCATAGGGAAGCCCACCAAATCTTTTTGGAACCGGAAGGGCTGGATGACCACACGGTTTATCCCAACGGTATTTCCACGTCGCTGCCGATTGATGTGCAAGATGCCATGATCCATGCCATTAAGGGGCTGGAAGATGTCACAATTTTGCGCCCCGGCTATGCCATTGAATATGATTATGTTGATCCGCGAAACCTGCGCTATTCCTTGGAAACCAAGAAAGTTCGCGGCTTATTCCTTGCCGGACAAATTCATGGCACAACAGGATACGAAGAGGCCGCAGCACTTGGCTTGATGGCGGGATTAAATGCAGCCCGTCAGGCCAGCGGAGCTGAGCCAGTGATTTTGGATCGTTCTGAAGCCTATATCGGTGTGATGATTGATGATCTTGTGACCCTCGGCACCAATGAACCTTATCGCATGTTTACTTCACGTGCTGAGTATCGTTTGACGTTGCGGGCGGACAATGCGGACCGCCGTTTGACGGAAAAGGGCATGGCTTGGGGCTGTGTTGGTTCAGAGCGCGCTGCAGTTTACACTGCCAAAGCCAATGCCTTGGCAGAGGCACGCGCTGCCTTTGATGCGCGCACGGTATCGCCAAATGAAGGAGCAGGTTTTGGCTGGTCCTTAAACAAAGACGGCGTGCGTCGGTCAGCATTTGAATTGATGGGCCACCCGTCAGTAGGGCGGGATAAGGTGCTGAGTGCTTGGCCGGATCTGGCGAATGTTCGTGCAGATGTGCTGGAACAGTTGGAAATCGAAGCCAAATATGCGGGGTATCTGGCGCGTCAGCAGCAAGATATTGCAGCATTCAAACGGGATGAAGCACTGGTTTTACCTGAAAACCTTCCGTACGAACAAATTGGCGGACTTTCGGCGGAGGTTGTTGCCAAATTGCAAGCGGCTCAGCCGGCAACCCTTGGTGCCGCGGCCCGGATTTCTGGTGTAACCCCTGCGGCAGTCACTGCGTTGCTGCGTTTTGTCAAAGCACCAAAATCCAGCAGTAAACCTGAAACGGCGGAGTGTTTCACGTGAAACATAGTGAAGGCATAGCCCAAAAATGCTTGGCCCTTGGCCCGGAATTTCGCATCACTGAGACCATTGCCAATCGTATTGAAACTTATGCTGCGCAATTGGAAAAGTGGCAAAAGGCAATCAATCTGGTCAGTAAGTCCACATTGCCAACATTATGGCAGCGGCATTTTTTGGATTCCTTGCAATTGATTCCACATATCCCGTCTGGGACAAAGACGATTGTTGATATGGGATCTGGGGCTGGCTTTCCGGGGTTGGTGTTGGCGATGTTTGATGAATGGAACATCCATTTAATCGAATCCGATTCGCGCAAATCGATATTTCTTCGCGACTCAGCGCGCACCTGCGGAGTCCATGCCACGGTTCATGCCAAACGGTTAGAGGCTGTAACAGATCTATCTGCTGATGTGATCACGGCTCGGGCCTTGGCTCCCGTTGATGACTTGTTCCGTTTGTCCGCTGGTTTCCGCCAATCACAGACCAAATATCTGCTGTTAAAAGGGCAAAATGCGGACGATGAATTGACGGCAGCGCAAAAAAACTGGAAACTGCAGGTCTCCAAAATTCCCAGTCTTACCGATCCGCTGGGTGTGGTTCTGAACATTGACGAGGTCAGCCCAAATGGCTCTTGATCAACAGTCTTTATCCGGTACGCGTATCATATCCATTGCCAACCAAAAGGGCGGCGTTGGTAAAACCACCACGGCAATCAACCTGGCGACGGCGTTGGCAGCCGTGCGTAAGTCGGTTTTGGTTATTGATCTTGATCCACAGGGCAATGCCAGCACCGGGCTTGGTATTCCGTCGAACAAGCGTCAAAATGGTTCTTATCAGGTTTTGGCTGGCATGATTGAACCGAAAGCAGCCATCCAAAAATCCAAAGTTCCCGGGCTGCATATTATTCCTGCGGACATGCATTTGGCAGGGGCAGAGGTAGAGTTGGTTGCGGCGGAAAACCGAGAGTTCCGGCTGCGCACGGCCTTGCAAAACTCGGGCCTGAATTATGATTACATATTGATCGATTGCCCTCCGGCTCTCGGCTTTTTGACTTTGAATGCCTTGTGCGCGTCCAGTTCCATCATGGTTCCGCTTCAATGTGAGTTTTTTGCATTGGAAGGTATCAGCCATCTGATCAAAACCATTGAACGGGTTAAGTCCAACCTTAATCCCAAGCTGGAATTACAGGGTATTGTTTTGACCATGTATGACGGTCGCAATAACCTTGCGACCATGGTGGCGGATGATGTGCGTGAATACTTTGGTGATGTGGTCTACAAGACCATGATCCCCAGAAATGTAAGGATTTCTGAGGCTCCATCCCATGGTAAACCGGCCCTGATTTATGATGTTCGCTGCGCCGGATCGCGCGCATATATTGATTTGGCAAGTGAAGTCCTGAAACAAGAACAAAGCATTGCAGCATGAGTAAAGAGACGAAACGTAAGAATTTGGGTATGGGCCTTGGGGCTCTGTTGGGTGACAGTGCTTCGATTTCCAGCGATTATGATACATCCGAAGCTAAAACGGCGAAGGGCGGTCCCGTGATTTTGCCGATTGCATCACTGACCCCAAGCCCGTTTCAGCCGCGTCAAGTCTTTGACGAATCAGCAATTGATGATTTGGCTTCTTCCATTCGTGAATGCGGAATATTGCAGCCCCTTTTGGTGCGCCCAGCCGCAGGCATGAATGAAATATATGAAATCATCGCCGGGGAACGACGGTGGCGGGCTGCTCAACGCGCGCAATTGCATGAAGTTCCTGTGGTCATCCGCGATATGGATGATAAGGAAGTTTTGGAAGTTGCGCTGGTTGAAAACTTGCAACGGCAAGACCTAAACCCGCTGGAGGAAGCGGAAGGTTATCAACGTCTTCAGGAAGAATTCAATCATACGCAGGAAGATTTGGCCCGTGTGGTCGGCAAAAGCCGCAGTCATGTTGCCAATACCATGCGTTTGTTGGCTTCACCAACTTCGATTAAGGCCTTTGTAGAAAAAGGGGAGCTGAGTGCCGGTCACGCCCGCGCTCTTCTTGGTGTGGATAATGCCGAAGCATTGGCTGAAGAAGTAATTGCTAAGGGTTTGAATGTACGGCAAACCGAAGCATTGGCGAAAAAGTGGTCAGAAGATCAAGCCAAGCCGAAAAAGTCTTATAAAAAAGTGAAGGATGCGGATTGCATCGCATTGGAAAAAGACTTGAGCGAACGATTGGGCCTTGCCGTTTCTATTGATAGTAAGGGTGACGCCGGACGGGTCATGATTTCGTATAAATCATTGGAGCAATTGGACGATTTGTTGGTTCGGCTCGGGCAATAATCCAGTTGTTTCACATGAAACAGTCCTGTGGCCTCGTCAATTATGGCGGGGCCATTTCTGTGAAATCCACACACACGATCATATATTATTCATCTATTGGGCCGGGTGATGAATAATGAACTGCTTCCTAAATCGCCGGAAATTCCTTACGCTGAATGAGCAAATACATCTGCATGGAGATTACTGAATGTCAGCAAAAGTCATGTCATCTCGCCGTATAGTTCCTGACGCCGCAGAAGATGGACAAGTCTTGGGCTGCTCTGGTGTTGCGCCGGAATATTTGGCAGATATTGCGGATTCCGAACGGATTATGTGCTGCTTAACATTGGTTGGTCGTTTGGAAGAGGTTTGGCTGCAGGCAGAAGGGAATGCGGATAAGGCACGGCCTAATCTGTTGAAAATATTTAAATCTGTATTCAAAAGCGGGTCAGAAGAAATTCGAACCCGGTTTTTGGATGGATCTGCCACAGGAACGCAAACCGTACGGGCGCAGGCCTATCTGGTGGATGGAATTATTCATGCCCTGATGGAATTGGCAAGCAAACGGGTGATGCCGTTTGAAAAGCCCCGTAAAGATCTTGGTTTAGCGACGATTGCTGTCGGTGGTTATGGCCGCAGCGAGCTGAGCCCGCATTCAGACATTGATTTATTATTCCTATTACCCGGGGGCTACCACGATGCCCATTACGAAAGGGTGGTGGAGTATGTTTTGTATATGCTGTGGGATCTTGGCCTAAAGGTTGGGCATTCCACGCGCACCATCGGCGAGTGCATCCGGCAAGCCAAGGATGATTTGACGGTCAAAACCGCACTATTGGAAGCACGGATGCTGTGGGGCGATGCGGATCACTATAAAATCTTGCAGCAGAGTTATGAAGAAAACGTCATTTCCGGTACGGAATCCGCCTTCATTGACCAAAAGCTTCAGGAACGGAATGAACGCCATGAGCGGGCCGGAATTTCCCGGTATGTCTTGGAACCCAATGTTAAGGAAAGCAAAGGCGGGCTGCGAGACCTACACACACTGTTCTGGGTTGCCAAATATACCTACGGCGTCGATTCCATTGAGGAATTGGTCGATAAAGAATTGCTGACATCGGATGCTGTACGAACGTTTATTCGAGCGCAAAACTTCCTGTGGACCGTGCGCTGCCACATGCATTATCTGACCAACCGCGCTGAGGATCGCCTGACATTCGATTTACAGCCCGAAATTGCTCGCCTGATGGGATATCAGCGCCGAGGCAAACAAAAAGACGTCGAACGCTTTATGAAGCATTACTTTTTGGTGGCGCAGGATGTCGGCAACCTGACCCGCATGATCTGTTCACTGCTGGAAGAAGACAACAAACGTCGCCCGCGGTTCAGCTTTTCATTCAGTCGCACGGTCACAACGCCGGAAGGCTTTATAATTGAGAAAAATCGCCTGAATATCAAAGACCTGTCCCTGTTCGCTCGTGAGCCGGTCATGATTATGCGTATGTTCCATACATTGCAGGAAAAGGGGTTGAACATGCACCCTAATGTCCTGCTCATGATCAGGGAATCTTTGTCTCGGGTTAAGAAGTTGCGTAAAGATCCAGAGGCCAACCACTTGTTTCTGGAGATTTTAGCACATAAGAAAAACTCTGAAGTCATCCTGCGCAAAATGGCAGAGGCCGGGGTATTCGGTGTCTTTTTCCCACCGTTTGGGCACATCATGGCTCAAATGCAATTCGATATGTATCACGTTTATACCACCGATGAGCACACCATGCGTACCATCGGGATTATGCATGACATCGAATTGGGCATGTATAAGGAAGATATGGCGCTGGCGACCAGATTGTTTCCATTGGTGGACTCCAGGCGTGCGCTGTATGTGGCGATGCTGTTGCATGATTTGGGTAAAGGCTCTGGCGAGGACCATTCCGTGGTCGGTGCGCGCATGGCATTGGAAGTTGGGCCGCGATTGGGATTGTCGGCGGAAGAAACCGAAACGGTCAGTTGGCTGGTGCGCTATCACCTGTTGATGTCTGATACCGCATTCAAACGGGATTTGGATGACCCAAAGGCCATTTCCGATTTTGCCGACCAAGTGCAAAGCCGTGAACGTTTGCGACTGCTGTATTTGTTGACATGCTGCGACATTCGGGGTGTGGGGCCGCAAATCTGGAACGCATGGAAGGGGCAACTGCTCTCGGCTTTGTACCACCGAACTATGGATCATTTGACTGGTGGGCTTGGCGGAAATGACGAAGATACCGCGACGACCATTACCCACTTGACCCGGCAACAGGAACAAGCCGCGAAAGACGATTTACGCCAGCGATTGGTCGATTGGTCGGATGACGAAATCGAAGCCTTCCTAAGCCGAGGCTATCGTTCTTACTGGTATTCGTTTACCCCCGATGATCATGAACGCCATGCCCGGATTATTCATGCCGCCGACGCAAAAGATGAAAAGCTGACGGTCGACTGCCGGATCAACCGGGAAACCAATCACACGGAAGTCTTGATTTATACGCTGGATCATCCGGGCTTGTTTACCAAGATATCCGGGGCGATGGTGATGGCTTCGGCATCTATTTTGGATGCACGAATTGCCACGTTTGCCGATGGTATGGCAGTGGATGTATTCACCATTCAAAGTATTGATGGCAAGGCCTATACAGATATTAACCGCATTAAAACTCATGTTACCAAAGTGTTGCGCGGCGAAGTTTTTGTCGCACGTGAAGTACAAAAACGTCCGGGGAAGGAATCCAAGCGAACCAGCGCATTTGATATTCCGGCACGGGTTCTGATTGACAACACGGCATCGGTCACGCACACCCTGATTGAGATCAATGGTCGGGACCGACCGGGATTGGTGTTCGATGTGGCGGCGACCTTGACGGATCTGGGGCTGCAAATCAATTCCGCCCATATTTCCACATATGGCATTCGCGTGGTGGACGTATTTTATGTGAAAGACGTGTTTGGTATGAAAGTCACAAACGTGAACAAGTTAAAACAGGTGCGTCAGGCATTGGTGGAGGCAATCGAGCCTCCTGATGAGGATATTGCCTGATGAATTTGTATCGAGCGGTCGCTACCGTTGGTGGGTTTACCTTATTAAGCCGGATTACGGGCTTTGTTCGCGATGTACTGCTTGCCGGATTGCTTGGTGCAGGCATGGTGGCGGATGCGTTTTTTGTGGCTTTCAAGTTTCCCAACCTGTTTCGGCGTTTGTTTGCGGAGGGCGCATTTAGTGCGGCGTTCGTGCCGATGTTTTCCCGGAAACTGGAAGGAGAGGGTGAAGCCGAGGCAAAAGCCTTTCTCCAGAACGTTTGTTCCGGATTGGCATTGATTTTATTGGTGACGGTTCTGGCTGTTGAATTGGCTATGCCGTGGGCAATTGTCGGGTTTGCCCCGGGGTTTGCCGATGTCCCCGGCAAGCTTAATCTTGCAACAGACATGGCACAGATTTCTTTTCCGTATTTGTTTTTTATCGCACTGGTTTCGTTGTTTTCCGGGGTTCTTAATGCGTTTGGCAAATTTGCTGCCGCTGCGGCAACCCCGGTTCTTTTGAATATTTGCTTGATTACGGCTGCCTTGGGTTATGGACGGGTTTGGACAGGGGATACCGCAGGGCACGTCTTGATTTGGGGCGTGTTTGCCGCCGGAATTATTCAGTTCCTCTGGATCATGTACC
This sequence comes from Rhodospirillaceae bacterium, assembly GCA_963668495.1. GTDB lineage: Bacteria > Pseudomonadota > Alphaproteobacteria > Rhodospirillales > Rhodospirillaceae > Oleispirillum. The sequence continues at coordinate 814,879 of OY764545.1, forward strand.
ACACCCGCCGGGTTGGCATGTTGCCGGGGTTGGTTTTCCCCCGTTTCAATCGGGACATGGGGACGCTGTTCCGTCGAATTCTGCCCGGAATCATTGGCATGGGGGTGTATCAGATCAATCTGCTGGTCGATACGATCATTGCATCACTGGTCAGTGAAGGGGCGGTTTCTTGGCTGTATTATGCAGACCGGATTAATCAATTGCCGCTGGGTGTCGTCGGAATTGCCATGGGCACGGCTTTATTGCCCATGTTGAGCCGTCAATTACGGTCCGGCAATCTGGATGCTGCACAAAATACGCAAAACCGTGGGATAGAGTTCGCTTTGTTGCTGACATTACCGGCAACGCTGGGGCTGGCGTGCCTTGCGGCACCGATTATTTCCGTGTTGTTCGAACGTGGAGCATTTCAGGCGTCCGACAGTTTGGCAACCAGCCAAGCCCTTATGGCGTTTGCCGTGGGACTTCCGGCATTTGTTTTGGTCAAGGTTTTGGTCCCCGGATATTTTGCCCGCGAAGATACGGCAACCCCGGTTCGTATTGCCGTTGTCTGCTTGGCGGTGAACGTCGGTTTGAACCTTGTTCTGATGGGACCGTTGGGTCACGTGGGGATTGCGACGGCAACGGCTGTCTCTGCGTGGATCAATGCAATTTTGCTCGCGGCAATTTTGCACCGCCGCAAGCACCTGTATTTTGATCTGCGTCTTCGGGGGAAAGTCTGGCGCATTGCCTTGGCATCTTTCGCCATGGCGGGGGCGATTTTGGCTGCTCAAAGCTGGGCCGTAGAGCATTCAGCCATTCAGGCCATGCCGGGTTGGAGTGTGCTGTTGGGACTGATTGTTCTTGGGATTGTGGCTTTTGTTGTGGCAGCCCGGATTTTTGGGGTGGTTACCCTTGGCGAATTGAAGGGAATGCTGCGCAAAACCGCCTCATGAACCGATGAAAAACCAGATGATATTCATGGGGCACAAGAAATTTATCGGCAAACTTGACCATCACCCGGAAACGGGATACCCCGAATGTGGCGAACACGCTACACTACACATATTTAATGCGGAATCACGGTGATTCTGCCCTTGTGCGGTTCCAAACGTACATTGTAATTCAAACATAGAGTCTGACATGAAACGTATATTTTCGGGTATCCAGCCGTCCGGTAATCTTCACCTTGGTAACTATTTGGGCGCAATGCGCAATTGGGTGAAGCTGCAAGATCAGTATGAATGTGTTTTTTGTATGGTTGATCTGCATGCAATTACCGTCTGGCAAGAACCGGAAGAACTGCGCAATACCACCCGCGAATTGGCTGCCGGTATGATTGCTGCCGGGATTGATCCCAAGCACAATATTTTGTTCAACCAGTCACAAAATCCGGCGCATGCCGAGCTGGGCTGGGTGCTGAATTGTGTGGCGCGCATGGGGTGGCTTAACCGCATGACGCAGTTCAAGGAAAAAGCTGGGAAGAACCGGGAAAACGTTTCTGTTGGCCTGTTTACGTATCCGTGCCTGATGGCGGCTGATATCTTGGCCTATAAAGCCACGCATGTCCCGGTGGGTGAAGATCAGAAACAACACTTGGAATTGGCGCGGGACGTGGCCCAAAAGTTTAACAATGACTTTGGTAAAGACGTATTTCCGCTGCCGGAACCGATGATTATGGGGGCCGCCACCCGTGTTATGTCCCTGCGAGATGGGTCCAAGAAAATGAGCAAGTCCGATCCGTCGGATTTCTCTCGCATCAACATGACCGATGATGCGGATACGATCGTGAAAAAAATCCGCAAGGCCAAAACTGACCCGGATGTTTTGCCGGAAACAGTGGAAGCCCTTGATACACGCCCGGAAGCCGCCAATCTCCTTGGGATCTATGCTGCTTTGGTAGATAAATCCTTGGCAGATGCTGTGGCGGAAACTGCCGGTATGTCGTTTGCTGACTTCAAGAAAGTGCTGGCGGATGCTGCGGTTGAACATCTGGGCCCGATCAATTCGGAAATGAAACGACTGTCTCAGGATCCGGCATACGTTGATGGTATTTTGCGTTTGGGTGCAGAAAAAGCCCGAGCCATGACCCAGCCGGTATTGGATGAAGTCTATGATATTGTGGGCTTTTTGCGCCCCTGATTTGACAATAACGAACTAAGAAAGCAGGAGGGCACCCATGCCGGATATGGAACGCATCGCTGATAAGTTGCTGGACATTTGGGATCGTTGCAAATCTCGCTGGCGCGGCGGGCTCTCCCGCTTGAATCAGGGCACGGGCATGTGGCGGATGGTAAAATTGGGGGCGGCAGCGGTTGTTGTAGCCGCCGCCCTTTACTATCCGGTTGGTATGGCCGTGGTCCACACGGTCAATGATGATCCCGCCTTTGCACCGACTGATGTGAATCCGGGGGAGGCACGTTCCGTTGCCATGGCTGCGGCCTTGATTCAGCGGGAAGTGATTGATGGGCACTGGGTGCCGAACGATCCGTTCTTTATGCCAACAGCCGGTTTGGATAACATGCCGAACTTCCAACTTGGAATGATTGCGGCTTTGTCACGGTTTACCGTGGAAATGTCGGATCAATTGGGCAGAACGCGTGGATCATCACAGGTTGACCCGGATCTGGAAAAAGCCGTGGGCTTGATCAAGTATCCCGGTAACGTCTGGATCTTCAACTTATCCACATCATTTATGCCGACGGCATCCTCGGAAAGCCAATACAAAGCCGCCCGTCGTGCATTGTTGAGCTATAACCAGCGGCTTGCCGCAGGTAAGGCGGTATTCGAAAAGCGTGCGGATAACCTGATTGCAACACTGGATCGGATCAGCAGCGACACCGGGTCAGCTTCTGCATTGCTGGACCGCCGTATTCAACAAGGTGGCGGGTTGATTTTTGATCGGACATCCGACGATGTGTTTTATCAAACCAAGGGTCGTTTGTACGGTTACTACCTGATCTTGCGGGAATTGGGGCATGATTTTTCCAGCGTGATTAAGGATAAGGAGCTGAATACAGCGTGGGATCAAATGCTGGATTCTTTCCAAACTGCGGCAACGTTGGACCCGTTGGTGGTATCCAACTGTGATCCTGATGCCATGATTTGCCCAAGCCATTTGGCGTCTCAGGGGTTTTACCTTCTGCGGGCGCGAACTCAGCTTCAGGAAGTTGCAAATATCTTGTTGAAATAACCTGATAAACCGAGGCCAACGCCATGATTCAGGTCTATTTGCCCATTGCCGAAATGTCAGTCAACGCGGAGATTATCACCGGGTTGGGGGTTCTTGTCGGTTTGGCATCTGGCTTGTTTGGTGTTGGCGGCGGTTTTTTGATGACGCCGCTTTTAATTTTTCTTGGGATTCCGCCTGCGGTGGCGGTTGGATCCGGCACCAATCAGATCATTGCTTCGTCTGTTTCCGGGGTTATCGCACATTGGCGCAAGGGGAACGTGGATGTCCTGATGGGCTCCGTCTTGCTGGCGGGGGGGATAATCGGTTCCGGCCTTGGCGTTCTGGTTTTCAATTTGTTGAAAGCATCGGGCCAGATTGATCTGACCATTCGCCTGTTTTACGTGGTGTTTTTGGGGGTGGTTGGCTCTTTGATGTTTGTGGAGAGCGTCGGTTCTTTGCTGAAAACCCGGAAAACCGGTGGGCAAGCCCGTAAACCACGCGGTGTTGAACGGTACGCATGGGCTTCACGCTTGCCGTGGTGCATACGGTTTCCAAAATCCGGCTTGTATCTTAGCGTGCTGTTGCCGTTGGGCATGGGTGTGTGTGTTGGCATTCTAGTGGCAATCATGGGGGTCGGTGGCGGCTTTCTTATGGTTCCAGCCATGATTTATCTGTTGGGCATGCCAACGCAGGTGGTGATTGGCACATCCCTGTTCCAGATTATTTTTGTGACTATTTTGACCACGTTTATGCAGGCCACATTTAACCACAACGTGGATGCAATTTTGACCGTTTTGCTGATGCTTGGCGGGGTATTCGGTGCTCAGTGGGGGGTGCGCCTTGGTGGGAAAATCGGGGGACAAAACCTGAGGATTTTGCTGGCGGTTCTCGTGCTTGGCGTTTGTATCGGTTTGGTGGAAGAACTTGTGGCAACACCAGACGAACCGTATTCCATCAGCCTTGAAGGGTAAGCCATGGGACGGTTAGGTGCTTGGATTTTCGCAGTTTTCTTTTGCCTGACACTGGGTGGTCCGGTGGCTCAGTCGTCGCGTCCGGTTGTGGCGGATTTGTCCAGCCATCTGGTGGCGATCACCACCGGGTTTTCCGGTTCTGAAGTCTTGATGTTCGGGGCGACCAATGAACAGCCGGGGCATATTGTCATGGTGGTGCGTGGGCCGAAAGAAACCCATATTGTTCGCCGGAAAGAACGGGTTGCAGGAATTTGGGTGAATCGCCACGAAGCACGTTTCGAAGAAATTCCGGCTTATTATGCCGTGGCAGCCAGTGGGCTTTTGACGGAAATCGTTCCGCCGGATGTGCGTAAACGTCATCAAATTGGTTTGAACGCGCTGCGACTTCCGGCCCGTGATGCTGATAACAAGCAAATGACAAATGAAGATGCAAAGCCATTTCGCAAGGCATTAATCCATCTGAAACAAAAATCCGGGCTGTACACCAAACATATTGCTGCGGTTTCAACATTGGAAAACCGTTTGTTCCGTGCAACCGTACGGTTGCCATCGTCGGTTCCGGTCGGTTCCTATACCGTGGAAGTGTATTTTATTCACAATGGTGAAGTGATCGGAGCCGAGATCACGCCGTTATTCGTTTCGAAAACGGGATATAGCGCAGATATCTTTGACTTTGCCATGAATCAGCCTGCGAAATATGCGATTTTGTGCATCCTATTTGCGGTTGTTGCGGGGTGGGGGATCGCCTTGGTTTTCCGCCGCTGATATATTTCTAACTTGACCGAGCTGTTTTGCGACCTTATTTCAGGCACCCGCAAAGGAGTTGTTGGCACCATGTTTATTCAAACTGAAGTCACCCCAAATCCGGCGACAGTAAAGTTCCTGCCGGGACAGCCGCTGATTGACGGCGTTCCTGTGGATTGCCCGGATGCGGATACGGCAGAAGCAAAGTCTCCGCTGGCTGGACGGTTGTTCCAGCTTGACGGCGTAACAGGCGTGCTGATCGGCGCGGATTCAATTGCCGTGACCAAGACAGATGATGCTGATTGGGACCGCCTGAAGCTGCAAGTTATGGGGGTTTTGGTGGAGCACCTGTCTGCCGGGCACCCGGTGGTGTTTGCTCCTGACGTGGCGTGTTCTTCTGCGGCGGCTGACGACAGTGTTGAAGGACAGATCAAATCCCTGATTGATACCCGTGTGCGTCCGGTGGTGGCCCAAGACGGGGGCGATATTGTGTTTGATCGCTATGTCGATGGTATCGTGTACTTGAAAATGAAGGGTGCCTGTGCGGGTTGCCCCAGTGCTACAATGACCCTGAAAAACGGTGTGGAACGGATGTTGAAAGCCTACATACCGCAGGTTCAAGAAGTTCGGCAGGTGTAACGCCTGCTTTTATGCACAACTTCACAGAAGCTATTCGGCATTCGGTGCTAACTGATGTCGCGCGTGTGGTGTGCATTTTTGGATAAACTGTACGGAGAATTGAGTTTGCAGACCCTGACCTTGAATAAATGGAATCTGAAACAAGCTTGTTTTGGGCTTGTGACATCTGCGTTGTGTGTGGTTGGTGCCTATGCGGTTTTTGCGGCAACCCCTGCTAACGAATGGACACAGGTTCGCACGGCCAGCGTCTCGTCATCTTCAATTATCGGCGAAGCTCCAGAAGCCATGGCCTTGGCGAAACGTTATGATGACTTGGGCTATACGCTGGATGCTGTTCGTGCCGGACAACAGCCGGTTCCGACCTTGTCCATTGCCAGCTTACCGAAAGATATTGGGGCCGTTCAAGATATCAGTTTGAAAAAGAGCCTGTTTTTCCGCACATTGCTGCCTATGGCCTTGCAGGTAAATGCGGAGGTCGCAGCGGATCGAGATCGCCTGACCGATATTCGCAATCAACTGATTTTGGGACAGACCCTCAGCAATCATGATCAGAATTGGCTCGATGAGCTTGCCAGCCGTTATGGTACGACCTCCGATAATATGCATGAATTGATGCTTCGGGTTGCGCCGGTGCCTACATCGTTGGTTCTGGCTCAGGCAGCAGAGGAAAGTGGTTGGGGGTCCTCACGCTTTGCCCGCGAAGGCAACGCCCTGTTCGGACAATGGACATGGTCCGATGATCATAAGGGAATTGTGCCGACCAATCGGGAAGAGGGGAAAACGCACCGTATTCGGGCGTTTGACACAGCCCATGACGCCATTGCTGCCTATGTTCATAATTTGAATACCCATCCGGCGTATGCACGCCTGCGTGAAGATCGTGCTGCAGGAGCGTCCGGTTATGACTTAACCGCGACCTTGAATAAATATTCCGAACGCGGAACAAAGTACATTGCGTCCCTGCAGGCAATCATGGACCATAATAATCTTCAGCCGCTTGATGGCGTTAGGCTGGCAGAAAACCGTCATTTGATGGTTAGCCGCTGATCTGCTTCCAGTTACTTTTGTTTAACGACCCGCTTGCGAGTGGGTCGTTTTTTTATGCAGAGTTTCTATTGCACTATTTGTATGACAAATAGTGTTTACAAATACTGATGACAGGTAGACTATGATGGGCAGAAAACGGTGAGGGGCTAAGTTAAAGCAAAGGATCAACAGCATGTCACAAACGACACAAACATCAGCAAATCAAAATCAAACGGCCCATGGTGGGGCACTATCCTTTGAAACCATAACCGTTGATCATACGGATTGTGTCGGGATCATCACCCTGAACCGCCCGAAAAGCCTTAACGCCCTGAATGCACAGTTGGCGGAGGAGGTATTGTCTGCCCTTAAGACATTCGACGCCACAGATAGCATTGGTGCCATTGTCATAACCGGATCTGAGCGAGCTTTTGCCGCCGGGGCGGATATTGAGGAAATGTCCGATAAAAGCTATGTGGATATGCAGACCCATGATCTGTTTGCCGCGTGGGATCAGGTACGGTTTATCCGCAAGCCGATTATTGCAGCGGTTTCCGGTTATGCTCTGGGCGGTGGCTGTGAACTGGCTATGCTGTGCGATGTGATTTATGCCTCGGAAACGGCACAGTTTGGTCAGCCGGAAATCAAATTGGGGATTATTCCGGGTATTGGCGGCACCCAGCGATTGACGCGGGCAGTGGGCAAAGCCATGGCAATGGACATGATTTTGACTGGGCGCATGGTAAGCGCACAGGAAGCTTTGGCTGCTGGATTGGTGGCCCGCGTGGTTCCGACAGAACAATTGCAGGAAACCGCTCTTGCGGCAGCCACAACCATGGCAAAGCTGAATGCACCAGCCGTCGCCGCAGCCAAGGCGGCGGTGAATATGGCCTTTGAAACCACGTTAACCACGGGTGTGGTTCAGGAGCGGCAAATCTTTCAGGGATTGTTTGCAACAGAAGGGCAAAAGGAAGGGATGGCGGCGTTTTTGGAAAAACGGACACCAACCTTCAACAATCGCTGACACAAACAGCCCCGGTCATTACCGGGGCTTTACGATTTGTCTTGGGTACGCACTGCCGGAACTGTAAGCAAAAGCACGCTCCAAGGATAAGGAATATCAAGATTGTCGCCATTCCGGCGCGTTGAGAATCAAAGATGTCCGTGGTCAACGCCAACACCGCCGGGCCAAGGAAGGCGGTAATTTTGCCGGATAGAGCAAACAGGCCGAAACAGGCTCCACGGTCTTTGGCAGGGGCAATATGCGCCATAAACGACCGACTGGCGGCCTGTACCGGGCCTAAAAACACGCCGAGGCACACACCCAACAGCCAAAACCACGTTACGGATGAAATCAGGACAAGGGCTGAGCCAATGCCGATCATGGCGGCAAGGGAGATTAAGATCACCCGTTTCGGTCCGATCCGATCATCCAGCCAGCCAAAGGCCGCAGCACCCAAGCCAGCGGACACATTTAGGGCAATGCCGAAGGCAATGACGTCGCTTAGGCTCAGGCCAAATGTTCCGGATGCGTAAATACCGCCAAAGGCAAACAAGGTGTTAAGGCCGTCCGTATAAATCATGCGGGCCAATAAAAATCGACCAATCCGCAGGTGGGCAGGCCATGACCGAATGGATGTCATCAAAAAGCCAAAACTACCTGTTATGGCTGAAAGGACAGAAGTCTGGCGTGCTCCCGGTTTGGGATCACGTACCCAAAACCAAAATGGCAGGGTGAAAGTTATCAACCAAATTGCCACCAACAGTGCAGATGCACGAACGGGTTCGGCAACATCCGGGTTTAATCCAAATGGCGGTGGGTCTGCTTTAATCAGGCCAAACAGAACTGTAATCAGGCAGCAAAGGCCGCCGCCGTAGCCCAAGCCCCATGCCCAGCCAGAAATCCGACCAATACGATGAGCCGGCACCAAATTAGGTAATAAGGCGTTGTAAAACACCGTTGCAGTTTCGAAACAAACGTTTGCGATGACTACCAAGGCCAAGCATAACAGAATAGAGGACGGGTCCGGCGTCACCCACCATAGCCCGGCAGAGGCAACCGCCATGATTGCGGTAAAGATCGCAATCCAGCGTTCCCGTCGCCCCACATGGTCGGCAGCAGCACCAAGGATGGGGCTAAGTGCGGCGATCAACAGCCCGGACAGGGCCATGGCCCAGCCCCACTGTGCCGCTCCCTCAGTTGGGTTAACAGCGACAGCCTTGGAAAAGTATGTGGCGAAAACAAATGTCATGATGACGGTGGGAAAGGCCGAATTGGCCCAATCATAAAGACACCAGGCCCAGATCGCAAAGCGATCTGGGCCTGATTTTATGGCGTTATTACGTGGCAATGCCGTGGACCTTAGGTCCGAGACATGGTGCGGTAGAGGCGGGCCGCTACCGTCAACATGGCCAAATCCGGTTTACCAACGGATTCCCGATACTCGTTCAGCAAGCGATCTGCCTTCATCACCGGGAAGTAGTTATCGGTGATCCACGTATCCAAAGCCGCAGAAACGTCTTCGTTTCCAGCGGTCCGGGTCAGGTTCAGAACACCACCGGAGACACAGCGTTGTTGGTCAAAGAAGTCTTCCAACAGCGCGCCCATGGCAAGTTTCTGCCAATGGCTGCGGACAGGCAGGCGGCGGGATTGTTGGCGCAGCCAGACAAAGCCGAAGCGTTCGCCAACCACGTCATAGGCTTTAGCCGCCAGCGGGATCGACACGTCGTGGGTTTCGGACAGGATGACCACGTCTGGCACGCTAACCAAACCGTCAAGGGCCAGAACCCGGCGGACCAAATCATCCGGCACACCGCCATTGGACCATTCTTGTGCCCGTTCGGAAGCTTCGATATCGATTTCTTCCATTTCCGGCAGCAGGGCTTTGACCCCGGCATGCAGTCGTTCATACAGATTCTGCATTTGGATCGGTGCGGGGATATTCCGCAAGATCCACGACGCCACCGACCGAATAAAGCGGTTGATGGAAATCAGCATAGACAACTGGGCCTCAGCAGTGGCTTTGTTATCCAAGGCTTCAATCCGGTCCCAAACTTCATTCAGGCCAAAGGCTTCCCGGACAATCCAATAGGCTCGGGCAATATCCGACGGATATCGTGCGGTTTCTTCCAGCATTTCTGTCAGGAAGGTGCCGCCGACCCGGTTCACCATGCTATTGGTGACGATTGTGGTGACAATCTCAGGCCGCAGACGGTGGTTAAGGATGTCATCCTTAAACTTTGCCTGAATCGGTTTTGGGAAGTAAGCCAGCAGTTCTTTTTGCAGAACGTCTTCCTGTGGCAGGCTGCTTTGGATGATTTCGTCAAACAGCCACAGTTTGCAATACGGCATGACGACGGAGGCTTCGCTGCGCGTCAGGACTGCGCGACGGGCCATGCGGTCATTCAATTCTTCCTCATCCGGCAAGAATTCAATGGCACGGTCCAAACGTCCTGACCGCTCAAGGAAGCGGATCAGTCGGGCTTGTTCATCCAGCCGATCCGGCCCAGATGCTTCCATCATCGACAGAGCCTGAGTTTGCAGGTAGTTGTCCCGCAATACCAGTTTGGCGACCTCGTCGGTCATGTCTTCCAGCAGGATATTGCGCTGTTTGACCGTCATGTCGCCACGACCGACCACTTCATTCAACAGGATCTTGATGTTGACTTCATGGTCAGAACAGTTGACGCCCCCGGCATTGTCGATGGCATCCGTATTGATGTGACCGCCGCATTGGGCGTATTCAATCCGAGCCAGTTGTGTGACGCCAAGGTTTGCCCCTTCGCCGACGACTTTGGCGCGACAGTTGCGTGCCTCGATCCGAACCGCATCATTGGCCCGATCACCGACTTCTGCGTCGGTTTCATCGTGACTGCGCATATAGGTGCCGATACCGCCGAAGAACAGCAGATCAACCCGTGCAGACAATACGGCGCGGATCAGGTCATTCGGCGTGATTGTATCCACATCAAGGTCAAGCAGCGCCTTGATTTCCGGGGTCAGCTTCACGGTTTTTGCCGAACGGCTGTAAACCATGCCGCCTTTGGATAACAGGTCCGGGTTATAGTCAGCCCATGTCGTGCGCGGCGTTTCAAACAGACGCTTACGCTCGTCATAGGATTTTGCCGGATCCGGGTCGGGGTCGATAAAGATGTGCATGTGGTTGAACGCGCCCACCAATTTGGTGAAGCGAGATTGCAACATGCCGTTGCCGAACACGTCACCGCCCATGTCACCCACGGCGACGGCAGTGAACGGTTGGGTTTGAACATCGGTTCCCAGTTCGCGGAAGTGGCGTTTCACGGATTCCCAAGCACCGCGCGCCGTAATCCCCATGGCCTTGTGGTCGTAGCCTTGGGACCCACCGGAAGCAAACGCATCGCCAAGCCAGAACCCGGCAGCCTGAGATTCCGCATTGGCAATGTCAGAGAACGTTGCCGTACCCTTATCCGCAGCAACCACCAGATACGGATCATCCGGGTCATGGCGGACCACGTCTTTGGGGGGTATCACTTCGCCACCGATCAGATTGTCTGCCATACCAAGCAAGGATCGCATGAACAGTTTGTAACAGGCGATGCCTTCCTCTTGCATGGCTTCACGGGTGCCGGATGCGGGCGGGCGTTTGACAATAAAGCCACCTTTGGCCCCCACAGGCACGATCACCGCGTTTTTGACCATTTGTGCCTTAATCAGGCCCAAGACTTCCGTGCGGAAATCTTCCGGTCGGTCAGACCAGCGAATGCCGCCGCGGGCAACCTTGCCACCACGCAGGTGTACGGCTTCGATACGCGGAGAGTACACATAGGTTTCGACCCACGGCCGCGGTTTCGGCAGATCGGACAGGCTTTCACCGCTGAGCTTAAAGGCCAGTGTCGGCTTCGGATTGCCGTCTTCATCGCGCTGATAATAGTTGGTCCGCAGGGTACTGAGCACCAAATTCAGGAAGCGGCGTAAAATCCGGTCGTGGTCGGCACTTTCCACAGCATCCAAGTCCGCCAGAATTTCGGCTTCCAGAGCTTCGGATGCTTCCGCACGGTTGTCATTGTCGCGGAAAGGATCATTGCGAACGTGGAATAGCTCAAGAATTTTGCGGGAAATTCCAGCGTTTTCCAGCAATGCCTGTGACAAATAGTCCTGAGAGAACGGGAACAGAACTTGGCGCAGGTAACGACCATAGGCACGGAAGATGGTGATTTCCCGCCATGTCATTTGTGCAGCAATAACCAGACGGTTAAAGCTGTCACTTTCCAGTTCTCCGGTCCAGACTTTTGACAGGGCTTCTTGGAAGTTCCGGCGGATCACACTGATATCGACTTCGCCACAGTTTTCCGTATTCATGCCGAAATCGTGAATCCAGACTTCCGCATCTTCGGCAATGACTTTGGCCTTTTGCAGTCGTAAGTGATACGGGATTTCTTCCACCACTTTCAGGCCCATATGCTCCAGCATTGGCAGCATATCGGACAAGGTAATGGCATGTCCGGCACGATAGATTTTCAGGCGCAGTTCATGCTTCGGAGCTTCCAAAGGACGATACAGGTTAAGGCCGAGTTCCCCGGTTGCCAGCACAGTTTCCAACTGTTCGATATCGAACATGGCGGCTTCGGCGTCGAAATTCTCCCGATAACCACTAGGGAAGGTTCCGCTGTAATCCCGCAACAATGCTGCGGCCCGTTCTTCACCCATGCCACGGGTCAGGGCTTCACGCAGTTGGTCTTCCCAAGCCCGGACCACAGATGCGATTTTGTTTTCAATTTCGCGCGGGTCATAGCTTGGCACACTGCCGGGATGCGTATTGATGATGATATGCAGTCGAGCCTGAGGGGAGTCCGCAAGCTGGGTGTAATAAGATGAAATCTCGCCGTTGAAAGATTCCGTCAGAATATTCTGAATTTTCAGACGCAAAGGCGTGTCAAAACGGTCACGCGGCAAGTACACCAAACAGGACACAAAGCGTTGGAACTGATCTTTGCGCACGTACAGGGCAACGCGGCTGTTTTTCTGCATGTGCATGATGCCCATGGCAACCCGTTGCAGATGTTTTTGTGAAGACTGGAAAATCTCGTCACGGGGAAGGTTTTCCAGCACACTCAACAGCTTTTTGTTGTCGTGGCTGTTTTTCTTGTAATCCGCATCGGTGATGACTTGCTCGATCTTTTTGCGCAAGATCGGCACCGCCAACGGTGAATTGGTGTAAACGTCAGCCGTGAACAGACCGACAAACATCCAAACGCCGACAACCGCATTGTTTTCGTCAAATCGTTTGATCACCACCGTATCCATGGCGACCGGGCGATGAACTGTGGCAATACAGTCGCTTTTGGTAACGATGACTTTTTGGTCTGTGTCGTCGACGATCCGTTCCTGCACCTGATGGGAGGCATCGGCCTGTAGTTCTGCGAACACACGACGATCCGGGTTGCGCAAAATGCCAAGGCCGGATTTCGGATCAACCAACAGAGCTTTGCGCCCATCTTTGGTATCGACATTGAAACTGCGGGCACCCAGCAGGGTGAAGTGATGGTTGCGCAGCCATTCCAAAAAGATTTTGTATTCGCGATCTTCCGGGGTGCAGGCTTCGCCGAAGACCTCTGTTTTTGCATCGGCGAGCAGTTGACGCATGGCTTGCCAGTCTTCGACTGATGCCTGAACGTCCTGCAGAACCGACAGCAATTCAGCTTGCATGGATTGCAAGACATTGGCATCGGTTTGACGGGTGATTTCGATGTGCATGATGGATTCATGCACGGCATCTTCGCCATCATATTTCGGCGGGAAAATTTCCGCCAATTTGCCGTCATCATCACGGCGCAAAGAAAATACGGGATGGACCAGGATGAATATTTCTTGGTCCAGTTTGTTCAAAACACCGGCGATGGAGTCCACCAGGAACGGCATATCATCGTGAACGATTTCGATCACGGTATGCTCGGAGGTCCAACCATCTTCGGCATATGACGGGTTGAAAACCCGCGCTTGCGGTAGTCCGCGTTGACGTTTTTGGCCGAAGCTGAAAACAGAGCGAGCGGCACCATAAAGGGTTTCGAGGGATCGGTCCTCGATTTCAGATGTCAGGATCGAGCCGTAGAACTGGCGAATGAAGTCGGATACCAAATCCATGTCCATAGCATCGTTACGTGCGGCAGCCATTTTTTGGCGCGCATGGTCGATGATATCGTCAATTTTGGGGCTTGAAGCCTGTACGGGTGTAAGGTTCATAGTCGAGCATCCTTGTGCACGAAGCGTGACATTTCAATACCAATAGGCTAATGGTTATTTTCGCAATTGCAATGGGTTAAACACTGTTTTTTAATATGGAGTGTTCCGTGCTGACAGTCCGTGACCTTTCTGCTGGATATGGGGCGGTCCAAGTCCTGTTTGACCTCGATTTTTCCGTGCATGCAGGGGAAGCCGTTGCCCTGATTGGGCGAAATGGGGCAGGGAAGTCGACCACACTGAAAACCATAATGGGCCTGACCCGTGTCCACGCGGGTGGCATCAGTTTCATGGGCCGGGATATCACGGGGCTGGCTCCGCATCGGATTGCCAAAGCTGGGCTGGGCTGGGTGCCGGAGGACCGCCGGATTTTCACCCGTCTTTCGGTTTGGGAAAACCTTGATGTGGGGCGGCAACCCGTTCGACCCGATACACCCGAATGGGACGAAGCTCGGGTTCTGGACGTTTTTCCACACTTGAAAAGTCTGTTGCAGCGCAATGCTGCCCATCTAAGTGGGGGCGAACAGCAGATGTTGACCGTGGCCCGGACGCTAATGGGACAACCGCGCATGCTGTTGCTGGACGAACCATCTGAAGGCATTGCACCGAAAATTGTCGAAGATCTTGCTGCAGCCCTGCGGGAAATTGTCGAAGCCGGTGTCGGCATTCTTGTGTCTGAACAAAACTGGGGGTTTGCTCGGCAATTGGCGGATCGGGCAATCCTGTTGGATCAGGGGCGTGCTATTGGTGATGACGGCTTTGAAACGCTGATTGCCGAAAAAACCCGCCTGAAATCCTGCCTTGGCCTGTGATGATGGTGGGGCAGGAAAGCAAGGGGCCAAGCCCCTTGCCGGGTGCGAGCAAAGCTCTCGGTTCCAGTTCTCAATCGATTTAGAGAATAAACTTGGACAAATCGGTGGATTTGGCCAATTCCCCAACCCGTTCCTGCACCAGCTTGGTGGTGATGGTGATGGTTTCACCTCCCCGGTCCGTCGCGGTGAAGCTGATGTCTTCCAGTAGGCGTTCCAGCACGGTGTGCAGGCGACGGGCACCAATATTTTCCACAGTTTGGTTAATTTCTGCGGCTAAGGCTGCCAAGGCATCAATGGCGTCGTCTTCGAAGATCAACGTCACGTCTTCTGTTTTCAGAAGGGCGGTGTATTGGTTGATCAGGCTGGCTTCCGGTTCGGTCAGAATGCGTTTGAAGTCCTCTTTGCCAAGGGCTTTTAGCTCCACCCGGTTCGGCAATCGGCCTTGCAGTTCAGGCAGCAGATCCGACGGCTTGGCAAGGTGGAAGGCACCGGAACAGATAAACAGGATATGATCGGTTTTGACCGGACCATGTTTGGTGGTGACGGTTGTCCCTTCGATCAGTGGTAACAAGTCCCGTTGCACACCCTCGCGGGAGACATCGCCGCCGCCGCGTTGTTCAGTGCGAGCGCAGATTTTGTCGATTTCATCAATAAAGACGATACCGTTGTTTTCCACGTTGCGCTTGGCGGCGCTGACCACTTGCTCTTCTTCCAGCAGCTTATCGCTTTCTTCGGCGATCAGGGTGTCATAGCTTTCTAAAACTGTTGTTTTCAGTTTCTTGGTCGCACCACCGAAGGTCTTGCCAAAAATGTCGTTCATGTTCAGAACGCCCATTTGTGCACCGGGCATATCGGGCAGGTCGAACATGGGCAGCTGGTTGGATGCGACTTCCTTGACATCGATTTCAATCGGTTTGTCGTCCAACTCACCTTGCCGCAGTTTCTGCCGGAACTTTTGCCGGGTTTCGCTGCTGGCTTTGTCACCGACCAGGGCATCAAGAACGCGCTCTTCGGCGGCAATTTCTGCCTTGGCCTTAACTTCGCCGCGCATTTTGTCGCGGGTCATGTGGATGGCATTTTCCACCAGATCGCGGATGATGCTTTCCACATCGCGGCCGACATAGCCGACCTCGGTAAATTTGGTGGCTTCCACTTTCAGGAACGGAGCCTGCGCCAATTTGGCAAGACGGCGGGCAATTTCGGTTTTGCCGACGCCGGTTGGACCGATCATCAGAATATTTTTCGGCAGCACCTCTTCACGTAGGGCTTCCGGCAGTTGCTGACGCCGCCAACGATAACGCAGGGCAACGGCGACGGACCGTTTGGCATCTTGTTGTCCAATGATGTGGCGATCCAGCTCGGATACGATTTCACGGGGACTAAACGCGGTCATAGGCTTTCAATCACAATGTTTTTGTTGGTGTAGATACAGATATCACCGGCAATTTCGATGCACCGCCGGGCAATGGCTTCTGCGCCCATGTCATCACGATCGATCATGGCGCGGGCAGCGGCAAGGGCATAAGGCCCACCGGAACCGATGCCAACCAGATTATCATCCGGTTCCAGAACATCGCCAGTGCCGGACAAAATCAGCGTCGTGTCTTTGTCTGCAACGACCATCATTGCTTCTAGCCGGCGCAGATAGCGATCGGTTCGCCAGTCTTTGGCCAAATCCACACAGGCGCGGGTCAGTTGACCGGGGTAACGTTCCAGTTTGGCTTCCAGCCGTTCAAACAGGGTGAATGCGTCGGCGGTGGCCCCGGCAAATCCGGCAAGGACGGAGCCGTCACCAAGACGACGGACCTTGCGCGCGGTTCCTTTGACAACCGTATTGCCCAGAGTAACTTGACCGTCGGCGGCGATTACCACCTGTCCGGCTTTACGAACCGACACCACTGTGGTGCCGTGCCAGGTTTCGGGTTCCAATGCGGTTTCCCTCCCATACTACAATTCTTCACACACCGGGCAATGTAAGGTGTGTGGGCATGAAACGCCACTGTCTTCATAATGGCAGAAAAAATGCGCACCTTGGTTACAAGGTACGCATGGGTACTTATTCATAATGGCGTATCAATCGCTGGCGGATCAGCCGTCGGTTTGAGCCATGGCCTTAATCAGGGAGAAAACTTGATTGCGAGCGCGACCATTTTTGATTTTCCAATAGTTGCGCACCAATTCAAGGGTTTCCGTCCGGGACAGAGGATCGTCTTCAAACCCATCTTCCTCAGACAACCCCATTCCCGGATTGGAAACATCAAATGTTTCCGGCAGTGTGCCATAACGTTCTTCAGCAACCTTGCTGCTGACATCTTGGAAGAAGAAGCTGATCGGTACGCTCAAAACGTGGCCGATATCATACAGACGGCTTGCACTGACGCGGTTAAAACCGCGCTCATACTTCTGTACCTGTTGGAAGGTTACACCAACGGCAGTTGCCAGTTGTTCTTGTGTCATGCCAACCAAATTACGGCGCAGGCGGATCCGTTGGCCAACGTGAACGTCAATCGGGTCGGGACCGTTTTCGGTAACGACATTTTTCGGGATACGGCGTTCAATCATGTTGCACGAGGTCTCTTTAGATTGTGAATATTAATGCATGCATGCATACTGGGGTAAATTGGCGATTGTCAATCAAGAACCTACGCTTTCGGGCGGTTCAGTTGAATATTTTAATAATTATGCGTGAATTTGCGTCTTTTGAGCCACGCTTACGGGTTTCGAATGCGCGCAAAGCGCGCAACCCCAGGCATAATTCCCCTGTGAATCCTGAATGGATTGCGTCATAGCGGTTGATCCTGTAATACATCCATAGCACATTGGGCCTGTTTTATAATATTCAGGAACTGTCCCCGCCTTCAGGAGTAACAGAAATGCGCACAGCCACGATTAAGCGCGTGACCAAGGAAACGTCCATCACGGTTGAAGTCAATCTGGACGGCAGTGGTGTGTATGATATCCAGACCGGGGTTGGCTTTCTTGACCATATGTTGGAACAGCTGTCCCGCCACAGCCTGATTGACATGACCATTCGGGCACAGGGCGACATTCATATCGATGCACATCACCTGACAGAAGATTGCGGTCTGGCAATTGGGTCTGCGATTGCCGACGCGCTTGGTGATCGTAAAGGTATTCGCCGTTATGGGCATGCTTATGTTCCTATGGATGAAACATTGACACGATGTGCGTTGGACCTTTCCAATCGTCCCTACCTTATTTGGCGGGTCGATCTGCCGTCGCCGACCCTTGGCGGAATGGAAACCGAGCTGTTCAGAGAATGGTATCAGGCTTTTGCCCAAACCGCCGGGGCGACACTGCATATGGAAGCTTTGTACGGTTTCAATACCCATCATATCGTTGAGGCATGTTATAAAGCCTTGGCCCGTGCGTTGCGTGTGGCTGTTGAAATTGATCCGAAAGCCGCCGAAGCCATTCCTTCGACCAAAGGGGTACTGGGCGGCTCCATGGCTGACGAGTAAGGTAAACCCGCACGATGTCGCAAAATCTTGTGATTGTTGATTATGGCTCCGGCAATTTGCGGTCGGTGGCAAAGGCTTGTGAGTTCGCGGCTGGACGGGCCGCCCTTGACCTGACCGTTCGTGTTACTGAGTCCCCGGCAGAGGTTCTGGCAGCAGATCGCGTAATCCTGCCGGGCGTGGGTGCTTTTGGCGATTGTCGCAAGGGGCTGGAGGCACATGCCGGCCTGCGGGATGCGGTCACCGAAGCGGCCTTGACCGCGCGCAAGCCGTTTATGGGAATTTGCGTTGGTATGCAGTTGCTGGCGGATGTGGGCCATGAACATGGTGACCATGACGGCTTGGGCTGGATCCCCGGTGAGGTCAACAAATTGACGGCAGCCCCCGGTCTGAAAATTCCGCACATGGGGTGGAACCGCCTGTGCCTGACTGCGGCGGGCACGGCTCATCCGGTATTGCACGGCATTGCGGCTGACGATCAGGTGTACTTCGTCCACAGCTATGCCTTTTTCCCGCAACAGGCCGAGCACGTTCTGGCGACGACGGATTATGGTCAAACCATCACTGCGGCAATTGGTCGTGACAATTTGGTGGCAACCCAATTCCACCCGGAAAAAAGCCAGACCGTCGGCCTTCGGGTTATTGAAAACTTCCTGACATGGAATCCTCAGTTATGATCTTGTTTCCTGCAATTGACCTTAAGGATGGGGCTTGTGTTCGCCTGTATAAAGGTGAAATGGAGCAAGCCACCGTATTCAATACCTCCCCGGCGGATCAGGCGCAGCAGTTTGCCGATGCCGGATGTCCGTGGCTGCATGTTGTGGACCTGAACGGCGCGTTTGCCGGACGCCCGGTCAATGCGGATGCGGTGGCGGAAATTCTTAACGTCAGCAAAGCCACGGGCATGCGTGTCCAGTTGGGCGGCGGTGTTCGCAATATGGCCACCATTGACCATTGGCTGCGTCAAGGCGTGGAGCGAGTAATCCTTGGCACCATTGCTGTGCGTGAACCGGACTTGGTCAAGGAAGCCTGTGCCAAATATCCGGGCCAAATTGCTGTGGGTATTGATGCCCGTGATGGCATGGTTGCCGTGGAAGGCTGGGCTGAAACTTCGGAAATGAAGGCAGAGGACTTGGCCTGTCAGTTTGCTGATTACGGCGTGGCTGCCATCATTCATACGGATATCAGCCGGGATGGTGCCATGCAGGGGGCCAATGTGGAAGCGTCTGCAGCCTTGGCAAAAGCCTGCGGTATTCCGGTGATTGTTTCCGGCGGTGTGGCAGGGATTGCAGATATTCATGCGGTAGCCGCCCGTGCTGACAGTGGCTTGATCGGGGCGATTGCCGGACGTGCGGTTTATGATGGCAAGTTGGACCTGAAAGAAGCCATGGACGTGTTTGGGAGTGTCTCGGCATGATGAGCATGCGGGTCATCCCTTGTCTGGATGTGAAAGACGGACGCGTGGTGAAGGGGGTCAACTTTGTTGGTCTCAAGGATGCGGGTGACCCGGTGGAACAGGCCCGGATTTATGATCAGGCCGGGGCTGACGAATTATGCTTTCTGGACATTACCGCCAGCAGTGATAACCGGGATACCATTTACGATGTGGTGCGCCGCACCGCAGAACAGTGTTTTATGCCGCTGACCGTGGGCGGTGGCGTGCGGACGGTGGATGACGTGCGCAAGTTGTTGCTGGCTGGGGCCGATAAGGTATCCATAAACACGGCAGCTATTCACAACCCGGATTTTGTCCGCGAAGCAGCGGAAAAGTTCGGCAGCCAGTGCATCGTGGTGGCAATTGACGCCAAACAAGTGGCTCCGGGACGATTTGAGATTTTCACCCACGGTGGTCGTAATGCCACGGGCATTGATGCGGTAGCATGGGCAATCAAGATGGCGGACTATGGAGCCGGGGAAATCCTGCTGACCTCCATGGACCGGGACGGGACCAAACAGGGTTTTAATCTGGAACTGACGCGGGCCATTGCTGATGCGGTGAGCATTCCGGTGATTGCTTCCGGTGGGGTTGGTACCCTTGATCATTTGGTGGACGGCATTCAAAAGGGTGGGGCAACGGCTGTTTTGGCAGCGTCGATTTTCCACTTCGGGCAGTACTCAATCCCTGAGGCGAAGGCACACATGGCCGCTGCCGGTATTCCGGTTCGGCAAACCGTTGCCAAGGTATAATGCTCGCGCCGCCATGTTTTGTTATATTATTGTCTGATGACCACAGGACACAAACCTATGACTGCATCCGTGCTTGAAGAGTTATACGCCACCATTGCCTCCCGTCGGGGGGCTGATCCCAAATCTTCATACACTGCCAGCCTGTTTGCCAAAGGGCGGAACAAGGTGGCGGAAAAGTTTGGTGAAGAGGCGGTGGAACTGGTGATTGCCGGATGCGCTGAATCTGAAAAAATCGTGCCGGAAAGCGCGGATGTTTTGTACCACATGATGGTGTTGTGGGCTGATGCGGGTGTGAAACCGGAAGAGGTCTGGGCCGAACTGGTGCGCCGCAGCGGTACATCGGGGCTTGCGGAAAAGGCATCCCGCCCCAAAACCCCGTAACTCATACCCGTAACCAAGGGAAGGAAGACCAGTGTCATACGATCCGAACAATGTTTTTGCCAAAATCCTGCGCAAAGAAATTCCGTGTAAAATCGTCCATGAGACAGAACACGCGTTGGCATTTCATGATGTGCATCCGCAAGCGCCGTACCATGTGCTGGTCATTCCGAAGGGTGCCTTTGTCTCTTTTGATGATTTTACCGAACAGGCTCCGGTGGATATGGTGGTTGGTTTCTTCCGTGCAGTTGGCGAAACCGCCCGCATTTTGGGCGTAGAAGCCGATGGCTACCGCGTTATCAGCAACATTGGCGACCATGGCGGTCAGGAAGTGCCGCACTTCCACGTTCATATTGCCGCAGGCCGCCCGCTGGGCCCGATCCTCAACGTTATTCCGTAATCTAAATAACGTGAAATGGGTTTGAGATTATGAGGCTGTTCGGGAGACCGGGCGGCCTCAGGCTTTTTGTGGTCGTTGGCGGCGGTAGGTCAAAGCCTCGGCAATATGGGCGCGGGTGACCTGTGGGTGCTGATCAAGATCGGCGATGGTGCGGGCGACTTTTATCACTCGGTGATAGCCACGGGCCGAAAGTTTCAGGCGATTTGCGGCCTCTGCCAGAAAACGGCGATCATCAGTGCTAAGCGGCACCAGCTCTTCAAGGGCACGGCCTTCCAAATCTGCATTACACAGTACATCAGGATAATTGCAGAACCGTTCCGTTTGCTTGTCCCGCGCCATTGCGACCCGTGCGGCAACCACGGCAGAGGTTTCGCCCGGTTGCAGGTTTTGCAGGTCCCATGGGTTGACCCGCCCGACGCTGACATGCAAATCCATTCGGTCCAAAAATGGTCCGGACAGGGAATTTTGATAGTCTTCGGCGCACTGCGGCGCGCGTCGGCAGGCTAGGGACGGGTCATCCAAATGTCCGCACTTGCACGGGTTCATGGCTCCAATCAATTGGACTTTTGCCGGGTACGTGACATGACGATTGGCGCGAGAAACGGTAACGGTTCCGGTCTCCAAAGGTTGGCGCAGGCTTTCCAGAACCGCACGCTGAAATTCCGGCAATTCATCCAGAAACAGGACACCATGGTGGGCGAGGGAAATTTCACCGGGGCGGGCGCGATGGCCTCCGCCGACCATCGCTGGGGCTGAGGCCGTGTGGTGTGGTGCGCGGTAGGGGCGATGTTGAATCAATCCGCCTTCGGGCAGGTCTCCGGCGATGGAATGAATCATGCTGACTTCCAAGGCCTGTTGCGGGGTCAACGGCGGCACCAATCCCGGCAGGCGGCGGGCCAACATGGATTTGCCGGAGCCGGGCGGCCCGACCATCAGCATATTGTGGCCTCCGGCAGCGGCGATTTCCAAGGCACGTTTGGCGGTTTCTTGTCCCTTGACGTCAGACAAACAGGGCAGGGAACGTGGTTCGGTCACTGGTTTTGGGACCTGTGCGGAAAGCTGGATGTCTCCTTTAAGAAATCCTGCGGCCTGCAGTAGGTCTCGGACCGCGAATGTGGCTTTGCTTCCGGCCCATGCTGCTTCCTGTCCCTGACTTTCCGGGCATAACAGTCCTCGGTCATGGGCATGGGCCGAAATTGCCGCCGGCAATACCCCGGTGACGGCACTGACCCGACCATCAAGGGCAAGTTCGCCCATTACGGAATATTGGCTGAGGGCATGGGAGGGAACAAAGTCCATGGCGGCAAGAATGCCCAAGGCAATGGGCAAATCGAAATGACTGCCTTCTTTGGCAAGGTCGGCGGGGGCCAGATTGACGGTAATTCGCTTCGGCGGCAGGCCCAACCCCAAGGCAACCAAGGCGGCGCGAACCCGTTCCCGACTTTCGGCGACGGCTTTGTCCGGTAATCCAACGATGGAAAATGCGGGCAGGCCGCTGGCGATTTGCACCTGAACCTGCACCGGGCAGACTTCAATACCGGAAAATGCTACCGTATGGACAACCGCAACCACAGACCCATCCCCCATAAACACGATCAGGTTGTCAGATAACCATCGAAATCGCCCTTTGGTCAAGTCGTGAGCGGTCCCGAATTGCGGAAATGTTCACGTTTTGTCCGCGTGACGGGTGCAAAGTCTTGAAAAGCGATCGGCTTTCCTGCACCCTTGCGGGTGTTACCGGATTTACCGTTTGTTTTGCTTGATGATTTGAACCATGAGTCACCTTTCCAATCCTGCCCTCGACAGCCTTCCTGGCAGTGCGTTTGTCCGTTTGCGGCAATTGCTGGACCATTTGCCGACCCCGG
This sequence comes from Rhodospirillaceae bacterium, assembly GCA_963668495.1. GTDB lineage: Bacteria > Pseudomonadota > Alphaproteobacteria > Rhodospirillales > Rhodospirillaceae > Oleispirillum. The sequence continues at coordinate 837,747 of OY764545.1, forward strand.
ATGGGGTGGCTCCCCTTGCCATGTCTATTGGTGAGCCCCAGTTGCCGCCGCCGCCGTGTGTGGCGGAGCAAGTGCAGGCCAATGCACACTTATGGAATAAGTATCCGCCTAATGAAGGGTCCTTGGCCTTGCGCACCGCGTGTGCGGACTGGTTGACCCGTCGATTTGATTTGCCAAAGGCAACCATTGATCCGGAACGCCATGTTCTGTCTGCCAGTGGCTCGCGTGAGGCGTTGTACCTGTTTGTACAAACCATTATGCCGGAAGCCAAAAACGGGAAAAAACCCGTGGTGCTGATGCCGAACCCGTATTATCAGGTGTATCGTGCGGCGGCGGCGTTTGCCGGGGCGGAGACCGTGTTGGTTCCAGCGTCCGAAGATACCGGGTATTTGCCGGATTTTGCCGCATTGGACCCGGATATTCTGGACCGGGCCGCGGTTGCGATTGTGTGTACACCCAGCAACCCGGAAGGCGCAGCGGCGGATTTGGCCCGTTTGCAGGGTATGGTCGCGCTGGCGCGTAAACATGATTTTATTCTGGCCAGTGATGAGTGCTACGCGGATTTGTATTTTGATGCACCGCCGCCATCGGCCCTGAATGCGGCATTGACGGTGCCAAGTCCCAATCAGGACCCATTATCCCATGTGGTGGTGTTCCATTCCCTATCTAAACGGTCCAGTGTGCCCAGTTTGCGATCTGGCTTTACTGCTGGGGATTTGGCTGCGATCGAGAAATTCCGCAAATTGCGGGCGTATGCTTGTGTTGCCATGCCGGTTCCGTTGCAGGCGGCCTCCGTTGCTTTGTGGTCGGATGATGACCATGCCGCGGATAATCGCGCACACTATGCGCGCCTTGTGGCGGCGGCGGACCGAATTTTTGCTGATTATCCCGGATATCGCAGGCCGGATGGCGGCTTTTTCCTGTGGCTGAATGTGGGAAATGGCGAAGAGGCAGCGAAAAAACTCTGGCAACAGGCTGGCATTCGCGTGGTGCCCGGACGATATTTGACCGCAGATGACCCGTCGGCTCCCAATGGTAATTTGGGCCACGCATTTATCCGCGTGGCTCTGGTTCATGATGAGGCCACGGTGAGTGCGGCTTTGACCACCATGCATCATATTCTAATGACTTCATAAGGTTTGTGTTCCCTATGGCGCGTCCGACTTCTTCTTCCTCTGCCTCCCATCGCTTTATGCCGGAATCCCTTGATCGCATGTTGCGCCGCTTTGCCGTGCGCTGTGCCGGGTTGATGGTGCTGGCTCTGGTTGTTGCAGCGGCTGTGGCGATTGGCAGTCACGCGCCGACCGACCCATCATGGAATACGGTTTCGGAAGGTCCGATTGCCAATCTGCTGGGTAAACCGGGAGCCGTGTTGTCCGATGTGTTGGTGCAATCCATTGGCGTGACCTGTTGGGGCGTTGTGCTGGTTTTGGTCTGCTGGTCGGTGCGCTGGATATTGATACAGCCGCCGAAAATGATTCTGTTGCGCTTTGGCGCGATGGTGCTGGCATTGCCGATGTTGGCACTGCCTTTGACCTATCTGCCGTGGCAAGCCATGGCACCGGGAGTTGTTGGCTGGGGTGGAAGCCTTGGCAGTTTGATGCGGTTTCATATTGATCCGCTGCTTGCGGTCTATTTACCGAATTGGGCCATGGTTACCTTGGCTTGGGGGCTGTTGCTGCCGTTGGCGATGGTGCTGTTTGCCTATGCTTCGGCGATCCCGGCCCGGGTTTGGCGGTGGTGTAGCCTGAAATTGTGGCAGGCCGGATGTTTGTTGTGGCGAGGTCTCATAGCCGGAGTGCGTTTGGTCAACGGCAGAAAAGCCGCTGACGAAGAGAATCCGTTGCTTCCCGCAGAAATTGAGGTCGTACCCGCACCACGCAAACGCCGTAAGGCAGTGCCGAAATCCGAAGCCGAGACGGCGGAGGATACGGACATCGTGGTGGATCGTGTCGAAAAAGCGGAAAGCGAAGAGGAAACCAAACGGGCAAGACAAGGCCGATTGCGGTTGGGACGGCGTATGTCCGGGGCCTATGAATTGCCGCCGTTGGATTTGCTGGCGGCACCGAAGGCCAAGGCCAAGGTGAAAGGTTCCGACGATGGTCTGGCACACAATGCGCAACTGCTGGAATCCGTACTGAAAGAATTTGGTGTTCACGGGCAAATCCGTAATGTTCACCCCGGCCCGGTGGTGACGTTGTATGAATTGGAACCGGCACCGGGGACCAAGACCTCGCGCGTGGTTGGACTTGCGGACGATATTGCCCGTTCCATGAGTGCGGTCGCGGCGCGGATTGCGGTGATCCCCGGTCAAAATGCCATCGGGATCGAACTGCCGAATGCCAAACGGGAAACCGTGTATTTGCGGGAACTGTTGACCACCGATGCATTCGCCAAAACCCAGCAAAATCTGTGTTTGGCTTTGGGTAAAGATATTGGTGGCGAACCGGAATTCGTTGATTTGGCGCGGATGCCGCACTTGTTGATTGCCGGGACCACCGGTTCCGGTAAATCGGTGGCGGTCAATACCATGATCCTGTCTTTGTTGTATCGTTTGACGCCGGAACAATGCCGTTTGATCATGATTGATCCAAAAATGCTGGAACTCAGTGTGTATGACGGCATTCCGCATCTTCTGACCCCAGTGGTGACGGATCCGGGTAAGGCAGTGGTTGCCCTGAAATGGGCGGTACGGGAAATGGAAGACCGTTATCGCGCCATGTCCCTGTTGGGTGTGCGCAATATTCAGGGTTACAATCAGAAACTGGAACAATTGCTGAAAAAAGGCGAAACCGTCAGCCGCTCCGTCCAGACCGGATTTGATCCGGAAACCGGGAAGCCGATTTACGAAGAACAAGAACTTGACCTGAAGGCCATGCCCAACATCGTGGTTATCGTCGATGAAATGGCGGACTTGATGCTGGTTGCGGGCAAGGATGTAGAAGCTGCTATCCAACGTTTGGCGCAGATGGCACGGGCGGCGGGCATTCACCTGATTATGGCGACACAACGTCCGTCGGTGGATGTGATCACCGGTACGATTAAGGCCAACTTCCCGACCCGCATCAGTTTTCAAGTGACGTCAAAAATTGACAGCCGGACAATCTTAGGCGAGCAAGGGGCAGAGCAGCTTTTGGGGCAGGGTGATATGCTGTATATGGCTGCCGGGGGTCGGATCAACCGTATCCACGGACCGTTTGTTTCCGATCAGGAGGTCGAAGACATCGTGACCTTCCTGCGGGAACAAGGGGAGCCGGATTACATTGAGGCCGTGACCGAAGACCCGGACGAAGAGATGTCCGATGATGATGGCAATGCCGATGAAAACCTTGACCCGCTGTATGATCAGGCGGTGAACATCGTCTTGCGCGATCGCAAGGCATCCACCAGTTATATTCAACGTCAGTTGCAGGTAGGATATAATCGTGCTGCCCGCATGATTGAAACCATGGAGCGCAATGGCGTGGTCAGTCCGGCCAATCGGGTCGGGAAACGTGAAGTGTTTGGTGGAGAACCGCAGCCGTGAAGATGATTTTTAAAACCTGTGTTCGGTCGTGTTTGGGTGCGTGTCTGGCGGTGGCGGTGGTTATGGCTCCGGCTTATGCCGCGCAAAAAGCAAAAGACCCGTTGACCCAGCATCAGCTTGATCTGATCGGGCAGGCGGAAAAAACCTTTAATGCCATACAAACCATGGCAGCGCGCTTTGTGCAAAGCACCAGCCTTGGGGATACGGCGGAGGGAACGGTCTATCTGAAGAAACCCGGACACCTGCGCATTGATTATGATCCGCCGGTTCCGGTGTTGGTGGTGGCAAACGGGTCGTACTTCACCTTTATTGACCGGGAATTGGAACAGCGGAGCTATTTAAGCCTTGATGCCACTCCGGCCGGGGTATTGCTGCGGAAATCTGTTGACCTAACCAGCGATGATATCCGGGTTATGGATGTTCAGGAACAACCGGGCGTGGCGATTATCACGGTCACATCCAAAACAGATCCGACAGTGGGCAGATTGGATTTGGTTTTTACCACCAAGCCATTCATGTTCCGGCAATGGCGGGTTACGGATGCACAGGGCATTACGACCTCTGTCACCTTGCAGGATATGAAAACCGGGGTAGAACTTGACCGCAGGTTGTTTAATGTTCCAGATAAAAAGTAACCACAATTGTAAAGTAACTACAATGGGTTGCTAACGCCCTAACAAGACATGCGTCTATTGCATGACAGAGGTGCAAAATAAATATTCGATTTTTTTGTTAAACGGGGTGGTGGAATCTGAATCATATCACCACCTCATCTGTATAGGCGGTGCTGCAATGGGACCGCCCGGAAGAGATACGGATCCCCCCATGCCGTTTCTTCCAGCTCCAAGACGGAGACCAGACGCCCGGTTCCCCCCAACCGGGCGTTCTTGGTATATGGCTTATGCCCTGATCCTAGAACGGTGTTTCGTTGCGGGATGCAAATGTGGTCGGAGCCGGGGATACCAAGCGGGACCCTTTGGCCTGCACTTCACGAACTGCCAGCATACGCTGAACCTGACCATCGTAATTCATACGGAATGCCCCATTAACACCAATAAAGCCACCGGGCGCGGTTAGCAGTGACCACGGCGTGCTGCTTTGCTGTGACAGGGCCGCAGACAGGGTCACAAGATCATAGGACAAAGAAGAAAGCTGCGACGGTGGTTGATTGAATGTGGAGGTATAACGGTCAAAGAAACTGGTGAAGCCAACGCGGGAGGCCGCCGGATACCATGCGCCGCGCAAAGCCGGTTCGGTGCCAAGGTTTGCATCCTGCCATAACAGTGTCCCCAGCAATTTGACCCGTGTGGTGTCCACATCAAAATACTTCAGCATGGTCACGACTTGATGCAAGGTTTGACCGGATACTGGTAGGATCAGGGCATCAAAGTCCACATCACCCATGGTGTCCAGTTGCTCCAGCCGGGCCATTGCGGCCTTGGATGCAGGATCGGTTCTGCCCTTCAGCTTGGCGATTTCTCGCTGTAGGTTTTGTTTACGTTTGTCAAAGATCGTCAGTTGGCGGATTGCATCGGAAAAATTGATTTTCTGCGGGTCAAATGTGGCAGACCGGACCAAATGACCGCCGAATTTCAGGATGGCGTCCTCTGCAGCCGCGGCTACTGCCGATCCATAGGCAGTTTCCGGGGCAAGAATGGCAAAGTTTGTGTGGCCCTCGGCTGCGGCAAAGCCAACCACCCGTTCGACTTGCGGCGGAATCAGGAAGCCGGTGACAAAAACATTATTGGCAGTGGCTTGCGGATTTGCCGACAGGGACAACACCGGAATGTTGTGGGATTGGGCAATCGGGGTGACGGCCTGTACCGAATGGGCAAACAACGGGCCGATGAACAGACTTGCGCCTTGCTCGACCGCTTGTTGCGCGGCAAGCTGCGCACCCTGTGGAGTGCCTTTGGTATCATAAAACTGGAGAACCATATTCGGGTTGTTCACGTCAAACTGTGCCAACAGGGCCGCATTGCGTAGACCGTTGCCCGCGTTGGCGGCATCACCGCTCAGGGGCAGTAACACACCGATCCGTGTGGTCGGTGCCGTTTCCCCATCCATATCCTTTGTGGCATCAGGCAGTGCTGCAATCTGGGTATTGTCCTGCGGGAACGGAGTGCCTGCATTTTGGTACGGCGGCTGACCTTGCGGACCGTTGGACAGTGTCGGACCGGATGTGCTTTGACAGGCGGTAAGGGTCAAGGCCATACCGCACAGTGCGGCAGCGGGGAGGTTGCGCAAAACTTTTCGCATCACCCGTGTCGTAAAGGTCATGCGAGCCGGGCTGCAATCAGCTATGGTTGGGACATCAGTCATAAGCACACCGTTCCTGCGGGTTCGTTCAACATATTCAGCACCAGAAAGTCATACCGTTATGTCACATCATGCGCCGCACGTCTCTGATCAAAACCGGACAGACGAAGAAGGGCTGGATGACTTGGCTCCTGCACTGTACATCACCTCGACCCCGATCGGAAACCGTGGAGATATTACTGTACGGGCCTTGGACGTTTTGCGGCGGGCTGATCGATTGCTGTGTGAAGATACCCGGATGACGAAAAAGCTATTGTCCATGTATGGACTGTCCCGGCCTTTGACCACCTATCATGAGCATAATGCAGATGCCATGCGACCAAAAATCCTCCATTGGTTGGCGGATGGGTTGTCCGTGGCTTTGGTTTCCGATGCGGGAACGCCGCTGATTTCCGACCCCGGTTACAAATTGGTGCAGGCATGCCGCGCGGACGGACATACGGTCACTGCCGTACCGGGGGCATCGGCAATTTTGTCTGCCTTGGCGATCGCCGGGGTGCCGACGGATCGCTTCTTGTTTATGGGCTTCCTGCCCCATAAGGCAGGGGGGCGTCGCAGCAATTTGCAAGAGGTCGCAACGTTGCGGGCGACCTTGGTGATTTATGAATCTCCGCGCCGTTTGGCGGCACTGTTGGCAGATGCGGCGGAATTGTGGCCGGATCGGGAAGCGGTGGTGTGCCGAGAGCTAACCAAACGGTTTGAGGAAACCGTGCCCGGCACGTTGTCTGAATTGGCGGCACACTATGCAGCGGCCGCTACGCCGAAAGGGGAAATTGTCTTGGCTATTGCGCCACCTTCTGCGGCGTCTATGCAATGGACTGACGACGCCCTGGATGCAGCATTGCAAGACGCACTGGCGGACGGGGCCTCGGTCAAGGATGCGGCGGCACAAGTGGCGGCAGCATCCGGTGCGCCGCGCAAACAGCTTTACAGCCGCGCTATGGATTTGAAAAATCGTTAGGGGCTGCGCCATGTCACTGACAGAGCGTCATCACCGTGGTCATAAATCCTATCGCCATGGGCAATTGGCAGAGGTCGTGGCCCGGCTTTGGCTGGGGCTGAAAGGATACAGACTGGTGTCCTCGCGGGAGACGGCGCACCGGGGCACGGGGGCTGGAGAGATTGATCTAATTGTCTGCCGCGGGGATGTCTTGGCATTTGTTGAGGTCAAAAAACGGCAAAGCCGGATTGCGGCCTTGTCTGCGGTGACGTCGCATCAACAACAGCGCATTGCGCGTGGTGCGGAACGATTTCTGCAAAAACACCCGGAATATGCAGATATGACCTGTCGGTTTGATGTGGTGGCCCTTGTGCCGTGGCGGTTGCCAACGCATATAGCCGACGCATGGCGAATTTGGTGAAGGTGTAAGGAAAACAGTATGCGGAGCATTGGAACAGCGTTTTGGAAATCCTGTGTGGTGGTTTCGGCATTGGTGCTGGCGGGGTGTTCTCCGTTTGGTGTTGTCGCCGGTGTTGGTGCCGGTGTCGGTGCGGCGACGTTGGATGAACGTGGATTGGCGGGGACTGCCGACGATACGGTGCTGCGGGTGAAAATCAACGGTGAATGGGCATCGGAAGATCCCACAGCATTCACCGGGGTCGGCCTGATGATTCATGAAGGCAACGTGGTTTTGACCGGAACCGTTGATAAGGCGGCACAACGGACAACTGCGGTACGGCTGGTGCGTGGTATTGATGGAGTAAAACGAGTTTACGATCATATTCGCATAGATCCCAATGCCGGGATGGCAACCATGGCAGAGGATAACAAAATTATTGCTGCCATGCGGCGGTCCATATTCTTTGACGCGGATGTATTGTCGTTGAACTATAATCTGGATGCCTCGGGCCGGACCTTGTTTATTCAGGGTATAGCGCAAAGTCTTGAGGAAAAGCATCGGGTTCTGGCCCATGCTCGTGATGTTTCCGGTGTGCGTAACATTATTGAATATATTCGGATCAAGGACCCGGACCCCATTCCGGCGCAAGAGCCTTCGGCTTAGGCCGCCTTTGTTTCGTGCTGGAATTTCGGGTTGAGGGCTCTTACATCAGCAGAACCTGCCTGAACCCGGACCCTATCCGGTGGTCTTGATTGTTTTTTTGCCCCGCAGATGTGGAGTGTGTTTATGTCGTTAACTATAGCTGTTCAAATGGACCCCATCACGGGGATCAACATTGATGAAGACTCCACCTTTGCCTTAATGGAAGCCGCGCAAAGCCGTGGATATCCGTTATTTCATTATGAGCCATATACGTTGCAACTTCGAAACGGTGTCGTGACGGCGACCGGGCATGATGTGACTGTGCGCCGGGAATATGGCAATCACTATACTTTTGGTCCGCGTAAAACCGTGGATTTGTCTGACTATGACGTGGTGTTATTGCGTCAGGATCCGCCGTTTGATTTAACCTATGTGACCACCACCCATATTCTGGATCATATTCATCCGAAAACCTTGGTGGTGAATGATCCCAGCGGGGTGCGAAATTCCCCGGAAAAACTGCTGATTACCCATTTCCCGGATTTGATGCCGCCGACACTGGTGACCGCAGACCCGGATGCTATCCGTGCGTTCCGTCAGGAGCATAAGGACATCATTCTTAAACCGCTCTACGGTAATGGTGGGGCAGGGGTCTTCCGCCTGCGAGAGGATGACCAGAATCTGAATGCCATGATGGAAATGTTCTTCGCTCGCAGTGCCGAACCGTTGATGGTGCAGGCGTATCTTCCGGCTGTGCGTGCCGGAGACAAGCGAATTATTATGATTGATGGGGAAGCCGCCGGTGCGGTCAATCGTGTGCCGGAAGACGGCGAGGCCAGAGCCAACCTTCACGTTGGTGGCTCTGCGGCTCAAACCAAATTGACAGCGCGAGAACAGGAAATGTGCGCGCGCCTTGGCCCTGAATTGAAAGCTCGCGGTCTTATCTTTGTCGGATTGGACGTGATCGGTGATTACGTCACCGAAATTAATGTCACATCCCCCACATGTTTGCAGGAAATTGCCCGGCTGGATGGGCTGGATCTGGCATCACAAATTTGGGACGCAATTGAGCGAAAAGTCGCCAAAACAGCGTAAAGCAAGCGGTTCATATACAAATATGTGCTACTGAGCGATTTGCTTTGTTTTCTGTTGAAGATGGCAAAACCTATTTTAATGCCATCTTCAAATAAACCATATCTGTCAACAGGTTGCCATTATCATAAATAGGGTGATCATAGTTGTCTGTGAAAAAATTCTTAACAATATGAGATCTGGAAAAACCACACCCTCCATAAAAATTAAGTATATCTAAACTATCGCCAGTTCCAACATAAAGCGTATCTCCAACATCTTTGTAATGATTGATGACAAATTCAATCAAAAACCGTCCGTAACCTTTGCCTCTGTGTTGGGGGTCTGTTGCAATATTTTTAATTTCATAAGAATAAGAGCTTTCTTTTGTGACAACACAAATAGATTTTACGCCGCTATCACATAAAACGAAAACCTCGCCACGGTATAAATACTTATTAATCATGCTTTCCTGTTCGTCAGCGAGAAGCAGCATATCTATGTAGTTTTCTTTATCCTCATCTCGAATTTTTATGACATCCATTTTGTTGGCCCTTACCTGAAGTCATCTTTTTACGCATGGTCACGATTGTCCACGTTATTTGGCAACCTCACGCTACAGCGTAACGTAGAAGGTGTCCTGCCAGAAGAGCCAAAAAAAAGAGCACACACATTTTGAATGGGTGCGCTTTGCTTTGATGCTAACTATTTGGAATGCAAGGTATTTAAACCCTACATAGAGAAGAATTCCACTTTTTCCAATGCCATGAAATCGTTAAGACAGGCCGAGGACGTCCTTCATGTCATAAAGACCAGCGTTCTTGTCAGCGAGCCATGTGCAGGCGCGAACGGCCCCTGCCGCGAAAATCCGACGGTCGGTGGCTTTATGCGTCAACTCAATGCGTTCACCGGCCCCTGCCAGCATCACGGTATGTTCGCCGACCACATCGCCGCCGCGCAACGTTGCGAAACCGATATCACCGGCTTTGCGCTCGCCGGTGATGCCATCGCGCACCCGCTGGGACACATCATCCAAAACCACGTTACGGCCTGCGGCGGCAGCTTCACCAAGCAATAGCGCCGTGCCGGACGGTGCGTCCACTTTATGTTTATGGTGCATTTCGATGATTTCGATATCGAATTCTTCGCCAAGGGCGGCGGCGGCCTGTTGCACTAGACAGGCCAGCAGGTTGACCCCCATGCTCATGTTGCCGGCACGGACAATGGCGGTTTTTTCGGCGCAGGAGGCGATAACGTCAAGGTCATCTGCCGTCATGCCCGTGGTGCCGATCACCAGTTTGGTTCCAGTCTCTGTTGCCAGTTTGGCATGGCAACAGGTTGCTGCCGGGGCGGTGAAGTCGATGACAACATCGGCAGCTTCAAACACGGCACGGGTATTGTCTGTGGACAAAATGCCGTTGGCGGTGTGTCCAGCCAAAATGCCGAGGTCTTGACCAAGGAATTCGGAACCGGGACGTTCGGTTCCCCCGGCAAGAGTGCAGCCTTGAGTCTCCAACACCTGTTTCAACAGCATGCGACCCATGCGGCCTGCGCATCCAACAATACCGATTTTCATGACGTCCCCCTGAACGAATAGAATGAATGGGTTTTCAGGTTTAATTAAGGGAAAGCATAAGAACTCTCCCTTAATTCCTTGGTCTTATGGCTTCCGTTCCGAATTTTAGTCGGTCAAGTCTTCCCAAAATTCTTTAACTTTCTTGAAGAAGCTATTGGATTCTGGGCTATGATCGTTTCCGCCTTCTTCCGCAAACTCCCGCAGCAATTCTTCCTGGCGTTTGGTCAGGTTTACTGGCGTTTCCACCACGGCACGGACGAACATGTCGCCACGAGCCTTCGACCGCAGGACACACATGCCCTGACCGCGTTGACGGAATTGTGCCCCGGTTTGGGTGCCTTTGGGAATGTCGATATTGGCGCGACCGCCATCAATCACTGGAACCTCAACCGTGCCGCCAAGGGCCGCGGTGGTCATGGGGATCGGAACCGTACAGTAGATATCGGCCCCTTCCCGTTGGAAAATGCGGTGGGGTTTGATGGACAGGAAAATGTACAAATCACCAGCCGCTGCACCACGCATACCGGCTTCGCCTTCTCCGGCGAGGCGGATGCGCATATCTTCTTCAACCCCTGCCGGGATTGAAACTTGCAGGGTTTTGGTTTTTTCCACACGACCACTGCCGGAACAGGCGTGACATGGGTCTTTGATAATCTGGCCCTGACCATGACAGGTTGGACAGGTGCGTTCGATGGTGAAAAAGCCTTGCTGCGCCCGGACTTTACCGGAACCGCGACACGTGGAACACGTTACGGGCGCGGACCCATCCTTGCCGCCTGAGCCATCGCAGACATCACAGACTACGGTGGTTGGCACTTCGATCGTGGTTTTCAGGCCATTGAAGGCTTCTTCCAATGTGATGGACATGTTGTAGCGCAAATCCGCGCCACGCATGTTGGCCTGTGGGCCGCCGCGACCGCCGCCAAAGCCACCACCGAAAATTTCATCAAAAATATCAGAGAAACCGCCGCCGAAACCGCCACCAAATCCGCCGCCGAAGCCTCCGGCTCCTCCATTTTGGTCAAATGCAGCGTGACCGAATTGATCATATGCGGCGCGTTTTTGATCGTCTTTCAGGATTTCGTAGGCTTCGTTAACTTCGCGAAATGAATCTTCGGCAGCCTTGTCATCCGGGTTACGGTCCGGGTGATATTTCATGGCGAGTTTTCGGTAGGCCCGTTTCAGTTCATCCGCCGATGCGGATTTGGACACTCCGAGAACTTCGTAAAAATCGCGTTTGCTCACCGCTACCTCGCGCTTATGCCGTATCGGGGATGAGGAACCCGATCGGGGATTCGTCTTGCCTATACGCAAGATGCGGGGCGTATTCGGCCCCGCATCTTGTTGAAAAGGCCCAGAGCCTTATTTCTTGGCGTTGTTGTCGACTTCTTCGAAGTCGGCGTCCACCACGGTTTCATCGGCTTTGCCCGATGCGGATGCCCCTGCATCAGCGCCCGGAGCTGCACCTTCAGCTTCCTGAGCTTCCTTATACATGGCTTCACCCAGTTTCATGGCGGATTCCGTCAATGCCTGAGTTTTGGCTTTGATGTCTTCCACATCGTCACCGGTCATCACATCCTTCAAAGCCTGCAGGTCGGCTTCGATTTGTGATTTCACATCCGGGGCGATTTTGTCACCGTGTTCGGACAGGCTTTTCTCGGTCGAGTGCGCCAGACCATCCGCTTGGTTTTTCGCTTCGACCAGCTCGCGGCGAGCCTTGTCGGCGGCTGCGTTGGCTTCGGCGTCGCTGACCATTTTTTCGATCTCATCATCGGACAGACCACCGGAGGCCTGAATTTTGATGGTTTGTTCTTTGTTGGTCGCTTTGTCTTTGGCGGACACGTTGACGATGCCGTTGGCGTCGATGTCAAATGTCACTTCGATTTGCGGGAACCCACGCGGTGCCGGCGGAATACCAACCAAATCAAACTGACCGAGCATCTTGTTATCGGCAGCCATTTCGCGTTCACCTTGGAACACGCGGATCGTCACAGCAGTCTGGTTGTCATCCGCAGTGGAGAATACCTGACTTTTGCGGGTCGGGATCGTGGTGTTACGGTCGATCAGACGGGTGAACACACCGCCCAAGGTTTCAATGCCAAGGGACAGCGGCGTTACGTCCAGCAACAGTACGTCTTTCACGTCACCGCGCAGCACGCCACCTTGAATGGCGGCACCGATGGCAACAACTTCGTCCGGGTTCACGCCTTTGTGCGGATCACGGCCAAAGAACTGTTTCACGGTTTCCTGAATTTTCGGCATACGGGTCATACCACCGACCAAAATCACTTCATCGATTTCGCTCGGTTTCAGGCCTGCGTCTTTCAGGGCAGCTTTACACGGACCAACGGTACGGGCCACCAAGTCTTCGACCAGAGCTTCCAATTTCGCGCGGGTCAGTTTGACATTCAGGTGTTTCGGGCCGTTTTGGTCAGCGGTGATGAACGGCAGGTTCACATCGGTCTGCATGGCGGAGGACAGCTCAATTTTGGCTTTTTCCGCTGCTTCTTTCAGGCGTTGCAGGGCCAGACGGTCACCGCGCAGGTCAATGCCGTTTTCTTTTTTGAATTCATCGGCAAGGTAATCGATGATGCGTTGGTCGAAGTCTTCACCACCAAGGAAGGTATCACCGTTGGTGGATTTCACTTCAAACACGCCGTCGCCGATTTCCAAAATGGACACGTCAAACGTACCACCACCCAAGTCATAAACTGCGATGGTGCCGGTGTTGTTTTTGTCCATGCCATAGGCCAAGGCTGCTGCGGTCGGTTCGTTGATGATCCGCAGAACTTCCAGACCGGCAATTTTACCGGCGTCTTTGGTGGCTTGGCGTTGGCTGTCGTTAAAGTAAGCCGGAACGGTGATCACGGCTTGGGTAACGGGTTCGCCCAAGTAGGATTCCGCGGTTTCTTTCATCTTTTGCAGGATGAAGGCGGAAATTTGGCTCGGGGCGTATTTTTTGTCGTTTGCCTTGACCCATGCGTCGCCATTGTCGCCAGCGACGATTTCGAACGGCACAAGGCCTTTGTCTTTGGCAACGGTCGGATCGTCAAAGCGACGTCCAATTAGTCGTTTGATCGCAAACAGTGTGTTTTCCGGGTTGGTCACGGCCTGACGTTTTGCCGGTTGACCGACAAGGCGTTCACCAGAGTCCGAAAAGGCCACCATAGACGGGGTGGTACGCGTGCCTTCGGCGTTTTCAATTACGCGGGCATCCTTACCATCCATAATGGAGATACAGGAGTTGGTGGTACCCAAGTCAATTCCGATAACTTTGCTCATTCTTAGCCTCTTTATGTTGCGGCAGGTTAATCAAGGCCCCAAGGCACCCCGAAAAACCCCCAAGGTCTTGGTTGCATCAAGTCTTGCGTTCTTTCCATGGCTTGATATTTCCGGCCCACCCGGAAAATCGAAGCCGTGAAGTGAAGGTCTTGGCTCGATTGTCACCGGACGATATAAGGAAAGGCAACCCGCTCCGCAACAGTTGATGCGTGGGTTGCGGGCAAAATTTAGCACTCTTCACCCCAGATTGCCAATACCGGAGACGACAGGAGACCTCCATAGATGATCAGATACCGTTTGCGCTGCGAAAATGGTCACACTTTTGACCACTGGTTTCAAAGTGGTGCAACCTATGCTCAGGAACTGGTGGATGATGCCGTGACCTGTCCTGAATGCGGCAGCCGTGACCTGAAAAAGGCGATTATGGCCCCATCCGTGGCGGCAGCGTCAAACAGTGCGCCACCACCGCCGTGCGGCAAAGTCAGCCCGTGTGCCGGGGGCTGCCCCGCCATGCAGGATTTTTAGGACCGTCGGATGTTTGCGGGTGCGAAATGATTGTTTCCGCCAGCTATCGCACTGACATACCCGCGTTTTATGGCAAATGGTTTGCCGAACGGTGGGCGGCGGGGTATTGCGATGTCCCCAATCCGTATAGCCAGAAACTGTACCGGGTCAGCCTGCTGCCGCAGGATGTGGAGGCCATGGTCTTTTGGACCCGCGCGGCAAAACCGTTTCGCAAGCAATTTGATATGGTGCATGCGGATGGAGTGCCGTTTGTTGTGACCTATACCCTGACCGGGTACGGACCGCAGCTGGAAAAGGGGGTTCCGGTCTGGCAAACGGGGGCAGAGGTCATGCACGACCTCGCGGCTCAGTTTGGTAAGGACTGTGTGGTGTGGCGGTATGATCCCATTGTTGTGACGGACACCATGACTCACGGTTGGCATGTGGAGCATTTCGGGCAACTGGCGGAGGCCGTCGCCGGGGCCAGCAACGAGGTGGTTGTGTCATTCATGCAGTTTCATGCCAAGACTCGCCGCAGCCTGATGCAGAACCGAATTCCTGCCCTTGACCCCAGTGTCGAGGAAAAACAGGCACTCCTGCGGGAATTGGCGGCAATTGCAGCAGCGAAGGGTATGCGCCTGAGTTTGTGCGCCCAGCCGGACTTCCTGATTCCAGAAGTCAAAAAGGCGTCATGTATTGATCTGCAAAGGCTGTGGCGTGTGCGCGGAGAACCGTTTAAGGCCAAACTGAGGCCGACCCGGCCCAATTGTGCTTGCGCCGAGTCGCGGGACATTGGGCGGTTTGCCACATGTAAATTCGGGTGTGCCTATTGCTACGCCCGTTAGGGGGTGTCCTCAGCGGCGTTGGTGTCCCACTGTTTGGCTTCCTCACCAATGGAAATATCGATGATTTGGCGATACATGCGGGCAATCGGGTCCGGGTTATCGCCGATGGCTTCCACATGGGATGCGGCCTTGGCGACCACGTCCTCAATCCGCCAATGCACAACCACGGCATCTCGGGTTGGCTTGTATTGGGCGGCGGACCGCACCCATGCGGTCCGCTCTGCCAGAAGTGGGGCTATTTGCCGATCCAAAGCATCAATCGCGGCACGGATTTCCTCCATGTTTTTGGGCTTGGGCTGAAACGGCATAACGGGCTCCCGGTAGCGGTTAATAGGCGTAGGCGTCGAACACGGGGGTAACAGAACCTTGCCAATCACCGTGATACAGGTCCAATAGCTCATCGGCAGGAGATTTGCCGCTGGCAACCGTATCATGCAGGACGTCAAGGAAGCGACGCTCGTTCCGTCCTTCTTTATCGAGGATGTTCCGTTGCTTCAAGCCATGATCGGCAATTGCCAGAATGTCTTTGGCCCAATCCTGTAGGGAACGGTCACGGAATTGCCCGGACAAGCCTTCACGTCGTGCGGTTACGGCAAGTTGGGCGCGCTCCGCATTGGTCCAGTCCTTAACCAGATCCCATGCCGCATCCTGCGCGGTCTTGTCGTAAAGCAAACCCACCCACAATGCGGGCAGGGCGCACAGGTGACACCATCGCCCGCCATCGGCACCGCGCATTTCCAAGTAATGCTTCAGCCGCACTTCCGGGAAGGCGGTGGTCATATGGTCGTCCCAATCGTCCAGCGTCGGACGTTCACCGGGCAGTTCCGGCAGTTTGCCGTTCATAAAATCGCGGAAGGAGCGTCCTGCAACATTGATGTATTTGCCGTCGCGTTTGACGAAATACATGGGCACATCAAGGATGTAATCCACCCAACGTTCAAAGCCCATACCGTCTTCGAACACAAATGGCAGCAATCCTGTCCGGTCCGGGTCCGTATCGGTCCAGATATGGGCGCGATAGCTTTTGAAGCCGTTGGGCTTGCCTTCTGTAAACGGGGAATTGGCAAACAGGGCGGTGGCAAAGGGTTGCAGGGCCATGGCAATGCGGAACTTTTGCACCATGTCTGCCTCGGTATCAAAGTCCAGATTGACCTGCACCGTGCAGGTTCGCAGCATCATATCCTGCCCCAATTTGCCTTTGCTTTCCATGTATGGGCCCATGATGGCATAGCGACCCTTGGGCATCCATGGAACTTCGGACCGGGCCCATGTGGGGTGAAACCCCATGCCGAGCATGGCAACGTTCAATGGCTCGGTGATGGATTTCATCAGAGACAAATGGCTAGAGGTTTCGCGGCAGGTTTGGTGAATGCTGCGCAGTGGTGCGCCGGACAATTCCAGTTGACCGCCCGGTTCCAGCGTAATGGTGGCTTTGTCCTGATGTTTCAGGCCGATGATGCGACCATCTTCCATGATCGGGTCCCAACCATGGGGCTGAACCGAGGTCAGCAGAGACTGAATGCTGATTGGTCCATCATAAGGCAATGGTTGCAGGGTATCCCGGCAGTATACGAACTTTTCATGTTCGGTGCCGATGCGCCAATTTTCACGGGGTTTACACCCGGTTTCCAAGTGTGCGACCAGCTCGGACGTATTGGAAATCACCGGGACTTCCAGGCAAGCTTCAGACATAGATTTAACTCCGAGCAGGGGGCCGTCGTGTAAGGTGGTAGTCACGGCGGTCAGCGGACAAGATGAAGGGTTCCATCGCCGATGGTCGCCTGCAAAAGGGTAAGGGCGACAACGACGGCAGTCTCCGCCCGCAGAACACGCGGGCCGAGGCCGACCCCTTTAGAAAAGGAACTTGATTGCAATCCGTCAACCTCTGCCGGAGAAAAACCTCCCTCAGGGCCGATAAAAATTCCGTGACGCTGCGTTGGCGTTGCGGTGGTAAAGGCTGATAACGCCGGATCACCGCCGCCGGTTTCGTCACCGAACCAAAGGGTTCGGTCCGCGGGCCATGTATCCAGCAATTGCCCGAAAGTCATAGGGTCTCGCACTTCGGGGACCGTCATGCGTTCACATTGTTCCGCAGCCTCGATCACTTGAGCCCGAATGCGGTCCGTATTGACCCGGCGGCTTTGCGTGCGGTCAGTCAATACCGGGATCAGGGTGCCAACGCCAAGCTCTGTTGCTTTTTCCACCAGTACGTCCAATCGTGCGTTCTTGATTGGGGCAAAGGCCAGCCAAATGTCAGGCTCGTCCCGTTGAACGTGGGTTTGTTCTGTTATGGTAACGATGCCTTTTTTCTTCCCTAAATCCGAAATATCCGCCAACCAATTGCCGTCTTTGCCGTTGAAAACCCGGACGCCATCGCCTTCAGCCATGCGCAAAACCCCGCGCAGGTAGTGGGCTTGATTGGCGGTCAGATCAACATTGGCACCCTTAAGCAGCGGAGCATCGACAAAAAGCCGGGGACGGGTTGAGGCAGAGGACAAGGTCATTGGGAAAATCCGGTTTGGACAACGGGCAATTTGGCGTACTCTACCACAGAGCACACAGATTTATCACGACACGTAGCGCACAAATTATGGCAAATGCAATCCTTGGCGACATGCCCGTCGGTGGCTGGGTCGATAAATGCCCGGTTTCCATACAGCCTTATATGAAATTGATGCGGCTGGATCGTCCTATCGGGACGTGGCTGTTGTTGCTGCCCTGTTGGTGGAGTTCCGCCCTTGCCGCCGATGGTTTGGGAGACTGGCGGCTGTATGGGTATTGGGCGTTGTTTGCTGTTGGTGCACTGATAATGCGTGGGGCCGGGTGTACCATCAATGATCTGGCAGACCGCAAGTTTGACGGCAAGGTCGAGCGCACCGCCAACCGACCAATTCCGTCGGGGCAGGTTTCTGTCCTTGCCGCCAGTATTTTTCTGGCGGGGTTGATGACTGCCGGGTTTGGCATACTGATGCAGCTGAATACCTTTACCATCCTGTTGGGGGCGGCATCGGTGCCGGTGCTGGCGGTATACCCGTTCATGAAGCGCATTACCTATTGGCCGCAAGCATGGTTGGGCCTGACCTTTAACTGGGGTGCGCTGGTGGGGTGGAGCACCATGACCGGCAGTCTGGATTGGCCTGCCTTGGTGCTTTATGTCGGGGGGATCTTCTGGACCCTCGGCTATGACACGATTTACGCCCATCAGGATAAAGACGACGATATTAAGATCGGGGTGCGGTCATCTGCTTTGGCTTTGGGTCGGCGGACCCGTCCATTTGTGGCGGTGGTTTATGCTTTGCTGATCGGTTTCCTCAGTTTGGCCTTTTTGTTGGTGGATGCCCATCCGTTGGCGTATGTCGGCCTTGGCGTTGCCGCCATGCATTTGGTTTGGCAGGTTTTGACTGTGGATATTGATGACGGTCCGAATTGTTTGAAACGGTTTAAGTCCAACCGTGATTTCGGTTTGATCGTCGCGGCCTCGACCCTGATCGCCTTGCTGTAATTCCCAATCTTCGGAGGCATTGTGTATGACCCGAGTTTCCCCCGGCCCGCGTAACAGTCTGACCGATGTTCCTGGCCTTCGGGTCGGCAATGCGCAGGATGATATGGTGCTGTCTGGCTCTACGGTGGTATTGCCGGATCGTCCGATGTTGGCGGCGGTGGATGTGCGCGGCGGCGGTCCGGGCACGCGGGAGACAGACGCGCTGGATACCTCCCGATTGGTGGAACAGGTGGATGCCATTGTTTTGTCCGGGGGTTCGGCGTTCGGTTTGGCGGCAGCAGATGGGGCCATGCTTTGGCTGCATGAACAGGGCAGGGGGTTTGCGGTTGCCAATGTCCGCATACCGATTGTCCCGGCAGCGGTGATTTTTGATTTGGCGAACGGTGGGCAAAAATCTTGGCCTGAAACCTTTTACCGTGATTTGGGTAAGGCCGCCTGTGCCAATGCGGATGTAGATTTTGCCCTTGGCAATGCCGGGGCTGGGATGGGGGCAAAGGCAGGAGACCTGAAGGGCGGGCTGGGCACGGCCTCCGCCGTGGATACGGATGGTTTGATCGTTGCAGCCTTGGTCGTTGTTAATCCAATCGGCACCGTAACCTTTCCCGGACAGTCCACATTCTGGGGTTGGGCGTTGGAGCAAAATGACGAGATGGGTGGACAAACCCCGCCTACTCGCGGCACTAATCTGACGCCGGAGTTTCCGTTTTTGTCCGCACTGGTGGATGGGGCGCAGCCGGATAACACCAATACCACGTTGGCGGTGATTGCAACCAATGCCAACCTGACCCGTGGCGAGGCCAAACGGGTGGCAACCATGGCCCACGACGGTTTTGCCCGTGGGATTCGTCCAGTACATACGCCGTTTGATGGCGATACGGCATTTGTTCTCGCCAGTGGAGAGCATAACCTGTCCATGGATAGTCGCCCGCTGGATGTTGCCCGGATTGGCGCAATGGCAGCGGATTGTGTAACCCGTGCCATTGGACGCGGTGTGTACCATGCCCAATCTGCCGGCGTGTTTGAAAGCTGGCAGGATCGTTATCGCTCCACACCGGGCGAATAAGTGCCAAATTATACCGCAGTTTTTGTGTCTAAAATTGCGCTTGCGCTTTGGCTTTCACACGCTGATGTGGTATAGGCTCGGCTGTTCATCCAAATCCAACCGTAAGGACACCTCTATGTCCCAGAATATGCCCAAGTCAACCGACGTGCGCATTCGCCGCGCGCTTATTTCAGTTTCCGATAAAACCGGACTTGTCGACTTTGCCAAGGCCCTTGCCGATATGGATATTGAAATCCTGTCCACCGGCGGTTCTGCCAAGGCTTTGCGTGATGCCGGGGTTCCGGTGGTGGAAGTCGCCGATCATACCGGTTTCCCGGAAATGCTGGATGGTCGGGTCAAAACCCTGCATCCGAAAATCCACGGCGGCATTCTGGGCATGCGGGACAATCCGGCACATATTGATGCCATGGAAACCAACGGTATCGCACCGATTGATCTGGTTGCCGTGAACCTTTATCCGTTTGAGGCCACTGTCGCCAGCGGTGCTGACTATGACACCTGTGTTGAGAACATCGACATCGGCGGTCCGTCCATGATTCGCGCCGCTGCGAAAAACCACGCTGCCGTTACCGTGGTTGTTGATCCGGCAGATTATCCGCGTGTGATTGCGGAAATGCGTGATGCCGACGGTATGACTTCTGCCGATTTCCGCCGGATGCTGGCTCATAAAGCCTATGCCCGGACCGGAGCCTACGACGCCGCCATTGCCAAATGGTTTGCCGGAGAACGCAAAGAAACCTTCCCGGATACCTTGTTCATGGTTGGTCAGCGCGCCCAGACTTTGCGCTATGGCGAAAACCCGCATCAGGAAGCTGCCTTCTATACGGATGGCAGCAAACGTGCGGGTGTGGCGACGGCTCGTCAGGTACAGGGCAAAGAGCTGAGCTACAACAACCTGAATGATACGGATGCAGCGTTTGAATTGGTGTCCGAGTTCAAAGACCCGGCGGTGGCGATTATCAAGCACGCCAATCCATGCGGCGTTGCATCGGGCCTGAATATTCTGGATGCCTATTCTTCTGCCTTGCGTTGTGATCCGGTCAGTGCTTTCGGGGGCATTGTTGCCCTGAACCGCAGGCTTACCGGTTCTTTGGCGTTGGAAGTATCCAAAGTGTTTACCGAAGTCGTGATCGCGCCCAGCGCGGATGACGAAGCATTGGAAATCTTTGCAGCCAAGAAAAACCTGCGTCTGCTGTTGACCGGCGGTATGCCTGACCCGGCAGCCAAAGGTTGGTTTGCTAAAACCCTGTCCGGCGGCATTTTGATGCAGTCCCGCGATTTTGGACAAATCACCGAAGCCGATGTTCGTGTTGTGACCAAACGCGCACCGACAGCCAAGGAAATGCGAGATCTGCTGTTTGCCTTTACCGTGTGCAAGCATGTGAAATCCAACGCGATTATTTATGTCAAAGATGGGGCAACCGTTGGCATCGGTGCAGGCCAAATGAGCCGGGTCGATTCCTCTCGGATTGCCGCACGCAAGGCCGAAGATGCAACACAAGCCGCGGGTTTGTCTGAAAACCTTGCCCATGGCAGTGTCGTGGCCTCTGATGCCTTTTTCCCGTTTGCCGATGGCCTGTTGGCAGCGGCAGAAGCCGGGGCAACCGCAGTGATCCAACCTGGTGGTTCCATCCGTGATGAGGAAGTAATTGCAGCTGCGGATGAAGCAGGGCTTGCCATGGTCTTCACCGGGATGCGACACTTCCGCCACTAGGGGGTCGACTTTGTCTGACTTCGTTTTTGCTTTCTTTATTCAAGGGTAGAAAACAATGGCACAAGCACCGCATTCACAAATTATGGTGACCACCACCGACAGCATCGATGACCATAAAGTCGTCATGTATCTTGGTATCGTCAGTGGTGAAGCCATCATGGGTACGAATATCTTTAAGGACTTCTTTGCCGGAATCAGCGATATCGTTGGTGGTCGCTCTGGGTCTTATGAACAGTACCTGCGTGAAGCCAAGGAATTGGCAATCGAACAAATGAAAGAAAAAGCCTATGAGCTTGGCGCACATGCCGTGGTTGCCGTTGACCTTGATTACGAAGTCATCGGTGGCGACAGCAAAACCATGTTGATGGTTTCCGCCAACGGTACGGCTGTAAAATTGGGTTAAGGCATCGCCTTTTCAGTCAACAGAAAGCCCCCGAAATATTTCGGGGGCTTTTCTTATGGCAGCTAACTTGGCGGTTCGGTTTTAATTAATACAGGAAGCCAGTCAGGCGATAGACAAGATCAACGGGCAGGGCATAGATCGCACCCAGCAATGCCAAGGGAATTACGGTTCCAATGAACCGAATGGCATGGCGTGCGCCGCTGTTGGCATCTTCCGGCGCGATCAGGAAGAAGTTGATAATGGACAAAATTGTACAGACTACGACCAGACCGATTTCTCCCAGACCATAGACCGGGCCGACCACCAGTCCGGTAATTTCTGATGTACGGTGGTAACAGATCTGCGGCATGAAAATCATGATCATGAATAGGCTCATGTACATGGAGATTTTCCGGAAGGATCGGCTAAGTCGGACCCGGGGCAGGGTCTTACTGGTCATGTGCTCGACCTCTTCATCCGACAGTTCTTTCAGAACCGGAGACGTTCCGTACATGCCTTTTTCATCCTCAAACGGGATGTTCATGTCCTCAGTTTGGGATTTTTGGCTTTTGTCGGTTGGTTTGGACGTGGTCATGACGCTCTCTGTATTTCTGTTGGACCTGTGCAGGTGCAGACACAGGCATATACCAGACCACAGGGGGCGGCGGAAGGACAAAAAATGGCCCGGCAGGGGAACTACCGGGCCAAAAGTCTCGGGAGGAACAAACACTGTTACTCTAGGGTCAGGGTAAATTCATCGCTGAACATTTGGTTTGATGGGGGCCAAATCTGCAGAATGAATTGGATCCTGTCCTTTAAACCGAACCGTCCAAAACGGGGAAGCACACCCCCATCATTTTGAAAACGGTTACCTGCCCATCGACTTCGATTGCCGATAAAGAGGATGGCAGGCACAAAAACCATTGCATTGACTGTGCCAAAATGGATTTATTTTGCAAAAGACGAGACCCTACAAAGTGTTGCTATGTTTTTTATGGTCGAGGAAGTCGCCGATCACATAAAAGCAGCGAGGCGAAAACCGCCTGTGTTTTTCGCATTTGCCGCTTTCTTGGGCGTTCGCCTGTGTTGTTTCAGACCATGACCCATGTCAAACTGTAGGTTGCGAAGGCCCATAGCTCAGGGAGGCTGCCCATGACGGACCCTATGCATGTGACTGCACGGCGTTGGCTGCGGTGGTCACGGCAGCAGTTGGGGCAGCCTGTGCCGCCTTTGGCATTTCCTGAAGCGGCCTGTGGTTTGACAATCCGGTTTTTGAGTGAACAGCCCGAACACGTTGAAACCGTGGCGCGTTGGCTGTATGAGGAATGGAGCGAACCGCGCGGGGAAACCATCATCGTTCGCCGACGGCAATTACAATTGCAACTTAACTCCATACGCTTACCCATTGCTTTGATTGCGTTATGGAATGGGCAACCCGCTGGAACCGTCAGTTTGCGCCCATCGGATTTGCGAACCAGACCCCGTGCGACGCCGTGGCTGTCGGCGTTGTATGTTGATCCGGCACATCGGGGTAAAGGGATCGGTCGGGAGCTGGTATGGGCAACACAGGCACTGGCCCAGTGGCTGGGATATTCACGGGTGTATCTGTTTACCCCGGACCGCCAGAGCTTTTATCAGGAACTGGGGTGGATACATGCGCCAAGGTTGCCTGAAGAAGAACGCCACCAGCCACCCAGTGATGTGTTTTTCACTGAGCTGGACTGATGGGGATTATTTTACTGTGAGTCTTGAGAGCCAAGGGATGATGTTACGTCCGCTTTCGGTCGGTCTCGCAGTTGTTTGCCCTTAACCATGAAATACGTGTGTTCAGCGATGTTTGTGCTGTGGTCGCCGATCCGTTCCACATTCTTGGCGATGAACAACAGATGGGTGCAAGCGGAAATCTGCCGTGGATCTTCCATCATGTAGGTCAGGATTTCCCGGAACAGGCTGGAATACACGGCATCGACTTCGTCATCGTGTTCCCAGACGGCAATGGCCTGCTGAATGTCCCCCTCGACAAAGGCATTGGTGGCAGAGTGCAATTGTTTTTGCACCATTTGCATCAGCCGAACCACGGCGCGGGTTGCGGGGACGGTCTGCATGGTGTTCAGAATCATGGACCGTTTGGCGGCGTTGGCGGCGTAGTCCGCCACCCGTTCAAAGGCACTGGAAACTTTTAAGGCACTGACCACGGTGCGCAGGTCATCGGCAACCGGGGATCGCAACGCCAGAATTTCCAAACCACGTTGCTGGATGGCGGAGTCCAGTGCGTCGACCTCTGAATCCCGTTTGATAACATCGGCAGCAAGTTCTTCATCCCGCTCCAGAATGGCCTGTGCTGCATCACTCAGGTGATTTTCAGCCATCCCGCCAATGCGAGAAATCTTGTGCAACAGTTCGGAGAGCTCCCGATCGAGGGCTTTCGCTGTATGCGGTTCAACAGATTTTGTCATATGGTTCACTCCATACAGTCTATCCGATGGTTTCATGCATCCGTTTCGTTCGCGACCGGAAGATAAACAGTGAATACACTGCCTTGGCCCACGGTGCTATCAATACTCAGAACCCCTCGGTGGCGGTTGATGACGTGTTTAACGATGGCAAGGCCCAGTCCGGTTCCCCCCATTTGGCGGGAACGGGCGGAATCCACCCGGTAAAACCGTTCCGTCAGTCGGGGAATGTGATCTTGGGCAATGCCTTCACCGTGATCTCGCACGGCGACAGCAACAACTGGCCCTTGCGAGGTTTTGGGCATGTTGACCGGCCCCTGCGGTAAAGCCGCGATGCTGATGTGTACGTCGGTTTCATCAAGGGTATATTTGACGGCATTCTCAATCAGGTTTTGGAAGACTTGCGTCAGTTCTTCGATCTCGCCGCGAACCATGGGGACAGGCTCTTCAGCCGTGACGGTGACGGACACCTTGCGTTGGCTGGCTTTTGGCTCCAGTCCTTCAATCACGGTGCGGATTGGCTGGCGTACGTCCACCGCATGGGATGGCTGGGTATGTTCGTTCAACTCAATTCGGGACAAGGACAACAGGTCTTCAATCAGGCGGGCCATGCGGGCCGATTGTTCCAGCATGATCTTCAGAAAGCGTTCCTGAGCCTCCGGGTCGTCTTTCGCCGGCCCTTGCAGGGTTTCAATAAAGCCGATCAGAGAGGATAGGGGCGTACGAAGCTCGTGGCTGGCATTGGCGACAAAATCAGCCCGCATTTGTTCCAACCTGCGAATGGTGGTGATGTCGTGAAAAGAGATCAGGACAGAGGCACCGATCGCCAAATCGCTTTGGATGGGTTGGATGGTAACGGTGAATCTGCGCTCCACCGGCACTGGGACTGTGTAATCCAGTTCCTTTGCAAGTTGATTATGGGATTCCAAAGCCTCAAGAATTGCCGGATGCCGAACAAATGCCGAGACATGACGCCCCACAAGTTTTGATCCAAATAAGGCTCGGGCGGCAGCATTGACCCGCACCACTTGATGTAGGGTATCAAGGATCAAGACTGCGTCGGGCAGGGCGTCGAACATAGCCTCATAAGACTGAACAGAGTTTTCTGCAGCTTGTTGGGCCTGCCGTATGTCGCGGCGCAGTTGCGCCAAGGCAAGGGCCATGGTTGCGGCGGCACCGTTGCTGTGGATTTCCGGCGGGGCGATTTCCTGACCCTGTGACAGTTTACGGACAAAAGCATACAGACGGGATAGGTCCATCAAAGCCCGTCGTCCCAACAAGACGGACAACCCCACCACGGCTAGCCACGCTAATCCGGCATGGGGGGCGGTCAGATCACCAAAGATCACAAGCCCGATCAGAACCGCCGTGGTTGGCAACAGCATCAGGGTCAACCAACGCAGCGCGCGCGCCAAGGCCATTTTGTTTTCACTTGCATCCGGTTGGCTGGGTGAAGTGGGTTCGGGGATGGAAGAGTCCATCGACATGGGCATGCGTCCTTAAGGCCAAGAAAGTTGAATTATCGCACAGATGTTTTTTCCGGGGAAATAGCGAGAACTATGGCACGAATGTGAAGACGACAAGATGATGCTTTTTTGACATTAAAAAACGGCGACGGTTGCCCGGTCGCCGTTTGAATTTATGGGTAAGACCGTGGATCAGTCCGGTTCGCACAAGGAAATGGAGCGGCGCAGACGGCCTTCCAAGGTTTTCTTGTATGCGTCCATGTCTTTGATCGCTGCGGTGGCGACACCGCTGTCCATGGCGGCCTGTGCCACTGCCGTGGAAACAGTCGTCATCAAACGCGGGTCAAACGGAACTGGCAGGATGTAATCCGGGCCAAAGGCCAGTTTTTTACCGGCATAGGCCGCGGCAACTTCATCCGGCACTTCCGTGCGGGCAAGGTCAGCGATGGCTTTTGCTGCGGCCAGTTTCATGTCCAGATTGATTTCGCTGGCACGAACGTCGAGGGCACCGCGGAAAATATACGGGAAACCCAAGAGGTTGTTGACCTGATTCGGATAATCGGAACGGCCCGTGGCAACGATGGCGTCCGGACGCACTTCGTGGGCGTCTTCCGGCGTAATTTCCGGGTCCGGGTTTGCCATGGCAAAGATGATCGGACGGTCGGCCATTTTTTTGACCATGTCCTGAGTCAGAGCACCTTTTTTCGACAGGCCCAAGAAGATATCAGCGCCGGCAATGGCGTCTTCAAGGGTGCGCGCATCGGTTTCGGCGGCGTGTTTTACTTTCCACGGGTTAAGATCCGTGCGACCGGTATGGATGGCGCCTTTGCTGTCGCAAAGAATAACGTTTTCTTTCGGCAGACCCATGCCTTCGATCAATTCGACACAGGCAATGGCTGCTGCCCCTGCACCGCTGACGACCATTTTTGCGTCTTTAATGTCGCGGCCGGTCAGTTCAAGTGCGTTGACAATCCCGGCCAATGCCGTCACGGCGGTACCGTGCTGATCGTCATGGAAGACCGGAATATTCATGATTTCTTTGAGTTTGTCTTCAATCATGAAGCATTCTGGTGCCTTGATGTCTTCAAGGTTGATGCCGCCAAAGGTCGGTTCCAGATAGCGAACGCAGTTGACAAAGGTATCAACATCTTTTGTGTCGACTTCAAGGTCAATGCAGTCCACATCGGCAAAGCGTTTGAACAAAACGGCTTTACCTTCCATGACCGGCTTGGACGCCAATGCACCGATATCGCCAAGCCCCAGAACGGCGGTGCCGTTGGAAATCACGGCAACCATGTTGCCTTTGGCGGTATAATCGTATGCGGTGAGAGGATCTTTTTCGATTTCTTCGCAAGGGAAGGCAACCCCCGGCGAATACGCAAGCGACAGGTCGCGTTGCGTGGACAGGGATTTCGTCGGCAAAATTTCCAATTTTCCCGGACGTCCCTTTGTGTGCAGCGCCAAGGCTGCTGTCTCAAGATCCGATTTTTTTGTTGTGCTTGTTGTATCCATGGTGACTGGTGCGTCTCCTACGCTTATATCGCTGTATTGTTATTGTTATCGCGTGTTCGTGTTAGTGTGGAGATCCCCCCCGAAGGGGTAGAGAAAACCGTATATAGCATATTATTCTGAAAAGTGTTGGGCTTTGACAGAAATTTTATTACCAATGGGAGGCATTCCCATGCAAAAGGCATAGTAAAACCAGCCAACACCTTCATCTGTCAGTAAAATTTATGAAACAGAAAGTGATGAAAATGTCAGCGACCGCCTCTCCAAAAGCTGCAGATCATGCGAATACGGGCAAGGTTACCCCGATGATGGAGCAATATTTGCGTATTAAGGCGGAAAATCCGGGGTGTTTGTTGTTTTTCCGCATGGGTGATTTCTATGAAATGTTCTTTGATGATGCCGTAGAAGCCGCAGTAGCACTGGATATTTCCCTGACCAAGCGCGGTAAGCATCAGGGCGAGGATATTCCCATGTGTGGGGTGCCGCATCATGCTTACGAAAGCTATATGGCGCGGCTGATTCAAAAGGGCTTTAAGGTCGCCTTATGTGAGCAGACCGAAGACCCGGCAGAGGCCAAAAAGCGCGGGGCGAAATCTGTGGTTCGGCGGGCCGTGGTGCGTACCATTACCCCCGGCACGTTGACGGAGGATTCTCTGCTGGATGCCCGGCGATCCAACTACTTGTTGGGTCTGGCACGGGTTCACGGTGAAATCGGTGCGGCTTGGCTGGACTTATCCACCGGGCGGTTTCGCACGCAAGCTTGCTCCATGGCGAATTTGCCGGCGGTGATTGAGCAAATCGCACCCGGAGAAATTGTGGTCGCCGACAGCCTGCTGGAACAACCGGCCGGATATGACATTTGGGCGCAGTATAGGCATTTGTTAACGCCAAAGCCGGATACCACATTTGACAGCGAGAACGGCTTGCTCCGGTTAAAGGAAACCTTCGGAGTATCGACTTTGGATGGGTTCGGGCGTTTCAATCGGGCGGAAATTGCCGCTGCCGGGGGCGTGCTGGACTATGTGGTTTTGACACAGGCCGGGCGCGTGCCGTTGATTCAGCCGCCGCGACAGGTGCGTTTTGGCTCGGTTATGGAAATTGATGCCGCCACGCGCCGCAGCCTTGAACTGGTGCAAACCCAGACCGGGGAACGCCGTGGCAGCTTGCTGGCGACTATTGACCGGACCGTAACCGGGGCCGGGGCACGTCTGCTGGCTGATCGCATGAACCAACCGAGCACAGACCCGGACCGTATTCATCGCCGCCTCGATGATGTCACACTCTTTGTTAATGATGGTGATGTGCGGGCAGAGTTACGTAAGGTCTTGCGGGATTGTCCCGATCTGGCGCGGGCACTGACTCGGCTGTCGCTGGGGCGGGGTGGGCCTCGGGATGTGCAGGCCATTGGTACCACATTGGCGCAGGCCCCACAAATTAAAGACCTGTTATCCGCAGCGGCAGCGGGCGGACCGCTGACGGAAAACCTGATGCGCTGTTATGCATCCTTAGGCGAGCATGGGGCGCTGGTTGATCGTTTGCGACGGGCCTTGGCTGATGACCTGCCGCTGCTGGCCCGTGATGGCGGCATGATCCGGGAAGGTTACGCACCGGAACTGGATGACTTGCGCATGATGCGGGATAACAGCCGCAAATTAATTGCAGACCTACAGGCCAAATATGTGGCTTTAACCGGAATCAGCGCGCTGAAAGTTAAGTTTAACAACGTTCTTGGCTATTTTATTGAGGTTACGCAGAAAAACAGTGATGCGCTGTTGAACGACAAAGAAACCTTTATTCATCGCCAAACCATGGCGAATGCCATGCGCTTTACCACCGTCGAATTGTCGGATTTGGAAGATAAGGTCCGGGGTGCGACGGATAAGGCGTTGGCCCTTGAAATTCAGCTGTTCAATGATCTGGTGAAGGATATTTTGGCGCAAGCCGAGGACATCGCCAACGTGGGACAGGCTCTGGCGGTGTTGGACGTGGCGGCGGCTCTGGCAGAATTGGCGGTGTCTTTGAACTATTCCCGACCAAAAATTGCCAAGGATACGCGGTTTGAAATTCGGGCGGGGCGTCATCCGGTGGTAGAGGCAGCCCTGAAGAAACAGGATCAGGGTACGTTTGTTGCCAATGACTGCGTAATGGGAGACGATGCCCGTCTGTGGCTGATTACTGGTCCCAACATGGCGGGTAAAAGTACGTTCCTGCGGCAAAATGCGTTGATTACGATTCTGGCGCATATTGGGTCGTATGTTCCGGCGGAAACTGCGGAAATCGGCATTGTGGATCGCTTGTTCAGTCGGGTCGGTGCGGCGGATGATCTGGCCAGTGGGCGGTCCACGTTCATGGTCGAAATGGTGGAAACCGCAGCCATCCTCAATCAGGCAACGGAACGGTCTTTGGTGGTTCTGGATGAAATCGGGCGCGGCACGGCAACCTATGACGGTATGGCGATTGCGTGGTCGGTGGTGGAACACTTGCACGACGTCAATGCGTGTCGCGGCTTGTTTGCAACCCACTACCATGAGCTGAAAGCCCTGACCGCTAAGCTATCCGGCCTTGCCCCATTCACCATGCGGATTAAGGAATGGAAAGGCGACTTGGTTTTTCTGCACGAGGTTGCACCGGGAACGGCGGATCGGTCCTATGGTATTCATGTGGCGCAATTGGCCGGATTGCCGCGTGCGGTCATTCAGCGGGCGGAGTCGGTTCTGCAAACCATTGAAAGTGGTGAGAAATCTTCGGCGACGACGCAATTGGCTGATGATTTACCTCTGTTTTCCGCTATGCCTCCGGCTCCGGCAAAGCCTGAACCGGTGGAACCGGATGCCGTGCGCTTGGCAGTGGAGGATATGAACCCGGATGCCATGACACCGCGTCAAGCACTGGAGGCAATCTATACTCTACAGGGTTTGGCCCGCAAAACATCGTAATCCTCAATCTCTCTTTTCGGAGAATTGCTATTTATGACCGCTATGACCTGTTTCAAGGCTTATGACATTCGTGGAGAAGTGCCCGAGACCCTGAATGCAGAAATCGCATGGCGGATCGGGTATGCTTATGCGGAGATTCTTTCCCCCGGCACTGTCGTTATTGGACATGACGCACGCCTTGAAAGCCCGGAACTTGCGGATGCTGTGGCGCAAGGTTTGATGGCTGGCGGCGCACATGTCATTCATATTGGTTTGTGCGGGACTGAAGAGGTCTATTTCCAGACCGCAAACCGAGAAACCGAGGGCGTTGGCGGCGGCATTATGATTACTGCCAGCCATAACCCCAAAGGGCACAACGGTATGAAATTGGTCCGTCAAGGCGCGCGCCCGATTTCCGGTGACAGTGGCCTGAATGATATACGTACCGCAGCCGAAACGGTTCCCTATGTCCCGGATGCCCCTTTGCTTGGCTCTATACGACATGCCCCTGATAAATCTGCCTATATCGCCCATCTCCTCGGTTATGTTGATGCGGATGCCTTGAAGCCTTTGCGCATTTTGGCTGATCCCGGTAATGGCGTTGCCGGGCCGATCGTTGCAGCTTTGGCAGATCACCTGCCGTTTGAGATCATCAGCATTCGCCATGAGCCTGATGGAACTTTCCCTGATGGTGTTCCCAATCCATTATTGCCGGAAATGCGGGAACGGACGGCACAGGCCGTGATTGAACACTCTGCTGATTTTGGTATTGCCTGGGATGGGGATTGTGATCGCTGCTTCCTGTTTGATGCCAATGGACGGTTTATTGAAGGCTATTACCTTGTGGGCCTATTGGCAGAGGCCATGCTGCATCAGGCTCCCGGGGGCAAGATTGTCCATGATCCCCGCCTGACATGGAGCACCATTGCAGATGTGAAACGATGCGGCGGTGTTGCCATTCAATCCAAAACCGGGCATGCCTTTATCAAAGAACGCATGCGTGCCGAGGATGCGGTTTACGGTGGGGAGATGAGCGGACACCACTATTTCCGGGATTTTGCCTATTGTGACAGCGGGATGATTCCATGGCTTTTGGTCGCAGGCATCATCTGTACCGAAGGTAAATCCTTGGCAGAGCTGGTTGATGCGCGTATGGCGGCATTTCCTTGCAGTGGCGAAATCAATTTTAAAACTGATGCCTCTGCCGCGACCCAGCGTATCCTGAGCCATTATTTGCCGCTTAACCCAAAGCGGGACGATACGGATGGGGTCAGCCTTGACTTTGGCAACTGGCGATTCAACCTGCGCCAGTCCAATACGGAACCCCTTTTGCGGCTGAACATTGAATCGCGAGGTGATCCCGACCAAGTTGAACGGAATCTTAAGGAGATTTCTGCTTTAATCGGTCAAACACCCGCATAATAAGGCTGGATTTTCATGGGCTTTGATCTGCAAAATGCAAAGGTATGGGTTGCCGGTCACGGCGGCATGGTCGGTTCCGCCATCGTGCGCAGATTGGCGGATGCAGGCTGTGAAATTTTGACGCCATCCCGTCAGGACTTGGATTTACTGCGACAAAGCGATGTTGAGCAATGGCTCGCCACAACGAAGCCCGATGCGATTTTTTTGGCTGCGGCGAAAGTGGGTGGCATCCACGCCAACAGTACCTATCCCGCTCATTTCATTTATGAAAATCTAACCATCGCCAGCAATATCATCCATGGCGCGCACAAGGCCGATGTGGATCGACTGCTATTTCTTGGTTCATCGTGCATTTACCCGCGGCTTGCCCCGCAGCCAATTCCAGAGGATGCTTTGCTGACCGGGCCGCTGGAGCCGACTAACGAATGGTACGCCATTGCCAAAATTGCCGGAATTAAGCTGTGTCAGTCATATGCCCGGCAATATGGGCGGGCTTATTTCTCCGCAATGCCGACCAATCTGTATGGGCCGGGGGATAACTTCCATCCCATGAACAGCCACGTGCCCGCCGCGCTGCTGCAACGGTTTCATGCTGCGAAAGCCGAGCAAAGCCCCTCTGTCACGGTTTGGGGGTCGGGTCGGCCTTTGCGCGAATTCATGCATGTGGATGACCTTGCCGATGCCTGCGCTTTTCTGATGCAAAATCATTCCGGGGCCGATGTGATTAACGTAGGGTCGGGAGATGAAATTACCATTGCCGATTTCGCCCGCCTGATTGCTCAAACCGCCGGATTTTCTGGCGAGCTGATTTTTGATACCGATAAGCCGGACGGCATGCCGCGTAAGCTGTTAGACAGCTCCCGTTTGCGGCGCATGGGTTGGGTGCCTAAGATCACCTTGTCCGTTGGCTTGGAACGTTACTACGATTGGTTCCTCGCGCATCAGCATACCCTTCGCGGTCAATAGGGGGCCGCTGAAGTCTTCACCAAAGCTGTGGAAGGGTGCCACGTCTTGGTAAACCAAGACGTGGATGATTTTTGTGCGATTGCCCCTAAATCACGGCGATTTTTACATCAATGTTGCCACGGGTGGCATTGGAATACGGGCAAACCTGATGGGCTTTATCGACCAAGGCTTTGGCGTCGGCAAGGTCGGTTTCCGGCATGTGGATCTCAAGGGCAACTTCCAATCCGAATCCACCCTCGCTACGCGGGCCGATTCCAACCGTCGCCTTGACCGTTGTGTCGCTTGGGACTGGGACGCCTTCTTTTTGCCCTGCAAGGTATTTCATTGCGCCAAGGAAGCATGCGGCATACCCGCAGCCAAAGAGTTGTTCGGGGTTGACGCCGGAGCCTCCGGGCCCGCCCATTTCTTTGGGTACGGTCAGGGATGCGGTAAACGCACCGTCCAGTGATTTTACGTGTCCATCGCGTCCGCCGGTGGCTTCGGATGTGACTTGATAAATAACATCTACAGGCATGGGGGGAGTCCTTTCCCGTTTGCAAACAGTCCATAAGACTTGGGAAAGGAAATCGGTTTTGAAAAGGTGTGTGGTGTTGATAACGTTGTGGATAACAACGCAAAAAGCCGGACAACTGTCCGGCTTTTTTGTGGGGTCTCCCTGAAGGGAGTTTGGAGCGGGTGATGAGATTCGAACTCACGACCCCAACCTTGGCAAGGTTGTGCTCTACCCCTGAGCTACACCCGCATCCTATGTGGAAACCGTATTTTGCGGCTCCGTTTCTCGGTGGTGGCGTTGGTTCGTCGCCGCCGAGGTCCGTGAATATATACGGGAAAAATTTCATTGCAAGAGAAAAATGCACGGAACGATGTTTTTTTCTGAATGCTAGAGTTTCTGCGGGTTTTCGGCAGTTTTTCGCGATTTGGACGTAGCTGGGGCTTGCCTGTGGTCGCGGAAACCGCCATTTTGTTTCCATTGAAACCCTTGGACTGAATGAACAGCATAAGACAGGCTTTCTCATGGATTTGACTTTCGGCGGTTCCGCTCCGCAACAGGGCGCAGCCGCCCCGAATGCCCCCCAACAGTTGGTTATTGATGCCACCGCTCAGAACTTTATGGCTGAGGTCATTGATGCTTCGATGTCGGTTGCCGTGCTTGCGATCTTTTGGTCGCCCAGCAGCCCGCAAAGCCAAAAAACCGTTCAAATTCTTGAACGGATGGTTGTGCAGGCCGGTGGTAAGGTGCGTTTGGCCCGGATCAACATGGATCAAAACCGACAATTGGCGCAACAGATGCAGGTTCAGACCTTGCCGACCATTGTTGCGATCAAGGAAGGGCGTCCGCTGGATATGCTGCCCGGCCCACAGACGGAACATGTCCTGAAATCCCTTTTGGATTCATTGACCGGAAATGCACAGCAACAGGCGCAAATTGACGCCATGTTGGCGGCGGCGAAAAAGGCATTGACCGATGGTGAAGCGGTTCAGGCCGCGCATATGTATCAACAAATTTTGCAGGTGGATCAGGGTAATGCTGCGGCTATTGCCGGGTTCCTGCGCTGCCATATTGCATTGGGCAATATAGATCAGGCCAAACAGATTATCGCCAGTTTGCCGGATGATATTCGTGAAAAACCGGAAGTGGTTGCGGTTGTCACCAGCCTTGATTTGTTGGCAGAAGGGGTTGATGGTGATCTTTCAGCGGTCTTGCAACGTTTGGAAGATGACCCAAATGACCATCAGGCACGGTATGATCTCGCCATGATGGCATTTTCCGGCGGCGATGCGGCTTTGGCTGTTCGTGAGCTTTTGGATATTGTCAGCCGAGACCGTAGCTGGAATGATGATGGTGCCCGTAAGCAACTGATCAAAATTTTCGAAGCCCTTGGCCCGTCTGACCCGGTTGCCAATGCAGGAAGACGCAAACTTCAGATGATGCTTATGGTATAGTGGTGCAGCAGCCTCCCCGCATTGTAGCGGGGAGGAGCCATTCCAAGGCAGGAGGATGAAAGTTGAACGCTCCAACCAAGACCGCGTACTCCGACCTTCCAGAGGTTCTTCCTGTTTTTCCGTTATCTGATGTGATTTTACTGCCCGGCGGACGTTTGCCGCTGAACGTATTTGAACCCCATTACATGGCTCTGGTGGAATCCGCGCTGCAGCAAGGGCGTATGTTCGGCCTAATCCAGCCGGTTCACGATGAAGTCAGCGATATCCAGCCCAAACTGTATTCTGTCGGCACGGTCGGGCGCATTGTGCATTTCTCGGAAACCGAAAATGACCAGTATTTCGTCGTGATGTACGGGGCTTGTCGTTTCCGAGTGACTGAGGAACTGGACGCGGACGATTCCGGTTTTCGGCGTCTTCGCGTAAATTATTCCGATTATGCGGCGGATTTGCAAAATCCGGCTGGGGGACAGGTAACAGCCCCTCGCCAACGGCTTATGGATTGTCTGACCCGTTATGTTCAGGCACATGAATTGGAGTTGGATTTACGGGCCTTGGATGCCTTGTCCGTGCCGTCGTTGGTGGTGACGTTATCCATGGCTTTACCGTTTGAATCGTCGGAAAAACAAGCCTTGCTTGAGGCCGAAACCATTGATCACCGTTTCGGTGCCTTGTGCACCCTGATGGAAATGGGGGCGATGATTGCACAAGGCATGGGAGACTCGCCACAATAGTCCATTGTTGGCTTGATACAAAATTCAATACATTAAAGGGTGATCCATGACTGCCGTTGATCCGAAACTGCTCTCTTTGCTTGTCTGTCCGGTATCAAAATTGCCGCTGCGTTATGACGCCGCCGCGCAGGAACTGATCAACGACGCCATTGGTATTGCCTATCCCATCCGTGATGGTGTGCCGATTATGCTGGAGGAAGAGGCGCGTCGTTTCGAAATCGTTGGTGACGATGCGAACGGGTGATGGCTTAAAGCCGCAATCCGGTCAGTCCGTTTTTGCGTCGTATTTGCAAATTGAGTTGATAACACAGACATTGCAGCGCGGTTTTTGAGCCTTGCAAATGTAACGCCCGTGCAAAATCAGCCAATGATGGGCGTGCTGCATGAATTCATCGGGAATTACGGTTTCCAGTGACTTTTCTACTGCCAGCACGGTCTTTGCCGGGGCCAATCCGGTGCGGTTGCTGACACGAAAAACATGGGTGTCCACGGCAATTGTCGGTTTTCCGAATGCGATATTCAGCACAACATTTGCGGTTTTGCGTCCAACGCCGGGCAGGGCTTCCAAAGCGGCGCGGTCGCACGGGACTTCACTGCCGTGCTGTTCGATCAATTGCTGGCTGAGGGCAATGACATTTTTGGCCTTGGTTTTGTACAGGCCGATGGAGCGAATGTACTCACGCAGGGCATCTTCGCCCAATTTCACCATGTGTTCCGGGGTTTGCACGACTTCAAATAATGGGGCTGTGGCCTTGTTCACGCCCTTGTCCGTGGCCTGAGCCGACAGCACAACCGCCACCAACAGCGTATAGGCATTGACCGAGTTCAGTTCGCCCTTGGGTTCCGGGTTTTCATCCCGTAAACGGGCGAACAGGTCGTGTGTTTCTTGCGCGGTCAAAAGTGATGTCATGGCGGGGTGTTTTCAGTTTGCGTTGGTCGCTTAATGGGGGTACCGGGTCAGACGATTGCGCTGTTTGTCCCATGCCTGATACAGGCAAAGACCTGGAGTGATTTTCTGAATTTGGCGGGGCCGTTCCTGAACGTAAACCACGCGCGGGCCAAAGCCATCATCATACAGGAAAACGTCAACGAAGCACTGCGGCAGGTTGTATTGCCAAACGTGGGCAGGAGGATCAACCCGAACCCGAGTAGGCGCACCCAGAACCGTTGTAATATCCGATTGGGTCAATCCGTTTAACAAAGCACCATCAAGGCGGGCCTGTTGGGATGTGTTGGAGCCGGGAACCTGAATCGGTGCCTTGGGGTGTGCCAAGTCCGTTAATGCCTTTTCCAAGGCCGCATCCATTGGGGAGGATCGATACCCGGTCCCGGCACAGGCCGCCGTTAAACATACGGCAGCCAGTGACAGGCAGGTTTTAAGGGAACGTGTCAAGTTGGAACGCAATCTTGGCACGGTGGCTAAGTCCCCAATCATTCCGTGGCAATCGGTTGTTGCGACGGTTCCGCCAATTTGGCGCGCATGGGCGGTGCCTGACGGGATGTGGGTTTCAGGCTGCCCTCGATTACGGCACCTTTTTCCATGACCAAATTCACATAAGTCACGTTGCCTTTGATGTGACCGCCCGGTTTAACGGTGACCGTATCGGACGCCGCGAGGTCGCCTTCAAACAGGCCGGAGATTTCAGCCCGTTCCACATTGGCTTTGCCGTTGAAAATGCCGCCTTTGCTGACAATCAGATCGCGGGCTTCGGCTTTTTCGGCGGTGACACCACCTTCGACGACCAAGCATTCACAGGCCGAAATTGAGCCGGACAGCTTGATTTCCTTACCGACAACCAGCTTGCTTTCGTTGGGAACGGTATCCGCAAGGGATTGGGGTTTGCGTTGCGCACCGGGAATGTCCAAGACGCGCCGTGGAATCTCCGTACGGAAATTTTGGGGATTGGGAGGAGTGGCGGGCTTGTTCGGCATGTGGGTACCCTTTTTAGAGAACGGTTTTAATGGTGGTGCAATATTGGGTGCGGTGTGGGAATCTGCAATCGTTTCCTGAGATAGATCAGACGGTATAGATGGAGTGTCTTCTGGATCCGGTCGTCGAAACATTTGAGTCTCCCTGTTCTGCAAATCCCTAATTCGGGTCGGTTTTTCTGGTTGTTATGTACGGATTGGTCGCAAGTCAGTTTGTACGGATGGCTTATGCAATATCTCCAGCACGTGAACCATAAACACCATTGCCAGAACCGGTGCAATAATGCTGATGATTGGGACAAACATAGCCAGAGCAAAGATCATACCCGCACCCCACAAACGAAACGCGTACTTTTGACGCAGGCGCTTTGCCGCTTTCAATTCCATCCGGCGCACGGCAACCAGTTCAAAGTACTCAACGGAAATAAGATAGCCGTTGACGGCGACGAAAACAAAAATATTCAGTCCGGGCAGCCAAAATGTCAGCAACAGTGCCAATAAGTTAAGGGCAATGGCTTT
The DNA here is from genome assembly GCA_963668495.1 of Rhodospirillaceae bacterium. Taxonomy (GTDB): domain Bacteria; phylum Pseudomonadota; class Alphaproteobacteria; order Rhodospirillales; family Rhodospirillaceae; genus Oleispirillum. The sequence continues at coordinate 875,367 of OY764545.1, forward strand.
TCCGGCAAAATTAATGGTGCCGGTGATGACTTCCGGCATGGGCTGTGGCCGACCGGGGCCATGTTCCGGGTAGTGGCGGGCTTCGACGCGGGAACAAATGGTTTCGGAGAATAAGCCCAGCAAGACCGTGACCAGTGCGGGGTAAAATACAAATCCGACGGTCAGAGCCACCAAGCCGCCCAGTCCGCTAAGAATGGTGTCCAGCCATTCAATGCCAATGGTGAACTGGGAAACGCCCCACCAGGCTAGGCCGACGATCGAAGCATACAGAACTGTTGCCATGGCAACACATTGCAGGATCACGCCACGGGTTTTGGGGTCGGTCAATTGGCCCAAAGATTTGCTAAGCAGTCGGAACATGAAAAAAAGTGACCTCCGGGGGCTGGTTTTTTGTGGTTTTGCCGGGCGCGCGCGCAAGCATGGCTTGTGATTGACGCGCGTGCGAGTATACTGCCGCAAATTTTCGCTCAAGCAATGGAGACCCCTCATGACGTCTGTACCGTCCGCAACTTACGATGTTGTTGCAATTGGCAATGCCATTGTCGATGTTTTGGCGCACTCCGATGATGCTTTTCTGGAAGCTCACGGCATGACCAAAGGTACGATGGCTTTGATCGATGCGCAACAGGCGGACGATCTTTATCAGGCCATGGGGACCAGTGTGGAGTGTTCGGGCGGTGCTGCTGCGAATACTGCGGCGGTGATTGCATCACTGGGCGGCAAGCCGGCTTTCATCGGTAAAATCCGTGATGATATTCTGGGAACGGTTTTCTCCCACGACATTAAGGCCAGTGGCGTTGCATTCGCATCCAAACCTGCTGACAACGGCACATCGACGGCTCGGTGTTTGGTTTTGGTCACTGAAGACGCCCAACGCACCATGAATACTTACCTTGGCGCATGTCGTGAACTGACCGAAGCTGACGTAGACCCGGCATTGGTCGCAGATTGTCAGGTGGTTTATCTGGAAGGGTATCTGTGGGATGCCCCGGAAGCCAAAAAAGCCATGATCAAGGCATGTAAAGCGGCAAAAGCCGCCGGTCGCAAGGTTGCCATGTCTTTGTCCGACCCGTTCTGTGTTCATCGTCATCGTGAAGAATTTCAGGATTTGGTGAAAAACCAGATTGACATTCTGTTTGCGAACGAAGAAGAAGCCATAGCGCTTTTTGAATCCGAGACACTGGATCAGGCTCTGGCCGAAATTCACAAACACGTTCATTTGGCTGCGGTGACCCGTGGCAAGGACGGCTGTGTTGTGGTTGCGGAAACCGAAACCTTCCGGGTTGCGGTACAGGACGTGGCCCGTGTTGTTGATACGACCGGGGCTGGGGATGCCTTTGCCGCCGGTTTCCTGCGTGGCTATACACAGGGCTTGCCATTGCAGTCCTGCGGTGTTCTTGGCAATGCCGCTGCCGGCAGGATTATCAGCCATTTTGGGGCGCGCCCCGAACGTCCGTTAACGGACCTTTATATGCAAGTTGCCGCCGAATAAACCCGGCTGCCTTGCAGTAACTTTTGACGACAGGAAACACACATATGCAGCGTCGCAATATCGCGATCATTGCTCACGTTGACCATGGGAAAACCACGCTGGTCGATAACCTTTTGAAACAAAGCGGGACTTTCCGTGAAAACCAATCCGTGGCGGAACGGGCCATGGATTCAAGTGATCTGGAACGCGAGCGCGGCATTACAATTCTGGCAAAATGTACGTCAGTTCTGTGGAATGATACCCGCATCAACATCGTCGACACCCCCGGACACGCCGATTTTGGCGGCGAAGTCGAACGGATTCTCAGCATGGTGGACGGCGTTGTCCTGCTGGTGGACGCTGCTGAAGGCCCGATGCCGCAAACCAAATTCGTGTTGAGCAAGGCTTTGAAACTTGGCCTGCGTCCGATTGTGGTGGTGAATAAGGTTGACCGTGGTGATGCACGCCCTGACGAAGTGCATGATGAAGTGTTCGACCTGTTTGCGGCATTGGATGCCAACGAAGAACAACTGGACTTCCCCATGCTGTATGCGGTGGGTCGTGACGGTTGGGCGGCGAAAACGCTGGATGATCCGCGGGAAGATCTGCAGCCGCTGTTTGAACTGATTGTGGCCCATGTGCCGGAACCGCAGTCGGATGTGTCCTCTTCCTTCCGTATGTTGGCAACAACATTGGAAGCCGATCCCTACCTTGGTCGTATTCTGACCGGGCGGGTAGAATCCGGTAAAGTGACCCGCAATATGGCGATCAAGGCCCTGAACCGTCAGGGTGAGTTTATTGAAAACGGTCGTGCCAGCCAGTTGTTGGCCTTTCGTGGCCTGGAACGGGTGGCGGTTGATGAAGCCGAAGCCGGTGATATCATTGCCATTGCCGGCCTGACCGAAGCAACCGTGGCAGATACCCTGTGTGCGCCGGACGTGACGGAAGCTCTGGAAGCCAATCCGATTGATCCGCCGACCTTGGTTATGACGTTCTCTGTTAACGACTCGCCGCTGGCTGGGCGTGATGGCACCAAGTTGACCGGTCGTATGATTGGTGCACGACTGGAACGTGAAGCAGAAGGCAACGTGGCCTTGACTGTGAATGCGTCGCCTGACCTTGATGCGTTTGAAGTCGGCGGTCGTGGCGAACTGCAATTGGGTGTTTTGATTGAAACCATGCGCCGCGAAGGGTTCGAAATGTCGGTCAGCCGTCCGCGCGTGGTCTTTGGCACCGATGAAAAGGGTCACAAAACCGAGCCGTTTGAAGAAGTTGTCGTCGACGTGGACGAAGAATATTCCGGCACGGTGGTGGAAAAAATGTCCCTGCGTAAGGCGGAAATGACCGAAATGCGCCCCAGTGGTGGTGGCAAAATGCGGTTGACCTTCTTGGCTCCGTCCCGTGGCTTGATCGGGTATCACTCTGAATTCATGACGGATACACGCGGTACCGGCATCATGAACCGCCTGTTCCATAGCTATGGTCCGTTCAAAGGCGCGATTGAAGGTCGTCGTAACGGGGTTCTGATCTCTAACGGTCAGGGCAGCAGCGTGCCGTATGCGTTGTTCAACCTTGAAGAACGTGGCCCACTGTTCATCACCAGTAACGTGGACGTGTATGAAGGCATGATCATCGGTGAACATTCCCGTGGTCAGGATTTGGCAGTGAACCCGCTGAAAGCGAAACAGCTGACCAACGTTCGGGCATCCGGTAAGGATGATGCCGTGGTGCTGACACCGCCGCGTAGAATCGCCCTTGAAGAGGCTTTGTCCTACATTCAGGACGATGAACGGGTGGAAGTCACGCCGAACTTTATTCGTTTGCGGAAGGCAATCTTGGACCCGCACGAACGGAAAAAAGCGTTGCGCGCCAGTAAAAATGAGGCATAACGACACATCATGTCGATAGCGAAACGGATATCCCGGTTGACCGCAGGTTTGCGCGTCTATGGGGATGCTCGTTTGCTGGGAATACTGTGTTTGGGGCTGGCGAGTGGATTGCCGGCCCCTTTAATTTTTGCCAATTTGTCGATCTGGTTGGCGGATGAAGGAATCAGCCGAACCTCTGTTGCCGTGTTCGGGATGGTGGCAACGCCCTATGCCGTGAATTTCCTGTGGGCTCCGGTATTTGATCATATCGCTCCGCCCGGATTGTCACGATTGGGGCAACGTCGTGGTTGGCTTTTGATTTTGATCGTGCTGTTGGCTTTTGCTCTGGTGGCGTTGGGGCAGCAAAACCCGGTTGACGATTTGCCGCTGATGGCGGTTTGCGCCGTAATTGCCGCCGCCGTTTCCGCCTCCCTTGATATTGTGGTTGATGCCTACCGCATTGAGATCATGGATGAAGCCGGGATGGGGGCTGCGTCTGCCACTGGAGTATTCGGTTGGCATATTGGCGGGTCGGTCATTGGCGGGGCGGGCGGTTTGTTGTTGGCTTCCGCGTATGGTTGGTCAGTGGCTTATGCCGTTCTGGCTGCGATTTTATTGGTTCCGTGGATTGCCGTTTTGTTGATCCGGGAACCGCAAGCCGTAGAAAAACCGTCATCGCATCAAACACCTACGCACAACATCGGTCATGCCTTGCGGCGCGCGGTGTTCGAACCTTTGCAGCGTTTGATGGATCGCCCCATGTGGTGGCAGATTCTGGCCTTTATCATCCTGTTCAAGTTGGGAGAGGCCATGCTGGGCCGAATGAGCGGGGTGTTTTATCGCGAAATGGGGTTCGATTACGAAACCATCGCTGAGGTCGGCAAGCTCTATGGCGTCACTGCCACGTTGGTGGGTGGTATGCTGGGCGGTGGGGTTTTACGGGTTATGGGAATTGGGCGCGGGCTGTTTGTGTCCGGTGTGTTGATGGCAGCAACCAATTTGTTGTTTGCCGGGCTCGCAGCCAATCCTGAGAAAAGCTGGTTTATCTTTGCCGTGGTCGGGGATGGTTTGACCAGTGGATTCGCGCTGGTCGCGTTTGTAGCTTTCCTCTCCCGGTTGTGTACGGCAGGGTATGCTGCAACGCAATACGCGCTTTTGGCCTCTATTGGAAACTTTGCCAGAATTCAGATGTCCGGGATTAGCGGTTGGTTGGTCGACAGTTTGGACGGCAACTGGCAAGTCTTTTTTATGATAACCGCATGTTTTGCCGTTCCGGGGCTGGTCATCCTTGCCTATCTTCTGCTAAATACGCGGATGAACGCAGGTTATGACAATTCTGTGTTCTCCCGGACCTATAGGAAGAGATAATGGATATCAATAAAATTCCGGTGGGGATCAACCCGCCAGAAGACGTCAATGTGATCATTGAAGTCTCACGCTTGGCCGATCCGGTAAAGTATGAACTGGATAAAGACTCCGGTGCCATGTTTGTGGACCGTTTCCTTCATACCGCCATGCACTATCCGTGCAACTACGGTTTTGTTCCTCATACGCTGTCCGACGATGGGGACCCGGTTGATATTTTGCTGCTGGGCCGTTTGCCGGTCATTCCGGGGGCTGTTGTCCGTGCGCGTCCGGTTGGCGTTTTGCGCATGGAAGACGAAGCCGGCATGGACGAGAAAGTTCTGTGCGTCCCGCATCCGAAGCTGAAATCCGTGTACTCGGATATTCAGGATATCAAGGATGTGTCCGATCATGATCTGAACCGTCTGGAACACTTCTTCGCCCATTACAAAGACCTTGAAAAAGGCAAGTGGGTGAAAATTCTGGGCTGGGAAGGTGCAGAGTCTGCCAAGTCCGTGATCGTTGAAGCAATCAAAAACTATCAGGCCAAAGACTGATTTGATTGTCGTTCTGTCAAACGCCCCGCAGGCTGGTCTTGCGGGGCGTTTGCCGTTTGTGGGTGAGTCTTTTTCAGTCTTCGCCGAGGCTGATCAATTGTGCATTGCCCCCGGCGGCAGCGGTGTTGATGGTTACGGTTTGCTCTAGGGCGAAGCGCAACAGGTATGCGGGACCGCCTGCTTTGGGGCCGGTTCCGGATAGGCCACAGCCACCAAAGGGCTGCATGCCGACGATGGCGCCGATCATATTGCGGTTGATATAAATATTGCCGACTTGCAGGCGAGCCTGAACCTGACGGGCTGTGGCCTCAATCCGGGAATGCAGGCCAAGGGTCAGGCCATAGCCACTGGCAGCAATATCATCCAGAACCGAATCGAAATTCTTGGCCTGCCACCGGACAACATGAAGCACCGGACCAAAAACCTCCCGCTTTAGGTCAGATGCCTTGGACAGCTCAATAATTGTTGGGGCGATCCATGACCCGCCATGTAAGTGCGGCGTGCTGGGGATTTGTCCTTGGTACAGGACACGTCCTTCGGCTTTTGCCTCTGCGATATAGGCTGCAATATCGGTTTGGGCGGCGGCATCAATCACCGGCCCCAGATCAGCGGCAAAATTCAGCCCATCATCCAGATGCAGGGTGTCGGCGGCTCCCTTGATCATGTCCAGCATGGTATCGGCAACATCATCTTGCAGAAACAGCAGGCGTAAGGCTGAACAGCGTTGTCCAGCAGACCGAAAGGCCGAGGTGATAACATCGTCGGTAACTTGTTCGGGCAGGGCAGTGGCATCTACAATCATGGCATTCAGGCCCCCGGTCTCGGCAATCAATGGCACAATCGGCCCGTCTTTGGCAGCAAGTGTCCGGTTGATGTGATGGGCGGTCGCGGTGGAGCCGGTAAAGACAACGCCTGCCACTTTGGCATGCTGTAGCAGCGCGTTGCCAACAGTTCCGCCCGGTCCCGGAATGAAGTGCAAGGCCGTGACAGGGACTCCGGCTTGGTGGGCCAACCGGACGGCATAGGCTGCGATCAATGGCGTTTGTCCGGCAGGCTTTGCCACAACCGTATTTCCCGCCGCCAACGCGGCAACCATTTGTCCGGTAAAGATTGCTAATGGAAAATTCCATGGGGAAATGCAGACAAAAACCCCGCGCCCGCGATGAGCGTAAGTGTTGCTTTCTCCTGCCGGGCTGGGAAGGGCGGCGGGGGTTGCGAACAGACGTTCGGCTTCGACCGCGTAATAGCGGCAGAAATCCACGGCTTCACGGACTTCCGCAAGGGCGTCATCAAGGGTTTTCCCGGACTCTCGGCACAGCAATGCCATTAATTCGGCTTGCTCAGCTTCCAGCAGGTCACCGAACCGGGTCAGGATTTCTGCCCGCTTCTCTGCTGGGGTGGCGGCCCAAGCCGCAAATCCGGCAGCGGCCTGATCTACGGCGGTGGTTGCCATGTCTTCCGTGGCATTAACGACGCTGCCAACCACAGTCTCACCATCCACAGGGGACAAGACGGATTGGACAAGATCGCAGTCCTGATCTATGCCATCAATGATGGGACCGGACTCGTAATGACAATCAAGGCAGTCGCGCATGGCGCGGGTAAGGTCATTGCGATCTTTCGCACAGCCAAATTCCAATCCCGAAGAATTGCGGCGGCCTGTGCCAAATAAGTCCATGGGCAATGCAATCCGGGCATGGCGCACCATGCCAGAAGTGCTCATGGCGGTATCGGGTCGGGTAAGCAGTTGCGATAGGGGAACATTTGGGTCGCCGACCTGATTGACGAAAGATGAATTGGCACCGTTTTCCAATAGTCTGCGCACAAGATAGGCCAACAGATCGCGGTGCTTTCCCGCCGGGGCATAGATGCGGCACGGATAGTCACCCAATTCGCTTAAGCCATCATACAGGGCGTCGCCCATGCCATGCAGTTTCTGGAATTCGAAACCATGATCTGCATCATTGTTCCAATTTAGACGGCTGATTTCGCAAACTTGGGCAACGGTCAGGGCATTATGGGTAGCAATTTGCGGGTAAAGTCGAGGCCGCAGTTGCATCATGCGGCGCGCACAGGCCAAAAACGAAACATCGGTTGCTGCTTTCCGTGTGAAGACTGGAAAATCTGTTAATCCGCGTTCCTGTGCCCGTTTGATCTCCGTATCCCAGTATGCGCCTTTGACCAAGCGCACCATTAACTGCCGATCATAAGCTTCAGCCAGATCATGCACCCAATTGACCACGTGTAAGGCCCGTTTTTGATAGGCCTGTATGGCAAGGCCAAATCCATTCCATCCCTGCAATGATTTATCTGCCAGCACTGCGGCAAAAATATCCAGTGACAATTCCAGACGGTCGGCTTCCTCTGCATCTATGGTCAGGCACAGGTCATGGGATTTGGCGATACGCGCCAGATCAATCAATTTCGGCACCAGATCCCGGATGACTGCATCGCTGTTGCGGGCTTCATATCGGGGATGGATAGCGGATAGTTTAATGGACAATCCGGGCCGTTCGGGCAGGGTGGTCTCGGTTTGGGCCGTTTCCCCAATGCGTTTTACCGCATGTAGGTAGGAGTCATAGTGACGATCCGCGTCCGCCTGCGTGCGTGCCCCTTCGCCCAGCATGTCATAGGAATGGCGATAGCCCTTCAGGGCTTTTTCTTCTCCGCGGTCAATGGCCTTATCGATGGTTTCACCCAGAACAAATTGGTGGCCCATGATTTTCATGGCCTGCAAAGCGGCGGTGCGCACGGTGGGTTGTCCCAGTCGTTTGACCAAGCCATTCAATATTCCCGCTGGGGAATCTTCGGGCCGCAAAATTTTGGCGGTGACACCCATGGCCCATGCGGTGGCGGAAATAATCCACGCATCCGAAACGGTCTCGTGAGATTCAAATTCTGCGGCGGACAGTTTGTCGGCAATCAGCTTATCGATGGTTAAGGCATCGGGAACGCGGAGCAAGGCCTCCGCCAGTACCATCAGGGCCAGTCCTTCGCGGGAGGTTAGGGAAAATTCCCGCATGAATTCTTCGACGCCGAGGCTGCCGGTTTGCTCACGAACAGCCGTTATTAAATGTTCCGCAATTGAATCTATTCTGTGGTCGGCCTCGGGCGGCAAGGATGTCAACGGAAGCAGTTCATGCAGACATTGGGCATCATCCGGGGCATAGCTGGCTCGAAATGGGGAAAACACCGGAGCCGTCGGGACCAAGGAAAACTCTGCTGACATCGTGCCCTCCGTACTGGCTGTCATCTCTCCAGTACATATAGGGATCCTATGTTGCAGTTCGCAGGAGGGCGACGGCAAAGTTATTAATTGTCAGGCGATTGATATTCCGGCACGACCGTACGCATGATCGATAACGCAGTGTCCTTATCGTTATGCAGGCAGGCGGTTTCCAGCGTATCCAGCATGGAGCGGATTTCATTCAGTTCCACCTGACGCGGGGCTGCCAACAGCACGCCCTTGGCGGCGGTTTTCAGAAGTTCTTCGTCACCGTGGAAGATTTCTTCGAATAATTTTTCACCGGGGCGCAGGCCTGTGTATTCGATTTTGATGTCTTGATCAGGTCGCAATCCGGCAAGGCGAATCATTTGGGTTGCCAAGTCCTTGATTTTGACCGGCTTGCCCATTTCCAGAACATAAATCTTGCCCTGATGCTCGGTGGTCGTGCCTTGCGACGTCCCCATAGTTCCGGCAGCAATGATCAATTCCACCGCTTCGCGAATGGTCATGAAATAGCGCTGCATGTCTGGGTGGGTCACCGTCAATGGCCCGCCTGCGCGCAGTTGCTTTTCAAACAAAGGCACCACAGACCCTGTAGAGCCCAAAACGTTACCGAAACGAACAGTGACAAAGCGCGTGCCGTCCTGACCATGGGTCATATCCATGGATTGACAGAAGCATTCTGCCATGCGCTTGCTGGCACCCATGACGTTGGTCGGGTTGACGGCTTTATCCGTGGAAACCATGACCATGGCCGCAACTTTGTGTGTGGTGCAGGCTTCTGCCACGATGCGTGATCCCACCGCATTGGTGCGAAGACCTTCAAGCGGGTTGGCTTCCACCAGCGGGACGTGCTTCAAGGCCGCAGCGTGAAAGACTAAGTCCGGTTGGTAACGGGAAAAAATTGCGTTGATACGATCCCGGTCACGCACATCACCGATGGCAGCATGGCGGTTGAGCGCAGGATAGCTTTGCCCGATTTCCATATCGATGCGATACAGGGCGAATTCGCTGGCTTCAACGATGGTGAGTTCTGCCGGGTCGAAACCGGCAATTTGCCGCACCAATTCACTGCCGATACTGCCACCGCCGCCGGTGACTAGCACCTTACGCCCCTGAATGAAGCGGGACATCCCAGCCCGATCAAGGACGGTTTGCGGGCGTTGTAAAAGGTCTTCCAGCGCAACAGGTTTTAAATCGAAATTCTGATCGGCGAGGGCTTCGCGCAAATTATCCATGCGCGGCAGTCGGGACAGACCAATGCCCAGAGCCTGAGTTTCCTCGACCATGCGTCCGACAATGTCTGCATCAAAGGAGTCCTTGGTCAGGATCACCCGTTGCGGACGTTCTCCCCTGTCGGTCAGGTCTGCAATGGCAGTTTGGAAGTCATCAATGGTGCCCATAACCTTGACCGAGCGCATGCTGCGTCCGACGCGGGTTGAGGTTTCCCCCAAAATTCCCACTACCCGGTAATTGGCACTGGGATTGGTATCCATGGCCCGCAGGAACAGGTCGGTGGCGTCACTGGCCCCGATCAGCAAGACCGGAATCCGGTTGCCGCCTTGTGACAGGGATTTTTTCAGGACGTGGCGATCTTTCAGGAACCGATAGGCAAAGCGCGGCCCGCCCAAGGCCAAAATCAGGATGCACCAAGTAATAAACGGGGTGGAGCGGGGAAAGCCTTCAAGGCGATTGTAAACAAACAAGGCAAGGGTAAAAACAATGACCAGCAAGGTCACGCCCCGAACAATGGAAATCAGATCACTGACGGAGGCATAACGCCAGATGCCCGCGTACATGTTCTGACTCCGAAACGATACTGCGGCGATCAGGGTGAAGGCAACAATCATACCGATCAGGGTATGGGGCGCAAACTGTGTGAATGCGTCCACATCCAAGCGTACATATAAGGCAAGCGGCAAGGCCAACGCTGCCATGATTAGGTCGTGAATATAGACAATATGTTTACGAGAGACACGCATACCCGCGACTGGCCCCAATTCAAATCCACACTGGCGCAGACCTTACACCCATACGGTTGGGGCGAAAAGCAAAAGCCGCCGTTAGTTTACGCGTTATGGTCAACGGAAGTGTAAATTTTCCAGAACAGACCAAGGATCAGCATGACAGTCAGCGCAGCAGCAGGCAGAGCCATCCAAACAGAGAGATTAACCGCGATCCAACCAAGGCCGATAAGCGCGCAGTTTCCCAGTGCAATCATTAGGCTGACTTTGGCATGGGACCAGCCGCCTTGTGTTGCGCGTTGGTAAAAATGCTCTCGGTGGGCTTGCCAAATGGCTTTCCGCTGCAAGGCACGCCGAACGAGGGTGAAGGTGGCATCGCTCCAGTATAATGCCGGCAAAATCAAGGCTACGGCCCACCCGTTGTTGATGAGGGATGTTGCATCCAGTAGCCAGTAGCCCAGCATGAAACCCAGCGGAATGCTGCCGACGTCTCCCATAAACAGTTTTGCCGGATGCCAGTTCCAGACCAGAAAACCAAGGGCGGTTGCCGCAATAATGGCAAAGATCGGGGCAGGGGCTACGCCGTTGCCGATAACCAGCAAACCGACGGCGATGGAAATGGTTTCGACCCCGGTAATGCCATCAATCCCATCCATGAAATTGTACAGGTTAATGAACCAAACCCATGCCAGACCCAATATGATCTTTTCAGCACCAGATGGCAGCAATCCACCAAGAATATGGCTGCCTGGCATCAGGCTAAGTGTGGTTGCAACCACGGCAATCTGGACCGCGAACCGGGGCAATGCGGGCAGAGTGCGACGATCATCCAGCCATGAGATGGCGGCAAGGATGGCGGCCCCGGACAGCATGGCCCAATCGGCAGCAGAGCCGCCATACAACCCAAACCAAACGGATGATCCGGCAACGATCAGGGGCGTGATAGCCAATCCGCCGCCGCGTGGTGTGGGAATGTCATGACTGCTGCGAGCATTGGGCATATCCATGATCTGTTTGGCGCGCAGCCACATCAGCACTGACCAAGTGAAGGCCGCACTTAATACTGCGGTTACGGCAAAAACCAAGGCAGTAATCATTGGGCCTCCGTAGGGGAAAGCGGTTTGTTGTGTAAAGCTTGATAGAGCTTCTCCACATCCCGGCTGATGATGTCTTCTGCATAGGTGGTTTCTATGCGTTGCCGCGCATCATCACCCATACGTTGTCGCTCATCAGGATTTGTTGCCAGAAACAAGATGGCAGTGGCAATGGCGGCGGCATCCTTGACCGGAACCAACAAACCATTTTGGTTGTGAGCCACCAAAGATCGGCATCCCGGCGCATCGGTTGTGATTAAGGGGCGGGCGCAGGCGGCGGCTTCCAGCAGAGCTTTGGGCATGCCTTCGCGATAGGATGGCAGCAAGGCGATATGACTATCAGCCCAAACGGATTTGATGTCGGTACATGGCCCGGTCCATTCAATAATCCCTTCCGCATGCCATGCGTTCAGCGTTTCTTCTGGGATGTTTTGCGGGTTGGCAGGGTCGCAGCCGCCAATCAGACGGACTTTGATGTTATGCCCCGCAGCCAAAAGCTGTCGGGCGGCATCCACGGTTTCACCAATTCCCTTGTCCCACAGCATTCGGGAGACAACGCTGACGATGATCGGGCCGTCCTTAGGCTCCGGTATGGGGGCGTAATGATCTGCGTTAACCCCAGAACCGGGTATTAGGACAATGCGCTTGGGTGAAACCACGCCGGAATTCGCAAACAAGTCCGCATCATCTGGGTTCTGAACCAGCAATACCGAGCCGGGACGGTTGAGGGTCAAGCGCAATACAAACAGCACAATGCGACGCAGGATTGATGCCTTTTGGCCTTGATTGATAAACAGAAACCCAAGGCCGATCATGGCGTTGACCACCATAGGCACGTTGGCAATACATGCAGCAATGGCCCCGTACAGAACAGGCTTGACCGCCACGTGATGAACAAGGGCCGGTTCTGTTGCCTCATAAATATTACGCAGGCGGTTTAATGTTAGGTATTCCCGTAGCGGGTTGGTTCCGGCGCGATCAATTGCCCACGGATGCACTGTGACGCCATGCTTGGCAATCTGGTCGTAAGTATTGCCAATGCGACAAACGACACCAGTATCAAATCCTGCGGCTTGGGCGGCCCGCGCCATGGGCAGACGATGCGATAAGAAGGCAAAGCCCTCGGTTACCGTGAACAGTAGTTTTGGTTTTGGCGAAGATGGAACTTCCGGTCGGGCCGATAAAATCGCCATCAGCACCAAGAACGTCACGCCCCACCACGGTGCCCAAATGGAGAAACCAAAGGCAGCAATGGCCCAAAAGCAAACTTGAACCAGCAGGCGGGTCAAATGACGAAGTGATCCCGTACGCCAGAATTGCAAAACATCGTTCAAGGCAAGCCCTATAACGATACACAACATAGGGGCAAGGCCGAAAACGCCGGTTTCCGACAGAATTTCCAACAACCAGTTATGGGGGTGCGATGGAACATAAGCCTGCCCCAAACCCGGAATTGCAAAATCCGCGCCGGGGATGTGGGCGATGGCATTGACGCCATGTCCGAACCAAATTGCCTCTGGCACATGCTGCAAAACAAAGTCCCAGATAATTTGCCGATGAATATCCACCAACCAAAACGGCAGGCCCAAGGCCCCGGTGGTGACAACTTCAGAACCGGCATTTGGTGGAGCATTGTAAAAAGACTGCAAATAAAAGGCCGTACCAAGGACTGCCGCGATTGCAATGCCAATAGCGGGTAAGCGCAGCCGCGATGATTTCAGGCTGACCAAAACCAGAAATACCAATATGGCAGCCCCCAGACCGGCGACTGAGGCTCTGCTGGTTGTGCCCACCACCATAATCAGGATCAAAACCCCAACACAGGCGGCAACCGGGCGACGCCAGGAGTTATGTGTCCATGCTATGTACGCCAAAATGGGTACAACGCAGGTAAATGCTGCGGAAATGGCTTTATAGCGTGCCCATGGGTCAGTCGTGCTGCGAAGAGCATAAATGATTTCCGGATAGATAAAAATTGCTGCCAGAGTCAACGTCAGTAACCCGGTAAGCGCCAGCAGCATTGTATCTTTGGCAATCGCTTGCAATCGTTCATTTCGGTCCAGAATTGACCACAGAAAGACAGCCCCAATCACAACAACAAGCTCGCGGCCCCATGTTTTCAGGGACAACATGGGTTCGGGACTGTTGAAGATCCCCGGCAGCCATAGGACCAGCATGAGTGCGGTCAGGATACCCATAGGGTGAAACATAGCCATCAACAGGGTGCGGCGTATGTGCTCGCCCCGGTCAGAAACGGAGACCGCCAGCACAATGGCGAGTAGCATCACGGCAAATACAGCCGGGACGCCAAAGACACCGGCGGGAATGACCAGTCCCAAGACTGTGGCGGTGGCAAGATGTCGGCGTGACGCCGGGCGTTGGGGCACTGCAGCGGTCATGGCTGTCCTGTGGCTAAAGAATAAAGGCAATCTGCAAGAAGGTACGGCGCACTATAGGATGCGTCAAGCCACAGGCTTGCGGAACCGTGCGGCAAAGAAACCGTCCATTCCGCCCTGCTCACCCAAATGACACGGCAATGTCCGCAGACAACCATCATTGCGGACCAGGAACAACCATTCGCCCAGCTCCGCCGGAGCAATGGGATCAAATTCTAGCCCCTTCGGACAGGACGTCGCGTTGGCACTTTCCTCGGCTTTTTGTAAGGAGCACGTGCAATAGACCAAAAGACCGCCCGGTTTGAGCAGGTTATGGGCATGGTTCAGAATTCTGGCCTGTGTGTTTTGCAAAGCCGAAATGTCGGACTCTTTTTTTGTCCACAGTAGGTCTGGGTGGCGGCGGACGGTGCCGGTTGCAGAGCAGGGCGCATCCAGCAGTACCATGTCATACTGGGCTTCCGGCTGCCATTTGGTGGCGTCGGCGGTAATGATTTCGGCGGTTAATTCCGTGCGCTGTAAATTGTCTTGCAGACGTTTCAGGCGATTTGCAGAACGGTCTACGGCCGTGACATTTGCTCCGCTGGCGGCGAGTTGTAAAGTTTTACCACCCGGCGCGGCGCAAATATCGGCAACCCGTTTGCCGGAGACATCGCCCAGCAACATCACTGGTAAAGATGCAGCTGCATCCTGTACCCACCATGCGCCCTCATCATACCCCGGCAAGCCGGTGACCGAACCGGGCAGGGTGCAGCGCAGGCTGCCGTTGGGCAGGATTGTTGCACTTAGTTCTTTCGCCCAATGGTCACGGGATGCTGGGTCTTTGACGGTGATATCCAATGGTGGTTCAACGGAGTGTGCCTTCAGGATTTCCTGCGTCAGGTTTTCTCCGTACGTGTCGTGCCAAGTGGAGACCAACCAATTTGGTGCGTTGGGTGTGGTGCGAGCCTCGTTGAAATCATCCGGTGCGCGCAATGTGCGTCGTAAGATGGCATTCACCATGCCGCTCTGCTTGATAAAGCCCTTGGCCTTGGCAAGATCAACAACGGTGGATACTGCCGCGTGGTCGGCTGTGCCCATGTACAGGGTTTGAACAATCCCCAACATCAGGATATAGCGCACCCGCTCTGCTGTTTTGGGCAGGGGGTGGTTGAGGCAGGCATCAATGATTGCATCAATTTCGCCCTTGTGGCGCAGGGCCAAGGTGATCAGGGCACGAACAAAGGCCCGGTCGCGATCGCCAAGAGGCTTGCTGAAACGGGAAAAGGCCTCATCCAGAGGCTGACCGCGTTCTAAAATCGCGACCAATGTGTCATAAGCTGCACTACGCATGAAGTCTGCCTTCATAATTATCAGAGGTTATTCTCGCTTGATTATATTGTCTGTACAGACTTTGGGTGTGCCTGCTATTTCAAATCAATACAAATAGATATGTATCAAATTATTCGACTATTAACAGATCATGATCACTATGGGTATTATATGATTTTCTGGCTACAAAATACGGGTTTAGTGGGTTATCTTTGCCGTAACGCATTGGTTTTCCACAAAGTTGAGTGACTACACCGCCAGCGCCCTCCAAAACAGCTTGGGCGGCGGCGGTGTCCCATTCGCAGGTTGGGCCAAGCCGCGGATATATATCTGCCTCGTTTTCAGCAATTTTTAAAAACTTTAGGCTGCTTCCAGCCTGTACCAGCTCGGTCTCGCCAAGGGCAGAGATAAAGGATTGAGTTTCTTCATTCATGTGGCTTTTGCTGGCGACTACACGGATTAAGGCATGTTGGCTTCTACAGCGTAACTCGGTAATTTCTGTGTCCAATTTTGTGCTGGTCGCACGAAATGCGCCGAGGCCCATTCCTCCCCAATATATCAGATCTTGGGCAGGGATGCCGACAATGCCAAACACGGGTATTCCATTATGAATTAATGCAATATTTACCGTGAATTCTCCTGTTTGCTGAATAAACTCTTTGGTCCCATCAAGTGGGTCGACCAGCCAAAAGGTGGGGTTCGCGTTGGCTTGTGATTGGCTGGTGGTATCTTCTTCGGAAATAATCGGGATATTTGGTGTTATGCTTTGCAACTTGCTGACAATGGCATTGTGTGCAGCTTTATCTGCTTTTGTGAGCGGAGATTCATCGCTTTTCGTTTGAACGCCATAATCACCTGACTGGTAGATGTCCATAATGATTTCACCGACATCGGCAACACATTTTTTTAACTCATTCTGCAAGGTTATGTTGGTCCAAAACTGCATCGTCGATGTTCCCACTTTGAATCAATTCTGTAAAAGCAATATACCCAGCCATGATGGCACAATAGTTAGGTGCTGAAAAAAAGCCTAGAAATCAGATAACGTTCGTATCGTATTTAGATGGGCTTCGATTAGGCAACACCAACTAGTCACGGAAGACACCAAGTTCTTTTATAAGTTCTTCAAGTAACGAGTCAGGGCTTTGCCCTTCTGTATGGAGGTGGATTTCCGGCGCTTCCGGAGGCTCATATGGGCTGGTGATGCCAGTGAAGTTTGGTATTTCGCCCCGGCGAGCTTTTTTGTAAAGGCCTTTAGGATCGCGTGCTTCTGCGACCTTTAGCGGGGTGTCAACGAAGACCTCGACGAATTCGCCTTCTTCAAACATGTGGCGGGCCATGTCCCGCTCTGATCGGAACGGAGAAATAAAGGCAGTTAAAACAACCAAGCCGGCATCAACCATCAGTTTGGCAACCTCGCTGATCCGGCGGATGTTTTCAACGCGATCAGCTTCGGTAAATCCAAGGTCTTTGTTTAGGGTGTGGCGCACGTTATCGCCGTCCAAGATGTAGGTCCGGATGCCTTGGCTGTGTAGTTTCTGCTCTAAAGCGTTTGCCAAAGTTGACTTGCCTGAACCGCTCAGTCCCGTGAACCAAATGACCTTGCTGGTATGGCCATTCATTTGCCGGCGGGCTGTTTTGTTTACATCCAACTTTTGTCTGTGAACATTGCGGGCACGACGTAATGCGAAATTGATCATGCCGGCGGCAACGGTGGTGTTGTTCATGCGGTCGATCAGGATGCATGCCCCCAGGGGGGCACAATCCCGATAGGTTTCGAATGCAATCGGGCGGTCAACGCTGACAGTGACCGTGCAGATATCATTCAATTCAAGTTCCGTAGCCGATATGTGGTCAAAGGTATTGATGTTGTATTTATATTTGATAGAGGTGATTTGTGCGTTGACTCGGCGCGGCCCGATTTTCAGCCAGTAATTCCGTCCGATAAAGCCGGGCGTGGTGTCCATCCACACCATACGCATTTCGAACTGATCGGAAACTTCGCAAGGGGCATGCGCGTCGACGATGACATCACCACGAGAAACATCAATATCCCGGTCAAGGATAAGGGTAACGGCTTGATCTGCTGCGGCTTCAGGTAAGTGTTCTTTGAACAGGATAATATCTTTGACCTTCGCGCTCTCGCCCGATGGCAGGACCCGTACATCTTGTCCTATTTTCGTGCGACCGGCCTCAACCGTACCGGAAAAGCCGCGGAAATCCAGATTGGGGCGATTGACCCATTGCACAGGAAAACGCAAGGGGTGGTCAACCTGTGACGTGCGGGTGTCCACGGTTTCCAGATATCCTAAAAGGGTTGCCCCTTGATACCATGACATCGGCAGGGATCGTTGAACAACGTTGTCACCCTTTAAGGCAGATAACGGGATTGTCGTGATTTTTTCAAAATCAAGGTTTTTAGCAAAATCCAAATAGTCATCTTCAATTTTGCGAAACACGGCTTGGTCGTAGCCAACCAAATCCATTTTGTTGACGGCGACAACAACATTGCGAATGCCAAGCGTAGAGCAAATGAATGAATGGCGTCGCGTCTGGGTCAGGATCCCCTGCCGAGCGTCGACCAGGATCACGGCAACATCGGCGGTGGATGCACCGGTTACCATGTTGCGGGTGTATTGTTCGTGTCCGGGAGTGTCGGCAACAATAAATTTTCGGCGATCCGTATTAAAGAAACGATACGCCACATCGATAGTGATGCCTTGTTCTCGTTCTGCGGCTAGGCCATCAACAAGCAATGCAAAGTCAATATCTCCGCCTTGCGTCCCGATTTTCTTGGAATCGGCTTTCAGGGCTGCGATCTGATCGTCAAAAATTAATTGGGCCTCATACAGCATGCGGCCAATCAGGGTGCTTTTGCCATCATCAACGCTGCCGCAGGTAATAAAACGGAGTGTATCCAAGGCAGATTGTTGTTCAAGATACGTATTGACGCGTTGTTCCGCAGATAGGGAGAGGTCAATTGAAGTTGTCATTAGAAGTACCCCTCTTGCTTTTTCTGCTCCATGGATGCGTTGCTGTCCGCATCAATGGCTCGTCCTTGCCGTTCACTGGTCCGAGCATTCAGTAGCTCAAGGACGATGGATGCCATGTCATCTGCATCAGATTCGATGGCACCAGTTAAAGGATAACAGCCAAGGGTACGGAAACGGACTTTTTTGATTTGAATCTCCTCGCCCGGCAGTAATTGCAGGCGATTATCATCAACCATCAACAACAGCCCATTTCGATTGACGACGGGGCGGTCTGCCGCAAAATATAGGGGCACAATCGGGATGTTTTCCCGATAAATGTATTGCCAGATGTCGAGTTCGGTCCAGTTCGACAAAGGAAAAACACGTATACTTTCACCTTTGCTTTTCAGGCCATTGTACAAATTCCACAACTCGGGCCGTTGATTTTTTGGGTCCCAGCTATGGGTCGTGGTTCGGAAAGAAAATACCCGTTCTTTGGCCCGGCTTTTTTCTTCGTCGCGGCGCGCGCCACCAAAGGCAACATCAAATCCATATTTATCCAGTGCCTGTTTAAGCCCCTGAGTTTTCATCACATCTGTGTGGTAAGCAGAGCCATGAACAAATGGATTGATATCCTTTTCTGCTCCATCTGGGTTGGCATAGGTAATAAGATCCATGCCGCTTTCTTCAGCCATCTGATTGCGGAAATCATACATGGATTGAAACTTCCATAATGTATCCACATGCATCAGCGGAAACGGCGGCGGGCTGGGGTAAAAGGCCTTGCGGGCCAAATGCAGCATAACCGACGAATCTTTGCCGACGGAATATAACATCACCGGATTTTCTGCTTCAGCCATGACTTCCCGGATGATGTGTATGCTCTCGGCTTCAAGGCGATCAAGGTGCGTCAGGTCAGATGTGCCAACAGCTGACGAGCTGTGTCCATAGCTGCATGTAAGTGTTGCCGGACCATCATGGTAAATTTCTAGCGCAAGATATGCAGAAGTATTTTGGGATTTAAGAATTCTATGGCCCTTGCATTGTCGGGCGAGCAGGCGGGATGCAGGTATAATTTGGCCTGAAGGGATGAAAACAACATCTTTGCCGATTTCGCGGGTGAAGGCGTGTAAGGCCGCGCGAAGGCTATCAATGGTCAGGTTTTCATCCTCAAGCCAAAACCACATGCGGGATAGCCGCGCATCATTGGCGAACACAACTGTTTGTCCAGTTTCTGAACGGTGCAATTGCAGGAACAGCACGCGATTGCGTTTCTTTCTGGCAGTCGCAAGAACATGGTCGAGGACAAGAGTTTTTACAGGGCGTCCGCATTCATCCTGCAAATTTTCCGGTTTTAAAGGCTGTGGCAGCAAATCGGACGCCAGAATAAGGCGGTCAGTTGCTTTTGCCGTGGCATCTGAGACTGTGGCAAACATTGACTGTGCCAAATCCGTTGGTGTCCAGCATTTCATTTGACCGTCCGCATGGGATGAATTCTTCGTCGGGATATCTGTCTTGGTTTGCGTTATCATGTCAATCCTGCGGCTGAGCGCCAAATTATTTATTGAATGCGCACAATCATAGCAAAATTTATCAAAACGGGACAGTGATAATTTGGGCTGGACTATAGCAGCCATTTTCAAGAGGCATTAGAGCCCGTTCCCTTATTATTTAAATACGTTGCCCCTTGGCCAGGGGCGCCCGGCGTATGATTGGGAGCCTTGTCATTCTCATAAGATTTCACAGCTTTTTGATTTACTTGACTGCCTGTCTGCAATTTAAGCAAGTAAATTTGTGTGGTTGTCGAAAAGCTTCGTGACTAATACTTACTAAAACTGAGAAAATCCTTTATAATTTCATATCGAAAAGGAGTATGAGCAAAATTCTGATGCTGTGCTTCACTGTTCCTTGAAATGGTGACCTTCAATTGAATACCGTTGATACCACTGAGCATATAGGTGCGAAATTTTGCCCGCTGTATATTCGCAAACAAATCCCCGTATTTCAGAACAAAGTTTATGCGGCACAGGATGAAGCTATAGGCTGCTCAAAAGGTGATCTGTATCTGGTAGAAAATCTCGATACTGGATTGGTTTACAATGCGGCATTTAATCCAGCACTGGTTGTTTACGACAGCGACTATCAGAATGAACAGGCCGTCAGCCACTATTTCCAGACTCATTTAAATGAAATTGTAGAGATTGTCGCAGCCCATTTGCCCCAAGATAGTTTGGTTGAAGTTGGTTGTGGGAAGGGCTATTTCTTAGAAAAACTGCGGGATAGAGGAGCCAATATAACTGGATTTGATCCGACCTATGAAGGCAATGCTTCTTATATCCAGAAGAAATACTTCAATCCTGAGGCAGGAATGACTGCCAAAGGACTTATCCTGCGTCACGTCTTAGAGCACATTCAAGATCCCTATGCCTTTTTGTGCCAACTTCGTGATACCAATCATGGGCAAGGGTTGGCCTATATTGAAGTCCCCTGTTTTGACTGGATCTGTAACCATAAAGCTTGGTTTGACGTATTTTACGAACACGTAAATTACTTCCGCAAATCGGACTTTAGTCGAATGTTTGGTAGGGTTTTGGCTTCTGGTCACGTATTTAATAGCCAGTATATGTATGTGGTCGCCGACCTTGCATCATTGCGCCCCCCAATTCGCGATCCGAATGACCCAGTCAATTTCCCCATTGATTTTGACTCAGGGCTTCAAACATCTATAGCGGCATACCCAAATGGACGGGTTGTTTGGGGTGGGGCCTCGAAGGGCGTCACATTTTCTCTGATGCGAAGTAGGTGTGGGCATCCCATTACTACAGTGATTGACATTAACCCAGCAAAACAGGGCAAATATCTGCCTGCTACGGGTCTGAAGGTTTTTGCGCCAGATGATGTGTTGCCAAACTTACCGGAGAAATCCACTATATTTGTAATGAATTCCAACTATTTGATGGAGATTCGTGCCATGTCACAGAATCTCTACACCTATGTCGAGGTTGAGCATGAGTAATTTTCAACAAGAAGTCAGGGCACGTATTGCTGCCAATGGTAGCGATGCGCGTATACAGAATGTAGCAAACAAATTTGTGTCCGAAACCATTATACCGCAATATTCCTATAACTTCTCATGGATGGGGCGACCGATCATCCAGTATCCACAGGATATGGTTGCCATGCAGGAATTAATTTGGAAGGTTAAACCGGATGTGATCATTGAGACTGGCATTGCTCATGGTGGGTCTCTGATACTCAGTGCTTCCATGTTGGCCCTACTGGACCTGTGCGATGCTGAAGTAGCAGGTGAGACTCTGCAACCAGGTAAGCCAAAACGCAAAGTCATTGGTGTGGACATTGATATTCGTGCGCACAATCGTGCTGCTATTGAAGCCCACCCTATGGCGTCTCGAATTGAGATGATCCAAGGCTCCAGCATCGACCCTGCGATTGTTCAACAGGTCAAAGACAGGGTAGCGGGCTTCAAAACTGTATTGGTTTCTCTGGATAGCAATCATACTCACGAACATGTTCTGTCAGAACTGGAAGCTTATGCGCCATTGACAAGCCTCGGTAGTTATTGCGTTGTGTTCGATACGATTGTAGAGGATCTGCCAGAGGAAATGTCCGCTAACCGACCATGGGCACCGGGTAACAACCCCAAAACCGCTGTATGGAAATATTTGGAAACCCATAAAGAGTTTGAAATAGACAAAGAGATTGAGAACAAAATCCTTGTGACAGTTGCACCTGATGGCTACCTGAAGCGCATTGCTCCCTAGCTGTCTTTGATCGCTGAGCAGAGCAAGCTTTATTTTTAAGATCGCACAGGGGCAGGGGTATTACGCACACTAACCTGCCTCCAATAGACTGGTCTACATTTGGTTGGAATTTTTAACGTTCACTGACGTGCTCCCCTAATTGTTCACATGACTAGGTAAGTGATGTTCCTAATTTGGTCCATATGTGACCGGGTTGCATATTCCTTCGGTGTCAGCCCACCAAAGTTGGAATGAGGGCGTTTACGGTTGTTGTCACTGCGCCATGCCGCAATCAAGCGGCAGGCATGGCGTAGGGTATCGAATAGATGCTCATTCAGGCAATCGACTCGGAGTTGTCCGTTTAAGCTTTCCACAAAGTCGTTCTGCATAGGCTTGCCTGGTGCAATGTAATGCCACTCAACCTTCCGGTCTTCTTGCCACTTGAGCATGGCATTTGATGTGAGCTTGGTTTCGTAGCATATCGGGAATGAAGGAATGAAAAAGGTCTAAGTGTGCCGCATTGTCGGGAAAACATGGCATTACCCTGAAATTCATCCAACCGGGGAAACCCCAGCAGATTGTTTATGCGGAACGCGTTAATCGCACGGTTCGCTATAACTGGCTGAGCCAGTATGTTTCTGGAACCATTGAAGATGCGCAATATGCTGCGACCGAATGGATGTGGACTTACAAGAATGAGCGTCCCAATATGGCGCTTGGCGGCATCACACTAAAACAAAAATTAGCCATGGGCGCGCCCATGGCTATATAAGCGTTCTACTTTCAGGGCCCCTTATATTATAAATGGGGGTATTACCATAGTAGAATGCCTTCATTGAAAGCTCCGGGTCCGCCACGCTTGTTCAGAATCAGCAATCCAATTATCGACGACCACCCCGCAGACTCTTGTCGCGAATGAGGGATGCTAGGGAGTCAGGTTAATATATGTCAAATTTGTGGAAATTTCTTCTTTTATATCTGTTGTACTTTCACTTAACAAACGGGCCAACATACTCGTTGATTTCCCTTCATAAGGTGTAAATATTTTTAGATTAATACCTTCACTAAGGAACATTTGAGGATCGTAATAATCTACTCCGCCAGAAAGATTAATATAGTTACGTGCTCCGCAAGTTTTAGCTATTGTTAAGACACGATCTTGCCCACTTATTCCTTCATCAAGCAATAAGGACGATGAGCGTATGAAGCGTGGAGAGTACCCTAACAATTGGGCCGACAACTTAAGGGTGCGTTCTAAGTAGTCAACAGGAGACCCTTCGAAATTAAGTAGCTCCTGAATTAACGGGCTGTCGCCCAACGTATTTATAGCATTATGCAATAATGGAAAAGCCTGACAACGTTCAAGAAAGACATTTTGCGCTTCTGAGGCAAAACAAATTGAACTGATGGGGGCATGATAATCTGCCTTTTGGAAAGGTAAGTTCAGCCAACTGAATTCACCGTCGGCACGAGGCAGCTTGTTGCGATGAACCCAGCCTCGGCGAGGGAATTGAACGCAGTCAAATATAACAAATACGTCTGCCTCTGCAAACAAGCGATAGTACCCTGCGTATGGGAAAAAGTAGGGCTGCATTATGGCTAAAGTAGTCACGCACATGCCTTTCAATACATGGAAAATTATGGTTATTGTTACTAACGTAAGCAGGAGCGCTTACATGCGGACGACAGCCGTCTTGTGAAGGTGGCAAATAGTCTTCTAGAATCTCTTCTTAATTTCGGAACAACAACTCTATTAAATACATAGTTATTAATTGGACTCCGTATAAACGCCGATATTACCAAGCCAATCGCTTTATAGATTTCATTTTGCTTCCAGCAACATGCTGCTCGCTCAAACAAAATACCGGACTGAAATTTATAATAAGTTTTATGCGAATAACTCAAAAGAGTACTGGCATGTTTATTATTTATGTATTCGAGGCTCTCTATTATTGTGTGTTTAATTTCTTTAGGATAAACATTTATTGTCGCTAGATCCTCATGTATTATGTCAATGAAATTGTCAGTGTAAGATAGGCGCAGTAGCCAATCCCAATCTTCAAGTCGCTTTAAATTAACGTCAAACATACCAACTATATCAACTAAATTTCGGCTAAGTATTAATGTTGTACCAGGAGACAAGAAACACCCCCAGACGACCGTATTAAGAGACGTCCGAGACTCATTGAAGGTAACCCGACCAACTGCTTCTTGATCAAAATACTTAATTTTACACTCAGTTACGCAGGCTTGACTCTGGTTCTCTGTCATAAACTGAATTTGATTCTTCAGCTTATCGGGTGCCCAAATATCATCTGCGTCAATAAAAGCAATATACCGACCACGGGAAGCCTCAATACCCGTATTACGGGCCGCGGCCGCCCCCTTATTATCTCGATGACTAAGTATCTTAATTCTTGCATCATTAAAGCTCATAACAATATCGAGTGAGCTATCGGTAGACGCATCATTAACAATAATAAGCTCAAAATCACCAACGCTTTGCTGCATAACACTTGATACAGTCCTTGCGACAGACCCCTCGGAATTATAAAGAGGCATAATTGCAGATATCAGAGGTGGCATTTTACTCTTTAATCTCCAAAGTGGCATTGACTTAACATCGCGTAGCGACCATCGGCGCGAAGTTTAGGCTTATGAAATACATTAGACAAGATCATTGCGCCAAAAAAACTTGTCCCGGTTGCTTTCAGCTATCATTTATTCTATGGATACAGTGTAACCGCTGCATAGAAGTCTTTTGCATTCCTATTAGCTATGCTGCGCCAAGGTATACCTGCAATCAGGATGATTTGTGATCATGAATGAATCTTTTTTTGTTGTAACAAGCCATGGTTGGTCTGCCTCACATTGGCTTGCCATTTCCCTGGATACTCATCCAGAGATTACCTGCGCGCACAGTGCTCTGAATATTCATAGTAGAGGAGGTGATTCTTCCGAGGGGTTTCTGAAGCAGAATGTTGACAAACATGGAAATGCCGTACGAGGCCGTGAGAATCTGTCTATTGATACTGCTCTTGACCAGGTCAAGAGTTACACATCAGATCCTAAAAAACATATTTTTGGTAACGTACACACCTACAGAATTCGTGATCTGCCTGAGCTAAAAAGAAAGTTTCCTGTTCCGCGTAAACATGTTCTTATGAACTTGATTCGTCATCCAGTCTCATTAGTAAATTCTGGTTTCGGGCAGCTCCGGGACTTTCTTGAGTGGGATGTCTACACACTTATGGATGTTGTTGGCGCCATGAGTAGGCAAATTGACTTTGCAAGCCAACTATCAAAAAAATACGGTTTAGACCTATGTGAACCAAATGTCCTAGCATTCATGGGAGCGTGCTATCATCAAAGCTTCTTAGCTCGAGATCATGAAATTGCTCCTGATGCGCCAACAATAATTATGGAGCGCATGACTACTGACAGAGAATATTTTTCTAGCGTAATCAGTTATTTATCTGATGGGCATGTGAAATGTGAAAATGATTACCTTGATGAGATATTTAATATCCCGCAATTAAATCGTCATGCAAAAAGCAAAAAAATGACTCCGAGTGAGCAATATGAATCATGGGAGCCTTGGCAACGTGAGGCGTTCAAATTCTCATTTGAAGGTTTTAAACTTGATAAATACTATGCAAGGTATGGATATGACTTTTCATTCATTGATTAGATAGGCTTAATACCGCCTGATGTACGTCATGTACATCTGTTATTTGAACCCCAGTTTCAGAAAATGTTGAGTTAATAGCTATGCCGCAAAGAAAGCGATTTGTTCATATCGGCTACCCTAAATGCGCGTCTACAACACTCCAGTACGATCTATTTGGGGCACATCCTAAAATATATCATCTTGGTTGGGGGTGTCAGAATGGGGTGGCGGGCTGGCCCGATGAAAACATTGCCGCAGCGTTTGAAGTAGACTTGCGAATGGCAAAAACGCATCAATACGATATTACAAAGGCCCAGGAAGCTTTAAGAAGGCACTTTGCCTATTTCCGAGACAATGAAGAGCAATATCAAGCGATAGGTATGTCTTGGGAAAGCTTGTGCTACACTCTTGCCTATGATGTTGACCCATTCATCAAAGCGTCACGTCTCTTTGATCTGTTTGGTTATGGCACTAAAATTATCATTGTCATACGTAATCAGTTTGATCTACTTCGTTCGATGTATTTTGAGATGGTACGAGATGGCTTATCTAAGCCGTTCGCGGAGTATCTCGAATTTCTTTACTATCATCAGTACGCCTCTTTAACGGGTGATTTGGTGTATTCAGAAATTGTCAAAATATATGGCGACCTATTCGGTTATGAGAATTTGTTAATCGTTCAGTTTGAAAAGCTTATTGCACATAAGCAAGCGCAAATAAATCGTTTGTGCAGCTTTATTGGTGTTGATCCAATAAAGGCAGAATTGGGCCGACATAATGCCAGCGAAGATCGCAAAAAGCTCGAGCATATTCGACGACATAATCTTGAGCATAGGCACAATTTTGGCAACGAATTGTTTTCATTCCTTGATGCACAAAAGCATGAAGCTTACTGGGCGCGAGAAAATATGGCACTGTCTTCAAATGCTATAAATGCAATCAAAGCACAAAAAGATGCGTATTCTACGGCGCTGAGCAGCTTTGTTGATACTGTGCCAGAAATTGACGCAGAGTTTTCGGGTGACTTTCACCAAATCTTCTCAGATCTTTTTGCTGAATCTAACCGCAGGATACAAAAAGATTGGAAACTAGATCTTGCTGCGCATGGTTATCCGCTTTAGTTTTATATGGTAAAGAATCAGCACTATGCAAAATCCTGTGAAAATAATATGGGCAAGAACTGTTCCATTATCTTCTAGGCATAAACTTGCACGTTTGCGAAACCGGATTAAATATTCTACTTGGTTTTGTTTGCCGTCATGTAGTTCTTTGCTTGACTTTTATAAATTTACTACACCTAAGGGTGTAGTTCTGACCAACAAAATTGGTTATGCAATACAAAGACGCATGCTTGAAGACGTTATTCATAGACTAGAGAAATATAAGAGGAAAGGTCTATGGGGAAAAGTTTCATCTTTCATTGCGATGCATGCACTTGTGTTTTTCACTCGCATTCTTTACACCGCAAATAAAATTAACCCCGACCTCTTTGCAAAGGTAAAAAACGAACCACCAATTCCTTTGTCTTGGCATTGGATACACCATGTTGCAGCTTACTTAAGATTCTCATCCGCAGGTAGAGCGCAACACTATGAGAAAATTTCGTCACGTTTTTTCGCATATGGGCATCCGAATCAGGCTTTAATCTTTGCGCGATTGGCGCGTGATTTGCAGCCCAACTCAGAGCGTCATGATGCAGTATTGCGATGCCTCCTGACAGCTAGAGACACTCAGCAAGAATTTTACGACGAAAGTAAAAAGTGGTCTGAGCTGTATGAGAAAGATTTTACTGATTATCCACTTGAACTCTTAAATCTTAATAGCAATCGCCCGTTGCGAGTTGGGTTGCTATGTGACTATCTTAACAGTGTTATTGGTCGCTTTACATTGCAGCCACAAATTCGTAATCACAGAAACCATAACGTAGTATTTTTTGTCTACAATTTTGGAGACAATGCTTATCTCTCTCGCAAGATATGTCCACGGCTCCGTAATGTTAGAGATATGTCCGATGATGAGGTTCATGAATGGATCCGGCAAGACGGTATTGATATCCTGATTGAAATGAACGGTCGCTTGCGTCCCAGCCACAAATTTAGTGTTCTAACCAAACATCCAGCACCGATCCAAGTAAGCTGGTATAACCTGCCGGCAACATCAGGTTTAAAAAGTGTTAATTATGTAATCACAGACGAATACGCCCTTCCAAAGGGACAAGATAAATTCTTTACGGAAAAAGTTATTCGTTTAAAAGGCGGCGCAACCGGGGGGTGGGATTTGCCGCAGTACCCAGTAGTTAAGCCATTGCCAGCACAACGTGGAAATGGTGTAACATTTGGCTGCTTCGGAGATATGTTCAAGTATAATAATCAGCTCTTGGATGTTTGGTGCGAAATCCTACATGCTGTGCCAAACTCTCGTTTGTACTTGAAAAATGCTCAATTGGACCTGCCCTTACTGAAGGCATACATTGTTAGAAATATGGCAAAACGTGGCATTTACCCAGATAGGCTGATTTTAGGTGGCATGTCTCCATATGAACACATGCGCGAGCTTTATAGTGAGATCGATATTGCATTAGATACATTCCCTTTTTCAAGTGGCTCCACTTCAATAAATGCCTTGTGGCAGGGGGTTCCGGTATTGTGTATTGCTGGCCCAGACTGGCGAGGACGATCCACAGCTTCGATTATGGCGAATGCAGACCTAACAGATTTTATCGCTTCAGATACATGTGACTATATAGGTAAGGCTATTTCAATGGCTAATGACCTCGATTATTTATCTGAAATACGTAGTAATATGCGAGAACGTCTTTCACAGAAAAGCACCTACTTTAATATAGATCGTTATGTAACGTCTTTTGAAAGTGGTCTCAAAGAGATGTGGGAAGACTATCTCAAAAGAAATAAAGTGAACTCTAATAAAGTAGAGCATTGATGATGAAAAATGCAATCTCACACCTTGTCCCAGATATGCCTAGAGCTGGTTCCCTTGAGAAGTACTTAAGGCAAATTGATTGTAACCTTTGGTACACAAATTTCGGTCCGTTAGTGACGAAACTAGAAGGTATACTTCATGAGATTCTTGGCGGTGAGAAGGACCTTCATGTCATAACTTTGTCCAGCGGTCACGCAGCACTTGAGTATGCTATACGCGCAACGCTTGACTCAATTGGCAATAAAATTCTGGTGCCAGGTTTTACTTTCGCGTCCACAGTACATGCCATTATCAACACGGGTCACACACCGGTGTTAGCTGATGTTGATCGTGAAAGTTGGTGCCTAACGCCCGAGATTGCATCTGACTTAGTAACAGCAGGTGAAAAAATTGATGCTGTCATGCCAGTTGCAACATTTGGTCACCCTCTTGATTGCGCAGGCTGGGATGCGTTCAGTTTAAAATACGATATCCCAGTTATTATGGACGCAGCCGCAGCTTTTAATGCGCAGGAAATCCCTACCAAGGCAATTGTCTGTCATAGTTTACATGCGACAAAGCCGTTTGGCGTTGGTGAAGGTGGTTTACTTATTACTCGCAACACGCGCTTAGCGCAATGTGTGCGTGCGGCATCAAATTTTGGTTTTGAGAATCGCTCAACCCAGCAATGGGGAGGCAATGCTAAACTCAGTGAGTATCATGCAGCAGTCGGCTTAGCACAAGCGGAACGCTGGGAAACCTGTAAAGCTAAACGACGCGATTTATATAAAAGCTATCGCAATGCATTGATGACAGTCGGTGGAATCCGCTTACAGGGGGATCATCCTGATCTTATTCCGGCAACTTTATGCATATTGCTTCCACAGCATGTTAAGCGTGAACAAGTCGAACAGGCGTTGGCCAAAGATAATATCTTTTCTGCGCGCCCGTATTTGCCATCAATCAAGCAGCAGAATTATTTTATAGAGGCGCGCCTATTAGACGTGCATAACGAAACGCCAGTTTGTGATGAGATTGCAGAACAAATGTTGGCTTTGCCATTTTACCCAATGTTAGATCAGAGTGATATTGATCGTGTAATTAAATCTCTTCGTCATGTGTTGGGGTAGTATATATGCCAATACGTGAGATATTGCGTAGGGCAGTGCTTAAGGTTATGGATGTACTCGGCCTCAGGCTTTGGGCAATTCGTAACCGCCATGTGTTGGATAAATTATATTACGGTGCCTTTGCGATATTTGATCGTCAACAAAACCAAAACTCAGATCAAGTACCAATACTGAATGTTGACGATATTCCGCTCGTCAGTATGGTTTTTTTATCTTATCAGCATGATAAGTATATTGAAGCTGCGCTTGATAGTGCTTTCGCGCAAGATTACCCTAGATTGGAGATTTTGATTTCAGATGATTGTTCAACGGATACATCATTAGAAATTATCAACCGAAAGGTCAAATCATACTCTGGACCACATGACATATATATTAATATTAATGAGACCAATCGGAACTGGAGCCATCTAAACTACGCAATTCCCAAAACTCAGGGTGATATAATAGTTCTGGCTTGTTCAGACGATATTATGCGGCCTAACCGTGTGAGCCGCCTGGTCGCAGAGTTGCAAACAGCCAATGTATCTTTAGTTGGTTCAAACGCAATCGTCGTTAATCAGAAAAAAGAAGATCTTGGTTTATTTTATCCAGTTGGGAAAAAGCCGACACTAGACATAATTAATCTTGTGCAAAATTTTCATGTTTTCCCCTCTTTGGGAGCGTCAATTGCGTTCCGCCGAGATGTTTGGGACCGTTTTGGCTCACTAAAGGAAGGCCCAAGAGAAGTAGATATGATTTTGCCATTTAGGGCATTACTGCTTAATGGTCTTGGATATGTTGCCGAACCACTATTTTTGTATACTTGGCATGACGAAAATGACAACTTTTCTTGCCATGAGCGGCTTGCCTCGACAAAGAAAGATTTGAAGAGAATTGAGCTTCAGAAGCTTAGAAACCAGAGGTTAAACCTTATTGCAATGGAAGAAGCCCTGAGCAAGTTCACAGCTTCAGGTCAGGTTCCAGCTGTATTGCCAACGGATAGCATACAATCAATGCTCACATCGTCTCTTGAGAAAGTAGAGATGAGAATAAAAAAAATCTCTTTATCTTAGTTATGACACGCTGCGGCCTAGATTTCAAGGCTCAATATCTTGCCAAATCTCATGCATGGCAGTTTCAAAGTTTTGACAAAAAAGATTAATATTATAATACGCTGAGTTATTCTTAAGATTGTTCCTCATCTCACCACGTAGATTTTTAAGAGAGGTGGGACTGTTTGCGTATGAAACTGCCTTTGCAATATATGATGCTCTATCTTGAGTAATGAACTCATGCAAATTAGCACTAGTGTTTATTGATGTTGTTGTGCGCCCACGCCACTCATTACCGCAGATTGTTAGTACTGGTACACCTTGCCACAGAGCGACCATTGTAGTTGATCCACCGCTAAAGGGGAATGTATCTAAGGCTAAGTCGACCTCACTATATAGTCTGCGCATTTCTTCGTAGGAAGAAAACCCCTCTAGACGTAAGCGAGCGGGTGCGATGCCCCGTCGGGCAAATTCTCGCGCAACCCATAAACGTCCCCTTGGATGCGTCATAAGAGCATTTTTTAGATACAATTGGCTAGGAGGGACGAGGCGAAGAATCTCACTCCATGTGTCTATCACATCGGAGTTAATCTTAAAGAAATCACCAAAACAGCCAAAAGTGAAAACCCCGCGTTGATCAATTGGTGGTTGGGCAGCAGGAATATCATTGGGCAGATCCCAGCCACCTGTAGCTCCACCGGTTAAGCGATAGACTCGCTCAACAAAACAGTCATCTTTTTCTTTTGGTACACTCGTCTCATCCGTGAGCACCCAGTCCATTTGAGCAATGCCCGATGTTGCGGGTAGATTATACCAATTTACCTGAACAGGAGCTGCGCGTCGCTTGATGACCCCTAAACGATTTGTTGGTCGCAAGGGACCATTTAGTTCAAAAAGAATATCAATTCTGTCTTTTCGGATTTTGCTTGTTAATGCGTCATCCCCAAGATTAGCGACATGGTGATATTCACACCCAGGATAAAGCTCTTGGCATACTCTTGGCGCAGAATCGTATAGTACAGGAAATAAACATTCACGATTATGTGTTGCAAACTGAGGTTGCAATGTTTGCTGGGCAATTTGTCCAGCAAAAAAATCGCACATAAAACCAACACGAAGAGGTCTGTCTATTGTCTTGTTGTGAATCAGCCTCTTAGAAGTATAGGGGGCAGGTCTTGCTTCTTGTTGCTCAGAGAATTCGCGAATTAATCGCAATAACTCTTCAGTATTATCGTCTTGAGAAGATAATACAGAGCGGATCAATGTTGTTTGGGTAACAGGGGTTTGGAAACGTTGAAAGGCTTTAAGTGCAAGTTTGATCGCAGCACGAGTGCAGCCTAGACGAAAGTAGTAATCAGCGACTTGATTGCTGAGATAACAAGAATATTTTGTCATACCTAACGTATTGAGAATCGATGTGATTAACCTTCCATGAAAAAGTGTGGGAGGGCATTCAACATTTTCAGCTTCATGATGAAGAAGACGGAGAGGCCACAGTATATACTCAACGACAGACTCGATTAGGATAGCTAGCGTAAGCAGTATCGTTGCAAGTTTTGCAGCAACTAATGAGAGGCCAAGCTTGGATAGGAGCTTTAACAAAGAGGCCACGAAAAACATACGTACTTTTAAAATGGCTATGGTGGAAAACTGCCATGGTGATGATGTAAGCATTCTTAAGCTTTTTCTCATTTCCATCAAAATTAGCGCCTTTAAACTGTAATGCCCCTATTTATAAGGGTAAGGGGCCCTGAAAGTAGAACGGCTATATGTCCATGGGCGTGCCCATGGCTAATTTTTGTTTTAGTGTGATGCCGCCAAGCGCCATATTGGGACGCTCATTCTTGTAAGTCCACATCCATTCGGTCGTAGCATATTGCGCATCTTCAATGGTTCCAGAAACATACTGGCTCAGCCAGTTATAGCGAACCGTGCGATTAACGCGTTCCGCATAAACAATCTGCCGGGGTTTTCCCGGTTTGACCTGCCGCCCTAGCGTCCCTCATTCATAACAAGAGCCTGCAGGGTCGTTGATGGTAATTGGATTGATGGTTTTGAACAAGCGCGGCGGGCACTTAGCCTTCACATTGCTCAAGTGTTCGTCGTGCTTCTATAGGCATTTTGTTTTCCAGTGATTGACGTGCTCCTCTAATTGTTCACATGGCTAGGTTAGTGATGTTCCCAGTCTGGTCCATGTTTGACCGAGCTGCATATTCCCTCGGTGTCAGTCCACCAAGACTGGAATGAGGGCGTTGTGTAGTCACTGCACTATGCTGCAACCAAGCGGCAGGCATGTTGCAGGGTATCAAGTAGGTGATTATTCAGGCACTCATCCCGTAGCCGTCCGTTAAAACCTTCCACAAACGTACTGCATAGACTTGCCCGTCGCACAAGCTGTTAGAAACAAAATCCAGTGACTATCTCTGATATGGACCTAGTGGGATAGCCATGGGCGCGCGCGTTCCAACAGTAAGCTTGCGTCCGCCACGTTTGCGCACGGTCAGCCCTTCCTCTTTATACAGGCGGTAAAGCTTTTTCTTGTTCATGTGGATGCCTTCGCGTTGCAGCATCACATGCAGTCGACGATAGCCAAACCGCCGGCGTTCGACGCGAGAACTCGCAACCAATCAAGAAGTGGTTGGTCTGCCAGACGCCGACTGACATAACGAAATCCGCGCGTTGCCAAGCCAACTAAGGCGCAGGCTTGCCGTTGCGAATATCCTTTGTCCTGAATTGCCCAGCTTGCGGCTTTGCGCCGCGCACCGGGCGTCAGAAGTTTTTTGTCAGCATTTCCTTGAGCGACGAAACGTCTAGCATACTCTCTGCTAAAAGCTTTTTGAGCTTGGCGTTCTCGGCTTCCAGTTCTCGCAGCCGTTTGGCTTCGGAAACCTCCATGCCGCCATATTTAGAACGCCACTTGTAGAATGTTGCATCGCTGATCCCGTGCTTTCGACACAGATCAACAGCCTTCATGCCCGCCTGATGCTCTTTCAAAATTCCAATGATTTGCTCTTCGCTAAAGCGTCCACGCTTCATAGTCCGTCTCCTGTTTAACGGAACAGACTAACCTAAAATCGAGAACATTTAATGGGAGCACGTCACGAGACATCATTGAGGCGTCCATACCGCCATATTTTGCCCGCTACTTACAAAATGTGGCAGAACTTAGACCATGCCGCTGCTATTCACTTCTTTCCTTAGAGATTAGGGTCTTTTAATAAAGGAGAAATCGTACCCGTGTTTTTGATATGCAGCCTTTAAATCTGCGGCAATAAAAAAGTAGTAAAATACTTCTTGTTGCCATGGTAGCCAAGATTCATACTGCTGTTGTGGCGTTATCTTTTTGCCACTTTTGTGCCTGTTAAGCTGCCCCAACTTATATACCTCATCAAGATACTCGGATGAAGGCTCGATCCGTCCAGCAGACAACTCCTGTAAAATTTTAGCAAAGTATTCGCGCTCGGTCGTTATACGTTCCATCACTATGGTTGGCGCATCAGGAGCTATTCTACAATCCCGTCCTAAAAAGAGCAGGTGATTTGCTGCATAGCAGAAAGATCTTACATCATAGTCACATAGATTGATTTGATAACGATCTGCTAGGTCAATAAAAAAAGGTAAGTGGTCTTCCATTCCATGAGTCGCATCAAGATGCACATAAACATCCCAACTTAGCATATTCTTTACTTGACCAAATCCTGACTCCACCACAGACACTGGATGTCGAATTTGATTCATCAAAACATGCGGACGTGGTGTTGGAAACTCTTGCTTCAACCTTGGAAGATCGCGAATGCGTAAGGAATGAACATTACCATAAATGCTTCGTTTCCTTTCAACATCGTAAGCTGCAACCTCGTCGAACAAGGCATCTATGGAGCGACTCCCGCGAGATAAACGGGCGTTATGCCGCTTTATCATTGTCTCTTTAAATTCTACTTCCGTCTCTCGCAGACTGTTGCTGTTTGCAGGAATATTCATCGCACTATGACAGCATAGAATATGCGGATGCTTGCTAAGGGCCACTGCTGTCCAGTTTGAAGCACTCCACCCATGACAGGTGACGATAAAGTAGGCCTTATCGGCCTGACTTATGATTGGTGGAAATTTAGATGACGGTGTTTTCTTTTTAAGGAACATCACATCTCACCTAATATTTATGCTGAAAGCCGTACAAACATGGCTTTACCACAAACAAAGTTTTTCGATATATGATCAGAATTTGCTTTTATGAATTCATCCGCTGCTCGTTGTGGTCCATCGCCATGCTCCCACTCATAATCGTCAAACACAATCCAACCGCCTGGCTTAACATACCCGCACCATGTGTCACGGTCAGTAGTCACAAAATCATAATCATGGTTTCCGTCGATGTGAATTAGAGAGATTTCGCCAGTATACTTAGTAGAACCATAACCATCATTTGAAATGATATTCCCACCATCATAGCGTTTTACAGCGTTTTTAGAAGGCGCACGTAAGTAATTAACCCGGTTAGGGCCAAAAACGGACAAAGCGACTTTAAAACCTTCATGGATCATATCCCAGTTTTGTAGCCCTGTATCACGTTGCACTAGTTCAGGCGAACTTTTCTGGATGGAATTACCAGCAAACCAGGGGTCAACGGCTAGCACGTTGCCAATGTTGTATCGTCCCGCAGCCCAAGTAAGCAAGAAGCTTGATCGTCCCCAGAAAGCACCAATTTCAACGATGTCACCAGCAGGCATATCGCAGAAGAGCGCGAGCATTGCTGCAAGCTTCTCATCTGATGATTGCCCAACGATTGTATTGCAATACATGAGCAATGAAGAAATTTCGTATTTATTTGGGAGATTTCTTGTTTCTTTGCTTGCAATTTCGCCGACCAAAGCCTCAATGAAAGCGGCTCTTTCCAACAGTGTTTTCATACGTTCTGCATCAATTTCTGCCGGAGCTTTGTTGAGCAGCTTTATTTCTAGATTCTCGTTTGGAATAAGATTTGATAGTGCCTCATGGATGATAGAGTGTGGGCAATACACAGAAGTAATCTTATGTGTTTTAATAGCCTCTTTCAGGGCTACCACAAAACCTGCATCATGTACTGAAGGCAAATATACCCATTCCGCATACCGAGAAGCAGCCGAATCATCAACAATTGATGAAGCGCCAATGGTTACTTCGCCTCGGCTAGCAGCGTCCTGCCGATAGCGCTCACCTTCTGTGGTTCCGCCAGGCAGCACTAGTGTTTTATTTACTAATATGGTCATTTTCCCCTGCTCAACTAATAAATCGAAGTCCAACCCAAGGATGAACTAAAAGAGATGTTTTCTTCGGTATTGAATGGCTACACTGAAACTAATCTTGAACTTATCAAACACTCCTTGCGCTCACCAGTCCGCGAAGGTATGTGCCATAAGTTGTTTTTGCGTATTGCTTAGCAAGATCATCAAGCTTTTCCAAACTAATGTATCCCATGTTAAAAGCGATTTCTTCTAAACACCCGATAGCCATACCTTGCCGTTCCTCAATGGTATGCACATATTCACTGGCGCGTAAAAGATCCTCGTGTGTTCCTGTATCAAACCAAGAGAAGCCACGCCCAAGTAGTGATACATTCAGCTTTTGTTCATTCATATAGTGAATATTGATGTCTGTGATTTCTAATTCGCCCCGGGCTGAAGGTCTCAGGCTTTTTGCAATATCAATAACATTATTGTCATAGAAGTATAAACCAGTTACAGCCCAGTTGGACTCAGGCTTCTCTGGCTTCTCAATGAGTCGAATTGCACGTTTGCGGTCATCTAAAGTCGCAACCCCATATGCACTTGGGTTTTTTACTTTATATGCAAAAACTCGCGCGCCATCGGTCAAGGCCGCTGCCTCTTGAAGTAATGGCGTAAACCCTTGTCCAAAGAATATGTTATCCCCAAGTGCCAATGAACACGAAGAATTTCCTATGAATTCTTCGCCAATTGTAAATGCTTGTGCTAAACCTTTAGGCTCTTCTTGAACAGCATAACTAATAGAAATCCCCCAAGAGGAACCGTCACCCAATGCCGCCTGAAAAAGCACCTGATCCTTTGGCGTTGTAATAATCAGGATGTCACGAATTCCCGCTAGCATTAATGTTGAAATGGGATAATAAATCAGCGGTTTATTATAGATTGGCAATAGCTGCTTACTTATACCTTTTGTAAGCGGATAAAGGCGCGTTCCCGATCCTCCTGCCAAGACAATTCCCTTCATGGGTCTCCCCCCCCCTATTTATTCCTATACCAACTCCAGAACTGACTAATTCTATTGAGGTTTTATGCCCAAGTGTTCTCCACCATAGACATCTTTACGTAACGGTCCCCAGAACCGACTAATTCTATTAAGGTTTTATGCCCAATCGTTCACCACCATAGACATCTTTACGTAACGGTCCCCACCACCATTCATTATTTAAATACCATTGTATTGTTCGCATGAGCCCGCTTCTAAATGTCTCGACTGGCTGCCAGCCAAGTTCTGATTTTATTTTACCAGCATCAATTGCATAGCGAGCATCGTGTCCGGGCCGATCAGTTACAAAAACAATTTGATCTAGGTAGGATGAGCCACTGGAATTTGGGGATATTTCATCCAAGACAGCACATATTTCATGAACGACTTGGAGATTTGTTCTCTCTTGATTGCCACCAATGACATAAGTTCCGCCCGGAGTGCCACGCTCAACTACGGCAACCAACGCCTTGGCATGGTCTTCTACGTATAGCCAGTCGCGTATGTTTGAACCATCGCCATATATCGGTAACTCTTTCCCATCTAAGGCGTTTAGTGTGACGAGAGGGATTAATTTTTCTGGAAATTGGTATGGACCATAATTATTAGAACAATTTGTCAATAGAACTGGCAGGCCATACGTGTGAAACCACGCCATAACCAAATGGTCTGACGCTGCCTTTGAAGACGAATAAGGCGAACGTGGGTCGTATGCTGTTTCTTCACGGAAAAAGCCCTCAGCACCTAGAGATCCAAAAACTTCATCTGTTGAAATGTGGTGAAATCTAAAGTTAGATTTTTTTGCTTCTGTTAAGGTCCGAAAATATTTCAAAGACGCGTCCAGCAAAGCAAACGTGCCCAAGATGTTGGTTTCAACAAACCGCGCCGGCCCTTCAATTGATCGGTCAACATGAGACTCTGCGGCCAAGTTCATTATGATATCTGGCTGATATGATGCAAAAAGATCGGCAATTTTAGCTGTATCTTGGATTTCACCTTGAACAAAGGTAAGGCGCGGGCTACTCAGCACATCCTTAAGAGATGTTAGTGTCCCCGCATAGGTAAGAGCATCATAAACCAGTACTTCGTATTGGCTTTCTCTGATTAACTGGCGGACCAAACAAGAGCCAATAAAGCCAGCGCCCCCTGTAACTATAATTTTCTTAACTGTTTTATTCATGACAGAACCAATAAACACATAAATTTAAGCTATGATGTTATACAACTCAACATGCAGGAATGCAATCCGATGTTGCAAGGTATGGCGTTTGAAAACTATCAATTTCTACTAGCTCCTAACTGTCTGAGAAAGTCAATTTCAGTCAGTTCTCCTAGAGAAAGCAGAGCCATGGCAGGCTGTATCTTATCCATGCTTCTTTAGAGTTTTCTAGTTATGGCCTAATATGCCCCAGCTTCGGAGCTCCAACCTTTAGACAATCAGAATAATACCCATCAAAGCCTGCTTCTTTCATTAACAGCGTAACCACCTCAATATCATATCCGATCCGATGTAAATAAAAATCATTGCCGCAAAAGGTTGCAAAAGCAGCTTCTGGGTTATTATCACGCGGCTGGCCAACAGACCCAGGATTGCAGTATATCTTGTCTTTAAATACCTTTCGAATCTGTCTGTGTGTATGTCCAGAGGCAAAAAAACTACCTTTTATGCGCGAAAAATAATCTTCAGTTGGATCAATGTACTCATCGACAGGGTTTGTCCACCCACCATGAACCATTGACAGCCCCTTATATTTAAGTGTCACAGGTAAAGTGGAGAGCCAGTCCAGATGTTCTCTGGAGATAGTTTCTCGTTGAAACGCAAGGCAATCATTTACACTTTGAGATCGTGGGCAAAAGCTCTCTGCAATTAGATACCAGTCATGATTGCCTATGATGCACTTGATATCTCTTCTGCGAATCTCATCACAGCACTCATTGACTTGTGTGTAGTATCCGACGATATCACCAAGACAATAAATATCATTGATGCCCATTTTATCAATTTCATTGAGCACTGCTTTTAATGCGGTATAATTACCATGAATATCAGAGATTAATGCTATCATTGCTCGTAACAAACTATATCTTCAGTGTACCTAAAAGCATATCCAGATCTGACCTGCTGTGATTCAATTCTCTTACATTCAAGAAAATAATCAACGCTCATCTTGCTTTCATTGTAACCGAAAGCAGTTCTTATTGATGTTGCAGAAGATATCCTTGGGTTAATCTCCAACAACTTCAGTTGACCGTCATCAATTCTGAACTGAAAGTTAGTTGGGCCAACAGGCATAAATACCTCAGCAAGTTCAGACAGAACCTTATTCATATTGGGCACCTCCACAGTGCTCGCTGTTTCCGTGTACCCTTCTTTTGATAACGTTCTTCTTAGTGTCATAGAACTACATAGGTTACTTTGCTTATCAAAAAAGGCAGATGTTGTGTATTCTTCATCCTTAGAGCCAATCAAGGGCTGAACCATCAAATTTGGCCCGATCTCACTTATAAAACAATTCAGTTCAAGCTTATTCTTAACGATGGCGATTCCTTTTGAAGCGGATCCTCTTCTTGGTTTTAGCAGAAGCGGGAAATCAAAGTTTACATCATTTGCGCTAATCCTTGTCGGAATGGCATAGGCAGGTCTCTTCCCAATTAACTCCTGATAAAACAGCCACTTATCTGAGCACAGCCTAATAAGGTCGGGATTATTCAACAAAATGACCACCCCTGTTTCTTTACATATGTACTCTCGATGCTGCTGCCAAACTGCAACATCTACCTCAATTGAGGGGATGATCATGTCAACATCATGTTTCTTGATTAAATCAATCAGCCACTGAATGTAACGTTGGTCGTGCGTATATGGAGCCTTCTCAAAGATGTCACAGAAATGGTTAGCGGCTGATTCCTGATGTATTGATGTGCCAATTAATTTATACGCATTACCTGTACGCTTAAGTGACTTCAGTATCCCATATCCAACAATGCCAGATGCACCCGATACAAGAATCACTCTTTCCTTAGATCCGCACACCACGAAGCCTCCTCATTAATTACTTTATATTCTTCCTCTGAAAGTAGTGGAGTCTGCATATCAATGCTTGCTCCTGGTTCAGGGATATTTCGTGATGCTTGCGGTGTAATAACTTCAATAATTGATGGGCCTTCTGTGCTTAGAAATGACCTCACGTCTTCATACTTACCAACGTCATCAATTAACAAGTACTTAATTCCATAAGCTTGAGCGATGGCCGCATAATCTGGTGTTGAATATCCGTTGACTGATGCCGATGTCCTGTTATCGAATACTCTCTCTTGCAGCACCCGTATCATGCCAAGGCAGCTGTTATTAAATATGATGATATTGATCGGCAGGTTATCCCGTTTAACGGTTTGGAGTTCTTGTATATTCATCTGAATACCACCATCACCATTGATAGAGATAATCATTGTTCCTTTTTGTGCGTACGACGCTCCAATCGCGGCAGGAAGAGAGAACCCCATAGAACCATACCCTGCTGAATTCAAGAGGCGCCTCTTGTTATCTAGACGAAAGGCTTGCGCAACGGACATTTGGTTCTGACCTACGTCAGAGCAGACTATTGCGTCATCTGGAATATAATCTGAAAGCACTCGCAAAAAATTGTTAGCATTCACGGTATTGGTGCTCAAATCATACGAAGGATAACGCTCCCCCCATGAAGAGACGATCTTTATCCATCTTGAGTAGTCTTGATCGGACAGATCACATTCTGACAGTTTAGCAAGAAAGCTTTCAACGCTTGAGTTGAAGCTTAGGTCTCCACTTATACTTCTACCAAGCTCGACCTCATCAATATCAATCCGAATAATTTTGGCTTTTGATGCAAACTTAGCCTTATCTCCACCAATCTGTCTTTCATCAAGCCTTGAGCCCAAAACAATCAACAGATCACAATTTGCAACTGCAAGGTTTGCAAATCTGTTCCCATAATGGCCAATGAAACCTGCAAAGCATTCATGGTTATGAGGAATAGCATCCAGCCCACACAAAGATGAAACAACAGGGATTTTAACCTTATCAAGAATCTGAAGAAGAATATTTCTTGTTTCTTCGCTTCTAGCGCCCCCGCCCAGAAGAATAAGAGGCTTTTCACTGCTTTCTAGCAGTGCTTGAACTCTATGAATGTCAATATTCTCGTATGCCTTATTAGGCGGTTTATAGGTCTGCAAATTGTCCACATCAACGTTGCATCTTGCAACATCGTAAGGAAGGTCGATCAGAACAGGACCTTTACGACCTTCTTGGGCGATATAAATGGCTTTCTGGAGATAAAAAGCAATGTCATTGGGATTATCAATCCTGACACCGAACTTGATTATATCCGATACCAATGAAACCATATCAATTTCTTCAAAAGCATTCTGCCGAATTTTTTTGTTTTCTTTTAGGGCTTTGCTGTGTGTGCTACCCGTAATGAACAAGCACGGAACAGAATCAAAATAGGCATTAGCTATTCCAGAAATTAAGTTGCATGAGCTCGGCGCGCCCGACGATGTGGCAACAGCTATTTTCCCCTTAACTAACGCATGGGCATTAGCTGCAAATGAAGAGGCCTGCTCATGGTAACTTAATACATAATGCTGCTTCTTCTGCACATAAATTGAGTCAACAAGATCAGCATTAAACCCACCTAAGTGACCAAAAATGGTTTCTACGCCAACGTCATAGAGGGCATTCACTATGTAATCTGTAACCTTCATAGGGAAGACCTCAATTCTGCATAACCGAAGCCTTCCTTGCCAAAGTCGTTGCCACAATAAAACATAATATACTTCTCATTTATCTTTGTAATATGTGGGTAAGTTATCATTTGGCTATCCCAGCCTGATTCAGAGACAGTAATACCTGCTTTTGAATCATCCCGGATCCAAGAAACCATATCTTCCGAGTAAGCGTAACCAATCCGGTACGACTTGTTTCTGTCATGTCGAAAATCAAGACCTTGCCTGTAGCAGAAGAACATATGGTACAGACCATCAACTTCAATTATAGATGGGGTTGTCTGGCACTCGTCTTTTACTTTTGTCGGAATGATCCTGACGCCATCTCTAATCCAGTTTATTCCGTCTTCAGAGTGGGCATGTCGAATCGTGTATTGAGATTCTAACTTTTCTCCGCCTCTAATCCAGCACTCACCTGTATGGTAGAACATATGCCAATTGTTTTCGGCAAATTTATAAACCAGGGGAGTCGAATTCAAATATGGTTCATGTAAGGTTGGTCCGATAAGTGGGCCTTTCCCAACTTTCTCGAATCGGGCACCATCTTTACTTTTAGCAAAACCAATTTCCCAGTCGTATGGTGTGCTATACCTTCTTGACCACCCTACATAGTAAAGATAGTACTCACCATCATGCCGCACGACACTTATGGGCATCGAACCGAACTCATCAAATTCACCAATCCCACCAAGTTCCATCAATGGCTCATCAGAAACTCTTAGAACATTCTTTAAATTATTTTTGTCAAGGTCAACAAAGCCGCCAAATGCGCGACACATATTATCTTTATATGACTCTCTGGTCGCAAAATAGACTCTGATAAACTCGCCGAAATCAACAGGAAAGGGGCACTGAGCATGACTATGCATCCATGAGTACGTGCCGCTTGGCGAGAAAATTAAGCCTTTTTTGTTCCATTCAAACATAACGTTGTGCTACCCCTAATTTCTAAGATAAATGTCAATGTCCCAGTTTATTTGGACTCTGCAAATAGAACTGCTCACCTGCCATGGGCACGCCAATGGCTGTCTTTGTTTTATCTTGACGCTGCTAAGCCCATATTGAGGCGTTCATTCTTGTGAGTCCACACCCATTCGGTTGCCACGACTAGAATGTCTTCAATAGATCCAAAATCATGCAGGTTCAACCAATCATTGCGAACCAAGCGATTGAACCGTTCAACTTAGGCAATCTACTTAAGTGGTCCTATGTTTCTGGACAGTTTAGCGGCTTGTTTAAGGTGTATGGTTTCGCTGTTTAAGCCGCCTCATTCAGATTTTTTCGTCCCAGCATGCTTCGTCTGGCGTTTTGTATTCAAGCGCCGAATGTGGTCTCCGTTCGTTGTAAAAGCCGATCCAGCCCTTGATAACTTTAAGTGTCTGGAAGCCATCGACCAATATCGCCTCCTGCTTGAGCGAGCGGCCACAAGCGCTCAATGAAGATATTGTCCATGCAGCGCCCGCGTCCATCCATGGATACTTTGACGCCTGCTTTGGTTAACGTGGTGATCCATGCCGATCCCGTGAACTGGCTGCCTTGGTCTGTGTTCATGATCTCTGGAGAGCCATAAGTTTCCAAAGCCTCCTCCAATGCTTCAGCGCAAAAGCTTACGTGCATGGTGTTTGACAAGTGCCAAGACAGAACCTTACGTGTCGCCCAATCCATGTTTGCCACC
Organism: Rhodospirillaceae bacterium; assembly: GCA_963668495.1. GTDB lineage: Bacteria > Pseudomonadota > Alphaproteobacteria > Rhodospirillales > Rhodospirillaceae > Oleispirillum. Next base: position 918,763 of record OY764545.1, read on the forward strand.
GGATACAGATAACCACGTTGCACAGGAATGAACGTAACGTCTGCGCACCAGACCTGATTTGGGCGATCAATCCGCAAGTTTTTCAGCAGATACGGATAAATCAGATGAGCGGGATGCGGCACAGTCGTGCGAGGGCGACTGTAGAGGCCTTCAAGCCCATCAGACGCATCAGTCGACGAACTTTGTGTCGTCCAACCACAATTCCGTCCTCACGACGTAGATATGCCTGCAATTGGCGGCTACCAAAAAACGGATGCTGTGTGAATACACGATCAATGATCTTCACCAAGTTTAAGGTCGCTTCAGCAACCCAGCAAGCTTTGCAATAAATGCAGATCGACTCAGACGCAACAGATCACATTGCCGAGCAATACTGAGTTTCGACCGGCGACGGATTATGGATTTTTTCTGTGATGGGCTCATCGCTTGAGCCCTTGTGACAAAAAATCGTTCTCAATGGTAGCCTCCCCATCTTGCATGCAGGTCTTTGATCTCGGAATCGCTGGATTTGTCGCCGCGGGAGAAAATGTCCGCCAACCCTTCCGTGGCTTGACGTCTTTAAGTGCTAACCTGATTCGGGTGAACCAGGTGTCTGGCTGCAGTCTCTTGAATTGTTTTGTCGCCACGCAAAGCTTCAAGCGCGACCTTCGCGTTGAATTGGTCCGTAAAACGTCGGTGTTTCGTCATTTCGTATCCCTTCATCTATCTCGTGGGATACGCCTTAAACTACTGTCCGAATCCCCAGGACCACTTCAGGGCTAAGAGCTTAGACTGTCAAAACAGAACTCTAAATTGACTATGCCATTAAAACTTGGGGTGCCCCGTGATGAGAGTACCGCTATTGACTCGCGTACATCTAGCTTGATCGGGTTTGCAATACCTTTGTCTACAACCCCAAAGCTAAGCATATAGTCACCAGGCCCAAGTTTATTAATAAAACTAAAGCGGAATACCCTAGTTTCTCCTGCATACGCTCTTGGCACATCAAGTCCGTGGATGCTCGTATTAACTCCACATATAAGCAGGCCATTTGGTGAGCGTAAACTTATGCTGACTCTCGGGGATTCTACATCCCTTTTAAAGAGAACCCGAATCATGATATCAACGGCGGCACCAACCCCAATGTCTTTGGTGTTTAGGCGTCCTTCGGAAAGAACAACGTAGTCAACGATTTCTGCTTCTTTATTGCCAGAGCGCATTTCGCATTCATTATAACCAGCGCGCGATGCTAGACTTTTGTCTCCATTGTTTGATCTAACAAACAATGAAATCGGATCAGAGTCCGATATTTGAATTTCTGGCATTGTTTTGCCAGTATCTTGAGTGACGGAACGAATATCGCTCCCCCCAACTGCGCTTTCACCAAAGAGCAGTTTTCCATAATGCGATAGTGCTTCTCGTGGCCCGCCCTTATAATCAATTCGTCCATTTTCCAGAACAATGACCGTATCGCATAACTGAGCCATGGCTTCAGGAGCGTGGCTTACGATTATAAAAGTTTTTCCAGCTCTCTTAAATTCACGCAATCGCCGGAAACACTTTTCTTGAAAGCGTGCATCACCTACCGCAAGCGCCTCATCAATAATCATTATATCTGGATCTACACATACAGACATAGCAAACGCAAGGCGGACAAACATACCTGACGAGTAAGATTTAACTGGCTGATCAATATATCCACCAATATTTGCAAAATCTTCTATTTCAGGAACTTTCTTCTCCATCTCACGGCGCGTCATGCCGCGTATAGGCGCATTGGCCATAAGGTTTTCTCGGCCTGTCAACTCAGGGTTAAAGCCCGCTCCCAGTTCTAGGAGCGCAGCAATATTACCATTAACAGCAATATTACCTGACGTAGGCTCCAGCACTCCTGTAATGAGCTCTAGCAATGTTGATTTGCCTGCACCATTCCGGCCTAAAATACCAAGGGTGCTGCCTTTGGGTATATCGAAGGATATGTTATTTAGTGCGAGATGGTTGCGATGGTACTTTTTCCCCATTGGGTGAAGTGCTTCTTTTAACCGATCAATATGAGAGTCAAACAAGCGATATGATTTTGTCAAATTTGAGATGGAGACAGCGAGGTCTTGGGTCATGGTTTTCTCTTACAAAACATCAGCGAATTCATGGCGTAACCGCTGGAATAAGCCTGCCCCACCAATAGCTATAGGCAATGTGACAATCCAGAACCGCATTGCTGCACCTAAGTCATCCCATGGAAAGCCGCCATACATTAACGAGTCACGATATCCTGTCACAATATAGGTCATAGGATTCCATAGAACATACTGTTGTAATTCTGCGGGAAGAATATCAATTGACCAAACAATTGGTGTTAACCAGAACAACATATTCAGTATGACATTTGCCATCTGCCCTGAATCCTGAAAGAAAACACGGACAGAAGAAATACCCCATGACAAACCGAGCACCATCACTAATAAACAAATATAATAGTATAACAATCCTAGCATTGTCTCAAATTGCAACAATCCTTTAAAGGATAGCATTGCTATGACAACGCCCATCATTGCAAAATGAGGAATGCTCGAAACTAGGAAATTTGAAACTGGTAGTATCTCTGATGGGAAAACAACTTTAGTTATCAAGTGACGATTGTCACATATGGTGTTTATGCTTGTCGATATGGTTTCCATGAATAAGAACCATGGAATGATTCCTGCAACGAAGTAATAGAAAAAAGGGACATTGGAAGACATTTTTATCTTAAGCCCCATTTCAAAAACAAACCAAAAAATAGCAATCGTTGTCAATGGATGGAAAATTGCCCATAGAGGACCAAAAAGGGTGCCGACATAACGCCGCTTTATATCTTGACGAGAAAACTCAAAAAGTAAACGCCAATTCCGTTTTGTAGTACGTGCCATTTGAATTAATGAGAGCATTGTACGGTTCCAGAATCTCAGGTGAAAATATAGGATGGTTCACAAAACAAAATCCACGTGAACTACCACCTGAAATCTATATTTTAACAAGTCTCAGCAGGCAACAATTAAGTAACAACTTAACGTTTTTAGGTTTGATATGTTTCAATCTATCTTGCCCTCTTTGGTCCTCTCCATGGCCTGCTCCCGATAAATGTTCTTGATTTCGGGGTAATCTGTCCCGGTATTCATATGCCCTCATTGTTTGGTCTTCCCGGCTCCGGCTGGAGAATTTTCCGGGTTATACAACGTGCATCCAGGCACCCCGATCAATACTTACCGTGTAGGCGTCACAAAACCAACTCTCGACAATGAGCCGGTCCTAAAGCTTTTGCTTTAAAACATTGGAAAGCAGCTAAGGTCCGCCACAAGGCGTTTCAGCTTAATGCTATCGCCCTCAAGAAGCGTTATCATATCCAAAGGCTTCAGATCTGCGTAACGTTTACACTAGTTACAAAATGTGGATAAGATCCCTATCCGGTTAGGAGCTGCGTAATTTTCGATGAATTCGCCGAGCCAGGAAGCCGGGCATATTCTTCAACTGTTTGAAGATGATCAGTCCTGCACCTGACAAAGCAAGCATTAGGCCGCCAGATTTGTAGCAAGCTTTGAATGTTGCGATAACTAGGCTGGAAACACCTGCGACAAGATTAAAACGGGATCTAAAGTCAAGCTCCTTGGCGCGTTTTTCATTACTCTTCGGGGTCTCGAAATAAAAAAACTTAGTGTCTGGTACATAAACAAAATAGCCTTGGATTGCTGCCGATAACATGATCGGCATATCCAGCCACCAGATGCAGTGTTCTTTGGGTAAATTTTGGATGATTGAGGTCCGCCACAAGCCATAAATATGATAGCACTGCATTTGCGACATTTTATACATGCGTGCCAAACGGCCCTCGCCCACATTCGCAAACTCATAGGGTACAAGACTACCTGATGGATTTTCTGGGGTGAGAATCATCAAATCACCGAAAGCCAGAACAGCTTCTTGATTTTCATCAAGCCTAACCGCCGCCTTTTCCACAAAGTCTAGGTCACGATTATCATCATGTGCGGCCCACATGAAATAGGTCCCAGTGGCCTTGCCTAGGACAAATTGGAAGTTATCAAAAGCACTAAGTGGTGCATCTTGATAGATATAAATTATTCGTGGGTCTTTTTTTGCTGCAGCCCGCAGAAGCTCTGAGCTACCATCAGTTGATCCATTGTCTGAAATAATGATTTCCAGATCATGCTCAGTCTGATTCAAAATCGATGCCATAGCAACGTGTAATGAATCACCGCCGTTGCGAATAGGCATGCCGATTGATATCCGCGGCACGGGGGAATTAGTTTGACTTCTCATAATGGCCTGCTTCCCATTATTTCTACTACCCTAAACACCACAGCTTACCAATGGTATTCACATTTTACCAATGGTGTTCGCATTTAGATTTCTGATATGAAACAGATCGGATTTGCCTATGAGATGGTTTCGCGTATGGTAGCCCCTGCATAATTTCGAATTCAACTACCATTGTTCGCCAAAAGTTCGCCAAAACATGTCAAAGCCCCTAAGATTCTGCAACTTCAAGGCCATAATTCAGCGCGCGTTACACGCCAATAAATTACGCGATTCAGCTCTGGTCTTTCTGATCACTGTGTTCGCCACCATCACCGGCTTCATTAGCCAAATGATTGTCGCCCGCCTTTTGACACCCGCAGAGTTTGGTTATTTTAGTATTGGCATGGGTATTATCGGTGTCGGCACCATACTTGGCCTGTGCGGTGCGGATGTAACAGTTCTCAAATTCACCATCCGGTACGTGGAAATGGGGAACACGACTGCCAATAGGCGTCTATTTCATACGATGTGTGAAACGCTATTTTTGAGTATATTTATTGTTATTACAGGACTATATCTGATCGGAACTCCGGTCCTTAGCTTGCCACCTGATCCATTGTCCTTGGTTTTGCTCTGTCTACCGTTAATCATCATTACGGTCTTCTTGCAATGCCGCATGCGTGGATTTTCTCTGCTAGTACGCAGCTTTATTCCAGAAGGAATGGTTCGCCCCGCACTGTTTCTCCTCGGCGTCATTATCCTAACCATATTACACAAACTGGCAAACATCGACTTGAGTGCCAAGTACATTTTTATGGTGTTAGCTGCAGGGGCTTGTGTCGCTTGCCTCACGGCAATTGTTTGGCTGTACCGTGCTCCGGTCCCGACGAGGGGAATTTTCGACAAATCAAATGAAGAGCGCAGACAATCCTGCATATGGTTTAGCAATAATCTATCATTCCTGGGGATCAACTTAGCCAGCTCCATGAACACTCAGATTGGTGTCCTGATTTTTGGTTGGCTCGCTATGCCGGTTGAGGCTGGAATTTTCGGCGTCGTGATCCGCCTATCCGCGCTGGTAGTTTTTGTTCTGTCAGTCATCAACATGGTGTACGCCACCACGTTTGTGAGAGCTCACACTCTCCAAGATACACACACCTTAAGAAAGGCGGTCTTCACAGCTATTATTTTATCCGTACTGTGCGCCCTGCCCATTGCTATCACGCTTATTTTGTTTCCGGATTATATTTTAAAAATCTTTGGGGATAATTTCCAACAAGGTAAAATTGCTTTACAAATTACTGCAACAGGTTTTTTGATAAACGCTGCCCTTGGGCCTTTATTCACTTCCCTTACTTTATATGGATATCAACAGCAAGTGGCTGGTATTCAATATATAGCCATCACCTCCAACGGAATAATAACCTATACACTTGCAGAGTCTTACGGTGTTAATGCAGCGGCTTGGGGAACATCTACAAGCCTTGTTATCTTGAGTATCGGCACTGCAATTTTGGCATTTCGTAGTCATTATTTGCGGATATACTCCAGCAAAGACAGCCCTTAACTCGCGACTTAATAACTAGAGCGACATCCGAAATAATGAACCCAACAAATGCCGTTACACCTCGTCACGAGGCTCCACATGTGGTCCACATTATCACTGGCCTAAATTCCGGTGGTGCTGAACGGATGCTAACCCGTATTGTCACCGCTGACATCGGGCAAAAACAAACAGTCATTTCTCTTATGAATGAGGGCGTTTACGGCGCAGAAATCAAGGCCGCAGGAATCGCTGTGCACTGCCTTAAGCTGGATATGAAATTACCAAACCCTCTTATTCTCCTCCGCTTGGCGTACCTATTAAAGAAATTAAGGCCGGACGTGGTAATGACATGGCTCTATCACGCGGATCTACTTGGTTTGGTGGCTGCAAAACTCGCTGGTATCAATAAAGATAAGATTATCTGGAATATACGCTGTTCTGACATGGATCTCAGCCATAGAGGCTTAATTACACAATGGATTCTTAAAGCTCTGATTAAGCTCTCGGCCACACCCAGAGCCGTAGCAACAAATTCGCTGGCTGGGCAGAAGCATCATAAAAAGCTTGGCTATAATCCCAAACGGTGGATTTACTTACCCAACGGAGTGGATACGAATGCCTGGTCGCCGAATGCAGATCGGCGCATAGCTGTGCGTACTGAACTTGGTGTAGATGATAATCAAATTCTAATTGGACTAGTTGCTCGGGTTGACCCAGTTAAAAACCATGACGGCTTTTTAAAAGCTGCCGTTCAGGTTTCTGCGCGCTACCCAGATGCCCGGTTTTTATTGGTCGGTGACGGCGTCTTTAATCTGACCATTCCGCCAGAACTGGAAAATTGTTTGTATCGCTATAGTTACCGTGTCGATATCCCCGATATTATGCGGGCACTGGATTTGCATGTGCTATGTTCCCACAGTGAGGGCTTCCCAAATGTATTGTGTGAAGCTATGGCCTGTGGCACCCCTTGTCTGGTAACTGATGCAGGAGATGCAGCGGAAATCATCGGAAAGACAGGCATTATTGTTCCAGTTGCTGATACTGAAGCATTGGCGGCTGGCATTCTGTCTTATCTATCGGAGACTACCGAACAGCGTTCAGAACGTGGTGCTGCTGCCCGTGCAAGAGCCCTTGACCACTACACCATTGAACGAGTTTATCAAGCTTATAGAGAGTGTCTGTCTGTCAAAATTCCTACTTCTGCATAAGCTGAAAAGTGCTTAACCATTCTGAAGTGGTCCTGGGGATTCGGACAGTAGTTTAAGGCGTATCCCACGAGATAGATGAAGGGATACGAAATGACGAAACACCGACGTTTTACGGACCAATTCAACGCGAAGGTCGCGCTTGAAGCTTTGCGTGGCGACAAAACAATTCAAGAGACTGCAGCCAGACACCTGGTTCACCCGAATCAGGTTAGCACTTAAAGACGTCAAGCCACGGAAGGGTTGGCGGACATTTTCTCCCGCGGCGACAAATCCAGCGATTCCGAGATCAAAGACCTGCATGCAAGATGGGGAGGCTACCATTGAGAACGATTTTTTGTCACAAGGGCTCAAGCGATGAGCCCATCACAGAAAAAATCCATAATCCGTCGCCGGTCGAAACTCAGTATTGCTCGGCAATGTGATCTGTTGCGTCTGAGTCGATCTGCATTTATTGCAAAGCTTGCTGGGTTGCTGAAGCGACCTTAAACTTGGTGAAGATCATTGATCGTGTATTCACACAGCATCCGTTTTTTGGTAGCCGCCAATTGCAGGCATATCTACGTCGTGAGGACGGAATTGTGGTTGGACGACACAAAGTTCGTCGACTGATGCGTCTGATGGGCTTGAAGGCCTCTACAGTCGCCCTCGCACGACTGTGCCGCATCCCGCTCATCTGATTTATCCGTATCTGCTGAAAAACTTGCGGATTGATCGCCCAAATCAGGTCTGGTGCGCAGACGTTACGTTCATTCCTGTGCAACGTGGTTATCTGTATCCGGTGGCAAACATGGATTGGGCGACACGTAAGGTTCTGTCTTGGCACTTGTCAAACACCATGCACGTAAGCTTTTGCGCTGAAGCATTGGAGGAGGCTTTGGAAACTTATGGCTCTCCAGAGATCATGAACACAGACCAAGGCAGCCAGTTCACGGGATCGGCATGGATCACCACGTTAACCAAAGCAGGCGTCAAAGTATCCATGGATGGACGCGGGCGCTGCATGGACAATATCTTCATTGAGCGCTTGTGGCCGCTCGCTCAAGCAGGAGGCGATATTGGTCGATGGCTTCCAGACACTTAAAGTTATCAAGGGCTGGATCGGCTTTTACAACGAACGGAGACCGCATTCGGCGCTTGAATACAAAACGCCAGACGAAGCATGCTGGGACGAAAAAATCTGAATGAGGCGGCTTAAACAGCGAAACCATACACCTTAAACAAGCCGCTAAACTGTCCAGAAACATAGGACCACTTCAATGGAAGCAGGTCAGTTCTATGAGATTATTTCTGTAATTTTATTATTGTACTTCAGAGGGTTGACTCTTTATTACGTTTGCAAGAGGACAAGTCGCAGTCGACCATCTCTCGAACAAGTTGTTTAAACGGTGTGGTGTGTTGCCAGCCTAGTTTGGCCTTGGCTTTTGCCGGATTACCGAGGAGTAGGTCCACTTCGGTCGGTCGGAAATACTGCGGGTCGATGCGGACAAGAACCCTGTTGGTGGCGGTATCAATCCCCGTTTCTTCAACCCCATTACCTTGCCAACCAATTTTAATGCCGACCTCTGCGAAGGCAAGTTCGACAAACTCGCGGACGGAATGCGTTTCACCGGTGGCGAGCACAAAGTCGTCCGGTTCATCATGTTGCAAAATCCGCCACATACCCTCCACATAATCACGAGCATGGCCCCAGTCTCGTTTGGCATCCAAATTACCAAGATATAAACAGTCTTGGTGACCATGATGAATGGCAGCAACCGCCATGGTGATCTTCCGGGTGACAAAGGTTTCCCCCCGGATCGGACTTTCATGGTTAAACAAAATGCCATTGCTGGCAAACATGCCGTAGGCTTCGCGGTAATTCACGGTGATCCAATAAGCATAGAGTTTTGCTGCGGCGTAAGGGCTCCGTGGGTAAAACGGTGTGGTTTCGCTTTGCGGTGTTTCTTGGACTTTGCCGTACAGTTCAGATGTTGAAGCCTGATAAAATCGCGTGGTTTTTTCCATTCCAAGGATTCGAATGGCTTCCAGCAGGCGCAAAGCACCAATCCCATCTGCATTGGCGGTGTATTCGGCCGTATCGAAACTTACTTGCACATGGCTTTGTGCAGCGAGGTTATAGATTTCATCTGGTTGGACTTCCTGCACCAACCGGATCAGGTTAGTGGCGTCGGTCATATCGCCATAATGCAAGAAAAATGTTTTATCAGGATGATGTGGACTTTGGTAAAGATGATCAACCCGAGCTGTGTTGAAGGAGGACGAACGACGTTTAACGCCGTGGACTTCGTACCCCTTATCAAGCAGTAACTCACACAGGTAGGCCCCGTCCTGTCCGGTTGCTCCGGTGATCAGTGCGCGTTTAACTGACATTTAAGAGGACTCCTATGCGGGTGCAGATGAATGAGGGATCAATCGTAATAGGATTTCGGGGACTTCTCCACGAATATCATGAGCCTTGAAATAGGTCATAGCGGTCATGGACCTAACGCCAGAGGTATTTGGGAATTAGGTTGAGGTCGGAAATCATTTTTGTTTCGGGGGCAGTTTTTTCTAAGGAGCCTTGATCAAGGCCGATAAAGGGGCAGCCGACAGCGGCGGCACCGTCACGGTCATCGAACCCATCGCCCACCATCAGGATTTGCTCGGGTCGCAGGTTTTCTGCGTCCATGACTTTACGCAGGTTTTCAACCTTCATGCCGTGACCGCCGTGCACTCCGGTGAATGTTCCGGTATCATAACGCTTGGCGACGACAGTGCGTAGTGGTTCCTGAGGGGTGGCACTGTTGATCCAGATGGATATCCCCTTGGCTTTTAGGGCTGCCAAGGTTTCCGTTGCTCCGGTTCGTTCCGGGCATTCCAGAATCCTGTCTTCGCACCATTGGGCATATTCAGTGACAAGTTCAGTCCCATCGGCATCATAAAAAGCAGCAAAAGCATCCATGATTGCGTAACGATCACCGGGCGGGGCTGCCATAATCGCATCCATGCGGGCAACTCCGTCAGGGAAGCGTTCGGCAACGGCCGTGAAGCCATCGCGTTTGATTGCGTTGGACATGACCAACGTGCCGTCGAAATCAAAGACCACACATTTGATTATTCCGGCATCAAAATTATCTGTCATGGTTCAATGCCGCCCATGGAACACAGTTTGCCCCATGCCGTGTCATCAATGGGCATGACGGAGAGCCGGGATTGTTTGATCAGGGCCAGATCAGCCAAGGACGGCTCGGCCTTAATATCCGCAAGCGTAACAGAGTTGATAAACGGACGTTGTGCTTTGACCCGGACCATAACGAACTTGCCCGACGGATCGGATGGGTCTGGTTCCGCCTCGCCAACAATTTCCACAATGCCAGCAATCCGTTTTTCATTCACGGAATGATAAAAGAAAGCGGTATCGCCAACACGCATAGCCTTGAGATTCTTGGCGGCCTGATGGTTGCGCACGCCGTCCCATGGCTCGCTGTCGACTTTGGTCTGGTCATCCCAGCTCCAAGCACCGGGTTCGGATTTTACGAGCCAATGGGCCATGGGTCGCTTCCTTATGAATTGATGGGCAAGGTGTGTTTGAATTTGCGGATGACAATGCTTTCAAACAGTCCGGCTTTGACATAGGGGTCTTGTGCCATCAAGGCTTCGATTTCTTCACGGTTGTCCGCTTCCATAATGAAGAACGAGCCAACAAAGGTTTCCCCGTCATCGGCGAAGACCGGGCCGCCAACGGTGATGGCTTTGACTTTGGTAATGTGGTCAAGGTGAGCCGGACGATTGTCGAGGCGCAGTTGCAATGCGCCGGGTTTATCGGTGCAGGTAACGGTAAACAGCATGGAACGCTCCCAATGTACTGGCGGTTAGTCGTGTTCGGCACGCAGCGGGCGGGCCAGCAGGTCGGTGATGGTGGTATCGATATCGGCCCCATCGAACAAAATGCTGGCGACGGCTTCGGTAATTGGCATATCGATTTGGGCTTTTTGTGCCAGTTCACGGCAGGCACGGGCGGTAAATACACCCTCGGTCACGGCGCGGCGTTCGCCCAGAATATCATCAAGCTTCCGCCCTTCGCCCAAGGCTGCGCCCAGTGAGAAGTTACGAGACTTCATAGAGGTCGCAGTCAGGATCAAGTCGCCCAATCCGGCAAGGCCCATCAAGTTGATGGGGGCGGCACCTTTGGCGACGGCAAGGCGGGTAATTTCTGCCATGCCACGGGTGATAAGAGCCGCTTGGGCGTTGCTGCCAAGTTCGCGCCCGGAAACAATACCGCAGGCAATTGCCAATACGTTTTTCACTGCACCGCCAACTTCGGAAGCAATGACATCCTCAGTCCAATAAGGGCGGAACGTGGGGGTGCGAATGGCGTGGGCCATGTTCTTGGCAAGATTCTGGTCCGAACAGGCCAGCGTGATTGCGGTTGGCAGACCCTTGGCAACGTCGATGGCAAAGGTCGGACCGGACAGGACGCCCCACGGTGCGCCGGGCAGTTCTGCATCCAAAACATCGCTCATCAGTTCCAGCGATCCTTCTTCAATGCCCTTGGAGCACATAAGGATCGGGATACCTTTGCGGTGGTAACGGGAGAACACCTTTAAGGTTGGTCGGGCAAATTGCGCGGGGGTCACCCACAGCACCAAATCGCATGCGGCAACATCTGCCAATTCGCTGGTCGCCGTGATTTTCTCCGGCAATGGAATCCCCGGCAGGTACAGCGTATTTTCACGGCTGGCGGAAATGCTGGCGACGACTTCGGCCTCATGAGCCCAAAGGGTTACGCTGCGCCCGGCGCGGGCGGCGGTGATGGCAAGGGCGGTTCCCCATGCTCCTGCGCCGACAATACCAATCCGTTCCATCGTACAATCTACTCCGTCATCCAAAAGTCGTTACAACAGGTCGCAAAATCGCGCCAAGGCTTAGGCCTTGATCCCAGCGCCGCGTGCCTTGGGCGCGTTGTCATCAAGGGGCCAGCGCGGACGCGGCTTGAAATCCAGTGGGTCGGTTAGGCCTTGTTTGAACCGTTCGACTCCAGCCCATGCGATCATCGCACCATTATCCGTGCAGAGTTTCATAGGCGGGGCTACAAAGTCCAGACCGGATTTATGGGCCAGTGCAGTCAGTTCCTGACGTAAGGCGGAATTGGCGGCAACGCCACCCGCAACCACCATATGTTTCCCGAGCGGCTCCACCCGTTTGAATTCAGCAATAGCTGGCTTCAGGCGTGCGGCGAGGGTCTCTGTCACCGCAAGCTGAAAGCTTGCGCATAAATCGTTGATATCCTGTTCGGTCGGCGAGGCTGGCAATTTATCCAAAGTTTGCCGCACGGCAGTTTTAAGGCCGGAGAATGAAAAATCAAATCCGGGCCGACCTTTCATTGGGCGCGGCAATGGGAAGCGGGCGGCATCGCCAAGAGCGGCGCGTTTTTCCACTTCCGGCCCGCCGGGGTAGGGTAGCCCCATCATTTTGGCGGATTTATCGAATGCTTCCCCGGCTGCGTCGTCAATGGTGGTGCCCAGGCGGCGGTACTGCCCCGGTCCGCTGACGATCAGGGTTTGGCAATGACCGCCGGAGGTCAGCAGTAATAGGTAAGGAAACGGCACGTCATTGGACAACCGTGGCGTCAGAGCGTGTCCTTCCAGATGGTTGACAGCCAAAAATGGAATGTCAGAGGCCGCAGCCATGGCTTTTGCTGCAACCACGCCGACCAGCACCCCACCGATCAATCCCGGTCCGGCGGCGGCGGCGATGGCGGACAGGTCACTGACATCAACCTTGGCGTCAGACAGAGCCTGCCGAATCACGGAGTCGATTTGACTGATGTGCGCGCGTGCGGCAATCTCTGGCACCACACCGCCATAGGGGCGATGGGCTTCGATCTGGGATGCCACAATATTGGACAGAATCTCGCCTTCCCCCGTTACCACGGCGGCTGCGGTCTCGTCACAACTGGTTTCTATGCCTAAGACTATCATGCAGTATGAAATACTGCTTTGCAGAGGCGAAGCCAACCTCTACAACACTGTGGTGAACAAAAAACCGGATTTTAGGTAGCCTATTCGATATGTCGACCAATGCAATTTTGAAAATCGGAACCCGTGGCAGCCCGTTGGCTGTGGCTCAGACTGTGGAAACTGCCAATGCTTTGCGTGCGGTGGTGCCCGAACTTGCTGACCCGGATGCCATTGAGATCGTGATCATCAAAACCACCGGAGATATGATTCTGGATCGCCCCTTGGCTGAAGTCGGTGGCAAGGGTCTGTTCACGAAGGAAATTGACGACGCCATGCTGGATGGTCGGATTGATCTGGCGGTGCATTCCATGAAAGATGTACCCACATGGTTGCCCGATGGCATTGATTTGCCCTGTATGTTGCCGCGTCAGGACCCACGCGATGCATTCATTTCGCCCCATGCCAAAACCCTGATGGATTTGCCGTCCGGGGCTGTGGTTGGCACGTCAAGTCTGCGGCGTGGTGCCTTCGTGTTGGCGGCGCGCCCGGATCTGAAGGTGGTTTCCTTCCGTGGCAATGTGCAGTCACGTCTGCAAAAGCTGAAAGACGGGGTGGTAGATGCCACCATGCTGGCTTTGGCTGGATTGCGGCGTTTGGAAATGGAGCACGTGGCTGCCAGTGTTATCGACCCGGACACGATGCTGCCGGCTGTGGCACAGGGTGCCATCGGCATTACCTGCCGCAGCAATGATGATCGGGCACAGGATTGGTTGTCCCGGATCAATCATGTGGATACGGTGACTGCCGTTACCTGTGAACGGGCATTTTTGCGGATTTTGGATGGGTCTTGCCGCACGCCAATCGGTGGCTATGCAGTATTGGATAGCGCAGGTGGCCTTGATTTCACCGGACGTTTGGTGCGCACCGACGGTTCAAAAATCTTTGAAGCCATACGCTCCGGCAATCGGGAGGATGCGGAGGCTCTGGGCACGGACGCCGGAAAAGAAGTAAAAGCTGAATCAGGTGGCTGTTACTAAAGGCATATCCGGTGTAAAGTCATCAACAACAGAGTTTTGGGGGAGTTTGACGTCACATGCGTGTTCTGATTACCCGTCCGCGGGAAGACGCCGAGGAAACCGCCCGCCTACTTGAAGAGCGCGGGATCAAGGTTGCGACGGAGTCCCTGCTGGCTATTATGCCGATGGCGGCCCCCCAAGTTTCCATTGATGGCGTGCAGGCACTGTTATTCAGCAGTGCCAACGGCGTGCGGGCCATGTCGGCCCTGATCCCTGAGCGGGATATTCCGGCTTATACGGTCGGCGATGCCTCGGCGCGGGCGGCGCGCCTTGCAGGCTATAAATATGTGTATTCCGCAAAAGGTGACGTGAACTCCCTTGCTGATCTGGTGAAACAGGAACTGTCACCGGAAGATGGAAAGCTGTTGCACCCGGCGGCCAATGTCGTCGCCGGAGATTTGAAGGGAATTTTGGCGGAGGCCGGCTTTTCGGTGGACAAGGTCCAAATGTACGAAAGCCGTCCGGCGATTGCCCTGACTGATTCCCTGATTGACGCGTTTCGGACAGCATCCATTGATGCGGCCTTCTTTTTCTCACCACGAACCGCCAAGACCTTTGTTGAATTGGCACAAAAAGCGGGCGTGGATGTTTCCGCCGTCACGGCATATGGTCTGTCTCAGGCCGTCGCCAATGAACTCGCTGTCATGACATGGCATGCTGTGCGGGTTGCAGAGACACCGGAACAGGACTCCCTGCTGGCGATTTTTGATCAGGATCGTGAGGCAGGACTTATCAAAGCAGGGCAGGCTTCGGCGCTTGCCGAAGGAACCAAGGGTGGAGGAAAGCCAATGTCTTCAGGCGATAAGACCAACAACAATCCAGAGGATGCGGTCACGCAAACCACGGATGTTGTTGCGGCAAAAGCAAAAGCCGAGGCACAGGATGACGCGGTTCAGGACCGTGACCTTGATATTGACAGCAAACCGGGCGATGACGCGCCGGAAACTGCAGACACGGAAGACGCAGCCACAGCCAAAAGCGGTGGCGGTAGTGGGGCCTTGGTCGGGGTTCTGATGTTGGCAGTCGCCGGGTTGGGTGGCTATGCATCCCTGCCGTATTGGCGCGACAAAGTGCCGGAGCCGTACCAAAGCTATTTGCCGGAATTCCCGCAAAGTCAAACGGCAATCAAAATGGTGGACCTACAGGCCGCCGTTGATAGCAATAAGGCTGAAGTAGCCAAATTGCAGGCTGAGTTGCTGGCTGTGAGTGCCCAACTGGAAGCGGCGCAGTCCGCAGAACCATCAGCAGACCTGAGCGCCGTTGTCGCTGACTTGCAGGAAAAAGTCGCAGGTTTGACCCAACGTGTGGTGAGCTTGGCAGAAACCCCGGTGCCCAATGGCAAAGGGGCGACTACAGTGACCCGTGCAGAGCTTGGTGATGCCGTTCGCCACCGGATTGATCTTTTGGCGGGCAAGGTGGAAGAACAGGCTGAAACCATTGACGGCTTTATTGCCAAAATGGAAGAGGCCCAAGTCGGTCTCGTCGATGGCTTTGATAAGGTCAACACCCGCCTTGAAAATGTGGAACTGACCCGTGCCGATGCCTCCAGCGTTCTGAAGCTGGCTGACCGGATTGGGGATGTGGAAAAACTGGCGAAGGCCATGGTCTCCCGCCATGATGCATCCTTGGCGAATTTGCTGGCAGTGGTTCAACTGCGGGCAAAAGCAGCCGATGGCTTGCCGTTTGATGCGGAACTGCGGACAGCACGCGCCCTTGCCGAAGATAAAACCGAATTTGATGCCAAGGCCGGGGCATTTGAAGCCATGGCTGGAAAAGGCGTGACAACCACAGCAGCTCTGCGTACGGCTTTTGATGTTCTGTCCGCAACCGCTGCAAAGGCTGCGGCGGCTCCGCAGGGGGATAACCTGTTGGACAAAACCTTGGGTCGGGTTATGGGGCTGGTGACGGTTCGTCGCATGGATGGCAAGGATGACGGTCCGTCGGTCAACGCTATGCTGGCACGTGCCGAAACCTTCCTGAATGCCGGTGACCTTGCCGGTGCCATTCAGGAGCTGAAAGCAATTGAGGCTCCGGCAGTGGCTGCAACGCTGAAACCGTGGCTGGAACGGGCAGAAGCTCGACTGGCTTTGGATGCGGCCTTGTCGACCCTGACCGCAGATGCCTTGGCGCGTGTGGCGGCAAGTGCCATGCAGGCGGATGTCAGCGCCCAGAAAAAAGGAGCATAAAACATGATCCGTATTCTGGGATTTCTGATCGGCGTCGCCCTGCTGGTGGGTGGTGCCGTGTGGCTGGCGGAACATCCGGGGCTGGTGACCGTTCGCTGGATGGCATGGCGCTTGGATACGTCGGTGCCGATTTTGGTCCTGACCATGGCGATCGTGCTTGTGGTCGGCTACTTCACGCTGCGCTTCCTGTTTGGCGTGTTGGGGTTGCCGGGCTGGTTGTCACGTCGGTCCCGTGAACGCCGCCAGATGAAAGGCTCTGCGGCTTTGGCTGGTGCGGTCACCGCGATTGCGGGCGGCGATGCCGACGCAGCAAAACGCTGTACCAAAGATGCTGATAAAGCCTTGAAAAACCCGCAGTTGACACATTTGTTGACCGCGCAAATTGATGCGACCCGCGGAGATGTGGAGGCGGCGAAGGCCCATTATCAAGCTTTGCTGGAAACACCGGATACGGAGCTGGCGGGTTTGCGCGGGCTTTTGGATATCATGGACCCGGCGGATGCGAATGCCTTGCCGTTTGCGGAAAAGGCCATTGCTAAGGCACCGAAAGCCGCATGGGCTATTCGGGCACTGTTTGCGGCTCAGGTTGCAGCGGGGCGTCTGGACGCGGCGCAGTCCACACTGTCTGGGGCCAAGAAAAACGCCAGCTTCAGTGACGCAGAAAAAGGCCAGTTGGCACTGAAACGCGCACAGCAGGCGCAGGACGAAAGCCGTTTTGCCGATGCGACAAAATTGGCAAGGGAAGCCCTGGATTTCATGCCCGGTGATCTGGATGCGGTTTTGACTTTGGCGATGATCCATCGTGCGGATAATCGCCAGAAAAAGGCGGCAGAGGTGCTGGAAACGCAATGGAAATCCCAACCGTCTGCCAAGGTTCTGTCCACCTATATGGGGGTTATGGCTGCTGTTGATCCCGACGATGTGTTGAAGGCCGTGAGAAAACTAACCGCTGCCAACCCGGATCATGCGGAAAGTCGCCTTGCTTTGGCTAATGCCTTGCTTGGGGCCGGGAACCTTGCGGAAGCAAAACAGGTTATTGAACCCTTGGTCGGGCCGGAAGCAGAAGCTGCGGTTGCCGCGCGGGCATGTCTGACTATGGCGCGGGTTCTGGTGGCAGAAGGTGCCGATGTTTCGGCGCAAAAGGACTGGATTGACCGCGCCGCACTTGGCCTTGCCGGTCTGGCTTAGGCCTGCGCAGAATTGGGAGCCACCGGGTTTTTTCCGGTGTTTCCCTCTTGCAAAAACGGGCAAAACTGCATATTGTTCCGCCCCTGCAAGGCATATCATGCAGGAATTAAGCCGATGTAGCTCAGGGGTAGAGCAACTGATTCGTAATCAGTAGGTCGTGTGTTCAAATCACATCATCGGCACCATCCTTTCAAAGGGCTAGACGATAACGTCTGGTCCTTTTGTTTTTTCCGTATAGATGTCATCAAGTAATTATTCAAGTTGCCGGGATATAGTTTCCGGTGCAATGATGTCTCATTGCGTTTTTGCAATACGGTGGGTCCAATTGATAGTCTGGGGTCTAGAATAATAGGATTGTAAATGGCTATTTTATTTAGATATTTGTTGCTAATTATGCTTTGTTTTTCCAGTTCTGCTTATGCAGAGGAGGTAGAAATTCCAGACTACATTGGTAACTTTTCAATAGATAAAATTAATCAGCCTGATTCTAAAGGACACTCAGCCCTGCAATATGCTTCATCCCGCGGGGACATTGCCTTGGTCAAAAAGCTTGTCCGCCATGGGGCGAATATAAACTATCAGGACAAAGACGGTTTTACGCCGCTGCTCGTCGCTGGTTCAGCTTCAGTGTTTCAATTCCTTTTGGAAAATGATGCGGACATTCACGCAGTCAGTGAAAAAGGGCTTAATGCTCTAATGGTCGCGGTTACCAAAGGAGATTTAAACTCAACGAAAGCATTAATTGATGCAGGGTTACGTGTAGGATCAAAGGATCATTGGGGGTGGTCACCATTGTTATTGGCGGTCGAGCAAGGTGACCTTGAGCTTATTGAATACCTTTTGGACCATGGCGGAGATGTATCCATCACCAATAATGGTGGATGGGGGGTGTTAGAAGTCGCTACACGAAATAACCACCTTGATGTCTTTAATTTCTTCAAACAAAAGTATTTCAGAAACACCGTGAACGATGAACAGCTCGATAAGCTGCTCAACATATCCTCAGAGCATGGTTCTCTGGATATGTTGAATGTTCTTATGACAACAAAAATCAGTAAAGAGAAGAAGACAGAGCTGTTTCTTTTAGCCCTGAAAGAAGGGCAACTGTCCATAGTCGAGTACTTCGTTGAAGGAGGGCAGGATCCTGAACAAAGATTTACTGAGTACTATTTGCAGACACCATTAACAATTGCTGCCCAAAATGGTCACCATGATGTTGTCAGATATCTGATCAAGCAAAAAGTGGATATTAATCGTTCTGATGATTACGCCCCCGCATTGCTATACGCTGTGGGAAATGACCATCTAGACGTTGCGGAAACTTTAATGAAAGGCGGGGCTAATCCCAACATTAAAACCAAAGCCGGGGATTATTTTTTGCATGTCATTTTGCGCACCATATCCCCATCACCGATCAAGCAAGCTGAGTTTTTGTTAAATAATGGCTACGACCCCGATCTTTTAGATAACGCAGGCAAGTCGCCCATTTATTATTTGAGTTGGGGCGGCAGGACGGACTTAATGCGCCTCTTGCTGTCTCGTGGAGCTAAGGTCGGATATGATGATGTTGATATAGCCCGCTCCCATCACCACGCAGATGCGGTTGCAATGCTGTTAAAGCATGTGGATCTCACAGAGGAAGAATTAACCAGACTTCTTGTGGATGAGGTGTCGAGAAATACAGGAACTATGGATGTCGTAAATGTTTTAGTCGATAATGGTTCTAATATTAACGCTGTTCATGGTGTAAAAAGCAACACACTTCCTATGCTGGCGGCATCTTATAAGAACGTTGGTGTAGTCAGGGGGTTACGAGAATTAGGTGTAGATTTACATGCTAAAAACGCTAATGGAGAGACTGTACTCTTTCATGCGATTCACCCTGTCTGGCAGGATGAAACGACCAATTTGGAAATGGTGCAGTACCTGATTAGTAATGGTGTTGATGTAAATGCTAAGAATCTTGATGGGGAAACCCCATTAATGAGAGCAGTGGAAAATGAGTTTAAAGGAAACGATGTGGCGGTCATCTCCTTCATGCTTGATTCCGGTGCTGATATCTTAGCAAAAGACAATAAAGGAATGACAGTTTTCGGCCATTTTTCTGTAATCGCCGGTAATATTGATGTCTTGGAACTTTTGATGCGTGAGTTCATGAAAAAAAAGGGAATTCAGCATAAGGCGTTCATTTCTAGCGCGATCGAAAGAGCAAAACGAAACAATGCACTCCCGCTCATAAATGCATTTAAAAAATATGGCTTACTTTGACTGCTCTGTCTTCACGGGCCAGTTCGGTCATGGACAAAACCCGCCAAGTCTATGACTCCGGCGGGTTCTTGCGGTTTGCTTATCGGCATTGTTTATTTTTCGTAAACTCTAAGATAAAGATCCATTTCATCTTTATAGGACATTAGGGGTTGGTAAAGCTTGTGGTATGCATGGCCGATGGCGCCGCTGAATAGTCTCAGTTTTGGGACGTGTTCGCCAGTGCGGAGTATGTGGTCGTTTGCGATGCCTGGATACGGGTCAACATAAATAATTTCACTGATTCCAAGGTGGTAGGCTTTTTTAGAACATAGTTCACAGGGGCTAGCAGTTGAGAATAGTAAGCCTCCCTCAATGCCTTGGCCACCGTATTTCGTTATCTGTAAAAATGCATTCTCCTCGGCGTGTAGAGAGCGCGTGTGAACTTGGTTACCTCTCTTCTTTGGGTTGGTTTCATTGTAAATATCTTTAAAACAATAACAGTCTGATAGTCCTTCTGTTCTCAGTGCGTTAACTTTTTCATTAGAGAACTCCTTGTTTAATTGCTCCCTAAACGCATCATCTTCTCTTTCAAACTTACTGTAAATTATACAGTGTTCTAAAGCGGATGAATCCATAAGCTCACTTGCGCTTCTGAGCGTGCAGGAGGTTTGTTTTGCTGGAGCGTCATTCCAGCCAATAGCTTTAACTGAGTGATTACTATCTGTGATAACCGCGCCAACCTGCCTTGAAATACATCCGGAATTCAATTTGGCTGTATACGCGATTTGCATGCCACGTTCGTAGGGAGATGGGGCAACTAGGCCGGGATGGAATATGAGAGATATATACCAACAAAGCTGTGCTTTTAGGCATGATGTATCATGCTCATCTCTGTTCGGATTGTTAATGTGGATGTCAGCAATTTCGATGCATTTTTGGATGTTTTGAGAGGTGAACTTTTTTGTTCCATCAAGCTTTGATGGGTACTCTTTTCCATCGAGCACTTTAATTTGTTCGTCTGAAAGTTTATGATTCTCCCTTAGGTGATTTATTCGCGCTTGATTTGGTGTATTTATAGAGAAAAGGAAGAAATGAGAGTATCTCTGATGAAAGAATGTTGCTTCATATGGATTTCTGATTGCATCAATAACAATTAATGTTTTTTCAATTTTATTGAATTTGTTGTTGGCGCCAATCATCTTAATAATTCTATTAATGATATTTGGCATCTCAAATATTTTATCAGGGTTAAAATCTGCTTCAAAAGCATTTCCGGATGATCTTATGTTGTCTCCAACTGCCTGATAAATTTTTGAATAGGTATTTTTGTCCAATTTATTGGAAAATATTTCTTTCATCTTAGTGCATAATTTAGGCAAATCACTTTGAAGAAATAATACCCCTAGATGGCAGTATTTTTCATCCTGTATTTTTTCTTTCCATATATCTTCATTTTCGACATAGCTCGCATACGCTTCTGTCTTCTCGTGAAATTCATCATAGAGATCTTTGATTTCATTGAACGCTCCTTTAACTTCTCCAATTTTATGTTCAGATTGTTTTGTGACAAAGCTGCAAAATTCATCAAATGAATGTTTCGTGATAAATAAAGTAAGAATTGCTCTTACTTCAATAATCGTAAATGCATTCCAGCGTTTTAAGAGATAGTCTCTCACGATAGAGTATTGCTTCTGTCTTTTCTGGGAATTGTGAAATCTTGAAGCTTCGGGAAATGGAAAATTGGTGTCAGACAAGATTTTGGCGGTTGTTGTACACCCGGAGCCTGTGCGGCCAGTTAAGCCAATCACTACAAACTTCTCATTCTGTTTATTAACATGTGAGATTGGATTTTTCATATCACTCATTGCATCCCCCTCTTTGCATATTTATAGAAGTGTCAAAATATTAGTTAATCACCTTTTGCGCGTAAACGTAAAAATAGCAAGATCAGGATAATGTTGGTCGTAATAGTGACGGAGTGCGGTTTGGTTGGTGTAAAAATCTGCCATCAATTTAATACTGGAGTATTATGGGCGCACGTTTAACACGTTGGGGGAAGGGCTGTGAAAAATACTGATTGGTCACAAGTGTTGCTTGATGCGGTTAACCACGTAAAAGACCGTTTACCACTGGCAATGACCGCCGATGGCTGCCGCGAGGCATGGCTGCAGGCAGAAATCATGATGTATGCAGAGGGTAATGCCAACTACAGCATTTGGACCAATACGGAGCCTGTCATTTGGGCCAAAGGCGGGAAACCGGGTGGACAGAAGTATGATCTAGCCAGCTATGAAAATGATGGTGCCGTGGCAATGGTTGGCGAAGTGAAAATTATCGGTTGGAACTTCCAGCACAAATGCATTTTTGGTCGAAAAAGCCATTTGCTGCGAGAGCTGATGCAGGAGAAAGCTGATAGCAAATGCTTCACAGCCAATCAGGTGGATGATGGTGAGCGAGCCGGGTGGTCACTGATTGAGGATGCGGCCCGTCTGATGCGGCATCCGTGTAAGAACAAGTGTCTATTGCTGGTGATCCTTGATCCTAAGGACACCTCAAAACTCACTGCGAAACAGCGAGCTTTTCACGAAGCACTGCATCGAATTCAGTTCGAGAATCTGGATTACAAAACTGAAAAGTTCGGCGACATTACGGTCAAGGTTTGGATGCTGCCGGAAGCAAAATCCGATCATTAAGTGCTGCAGATGGGGCAATCCGGGTCGTGGGGGATGCGTACGGTTCGCATGTGCCCCTTCAGGCCGTCAAATATTCGCAGAGTGCCGACTATATCTGGCTCCAGACCAAGGATCAGTTTGATCACGGTCAGGGCTTGCCAACTGCCGATGACGCCCGCCATTGCGCCAAGAATGCCAATATCGTCGCACCCGGATTCCCGTGGTGGAGGAGCTGGGTTGAAACAGCGATAGCACGGTCCACCCTGCGCAGGGTCCAGAACTGCAACCATCCCGTCAAAGCCTTGCACGGCGGCGGAGACAAAGGGGATTTTGTGCCTGACACAGGCATCGCTGAGGGTAAAGCGAGCATTAAAGTTGTCACAGCAGTCAATTACCAGATCCACATCCTGAATGTGGGTGTGAACGTTCGAGGCCGTGATGCGGTCCTCAATCACTGTAACATGACAGTCAGGATTGAGCGCGGTTAGGCGTTTTCCGGCTTTGTCGGCTTTTGGTTGTCCAACCGATGGTGTGTCGTAAAGCACTTGCCGTTGCAGGTTGGACAGAGCCACGGTGTCGTCATCGGCAATGGTGATATGTCCGATGCCGGCAGCGGCTAAATACAGCAAAAGGGGAGAGCCGAGACCTCCGGCTCCCACCACCAGTATTTTGGTATCCAGCAGCTTGGCCTGCCCGGAGCCGCCAACCTCCGGCAAAAGAATTTGCCGAGCATAGCGGGTGTTTTGGTCCGGGGTCAGGCTCATGATACTGGTCCTTAATTTGGTTTATTGCAGGCCATCGAACAGCGGGGTGGACAAATACCGCTCTGCAAAGGACGGAATGATCACCACGATGCGTTTTCCGGCATTTTCCGGACGTTGCCCGATTTCAATTGCTGCGGCAAGGGCCGCGCCGGAGGAAATGCCCACTGGCACTCCTTCGGTTTTTGCCACCTGGCGGGATGTGGCAATGGCAGTTGCCGTTGCGACCTGAATGATTTCATCAATCACATCACGTTGCAGCACATCGGGGACAAAGCCCGCGCCAATTCCCTGAATGCCGTGGGGGCCGGGCGCGCCACCTGACAATACCGGGCTGTCTTCCGGTTCGACGGCGATGACTTTCAAATCCGGGTTACGGTCTTTCAGCGCCGTACCGACACCAGTAATGGTGCCGCCGGTGCCGACGCCGCCGACCAGAATGTCAACTTTGCCATCCGTATCGGCCCAGATTTCTTCCGCCGTAGTGTGGCGGTGGATCTCCGGGTTCGCCGGGTTGGCAAACTGTTGCAAGATGATGGCTTTCGGCAATTCGTTTTGCAGCTCTTCGGCCTTTTCGATGGCGCCTTTCATGCCTTTTGCCGCAGGGGTCAGGATTAACTCTGCTCCCAACAGGGCCAGCATTTTGCGCCGCTCGATTGACATGCTCTCCGGCATGGTCAGAATCAGGCGATAGCCTTTTGCCGCGCTGGCAAAGGCAAGGGCAATGCCAGTATTGCCGGATGTCGGCTCAATGATTGTGGTGTCTTGATCAATCAAGCCGCGCTTTTCAGCATCTTCGATCATGGCGAGGCCGATCCGGTCTTTGACGGAGGCCAGCGGATTGAAGAATTCAAGCTTTGCGGTCAGGTCAGCCGTGACCGCATTGTCTGCGGCAAGGCGGCTGAGGCGCACCAGCGGTGTTGCACCAATGGTGTCAAGGACACCGTCATAAATGCGGTTACGGAAACCGGAGGTCGGAGTGGTGGACATGGGGGAAGGTCCTTTTTATCCAGATTAACAACAAGCAGGGGAAATGGCCTAAATTTCATAGACCAAGCGTTCTTGAGCAGAGCAGGGAACGTCTTGTTTTTGTGCGCGTGTGCACAATTCGTCGATTGATGTGGCGTCGAGCCGCTCCATCATGTCGTGATGCAGTTCGGTCCACAGGGGTTGAATGACGCGCAAACCCATATCGGAGGTCGGCATGGCGTCATCGGGGAGTGTGTCATTGGCAAGAACGACACGGACAATATCACCGACGGAAATCCGTCGCCGTTCACGGGCCAGTCGATAGCCGCCCTTTGGCCCCCGTACACCGATCAGGATGTCGTGCCGGACCAAGGCCTGCAACGTCTGTTCCAGATAGCGGCGCGGGATGCCTTGCCGTTGGGTGATCTCCCGACTTTGCACCGGGTGCCCCCCGGCATTGTAGGCAATGTCGAGAACGGCTTCGATGGCGAACAGGACTTTTTTCGACGGTGTCAGCATGCAGATGATTTCCTTATTTCGCACCGGTGGAGCCAAAACCACCTTCGCCGCGATCCGTGTTTGCCAAATCCGTAGTCTGGGACTGCCAGGCAATACGTGTGACCGGGGACAACACCATCTGAGCGATGCGTTCGCCGCGGGCGATGGTGAATGCCTCTGTGCCGAGGTTGATCAGAATCACGCCGACTTCGCCGCGGTAATCGGAATCAATGGTGCCGGGGGTGTTCAAAACCGTTACGCCGTGCTTCAGGGCAAGGCCAGAGCGCGGGCGGACTTGCGCCTCATGTCCGTAAGGGACGGCAATTTTGATACCGGACGGGATTAAGACGCGTTGCCCCGGTTCCAAAACAATCGGTTCATCAATGGCGGCCAAAAGGTCTACCCCGGCAGAGCCAGAGGTTTGATACTTCGGCAAAGGCAAATCAGCGCCATGGGGGAGGCGGAAAACCGGGACAGTGACGGGAATGTTGATGCTCATGCGAGTGCCTCTGCAATACGGCGTGCCAAACGTTTGGCAACCTCGGTTTTATTCAGTGACGGCCAGTTGTCCTGACCGGTGGCAGAAATGATGTGAACGGTGTTGGTGTCGCCGCCAAATGTGCCTTTGGCAGGGGAAACATCATTGGCGACGATCCAGTCGCAGCCTTTGCGTTCCAGCTTTTGCCGGGCATGGTCGAATACGTTTTCCGTTTCCGCGGCAAAGCCGACAACCAATTGCGGGCGTTGTGATCCTTGAGCGGATAGCGTTGCAAGGATGTCCGGGTTTTGTTCCAGCTCAATACAGGGCGGGGTGCCGCAGGCAGTTTTCTTAACCTTTTGGACGGCGGCATTTTTGACGCCCCAATCGGCAACGGCAGCGGCGCATACGGCAATATCTGCCGGAAGTTCCGCTTGGCATGCCGCCAACAGGTCTTTGGCACTTTCAATGTGGATGGTTTTTACCTGTGCCGGGTCGGGCAAATTGACCGGACCACTGATTAGGGTGACATCCGCCCCAAGTTCTGCCAAGGCAGCGGCAATGGCGTGTCCTTGTTTACCGGAAGAACGATTGGCAATAAAACGGACCGGATCAATGGGTTCCACGGTTGGGCCGCTGGTGACGATGGCTTTTTTGCCTGCCAACGGGCGCTCAATGGAGACCAAGCCTGCGATGGCGTCGACGATTTCCTGTGTCTCAGCCATACGACCATAGCCGTATTCTTTGCAGGCCATCCAGCCTTCGTTGGGGCCAACCGTGTGAATGCCACGGCTTTTCAAAGTATTCAGATTGGCCTGTGTTGCGGCGTGCTCCCACATGCGCACATTCATTGCCGGGGCAATCAAAACCGGTTTATTGGTCGCCAGCAGCAAGGCAGTTGCCAACTGGTCCGCCAATCCGGCAGCCATTTTCGCCATGATATCCGCAGTTGCCGGTGCAACCACCAAAATGTCCGATTGACGGGACATTTCGATATGGTTCATACCGCTTTGATCATCTGGCGAAAATTGCTCGCACAGCACTTCATTTTCAGATAAAGCCGCAACGGAAAGCGGTGTGACGAATTCCCGCGCATTCGGTGTCAGGCAGCAACGAACGCTGGCGCCCTGTTCCCGCAATCGTCGGATCAGGTCAAGGCACTTATAAGCCGCAATCCCACCGGCGATAATCAGGAAAACCTTTTTTCCAGAAAGCATGTGTCATTTCCCACAAATTAACCCCTTCAGTATGTAAATACGAATAGGGGCGGCATATGTAAAGAGGGAAACGAAGAATTCGGCGGTTTTTTTTGTGCCATGGCACGGATTCATGGCATACCATTAATGCAACAAGGCTGCATGTGAACTTTATGCCTGTCATCAAAGAAACATGATGATAGGGAATGACGCGTTCCGGGCGATTTCATATCGGTTCCGACATGGAATATAAATCCACCAGGTTGGTGTACGGTTCAGGATTTAAGTAAGCAAGTTATCCTAAGGAAAATAAGCATTGTTCTGTGTGCGCAACAAAATATTGGCTGTTGCCGTCTTGGTGTATAAATGGATTGCATGATGAAATTATGCGGAATGTGGTCAGGCAACTGCCACCATGAAGTCGCGGTTGATTCTGCGTGGAAAGGAATTGAATGACTGATTTGAATCGCATGTCCGAACCGGAGTCGTCACCCAATACATGTGGGCCGTCAGCGGTTGAACGTGTAGTACAAGTGGAGCATGTTAATCAAGGTATGGCGACCGTGGTTGCGGACCCATTATCTGCATGTAAGGGCTGCGCCCAGAATCAATCCTGTGGGCAGGCGACACTGTCGGGAATGAAAAAACCCATGCGGTTACAGGTGCGCAATACTTTACAGGCGCAGGTCGGCGATTGGGTTGTCCTTGCCGTTCCGGGTGGGTCATTGCTGCGTGATCTGGCTATTGGATACGGTGTGCCCTTGGTTGGGTTTCTGTGTGGCGGTCTGCTGGGCAGCATATATGGAGATAGCCTTGCTGTGATGTTCGCGGCGGTGGGGTTGGGGCTCGGCATTATTTTGTCGCGGTGGATGGTGGCATCGTCTGCGCCATCGCAGCCCACAATGATACGCAAAACCACTGCCCCGTGAAATTGAATGAGAATGACAATGCTATTTGATGCAAAATCAAAACGACATGTGCAGCCCAAAAAATCCGCGCGGATGACAGTACTTGTAACAGCAATGTGTGCGCTGCTGTTAGCCGGGTGCAGTGACGAACAACCGCCGACAGAATACAAAACGACGGCCTATGTCTTTGGCACGCTGGTGGACATAACCATTCGTGGCACGGATACCCAATCTGCAGAGGCAGCGGACGCGGATTTAAGTGCTGGGTTTCAGGACCTTCACAATGATTGGCATGCGTGGAAGCCGCTGGGGGAATTGGCTGCAATTAATGGGGCATGCAAGAGCGGAGGAACCGTTACGGTTGGCGATAAAACCTTGATAGCACTGCAAAAGGCCAAGGATTTTGAAATCAGTAGCCATGGACTGTTCAATGCCGCGCTGGGACGAGTGATTGGTTTATGGGGATTTCATTCCGATACGTTGCCAAAGGGCGAAAAACCACCGTTTGATCAAATTGATGCATTGGTGGCTCAGTCACCCTCCATGGCTGATATTCGGATTACCGGGCATGATGTTATGTGTATCAACCCGGCAGTTTCCTTGGACTTTGGCGGTTTCGGCAAAGGATTGGCACTGGATTGGGCCTTGGATCGCCTGCAATCCAAGGGCATTGCCAATGCACTGATCAATGCCGGAGGTGATGTCAGTTCGATGGGGCACTATGCGGAAGCCGATACCGGACGGCCTTGGCGAATTGGAATACGACATCCGAAAACATGGGGCGTTTTGGCGAGTGTGGACGTGGATCACGATGAGGCTGTGTATACCTCAGGGAATTACGAACGCTATAACGAGCAGGATGGAATTCGCTATTCCCACATTATCGACCCACGTAACGGACGCGCAGTGCAGTCTATTGTGTCCAGCACGGTCATCCATACGGACAGTGCCTTGGCGGATGCCGCAGCGACGGCCTTGTCTGTGGCTGGGTTGCGTGATTGGCCCCGGATTGCCGCAGATATGGGTGTGTCTCAGGTGATGGTGGTGGATGAAACTGGGCACATGTATGCAACGCCTGACATGCGTGCGCGTTTGATTTTCGGAAGCGAAACCAAACCGGAAATAACCGTGGTCCCGTTACCGACGGCTTCACCCAAATCAGCCGTTGCGCAGTAGCGCCATGGCTGAATTCAGTTGGCTCATTCGTTCGTGATTGCCATACGGACTATCCGGGTGGTGAATCGTTGCCAACATGCGAAACCGTGCGCGAACCGTATCGCGGGAGGGGCGGGAACCGGGTGGAAAGCCAAGCACGTGGCAGGCCTCTTCACGGGTTTGAATGCCGTGGTGTAATGGTTCAAACGCCAATGCAGAGATCACCGCACGCTGTCGATTCAGTTCGTCCTGAAGGGTTCTGATTTCAGCCTCTGCTGCCAGAAGTTGCGGTGTGAGTTCCGGCATTTCCTGAGGCGGATCAGGCTCTGTTACGGGTTCGACTCCCGCATCTTTTACCGCAGGATCCTGTAAATCCAGATGTAATTCGCCACTGGCGAGGGCCAAGGCAACACCCAGTGCCTTGCGGATTTGTTCCGGGGTCGAGCCATCAGTCATGCGGACCTGCAACCGCGGCTTGCGACGCCATGGGCGTCCCTGTGCCGGGCCGGATTTTAAGATAACGGTTTCCCGATCATCGGCGTTTGGTTCACCGGGATCAGACGCCAGAGCCAGAACATCATCCGGCAATGCGAGCAAAATCGACCGAGCCAAGTCCCCGACATTGACCCCACGTTTTTCGGCAAGAGCAGAAACAGCATCACGAAAACTGGAGGCGCAGGGGATGGTGTATGATTTTTTCATAATGGTGATTTTGCCGTCACAAAATTGAAAAATCCGGTCGATATTAACCGGGACCGCAACGAGTCTAACGCGGGTCGGGCAAATTGCAACTGCATTTGATGTTGCAGGTGAGGGTTTGGCCGAATTGGCGTGGCGGCAATGAAGGTTACTTGATGTAGTGTGTCAGCGTAGCGTCCTTGTCCATTGTAAAACAATGATTAATTCAAGGTCTCCGCAATGGTCCGCAGCAAGTCGGCATTACGCAGTGGCTTTTTGAAAACGGCGACGATGCCGTCCATGGCGTTTGCGCGCTTTTCAGCATCGTCTTCAGGGGTGAAATACCCCGAATACAGGATAATTGGCAGGTTCGGTTCGAACTGATGCAGGCTGTGGATCAAATCAACGCCATTCCCATCAGGCATGGACAGGTCAACAATTGCCAAATCCGGCGTGGATTGTCGGACGGAGTCTAATGCATCCGCAACGCGGTGGACTTGCTGCACAGTATAGCCAGAGGCTTCCAGCACCATGGATAAAGCTTCACATGCCAGTTTATTGTCATCGACAATCAAAATCGTCGCCATTGTGCATCTCCCTTAACTTACTGTAATTCAAATATTATTGTTTGTATTGGCGGTAATTGCTGAATGGCCCATCAGGATCGGAACCCAGACGGTAAACGTGCTGCCAAGTCCCGGTTCACTGGTCACGTCAATGCGACCGCCCCAGTTCCGTACGATGCCAAACGCCACCGCAAGGCCAAGCCCGGTGCCGTGGCCTTCTCCCTTGGTCGTGTAAAAGGGTTCAAAGATTCTTTGCCGGGTTAGGTGATCCATGCCCTTGCCACTGTCGGTCACTGAAATTGCCACCGCAGGAACACTGATTTCGCAGACTTCTGTGGAATCGCCTTCCGGGGTATGGCGCAGAATATCCGGGCGGCAGCGCAATTCGATCAGACCTTTGTGGTCCATGGCATCGGCGGCATTGGTGATGAGGTTGGTGATCACCTGCCCCAGTTCCCGTTGGTCAAGGCGTGCGACCGCATCTGCCGAAATTGTGTCATCCATTTGCGTTTCAAGGCGAATTTGCGCCGGGAGTCCGGCGCTGACAAAGGCAACAGCGTCATGGATCGCCGGAATCAGGCGGCATTCATCACTGGCTGCGGGGGCGTTGCGGGCAAAGGTCAGAACCCCGCGGACAATGCCTTCGGCCCGTTCTGCGGCATCTGTGATTCGGGTGAAGCAGCGTTCTGCTATGGAGTTTTCCTCCACATTGGTGCTGCCCAATTCGGACAAAGAGAATATAGGCTGTAGCGTGTTGTTAAGCTCATGCGCCACGCCACTTGCCAATTGCCCAAGTGCTTCCATTTTTTGGCGGTTTTGCTCGATTTCATAGGTATGGACGTCTTCTGTTCGGTCCTCGATGCGCCAGACCCAACCCCCATTGGGCATGGTGTGGGATGTGAATCGCAAGTGTCGTTTGCCGATCCAGTGGACATCATCTTGATAGGGCTCATCCAGCAACAGGTTCATGCGCTCGCTGACGTGGGCCTCGGTCACGCCAACCCCGAATGCCCCCAACGTGGCGAGAAAACGGAAAATGGCAATGGCTGGAGTGCCGGGCCGCCCCAAAGGTGCAGGCAATCGCAGCATTTCTGGGAATTTGGCATTCCATTCTGCTAGGCAATGGTCCGGCCCGAATACGGCAAGGCCATGGTCCAGTGCATCCATGGTGATGCGCAACAGGTTAGAGCGTTCTGCCAAAAGACGTTCGCGGTCGCGAAGAGCTTTGATGGCACGGCGGCGTTCGGTGATATCGGTCAACAACGCGGTAATTCGTACCGGACCCCGGCGGCTGTCATGGGGCTGATAGACCCAATCAACCTGCACGTTGCGCGCCGAGGAGTCCGGGCGATACAGGAATTGGGAGAAAAATCGCGGTGCGCGCTGACGGCGATACCGGATCGCGCCCAGAGTATCCACAAGGTCGGGGCGAACTTCTTGCAATGCCAATCGATCAAACGGATGCCCCAGCAAGTCTGCGGACTCACAGCCGACGATTTGGCCTGCCATTGGGTTGGCTTGGGTGATGAAGCCTCGTTCATCTAGTTCGACAAAACCAATGGGCATGGAATCTAGCAACGAACGGTAACGGTTAACGTTTTGTGCCCATTCATCCTGACGGGTGCGGGCGTGGCTGGCGAAGCTTCCGGCAACGAGGCCAACGATAACCAGAACCATATGGCTAAGGTGGGTCGAGACAACAGTCACGTCTGTTGCCGTTTCCAAGTTTCCGATCAGGCTGCTGCCAATGCAGCCAAACAAAGCGCCAACTGCACCGCCAACCAGATTAAAGGCCAAGGCTCCTGCCAAGACCATGACGATGGCGGCAATCAGTGCCCATGGCCATAATTCAACAGGTGGTGAGAGGGCCAACAACAGGGCAACCCCCGCGCCAATCCCCAATATGCCAAGCGTATCCATGCCACGTCGGGGCCAGCCCCAGCGGTTATCGTTGGCTTCGGACAGGACCTTCGGGTCGCCAAGTCGGTACAGCGGGGCCAGAAAAAATACCCATGCCAATGTTGCAATCGATGGCACCACGCAGACCCGCAGCCACAGCATGGGGTCGTCAAATCGGCTTGATCCGTATTGCCACAGGGTCTCCATGGCATAAGGCAGTGCGCCGACCAGTCCGGCAATACCGGCGACGGTACTGACGGCGGCAACGGAATAGCCATCCCACAACGGGTGAATAATCGGATGGTTGCGTCGGAGCCATGCTGCACCAGCCACATAAGTGATCAGCATGGGGATGGCGAGCATCGGCGGTGGGCCTAGCCCGACGATCAGGCCAAGTATGGAAAATCCAGCCGCGCAAAGAAGCCAGCTTCCACCCCAAAGCCAACCAATAGTCAGAACCCATGCCCCAAAGGCAGGTAGCATGGAAAAGCCATCGCCATCCACCAGAACCGAGTCCAGCGTCAGTGATAAAAGCCACCCGCATGCGAATAAGACCCACCGCCAAGATTTATGAGTGCTGCGATAGCGTGCGGCAATTCGCAAGGCATGAGGAGGAAGCATGAGGCGAATCCTGAAATGAAAACGGCATCGGGTTCTGGTGTTGTTCCATATGGTTGCGGCCTTGTCCACTGACAAACGCCCGGATCATGGTGTGGAAAGCCTTGACCTCTGGGGGAAACAGCCCATCTTGGGAGCAGAATTATTAGGAGAGTTCCAAAATGAAACATACGATTCAGGTTTGCACCCGCTGCAATTTCACCAAAACCTTGGAAGAAAAAGAAGGCGTTCGCGGTGGCGCTAAGCTGATGGAAAACCTGACCAAAAAGTTTGTGCGGTCTGATGTGCACGAACACTTTGACGTGCAAAGCACCAGTTGTATGGGCGCATGCAGCCATGCCTGCGTTGTGGCGTTTCAGGCGCCGGGGAAAATCAGCTGGGTATTTGGGGACATGAACCCGCGCTTTTCCGTGCCGAGTCTGATTGAGTTTGCGGAAAAATACTATGCGGATGAGCGTGGTATGGTGATGTATGCGGACCGTCCGGCAGATATGGCGGCGGGCCTGATTGCGCGTGTGCATCCGGTCGGGACTGCACCGGGGGAAGTTCAGGGTAAGGTTTGTGCTTGCTCCTGCGACGTCAACGCCGCCAGCGAAGACCCGGACTGTGCACAATAAAAGGTATGCGCTACACAGCATATGATCCAATGCATAAAGGGCGGAGTCACGGCAGGCTTCGCCCTTTCGGCTTATGACCTAATCGCGGAAGATCTTCAGGCGGTCACCGGGTTTGGCGACAGAGATAACTTCCTGTAGGTCGTCCAGCGTCAGCGCGACACAGCCTTCTGTCGGGGCATACTCGTCTTTGGCAAGATGAACGAAAATCGCACTGCCTTTACCGGGAATGACAGGGCTGTCATTGTGACCGATCACGACAATCAAATCGTAAAGATGGTCATCCCGCCATAGGCTTTCGCAGGATGCCTGATGGGGCAGTTTAACCGGGCGGTTATAAAAACTGTCTTGCGGAGCGTCGCACCAGCCATCATCAGGGGTCAGCATTCTGACCGGAAGTTCTGTCTGTGGGGGTGCAATGCGATCAGGGCGGTAATACACCCAACGAATTGGAAAACTGCCGAACGGTGTTGCACCATCGCCTTCGGTCTTGTTGTGTGTTGTTCCGTTACGGCCCAGCGCTACTTTACGCCATGTCATGCCGGAAATTGTTTTCCACCCTAGCTTGCCTGTCAGCCCATCTGTTGTGGGCTGTACCAAAAATTCTGTCATCGCAAGGTCCGCGTTGTTGCCGGAACAGCACCGTCAGCAGACATAGGGGCCAATGTTTGAGCGGCCTGATATTTGTCCAGAGCCTGCGTCATGGTGCTATAGAGCCATGTATTTTCCACTCCTGTTGCGGACTTGTCCATAGCATTTGAATGCAGATGTGTGTCTGTATTCACGGTTTTTGCAGGAGTATCTTCATTTTCATCGGCTGGCTTCGCCGAATTTTGCGCGGGTTGCGTATGACGTTGGAGGATTTCACTGACCATATCTTGGGTCAATCCGGCGGTGCGCATGGCTTCCGGTGACAATTGCGGAGCCGCTGTCAAGCCTCCACCCGTGGTCACGCCAGCATTGGCGTCGGCGCGTAATGCGGCAACGGATTTGGCGGATTCGGTGTTGATAGAGCTGCGGCGCGGAGCCGGAAATGACTTGGCTTCCTTCGTCAAAGGTAAGGTGACGTTGTGTGGCGCGGTGCTGGTCAAGCTATCGGCGGTATCGTCGTGAGTGCGCGGCAATTGACCCCATTCGGGCAGTGTTGGGGTCGGGGCAACTGCAACCTGCTGTTCGGTGGCGGTGGCTGATGTCACGGGATTTGCTGCGGGCTTGGATTCTGCCACTGCAGTAGCCGTTGCCGTGTTATCTGTTTCAAAGTCCCCGGTTGCCAAGGCAATGGCATGTTCACCAATGTCTTTACCAGTCATGCCATCCACAGCCACATCTACGGCTGCCAGACCAAGGCCGAGGAAGCCGCCAAACAGCCCACCGCCAGCTAACTTCATTGCCGGATCAATTTCATCGCCCGTTAATTCACGGTAAATGGAATTGACCACCGGGATGTGTTGCAAGGGATTGATAACGTCCAGAACGTCCCAAAAACTGAGGCCATCATCACCCAACATCGCAAAGTCATCGGAGGCCGGGCCAGTCGCAATAGCCTCAGAGCTTGCGGTCTTCTCATCCAGTTGGATCTTACCTTTCGGCGCAGCCTGAATCGGTTCCTGAATCAGGGAGCGGGTAAAATCCGGGCGTTGGCTTGCGGCAATGGTCATATTTGTCCTCCACTGCCGTATACGCAAATTGAGTGCCAAAAAATAACCGCTTGAAAACATTGAATAATGTTCACAAGCGGTTGAGATGTTTTAGCAAATACCGGGAATCTTTTGCCGGGTGGCCTAGAAAAGATGACCGCCCTTGATCCGTTTGGTTTCCAAGTAACCAATATTATGGTCGTTGGATGGGAAGATATGCGGCACACGTTCGGTGACATCAACACCATGGCGGCTCAGGGCTTCAACCTTGAATGGGTTGTTGGTCATCAGGCGCACCTTGTCGAACCCCAAAAGGCGCAGCATAGCGGCGGCAGGCAGATAAATTCGTTCGTCATCGTCAAAGCCGAGCTGTTCGTTGGCTTCCATGGTGTCGAATCCGGCATCCTGCAGGCCATAGGCACGCAGCTTGTTGACCAGGCCGATGCCCCGTCCTTCCTGTGCCATGTATAAAAGAATGCCTGCTCCGGCTTTTGCGATTTCCTGAATCGCGCCGCGCAGTTGTTCGCCACAGTCACAGCGCAAAGAACCAAGCAAGTCACCCGTAAAGCATTCGGAATGCAGACGTGCCAACACCGGGTCGCCGGGTTTGGGGTTGCCAATGACTAAGGCCAGATGCTCAATGCCACCGTCGGATGGGCGGAAGGCAATAACTCGGGTTTCTGGGGAATCTGCCAATGGAACACTGGCCTCACTGACCGGCTGCAGGCTCAAAGCCAGTAGGTGCTCGTGGTGAAGAACATCATCGTAATGCGCCCACAGCATTGGTGTGCTGCTGGGTGCGGGATTGGTAATGGGCATCACCGCTGCGGCAGGCATCAATCGGGCCCGCTTCATCAAATGCACGGCGGCGGCATCTGGTCCGTCGGCGGCGACTTCAGTAATGGTATAGGCATCCGTGGATAATGGAGCATCGCTGCTGAACGGGTCAACGGCCCGCACAGCCAAGGCAATAATGTCAGCCAGTTCGCCGGAAAAGGATACGACTTTCGGCGGTTCGTGATCTGCGTGCGGCCACAGGCCCAATACCACAGCCCGCCGTCCGGTCATGACAATGCGCGGAACTTGTTCATGCATGTCCCGCAGGCAGGTCAGGTAATCGGCGGTGGTGGCTTCCAAAGCGACGGCACCCAATCCAACGGACAGGTTGGCAGCGGTTTCGCTCAGCCCTGCCATGGCTCCACGGCGCACATCATCAATGACGCGGTTCACGGCAAGTAAGGCGCCGGGCTTTGCCATCCAGCCGGACGCACCAGCTTCAGACAGTGGAGACAAAACGGCGGACGGAAAAGGCAAATATGGAAAGGGCATCACAGCGGCAATCATGCAAACAGTCGGTAAGAAGTATTAGATAGTGAAATCTAGTCTTACTCGCATCGGAACGAAAGCACTAGCTCCGTTTTTGCAGACAAGATATATCTGTTAAGGCAACATATGTTGACATTGGACACAAATGTAAAGCTCTGGAGCTTGGTATATGGCTGGACGTCGCGTGCTTTTGGTTGGTCAGGACAAGGTTCTGGAACGCACCCTGCGGGAGCAATTGCTGGCTCATGATGACTTCAAGGATGTGGAAACCGCATTGACGGCAGAAGAAGGCGTCAGCGTTGCCACATTTCAACGGTTTGATGTGCTCATCATCCTGAATGAGGATTTCAATAATGGCGCACGGGGCTTTTTAGCCAGTCTGCGCGCCCAAAATTGTATGTGGCCCGCATTGGTTTTGGCGACCTCCGGCGCGGTTGCCGCGGATTACCCCGAAACCCTTGGCATCATCGATGTTCTGGTCAAACCGTTTCGGCTGCAGGCTTTGTTCCCGCGCTTGCGCAGTCTGATCCGCGCGTTTGAAAACAGTGACGATGCGGTTTTGACCATTGGGCCGTACACCTTCCAGCCTGCGTCCAAACATTTGGAGCGGGAAGACGGCGGCGAAGGCATTCGCCTGACCGAAAAGGAAGCGGCAATCCTGAAATATTTGTATCGGGCCGGGGATTCCGTCGTGGCGCGGGATACTCTGCTGCACGAAGTTTGGGGCTATAATCCGGCGGTGACGACCCATACGCTGGAAACCCACGTCTATCGTCTGCGTCAGAAGATCGAAGACAACCCGTCGGAGGCAACAATTCTGGTCACGGATGCCGGGGGCTACCGCCTCGTCCCGTGATGAATGGGAAGACTGTGCATGTATACATCGGTCACGGTTTGCGTACATCGTCGCATGGGGCGACCGTCATGCGGGGCGGGCCGTGGTGATGAAATTGCCGATGCCTTGACGCAGGCCTTGGCAGACATGGGAGCACCGCTCAGCGTTGCACGAATTTATTGTTTTGGATTGTGTGACCAAGGCCCGACCGCACGGCTGACGCCCGGTGGTCCTTTTTTTCATGGCTTGAACCCGGATAATCTTAGCGCCATTCTGGATGAGATTCGGAAGACCGTGGGCGCACATGCGCAAACCGATGCAGGCTTGTCATCAATGCAGAGCGGATTCCCGGTTCAAACACCGAATGCCCAGCATCAGGAATGATGTGAAATTCTGCCAATGGCAAGACGCGGGCCAGACGATCTGCGGTTATGATCGGGCAAACCATGTCATAGCGCCCTTGCACAATCACCATGGGTATATCTTTCAGCCGCTGTATGTTGGTCATCAGCTGCGCTGGCTCTAAAAAGCCGTTGTTGCGCAGGTAATGGTTTTCCAATCGGGCCAGTGCCAATACATCCCGTGATACGGTTTCCGGTATGCGCCACATGACTTCGTCACTACAGGGCGGATAGAGGCTTGAGCAGGATGCTTCATAAGCATTCCAAATGTGGGCCGCCGGGCCGTGGATATTCGGGTCCGGGTCATTCAGTAAAGTGTGATAGGCGGTTAGAGGATCACTGCGGTTGGCAGGTGACAAATACTTAAGCCAACGCCTGTGGGCTTCGGGAAAGAATTTTCCCATTCCATTGACGAACCAGTCGATTTCGTGGTCTTCGAATAAGAAAATGCCACGTAAGACAAAGCCCGAACAGCGTTCCGGGTAGGCCTGACCATAGGCCAACGATAAGGTTGATCCCCATGACCCGCCCACCAACAGCCATTGCGGAATGTTGCGATGCTGGCGCAGGGTTTCCATGTCGGCAATTAAGTGGCGGGTGGTGTTGTTTTCGATGCTGGCGGTCGGGCGACTGCGACCACAGCCACGTTGATCGAAAATGATAATCCGATAGCGATCCGGGTCAAACAAGCGGCGGTGTGTTGGCGTGCATCCGGCACCGGGCCCGCCATGGACATACACCACGGGAATGCCGGAGGGAGAACCGGATTCCTCCCAATACAGGCTGTGCCCATCACCCACGTCAAGAAAGCCGTCAGCATAGGGACGAATGGGCGGATAAAGCGAGGCAGGGGTGATGGTATCCACGTGATCTCCAGAATATGCTAGGGTGAGCACCCTCTGTTGTGGTGGAGCTGATATGATTAAACAGCGCGTTCTGATCTGCATATGGTGTGTGCTTTGTGGTTTCGGGAGCCTCGGGTCGCAAACTCTTTATGCGGCGGATGTGTTGCCGCCTGTTCCGGGCTTGACCGCTGGACCCATCGTGACGGTGGCAAAGGTGGGTTATGGCGCGTCCTTTGATTTGACGACAGGCCAGCGCGTCCGTTTGCTTGGGGTGAAGGTGCCGAAACCGGATCAGCCGCCATTCGAAAAAGATGCAGAACCGTTAGGAGACAGGGCCAAAGCGTTTGTTGAGGATTTTGTCCGTGGTCATCGCTTGGCTTTGTTTTATGACGATGCGCAAGCCGACCGATATGGTCGTTGGTTGGTGCATGTGGTGCGCGATGATGGCCTGTGGCTACAGCAACAGTTACTGCGTGCAGGTTTGGCGCGGGTGTACAGTTTTCCTGACAACCGTCGCGGCGTGTCGCTCATGTTGGGTTTTGAACAACAGGCCAGAGATGCCGGACGCGGAATTTGGGCTGTACCGTATTATCGCATCCGTCCCGCTGACGGTGTGCATAGGGATGTGGGAACCTATCAGCTTGTGGAGGGGCGCGTGCTGTCGCAAAGCCGGGGGCGAGGCACTGTCTATCTCAATTTCGGTCAGGACTGGAAACAGGATTTTACGGCCCGGATCACTAAGCAGCATCGCCGTGCCTTTGGTCAGCCCGATGCTTTTCCCGATTACGCCGGGCAGCGGGTTCGGCTTCGTGGTTGGATTCGTCAGCACAATGGTCCTATGATTGAATTGACCCACCCGGAACAGATTGAAATTCTTTCTGCGGACCATTTTTTGGGCGGTTCGATGCCTTCGCCAAAGACGGAGCCTAACAATGCACGATAACCATCTGACAACGGCGCAGATTCTGAAAACTTTGGTTGGTTTTCAGTCGGTCAGCGATCAGTCGAATTTGCCGCTTCTGGATTGGGTTGAGACCTACGCGACTGGCCTTGGTGCCTCATGTCGACGAACCTTGGATGCGGATGGACGCAAAGGCAATCTTTTGATCTCCACCGGTCCATTGGATGTGCCGGGCGTTGTTTTGTCCGGGCATACGGACGTGGTGCCGACTACGGGACAAAATTGGAGCCATGATCCGTTCGATCTGTGGGAGGCTGACGGCAAATACTATGGTCGTGGGACCTGCGATATGAAGGGGTTTTTGGCGGTGGCTTTGGCGAAGTTGCCACACATGATCTCGGCTCC
Source organism: Rhodospirillaceae bacterium (assembly GCA_963668495.1). Taxonomy (GTDB): domain Bacteria; phylum Pseudomonadota; class Alphaproteobacteria; order Rhodospirillales; family Rhodospirillaceae; genus Oleispirillum. The sequence goes on from OY764545.1 coordinate 957,787, forward strand.
GTTGGTTAAGCCCGTGCATATTGCCTTGTCCTATGACGAAGAAGTCGGGTGTACCGGCATTCTTGACCTGTTGGAGGACTTTGCCAATTTGCCGACATTGCCCGAGTTGGTCATCGTTGGTGAGCCCACGTCCATGCAGCCAATTGTTGCTCACAAAAGCCGCCTGAGTATGGAGGTCCAAGTTATTGGCTCCGAATGCCATGCTTCGTTGGCCCCTCAAGGCGTGAATGCGGTGGAATATGCGGCGGAAATGGTTGCCTTTATCAAGTCATTGGCACGGCGGGAGCGGGATTTAGGCGCCCGTGACGAGCTGTTTGATGTGCCGCATACCACGTTACATGCGGGAATTTTGCGCGGGGGCGTTGCCCTGAATGTTGTTGCCAATGCCTGTGAAGCTGCATTTGAAATTCGCACGCTGCCGGAACAGGATCCGCACGATTACCTGCATCAGATTCAGGACTACGTCAGAACTCGGTTGGAACCTGAAATGAAGGCCGTGAATCCCGATTGCGGCTTTGAATGGCGTATTCAGTCGGATGCTCCGGGGTTTGAAACCGATCCCCAGCATGACGGGGTCAAGTTGGTGCAGTCGCTTACGGGGAATGCATCCTTTGCCAAGGTTGCTTACTCCACGGAAGCCGGTCGCTATCAGGCGCGCTGGGGGCTGCCGTGTGTGGTCTGTGGACCGGGCGATATTGCCCAAGCGCACAAACCAGATGAATTTATTTCCATCAAGCAAATTCAAGAGTGTGAAGATTTCATAGATCGTCTAATTGCAGCAATGTCCGCCCCCTAATCACGGGGATTATGCGAAAAACGCGTATGTATGCCCCTTTTGTGAAGAGAAATCTTGCCAACCCCAAGATGTAGCATGTAACGTAAAAAACAATCCTGACGTTACATGCGGCTGCAATTTTTGCGACCATTTGTGTGCAGAGTGGGTAGGGAGGTATTGGGTCATGGCCTCGCGTCATTTGCCTCGTGTTCTGTATCAGTGCTGCTTTGAAGATATCCTGGATGCTTTGCCGTTTGCCGTTTTTATTAAAGACGGTCAAAGCCGTTTGACGTGGGGAAATCAAAAATTTACCGACATTTCCGGGCTGCCCCATATTGCTGACCTGAATATACAGGTGTTGCCGGGGTTGTCCGAAGAACATGACCGGATAGCGCGTCAAACCGATATGGTAGTTCTGCGGGATCAGACCATACAATCCTATGAACACCACATGGCAACCGCAGATGGGCGAAAATTGGACGTTCGGGTCATGAAAATTCCAGCCAAGACCGCAAAAGATGAAGTTGTTGGCATTATTGGTGTGGTTGCAGACACAACAACAGATCGTGAGACGGTACGAACCCTGCTGAAGACTCTGGCCCGTTTGGAAAACCAAAAAGAAAATTTGGAACGCTATGCCTCTGACTTGCAGACCTCGTTGGTGTTTACCGAGGAACAAGCCGCCAATATGGTTGAACTGGCAGAGCAAATTGAAGTGCAACGGCAGAATATTGAGGAACAAAATCGCCAAATTCGCCAGCTGATGCACACAGATGAAAACACTGGGCTGCATAATCGACGTTATCTTTATGACGTGGCAGAGGAAGTCTTACGGGGGCGAGATCATCTGGTCGATCGCGGAGTTTGCGCCATGCTGGATATTGATAACTTCAAGTGTATCAACGATGAATTTGGTCATGATGGTGGGGATCAGGCCTTGCGGGCTTTTGCTTCTACGGTGAAGGAAATACTGCCGCATCTGTCGGTTTTATGCCGCTTCGGCGGGGAAGAGTTTGTCGTGGTGACACCCCCTATGCCGGTATCCTATGGCATTCGGCTGATGGATAAAATTCGAAAAGCCGTGGCAGAGACAGTATGCCTGTATGATGGACGGGCGATTTGCATGACGGTCAGCATCGGGGTGACTGCCATTGAAGCAGGCATGACCTTATCCGATTTATTGCAAAATGCAGATCGAGCCATGTATCAGGCCAAGGATATGGGCAGGGATCGCACAGTGGTGTATCAGCCACCGTGCTTGCGTGCGGCAAAGGCTTAGGATCATGCCCCCCGCATAAATAAAAAAGGAGGCAATATTGCCTCCTTTTCAGATTTGAATACGTGCATGAAATTACGCGTCGAGATTGACCACATTCATGGCGTTTTCGACAATGAAGTCCCGGCGTGGTTCGACCACTTCGCCCATGAGTGTCGAGAAAATGCCTTCGGCTTCGTCAGCTTGGCGTACGGTGACTTGCAACAGGGTGCGGGCATTCGGGTCCAGCGTGGTTTCCCACAGTTGGTCCGGGTTCATCTCGCCCAAGCCTTTATAGCGTTGAATGGTCATGCCTTTACGCCCGGCTTCCATCACAGCATTGGCAAGGTTGACTGGTCCGGCGATGCGGTTTTCCTTGTCCTTACTGCGCAAGATGCCCGGCTTGCCGAAGTATTCGTTCAACTCGTCAGTCATTTCACCCAGTTTCCGGGCTTCCGGGCTTTCCAATAGTGTGGTGTCCAGAGTGATGACATGTGGCACGCCGCGCAGGGTACGTTTGAATTCCACACCGCCGAGCGGGTGGAGGTCCGCGGTCCAACCACGGGCGTATTCCGGTTCCAAGGCATCCAGAGCGATGGCAACTTCCGATGCAACAGCCAGCAGCTTGTCTTTTTCCTCGTCAATGTTGACGGAGAACAGGCCAGATAGGGCGCATTGTTCCACGATGCTCATGGGAACATTGCGGGATAACGGTTCCAACAGGTGTTTGGCGCGACGGCTGCGTTCGGTTAATGCCTTCAGGTCGTTCCCGGCAATTTGCTGTCCGTCATGCAACACCAGTACTGCATCGCGAATACCGGTTTCGGTCAGGTAGTCTTCGAGCTCCCGGTCATCTTTCAGGTAATGGCCTTTGCTGTCGCCACGTTTGACGCGATACAGCGGCGGTTGGGCAATGTAAAGGTAGCCTTGTTCAATCAGTTGCGGCATTTGCCGGAAGAAGAACGTCAACAGCAAGGTCCGAATGTGGGAACCATCCACGTCGGCGTCAGTCATGATGACAATCTTGTGGTAGCGGGCTTTTTCGATGTTGAAGTCTTCACTATCAACGCCGATGCCGGTGCCGATGGCGGTAATCAAGGTTCCGATTTCGGCAGAGCTCAGCATCTTGTCCCGGCGGGCGCGCTCAACGTTTAGGATTTTACCTTTCAGCGGTAGAATCGCCTGATTCTTCCGGTCACGACCCTGTTTGGCAGAGCCACCAGCGGAATCACCCTCCACCAGGAACAGTTCAGACAGGGCCGGATCGCGTTCCTGACAATCTGCCAGTTTGCCGGGCAGGGTTGCCACATCCAGTACGGTCTTACGGCGGGTCAGGTCACGGGCCTTACGTGCAGCTTCACGGGCAGCTGCGGCTTCAATCACTTTGCCGATGATTTTCTTGGCTTCTTGCGGATGCTCTTCAAACCACTGGTTCAGTTTCTCGCCGACAATACTTTCCACCACGTGGCGGACTTCAGAGGACACCAGTTTGTCCTTGGTTTGGGACGAGAATTTCGGGTCCGGGACTTTGACAGACAGGACACAGCTTAGTCCCTCGCGCATGTCTTCGCCGGTTAGATTGACCTTTTCCCGTTTTGCCATGCCCGATTCATTGGCATAGCTATTGACGGTTCGGGTCAGGGCCGCACGGAAGCCTGCCAAGTGCGTGCCACCGTCCCGTTGGGGGATGTTATTGGTAAAGCACAGGGTGCTGTCATGGTAGGACTCTGTCCATTCCATGGACAGTTCCAGCATGATGCCGTCTTTTTCGCCTTCGATGGTGATCGGTGCCGGGTGCAGGGCGGTTTTCGTCCGGTTCAGGTATTTGACAAAGGCTTCAATGCCGCCTTCGTAGTGGAATTCCACGGTTTTGGGTTCCGGGTTGCGGGCGTCCGTCAACAACAGATAAACCCCGGAATTCAGGAATGCCAGTTCCCGCAAACGATGTTCCAGCGTGCCGAAATCAAAGGTCGTCATGGTGAAGGTTTCAGCAGACGGCATGAAGGTAATTTCCGTGCCGGACAGTGGGCGTTGACCGCCGTTGCCGTCATCAACCAGCGGAGCATCGCCGACTTCTGCCAGCGGAGCCTCTGATTCGCCGTGACGGAACCGCATGGCGTAAATTTTGCCATTGCGCCAAATTTTCAGGTCCAGATACTCAGACAGGGCGTTCACCACGGACACGCCAACGCCGTGCAGACCACCAGAGACTTTATAGGAATTCTGGTCGAATTTCCCGCCGGCGTGCAGTTGGGTCATGATGACCTCGGCAGCGGAAATTCCTTCGCCTTCGTGGATATCCACCGGGATGCCGCGACCATTGTCACGGACGCTGACGGAACCGTTGGCATTCAGGACAACGTCACAGCGGTCACAGTGTCCGGCCAAGGCTTCATCAATGGCGTTATCCACCACTTCGTACACCATGTGATGCAGGCCAGACCCGTCATCGGTATCACCAATATACATACCGGGCCGTTTTCGCACAGCCTCAAGCCCTTTCAGGACTTTGATCGACTGGGAGTCATAGGTTGCTTCGTTGGTCGGCGTCGTCATATCGTTACTACCTTAGTTCAGTAAGGGAGATGCGCCATCTCCCGTCACGGCGGACTCGCGGACCGCCAAAAATTGTGCCCGCCCGCGCAGCGGGGCAAACAGTTCAGGGTCGGTTCCAGTCAGCCATGACTGACCGGGAAAATCCGACAGAATATCGTACAAAGCCTGCCGCCGATCACCGTCAAGGTGGGCAGCAACTTCGTCCAGTAACAAAACCGGTGCGACCGCATTGCTTTGGGTCAGCACCCGTGCCTGTGCCAGCGTCAGGCCGATCAAAAGGGCTTTTTGTTCCCCGGTTGAGGCCAAGTGCGCCGGCATGTCTTTGCTCATATGAACCACCGACAGGTCACTGCGATGTGGTCCATCGGTCGTCGTCCCGGCGGCGGCATCCACATGGCGGTTGGCACGCAGACGGGCACGAAAATCATCTTCAACCGCAAGGGCCGTTGCGCCCTCGTGCAGGGCGTCTTCCAAACTTCCGGTTACGGTCAGGGCGCATCCGGGAAACGGGCCATGGCCTTGGGCCGCAAGGGGAGCCAGTCGATGGCCCCAATCAAATCGGGCGGCAGCGACCGCAACGCCTTGGGCTGCCATGACGGATTCCAAGGCCGATAACCACGCGTCATCCCGCCACCCGTCTTTAAGCAAAGACAAACGTTGTCGCATGGCGCGGACATAGGCGCTGGACCGTTCTGCATGACCGGAATCAAGGGCATTGACCAAGCGATCCATAAAACGGCGGCGGTGGCTTGCCCCTTCGATGAACAGGCGATCCATGGCAGGGGTCAGCCACAATACAGGCAGCACACGCCCAAGTTCGCCCATGGACCGCAAAGGTTGCCCGTCCATGCGAACCAGCCGTTTATCGGCACCTTCACCACCGGACCAGCCCGTGCCGATATCGGTGGATTGATCAAAGCTGTCCACCGTGGCGGCAACTGCCCAGCGCGGCTCTGCGCCGTGCCGAGCAACGTCAGCTAGCTTGGCTCTGCGCAGTCCACGGCCCGGCGTCAGGAAGGAAATCGCCTCCAGCAAGTTGGTTTTGCCGGCACCGTTTGGCCCGGTCAACACCACCGGGGTTGGCCCAAGAACAAGACGCTGCTGCGCATAACACCGAAAGCCGGTTAATGTCAGCCGACGGACTGCGGTATGGGCAACGTCAGGCGTGGGGTCAAACGCGTGCAAGGGTTCCAACACTGTCAAAAAGGCACCGTCGTCACACACGCATCGGCATCAGCACGTAGACCGAACTGGCATCCGCCACATCACGAACCACGGTGGGGGATGCAGCATCCATCATGCCAAAGCGGGCAGCATCGCCTTCGATTTGTTGCAGAATGTCCAACAGATAGCGGGCATTAAAGCCGATTTCCAGTTCAATGCCATCGTAGGAGGCTTCCAGTTCCTCTTCCGCGCTGCCGCTATCCGGGCTGGAAGCGGACAAGCGAATTTGCCCGTTCTGCGCCAACATTTTCACGGCGCGGGATTTTTCCGATGAAACGGCAGAAACCCGGTCCACAGCATGGCTGAAGGCCTTGCAGTCGATTTCCAGAACCTTGTCATTGTCCGCCGGGATTACGCGTTCGTAATCGGGGAAGGTGCCGTCAATCAGCTTGGAATTCATTACGGCATCGTCAAAGGCAAAGCGAACCTTGGATTCAGACAAAGAAATCGCAACGTCAGAGCTGCAATCGTCAATCAGCTTACGCAGTTCGGCAACGGTCTTGCGCGGCAGGATAACGCCGGGCATGCCTTGGGCCCCATCCGGCAGTGGGATTTCCACGCGCGCAAGGCGGTGGCCGTCGGTGGCAACAGCGCGCAAGACATCAAGGCCATCGCTAACCGATTGGTGAATAAAGATACCGTTCAGGTAATACCGGGTTTCTTCCACGGCGATGGCAAAGCGTGTGCGGTCGATCAAACCGCGCAGGTCCGCTGCAGACAGCCGGAAATGATGGGTCATTTCCCCGCCGGACATCACCGGGAATTCGTCAACCGGGAGGGTGGACAGGGAGAAACGGGACCGACCGGATTTCAGGATTACCTGACCTTCGTCAGTGGATGACAGCTCAACCTGAGCTCCATCCGGCAGTTTGCGGACGATATCAAACAGAATATGCGCCGGGGCTGTGGTTGCGCCCGGTTCCATAACGTCTGCGGACACGGTTTCCGTGATATCCAAATCAAGATCCGTGGCATTGAGGCTAAGGCCTTCGTCACCGGCAATCAGTTTGACATTGGATAAAATTGGAATGGTATTCCGGCGTTCAACAACACTTTGGACGTGCTGCAGGGATTTGAAAAGTTGTGCCCGTTCGATGGAAAGTTTCATGTCGGCGTGACCCACCTGTAAGACGGGGGCGGTTCGGTGGCAGAAGGTTTGCTGTGCCCGGAAGAACCAACCCTGGAAAGACTGAGAAACAACCCCTCTTTCGAGGGCCGCTCAGTATACCACAGACGCCCAAACCCCCAAGCAAAAATCAACGGTCAGTCCGCCGAAAACCGTTGGATTTTCAGAAATACGAGGCAGTTTGCGGCAGGGCGTTTGTTTCGTTGGCGGTTCTTATACCTACCCGTTGGGAAAACCGGAAGAAATACGGCCTGATTATGCGATTTTCAGCACGCGGGTCAAAACCGCGTTGAGCAGCATAATACCACTTTCCGTGCAGCGAATACCGTCATCGGTGATTGCCATGAAGCCCAGGTCGACCATTTCCTGTAAGTTGGCGGCTTCAAAAAATTCAAAGGGGTCGGCGTGTCCGAAATCCGCGAATAAGTCACGGAAGCGGGCAAAAGAAAGCCCTTCATTCAGGCGCAGATTCATCATCAGGTGTTCCTGAATGCGTTCCTCTACGGTCAGGATTTCCGCATGGGGACCATCACCGCCAGCGCGCAGCCACGTCAACGCGTCGCTGGTGTGGTCGGTGGCAAGGTGTCGCCCATCGACAGTCAGGCGTCCGTGGGCCGCAGGACCAATGCCGCCATAGTCCGAACCGCGCCAGATTGCCAGATTATGGCGGCACTCGGCACCGGGCTGGGCGAAGTTGGATACCTCATAAGCGGGGCGACCAAAGGACGCCAAAATTTGTCGGGTATCTTCAAACAGGCGGGACGATGTATCTTCATCCGGCATGCGGAGCCGTCCGGCCTCAACCGCCCGCGCCAATGGCGTGCCGTCCTCCACCGTGAGCTGATAAATGGACAGGTGCTCTCCGGCAAATTCCAGAGCCTGATGCAGTTCTTGCACCCAATCCAGTGGCGTCAAATCCGGGCGGGCAGTAATCAGGTCCATGGACAGGCGATCGAAAATCTCATGCGCCCAGTCCAGAACAAACTTGGTATCGTCCACGCTGTGTTTGCGGCCCAGCATTGTGAGCCCCGCATCGTTGAAGCTTTGTGCCCCAACGGAGAGGCGGTTGACACCGGCAAGGCGCAAATCCTTTAGGGCTTGCTTATCAACCGTACCGGGATTGGCCTCCAGCGTGATTTCACAATCATTGCGCGGTGCCCACGCACGGGTGGCATCATCAATAATGCCGCCGATCAAACTGGCTTCGGCAAGGGACGGCGTTCCGCCGCCAAAAAAGATCGAGCCAAGCGGCCTGTCGCCGGTTTGCGCCTTTAGGACTGCAATGTCGCGGCGATAGGCTTCCTGCCATGCGTCGACATCCCAGCGCCGTTTCGGTACGGTGCTGGCAAAATCACAGTAGCCACACTTGGTCTGGCAGTATGGCCAATGCACATACAGGTGAAACGCGGTTTCCGGCGCTGCATCCGGCTGTCGCGGCTTGCCGTCAGAAGCAGGCAGCAAGGAGAAGTTCGAAGGCGTTGGCACGATGAGAGATGGCATGTTTTTCATCCGGGTCGATTTCGGCAAAGGTCCGGGTATCCCCGTTTGCGACAAAAATCGGGTCGTAGCCGAACCCCTTATCCCCGCGAGGCGGGAAGGTCAGTGCACCATGGACTTTGCCTTCAACAATTTCGCAATGTCCATCCGGCCAAGCCAGCGCCAAGGCACAGACGAAAAACGCACTGCGGTCCGGGTTGCCGTCCAATTTGGTGCGGATGGTATCCATTGCCATGGTAAAGTCTTTAGCGGGTCCGGCCCAGCGTGCGGAATAAATACCCGGTGCATTATCAAGGCCGACAACGCACAGGCCGCTGTCATCAGCCAGCGCCGGAAGCCCGGAGGCTTCGGCGGCGGCAATGGCTTTCAGTTTGGCATTGGCGGCAAATGTGGTTCCGGTTTCTTCCGGTTCCGGCAGGTTCAGGTCTCCGGCGGATATCACCGTGACGCCCTTATCGGACAGTAACTCAGCGATTTCCCTAACTTTGCCTGCGTTATGGCTGGCGATGACCAGCTTTGTTTCCGTAAATTGCCGCGCCATATGCCTTATTTTCCTACGGTTGCCAGAACATGTTTCTGCATGGCAATCAGATCGGTGGTGCCTTTACGGGCCAGATCCAACAGTTCAAGCAACTGGTCATGGGTGAACGGGTCTTTTTCTGCGGTGCCCTGAATTTCCACAATGCCGCCATTGCCGGTCAGGACAAAGTTGGCGTCGGTTTCTGCTGCGGAATCTTCATCATAATCCAGATCCAGCACCGCTTGACCGTTGTAAATGCCACAGGATACGGCAGCCACATAGTCTTTCAGCGGAATGGTCGGGATGATGCCTTTGCTGCGCAGTTTTTGCAGGGCAAGGTACAGGGCAACATATCCACCGGTGATGGATGCTGTGCGGGTGCCGCCATCGGCCTGAATCACGTCGCAGTCGATTTTGATCGATACTTCGCCCATGGCTTTGAAGTCGCAGACAGCACGCAGGGCGCGACCGATCAGGCGTTGAATTTCATGGGTACGACCGCCTTGGCCTCGTTTGGCTTCACGGTTCATGCGGTCATGGGTCGCACGCGGCAGCATGCCGTATTCTGCGGTCACCCAGCCTTCGCCGGAACCGCGCATCCAACCCGGCACGCGGTCTTCAACCGAAGCCGTACACAGGACATGGGTGTCACCATATTTGACAAGGCAGGAGCCCTCAGCGTGCTTGTTGACGTTGGGTTCCAAAACAATGGTGCGCAGGGCATCTGTTGCCCGACCGGATGGCCGCATGGGTGTTTCCTCTTCTAAACGCGTCTTCGATTTCTTTATGTTTACACCATGGGATTTACTGGTCCTGTCACAAAAACACAAGAGTGAAGCGTGTTTTGTTGGTTTCACCGTATAGGACTTTCACTTTTTCGCCATATACACTAAGTAGAGACCAGCGAATTTTGACAACCCCGACATAATGACGCCATGGTAGATATGCCGTTTTCTTCCGTACCCTATAATCCGATCCGTGAAATGAACCAGCGTTCGCAGGAAGTGTTTCGCCTGATCGTTGATTCTTATGTGGAAACCGGGGAGCCGGTTGGGTCGCGCACACTCTCGGCAAAGCTGACACAACCATTGTCTTCGGCAACCATCCGCTCGGTCATGGCAGACCTTGAGGCACGGGGGTTGATCTATGCGCCGCACACGTCCGCCGGGCGAATGCCGACAGAGGACGGCTTGAAATTCTTTGTGTCCGGTTTGATGGAAATCGGGCATGTGGACGCATCCGACCGCAGCATGATCGAAAACCTGTGTAAAAACACCGGGCAGGATTACGCCACCGCATTGGAAAGTGCCACATCACTGATTTCCGGCCTGTCCCAATGTGCGGGGCTGGTGTTTGCACCAAAGGCGGAATCGCCACTGAAACATGTGGAATTTGTATCTTTGGCTGACGGGCGGGCCTTGGTTGTGCTGGTTAATCAGGACGGTCTGGTGGAAAACCGGGTTATTCATGTTCCGGCCTCGGTGCCGCCGTCGGTTCTGGTAGAGGCCTCCAACTATTTCAATGCCCATGCGGTCGGCCTCAGTATGACGGATGCCCGCTCCCACATTTTGGAAGAATTGGACCGTCATCGGAATGAGATCGACACCCTGACCCAAAAAGTGGTCGAAGACGGGTTGGCGGTTTGGGCCGAAGATAAAACAGCACCGCAGGGATCGCTGATTGTCCGGGGTCAGGCCAATTTGTTGCAAAATGTTCAGGCCTTGGACGAATTGGACCGGATTCGTGCGTTGTTTGAGGCCTTGGAAGCCAAGGAACATATGCTGTCGCTGCTGGATATCGCCAATCAGGCCGAAGGCGTGCAGATTTTCATCGGTTCCGATAATCCGTTGTTCCAGACATCCGGCTCGTCATTGATTGTTGCCCCGTTCCGCTCAACATCGGAAAAGGTTGTGGGCGCAATCGGGGTGGTCGGACCGACACGATTGAACTATGGTCGCATCATTCCAATGGTGGATTTTACCGCGAAGCTCTTGACACGGATGACCCGTTAAACGACTTCTTCATCCCAATTGCGTAACGAAGACAAGTAGAAATCATGACCCACGAAACCAAAGAAGCTATGGACCCGGAAAACCAAGAGCTCGGTGCTGCCGAAGCGACGGAGACCGCAGCGGCTGAAGCTGCCGAACCGACAGCAGAAGATCGCATTGCCGAACTGGAAGCCGAGGTCGCCAAACTGAAAGATGCCTATGTCCGCGCCCATGCGGAAATGGAAAATGTTCGGAAACGTGCCGCTGCGGATATCGAAAACCGCACCAAATTTGCGGTGCAGGGCTTTGCCAAAGACATGCTGAGCGTTGTCGATAACTTGCAGCGGGCACTTGGGGCGTTGCCGCAAGACGAAGCCGCCATGGATGAGGCAACGAAAAACCTGTGTGTCGGCCTGAAAATGACCGAAACCGGACTGAATGATACGCTGGAACGCTATAAGGTCATGCCGGTGCCGGGCGTTGGCAGTCCGTTTGATCCGCATGTGCATCAGGCGGTGCAGGAAATTGATGATCCAAGCGTGCCGTCAGGTACTGTGGTGCAGGTGTTCCAGACCGGATATGTCATCCATGACCGTCTGCTGCGCGAGGCTATGGTCGTTGTTTCCCGTGGCGGTCCCAAAGGGGAAGGTCAGGAACCGGGGGCACCGGGCAAAACTGCGGATATTGAATGCTAAAGGCTAAGCCTTAAGCCGCAAATCAGGGTCCGGGCCGGGTTTCGACCGGACCCACACAGGGATTTGATTCCTGTGCCTCCACAAAAAAACACCTCTATGATTTCGATGATCGCAGAGGTGTTTTTTATTGGTTACCTAGGGCAGCCATGCCCATGCTGCATGAGCTATCAGTCCTTTCCAGCGGCCTTCAGCATGGCATCAATATCCGTATGGGCTTCCATGTGATCCGCCAGTTTGTTGAGGGTTTGTTCAACCATGCGATCATAAGAAATGGTTTGTCGATCCTGACCCGTGACGTGTTTCAGGAAAGCCTTGCGGAAGCCGTCAGCCGCGAAAATTCCATGAATATAGCACCCCATGACGTTGCCATCCGCGTTCATTGCCCCCACTGGCGTGTCGCCGAGAGTCACCCATGGCGTCTGTAAGCCGGGGCCATCGGTTCGGCCCACGTGCATTTCATAGCCGTGGATTGGGCTGTCTGACCATTTATCGTGACCGGAGACTTCGATCAGGACTTTTTCACCTGCCATATCCGTGGTCAGGTCAAGATAGCCAAGGCCGGGGGTGTCACCGGGCAGGCCTTCGATACCGTTCGGATCGCTAACGACTTTGCCAAGGCTTTGGTATCCGGCGCATAGGCCGACAAGGAAACTACCACGGCGGACATGGGCCGCGATATCGATATCCCAGCCTTCTGCTCGCAGGCAATCAAGGTCTGATCGGGTTGCTTTTGATCCCGGCAGGATCACGACAGTGGCATCCACCGGAATGGGTTCGCCCGGATTGACGAAGACCACATCCACATCCGGTTCTGCTGCCAGTGGATCAAGGTCATCAAAGTTGGCAATACGGGACAGACGCGGCACCGCGATAATGATGCTGGCCCCGGTGCGGCTGTGATCGCGGTTTTCCAGCGTCATGGCGTCTTCCGCCGGGAGCTTTCCCGCATCACCGAACCACGGAACAACGCCGAGGGAGTTCAGCCCGGTGGCTTCACGGATTGCCGCAACTGCCGGGTCGAACAGGGTGGGGTCGCCGCGGAATTTATTGATTAGATACCCGGCGAGGCGTTCCCGCTCGCTGGGTTGAATCAGGGTATGGGTGCCGACGATGGAGGCAATAACCCCACCCCGGTCAATATCACCGATCAGGACCACCGGAATGTCGGCGGCTTCGGCAAAGCCCATATTGGCGATGTCATTTTGCCGCAGGTTAACTTCAGCGGCGGATCCTGCGCCCTCGACCAGAACCATATCGCACTGGCTTTCCAATTTGTGGAAGCAGTCCAGAATATCCGGCATTAACGCCAGCTTACGGTGGAAGAATTCGCGGGCGGTGGCGGAGCCTTGCATCTTGCCGCGGACAACTACCTGTGCCCCAACATCGGTTTGCGGTTTCAACAGAACCGGATTCATGTCCACGCTGGGGGCAACACCGCAGGCCAGTGCCTGCAAGGCCTGCGCACGTCCAATCTCGCCACCGTCTTCGGTGACGGCAGCATTGTTGGACATATTCTGCGGCTTGAACGGGCGAACCGTCAGTCCCCGTCGCACCAGAGCCCGGCACAACCCGGCAACCAACATGGATTTGCCGACGTCGGACCCGGTTCCCTGAAACATAATCGCTGCCATAGCGCGCAACCCTTCATGATGACGTAACAAAATTGCATCTTGAGTACACCGGGACATGCCCGCTGTCCACTATCAGCACATGGTGATGGACCGTCAGGAGGCCGCGGCTTCGTCCGACCATGGATTTTGAATATGTTGCAGCAAATCTTCCAGCGTGCGGGTCAGGCGTGCCAAATCCTGCGGGCGAGACAGGCGGTGGTCGCCGTCTTTAATCAAATCGACAATGACGTCGGTAGATTGCAGCCCATCGCAAATCCGCAGGGCGTTTTTCCATGGAACGGATGTATCCAGCATGCCCTGAAGGATGCGAACCGGCCCGTCAAAGGTGATCGTGCGGTTGAACAACAGGTGCTCACGCCCGTCCAGAATTAAGGTTTTGCTGATCGGGTAGGGTTGTTCCGCATCCCTATACAGGGAAATAATCCCTTCACGAAGCAGGCTGGCGCGCTCGTGCTCGGTCATGACGTCCCACATGTGTTCTTCGGTAAAATCGGGTGCGGGTGCGATGCCGATCAGTCCCTTGATGCGCGTATCATTGCGTTCAGCCAGCATCATGGCAACACGCAGCATGACCCAGCCTCCCATGCTGGACCCAATCAGAACCAGCGGGCCTCTGGTCAGTTCATCAATGACAGTCAGGGTATCCTCGCACCAGCGCCCAATGCAGCCATCGGTAAAGGTGCCAGAGCTTTGCCCGTGCCCAAACATATCGAAGCGGATGAAGTTATATCCGTATTCTGTGGCGTGCCGGGCCAGTTCCTGTGCCTTGCCCCCATCCATATCTGACATCAGGCCGTGCAAAAATATCACAGTTGGCGTATGACTGTCGCAATCGGGGCACACAACGCGATGATAGGCGATAGACGCGCCGTCGGACCGTGGTAATATCCCGCGTTCGTCGTGGCATGGTGATGTCGACTGTGTCATGGCGCTCTCGTTTTAAGTTGGTTTGTCATTGAGGAAGGGCTCGGCCTGTGCCTTACGAGTCTCATAGTTTTAGCAGTCCTGCTGCTCAGGGCCAAGAAGGTCCGGCGATTTTGCAAATTCTTCCCCGTCTGGATACGGGGGGGGTCGAGCGCGGGACACTGGAAATTGCGGAATCTTTGCGGAATGCAGGGGCACTGCCGATTGTTGTGTCCGCAGGTGGACAAATGGTGCGTGAGCTGGAGCGTATGGACGCTGTGCACGTGCAATTGCCGGTGCATACCAAAAATCCGCTGAAAATCTGGAAGAATATCAAGGCAGTCGAGGCGGTTATCCGTCAGTATGATGTCAAGCTGGTCCATGCCCGCTCCCGTGCCCCGGCATGGAGTGCCCGTGCAGCAGCCCGCAATTGCGGTGTGCCGTTTATTACCACCTTCCACGGCACATACAATCGGGGACCGTTGGGGATTAAAGGTCCGTACAACGCGGTGATGGCGTCCGGGGACCGGGTTATTGCCATTTCCAATTTTATTTCGCGCCATGTGCAGGAGCGATACCGGACTCCGGTTGAGAAAATCCGAGTGATCCCCCGCGGCGTGGACGTGGACCGATTCAACTCTGCCGCAGTCAGTGCTGAACGCATGATTAAGCTGGCAACGGAATGGCGATTGCCTGAAGACGTGCCGGTGGTGATGCTGCCGGGGCGTTTGACCCGTTGGAAAGGCCAGCACGTGGTGCTGGAGGCGTTATCCCATTTGTCGACCCGCAATCTGCGTTGCCTGTTGGTTGGGTCCGATCAGGGGCGCACCAAATACCGGGAATCGTTGGAAGCCGCGATCAAGAAAAAGGGTCTTGAGAGCGTGGTACATATTGTGAACGGCTGCAATGACATGGCGGCAGCGTACTTGTTGTCCGATTTTGTCATTTCTGCGTCCACAGATCCTGAGGCCTTCGGTCGCGTTGTGGTCGAGGCGCAGGCCATGGGCCGTCCGGTGATTGCCAGCCGTCATGGCGGGCCGCTGGAAACGGTGACTCCGGGAGAAACCGGGTGGTTGGTTGCGCCGGGTGATGGTCGTGACTTGGCGAAGGCTTTGGACGCGGCCTTGGCAACCACGCAAGAGGAACGTGACCGTATGGCGGCAGCCTGTATTAAGCAGGCGCGTGAAGTGTATTCGCGTCAAAACATGTGCCAACGGACTCTTGAGCTTTACCGGGAGGTTCTGGAAGAGTCTGGTGCATTGCCGAAGCGAGAGGGAGCCTGATGTCGGCACCGGATACGGTCGCGGCGGATGCCCGCCATGTTCTGATTATCAAACTCAGTGCCTTGGGTGATGTGGTGCAGGCGTTCGGGCCGATCCGAGCCATTCGCCGCCATCATCCGAAGGCCGAGATTACGGTGTTGACCACGCGGCCCTATGCTGGACTATTTGAAGCCTGCCCGGATGTGGATCAAGTTTGGCTTGATTCGCGCCCCAAATGGTATCAAGTCAGTGCGTGGCGTTCCCTGCGCCGTCAGTTGCGCAGCGTGCGGTTTGACCGCGTTTATGATTTACAGACATCGGATCGATCATCGGGATATCGGCGATTGATGAATGGCTTTTGTCCGTTGTCGCGGCGTCAGGTGCCGGATTGGTCCGGCATTGCCAAGGGCTGCTCTCATCCCCACGCCAATCCGAACCGGGATTTTATGCACACCATTGACCGTCAGGCCGAGCAGTTGAAAATGGCGGGGATTACGCAGACGCCGTTTCCGAATATTGACTGGTTGGATGGGGATGTGTCGGCGCTGGATTTGCCGGAGGATATGGTCCTTCTGGTTCCCGGGGGTGCGCCCCATCGCCCGGACAAGCGATGGCCTGCGGAACGGTTCGCCGCGCTGGCACGAAAGTTGGTGTCCACCGGGATTACGCCCGTTGTCCTTGGGACGCAGGCAGAATCCGATGCCATTGATGCCATTGTTGCCGGCGCACCGGGCACGATCAGCCTGTGTGGAAAGACGGGATTTGCGGACATTGCCACGCTGGGACGGTTGGCAAAGGCAGCGGTCGGTAACGACACCGGGCCTATGCACATGTTGGCTATTGCCGGGTGTCCATGCGTGGCGTTGTATTCCTTTGCCTCAGACCCTGCATTGTGCGCACAGCGCGGGCCAAAGGTGGAAATTCTACGGACAGAACGGCTGAATGACCTGTCCGAAGACGAAGTTTGGCAAAAAGTGACAGAGATTGCGGGTTAGACCGGGATCTTCGGTTGACAGGACAGGCGTTGAAGGCGCATGTCTCTTGTTTCTTGAGCCGTACCTGTTAACGCATGCGGTATGTGCGTAACGCTAGGGTGCGACTTGGTGGCGAAAGCCCATAATGATAAAAGGACGAAGCATGGTTGCGATTACCCTCCCGGACGGGTCTGTCCGGTCCTACGAAGGCCCGGTGACGGGTTATGATGTCGCCAGCGACATCGGCGCAGGTTTGGCTAAGGCGGCATTGGCCGTTCGCGTCAACGGAGATATGTGGGACCTGACCCGAACTCTTGAGGACGACGCGAACCTGTCGATTGTGACGGCGAAAGATGATGACGGTGTGGATCTGCTGCGCCACAGCGCAGCACACGTCATGGCGCAGGCGGTTCAGGAATTGTTCCCCGGTACGCAGGTCACCATCGGCCCTTCCATTGAAAACGGATTCTATTACGACTTTGCACGGGAAATCCCGTTCACGCCGGATGATCTGATCGCCATTGAGGCGCGGATGAAAGAAATCATCGCCCGTGATGAAGTCGTCACCCGCGAAGTCTGGGCACGTAACGACGCGATTACCTTCTTTGAAGGGCAAGGCGAAAAGTACAAGGCAGAGATCATTCGTGACCTGCCGGAAGATCAGACCATTACCCTGTATCGTCAGGGCGATTTCGTTGATCTGTGCCGTGGTCCGCACGTGCCGTCCACCGGCAAACTGGGCGATGGCATCAAATTGATGAAGCTTGCCGGGGCCTATTGGCGCGGCAATTCCAACAATGAAATGTTGCAACGGATTTACGGGACCGCTTGGCCGAATAAAAAGGCTTTGAAAGCCTATCTGACCATGTTGGAAGAAGCCGAAAAACGCGATCACCGTCGTTTGGGCAAGGAAATGGACCTGTTCCACTTTCAAGAAGAAGCCCCCGGTGCAGTGTTCTGGCATCCCAAAGGTTGGACGCTGTTCCAGCGCCTGATTTCCTATATGCGTACGCGCCAGGATGAGTTCGGCTATGTGGAAATTTCCACGCCGGAAATTATGGACCGCAGCATGTGGGTGACGTCCGGTCACTGGGAATCATTCAGCGAACATATGTACACGACCGAAACCGAAGATGGTCGAATTTATGCCATTAAACCCATGAACTGTCCGGGTGGCATTCAGGTGTTTAAACAAGGCATCACCAGTTACCGTGAACTGCCGCAACGGATTGCCGAGTTCGGTAAGGTTCACCGCTATGAACCGTCCGGGGCTTTGCATGGCTTGATGCGGGTGCGGGCATTCACGCAGGATGATGCGCATATTTTCTGTACGCCGGAACAAATGCAGGATGAATGCATCGCCGTGGTCCGTCAGATTCTGGGCATTTATAAAGACTTCGGTTTTGAAGATGTGCGGATTAAATTCTCTGATCGCCCGGAAAAACGTATTGGCAGCGATGCCGTCTGGGATCAGTTGGAATCTGCCCTGAAAGGTGCGCTGGAACATATCAACCTGCCTTATACCCACAATCCGGGCGAGGGCGCGTTCTATGGTCCGAAATTGGAATTCGTGCTGAAAGACGCCATTGGTCGTGACTGGCAATGCGGTACGTTGCAGGTGGACTTGAACTTGCCGGACCGTTTCAATGCCAACTACATCGGTGAAGACGGCAATAAGCATATGCCGGTGATGTTGCACCGCGCCCTGTTTGGCTCTTTGGAACGGTTTACCGGGATTTTGATCGAACATTACGCCGGACGTTTGCCCATGTGGTTGGCCCCAACGCAGGTTGTGGTCGCGCCGATTGTCTCTGATGCGGATGATTATGCACTTGAGGTTAAGGCCGCACTGAAGGCCAAAGGCCTGCGGGTGGAGACGGATCTGCGTAATGAGAAAATCAACCTGAAAATCCGCGAGCATTCCTTGGCGAAGGTTCCGGTTATCGTTGTTGTTGGTCGCCGCGAGGCAGAACAGCGCACGGTTGCCCTGCGTCGTCTTGGGGTTGAGAAACAAGAATTTCTTGCGCTTGATGAAGCGCTGGATAAACTGGTGGTCGATGCTGCCGCACCCGGTAACGCATAACCGGGACGGGTAGTTTTCGCCCTGAACTTTTTTTGGTATGTATATGGTTCGGATTGCCGTCATCAAACTGTCATGGACAGTTCGACGGCATCCAAGCCAATACATTTGTCAGGACGGTCGTGGGATCGTCAGAATATGAACATGGGAGACGTTACATAGCCAGAGCACCGATGGGCGCGCCCAAAACGTCCCGAGAGGGACCGCGCGTCAACGAAGAGATTACCGCACAAACCATTCGTTTGATTGATGCAGAGGGGGAGCAAGTCGGCGTTGTCAGCCGCAGTGATGCTCTGGACCGTGCGTTTTCCGCAGGTTTGGATTTGGTGGAAATTTCACCGAACGCCGAACCGCCGGTCTGCAAAATCTTGGATTATGGCAAGTTCAAATATGAACTGCAGAAAAAGCGCGCCGAAGCCAAGAAAAAGCAGAAAGTCATTGAGATCAAGGAAGTCAAGGTTCGTCCCGGTATTGACGAAAATGACTACCAGATCAAAATGCGCAATGTGAAGCGCTTCATTGGCGAAGGGCACAAGGTCAAAGTCACCTTGCGTTACCGCGGACGTGAACTGGCGCACCAGGATTTGGGTGTGAAAGTCCTTGATCGTATTCGCGAAGAGGTCTCCGAAATCGCTAAAGTCGAGCAATTCCCGAAAATGGAAGGCCGGCAGATGATTATGGTGATCGCACCGCGCTAAATTATGGCGTATAGTCGTAAGTGTAGGGAGCCGGGCGCATGACCCGGCTCAATGCCACTTGGGAACTTGGCACATGTCGACAAAATCTGATCCTCGGGTGACGGCAGCACTCTCTGCAGCAGCCAGACAAATCGATGCCGTGGTTGCAGATACCGAATCCAGCGTGGAACGCATTCTTGGGCTGGTGGAATTGTTGATGGAAGGCGCCGATGCGGAAACGTATTTGCGGCTTGAAGCCATCATGGAGGCGTGTGCTTTTCAGGATCTGACCGGGCAGCGTTTGAATAAGATCAAGCGTCTGGTCAATCATCTGAATGCCAAGGCCACGATCACCATGCCGGAATCCTCTGGCCTGCAACAGTCTCAGGCCTCTGCCGCTTATAAAGATGTGCAGCCTAAGGCTGGCAGCAAAGGGCTGTCTCAGGAAGAAGTCGATCGCCTGTTAAAGGGGATGTAGTCCTCCTTCGGGGCGCGCTATTCCCGATTTTCTGTAGTTGTTTGATGTCTGGCCTTGCTTTTTGCCGTGACATCTTGTATTCAGCCTCGTTCCTGCGTCGTGCATTCGGCGTAGGCGTATCGGCGGTTCGGGCGCGTTACAGTGGTGACATAAGGGCATGCCCGCCCGCTCATAAGTAAGCAACCTACCGACATGGCCTTGTCGTTATTGTCATGTTCGGTTCAGACAAAGGGACGAAAAATGCCCAAGTTGAAAACGAAAAGCTCCGCCAAAAAGCGGTTTCGGGTGACCGGCACCGGTAAGATCTGTGGGAACGTTGCGTACAAACGCCACGGTCTGCGTAAGCGTCCGCAACAAATGAAGCGCCAAGCTCGTGGCTCCTTCGTTCTGTGCGATTCTGATGCAGTGATCGTGAAAAAATTCCTGCCTTACCTCTAACGCCCTGATCTGGAGACCTGACACATGGCACGAGTAAAACGCGGCGTTACCACACACGCACGCCACAAAAAAATTCTGAAAATGGCCAAGGGCTACCGCGGCCGTAACAAAAGCTGTTTCCGCATTGCTATTGAGCGTGTGGAAAAAGGTCTGCAGTACGCATACCGCGACCGTCGCGCGAAAAAACGCAATTTCCGCAGCTTGTGGATTCAGCGTATCAACGCCGGTGTTCGCCAACATGGTATGGTGTACTCCCGCTTCATGGATGGCCTGAACAAAGCTGGTATTGCCCTTGACCGTAAGGTTTTGGCTGATATCGCCGTTCGCGATCCTGACGCATTTGCTGCCCTGGTCGGCCAGGCCAAGGCAGCTTTGGAGAAAGCCGCTTAATCCGTCCCGTTCGGGCGAGAGGACAGCGAATATTCTACCAAGCGGTTTGGCTGAGGGCCGTCCCTGCGGACGGCCCTCTTTTGCATGTTTTCCCCGGTTATATGTGTTTTTGTGGGGGCATGGTTTTGTCACGGACCGGGCAGGTGATTTCCTGTATGGTTCTGGCACTTCGTCGAGATGTTTATCGAGGCTTTGAAAAATGGATAATCTAGCGTCATTACGGGACCAGATTCTCTCCTCGGTGGCCGAGGCTGCCACCCTTGAGGATTTGGATCAGGTTCGTGTTTCCGTGCTGGGCAAAAAGGGCCAGTTGACCAGCATGATGAAATCTTTGGGCGGACTGGCCCCGGATGAACGCCGAGAGCGCGGACAGGCTCTGAATGCTGTCAAAGACGATGTGGCCGCGGCAATTGATGTGCGCAAAACCACAATGGAAACCGAGGCACTGAACGCGAAGCTCGCGACCGAACAGGTGGACATTACCTTGCCGCCGCGACCGGAAGCCGCCGGTACCATCCATCCGATCAGCCAAACTATGGATGAAATTTTGGCGATTTTCTCGCAAATG
Source organism: Rhodospirillaceae bacterium (assembly GCA_963668495.1). Taxonomy (GTDB): domain Bacteria; phylum Pseudomonadota; class Alphaproteobacteria; order Rhodospirillales; family Rhodospirillaceae; genus Oleispirillum. The sequence goes on from OY764545.1 coordinate 978,827, forward strand.
GGTTTCACCGTGGCAGAAGGCCCGGAAATCGAAACCGATTTCAATAACTTTACCGCACTGAACATTCCTGAAGATCACCCGGCGCGACAAATGCACGATACGTTCTATCTGCCGGAACAGGAAGATGGGTCTCGCTATGTGCTGCGGACTCATACGTCTCCGGTGCAGGTGCGCACCATGTTGGGGCAAAAGCCGCCGATTCGTATTATTGCTCCCGGTCGGACTTACCGCTGCGATTCGGATATGACGCACACGCCGATGTTCCATCAGGTCGAAGGCTTGGTGATTGATAAGGCAACGCACTTTGGTCACTTGAAAGGGTGTTTGCTGGAATTCATTGAAACCTATTTTGAGGTCTCCAACGTTCCGGTCCGCTACCGTCCGTCCTTCTTCCCGTTCACGGAACCGTCTGCTGAGGTTGATATCGGCTGTTCCCGCAAAAACGGTGAATTGCGTATTGGTGAAGGCGATGATTGGTTGGAAATTTTGGGATGTGGCATGGTCCACCCGAATGTCCTGACCGCCTGCGGGTTGGACCCGAATGAATATCAGGGCTTTGCATTTGGTATGGGGATCGAACGTATTGCCATGTTGAAGTACGGCATCCCGGATTTGCGCACGTTCTTTGATGCAGATTTGCGCTGGTTGAAGCACTACGGCTTCGTTCCACTTGATGTGCCCACCGTGACCGGAGGACTGAGCCGATGAAATTCACTCTCTCTTGGTTGAAAGATTACCTCGATACCGAAGCCACCCTGACCGAAATTTCCGAAACCTTGACGGCCCTTGGTTTGGAAGTGGAAGAAATCGTTGATCCGGGCGCAGCCTTGAAAGACTTCGTGGTTGGTGAAGTGTTGGAAGCCAAACCGCACCCGGATGCTGATCGCCTGCAAGTTTTGACCGTGAATACGGGTAAGGAAAATGTGCAGATCGTTTGTGGTGCGCCGAACGCCCGCAAAGGCCTGAAAGGTGTTCTGGCGCAGCCGGGCGTGACCATTCCGGTGGATGGCACTGTCCTGAAAAAGGGCAAGATTCGCGGCATTGAAAGCTTCGGCATGATGTGTTCGGTCCGCGAGCTGGCTTTGGGTGAAGATCACGAAGGCATCATTGATCTTGAAAGTGATGCACCTGCCGGGACTCCGGTGACCGAGGTTCTGGATATTGATCCGGTGATCGAAATTGCGATCACTCCGAACCGTGCGGACTGTTTGGGTGTACGCGGAATTGCTCGTGATTTGGCGGCTGCGGGTCTTGGTGAGTTCAAGTCCACTCCGGTTGAACCAGTGGCAGGCAGCTTCGATAGCCCGATCTCTGTATCCATTGATCTGCCCGCCGGATGTGAAGCGGCGTGTTCCCACTTTGTCGGTCGTTATGTACGCGGCGTGAAAAATGGCCCCAGCCCGCAATGGCTGCAAGATCGTTTGACCGCCATTGGCTTGCGTCCGATTTCTGCGTTGGTGGATATTACCAACTATATCTCTTACAGCCGCGCCCGTCCGCTTCATGTGTTTGATGCGGATAAATTGGTTGGTAATATTACGCCACGCTTTGCCAAGGCCGGGGAAACCATCCTTGCACTGGATGAGATAGACTACACCCTTGATGACCAGATGCTGGTTATCGCTGATGATGCAGGTCCGCAAGCCATTGGTGGCGTCATGGGTGGCCTGAACAGTGGTTGCACCGAAGACACTGTGAATGTCTTCATTGAGGCCGCTATGTTTGATGCCGGGAACATCGCGCAAACCGGGCGGAAGCTGCAAATCGATTCCGATGCGCGCTATCGTTATGAACGCGGTGTGGACCCGACCACATCTGAAGATGCTTCACAACTGGCGACGGGTATGATTCTGGAATTCTGCGGCGGCGAAGCCTCGCATCCAGTAATCGCAGGGCAGCCGCTGGATACCACCCGTCAGATCGAGCTGCGGGCAGAACGAGTCCAAACTCTGGGCGGAATGGACGTTCCGGTCGGTGAAATGCAGAAAATTCTGGCGGCATTGGGTTTTGATATCCTGAAGTCTTCCGAAGCTGGGTTGACGGTGTGCCCGCCAAGCTGGCGCGGTGATGTCACTGGCGAGCATGATCTGATCGAGGAAATCCTGCGGGTTGTTGGTTACGATAATGTGCCGACAGTGCCGATGCCTCGTGATCCGATGCCGTCGGTTGCTGTTACCACCGTTCAGCGTCGCCGGGGTTGGATGCGCCGCGCATTGGCAAGCCGGGGCATAACAGAGGCTGTGACATATTCATTCATGGATAGCCGCCATGCCGCCGACTTCGGCTGGTCTGATCCAATGCTGAAGGTAGATAACCCGATCTCCAGCGAACTGGATGTGATGCGTCCGTCCATCTTGCCCAATCTGATTGCTGCTGCTGGTCGCAATGCCGCACGTGGCTTGTCCGATGTAGCATTATTTGAAATCGGTCCGCAGTTTGATGGTCCGAATCCCGGCGAACAGCAAGTGGTTGCCGCTGGCATTCGTGCCGGAAAAACCGGGCCGCGCAACTGGGGTGCGGACGTGCGCGCCGTGGATGTCTTTGACGCCAAAGCTGACGTCCTCGCCGCACTTGAGGCTGTGGGTGCGCCGGCGACAAATGCGCGAATCATGCGCAATGCACCGGACTATTACCACCCCGGTCAATCCGGTACGTTATCTCTGGGTAAGGCTGTCATTGCCAATTTCGGGACGTTGCATCCGGCAGTCGTCAAGAAACTTGGGCTAAAGGGCAAAGTGGTTGGATTCGAAATCTTCCTTGAAGCTTTGCCGCAGCCAAAAGCAAAACCGACCAAAGCTCGTCCCCTGCTGAAGGTATCTTCGTATCAAGCAGTGGAGCGTGATTTTGCGTTTGTCGTTGATGATGGCGTGCAGGCAGCGGATATCATGCGGGCAATCTCTTCTGCTGATAAGGCGCTGGTTCAGGCGGTCTCTGTTTTTGATGTCTTCGTTGGCGATTCGCTCGGTGCAGGCAAAAAATCCGTGGCTCTGTCCATGACGTTGCAGGCCATGGACCGCACACTGAAGGACGACGAAATCGAAGCCGTCGTATCCAAGGCTGTGGCTGCGGTTGAAAAGGCAACAGGCGGCGTTCTGCGCGGCTAAATTTGCTGGGTTGTCAAATTGCAAAACCCCCGCTGTTTATTCGGCGGGGGTTTTGTGCAATGATGCAGATAGTACAGCAAGGCTGACGAATTTTATCCAGCCGCTAAGATTTGCGCTTCGTTTTGTCGGAAGTGCAGGATTGTTTGATTTGGTCGCAGGTTCGACCAATCCCAATCAGACTCAATTGAAAAGGACGGTTTCTGAATGACCCAGTTGCGGGATTATCATGCTTGGAGCATTGCATCGGTGCGGTTTTCTGCGCCATTTGATGCGCTGACATCGACGCAGCGCGAGCAGCTTGAGCAGGATGTGGATCGCGCACTGGCGATGGAGGCTGCGATTCTCGCCAGCCCAGAGGCCGCATCAGTGACTATCCCTGCGGATCAACAGGATCAGGCCGTTGCCGATTGGTGGGCGTCGCATCCTTCATGTGACTTGCCAGAATGCGTGGTTATGGATGGTGTTCGTCGTGAGGTAATGGTGCAGGCGGTTCTGGATGGTGTTGCGGCGCGGGCAGTGCTTCCTACGGAAGCAGAAGCCAAAGCCTTCTATCTTGAAGACCCAAAACGA
>OY764545.1:987500-1982500 GCA_963668495.1 Rhodospirillaceae bacterium
GTGGGAGGCTTTGAAACCAGGGCGCCAGTTCTGGTGGAGCCAACCTTGAAATACCACCCTTTTGATTCCTGATATCTAACCGCGGTCCGTTATCCGGATCCGGGACCCTGCGTGGTGGGTAGTTTGACTGGGGCGGTCGCCTCCCAAAGAGTAACGGAGGCGCGCGATGGTAAGCTCAAGCTGGTCGGAAATCAGCTGCTGAGTGCAATGGCATAAGCTTGCCTGACTGTGACACCGACGGGTGGAGCAGAGACGAAAGTCGGTCATAGTGATCCGGTGGTCCCGCGTGGAAGGGCCATCGCTCAACGGATAAAAGGTACGCCGGGGATAACAGGCTGATCTCCCCCAAGAGTTCACATCGACGGGGAGGTTTGGCACCTCGATGTCGGCTCATCACATCCTGGGGCTGGAGCAGGTCCCAAGGGTACGGCTGTTCGCCGTTTAAAGTGGTACGTGAGCTGGGTTTAGAACGTCGTGAGACAGTTCGGTCCCTATCTGCCGTAGGTGTTGGATACTTGAGAGGAGCTGTCCCTAGTACGAGAGGACCGGGATGGACATACCTCTGGTGTACCTGTTGTCACGCCAGTGGCACCGCAGGGTAGCTAAGTATGGACGGGATAACCGCTGAAAGCATCTAAGCGGGAAGCCTCCCTCAAAACCAGGTATCCCTATCAGAGCCGTGGAAGACCACCACGTTGATAGGCCGGGTGTGAAAGCGTAGCAATACGTGCAGCTAACCGGTACTAATTGCTCGATCGGCTTCAATCCCCTTGCAGAAACAAGCTCAACTTAAAATCAGATACTCTCACAAATTATGAAAACGCGGGCTTTGATGGCTTGGTGGTTATGGCAAGAGTGCACCACCCGATCCCATCTCGAACTCGACCGTGAAACCTCTTTGCGCTGATGGTACTGCATCTTAAGGTGTGGGAGAGTAAGTCGCTGCCAGGCCTTCAAAGCCCGCTACATGATATTCCAGCACATCAAACATAAATACAAACGCCAAAGCCTACGCTAAGGCGTTTTGTTTATGATACAAACACTCCCTTGAACACATAACTATAACCGCGGGGTGGAGCAGCCCGGTAGCTCGTCAGGCTCATAACCTGAAGGTCGTCAGTTCAAATCTGGCCCCCGCAACCAATAATAAACCCTCTAGATCAACGATCTAGAGGGTTTTCTGCGTTTGGGTATGCACATAGGGCGCGGGGAGAAGGAAGCACAAAGGAAGCGGTTGCGCTTGTTTTGTAGCGTAGTGGGTGTATTGTTATTAGAGTGTAATACCTATTAGTATGTTGCTCCATAGGTGGCTGTTCTCAGTGGAGGGAATAAATGGCTGGCGTAACAAAAGCTCATTTTTTAAGAGCAGCAACAGATATTGGCGCTCATGGCGATAATGATACGTTGCCTTTTGATGTGGATAATAAATTCATCAAGGACTGTGTCACTGATCTTGCTACGATTGCATATCAGTTTGCTTCCCGCCTTAGTCGGATACCCAAAGGTGCTGTATTGGCGGAGATGGATAAGCTAACTATTCCGATTGAACGTCTGCTTGTTCCAACTGGGCCATGTGGGTTCAGAATTACAACTAAGATTCACCCTTTTTGGAATGTATATTTCAATGGTCTGGGAGTTGCTATTGCAGAGCAGCACGAGCCTCAAAGGTCGGTAAATACTCATTCATACCGATATGTAAATGATGGTGACGGCTTATTTGACCGCACAAGGTCATGGAGGTCATATAGAGAGGCAACACTAAATGACCCTGCATTAATTATAGATCAGTCCGTTGTTGTGCAAACAGATATATCCAGTTTCTATGAGCATATATATCATCATCGTTTGGAGAACTTGATTAATGATATGTTCCCAGATGATCAATCTATAGCAATACAGGTTGATAGGTTTTTAAATAAATTCTCTTCTGGTCGGTCATTTGGGCTTCCTGTTGGTGGGCAGTGTGCCCGCGTACTTGCAGAAGTTTTAATGAGTCCTGTTGATCGGTTGGTGAAAGATGAGGGTATTGTTGCACATCGTTATGTCGATGATTTTACGATATTAGCTAGCTCACAGGAGGAGGCGTACCGCGCTTTGTCAGTTCTATCAAATGCGCTTGCTGATTATGGCTTATCTTTGAATAGGACAAAGACATCAATTCTTAATGCAAAGCATTATACTGATTTTGTTAAAACTCAACTTGAAACACCCGACGATAGTTCCGCTGCGTTGCGTGATATAGACCTGCACTTTGACCCGTACTCTGATAATTCAAGAATAGAATACTCAGAGTTAGTTGAAACGGTAAGGGCAATAGATATTAAAGCGTTACTTGATAATGAGTTACGCAAAGGGCAACCAGATAATTTTTTGTTATCGCAAATAAGTCGCACCTTAAGATTCCAGTCTCCTCTGATTGCAATTCAGTTATGTGAGACGCTTCTTAGTCCACGTAACTTGAATGCTTTTAGAAGCTCGTGGTCGACCATGATGAGAGGTATTGCTGCAGTAAGGGCCGATGATGGGAACAATGAAATTTTTATGGAGCTTGATAGCTTTTTAGATGCTGTACCTGAACATTCGGCTCACCTCCTTCTGCCTGAGGCAAATTGTGTACACTATCTCAAAACGATTAGGTTTAGGAAGACAGATAGAAGATCGAAGTTTGTTTTACAGCTATTCAATAGTTCCCGCTCTGAAGTTGTTAGAAAAGGCTGTATCGAGTGTTGGAAAGAGTGGAGAGATCGCACAAGTTTTACACGGTTGCGTGGTGACTGGCTGCGACTGAGCAATCAAGAACAGAGAATGTTGTGGTTAGCTGCAGGTAATCTAGGAGATGAAGGAGCTCATGCACGTAAGCAACTGGCTAAATCACTAGAACGTGGTTGGGCTTTAGGTATTGAGCAAAGGGGTGCTGAGACTTTTAGTAGTTTATACCAAGTATGGGCAAATAGTTATGTCGCTTAGATTGCCACAAAGAGACCCTCGTACCATTGCACGGGAAATCCCCGGTATCTCAAACGTGATGTTTCCTCAGCTAACGGCAGGCGTTGTTGCATATTTGAATAAAGCTTCTTTGTCGTGTGAGGGGATATGTGCGGTTCCAGATGAGCTGATTTCTAAAAGTAGCCTTAGGAAGTCCATGCTTTTTGAGCTTGGGTATTCTAGAGCTGAGCAGATTATCAATGCTAGTGTACAAGATTGGTTGGAATGTTTTTCTGTCGCAGTAGATAGGCAAAAGAAGCATTTTGATGCCTTTGTTCCTAACAAATTACTGGATATAGATATTGAAATAGCTGAAACGGTTGCAAGAAACTTAAACCAGATAATTGACTTGGTGCTGTGCCCTCAAATGTCTGGTTCGATTGTTTTGTCACCCATGATTCCAGGTTTTCAATGGATTGCGTCAGGTGTTGGTGATTTTGCTATTGGGCGGAATCTCGTAGAGGTGAAATGTACCAATAAGAACTTCGGTTCTTCAGATTATCGGCAGGTGCTTATGTACTGGCTACTCAGTTATGCAGCGGCAATTGAGGGCAATGGAGAAGAATGGGAGCGTATTGCGCTAGTAAATCCAAGGCTTAATAAAATTGTGATTCAGGACGTTGATGAAATTCTGAGTATTGTTACCGCAGGACGGTCTAAGCTTGAAATATATGAGCTATTTGCTTCAGTCATTGGTGATTACGCTTCAAAAGTCATGCCAGAGTTTAGGTTGTGATGCAAATTGAGGTGTTTTTTGGTCATTATGGTGTTCTATGGATGTAAAATTTTCGTCAGCAATTGCGAACAGTTTTTGCTATGTCGCTAACACAATGATCCGTGTCGTTTTGACGCTCCTTGGTGTCGTGGCGACTGCATCATTGGCTTTGATTGTAGCTGGGGCTACTGTCCATGACTCTCCAGATTTTGTATATTTCTTTATGAAATCAGGTTGGGAAGTTGCTACTTTCTCTGTTCCTTTGCTTTTTGTTTTGGTTCCGTTGTTCATTTTTAGAGCTATTGCGGAGCCGTATAATACAATCGAAAAGAGCTATTCAAAACTTGTATGGTATATAGCCTGTTCTGCCTTCATATTCATGGCGTACGGCTTCTTTAGTTACAGCTATAATCCAGAAAAAGTAAGAGAACTTGCTTCAACTCCAGCTCCAGAAGGGATGCTGGAGAAAGTTGTTTGTGATGCGCATAAAGTAGCAGGGTATAAATATCTAAAATATCGACCCTCTGACATTGTGAAAGAGCTAGGGTGTAACTGATGCTCATATGGAATTTTGAAAATTCAATAGTTAGAGCTTAGGCCAAATAGTTTTGACTGGAAAATCCGGAATATTCGGAAAAGTCGGCCCGGAAAAGTCGGAAATCCCGGAAAATCCGGACTGGATAATCCGAAATTTCCGGAAAATCCGGATTTTTATGCAATGAATCTGAGGCGCTTTGCTGCACGATTCCGGCTTTCTTGGAATGTGTTGCCGGGTTCTGTGATGCGTTTTCCGAGAATTTCGGCCAGAAGTTCCGGGAAGTTCGGAATGTCCGCTTCGGAAACTCCGAATACTACGGACAATCCGGCCATGTTACCCTGAATTTGCTGAAGGTACATTTCCGCTTGTTCTTGGCGTATAACCTCTTTCACCTGTCCGGGACAAGGCCGGAACGATAGGTCAGGAGCTCCACCCTGTTACCTATAGTTTTATATCATAGGTCTGTTCGCTCGTGTTTTGATGTTAATCATAAATGACATCAAAGGCTTTGCCTGTTACGGTTGCGTGTTTTTGCAGCAAGTTTCGCTGATGTATCCTTCCCGCATGTATCCGTATGAGTTTTTCCCTCCCATGAAGCAGACTGTATTCACGTTTCTATTGAGCTTGGTTGCGTTGCTTGGCCTCAAACCTGATCAAGCTTATTCAAAAACACCGTTTCTGCCTGAGTCATTCCGTATCGGATATCAGGGAACGTACATGTACTATGACGAATATGAAGTCATGTACGAGGAAGGGTTCCTGAATGGGATATTTATGGACTGGACAGCTTACTCTGCTGAAGACGCATGGATGGTGTCTGTGGAAGCAGAGGCAAGCATCGGCAAGCTGCACTACGTTGGTGGGTATATCGGAGGCCAATCCGTAGAAGGAAACACGGAAGACTACCTGTTGGGTATTCGTGCCTTGGTTGGTCGTGGTATGCCCTCCGGTGGTCTGCTTTTGACCCCCTATAGTGGGATTGGCTTCAGGTATTGGAATGATCGGATCGGAGTACCCGGTGGTTATACTCGCGAAATTTCACAAGCCTATATCCCGTTTGGTCTGCGTATTGATCAACCTTTTGGCCAACTGTGGCGGTATGGTTGCGCTGCGGAACTGGATATTCTTGCGTTCGGGACGGTTCAAAGCCATTTGTCTCAGGTCAGTTCCGGTTACATTGATGCCTATAATGTGCAGGGATTTGCCAAAGGCATCGGTGGCAGGGTATCGTTTTATGCCGAACGTGCCATGGATGATTATGTGATTGGTGTTGAACCATTCTTTCGGTATTGGCAGTTTGATAATTCCCGTAAGGACAGCATGATGATTGGCGGTACGCGCAGGTACCTTCATGAGCCGAATAACGAGTTTTTTATCTCTGGTATTCGGGCCTATATGCGTTTTTAGTTTTTTGGATTGGCGTTACACACTTCGCCGCATGTACCGCGCCTGTGCATCATAAGACAGCAGTTTGGGCTTTAATGACGGCAGGTCTATGTCTTCGAAGCTCTGTTTGCACCAAAAGCCATAGGCATCCCCAACAGAAACCAGACTAAGTGTGTCAAAGCCAGCAGACAAAGCGATCATTCGCATGTGTTGCAGGGCTCGCCCTGTCCAACCGCCACCACGGAGAGCGGGGTGGATGGCAATATCATGAATGTAATGGGTGTCGGCACGGCTAGGAAGATTGCCGATAGGGTTGTTCAGTTCCGGGATGTTGTTTTGCTGCCATGGGTGGCTGATGATATAGCCGCGGATCGCCGTGTCTTGCTTCAGGACAAGGCACCCCAAAGGATACAGGGCGAGGCGCTCGGCAAAGATATCTTCCGTTTCCGGGTAGTCCGTATGGATGCTGTTGGCAAGGGTGGTGACATGCTGAACATCACGGTCTTGCATAGGGTGCCATGTAATCGGCATTTTCTGGCTTTGTCCTGAATTCACTTTGGCACTGTGAGCATGGCTTTAAGAGCCAGAGAGTTCTATATATGGGATCCTGAATAATACAAGGTAAATGGTATTCATGAGTGAGACGCCCCAGTCGCTTGGACGGCAATTGTTTTATATGACATGGCCGATGATGTTCGGCGTTCTGGCCTTGATGAGCTATCAGCTTGTGGATAGTGCATTTATCGGGCAGTTGGGGGTACGTCCTTTGGCTGTCGTCGGGTTTACCATTCCGATTGCCCAGTTAATTATTGGGATTCAGGTTGGCCTTGGCATTGCGACCACTGCGGTAATTTCGGCGGCACTGGGTGCGGAGAAATGCAATGAGGCACGACAGCTTGCAACTTTGGTTGTGCTCAGTGGCTTTGTCTTAATCGCCATATTGGCTTTGGCGATTTGGTTTGGGCGCACGCAGCTTTTGCACCTGCTTGGTGGGGATGACAGTCTTTTGCCGTTGGTGCGGACATATTGGCTGCCATGGTTGATCAGCGCATGGCTGGGTGCCATGCTGTATTTCGGGTACAGTATCTTCCGCGCCAATGGTGTGACCATGATTCCGGGTATGGTCATGGTGGTGACCAGCTTGGTGAACGTTGGTCTTGATCCACTGTTTATCTTTGCGCTGGATATGGGAATTGCCGGAGCCGCATGGGCGACCATTTGTGCTTTCAGTTTGGGCTGCATAGTGATTTACGGGCAAATTTTTCAACGCGGATGGTTGGAAATTCCGCCCAGTTGGCAGATGGCCCGAATGGGATTGGCGCGGCTGTATGCGTTTATGGCCCCGGCTATGGTGAGCCAATTTATCCCGCCATTATCCGCGATTGCGGCGACCAGTATTGTGGCGGCTTATGGGGAAAGCGTGGTTGCGGCATGGGGATTGGGAATTCGTTTGGAATTTTTCTCGATCGTTGCTGTGCTTGGGCTGACCATGGCGATGCCGCCGATGATTGGGCGGTTACGGGGCGCACAGGATTACGGGCAAATCCAGAATTTAATTCGAATTGCGGTGATCTTTGTTCTGTTGTGGCAGGCCGGGGTTGCGGTGTTCTGGTTATCCGTATCCGGCGTTTTGGGCCAATTGTTGACCAGTGATGCCGCCATTGATGGGATTTTGCAGGATTATCTGTGGCGCGTGCCGTTGAGCTATGGCCCGTTGGGCGTGTGTATGGTTTTGGTATCGTCGGTGAATGCCATGGGAATGCCCATGCGTGCCTTGTTGATCTCGGCCTTGCGCCTGTTAGGCTGCTATCTGCCGTGTTTATGGCTTGGCGCTGAATTTGGTGGCGTCGATGGTCTGTTCTTTGGTGCGATGCTTGGGAATTTTGCCGCCGGGCTGATGGCATGGTGGGTATATAAAACGGCTATGTCACAGAAAATCGGGGAGCTGAACCAGCAGATCGGGGACTGTTTGGATCAGACAGTAAAATAGTGGAGGGGGAGAAGTGCAATTAGACATCCGCTTTGCTAAGCAAGCCGATTACAAATCGTGCTCCAATTTTGACCAATTTAATATACGCGCCACGTTAGAAGAGAAAATCCGAAAAGAGCTAGCGTTGCTGGCGTTTTCTGACCAAGAGTGTGTTGGTTATTTAAACTGGGATTGGTTTTGGGGCAAAATTCCCTACCTTTGTTTGATTAAAGTGAGAGAGGATGCCCGTAGCCAGGGAGTAGGATCAGCACTTTTGGCTTTTTGGATAGAACACCTGAAGGGGAAGGGGGTTGACTATTGTTTGAGCTCTTCGCAGGAAAATGAACCTTCCGCAGTAGAATGGCACTTAAAGAAAGGTTTCACCGAAATCGGGCGATTGGCAACTCTCAATGAAGATGGAAGCATTGAGGTGTTCATGCGAAAAGAGTTAAGCCGTGGTGATCGTAAGTAATCAACTGTGCAAAACGACATGAGCGACATGTTATTCGATCAGCTGTGGGCTAGAGCAATCCCTGCCGCTGACGCAGGTGATACGCCCATAGTCCGATGGCATCATAAATTAATATGGCAAGGACCCCGGTGAGCAACCCGCCCTGAAGAATGAATGCCAAATTGTTGGAAGTCAGTCCGGCAATGATCACTTCCCCCAATCCTTTGGCGGCAACGGTGGAGCCAATGGTCGCAGTTGACAGCGCGATAACTGCGGACAGGCGCACACCTTCCAAAATAACCGGTAATGCCAGTGGGAATTCAATCTGGAAGAATCGTTGATGGTCTGTCAGGCCGACTGCGGTTGCGGCCTCGGTGACATCGGCGGGTAAGTCGCTTAATCCGGTGAGTGTATTTTCAAAAATCGGCAATAAGCCATACAGAAATAATGCAATCAATGTGGGGTAAGTGCCGAAGCCGACCAATGGCACGGCAAGAGCCAGCACCGCAACAGGAGGAAAGGTCTGCCCGATATTGACGATGGCACGGGATAGGGGCAGGAACTCGGCCCCGATTGGGCGACTGACAATCACGGCAAGCCCAACGGCAATCAGGGTTGCGGGGAGGATGGCTCCGGCAACAAGGGCAAGGTGCGACAAGGTAAGAGCCAATAGGTCGGCTCGGTCATAAATGGCGGGGCGTCCGTCCGGGGCAAAGGGTTCCAGAACCGGTGTATACAGGCTCGGTGTCAGCAGGAAGGTCAGAACCCATATTCCCGCCAGCAGACGAAGTGTATAGGCGATAGATTTGCGCATCTCTCATGGCCCTCCTGCCGCAAGCAGGGCTTCACGGGTAATGCAGCCGCTGATCTGTCCGGACTCGTTATGTACGGGCAAAGCATCGCGCCCGGTCCAGATCATCGTTGCCAAGGCATCCAATAGGGAATGCTGCTGGCTGATGCTATCGCCACTGGCAACACCCGATGTCATATGTTTGGCGACGGGTATCAGGGACAAATAATGAAAGGGGCGTTCCTCTCCACCGACAAGATCACGGACAAAGTCCGTATCCGGTTTGGCAAGGATGTCTTGCGGTGGGGCGAGCTGTTCTATCCGGCCTTCATTCATGACGGCGATTTGATCACTCAGGCGAATGGCCTCGGTCATATCGTGTGTGACCAGTAAAATCGTTGCCCCCAACTTTGTTTGGATATCCTTCAGGTCGCTTTGGGCCTTGGTGCGGATGACCGGGTCCAATGCACCGAATGGTTCGTCCATCAACAGCATATTCGGTCGCGCCGCCAATGCCCGTGCGACCCCAACCCGCTGGGACTGCCCGCCGGACAGTTGGTGGGGGTAACGTCCGGCAATCTCGGATGGGTCCAGTTGCAGCAAGTCCAGCAGTTCGTCAATTCGTTCGGAAATTTGTGCGTCAGGCCAGCCCAACAGTTTCGGGACTGTTGCAATGTTTTGGGCAACGGTCCAATGGGGGAACAGGCCGTGGCTTTGAATGACGTAGCCGATCCGCCGCCGCAATTCATGGGGGGTGATGTTGCGGGTATCGGTGCCATCAATCATCACGCGCCCGGCAGTGGGTTCAATCAATCGGTTGATCATGCGTAGCAGGGTGGATTTGCCGGACCCGGATGTGCCGACAATGACGGTAATGGTTCCGGTCTGGAGCGTCATGGACACATCATTAACTGCAGTTATGCCGTCAAAGTCCTTGGTCAGGCCATCAATATGGATCATGGCGTATATCCCTCCCGTACTGTGGCGTGGCGAAGCAGTTCAATCAGGACATTCAGGGTGATGGATGCGGCAAAGGCCAAGGCGACCGTTGGCAATGCCCCCAATAGAATCAAGTCGGTGGCGGTTTGTCCCAGCCCCTGAAACACGAAGACACCGAAACCACCACCACCGATCAGGGCTGCAATGGTGGCAAGCCCGATGTTCTGCACCAGGACAATACGTATCCCGGTTAAAATCACAGGAATTGCCAGCGGCAATTCTATGCGGATCAACCGTTGACGAGATGTCATTCCCATCCCGGTTGCGGCCTCGGTCACGCCATTGGGCACCCCTGTCAATCCGGCACTGGTATTGGCGACAACGGGTAACAGGGAATACAGAAACAGGGCGATAAAGGCCGGGGGCATACCAATGCCGCGAATGCCAAGATCATAGGCCCATGTGGAATGGGCGGCGAACCAACCCAATGGGGCGATCAGAATTCCGAACAGAGCCATGGACGGAATGGTTTGCAACAGGCTGAGGCTGTTCAGAATATAGGCTTTGGCCTTGGGGTGGCGTTGCAAAGCAATACCCAAAGGCACGCCGACACTTATTGCCATTGCCAAAGAGCCAAAAGCAAGTTGCAGGTGATGCCCGGCTTCCCGCCAAAAGGCCGTGGCGCGATTGTCGTATTCCTGCATGACTGATAGAGCATCCAATCGCCCAGAGATCAGGAGAAAGCCCAGCATGCCGCCAGCCAGTAAGAAGATTAAAAGGCGGGTGAGGGGGTGGGGTTTCATCCTGACGATGGCATCCGCCAAAAGGATGCTTAGGATAAACGTAGAAAGCCAGAAGCCGGGTCCGGCAGCCACCCGTCCATAGGGGCCACCGGCTACCACCAAGTCCTGTGCCGCGTATCCCAACGCAAAAACCAAACCAAGGAGAGATATGATCGAGGACGCCAGTCGCAGTATAGGCCTTTGACAGTATATAGACACTGCAGCCGTTCCCAAGATGAGGCACAGGGTCACTGCCAACAGATGCAGCGGCAGGCTCGCCGACAGGCTTAAGGACTGCCCCGCAGCAATTCGGTTGGGGCTGTACACCACAAACGGCAAGGCCAAGGTCGCAGCCAAGGTCAGCCCCAGTGGAATGCCAAGCTTATCGTACTGAAGGTGCATGACGCCTCCTCAGCGAGAGAAATAGCGGTGTGCCTCCAGATAGCTTTTTGCCACCTCGGACGCGGGTCGTCCTTCCAATTGAACCTGACGGTTCAGCTGTTGCAGAGTGTTAAGATCAAGGGTGTCAAAGACCGGTTTCAGGATTTCGGCAATGCGTGGGTAGCGTTTCAGGGTGGCTTCGCGGATCAGGGCCGCAGGTTGGTAGATCGGTTGTACGCTTTTGTCATCGGTCAAAACCATCAGCCCCGCCGCCGCAATTGCTCCGTCTGTGCCATAGACCATGGCGGCATTGGCTCCATTGGTTTGTTGGGCCGCAGCGCGAATGGTGGCAGCGGTATCTCCGCCCGACAGGACAATCATCTGATCGGTTTTCAGGTCAAACCCATACGCCTTTTGGAAAGCTGGCAACGCCGCCGGAGAATTCACAAATTCTGCGGAAGCTACCAGTTTGATCTTGCCCCCGGTGTGTATCCACTTGCCGAAGTCCGACAAGGTGGACAGTCCATGTTGCTCCGCGACCTCTTTACGCAGGGCAATGGCCCATGTGTTGTTGGCTGATGCCGGGGGCAGCCAGACAATTTTGTTGCGGTCATAATCCAGTTTCTTGGCGGTGGCATAGGCTTGATCGGCATTTTTCCAGATGGGTTTATCTGCCATGTTGAAGAAGAATGCGGCATTGCCAGTGTAATCGGGATAGATATCGATCTCCCCGGCCTTGATAGCTTCCCGCAGCACGGGAGTCCCACCCAACTGCAATCGGTTTTCTGTCTGAATTCCCGCGTGTTTAAGGCTGTGCAGTATCAAGTTGCCAAGAACGCCACCCTCCGTATCGATCTTTGACGATACGACAACCTGTGCCGATGCGGTGCTGATGGTAAATGCAGCGATCGCCGTGACGAGAAATTTCAACATTGGGTTTCTCCGGTAGCGTCTGGGGGATAAGGCAGGCGGGGCGGCTGGACATGGCAAAGCCATGGAGACAAAAACCGGAGCGCGGCGCACGGGGCGCGCTGTGGCATGCTGATGCGGGGGCTTATGCCCTCATTCCCATATGGTTTGCCATGGTATGGGCACAACCCCCGAGCGTAATTTTCAAAGAATGAGAGTCTGGCCCTAGACCACTGACAAGCGCAATTGCGCAACGCCATCAATGCCGCAGGTCAGTTTGTCGCCCTTGTGCACAGGGGCAACACCCGCCGGGGTCCCAGTCAGGATGATGTCCCCGGCAGCAAGGCAAAAGAGGCGAGACAGCTCGGCAATAATCTCTGCTGGTTTCATGATCATTTGATTCAGGTTGCCGTCCTGTACCACTGCGCCGTTATTATTCAGCCAAATTCGCCCATGCTCGGGGTGCCCAATCCGCTCAGATGGGACGATTGCCGAGATCGGGGCCGAATGCTCAAATGCTTTGCCCGTGATCCATGGCTGGCCCTTGGCTTTGGCTGTGGCTTGCAAGTCCCGGCGGGTGAAATCAATGGCGACTGCATAGCCGTAAATTGCCGCCATAGCTTGGGCAAGCGTCAGGTTCGTGCCCCCGGCCTTTAAAACAACGGCAAGCTCGACTTCATGCTGAACATCTGATGACAAAGGCGGGTAGGGGAAGTCTTTGCCATACAACAGGTTGTCCGGGTTCTTTTGGAAGAAGAACGGGCGTTCAGCGGTTGGGTCGGCCCCCATTTCCCGCGCATGGTCGGCATAATTTCGCCCGACACAATACACCCGGCGGATAGGGACCTGCTCGGATGATCCATCAACGGGGATGGCGGTTATGGACGGTGGCGGAAAAGAATACAGTCCGGTGCAGTCGGTCATGTGCTGTCCCCATTGGCTATGATCTCTATGGCCTATGTGGGGGCAGCGGGATGAAGTTTAAATGTGTCAGGTCGAACGGTTCTGCCCTTAAGGCAAAATTCCGGTTTGATAGAGCCGGACACGTATTCCGCCATGCAGGACGGGCGGCAAGGTCGGCTTGAACTGTAGCCCGGTGGCTTTGGCAAGTCCGGCGTCGTCGGTGATGATGCCAACCCGCCAACCGCTGAAGCGTTCGGTCATGACCTTACCGATGGTTTGATATAAAGCCCGTAGATCGTCTTTCTTGCCGATCCGCCCACCATAAGGCGGGTTCAGGATGACAAGCCCGGCCTGTCCACCCGGTGGTATGAGGTCGCTGATCGCACAGCGGGCAAACTGGGTGACCTCCGCCACGCCTGCCCGGTTGGCGTTGGCGCGGCTCATTTCAATGGCGCCGTCATCCCGGTCGCGACCATAGAATATGACACTGGGTGCGGCGGTGGGCGTAGTGTCGCGCAGGTGTTGCCACTGACCCGGGTCGAATGAGGCAAGGTGTTCAAAGGCAAAGCTGCGCGAACGTCCGGGGAGCAGTCCACAGGCAATTTCGGCAGCCTCAATCACGAAGGAGCCGGAACCGCACATGGGGTCCAAGACAGGTTCCGTTCCGTCAAAACGGCATTGGCGCAGAAACAGTGCGGCAAGATTTTCGCGCATGGGCGCGCGGTTGACCGCTTCCTTGTGGTTGCGTTTGTGTAAGGCCTCGCCAGAGGTATCAATGCTAAGTGTGCATTGGTTGTTGTCGATCCGGGCTTTAATCACCACGGCAGCGGATTTGCTGATTGGCGCGCCGAGTTCTTCGTGAATGGCGGTGGCAATACGCTGTGCTGCTGCGCCGCTGTGGTAGATTTTTGACCCTTTGCAACTGGCTTCAACTTGAACCGGGATATCCGGGCGCAAAATGTCGGCCCACGGCACCTTGCGGGACCGTTTATCCAACTGAGCCAAATGCAGGACATGGAAGGTGTCGATCCGAGCCAGAATGCGGCTGGCACCGCGCAGTTCCAAATTGGCCCGCCAAACATCAGGCCAGCCGCCAAGGATCGTAACGCCGCCGGGAACAACCGTTGCCTGTTGGAAGCCCTTGTCATTGGCTTCGGCGCGTAAGGCAGTTTCAAGCCCCGGAGCCGTCACCAGAAATATTTCAAATGCATGGTCAGTCATCATGGGGCTTTCATAGCCATTGGCGACGGGAAAGTCTATGGCTTGCGTGCCTTATGCGTTGGGTTCAGGACAGTGACTTCGCCTTGATCAAAGACGGACAAGCTGCCCGGTTGCATCACGACCCAGTTTTCATTGTTGGTTAGGGGGCGGGTGGCAATGATGGTGACCACATCGTTCGGCGTGGTTTCCTTGGCAAAATCCACCGTCATTTCCGTGTCGATCAGGCTGGCCTCGCCAAAGGGAGCACGACGCATAATCCACGACAGGTGATTGCCACAATGGGCATACAGTACCTTGGCATCGCTCAACAGCATATTGAATACGCCAAGGGCGTGCAGGTCTTGGGTCAGGGACTGAATAAATCGCGACAAGGTGGCTTGGTTTTTGGGCGGTTTTGGAAACCGTTCGCGCAGGCGGTCCAGCATCCAACAAAACGCATGTTCGGAATCCGTGGTGCCGATGGGTTGGTAATGGGTCAGGGTGAGCTTTTTTATGCCTTTAAGCTGACCGTTGTGGGCAAATGTCCATTGACGGCCCCACAGTTCGCGGGAAAACGGATGCGTGTTTTCAAGGCCGACCCGCCCACGGTTGGCTTTGCGAATATGGGAAATGACAATGCAGCTTTTGATCGAGAAATTGCGCAACAAGTGTGCGATTTCTGAATCGCAACTTGGGCACGGGTCATGAAAGGTACGGGCGGCCTTGCCATCATAAAATGCGATGCCCCAGCCGTCGGCATGGGGGCCAGTCCGCCCGCCACGCTCCATCAATCCTGAAAAGCTGAAACAAATGTCCGTCGGCACGTTGGCGCTCATTCCCAACAACTCACACATGTGCAGCTTTTCCTTCCGTCTGTGCTGTGTTCGTCTTTTGGTATAGCCGCCCCGGCGGGGGAGAACAAAGGCAAACGGCACAGCATTTGCAAAACTTTCGCCTAGGATACACAGCCAAAAGAAAGGGGTGGACGGTTATGTCTATCATTTCTGCAACGAGTACAAACGGTTACAGTGTTTCTGTGTTGACTGGAGGCGTCCAGCAAACACAGACGGGATCGGCAAATTTTGCCGACTTTTTGAAGGATAAGGAAGAGTCTGCCGCCTCTGCTCAGGTTCCGGCAATCTCAGGATTGATGAATTCCAGCGGAGCACTGTCCGTGGTTGCCATGGCTGATCATTCAGCGGCACAGGCTGCCGATGCGGATGAGGCTGATGGAAAATCTGCGGTTGATGCCTTTCGGGAATACATGGATATGACGCCGGAAGAACGCCTGTTTGTTTCCATGTTGGCGAAGCATGGCTACACCAAGGAACAGTACGAAGCCCTGCCGGAAGATGAAAAACTGAAGTTGGAAAAACAAATTCAGGAAGAAATCCGCACCCAGCACGAACAGAAAATCACCATGGGCAAGTCTGCGGGCACATCAACCGATGAAATGGCCCAGCAAGCAGCCGGGACTGCCAATCAAAAACGTGATAGCCTATTCGGGTGATGACAAGTCATTCTGTTCTTCATGCGTTGGCCGCGCGGACGCAAGAAATTTACGACAAACAGGCTGAGGTCTTTGACCGGGATCGCAGCAAATGCCTGTTTGAAAGACCTTGGATGCAGCGTTTTCAGGCTTTGCTGCCTGAGGATGCCAGCATCCTTGATGTCGGGTGCGGGACTGCGGACCCGATTGCCGCGTTTTTTATAGCGCAAGGGTACGCCTTAACCGGGGTGGATTTTTCCACCTCGATGTTGGCGATTGCTCAAAAGCGTTTTCCTGACGGAGACTGGCGACGAGCCGATATGCGGACCATGTCACTTGGGCAGTCTTTTGACGGGATTCTGGCATGGCATAGTTTCTTTCATTTGACACAAAACGATCAGCGCATAGCTTTGCATCGGTTTGCCCAGCACCTTGCACCCGGTGGGGTTTTGATGTTAACGGCTGGGCCGTCTGCGGGTGAGTGTACCGGTCATGTGGGTGACGAGCTTGTGTACCATGCGAGCCTGTCACAGCAGGGGTATGCTGAGGCTCTTGCGCAGTTTGGCATTTCCGTTGTGGATTTCGTTTCGGAAGATCCTGACTGTGGCTATGCGACTGTACTTTTGGCACAACGTCTATAGCCTTTGCCTTTTTTATCGTCAGGGGCAGGAGGGTTACTCCGGTGGGTTTGGGCGCGAAATGATGAAGCCACCGACGGTGATTAAGACCAATCCCTGAACGGTCAAGATGATCGGTCCGAACCCCAATGCCAATGATATGCAAAACACCACGATCAAGGACAGGATCGCCGCCATTTTGGCAGGGCGACCAATGGCCCCGTATCTGTTCCAGTTTGTAATCATTGGCCCGAACAGGTCATGATTGACCAGCCACTGATGCCAACGTTCCGAAGACCGGGCAAAGGCATAGGCCGCCAGTATTAAGAACGGTGTGGTCGGCAGCAAGGGTAAGGCCAAGCCGATGACGGCAAGCACAAGGGCGATGCCGCCAAGGCAGAACCAGATTATGCGCTTTGTTGTCATGTGATTGATGGAAGCCGATCATTGATGTTCTGTCGTGATCTTCGACGATATCATAAAAAAAGCTCCGCTGTGTGCGGAGCTTTTAGGGGTTTTAATCAGCAGCATTCCTATCCGCGTTGCGGCATAAATGAATTATCGCGGGCGGTATTGCAGCGGCTTTTCATGTAGTGGTCTTTTTCAGCCTCTGCTGTTTGAATGCAGGATTGGTAGGCTTGCGATGCTTTTTGGAATTGACCGGAGCGCGCGTAGACCAGAATTTCCCGGTCCAAAAGTGCGTTACCGATGTTGTTGTGGCGTTTGTTTTGCTCCAACGCCCATTGCGCCGTTTTATAGTCTTGGCGCGCCATTGCTTCATCGAACAGCGACATGAAGACGGTTGGCGGTGGACGGCGATCTTTTGCCGCCAGATTAAGGTTTGTATAAGCTTTGCGTTCCTGTTTTTGGGCCTTTCTGATTTTATACAAGGCGAAGCGCAGGCTTGTATCCCGATCCGAGGCACCGGAAAGACCGTTTAGGGCAGCTTTTTCCGCTTGTTCCAGTTCTCCCTGTGCCAGAAGGTCTTCTGCGGTGTATGCGGCGCGGCGTTTACGGATGATTTTGCCTCCTGCCCCGCGTGTTGTTGCTCTTTGGAAGGACTTTTCTTTCAACTCCTGTTGGAAGGCTTCAACAAAAGTGTCTTGTTCACGGTTGAAATAGCCGACCAGGTTCTGTTCGCGGCCCTCCGGGGTGGTATGATCGTTGGTGACTGCGTCGAATAGCTTGGAGAAAATCACGCCCGGTGCGCTGAACATTTTGTTCAGCATCATGGCGGTGCCCTCGCCGATGCGCCCGGAATTCATGGTGGCCTCGACCTGTTGCGCGAAATCCTGTTCTGCTGTGGCGATCTTGGTTTTCTCTTTTCGGTGGGTTTCCTTCAGGCGGTGCATGACTGTCATGCCGCCGGAAGGGTTGTATCCGGCCCTGTTGACAAGATCGAATGCCAGCAGGTCTGCCTCATCTTCCTGTTCGCGCTTCCATGAGTTTGTCATGACATCGGATTGTAAGGCTTCATACAGTTTGTACCCGACAATTGTCATAAGCGCGTTTTCTCCACGCTGTGAGTCTTTGTCGGAGCTAAGGGAGGATACCAGCAGGATGCCACCGGCAATGCGTGTTTCGATTTCCTTGCGGGCTTCGACGTTGCGGTCCAGTTCATGATGCAGCAACAAACCGTGGGAGGCCTCGTGCGCAAGGATAAAGGCGAGTTCGTCTTCACTTGTGCAGTTCACGATCACTCCCGTGTTGACCGCAATAATGCCATTGGGGTTCAGAAATGCGCTGTAGCCGGAATTTTCGACAAGCACGACCCGGAAGTTTGGTCGTTCATGGGGCCAATGCTGCAACGTTTTATCCAAAACCCGCTGCATATATTTTTCAATGGAGGACATCCCATATGCTTGCCCTTCCATTTTCAGCGCGTTGAGTTTCCTTTCCCCCGCAAGGCCGTAACTTAAATTTACCCCTTCCTTACGCCCGCCAAGGTCTTCGCCGATCTGGGTCAGAGTGCTGACCTTGGCCCGTTCGTCACGTCGTTGTTTGGCAGTGTCTATGAATTGTCCGTCAAATTCTTCGTAGGAATCATTCAGGCCAATGCCAATTCGGGCGGCATCAAGCGTATCGCCGACGGTTTGACATGCACATAAGACAAGGCAAGCCACAGAAATGGTCAGTCCCTTGCGGATCAGTTGTTTAAGATTTAGCATCCCGGTCCCCCAAGTCCGCGAGAAATGTGGGACTTCCCTGCCGGTGCCTGATTGTTGAGGCCGCTGCCGCAGCCACCCTTCACCGCGACCCGGCGAGAGGTTTTAACCTGCATGGACAAAAGCCAAATATTGCCGTGTTTCTTGGACGAAATTTTGACGCGGTTGGTTTTGCTGTCAAAGGCAAGCGCCGCAAACTCCGGTTGAGGCAAATCAGAAACGGACACTTTCCCTATGCGCTTCCCCGACTCGTTGAACGCCAGAACCTGACCGTTTTTATCCGCGTTGTATTTTAGGATGTTGAAAGATTCAGCCGCATTGGCGGACAGAGGCAGATACGCTGCGATACATAAGACAAGACCAAGCATAACCCTCATTGTGCTTTTCCTCTCTTCAGTTTTGAGAGCCAAAGGCTCTGTGTTGTGATTTTTAATGTGCTTGGGATTAGTGATTTGCTGCTTTTGGTACAATGCAACAGTTCGGAATACATGGGATAGGCCAAGACCCAACAGGCCGCGACAATGCCCGTCCAATTGATAGGCTCAAAGCCTGCGACCTCTGCCCAAAAAACGGCAGTTGCCATACCAAAGACAAGAGCCATGCTGGCTGTCAGTGCGGTTGCCACAATAAGTAGGGCAAGTCTTTTGACCATGGAGCAAGCGGTGCACTTGGTGATAAGCCACGTGCAAATGAGAAAACCGGCAAATTCAAACACAACAAGGAACGCGATTTCCACAATATCACTCAGGGAAATCCTGCCATTTAATAGGGATGGCCACGGGTGTTTGTAATTTTCGCCTAGGGAAATCAGGTTATCCAAAGCCATGGCGTGGACCATGACGCCGGGAACCTTGCCAAAAACCGGCGAGTATCCGTGATCCTGAATGGCTGCGAAATCAGCCCCAATCAGGATGATTCGATCGTGCAATAGGTTTTGCAACGCGTTGATATTAACGCCATAGGTTTCGGGCGAAAGCAGCCATTCGGCCCTGATTATTGGGTGATAGGTGCATCCCGCAGGTAAAATTTCTGGATGGGTTGCATCCATATAAAACAAATCAGCCATACTGCTGTGCAACAGTTGTTGAATGCTATTGCGTGTTTGCGGGCAGGATTGTGCGGTTTTTGCCAGCCCCGGATGTAAGTCTTTGTAATTTTCAGGCCAAGTATTGCCCCACGATACGACAAGGTCAGGGCTGTTTTCAGGGATATCCATGCATGTGCCTTGCCCTTCACACCAATACTCATACAGCTTGACTGCGGCTGCCTTGATCGCGGGTTGTTCGGGGCAGGGATTGGCGGAGGTCAGGTGCAGGTGGCTGGAATTGTCGTAAAAAAGCGTATGGGCTTGATAATCGGCAGCACTGGCGATTTCGGGGATGATCCGTATTCCCCCTTCACAAGTTGACGTGGGCTGCAATGCCTCACCGGGGAGGCCGACAATCGACGGGGTCAGGCTGAGTGCGGTGGCGAAAGTCGGCAGGTTTTCGGGGTCGGTCCTTTGGTCAAGGAAGGCAATGTCGAAAAATAGTGACTGCGCACCTGCCGCAAATAAGGATTCGGTGATGGATTGGTAAAAAGAGAATTCGGGGGGAAAGCCAAGGTTCAAACGGTCTCGGGTATCATCATCAATGATAATGACCGCGATTTTGTCTTGTCCGGTGGCACGATAAAAAGAGGCAGCAGCCCTGTTATATATATCTCTTGAAAGCTGATCCGCGGCTTGGCGCATTCCAAGTGGATTCAGGAAAATGAGAAGCAGGATAAAACTGACCCTCATTGCGCTGCGCATGATGCGACTGGACAGCCTTGGCCTGACATACGCAGGTTGCGCGCTGTGAGTATTCATTTTCCCTCAAAAAGCAACTATTCAGAGTCGTTATTGTGTTACCTGTATACCCTGAGGTGAGGGGCGAGGGAAGAACCATTGGTAGAATTTTTGCGCAAATTATAGCCTTTAATGGGGCGGGCGGCTTGTTCGTTGGAAATAAAGTGAGAGTGCAAATAGCAAAACGGCTCCAAGTCAGTGACTTGAAGCCGTTTTGATAAATGGCGCGCCCGGGAAGATTCGAACTCCCAACCTCCTGATCCGTAGTCAGGTGCTCTATCCAGTTGAGCTACGGGCGCATCGTGGTGCCGATGTCATCGGCGAGGGCGACTAAGTACCCAATTCCAGAGAGGGGCGCAAGAGAAAAATGACATTTTTTTGCAAAACCACGCTGTTTTTTGATTTTCCAGATATGTCGTTGCTTATCCTTGGGTTTGCTGGCGACCAAAGAATGCAAGGCGGTCCCTGCGTTTGGCGCGCAGTTGTCCGCCTTCCGTATGACGCAGTTTGCCAAGGCTGGTTATGATTGCTGCGCCGGCTTCATGGCAGGCTTGCTGTGGGGCGCGATGGGCACCACCCAGCGGTTCGGGGATGATTGCGTCCACTATTCCGTGACGGAGAAGGTCGTTTGCCACAATGCCGAGGGACTCTGCTGATGCAGTTAAGGCCCGGTCTTTATCTGTAGTGTCGGCCCAAAGGGCGGAGGCACTGGTCTCGGGGGAGAGCATGGATAAGGTAGCGTGCTGCATGATCAAAACCGCATCGGCGGTCATGAGTAGGGCGGTGGATGGCCCGGCGGCTGCGCCACAGATCACGGAAATGATCGGAACCCTTAGACCCAGTGCCGTTGACATACAGGTGCTGAGCGGAAGGGCAATGTCGTGGGCTTCGGGGTCCTCTCCGTCGGCAAGGATAATGACCGGGAGCCGAAAGCGTTGGGCCAAGGCCAGCAGGCGGGTTGCCTTCTTCAGTCCGGCGATAAGGTCCGGTTTGGGGCAACCCGTACCGCCGGGTGTGTGGCGGGGGCGGTCATGACCGATAACGACCACGCTGTGGTCCAAAATCCGAGCCAGTCCACCTGTGGTAAATGTTGCATTGCCGCCGTCCCGGTCCCCGTGCAGTTCAATGAATTCACTGCAGATGGTTTGGATGATCTCCCGCGCGCCGGGGCGTTCGGGGTGTCTGGCGACTTGAATCGTTTGCCACGGAGTCAGGCGACCATAAATGCTTTCTAAGGCGCGACGGATTCGGGTTTGCAGGGTCGCTTCTTCTTCGCCGCCGCCGCGGTGACGTAGATCCGCCAGTTCGGCTTCCAGTTCGGCAATCGTGTCTTCAAATTCAAGAAACAGCATGTTTGACCCTATTCCACTCAATCAGCCTTATATGTAGCAGTGCTCTGTTGAGCTGTCAGCATGCAGACTGTATGAACGGCGCCGGAAATGGACGGCGCAATCCCATGCACAGGTCGACATAGTTGGGGATGTTTTCCGAGGTTACGATGCCGTGGCGAATGGCAAAATCCAGAATAACCAAGGGAACATTGAATTTGAAATCATCGGTCATGGCGATGCGTGACAAAACTTGTGCCATGGGCATCAGGCAGAAGCCTTCACATTCATCATCACATGGCGTTGGTATTACGGTGCCCGGCAGTTCCAGATCGTAACAAAACAATGTGTCGAATCGGGTGCCGTTGGCCTCGCTCATGCTGTAGCGGATCAGGCTGGTCAGTTTGGCTTGTTCTGCGATATGGCGGGGTAGAGATGCTTCTTCATACGATTCTTTCAGTACATTCTCGCGCAATGACAACCCCGCAGGCTGGCCGCCCGCCACAATATTGTCCAGTTTGCCCGGTGCGACGGGTTTATGCCGAGATCGGCGACCAATCCACATATAGATATCGTCACTCCGTCTCACGTAGCCATTAATGTGGACGCCGAACGCTGGAATGCCAAGAATGGTAGCGGCACTGCGGTCTACCGTAGCAAGGGGAGGAGCCCCCCAATATGGCGCAACCGTGTACAGTTCATGGCGTGTCGGCCCGATATATCCGTCCTTAAAAAGGTGCTGCCTTAAAATTTCAAACGCGTGACTGCGCGCCGTGAAATCCAGACAGGAGTCGTGCATGTGCCAGCCAGTTGCGGTTTCTGTAAAGAATTCAAGGGTATGTTGTAGCGCATCCTGCGCTTCCGGGTGGGTAAGTGCGACGGGTGAGTTGCCAATGAAAAGCGGTTTCAATGGGGATGGGGCCAGCCGATTACAGGTATGGATATGGCGGATATAGGGGTGGGGCACTGTGTGTTGCCTTTGGGAAATGTCATTTCGTCACAACATGTTATGCGGCATTATCGGGTCGGGCAAGTGTGATGGTTTACGGGCTTGGATTGTCAGGATTTTTCGTGAACGTGAAAAATGTTCGGATACCATAGACAGGCCCTCCTTTCGGGTTTATATTGCCGCCGCTTGCAAGTGCCTGAGATACCCATAAATGGGACCGGGCGTTTGAATGAAAATGGGTACGCCCGAAAACACTGGCGGCCCGACCTTATCCATAGGGGAAATATAAATGGCCAAATTCGAAAGCTCCCGGGCAGACTGGGAAGCCGCAGTTTCGAAAGACCTTAAAGGCAAAACCTGGGACACCCTGGTTCGCGAAACTCCGGAAGGTATCAAAGTTAAGCCGCTGTACACCGCTGAAGATCTGGAAGGCATGGAGCACCTGAACACGCTTCCGGGCCTGCCGCCGTTCACTCGCGGTCCGCGCGCATCCATGTACACCGCTCGTCCGTGGACTGTTCGCCAATATGCTGGTTTCTCCACTGCTGAAGAATCCAACGCATTCTATCGTGCGAACCTGGCTGCTGGTCAGCAAGGTATCTCCGTTGCATTCGACTTGGCAACGCACCGCGGTTATGACTCCGATCACCCGCGTGTTGTCGGTGACGTCGGTAAAGCCGGTGTGGCTATCGACTCCGTCGAAGACATGAAAGTTCTGTTCGACGGCATTCCGTTGAACCAAATGTCCGTGTCCATGACCATGAACGGCGCTGTGATCCCGGTTCTTGCCGGCTACATCGTGTCCGGTATGGAACAAGGCGCAGACCTGAAAGACATGGCTGGTACGATCCAAAACGATATTCTTAAAGAATTCATGGTTCGTAACACCTACATCTACCCGCCGGCACCGTCCATGCGTATCATTTCCGATATCATGGCATACACTTCTCAAAACATGCCGCGCTTCAACTCCATCTCCATCTCCGGCTACCACATGCAGGAAGCTGGTGCGACTGCCGTTCAAGAACTGGCATTCACCCTGGCAGATGGTTTGGAATACGCTCGCGCAGCTGTTGCAACCGGCCAAGATGTTGACGCATTCGCTCCGCGTCTGTCCTTCTTCTTCGCCATCGGCATGAACTTCTTCATGGAAATCGCAAAACTGCGTGCTGCTCGCTTCCTGTGGGCAGAAACCATGAGCCAGTTCAACCCGAAAAAACTGAACTCCTTGGCTCTGCGTACACACTGCCAAACTTCCGGTGTGTCCCTGACCGAAAAAGACCCGTACAACAACGTGATGCGTACGACCATCGAAGCTATGGCCGCTGCATTGGGTGGTACGCAGTCTCTGCACACCAACGCACTGGACGAAGCTATCGCTCTGCCGACTCCGTTCTCTGCACGTATCGCACGTAACACCCAGTTGGTGATCCAAGAAGAGTCCGGTATCTGTAACACCGTTGACCCGTTGGCTGGTTCTTACTACGTCGAAAGCCTGACTGCTTCCCTGATTGCTGAAGCTCGTAAGCTGATGCAAGAAGTTGAAGACCTCGGCGGTATGGCGAAAGCTATCGAATCCGGTATGCCGAAACTGAAAATCGAAGAAGCTGCTGCTCGTAAGCAAGCTGCTATCGACCGCGGCACCGAAACCGTTGTTGGCGTCAACAAATACAAACTGGCTAAAGAAGAGCCGATTGAAATTCTGGAAGTGGACAACTCCGCTGTTCGTGAATCTCAAATTGCTCGTTTGGCTGAACTGCGCGCTAACCGCGACGAACAAGCTTGCCAAGCTACCCTCGAAGCTATCACCAAAGCTACCGAGTCCGGCGAAGGCAACCTGCTCGAACTGGCAGTTGAAGCATCCAAAGCACGCGCTTCCTTGGGCGAAATCTCCTTCGCTATCGAGAAAGTCGTTGGTCGCTACAACGCACAAATCCGCACCGTTTCCGGCGTTTACGGCGCTGCATTCGAAGACGACAGTGAATTCGCTGCTCTGAAGAAAGACGTTGATGCTTTCGCAGAGAAAGAAGGCCGTCGTCCGCGTATGCTGGTCGTGAAAATGGGTCAGGACGGTCACGACCGCGGTCAGAAAGTTGTCTGCTCCGCATTCGCTGACTTGGGCTTCGACGTTGACGTCGGTCCGCTGTTCCAAACTCCGGAAGAAGCTGCAAAAACTGCAGTTGAAAACGACGTGCATATCGTTGGTGTTTCTTCCTTGGCAGCTGGTCACAAAACCTTGGCTCCGGCGCTGATCGAAGAAATGAAACGCTTGGGCGTTGAAAACCCGATCGTATTCTGCGGCGGCGTGATCCCGGCTCAAGACTACGACTTCCTGAAAGCAGCTGGCGTGAAAGCTGTGTTCGGCCCGGGTACTCACCTGCCGACTTGCGCACGCGAAGTTCTGGAAATCCTGAAATCTGCATAAGATTTCCTGATTTCTCAGGTTTAAAGAACACCGGGCTTCGGCCCGGTGTTTTTTTTATGCGCAAAGCCGTTGAGATGCAGGTGATGGGTGTCACTGCAAGGCGGGTTCGGAGACTGCATAAAGGAATCCAACCTGAACCCGCACGGAGGCTCAGCATGGCGCGTATATTTGGTGAGAGTATTGTCTTGCTGTTTGCGGTCGTGTTGTCATTGGCAATTATTGCTCCGGCAATTTCTGCGGCGACAAGTAACCTGTCGTCGACCCCTTATGATGAAGCCTTTTTGGTCATGGGTATGGTGTATGCCTTGGTTGCTCCCATTGGTTATTTTCTCGCGGGTTCGTGGTGGGCGCGTGCTTTTGCCTTGATGGCGGCGTCGGTCGCTGCGGTTTTGGTGGCAGCGGCGGCATATATGTTTGAAACCCATCGCCCATATGAAGGCGTGGCCTGTTTGACGGTCCTGACCATATTGGTGTTTATCGGTGAGCGCCTGTATGCCGCGTTGCAAAATCGCCGTCAGGCCCAGTTACATGCCCTTGAAGCCGTTATCATGATGGAAATTTCCCGTGCTGCCCGCGAATACGGTGGCATGGAGGAACATAGTCCAACGTTTTTGCCGATTGTGACCATGGTTCAGCAGATGGCGCAGTCAGAGGCATGGGCCGCCATTCACCAATCCAAGTCACTGCATGAAGCCCGCTGTAATGTGGATCATGCGCTTGCCGGATTGGAAAAAGACCTTGGTCAAAACAGCGTAATCGACTCGCCGTTGATTGCCGCAAGACTCGTTACCGTTATCCGCTCGCGGGTTCGCGCCTCTCGGGAGTACCTTGGGCAATCCTTGCCTTTGGTGCGCGTATAAAAATACCGAAAATCGTCTTATAACGAACAGGTATTGCGCAGGGCCTTGACCTCTGTGTTTTTTGCATGCCTTATGCCTTAAAAACGCTGGAAATTCCTTGGCTCGGACCACATACGTGCTAAACTCCAATCGCTCGTTTTGAGCAGATGACGTTAAGTTGCGGACATGAACAAGTTCCGAAATATGATTCTCAGCCTGTTTATGTCAAAACAGGCACGTGAGAAAATGGATGCCTTCCATGCCAGGCAGCGGGGTGAACCGCTGGACACTGGCGCCTCCCCGTCCACGTCCGTGGGATCGGAGCCCTTACCATTGACTTCGCCGATGCCAACTGTGCTGACCGAAGAAGAACTGGCAAAGGCTGTTGAAGCTGCGGTCACACGTATTGATACGGCGGAAAAACAGGCAGCCATCGCGAACATGCTTCAGGGCCAGGCTCAACGGTCAGCTTCTCCTCGCGGGCGTGCCGAGTTGATCAAGAAGGCAATTGCCATTCATAAACAGAAACAAGCGGTTCTGGATGAGCTGGATGACGAGGCACGGAAAAAGTTGTCTGACATGGCAATGCAGGCATTCTTTAGTGATAAGTCTTAGACTTAAGGAGTGGGACAGTGACATTACGAATCATGAAGGGTGTGACTCCGCCATCCTTTGCCGAGTCCTTCGTCAAGAAGAAGACCGTCAAAAATCCGTACGATGTGGATGCGTTGTATGAGGGAGTCATCGCAGGCAATCTGCTCGCCCTTTCGCGATCCATTACGCTGATTGAATCTCAACGCCGCGAGCACCGCGATTTGGCGGACCAGCTGTTGACCAAGTTGCTGCCGCATACCGGAAAGTCGATTCGTATCGGCCTGTCTGGTGTGCCTGGCGCAGGCAAGTCGACCTTCACCGAGGCTTTTGGCACCCACGTGACCGAGGATCTGGGCCTGAAAATTGCTGTGTTGGCCATTGACCCGTCCAGCCCCAAAACCAAAGGCTCCATTCTGGGTGATAAAACCCGTATGGAAAAACTGGCAGCCAATCCCAACGCATATATTCGCCCGACCCCGTCCGGTACCACACTTGGTGGTGTTGCGCGTCGTACCCGCGAAGCCATGTTGATCTGCGAAGCCGCCGGTTATGACGTTATCCTCGTCGAAACTGTTGGTGTGGGCCAATCCGAGGTGGCTGTTGCCCGTATGACCGACGTCTTTACCCTTGTTCTGGTCCCCGGTGGTGGCGATGAACTGCAGGGGATTAAAAAAGGCATCGTTGAGTTGGCAGACGTTCTGATCGTCAATAAATGCGATGGTGATTTGCAAAATGCCGGCGATCGTGCCAAGGCGTCTTATCAAAACGCATTGCAGTTGCTGTACCCGTCCACGTCCAAATGGATTCCGCCAGTGTTGAAGGTGTCCTCCATCGAGATGAAGGGTATTGATACGGCGTGGGAAACTTTGCAAGACTTCAAAGAAGTGATGCAAGAGGACGGCACATTTGAAAAACGCCGGATGTCTCAGGCCCGTGACTGGATGTGGGATGAGGTCGGTGATAACCTGATGGAAGCCTTGCGCAGCCATCCGGCCGTCAATGCCATGATTGGCGAACTGGAAGGTGAAGTCGCCCATTCACGGGCAACGCCGTCTTCTGCAGCTAAGGCAATGATGGACGCTTTTGTCAAAAGCAGTTATCACGGAAGTTAAGCAATGATGGGTGAACAAAAAGGTATGCAGGCATGACTCAGCGTAACGAAGCATCTGAAGTGCAAATCCTCAAGCGTGAATTGCTTGGGTTATTTGACCACATTCAGAAGATTCGACAGGAAATTGCTTCGATTCGTCGTCCGGGACAATCCGAAGACAAGTTTGAGCAAATGAGTGATGAGCTTGACGCCATTGTTACCCACACCGAATCGGCTACCGAAACCATTATGGAAAATGTCGAAGCCATTTCCGATGTGGTTGCGGAGGTCCGGCAACAGGTTGAAGACGAGTCAATCGCCTCAGCCCTTGCCAAGGTTGATGAACATGCCGGGGAAATTTTTACGGCATGTTCATTTCAGGATATTACTGGGCAGCGCATCACAAAAGTGGTGCGTTCTCTGAAATTCGTTGAGGAGCGAGTCAAC
Organism: Rhodospirillaceae bacterium; assembly: GCA_963668495.1. Classification (GTDB taxonomy): domain Bacteria; phylum Pseudomonadota; class Alphaproteobacteria; order Rhodospirillales; family Rhodospirillaceae; genus Oleispirillum. Next base: position 1,015,220 of record OY764545.1, read on the forward strand.
TCGCTGATCAATATGTGGGGGCGTGATGCCTTGCTGACCGCCGATGTGGTGGATGAAGCCCGTGAAGGGGATGCAGCATTGTTAAATGGCCCACAGTTGGCTGGTGAGGGGGTTTCACAGGATGATGTGGACCGCTTGTTGAACGGCGCGGATGACGTACACAGCCCATCTGAACCGGCTTCACAAAGCGATATTGATAAGCTCTTCGATTAAGGAATTTCCTGAATTTCGCGCAGGGGGCCGGGGACGCTGTTTTTACTTGACGGCAGCAGAATAGGCCTGTAGAACCACGACCTCTTGCAGACGTTACATTTAATTCAAAAGGAATGCTGTCATGGCTCGTCGTTGCGCCATCACGGGTAAAGGTGTCCAAACTGGCAACAATGTCAGTCACGCGAACAATAAAACTCGCCGCCGTTTTTTGCCCAACCTTCAAGTGACCTCGCTGATCAGCGAAGGTCTTGGTGGTGCCGTTCGCCTGCGTTTGAGCGCCAATGGCCTGCGTACCGTTGAACACAACGGTGGCCTGGACGCTTTTCTGATGAGCACACCAGACACTCGCCTGCCGGCTGACGCCCTGCGCGTTAAGCGTCGCCTGAAAAAGGCACTGGCAGCGAAAGAAGGTGCTGCTGCATAATTTCAGGCACGGCTGAAGTAGAAGTACAAGTACACAAACCGGGTTCCGTAAGGATCCCGGTTTTGTTGTGTCTAGCACGCCATAAATTATGGTGTTGAAGTTAGGGGTACGTAGGGCGCGAGACCCTACGCCGCCAGCGGCTTCATTTTTAGCAGATGTAATCTGCGCGCACGGCGTGGGTTTTTTTCTGTGGGTGTTGTGTGGCGTTTTTGCGGCGTTTGCGCGGCTTGTCATCGTCAAGGAACAGATCAGTTAACTGTTGCAGCATGATGCCACCCAGTTCCTCTGCATCCACGATGGTGACAGCGCGGCGGTAATAGCGCGTGACATCGTGTCCGATACCAATAGCGGTGAGTTGCACTGGCGATGCGGTTTCGATCCATGCGATCACGTCGCGTAAGTGTTGTTCAAGGTAGACCCCCGTATTGGCGGACAGGGTTGAATCGTCAACCGGCGCACCGTCAGAGATGACCATCAGCACTCGGCGTTTCTCTGAACGCTCCAGCAGGCGGCGATGTGCCCACAGTAATGCTTCGCCATCAATGTTTTCTTTCAGGATTCCTTCACGCAGCATCAAGGCCAGCGGGTTTTTCGCCCGGCGATAGGGGGTATCTGCGCCCTTAAAGACAATATGGCGCAAATCATTCAAGCGTCCGGGGTTGTCTGGCTTTCCAGCCTTATCCCACGCTTCACGGGATTTGCCACCCTTCCATGCGCGGGTGGTAAAGCCGAGAATTTCCACCTTCACACCGCAGCGTTCCAAAGTCCTTGCCAAGATGTCAGCACTGAGGGCGGCAACGGTAATCGGGCGCCCCCGCATGGAACCGGAGTTGTCGATTAGCAGGGTGACCACCGTGTCCCGGAAATCGGTTTCCCGTTCGATCTTAAACGACAGGCTGTGGGTTGGGGCTGCAACAATGCGAGCAAGGCGGCTGGCGTCCAGAATGCCTTCCTCCTGATCAAACTCCCATGAGCGAAGCTGGCGGGCCTGTAGGCGGCGTTGCAGGCGGTTTGCGAGCCGTGAAATGACCCCTTGGAGTGGGGTCAGTTGGCGGTCCAGCATTTGCCGCAGGCGGTTCAGTTCAATGTCATCCGCCAATTCACTGGCAGAGATCACCTCATCAAACGCGGTTGTATAGGCGTGGTAGGTCAAGGCTTGATTCGGCGGAGCAAAAGGATCATTGCGGCGTTCTGCATCCGCAGGGCCACCGGCCTCTTCCGCACCGTCAAAATCCATATCAAAGCAATCGTCGCCTTCCTCAATGGAAGATGTGCCCTCTGCCGCCGTATCCTCAGCGGCAGCGGAGGCGGCCTCCATTTGCGAATCCCCTTCCTCACCTTGGCCTTGCTGAGTATCCGGGGTGTCACTGTCTTCGGAGCTGTCGTCACTGTTGCCGGAGGCAGTGTCGTCCTCGGTCGGGGGCGGCAGGTCCGGCTCAATATCAAGGGACTGCAACAGACCACGGGCGTGTCGGGCGAAGCTCTCCTGATCCAGAAGAGCATCAGCCATTTGGTTCAGGTTTTGTTTGTCCTCTGCAGAGGCCGAAGCCTCCCACAAGGCCGCAACTGTTGCGACGGCATCCGGCACCTGATTGCCAAGGAATTTACGCATGGCAGCGCAGTGGATGGCTTCGGGCAACGGCACGGCATCAATGGACGTGCAGGTGTGAAGCCCCTGAGCCCGCACAGATGCGTCCAGTGTGGCACTGATGTTGGTATGAATGCCGATCAGGCGTTTGGCGCCGATGGCTTTGGTTCTGGCGGTTTCCAATGCATCAAAAATACGGACAGCTTCGACACCGACCGGGGCATAGCGACGGTGGACGGCAGCGTTGTGAAACCGCACCTTTAGCGCCATAGAGTCAGCAATGCCCCGCAGTTGTGGGATCTCTGCAGGGTCAAAGCCCGGCTTTGGCGCGGGCAGGGTAACGTGCTCTGGCGTTGCCGATGCCGCACCGGGGGAAAAGCTCACGTCCACACTGGTTTGTCCCGCCAGTGCCCGGACACAGCTTGCCGTTGCCCGTTTAAAGGTTTCTACGGTATCTGTCTCGTCGCCGTTGTGATGGGACGCTGCCATATTTGTTCTCCGCCAACGGGGGACGATTAGCGATTCAGGCCGAGCGTGGGGACGCCATGTGCGGCCTCAGGCAAATCTTCCCCGAAACAGCGTTGATAATATTCGGCAACCAGCGGGCGTTCGGTCTCATCACATTTGTTCAGGAACGTCAGGCGGAAGGCCAAGGCAATGTCCCCGCCGAAAATCTCTGCATTTTCTGCCCATGTGAGGACGGTTCGCGGGCTCATGACCGTGGATACATCACCGTTGATGAAACCGGATCGGGTCAATCCGGCGACGGCAACCATATTGCTGAGGGTCGTGCGACCGGCTTCCGAATCATAGGCGGAGAGCTTGCCCAAGACGATATCTGTTTCCCGTTCCGGTTCCAGATAGTTCAAGGTGGCAACAATGTTCCAGCGGTCCATTTGCCCTTGGTTGATTTGTTGTGTGCCATGGTATAGGCCGGTGGCATCACCAAGGCCCACTGTGTTGGATGTGGCAAACAGTCGGAAGCAGGCATGGGGATGGATCACCGTATTTTGATCCAGCAGTGTCAGTCGCCCTTCGACTTCCAATACGCGTTGAATGACAAACATGACGTCCGGGCGACCCGCATCATATTCGTCAAAAACCAGTGCAACAGGGCGTTGCAAGGCCCACGGCAGAATGCCTTCACGATATTCGGTGATTTGTTTGCCATCGCGCAGGACGATGGCGTCTTTGCCGATCAGGTCAATACGGGACACATGGCTGTCCAGATTAACCCGGATGCACGGCCAGTTCAGGCGGGCGGCCACTTGCTCGATGTGCGTGGACTTTCCCGTGCCGTGGTAGCCCTGAATCATTACGCGACGGTTATAAGCAAATCCGGCAAGGATCGCCAATGTCGTTGTCGGATCAAAGCTATAGGATGGGTCAATTTCCGGGACATGCTCCGTCCGTGTGCGAAATGCCGGGACCATTAGGTCACTGTCAATGTTGAAGACGTCTCGCACCGAAACGGTGGTGTCCGGTTGTGCCATGGTCAGGGTGTCGGTGGTGTCAGGGCTATTCGACATTTCTGTGTACTTCGCGTTAGAGGACAGGAAACGATTTCGGATCAGGAGCCGGTTGGCTACCCATTGGCATCCAGAACTTTCAAAAGGATTGTATACGCTTCGTTGATGGTTTTCAGTTTTTCTTCTGCGGCTTTGTCGCCACCATGACGGTCCGGGTGATGCTCTTTGACCAGAGCATGGTAGCGGAGCTTTAACCCTTGCCGTGTTAACGGATGATCAAGGTCAAGAATCTGCATGGCATAAGCCGGGGTTCCGGGCTTTGCTTCCGGTCGGGATTGGGCGTTGCCCTGATGTTTTTCATCAGAAAAAACATTGAATGGATCGTTGACCTTGGCTTTGCGTTCATAAAAGGCACGGGCGGTTGCGGCATCTTTTTCCCCAAGTTTCCATGTGGGGCGTTGCCAAACCGTATCCCGGCGTTTTTCCAGCTCAATTTCGGCTTGTGACATGCCTTCGTAGTAATTCCACGATTTGTTGTGTTCGCGCACATGGTCAAGGCACAGCCACATATAGTCCCGCAGGGAACGGTCCCTAGGCGCACGGTATACACCGGGGTTTTGACAGCCCGGGTATTCACATGCGGTTGCATGTTCGGAGGAACGGTCTCCCATATACTGTTTACTGCGGCGGGTGGTTCGAGAATATTTCATGGGCTCACTATGGTGATTTGCCGTGCCGGACGCAAGCATATCGAGTCGGGGGTTTAACTCTAGGTGGTTTAGGTTTTTAAGGTCTAACTATTTCAAGTAGTAGTGTGATTTAGTTCACACTTTTGCAATGTCGCTTCTTGAAGCCTATAATTGCAATGTATAGGTTAGTCTAAGGAAAATTTAACATCCTATAAGTTCCAAAAGGATGATTTTCCACATTTTTGCGACAATCTAAGCACGTTGATGTTAAACTTACCTAACTAAATGGTTGCATCGTGAGTGTGGATTATGATTATCTACATTCGTGATAACAAAAAATGAATGCACAAAAAAATGAACACGCTTTTGAACCGAAACGTTACCGTAAACGGTCGTCGCACAAGTATGCGACTTGAACAGGAAATGTGGGACGCGCTTCAGGAAATTTGTCGCCGTGAAGGTATGACGGTGCATGAAGTCTGCTCCATGATTGATGATCGGCGTGGCGCATCCAGCCTGACCGCATCGACCCGCGTTTTCATTCTGATGTATTTCCGTACGGCTGCTGCGGTACAACCGCAACCAACCGTAGGTTCTACACAGGGGCTTGCGCGTCAACTGATTGACCGTTTCCAACAGTCCAATACGTCTATAAATGACGTTGCGGGGCGGGCTTAGGGCTTCGGCCCTAAGTCTCCTTCGGCTCTGCCGGGCCTTCAGGGTTAGTTGACGTCGCAAAATCTGGCCATTTGCGGCGAACAACAGGGCTTTCCGAACGGAAGGCATAACATGAGTCCAGCAATGGCGGACGCTGCTTGCGGCCGTCAATCCTTTCCTGTTCCTCACGCTCTGCTTTGCGGACCTCATACATGGTCTGAAATGCAGTGCTTCCCACTTCCAGCAGCAATTCCATGATATGTGTGCAGCCCTTGCAGCCGCCAATGCGGCGGCGGGCCTCGGTCATGAAGCCCTTCTCAATGGTTAGCCCGGCAAGTTTTTCGGTCAGGTGATTAACGTTCCGGCACTCCGGGTACGGTGTGTGGTCCATACTGGATATGGCGGCAACAATGGTGGCGTTGCGGTCGCAGGTCAGGCGTAAGCTCATTCCATGCAGGGGAATTCCAGCGGGCAGAGTGCTGTCACCTTCGAAATAATTATCGGCCTTTACATCAATAAAGGTGCCTTCAATATCCCAAAGGCCGTCTGTGCGCAGGAAGCCGTTGCATTTGATTTTACGGGTATGCACCAGACGCCGGGGGACGGGGCGTGGCAGAGGCATGGGTCATCCATGGGTAGCAATTGGGCGTGCGGAAAAAACGACACCCCCTCTAGGTAGTCAAAGAGGGGGTGTAATGATGAAAAAGCGACTTAGGTAATCGGCGCGCCGAAAATAATCGCATCTTGTGCCATCAAGTCCCGTTTCAGTTCTTCATGCAGGGCAACCATCATGTCTCGGGCAGAGATCATGCCGATTGCAGCTTTCCCATCCATCACCGGAACGTGGCGAAAACCATGGGTGCGCATTTCATTCAGCGCGGTGGTCAGGGATTCGGTTTTGGCAATGGTGACCGGGTCTTTGGTCATGACATCGGTCACGGTCAGCGTCGATGCGTCTTTACCGGCAGCCAACACACGGAAAACCAGATCGCGTTCGGTCAGAATTCCCTTTAGTTGACCGTCATCGACAATGGTCACGGCACCAATGTTGTTGTCGGCCATGAATGCTGCCGCGTCCTTTACAGATGATGTGGACGGCAAAGTGTGAAAAGTACGATCAGCGATTACGCTGTCGATGGAACGGGGCATTGTACGGTCTCCTTCATTTTGAAAACGTACGTCTGAAACAAAATTGGCCGGACGGTCAATCGGGCAAGGCGAGTATAGCACGGGGGGAATCTTCCCCGCACCCTGTGATTGCTATGAAAAGCAGGGAAATGCTTCTGCGTCAACGATCCTCGTCATCTGATGGGATAATCCGAATCGAGACCAGTCGGTTTTGCTGGCGGCGCAGAACCTCAAAACGGAAACCGTGAAAGCGAAATATCTTGCCGGGTTCCGGTATGCGCTGACTTTCATGAATGACCAGTCCAGCAATGGTTGTAGCGGCATCATCGGGGAGTGACCAGTCAAATTCCCGATTCAAGTCACGAATCGTGACGTCACCGGCAACGATCAGGGAACCGTCCGCCTGTACGCGCACGCCGGAAATGACGATGTCATGCTCATCATCGATTTCGCCGACGATTTCTTCAAGAATGTCTTCCAGCGTTACAATGCCGTGCAATGATCCGTACTCGTCCACGACGATGGCAAAATGCTCGCGCCGTGTTCGGAAGGACTGAAGCTGATCCAAAAGGGATGTGGTGTCCGGGATAAACCATGGTGCTGAAGCAATCAGGCTGATATCCACTTGGGACAGGTCGCCGCGTTGTGCTTGAATGGCGCGGTATAGCTCTTTGGTATGTAGAATGCCGACAATATTATCGCTGTTTCCCTGATATAGGGGAAGGCGAGTGAACGGACTGTCCAAGGATTGTTGAAGCAAGTCGGCAATGGGCATATCAATGTCCAATGTAACGACATTGCTGCGGTGGGTCATGATTTCGCCCACCTCCACGTCTGCCAGATCAAGAATGCTGCGCAGCATGGCTCGCTCCTGACGAACCTCTTCCTGTTCCTCCGTATGGATTTCGATGGCGCCTCGCAATTCTGCCATATTTTCCGCAAGGGACTTTTCGGTTTCCCGCACGCCGAACAAGCGCAAGATCAGGCTGATCAGGGCATTAAGCGCAACCATGATCGGGGCCAATATAAACATCAGGAACCGCATGGTCGGGGCAACTGCCAACGCCATGCTGTCCGGGTTACGAATGGCATAGGTCTTCGGCAGGATTTCCGAGAAAATCAGGACCAGTAACGTCATGCCCAAAGTTGCATAGGCAATTCCGGCTTCACCGAACCATGTAATCAACACACTGGTTGCTAATGCGGAGGCCAAAATATTCACCGCATTGTTGCCGAGTAAGATCGTACCGATCAGTCGGTCCCGTTTGCGGTCCATTTCATTGACCAGTGCCGCACGACTGTCGCCTTGTTTTTCACGTTCCCGCATCCATGGCCGTGAGGCCGCAGTCAATGCGGTCTCGGACCCGGAGAAAAATCCAGACAAGACCAAAAGTACGACAATGGCAATGATCGTAAAAACCATGGCTTAGGCGTCCTCGTTCAACGCTTGCGCCAGAGCCGCGCGTACGTGGTCGGCTTCGACCTCACGGGTGAGGAAGCTGTCCCCGATATCCTTGGCAAGAACAAAGGTAATGCGACCATCGGCAACTTTTTTGTCACCCTGCATGGCATCCCACAGGGCATCGACCGTAAAGTCGGCATCAATTTCTTTCGGAGAGGTCGGTAGGCCGAGGCTGGAAAGGTGAGCCCGGACACGGTTCGCGCATCCCTGAGGACACAGCCCCAGATTTTCCGAAAGTCGGAAGGCAATACACATGCCGATGGCGACAGCCTCGCCATGGACCAATGTGTTGCCGTATCCGCACAGGGTTTCAAACGCATGACCGAATGTATGCCCCAGATTTAGCAGGGCGCGTACGTCGCTTTCGGTTTCATCACGGGCGACGATGTCGGCCTTGGCGCGGCAGCTTTCTGCAATGGCATAGGTGCGGGCTGCAACCGTGGCGTCACGGTCATGGTCAGGGCTGCCAACAACCGCAGTGCCGTTGTCTTGCAGCCAGTGCCAAAAATTCGGACGGTCAATCAGGCCGTATTTGGCGACCTCTGCGTACCCGGCGCGCAGTTCACGCAGGGGCAGGGTGTCCAGAGTATCGGTATCTGCCAAAACCATGCGCGGTTGGTGGAAACTGCCAATCAGGTTTTTGCCTTGGCGTGTGTCTACGCCGGTCTTGCCGCCAACAGAGCTATCCACCTGTGCCAATAATGAGGTTGGGATTTGAATGAAATCAATCCCACGCAAGACAATGGCAGCGGCAAATCCGGCAAGATCGCCGACCACGCCGCCGCCCAAGGCAATGATTGTTGTCTTGCGTTCAACCCGAGCATCCAGCAGCGCGTTCAAGACCCGATCCAAAGTGGCAAAAGTTTTGGAGGCTTCGCCCGGCGGGATCAATGTTACGGCGTGGGCAATCCCCGCTTGGTCAAGGGAGGCTTGCAGCGGGGCAAGGTAATGGGCCGCAACATGATCATCGCTGATGATATGCACGCGGGGCTGTTTCAGTACCGGGGCAATCAGATTTCCGGCGCGGGCAATCAAACCGGGGCCGATATGAATGGGATAGCTGCGATCCGCAAGAGATACGGTAACGGTCGTCGGTGTCGAAGACATATAAATCAGGCTCGGTTGGCTGTGGTTTTCAAAAGCACGGTCTGCCAATGGGCATCAATGGCATTGATCACCCGTTTCGTGGTGATATCGGATGGCTCGTCGTGAGTATCCATCACCACATGGGACTGTGCGTAAATCGGATACCGTTTTTCCATCAAGTCAGACAGAATTGCGCGGGAGTCCCCGGTCATCAGCAAGGGGCGCGTGGATCGGCCTTTGGTCCGGTAGACCAATAGGTCAAGGTCAGCCCGCAACCAGACACACACGGCCCGTTCCAGCAGTAAGCCACGGGTTTCATCATTGATGAATGCACCGCCGCCCGTTGCCATGACCATGGGTGGGCCTTCGATCAGGCGTTGAATGACTTTTCGCTCGCCCTCGCGGAAGGCGGCTTCGCCCATTTCCTCGAAAATATCGCTAATGCTGCACCCGGCAGCAATTTCCACCTCGGTATCGGAGTCGACGAAGGGCCGATTAAGGGCCGTCGCCAGTTTGCGTCCGATGTGACTTTTCCCAGCCCCCATCAGGCCGACAAGGGCAATGGTTTTCGGGATGTTGGCAACGCGGGATGTATCAAACTCTTTCATCTGCGTGGTTTCTGCCTCCAAGGTGCGGTTTTGCCAGATGGCGCGTTGAATGCGGGGCGGTGTCAGTCTAAACTGCGCTCCGAATATGTAAATGTAGCGGAAAATCCAGAGTTGTCACGCGCTGTTACGTGGGGAGGCGTTGCCGATCCGGGACATGACAGTTAAATAAGGGGCAACTTGCGTACAAATATTATCATTCCGTGTTGAAGGAGACCGCAGCCGTGAAATTCTTAACCAAACTGATTCTGGTGCTCTGTTTGCTGGCCGTAGTCGGCGGGGGCTTTTTCTTGGCGACGTGGGATATGCCTGCACCGGATCGTCAGGTAGAGAAAGTCGTACCGGCAGAGCGGTATAACGGCTGATCATAATTCGGGCCGGACTACGGGCAATTGGCATAAGTATGTGGGGGATACAGGGGATGGTGCGTCGGTTTCGTTTTGGAATGGCAGGGGCCGCCCTGTTGGCAGGGGTTTCGGTTCATGCCGTGGCTATGGCACAGGATGCTGCCCCGCCGTTGTTGATTGTGCCCGGATTGTCACAGGGGCAGCAACAGCCTGCCTTGCGTCCGGCGGTGCAATCCCGGCCCCAGTTCCAAATTCCAACCACATTGCCTGCGACCTTGGCTGAAGATCGTGCTCCCTCTGGCATTTCTATCGGCAGCTTGGCAGATGTCAGCCCAGAGGCTGTTGGCCTGTTGCCCCGTGACCCATCTAAGCCGTGGCAGCGGGATCTGGGTGCCAGCCTATGGTATGGCGCAACACAGGACGATGTTTTGCGTCAGGTCGTTGTCTTGCCGGGGGCTTCATCTTCGCCAGCGGTGCGTGACTTGGTTCGGCAAATTCTTTTGACGGCAGCGGTGCCATCCCTGCGTTCGGAACAGGCTCCGGCTCCCGGTGCGCTGACGGCGGCGCGGATGGATAAGCTGTTGGAAGCTGGACTGGCGGATGATGCCCTGCGGTTGGCGAAAATTCTGCCGCAAGATGTGGTGACCGAATCCGTGTCATTGGCCCGTATGCGCGCCCTGTGGATGACAGGCGATATTAAATCCGCCTGTGCAGAGGTTGAGGCAGGGGCAGTGCAATACGCAACTCCAATCTGGATCAAAATGCGCACGGCCTGTGCTGCGATTGAGGGCAATCTCGATAAGGCCCAGTTGTCGTTGGCACTGTTAGACGAGTTACAGGCCATTGATGAGGGGTTCTCTCCCATTGCTGACCGTATCCTCGGCAAGAATTTGTCTTTGGCAGAGCTGCCGAAAACCATGGATATGGCAGAGGTTGCGGCGTTCGTTGCTATGGGTGGAAAACTGCCGGAAGATCTTCCGCTGCTGGACAAACCGTGGTTGGTGCGATTTGCCATTCCGGCGACCGGGCCGATCAGTGACGGTCATCTGGCGGTTATGGAATTTGGCCTGCGCCGGGGCATTCTGACGCGTGCCGACGCGGAAGCGATTTATGATCGGGTTAAGTTGTCACAGGCGGAAATCAAGGATGCGGATAATCTGACCGCAGTCGGTGATACGCCCCGGCAGCGTCTGGCTTATTATCGTGCGTTCCTGAAGGCTGCGCCGAAGGCCGAGAGCACATCTTCTGAATCTGCGGGGCAAACATCACCGCAGTCTGCGCAGGTCTCTGCGGTTCAGGTGGAAATCATTGCCAAGCTGTTACAGGCTGCGCGCTTGGATCCACAGGATCAGGCCGTGCTGGCGGTTCTGTTGCGGGACCATTTGGCGCAAATGGCGCAGTCGCCATTGGCAGCGTGGCTGGCAGATGATGCCTTGCGGTTGGCTTTATGGTCCGGCGATTGGGAAACGGCGCGAAGCTGGATGGCTTTGGCAAAGCAAAACAGTGGGGCATCCAAAGATGCACGACGGGCCATTGAAAGCCTGACACCGTTAATGGCGTTGGCTGATGCCGCGCAAACTGTGGAAATGCGGGGTGCGGCTCCGTTGCCGCCGATGGTGACAACGTGGGCAGCGGCACAGCAGGCCCGCGGTTTGAAACCTGATCAAATCGCCCAAATGCGAGACCGCCTGTTCGGCTTGTATCGGGTGTTTTCCATGGCGGTTGACCCGCAGGATTGGCGGACGGCAGCCACAGCCAATGTGCAACCGTATCCGGTGTTGACGGCGTCTCCGGTCGCGGTGGCTGCGGCGCGTGATGCTGCGGTATTGGGTGCCCGAGGCTTGGCTCTGTCCGGTGTTGCCCATCAGATGGGTGATCTGGTTCGAGCCGGAGGCGCATCGGCTTCCCCCATCGCGGTGGAGCAATTGGTTGGCGTGCTGTTACAGGCTGGGGCAGTGGATTGGGCTAAGCGGATTGCGGTGGAAAGCATGCTCGCCGCCGGAGCGTAAGGAGCGCAGGAATGCGGCGCGACCTGCCACGGGATATCGAACGGTTTTTGGATATGATGGCGGCCGAATTGGGCGCCTCTCTCCATACACTTGATGCCTATGGTCGCGATTTGCTGCATGTGTCCGCGTTCCTGAAACAACGTGGGGTCTCCCTGCGGCAGGCGTCTCGTAAGGATTTGCAGGCATACTTACGGTGGTTGGGGCAGCAAAGTTACGCGGCGCGGACACAGGCTCGACGGTTGTCGGCCTTACGCCAGTATTTCCGGTTCTTACAGGTGGATGGTGATCGGGATGACAACCCGGCTCGGTTGCTGGACAGCCCGCGCCTTGGTCGTCCTTTGCCGAAATATCTGACCGAAGATGAAATTTCACGCCTGTTGCAGGCCGCTCGTGAGACCACGGATTTTGCCGGGCTGCGCATGTTGACCTTGCTTGAGATTGCCTATGCAACCGGGCTTCGGGTGTCCGAGTTGGTTGGTTTGCCGTTCTCCGCCATTTCCCGTTCGCCGGAAATCCTGACGGTTATGGGGAAAGGGCGTAAGGAACGGGCTGTCCCGCTTACGCAGGCGGCTATGGATGCCATTGCGGGGTATCTGCCATTGCGGGCGCAAGCGGTGCGTTCCATGCGTGGTGCAGGCAAATGGGCATTTCCGGCACCGGGACGATCCGGGCATGTGTCGCGGCAGGCTTTCTATGCCGCACTGCAACGGTTGGCGATCCATGCGGGTGTTGCGCCGCATAAGGTCTCCCCACACGTTTTGCGGCACTCCTTTGCCACCCACCTTTTGGCCCACGGCGCGGATTTGCGTTCGGTGCAAAGCATGTTGGGCCACAGTGATATCGCAACCACGCAAATTTATACCCACGTTCAGGAAGAACGCCTGCGGTCAGTGGTCGAAAGCTCACACCCGTTGGCGGGATTGAATTTGGATCTGGATTTGTAGCCGGATCGGGCTTAGCGCAGATCAACACCCAAAAGATCAGAAGCCGCCGACAAGGCAATCACTTGCAATTCGTCGGGCTTGAAATCCTCAGGCGACATACAGCCTTCCAACCATAGTCCGTCGATCAAGGCATTGATCTTGATGGCATAATGACGGGCGTCCTGATCGCTGATGTCTCGCCCTGTGGCGCGGATTGCCGCCGCAATCAATGGCTGGAACTGCCCTGTGGTTTCCAAATACCCATGGCGACGGATGTCTGCCATTTCCGGGTCGCTGTAGGTTAAAGGCAGGAAGTTGGCCCAAAGCAACAGAGAATCCGGGGCAACCACCGGCGGCGACATATTGGCGATGATATAGGTTCGCAAACGTTCGGCTGCCGGGGCATTATCCATGCCGGCAATGGCATTGGATGTGTAGGAAAAGGTCTTGTCCAACAGTTTGATGTACGCTGCGCGGATAATTTCGGCCTTGTTGGAAAAATAAAACCGAATCAGTCCATTCGTGACCCCGGCATACTCGGCGATTTTGCGAACCGTCGTTTTGTGCATGCCCTCACGTGCGATACAGGTCAGGGTCGCTTCGACAAGTTCTGTCTCACGGGTATTGCTTTTGTGGCGGGTCACCATGGTCGGGTCCTAAACGGTTCTATAAATCGGATTGGTCAGGCAGGTTGGCCCACCTTCGCACGCCATGCACAGGGCGTCACCAGAAAACGTATGCGCGGTAATGCCTGCGGCCTCAATGACTTCACGGGTTTTGGGGCAATTGTCGATCATGACGCATTCGGTTTCGCTCAAAGGCAGGACGTTGACGTTCTGTCCATGGGAGCTGTGAAATTCGTTTTCAGGCGAATCAATCACGGTTATGCCACGGCTTTGCAAAAGCTTCCAGAACGCAACGGGCATCAGCGGCACTTCCGCGATGTAGGTGCTGCTGTTCAATGGCGAAATATACGACATCAGGTGTAGGCAAAAGTCAGCCCCGCGCCAGAACGGCAGGTCAAATCCGATGACCTCCACATCGTGCGGGTTCAGCAATGCGTTCATCTGCCGCACGCCTTCCCGGTTGGAACGAAAACCCATACCAACAATCAGAGTATGCTCATCCAGCCAGATCAGGTCTCCGCCTTCGATGCGGCCTTCGCCGTTGATGCGACCCAGAATCGGGATATCGGCTTGAATGTAGGCTTTTTCGTGGGTGGCGGGTTCGCCACGGCGCAATCCCTTGCCCATATTGAACAGGATGGCCCCGGCTTTGGTTACGGTGGAGGCATCCTTAATGAACATGCCATCGGCGCTGTCATCGCCATCCGCATCGGCCCAAATAATTTCCGTGCCGAAGTCGGTGATGATGTCTACCATTTCCTGATAACCGCGTTGTGCGGCCTCAGGGTCGAACAGGTCATTATAGTTCCACGTCTTCTGGTCCGCCTGCATAAAGGCCTTGCCGGGGCGGCGCATCAGCACACGGGCGAGGGGGGCAGACATATGGTGAGAACCGAACCGGGACATGAAGGGAAACTCCTGTTGTGACGTCATGGAGATTTAATTATACATATGCATAAATTTATGCAAATGTATAATTCATGACAAACTGTTTTTGGGATCACAAGGACCAACCATGCAGCACAAAGACCCGCAAATTCGCACAAACAAAGGGCGCAGTGTTCAGGCTCCATCAGCCGCCATTATGATCAGGCCGCATCATTTTTGTTCGAATCCACAGACGTTGGCGGACAATGCGTTTCAGCAAGACGGACAACAGGCCGACCATGACGCAGTCGCCAAGGCCGCCTATGGCGAAGTTACGCAAGCGGTGGAAACCTTGCGTGATTATGGGGTGCGGATTGATCTGTTCGAAGATGAAGGCACGACGACGCCGGATTCCGTGTTCCTGAATAACTGGTTTTCCACCCATTCCGGTGGTCATGTGGCCATATACCCCATGTTCACGCCTAATCGTCGTTTGGAACGCCGCCCAGATATCATCGAATTCCTGAAACGGGATTTCCGGGTGCAGGATGTCATTGACTATTCCGGGTTGGAGCCTGATGGCCTGTTCCTTGAGGGGACGGGGGCCATGGTGTTCGATCATATTGAACGGGTTGCTTATGTGGTGCGGTCCAACCGTGCCGATGCGGTGCTGTTGGAACGCTTTTGCACCCATTTTAATTATGAACCCATGGTGTTCGAAGCCGCAGACGCGCATGGTACCCCGGTGTATCACACCAATGTTCTGATGTGCATTGCCACGGACTTTGCCATTTTGGGTAAGGATATGATCGCAAACCCGAAGCGTGCGGCAGAAATTCAGGCACGGCTTGAAGGGTCGGGGCGCACGGTGATCGAAATCAGCAATCAGCAGGTGGATAACTTTGTCGGCAATGCATTCGAATTGCAGGGCCGGGATGGGCGCGTTCTTGCCCTATCGACGACAGCTTATAACGCCATGACAGAAGACCAGCGTGCGCTGATTTCCGAAAGTGCCACATTGGTGCCGCTTCATGTGCCGACCATAGAAACCGGCGGTGGTTCCGTACGGTGCATGCTGGCAGGGAATCATCTGGTCGCACGCTAACGTCCACCATGTAGAGTAACAGGGGAGAAGAGTATGACTTCGCAAAAAGACCTCAACATCGTACCGTTCGTCAGTGTGGAAAACATGATGCGTATCGTGTTGGAAACTGGCGTTGAGAAGGCGATTGTTGAGGTTCTGGATTACCTCGAGCACGATTTTCGACGTTGGTCGCTGTTTGATAAGACCCCACGCGTAGCAAGTCATTCCAAGGTTGGCGTGATTGAATTGATGCCGACCTCCGATGGTATTGATTACGGCTTTAAGTATGTGAACGGTCACCCGAAAAACACGAAGGAAGGTCTGCAAACCGTTACGGCCTTTGGCCTGTTGGCTAATGTGGATACGGGCTATCCAGAGCTGCTGTCGGAAATGACGGTTCTGACCGCGTTGCGGACGGCGGCGACCTCGGCCTTGGCGACCAAATATCTGGGCCCGAAAAACAGCAAAGTCATGGCGATGATCGGCAATGGTGCGCAATCGGAGTTTCAGGCTTTGGCCCTGAAGGCAGTGTGCGGCATTGAAGAAGTCCGCCTGTATGATATTGATCCGGTGGCAACGACGAAATGTGCGCAGAATCTTCAGGACAGTGGCCTGCGTGTCGTGCCGTGTTCCTCCGGCGAGGAAGCAATCCAAGGCGCGCACGTCATTACGACCTGTACCGCTGACAAACAGTACGCAACGATTTTGACCGACAACATGGTTGGCTCGGGCGTGCATATCAACGGTATCGGTGGGGATTGTCCCGGTAAGACAGAGTTGCATAAAGATATTCTGCTGCGGTCCGATATTTTTGTCGAATACCCGCCACAGACCCGCGTTGAAGGGGAAATCCAACAATTGCCTGATGATTACCCGGTAACCGAACTGTGGAAAGTGGTCACGGGCGATGCGCAGGGGCGGACCTCGGACACTCAGATCACCTTATTCGATGGCGTGGGCTTTGCTATTGAGGATTTCTCTGCGCTGCGGTGGCTGCGGGATAAATTGAAGACCACGGATAAATATGTGCATTTGGATATGATTGCGGACCCGGATGAGCCGCGTGATTTGTTCGGCATGGTCATGCGGGAAAAAGACCGCATGGCAGCAGAAAGCCTGATGTAGGCACTGCCTTCGCCACGTATCCACAATAAAAAACAGCGGGCTTTAGGCTCGCTGTTTTTTTGTTTGCAGACTTTTGAAAGCCGCTGGGTTCAGACCCTAGTTTTCCAGCATCCGACGCAGCAGATCGATTTCCTCGGCGAAATCTGCATCTTTCATCAGGTCTTCCACTTTTTTAACCGCATGCATGACGGTGGTGTGGTCGCGACCACCGAATTTCCGGCCAATTTCCGGCAGGGAGCGCGGCGTTAGTTGTTTGGACAGATACATGGCAATCTGACGCGGACGGGCAACGGCACGGGCGCGGCGCGGCGAAGACATATCCGCGACCTTGATGTTGAAGTGCTGGGCGACTTCCTTTTGGATAATGTCGATGGTGACATGGCGTTCGCGGGCGCGCAGCAGGTCATGCAGGACGTCCTGTGTGCTTTCCAAGGTAATGTCGCGCCCAATCAATTGGGCATGGGCAACGACCCGGCGCAGAGCGCCCTCCAGCTCGCGGACGTTGGTATTGATCTTGTGAGCAAGGAATTCAAGCACCTTACGCGGAACGATCAGGTCAGACCCGTTGTCGTAACCCTGTTCAGCTTTGATCTGTTCGATTTTGGCCTCAAGAATGCCCAAACGCAGTTCATAGCTGGTGGCGTGAATGTCGGCGACAAGACCGCAGCCCAGACGGGATTTTAGCCGTTCCTCGATGCCTTGCAGTTCCGAAGGGGACTTGTCGGCAGAAATGATAATCTGCTTACCCTGATCCATCAGCGCGTTAAAGGTATGGAAGAATTCCTCCTGCGTGGAATCCTTGTCACTGATGAACTGCACATCGTCGATCATCAGCACGTCAAGGGAGCGTAATTGCTCCTTGAAGTTCATCATGTCGTTATAACGAATGGCGCGCACGAATTTGTGCATGAACTTTTCGGCGGTCATGTAAGCCACGGTGCGCCTTGGGTCGCGTTCCCGAATGTGCCAAGCGATCGCATGCATCAAGTGGGTTTTACCCAAGCCAACGCCCGAATACATGAACAGAGGATTAAACGGCGGAATATCGGATTCGGACACCCGGCGTGCCGCAGCCCATGCAAATTCGTTGGGCTTGCCGACGACGAAGTTGTCAAAGGTATAGCGGTTGTCCAGCGGTGATAGCAGGGCGTCATGGTCATCGCTGACCGTGGCTTCGACTTCCGGCTGCGGCGGTGCGGCAGCTTCGGATTCTTGTGCGGACGGTGCAAGGGATGCCTTTGGTTTACCCGCAGGTTTAGTCGCGTGCGGTTGCAGGGCGCGTGATGATTTAACGACGAACTGGATTTCCACATCCTGATCGTTGATTTCCAGCCACAACTCGCGGATTCGGTCGCCGTAGTGTTTGTCGACAAAGTTACAAAAAAAACGCGTGGGAGCCCCAAGAGAAATGCCGGTTTCCGTGGCATCGGCAATACTGACCGGTTGCAGCCAATTGCGAAAAGCCGCTTCACCGATTTCTGTTCGCAGGATGTCCTGTACCCGTTCCCATTGCTGTTGCATTTGACCTGACGACACCTTGATTAGCCCCGATTCGACACACAACTACCGTGTCGGCAATTCAATTGCCAACGCCTAAAAAACTATGCAGGGGGAATTCCCCCGTTGCCAGATTTTGCCGTACGTGTGCCCCACACACTGCCGACCCCGGCTCCCTGAACCATCCCCGATGCGGGATGTCGGATTGCGCATGGTAGGCGGGCCTATCCAATCGTGCAACGCTGCATGACCAAGAAATGAAAAAACCTTGGGAAGCTTGCGGTTGGAGCCTTGGGTCCGTGCCATTGTGCGGGCCATTGTCCATCTGGCAGAGGTCGACTCCATCAGACTCGAAGCATACGGCAGAAAAGGCAAAGGGCGACCCGAAGATCGCCCCTCATCAAAAATGTGTATCAGGAAACCTGATTACATTTTTTTAATCATCGCTGCGAGACGAGAAGTCTTACGCGCAACGGTATTGCGGTGGATTGCACCTTTGCTTGCGCCGCGGTGCAGTTCCGGCATTGCAACCAGGAATGCAGCTTGCGCTTGATCTTTATCACCAGCAGCGACAGCAGCTTCAACCTTTTTCACGAAGGTACGGATCCGGCTGATGCGGTCGTTGTTGATCACGGCGCGCCGTGCATTACGACGAATCCGTTTTTTTGCAGAATGGTGGTTGGCCATGATCTATATATGCCCGTTCTTTTATCCAAATTTCGTACACTGACGAGAGTGGGGGCTTTTACACGTTGAAAAGCCTGAGGTCAACTGCTTTTATCGGTTTTGGCGGGGGTATGCGGCTGTTTGCCGATTTTCCGCTTAGTCCGAGGTCAGCAGGATGCGAAGTACGGTCGGATGCTTAGGGGATATAACCTCAAAGGTCAAGGTTTCCTTGTCGCGAACGAACCGGTGATTCCCGTCGGTTTGCCAGCCCATTTGTGGCAATGTGGTGTCATAGGCCTTCAGAATGTCCGCCGCAGCGGACTCGCTTTGGGCATAGGTTTCCACAACCCGACCGCGCGGCGTATCAAACACAAGGGTTGAAGCCGGATCCTGTACCAGCCCAGACAAAAGGGGTAAGTCCTCATGCCCGTTCAGGAAGTCCTGAGCTTGCGCAGGTTGGAGTGAAAACAGGCTCAGCCCCAATCCGAAAAGCCCCGGAAGTAATATCCGCAGATGCTTCATAAGTTTGCCCTGTATTTTGATGCCGCCGGACCCTGTGATTCGGTGTTTTGAGCCACATGTCCGTTGGCGATTATGCGCGGTGTCATCACGTCTGGCAACCCGGACAATAGTAGGTGGAACGACCAGATTGCACTGTACGCAGAATTTTATGTGCCGGATTCGTCGGGTGATTGGGGCAAGGCTGACCTTCCCGGTCATAGACGGAAAATTCAATTTGAAAATATCCGGTTTCCCCGTCCGGTTTGCGATGGTCGCGCAGGGTCGACCCGCCAACGGTGATGGCCCGGGTCAAAACGGCCTGAATAGCGGGGATTAAGCGTTGGATTTCCGCATTGGAAAGGGTATTGCCTGATCGATCGGGGGCTATGCCGGCCTTGAACAGGGATTCACAAACATAAATATTGCCGAGACCTGCAACCACATGTTGATCCAGCAAGATGTTTTTTATTGGGGCAGTGCGGCCTTGCAGTGCGGTCAGCATGTAGGACGCGGTGAACATATCGTCCAAAGGTTCTGGTCCCATAGTGGACAACAATGGGTCCGATACCAACGCTTCGGCTGAGACTAAGTCAAAAAAGCCGAATCGCCGTGGATCGTTAAAGACAACATGATCACCACTGTCGAGGCCCAGCCGGACATGGTCATGTTTCTGAGCCGGGGCAGCTGATGACACAGCCATGCGCCCGGACATTCCCAAATGAATAAGCACGGCATCGGCAGAATCAAGATGCCAGATCATGAGCTTGCCGCGACGGTCAAGACGTTCGATCCGACGTTGGGTCAGACGCTGGCCCAGATCAAATGGAATGGGGCGGCGCAAATCGTGACGGTCGATGGTGACCCGTTCAATGACGTGTCCCTCCAGATAGGGAGCCAGCCCTCGGCGGACGGTTTCGACTTCTGGTAATTCAGGCATGTGAACTGCTTCAAAGTTTAAAGACTGTGCATTTTCCAGATGGTGTGTCGCTGCAGCATCCGCTATTGTTCGTGTCATGTCTACGCAGCATGAACATAATTTGTCTTCGCCTGAACATTCCGTCGGAGACACCACCCACTTTGGTTTCCAGACCGTTGAAACCGAAGCGAAAGCCGGTTTGGTCCGCAACGTCTTTGATGCGGTTGCCGACCATTATGATGTGATGAATGATTTGATGAGCCTTGGCATTCATCGCCTGTGGAAAGGGGCGATGATTGATGTGCTCAACCCACGTCCGGGTATGACCTTTTTGGACGTGGCAGGAGGCACCGGGGATATTGCGTTTCGCATCCATGAACGGATGCAGGACAAGGCCAGTGGTGCCCCCCACGATACGCGGATCATGATTGCGGATATCAACACGGAAATGTTGCGGGTGGGGCGTGACCGGGCAGAAAAACGCGGCATAGCTAAGGATCTGGAATGGATGTGTCTGGATGCCCAGCACTTGCCCATACCGGACAAATCAGTGGATGCCTATACCATTGCCTTTGGCTTGCGAAATGTGACGGACATTGCCCTTGCCATGCGGGAGGCCTATCGGGTTTTGAAGCCGGGTGGGCGGTTCCTGTGTTTGGAATTCAGCCGCGTTGTGCTGCCGGTACTGGATAAGGCCTATGATGCGTATTCGTTTAATGTCTTGCCGCTGATGGGGAAGGTTGTCGCCAAGAATCCTGAGGCTTATCAGTATCTAGCGGAAAGCATCCGTCAATTCCCGCCGCAGCAAGAGTTAGCGGCGATGATGCGGGAAATTGGTTTCCATAACGTGACCGTTCGAAATTTCTCTGGCGGGATCGCCGCGTTGCACTCGGGCTGGAAAGTTTAGGACCGTGATGATCCGTGCGTTTCGCCACACCATTCGCCTGTACCGCATTGCGCGGGTTCTGGCGCGCCACGATGCCCTGTTCCTGTTGGACAATGTTCCTGCTGCCAAACGCCTTGCCGGTGTGGCCCGCATGGTCAGCAGCCGCACGGCGGAAGGCCGTCCCGGTCAGCGATTGGCCCGAGCCCTTGCCGAGTTAGGGCCAAGTTTTATTAAGCTCGGGCAGGCGCTCTCCACGCGTTCTGACCTTGTCGGGGAAGACGTTGCCTTGGACTTGGCGGATTTGCAGGATAACTTGCCGCCATTCCCCTTTACCGAAGTGGAAGCAATTATCCGCGAAGACTTCGATGCGGATATTGCGGATCTGTTTCAGGAATTTGACCCGACGCCGGTGGCTGCCGCTTCCGTGGCTCAGGTCCACCGCGCCATCACCCTTGATGGGCAGGTTGTCGCGGTCAAAGTCGTCCGACCAGAGGTCGAGGCTGCCTTTGAACGGGATTTGGACCTGCTGTTCTGGATTGCCGAAATTACCGAGCGTACACAGCCGAATTTGCGCCGTTTGCGTCCGGTGGAAAGCGTGCAGGCCTTTGCCCAGACGGTCAGCCTTGAAATGGATTTGCGGTTCGAAGCGGCTGCGGCTTCGGAAATGGCGGAAAATTTCAGGACCAGTGACGACTTGCGCGTGCCGGCAGTGCTTTGGCAATTCACCAGTAAGCGTGTGATGTGTACGGAATGGATTTCCGGCATTCCGGTGGATGAACGTGACGCGATCATCGCCGCAGGGCTTGATCCGCAGAAAATTGCCGAACGGGCGGCCCGCTCGTTTTTCCGTATGGTGTTCGAAGACGGGTTCTTCCATGGCGATTTGCACCCCGGTAATTTGTTCGTCGATACCAACGGACGTTTGATTGCCGTGGATTTCGGCATCATGGGACGGGTGGATCAAACGACCCGGAACTATTTGGGTGAAATGCTGCTGGCGTTCCTGAATGCGGATTATAAACGGGTCGCAGAAATCCACTTTGAGGCCGGGTACGTTCCCGCCGATAAATCGGTTGATGCCTTTGCTCAGGCCAGTCGCTCGGTTGCCGAGCCGATCTTGGGACTTCCCGCCGCGCAGGTATCTGTGGCGCGGTTGCTGGCCCAATTGTTCAAAATTACCGAAACCTTTGGTATGGAGACCCAGCCACAGTTGCTGGTGCTGCAAAAAACCATGCTAACGGCGGAAGGTGTGGGGCGAAGCTTATGTCCGGATGTAAATTTCTGGGAGCTGGCCCGTCCGTTGATCGAAGACTGGATGGCGATGAATGTATCGGCTCCGGCACGAGTGAAACGTACGTTGGAAGATACTTTACATGCGGCTGCGGCCTTACCCAATCTGGTTAGGAAGGCAGAGCGCATTACCAACCAATTCACGGAAAACGGTTTGAAGCTGCATCCCGATACGGTGCGCAGCCTGATGCACAAACGCCGATCTTCGTCTTTGCAGGCATGGCTGCCGTGGCTGCTGGTGATCGTGCTTTTGGTGCTGTTCCTTGCGGACTGAATGTACGCCAGCCTGATGTGCGGAAATAAAAAAACCGGGGCCATTTGGTCCCGGTTTTTTTGTATCGTGAGGTTCACGCGCCTTATTTCGGGATTGAACCGACGACGCCTTCAACGAAGAAGTCCATGCCCAGCAACTGTGCATCGGTCATGGTTTCGCCTTCTTTCACCACAACTTTGCCGCTTTGATCTTTGATCGGGCCGTGGAACGGGTGCAGCTTGTGCGTGCGGATTTGTTCGACCACAGCCAGCGTTTCGTTTTTCACGGCTTCCGGGGCTGCCGGGTTGAAGTCAGCCAGAGCCACCATGTTGTCATCAAAACCGTGCCAAGTGTCGGAGCTTTCCCAAGTTCCATCCATCACCATTTGTACACGACGGATGTAGTAAGGGGACCAGTCATCAATAATGGCGGTCAGGTGAGATTTCGGACCGAATTTGGACATGTCGGAAGCTTGACCAATAGCCCAGATACCTTTTTCTTCAGCAGCCTGAACCGGAGCAGCAGAATCCGTATGTTGGGCCATGACGTCGACGCCTTGCGCCATCAGGGCTTCGGCAGCTTCTCGTTCTTTACCCGGGTCGTACCATGTGTTGGCCCAGACCACGTTCAGGGTAACGTCCGGGTTTACGGAACGGGCGCCCAGCAGATAGGCGTTGGCACCGCGCACTACTTCCGGGATTGGGAATGCACCGATGTAGCCGAGTTTGTTGCTTTTGGTCAGACGACCGGCGGCAACACCGGAAGCATAGCGAGCCTCATAGAAACGAGCCATGTACGTGGACAGGTTTTTGTCACGTTTATAACCGGTTGCGTGTTCGAACTTCACTTTCGGGAAGCGTTTGGCAACTTTGACCGTCGGGTTCATGAAACCGAAAGAGGTGGAGAAAATCAGGTCATGACCGGTGGCTGCCAGCTTGCGGATGACGCGTTCGGCATCGGCACCTTCCGGCACGTTTTCAACGAAAGTGGTTTTCACTTTATCGCCAAAGTGTTTTTCCACAGCCAGACGGCCTTCGTTGTGCTGATAGGAATAGCCATGATCCCCAATCGGGCCCACGTAGACAAAACCGACTTTCAACGGATCAGCCGCTTGTGCGGTACCGACCATAGCACTGAAAGCCAACCCGAACGCGGCAGCCAGTGTCGTGCGACGAGTCATCGCCATGTGTCATCTCCTCAAGTAACGTTGCCGGCCTCTGACGTTGACATGTCGCCGAGCCGCCCGGTCATCAGCGACCGGAGTGGAAAACTTTGCCCAGGCAAGCCGGGGCGTTCAACTTGATCTTGGTTTCGTCCCGAGAGATCAGGACCAGCACAATAATTGTCGCCAAGTACGGCAACATTGCCATAATTTGTGAGGGAACTGGAACCCCCCAATTTTGTGCATGCAGTTGTAGAATTGTCACGCCACCAAACAGGTAGGCACCCAGCAGCGCACGGGCCGGACGCCATGTGGCGAACACCACCAGCGCCAATGCAATCCATCCCCGGCCAGAGGACATGTTTTCAACCCACATCGGGGTATAGGCCAGCGACAAGTATGCTCCGGCAAGGCCACACATAGCGCCGCCAAACATGACGGCAAAGCAGCGTACCTTCAGGACGCCATAGCCAATGGCGTGGGCCGCATCGTGGTTTTCGCCGACTGCGCGCAAAATCAACCCGACCCGAGAGCGGAACAAGACCCACGATACAGCCACCACAGATAAAATGGAGGTGTAAACCAGAATGTCGTGGGCAAACAATCCCTGACCGATCAACGGAATATCCGACAACAGGGGGATTTCCAGTGCGGGCAACGGTTGAACCGGGGTGCCGACCAGATTTTTGCCGACAAAGGCGCTGAGGCCAACGCCGAAAATGGTCAGCGCCAGTCCGCAGGCCACCTGATTGGCACGTAGGCCAAGGGCCAGAAACGCGAACAACAGCGACATCATAACACTGACCAGCATGCCAACGGCAATCGCCATGGTATAGCCGAGGCCAAAGTGAGCCGCGCCGAATGCGGAGACGGCCCCCATCAGCATCATGCCTTCGATGCCAAGGTTCAAAACCCCGGCGCGTTCGGTGACCAATTCACCAATGGCAGCAAACACCAACGGCGTTGCGGCACGCACCATGGCGGCAAGGATGGCGGTCCAAGTTGCCAGTTCTGCTTCGCTCATTATGCGGCCTCCACGCGACGAGTACGGCGGTCAAAACGAACCCGATATCGGATCAGAACGTCAGCCGCCAACAGGAAAAACAGAATCATGCCTTGGAACACTTGCGTCACAGCCAGTGGAATGCCAAGCCCGATTTGGGTGTTGTCACCGCCCATATAAGTTTGGGCCAGCAATAGGGACGCAAGGATGATGCCCACCGGGTGCAATCGCCCAAGGAAAGCGGCAATAATTGCGGTGTAGCCATAACCGGGGGATACCGTTGGGACCAATTGTCCGATGGGTCCACAGATTTCCATGGCTCCGGCAAGTCCTGCCAGTGCGCCCGCGTACATCAGGGAAAACCAGATGGCCCGGTTGGTGCCAAATCCTGCATAGCTGCCTGCCGCCGGGGTCATGCCAATGACTTTGATTTGGAAACCAAGGAATGTCCGGGAAACGATGATCCAACTGACAACCGCTGCGACCGGAGCCAACAGTGCCCCCACATGCAGGCGGGTATCTTCCATCAGGGCCGGAAGCAGGGCAGAATCCGTGAACATGCGGCTTTCCGGGAAGTTGTATCCCTCCGGTGAACGCCATGGCCCGTGGACCAACCAGCTAAGGAACAGGACAGCCACATAGTTCAGCATCAAGCTGGTCAGGATTTCATTGGCGTGAAAGCGAGTGCGCAAAAAGGCGGGAACCGCCGCATAGAGGCTGCCGCCGATCATCCCCATGATCAGGACCAGCGGCATAACCCAGAAGCCTTCAACTTCATACAGGGCAAGGGCTGTCCCACCGGCGAAGACCGCGCCCATCACCAATTGGCCTTCTGCACCAATGTTCCAGACATTGCCGCGGAAGCCGACGGCAAGGGCAACGGCAATCAACGCCAGTGGCGTTGCCTTCAGCAACCATTCACTGATCCCATACATGGAGCTGATCGGTTCAATGAAGAACATGTGCAGCGCGCCGAACGGTTCAAAGCCAAGGGCTGCGAACAGGATGCCCCCGGCAACCACCGTGGCGGCAATCGCCAGAAGTGGGGCAACAAACACCATAAGCCGTGACGGCTCGGCACGATTTTCAAGCCGAAGCAACATGCGCCTAGGCCTCCGTACTATCGATGTGGAAGACGCCGCCCATCAGCATGCCGATTTGTTCGACGCTTTGGGCTTGGGTCGGCTGGGCATCGGACAGGCGACCGTGACAGATCACCGCGATGCGGTCACAAATGGCAAACAGTTCATCCAGATCCTGCGAGACCACCAAAACCGCAGCCCCGGATTCGGCAAGGGCAATCAGGTCTTTATGAATGGCGGCTGCAGCCCCGGCATCAACGCCCCATGTGGGTTGGGCGACGATCAACAGGGTCGGATTTTGCATGATCTCGCGACCGACGATGAATTTTTGCAGGTTGCCACCGGACAGGCTGCGTGCCGCAGCTTGTGGCCCCCCGGCGACCACGTTAAAGGTGTTGATGACCTTTTCGGCGAATTTGCGGGCACTGGAAAACCGGATCAGGCCGCGGCGGGTCATCCCCGGTGTGCGGTGGGCAGACAATAGGGCGTTGTCTGCCAAGGTCATGTCCGGCACTGCGCCACGTCCAAGCCGTTCTTCCGGCACAAAACCCATGCCCAGATCGCGGCGTCGGCGCGGCCCCATGTGACCAACAGGTTTGCCATCAATACGAACGGCGTCTTCCTGACTGATAAGGATTTCGCCGGATAGGGCAGACATCAGTTCTGCTTGCCCGTTTCCTGCGACCCCGGCAATGCCGAAGATTTCTCCGGCATGGACTTTGAAACTGACGCCGTCAAGGGCAGTTGAAAACGGCATGAGTGGCGCAACGGACAGATTTTTAACCACCAATCGCGCTTCGCCTACGGTGGTGTCGGTGGCATCCATATCGCGCACCGGCTTTGCCAAGTCTGCGCCAATCATCATCTTTGCCAGCGATGCTGAGGTTTCTTGCCGTGGATCACACGCGCCGGAGACTTTGCCGCCTCGCAACACTGTGGCTTCCTCGCAGATGGCGCGGATTTCTTCAAGTTTGTGGCTGATGTAAAGGATACTGCACCCTTCGGAAACCAAAAGCCGCAGGGTATCGAACAGGGTTTCTGCTTCTTGTGGGGTAAGAACCGAGGTCGGTTCATCCATAATCAACAGCTTGGGATTCTGTAACAGACAGCGCACAATTTCCACCCGCTGCCGTTCCCCTACCGAAAGATCACAGATTCGTCGCTCTGGGTCCAAAGCCAGACCATACCGTTTGGAGACTTCGGCAACCCGTGCCGCCAGCTCCGGCAACGGCGATGTATCTCCGGTGCCAAGGGCGACGTTTTCAGTAACGGTCATGGATTCGAACAGGGAAAAGTGCTGGAACACCATGCCGATGCCCATGGCGCGTGCCGCCGCAGGATTGGGGATGGTGGTTGGTTTGCCTTCCCACAGGATTTCACCCCTATCGGCCTGTAGAACGCCGTACACGGTTTTGACTAGTGTGCTTTTCCCGGCTCCGTTTTCGCCGAGCAGAGCATGGCAGGTGCCGGGGCGAATCCGCAGATCAATGGAATCATTGGCGAGACAGCCCGGATACTGTTTGGTAATGCCGCGCAGTTCCAGCCGATATGGGCCGTCTGCCGTATCCTGTGCGTCTGAATTGTGTTCGTTCAAAGCAGGTGATCCCTAAAGTCTGGGCGTTTTCGCATTGTCGAATGCTGTTGACTGTCTCAACGTATGGGACAGTTTGGAATAAAGAGTTTGCAGGTTAATACACATGCTCGCACTTGTTTTCCAGCATATCAGTAACGAACACCCCGGTTCTTTTCGAAAAATCATAACTGCTGATGGTAGTCGTCAGGGTTCGGTTACAGGGAATCTTGGGTAAACTATATTGAATACAAAGGGTTGAGGTGTTTTCTTTGGGCGTGACCGAGTCTGTGGATTTTTGACAGGGGTGATTGCAAAATCCGGTTTGTGGATGGCGACTCCGTTCTTTTCAGTTTCCCAAAACGATTCAGTGTGTGCGGTGTAGAGGTCCGAAGCCATGTGTTCCTCATCTGACAAAACAGTTTTGGGATAGTTCCCGCCTGTGATTTTCCTCGGGAGAGGTTGGATAAAGTCGGATTAGGCAAGTTTTTGGCAGAAACGGGTCTTCTTTTCGGTGTTGATACGCACAAAATAGGAAGCACAACACACGCATACCCCACTTTACTCCCGAGGACTTGTTATGAACTTCGATTATTACATCCCGACCAAAATCCTGTTTGGAGCCGGCAAGCTCAATCAGTTGGCAAAGGAACAATTGCCGGGGACCAAGGCATTGATTGTTATCTCCAGCGGTACGTCCATGCGCAAGTATGGCTATCTGGACCGTTTGCAGGCTCTGCTGGCAGAGCAAGGCATCCAATCCGTGGTTTATGATAAAATCCTGCCCAACCCGATTAAAGAACATGTCATGGAAGGCGCCGCGGTTGCCAAAGACAATGGCTGTGACTTTGTCATTGGTTTGGGTGGCGGGTCATCCATGGATTCGGCGAAGTCCATTGCGGTGATGGCAAAAAATCCGGGTGACTATTGGGATTACATCAGCGGTGGTTCCGGTAAGGGGCAAGCCGTACAAAATGGGGCCTTGCCGATCGTGTGCATTACCACGACCGCAGGCACCGGGACTGAAGCTGACCCATGGGCCGTCATCACCAATGGCGAAGAAAAAATCGGTTTTGGTCATCCGGCTTGTACGTTCCCGGTTCTGTCGGTGGTTGACCCGGAATTGATGACTTCGGTTCCGGCGCATTTAACTGCGTATCAGGGCTTTGATGCGTTTTTCCATGCAGCGGAAGGATTCATTGCAACGGTAGCCAATCCAATCAGTGACATTTACGCCCTGGAAAGCATGCGTTTGATCGCAACATACCTGCCGCGTGCAGTGACGGACGGCACTGATATCGAAGCCCGTGGCTATGTGGCTTTGGCGAATACTTTATCCGGTATGGTGGAAAGCACATCTTGCTGTATTTCCGAACATTCGTTGGAGCACGCATTAAGTGCCTATCACCATGAACTGCCCCATGGCGCAGGCTTGATTATGCTGTCGGAGGCATATTTCAGCCACTTTGCAGATAAGGCACCGACCCGGTTCGCCCGGATGGCAGCAGCCATGGGGGGTGACGACTTTGTCGCCGAGTTGGTAAAGCTGCAGGAGGCCTGCAACGTTCGCGGCTTGAAAATGTCGGATTACGGTATTACGGAGGCTGAACTGCCGCAGGTGGCTAAGAATGCTCGGGAAACCATGGGCTTTTTGTACAGCTTCGATCCGGTGGCGCTGAGTGATGATGATGCGCTGTCCATATTGCGTGCATCGTACAAATAGAGAGGTCGGACATGAGCCAACTGGCGAAACTGCTGCGTCAGTTCGATCTGGCAGAGGGGTTTAATGCAACGCCTCTGCCGGGTGTCCGCTTGTTCAAGGTCTGTCAGCATCAACCGCGTGCGCCGTTAACCTATGATCCCGGTGTGTGCATCGTCGCCCAAGGTGAAAAGGTCGGGTACATCGGCGACCGGACCTTTCGCTATGATGCGGATAATTACCTTTTGGTTTCGGTCACCATGCCATTCGAATGCGAGACATTCGCCAGCCCGGAAAACCCGTTGTATGGCATGTATATTGATGTGGACCGGGCGATGCTGCGCGACATCATCCGTGCCGCAGCAGATACACAGTCAATACCGGAAGCAATGACGAACCCACAGGCTTTCGCCATTGGTCCCGCCCCATTGGAGAGCCAAATGCGGGATGCCCTGTGTCGTTTGGTGCAGGCCTTGGCGTCGGATCTGGAAGCCAGAGTACTGGGTGCAGGGAGGGCTGCTGCGGGAGGTTCTGTTACGGGTGCTGATGGGGCCGCAAGCCCCGGCATTGTATGCGCTTGCTACGCAAGATAGCCAATTTTCTCGCCTTGCCGATGTGCTGCGGTTGATGCAAGAGGATTTCACGGAACGACTGGATATTGATTGCCTTGCCAGTCATGCCCGGATGAGCCCATCCGCATTCCATCGTGCATTTCGTGATATGACCAATGAGACTCCGGTCCAGTATCTGAAGAAAATCCGTCTAAATAAGGCGCGGGATTTTATGGTGCAGGACGGGATGAAGGCGTACATGGCGGCAGAGCGGGTCGGGTACGAAAGCGCATCCCAGTTCAGTCGGGAATTTAAACGCCATTTCGGTATTAGCCCTTCTGCATTGCTGCGGTAATGGTGCTTTCATAAAAAAAAGCGGCAGCCCCATGAAAGAAGCTGCCGTTAAGTTTGTGAGGGTTAACCCGGCGGCCGAACTTGCCGGAAAGACCCTCCATAAGGAACAGGGGAAATAGCAGTCCCTGATGGACTGCTCCGGCGACGTTCCCTCGCCGGACGACCTCATCATTCGGTCACGGTCAGCCCACAGGGCCAAAAAACTCAGGACAAGCAAAATAGCCGAACCTGTTTCGTGCGCTGGTGTTGGAACTTTCGGGAATGCAATGCATGTCCTTCAGGATACCGACAGCCGTGACCACACACTTACCGTGCGTCACAAACGGTGTCCCGCGCCACAGGCAACTCCCGACCTGATGGACATGACGCATGCAACGGCAGGTCTCCTGACTTACGGGTCATTGCCTCTGATTCTCCTTCCCGGGGGTATGTGCTTGAAGTACACCCCAGTGGCTTATGAACCATGGCTCGCCGTTTACAGTTGCGGGAACAGCGCCGGACTTCCACCGGCTTCCCTCTTTGGTTCCAAACGGAACCTGATCCCAATTAAGGGACCGCTGCATAAGGGCGGAGTGTAACGTGCAATGGCAACAGGTCAAGCCGTTTTGTGTGACAATCTGCAAATTGCATGTTGCAGATTGCAAAACGTGGCGGTATTCCCGGCCCCATAAATTCACCCCGAAAGCCTTCAGAGGTTTATGTTTTGCAATCTGTTATTATTTATAAAATAGAAAACAATAGGTTAGAGCGTAAAAAATCATCAGCGTCTGTCGACACACGAAATTGGCACAAAGGTTGCTGGTGTACGGGGGATAGGACCCCTCGTAAGGAGACAGACCATGTACAAAACAAAAGATAAAATCGAAATGGTCAACACTGCTATTCAGGACGCCAACAAGGCCGCAAAATATGCGCGAGTCCAGTTGCAAAGTACGGATGATTTGTTG
This sequence comes from Rhodospirillaceae bacterium, assembly GCA_963668495.1. Classification (GTDB taxonomy): domain Bacteria; phylum Pseudomonadota; class Alphaproteobacteria; order Rhodospirillales; family Rhodospirillaceae; genus Oleispirillum. The sequence goes on from OY764545.1 coordinate 1,045,899, forward strand.
CAAGCAACGCAAAATCATTTGGACGGGATTGATGACAGCAATTCACGTATTGCGGCATCGGTGCAACGTATTCAGGACACGTCCACCACATTTCGTGCCGCCGAAGCACGCTTGACCTTTGAACACGCCCGCTTGAAACGCGCATGTCGCAATATTCGCAGCAGCCTTGATGAATTGCGGGAATCCCGGAACGAGTTGCGCCAAAAACAAGAGCAAAGCCGCAAGGTTCTGGTGTTTTCCGGCATGACGACGGATTTGATCGAACGGATCGAAGAAAACATGCGCCTTGGTTTGCCGGTGGATGATTTGATTGCGGAAGGCATGGATCTGAGTGCGCGCCATAAGGCCAGCCGTTAAATCTGGAATACAGCCTATGGACATAGTGGCGGCTATGCCCATCTCGTAATAAGGGAGTCATCGTTGCTGCCGTATTTATGATGGAAGGAAGATATTATGAAGTATCTGAGCAACTTATCTATTTCAAAGAAGCTCGTCATCTTTCTTGCTGTCAGTTGCGTCGCTATTTTTGCCATGCTGGCCTATACCTTGGTGATCTACCGGGCAACGTTGGTTAGTGAACGGCAACACGAAGTCGTGCAGTTGGTGGATACCGCTGCATCCGTGTTTGTGCGATATGAAAAAATGGCAGCAGATGGCAAGATTTCTACGGAAGATGCACGTGAGCGTGCCCTTGCTGCTGTTGAGGCTTTGCGCTATGGGCAGGATGGCTATTTCTGGGTGCAGGATACTGATATCAAAATGGTCATGCATCCGATCAAGCCCAGCCTGAATGACAAGGAGCTGAAGGATATCAAGGATGCCGATGGCCTCAATCTGTTTGTCGCGATGAATGATGTAATTCGCGAGAACAATGGTGCAGGCTTTGTCAATTACATGTGGCCGATGCCGGGGCAGGATGAACCGGCGCCGAAATTGTCGTATGTGAAGCAAATTGTCGGAACCAATCTGATCGTTGGAACGGGCATCTATATCGACCATATCAATCGATTGATGATGGAAAAATCGGTTGAGTTTGTCCTGTACGGAGTTGCTATTCTTGCCATTTTGCTGCTGGTCAGTCGCTTTATCGGGAAGGATATAACCTCTGCCATTACGCGTTTGGTTTCCGATACGGACACCTTGGCGGAAGGCAATATCGAGCATTCCATTTCCGCATCGGAACGGCAGGACGAAGTCGGGGCAATGGCGCGCTCACTGATGATTTTTCAGCAGAACCTGAAAAATGCCCAATTGCGTGAGGCTAAAGCAATAGAAGAAGCTGATCGTGCTCGCAAGAAAGCCTTGAATGAATTGGCGGACTCTCTGGAGGCCGATGTGGTTAGCATCATTGATGTGGTGGCGCAAAGTTCATATGCCATGCAGGAAACTGCAACCAGTATGACCCACGCCGCAGGGATGACGTCAGAGCAAACAACCATTGTTGCCAGTGCGTCCACTCAGGCCTCACAGAATGTGCAGAACGTGGCTGCGGCGGCGGAGGAACTCTATAACTCCATCACTGAAATCTCCCGGCAGGTCTCCCAATCGAGGGAAGTTGCCAATCTGGCGTCGGTACAAACTAATGCAGCCCGTGAGAAAGTTACGGCCCTGAATGAAGCGGCTTCAGAAATCAGCAATGTGGTGAAATTGATTACGGATATTGCCGATCAAACCAACCTGTTGGCTTTGAACGCGACCATTGAAGCCGCCCGCGCCGGAGATGCCGGGAAAGGGTTCGCAGTTGTGGCCGGTGAAGTGAAGAATCTGGCGAACCAGACCGCCCGTGCAACTGGGGAAATCAGCGAACAAATCCAACGGATTCAGGACGAAACCGAATCAACGGTTCAAGCCATTGCTGAAGTGACTGAAGTGATAAACAATCTTGACGCTATTTCCTCATCCATTGCTTCGGCGGTGGAGGAACAAGGCGCGGCAACACAGGAAATTGCCCGCAACGTTCAGGAAGCCTCTGATGGTACGGATGAAGTAAACCGCAGCATAGAAAATGTGGCGACGGTGGCCCAGGAAAGTGGGGCATCGGCGACAACGGTGGTCGAAGCGTCGGCAGACGTGGCAGCTAAAACCGAGGAATTGCGCAATGTTGTGCAGCGTTTCCTGCAAAATATCCGTTCCGCCTGATATCGCAGATCACCATGCAAATGCAAACAGCGGGCACCGTCAGGTGTCCGCTGTTTGGTTTGACACAAGCAGGCGTCAGTCTTTGTCCAGAATCGCTTCCAGTGCATGCACGTCAGTCACGGTGACCCGGCTGCGTTGCAGGTCGATCCATCCAGCCTGAACCCATGTTTGCAATTGCTTATTCACGCTTTCGCGGGTTGTTGCCATCATGTGCGCCAACTCTTGTTGGGACAGGCGTAGGCCAATGACAATGCCGCCGTTAACGGCCTGACCATAAGTCGCGACAAGGCGTAGCAGGTGCTTTGCCAGCCGTTGTTCCAGCGGCAGAAAAGCTGCGTCTTCCAACATTTCGCTGGTATTGCGCACCCGCTGGCAGAGCAGATGGATAATATGCAGGGCAAGACGGCCTTCCGCTTCGATCAGTGGGATGAAGTCGCGGCGGTGGATGACCAAAAGCTCACAAGCAGTCATGGCTTCGGCATCTGCAGTTCGGGGCAGTTCATCCAAAAGCGCGATTTCGCCAAAAAACTGGCCTTCACGGAACAGGTTAAGGGTGACTTCCTTCCCCTCAGGGGATGTGGTGTAAACCTTGAGGCGACCGGATAAAACTCCGAACAGGCGGTCGCCCGGATCACCTTTTTGGAACAAGGTCTCTCCGCGTCCCAATCGCCGGGTTGAGGCAACGTTCAGAACCTGATCCAATATTTCCGGGGCCAGACCGTCGAATATAGGGCTGTTTTGAAGAAAGTCCCGTTTGATATCCGTCATGGCTGTTCCTCCTGCAGATGTTGCGTGATCAGGCTCCGGCCAAGGCCATGCCCTCGATGCAAACCGTTGGCGTATCCATCCCGTATCGGTATTGCCAGTCACTGGCTGGTATCAGGTTGGCAAACATATCCTGAAGCCGTCCGGCAATGGTGACCTCACTAACCGGATGGGTCAATTCCCCGTTTTCGATCCAGAACCCGGCGGCACCGCGGGAATAATCGCCGGTAACACCGTTGACGCCCATGCCGATCAGTTCCGTAACATACAGGCCACGATTGATGCCGGCGATCATGTCATCGGGCGAGGTGCTGCCCGGCATTAAGGCGAGATTGGTTACGGACGGGGACGGGGCAGAGCAAATGCCGCGCCCGGCATGCCCGGTCGGTTGTAGCCCCAATTGTCGCGCCGACCGCAAGTCCAGCAGCCACGATGTCAGAATTCCGTTATCAATCAGGGCGCGAGGCTGTGGTTTCAGGCCTTCTGCATCGCATGGGCGGGAGCGCAAACCGCGCCGGACCAAAGGGTCTTCCATGATGGTAATGCCGGGGGCAAAGACCGGAGTATCCATGGCACGGGCAAGGAAACTGGTGCCGCGGGCAATGGATGCACCGTTGATGGCTCCGATAAAGTGGCCCAGCAAGGACCGGGCCACGCGCGGGGCAAAGACCACCGGGACCGATGCGGATGGAACCTTACGTGCGCCAAGGCGTTTGACTGCGCGTTCCCCGGCAGCTTTACCAAGCTTGGCAGCGTCTTCCAGATCGTTGTAATAGACCGCAACGGACATATCGTAATCACGTTCCAGTCCATCAGCCATTGTGCCCGCCAAGACCGAGACGGATAAAGACCCGTGCGTGGTGGCATAACTGCGGGCAAACCCGTTGGAGGCCGCCAGTGCGATCATGGATCGGGAGAATGCAGCATCGCTGCCTTCCGTATTGGAAACGCCGGGAATATCAAGGGCGGCTGCTTCCGCCATTTTGGCATCGGCAATCAGAGTATCTTCACTTGGGTCATTCGGGTCTGCCAAGTCACAATCCGGCAATTCCCCGGTCATCAATTGTTCAGGGGCTGCCAGACCGACGAAGGGGTCTTCGGGCATGACTTTTGCCATGTCCACAGCCCGCTGTGCCAATTCCCGCAGGGAGTCATCGGACAGGTTGGATGTAGAAACCATTGCAGCCCGTTTGCCGCAAAAAACCCGCAGACCAAGTTCGGCTGCTTCCGCACGTTCCAGTTTTTCAAGTTCGCCCTTGCGAATGGAGAGGGAAACAGCTTTCCCATCGCTGATCAGGGCATCGGCAGCATCGGCCCCGGCTTGGCGGGCCATGGACAGGACCCGGTCAAGATGGTTAAGCGCTTGCTCCGTCATGAGACTATACCTTTTTGTTTTTCCAAATGGATTGACCGCTGCCCGGCAAACCGTAATCCGCCCACTTGCGATCAACGCGATCAATAATATCATCGGTCATGGACAGGGCTTTTCCCCATTCCCGTTTGGTTTCCGGGGGCAGCTTGTTTGTGGCATCCAAGCCCATTTTGCCGCCAAGGCCGGAGTCAGGAGAGGCAAAGTCCAGATAGTCAATCGGCGTGTTTTCTACCAGCGTTGTATCCCGGACCGGGTCCATGCGCGTGGAAATCGCCCACATCACATCTTTCCAGTCGCGGACGTTGATGTCGTCGTCGACCACAATCACGAACTTTGTGTACAGGAATTGCCGCAGGAATGACCAGATCCCCATCATGACACGTTTGCCGTGTCCGGGATAGGCTTTGCGGATGGAAACCACGCCAATGCGATAGGAACAGCCCTCCGGCGGCAGCCAAAAGTCGACGATTTCCGGGAACTGTTGTTGCAGTAAGGGGATAAAGACCTCGTTCAGGGCTTCCCCCAAGACACTGGGCTCATCCGGCGGGCGTCCGGTGAAGGTGGACAGGTAAATCGGGTGTTTGCGGCGGGTGATGGCGCTGATCTTGAAGACCGGGAATTGTTCCACGTTGTTGTAATAGCCGGTATGGTCGCCATAGGGGCCTTCGTCACCAAAGGAATCCAGAAGCACATGTCCTTCCAGAATGATTTCAGCCGAGGCTGGGACCTTCAAGGGAACGGTTTTGCAGGCGACAAGCTCCACTGGTTTGCCGCGCAGCAATCCGGCAAATTGATATTCTGATAAGGTATCGGGAACCGGGGTCACCGCCGCAACAATCGTGCCGGGGTCGGCCCCAATTACCACGGCCACCGGCATGGGCTCGGGGGTGCCGCTATTTTTCCAGTTACGGTAATGCTGGGCCCCGCCGCGGTGCTTAAGCCAGCGCATCAGCGTGGTGTCTTTTCCGGTGACCTGCATGCGGTAAATGCCAAGGTTAAAGACATCCCGTCCGGTGCCGGATGAACCATTGGTGACGACTAACGGCCAAGTGATAAGCGGGGCGGGTTCACCGGGCCAGCAAGATTGAATGGGCAGTGTGGAAAGATCGATGTCATCGCCGGTCAGAACCACTTCCTGGCATGGGGCTTTGGATACGTCTTTCGGCTTCATGGCGAAAACCGTTTTCGCCAGTGGCAGCATGGAAAGGGCTTCCCGCAGGCCGCCCGGCGGTTCCGGTTGCTTCAGAAATGCCAAGGTTTCACCAACCTCGCGCAGTTGTTCGGGTTTACGATCCATAGCCATGGCAACCCGGTCAACGGTGCCGAATAAATTGACGAGAACCGGGGTGTTGTACGGGGTGCCATCTTCGCGCACTGGGTTTTCAAACAACACTGCCGGGCCGCCTTCTGCCAGCAGTCGGGTTTGAATCTCTGTCATTTCCAGATCAGGAGAAACCGGGGTCGAAACCCGTACGAGTTTGCCTTCCGCTTCCAAGCGGTTGATGAAATCGCGCAGTGAGGCATAAGGCATGCCAGTCTCCTGTTAGGTCTTGATGGATGCTCGCGGTTGAGGCAAGGGCCATACTTTAGCAGCCATATGGGTATTGTCTATGGCGTCTGTCAGCATAAGATATGCGGTAACCTACGAGGAACAATTGAATAATTCCGTATGGTCTATATACTGTCCAAGGTTATTCGCGTAAATGGGGCGAAGATGGTATGACGCAGGCACAGGCATTGCGACCGGCAGACAGTCATTTGTTAGGGCGGTTGGTCGAATTGGGGATTGCCCTGTCCGCAGAAACGGATCGGGATCGGCTGCTAGAAACCTTGCTACTGGAAGCCAAAACCATCACACATGCGGATGGGGGAACGCTCTATATCCTTGATGATCAGGATTGCCTGCGCTTCGAAATTATCCGTAATGACAGTTTGGGCATTGCCATGGGGGGAACCTCCGGCAATCCGATTTCGTTCCCGCCAATTTGCCTTGAAGACCCGGAAACCGGGTTATCCAATCATAAAAACATCGCCAGCCATTCGGTTTTGATCAAAGACATTGTGGTGGTTGATGATGCCTATCATGCCGAGGGATATGACTTTTCCGGGACGCGGGCATTTGATCAAAACACGGGGTATCGCTCCAAATCCTTTATGACCGTTCCACTGATGACTCCTGAAGGGGAAGTCGTCGGCGTGTTGCAATTGATCAATGCCCAAAACGAAGCCGGGGAGGTTATCCCGTTCCGTGAGGATGCCAAATCTGTCATTTCTGCGTTATCCGGTCAGGCCGCGATTGCCATCAGCAATCGTATGCTACTTGATTCGCAGAAGGAGTTGTTGGATTCCTTCATTCGCCTGATCGCCGGAGCTATCGACGAAAAGTCCCCCTACACCGGGGGACACTGTCAGCGTGTGCCGGAAATTGCCAAGCGATTGGCCCAAGCCGCCAATGAACAGACGGACGGTCCATTTGCCGATTTCACCATGAATGCAGCCGAATGGCAGGCGTTACACTTAGCCTCATGGTTACATGACTGCGGCAAGGTAACCACGCCGGAATACGTGGTGGATAAGGCAACCAAGCTGGAGACCATCTGTAACCGCATTCATGAAGTTCGCACCCGGTTTGAGGTTTTGCGCCGGGATGCAGAGATCAAAGCCTTGAAACGTGAATTGGCTGGAGAAGACAAAGCCGAAATTGCGAAAGACTTAGCGCGTGAGAATAAGGCGTTGGATGAGGATTTTGCCTTTGTTGCCGAATGCAACATCGGCGGTGAATTCATGTCTGATGACAAATTACAGCGCCTGCGAGACATTGCCAAACGCACCATGGTGCGGACGTTTGACCGGGGGCTTGGCTTGTCTTGGGTTGAGCTTCACCGTATGGACAAAGATTTTCGCTTGCATGCCGTTCCAGCCGTGGAACCAGTGTTGTGGGATCGCCCGGATCATAAAACCGATTTGTATAATCATGGCGAGCTTCATAATCTCAGTGTCCGCCGTGGAACTCTGACTGACGAAGAGCGCAATAAAATCAACGAACACGTCGAGGTATCCATACGGATGCTGGAAAACCTGCCGTTCCCAAAACACTTAAGGAATGTTCCCGAGTATGCAGGGTCTCATCATGAAAAATGCAATGGCTTGGGATATCCCAGAGGGCTGACAGCAGTTGAGATGTCCATTCCGGCGCGGATGATGGCGATCGCCGATGTGTTCGAAGCCTTGACCGCGAAGGACAGACCGTACAAGGCCGCCAAGACCTTGAGCGAGGCAGTGAGAATTTTATGGTTCATGAAAAAAGACGGGGAAATCGACCCGGACTTGTTCGACCTGTTTTTGTCATCCGGCGTTTATCGAGATTACGCTGAGGTTTTCCTGCGGCCGGAGCAACTTGACGCCGTAGATATTTCCCAATACATCGGTTAGGGCATATATACTGACCTTTTCCGGTGGAGCCGATGTTTTTCCTTGATAAACCGTATGTTTCTTCCTTTCTGAAGGCCACTGTTCAGCAGGCTGGAATTCCCGTTGTTCAAACCAAGGCGTTGGCGGATATTGATCTGCCGTCAGGGGTGCGGGTGCTTACTCCAGAAGACGCTTTGGCGCATGCGGCATCATCCGAAGCGACGCCGATTTACATGAACAGTGAAAATGCCATTGGCTGGCTGGCGCAGTATCCGCAGTTTGCCGAGTTGTCAGCGCGTATTGATCTTTTCAAGGATAAGGTCAAATTTCGCGAACGGTTGCGCCCATTGTATCCCAATTTTCAATTCCGAGCCCTGACGCTGGCAGAAATCGGACAGGTTTCGTTCCAAGCCTTGTTGCAAGAGGGCTTTGCCCCGCCGTTTATCCTTAAACCTGCGGTCGGTTTTTTCAGTATGGGGGTGCATTATATTGCCGATGAAGCTGACTGGAAAAAGGCCCAGACCGCCATCCAGTCAGAGATGGCAGCAGTTGCCGGGCTGTATCCAACTGAAGTCATGGACGGGCGACATTTCATCTTAGAGGTGTGTATATCCGGTGATGAGTACGCGGTTGATGCCTATTTCGATAAGCAAGGCAATCCAGTTATTCTGGGGGTCTTAAAGCATGCCTTTGCCAGGGCTGATGATGTCAGTGATCGCGTCTATATGACGTCAAAGGCGATTATCGAAGAGACATATTCCGCAATTCTTAAGTTTTTGACCTGCCTTGGGCAGGCGTTCGACGTTGCCACATTTCCCGTGCATGTGGAAATCCGCATCAACGAAGCTGGGGTCATCACGCCAATTGAAGTCAACCCCATGCGTTTCGGCGGTTGGTGTACGACGGCAGATTTGACGGCGCGGGCGTACGGTTTTAACCCATACATCATGTATTCAGAACAGACTGCGCCGGACTGGCGGCGCATACTGTCGCAAAAAGGTGATGAGATTTACGCGCTTGTCGTTCTGGATAACTCCACTGGATTGTCAGCGGATGAAATTTCTGCCTTTGATTATGATGCGGTTGTTGCGGGTCTGGAAATGCCGCTTGATGTGCGAAAAATTGATTATCGCGCCTATCCCGTATTCGGTTTTTTGATGACAAAAACCCGACCGGACAACTTCGCGGAGCTAGAGCGACTGTTGCTGTCCGATTTGTCTGGGTTTGTCGTGCGAGCCTGACACATTTCTCCTTTGAAAACAGAACAGCCCCGGTTTTGACCGGGGCCGTTTTGTTTTTAGCGAAACCGATTGGCTTACGCGTCTTTGTTATCGATTGGCTTGGCTTCGCGGGTGCCGGTGGTAAAGTTACGGTCATACAGGAAGCTGTCCGGGTATTCGACAGTTTCCGCCAATGCCGGTCCAACCAGAACCAATGCGGTTTTCGTGATGCCGGCGGCTTTGGCTTTTTCTTCGATGTCTGCCAGAGTGCCCCGGACGATTTTCTCATCCGGCCAGGTCACGCGGTATACCACAACTGCCGGGCAATCTGCGCCATAGATCGGCGACAATTCGTCAGAGATTTCCTTGATGTTCAAGGCTGACAAGTGGATTGCCAAGGTCGCTTTGGTCTTGCCGATGGTGGTAAGGTCTTGACCTTCCGGCATCGGAGACGTGCGCACATTGGTGCGGGTCAGGGTGATGGTTTGGCTAATGGTCGGCAGGGTGAACTGGCGTTTCAGCGCCGCTGCAGCCCCACAATAGGCCGGAACCCCCGGTGTGACATCATAGTCAATGCCAAGGACGTCAAGGCGACGCATTTGTTCATCAATGGCACCGTACAGAGACGGATCGCCAGTGTGAACGCGGGATACGTCATGCCCGTTTTCATGGGCAATGCGCATTTCCTCAATGATTTCATCCAAATTCATTTTGGCGGTATCAAGGACTTTTGCATCTGCCGGGGCGGCTTCGACCACGGCGCGGGGGACCAAAGACCCAGCGTACAGGCAGACTTTACACCGTTTGATGAGCTCAAGCCCGCGTACGGTGATAAGGTCCGGTGCGCCCGGTCCGGCGCCGATAAAGTGAACGGTCATGGTGGAGCCTCCTGATAACGAAGCGGTGAACAATTCTGTCCGCGTTATAAAGCTCAAAATGAATCATGTCAGCGGAAAATGTGGAAAAGTTCAAAATCCCTTGTGGATGGTGGCGGCTCCGAATACTTTTGCACTCCGGTGAGGCTTTGTTTTGTGGGCGTTATAGTGTAACGTGCCTGCAAATCTATGAAGCCAGAGGAATGGAACACAAATGTCTGATCAACCCGCAATCCTGATTTGCAGTCACGGCAGCCGCGATCCGCGCGCCGTTGAGGAATTCGGTCTTGTTGCAAAGGCTTTGACCGCGCGACTGCCCGGTCGTCTTGTCACCAGTGGATATCTGGAATTCGCCAAGCCGACGATTACCCAGTCTCTTCAGGAATTGGCGGACAAGGGCGCAAAAGAAATTTGGGCGATTCCGGGGATGCTGTTTGCTGCCATGCATATGAAGACAGATATTCCGGCAGAACTGAACGCATTTGCCGATAAAAACCCGGATATTAAAGTCCGCTTCGGGCGGGAGCTTGGGCTGGATTGGCGCATGCTGGAAGCTGCGCGTGAACGGATCCAGCAGGCAATGGCTGCTGCGGATGCGGAGCATGGCAAGGTCGATGCCAAAGATACCCTGTTGGTGGTTGTCGGTCGGGGCACCAGTGACCCGTCTGCCAATGGTAACATTGCCAAAGTTACACGCATGCTGTGGGATGTTATGGGCTTTGGCTGGGCTGAAACCGGGTTTTCCGGCCTTGCGTATCCGACTGCAGACGTGGTTATGGAACGCGAACTTAACAAAAATTCGAATGAGAATGGTTTTCAACGGGTTGTGGTCTTCCCATATTTCCTGTTCACCGGCATTTTGATCGATCGCATTTATGATTGGGCAGATGCCACGGCAACACGTCATTCGGATGTACAGGTGGTGAAGGTTCCATACCTGAAAGACCACCCGCGGGTTATCGATACCTTTATGGAAAGGTTGAATGATATTGCCCACGACAGCCGAGGCGTACACGACGGCCTGGCAGCTTACCGCGCGTGGAAGGCAGCAGGCGAACCGTTGGAAGGGGAACCTTGGATGAAGAAGAAATTTGATCATCACCACCATCACCACCATGGCGATGGTGAATGTTGTGGTGGACACGGTCACGGACATGACCACGGTCATGGACACCACCATCATGATGAAGAAGGCTGTTGCGGTGGTCACGGCCACGAACACGGTCATGGTCACAAGCATAATGACGATGAAGGCTGCTGTGGCGGTCACGGTCATGGGCATGGGCATGGGCATGGGCATGGGCATCATGAAGACAGCGGTTGCTGCGGTGGTCATGGTCACGACCACGGTCATGATCACGAGAAAAAGAAAGAAGGTGGTTGCGGGTGTAGCCATTAAGCCAAAACTCAGGCTATAAACACTGCCGGGGCCGTATGCAGGGGTACAAATATTCCTGTGGCCCCGGCGAAAATGCTCTTAGAGCCTAATAAAGACGAGAGACAGTCCATGAAATTCGATTACATTACGGACCCTGATGAAATCTATCGCATTTCCTTTGAAACCATTGAGGCAGAATGTGACCTTTCTCAGGTGCCTGAAGACCTGAAATCCACCGTTATCCGTATGGTTCACGCCAGTGGTGATACTGGACTGTCCAAGTATGTTGGATTTTCGCCGGATGCAGCGGTTGCCGGTAAGGCCGCGTTAAATCGTGGTGCTCGCATCTTTACCGATGTGAAAATGGTCGGTCACGGAATTAGCCGCCCGAATCTTGTCGAAGGCACGGAAATTGTGACTTTGGTTGACCATCCTGATATCGCGGCTGCGGCAAAGCGTCAGGGCACAACCCGTTCTGCCGTGGCGGTGGACGTTTGGGGTGATGCGATTGAGGGTAGCATTGTGGCTATCGGTAATGCACCGACCGCTTTGTTCCGTTTGTTGGAAGTGATGTCCGAAGGTGGTCCGAAACCTGCCCTGATTATTGGTATGCCGGTTGGCTTCGTCGGTGCGGCAGAATCCAAGGATGCCTTGGTTAACCATTCTTGCGGCGTGCCGTTTATCACCGTCCGTGGTCGCCGGGGTGGTAGCCCGCTGGCGGCGTCAGCTTTGAATGCTTTGGCAATTGCAGCCAAAGCCGAACGGAATGGAGAAACTGCGTGACCCAATCTGCAATTGAACCCTGGCTGATGGTTATTGGCCTTGGGGAAGATGGATTGGCAGGACTAAGTGAAGCGGCTCGGGATGCTCTCGATGCCGCTGACCTGATTGTGGGCGCACGCCGTCTGATGAATATGGTTCCCGACGATGGCCGGGATCGCATTATTTGGGCTGGTCTGGATGGCACTATTGATGCCATTAGTACCGCTCGTGGACGAAAAGTCGCGGTGCTGGCAAGTGGTAACCCTATGTGGTTTGGCGTTGGGTCCGTCCTGTTCAAACGTTTTGATCCGGCGGAAATTAAAATGTTCCCGGGGCCGAGTGCATTTTCCCTGACCTGTTCGCGTATGGGCTGGTCCATGCAGGATACGGTCGAAGTCTCAGCCCATGCGTTTCCTTTGGAATCCCTTGGGCGTCATTTGCATCCGGGCGTAAAAATTGTTGCGCTCAGCCGTGACGGGGATACGCCTGCCGGAATTGCAGCGTTCCTGTCTGAACGCGGATTTGGCAGCAGCAAAATGACCGTGTTTGAGGCAATGGGTGGCGCGGATGAGCGGCGTCTTGATGGTGTAGCCATTGACTGGATGCATCCCGCCGGCGCGTCTTTGAATACGGTTGCTATTGAAATTATTGCCGATGCCGATGCGCGCATCTATGGCATTGCACCGGGGCTGCCCGATGATGCCTTTATTCACGATGGGTTGTTGACCAAGCGTGAAGTGCGTGCGGTGACGTTGGCGGCCCTTGCCCCCCGTCCGGGTGAGGTGCTGTGGGATGTGGGTGCGGGGAACGGCTCGATTTCCATCGAGTGGCTGCGCATTAACCCAACAGGCCGCGCGATTGCGGTCGAGCGCAATTACGAACGGGCGGAGGTGATGAAAATCAACGCCAACCGTTTGGGAGCCCCAACCATTGAGGTTGTTGAAGGTTCCGTCCCCGAAGTCTTGGACGAAATTCTGGCAGAGCCGGACGTGATCTTTATCGGGGGTGGTTTGACTTCCGGTGATACGTTGGCGTACTGCTGGGACCGACTCCCGTCCGGTGGGCGGCTTGTGGTCAATGTGGTGGCTTTGGAATCTGCAGCAGAGTTGTTTGCATTTCAGAAAACTTATGGCGGCACATTGACTCAGCTTGCGATTGCGCGTAATGCCCCGGTGGGCGGTATGACCAAATTTGAACCGATGGCGCCAGTCATTCAATATGCCGGAGTAAAAGCGTGACCGGAAAAATCTATGGCCTGGGCCTTGGCCCCGGTGATCCTGAACTTGTAACCATGAAGACCGTGCGTCTGATCCAGACGCTGCCGGTTATTGCCTATCCAGAAAGCCAACGTGCCCCGAGTTTTGCCCGGCGCATTGCGGCGCAATACATTCCGGATACGGCAATTGAGCTGAAACTGCACACGCCGATGGTGATTGATGCGGCGGTGGCTCAAAGTGAGTACGACAAACAGGCCGAAATTATTGCCGAACATTTGGACGCGGGCCGTGACGTTGGCCTGTTGTGCGAAGGGGACCCCTTCTTGTTCGGCAGTTTCATGTATTTGTACGATCGTTTGATGGACCGTTACGAAGTTGAAGTCATTCCTGGCGTGACCTCGGTGACGGCAGCGGCAGCGGCAGCCGGGACTCCCCTGTGCAGCCGTGAAGATGTGATGACCGTTTTGTCCGGAACCATGCCGGAAGAAGAACTGGAAAAGCATCTCTCTGTTTCCAATTCTGCGGTGATCATGAAGGTTGGTCGTCACTTACCGAAAATCCGTAACCTGATTGAAAAGCTGGGTTGCCTGCAAAGTTCGGTTTACGTGGAACGTGCCCTGAATGTTGACCAAAAGGTTATGGGCTTGTCCCGCCTTGAAGGTGATATTGCGCCGTACTTCTCCATCATTTTGTTCTTCCGCGATTCGGAATAATGGGTTCATGACACAAACAACACTGCCGACGGCGATTGTCGTCTATTCGGAAAGCGGCCTCGCCGTTGCTGAGAAAATCCGTTCTATCCTGCCAAATGCCGAAATCCATGGCTTTGACAAGCGCGTATCCAAAGCCGATGTCATGTTCACGGACTCGACGGCTCACCTGCGCAGCCTGTTCACCCATGGTCAAGGTATCATTGGTGTGTGTGCTGCCGGAATTCTGGTGCGGACGTTGGCTCCGTGCCTTGAAGACAAATGGCAGGAGCCGCCGGTTCTGGCAGTGGCACAAGATGGCAGTGTTGTTGTGCCGTTGTTGGGTGGACACCATGGGGCCAATAAACTGGCCCGCACCTTGTCGGCTGCATTGGATAGCACCGCGGGTGTGACCACTGCGGGTGATGTGCGGTTTGATATTGCCTTGGATGAGCCGCCGGAAGGTTGGCAAATTGAAAACCCGTTGGTTGCCAAGGATGTGGTCGGACGCCTGTTGTCCGGTTCTCCGGTTGGGTTGGATGTTGAAGTCGGCGATGCGGCTTGGCTGACCGATTGCGGCGCTGAATTTGTTGCGGATGCTCCGGTGCGGATTCTGGTTACGGATCAGGCCGAGCGTGCGGATGATGCAACGTTGGTGGCACATCCGCCGGTTCTGACACTTGGCGTCGGCTGCAACCGGGATACCACGGCTGAAGAAGTTATCGAGTTGGTCTCGTCCGTATTGGCGGAAGCCAAACTGTCCGCAGGGTCCATCGCCTGTCTGGCATCCATTGATGCCAAAATGGATGAAAAGGCTCTGCATGCGGCAGCGGCACATTTCAATATTCCGGCCCGTTTCTTCACACCGGAAAAACTTTGTGAATATACGGATCAGCTGAGCGATAAATCTGAACATGCCTTTAAGGCGGTTGGGTGCTACGGCGTGTCCGAAGGCTCGGCCCTTGCTGCCAGCGATGGCGGTGAACTGGTTGTTACCAAAACCAAATCTGTGAACGCCACCTGTGCCATTGCGCGGGCAAAAACCAATGTTGATCCGCGTGCCGTCGGGCAAAAACGCGGGACGCTGACTGTTGTTGGTCTTGGTCCGGGTAGTGATGCGTGGCGATCCCCGGATGCCACACATGCTTTGCGCCGTGCGGATGCGGTTGTTGGTTACAAACGCTACCTGAACTTGGTCAAAGACCTGATCGCGGGCAAAGAAACCCACATGTCTGGGATGACCCGTGAAGAGGTCCGTGTGACCAAGGCACTGGATCTTGCTGCAGAAGGCAAAGACGTTTGTTTGGTCTGTTCCGGTGATCCGGGAATTTATGCCTTGGCGTCTTTGACCATGGAAATGCTGGATAAGGGTGAACACCGTCCAGATTGGCGCCGTGTTGCCGTACGCATTGTGCCGGGAATTACCGCTGCACAGGGTGCTGCGGCCTTGGCAGGTGCGCCGATGGGGCACGATTTCTGCCTGATTTCCTTGTCTGATTTGCTGACCGAATGGGAAACCATTGAAACCCGGCTTAAGGCTGCTGCTCTCGGTGATTTCATCGTTGCGCTGTATAACCCGGTTTCTCGCAAACGCCGTTCCCAAATTGAGCGGGCTCGGGACATTCTTTTGACCGGACGTCCGGCATCGACTCCGGTGACCATTGCCCGTAACGTGGGTCGCGAAGACGAAAGTCTGAACGTGATTACCTTGGGTGAGTTGACCCCGGATCATGCAGATATGCTCAGCATGGTGATTATCGGCAACCAAACCACCAAGGCATTCGATACGGCAGAACGGACTTGGGTGTATTCTCCGCGTGGTTATGCAAAGAAACTGTCGTTCTTGGTGGACGACGGTAAGTAATCTTCGCAGTCCTTGCTAAATGCCTACAAAAACCGCCCTAGATTGGGGCGGTTTTTTGTTGCGGGTGGTGAATAGTGGACCCCTGAATTCAATTCATTATCTGGGCGATAAAAATTACGTTTTTCCTTATGCATCTGTAAAATTTATGACTTTGGTACGAAAACGGGTTGAAGTCTTCGTTCATAGTCTTGTAATTATGATGACATCTAAACCCCGTCCGGGAAGAGATTCTCGCACGGGCTTGTTTTTTCCTGATGCTTGAAGAAAGGCTTACGTACATGACGAACGGCGTCAAAAAGGTCGTTCTGGCTTACTCCGGTGGCTTGGATACCTCAATCATTCTGAAGTGGCTCAAAGACGTTTATAACTGCGAGGTTGTGACGTTTACGGCTGATATCGGTCAGGGGGAAGAGGTCGAACCGGCACGACGAAAAGCCGAAATGCTCGGTATCAAGGAAATCTATATCGATGATCTGCGTGAAGAATTTGTCCGCGATTACGTGTTCCCGATGTTCCGTGCCAATGCCCTGTATGAGGGACAGTACCTGCTTGGTACCTCGATCGCACGTCCGTTGATTGCCAAACGCCAAATCGAAATTGCCTTGGAAACCGGGGCTGATGCGGTGTCCCATGGTGCAACCGGCAAAGGCAACGATCAGGTGCGGTTCGAGTTGGGCTATTATGCGCTGAAACCGGATATCAAGGTCATCGCGCCGTGGCGTGAGTGGGACCTGATGAGCCGGACCAAGCTTATTGAATACGCCCAGAAAAACCAAATTCCGGTGCCGAAAGACAAGCATGGTGAATCGCCGTACTCCATGGATGCCAACCTTTTGCACATTTCTTATGAAGGTAAGGCTCTGGAAGATCCGTGGGTTGCTCCTGATGAAGACATGTTCCGTCGCACCGTCAGCCCGGAAAAAGCCCCGGACGAAGCCGAAATCATCGAAATCGAATTCGAAAAAGGTGATCCGGTTGCTGTCAATGGCGTGAAAATGACTCCGGCGACCTTGCTGGAACATTTGAACAAACTCGGTGGGAAACACGGTATCGGTCGTTTGGATATCGTTGAAAACCGTTTTGTCGGCATGAAATCCCGCGGTGTTTACGAAACTCCTGGTGGGACGATCTTGTGGAAAGCACACCGCGACATCGAAACCATCACCGTTGACCGTGAAGCTCTGCATCTGAAAGACGAACTGATGCCGCGCTACGCCAAGTTGGTCTACAACGGCTATTGGTTCGCGCCGGAACGGGAAATGTTGCAGTCCGCCATTGATGCGACCCAGAAAAACGTTAACGGCGTTGTTCGTCTGAAACTGTACAAAGGCAATGTGATTGCCATTGGTCGTAAGTCTCAGAACAGCCTGTATGACATGGATACGGTGACTTTCGAGGAAGACACGGTCTACAATCAGGGTGATGCAGAAGGGTTTATTAAACTCAATGCCTTGCGTCTGCGTCTGAAAGCACAAGCTGAAAACCGCTGATTGCTTTTTTGACTGTCAGTTGCCTTGAATCGGAAAAGCCCCGCTGTATGCGGGGCTTTTTGTGCGAGTCTTGTTCAAACTGTGACATTTGTCACAGTTCGTTGGTTTAAACCGCGACGATATCAGCATATATCATGAGTCTGACAAATGAGCGCGGATCAGATATGGCCATACAGTCAGCCTATAGTGAGAATCCAAAAACCGAAGCTGCCGTGCAGGATGCCTTTGCCTGCCTGTGTGAGAAACTTCGGGGGACCCCGGACCTTGTTATCATTGCCCATGGTGCGGTTCACACGACAGAGGCGTTGGCACAGGCGGTCAAAGCCTTGCCTGATGGTGTGCGGGTTTTTGGCGGCGGGGCATGTGGTGGCCTCATGACCGAAGAACAGGTGCTGACCGGGGATGCCGTTCTTGGCATGCTTGGGCTACGGGTGCCCGGATTGCAAGTGGGGATCGCGGCGGCATCCCAAGACCAGGATATGTATGCGACCGTGCAACAGACGGTGCAGCGGGCTTTGGCGGACGTGGGGCGTTCGGGTGAAATCCCCGATGCGGTAGTCTTCCTGAGCACACCGGGGAGTGAGGAAACAATCCTGACGGGGTTGAAGGACATATTTGGCCCCCATGTGCCATTTTACGGTGCCGGAGCCTGTAGCAATCTTGAGACACTGCAATCAGGGATTATCGGGAATTCTCAGGTTTATGAACGTGGTCTTGCGGTTGCCGTCATTTTTGGGGATGGTTTAAAAAGTATGAGCTTCCACAGTGGCTTTGTGCCGTCTGCCCATTCCGGGCGAGTAACCGCATTGGATGGTCCGCGCTGTATTCTTGAAATTGATGGTCAGCCAGCGTCAACAGTTTATAGCAACTGGTATCGTGCGCAGTTTGGGGCTGAGTTTCCTCATGGTGATGCCATGCAGGATGGTTTGACGCTGGCCCCGTTGGGGCGCTCTGTCGGTAAACTCGATCATTTGGAGCTGTTTGCGCTGACCGCAATTGCAGACAGAACCAAGGAGGGCGGCCTTCGGGTTTTGACGGATATGGCAGTCGGGCAAGACATTCGCATGATGTTGGGAATGCGTGCTACCATGGCGGCGCGGCCAGCCCGCGCTATCAATACTGCGATTGATCTGCAAAAATTTCAAAGAATAGACGGTGCATTGGTCGCGTTTTGTGCGTTCTTGGCGCGGTTCCTGCGCGATGATTTGGCGGCGGTTCATAAAAATATGTGTGTGTCCATGATGGGGCGACCGTTTATGCTGGTATTCAGCTGTGGCGAGCAAGGTGTTATGCAGAACAATCAGGTTGTGAATGGCAACTTGATGGTTTCGGCAATGGTATTCGGAACATAGGTGCGCGCATGGATGACGAACGCAGCCTGTACAACATTGAAGCTCTTCGGGAAAATCTGGCGGAACTGAACCGTGCCCGTCAGCACGAACGGGATTTGCGTATGCAAACCGAAGCCCTGCTGCAGGGCTTGCACATCATGAATGCGGCAAAGGATCGGGATACGCTGTTTGATCAAATGATACGGATCTTGCAGCGTCTGGTTCCATTTGATGATGGTCTGTTAATGATTGAAGACAATGATGGGTATCGCATTGTTCGCTCAAATATGCCGGGCCATCAGAATGTATTTTGGCCTGCCTGTTCATTGTTGCGCCGCGTGACCCATGGCGAGACCATTGGTCTGTTTGATGTGCACTTGTCAGAGTCTTGGCGAGAAAGTGCACCAGATTCGTTGGCCATGGTCAAATCGGCAATTCTGATGCCAATTCAGTCCGAAGCCAGCGTTGCAATCATGGTCTTTGTTCATCCACAGCGAGCGCACTTCAACGCAGATCACACCCGGCTGTTGCGACGGTTTACGCCGCTGATCAATCAGGCTCTGACCAGTGTTGAATTCCATGAAAAGCAAAAGCGAGATCAGGAATTGTTGCAGCAGGCAACACTGGCGCGACTGAAATCGGCGGAGGAGCGTCGCCGAGCCGATCATGAGGTCGGACGTATTCGGGACCTTATGTCCAGTGCCATCAGTTTCGCCCCGATTTATCTGTGGGAAATTGATGCAAAAGGCCGCTATTCCTTTGTTGAAGGCTGTGCAAAGGTTCTTGGCATTCCCCCGGAAGATATGCTCGGTCAAATGGCGCACCAGTTCGCCCACAATCTGGATGTAGAGGATACCCAGCATTGGGATGATCTGTTCGCCGCTAAGGAAGCATTCACCAATATGGTCATGGAACGTCGCCACGCGGATGGCGGTACGATTTGGGTCTCGGTCAGCGGTAGTCCTTTTTACGATGATGCCGGGGGATTTCAGGGATTTCGCGGGGTGACTACGGATGTTACGGAAGCCATGCGCGCCAACCTGAAATTGGCGGAAATGGCTTTGCATGATGCGCTGACCGGCCTTGCTAATCGCAGGAAATTTCTGGATTATTTTGAAACTTCCGTTGCTCGGGTGCGGCGCTATGGTGTGCCGTTGTCATTGCTGGCTCTTGATCTGGATCATTTCAAACGGGTCAATGACAGCTATGGTCACCCGGCGGGTGATGATGTGTTGGTTGCGGTCGCCAATGTCTTAAAAGGAATGGTGCGGAAAACCGACTTGGTTGCCCGGTTCGGTGGCGAGGAATTTATGGTCTTGCTGCCGGATACGGATGCAGCAGGCGCGTATGAAGTCGCAGAAAAAATCAGGGCTACTCTCGCGGCGGAAGTTATTTCGGCTCAATGCAACGACACGCGGGTTTTGTTGACCGTTACGGTCAGCATTGGCGTGTCGACCATGCTGGCGGGGCCGAATATTCCATCCTTTGATGATCTGGTGGAGCGAGCAGACCAGGCTCTGTATGCTGCAAAAATCAATGGACGTAACCGGGTCTGTGTTGAGCCGGAGCATCTTGGTACAAACCCTGACGGTGAAGGAGACGCCCATGACCCATTGTCGTGACAAGGGGCAAGAGACCTGCATGACTGGCACCGAATTTAGCGAAGATATGCTGCGGGATCGATTGTTCCGAGGAGAACAGGGGCAAATCCGGCTGATGTTGTTGGGGATGGTGCCGCCCGAACCCGCATTATGTATTTTGCACGTTCTGGAAACCGAAACACCACTGCGTTTGACTGCGTTGTTGGATCGCAATCCCGTGAACCTGTATGACGCATTGGAAGAACGGGGCTGGTGTGCGGTGCAAAGCATGTGGGAGTCGGAAGGATTTTGCCTCGTCATTGAGCCAAGTCGCCCGTGATGATGCCTGCTCCGTTCTTTGACCCCGGTGAGCGCTTGTTGTCCGAGCGTATTCCCGTGCAGTTTTTCGGTTTGGCATTGGTTGCCCATCTGGTGTTTTGGTTGGGCTTGGGACTGCGCGGGGAAGAGGTCCTGACGTACTATACGGGCAACTGGGCTGTGTTGTCTGTTCTGCATGTTTTGACTGTCGGCGTGTTTCTGACGGTTGCCCTCGGTGCATCTTTACAGATGCTGCCCGTGGCTTTGACCATGAACGCCCCTAAATCGTTTCTCTGTGATTTGGTCTTTGTTTGCCTTGCTGGCGGGGGTGGCCTGTTGGTCATGGGGTTCGAGTATGTGACGGTTCCCTATCTTCAGTACGGTGCGTTCGGGCTATCGTTGGCAGTCGTGATCTACGTTTGGATGGTTGTCCCAATGTTGCGGCATGCTGTGGCTCACGGGCATGCGCGGGCTTTTTTGGCTGTTGCTATGCTGTGCCTTCTGGGGCTGGTTGGGGCCGGTTCCATGATCGCATTGAGTTATGCCTCAGGTTTTTTGGACGAACCCTTGGCGATGACGCGCAGCCATGCGGTGTTAGGCAGCTTGGGCGTTATGGGGTTTCTGGTTTTTGGCTTTAGCCAAATTCTGGTTCCAATGCTGGCCTTGGCACGGGGGAGTGCAAGTCGGTTGCCCATAGCTGCATGGTTGTGTGGCCTGTTGGCCCTCGGTTGTGCCGTGATGTCTGCATGGATAGAGAATGCATTCATTCAGCACATTGCTGCAGGGGCTTTTCTGTTGGCAGCGGTTTTTCACGTGTTTGATATGCGTCGGTTTTTAGTGAACCGTATGAAACGCAATTTAGGAACGGCATTTATTTTAATCCGGGCATCGTGGGGCGCCTTATGCCTCTCGGCGTTGATTGTATGGATAGGTGTGCTTCTGCCAGATTGGGAGGCAGGGCCCATACTGGTTGGTTGGCTGGTTCTGGTCGGCTGGTTGCTATCGGTGTTAACCGGAGTTTTGCAGCGGATCATTCCGTTCTTGGCATCCATGAATGCAGGGCGTGACGGGGGCGTTCCGATTCCGGTTTCTAAATTAACCCCGGAAAGATTATTTGAAATCCACGTGGTCGCTCATCTGGGGGCCGTGATCTTAGGTGGGCTTTCCATCGGTTTTGGGTGGCCTTGGCTCATGACGGGGGCTGCGGTGCTTGGTGCCGTCGGTGCATGTGTTTTCCTGTCGGCGGCCCTGACGACTGGCCTGCGGCTCCGTCGCTTGCGACAGCGGTAGGCACTTTCAGGAAGGAAATAAAATGTCTGACTTTCAAATGGCGGCTTTGATCCATGCAGAGCATGATATCACGCTGGAAATGTTGAACCGATTGGAACAACGAACAGGGAAAAAATACAAGGCTCAACCCATTGATCCGGCACAGGTTGAAGAAAGGAAGCTGCTGGATGACCTGATTGCAACTTGCACCAATGATACGGATCGGCATTTCAGTTTTGAGGAAAATCGCCTGTTCCCGCATATTCTGGCGCAAGGTGGCGAGTGCATGGTTAATATTTTGACGCAGGAGCACGCACAAATTCGGCCTGTTGCCACAGTTTTGGTTGATTTGTCCCGTGATGCCATTGCCTCCGGCGCCTTTACCCCAGCGCAATGGTTGGAGTTTTGCCGCTTATCCTCCGATCTGATCGATATTGAAACTTTTCATATTCAGAAGGAGGAAATGGGCCTAATTGGTGCGCTTCAGGTCATGTTCTCACCCGAGCAGGATGCGGAACTGGCTGAAGACTACAAAGCTATCAGCAAACCCCAATCCTAGTATCGGTATCCCCGCGCGGCGGCGTCTGCCGTGCTGACACATTGGTATGTGACGCGGGAAGGGTAAAATGCTGTGCAATCCAGAGCCTCACCCTTAACCGGAACGGCCTTGGTCCCGGTTTCATCGCAGACTTTCTGCGCCAGTGCGGCAACTTCTTGCGGCGTTGATGTCAGGCTGTTGTAGCAAATGGATGGTCGGTTGGGTTGCGATTGACCAACATAGGCAAGCTGACCGTCTTTGGCTTCCCGGCGGCGGTCTATGTATGCTCCGGCGCAGCCACTGAGAATTGGGGTCAGAATGGCGATGGCAATGCACGCAGGAATGTATCGGGTCAAGGCCGGGTTGGGCATGGGTGCTCTCGTGCTGGGATTGGAACTGTCACGACCTTAGCAAATATTTGTATGGATGCGAAACAGTGGATTGATCTTAAAGGGGGACACCCTATCTTAAAGTCTGTCCATAAGGGACCGTTGATGTGTCGGGTAATTGGTGAGGTTCGCGCGTATGGATGGTCAGAAACAGCCAACATGTACACCGTCCACATGTGACTGCGGTGGTGATGTGCTACAGGCTTATCGAAACCTGTTGAACGCGGGGGAATTGAAACCCGATGCCGCGCAGGAGGAAGTGGTGCAGGCTTTGTCCCGCCTGTCCCAGATCATCGCTCAAGGCGTGCCGCAGCAAACAGAAACCACCGGATATGCATGGATGGATCGTCTGCGTCGCAAACTGTCGCCACAGCCGGAGCCGGTGAAAATCCGTGGCTTGTATATTTGGGGAGACGTCGGACGCGGCAAATCCTTTCTTATGGATCTGTTTCACCAAAACCTGTCTACCTGTCGCAAGCGGCGTTTGCATTTTCATGAATTCATGCGAGAGGTCCACGAACGCCTGCACATGATCCGGCGGCAGCCCAAAACCAATGCTCGCGATGACCGTCACGAGCCGTTGCAGTCCATTGCGGAGATGTTGGCATCGACCACACGGGTGCTGTGTTTGGACGAATTGGAAGTCCACGACATCGGCGATGCAATGATTGTCGGTAAGTTGTTCGAGGCTTTGTTGGCGCAGGGCGTCGTGGTTCTGACCACATCCAATCGCCCACCCAAAGATTTGTATAAGGATGGATTGCAGCGGGAAAAATTTGTCCCGTTTATAGATTTGATCTATCGCGAAATGGATATTGTCCATTTGGCAGCATCCCGAGACTATCGCCTGGGTAGATTACAGGGAGCGGAACTCTACCTGTCCCCGCTGGGATGTGAAGTGGATCTGACTCTGGATAAATTGTTCAACGAACTCGCCGGCAGTAACGAAATCCGCACGGACAGCATTCCGGTCAAGGGACGGCACATCCCAGTGCCGAGAACCGCAGGAAGTGTTGCGGAATTTGACTTTACGGATTTGTGCGCCAAGCCACTTGGGACTATTGATTACATGGAAATTGCCGCGCGATATCAGGCGGTTATTCTCAGAAACGTTCCAAAAATGGGGCAGGATCATGCGGCTGAGGCGCGTCGTTTTGTAACATTGGTAGACATTTTTTATGACCACAGGGTCAAGCTGATTATTTCAGCGGAGGCACTGCCGGACGAATTGTATGACGGGGGCAAGGGAGGCTTTGAGTTTCAAAGGACTGTTTCCCGTTTGATCGAAATGCAGGCAGAGGATTACATCGTTACACCGCATGTTCCATAGTTCGGCGGTAACAAGAAAAGAATATGACTTTTGGTGTACGGAACGTTTCGGCTTGCTTGAAAATATCGCGTAAACAGGGTAGTGAGTTTAGTAATCTTCACTGGTGTACCGTTCGTTTTCTTGGGGCGGATATGCCAAACGTCAAAAATCAGACAGACGCCCATTCGGGCGTAAGGGGCATTCATGGCACGGAAAAAAATTGCACTGGTCGGGTCCGGCAACATTGGCGGGACTTTGGCTCACCTTATCGGCTTGAAAGAATTGGGCGATGTGGTTCTGTTCGACATTGCTGAAGGCATTCCGCAAGGCAAAGCCTTGGACATTGCCGAATCCACACCGGTTGAAGGGGTCGATGCGGCCTATGTCGGTGCAAATGACTACTCCGCGATCAAGGATTCTGACGTTGTTATCGTGACCGCTGGCGTGCCGCGTAAACCGGGCATGAGCCGCGACGATTTGATCGGTATCAATTCCAAAGTCATGGCAGCCGTGGGTGAAGGTATCAAAACCTACTGCCCGAATGCATTCGTGATCTGCATTACCAACCCGCTGGACGCCATGGTTTGGGTTTTGCAGCAAAAAAGCGGTGTGCCGACCAACCGTATTGTTGGCATGGCAGGGGTTCTGGACTCTGCACGCTTCCGTTATTTCCTGTCGCAGGAATTTGACGTCTCCACCGAAGATGTGACCGCATTTGTCTTGGGTGGTCACGGCGACACCATGGTGCCGCTGACCCGTTATTCCACCGTCGCCGGTATTCCGGTCCCGGACTTGGTGAAAATGGGCTGGTCCACCGAAGAGAAAATCGCAGAAATCGTGCAACGCACCCGTGATGGCGGTGCTGAAATCGTCGGTTTGCTGAAAACCGGTTCCGCTTTTTATGCTCCGGCTGCTGCTGCCGTGCAAATGGCTGAATCCTTCCTGAAGGACAAAAAACGGGTTCTGCCGTGTGCTGCACATCTGAACGGTGAATACGGCGTCAAAGACCGCTTCATCGGTGTGCCGACTGTTATCGGTGCCAATGGCGTTGAGAAAGTCGTGGAAATCGAACTGAATGCTGAAGAGCAAGCCATGTTCGATAAATCTGTCGCTGCTGTCGATGGCCTGTGCAAGGCTGCTGCAGAGCTGATGTAATTCTGGACCGTGTCCGGTCCTGAGGGGGAACAGGCATACGCCGATCGGAAGGGGGTTTCCGGTCGGCGGTGTCCTGAACGGAAGGAACACAATCCTATATGAATATCCATGAATATCAGGCGAAGCAGATTCTGAAGGAATATGGCGTCGACGTCCTAAGTGGCGGCGTTGTCTATTCTGAAATTGATGCTTTTTCCGTTGCAGAGCGTCTTGGCGGTCCGGTTTGGGTCGTGAAGTCTCAAATCCATGCTGGTGGTCGCGGTAAAGGTCATTTCAAAGAGGAAACCGCCGGAGCAGGCGGTGGTGTGCGTTTGGCCCGTACGGATCGCGAAGTGGAAAAATTTGCATCGCAAATGCTTGGCAATACTCTGGTGACACATCAGACCGGACCGGACGGACAGCGCGTTAAACGTGTTTACATCGAACAGGGCTGTGACATCCGTCGCGAACTGTATCTGTCCATGCTGGTTGATCGTAAGTCGTCTTGTGTTTCCGTAATCGCCTCGACCGAAGGCGGTATGGACATCGAAGACGTTGCCGCAAAAACACCGGAAAAAATTATCACCATTGCGATTGATCCGGTAGAAGGGCTGCAATCTTACCATGCCCGTCGTGTGGCGTTCGCCCTGAAGCTGGAAGGCAAGCAAGTGCGTGCTTGCGAACGCGTGGTCAAGGGCATGTATCAGGCCTTTACCGAACTGGATGCGGAACTGATGGAAATCAATCCGTTGGTGGTGACTGGTGATGACCGGGTTATCGCGCTGGATGCGAAGGTCGGTTTTGATGACAACGCGTTGTACCGTCATGCAAACATCGAAAACTTGCGCGACGAGGATGAAGAAGATCCGGCAGAGTTGGAAGCCGTCCGTCATAGCCTGAACTACGTCAAACTTGACGGCAATATTGGCTGTATGGTCAACGGCGCAGGCCTTGCCATGGCGACCATGGACATCATCAAACTGTACGGTGGTGATCCGGCCAACTTCCTTGATGTTGGCGGTGGTGCGACCAAGGAACGCGTGACGCTGGCGTTTAAACTGATCTTGGCTGACCCGAATGTGGAAGGCATTCTGGTTAATATCTTTGGCGGCATCATGCGGTGTGATGTGATTGCTGAGGGTGTGATTGCCGCTGCCCGTGAGGTCAGCCTGAATGTGCCGTTGGTGGTGCGTTTGGAAGGCACCAACGTGGACGTCGGTAAAAAGATTCTGGAAGAAAGCGGGTTGCCGATTATTGCCGCTGACAATCTGGCGGACGCGGCTGAGAAAGTCGTCAAAGCCGTGAAGGAGGCAAAGTAATGTCGGTTCTTATTGGAAAAGATACCAAAGTCATCTGTCAGGGCTTTACCGGCGCGCAGGGGACTTTCCACTCTGAACAGGCGATTGCCTATGGCACCAAAATGGTCGGTGGTGTGACACCGGGCAAAGGCGGATCCAAGCATCTGGACCTGCCGGTGTTCGATACCGTGCATGATGCCCGTGAAGCGACCGGCTGTGATGCTTCCGTGATCTATGTGCCGCCGCCGTATGCTGCGGATGCAATTCTGGAAGCTGCCGATGCCGGTGTGCCGTTGGTGGTTTGCATCACCGAAGGGATTCCGATTCAGGACATGGTGCGGGTGAAACGCGCTCTGCAAGGTTCTGAAACCCGCTTGGTCGGCCCGAACTGTCCGGGGGTGATCACGCCGGGTGAATGCAAAATCGGCATTATGCCGGGGCACATTCACCAGAAAGGTAAAATCGGTGTCGTATCCCGTTCCGGTACGTTGACCTATGAGGCTGTGGCGCAAACCACTGCTGCGGGCCTTGGTCAGTCCACCTGTATCGGTATTGGTGGTGATCCTGTGAACGGCACCAATTTTATTGATGCCCTGACCCTGTTCATGAATGATCCGAATACGGAAGCCATGATCATGATTGGTGAAATCGGTGGCTCCAACGAGGAAGATGCAGCTGTTTTCTACAAGGAATCCGGTTGCAAAAAACCGTTGATCGGTTTTGTCGCCGGGGCAACCGCTCCGCCCGGACGTCGCATGGGTCACGCAGGTGCCATTATTTCCGGTGGTGATCGCAATGCCAAAGAGAAAATGGAGTTCATGCGGGACTGCGGTCTGCACGTTGCAGATTCTCCGGCTTCACTGGGGCAGGCCATGGTCGAGGCCTTGAAAGGTCTTTGATCCTGTCATTAACGCAGATCTGATATCTTAGAAACGCATAAAGGCACCGGAAATAAATTCTGGTGCCTTTACTTTTGACGCAAAAACTTGCCTGATCGGACACTTATTAAGTAGTATAGTCGTGCAGGCGACGGCGTATTTTTAGCGTTTTTTCCATATTTTTCGGGCCTGTTTTGCTTGTGCCCTAGGAACATTGCTTTATGTTCCCTATCTGTGTAAAGGCGCGCATTCGCCGAGAGCCTATTTGTGAAGTTAACCCCCTGCCAGTTCCGAGGCAACATGGCTTGAAATCCATGTTGAGTCTTACATATGACCGGACGTGTTGATCCTTCTTTCCTAACCGGTGCCAATGCAACCTTTATTGCAGAGTTGTACGCCCGTTACCTCGCCGACCCGACTTCCGTTGATGCCAGTTGGGTTCCATATTTCACCGAACTTGCCGATGATATCGCGTCTGTCCACAACGATTTTGTGGAAACGCCATGGGCTAAGCGCGGCACACGGGTGATCGGTGTCCCGGACCCGGATGCCAAACCGGAGCCTAAAAAGGACGCCCTGAAAAAAGGCGCTGAAGGCCTTGCCGGTGCCGGAGCCTCTGAGGAAGAAATCCGCAAGCGGATTGAGGATTCCATCCGAGCCTTGATGATGATCCGGGTTTACCGCGTTCGCGGCCATTTGATGGCGGACCTTGATCCGTTGAAGATGTCAGAGCCGGAACAGCACCCGGAACTGAACTATCGTTCCTATGGCTTTACCGACGATGATCTTGATCGTGAAATCTATATGGGCAATGTGTTGGGGCTTGAAAGCGCAACCTTGCGTAAGATCATTCAGGTCGTTCAGCAAACCTATTGCGGCACCATTGGCGTCGAATTCATGCACATTCAGGATCCGGTGCAAAAAGACTGGATTCAGCAGCGCATTGAAAGCACGACCAATCAGACCCGTTTCACCCCGGAAGGCAAACGCGCCATTTTGGAACGTCTGACCGAGGCTGAAGGCTTTGAACGGTATTTGCAGCTGAAATATACGGGAACCAAGCGGTTCGGCCTTGAAGGCGGCGAAACCATGATCCCGGCGATTGAACAGATTCTCAAACGCGGTAGCCAGTTGGGCATTCGCGAAGTGGTTCTGGGCATGGCGCACCGTGGACGCCTGAATATGCTGACCACGATCATGCACAAACCCTACCGTGCTATGTTCTCGGAGTTTCAGGGTAATCCGGCAAACCCGGAAGATGTGCAAGGCTCCGGTGATGTGAAGTATCACATGGGGACATCTGCGGATCGTGAGTTTGACGGCGAAACCGTTCACCTGTCTTTGACTGCCAACCCGTCGCACCTTGAAGCGGTGGACCCGGTGGTGTTGGGTAAAGTCCGGGCAAAACAGGCGCAACGTGGAGATACGGAACGTAAGGAAGTCATGGCACTTCTGATCCACGGTGATGCGGCAATTGCTGGGCAGGGTATTATTGCTGAATGTTTGGAATTGTCCCAACTGGATGGCTATACCACCGGTGGTACGGTCCACTTTGTCATCAATAACCAGATCGGCTTTACCACTGCACCGCAATTCTCTCGCTCTAGCCCGTATTGCACGGACATTGTGAAAGGGGTGCAGGCACCGATTTTCCACGTCAACGGTGACGACCCGGAGGCTGTGGTCCATGCCGCCCGGATTGCCATTGAATTCCGTCAAGAATTCAAAACCGATGTGGTGCTGGATATGGTGTGTTATCGCCGCCATGGTCACAACGAAAGTGACGAACCGGCGTTCACCCAACCGATTATGTACCGCAAAATTGCCCGTCATCCGACCACACGGCAATTGTATGCCAAGACTCTTGAAGCTCAGGGCGTGATCGAAGCTGATGAATCCAATGCATTGGTTGCAGCGTTCATGGAGCGGATGGATACGGAATTCGAAGCCGGGAAAACCTATCTGCCGGATAAGGCGGACTGGCTGGAAGGTCGTTGGAAAGGCCTGACGCAGCGGTTTGACGATGACGAAATGAATGCGGAAGAAACCAACTACGAGGAAGACAAAACCGGTGTTCCGCTTGAGGAAATTCAGGCCGTAGCACAGGCAATCACGTCCACCCCGGATGGTTTCAACGTTAACCGTAAAATTCAGCGTCAGTTGGAAGCCAAGAAGAAAATGCTGTCCGGTGAGGAACCGCTGGATTGGGCTACGGCAGAGGCTCTTGCCTTTGGCACCTTGGCGATGGAAGGCACTCCGGTGCGTTTGTCGGGTCAGGATTGCGGGCGCGGGACGTTCTCCCAACGTCATGCTCGTTTGACAGATCAGGACACCGGCGAGCGTTTCGAACCGCTGAACAGAATTTCTGAGGATCAAGCCCATTTCGAGGTTCTGGATAGCCCGCTATCCGAACTTGCGGTGTTGGGTTTTGAATACGGATATTCGCTGGCTGAACCTCACCAATTGGTGTTGTGGGAAGGGCAGTTCGGCGACTTTGCCAACGGCGCGCAGGTCATTACCGACCAGTTCATCTCCTCGGCAGAGTCCAAGTGGTTGCGTATGTCCGGCCTTGTTATGCTGTTGCCGCATGGTTACGAAGGGCAGGGACCGGAGCACAGCTCCGCCCGTCTTGAACGCTATTTGCAACTCTGCGCCGAAGACAACATGCAGGTCGGCAACTTCACGACACCTGCCAACTACTTCCATGCTTTGCGTCGCCAAATGCGCCGCAATTACCGGAAGCCGTTGATCCTGATGACGCCGAAATCCATGCTGCGTGACAAACGCATGACCAGCCCGCTGTCCGACTTCCTGCCGGGTACGCGCTTCATGCGGACGTTGCCGGAAACCGAAACTCTGGTCGCGGATCAAAAAGTGCGCCGGGTTCTGCTGTGCAGTGGCAAGGTCTACTTTGATCTGGTCGCAGGCCGTGAAGAACGGGGCATCGACGATGTGGCGATCATTCGTGTTGAACAGTTGTATCCGTGGCCGAAAAACACCTTGGTCAAACACTTGTCCCGGTATCCGAATGCAGAGTTCTTCTGGGTTCAGGAAGAACCGGCAAACATGGGGTCATGGCTGTTCGTACAACCGCGGTTGAGCTTCCTGATGGAGGAAATGGGTCACAAAGACCCGCGTCCGACCTATATGGGTCGCCGTGCGGCTGCGTCTCCGGCTACTGGGCTTTTGCGTCACCATAATGAGGAGCAAGCCCGCATTGTCGAATACGCGCTGACTGGGAAACGCGAGGACTTGTTCCAGCCGTTCCGCCGCAGCACGCAATTGGCACGTTTGGTCCCACAAGGCAAGGTTCCAAAGTCCTAGGCATTGGCTGAAGTATTCGCCCGTTAAGACAAAGACATTCAAGAACTGGTAAACATACCATGGCACAAGATATCATCGTACCGACCCTCGGCGAGTCTGTCGTCGAAGCAACCGTCGCAAAGTGGTTCAAGTCCGTCGGAGAGGCTGTCGCCGTCGACGAACCGCTGGTGGAACTGGAAACCGATAAGGTGACGGTCGAAGTGAACGCTCCGGCTGCCGGGGTTCTCACCGAAATTCTGGCTGCCGAAGATGCGGAAGTCGAAGTTGGGGCTGTTCTTGGTCGCATTGATGCGGCTGGCGCACAGCCAGTGGCGGCTCCGGCTGCTGCTCCGGCCCCGGCAACACCGGAAGCTCAGCAGGTTCTGAATACGGCTGTCGCAGCAGCGGCAACGGCGGATGTCAACCTGGATGAGTTGGCTCCGTCCGTCCGTAAGCTGGTGGTGGAGAACAACCTCAATCCGGTGCAAATTCCGGCAACGGGCAAGGATGGTCGCCTGACCAAAGAAGACGTTGTGAACTTCATGGATGGCACCACGAAGCCAGTGGCTCCGGCTGCTGCTCCGGCTCCGAAAGCTGCGGTGCCGTCAGCCCCGCGTCCGACTGATCCGCGTGAAGATCGGGTGAAAATGTCTCGCCTGCGTCGCCGCATTGCGGAACGCCTGAAAGATGCACAAAACACTGCCGCGATCCTGACCACGTTTAACGAAGTGGATATGACCGCGATTTTGGACCTGCGGTCCAAGTACAAAGCGGAGTTTGAGAAAAAACACGGCAATCGCTTGGGCTTTATGGGCTTCTTTGTGAAGGCTGTGGTCAATGCGCTGAAAGAAATTCCGGCTGTGAATGCGGAAATTTCCGGCGATGAGATCATTTTCAAAAACTTCTATGATATCGGTGTTGCCGTTGGCACGCCGCAGGGCCTGGTGGTTCCGGTGGTCCGCGATTGTGATGTGAAGTCCCTGTCGCAGATCGAAAAGGAAATTGCCACTTATGGTGCGAAAGCCCGTGACGGCAAACTGACCATGGAAGATATGTCCGGCGGTACCTTCACCGTTTCCAACGGTGGTGTGTACGGGTCTTTGATGTCCACGCCGATTATCAATCCGCCGCAATCCGGTATTCTGGGTATGCACAAAACCATGCAGCGTCCCATGGTCATGCCTGACGGTTCCATTCAGGCCCGCCCGATGATGTACATCGCGCTGTCCTATGATCACCGTATCATCGACGGTGGCGAGGCCGTGACCTTCCTTGTTCGCGTCAAGGAAGCCTTGGAAGACCCGGCCCGTCTGGTCCTGAACGTATAAAGGAAAGCAAGCATATGACCGACACTACATTTGATCTTGTTGTCATCGGCGGTGGACCCGGTGGTTATGTTTGTGCCATCCGCGCCGCGCAATTGGGGATGAAGGTCGCCTGCGTGGAAAAACGCGAAACGCTGGGCGGGACTTGCCTCAATGTTGGTTGCATGCCGTCCAAGGCACTGCTGCAATCGTCCCATCACTATCATGCCGCCAAGGAAGAGTTTGCCGAGCACGGCGTGAATGTGTCCGGTGTGGAGCTTGATCTTGCCAAGATGATGGCCCGCAAAGACGACATGGTAAAAGGCCTGACCGATGGTGTGGCTTTCCTGTTGAAAAAGAACAAAGTTACCCACATCAACGGCACGGCAAAGCTGACCGGAACACATACCATTGATGTGGATGGTCAGGCCCTGACCGCGAAAAACATCGTGATTGCCACTGGCTCCGTATCCTCCGGCCTGCCGGGTGTGGATGTGGACGAAAAACAGGTGGTCAGTTCCACCGGAGCCTTGGAACTCGCCGAAGTGCCGAAATCCATGGTGGTGATCGGTGCCGGTGTGATCGGGCTGGAGCTTGGCTCCGTCTGGTCCCGTTTGGGGGCTGATGTCACTGTGGTCGAATTCCTTGATCGCGTATTGCCGCCATTTGACAAAGATATGTCAAAACAGGCGCAGCGCATCCTTGGTAAACAGGGCATGAACTTTAAGCTTAGCCACAAAGTTACGGGCGTGACCAAATCTGCGGATGGTTGCACCGTGACGATTGAACCGGTTAAAGGTGGCGATGCAGTCGACCTGAAGGCTGATGTGGTGCTGTTGTCCATTGGGCGTAAGCCGTACACCGATGGGCTTGGCCTTGACGCCGCCGGGGTTGCCGTGGATGAACGCGGCTTTATTCCGGTGGATGATCACCTGCGTACGTCTGTGCCGAACATTTACGCCATTGGCGATGTGATTGGCGGCGTGATGCTGGCGCACAAGGCTGAGGAAGAAGGCGTGATGGTTGCCGAATTGCTCGATGGGCAGGCCGGACACGTAAACTACAACGTGATTCCGTCCGTTGTGTATACACACCCGGAAGTGGCTGCAGTCGGCAAGACTGAACAGCAATTGAAAGATGAAGGTGTGGCCTATACGGTCGGTAAATTCAACTTTACCGCCAACAGCCGCGCCCGTGCCAATGGCGACACCGCCGGTATGGTGAAAATCATCGCCGATAAGCGTACGGACCGCATTTTGGGTGCGCACATTATTGGCCCAGCAGCAGGTGACCTGATTGCAGAGATTGCTACAGCCATGGAATTCCACGGCTCGGCAGAAGATGTGGCCCGCACCTGTCACTCTCACCCATCCTTAGGTGAAGCCGTGAAGGAAGCTGCCCTGGACGTTGCCAAGCGCGCAATCCACGCGTAACTTTCAGTTCACAAACACATACCAAAAGCCCCGCCGTGTAAAACAGGTCGGGGCTTTTTTATTGGATCAGCGGATAAGCTTTTGGTTTTTGGCAAAGGCTTTGGCGTGTCGGGCGTCGATGGTGATCTGAACCTGCCGCTCCAGTCGGCTGACAAGCTCCATGTCTTTAAGGCCACCCAGTTCGGTTGCGATCTTGGTCAGAATATCGAGCATAGCCGGTTCGATGGGAACCTCCGGCGGGTCATAAGCTTCAGTTTCCGGCGGGACATAGGGGGTGTAGGGCCGCCCATCTACAATTTCGCTAATGGAGGCCAAAATGCCTTGTGCGGTTTCGTCTTCCAGCTTGAGCAACTTGCCAAAGGCTTGCAATGTTTTGTGGTCTTGTAAGGGGGCGGAAATCGTACATGCGCCATAGCCCATGCATTCCATCAATTCCCTGTGTTTGTTGCCTCGGCTGGTGCTGGATTTACTCATACCTGTTTCATCTCGGTTGGTGTGTTGTAAAGGGTCATGCCTGAAGGCGCGCACTGTTTCATGAATTGTTCCTCGCGGCAATATTCATGCGGCACAGGCAATAACATAGCATGGCTATCGCTTTTATTCTGTCTTGGTGTAGGATCAATACACGTAAATCGTGTTGGGTCCATAGACGGGGTTATCCCATGTTGCTTCGCTGGTTCGTTATTCTTTGTACTTGTGGCGTTGTTGGCTTCAATGCGCCCGCGTGGGCGGATGGGTATGAAGAAGGTCGGGCTGCATATGATGCCGGGGAGTACGAAACGGCAAAACAAATACTGTTGCCTTTGGCGCGACAGGGTCATGCCAAGGCAATGAATATGATTGGCCTGATGTATGACTTTGGCAAAGGCTTTTCCAAGGATACGTCTGTTGCTTGTAACTGGTACGAGAAATCGGCGCGGGCCGGGTACGTCTCTGGGCAAAGCAACGTCAGCATCTGTTACCGATGGGGCGATGGGCGGCGCGTGAATATAAACGAGGCAATTTACTGGAATGAAAAAGCGGCAGAGCAAGGTGATCTTGAAAGTCAGCTGATCCTGATTAAGCTTTTGGTCAAGCAGAACAACAGACAGAAAGCCAAGTATTGGGGGCAAAAAGCAGTGGATCAAGGGAGTGTTTATGCGAAGGTTCGCATGGAAAGTTTTGATCTTCCTTTTGTTGGTGTCCCGGCAACAACCACGGAGCAATTATGCCTTATGATCATGGTTGGTGCCATGGACAAGCCCCTGGATTATTGCGACTAGTTAATATCTATCGTCACCATCTATACTCCATTCACCAAATTGCGATGCCCCTTTCCGCATTGGTGTTGGTGGCTTATATTAACTGAGAATTGTTCTCATATAATGTGATGGAGTTGTCCGATGTCTGCTGAATTCACCACTGTCCATATTGAAGGCATGTCCTGCATGAGCTGTGTGACCAAGGTTGATCAGGCTTTGCGCGGAGTTGACGGAGTAGTGGCTGTCCATGTGGATTTGGACGGGAAAAAGGCCGTGGTATCCGGTGGTCAGCCCGAAGCCTTGGTCGATGCGGTTGAAACGCTTGGCTTTGATGCCAAAGTCTAAGGCATGACAACCATTCATCTCCATATTGGCGGCATGAGCTGCGCCGGATGTTCGGGTGCGGTGGAACGTGTGCTGCGCAAGCGACCGGACGTGGCAGAGGCCAGTGTCAATTTGGCACTTGAAACGGCTGACGTGGTCTTTTCCAATGAAACGCCGGATGTTGCCGGTGCGATCAGTGCCATTGAAAAGGCTGGATACACGGCTGCGGAAATTTCCGATGGTCGTGACGACACGGCAGAGGCAGAGCCAACCACAGGGCAGGGGTGGAAAGTCCTAATCGCGGCGATCTTATCTGCCCCCTTTGTCCCGCATATGGTGGTGATGTTATCCGGCGGTGGCGGCCTGTTGCCGCCATGGCTGCAATGGGCCTTGGCAACCCCGGTTTTGCTGTGGTTTGGCATGCGCTTCCACACAGGCGCGGTCAAGGCGTTATCTCACGGTGCCGCCAATATGGATGTGCTGGTGTCGCTGGGTACACTGGTGGCCTACATTTACAGCCTTGCCATTTGGCTGACGACCCCGGACGGCGCGGTCAGTCACTTGTATTTCGAAGCCTCTGCTATGATTGTCAC
The DNA here is from genome assembly GCA_963668495.1 of Rhodospirillaceae bacterium. GTDB lineage: Bacteria > Pseudomonadota > Alphaproteobacteria > Rhodospirillales > Rhodospirillaceae > Oleispirillum. The sequence continues at coordinate 1,081,323 of OY764545.1, forward strand.
CTTTGTCATGTTTGGCAAATGGCTGGAGGAACGAGCCAAACGCAGCGCCAGTGCCGCCATTCGGGCGCTGATGAACTTACGCCCAGAAGAAGCCTTGGTACGGCGCGATGGTCAGGATGTGTCCATTCCGGTGGATCAGGTGAAGGTTGGTGATGTCATCATCATCAAACCCGGTGCGCGCATACCTGTTGATGCCACGGTTGAAAACGGTGCTTCCGAGGTTGATGAGTCTCTGATTACCGGGGAAAGCATTCCTATCGCCAAAATGCACGGCGATACGGTGGTTGCCGGCGCGGTGAATGGTGCGGGCTTGCTGGAATGTACGGCTACACGGGTTGGTAATGACACGACGCTTGGGCGGATTGTTGCGTTGGTGGCGGCGGCTCAGGGAGGCAAAGCGCCGATCCAGCGACTGGTTGACCGGATCGCGGCAATATTTGTCCCGGTGGTGGTCGCCATTGCATTGGTATCCTTTACCGTTTGGATGTTGTCCGGCAGTTCGTTCGATCATGCGTTGGCGGCAGCGGTCAGTGTTCTGGTGATTGCTTGTCCGTGCGCCATGGGATTGGCAACACCTGCGGCCTTGGTCGCCGGGACTGGTGCCGCGGCACGACACGGAATTTTGATCCGAGATATTGAGGCGTTGGAACGCGCGGCCCACACCGATGTGGTGGCATTCGATAAGACCGGAACCTTGACCGAGGGCAAGCCAAAGCTGGTGAACCTGTATGCGGTTGACGATGAAGATGCCTTGCTGCGTCTTGCCGCATCGGCACAACAGGGTAGTGAGCACCCCTTGGCGCAGGGTTTGGTGAATGTGGCAAAGCCCGAAGACTTGCTGCCGGTTCAGGATTTTCAGGCTGTTGCCGGGCAAGGCATTCAGGCAACGGTCGATGGGCATAGAATTGTCATTGGGACGGCGGAGTTCATGGTCTCGCAGCAGGTCGAGATTTCTGACCTGCTGGATCTTGCCGCGGGGTGGCAGTCGGACGGTCAAACCGTGTCTTTTGTTGGCGTTGATGGCGTTGCGGCAGGGCTTGTGGCGTTTTTGGATACACCGCGCCCAGATGCCAAACAGGCGGTGGAAGCCCTGAAAGCGCGGCAAGTGGAGCCATTAATGTTATCCGGGGATCACCCGGATACGGTGGCGGCTGTGGCGCGTGAGCTTCACGTTGCGGATTTTGTCGGTCGGGCGTCCCCGGCGGATAAGGCCAATGCGATCAAAGCCCGGCAGGAGAAGGGGCACGTGGTTGCCATGGTTGGTGACGGTCTGAACGATGCCCCGGCTCTGGCACAGGCGGATGTCAGCATTGCCATGGGCAGCGGTACTGATGTGGCGATGGAAACCGCCGGGATTACCTTGATGCGTTCAGACCCCAGTCTGGTTGCAGCGGCGCTGGCGGTGGCAAGTTCGACTCGCCGCAACATTCGCCAAAACCTGTTCTGGGCGTTTGCTTATAACGTTTTTGGAATTCCGCTGGCTGCGTTCGGAATGCTGCACCCTGCCTTTGCCGGGGCGGCCATGGCGCTTAGCTCGGTGTGTGTGGTGACCAATGCCTTGCGCCTGACCCGTTGGCATCCCTAAGCCAAAGCCTGCGGTTTAGGCGCGTGGCTGAGGTTCTTGCTCAGCAAATGCCAGAATCGTTGCAAAAATCAGGAACATGCCGCCAGTGGCATAGTTGATCTTGCGTTGGATTGCGGCCCCGAAATTGCGCGTGCCGATGTAGTGACCGATCAGGCTGTAAACCCAAGCGGCGGCAAATTCGGTCATCAGGAACGTGGAGCCAATAATCGCAAACTGCGGAATGTAATCGCCGTGGGGATCAACGAATTGCGGCAAAATGGCGGTCATAATCAGGATTGCCTTGGGGTTGGCTGCGGCAATCATGAATTCACGACGCATCAGGTGCTTCACGGTTTCCTGCTGGGCCAAGGTTTGCCCGCTTACGGACAGGTCAGCCTCGTTTTTGCTGAATATGACCTTAAGGCCAAGGAAACCCAAATAGACCACCCCGGCCCATTTGATAATCAAAAAGGCGCTTTGAGAACTCGCCAGAATGATGCCAAGTCCGGCGGCGGTTAGGACCACCATGGCTGCAAACACCACAACGCGCCCGGCGCAGGCCTGAACCGCTGCGGACGGTCGGTGACGCATGCCAATCATAATGCTGTTAAAGTTATTTGGACCAAGCGCCATGGAAATCAGGAATGACGCCGGGATAAATGTTACCCAGTCCATGAAAGTCAGCATTCAGGCGACCCTTTACAGTTTTGAGGTTATTGAGACCGATGACTATAAGAGGCCGCCCTGACCATAATCAATGGATGATATAGTCTTTTTTATCTAATCAGCGTTGCACTTTGCGCAGGACGGTTACGGTTTCACCGCCAATGCCCCAGTTGTCCGTATCTACTTCATCAATGACCACTACTGTGGTCTTTGGATTTTTGCCGAGGACATCGACCAAAAGCTGGGTCGCCCCTTCGATCAATTTGGCCTTTTGTTCTGCGGTTGCGCCTTCTTTGGTGATCTTGATGTTGACGTAAGGCATGGTCAGTCTCCTGTTGTGGGGAATGAAATTTCGTAGTTTCGGTCAAACACAATGAACAGCAATCCGATGCCGACACATCCCGCAGCCATGGCAAGCGGAATGGCGAAACTTTGGCTGGCATCGGCAATCCAGCCGGCAACGATTGGGGCAATAACCTGCCCCACCGCATAGCCCGCGGTCAGCATGGCGGTGATGCGACGACTATTGGGCGGAGAACGGCGTCCGCCCTCTGCCATCATCAAGGCAACGATGCCAAGGAACGTGCCGCCAAAAGATACGGCGACAAACACGACCTCTATCATGGTGCTGGCTTGCATGCATACCAACATGCCTGCGGCTTGCAGCACATACGCGGCAGACATGGCCCATTTGACGCCGATTTTGCGTCCCAGCCATGGCCACAGCAATGTGGACGGAACCGCAGCAATTCCAGAGATCACCCATGCCCATGGGGCAAGATCTGCGACGGCGGGTAGCGTGGTAATGATAGTCACCAGAAATGTGGCAGAGACAATGTAGCCCAATGCTTCAAAGAAATAGGCAATGGCAATCATGTAAAGTCGCGGCCATGGTAGCGGCGGGTGTTTATGTTCCGTAAGGGCGGAGGCCGGGTGATGTGTTTGGGCGTTCAGGAATAGGGCGAGAGCCGCAGCAACTGTGGCAACCCCGCCGAAGCCAAGCCACGCGATTTTCCAGCCGTCTCCAATTGGGGCCAGATTGTCAAACCAAGGGGCACAAACTCCCGTCAGAATAATGCCGCAACCAACCCCGCCGTAAATTGCCCCGGCCCAGTTGCCGCGTCCGCGCTCCATGAGGCGTTGGGTGGCTTCACTGGCGACATAGACGAACAGCATGCCGCTGGCGATCCCGGCGGCAAAACGGATCAGACTCCAGAGCATGACAGATTGGGTCATCCCCATGGTGTAAGAGCCAAGCAAGCTGGTCAGCAGCATAATCGCGGCAATTTTATGGGAACGGGCACTGGATGGAATCAGGAAAGCCCAAGTTGCACCAACCAAATATCCGACCAGATTGGTCCCGGCGATCCAGCCGCCAGTGGCGTAATCCAACCCCAAGTCACGCTGCATGAAAGGCAGAACCGGAGTATAGGCAAAACGCCCAATCCCCATGGCGATAACCAACCCCAGCATCCCGGCAATAACAATGCCAAGGGAAATGCGGGGAGGTGAGGGGAGGGCGCAGGAGTTAACGTGGAAACCGGACATGTCGACCCTGACAAAATAAGACTTATGCAGGGTAATCAGAACCCGCCGGATTAGCCCTCGCCGTCATTGTCCATATCGATGGCGTCATCCTGCTCAGCCAACTCAGCCGCTGCAACGATCAGAATAATGCCATCTACATCTTTGACAACAACTTGTGATCCAACGGGCAAAGATTCATCACAGCGCACCGCCCAAGTCGAATCATCGACCATTGCCCGGCTGGTTTTGTTGCTGACCGGTTCTATGAGGGTCAGGGTGCGTCCGATGTATTGGGCACTCCGCTGGTTAAGGCGGGGGTGATCGTCAAGCCGATCGGACGTGCGTTTATATATTATGCGTCCGGCAACTGTTGAAATTACGGACAGAATGGCAAAGGCGATCCACTGCATTTCCCATGACAAATCCGGCATTGCCAATTTCATGAAGCCGACAATTGCCGCAGCAATGCCAAGCCATAGAAACAGCACACCTGGGATGATCATTTCAATCACGCCAAGGATAATGGCAGCGATCCACCAGTGCCAAATATCAAACCCATTCAGGATATCAATCAGGGTTAGCTCCATGGGCCTTTATCCGTCGGTTTGGAGTTGCGCTCGGAAGCGGATGCCTCCGTTCTGTGGGATTTGATATGGGAATGCTTATCCGGTTGTGCCAAGGCTGGGGCGACATCTTTCAGCCCGTCTTTAAGCATTTCCGTGATGCCGCCGACCGCGCCGATAATGCCAGAGGCTTCAAGCGGCATCATAATCAGTTTTTGGTTGGGGGCACTGGCGATGTCTTTTAACGCTCCCACATAGCTTTGCGCGACGAAGTAATTGACTGCATTAATGTCACCTTCGGCAATCGCACGAGAAACGCTGGCGGTGGCTTTGGCTTCGGCTTCGGCTTCCCGTTCGCGGGCCTCTGCGTCGCGGAATGCGGCTTCGCGGCGGCCTTCGGCTTCAAGGATTGCGGATTGCTTTTCCCCCTCGGCACGTAGGATGGCGGATTGTTTTTCACCTTCTGCCAACAGAATTTCTGCCCGCTTATCCCGTTCGGCCTTCATTTGGCGAGCCATAGAATCCACAAGGTCCCGAGGCGGCGTAATATCCTTGATTTCAATGCGGGTGATTTTGACGCCCCATGGGTTGGTGGCGCGGTCAACCGTTGATAATAGGCGAGAGTTGATTTCATCCCGTTCAGACAGAACCGGGTCCAAATCCATTGACCCCATAACGGTCCGAATATTGGTGGTGGTCAGATTCAAAATGGCCAGTTCCAGTTGTCGGACTTCATAGGCTGCCTTTGCCGCATCCATCACTTGATAAAACACCACGCCGTCCACTGTGACCATGGCGTTGTCTTTGGTGATGACTTCCTGACTGGGGACATCCAGTACCTGTTCCATCATGTTCATGGTGGCACCGATGCGATCCACCAAAGGAATGATAAAGTGCAAGCCGGGGCGCAGGGTCTGGATATATTTCCCGAACCGTTCCACGGTGTATTCAAATCCCTGCGGGACGGATTTTACGGACAAAAAGACCAGAAGAACGGCAAAGACGACGACAACAATGGCGAAAATTGCACTTCCCGTAAGCATTATCAATGCCTCCACTTGTGAACCTGACTGTCGAATCTAGCACAGAAACGCTTGATGCGTGTGTTGATTCTGAGTTGGCAACTGTGAAGCAACACCCAACATAAAACCTTCATCCAACAGTCATATGAATGTGATTATAAGGTTGGGTTTTGGAACCTGCTGGAATGAAAAAAGATGGTAGGTGAAATTTGAGGATGTGGAGAGCCCCTCATGGCGCAAGATCGTATTTATAATGTTTTGTTTCTGTGCACAGGGAATTCGGCGCGGTCGATTATGGCAGAATGCCTGTTGAATCGGGTTGGGCAGGGCCGTTTCCGGGCATATTCCGCCGGGAGTGCCCCCAAAGGAGAGATTCATCCCTATGCGCTGCAAATATTAAAGAATGAAAATTACAGTTTGGATGGCCTACGATCCAAAAGCTGGACGGAATTCAGTGCTGATGATGCCCCGCTCATGGACTTTGTCTTCACGGTTTGCGATGACGCCGCCAATGAAGCCTGTCCCATATGGCCCGGGGCCCCGATGAGTGCCCACTGGGGCATCCCGGACCCGGCAAAAGCCAGAGGAACCCCGGCAGAGATCCGGTTGGCGTTTGCAGACACCTTACGTTTCCTCAACAATCGGCTGTCGGGTTTTGTGAATTTGCCTTGGGCGTCATTGGATAGGCTGGCCTTGCAAAAACGTTTGGATGAAATTGGTCAGGATGTTGCCCAAACACCCATTTGATTTTTTGATTTGTGATGGATCAAATTGAAAAAAAACGGGGCAAAGAGATGCCCCGTTTATAATGTGGCGGTTAACGCCCAAGGTAGGTCTTGACCGTTGTGTCCGCGATCATTTGCAGGAATTTTGCATCGTCTTTGTTGATCTTGCCAAAGTAATCGTACGAATTTCCAACGGGAGACGCGTCGTAAATCGCAGCAAAGACAGTGGCGGCGGCAAGGTAAGTACCCAAAAGTGTCGGATGACTGCCGTCGAAATCCTGATGCAATTTGATGTCCGGGCGCTGGCGATAGGCTTCCGCGAATGCCAGCCCGACCGGAATGACCAAGGCACCGACTTCATTCCCGACACGGGTATATAGGTTGCTGTTCAAGTCCACCAGTTCTGGGCTGGCGGATTTGTGCGGTGCGACATAGGCGGGCGGCATGTAAAGCGCTGGCTCCCCTTGCGCCATGCGAATTGCTTTCGCATAAGAAATTACGGTCTCGCGGAACTCCTTTTGCCGAGTTTCGTAAAGGGCTGTGCCGCTTTGATCCTGAAGAATGACCACCTGAAATGGTCCCCCGACCCGCAGGCGGTCCTTGTCAATGTAACAGGACAGACAGTGATCGGAGAGTCTGGCGCCGCTGATGGTCGCCAACTTGTATTTCAGCGAGCCATCATGGAATCCGGCGTCCTTAACCATACGGCGGACGTGGCTGTGCAACCCGTCACCGTAAAACATGTAACTATTGCCAACGAACAGGACACGTGAAGGATCTGTGGTGTTTAAGGCTTTGACCTTTGCCGCATTATCGTCGGCAATGGCATTGGCTGCGGGGAGCATTAGGCCTAAACAAAGAATCAGGCTGTATAAACGGTGCATGGGGACGCTCATATCTGGAAGGGAGAAACCATGGGGAGAGAAAAATTTCCCTCCCCACGTCAGTATTGGTTTAGGCACGAATGCTGTCGAGGAAAGTATTGACTTCCCGGTCCAGAATTTCTGCCTGCTGACTTAACAGGCTTGCCTGATCGCGCAACGAATTTGCCGCAGAGCCGGTTTGATTGGCACGGGCACGGATTTCCGACACGCTGGTGTTGACCTGTTCAGTCCCGTCTGCCGCCTGTTGAACGTTGTGGGAAATTTCACCCGTGGCTGCGCCTTGTTCTTCAATGGCGGATGCAATGGTGGACGAAACCTCGTTCACCCGGTCAACGGTTTCACCAATCCTGCGAATTGCCGCAGCGGTGCGTTGGGTTTCGGCCTGAATGGCTTCGACTTGTTGGGTGATGTCCTCGGTTGCGCGTCCGGTCTGACTGGCGAGGTTTTTCACTTCCCCGGCGACCACGGCAAAGCCTTTTCCTGCGTCCCCGGCTCTGGCGGCTTCAATGGTTGCGTTGAGCGCCAACAAGTTGGTTTGGTTGGCAATGTCGTTGATCAGGACAACGATCTCACTGATGCGTTCAGCTGATCCTGCCAGACCCTGCACCAAAACATCTGCATCACGTGCTTCGGTAACGGCTGAGCTGACCACTTCTGATGCCAAGGCAACCTGAGACGCAATCTCGTTGATTGATGCGGACAGTTCTTCTGTTGCCGTTGCAACGGTTTGCACGTTCGCGCTGGTTTGTTCCGATGCGCTGGCAACATTGATGGCGAACTGTTCGCTTTTCAGGGCATCTTCATGCATTCCCTCTGCCGACATGACCATGTTTCCTGCCGCATCCGTAACTTCACGGACGATGCCACCGACGGCCTCTTCGAAGGCATCTGCCATTCTGAGGCGTTCTTGTTTCGCCAGTTTTTGGGCTTCTTCTTCGGCTTTTTGCCGTTCGGCCTCAAGGGCTCGGATGCGTTGATTGCTTTTGCGGAAGTCCTCCAATGCGCGACCAAGGGTGCCGATTTCATCCCCACGGTTTTGGTAAGGGACATCAATGCTGAAGTTGTCCTTTTCAAACTCTGTCAGGACCCCGGTAACATTTTCCAGTGGCTTGCGGATCAAAACCGCAGCAATCCACAACAGAGCCAACGCCAGAAGCGCAATAACGATTGCTGATGAAATCAGGATTTTTTGCGATAAGGCATCGGCGGTGGCAGTGACGGCTTTAATTGGAATGTTAACCAGAACGGACCATGGTTTTTCACTGTCCTGAATATGCAAAGGTATGAACATGTGAATGAAATCATCATCCGTGAAAGTGAATTCCGCACCCTTTTCAATATTTGGCATGGCTTTGGCAAACATCTCAGAGGCCTTATCGACCTGTTTCCCCAGCTTTTCCGCATCAGGATGGGAAACCCACTGCCCTGAATAAGAGATCAGGTTGATGCTGCCGTTGCCATAGGGTTTGAGCTTGGCCAGTTCATTGGAAAGGGTGTTCAAGTAAATGTCCACCCCGGCGACACCAAGGAACTTTCCGGCATGGCTCAAGATGGGGTAAACCGCAGAGCTCAGCATGACTTGGTTGCCCTCAATGTTATAAATCGTGGGCTTCATCAGGCTGGATTTTAATGTGCGCTTGGCTCCGGTATAGTACACGGCGTCTTCGCCTGTACCAGTGTAACTTGTCAGGTGATGGGCAGAAACGCCTGAACCGAAGTTGTAGTAATAGGGGATAAAACGACCGGTTTCATCATTCAGCGGCTTGTTATTGGCAAATGCGGCATCGTTACCATCAAATGCATTGGGTTCGAATCCCATCCAGTAGCCGGCCATGTCGGGATTTTTTTTCATGGTGACCCGAAGATATTCGGTTGCGGCGTCACGATCCGGGGTGCCCGTGGCAATTTGGGCTTCCAGCATTGCCCCCAGCAGTTTTGCCCGTTCCATGCCTTCGTCTAAAGTCCGTTTGACTTCTTGGGCATAGCGTTGCCCAAGGGCTTTGGCTTCGGCTTCCGCCTGTATGCGGATATCACGTTCCGCCTCATGACTGATCCAAAATGTGCTTATCGACATGCACAGCAAAACCATGCCAACACTTGCCGCAATCAGCTTCGCGCTGAGCGAGAGTTTGTTGAACGACATAATGCCTTTCTCCCATCCTTCTTCCTATTCTTGCTAAGTGGGGAAAGTTGTACGGAATTTTGAGGTGCAACAGGATGATAAGTTGAAGAAAAGCATCTGAAATATGTCTGAATTGCAACTTTTCTTGTTGTTTTATGCAATCTTTGATAATTTTCTTTTCGCAGATAAGTTATCTTGGGTTGTTTTTTTTGGTTCTCAAGCACGGCCATCATGCGTGTGTTTCCCATAAGCAATATCGGGCGGCTTTTCCCAGCATTTATGTGTGAATTCACTTAGGGAAATCGGAGTTTCCCTTGTCTTGTCGCTATCTGTCACTTATCACTAGTGGCGTTGCTTTTATGATTAGGCAGATTTTCATGTCCAGAATTACAGCCGTCACGGTTACACATAATGGTTCCCGCGTCTTGGAAGGGATGCTATCGACACTGCCTAAATCAGTGCCGCTGATTGTAGTGGACAATGCGTCGTCTGATGACTCTGTTGCAATTGTAGAGCGTTTGCGTCCCGACGCGGCAATTTTCAGAAATGAAATTGGCCTTGGCTACGGCGGCGGCATGAGTGTGGGGCTGCCTCATGTGACGACGGATTACGTGCTGATGGTGAATCCGGATACCATTTTGAACGCGGAAGCCATCGAAACAATGGTGGCGGAGGCCGATGCCAATCCTCAGGCTGGATTATTGACCCCGGTTGTGGAAAACCCCGATGGTTCCGTGGAGATTTCCCACGATATCGTTCTTGAAAAGCGGTCCTTATGCCCGCCGAGAGATAATGAACCTGTTCCAGAAGGGCCGTTGTGTGCAGATTACCTGTCCGGTGCAATTGTCATGGGACGTATGTCTGCCCTGCGGGAAATTGATTTCTTCGATACGGAATTCTTTTTGTATTACGAAGATGATGACATGTGCCGTCGATTGAAGGATGCCGGATATTACAGCATGGTGGTTCCAGCAGCCCGGATTACGCACATTGGCGGAGGGTCAATCCCGCCGACCGCAGACTACAAATATGAAAAATTTTGGAATATGGCGTGGTCCCGGTTGTACTTCGCCCAAAAATACGAAGGTCGAGACGCAGCACGAGCGATGGCCCAGAAATGGGCGAAAAAATATGCTCTAAAGGCATTTGGCTATCGCTTGATCGGAAAGTCGGAAAAAGCCTTGCGAGATAAAGCGCGGCGGGATGGGGCAAAAGCATTCCTGTCAGGTGTCCGTGCGTCGAAACTGCCGCCGAAAGTATAGTGATTATCCAGGGCGCATGCTTGCCTGCCGTGGGAGCGGTAGTATAATGCCTGCACATGTTTGATTTATGGGGGTTATTGCATAATGAAAGCCGTGATTCTGGCCGGGGGGCTGGGGAGCCGTTTGTCCGAGGAAACTGGCCTGCGGCCAAAGCCGATGGTTGAAGTCGGCGGATTGCCGATTTTATGGCATATCATGAAGTTATATTCCCACCATGGCATTCAGGACTTTATCGTCTGCCTTGGTTACAAGGGCTATATTATCAAGGAATATTTCTCCAACTACTTCCGCCATCATGCGGACATGACCATTGATCTTGGCAGAAATACTATTGATTACCACAACAGTAATGCGGAACCATGGCGGGTGACGCTGGTCGATACCGGGGCAAATACAATGACCGGGGGACGCTTGGGTCGTGTCCGTCGATATTTGGACCCAGATCAGTCGTTTTGCCTGACGTATGGTGATGGTGTCGGGAATGTGAATATCGCCAGCAGTATTGCGCAGCACAAAGCTGCCGGGCGCAAGGCAACCATGACGGTTGTCACTCCGCCGGGGCGCTTCGGGTCTGCGGTTATGGATGGGGATAAAGTCACAGCCTTTACGGAAAAACCCCATGGAGAGGTTGGTCGGATCAATGCCGGGTTCTTTGTGTTGGAACCGAGTGTTTTGGATTTGATTGATGGCGATGCCTGTGTTTGGGAACAGGCTCCGTTGCGCACTTTGGCGGATTCCGGGGAATTGAGCGCATTTGTCCATGATGGTTTCTGGAAGCCCATGGACACCCTGCGTGAGAAAAATGAACTTGAAGCTATGTGGCAATCCGGTGAGGCGCCGTGGAAAGTCTGGTGACAAAAGGATCGACAATGGGTCTATCAACGGAATTTTGGTCTGGTAAACGGGTGCTTTTGACCGGGCATACCGGATTTAAAGGGGCATGGGCCATGCATTGGCTGAAAAGCCTTGGGGCCGATGTTCATGGTTTGGCTTTGGCCCCGGCGACGAGACCCAGTTTGTTCGAAGTTTTGTATGGACAACCGACCGCCGAGGAAATTGTTGATCTGCGGGATCGTGGGGCAGTTGCGCGTCGTGTGCGTGAAGTCCAGCCGCAAGTGGTTGTCCATATGGCAGCGCAAGCCATTGTCATGGAGGGGTACAAAACCCCAGTGGAGACTTTCGCCACCAATGTGCTGGGAACGGCCCATCTGCTGGATGCTCTGCGTGAGGTTGACGGGTTGCTGTCCGTTGTCGTAGTGACCAGTGATAAAGCCTATGAAAACGATGATCGGGGCAGGCCATTTGCCGAAAATGACCCTGTTGGGGGGTCTGATCCGTACAGCGCATCTAAAGGCTGTCAGGAGATCGTCGCCCAAAGTTACCGTCGCAGTTTCTTTCAGCAAAAAGGCATTCCTGTGGTCACGGCGCGCGCCGGGAATGTGATCGGGGGCGGTGATTGGGCCGAAGACCGTTTGATGACCGATGCGTTGGCAGCATTGGCAGCCAAACGCAATATTGTCTTACGCAATCCGCTGGCGACCCGCCCGTGGCAACATGTCTTGGAACCCGTCGCCGGGTACTTGCTGTATGCACAGGTATCGGCGGAAGGCCTCATCGATTTGCCGTCCCTGAATTTTGGCCCAGATGATTCCGCCACGGTGCAAGATGTGACCGAACGTCTGTTGAAATTGTGGCAGGTTCCGGGGCTGACTTGGGAGCAAGACGCGGCATCCCACCCGAAAGAGGCTCATGCTCTGGCGCTGACGGCGCAGAAAGCCCGCGCTGTTTTGGGCTGGCAGCCTCGTTTGGATTTGGATACCACGCTCGGCTGGATTGTCGATTGGCATAAGGCTTTTGAGCAAGGACAGGATATGTCTGCCGTAACTGCGCAGCAAATTGAACACTATCAACGTTTGATGGATGAAGAATGAGCACTTTGACATGTCGCGCCTGTGGCGCACCGTTGACCCGTACGTTGGTTGACCTCGGGGAAACGGCGCTTGCCAATTCCTATGTAAAACCGGAAAAAGCAGGGACGGTGGACAAAGCCTATCCTCTTCATGCGCGGGTCTGTGACCAATGTTATCTGGTCCAGGTGGAAGACGTTGTTCCGGCAGAGGATATTTTCTCTGACTATGCGTATTTTTCTTCTTATGCTGCGTCGTGGGTAGAGCATGCCAAGGCATACTGTGACTTAACACAGCAGCGTTTGGGATTAGGCAAGGACAGTTTCGTCGTTGAGGTTGCTTCCAACGATGGGTACTTGTTGCAGCACTTTGTGGGAAAGGGCGTGCCGTGCCTTGGGGTCGAACCTGCGGCGAATGTGGCGGATGTCGCCCGTGAAAAAGGTGTTCCAACCCTGACCGCATTTTTTGGTCTGGACACGGCGCGCAAGGTTCGTGATGAACATGGGGCAGCGAACTTGACCGCCGCCAACAATGTACTGGCTCACGTGCCGGATATTAATGACTTCGTTGCCGGATTTGCGCATCTGTTGGCGGATGAGGGTGTTTCAACTTTTGAATTCCCGCATTTGCTTAACCTGATGAAATACGTGCAGTTTGACACGATTTATCATGAACATTTCTCCTACCTATCCTTGTATGCGGTGGAAAAATTGTTCGCCCGTCATGGGCTGCGTGTGTTTGATGTGCAGGAACTGCCAACCCATGGCGGATCATTGCGGGTTTGGGCTTGCCGTCGGGATGCTGCTTATGCCGATACGGATGGCTTACGCAAGGTTCGGGCCGACGAAGCCGAATTCGGCATGGCAACACCGGAAGCCTATGATGGGTTCAACGCCCGTGTTGTTGCGGTGAAGGATGGCCTGCTGAAATTCCTGACGACAGCCAAAGCCGAGGGCAAAACGGTGGTCGCATACGGAGCGGCGGCAAAAGGCAATACGCTGTTGAATTACTGTGGTGTTGGTCCTGACCTCATTAAAATGGTGGCTGATGCCAATCCGCATAAACAAAACCAGTTGCTGCCGGGGAGTCATATTCCGATCGTTGCGCCGGAGGACCTTGCCGCTGCACAGCCTGATTATGTGCTGATTTTGCCATGGAATTTGAAAGCCGAAATTGCGGAAAAAATGGCGCATTTGCGGCAGTGTGGAGCCAAATTCGCAACGGCAGTCCCAGCGATGGATATCTTTTAACGTCTCTATGTTGACAGAGTAAGGGGTGGGCTCGTGCGGTTCTTCGATACGCCGATTGTCGGTCTTAAACAAATCGAGCTGACCTGCCTTGCGGATGAACGCGGCTTTTTTGCCCGCTCGTTCTGTGAGCAGGAGTTGGCAGATGCGGGTAGCCCTTTTCGGGTGGTGCAATCCAATCTTTCCTTCAATCACAAGAAGGGAACATTGCGCGGTTTGCATTATCAGGCCGCACCACAGCTGGACCCGAAAATCGTCCGATGTATCCGCGGGGCAATTTGGGATGTTGCCGTGGATCTGCGCCCGGAATCCCATACCTACCTGAAATGGTTCGGTGCAGATTTAACGGCAGATAACCGCCACGGGTTGCTTATCCCTGCAGGGTGTGCGCATGGCTTCATCACCTTGTCTGATGATGCAGAAGTTCTATACCTGATGGGCGAGGTTTACGTACCGGATTTGGCGCGAGGCGTGCGCTGGAACGATCCGGCCTTTGCCATTGATTGGCCTTTAGCTCCTGTTGCCATCAATGATAGGGATGCAGCGTATCCAGATTATGAGGTGCGCTGATGCGGGTGCTGGTCACAGGTGGAAACGGTTTTATTGGGCGTCATGCCGTTGAACATCTTGTTCGGCAAGGGCATGAGGTGGTGGTTGCTTCCCGCAATGGGCGTTCGGTCGTCAAAGGTGCTGACGCCGTTGCTGTAGACCTGTTGCAAGACGGCGCTGCCAGCCGTTTGATTGGCGACCTTCGCCCTGAAGGATTGCTGCATTTGGCTTGGGAAACCACCCATGGTGTGTTTTGGTCTGCCCCGGACAATCTGCGTTGGAACGTTGTGACTTGCGAACTATTGGACACCTTCCTGAAAAATGGCGGAGTGCGCGGTGTGTTCGCCGGGACCTGTGCGGAATATGGCTGGAACCGTTTGCAGGCAAACGACCTCTGCGTGGAAAAATCGACGCCACTGTCGCCGGAGACCTACTATGGTCAGCAAAAGTTGGATGCCTTTTGGCGAGTGGACGAGCAAGTGAGTAAGGGCGCGTCCTTGGCATGGGGGCGGGTTTTTTTTCTATATGGCGCGGATGAAACGCCGACCCGTTTTGTCTCGCACGTGATGCGGAAATTGTTGCAAAACGAAGCGGCGGACATGAGTAGCGGCACGCAAATCCGGGATTTTATGGATGTGCGGGATGTCGGACGTGGATTTGCTGACTTGTTTGCCGCAAACAAAGTAACGGGTCCGGTGAATGTGGCCTCGGGTGTGCCGTGTTCTTTACGTGATGTGGCGGACGAAATCGCCCGACAGTTGGGGTGTGCCGATCTGTTGCGGTTTGGCGCACTGCCGGATCGGGACAATGAGCCAAAAACCTTGGTTGCCGATATTCGGCGATTGCGTGATGAAGTCGGTTTTATTCCACGGTATTCCTTGCAGCAGGGGATTGCGGATATGCTGTCGGCTCTAAAGGCAGAAATGCAGGTGTAATATGGCAAATCTGATGAAGACCTTGCGACGCGCCTTGGGGATTCGAAAGAAAAGGGAACTCCCGGATTATATTTCTGTCGGACGGCACAGCTATGGCCTGAATAAAAATATGATTGCGGGTATGTCTCCGGAGGCACCGTTACGTGTCGGTAATTTCTGTTCCATCGGCCCGGATGTCTTGTTTTTCTCCAAGGCGGATCACCCGGTGGATTTGGTGTCGACATTTCCGTTTCGAACTCTGGTGTATGGCGATGGCAGCAATCGGGATGCCGTAACCAAAGGCGGGATAACCCTTGGTCATGACGTGTGGATCGGGGCGCGGGCGATCATTATGAGCGGCGTAACCATCGGTCATGGCGCGGTTATTGCCGCCGGATCGGTCGTGGCAAAGGATGTCCCGCCTTATGCCTTGATGGGGGGCGTGCCTGCCAAGGTTATCAAATACCGCTTTGACGAAGCGGTCATCGCCCAGTTGCTGGAGTTGGAATGGTGGCATTGGCCCGACGAGAAAATCAAAGACAATGACGCGCTGTTTTATGATGATCCGGCGGCCTTATTGGAAAAATATGACGGTACTCTTTGACGCAAAAAAACGCCATCGTGATGATGGCGTTTTTGCATTTTAGGGGGAGCGTGTTAGGCCATGGCGTTTTCCGGTGTGTCGCCGTTGGATAAGCTTTGAACCAGTTGTTCAAGTTTTGAAGCAATGGACAGCATGTTGTCAGATGCCTGTTGCAGATGTTGGGCTCTTTGATTGCCTTCATTTGCCGCAGATAGGGATTCCTTGGCGGAGTATATGGACGTTGTGACCTGTTCCGCCGTGTCCATGCACAGGCTGGAAACCTGTGTCGCCCCGGCAGAAATATCCTGAATGTCAGAAGTTACGCTGTGGGCCTCGGTTGCCATCAGGGACATTTGTGATTGCAGGCGTTCTGATGCCGCGTTCTGGGCGTGGGTTGCTTCTGTAACGGCTTGAGCGGCGGCCTGTAGTCCCTCGATGACCGTATCGATACCATGCATAGAGGTCGTGACATCATTGGCACCCTCGCCAATTGCCATGATCCGGCTTTCGATGTCTTCCACCGCATGGGCTGTTTGCTGCGCCAGTAATTTGACTTCTCCGGCGACGACGGCAAAGCCCTTGCCCGCGTCACCGCTGCGGGCGGCCTCAATGGTTGCGTTGAGGGCCAGCAGATTGGTTTGCGCCGCAATGTCCGCAATCAGTTTCAATACGGTTTTGATATCTTCAGCCACAGTTTGCAATTGTTTGGCTTTTTCAAGGCCGATTTGTGACTTCTGCACGGCGTCTTGAATGTACGCATTGGTTTCAGCCGTGCTTTCCGTAATGCAGATGACGCCGGACGTAACGGCTTCAATCTCATTAGCTGTAGCATTGACCAGGCTGGCTGTGGATTGGGCAGCCTTTGCAATACGCATGGTTTGGCTTTCCATGTCATGGGCGCTGGTTAGAATTTCTGACATGGCATGGCTGACGGCTTCTGTGTTGCCGTGCAATTGGTGGGCGCGGTCGGCAGCCGTTGCGGACTGCGACGACAGGTCACGGGAAATGGCCTGAAGGTCGGAGGCCGCATCGACCATATCGCGGGAGGTCGCGGCAATACCACGGATCAAGGCATGGTTACGGCTCATCAATTCGTTAAAGTGAAAGGCAAGCTCTGCGGCTTCATCGCCGCCATGGGCGTCAACGGGTTTATAGGTTTCCCCGCTCATGGCTTGTTTCATGCCCAAAATGACATGGCCCGTGCCAAGAGTTGCCGCATGTTCGGCATAATTCAGGCCGCGTTCTTCGTCTTCACGATCCACTCGCAATCCACCCATGAATTTATCAATGATGCGAAGGATGATATAGGACAACCCGAAACCCCAAATGAAGCATAGGATGACGCCTTCTGCCTGAATTGCAAATTGCGATAGGCGTTCGCCGGTGGCGAGTTTGTCCGGTTTTGCAAAGAACGCAACAGCAAGGGTGCCCCATGCCCCTGCGAACCCGTGGACCGGGATCGCGCCAATGGCATCATCAAGTTTGAATTTTTGCGTCATGACCTCATGGGTAGCAATGCAGACTGCGCTTGCTGTAAGGCCTATGGCGACGGCACCCCACATGGTGACCGCATCACAGCCGGCGGTAATGCCGACCAATCCAGCCAGAACACCGTTAATGGCGCGATCCGGGCGATAGTGCCCGTCCATCTTGCGTCCAAGGAACATGCCAAACAGTCCTCCAACACCGCCGGAAACAATGGTATTGGCAATAATGTGAGAGAATACGGGAGTTCCGGCTGTGGTTGACCCGCCATTGAAGCCAATCCAGCCAATCCACAGGACTAAGCAGCCCATGGTCGCCAATACTGGGCTGTGTCCGGTAATTTCAATGGGGTTGCCGTTTTGATCAAAGCGTCCGATGCGTGGGCCGATGACGATGACGGCAGCCAGCGCAACCCATGCGCCGAGCGAATGCACAACCGTTGATCCGGCAAAATCAATGAAGCCTTGATCGCCTAAAAAGGCAGGGTTGTCTGTGTGTAATAAATTGCCCCATGCCCAGTGACCAAAGATTGGGTAGATGACCACGGCTGTGATGGCTGCAATCAGTAAGTAGCCATCAAATTTCATGCGTTCGGCAACGGCGCCGGAGACAATAGTGGCTGCGGTGCCGCAGAACACCAGTTGAAAGACAAAGAAGGTAAAGGTCCAGTCTTCCACGTTATCAAAGGCAAATAATTCCCAATCAAAACCAGCCAGCCCAAGTCCGCCAATTGAGTGACCAAACATGATCATAAAGCCGACTGCGCCGAACAGCACCGTTGCCAGAATAAAGTCGGCAATATTTTTTTGCGCCACATTGATGGAGTTTTTGGAGCGGACAAATCCGGCCTCTAACAGCAGAAAACCTGCCTGCATGAAGAACACCAAGGTTGCAGCAACCATGGTCCACACGTGGTCCAGATTGACTTGTCCTTGGTGGCTGCTGGTTTCAATACGTTGCAGACGTGCCGCCCAATCCGGTTGGTGAGGGTCGATGTCAGCCAGAGCAATCTCAGGAACTATAAGAAAGCCGAAAAGGAGGCATAAGAGGATGCCGTAGGTTTTTTTTGTCATTGTTTTTGCTCCCAGGTTGTTCGGGGCATGAGGCGTGTGCCGCGTTTTTGTGCCGTTAGGGTCTGATGTCCAAGCAATGGGAAAATGTTAGGCACGAAAAAAATGACTGTAAAACAAATATGACTACTTTTAATGCAAAACAGCAATTTGCCGAAAAAATAGGCATGCAAATGCCGCGGTTGTAAGCAACATCTGGTGACTGTTACAAGAAACTATGGGGCGAAGCTGCTTTCGTGAATGTCGCCAATTTCTGTAAGATCACGAGTCGAAAATTGCGCTCGGGTTGGGGCGCTTCAAGTTAGGGTCGTTAATCGTTACAAGATAACCCCCAAATTGTTGAAAGTTGCTCCTGATACGTGCATAGTCTCTTGGATTTTCATTTGGGGGACTATGTGAGGGTGTTATGCATATGTTTCGGTCCTTAGTTGTCGCTGGGCTGGCCGCGAGCCTTAGCGCGTGTGTATCAGTCCAACATGCACCGGAGAAAGTTGAGCCGCCTGTGACCCGTGCCGCAGCCACGGAAGCTCAGGTTCTGGCCAATGTCCCGGAAGCGCGCGTGTTGAAACGTAAAATTGCCATCGGTCGGTTTAGCAATGAAACCCGGTATGGTCGGACATTCCTGCGGGATGGGGATGCCGACCCACTGGGTAAGCAGGCATCGGATATGTTGTCCGCCCGGCTTGTGGAATCTGGGCAGTTCCTGATTTTTGAACGCCCGGACATCAAAAAACTGCAGGCTGAAAATTCCCTGACCGGGGCGCAGGCCAATTTGATTGGTGTGGACGCGTTGATCCTTGGGTCTGTGACGGAATTTGGTCGCAAAACCGTTGGGCAGGCTGGCTTTATGGGCGCCACCAAAAAACAGGTGGCCCATGCCAAGGTTGAGATCCGACTGGCGGATCCCAGAACCGGCCATGTGTTTTTCTCAGCCTCTGGGCAGGGGGAATCCACAAATGAGGCCGCCAATACCTTTGGGTTCAATAATCGTTCAGATTATGACGCAACCTTGAATGACAAGGCAATCGGTGCCGCCGTTAGTGATGTCATGAACAGTTTGGTCACCAAGTTGACCGAGCGTCCGTGGCGAACGGATATTTTGAAGGTGTCTGGCTCTCGGGTGTTTATTTCCGGTGGTGAACGGCAAGGCATTCGGCTTGGTGATGAATTGATCGTCATGCGTGAAGGTGAAAAAATTAAAAGCGGTCAAACCGGTTTTATGATTACGCTGCCGGGTTCGGAAGTTGCAGCCCTGCGTGTGGTCAGCCAATTCGGCACCAATGAGACTGACGAAGGGTCTGTGTGTCAGATTGTTCGCGGCAAGGTTCCGCACAATACCAAGGGACTGTTTGTTGAGGGGGGAGCTGACCTGTGATGAAGAAATTTATGATCCTGTGCGGGCTTGTCGTTACCTTGACAGCCTGCAATCAAAACCCGACGACCGTGACGCGTTCGGTAGATTCCAGGCCTTCAATCGTCGTGATGGGGGCTCCTTATGGTGCGACGTTCTCGATTGACGGCGTTGCAATTGGCAATGTGGATGATGATAAGGCGGTCTTGGTTGAGCCGGGCACTCATGTGGTCCGAGTGTATAGCCGTGATGGCACATTGCTGCACAAAGAAAAGGTCTATACCGGAGGTAGCACCCTGCGCGAAATTCGTTTGCCGGGGAGTAAACTGTAATGAAGTCTTTTGTTAAGGCTGTCGGTGGCTGCGCACTGGCTTTGGTCCTGACCGCGTGTGGACCGGAACGTATGTATTCATGGGGGCAATACGATGATGCCATGTATCAGTATGCCCAAGACGTAAACGAGCAAGCTGATTTCCAGAAAGCATTGCTGGACATCATCCAAACCAATGAAACAGCAGGCAAAAAGGTGCCGCCGGGGGTTTATGCCGAGTACGGATACCAAATGCTGGAAGGTGGTCGGGTCAAGGATGCCGTCAAATTCTTTGAAATGGAAAAGACGGAATGGCCGGAAGCAATTGCTTTCATGGATACCATGATTGCCTATGCCAATGGGGGCGGGTCTGTGAAGTCCTCGTCTGAGGCGGCAAAGCAGGCCGAGCTGAAATCTGGACAAGAACAAAAAGTGGCGGTTGAGCGTCGCGCGACGGAGGCCGCCCAATGAGAATCCTGCATGTGTTGTGCCTATTGGTGTCGGTGATTTCGCTCTCAGCGTGTCAAACGACGCAGCAAAGTAAAGATTATAGCCACTTTCGTGAAGTTGACCCGCGCAGCATTTTGATTGTGCCGGTGGTCAATGAAACTGTGGAATTGACGGCACCCGACTACTTCCTGTCTTCAATTTCCATCCCGGTGGCGGAACGTGGCTACTATGTTTTCCCCGTGCATTTGGTCAAACGGGTGATGGAAGATGATGGCCTGTCTGATGCGGATATGGTCCATGCGGCCCCGACAGAACGTCTGGCAGAGATGTTTGGTGCAGATTCCGTCATGTATGTGCGGATTAAACAATGGACATCACAATATTTGTTGGTGCGCACGGATACGACTGTATCCATGGAGTACGTTCTGAAAGATGGCGAAACCGGGGAAACCATCTGGAAAGATGAACAAACCATGGTTTACAGCCCCAATGGTTCAGCGGGTGATCCCTTTGGACTGTTGGTGCAAATGGCGATTGCTGCTGCGGAGCGTTTATCGCCGAACTACATGCCATTGGCGCATCAGGCGAACACTATAGCCATGACCACCAAACGCACCGGTTTGCCGGGTGGCCCGTATTCCAAACGGTATGGCAAGGATGCTGCTGACTTCCCCAGTAAGATCAGCCAAACCGCAGAGCAAGATGTTCGCGAAAAAGCTGCGGCACAGCAGGCTGCGGATCAGGCAGCGGGTCAGCAGGAAACTGCCGCCGAAAAGGTCGGGCAGTCCCTGTAGTCTGTGTTGATAGATGCAAAAAGGCCGGAGCATCCCTCCGGCCTTTTTTGTGGTTATGAGGTAGTATGCAGTAAGCGTTCAACCGCTGAGGCAAAATTCAGAATCTTGGCTTCAGAACCGCCCTCGCCAAGTATTTGCAAGCCAATGGGAAGGCCGTTATGGGTCTGCCCCATGGGAATGCTGATGCCGCATAAATCAAGGTAGTTGGCCCAACGGGTGAAGCGTGACATGGGCATATGGGTTTCGTCTACGTCTCTTAGTGGAGACGCCGGAATGGCTGTGGTGGGCAATAAAATCACATCCAAATGGGCAATGCGTTGCCGGAAGTCTTGGATTGCAATTTTACGGCTATCCAAAGCTTTGGTGTACTCCTGCTGTGTGATTGTGCTGCCGGACAGCATGCGCAGGCGCACGAATGGATCCATGGGGTGCGTAAAATCTGTGACCAAATGCCCGACATTGGCGAACCCCTCATAATTCATGATGGTGCCATTCAAATGCTGATAATCCAGAGGGGGCAGAGGAAGTGTAAGAGACTCTGTGCCCATGCCCGCATTTCTGAGCTTGGTCAGGGCTTCAATAAAGGCATCTTCGATTTCCGGGTCTAAGGGTTCAAGCAGCCCCGGATCAACAATGCCCGCAGACGTGGTTGCCAAATTGGTTGGTGCATTGGCATGGGCTGTTCCGGTTAATGCTTCCAACAGCAGACGTGCATCATCTACCGTATTGGTCATGGGGCCAATGGTGTCCAACGTCTGGCTTAAGGGGGCTACTCCAGTCTTGTCTATGAGGCCACTGGTCGTCTTCAGTCCGACAATACCGCACAGAGCGGAAGGGATACGGATTGAACCGCCTGTGTCTGACCCAAGCGCACAGGGAACCATGCCGGATGCAACCGCAACACCGGAGCCACTGCTGGAACCGCCCGCAACCCGTTGGATTTCAGTGTTGTGGGGATTAATCGGCGTTCCCATTGCCGCATTAGTCCCCCAACTGCCTAAGGCAAACTCAACCATATGCAACTTGCCCAAAACCACCATGCCCGCATCCACCAAACGTTGGACACAGGTTGCATTGGTTTTCGCCGGGGTGGTGCCATACGCTCGGGAGCCGAATGTGGTGATTGACCCGGCAACATCAGCCAAATCTTTAATTGCTACCGGGATGCCATGCAAAGGACCGCGCACGGCACCGGCTGCACGTTCTGCATCCAATCGGGTGGCGGCGGTCAATGCCTCCTCTGCGAATACCTCGATAAAAGCATGCAGGCGAGGGTTATCAGCCGCAATGCGGTCAAGGCAAAACTGGGTTAGGTTAACAGAAGTCAAACTGCCGTCGTTCATGCGTGCGCATAGGGTGGACAGGGGCAATTGGGACAACAAGGGGGCGGATGCTTGGTGTGGTGCGTGCATGGGGAAATCTTCTGAATGGCTGGGCATGTCAAAACTTGCTTGGGTAGATATGGTGTGTTTTGCGTGAAATGTCAGCCTGTCCTATATGTTGGGGAGCTGTCACCAGATGAAGGACTTAAGCTTTTCTGGCGTTTTCTGGTTTGAAGTGGCAGACTGCCCGATGCCCTGCACGTGGTTTGTGCCAATGGGGTGCATGCCGTACGGTTCATGAAAATATAGAAAGGATCAAACCCAATGGCGATTATTCCGAAATTCCGAGGCTTCTGGCTTGGAGTCTGCGCCATGGTTCTGCTGCCGCTATTTATGTCTCCGGCCGTGGCTGCCGGTCTTAAAAACGGGGATACCTTTGGTGATTGGATTGCAGATTGTCCAGTCGCCCCCAATGGTCAGGCCATTCCCTGTCGTCTTGTTCAGGTTCAGGATGCCAAGACTTCTAATGGGCAAACTGTTAAGTTGATTAAGGCTGCGATTATGCCATTGCCCAATGGTCAGAAAATTCTGATGGGACATTTACCGTTGGGGTATTTTGTTCCTGCGGGTGTCGCGTTTACCGTTGATGACAAAAAAGTTGCGGGCCTGATTTTGCAACGGTGCGTTTCTCAGGGGTGTGAAGCTGCAACGGAATTCACGCCGGAACTGGCTGCCGCCATGCGCAAGGGCAAGGAAGGCAAAATTGAGTTCCGTTTGGGGAAGCAGATTGGCTACTTGACGATTTCACTGAATGGAATCAGTAAGGCTCTTGATGGCTTGAAGTAAGCCAGTTTATTTAAGCTAACAAAACGCAACGTTGGGGGCCTTTGATGGTTGTCTGGCGTTGCGTTTTTTTGTGTGGACGGGGAAGCCTAACTAGGCTTAGGACCTGTTAGTTCGGAAGTGCTTCAATTTGTAAACAGCAATGTTGTCATGGCTCAATGAGCCGTGATAATTCATAAGAAATATATGCTTTCATTAAAGGGGGTAGAAGTGCGCCACACACCGAAGTATCTTGCGTTTACTTGTGCCGTAGCTGTCGGCGGCATGTTGTTCTCGACCCAGTCATCTGCGAACGAGCCAGACTGGACAGGGTTTTACGTTGGACTGGCGCTCGGTGCAACATACGGCATGAGCAATCCGGATACGGTTGGAGTAGGTAGCCCCTACTTCACTAGTGATGATCCCGAGGTTCAGCGTCCTTACCTGCAAGAAAGACTGGATGACCTTGCCTTGAATGGCGCAGTTTTGGGCGGATATGATCATCAAAGCGGTCAGTTTGTATATGGGATCGAAGCAGATCTCTCGGTTATGGGCTATTCTGCCAGCACCTCGTCCGGGCCGGTCAGATACAATTCTGCGGCCGTCGATTTCAATGTCAGCTCGTCGCTGAAAACCAACTTTGCGTTCAGCATTCGCCCCAAGATCGGGTATGCCGTTGGGGACTGGATGCTCCATGCTGCAGCTGGTCCATCGATTGGTTATTTCGACTATGATTTCCGCTATACCGATACCAACGACGCTGGTGTAAACAGTGATTTCAGTAAAAGCACGCTTGCCCTTGGTGTTTCATCCGGGCTTGGCGCATCCTACCAGCTTAATGATGGCTGGATGCTGCGTGGTGACTACGTTTTGAACTATTACCCCGAAGTTATTGATGAACGCCAATCTTTCTTCAGAAACGCTGGCGGCACGGACTACCGTGCATCATTTGATCATCAACTTGATTACCTGTCGCAGAACCTGCGGGTTGCTTTGATCAAAAGGTTCTGAGTTACAGCAACTTGATCACAGAGAACGCAAGGCGACCTCAAAAGAGTGTCGCCTTTCGTTTTCGTTCTTGTCTTCTGCATGGTGTTCTAGAACAGTTTGATTTTGTCGCAGGAACAAGTCCGCACTTCTTTACACATGATTATCTGGGTATTGAAGCCATTATGGCTGAAGCCGCGTTGTTTCCCTTGTTTTTGCAGTAATCTTGCGGTTGCTCGGCGGGCATGGCAAAGTTGCGCCACTTTGCGTTGTGAGGTTGCCATGAAATTCCTGATCGCTGTTTTCGCCATCTGCCTATCTGTCGCCACGACGTCCGTCCATGCCCAAACCGTTGAGGATGGGATTAAAGCTAGGAACTCAGGCGATTATGAGACGGCAAAGTCTATATTTTTGAAGCACGTGGACGATGGGAATGCAAAAGCTATGAATGCCATCGGGCGTTTATATGATCAGGGAAAGGGCTACTCAAAAAATATACATAGAGCCTGTGACTGGTACGAGAGGTCAGCTATTGCAGGTTATGTTTCCGCCCAGAATAATTTAGCTATCTGTTATGAGAGTGGTGAGGGACGGGCGAGAGATATTGAAAAGGCAATTTTTTGGCTTGAAAAGTCCGCGGAACAAGGACGTTTACAAGCTCAAGTGAACCTGGTGCGTCTCTACAATGATAGAAACCGTGATAGAGCAATATATTGGGGACAGAAGGCCGTTGACCAGAATAGTGCATTCGCCAGAGTTGTGATGTGGGGGTTTGATCTCCCCCACACCGGATTACATGCATCTACGACAGATATTGTTTGTGTAATCGCCATGAACCAACTCTTTGGAAAAGAATTGGATTACTGTGACTATTAGAGTTAGTCACCTTTTTTATTATAAATTCTATCCATTGCTCCCCGTTTTGTTTGTTCTGATGCTTCTTTTTCCCCGATATTGATAAGGGTTCCGATGACCCTTTTGCCACCTTGTTTGGTGAGTTGTTGAGCAGGTCCAGCACCCGGCATGGCATCAATCAGACGGTTTGAACCTGCTTTTGCCGTTCGTGCCGTTTTGCCCATGACTTTATCGGTAGCTCCATGCACAACACCGCCGCCGACTTGCCCCCAGAAGTCAGCACCACGTTCCGCCGCATCCAAACGCCCCCTGCCAAAGGATTGCACCATGCCGACAGCACGCCCAACCGGGGTGAAAGTGGTGAGGGCATCAATGGCTAAATCCGTGCCGTTCCCCGCAATTTTAGTCAGCAAACGCTGTTTGTAGACCTCAGGAATGTTTGGGTTATTTTTGACCTGCTCGTATGCCTTAGCATCTGCATTTTCGCCCCACAAGGTGCTGGTCCCTGCCATGATTTCGCTTCCCGCGCGCTGAAGTGAGCCCATGATTTCATCATCCATATAACGATAGGCACCGACCTCATAGGCAGCTTCGCGCGCCTGTTCCGGGGATTTACCGTCTTTTAATGCATCTTCATAGGCGTCATACATCCAGCGAGTTTGCGAATGCAGCATGTTGGCGAATTTGGGATCATCCCTATTGGCGCGAATTTCCGGCGTTTCCTCCGTTTGGGCGATGTAATCCTCCGCCGTCATTTCGCTTTGCTGATATCCTGCCATGTCGTCACCCTCGGCTGCGATATCCGCAAGACGTTGCATGCGCTGCTGCTCTTGCTGCGCTGTCTGCTTTGCACGTTGTTCGGCAAAGCGTTCTCGCATGCCCGGCGGAACCTTGGTGTTGGCGATGATGTCATCCACATCTTCATCGTGGGCGTCGTAGGACCTATCAAAGTCACTGCGGCCTTGGCCTAAGCCTGTCACTTGCTTTTGCGGTTTGTGTTGAGGAGTGGGCCGTGCCCCCAGCGTGCCATTCGGGTCAAAGGCCCGCACTTGCCCCGGTTGGATGGATGGCTGCGGACGTTTCATTTTCCCGAATTCGTCATACAGCGCTTCCCCCGGATAGGCCCGTTGGTACTCACGAGTTACGTGATTGAATAACCGCCTGTCGTCTTGAGCCGCATAGAGGGGATTTTGCTGCATGGATTTCAGGCGTTCATCCACCGTCTTTCCCGTGGGGATAATGGGGTCAACCGCCTTGCCCGGCAGAGGCAACGCAGATTGCTGTTTCTGTTGCGGCTGTTGTTGTTGGTTTTGGCGGTGTTTTTGCTGATTATTCGCCGTGCCGCCGTTGCCCCGTATGGCCATCAGGCATCATGACGCAGGGCATGTTTCTGAGAAGGGAAGCCGCCTTTAACCTCAAAGGTGGGTTGAATGTAAATTTTTAGGAAAGTGGTGCCCCCTGGGAGACTCGAACTCCCACGCCCAAAGGCCACGGATTTTAAGTCCGTTATGTCTACCAATTCCATCAAGGGGGCAGATTGGTCCCCGGAAAGTAAACGCAGTGTGGCGTGTTGGCAAGACCCTTTGATGTCGCTTTGCTAAAGATCAAAGCTGCGGATCGGGATACATGATGCCTAACCTTAGACTAATTCCCATGTTCACAGGCTTGCGCCGGGATTGATGCAGGAGTAGTTAGGAATAGCTAAATGTATACGGCGTTGTGATTGCGCTGCCACTTGACCTGAAAAGTACTGTTTGATGATTGAAATTGATGGGGTCAGCCAGAAATATGGCGACCTGACCGTTTTGAGCGGTCTCAATCTGACCTTGACCGAGCGGCGTATTGCCGTGGTGGGGGCCAATGGCTCCGGCAAGAGCACGTTTGCACGAATGCTGAACGGCTTGGTCATCCCGACCGAAGGTGAAGTTCGGGTTGATGGCGTGTCGACCCGCAAAAATGCCAAGGCCGTCCGGCGTAAGGTTGGTTTTGTTTTCCAGAACCCAGACAATCAGATTGTCTATCCTCTGGTGGAAGAAGATATTGCCTTTGGCCTGAAAAACCTGAAGCTATCCAATGACGAAATCCAGCACCGGGTCGATGCGGTATTGGAGCGGTACGACATGAACCATCTGCGTCAACGTTCCGCGCATTTGTTGTCTGGCGGACAAAAACAAATGCTGGCGATTTCTGCCGTTCTGGTCATGGAGCCCAAGTACGTGGTGTTTGATGAACCTACGACACTGTTGGATTTGCGCAACAAGTTACATGTATCTCGTGCCATTGCCGATATGGAGCAAACCACGGTCGTGGTTTCCCATGATCTGGATTTCCTGATGGATTTTGATCGGGTTCTGGTTTTCGAAAATGGTGGCATTGCGTGTGATGATGTTCCGTCTGTGGCGCTGCCGTTTTATCGCAATCTGATGGCGGCAGGTTAAAATGTTTGAGCTGTGTACCACTCGGGAAACTTGGCTTCACCGCATTCCGGCGGGACTGAAATTGCTGATTCTTGCCTTGGCTGGGGCCGGGGTGTTCTTGACGACGGATCAGCACATCCTTGCCGGATGTATCGGTTTTGCCATGCTGTTGCCCATGTTGGCATGGCTGCCGCTGCGCAGCGTGTTGCGGCAGGTTTATCCCGCTGCCATCCTGATTGCAGTGCTTGCAGGGTTTCATCTGTTTATGGATGCCCCTGATCTGGCATTCGAGGTGACTGCCCGTTTGGGTACGGTTATTTTGCTGGCAATTAGCCTGACGTTAACCACGCGGGTATCCCACATGGTGGATGCCATGGAGCGTGGACTGTTTCCATTGCGCTGGATTGGCATAAATCCGGCAAAAGTTGGGTTGATGTTTTCGCTTGCGATACGATTTATACCCGTATTGTTTGCTTTGATTGCGGAAATTCGGGAAGCACAGAAAACCCGAGGATTGGAACGCAGTGTATTTGCCGTTGTGATGCCGCTGATGGTGCGCACATTACGGATGGGTGACGATGTGGCTGATGCCATTTCGGCCCGAGCCTATGACAGTGATTGAGAATATAGAAAGGAATCCCCATCCATGACCGTGAAAGACATGGTTTACGCGGCTCTGTTTGCCGCCCTGACTGCGGCTCTTGGCCTGTTGCCCATGGTCGCCGTCCCCGGTATTAGCGCACCGATTACGGCCCAAAGCCTTGGCGTTATGCTGGCAGGTTCGGTACTGGGAGCAAAGCGCGGCGGTCTTGCCATGTTGGTTTTCATGGCGTTGGTTGCTGCCGGACTGCCGTTGTTGGCGGGTGGTCGTGGTGGTATCGGCGTGTTCATGGGGCCGACTGGCGGCTTTGCCATCGGTTACATCTTGGGCGCGTTTATAACCGGCTGGTTGACCGAACGGATGTGGGCACGGTTTGATTTTGTTCGGGCATTGGTGGCCTGTATTATCGGCGGGATCGGGGTTGTCTATCTGTTGGGAATTCCGTGGTTGGGTGCCGTTGCCAAAATTGGCCTGACCAAGGCTGCCATTGGATCCACTGCCTTTATTCCGGGGGATATCCTGAAAGCGGTTTTGGCAAGTGTGATCGCCGTATCCATCAAAAAGGCCTATCCGATGGTGAAGTCATCTTAGAAACAGGTCTGATCTGAGCCAATGCTTCGTATGGATTCGGGCGAATAATCGAAACAATAAAGCCTCCCGGTACGAAGCCGGGAGGCTTATTCGTTATGGCACTGCTGACTGATACTCAGTTGGCGGCAGGGCGGAGTTTTTTTACTTCCTCGGCAGAGGGCAGAACCTCGTTACCGTCCACATAACGCCAATCGACCATATAGCCCTTGCCATCACGCATTTGGGTTTTGCCGACCCATGCGCCCATGGTGGACTGATGGTCACTGGGGCGGAAGGTAATCTGACCGGACGGAGACGGGTATTGCAGGCCTTTGAAGGCCTTCAGCAGGTCATCACGTTCTGTGCTGCCCGCTTTATTCAGGACGGCTTCAATGCCCAAGGCCATGTTGTAGCCAACAAGTGACCCCATTTTCGGGTCTTCCTTGAATTTGGCCTGATAGGCTTTGACAAAGGCTGTGTGTTCCGGGGTTTCGATACTGTCCCACGGATAGCCGGTGACGATCCAGTCATTGGGGGTTTCCTTGCCCAGAGGGACAAGGTAATCCGGTTCACCGGTCAGCAATGAAACGATTGCGCGATCTTTGAACAAGCCGCGGGCCGTGCCCTCACGGACGAATTTGGACAAATCGGACGAGAACGTCACGTTAAAGATCGCGTCCGGTTTGGATTGTTCCAAGGCTTCAATGGTGGGGCCGGCGTCCAGCTTGAACAGGGCGGGCCATTGCTCGCCAACAAATTCCACGTCCGGGCGTTCTGCCTTCAACAGCTTTTTGAAGTTTTCGACGGCAGATTGTCCATATTCATAGTTGGGGGCAATGGTTGCCCATCGCTTCACCGGAAGCTTGGCGGCTTCACGTGCCAAAATCGCCGTTTGAACATAGGTAGATGGACGCAGGCGGAAGGTATAGGCGTTGCCCTTGCTCCATGTCATGGCATCGGTCAGGGGTTCGGAAGCCAAAAATACCACTTCACGGCGTGCGGCGTAATCGGCCAGTGCCAGCCCGACGTGGGACAAAAACCCGCCGGAAAGCATAACCACGTTTTCCCGGCGCACCAGTTCGTTGGCAGCGGTCAGGGCTTGGCCCGGTTGGCCCGCATCATCACGGGAAATGATTTCCAACGGGCGACCATTCAGGACGCCGCCCCGTGCATTGATCTGTTCGACGGCAAGCTGCCAACCGTTACGATAAGGCAGGGTAAAGCCGGGAATACGGGAATAAGAATTGATTTCGCCGACTTTGACGGGTTCGGCGGCGGTCGCCAAAGACGGTACCGAACAGGCAAATGCAGCCAGTGCCAGACCAAGGCGTTTTAGGGATGACAACACGAAAGACCCTCCTGTTTCAGGGGCAAAGAGCATGGGAACAGTCCCAAAATCACTGCAAGTCTATACGTGAGTATGACTTTATATGCAATACGTATAGGCCAAATGGGTAGGTATTTCGTCCTAATCAGCCTGTGATAGTACGTTCAGTTCGTGAGCCAGCCATTTAGCGGTCAATTTTTCCTGCACGGAATTCTGTGACAGGCGGTCATGCAGGCTGCGGAAGTCCACGAGTTCCATATTTTGATCTTGTTCTGCACAGGTATACACGATGGATTCCACCCCGGTTTCCGGGTCTTCATGGCGTTGCTGACATTGCCCGCAGATTTCTTTCATCATGCATTGCATGGGGGCGTTGATGCTGGCAACGGCACTGTGGCAGGGCTTCAGCAGGTCTTTCAGTACGCCATGGCGTGCGGCCTTTACCGCAGCCATCATACGGTCGGACCCAATGGCGATAATACGGTCTACTTCAGATAAGGCGATGGACGTGTCGCCCAATTCTCCGCGACCATAGGCCGCCATAGCCTCGATGATATTTCCGGTGAAGACTTTGTCGCCGGGGCGTTCCGGCGTGAAGTCTGACGGTTCATCACAGCACCAGACCACGGTGTCGGAGGCGGCGAGAATATCCGGGACTTTGAAACGGTCGGCGGGGCTTTTGTACCCGGCAAAATATAGAACTCGCGAGCCGTTGGCACGTAGTGCCTTGCCAATGGAGAACAGGACCGCATTGCCAAGGCCACCGCCAACCAGCGCAATGGTGCTGTTCGTCGGAAGTTCCGTGGGGCTGCCCGTCGGTCCCATCAAGACAATGGGTTCTCCGGGACGGAGATGGTCACAAAGGTTGGATGAACCACCCATTTCAAGAACAACCATGGCGACTTCGCCACGCTCTGGGTTGACCCATGCTCCGGTCAGGGCGACACCTTCCATTGCCAGAACCGTGGCGTTCGTGCGCAGGGCGTTGGCGGCAAAATTCTGTAAGCGGAAGAATTGTCCGGGGCGGAAGTGTCGTGCCGCCAGCGGAGCATTCACCACCACCTCGACAATGGTTGGGGTCAGGCGTTCCACGCGGAGCAAGGTTGGGCGCAAATCCGCGTTTAGGGCGTTAAACAGGTGGTCCATGCTGGTTGCGCTGGGCGGTGTGGCGGCAAGGCTGCGACCGATAACCGGGGCTCCCGCCCGGGCACTTGCCATTGCGGTAACCACATTGCCGTGAAAGCCGGGATGCAAATCGCCAAAGAAGGAAACCGGCATTCCCGCGGTTTGGGCAGAAATCAGCACATGGGCGTGATCCGGTTTGGCGGATGGTTTCGGCGAGACCGGGGCGTGGTTTTCATCCAACGCCTGAAAATACTTACCATCCATTTGCAGGCCGCCAACACCTTCACGGGCCAGCGTGGTGTTGGGAACGGTGCCTGCCGCAACAATCACTGTGCGGGCGGCAAGGGTGTGATCCTGCTTGCTGACGGTATGCTGAACTTGCAGGCCATCGGCCCAGCCGTGGGCGTCGGCGTGGACAGCAACCGGAGACAATTCTTCGGCAATGTAGATTCCTTCTTCCAGTGCCTTGATGATCTCTTCGTGGTTATTGCGATAGGCCGGGGATGCGGTAAGCTTGCGCCGATAGACCAGTGTGACGCCGCCCCATGATTGGATTAATCCCTGAATGTTCGGGGTGCGGCCCTCGGTGGCGGCTGTCGTGCGTTCGGCACGGATCGCCCGAGCATGGGTGATGAATTCTTCGCCAATTTCCGTATCTGCGGCTGACCATGCGGCCCGAACTGCATCTTCGCCCAAATTGGCGCAAAGGGTTTCATAGCGGCTGAGAAATTTTTCTACCTGAACCGGGTAATACGCCATGGCCTCCGTACAGGCATCAATTGCCGTCAGACCACCGCCGATGACCTTGACCGGAAGCCGCAGTTGCAGGTTGGCAATGGACTGTGGGTGTCCGGCTCCGGTCAGTTGCAAAGCCATCAAAAAATCAGAGGCCTGCCGGACACCGGGGAGCAATTTGCCCGCCATTGGGACCAAAGTCGGTTTGCCTGCACCAAGGCAGAGGGCCACGTGGTCAAAGCCATAAGCCTTGGCGTCGACAAAATCCAGTGTGGAGCCGAAACGGGTGCCGCCGTACATGCGGAAACGACGATTACGTTCCAGAATCAGCCGAATAACGGTCAGGAAGTTTTTGTCCCAACGCACGGTGATGCCGTACTCCGCCACGCCGCCGAAACCCGCGGTGATCCGTGTGTCCAAGTCTTGCCAGAGTTCGGATATATGGTGGATCGGGGCAAATGGCACGGCGTTGCCTTTGGCGTCGACGCCGCACAAGGCTTCCGGCAAGGGTTCGATTTTCAGGCCATCTACCGCAGCGACCGTGTGACCGTCCTGCAAAAGGCGATGGGCAAGGCTGTATCCGGCTGGGCCAAGTCCTGCGACCAGAACCTTGTATCCGGTCTTGGTGGCTGGCAAAGGCTGATGCAGGTTAAGGGGGTTCCAGCGGGTCAGCAGGGCATACAGTTCAAACCCCCATGGCAGGGCAAGCGTATCTTTCAGAATTCGGGATTCAATTTCCGGGATATTCACCGGGTCGCGCATTTGGTTTTGATAAACGCAGGCCACCATACAATCATTGCAGATCCGGTGTCCGGTTCCGGCACACAGGGGATTGTTGATGCAAATCAGGGCCAATGCCGCCACTGTCAGTCCATTGGTTTTGGCGGCAATCATTTCGGAAATGTGTTCTTCCAACGGACAGCCAGCCATAACCCGGCCCAAGGCTGATGTCATCAATGCCTCGGTTTTGCGGTCTTTCAGGCCATGACGGCAGGAATCTTTGCCCTGATTGTGACAGGTGATGCAGTAATTGGCCTGATCCAAGGCATGGGCAAGGTCGGCACCGGAATCGGTCAACGAGAATCCTTCACGATGACGCCGGGAATTTTGAGGTCCAGCCAGTACATTCAAACTGTCACAGGCAGCGGGTTCCATGGCGACCAAGGCCCCGGCGTCGCGTTTTTGCGGTTGGTTAAACAACACCCCCGTGCCGAAACCCTGTTGGCCTTCGTCGGTATGGCTGGCCCATGCGGCAAATTTGGTGGCGATATCAAGGGCCTCGGCGTTGGCTTCTGCTCTGTCCTGCCACAGGGTAACGGCCTTGGCAAAGCCCAGTTCGGTGAATGGAGCCTGTAAGTGATGTTCCAAAGCCGTAAGTAAGGCTGCGCCGTCAAATTCTGCGGCCGCAGTCGCTTTGTAGGTTTTCATAGCCTTACGTTGGACAAACATACGCTTACAGGTGAACAACGGTGCCAGTTCATCATGGTCCGCCTGCAATGCGGCAAGAGAGTCGGTAATGCCGAACAGTTGCCCCAAAAAAGCATCCACGTGCGGGGCCAGTGCCAGCAGCAGATCGGATTCATCCTTGGCGGACAAAGCATCAGGATTCTGACGGGCCTTGCGTAGGGACACTGACAAATCTGCCGCATGTGTCTGTAATTGTCCCAAGAATGCAGCATCCAGTCGGCGCAGACCATCATCGCTGTGCAGATCATCGAAACTCAGGCCAAACCCCAATGTTAGGCTGGTGGTGTGTGCGGCATCCATCAGGATATCTCCCGGAAAACTCATGACTGAATACAGGTTGCGTTGGAACACCAACAAACCTGTAGGCTGGGGTGGCTGGCAGAATGCAACCGGAAATCCCATATCTCCAACTTAAGCCACCTTTGGGCAGGCGGAAAGGCCTTGCCCCCTTTGCGGCATAATGGGATAACCTGCAAGTGGCGTTTTCCCACCCGCGTTTCAAGCCCGCATGCCCGGTGATCCGTGCATTCCCCGCCAGTTCGTAGGAGCTATATATGTCCCAATCCGCGACCGAAATTCATACGCCGGACTCTTTGTTCTTTGCCAACTCCGATCTGGATGTGGCGAAGGCGACAGCGATCGTAGCCGATGCCTTGCAGGGCTGTGACGACGGTGAATTGTTTTTGGAAGCGCGTAAGACGGAATCTATTGCGCTGGATGGGGGCGTTGTCAAAACCGCCAGTTATGACAGCGGTCATGGTTTCGGGTTGCGGTCAGTCGCGGGGGAGGCCACGGGCTATGCCTATGCCGAAGGGTTTGACCAAGCATCACTGCAGCGGGCCGCGCAAACCGTAGCAGCGGCGCGTCAGGGGCATATGGGCAAACTGGAACTGGCTCCGGCCCGTACCAATGCTCGCCTGTATACGGATATCAATCCGCTGGAAGGTCAGGCCTTTGCGGAAAAGGTTGAGCTTTTAAAAGCTATTGATGCCTATGCGCGGGCCAAAGATCCGGCGGTGGAACAGGTGATGGCGTCGCTGGCAGCCAATTGGCAGGCGGTGGCGATTTTGCGGGCGGATGGTTCGCTGGCATTTGATGTGCGTCCGTTGGTTCGTTTCAATGTTTCGGTAGTTATGGAACGCAATGGTCGTCGGGAAACCGGGAGCTTCGGCTGCGGTGGTCGCGAGGCTTATGATCGTTTCATCACCGAAGATGCTTGGCAACGTGGCGTGGATGAAGCCATCCGTCAGGCGAATGTCAGCCTTGAAGCCATTGCCGCCCCAGCCGGAGAAATGACCGTTATTCTCGGCCCGGGTTGGCCCGGAATTTTGCTGCATGAAGCCATTGGGCACGGGCTTGAAGGTGATTTTAACCGTAAGGGAACCTCTGCCTTTTCCGGGCGGGTCGGTGAACGGGTTGCCGCCCCCGGTGTGACCGTGGTGGATGACGGGACCATGGCGGATCGTCGCGGTTCGCTGACCATTGATGACGAAGGCACCCCGGCAGAGCGTACGGTTCTGATCGAAGACGGTATCCTGAAAGGCTATATGCAAGATCGCATGAATGCTCGCCTGATGGGTGTTGCCACGACCGGGAATGGTCGCCGGGAAAGCCACGCCCACTGTCCGCTGCCGCGTATGACCAATACGGTGATGATGCCCGGAAACCAATCGCCGGAAGAGATTCTGGCAGGTGTGAAAGACGGTTTGTACGCGGTGAACTTTGGCGGTGGTCAGGTGGACATCACGTCCGGCAAATTCGTTTTCTCTGCGTCTGAGGCGTACCTTGTGAAAAACGGCAAGATTGATGCTCCGGTCAAGGGCGCAACCCTGATCGGACATGGCCCAGATGTGCTGACGCGGGTGTCGGCAATCGGCAACGACCTGAAGCTGGATTTGGGCGTGGGGACTTGCGGGAAAGCCGGGCAAGGCGTCCCGGTTGGCGTTGGGCAACCGACCTTGCGCATCGACGGCCTTACCGTTGGTGGTACGGCGGTTTAACGAAAAGGTCCCCTGACCCTAGGTTTCAGGATAATAGGCCGCGAGGAAATATAGTCCGGTGCTGGGGGCCGTTGGCCCTGCCGCGCTGCGGTTTTGGGCGTCCAATGCCTGTTGCACGTCGGCTTTGCTCCATTTCCCCAGCCCCACTTGATGCAGGGTGCCGACCATATTGCGGACTTGGTGGTGCAGGAATGACCGTGCCGCCGTGCGAATTTCAATGATTTCACCGTTGCGGGTTACATCCAGCCGATCAAGGGTCTTGATTGGGGATTTTGCCTGACAGGCAGTGGCACGGAACGATGTGAAATCGTGATGTCCGACCAGAACCTGTGCCGCATCGTGCATGGCTTGTGCATCCAGCGGGCGCGGCACCCACCATGCTCGTCCTCGCTCCAGAGCCAAGGGCGACGGGCGGTTGACGATGCGGAAAAGATAGGCCCGACCAATGCAGGAAAACCGGGCATGAAAATCGTCGTCAACAATTTGTGCATCCAGAACCGCAATCGGGTGCGGTTTCAGATGGAAATTGATGGCGTTGCGAATACGTTCCGGCTCGTCGTCGCGAGGCAGGTCAAAATGCGCCACTTGCCCCAAGGCATGAACTCCGGCATCGGTCCGTCCAGATGCAGAGACAGTGCAAAACTGGCTGCAATATTTCTGGATCGCTTCTTCCAGATGTTGCTGCACACTGGGGCCGTTGTCCTGACGCTGCCAGCCGACAAGGTCAGAACCATCATATTCAATGGTGATTTTTATCCGTGGCATCAGTCGAACTTTGTCCCGGTGGGTGTGGCGTGACCATTCAGGAACCCTGCCGCATCCGTGGCTTTACTCCCTGCAATCTGCAGAAACGTTAGCTGAACCGCACCGGAGCCACAGGCAACGGTCAGGCGATCATCAATGGTGGTTCCGGGGTTGCCACTGCCGTCACAGGCCACAGCATTCAGGACTTTTAATCGCTTGCCCGCGTATTCACACCATGCACCGGGGAATGGGGACAGGCCACGAATGTGGGCGGAAACCTCGGTGGCTGGTTTCGACCAGTCAATGCGGGCTTCGGCTTTATCGATTTTCTGGGCATAGGTTACGCCGTCATTGGGCTGCGGCTCCGGGGTTGCAGTGCCGTTTGCAAGCATGGCAAGGGCATCAATGACCAAGCGTGCGCCAAGCTCCATCAACGCATCATGCAGGTCCGCAGTGGTGGTTGTGGCGGTTATGGGAACCGGAGCCTTCAACAGCATGTCGCCCGTATCCAGCCCTTCATCCATTTGCATGATGGTGATGCCGGTTTCCGCATCCTGCGCCATAATGGCGCGTTGGATCGGGGCCGCACCACGCCACCGAGGCAACAATGATCCATGAATGTTGATACAGCCCAAACGCGGGGCATCCAGAACCGCCTTAGGCAACAAAAGACCGTAGGCCGCAACCACGGCAATATCCGCATTGAGTGCGGCGAATGCGGCTTGTTCCTCTGCCCCCTTCAGGGATGTGGGGCAATGCACGGGAATGCCCAGTTGATCCGCCAAAGCATGCACAGCAGAGGGTTTCAGCTTATATCCCCGGCCTGCCGGACGCGGTGGTTGGCTGTAAACAGCGACAACATCGTGAATGTCAGCCACGGTTTTCAGGGCGGCAGCAGCGAAATCCGGGGTGCCCATGAAGACTACGCGCAGGCGGGAAGAGGTCATGTGGTGGAGCCTTTGGTTTATCTGACTGAAACGGAACGGGTACGGCGAGTCTAGTCTTCTTCGACGGCGGATGATAAATGCTTCTTCAGCTTCCGCAGCAGCATGTTGCGCTTCAGATTGGACAGATGGTCGATGAACAAGGTGCCGTTCAGGTGGTCGATCTCGTGTTGCAAACAAGTTGCCAGCAGACCATCGGCGTCGATTTCCTGCGCCTGATTGTCGCGGTCGATATAGCGTACCTTAACGCATGACGGACGCTTGACCTCAGCATACTGTGACGGAACCGACAGACAGCCTTCCTCATAGGTATTGATGTCTTCGGATTCCCAGATCACTTCCGGGTTTGCCAGACACATGGGGGCAGGGTCTTCGTCTTTTCCGGCAACATCCAGCACGATTACCCGCTTTGAAACACCAACCTGTGGTGCGGCCAATCCGATACCGGGGGCTTCGTACATGGTTTCCAACATGTCATCCATCAACGTGCGGATGGCATCATCCACAGCTGCAACGGGTTCTGCCTTGGTTTTTAGGCACGGATGAGGGGTGACAAGAATGGGCATAATCGCCATGGTTCGGTAGGCTCCTGCTTTGCAATCGTTTCTCAACTTTGGAAATAGGGTGTTTTGCCCCTTCGCGTCAAGCAGTGCCTGCCGTATGCTGCCATGAACATTGGGCATTTATATGGAATAAGGTGAACGGGCTTTGGAAAGTCTCCAAAGGATGCAAGAGGTTGTTGGGCTTCTGCGCCATACGGAAGTACAGGCGCTGGTTTTTGTCGTGGCCTTGGCTGTGGCAGGGTTTGTGTGGTGGTTTGCCCGACGTCGGTCCGGGAGTCCATCTTCTGCCAGCACTGATCCGCTTATGGCGGAACTGGTGGGGCGGATGGCACAAATGGCGGAAAGTCATGCTGCACAACAGTCCCGGCTGGCAGAGCGCATGCAGGCACAGGAACGGGTGTTGGCGCAGGTTCTGGATCAGGGACTGACAGAAGTGTCTCGTCGGGTCGGGGAAGGCCTGCAACAGGGAACGGATCGCACCACTGAAACCTTGCATGATTTGCGGGAACGCTTGGCCTTGATTGATGCGGCCCAGAATAACTTGCGAACCTTGTCAGAACAGGTGGTCGGGCTGCAGGATATTTTGTCCAATAAACAGGCGCGCGGCGCGTTCGGGGAAGTTCAGCTTCATGATATTGTGGCGGCTGCTTTGCCTCAGGATGCCTATGGGTTTCAGGTAACTTTATCCAATGGTCGCCGTGCGGACTGCATGATCTTGTTGCCAAATCCTCCCGGTCCGATTGCGGTGGATGCCAAGTTCCCATTGAATGGGTATCAGGCGTATCGTAATGCGGAAACCGATGCTGAACGCAAAGCCGGGGCCAAGCAGTTTCGGGATGATGTGATCAAGCATGTAAAGGATATTGCCGCGCGTTATATCCTTCCGGGGGAGACGGCGGAATCTGCCCTGATGTTTCTGCCGTCAGAGGCCGTGTATGCGGAACTTCATGCTACGTTCCGGGAAGTGATTGACTTGTCATATCAACATCGGGTGTGGATTGTGTCACCGACAACGTTGATGGCAACGCTGAATACGGTACGTGCGGTCTTGAAGGATGTGCATATGCGCAAGCATGCCGGGACCATTCAGCGAGAGGTCGGCGCATTGATGCAAGATGTCCAGCGTTTGGATGGGCGGTTGCAGGGGCTATTTGGGCGAGTGGATCAGATGCAGCGCGAGATTCCACAGGTACAGGCATCCATGAATAAAATCATTGGGCGCGCCCAGAAAATTGAGGCGGTCCAATTGGGGGAAGACACTCAGCCGGAGTTGTTTGAAGCTCAAGTTTCTCGGCTGCGTCAGGAAGGTGCGGAATGATGATCGAAATCCAGCCGTTGCAATGGGCCGCGTTTGGCGGTGTTTTGTGCGCTATTGGTATGCTTAAGGATTGGTCGGTCATTCGCGCCCTTGGCATTGGTGCCATGGTCACAGGGGCCGCAAGCTGGGGGTTGCGCCATGATGGCCCGATCTTTCAACTCATCATGTGGGTTGGGTTCAGCTTCTTGTCATGGAAGGGCGGTCGCCGCCGGGAATTGATGGAAG
The DNA here is from genome assembly GCA_963668495.1 of Rhodospirillaceae bacterium. GTDB lineage: Bacteria > Pseudomonadota > Alphaproteobacteria > Rhodospirillales > Rhodospirillaceae > Oleispirillum. The sequence continues at coordinate 1,120,340 of OY764545.1, forward strand.
TCTCCCGCCGTTTGGGTAGCAAACGGTACGGTGTTGGGTTGATCGGTCGGATTGCCGAAGTGTCTCAAGCCATTGAAAACGGCAAAGGGAAAGTCCGTATTGGTGATCAGGAATGGGATGCCCGTGGGCCGGATGCAGCTTTGGGAACGCAGGTTAAAATCACCGGACAGATTGAGGGCATTGTCAAGGTCAAGCCCTATGAGCCCATGAAACCCGAAACAAGCGGGTAATCAACTGGACCTTTGCAAAAGGGTGGCGTATACCCGTGCCTCGTCCCCTTTACAGACATTGAAGAAAACAGGAGCCCCGTGTGTTTGAAACGGTCTTGGTCTCTTTTGCCACCATTTTTGCCACCATCGGTCCTTTTGACGTTGCGCTGGTTTTTGCATCGCTGACGGCGCGTCATACGCCGAAGGAGCGCACGGCGACGGCTGTCCGTGGCATTGCTATTTCGACCGGGATTCTGTTGGTATTTGCCGCATGCGGTGAATCATTGCTGAAGCTGTTTGGGATTTCATTGCCGGCGTTACGGATCGGCGGTGGTATCTTGTTGATGATGATTGCCATTGATCTTGCGTTTGCCAAGACCTCTGGTGCCATGACCACGACCGATCAGGAAAACGAAGAAGCCCGCATGAAATCGGATATTGCCACCTTCCCGCTGGCAACGCCGTTGATTGCAGGGCCGGGGGCCATGGGGGCTGTGGTGCTGTTGATGGCGGAAGCTGAAACCGCCATGGAATCCGCCATGGTCATTCTTGGTCTGTTATCCGTGTTGATCTTTACTTTGGTCTGCTTGCTGCTGGGGGCGCAAGTGCAAAAGAAATTGGGACGGATTGGTGCCGATGTGGTTGCACGGGTGTTCGGTGTACTGTTGGCAGGGCTGGCAGTGCAGTTCATTCTGGATGGCTTGGCGCATACGCCGTTGTTCGGCGGCTGACCCGCCGTTGGGGGCCTCATCAATCCATGATGGGGATGTGCCGGGCTGAATCATAAAAGGCATAGTCATTTCGCCCGGCCTGTTTGACCGCATACATGGCAGCATCGGAATTGCGCAGCAGGTCTTCGACGTTGGTTCCATCGTCCGGGTAACAGGCAATGCCAATACTGGTGCCAATGGTGATGGCGATATCAGAAATCTGCATGGGTTTTTGTACGTCGTGGAGTACGCGGGTTGCGGCATCCTGCAAATCTTTTCGACCGTGTACATCCACCATCAGGATCAGGAATTCGTCACCGCCACAGCGTGCGACAATATCTCCCCTGCGTACAATGCCGGATAATCGTTCAGCGACTTCAATTAACACCAGATCACCAACCGCGTGACCATAGGTGTCATTAATTGGTTTAAAGCCATCCAAGTCAACGAACAATAGACCCATCTGGGTGCTGTTGCGTTCGGCTTGATAGAGATGCTTACTGGCAAATTCTTCAAAATAGCGACGGTTGGGTAAGTTGGTTAGCGCATCATAACGTGCCATATGTCGCAGACGTTCCCGTGATGCGCGCAGATGCCGATTGAGGGATATGTTGCGAAGCAAAAGGACTGCAAGCACCAGCATTAGGACCAGCATACTCATGGTTTCAAGTTTAAAGCTGTCCCAAAGCTCATGTAGGCTGATGTCCCCCAAATTATCATATGGCGGCAGCCTCAGGTCGCGCAGAACATCATGTACGGGCTGGTAATTGGCGGGGATGGTCCAGCCCTTGATGTTGGCTTTTTGGGCGGCAGGGTGGTCTTCCGGCATACTTATTAATGCTACGGCGACCTTTTCTGCCAGATCTCGCGGCGTGGAAGGCAGTCGTGCCAAGGGCCATTCCGGATATAGGGGCGTGCTGCGGCGGATATCACATGGAAGTTCGTTAGGATTTTTTGCTGTCGTGGGGCATGCCTCATGAATGACGTGAATGTCGTTTGTGCTGATCTGCCTTTCGTTTGCCAGCCGTTCCAAAGTATCTGTTCGCGCAATGCCGATGTCATAAGTCCCGTTAATGACGGACATGATTACGGCGTCATGTGTGCCAAGGAAGTCCAGACGCTCAAAGTGAGTGAAAGGATCTATGCCGTGCTTGTGAAATTCATGCCATGCAGTGATCCAGCCACCGAATGATTGTTTGTTAACGGCAGCGACACGTTTTCCGACGGCGTCTTCAATACTGTTAATTTCTGTATTTCCGGCTTTGGTAAAGATCAGGCTGCCAAAGGATGTCGCAGGACTGCCATTGGCATCGTTTTTCAGGGTAACGATGCGGCTGATTTTGGCCGTTGCCTGTAATTGTACGTAGATGCCAGGGTTAACCAACAGAAAGTCAATGCGTTTTGATTCGACCGCTGCGTCAATGGCACTGAAATCCAGCGGATAGATCACAAACTTGTGGTTTGGAATCTGCTCCGTCAGATAGTCTGCAACAGGTTGCCAGCGTTGCATGGTCTTGAGGTTGCCACGTTTGGCAAGGACGCCGATAGAGGTATCTGCTGCAATGGCTGCGGGCCAAGGCAAAAGGCACGAACACACGAACACGCACCAAATATAGGCGCAGAGTTTCTTGAGGAATGTGGTCGTTGCTTTTCCCTGAAACATGACGGACATCCAAGTAATAGTTTGTCCTGACTCCAAAATAAGTGTCGCACTTAAATCGCGTTTGGAAAAGACTTTGCTGAAAAACCTAAGGTTTTATTTGTGTGCAGAAACCAGCCAATATATACAATTCGGTAAAATTCGTGGATCGGAAGATCAAGTTCTCTTGAACCCGGACACAAGGCACCGTAGGCTCTGTCGGTCCGGGCGAACCGGACGAAGGGAGCACTACAATTCTTAAAAAAAGTGAGTAATTAAAAATGGGTGAAGATAACCTCAACGCGAAAACCTACAGCGTAGGTGTGGTCGGTGCAACGGGTGCCGTTGGCGTAGAAATGGTTAATGTCCTGAAAGACCGTGGTTTTCCGGTTGGTGAATTGACATTGTTTGCCTCCGAACGGTCGGCAGGCACAACAATGACCACAGCATTCGGTCCAAAGACAGTCACCCTGTTCTCTGTTGAGGCCGCTAAAGCATGTGACATTGTTTTCTTGGCGGTTTCCGGTGATTTTTCCAAGGCCCACGCCAAAGAAATCGCGGAATCTGCAGTTGTTATCGATAACAGTTCTGCGTGGCGGTTAAGTGACGAAGTTCCGCTGATTGTACCGGAAATTAACGGTCATCTTGCCAAGACTGCGCGCTTGATCGCGAATCCGAATTGCACGACCGCAATCGCGGCTGTTGCCTTATGGCCTTTGCATAAGGCTTTTGGTTTGAAAAAGGTGATGGTTTCCACCTATCAGGCTGCATCTGGTGCCGGTGCTCCGGGCATGGCAGAACTCGAAGACGGGATTCTTGCCGGGGCTCGTGGCGAACCGATCAAGAACGAAGTGTTTGCGCATCCGTTGCCTTATAACGTGATTCCGCACATTGATGTCTTCCAAGACAACCTTTACACTAAGGAAGAAATGAAGGTTTCACTGGAGACCCGCAAAATCTTTGGTGAATCCGGGTTGCCGATTTCCTGTACCGCAGTGCGTATCCCGACATTACGGGCGCATTCCGAAGCCATCATTGTTGAAACGGATAAACCGGTTTCACGCGAAACGGCCCTTGCGGTTTTGAAGGCTGCACCCGGCGTAAAGGTGGTTGATGATCCGCACAACAATCAATATCCGATGCCGTTGACCGCGACCAAAGCCTATGATGTGGAAGTGGGCCGTGTTCGCAACAACATCGTATTCGGTGAGAACGGATTGGAATTCTTTGTTTGTGGCGATCAACTATTGAAAGGTGCGGCACTGAATGCTGTACAGATTGCGGAAGCTGCAATTGTTTCCTGATCTTGGCTCAATCCTGTTCAGTTGAAATATCGTTAAGAAAAGCCGCCAGAGTGCGGCTTTTCTTAATTGAGCGTGCCGTTACTGTTTTTGGTGCCAATGATTTGGTGGCTCGGTAACATTTTTTTGCATGAAAATTCACCTGTGATGAGTATCACAAGGTAAAAAGCAATTATAGATTGGTGAATTACCCGCTTCAAAGTGCCCATGGCGCGCTTTTCATGACGAGTCGGACGAATTTTCAGGGTTTGTATGTTGGTTTCGCATAAATGTAGTAACATTATAACGTTTTATTTGTTTATGGGCGTTTGATATCTTGCTGAAACCAATCGGAAAAAAGATTGACCGATATCATGCAGGAATAAACGCGTAAGTTATTTTGTGTTTGATGTTGATAACGTCTGAGGCGAGGGGCACCATACTCAATGTGTGCGTGTCATTTTTATGGCTCTGAAAATGAGACACTCCGAGTTGGTATTGGGTAATCGGGAACGATCCGCAACGTGGAGGTTATCATGTCCTTTCTGAAAAATATTCGCATTGCGAAAAAAATTGGCGGTGGCTTTGCGATTGTCCTGTCGCTATTGGTGGTCTTGGCTGGTTTTGGTGTTATTTCTTTAACCGCAGTTGATCATTATTTTACAGACTATCGCAGTTTGGCGCGTCAGGCAGTCGAGATCGGACAGGTACAGTCAAACCTGTTGGAAACCCGCATCGGGATTTTCAAATATATGCAAGGCAGCAATGCAGCGGTTGACGATGTAAGCAATCGTGGGCAAGCGGCATTGGCGACTGCGGATGGCGCGAAAAAACTTGCCTCAGAAGAGGATGTCAAAAAGCGGATTGAAGATATTCAGGCCCGGTTTGAGGTATACCTTGCCAGTTTTGATGAATTGAAGGTGCATCAGGAAGCCCGTGACAAACACGTAGCCGTGTTGGGGCAAACCGGTCCGGCAATGGAACATGCCATGGCAGAATTGATGCAGGAAGCCAGAAAAAGCAATGATGCCGAGCTGGCGGTCAGTGCAGGCATTACAATGCGGCATTTGTTGTTGTCACGGTTGTCAGTGGCAAAATACCTTGTCGATAATTCGGAACAGGCACTGGTTTCCGCCCAATCACAAATGTCGTTTGCCATGCAGGCGGGCAAAAACATGCGCAGAATGGTCAACGGCACCAAGCAAAGTGCGCTGCTCGCAGACTTTTTAAGTGCAGAGCAAGGCTATGTTTCTGCGTTGGATGCAGCGGCTGCCGCCATCCAATCACGGAATGAAATTTTCGGCGGTAAGCTGGGTGTGATAGGGCCGGAGATTTCTGCGGCAATTGAAGAGATTAAATTGCAGGCCAAACAGCAGCAAGATGCCATTGGCCCGGCAGCCGCAGCCGCCATTGATCAAACCCATATGATGAACTATGTGCTGTCCGGTCTGGCAATTGTGATTGGGTCAATCGCAGCAATTGCCATTGCACGCGGTATCGTCAAACCGATCTCTGGAATGACGGTGGCGATGGATCGTCTTGCCCATAAAGATCTGAATGTACACATCCCGGCAACGGATCATAAAGACGAAGTGGGTGATATGGCGAAGGCCATGCAAGTATTTAAAGACAATATGGTTCGCGCCGAAGAATTGTCTCAACAACAGGAAAAAGAGCGGCTTGAACGTATCCGTCGGGCCGAGTTGATTGAAGCCCTAAATCGTGATTTTGATGCCGGGATTTCCGAAGTCTTAAGCACGGTTGCCGCTGCATCACAGCAGTTGCAGGCATCGGCTTCGACCATGACAGCCATTGCAAGTGAGTCCACAGATCGTGCAACCACGGTTGCTGCCGCAGCAGAGGAAGCATCCGCTAACGTGCAAACGGTGGCAACTGCTGCAGAAGAGTTGTCTGCCTCGATTTCTGAAATTGGTCGTCAGGTGCAACGGTCATCTGAAATAGCCGCTGATGCAGCAAGCCGGGCAGAAGTCACACATGACCGTGTCCGTGGCTTGTCTCGTGCGGCGAACAAGATTGGCGAAGTTGTGCAATTGATCACGGACATTGCAGAACAAACCAATTTGCTGGCCCTAAATGCGACAATTGAAGCTGCTCGGGCCGGGGATGCCGGCAAGGGCTTTGCCGTTGTTGCCAGCGAGGTCAAAAACCTTGCCAATCAAACGGCGAAAGCTACCGATGAAATTGCACAACAAATTGGCTCTGTGCAGTTTGAAACTGAAGAAGCGGTCAAGGCGATTGATGACATTGTCCGCATTGTTGAGGAAATCAACGATGTGTCTGGGTCCATTGCTTCGGCAGTTGAAGAGCAAAATGCCGCAACGTCTGAAATTGCCCGCAATGTACAGGAAGCAGCAGCGGGAACTGAGGAAGTTACAACCACAATCGCTGGTGTGTCTAAAGCCGCAGGTGAGGCTGGGGCAGCCTCAACACAAGTGTTGTCCGCCTCAGAAGATTTGAACAGTCAGTCCCGTCATCTGCAAAGCATGGTGGACAAGTTCCTTGCGGATGTACGTGCCGCCTGATTTCGAAGCGGTTTGGCTACCATCTTACTACTCAAGGCCGCCAAGTTTTGGCGGCCTTGTCGATGCGCGGGCAGCATGCTGCTGTATGAATTTACGGTGATGTCAACATGAGGAAAACCCTATCCAAGGTTTCATTCTGCGCATAATATGCAAAGTTAGGAAATCAGAACTGCATAGGGGTCTTTAAATGCTCACGGTTGAGAGTAATAACTGCATTTTAGACGGGCCGGATGGTGATTTCTCTGCAGTGGTGAGGGATGTACTTTTGCGGATCCGGGCGACCCTCCCTGATGTATGCCGAGTTGCGGTGGCATCGTATGATAAATATGATGATGTATTGAAAACCTTTGCGGCAAGTACAGTTAATCACGATCCGTTGGATTTTCACCAAGCCTGTTTACAGGACATTCCGACCCTTATGGCTATGGCTGAAAAGCGGACCTATCGCATTGTGCATGATCTGCGTGACTATGGTGATCAGAATTCCACTCATACCAAAACGTTGGTGGCGAATGGGTTGCTCTCAAGCGCGTCATTGCCCATCCATCAGGGTGATGAGTTGCTTGGGTTTGTGTTCTTTAATTCCGGGGCGGTTGGGGCGTTTGCTGGGTATGTTGAATCCATATTGCCTGTTTATGCAACGCTTTTGTCTATGGCCTATCAGAAGTATCGGCAGTCCGTTCAAATTCTGCAAGGAGCCTTGGCAACGGCATGTAGTTTTGCCCGTCTTCGGGATGATGAAACCAGTAGTCATTTGGCGCGGATGTCGCGGTATGCTCGTTTGATTGCGTGGGGGTTACGGCGCAAGCACGGTATCGACCAAGAATTTGTAGAGAATATTTACCAATTTTCCCCGTTGCATGACATTGGGAAAGTCGGGGTTCCAGACCGAATTTTGTTAAAACCCGGTCCGCTGGTTGGGGATGAATTGGAGATCATGCGCAGCCACGTGGCAGCGGGTGAAGATATCATCAACACCATGATTACGGATTTTGGTTTGCAATCCCTGACCGGCATTAATGTTCTACATAATATTGTTTGCTCACACCACGAACGTTGGGACGGGCGGGGGTATCCGCTGGGGCTGGAGGGGGACGGTATTCCGATCGAGGCTCGTATTGTTGCCGTTGCCGATGTGTTCGATGCCTTGACGAGCAAACGCCCCTATAAGGATGCATGGACGGTTGAGGATGCTTTTGATCTTCTGCAAAAAGAAAGCGGGTATCATTTTGACCCGCAGTGCGTTGATGCACTGATTGCATCCAAGGATGCGGCGATTGCCATTAAAGAAAAATACGCAGCTTAACTCCGCTGCCTTTTTAAGAATTATGGATGTGTAAAACGGGCCGATATTCGGCCCGTTTTTGGATTGCGTATGAATGCCCCCGCCAAGGTTAGCCTGCTTCCAACAGTTTGACCTGATTGGTGCTTTTGGCGAATTCCACAAACTCGAGATCATGTTTGTAGGTATGATTTTTGAGCCAGTTGGCAAGGAAATGGAACATTTCTTCCCCGGCTCCGGGGGTGCCCTGTTGAATCTTACTTTGCAGTTGTCGGAACTGGCCTTCCAAGGTTCTGTGAACATCCGCATGGTGGTGTAAGTGTGGGTATTGGATGCGTGCCATCAATCGTTCTTCGTCGGCGAAATGCCGTTCAATAAGATTGCCGAGTTCCGCCGCAATGTGTCCGGTTGTGTCCTGACCATCGCCTGTCATCATTTGATGATAAGCCGTGTTCAATAAGTCCACCAATTCCCGGTGGTCGTTATCAATGCTGGGAATGCCGCATAACAGGTCGTTGGACCAATCAATCAGGGCGGCGGGTTGCTCGTCATCGGTTCTGACTCTGTTCAGGAATTGAGCCACTTCATCCCGAAGAATTTCAGCCTGCCGTGACAAGTCCGTGGCTGCGGTGCGAATTTGGGATGCCGCCGCCCCAGTGTCATTGGCGGCCTGTTCAACGGTGATAATGCTGCGGGAAACTTCAGCCGTGCCTTGGGACGCCTGTTCGACGTTCCGAGCAATTTCAGAGGTTGCCGCACTTTGTTCTTCTACCGCAGAGGCGATGGAGGATGAAATATCCCGCATTTCTCTGATGACGGTGGTGATACTTTCGATGGCGACCACGGCCCGATTTGTCCCGTTTTGTACGTTGGAAATTTGTTCGGATATTTCCTCGGTTGCCCGTGATGTTTGGTTGGCAAGGTTTTTCACCTCGCTGGCGACGACGGCAAAGCCCTTGCCTGCATCTCCGGCCCGTGCAGCTTCGATCGTTGCGTTCAGGGCCAAGAGGTTGGTTTGATCCGCAATATCGTTGATCAGGCTGACAATTTGACCGATTTGCTCAACGGAGTGTGTCAGCTCGGCAACTGCTGAGCTGGTGTCTTCTGCAGCGGACACGGCTTCCTCAGACACGGTTGTGGATTTCTGAACCTGTTGACCGATCTCGGAAATAGAGGCGGAAAGCTGCTCCGCAGAGGATGCAACGGTTTGCACGTTGGCGGTGGCTTCCTCTGATGCAGAGGCAACAGAGCTTGACTGGGCACTGGTCTCCTCAGCAGTGGACGCCATTTGGGCCGAAGATGCCTGTAATTCAGTAGCGGCGGAGGTCACGGTTTCGATAACATGGCCGACGCTGCGTTCAAAACTGTCGGCAAGTTGATGCATGGCAGCGCGACGTTGCTCTGCCACACGTTTTTTTTGTTCTTCTTGCTCGGCTTCCAGAGTCTTGACCCGAATGGCGTTGTCTTTAAAGACTTGGACTGCTCCCGCCATGTTGCCGATCTCATCTCCACGATCCTGATCCGGGATCACAGTTTCCAGATCGCCATCTGCCAGTGTACGCATGGCTCCGGTCATGCGCGTGATGGGACGGGCGAGCCCACGTCCAATCCATAGGGCCAGTGTGGCAATAACCAAAGTGGCAATCGCAGCTATTATCATCATGCTGTTTTGTATGGTTGTGACGGCGGAAAAGGCTTCGCTGCGGTCAATTTCCGTAATGATCGCCCCATCAATGGCTTTGATGTAGTGGTTGTGCCCCAGCACCATATTGCCGGAACCGCCCACGTATTGCAGATTTTCACAGAATTCTGCGCCGCGACGTTCTTCGCATCGCTCAAAAACCCGTTTAACGCCGTCTGTGTCTATCCGTGTTGTAAAGATATCTTCAGTTGGGGTGCTGCGTAGGTCAGAGCGGGCAATGCCATCGGCACCAACGATGTAAGTCTGTCCGGTTTCGCCTAATCCGGCAGTATTGGACATAAGCTTTTGAATCATGGCGACGTTCACATCCACCACATAAACCGCGATCGGCGCGAAGGTCTCAGGGTCACGGATGACATGAGACATATGGATGCTGGGCATATTGAGTTCAGCACAAAATTCAATGGGGCTGACATACAAATCATGACATTCACCATCTTTGTGCGTGTGTTCCGCATTTTTTAATGCAGCTTTGAACCAGGTTTTGTTTGCCTCGTTTTCAGTGATGCCCTTTAGGCTCGCCAGATGATTGCCGGATAAATCAAGCAATTTGACTTCGTTAAAGTAACCATGAAGTTTGCGATTGATCTTCCATTCATTAAGCAACGTTGCCCGCATGGCGGTTTGTTCCTGCGGAGAACCGGATTGCAAGGTCTGGGCTGCTTCGACGTAAAGCGGCGTCAGGGGGATTGTGTGCACATCAGCCATGCGTTGACGGATAAAACTGTCGATCATTTCAGTTTTGTATTCGGAAACGCCGGAAAGCTTGGCTATAGCCTCTGTTTCAAGACTACTTTGAGATTCATTTAGTGCGATGCCGCCAATCACAGCAGCAGGGAGTATGCCAACGCATAAAAAGGCAGCGATAAGCCTTGGTGCAATATGAATATTGGATAATTTCATGACGCTAACTCCGTAATGAGCAAACCTCAGGAACCATGCGGATTGAATTTGATGTATGTCAAATTATGCAGAAACTATTGTTAAGTCTTCTGCATGTTTAGTTGATGTTGTGATGCAGGTTATTTATTTCAAATGACTATTGTCAATTTTCGAATATTATTTCATTTTTATATTTGCTATTTGATCTTTATTTTAAAACTGGTGCGCATGACAAAAGCCAAGGCCTTGCGGTCTTAGGTTATGGCAAGAGGTTATCCATCAATATTGAATTGGAATTATTTAAGGCCAAGTAAGGCTAATCAAAAAGTTGCATCCCGAGTTTCGGCGCGATGTCCTGTGGTTTTTTGGTGTTGCTATGCCACAGGTCCGGGACAATCGGTTCTCTTGCGGCGATCTTTAATTTGATTTCATCTCGGGTCTTTTTCAGGCTTAGATAGCGCTTGGCATTACTGGGATGTGTTCCCCACTCCGTATCGATCTGGTCGGGGGCGTCATGGGACATGCGTCGCCACAGGTCCGCAACGTTATCAATGTCGTATTGTGCGCGGGCGGCAATATACAACCCAACGTAATCAGCTTCGGTTTCAAAGCCTTGATGGTTAAAACGCTGCCCAAGGTATTCACCAATATCTGCCATGATTTCAGCCCCCGGCACATTTTGCATGCCAAGGGATATTTGCACAATGGCACCAAGGCTGTAGCCAATGGTGCTGTTGATGACACCTTTGCGAATATGCCGCATGATATTGTGCGCCAATTCATGGGACATAATGAGGGCCAATTCGTTGTCGTCTTTGACGTAGTCAATCATGCCGCCATAGATCACAACGGCCTTCCCGGTGGCATAGGCATTTCGCGTGCGAGTGTCCCTAATGGCAACGGAATAGTTACAGGCACGAACTGGCTTGACCTCAAGGGTGACGAATTGTTCGTTACGCACCACTGACAAAGTTATGGGGTCATCGAAGGGCAGCCCACGCAAAGAGGCATTTACACCCGGTCGCCTATGATTGATGGCTACGATCCGATCACCTTTTTCCAGCCCAATACGCTGTGCGGGAGAGCCATTGGCAACGGCGATGATGGTGGGTTGTGTCCGGCTGAGACGCAGTTTCTTTGCCCAGGGTTGGTGTTGATTTTTGGTGGTTAGGTGATCAACCCAAATGCCGATTTCCGGGGCAGTATAGTTGGTGCATAACGGGGCGTTGGCGGTGGTGATGCGATACCAAATGTCAGCGACCCGTCCAATATGATTCAAGTCATCGCGCGGAATGCTGGGGGTTGGGTGCTTCCCGGTTTTCAGGCGTTCCTGAAGCTGGCTTTCATTTTCCAAGATCCAGCTTTCGACCATGTTTTCCTGAAAAGAAACTTCATGTTCGATCTCTTCCGAGGTTAGTGTTGGCGTGCTGACTTCTGATGTGCAGGCGGACAGACCAAGAGCAAAACAAACGACCCAAACGCAACGCATGTGAAACCTACCCCCCAAAGACCAACGGACAACACCTTTTAATGATACTGCCAGTTTAGAGGGCGCGTCTTACGTGTCCAGAAATATTCTACGGCTTGTCCAACATATCCGGTATCAGGGGTTGTTTATTCCGGCGCTTGTTTGCGATTTCTTTGGCGGTTTGTTCGATCGCCAGATAACGTTTGGCACTGGATGGATGGGATGATCCGGCAAGGTCTATGCTTTTCGGGTTGGCGGCACCCATACGTCGCCAAATCCCTGCGGCGTCGCTCATGTCGTACCCGGCGCGGGCGGCGTAATAAACCCCGACATAATCAGCCTCACCTTCAAACCCCTGACTATAGGCACCCTGCCCAATGCCACCGGCTAAATCACCGAATACATTGGTACCGGCATAGGCATCCAGTGCGGTGCCGACCAAAACCCCAAGTAAAGTGTTGCCTTGTTTTTTCGGAATATGACCCATGGTGTTGTGGGCCAGTTCATGGGCAACGACAAGGGCAAGTTCTTCGTCTTTTTTGGCGAAGTCCATCATCCCGGTGTAAATCACCACAAGGGTCCCCGTCGCATAGGCATTCAGTTCGTCTTTCTTTTTGACATCAAATCCATAGTCACAGGTCAGTTCAGGCATCACGGTCATAGAGGTGCGTTTGCCATTGCGCAGGACGGTCAACCGAACAGAACGCCCGGCACGGGTATTACGATCAAATTCCGCACTGCGCACATTACGCCCATCTGCCGACAGAATACGGTCCCCGGTTTTCAGCCCGGCCTTGTCGCTGGGCGATCCTGCCGCGACATGAAGGACCGTGGGGTGGTCGGGACTGAGATTATAACGATTAATGAAGTCCCGCGCGGCCTGAGAATTACCCTTAGGCGCGACAGCCAGCAAAGCGCCAATGGTGTTGGTGACTTGCTTCCCGCACAATTCTGCATTGGCTCCACTGATGCGGTACCAAATATCAATGGCACGTCCATAATAATCATCGCGGCTGCGCTGAGACTTCGGTGCCTTTTCCTGAGACCAGTCCTTGGCAAGTTGACGTTGAATCTCGGCTTCTTTGCGGGCTTGGGTATCGCTGATAACCGGTTGCCGCGTGGCAGGAGCACAGCCAAGAAGAACGGTGACAAGGGACAGGGCCAGTATCTTGCGCAAAGGGAGCCTCCTTCAAACAGGGCTGTGGTCGTTATGGTCCGGTTCGGGGATTTTAGCCGCCAAAGGTGCTCCAGTACATACGCATGGATACAATAAACAGAAAAGCGGCAAACAATCGGCGCAGCATAGCCGGGTCAAGGGCATGGGCGATACGGGCGCCAATGGGTGCGGTCAGCATGGTTGTTGGTACGATCAGGGCAAATCCCATCAGATTGGTATAGCCCAATGAGAAAGGCGGCAGGCCGGGCTGGTGAATTCCTGCCAAGGCATAACCGATAGCTCCGGGTAAGGCGATGATCAGACCAATGGCGGATGCGGTGCCGACGGCGCGATGAATGGGTATATTGAATGCGGTAAAGATTGATACACTGAAAGTGCCGCCACCGATTCCCATGATCACCGACATACACCCGATGAACATCCCGATAGGGCCGCGGAACCATTGGCCCTCCGGCAGGCTCTTTTTCCAATACCAGCCATCTTTTTTCAGCATCATGTGCGCGGCAATCAACAGGGCAACGGTGGCAAAGATAAAGGTCAGGGTGTCGCCTTTGGCGCGACTGCCGATATAGGTTCCCATGCCAACCCCGGCGATAACACCCGGTAGGATAGAATACAGTAAAGGCCAACTTAGGCCGCCTTTCAGGTTGTGAGTACGGGCGGACATTATGGATGTGGGAATGATGGTCGCCAGAGATGTGCCAACCGCCAAGCGCATGCGTATGTCTTCGTCCACGCCCATAAACGGGAAAATCATGAACAGGACGGGGACAACCACGATACCGCCGCCAATGCCAAGAACCCCAGCCAGAAGCCCGGCGATGGCACCGGCTGCTAGCAGCAGAACAATAAACGGGAGCCAGCTAATGATTTCAGTTTCAGGCATGGAATACCATCCGGCAGTAGAAATGTGTGTGGGCGAGTGTACGCGGATTCCAGTATAGGGTCAAAACCATGGGGCTTGCGACAATCACCTGTAGCGCATAGGTTTAGAATTGAAAACTTCCTGTCGTATCAAACAATTATGAGGTTCCAATGTCGATGCCGTCATCCTTGAGATCCATAATCAACACGGAACTGATCCGCACTGAGGCATACATCGACGGAACATGGTGCCAAGCCATTGACGGCGCAGTGTTTGATGTGCGAGATCCGGCAACCTGCAACCGCCTGACGCAGGTGCCCAATATGGGCGAAAAGGACTGTTTGCGGGCGATTGATGCGGCGGATGCGGCACAAAAACCTTGGTCGGCGCTGACAGCAAAGGAACGCAGTGTATTTCTTCGTCGTTGGCACGACCTAATCCTGAGTAATCAGAGTGATTTGGCGGCTTTGATCGTTGCCGAGCAAGGCAAGCCACTGGCAGAAGCACTGGGTGAGGTCGCCTATGCTGCGTCATTCGTTGAATGGTTTGCAGAGGAAGCTCGGCGCGCCTATGGCGATGTCATCCCGCAAACTCGCAACGGGCAAAGGTCGTTGGTGATCAAGCAGCCTATCGGAGTTGTCGCGGCAATTACCCCTTGGAATTTTCCGATTGCCATGATCACGCGCAAGGTTGCTCCGGCTTTGGCAGCGGGATGTACGGTTGTTGCTAAGCCAGCAGAAGACACGCCGTTAAGTGCGCTGGCCTTGGCAGTGTTGGCAGAGGCCGCGGGCATTCCCGCTGGAGTGTTCAATGTGGTGACGGCGGCACGGGGGGCTTTGATCGGCAAAACCATGTGTGAAAGCCCAATCGTGCGCAAGCTGTCGTTTACCGGATCGACTGCGGTGGGCAAGCTATTGGCGGAACAATGTGCCCGCACAGTCAAACGGGTCAGTCTGGAATTGGGCGGAAATGCCCCGTTCTTGGTGTTTGATGATGCAGACTTGGATGCCGCCGTTGCAGGGGCCATGGCGTCCAAGTATCGCAATGCCGGGCAAACCTGTATTTGTGCCAACCGTATTCTTGTGCAGGACAGCATCAAAGATGCCTTTGCCGAAAAATTGGCGGATGCGGTCAGTCATTTGAGACAGGGCTCGGGATTTGAAGAGGGAATTAATCAGGGGCCACTGATCAATTCAGCAGCTTACGATAAGGTCGTGCGCTTGGTTGATGATGCCTTGGCTAAAGGCGCGACCGTGCGGACACAGGCACCGCGTGCGGCAGAAACCGGGGTGTTCTTCCCGCCGCTGCTTTTGGACAATGCGACGCCGGATATGGACATGTATGCCCAAGAAATATTTGGTCCGGTTGCCGCGCTTTATACCTTTAAGGACGAAGCGGAAGCCATTGCAATGGCGAATGCAACATCGGCAGGATTGGCGGCATATGTCTATGCCCGAGACATCGGGCGGGCTTGGCGTGTGGCAGAGGCATTGGAGTATGGCATGGTCGGGATTAACGATATTGCCATCTCGGCAACGGAGGTTCCCTTCGGCGGTGTCAAAGAGTCCGGTGTTGGGCGGGAAGGGGCAAAATACGGCCTCGAAGAGTTTATGGAAATTAAGTACATGTGCATGGGTGGGATTTCCTAAACAAGACAAAAAGGTCAGTATATCAGACCTAAAAAACCGTATTACCTGACGCTTTTCTATCAAATACAGCTTTTTTTCTGAAAAATGGGAGCCAAGCCTTGACAATCTTTGGCTCCTGTTCTTTTGTGACCGCAACCCTGTTGGGTGGCGGATGTTTCTTGCGCGCGTATTTTTCTACGCGAAATAATCGTTCGTTTAATATATGTAAAAAACGAAAATGAATAATCCTGTCTTGGAAGGGCATACAATATGCAGGATAGAGGGACTTGGACGTCGAAGTTTGGCTTTGTGATGGCAACGGCTGGCTCGGCGATCGGTTTGGGGAATATTTGGAAATTCCCGTATGTTGCGGGCGCCAATGGCGGTGGCGGTTTTCTTCTGATTTATTTGGCGATCATTTTGACCATCGGTTTGTCTGTCTTGTTGGCAGAGCTGGTGATTGGTCGTTCCACACAACGTAACCCGGTGGGGGCTTTCAAACGTTTGAAAGCCAGTAAGTTTTGGCCGCTGATTGGTTACATGGGCATCATCACAGCCTTTGTGATTCTGTCATTCTACATTGTGGTCGCCGGTTGGACGCTGGCCTACATTGAAAAGACCCTGACGGGCCTTTTGTCTTCGGACAAGGATGCAATCGGGGCGATCTTTGGTGGGTTTATTACCAGCCCGGTTGAACCGATTCTGTGGGCCGGCGTATTCATGGCTATGGTCGTGTATGTCGTTGTCGGCGGTATTAGTGAAGGCGTGGAAAAATGCAGCCGTTACCTGATGCCCGCCTTATTCGTACTCGTGATTGTCATGTGCTTCCGCTCCATGACGTTGGAGGGGGCAGCCGCTGGCTGGGAATTCTTCACCCAACCGAAATGGGAAGATGTCACCTTTAAAACCGTGATTGAAGCCCTGGGGCAGGCATTCTTCTCCCTGTCTTTGGGTATGGGCACAATCATCACTTACGGTTCTTATATGGATCGTAAAACCGACATCGTGGAAGCCGGTGCAACGGTTGTGGCGTTGGATACACTGATTGCCTTGTTGGCTGGTGTTATGGTCTTGCCTGCGGTGTTTGCGTTCGGCCTTGATCCGGCTGCCGGTCCGGGCTTGACCTTTGTTACCCTGCCGCATGTGTTCTCACAAATGCCGGGTGGTATTTTCTTTGGTCCGCTGTTCTTCCTGTTGTTGGCAATTGCCGCTTTGACCTCTGCAGTGTCGCTGCTGGAAGTGGTTACGGCTTATTTTGTCGATGAACTTGGCATGAGCCGGAAGAAAGTGACGATCATGGCTGGTGCCGTTGGCTTCCTGTTGTGCATTCCGTCGTCTCTGTCCCTTGGCATGTGGAGTGATTACACCATCTTCGGCAAAGGCTTCCTTGATCTGATGGACTTCCTTGCCACCAATATCATGTTGCCGGCTGGTGGTATGGCGATTGCCTTGTTCGTGGGCTGGGTTGTACCGAAAGCCATGGTCATGGATCTGGTCAATGGCAATCCGAAGTACGAAGTCCTTGCCAAAATTTGGCTGGTCTTTGTCCGATTCATCAGCCCGCTCGGCATTTTCATCGTGATGCTGAATGGCCTGCCGGTGATTAAAGACTTTATGCCCTGGAATTAGGGGCATTTGAGACATATCAGAACGTTTTTTTGCCGTTTTGATAAAAAAATTGCGGGCGAAGCAGGGAAACCTGTTTCGCCTTTGTCATTTTCCGATTACAACTCTCAGCAACAATCATAACGGCAGTGCGGAATTCTTGGGCACTGTTTTGCGTTTGAGGAACACAATAAGCAAGTTTATGTCTGCCGACGCGATGGTGAAGACCATCCCTTTTGGTGCGGTTGACGGACTTGTCTGCAGAAATACGAAGGAAACCTGTAGGTATGCAGAATCGTGGAAATTGGTCGTCCAAATTCGGCTTCGTTATGGCGGCAGCCGGATCGGCCATTGGGCTTGGGAATATTTGGAAATTCCCCTACGTCGCCGGAAAGAACGGTGGCGGCAGCTTCTTGATGATTTATTTGGCTATTGTTTTGACTATTGGTTTTTCCATTTTGATGGCGGAACTGGTCATGGGCCGTTCGACCCAGCGTAATCCGGTTGGGGCATTTAAACGTCTGAAAGACAGCAAGTGGTGGCCGATTGTCGGTTATGCCGCGATTGCGACCGCATTTGTGATTTTGTCGTTCTACATCGTGGTGGCGGGTTGGACGCTGGCCTACATCGGCAAAACCGCGACCGGCCTGTTGGCGAATGATGCGGATGCCATTGGCGCCATGTTCGGCAATTTTATTACCAATCCGTTTGAACCGATTGTTTATGCCGCGGTCTTTATCGGCTTGTGTATCGTGGTGGTGATTGGCGGCGTGAACCAAGGGATCGAGCGGTGCAGCAAATACCTGATGCCGGCGTTGCTGATTCTGGTTGTGATGCTGTGCGTGCGGTCCCTGACGCTGGATGGGTCTGCTGCGGGTTGGGAATTCTTCACCATGCCGAAATGGGAAGACGTTACCTTCAAAACCGTGATTGAGGCCTTGGGGCAGGCATTCTTCTCCCTGTCTTTGGGTATGGCGATCATCATTACCTACGGGTCCTATATGGATCGTGACACCGACATTGTGGAAGCCGGCTTGACGGTTGTTGCACTGGATACACTGATTGCCATGTTGGCAGGTGTGATGATCCTGCCTGCGGTGTTTGCATTCGGTCTTGATCCGGCTGCGGGTCCGGGGCTGACTTTTGTCACCTTGCCGTATGTGTTCTCGCAAATGACGGGTGGTGCATTCTTTGGGCCGTTGTTCTTCATCTTGCTGGCAATTGCAGCTTTGACTTCTGCGGTGTCCTTGCTGGAAGTGACCACGGCGTACTTTGTTGATGAATTGGGCCTGCGTCGCAAAACCGTGACCATTGGTGCGGGTGTTGTGGCATTCCTGCTGTGTATTCCGTCGTCTCTGTCTTTGGGCGTGTGGAGCGAATACACCATTTACGGCATGGGCGTGTTTGATGTTTTGGACTTCGTGACCACAAACATCATGTTGCCGGCGGGTGGTTTGGCGGTCTCGATCTTTGTTGGTTGGGTTGTGCCGAATAAAATGTCCGACGAATTCATGGGTGGTCATACCAAGTATGCAGCCTTGACCAGCATCTGGTTGATGTTCATTCGCTACATCTGCCCACTAGCCATCCTTGTGGTGATGCTGAACGGCCTGCCGATCATCAAAGACTACATGCCTTGGAACTAACAAAACTATAGAAGAAGGGGAGCAATCTAGGCTTCTCAGACTTCTGCCAGAGCCCCCGCGTCATGCGGGGGCTTTTGTGTGGGCAGAGCATGGTGGCTCTGCGCTTGATCCGGCTGTTTTGTCCAAGGCAGTGTTCGTTGGCAGTGTCATGCGGTTCTGGGTTATTCACCCATATTCAGCAAGAGCCCTTTCTTGCGGGCGACACCGACCATGTACAAAAAGAAGCCGCTCATCCCAAGGAAGTAAGCCATATTGAGGCCGAATGCGGACCAGAATAAGTCCCATCGGAAAATCCCGTCGAACATGACGCTGCGCATGCCTTCAAAGACGTAGGCTGGGGGGAAAGCATAGGCAATGGTCTGCACCCAGTCCGGCAAAATGGAAATCGGGTAATAGACCCCGGAAATCGGGGACAAGCCAAAGATCAACACCCACGCCAAGCTTTCTGCGCCTAAGCCAAACCGCAACACAAGTGTTGCAGTCAGCAGGCCAACACCCCAGCCCACCATGACCAGATTGAGGAAAAACGCCAGCAAGGGCAGGCCAAGGTCATAAATATTGAAGCCATATAAGGCAATGGCGAGGAGAGACGGTATAAACAGCCCGGCAATGGTGCGGATCATACTCATGGCGGCAAGGGCAAGGACGTGCTCAAAGGGGCGCAATGGCGTCAGATACAATTGACCAAGATTGCGCGACCACATTTCCTCCAGGAAGGAAAGGGAGAAGCCAAGGTTCGCCCGGAACATCACTTCCCACAGCAATACGGCCCCGATCAATACGCCTGCGGCCTGAGCAACCCACGACGAATGCTGGGAGAAAAATTGGCTGGCAAATCCCCAGACAATAATCTGAATGATGGGCCAGTAGGACATTTCCAACACCCGAGGCCAAGACGAGCGCATGACATACAGGTGGCGCAGGATAACCCCGTAAATCCGGGAAAAGGCCAGCGAACTGCGGCTAAGGGAAAGATCCTGTTGTGGTTTGTGTGTCATGCCGAAGCCTCCGCAGCCGGGGTGCGTGCGATGTCTAGAAAGACATCTTCCAGACTGTCACACTTATATTGCATGCAAAGATCTTCTGCGGTGCCATGGGCTTTGATATGACCGGATTTCATAATCAGAATATCCTCACACAGGCGTTCGACCTCTTGCATGTTGTGGGATGCAAGCAGGATGGCGCAGCCGGTCCGTTCGGCATAACGTTCCAGATAACCCCGGATAAAGTCTGCGGTGTCCGGATCAAGGGATGCTGTCGGTTCGTCCAACAGCAAAACATCCGGCGAATTGATCAACGCCTTGGCTAAAGTAACACGAGTTTTCTGTCCAGCGGACAGGTGACGCGCCTGCGTTTTCAAAAGATGCTGAAGATCCAGTTCAGTTGCGAGGCGGTCAATAATCTGCCCCACCTGACGCAGGCCATATAACAACCCGTAAACCTTCAGGCTTTCCTTAACTGTCAGGCGCAATGGCAAATTGACATAGGGGGATGCAAAGTTCATGCGAGCCAGAACCGCGAACCTGTCATGCAGCATGTCGTGACCCATGACGGAAATCTGCCCGGTTGTTGGAAGCAGGGCACCAAGTATCATGCTGATGGTCGTGGTTTTCCCGGCACCGTTCCCACCCAGAAGTCCAACAATCTGCCCATGGGGAACGGTAAAGCTGATGTTGTCAACGGCACGAATGCTGTCAAAGTCCTTGGTCAGATTACGGACCTCAATGGCAGGCACGGGAACAGTCATGAAAACAGGAACCTCTTGGGAAACAAGAACGAGTTAGATGTAAGGATGCAGGGCAGGTATTGGTAGGGATGGGTCACTTTCGGGCTGCGCGTGTTTGGATTAAACGCTCCACCCCGCGGCCTTGGAACATGGTGAGCCCCAAATCCTGTCCGGTGCTGATTTCCATATCGGAATCAACGCGGGTCAGAATAACCCGTTTGCGCCCGCAACGCTGTAACGATTTGGCGATAAAGTGATCCTCATCAGCTTCCGCGGCGGCGGTTAGAGATTCATGCCACATCAGCTTAATCAGGTCTGCACCGATTTTTGTTCGGTTGACCAAGGGCAATGTGTCGATCGTGACGCCATCCACGCAAATGCGGTAGCCACGTTCCTTGGCAAAATCACGGGCAAACAGAAATGCACCAACATTGGCGAGGATATCAAACAGCTGGATTTCCAGCACGATGGCACCGCGCAGTCCTCCGGCGATGCTGT
This sequence comes from Rhodospirillaceae bacterium, assembly GCA_963668495.1. Classification (GTDB taxonomy): domain Bacteria; phylum Pseudomonadota; class Alphaproteobacteria; order Rhodospirillales; family Rhodospirillaceae; genus Oleispirillum. Next base: position 1,141,200 of record OY764545.1, read on the forward strand.
CGTCGAAATTTAGGAAATCATCGCTGAGGATCGTGCGCACATTCAAGTTGATGCTGAAGCCACCGGATAAACTGCGGTCGTGTCCCGTGCTCATCAATGCCAGAACGCGGCGATCCAGCGTTTCCGTCAGATGCTGAAACAGCCATGCGTCTGATGTGATATTGGTGTCCGGGATGAAAATATCACGCAAGTCAGATATGGAGACAAAGACTTCGCTGAACATTTGTTGTGGGGTCGATCGCCCAACAATGGCGCTGATAGCTTGATGCCGAACTAAGTTGGATAAATCCGTGCGGCTTAGAGCATCTTCGAGCTTGCCGAGGACCGATGGTGTCAGAGGTTTGAGGGCGCGTTCCGGTTGGGAGTGCCGGGGCGAATAGGATTGGGCCTGTGCAACCTCAACATTTGCGCGCTGGCGTTCTTCTTGTTCGGCGTAGAATTGCTGCGTCAATCGCAGAAAAGCCGGGTATTCGGTTTCCAGATCATACCAAGTGCAGAGATTGGAACTGTCATTGAAATCATCATCGAGCAATGGGTCATCATCCAATAGGAAGCGAATGCGAACCAGTGCGGCTTCAATTTCATCACGGTTCTTGCTGGCGAAGACAATAATCATATCGCCACGGAACAGGTTAAAGACCTGCGCCCGGTTGTCTTCGACCAAGCCGTCAAAAGCCTTAGCCGCTGCGCGAAGCTGTTGGTCTTTTTGATTGTGCGATTGCAGGCGGGATAAATGCAGATGCAGGGCTTCACGCTGTTTTCTGAATTTATCCAGCCGTTGTGCATAGTCCAACAACAAGCCTTCTTGAAGTTGCATCATCAGCTTGCGTTCTTGTGCCGTCTTCTCATCCAGTTTGTCGGCGGCGTTCGTTTCCGCGGCGTCGGCAGAGTTTGCTGTCTTGTCATCCGTGTCTTTGCTGCTGAAAAATCCGGGCAGGTTGATCATGATTTGTCTCCTTTCCGGGAAGGCGGCGTCAGTTGCAAAGCATTGGATTGCCCGATCAGCGATTCATCAACAAAATACCCCTGATAGGTTCGGATCCCTATCTTCAGTCCCCATTCCAGCGCAGCAAAAGAATCGCAGTGGCCCAAAATGATGCGGCTTGGTCCCAAAACTTTGATGGCATTTTTCGGGTCGCGGTCTGCGGCTCCGTGATGTCCGCGATGCAGGTCAGCGGTCCACATCAACTTGAACGCATCAACTGGCAGGCCGGAATCTGCCAACATCCATAGGCTGAGGGGAGACAAGCCGTCGATAAGCGTTTTATGCCCAAGGTCATGCAAAACGGCGCAGGCCTTCAGGAATTGTGTCGGGTTGGCAAAGACATCAATGGGCTGAAATTCGACACATAGATTCAAATGATCGAATTTGTTGACGAACTGAGTGAACGACGGGCTGAGCACGGTGGAGATGTTCAGGTTCAGGTTCAGGGGCAATTCCCGCCCGTACAGGGTCAGGTTGTCAACGCAGGACAAAACACGACGGTCAAGATTGGCAGACAGATATTGAAACAGCCAGCGGTCGGATAATAAATCTGTACCCGGTGCCATTCTTTGCATTAATGCCTGAATGGAGACATAGATTTCCTGAAAGGCCAGACTGGAATCGCCAAGTGGGGTTACGTGTACTGCGGCTTGCTGGGAAATGAATGGGCGCACGGTGGCGTCAGTAAGTGCCGCGCTCAAGGGTTCCAGATCCGCAGGTGTAATTGGGCGTTGGGGCGGGTGTTGATGCCTGTCAGCAGTGTTGGAGGGGGTAGCCTCGCGGGATTGACGGGCCATTTCGTAAAAGGCGTCAAATTCGGTTTCAAGATCATACCAAGTGCAAAACGGATCATCTGGCGCGTATGGAGATTCATGAACCAACGGGTCGGCTTCGAACAGCATGCGCAATTTATAAACAGCGGCGTCGACCTCGGCATAGGGCATGTCCTTCCCGGTGGCGACAATATCGCCATTGGTCATGACAAAAATTTGGCAGCGGTAATTGGCAACCAGTCCATCAAACATGCGAACGGCAATTCTGATATAGGCTGGGTCGCTGTAGGCCGATGACAGGCGTGACATGTATACGCGCAAGGCAATACGGCCCGCCCGAACACGCCCCAGTCGCTCTGCCGTGTCCAGCAGCAGGCTTTCCGGGGTGACGAATTCCTGATTCTGCACCGGGGTCATGGGTGTGGTTTCCACCTTTGTTAAACTGATATCGTGGCAAGTGTAGCAGGGCGCAGCAATTTTGCAAAAATGTCCGCAAGTTAGAAGGTCATTTTTTGCTGCAAACAGTGGTGCGGACCGGATGCAAACCATTGCCATACGATAGGCAGCAGCCTAAGGTGGGGCTGGCAGCCGATGGCTGTTTCCGTTCCTGCCCATTATGATGGATCTCTGACTGTGGTGACTTTGTCTGAAACGTTTTTTCGTTTTCTTGATGGTATGAAACAGGCGCGCGTGTTGTGCCTTGGCGATGTGATGCTGGATCATTTTGTTTATGGTGATGTGTCCCGCATTTCGCCGGAAGCTCCGGTTCCTGTTTTTCGTATTCAGAATGAAACCCTGATGCTGGGCGGGGCAGGAAACGTTGCCCGGAACCTCAGTGCCTTGGGCGCTCGTTCGGTATTTGTCGCGGCGGTTGGCGATGACAATCCCGGTCATAACATTGCTTCGTTATTGGCGGCAGAAGAGGGGGTAGAGTCCCGTTTGCAGGTTCTTCTGGGGCGTCGCACCACGGAAAAAACCCGTTATGTGGCGGGGGTTCAGCAATTATTGCGAACGGATATTGAGGAAATTCACGATCTTGATCCGCGGGCGGAGCAACGTGTGCTGGAAGTGGTCGAGGCGGCCTTGGACGAATGTCAGGTTGTGACGCTGTCCGATTATGGCAAAGGACTGCTGACGGATCATGTTCTGACCTCAGTCCTTCGCATGGCGGAGGCTCGCGGTATTCCGACGATCGTTGACCCGAAAGGGCGTGATTATAGCAAATACCGTGGTGCATTCATGGTTACGCCCAATCGTGCAGAATTGGCGGAAGCCACGGGCATGAAAGGGGCAACCGATGAAGCCATCGTTGCGGCGGCACGGAAACTTATGGATTCGTCCGGCATTCGTAATGTTCTTGTTACGCGTTCACAGGACGGAATGACGTTGGTGACCGAAGCCGGGGATGTCCACCACATTCCGGCCCGCGCACGGGAAGTATTTGATGTTTCCGGTGCGGGCGATACGGTGGTTGCGACCATGGCTGCGGCTCTGGCGGTGCATAATGAACCATTGGATGCGGCGCGTTTGGCGAACCTTGCGGGCGGTATTGTTGTTGGCAAAATCGGGACTGCGACAGCAACGGCGGCTGAACTGCGGGCTGCTGCGACGACACTGTCCGGTGATTACGGGTATGGCAAAATTATGAAGCTGGAACATGTGGAAGAGGCGATTTCCGGCTGGAAGGCGCAGGGGCTGACTGTTGGGTTTACTAACGGCTGCTTTGATCTGTTGCACCCGGGGCATATTTCCTTGTTGCGGCAGGCGCGCAGTCATTGTGACAAGTTGATTGTCGGGCTGAATAGTGATGCGTCCGTGTCGCGACTGAAGGGACCATCTCGACCGATACAAAAACAAGACGCGCGTGCGCAGGTTCTTGCCGCGTTGCAGGATGTGGATGCGGTTGTGGTGTTTGATGAGGATACGCCTATGCGACTCATCACAGCACTTTTGCCGGATGTGTTGGTGAAGGGGGCGGACTACACGGTGGAAACCGTTGTTGGTGCGGATTTGGTTGCCGCGGCAGGTGGTCGTGTGGTTCTGGCGCAGTTGGAGGCAGGGTTCTCTACAACTCAAACGGTTGCCTCTATTTCGGGCAGTGAAATAAAGTAAAAACCGTGGCGAGCAACTCAGGGTTTATTTCCGTGCGCAGTATATATCTGCACACATGAGAATGCTTCATCCTTTTTGGGTTTTGATTGAAATATGGAAATACGTTTTTAAATTAAGGCGTTGCAAAGCCACAGTAACCTTTTTAAAGTATCGCAGTGTGAAGAAGCTGTTACGTAATGTATGAATTTGATTCATTAGATGCTGGCGCCGTTTGATGGGTCTTTACCTGCGGTCAAGAAAAGCACACTAAAACTCTTGGTTTAGCAGGCATCACGATAGCACACTGGGGGGCTGGCCCGTGCAACTCGGGCGCGTCATCCTTCCTCCAGTTGGGAGGTACAACATGCTGGAATCCTTAAAAATATCAACGCGAATGCTGTTGATGGTTTTACTTGCTGTTATTGGTATGGCCATTGTGGGGGCAATTGGTCTGAAAAATCTGCACTCCAATCTGTTGGATGACCGATACCAAAAAACGCAAGAGCTCGTCGAAGCAGCAAAAAGTATTGCTGTGTATTATCACAAACAAGCCGAAGACGGACATATGACCATGGACGAGGCCAAGGCCAAGGCACTCCATGGGATTGAGCAACTGCGTTATGCGGGCGATAACTATTTCTGGGCTAACGATTTCAATGGTGTTTTGTTGATGCACCCGCACCGGGCAAAACAAATCGGCACCAGTATGGTTGGCATCAAGAAGAAAGACGGAACGGTTTACACGGATGTAACTGGCGTGCCGTTGTACCAGAAATTTGCTGACGTAGCCCGCGCCGGCGGTGGCTTTGTGGAATATATGGGACGTGCTCCGGGTAGCACAGCATATGATGCCCCTAAAATTGCCTACATGGGGCAATTCAAACCTTGGGGATTGGCAATCGGTACCGGGATTTATGTGACCGATGTGGAAGAGGTCTTTAGCCAGAACCTGCAGACTGTCGCGTTGTGGGTCGGTGGGACTTTGGTCATCGTATTGTTCGCAGCGTTCCGCGTGCGTCAAAGCATCGCCGGACCCTTGCAAAGGCTCACGGATGGTATGGAACGCTTGGCAAGTGGCGATACCAATATCTCTGTGGAGCGTACCGACAGTCAAACTGAACTTGGCGCCCTGAACAATGCACTTGTGACCTTCCGCGATAATGCAGTGGAAATGGAACGTTTGCGTGAAGAGCAAGCCAATGCGGATGAAGCCATTCGTGAACAAAAACGTATTGCTTTGAAAGCAATGGCGGATCGGATCGAAGATGAAGCTCACCGGGCTGTTGCAGTCGTTTCTGCCAGTGCCGGGGACATGGAGCAAGCCTCCGTCGATCTGGATCACTCGGCTGACCGGATGACGCAGGAAGCCGCCGGGGCAGCAGCAGCAGCAGAAGAAGCCCTTGCCAATGCTCAGACCGTTGCGTCTGCGGCGGAAGAGCTGTCCAACTCGATCGATGAGATCGGGCGGCAGGTTCAACAATCCGCTGAAGTCGCTCAGGCCGCCATTGATATGGCTGGCAAAACCCGTGAAGTGGTGCAGGGGCTGGCAGACAGTGCGGAACAAATCGGTACGGTTGTTGAATTGATCAACGGTATCGCGGCACAAACCAATCTGTTGGCACTGAATGCGACGATTGAGGCCGCCCGTGCCGGCGATGCAGGGAAAGGGTTTGCTGTGGTGGCAAACGAAGTGAAAAACCTTGCAACGCAAACCTCACGGTCGACAGAGGAAATCGCAACGCAGGTCAAGGCTATTCAGGATGTTTCCAAGGAAGCCGGGGTTGCCATTGAAAAGGTTGCTGAAACCATCAACAGTATGGGTGGAATTTCGGCAGGGATTGCGTCTGCGATCGAAGAGCAAACTGCAGCAACGCAGGAAATTGCCCGTAACGTTCAGCAAACGGCTGATACTGCGCGGGATATGTCTGTCCGTATGTCTCACGTTTCTGATGAAGCCAACAATACAACCCGTTTGGCTGAATCTGTTCGGACGACTGCTTCCGGCCTGACCGGGAATTTGGAAGAAATGGAAGTAACCTTGGTTGAGGTGGTTCGTTCCTCTACCGAGTACGTTTAAGCTTTCATCTTTCCCAGATAAAAACCGACGGCCAGTCAACGGTCTAGACTACTGCCAAAGTCCCCGCATTATGCGGGGACTTTTCGTTTGGCGGAGTCTGTTGAAGACCCATCGCCTCATCACACAGAGCTTAAGCGCATCAGTACTCTCATGCTTGTGATGTACGGTTAGAATCCAAGTTGTTGACGGATGTCATCGGCGCTGATGCCTTCGGCGCGTAAATCGCACAGGGATTTTGCCCCGTCCCGCTTGGCAAGACGTTGTCCGGTTTTATCGGAAATCAGGGGGTGGTGTCGCCAGTCCAGCGTGGGCAAGGCCAACAGGTGTTGCAATAGGCGATGGATGTGGCTGGCTGGGAACAGGTCTTGCCCGCGGGTGACACAGGTGATGCCTTGAGCCGCATCGTCAATGGTAACGGACAGATGGTAACAGGTCGGTGTATCCCGTCGCGCCAGAATGATGTCGCCAAAGATTTCGGGAGTTGCGGTCTGAAGTCCTTGATCACGATCGAACCACGTCAGTCGCGGGGCGCGGCTGCTGGCTTTTTGCATGTTTAACCGCCAGCTATGCGGAGCCCCCGTGGCGATCCGGTCTGCGGCCTGATCCGTGGGGATGCAACGACAGGTGCCGGGATACAGTGGACCATCCGGTCCATCGTGTAGCAAATGTGGGGCAGAGGCACTGGTTGCCAGTTCCCGCTTGATATCGGCACGGGAACAAAAACACGGGTACAGCAGCCCCTGACGATGCAGATCATCCAAGGCCTTGGCGTAGACATTCATGCGATTGGACTGTCGCCAGATCGGCTGTTGCCAGTGGAGACCAAGCCACGCCAGATCTTCCAGAATGCCGTTGACGAACGGTTCTCGGCAGCGTCCGGTGTCAATGTCCTCGATCCGCAGGATGAATGTGCCATCCTGTCCGGCCTCGCGGTGTGCGAACAATGCCGAATAAGCATGCCCAAGGTGCAAATGTCCTGTTGGGCTGGGGGCAAAGCGGGTGATGTCCGGTGCGTGTGTCATAAACAGTGCTTACCGCATTTTTCCGTCAGGGGGCAAATGTTCTTGGCAGGACATGGTCATAAAGCTGTGATGCAATATGCTGGGGCTTGTGATATATATACCACCATATGTCGTGCCCGACAGTGTGGGTCAGACAGTTTGCGTAGCGTACAAGTACGGGCGCGGCTTTCTCCAACAGGAGGAGGCTCAGGTGGGTATGAACACGTGTGCAGCGGGGGGATTAGCCCCGGCCTTGGTGTTGAATGCGGACTTTCGTCCGCTCAGTTATTTTCCGTTGTCTGTGTGGTCATGGCAGGATGTTATCAAAGCCGTGGTGGCTGACCGTGTGCAGGTGTTGTCCGAGTACGAAGTACAGGTGCATTCGCCAAGTACATCATTGCGTTTGCCCAGTGTCGTTGCGCTGCGGGAGTATGCTCCGCGCTCGCAACGTGCGGCTTTTACCCGTTTCAACGTGTTTTTGCGGGATCGGTTCTGTTGCCAATATTGCGGTCAACGCTTCCCATCGCAGGACCTGACCTTTGATCATGTTGTCCCACGGTCTCGTGGTGGCAATACCAGTTGGGAAAATGTGGTCACAGCATGTCAGGCCTGTAACCTTGCCAAGGCCGACCATATGCCGACCCGACCCGGCTGCCGCCCTGTTCGACCACCGTTCCGGCCCAGTGCATTCCAGTTGCAGGAGATCGGGCGATCATTCCCACCGCAACGACTGCATCAAAGCTGGCGAGATTTTCTGTACTGGGACACGGAACTGGAAGAGACAGTTACCGCCGAGGTTTGAAATACTTTTCCCGCCACAATTTGTGCTCCAATGCCAAGGCAAGGCAGAACAGGCTCAAGAAGCCGGAAAACAAAGCATTCATAGACGGCAGAGATAAACCGAACAGGGTGAAAGGCACGTCATCACATCGGACCACTGGTTTGGTGGTCACGGAGGTCCTTAAGTCAGCCAAGGTAATCGCATCCAAGGATTCCCCGGTGCAGCCCGGAGTACCGCTCCACCAGCTTTGCTCGATCCCCACATGATAGGTTGCGATGCCGGCACCGATGGCAAAAATGAATGCGCAAATACCCACGATGACTCTGTGACGGGGAGGGGGTAACGGTGCGGCAAATCCAAACAGAGCAAACCCGGCAGCAACAACGAACGGAACCCGTTGGTAGGTACACAAGATACAGGCATCCACATCAAAAAAATGTTCCAGTATCAAGGCGAAGGCCAAAGAGCCGAGGCAGATCAGGGTGATAAGCAGGCAAATCGAGGCACTAACGGATCGTTTCATAGGCTACCCCCACGGGTCAGGTCGATAGGAATTTCAGGGCGACAAAACCACCAAGCAAGAGAACAAAAAAAGCGGTTGCAAGCTTGCCGAGGTGATCTTCGATAAACTTGCGAATGGGTGCGCCAAATTTCCACAGCAACGCGGCAATCAGGAAGAAACGCAACCCTCGCGCCAGAACGGACGCCACCATGAAAATCGCCAGATTAAGCCCGGTCATGCCGCTGGCGATGGTGATGACTTTATACGGGAACGGGGTGACCCCTGCTCCGAAGACTATCCATGCACCCCATTCGTTGTACTGCGCTTGGAAAACGGTAAATTTATCCATGTAGCCGTAAAACGACAGGATCGGGGCAGCCAACTGATCAAACAGGAACATACCGATCGCATACCCGGCAATGCCGCCAAGGACACTGGCAATGGTACAGACGGCGGCAATTTTCCATGCCTTTTCCCGTGCCGCCAGAATCATCGGTATCAGCAAAATATCCGGCGGCAGCGGAAAGATGGAGCTTTCGATGAACGAAATAAAAGCAAGCGTTGCCAATGCGCGCGGTGTGTTGGCTTGCGCCATGGTCCAATCGTAAAGCTTGCGAAGCACGTGACTACCCGTTCAAAGATGTTGATGAGGTTTCAAGGTGTAACAGGGCAAAAGGGATCATGCAATGCCATGAAGATTGTCATGACATCAGGCTGAACCACAACATACGACCCCCGATAATGATCAGCATGACGGCAATCAACTTCATGAACAGGGCTTGGGGGACGCGATTGCGCAACAGACCACCGATGTACATGCTGGCAAAGACGGCAGCAACCCCGGCAACCGAGATCAGCAAAACATTGGGCGGGGCAAAGCCTTTGACGATCATGCCAATCAACAAGGGGATCGAACCGATCATGAATGCCATACCCATGACCTGAACAAAGCGGGTCTTCTCTAACTGAAGGGACATCAGGTAAGGAATCACGGGAGGGCCGAAAAAGCTGGTCATGCCGCCGATAATACCACCAAACATGCCGATGGCAGGGCGGGCAATCCGATCCATGCCCGAGGGAATGACAGGTTGTTTGCCGCTGAGTGTGAGCAAGGCAAAGGCGACAACGATGCCGCCGACGATTGCCTTGGCGTAATCCACGGGGATGCCGGTAATGATCATGGTGCCGATGGCACTGCCGCAAGCCAAAGGAATCAGAAGCCAGCGAAAGGCATAGGCCGTTGTCAGAACGTGGCCCCCGGTGCGGGCTTGCACAAGGTTAGAGACAATCATCGGCAGGGCCAAAATCGCCACCGATGTTCGCGGGTCAATAACCGTGGACATGATGGGAATGGCAATTAAGGGCAAGCCAAGACCGATGAAGCCTTTGACAAATCCGCCAAGGCCAATGGCAAACAAAACCAAGGCAATGTGCAGGGTGCTGAGGTCCGCAGGATTGCTGGCGAGTGTTTCAACAGACATAGATTATGCATCCTTGGCGCAGATGAGGGCGTCCAGCAATCGCACACCAAAACCGACCGGGCCTTTGCGGGTCAGGGGGGTGTCGGCGTCAGCCTCCGCCGTCCCGGCAATGTCCAGATGTGCCCATGGTGTTTCTGATGCAAAATGAGATAGGAACCCGGCAGCATGCATGGCATCGGGAACCGTGCCCCATGCGCAGTTTTTCAAATCGGCAACTTCGGATTTCAGGGCGTCATCGTCCGGGCTTGGCAAAGGCAAGCGCCACAGGGGTTCGCCGGAGACATCGGCGGCCTGTTGCAAACGCATAGCCGTCGTGTCCTGAGGCGTGAACAGCCCGGCATGGTGGCGGCCCAAGGCACGGACAACGGCTCCGGTCAGGGTGGCAACGTCCACCATCAGTGATGGGTCATATGTAGCACGAGCATAGGCCAGAGCATCCGCCAGCACCAATCGGCCTTCCGCATCCGTATCGACGATTTCGACGCTGGTGCCGTTGCAGGCGCGCACAATATCGCCGGGGCGAGTGGCAGAGCCACTGACGGCATTTTCAGCCACCGCCAGCAACCCGATCACCCGTTGCGGCGCACGGCGCATGGCAATGGCTTTCATTGCCCCTAAAACGGTGGCAGCACCGCCCATGTCGCCTTTCATGTCTTCCATGCCATCGGCAGGTTTGATGGAAATGCCGCCGGTGTCAAAGGTAATGCCCTTACCAACAAAAACCACAGGCGCGTCAGGGTCTTGATCTGCCTGACCGGGCCAGTCGATGATGATTAGGCGCGGGGGGCAGGCAGAGCCTTTGCCCACGGCATGCAGTAAATTGAGTTTCTGACGTTTCAGTTCCGTCGCGTTTAAGGCCGTGACTGTGGCGCCAAGCGCACGCATTGCTTCTGCTTCGGTTTGCAGGGCCACAGGGGTGAGGTCGTTCGCCGGACGTTGCATCAGATCACGGGCTAGTAAGGTTCCTTCCGTGCGCGGCAGGTACAGAGTATCCCAGAACTCTTGAGCCAGCTCCGCGTTGGAGGTCATAACCACCAAATGTTTTGGGGTATGCTCGCCATCAGCATAGTCACAGCGGTCAGTTGCACTCGATTGCGCATGGTAATGGGGAGTGGCCCGCAGCACCCAGCCCATGGCAAAGGCGGCGGCGGTCGCGGGGAAAAAATCCGCATCGACGAATACCCAATCCAGCCCCGGTTGACAGGTTGCGGTTGCGACTTGTCGTCCGATGGTTTCCGCCACATTTCGGGTCAAGGCATGGGGATGCCCCAACCCCACTGCGCCAAACCAGCCGCAGTTCATGGGGTTGGGTAATCGAGACACCGCACATTTGCCTGCGGTGCCTCCTTTGATACGCAAAGGTGCCAGCAAGTTCTTCAGTTTGGGAAAGCGATGGCGCGCAGCGGCAACCGGTCCGGTTTTGGCGCGCACACCAATGACCCATGCACCGTCATCCTGAGCAAACAGGCCCAAGGCTTCGGCAGAGGTTTCGCGATCAACGAAGTGGACTTGCGGTTTCATGGCAGTTTACTTCTTTGCGGCTTTTTTCTTATCGGACTTTGCGTTGCCTTCGGTTTCAAAGGTCTCGGCGATCCAAGTGTTGAGCAGGCGAACACCCCAGCCTGAGGCGCCTTTCGGAGTGGTGCCTTTGGTTTTGGTGCCCCACGATACGCCCGCAATGTCAATGTGAGCCCACGGGGTATCATCCTGAATGAACCGTTGCAGGAATTGTGCAGCGGTGATGGAGCCAGCTTCACGGCCCCCGACGTTTTTCATGTCGGCGATGTCAGATTTGATCATCTCGTCATAGGCTTTGCCCATGGGCATGCGCCATACGGTTTCCCCGGTTTTGCCACCGGCAGCGGTCAACGCTTGGCTAAGGTCGTCATTATTGGTGAACAGCCCGGCGTTTTCACCGCCAAGGGCAATCAGGATCGCGCCAGTCAGGGTGGCAAGGTCAATTACCACCTGCGGCTTGAAGGTTTTCTGCGTATAGGTCAAGGCATCAGCCAGAACCAGACGACCCTCTGCATCAGTGTTGATGACTTCGATGGTTTGACCAGACATGGAGGTCACAACATCGCCCGGACGTTGGGCGGTGCCGGACGGCATGTTTTCGACCAGACCCAGAATGCCGACCACGTTGACCGGGGCATTGCGTTTGGCAAGGGCTTTCATCAGGCCGGTGACCACTGCGGCCCCGCCCATGTCGCCTTTCATTTCTTCCATGCCTGCGGCGGGTTTGATGGAAATGCCGCCGGAGTCAAAACAGACGCCTTTGCCAACCACAGCCACCGGAGCATCGGATTTCTTGCCACCGTTCCAACGCATGATCACCAGTTGTGACGGTTGGCTGGAACCTTGACCAACGCCCAGCAGTGCTCCCATGCCGAGTTTCTCCATGGCCTTTTCGTCCAGCACTTCGACGTCGATGCCGTCTTTGCTGAGAGCCTTGGCCTTGCGCATGAATGCAGGTGGGGTCAGGACGTTGGCGGGTTCTGCCACCAAATCACGGGTCAGGAAAATCCCTTCGGCAACCGCATCCAACTGTGCGAACGCCGCTTCGGCAGCGTTGACTTCATTGGTTGCAACCGTGACGGTTTTCAGGGCCGGTTTATCTTCCGGTTTTTCCTGCGTGCGATATGTGTCAAAACGGTAGGAACGCAGCTTTGCACCAAATGCGGCGTGGGCAGCCAGAATGCCGACCGGTTCTTTGGTATCTGCGATGACATCCACTGCCAAGGTCAGTTCGGTTGCCGGAGCCTTTTCAACGGCAGCATAGGCCGCAGCGGCAAATTTTTCCAAACAGGCACCATCAATGTCTTCAGCTTTGCCGAGGCCGATGGCAATTACCCGGTCAACGTCCATACCTGTCGGCGCAATAATTTCCAGCGTTTGCCCTGCCTTGCCCGAAAAACGGGAGGCACTGATCGCGCGCGCAAGGGTTCCGCCGCTGGCGTCATCCACCATCTGGGCGGTGGGGGACAAAATCCCGCCATCGAGAACTCCAACCGCAAGGCTGCCGACTTTAGGCAGGCCGGATTTTGCAAACGCAATTTTCATGGGTATTTCATCCTTCTTAATAGATTGCACAACGTGCATATATTCTTGAATTTTCTATATCACAATGCGCACGACGTGCATATGGTGAATCCGGTGGCGAGCCATGGCTCAGACGCAGGTCAGCACATGCATCGCCACACCGGCATATTTACGGGCTGGCTTTTGCGGCCCCAAGTGCCGGGCCAGCCGTCAAAAACTCCCGGCAGTTTTGTCCCGCAGTGGGCGCAGTTACCGGACGTATCAAGGTCATAGGTTTTCAGGGCATAGCGGTCTCTTACGATGACCGGAGTCTCACAGGATGGACACACTGTGGTTTCCCCCGCCGGGTCGATCACATTGCCAAGATAGACAAATTTCAGCCCCAGCTGTTGCGCAATGGTACGGGCACGGCGAAGGGCATCCACGGTCGTCGCGGGTGTATCGCGCATTTTATGGTCCGGGTAGAAGGCGGTTAAGTGTAGGGGGACATCCGGTGAAAGGTTATCTGCAATCCAACGGGCCGTGGCGGCAATATCCGCTTCGGAATCGTTCAGTCCGGGAATCACCAGTGTTGTGATTTCCAGCCATGCTTTGGTTTCATGATGAATGTGCAAAAGGGTGTCCAAAACCGGTTGCAGGTGCCCGTGGCAGTGATGCTGGTAGATCTCTTCATGGATGCCTTTCAGGTCCACGTTAAAGGCATCGAACAATGCGCAGAATTCGGAACGGGATGTACCGCTCAGGTAACCGTTGGTGACGGCGACCATCTGCAACTGCCGGGATCGGCACAGTTCGGAAACATCGCGGGCGTATTCAAAGGAGATCAAAGGTTCGTTATAAGTCATGGCGATAGAGCGGCAGCCCTTGCGGATGGCGGCATAGGCGATTTCCTCGGGCGTGATGACGTCTCCAAGTCGCCCTTCATCCTGCGAGGACGCAATGCTCCAGTTCTGGCAGCAAGCACAGTTCAGATTGCAGCCAAGGGAGCCGAACGACAGAACCGGGGTGCCGGGCAGAAAGTGGTTCAGGGGTTTCTTTTCAATGGGATCAATAGAAAATCCGGTGGATCGACCATAGGTCGCCAGCACCATATGACCGTCGCGGTTCATGCGCGCATAGCATTTGCCGCGCTGCCCGGGACGAATGCGGCAATGTCGCGGGCACAAATCGCACTGAATGATGCCCGGAATTTCGGCCTCGGGTACGGGCTGCCAGAATTGGACGTTCGCCATGGTTGAAATCCCTCTTTTAAAAATCGTGCAGGCGCTTTAGCGGAAAAACCTGTAGAATGCTACGCGTCATTGCAACACCTGAAAAGATCGGCGTTCCGCTTCTGAAAAGCAATGGGGAGGCCAAGATGACTGAACCTGCAATCCGTCCGGCAGCCGTTGCCGGAACATTTTACCCAAACAGTGCCGATGAATTACGGGCAACGGTGCAGCAGTTGCTGTGCGCGGCACCCGTGCCGACGGGGCGACCGCCGAAGGCGATCATCGTTCCCCATGCCGGATACATGTATTCCGGGGCGATTGCCGCGCAAGGCTATCGTGCCCTTGCCAAGGCCAAAGATACGATTCGCCGTGTGATCCTTATGGGTCCGGTTCACAGGGTCGCCGTATCAGGCTTTGCCCTGAGCGCGGCAGAAGGATTTGAAACACCGCTGGGCGTGGTCCCGATTGATCAGGATGCCATGCGGGCACTGATGCGGCGCGGTGATACGGTGGTTATGGATTTGGCCCATGCCGAAGAACATAGCCTTGAAGTCCAGTTGCCGTTTGTTCAGGAATGCCTTGGGGATGTGTCGGTTGTTCCGATTCTGGTCGGGAATGCCACGGTCGATCAGGTCGCGGATTGTCTGGACCGGATTTGGGGCGGAGATGAAACGGTTATCGTGATCAGTTCGGATTTATCGCATTATCTGTCCTATGACGATTGCGTAACCCTTGATACTGTGACCACACATGCCATAGAAACGCTGGCACCGGAATTGATCAACAGACCGCAGGCCTGTGGACGGTTGCCCATTGGGGGCCTTCTGAGGTGTGCGCAACAACGCAGTATGAAAGTGAAGACCTTGGACGTGAAAAACTCTGGCGATACAGCAGGCCCGCGCGGGCAAGTGGTGGGATACGGCTCTTGGACCTTTGCCGAGGCGGATGATGTGCCGCCGGTCACCGAAACCCATGGACAAGAGCTGTTGGATATTGCTCTGACAGCCATTCGGCACGGATTGGAAAACGGACAAAAACCGCATGAGATTGATCTCATGAACGTTCCCGTGGAATTGGCAGATTACGGCGCAGCCTTTGTGACCTTGATCCGTGATGGTAAATTGCGCGGGTGCCTTGGCTCCATCCGTCCCATGCAGTCATTGGCTTTGGACGTGGCGCAAAATGCCTGCGGAGCCGCATTCCGCGATAACCGTTTCCCGCCTTTGACGGCTGAAGAATTGGACGGTTTGAAAATCTCCGTGTCAGTTTTGACGCCGCTGGACCCGATTGATTTCAAAAACGAATTGGACTTGATCGGCAAAATTGAACCGGGATTGGATGGACTTGTCATTCAGGATAAAGGCCGCCGTGCTTTGTACTTGCCACAGGTGTGGCTGGACTTGCCGGACCCGATTGTCTTCCTGTCGCAGTTAAAGAAAAAAGCCGCGCTGGATGTGCAGGAAAGCCCGACTATGCAGGCTTGGCGCTTCCGGGTGCATGAAGTTCATGCCGATCCGTTGGCCCATGCTGAAATCACCAAAGAAATTGAACCCGGTGATGAGAACGCGTAAATGCCAATAAGTACGGTTCTGGCCCAAGCCACAGCCAACACATGCCGCGAGGCAGGCGAACGCCTGCGTCGTGGCGAGCTTGTGGTCTTCCCAACGGAAACAGTGTATGGCCTTGGCGGCAATGCAACGGACAGCCATGCTGTCGCTGCAATTTTTGAAGCCAAGGGCCGCCCCAGCTTTAATCCGTTGATCGTGCATGTTGCTGATCCGATTGCGGCTGAGGAATATGTGGAGTTCACGGAGCATGCGCGGGATTTGGCTCACGCATTCTGGCCCGGACCGTTGACCTTGGTATTGCCTAAACGGCCTTCCGGTGGCCTCAGTGATTTGATTTCTGCCGGGTTGGATACGGTGGCAATCCGCGTGCCGGGGCATCCGGTTGCACTGGATATTCTGAAAGCCGCAGGGTGCCCGATCGCGGCGCCCTCAGCCAATCTTTCCGGGCGGATCAGCCCAACGTGTGCCGCGCATGTGGTGGATGGCCTCAATCGGCGTGTGCATATGATCGTTGATGGTGGCCCATGTGCCGTAGGACTGGAAAGTACGGTTCTGTCACTGATTGATGATCGGCCGATTATTTTGCGCCCCGGCGCGGTAACCGCAGAACAGATTTCTGCGTGTTTGGGCTTGCCTGTGGAACAGGCGGTAAATCTTTCGCCATCTGTGGATGAGGAAACTCCGCTGCATTCACCGGGGATGCTCAGCAGTCACTACGCCCCGGATGCCTTAATGCGTCTGAATGCAACGGACGTGCGCGATGGTGAAGTGCTTCTTGGCTTTGGTGAAGTTCAGGATGCGGTTCTCAATCTCAGCCCAAGCGGGGATTTGAAAGAAGCCGCTGTGAACATGTTTGCCATGCTGCGGTTGTTGGACAGTCGTGGTGTGGGTACTATTGCGGTGTCTCCGATCCCGGATCAGGGGTTGGGGTGCGCAATCAATGACCGTTTGCGCAGGGCTGCGGCCCCGAGGCCATAGGCTGAGCAAGACAAAGGGGGAATTGCCATGTCTCAGAATCTTTTGACCTGCTTGCAGGAAATTGTCGGGGCGCCTCATGTGCTGACAACACAGGAAGATATGGCAAGCTATTCCGAAGAACAGCGGGGCCGTTATATCAGCAAGCCTCTGGCTGTGGTGCGGCCTCAGTCGACGGAGCAAGTGGCAGAGATCGTAACGGTCTGTGCCCGTGCTGGAGTTGCTATCGTTCCTCAAGGCGGTAATACCGGGCTGGTTGGTGGGGCCGTTGCCGATGGTTCGGTTTTGGTCTCCTTGGGCCGGATGAAACAAATACGCGCCCTGAATGCTGATGATTACACCATGACTGTGGATGCGGGATGTATCTTGCAGGATGTTCGGGCAGCGGCAGCAGAAGCCGGATGTGTTTTCCCCTTAAATCTTGGGGCACAAGGCAGTTGTCAGATTGGCGGTAATCTGGCGACCAACGTCGGCGGGATCAACACATTGCACTATGGCACCGCACGGGATGTGGTGTTGGGACTTGAAGTGGTGTTACCCGATGGCAGCATCTGGAATGGGCTGCGTGCCTTGACCAAGGACAATACCGGCTACTCCTTGCGGAACCTATTTGTCGGATCAGAAGGTACGTTGGGCATTATAACCGGGGCCGTGTTGCGGTTATGTCCTGCGCCCGTGGATACGCAGGTGGCGTTTTGTGCCCTTGATGATCTGGATTTGGTGTTGCCGTTGTTGCAAAAAGCCCGTCGTTTCAGTGGTGATTCGGTGACGGCCTTTGAACTGATTTGTCGGCGCGGGGTGGAATATGCTGCACGACATATCGAGGGGGTGTCCGATCCGCTATCAGCGGAATACCCTTGGTATGCTTTGATCGAATTTTCCACCACCAGCCCGGTTATTCCATTGCGGCAGGTGTTTGAAGGCTTTTTGGAAGACGCATTTGAAGCCGGAGTTATCGCTGATGCCGTGATCGCAGAAAGTGGCGAACAAGCCAATATGCTGTGGCGATTACGGGAAGATATGCCCCACGCACAAAAACCGGAGGGAGCCTCCATCAAGCATGATGTGTCGGTGCCTATCCGTCAAATCCCGGATTTTATCCGCAAAGCAACGGCTGCGGTTGAGGCGTTCGTTCCCGATTGTCGTCCGGTGCCGTTCGGTCATGTGGGCGATGGTAATATCCATTTTAATATTTCGCGACCATTGGCAATGACGGATGCAGATTTCCTAGAACTTTGGCAGGATATGAACCGCATTGTTCATGACATCGTGCATGAAGTGGGCGGTTCGTTTTCGGCGGAACATGGGGTCGGGCGTTTGAAAGTGGGTGAGTTAATTCGCTATCGCTCGGCTGAGGAATTGGCCCTGCATAAGCACATCAAAGATACCTTGGACCCACACAATATTATGAATCCGGGTGTGCTTTTTGACTGATCGATTTGGGGTGTATGTGGTCAGGATGGCGTATTGGTGGGGTCGGATGCAGCGCGAATGCCACAGTTTAGGGCGAAGGTGACAGCCTGCGTACGGTTGGTCGCGCCGATTTTCCGAAAAACGTTTCGTAGGTGAGATTTAATGGTGATCTCGGTAAGACCGAGGTTTTCGGCAATCTTGCGGTTTGACGCCCCTTCGACCAAGTGGGTCAGAATTTCCTTTTCACGGCGAGTCAGTATGCTGAGGGATAATTGGTCTTCTTTGTCCTCGGCGGCTTTGGGTGGCTGCACTGTGGCGATTGGCGGTTCCGGCATCAACGGCAGATGTGATGGGTCCGGGATCAGGATCTGGGGTGGGTAATAGGATTCACCGCACAACATCAGTCGCACCACATGCAAGATCGCAGTGCCGCTCAACGACTTGGGAATATAGCCGATAAATCCAAGCTGGACTGCCAGCAAGGCGTGTTCGTGGGTCATCCAGCCAGAAATAATTGCCATAGGAGCATCAGGAAATTCCTGTCGCAAACGCGCTGCCCCCGCCATGCCTTGCATGCCCGGCATTCTTAGGTCCAACATGGCCAGATCAAGTGGGTGTTCGGCAATAATCGCCCGCGCAGAAGCAAAGTCACTGGCCTCGTGGATGACAACGGTCTCTGCAGCCTGTGAAACGTAGGGTTTTAGGCCGTCACGCAACAAAGCGTGATCATCCGCAATGAGAATGTTTACCACCCGACTTCCCCACCATTATTCACACAGACTGAAAACGTAGCAGTTTTCCCACTGGAATCAAGGAGATCTGGTCATAAAGCATCACATAAAGCTGTTTAGCGTGTCTGAAAGCTCCTGCAGGCTGATCGGTTTGTGTAAAATTGCATCGGCTCCACTTTCCAGATTGGCAACAGCCAGTCGATCGCGCAGAGGTTGACCCGTTGAGACAATTAAGCCGATGTGAGGGTATTCCCTGCTAACCTCTGCGAGCAGGTCATGACCGTCGCCGTTGGGCATCTGCAAGTCGGTAATAATGACGTCAATGTCATGATTTTGCAGTTGTTGCCGCGCTTGATTGCCGCTGTTTGCCAGAAAAACGGTGTGTCCGAGTTGTTCCAAAAAACTGGACAGTTCACGCAGGACCAGCGGTTCATCATCTGCCAACAAGATCGACAGTTTCGTCGATTGTGGATCCGGTTGTACCGGGGATGGGCGATGCAACAATATGGGCGTGCTGGACGGTAACGTGTCGGTTCTTGGCAGGGTAACGGTAAAGCCGCAGCCGCCTTCCGGTCGGTTTTCGGCGGTAATATCACCGCCCATGGCGTGGATTAGACCAAGACTAATGGATAACCCCAACCCGGTACCGGCTCCCTCTGTTTTACGGGTAAAGAACGGCTCAAAAAGCATAGGCATATCTTCATCCCGAATTCCAGTTCCCGTATCCGATACCGTGATCAGTATTGTATCTTCACGGGAAGGAGAAGGACGGATAGTCATGCGCACTTCGTCAATTTCGTTTGGGCGTTTTTCCCGTCGTTCCACAATGGAATCCACCGCATTGTGACACAGATTGAGCAGAACTTGTTCCAGATGTCGCGGGTGCCCCATGGCGTACACGGGGCTGTCGTGTAGGTCTGAACTGATACCGATGCTTAGGGCGGTGCTGCGTGGGGTGAGCATGGTTAACGTGCTTTTGGCAACATCAATGACATCAAAGGACTGTGGGCTCCCGCTTTCCCGACGGCTAAATGCCTGCATATGGTCCACGGTCTGGCGCAAGCGTTCGGATTGAGCACTGATGGTTTCCAACCGTTCCCGGATGGATGCCGTTTCCCCACGACCCAAATCGAACAGTGCATTTTCCGCCGCAAGCCGAATGATGTTCATGGGTTGGCTGATTTCGTGTGCCATAGAGGCAGACATTTCGCCAAGTAAGGCTAGCTTGGATGCATGGAGCAGGGCTTGCTCCATTTCGTGGTGTTCGGATGTGTCATCAACAATCAGAACATAGCCTTCACCGATCTGACCAATTCGGGACAGAACCAGTCGGGCATACCCCAGTCGGTTTTGGGCTGTGCGGATACGGCTGGAAGCCGAAATGGAGCGAGGGCCACCTTCGGCTTTAAGGTTTTGCATCATGGCATGCAGGGGGGGAGACATGTCAGGCAACCAATAGTCGGCGGAACTGTGCGCAATGGCGTGGGTGCCGCTGTCGATATTGTCAATGAAGGCCGGGTTGGCAGATAGAATTTGTCCGCCTTCGCCCAGTGTCAGGATGCCAAATGGGGTGTTCTCAATAATACTGCGGTATCTGGCTTCGCCTTGTTGCAGCTTTTCATTGGCCCGGCGCAGGTCAGTGATGTCTGTGACCGTAACAAAAGTGCCGGATGGATTGCCGTCCGCATCGCGAAACGGGGATGCGGACATCAAAACATGCCGTTTGCCGCCATCCTTGAAGATCAGGGGGAATTCAATCGTGTCTTGGGGTGGTTGGCTGAGGAAATCAGACAGTTCCTGACGTTTGTTTCGCGGCGTTAGATTTGTGAACATAACGCCGATAATGTCCATATCGCCGCCGCCAAACATGTCAAAAAACCGTGGATTGGCATAGGCAATGCGCTGCCGATTATCAATCAGGACCAATCCTTCGGAAATGGTTTCCACCAGCAGGCGGTATCGGTATTCACTGTGTTCCAGTGCGCTGCGGTCAATTTCTTTACGGGTCACGTCCAGAAATATGAATAAAAACTGGTCAGTCCCGGCGCGGGAGGCATAGGCATCAAATATTCTGCCGTCCGGTACGGAAATTGAGTGCAGTCTACCGATGTGAATTTCCTGCTGAAAGAAGGTAAGCCATTTTTGTGCAGATTGTCTGGCATGGGGGATGGCGCAGGCGGCTTCAAGATTTTCCGTGATGGTCAGGGCACGGGCAAAAGGCACGCCAAACGAGCTCCAGATATCTCGGAAGGCGGCATTAAACACGATTGCCTGATTGGCAGAGTTGATAATCAGCAAAGGCTGATGGTGGTCGAAGAAAGCCTGATGCAATGCCTGCATCGGATTTTCGTCGGGCAGGGAAGAAAACATAACGGTCTGCTGCCTATGTGGTAAGTCGGCCTAAACGGACAAACCCAGTTCGGAACACAGCAGGCGCTCAACTTCCGGGTCGATCAAAGGTGGTGTTTCCGGTATGCCCTTGCCCAGAATATTCACCAGAATTTCCAAGGCACGTACACGGGCATACAGCTTATCTTCTGCTGGAATGACGTACCATGGTGAATGATTGGTATGGGTTTTGTCGAACATTTCCGCAATGGCTTCCTCGTACTCTTGCCGTTTTTCTCGGTTGCGGATGTCCTCCATGGTCAATTTCCAGCGTTTATGGGGTTTGCGTAACCGTTCCGAAAACCGTTTCAACTGTTCCTCTGGCGAGATATGCATGAACAGCTTGACGATACGAACCCCATCATCGGCTAAGGCGCGTTCGAATTCGTTGATTTCGTAATATGCGCGTTTCCATTCATCCTTGCTGGCAAACCCTTCAATCCGTTCGACCATGACCCGTCCGTACCATGATCGGTCAAAGATTGAGATGTCCCCCGCCATAGGCAGGCGTTTCCAGAATCGGTACATGTAATGGCGGCTTTGCTCTTCATGCGTGGGGGCAGCTATGCGCCAGACTCGGCAATGACGTGGGTCCAGCCGTTCGTTCATTCGGCGGATTACGCCGCCTTTTCCTGCCGCATCCCAGCCCTCAAAAACGATGATGGCCCGGCGGTTTTCTGTCAGGTAGTGCTGTTGAATTGACAGAAGTCTGACCTGCAGTTTCGATAATTTTGCAGTGTAGCTATCGACCTTTTTGATCTTCTTGGACAGATCCGCACCCTCAAGGGAAGGAAAAGCGTGGATATTTTTCGGTTTCTTTTGTTTGGGCATGGAAGCCTCCTTGCCGAGACGAAAGGGTGGTAAAACGCCGAAAGGTAGATCATCTGTGGTAATTATGTGGTATTCCGGCGAATGTACAAAACCGAAACATGAATTTTCACAAAGAAAATGTGCGATGGTTCTGGATTTACTGTCGCAAGTGTGACAAAAAATGGAAAGCTTCATCAGGGAACTTTTCAAGGTCCGGCGCGGTGATGGCCCTAAACCAAAGAGTAGGTTTGTGGTGCATGTATGCAGCCCTATGGTCATATCGTCGGTAAGGAATTTACCCTGTCAGTAATATTACATGTTTGTATTTACCTATCACCATGCCGGCATTTGCCAGGTGTCCGGCAACTTACGGGAGGTTGAACTATGGCAGTACGCATAGCCATTAATGGCTTCGGTCGGATTGGTCGTTTGGTGTTTCGTGCACTGGTTGAGTCGGGCCGGGAAGACCTTGAAGTCGTTGCTATCAACGACTTGGGCTCTGCCGAGGCCAATGCTCATCTGGTGAAATACGATTCTGTTCACGGCATGCTGCGTGAGGATGTCTCCGTCGAAGGCGACATCATGAAAGTTGGCAACCGCGAAATCAAAGTCGTAGCCCAGCGTGATCCGTCTCAGTTGCCGTGGAAAGAGATGGATATCGACATCTGCATGGAATGTACCGGTATCTTCACTGACCGTGATAAAGCCGCTGTCCATTTGGAAGCTGGGGCCAAACGCGTTCTGGTCTCTGCTCCGTCCAACGGTGCTGATCTGACCGTCGTTTATGGTGTGAACCATGACAAACTGACTGCGGATCACAAGGTCATTTCCAATGCATCTTGTACCACCAACTGCTTGGCTCCGGTTGCGCAGGTTCTGAACGAAGAATTCGGCCTTGATCATGGCTTTATGACCACTGTTCACGCTTACACCGGCGATCAACGCACGGTGGATACTCTGCACAGTGATTTGGCCCGTGCCCGTGCTGCTGCCGTGTCCATGATTCCGACATCCACCGGTGCTGCCCGTGCGGTTGGTCTGGTTCTGCCGGAATTGAAAGGCAAGCTGGACGGTTGCGCAATTCGCGTGCCGACCCCGAACGTTTCCATGGTTGACCTGAAGTGCGTCCTGAAACGTGACGTTACGGCAGAAGAAGTCAATGCTGTCATGGTTAAGGCTGCTTCCGGTCGCCTGAACGGCGTTTTGGGTGTGAATACCCTGCCGTTGGTTTCCATTGATTTCAATCACTGTGCGAACAGCTCGACCTTCGATGCGACCCAAACCAAAGTGATGGAAGGCAACTTCGTCCGCGTCATGTCTTGGTATGATAACGAGTGGGGCTTCTCCAACCGTATGCTGGACACCGCCGCTGCGATTGCAAAATTGATCTGATCCGATTTGCAACATGACTGATTCGCGGGGCGGAAACATGGGTTTCTGCCCCGATTTTCTTGACACTTTCAACCCGGCGGTGGCGATAGCCGCCCGAAATGACAGGACATAAGGGGATAGCAATGGCTTTCCAAACTTTGGATGATCTTGATGTGCGCGGCAAAAAAGTATTTGTCCGGGCTGATTTGAATGTGCCGACAAAAGACGGTGTTGTAACCGATGCGACTCGGATTGAACGTTCGGCGCAGACCATAGCGGAACTGCTGGAAAAAGGTGCAGCGGTGGTTTTGGCATCGCACTTTGGTCGCCCCAAAGGGCAAGTGGTGCCAGAGATGTCTTTGAAACCGATCGCTGAACCTATGTCCAAAGCTCTTGGCGGGAAATCGGTGACGTTGGCACCAGATTGTATCGGAGCCGAAGTAGAAGCTGCGGCGGCGGCATTGCAGCCCGGTGAAGTGCTGCTACTGGAAAATTTACGCTTCCATGCTGAGGAAGAAAAAAACGATCCGGCCTTTGCCAAGGCATTGAGCCGTACAGCCGACATTTATGTGAACGATGCGTTTTCCACTGCGCACCGCGCCCATGCCTCGACCGAAGCTTTGGCGCGTCTGTTGCCGTGTGCGGCTGGCCGCCTGATGCAGGCAGAGCTGGAAGCTTTGAACGCGGCTTTGGAAGCCCCGGAACGCCCGGTGGTTGCCGTTGTTGGCGGGGCGAAGGTTTCAACCAAACTCGATTTGCTCAGCAATCTTGTGAAAAAGGTCGATACGTTGGTGATCGGCGGCGCCATGGCGAATACGTTCCTTGCCGCCAAGGGGTATGCCGTCGGTAAATCCTTGTGCGAACACGATATGCTGGACACCGCTAAACAGGTCATGTTGGCGGCAGAAACGGCCGAATGCGAATTGGTTTTGCCGTGTGATGTTGTCGTTGCCGGAGAATTCGCCGCCCACGCGCCACATCAGGTGGTGGCAATTGATGCAGTACCGGAAGACATGATGATTTTGGATGCCGGCCCGGTGACAGCACGTACGGTCATCAACCGCATGGCGGAAAGCAAAACCCTTTTGTGGAATGGTCCGTTCGGTGCATTTGAACTGAAGCCGTTTGACGATGCGACCAACCGGGTGGCCCGTGGTGCCGCGGATCTGACCCAAAAAGGCGCTTTGGTCAGTGTTGCTGGCGGTGGTGATACGGTTGCCGCGATGGTTAATGCTGGTGTTGCCGAAGAATTAACCTATATGTCAACTGCGGGTGGTGCATTCTTGGAATGGCTTGAAGGGAAGACCCTGCCCGGTGTGGCGGCCTTGGGCTAACTGATCGCAGGTTTAATGGTAAATGGTGGCGGTAGTGGCTGATATGACACCAGAGCAACAAGAAATGTCTGCACGATTGCAGGGGACGAATATCAGCCCGCAGACCTTCCTTGCCACCGATTACCTGAACCATTTCAACGAAGTGATCATGCTGATCGACATGTTGGCGGATATGCCGGACATGTTCGAAGAAGTTGAAGAGTGGCAGCCAAAAACCTACGCCGACCATTTTCGCGATAGCGTATTTTCGGATAAGGATTTGGCGATTACTGCCTATGAAATGGCTCCCGCACGGTATCGGGAGCCATTTGACGCCACCATTGCGCAGGCAAATGATGTGGTGTTGACGTCGATTTCCGGTTTAAGGACTGCACTTGACGCGGAAAATATGGAGGAAGCAGCCTTTATCGCGCAGAAGGCGTCGCGCCTCCTGCAAAAGCTGATTGATGTGGCTTCTGCAATTATACATGGATCGCAAAGTGGCATGTCACAAAGTGAAGTGGATGCATACCTCGGCAAAAGCTGAAATCAGGCCAGATTTCCACGGGCTTGACCCCAGTCTAAGCGATGTTCATGGTTGTAGACTTCCGCAGGTTTAGCTACACTGCGGCAAATGTTGTGCAGATCTGGGGGCGCATCCTGTGCAATGAAGGTTTAATATATTTATGAATGCCGACCCCGTAGCGGGCGCTGCGCACGGGGATCATACAAAAAAGGTAGTTCTGGACGATGGCCTTTTCTCGACTTCGCATTTTTCTGATGGGATCTGCTTTGCTTGTAAGCGGGTGCTCATTTACATCTGATTCCCTGTTCCCATCCTTCGATGGGGAAGATAGTTCAGTACCGCAAGCGGCTGCAGCACCGGATGTTACGGTTGCAGATCAGTCTGCAGAATCTGGCCCAGCGTTGGGGACTGGCAGTTTTGAGCCGGGTCCGATTACGCCCGGTGAGCCGACCGGAACATATGTTGGGCGTAAGGTTCAGGCTTTCCGTGGCGATTTGGCCGCACTGAAAAGCATTATCAGTCAGCGTAATTCCGAATTGCAGACTCTGCGGGCCAAGACTTCTGCTGCTGCCGCGTCTTATCACAAGCTGGTTGGTACGATGAATGCACGCCTGCAGGTCGGTTCCACCCCCGGCAACCCAATCTTGGTCAGCAACTGGCGCAAATCCCAGAACTTGCTGAACACCATGAATGCGGATGTGGCAAAATTAAGCCAATTGTCCACCGAAGTCTCTTCGGATACTGCGATGGCTGCATACCTTCTGGAATCCATTCAATCTTCATACGCCCTGTCCGGTGCAGTTGAAGAAGATCATCGTCAATTGCGTATTCTCGAAGATGACACCAGCCAAACCGTGGTCCTGATTGAACGCCTGCTGAAAGAGCTGAACTCTGATGTGGACCGTCAACAGCAATACATTTCCAGCGAACAAAATCGTATGAGTGTGTTGGCTGCGTCTATCCAAAGCGGTCAGATGTATGGTTCCGGCGTTGGTATGAACGCGGCTCCGGCAATGCAGACCTTGACTGCGCCGGCCCCGACTCGCCTGTCGCCGATGGATATCAGCGAACGCCGTCCGTTGGTGGTGATCCGGTTTGACCGCGCCAATGTTCCGTACGAACAAGCTTTGTTCCAAGCGGTGCAAAAAGCCCTGAACGAACGTCCAAGCGCACGTTTCGATTTGGTGGCAGTGACGCCGGCAAACGTAACACCGGGTCAGGCATCCTTGGGGGCCAACAACGCACGTCGCAATGCGGAAGCCGTGATGCGGTCGCTTTCCGGTATGGGGCTTCCGGCTGACCGGGTATCGCTGTCGGCAACAACCAGTGCCAAGGCTCGGGTGAATGAAGTCCACCTGTACATGCAGTAAAAATTCTGGTCTTTTGACCAAACAGTAACTATGTTTTCGCAAAACGGTGCCTTTGGGTGCCGTTTTCGCCATTAATAACGCATCTGCACGGTGGCAGAGCAAAGTCAGAAAGTAAGGGGAACAAAGTGGTGAACAAGGATTATACCACGAACCGCTATATGGGGATTTCGTGGGACGTGTTCCATCGCGACGCACGGGCACTGGCCTCCAAACTGATGGCCTATGGGCCGTATACGGGCATTATTGCAATTACACGCGGCGGTTTGGTCCCTGCTGCTGTTATTGCACGGGAATTGAACTTGCGTCTGGTGGATACCATTTGCATTTCTACCTATGACGATCGTGTGCAGAACTGTGGTGCATCGATTCTGAAAAAGCCGGATCACGAAGGCGAAGGTATGCTGGTGATTGATGATCTCGTCGATTCGGGGCGCACCGGGAAAGTTGTTCGTGAACTTTTGCCGAAGGCACGATTTGCCACGGTGTATGCCAAGCCGCAAGGTCAGGCGATGGTTGATGATTTTGTTGTTCCTGTGGATCAGGACATTTGGTTGCTGTTCCCGTGGGATGCAGAACTGCAACCTGCACCGCCGCTGGTTCAGTCCTAATACCTCGCGGTTATACATGTGATTTTGGCGGCCCACCCTTTGGGCTGCTCCACACGCGTGCGTGGTTGATTTAAGACGATTGCAACGAAGATCGCCTGTTCCCTGATCTTTGCCTGTTTTCATAAAAAATCGGGCTGATTTGGGGAAAATCAGCCCGACAGGAAGAGATGAGCTCTGTTTGGCAGACCTGGAAGTATGCCACTGGAACTCTGGAACGCCCCTGCTTGAGGTTCCGCGCATAAGGTCCGCTGACCGTGTTTTTTCCGCAATGCGAATTGTCAATTTACGGTAAATTCTTGGGAAAAACCTTGTTTCGACAAAAAAATACGGGTGCCGATGAAAAATATCTTGCGCAGGGCGGAAGAGGTTGGTACATAAGCGCCTCACCAGATGCGGGGGTGTAGCTCAGCTGGTTAGAGTGCCGGCCTGTCACGCCGGAGGTCGCGGGTTCGAGCCCCGTCACTCCCGCCATTTTGGTTCCAAACAGTCATTGAAGGTTTCCCTTCGATGGCTTTTTTTGTGTTTGCTGGTCTGGGCATACTTTCAGAAAAGTGTGGCAGGTCGATGAAAAAGTGCTTGCATCGCGTTGGGGGTGTTGGTACATAAGCGCCTCACCGATGCGGGGGTGTAGCTCAGCTGGTTAGAGTGCCGGCCTGTCACGCCGGAGGTCGCGGGTTCGAGCCCCGTCACTCCCGCCATTTATTTTCATATCGGTGTTTTTCTAAAAAAGCGGATCGCTGTGCGGTCCGCTTTTTTCGTGCCCATTTCATGAAATTAAATTCTCTAAATCCGCTCAAGCAGGAATGAAATTCTCTGCGAAAAGTTTTCTGTTGTCAAAATTAGAAAATATATCTATTGAGAATAAGGCTAAGGAAAAATTTTCTAATTACGGGATGGAAAGCACCAATCCTGAGAATGTGAATCTACAGTGGAGCGCGGTGATGCGGTTATTAAGAAAAATGGGTATGGCGGCAATTGTCCTGATTGGACTGTGTTCGCAGGCGTTGGCGACCCCATTGGTTGGGGTGACATGGTTGGCAGAACATTTAAATGCAGCGGACCTTGTGGTGATTGATCTG
Source organism: Rhodospirillaceae bacterium (assembly GCA_963668495.1). Classification (GTDB taxonomy): domain Bacteria; phylum Pseudomonadota; class Alphaproteobacteria; order Rhodospirillales; family Rhodospirillaceae; genus Oleispirillum. The sequence continues at coordinate 1,169,296 of OY764545.1, forward strand.
CGCAACAAGATTGACGGCGGCAGTCGTGAGACCTTCTTGGCTGGGCATATCCCCAATTCCCGCCACTCTGATTATTTAAAAGATGGCTGGCGCGTGCAAAGTGACGGCGTTGTTGGTCTGTTGCCAACGGCAAAGCAGTTTGAGGACTTGGCGCGCGGGTTGGGTGTCCGCGGTGACAGTCATGTTGTGTTGGTTCCCGCTGGGAAGGGGGCGACGGACTTTGGCTCTGCCGCGCGGGCCTACTGGACTTTCAAGGTATTCGGTCACGATAAGGTTTCGATCCTTGATGGTGGATACGCGGCATGGGCGACAACGTATGCGGATCGCATAGAAACCGGGGAGGTTGCCCCCTATGCGCCCGGGGACTTTGTTGCGGCCTATCGCCCCGAACTCTACGCAGGAGAGACAGATATCCACGAGCGAATTGCTGCCGGCGAAGGTGCGGTTTTGTTGGATGCTCGTCCGAAGGATCAATTCATCGGCGCCAGCAAGCATCCAAAAGCCACCCGCCTGGGACGCATTCCGGGTAGCGTGTCGCAACCACAGGACCTGGCTTATCTCGACGCTCAGGAACGCCTCAAATCAGTAACTGAGCTTACGCAGCTTTATGCGGGGGTGCAGGATGGGCCGGTCATCAGCTATTGCAATACCGGACACTGGGCTGCGACCAATTGGTTTGTCTTGTCCGAGCTGCTGGGACGCAAGGATGTGCGGGTCTATGACGGCTCTATGGTGGAATGGACGGCAAATCCAGACAACCCGGTGGAGGTTGGCGAATCCAATCTTGAAAAACTTAAAGGCTTTATCCGTAACGTAGTTGGCTAATGACGGGATTCGCATGCTCGTCGTTACGGCGGGCATGCGCGAGTTGATAAGGAAGAAGACATGTCCACATCGGTTGCACAGAACGGTGCAGGTGTTTCACCAACGGTATCCGAACCGCGTACGGAATTGGGAGCAGTGACGGCATTGGCTGCCGTGTTGCTGGTCATTGCCGGGCTGGTTGGTTTGGATTTGGGTGCCCATGGTATTGGTGTATTGGCCTTGGGTACGGCTCTTGGTGCGGCTTTTTTGTATTTTCAGTATGGCTTCGCAGGGGGATGGCGTCGGTTTCTTGAACACCGGGAAACCATTCCCATGGCGTCCAATTTTGCATTGGCGGCCTTATGTGCCGTTATCATTGTCCCGGCAGGAGCATTGGGGCTGGAGGCATCCGGCAGTGTCGCGCCATTGACTGTTTCGCTGCTGATTGGGGCATTTGTCTTTGGCATTGGTATGCAATTGGCGAACGGCTGTGCCTCCGGCGTGTTGTTTAACTTTGGTGGCGGTTCGGGCCGCATGTTGATCGCCTTGCCGTTCTTCGTCATTGGGTCGGTTTTGGGATCTGCCTTGCTGCCGACGGCTCTTGATTGGGGGTCGCTTGACGGCGTGCAAATCGGTGGCGCTTTGAGCGCACCGTTACGGGCGGGAATAAATGTCTTGCTGCTCGGCGGTGTTGCTTATGGCTTATGGCGTTACGGTCGCGCCCGTGGAGAAAAAGCATCAAAGCGATTGATCGTTGGTACGGTGGCAATTGCGATTTTGTGCATTGCTGTCTTTATTATGATCGGTCATCCGTGGGGCATTACCTTTGGCTTTACTCTGTGGGGAGCCAAGCTCTTTCAGGCCATTGGTGTCCCAGTAACGGAATGGACATTCTGGCAGTGGGCCGGGCCGCAACGTGCCTTGGCGCATTCGATTCTATCCGATACCAGTTCTCTTCTGAATATTGGTTTTCTACTCGGGGCAGCGGTCGCCGCGGCTTTAGCCGGTGGGTTGCGGCGTAATGCGTGGCCCAATCGTCAGCAAGCCTTTGCCGCAGTGGTCGGTGGCTTATTAATGGGGGTTGGGGCGCGTTTGGCCTTTGGCTGTAATATTGGCGCGTTTTTGGCAGGGACTGCATCCGGCAGCTTGCACGGCTGGGTTTGGTTCGCCTTGGCTTTGTCAGGGAGCTGGGTTGGCGTGCGGTGGCGTCCGCATTTCGGTTTCTGACGCTATAAATGGAGTAAAGTGATGTCCAGATTTTTGAACACCAAAGTGTCTTATGCCGTTGTGTTGACGGTGTTCTTGGGGTTGGTGGTCGGAGACCACCTAACCAGCAACAGCCTGTCGGCTTTTGCCGCGCCATCCGGCGTCGGGAACAGTTGTGTTCCCGAACCGGATCAGCGGTAACCACCTTATGCCTATTGGTGGGCGTCGTCGCGCGGATTAGGGGCGCGGAGCAATACGCTTGGCAATGATCTTTTGGTACAGGCCACCAAAGCAGGTGGTCTTTTCCCAAGTGAATTGAGCCTGACGGCCCTTAGTCGCGTAATCTTGGATTTCGTTTTTCCACAGGGTGAAGGTGTATGGTTCCAGCCACCATGCGATGAATGCCATGATCGGCCACAGCGGATGCCACCAGGCCATTTTGTGATAGTCAACGAAGATGGCTTTGCCGCCCAGATCAACTTCATCCAGCAATCGGTTCACGATGGCATGTTTGTAGTCCTCTGGCACTTCGTGCAGCAGCAAGAAGCTGATAGCAACATCATACGGGCCGACAATTGGATCAGCGGCATTGGCACGACGAATGAACAAATTCTTCAGATTGTATTTTCGGCATTTTTTCCGTTGGCCCAGTAATTGGACGGTGGAAATATCCGAAATTGTCACCGGGCCGGGATTGGCTTTTCGGGCAAGATCCGGGCAGAAATGTCCGTAGACGCTGGCAGGCATGTAAACGCGGTCGCCACTGGATATTTCGGCCAAAACGCTACGCATCAGTCGTTTGTCGTTGAACCACAGAATCAGTGAAACAATCCACTGACGATCAAACAGCCAGTGTGCAAACGGGGCAATATAAGCCCAAGTGTAGAGTTCCCTCAGGTATCTGGGGACAGGAAGCTGCCAATGCTGGTCTGAGGCCAGAGCCTCTTGGGTTGCTTCTGAATTGTGTGCACATGGTACCTCTTCAGGTGTGTGCTTAGTAACTGAATGAGCATCCATGACGGTATTTAGCTCCTGATGGGGAGGTATTGAACGGAGTGTTCACCCTAACCGGAGCTACCGAATCCCCCAGTGTCGATGGTCCGAGGGGCGAACGGGGCGAGAGTATACAGTTATGAGCCGTGCAACTGAAATGATTTCACTCAAACTACACAACTTATGTCCTATATCATTGGTTATTAGACGATTCTGCGCCAAAAATGTGGGATTTTTCTTGCTGTATGCGATGAAAATGCAGACATTCACCCCCTACATATTCATTCTGGAGTCTCGAAACTCCCGGTCATGGTAAATAGGCTCTATGTCATCAGCATCTGAAGCAGTCGGAAAACGACGTACGTTTGCAATTATCTCTCACCCCGATGCGGGTAAGACCACACTGACGGAAAAACTCCTGTTGTTCGGGGGTGCCATTCAGGCTGCCGGTGCCGTGAAAGCACGGGGCGATGCCCGTCGCGCACGATCCGACTGGATGAAGGTGGAACAAGAACGCGGAATTTCTGTTGCGTCCTCGGTCATGACCTTCGAGTTCGGCGATTGCGTATTCAACTTGCTTGATACCCCCGGCCACGAAGATTTCAGTGAAGATACTTATCGCACGCTGACTGCGGTGGATTCGGCGATTATGGTTATCGATGCGGCAAAAGGCATCGAGGAACAAACCCGGAAGCTGTTTGAAGTCTGTCGTTTGCGCAACGTGCCGATCGTGACATTCATCAACAAGATGGACCGCGAGGCCAAGGACCCGTTTGATCTTCTGGACGAGATTGAACAATCTTTGGCATTGGATGTGACGCCTGCTTCGTGGCCCATTGGTATGGGGAAAAGTTTCCTTGGCTGTTACGATCTGTTGAAGGATCGATTGGCTCTGTTGGAGCGGACCAGTAAGGAAGCCTTGCCGACGGAAGGCGAGACATGCCAGGGTCTGGACGATGCCAAGCTTGACCAAATGTTGCCGGATTACGCAGTAGCAGAATTGCGTGAGCAGGTGGAAATGGCCCGTGGATTGTGCGCTGATTTCGACTTTGATTCCTATCGGGAAGGGCATTTGACCCCTGTCTATTTTGGCAGTGCGGTCAATAACTTTGGCGTACGCGAATTGTTGCAGGGGCTGACGGATTATGCCCCACCGCCGCGCCCGCAGCCGACAGCAACGCGGGTGGTGGACCCGGAAGAGAAGAAATTATCCGGTTTTGTCTTTAAAATTCAGGCGAATATGGACCCAAAACACCGGGATCGTATTGCCTTTGTCCGTCTGACATCCGGTAAATTCACCCGTGGTATGAAGGTCAAGCACGTCCGATCCGGCAAGCAGCTGACCCTGCATAACCCTGTACAGTTCCTTGCGCAGGATCGGGAAGTCGCAGAAGAAGCATGGGCTGGTGATATTCTGGGTGTGCCCAACCACGGCAACCTGCGTATCGGTGACGCCCTCACCGAAGGGGAAGACCTGCGCTATGTGGGTATTCCGAGCTTTGCGCCGGAATTGCTGCAAAAGGCGCGGGCCGAAGACCCGCTGAAGGCCAAGCACCTTGGTCGAGCCTTGCAACAGCTTGCAGAGGAAGGGGCCGCCGCCGTCTTTAAACCACGTTTGGGGGCGGATTGGATCGTCGGTGTGGTCGGGCCGTTGCAGTTCGATGTGATGGCAGACCGGATTCGCACGGAATATGGCATACCGGTGATTTTCGAACCGACGCAACTGTACACGGCACGTTGGGTGCGCAGTGACAATGCGGCGCAGTTCAAAAAATTTGCTGACAGCAACACTGCGGCTTTGGCAGATGATCATGACGGTTTGCCGGTATTTCTGGCGCGTAATGCATGGCATTTGGATAAGGCCACAGAAGAGTTCCCTGATGTTCAGTTCATGAAAACCAAGGAGTCTTCCCATGACAGTTGATGCTTTGCGTCCTGTCGCGTTTCTTGATCGTGACGGGACCATCAACGTGGATTGCCATTACCTGTCGGACCCGGATCAGATGGAATTGATTCCGGGTGCGGCGGTAGCCATGCGGAATTTGCGCGATGCCGGATATGCATTGGTGGTGATCACCAATCAGTCCGGTATTGGTCGTGGCTATTTTGATATGGATCGCCTTGGTGAAATCCATAAGCGTTTCCATCAGTTGCTTGCGGATGAGGATGTTGCCGTAGACGGGATTTACATTTGCCCTCACGCCCCGTCCGATGACTGCATCTGCCGCAAACCACTGCCGTATTTGGCAGAAAAGGCAGCCGCCGAACTGGGCCTTGATCTATCCCGCAGTGTCATGGTTGGCGATAAAATGGCAGATGTCGGGCTTGGTAAGGCCATCGGCGCCACCGCGATTCTTGTCCGTACCGGGCATGGGCTGACAGAAGAAGCCAACGCTGGACCACATGCTGACTATGTTGCGGATGATCTGCAAGATGCCGTCAACTGGTTGCTGTCAAAACGTTAAGGATTATGCCTTATCCTGTGTCGGTAACTGACTGACTGCAAAAGGGTGCGTGGTATGGAACAAGATGGCATTCTTTCGACGATTGTCCCGGTGATCTTGTCCGGTGGCAGTGGCTCTCGCCTGTGGCCGGTGTCGCGTTCGGCGCATCCAAAGCAATTTCTGGAACTGGATAGTTCCCGCACCTTGATCCAAGATACGGTCATGCGAGTGACCACCGACAAATTTTCTGCACCATTGTTTGTCAGCAACCGGGAGCACCGTTTCTTATTGGCGGAACAGGTGCGATCTTTGCAGGTGACGCCAAAGGCCATCTTGCTGGAACCATTGGGACGCAACACGGCGGCGGCCATTGCTGCCGCTGCGGCGGTTGTGGCGGAGGATGACCCATCTGCGCTGATGCTGGTCCTGCCATCGGATCACGTGATCGACGATGTTCCGGCTTTTCACTCCATGATTGAGACCGGTGTCCCCTTGGCAGACAAGGGACACTTGGTGCTGTTTGGCATTACCCCGGATCACCCGGCAACCGGATACGGTTATATCTGTCAGGGTGCTCCCTGTGGGGATGGCTACCATGTTTCGCGCTTTGTCGAAAAACCGGATGGAAAAACCGCACAGCAGTATCTGGATGCTGGGACGTACGCATGGAACAGCGGCATGTTTTTGTTCCGCGCCGATGCAATTTTATCCGCTATGAATACATTTGAGCCTGAAATTGCGGCGGCAGCAATGAATGCTGCACAGCATCGTCGGCGGGATTTGGACTTTGAGTTGCTGGACGAAACCGCGTTTGCGGCGGCTCCTTCTTTGCCTATTGATGTGGCGGTGATGGAACGGACGGATGCGGCGGTGGTGGTTCCGGCGGATATCGGCTGGAATGATATTGGTGCATGGTCGGCACTGTGGGATCGTGCCGAAAAAACCGCAGATGGCAATGCCGTTATCGGTGATGTGGTGTTGGAAGATAGCCGTGATTGTTATGTCCGCGCAGAGGAACGTTTGGTAACTGCTGTTGGCGTGGACAACCTTGTGATTGCTGAAACCGGGGATGCGGTTCTGGTCGCCCATAAGGACCGGGTGCAGGATGTGTCGCGGGTGGTCAAACGCTTGCAGGCATCAGGGCGCGAAGAAGCTGAATTGCCGCTGTTGGTGCATCGTCCGTGGGGAACGTACAAAACTGTTGATGCGGGTGAACGGTTTCTGGTTAAGGAAATCACGGTTGATCCGGGCTGTCGCTTGTCGCTGCAACGTCACCACCACCGTGCGGAGCATTGGGTCGTGGTCGAGGGAACGGCAGAAGTACGCAAGGGTGCAGATACGATTATGGTATATGAAAATCAGTCTATTTTTATTCCGATCGGAGAGTTGCACAGCCTGCATAATCCGGGAAAAATCCCTTTACGCTTGATTGAAGTCCAATCCGGGGCATATTTGGGCGAAGACGATATCGAACGATTTGATGATGTGTACGGGCGCGCCTGATGGCTGGCGCCCGTCAGTAAGGAACCTCTGTTGATGACCAAGCACAGCCTGAGCCAGTATTTGAACGCATGTGCCGATGCCATGCGTCAGGCCGCAACCGATGATCTGGATACAGCGTTCAGCCAATCCGTAGATATGATCGTGGCGGCGTTGCAGGATGGTAAACCGGTTCTGGTTTGCGGCAACGGTGGGTCCATGGCAGATGCCCAGCATATTGCCGGTGAATTGGTTGCCCGCTTCCTTCTGAACAGGAAAGCATTAAATGTAATTGCCTTGGGTAGTGTGGCTGCAACCATGACCGCATGGGGCAATGATATTGATTTTTCTGATGTTTTTGCACGGGAAGTCGAGGCCTTCGGTCGGAAAGGCGGGGTTTTGTTGGCGATCTCCACCAGCGGAAATTCCGGCAATATTCTGAAAGCGATTGATAAGGCGCACGAGATGGGCATGACCGCCATCGCCCTGACCGGAAATACCGGGGGCAAGATGGCGGATGTTTGTGATGTGGTGCTGTGTCCCGCTGTTGTCGGCACGCCGCACATTCAGGAAATTCACACACCGATTTACCACATGCTGTGTGCTGAGGTCGAAGCCCGCTGTGCCGCAACAGAGTAAGACTGCTTATACAGTCTCACGCAGCTTGATTTCGCCGGTTTTCAATAGATCGTCAAAGTAAGCAATGGTGTGGTGCAATCCTTCCCGCAACTGGACCTTCGGCTCCCAGCCAAGTTTTTCTTTGGCAAGGCTGATGTCTGGGCGGCGGCATTTGGGGTCGTCCTCGGGCAATGGCATGCGTTTCAACTTGGATGTGGACCCGGTCAGTTCAATCACGGTTTCTGCCAGTTCGCGGATAGTAAACTCATTGGGATTGCCCAGATTAACCGGGCCGGTCATGTCCGCCGGGCTGTCCATAAAGCGAACAAAAGATTCGATCAAATCATCCACATAGCAGAACGAGCGGGTTTGCTGACCATCGCCGTATATGGTGATGTCTTCGCCTCGCAGAGCCTGCATAATGAAGTTTGACACCACGCGCCCATCATTGGGGTGCATGCGCGGACCATAGGTATTGAATATGCGCCCGACCTTGATTTGCAATCTATGCTGCCGCCAGTAATCAAAGAACAGGGTTTCGGCGCAGCGTTTGCCTTCATCGTAACAGGCCCGGATGCCGATCGGGTTGACGTTGCCCCAATAGTCTTCGGTTTGCGGGTGTATCTGTGGATCGCCATAGACCTCACTGGTGGATGCCTGAAAAATGCGGGCATTCAGACGCTTGGCAAGGCCAAGCATGTTGATGGCGCCATGGACGCTGGTCTTGGTGGTTTGCACCGGGGTGTTCTGGTAATGCACCGGAGACGCCGGGCAGGCCAGATTGAAAATACGGTCCGTTTCAACAAACAACTGGAACGTCACGTCGTGCCGCATGACTTCAAAATCATGATTATCCATCAGGTGACGGATATTTTGCCGACTGCCGGTATAGTAATTGTCCACGCACAGAACTTCGTGTCCGTCCGCCAGTAACCGTTCACACAGGTGAGACCCCAAAAATCCGGCACCGCCGGTAACCAGATAGCGCATGGTTGTTTCCAATCCATTCAAAAGATTTGCAAACAGATTCAGCATACCGCCAAAAAGGTTAACAACAGGTGATCAGCGTCGTTCTTCAATGACCTGTCGCAGAAGATCAAGGAAGGTTGGAAACCTGTCCACAGATTCAAGCCCGTGACGGTCCAAAATCCAGTATTCACCTGCATGAGAGTCGTAAACATACAGGTCATCTTCTGAACGGCCCAATAACAGACGATCACGCATTTCGGAAAGGCTGCTGGCGTAACTGTCATTGACCGCAGGCAAGGCGGGGACGATGGCGCGCGGCTTTTCAATAATGATTTCAACGGCACCGAAAATTTGGATGCCGTTCCAGACAAAACCGTTGGTTTCGCGCAGGAACAGGACAAAGTCACTGGGCAGGGCCGGAGCATCCATATCCTCCAGCGCTTCGGCAATTTCAGTCAAGGCATCCGGGGGAGCGCCGGGGGCAAGAAAAGGGTCTTGGTCTTGCAGGCACAATAACAGGCTTCGGATCGGCATGACGCTTGTCCTTTTCCACAATACAGTCAGTGAAACACGCAGAGTATACCCCGAACCATGCGAAGGTGGTAGGCTGAGTCCACGATAGTTACGGAGGCAGATAATGTTAAAAAAAATTCTTGGGGCCGGATTGGCAGTCGTTTCAACGGTTGTAGCGGCTTGTGAAGGGGCGCCGACGACACAGCAAGTCTATCGCCGTCATGAGGATATGGTCAGCATTCTGCAGGATGCCAGCATGAAGGGTCCGGTGTTGGTCCAGGTCCATGGCAATCCGTTTGTCACTGGGGAACAACATTTGGACACGGTGATTACAGAAGAATTGAAGCGGGCGGTTCCTCGTATCCGTGATCTTGAATTTACGACTGACCCTGCTGTTGCCGGAAATCCGAAGTACCGTGTGGTGTTGGCGATGGGGGCTTTGGAAAGTCAGCCCGGCGATGCCTTATGCGAGGCAAATGCCGAGATCACGACGGAAACGGTGGACCCGATCCGGGTTGTTGCTGTGTTCTGTGTTGATGACACCTTGTATTCGGAAGTGCGTGGGTCGATTAAGGCATCGGCATCGCCGGACGATAAAGGGTTTCGCAAATGGGTCGGGCAGATTGGTCGGGACTTGCTTTTGAGTGCGGCGGCCTTGCCGTTTATTGCGCCTTTCGCTATGAATTGAGATGAATTTTTCTTTCGTAGCCATGTGAGTATAGGTTAATGGGTTTTGCCCCGCGTATAGAGACCCTTGGGGACTCTGCTGTTTCGCTTGAGTTCGGCGATGAGATTTCGCCGGAAATCAATGCACGGGTTATGGCTGTTTATGCGGCACTTGAAGAACAAAGAGCTGTCGGGGCGCTGCCGGGCGTAGTCGAACTGGTTCCATCCTTTCGGGCTTTGGCGGTGCATTACAATCCGCTGCAAACGTCACGGACCGAATTGGATGGGCTGTTGACGCCGTTTCTTCGGGTCTCTGCCAAGGCTGCAAGTCATGGTCGTCGCTGGATTCTGCCTGCATGTTATGAACCGGATTTCGCCCCGGATTTGCAGGATATTGCCGAGCGGGCAAACATGGCCCCGGCGGATGTTGTACGACTGCACACGACGACGGATTTTACGATTTATATCCTTGGGTTTGTACCGGGATTTGCCTATATGGGCTCCGTTCCCGAACCGCTCAGGTTCCCGCGTCGGACCGATCCGCGCACGGCTGTCCCGGCAGGTTCGGTCGCTATTGCCGGGGATATCACCGCCGTATACCCCTTGGAAAGTCCGGGAGGCTGGCATTTGATCGGGCGATGCCCGGTGTCCATGTTTGATCCCCTCGCGTCGCCGCCTACGTTCCTGTCACCCGGTGACAGCGTCCGGTTCCAGTCGATCTCTGCCGATGACTACCATGCCCTTAAGGCAAAAATTGATGCCGGGACTTTTGATGTGCAAACCTTGCAGGCGGAGGCGTAATCATGGCTCGGATCGAATTTCTGCGTGCTGGGCCATTGGCGACGGTGCAAGACCTTGGTCGTTATGGCTATCAACAATTCGGCGTGCCGACCGCCGGGGCGGCGGATCGTTATCGGTTCCAGTTGGGGAATCTGTTGCTGGGCAACGCAGGGAATGCTGCGGCACTGGAATATTGGGTGCTTGGCCCGGATTTTCAGGTGGTTGAAGGTCCGGTGCAAGTGGCCTTGATGGGCAGTGATGCCATATGGACACAGGCCAATGGAACGCGATTGAGTGTGCCGGGCTGGCGGTCCTTGACGTTGCACTCCGGTGATCGTCTGACTGTTGGTATGACCACGGACGGCGCCGTCGGCTATATTTGTTTCGCTGGCGGCATCGATGTGCCGGAGGTAATGGGCAGTCGCTCGACCTATGTCCGCGGTAAGTTCGGTGGTTTCGAAGGTCGCCCGGTTCGCGACAAAGATGTGCTGCTGATCGGGGAAATGCATGAGACACCGCAACCGGATCGGGCGTGGGCTTCTGCCCCGCTGGAGCCGTCCACAGGAACGCCACTGCGGGTTGTTCTTGGCCCGCAGGCTGATTTCTTTGACGACGATGGCATAGAACGGTTCTTCTCTCAGACCTTTAAGGTTTCGCCGCAGTCGGATCGCATGGGAAAGCGCCTTGTCGGTGACCCTTTGACCTTTGCGAAGGGACGGACAGCAGATATTGTTTCCGATGCCATGGCGCACGGTTCCATTCAGGTGCCGGGAAGTGGGGAGCCGATTGTCATGCTCTGTGACCGGGCAACCGTGGGCGGATATGCCAAGATCGGCACGGTAATTTCAGCAGATTTGCCCCGATTTGCCCGATTGAAACCGGGTTCAGAGGTTTCCTTCCAACGGGTCAGTGTGGGGGACGCAGAGGCAGCCCTGCGACTTTTGGAAAGCAATATGACCGCGTGGGTATCCGTTGCGGCCCCCGTTGGCTGATGAAACAGGTAAAAGTAGAGGACAAGTAAACAATGACGAGCCGGATTAACCTGAATGCGGATATGGGCGAAAGCTTTGGCGCGTATACCATCGGTAATGATGCGGCGATGTTGGAGGTCGTGGCCTCTGCCAATATCGCATGCGGTTTCCATGCCGGGGACCCCTTGGTTATGCGTGAAACCGTTGGTCTAGCCATAGACAATGGTGTCAGTATTGGCGCGCATCCCGGTTTTCCGGACTTGCAGGGGTTTGGACGTCGCAAAATGGCGATGTCGGCGGCTGAAGTCGAAGCCCTGGTCATTGTTCAGATTGGCGCGTTGCAGGCAGTTGCCGCCGCAGCCGGGGGGAAGGTCACGCATGTGAAACCCCATGGCGCGTTGAACAACATGGCTGCGGTTGATGATAGCTTGGCAGAGGCCATCGCACGTGGGATTGCTGCGGTTGATAAGGATTTGATCTTTTTGGCTCCGGCTTTGTCAGCAATGGCATGGCAAGGGGAGAAAGCCGGATTGAACGTGGCGATAGAGGTCTTTGCAGACAGAACCTACGGCCCTGACGGGCAATTGACTCCGCGTAATTTGCCGGGTGCCATGATCCACCAACCGGATGCGGCTTTGAGTCATGTTTTGCGTATGGTGCGGGAGCAAGCCCTGTTCCCGCTTAGTGGCGGCAAGCTGAATACGCCAGTTCACAGCATCTGCGTCCATGGTGATGGTTTGGAGGCCTTGGCAACAGCCAATGCCATTCGTACCGGATTGGCTGAGGACGGGTATACGTTATCCACGTTGCCGGACATGCTATAGGCGTCTGGACGACAAAGTTATTCTTTGCCGCCGACACAGGCAAAGCGGTACGTGCCCAAATTCCGCATCCGTTTGCGCAGGGTGCTGGCTTTGCTCCAGACCTGCGGGCTGTACTTGACCGGGGACAAATTCAGCGGGTTGGGCAAAATCGCGGCAAGGCGGGATGCCTCAACCCGCGTTAACTTGGCTGCGGTTTTTTTGAAATAATATTGGGCTGCGGCTTCTGCCCCGAATACCCCCGGGCCCCACTCTGCAATGTTGAGGTAGACCTCCATAATCCGGTGCTTGGGCCATAGCACCTCCATCCAAGCCGTTCCGTACAGTTCAATCAGCTTACGGGCAGGTGTGCGCCCAAGCCACAGGAACAGATTTTTGGTCGTTTGCATGGATATGGTCGATGCGCCACCCGCAGGCTTCCCGTCACGCCATGCCCAATATGCATAGGTCAGCGAGTCCACATCCACGCCATAATGGGTACAAAACAGGTTATCTTCCCCGGCAATGACGGCTGCACGCAAATGGGGGGATATATCAGCAAGATCAACCCACTTTTGCCGGATCGGGGTGCCTTCCAAGGATCGCAGAGTCATAAGGGGGGTGCCCGGCGGGTTGATGCTGCGGAACATGCAAAGCCCAAGGGGCGGCCCGGCAATAATAAGCAGCGCCAGCAAAATCAGGATTTTGCGCAGGCGCTGTTTCCAGCGTGCCCGCCTGACGGCCTTAAGTAGGGCTTGATGGCGGGAATGATGATCCGGTGTTGCTGTCATGCGAGGAAGCATAGCAATCCCCTGAGGATGCCTCAAGCATCTGCCCGATGGCGGTCAAAAAAAGACCCCCGGGACAAGCCCGGGGGTAAAGTCAAAACAGGGAGGCTTCACGTCAAGGAGTGACGTAGGACCAAAAATTGGCCCTGAGGTGGTCGACTTTCATCGACCGTACAACATAAACACAGCTGTTGCGGGCTGTCATACAAATTCGTGCCTAAACACGTTAACTTGATGGCCCTTATTTACGGAAATGCGCACGTATGAACCACCTTGATTTTGTCAGCTTTGATATGCAATTTGCGCATGGCATAAATTACGTAATCATAGCTAATAGTTTAGAATAATTATGCGTTCTCGGCAATTTTCTTGAGAAGGAAGTCCCGGAATACGCCGACGCGCTTGGAATGACGCATTTCTTGCGGGTAGACAAAATATGCGTCAAATGACGGGCCTTCCAATTCTGGCAGCACTCGGACCAGCCCTTTGTCTTCTGGTGTGAAATAATCCGGCAATGCACCGATCCCAAGGCCACTGTGCAGGGTTTGCAGAATACCATAGACGTTGTTGATGCGTAGGATTGGCTTGCGACCACCGATATTGGCACTTTGGAAAGTTTGCACCCAATTCATGTTGTCAACTGGGGGTCGGGTGTCGTCGCCATAAATTACGATATTGTGTTTATCAAGGTCTGTCGGGTTGTGTGGCGTACCGTATTTGTCCAAGTATTCCTGTGATGCATACAGGCGGTAGATAACGGTGAACAGGTTGCGCTGAATTAAGTCGGGTTGATGCGGGGCTTTAAAGCGGATGCCAACATCTGCGGCACGCATTGCCAAATCCAGTTCCGAGTCATCCAGAATCACCGACATCTGAATTTCCGGGTATTGTTCGATGAATTCCTTGATGCGGGGGGCCAGCCACATGCTGCCGAACGCAACTGTCGTGGTGATTTTAAACGGTCCTTCCGGGCGGAGTTTGCTCTCGGTCAGGCGAGCCTCAGCCATTGCCAATTTGGCAAAGACATCATGCACGGTGGTGTAAAGGTCTTCGCCGGATTCCGTCAGCAATAAGCCGCGCGCATGGCGGTGGAACAGGGATATTTTCAGGCTTTCTTCAAGTGCGCTGATTTGGCGGCTGACCGCCGACTGGCTCAGGTTCAGAACTTCACCCGCATGAGTGAAGCTGCCGGCTTCGGCGACGGCATGAAAAATGCGTAATTTGTCCCAGTCCATTTTGGCCGAGCGACGCGAAGACATGGCTGCCCCCTCCCTAAGAAACTTGAAAAACAAGCATAATGTTAAATAAACAGCCACGGCAAGGGTATCCTGCCGTGGCTGTTTGGTTTCCTGCAATTTTTCCGCGTGAGTGCGGGAAGGATGCCTGATTTTAGTTATCCAAAAGGAATTTGTCGGCTTCAAGTGCAGCCATGCACCCAGTCCCGGCAGCGGTGATGGCCTGACGGAAGATGCGGTCCTGCACGTCACCAGCGGCAAAAATCCCCGGTACGTTGGTTGCGGTAGAATCTGGTTTGGTGATCAGGTAGCCCTCATCATCCATATCCAGAATGCCCTTGAATATGGTGGTGTTCGGCGTGTGACCGATCGCAACAAATACACCGTCCGTTTTGATTTCGGAGACTTCACCGGTTTTTACGTTTTTCACTTTAAGTCCGGTTACGTTCAGCGGGTTTTCATCACCAAGAACTTCTTCAACAACCGAGTCCCAGACCGCGGTGATTTTGGGGTTGTTGAACATATGCTCTTGCAGGACCTTTTCTGCGCGCAGCTCATCCCGACGGTGAATCAAGGTAACGGAGTTGGCGTGATTGGTCAGGAAGATGGCTTCCTCAACGGCGGTGTTGCCGCCGCCGATAACGCATACGTCTTTGCCGCGGAAGAAGAACGCATCACAAGTGGCGCAGGCAGAAACGCCAAAGCCCTTGAACTTATCCTCACTGTCCAAACCAAGCCAGCGGGCGGTTGCGCCAGTCGCGACAATGACCGTGTCGGCAATGTATTCGTCACCACCATCGCCTACGCAGCGGAACGGGCGCTTGGTCGTGTCGATTTCGGTGATAATGTCGTAAAGGAATTCTGTCCCGACTCGCTCAGCCTGAGCCTGCATGTTTTGCATCAGTTCTGGGCCTTGCGTGCCATCGGGGAAACCGGGGAAGTTCTCTACATCCGTGGTTTGGGTCAGTTGACCGCCCGGTTGCAGGCCGGCGACAAGGATCGGGTTCAAGTTGGCGCGGGCGGCATAAATGGCGGCAGTCAGGCCAGCAGCCCCGGAGCCGATAATCAGAACCTTGGTGGAATGGGTAGCCATGGTGTCTCTCTCTCTCAGGGTCTTTTCGATTGCGGTAGGGAAAGGGCGTGCAAATGCCCGGTCAGTTTCTACATACTTGAGGCATGTAGTGTAATTTCCGGGGGTAGGATAGGCAACCTCGCACAAGTACGCAATGACAACCGCCACCCGATCCGTGTTGAACCGGGTGACGGGAAATGTGGTCGGTCGCCTTACAGGGCTTCTGCGTGTTCAGCAAGGTATTCGGCGACGCCTTTCGGGTCGGCTTTCATGCCGCTATCCCCTTTGTTCCATCCAGCAGGGCAGACTTCGCCGTATTCCTCATGGAATTGCAGGGCATCAACCATGCGCAGGGCTTCGTCCACGTTGCGGCCCAGCGGCAAATCGTTGACGGTTTGGTGGCGAACGATGCCGTTTTTGTCAATCAGGTAAGACGCACGCAGAGCAACCGATTCGTCCATCAGAATGCCGTAGTCGCGGCAAATTTGCTTGTTCAAGTCAGCGACCATCGGGAATTGAACCTGTCCCAAACCGCCTTCTTTGGTCGGCGTGTTTTTCCATGCCAAGTGGGTGAAGTGGGAATCAACGCTGACGGCGACAACTTTACAGTTCTTTTCCGCGAATTGCGGCAAACGGTGATCGTGGGCCAAAATTTCGGACGGGCACACAAAGGTAAAGTCGAGCGGGTAGAAAAACACCCAGCCGTAGGAGCCTTGCAGGTAGTCCTTCAGGTTAAAATCTTCGCGAATGTCATTGTCGCCCAGAACAGCCGGAGCGGTGAAATCCGGGGCCGGTTTGCCAACAAGGGTGCCGCAGGGGATACAGATATCTTCAGCCATGATTATACATCTCCGATTCTCAGGTTTTTACAGGTAGGGTGTGTATGGTTGTTTGCAGTTTGGAACTGCTCTGAATTCGCTGCTAAGGATGCTGATTTTGTCAGGGAAAGGGAAGAGTAAATATCCACTAAATAGCCGGATTTTTCCTATGGGAATAATCGAAAAAACCGAATTCTTGCAACAGGGAGCAGTATTCGGAGTCTATTTCCATTGCGTTCACTCGCGAAAACCAGTAATAAAATTTCAAGAGTAGACCCGTAAATTTACCGGGAAATAGGAAAGCTACAGGACTCATGCAACGCGTAAAACTAGATCGCGTAGATCGCCAGATACTGGCAGATCTACAAGCCGATGGTCGTATCACCAACGTGGATTTGGCGCGAAATGCCGGCATTTCGGCGCCTCCGTGTTTGCGGCGGGTTCGTGCACTTGAGGAGACCGGGATCATTCGCGGCTATCATGCTGCCATTGATCCGTCTGCCTTGGGGTACAATGTGACTGTGTTTGCACAGGTCGCACTGAATTCTCATGCCGAAGCCGACTTGATCGCATTTGAAAGCCTGACCAAGGAATGGCCGGAAGTGCGTGAATGTTACATGCTGGCCGGGGAAACCGATTTCTTGATGAAGGTCGTGGCCCGGGATTGGGATGATTATCAGCGGTTTTTGACCGTGCGTCTGACAGCGGCCCCGAATGTGGGCCATGTCACCACATCTTTGGCCATTCGGGCCTCGAAACAGGAGCCGGGTGTTCCGGTCGCTGTTGATGTCGGTGACGCTGAATAACACCTTACACATTGAAAAAAGCCGCTGCATTGCAACGGCTTTTTTTATTGGCATGATGGGTGCTATTCATTCAGCTTATAGACGAAGGTCGCCACATCACCGGACAGATTTTCGGCGTTGGCGGAAAGGTCACTGGCGACACTTAGAACCATGTTGGCCATGTTCTCCGTATTGCGCGCGGCTTCGCTGACCAATGCAGTATTGGAGGAAACATCCTGAGTTCCGGCTGCGGCCTCCTGCACGCTATGGGAAATTTCCGCAGTTGCCTGATCTTGGCCTGCAACTGCTTCTGCGACAGCACTGATATTGGTTTCAATCGCCATGATCATATTGGTGATGCTTTCAATTGCCTGCGTGCTGCTGTTGGTTGCCTCCTGCATTTCTTTAACCTGATTGGTGATGTCTTCGGTTGCTCGTGCAGTTTGGGTCGCAAGGTTTTTGACCTCGTTGGCGACAACGGCAAAGCCTTTGCCCGCGTCACCGGCTCTGGCGGCTTCAATGGTGGCATTGAGAGCCAGCAGGTTGGTTTGGTTGGCAATGTTCTGGATTAACTCCACCACTTCACCAATGGACTGAGCCGCCCGGTTCAGGCCTTTAACGGTTTCATTGGTGGTTTTGGCTTCACTGACGGCCTGCTGTACCATGGAATTGGCATCAGCCACCTGTCGGTTAATCTCGTTAATTGATGCATTCAGCTCGACCGCAGCGGCGGCAACGGTCTGCACACTTTGGGTGGCTTGCTCTGCCGCAGCCGCGACCGTGACACTGTTTTCCAAAGAACTTTGGGCAACTTTGATCATTTCTTCTGCGTTTTGCCGAAGCTCGCTTCCTTTAATGGACACCACATCCACCGCAGGCAGAACATTGGATTGGGCGAAACCAAGGGTCTCTTCGTGACGGTCTTCCATTTCCTTCATGACGGTGTTGAATGTACTGACATAGCCAGCGTATTCACCCTGTAGACCCCGTTCCGGGATAATCCGATAAAAGTTCTTTTTCTGGGCGGCATACATGACGGCACCGGCTTCTTTTGCGAATGCTTCGGCTGCGTCCAGAAGGTTATTGATGTTGTGTAAAAGCTCACCAAAGTCATCATTTCTATTGATGCATAGGACGCGTCGATTTAAGTCCCCGCTGGCTGCTTTTGAAATAACTGTGTTGCTGACGCTGATTTGTTCGGCAACCGTATTTACGCGGCGACTGATGATAAGCAGCATGGCAAATGACAATAGGGCGGCGACAACGATGGCCCCGATGCTGATTTCTGCATACAGGGCAGATTGAAACGCAGCAGCAATGTCATCGTCAAATTCATGTTCGCTGATAAGGTCAACATGCTTCAATATCTCATCAATATGAGCGATGAGAGCATCAGACGTGTCACTGAACTGCTTCATCTCAGCATTGCCCCCGGTGGGGCCAAGCTGGACATAGGCATTTGCCATTGTATCGCCGATGGTCAGGAAACCGGGCAGTGCCGCATTGAATTTGGCAAGGTGCTCGTCAATAACGGCAGCATCGGTTGGGTGCAACCTTTCACTGATCTTTTTGATATTTGCCATTTCCGTTGCAACTTGCGCCGTGAGAGCCTTTGCGTTGGCGAAACCTTGGTCAATGCCGTCTTGTGCGCGGGATGCGGATACCGTCACCAAGTTCTGATGAATTTGTAGAATGTGAATTCTTGTGGTTTGGGCCGACGTTTCCAGTGGGGCGATGACCTGATGCCGATAGTCAAGGCTGGCTTTTTGATCCTGAGCTGATCGAATGCTGGTGAAGGTCGTGATCAAACCGCACGCAACAAGGATTGCAACGGCAACAGTCAGCAACCGGCTGCCCTTTCGGGCCTGATGTTTGATTGTCTTTGTCATGATGGCCTCCATATCAGCGTCCATGTGCCAGAACAAAACGGTCATAGGATGCGTAGCCAAGACGTTGGATTTCGTCGTGGAGAGCATTCACCGAATTCTCAAGTGCGACCTTGCGATCTGCTTCTTGAGTTTCAATGTCGTGCAGCCGTTGATAAAGCGGCTCTATGACTTCAAGAGTTTTATCTGAGACATTTCGACGACTGGAATGGAAGCCCAGAACGGTTCCGTGTGCATCGAAATTGGGTGTGACATACGCCAGAACCCAATAATGGTCGCCGTTCTTGCAGCGATTGCAGACGAAGGCAAATATTTCTTCATTGGCCTTCAGGCGATCCCACAGCAGTTTAAATACCGCCCTTGGCATCTTTGGATGCCGGATCATATTGTGTGGCTTACCAAGCAGTTCTCCTTCCGTATATCCACTGATATCGACGAAGGTCCGGTTAGCGTAGGTGATGATACCTTTGGGGTCGGTTTTGGTGACGATTAACTGGTCGTCCTGAAATGTACGCGCGATACCGGTCAGGGGTGACTTTGTTTTTATACTCATATTGCGTCTCCTGAAGAGCACATGAATGAGAGAGCTTCTTTTTGGCTCTATGGTTACATCATTAAATGGTGACTTTGTTTAACAATGAAAGTCATTCGCAAGAATGTTTACATAAAAAAAGCGACGCTGGAGTAATTTCCAACGTCGCATCGGTGTGGTTCTGTCGTTCTTCTAACGCGTTAGACGAACTTCACAGAAATGATTTCATAGGACTTGCGGCCTCCGGGGGCGGCAACATCAACGGAATCACCTTCGGTTTTGCCGATCAGGGCTTTTGCCAGCGGTGATTCAATGGAAATCCGACCAGCTTTAATGTCGGCTTCATGTGCGCCGACAATTTGGTATTGCTTTTCTTCATCCGTATCTTCGTCTGCCACCAAAACGGTCGCACCAAAGCGGACTTCATCCCCAGTCATCTTCGAAATATCGATGATCTGTGCACGGCTGGTCAGGTCTTCCAATTCCTTGATTCGACCTTCAATGAAGCTCTGGCGTTCGCGCGCAGCGTGATATTCGGCGTTTTCCGACAGATCACCGTGCTCGCGAGCTTCGGCAATTGCGGAGATTACCTCCGGGCGCGCTGTACCTTTCAGATACTTCAACTCTTCTTCCAGACGGATAAAACCGTCTGGAGTCATGGGGAACTTCTCCATGCTGGGAACCCTCAAACGTGTCAGGAGGAGTATATGCCTTCATTAATCGATCATGCGACGCTGTACGCCGCGCATTAGATCGTCGGCAACGAAGGATCAAAATACTCCTGCAGCGATTGAACTTCAAGACCTTCTGTCTTTAGGGCGCGGATACTGGCAATAACAGCCTGTGCCCCGGTGATGGTCGTGGTGTAGGCAATGCCCTGTGTCAGGGCCGTGCGGCGGATTGAGAAGCTATCCGCAACTGAAATTGCGCTGTCTGTCGTGTTGATGATCAGCTGCACTTCGTCAGACAGGATTTGGTCGACAATGTTGGGTCGACCTTCCATCACTTTGTTGACGACGGCAATCTCAAGTCCGGCATCCTGCATGGCTTTGGCGGTGCCACGGGTTGCGCAAACCTTAAAGCCAAGGGCAATAAGGTCTTGTGCAAGTTCAATGGCACGCGGTTTGTCGTGATCCTTGACCGAGATGAAGACCTGACCCTGCAACGGCAATTTGGACCCAGCACCCAATTGTGCCTTGGCATAGGCGCGACCAAAGTCACGGTCAATGCCCATGACCTCGCCAGTGGATTTCATTTCCGGGCCAAGCAGAATGTCAACGCCGGGGAAGCGGTTGAACGGGAAGACAGCTTCCTTAACCGCCACATAGTTCGGCATGCCTTCGGTCAGGTTAAAGTCTGCCAGTTTTTCACCAGCCATAACGCGGGATGCGATTTTGGCAACAGGCAGGCCGGTGGCTTTGGCAACAAACGGCACCGTCCGGGAAGCCCGCGGATTGACTTCCAGCAGGTATACGTCTTCATCCTTGATGGCGAACTGGATATTCATCAGGCCGATGACTTGCAGTTCCCTTGCCAGCAGGCGGGTTTGACGTTTCATTTCTTCGATCAATGTCGGGGACAGGGAGTACGGCGGCAAAGAACAGGCCGAGTCACCGGAGTGAATGCCGGCTTCCTCAATGTGTTGCATGATCCCGGCGACAAACACATCGGTACCGTCAGAGATCGCATCCACATCGACTTCAATGGCGTCTTGCAGGTAGCTGTCGATCAGAACCGGGTTGTCCCCAGTCACGTGGACGGCGGTGGCAATGTATTCGTTCAGGCCGTTTTCATCGTGAACAATCCGCATGGCGCGTCCACCAAGCACATAGGACGGGCGGATCACGACCGGATAGCCGATTTCCGTCGCCACTTTACGGGCTTCTTCTGCCGTGCGAGCGGTGCCGTTGCGCGGCTGCCTCAGGTTCGTGCGTTGCAACAATTCTTGGAACCGTTCGCGGTCTTCAGCCACATCAATCGCGTCCGGGGACGTGCCGAGGATCGGGATGTTGGCGGCTTCCAATGCTTTGGACAATTTCAAGGGAGTTTGACCGCCCAGCTGAACGATCACCCCTTTCAGGTAGCCCTTGCTTTGCTCTTTCTTTGCGATGCTGATGACATCTTCTTCGGTCAGCGGTTCGAAATACAAACGATCAGATGTATCGAAGTCCGTGGAAACGGTTTCCGGGTTACAGTTGACCATAATGGTTTCATAGCCGACAGCGGACAGGGCAAATGCAGCATGGACACAGCAATAGTCGAACTCAATGCCTTGACCGATACGGTTCGGGCCGCCACCCAAAATCATGATTTTGGATTTTTCCGAAACCTCGGCTTCACATTCTGCAGGCATCAGGCCATTGCCCTCGTAACAGGAATACATGTACGGGGTTTTTGACGGGAATTCTGCGGCACAGGTATCAATGCGTTTGAATACCGGCGATACGTTCAGCACATCCCGACGGAAACGGGTGTCCTTCATGGTGCGTTTGGTCAATTGGGCAATGCGGGTGTCCGAGAAGCCCATGGCTTTGACCTGTTGCATTTTTTGCGCATTTTGCGGCAGGCCGTTGGCAATCAGGTCCGCTTCCATGTCGACGATGGCCTTGATTTGTTCAAGGAACCATGGGTCATAGGCGCAGGCCATCTGAATTTCTTCCAATGACAGGCCATGGCGGAAGGCTTGGGCAATGGTCAGAATGCGGTTCGGGCGCGGTTCGGTCAGGACCTTACGCACAGCATCGCGAACAGCGGCAGGGTTGTCGCTGTTTGTGCCCGGAATTTCCACCTCGTTCAGGCCGTCCAGCCCGGTTTCCATGGACCGCAAACCTTTTTGCAGGCTTTCGGCAAAGGTCCGACCGATGGACATGGCTTCACCGACGGATTTCATCGATGTGGTTAACAGCGGGTCGGTATCCGGGAACTTTTCAAAGGTAAAGCGCGGGATCTTGGTGACCACATAGTCGATGGTCGGTTCGAACGATGCCGGGGTCACCCCGGTGATGTCGTTCATCAGTTCATCAAGGGTGTAACCAACGGCAAGTTTCGCCGCGACCTTGGCAATCGGGAAGCCTGTGGCCTTGGATGCCAATGCCGATGACCGGGACACACGCGGGTTCATTTCAATAACAACGAGGCGACCGTCCTGCGGATTGACGGCAAATTGCACGTTGGAACCACCGGTTTCGACGCCGATTTCACGCAGGCATGCAATAGAGGCATTCCGCATGATTTGATATTCTTTGTCGGTCAGGGTCAGTGCCGGGGCAACGGTAATCGAGTCACCTGTGTGGATACCCATGGGGTCGATATTTTCGATGGAGCAAACGATAATACAGTTGTCGTTTTTGTCGCGGACGACTTCCATCTCATATTCTTTCCAGCCCAGAACTGATTCTTCGACCAGAACTTCATGGACCGGGGACGCCGCCAAGCCAGAGCGAATGATGTCTTCGAATTCGGTCAGGTTGTAGGCAATACCGCCACCTTGTCCGCCAAGGGTAAAGGACGGACGGATAATCAACGGCAGGCCGATTTCTGCTTGGGCTGCTTTGGCATCGTCCATGCTGCGGCAGATACGGCTTTTCGGGGATTCCAGACCGATTTTGTCCATGGCTTCGCGGAACAGCAGACGGTCTTCGGCTTTGGCGATGACTTCGCTTTTCGCTGCGATCATTTCAATGCCAAGGCGATCCAGCGTACCGTTGTCTGCCAGTGTCAGTGCCGTGTTCAGTGCGGTTTGACCGCCCATGGTAGGCAGCAAGGCGTCCGGGCGTTCCCGTTCCAGAATTTTTGTAACGATTTCAGGCGTGATCGGTTCCACATAGGTGACGTCGGCAGTTTCCGGGTCGGTCATGATCGTCGCCGGATTGGAGTTGACCAAAATCACGCGGTAGCCTTCGTCGCGGAGGGCTTTACAGGCTTGTGCCCCGGAGTAGTCGAATTCGCAGGCTTGTCCGATGACAATCGGGCCGGCGCCGATGACGAGAATGCTTTTGATGTCCGTACGTTTTGGCATGGTATGTGTGTCTCTTCGTGTCGGGCTTACCCGGCCTTAGCCGGGTTTGTATCTTAACGGGAACGAATGGAAGAAGGCGGCAGGCCGGGCTTATGCCTCGGCCTTGCTGTCCGCGATCAGGTCCATGAAACGTTCGAACAAATAATGGCTATCGTTCGGGCCGGGGGATGCTTCCGGGTGGTATTGCACGGTAAATACCGGTTTGTCGGTAGCACGTACCCCTTCCACCGAACCGTCAAACAGGGATCGGTGAGTGATTTCCACATTGACCGGGGCCGAGTCTTCATCGACCACAAACCCATGGTTCTGGCTGGTGATTTCCACTTTCCCGGTTTGCAGGTCTTTAACCGGATGGTTGGCACCACGATGCCCGGTGTCCATTTTATATGTGGTCATGCCAAGGGCGCGTGCGGTGAGCTGGTGACCAAGGCAAATCCCGAACAGGGGCAAGCCCGCATCAATGATTTTACGAATGGTCGGTACGGCATATTCCGCCGTTGCAGCCGGGTCACCCGGTCCGTTGGACAAGAAAACACCGTCGGGTTTGTGGGCCAGAATGTCTTCTGCTGTGGCGGTTGCCGGAACCACCGTGACTTTACAGCCCACATTGGCAAGACAGCGCAGGATGTTGCGCTTTGCACCGTAATCGACAGCAACCACATGGAATTTCGGTTGGGTCTGTTTGCCAAAACCTTCACCCAGTTGCCACTGGGTTTCGTTCCAGCGGTAGGTTTGGGTGCAGGAAACCTCTTTCGCCAAATCCATGCCAGCAAGGCCGGGCCATGCGCGGGCTTGTTCCAGCAGGGCAGGCAGGTCGAAATTCCCATCCTTGGCGTGGGCGACGACACCGACCGGCGCGCCGCTTTCACGAATGCGGCGGGTGAGTTGCCGGGTGTCGATGCCGGTAACACCAACCAGATTATGGGACACCAGCCAGTCATTCAGCGGCTTGGTATTGCGCCAGTTGGATGGCGTGGTGATGTCGGTACGCAGGATCAGGCCACGGGCCGCAGGCGTAATGGACTCGATGTCTTCCGGGTTGGTGCCGACATTGCCGATGTGTGGGAAGGTGAAGGTGATGATTTGTCCGGCATAGGACAGATCGGTCAGGACTTCCTGATATCCGGTCATGCCAGTATTGAACACGACCTCGCCAACGGCAGAGGTTTCGGCTCCGAGTCCTCGCCCCCAGATCAAGGTTCCATCACAGAGGACAACAACGCCGGTCGCGCCTTCCGGGCGCGGAAACGCGTTGAAATCCGGGTCGTACGAAACCGCTTCGGTGGGCTCTGTCGTGCTCATCGAGTTCACTTTCCTTCCGTCTATGGTTGGTGTTTTGTCAAACTGGCGTTAACTAAGCCAACATGGCCGCCGCGTCAAGTTAATCGTTCAAAATATAAAAGTTGTTTTGTAACAATGGGTTACAAAACGTGAAACAAATTGAACGGATCGACGTAATGGGGTAGGGTTCGTTCTTTCCTTTTTTGTATTTAGTTCCAATTAACGGCGAGGCAAGATCGTGTCCTTACGAACTGCATTGAATGATTCCCTGAAAGCATCCATGCGTGAACGCGACGAATTGAAAACGTCGGTTTTGCGTTTGATTCTGGCGGCCCTGAAAGATCGGGATATTGCAGAGCGCGGCAAAGGCAACGAAGACGGCTTGGGCGAGGAAGAGGTAATTGGCCTGCTGAAATCCATGGTCAAGCAACGTAAAGAAAGCATCAAGATGTACGAACAAGGTGGCCGTGATGAACTGGCCGCCCGCGAAGCCGGAGAAGTGGAAGTCATCGAAAGCTTTCTGCCGCGTCAAATGGATGATGATGAGACTCGTGACGCTGTGACTGCCGCCATTGCAGAAGTCGAAGCTTCCGCGCTGAAGGATATTGGTAAAGTGATGACCGCGCTGCGGGAAAAATATCCGGGGGAAATGGACTTTGCCAAGGCTTCGGCTATGACCAAGGCAATTTTGTCCGCCCAATGAGTGAACCCCGGTTCCGCCCGCGTCATGGAGCATAAGTCCCATGTCGTTGCCTCATGGCTTTTTGGATGAGTTGCGTGCCCGCATCAATATTGTTGATGTGGTCGGACGCAAGGTCAGATTGACCCGTAAAGGGCACGAGCACACGGGCTTGTGTCCTTTTCACAATGAAAAGACTCCGTCCTTTACTGTCAGTGCCGAAAAAGGCTTTTACCACTGCTTTGGGTGCGGTGCCCATGGTGATGCCATTTCATTCGAAATGAATGCCAACGGTTTGCCGTTCATGGAAGCGGTGGAGCGACTCGCAACTGAAGCCGGTCTAGAGGTGCCTCAGGCCACGCCTGAGGAGGCAGCGCGGTCACGACGGGCAAACTCTTTGCACGAAGTCATCGAAGCCGCCTGCCAGTTCTATGAGCAAAAACTGCACATGCCGGAAGGCCGTGCGGCCCTTGAGTATGCCAGAGGTCGAGGCCTGACAGCGGAAACCATGCGGCGGTTTCGTTTGGGCTATGCCCCATCCGGCAATGCCTTGCGTGCCGCGTTGACGCGGGACGGTTGGGAAGAAAGTACGCTGGTCGAGGCCGGTTTGATTGGCCGCCCGGATGATGGGCGTGCGCCGTACGATATTTTGCGCAATCGCTTGACGTTCCCGATTACGGATCGGCGCGGGCGGGTCATCGCGTTTGGTGGTCGCATTCTTGGGGATGGTCAGCCCAAGTATCTGAACTCTCCGGAAACTCCGGTATTTCATAAGGGGCGAGTCCTGTATGGATTGGCACAAGCACGGGCCGCAGCCTTTGAAAAGGGGCGTGTGCTGGTGGCTGAGGGCTACATGGATGTGATCGGCCTCAGTCAGGCCGGAATTGCAGAGGCCGTTGCCCCACTGGGGACCGCACTGACCGAAGGACACATGCACGAGCTGTGGAAGTTATCCAATGAGCCGTATCTGTGTTTTGACGGCGATGCCGCCGGACAAAGGGCGGCTCGTCGTGCTGCGGATCGGGCGTTGCCGGAGCTAAAGCCGGGGTATTCCCTGCAATTCTGTGTATTGCCCGGTGGTCAGGACCCAGACGATTTGGTCAAATCCGGTGGCGTTGCGGCTATGGAAGCGTTGCTGTCCGCGGCCCGTCCGCTATCGAATGTCCTGTGGGACATGGTGCTGGAGGGGAGAGATGTCTCCACCCCTGAACGGCGGGCGGCACTGGAAAAGGATATATATGCGACCTGTGCCCGCATCGCGGACGAAACGGTAAAGGGGTATTACCAGCGTGATCTGCGTGACCGGATGTTTGCCTTGTTTCGGCAGGCGCGGGGCAGTGGGGCTGGCCCGGAGAGCGGCGCGCGCGGTGGGCCTGAAAACGGTTTCTCTCGCCCGCGTTTTCGTCGGGGCAAAGGCAATTGGCAGGGAAAATGGCAACCGCCTGAACCGTCAACGCCACCTCCGGCAAGTCCTATCGACTCGAACCCGAATGCGCGGGAACTGGTTGCCGGATTGTCCTTGTGCCCCGGTTATGCCATCAAGCATTTGGACGGGTTAAGCCGTATGGATTTGCGCGATTCGCAAGCGCAGGCGTATTTGAGTGCATTGCTGGGTGCTGTCGCGGATTTGGATCCGGTGGAACAAGATGACGCTGCCATGTGTGTTGCGCTTCGGGAGCGCATTCCTGCCGGGGTACGTGCCCCGGTGGAGGCGTGGGCAGACCGAACCCGGTGGACCCAAATGGACCCATATGAACGGGAATGTCGGGTCGGGCAGTTGGCTTTAACCATGCGAGATCAAGCCCTCGCAGAAGAAATTCAAGTTATTCAGTCTCTAATGGCGCAGGATTTTTCAGAAAATCTTTGGCAAAGATTGCGGGCGCTGCGACACGAACGGGAGAAGTTGCGCCAACTGGATGGGGAAGCTTAAATCACGGGAAAAACGGTGAAAGCAGTTGACATTTCTTGATTGTCTCCGTAAATCCACCGTTTCATCACTACGAGTCCCGTGAACACGCAAAGGCAACGCGCGTTGGCGTGGCTTGACTTTTGGTTTTGTCAGGACCAAGTCAAAGCCGTGATTTTAAGTCTTGGTCGTATGCGCGGCTCGTATACGGGGACATGAACGTCTGACACACAGTGGCAGCTCCGGGGCAGGGGCAATAGTCGAGGTCAGTGGCAGTGTATTCCGGCGGTGGTAAACCGCAGGGTTGAGGGAGCGAAATTTTCATGGTGTCAAAAGCGGCTGCTTCCACAGATGGGGCGGACAACCAAAATGACGCAGCGGATGCCGCATTGGTAGACAAGCTGGTCGTGGCGGCCAAACGGCTCATCGCCAAAGGTAAAGAGCGCGGCTATATCACATATGACGAGCTGAACACGGCCTTACCTCAGGATCAGGTGTCCTCCGAACAGATTGAAGATACCATGGCCATGCTCAGTGATTTGGGCATCAATGTGGTCGATCCAGAAGAATCCGAAGACGCACCAGAAAAATCCACGGACGAAAACGAAGCAGAATCAGAAGAAGACGAAGCTGTTTCCGGCAACGTGGATGAGGACGACATCGGTCGCACGGATGATCCTGTGCGTATGTACCTGCGGGAAATGGGCTCCGTAGAGCTTTTGTCCCGTGAAGGCGAAATCGCCATTGCCAAACGCATCGAAGCCGGTCTGGAAATGATGATCGGCGGGCTGTGCGAAAGTCCTCTGACAATCAAATATTTGCTGGAATGGCATGGGCAACTGCGTGACGGGCAAATGTTGCTCCGTGACATCATCGACTTGGACTCCATGTACGGCAATGGTCCCAACGGTGACGATATTGCCGATGATGATGATGTCGCTGACAGTTCCGCTGTTGTTGTTCATGATGACGATGATGACGCCACCGATGCTGATGATGAAGAGGCCCCGATGCCGGATGGTCCCTCTGGTGGCGACGACGAAAATGATGACGATGACGACGAAAATAGCGGCGAGGACGACGACGATGAGGCTTCGGGTTCGACGGACGATGAAGTCACCGTATCGTTGTCCGTAATGGAAGAAAGCCTGATGCCGACGGTTTTGGAAACCATCGAAAGCATTTCGGCAACCTACAGCAAACTGCGCAAAGTTCAGGAACAACGTCTGACCGCATTGCAGGCCGGTAAAGATGTAACGGCAGCAACGGAAAAACGTTACCAGAAATTGAAATCCGAATTGGTCACTCTGATGGGGACAGTCCATCTGAATTCAGGCCGGATCGAAGAACTGGTCGACCAATTGCATGGTTACAGCCGTCGCTTGATGGCCCATGAAGGCCGTTTGTTGCGCTTGGCAGAGAAATGCAAAATCAAGCGTGAGGATTTCATCGAGGCTTACCGTGGCAGCGAACTGGATCCCAATTGGCTGGAACAGGTCGGTCAACGTTCAGGAAAAGGTTGGAAGCGTCTGGTTGAAGAGTTCTCGGACGAGGCTCAAAAACACCGTGACGGCATTTCCGAAGTCGCATCCCTGTCCGGTATGCCGATTATGGAATTCCGCCGCGTAACTGCGACCGTGCAAAAAGGTGAACGCGAAGCCACACGTGCGAAAAAGGAAATGATCGAAGCCAACTTGCGCCTCGTGATTTCCATTGCGAAGAAATACACCAACCGTGGTTTGCAATTCCTTGACCTGATTCAGGAAGGCAACATCGGCCTGATGAAGGCGGTGGATAAATTCGAATATCGTCGTGGTTATAAATTCTCGACCTATGCCACATGGTGGATTCGTCAGGCCATTACCCGTTCTATTGCGGATCAGGCCCGTACCATTCGTATTCCGGTGCATATGATCGAAACCATCAATAAGTTGGTGCGGACCGGGCGGCAAATGCTGCACGAAATCGGTCGTGAAGCCACACCGGAAGAATTGGCAGAAAAGCTCAACATGCCGCTTGAAAAAGTGCGCAAGGTGATGAAAATCGCCAAAGAGCCGATCAGCCTTGAAACTCCGATTGGTGATGAGGAAGATAGCCACCTTGGTGACTTCATCGAGGATAAAAACGCGGTTCAGCCGCTGGATGCTGCAATTCACTCCAACCTGCGTGAAACCTGTACCCGGGTGCTGTCCAGTTTGACCGCTCGTGAAGAACGGGTCTTGCGCATGCGCTTTGGTATCGGTATGAACACTGACCATACGCTTGAGGAAGTCGGGCAGCAGTTCTCTGTGACGCGTGAACGGATTCGTCAGATCGAAGCCAAGGCGCTTCGTAAGCTGAAGCATCCGAGCCGCTCACGCAAGTTGCGCAGCTTCCTTGACACCTGATCTGTACGGGGATAGTTCCTGTCCCCGTCTCCCACTTTTGTGGGCCTGTAGCTCAATTGGTTAGAGCCGGCCGCTCATAACGGTCTGGTTGCAGGTTCGAGTCCTGCCGGGCCCACCATTCTTTTTAGAAGCAATGTGTTCCCCCCCCCCTTGAATTCTCCCAGTGAGACATCCAAGGGGGACATTTTGTTTGTGCCATCATATCTAGAGCTATCTCGGCACAACGTGTATTATCTGCGTTGGCCTCTTCCAAAGGCTCTACACTCTCTACCCGGACGTTAGCTATGAACGACCACCTGAAAAGAAAAAAAGCATCAAATTACTATGGCTAAATAAACATATTACATAACAGCAAAACAAAGGAGGGAGTTCAACAGCCCCCCTCCTAAGCACCAGTCTAATCTTGTGAAGCGGGCTCTAAGCCGACACAAATATTTCGCTTATTGCTCCACGCACCTCCGGCATCAAGACAGGAATCTTGATATAGATAACCAGCCAACCAGAAACCAAAAGCAAAAGCTGCACCACCAGCCTTATCAATAAAGCCTTCCTTGCCTGCACCATTTACTTTACCGTCCTGAGAACTTTGATCCTTAGCGGCAAGCTGTTTAGACATCTCCATCAGCTCAGGGCCATCTTTTCGCAGCACCCCTGTAGGATCAAAACCCATTGGTTTTTGAACACGCAAAACCACGCACCAAAGACCGCAGAAATCGTTGTGTTTTGATGGCCAATTTCGATGAGGTTTTATGAACGCTGTTTTCTGCAGCAGGCAGGCACAAAAAAAGACGACCATCCCACACGGGGGAGATCGCCCGACCGTCTATAACGATAAGCTGCTCAGATTTATTCAGCTTAAAAAATTTAGCGCTGGTGTTGCTCAAGAGAGCACATGAAGTGGGTTGCTCTGATTCAGTTACACAAAGCCAATCGGTTATTAAACCATCCCCTGAACATCAGCTACTACATGCTTCCTGCATACTGCAAGTGCATCAAAGATCACTTCGTCCAAATCCTTCAGAACATCACAATTGAGATCGTTTTCATTAACGCCAAAGTGATCAAGGAAAAATTTTGCCGACAGTTCTTCACTTTGCTTAACAGGGCCTATTAAGCGCTCCATTTCATCCAGGTATCGAACTGAAGGGGGCGCGTATGAAATAAAGACATTTTTACGTGCTGGAGGCTTCGATGCTTGGGCTTGATGTATCACATCCTCACTTACATAAAGCATCATCCTATTCTCAACACCTGCCCTAAAGGTATTCCATACTATTTCTTCAACCTTAATGTCTTTAATGGTAAAAAAAGCAAGTGCATATGAGATCATTTCACAAGTAAGCAGTATATTGCCATCATTATTTCTACCTTCTTTCAAAGCAGACTTAATTGGCTTCTCCAGGCACTCTACAATGCAGTCAAGAACTTCATGAAAACTATAATGATAGCATCCGGGACTAACATCAATATCAGCTTCTTCTTCAACGGCTACTCGATCTAAATATCTAATAACCGTCTGAAACTGAGAGAACGTAAGCTTTGATTTCAGTTCATCAATTTTGCTATGGTCCGCTTCTGAATACGCAACAACCATTTCAAGTGCTGCAGTCGCCGCATCAACTTTCCAGCTACTGATCTCATCTTCAAAGGCATCAAATACAGATGTAATCGCACCAACGTCACTGCCAAACAACTCATCTAAAATTTCATTGGTGCGCTTAATGCAGTAAGACATAAGCTCGGACAGGAACAGTTGCTTATTAACATCGCCAAAATCTTTAAAACCAATCGCTTTATACAAATGGAACGATAATCCAAGCATAGAATTATCCTGCTCCATTATTCCAAAATAAGACGAAACATTTTCTGAGTACAATCCTGAAAAATCACTGATACTTTCTTCAATATCATTGAAATAATATTGCCTAGACTTAGCAAGAAAACTATCAATTATTTTTTTAGATGCGTCATAATCTGACCGTTTATTTACCTCATGAATCACAAGAACTGCGTATACACAAACAAACTCCGATCGGAGCCTAATAACTTCTTTCTTTCTGCCGAGGAATTTTGGCAATGGGTATTCTAAGATTCCAGCTGCTCTTTGGATGTGTTCGTTAACCGTGATGGCATTAACCATCATCGCCAAGTCATCTCCAGCATCCTCAAAATCCATTACCTCCTCCAATAAATTTACAAGCCACTCAGCCAGGCAAGAAAATTTTATGTGAACTCAAAAAAACGAGTAGTAGATTAACACCAATGCCAAGCACTATGAAAGGACTTCTACAACCGTCCCGCTACTTCGGGAGCAGATGCGACAAATCCAGATCACGGTAACGGATGCGGTTCATTGCCTCTGATCTTTTCTGAAGCATGTATCCGCGACCATAGCGACGAGATTGACCATCCTCACCATGCCCCTGAATGGCATCCATAGTTTCCTTAGGAACATCACTGTCACGGCAGGCATCCTCAAAGGAGTGCCGGAAGCTGTGGAAGGCGTTCTTACTCCGTTTGACACCGACAGACTTCAGGAAACGGCTGAAGTGCTTTGAAAACGGCGATGAGTAATATCCATCCTCACCCATAGGCAGGTCTGGAAATACACGTTGCTCATTGCTCTGACGCTGCCTTTCCACATAATCCAGAAGCCCCAAGTCAATAAGCATAGGGTGCACGGGGATATCTCGACGTGAGTTTGAATTCTTGAGGCGCTTGTCCTCACCATCCTTATTCACACTAAAATAGAGAATGCCATCCTCTTCACGGACATCAGCAGTATACAGCTGGATAATCTCCCCAAGGCGCATTCCTGTAAACAAACTAATCAGCGGAACCCAATACAAGCCCGTGTCACGCAGGATAAGTGACCCTTGTTGCTGCCATTGACGACGAGATTTGCAGCCAGTGAAGATTGGTGCCTTAAAGATTGTCCCCAGCTCCTCTGTCGAGAACGGGTCCCTTTCATCTCGCACATCCTTCGTTGTCTTGATCTTGAGGCCTTTAAAGGGATTCGCTAGGGCATCGTCAAAGTTCTCTTTGGCCCAGTGCCAGAAGGAGCTAACAAAGCCGATGAGTTTGTTGACGTTACTGTCCGACATTGGTGGCAAACCGTCTTCTGCAGCCTTATCAGCCGCTTTATCAATAGGCAGCTCTTTCAGGACATCATACTTGTTCCAGTTGGCAGGCAGCTTCAACAATAGAAGCTTAAATACACGACCATCTGCCTTGGTGTACTTATTAATAGGCTTGTAACCAACGAGAGAAACAAAGTGCCCCATCCACACCCTGTGTTCTCGCTCGGTTTTAGCCACCCAACGAGTTCTTGCTTTCTCGGAAGCCCAATCTTCAACAGCAGCAGACAGCAAAGGGAAGGTAGGGCTGATACCTGTCACCTCTGTCTTAGGCGTCTCCACAACCTCGCCTTCATTTCGTAAGGCAATGTCCTTCCTTGCCTTAATGCTGGCAGCCTGTAGCGCTCGAGCAAGCTTCTTCCTGCTAGGGGATGATGGTGAGAGTCTGAGGTTAATATTTTCCCAACTCAGAACCTCATCGACCTCACCTAGATAGAACTCGTCAACCTTTCCACGGGCATAGTGATTCTTATCAACACTGCCTGTGTCCTCAATCAGTTCTGCATATTCTTCAAACGAGAGCGTAGGGAGGTCAGGTCTAGGCTCATCTTCATCATAGAAGCCAGACAGTCGCAGTTCTTCATCCTCTTCCAAGCGATGAGCGTAGTAAATATCACTGATCTTAGTGATCTGAGCGTCAGATAGCTCTTTTAATGGAGGTTTGCTCTGTAACAGAAGCTGCTGGCGGAGGGCCTCAAACTTGCGATCCACTTCCACAGCCTTGATTCGCACAAGCCTAAGCGCTTCTGCGTGATCAGACGTGCCGAGAGAGAAGGTTTCCTCAGCCTTTGGGTAAGTATCTTTGATATCCACGGGGATCGCAGCGCGGTGATAGTAACGAGCGCCACGACGATAGAGTCGTGTGTCCTAGCATCTTTTCCATGGCTCCAATGTAACAGTCCAATGGAACAACAGGAACAAGAAAGCTTTTTAAAACATCAAGTTATTGGAATTATTGACCTTTGAAATGCATTGGCGGAGAGAGAGGCAGACCAATTCACGTTTGTGAGAGTTCGTCAGCGCGCAAGGCGTTAAAAATAACTAATATAAAACAATGCTTTAGTATTTGTATGCGGTTGTAGGTGTTTGTAGAAAGATGCTTGCAATCTTGTTTTGATGATGGGACAGTTGTGGGGACAGATCAATCCCGAAAGTGAGTGTCTCATGGCGAAACGTGTCAAACAGCTGACCGTCACCGAAGTCAAAAACTTCAAAACATCCGGCATGCATGCGGACGGAAATGGCCTTTATCTCAAGGTCAAAAATGCTGGCGCTAAATACTGGATTCTCCGTTATACGTTCGGCAGTAAACGCTTTGATATGGGGCTGGGGCGCTTTCCTGATGTTACCTTACAGGAGGCGCGTAGCGCAGCTGCGGAACAACGCAAGCTCATTCGCGACGGCATCAATCCCATCCGCTTACGGGAAGAGGAAAAAGAGCAGCAAAGAAAAGAGGAGCTGCGCCACACCACATTTCAGGAATGCGCCATTCAATATATCGAGGCTCACCGCCCAACCTGGAAGAACGCTAAACATGCCGCACAGTGGCGCAGTACGCTGGAGGCACACGCCTTCCCAAATTTTGGCGACAAGCCAGTTGGAGACGTAAATAAAGACGACATCGTCAAAGCCCTGAAGCCGATTTGGCAAAGTCGAACGGAAACCGCGACCCGTGTCCGTAGCCGTGTGGAACGTATTCTCGACTGGGCAACCGCCCATGATCTACGAGAAGGGGATAATCCGGCACGCGGCAAGGGCTTTATCTACACACTACTGGGCGACCCGACAAAGCTTAAAAAAGGCGGACACCATAGTGCTCTGGAGTACAAGCAGCTAGCGGATTTTATGGCCTGGTTGCAGCGTAAGGATACCATTGCTGCACGGGCGCTTGAGTTCACGATTTTGACAGCTGCACGTAGTGGGGAAGTGCTTGGTGCTCATTGGGATGAAGTGAATTTTGAAGAGCAAACTTGGACAATCCCGCCGCTGCGCACCAAAACCAATCGCGAGCACGTTGTGCCGCTCACGGGACGGGCGCTGGAAATACTGGAAACCATGCAAAAGCATCAGTTTGACAGTTGCATTTTCCCTGGTCGCAAACTGGATAAAGGGATGTCCAACATGACCATGTTCAACATCCTCAAGCGCGGTGATGCTAAGGAACTATGGGGCGACATCACCGTTCACGGTTTTAGGTCCACATTCAAGGACTGGGCTGCCGACTGCACCGACTACCCCAACGAGCTCAGCGAAATGGCACTAGGCCACGCCATCGGCAACAAGGTCGAAGCGGCCTACCGCCGTAAAACCATGCTGGAAAAACGCCGCGATATGATGAAATCCTGGGCAAACTTTTGCGCGGCCATTTGATTAAAAATACCGTTCACAGAAACACAAACAACCATCCGTACCGGCCAGATCATCGCAAAAGTCGACCCTGAGGACTAGCTGGTTTTTCATGTGCTCATCTACTTGATGAAATTCTATTTCATATCCATTCTCAACCATATTAATTACGGCTGGGTTTGGATGACCGTATGTATTTGGTCCACTTGCTGCGTACGCAATATTCAAGGCGTGCATTTTATCTAGTACACGAGATGAAAAGTTATCTTTTGCGCCGTGATGAGGCAACATAATGACAGACGTCACAGGTAAGAATTGTTCATAATATTTCAGAAAGCAACTACGCCTTCTCTTTGCGCCAAGATGCGCATCACCAGTAAGCATCCAACCCGTCATTTCATCCATATAGGTATGAAACAAGAATCTCCGTCTCCACGGAAATTTGTCATATATTCTTCTGCAAGAGGAGCCCAAATAACACATCGAATGTACCATTTGATCTAAATAACTACCCACATGAGATGGATGCGGTCCGATATAAAGCGTCATAGAAACTAAATTATGATTTTTCCATATTGCATCATAACAATTACGCAGTTTTTTTCGACCATCTTCGCTGCGAAGACTTTGAATTATTTCATTTTTATCGAGCGGTGACCCAAACTCTTTAGCCAAAGCTCGCTTAAAAGCATCCATGCGCTTCACGGTAGGTTGATGCACATATGGGATCAATAACCAGTCGACACCCCTGCTAACAGTAACACCTAATACAGAATCATTTGATTGAATCCTGGATTTGTCTTCGGCATTTACGTTTCCCTCACTAGAATGCCAGGCACTTCTCAATATTTTATCACCTCCTCCATCCGGAGGTATCGATGGAGTGGGCACTCCCTCTCCATCATCATCATTACCCTTTCTGAAAGTCACCGTTTCAATCCCACGCTCTTTAAACCAAGCAACTGGATCCGTAGCAACATCAAGAAATATGCCTTTTAACTGAGCTTCTGTGTCATCTCTAGCAACAGCAGCAATCAACATCTCATCAGAAAAATATGGAAGTACGACCTCTTTTACTTTTACTCGAGACAGTAGCTCATCAAGACCAGAGACATGATCGCTATCAAGGTGAGAAATAAATAAATAATCTATATCACCTCCCCTAGAGATAGAATTGACTTCCCGTGTTAAGGCATCGCTTTGATTAGAACCACAGTCATAGACCCACCGAAAGCCAACCCCATCCGCACTAATCGTGCCACTGAATAAACCGCCCTGCCCAACGGCATGCTGTATCAACTCCACATTAATCACATTCATTCAGCAAGCCCTTCATCTCCAAAGAAATCAGCACGAGCGCGATCCGTAGCTTCCTTACCCATCATACTGATATTTATGCGCTGATTATCATGTATGCTGAGGCTGTTATCCAAAATCAGACCTGCTATATCGGTTAGAAAATAACGGGCGTGCATATCATTATCGTACTGCACCAAGTGTACCGAGAGATGATCTGCCAATGGCCCTAATGTAAACATCTGCTTCATATTTCCCATAAAGCGTTGTTCATCCCCCATGCTGTATGGTGAACGGCCGCGTCCAGCAGATGTACAAATCCTCAGCTCAATCTGGTCAGCATCTAAGCGGCGGTATAGAACCCTAAAGATCTCATCAAACAAGTCTCTGCACTGTTGTTGATACGGATCAAAGTAAGGATCTACGATATGAATTTGTTTTGCCATGGTGAGCAAAGGATGCAAGGCAGCCATCAAGTTAGGCAATGTTTTGATCATTACGTTCGGCATACTGACTTTGATTAGCTCATGCCCATCATCAAGTTCTACGGAGCTAACAAAACCATCCCCATCTGCATCCGATAGGATTGCCTGAAACTTATGATCATCATGTGCTAAAGTTACATTGAACTGCCATGATTGGTTATGATCGTAGTCATAACTTCTATGAAAATCCTGCAAGCAGGCTTTCTGCTCAGCCATCTGCTTAAGCTTCTCTACCACACGAGCCTTATTCATCTGGCTTGCACTATCCGCAGCCTTTATGACTTTACGCTGCCATTTTTGAGGAAAAGCAGATATTCGACGCGGATTGCCAAAATCGAATAATGCGCTGATTAACTTAAGATTATTAAAGTCGGCTGCAAACTCAGGATCAACGGCATACTCTAATAACATTAGAATAATTCCTCCGCACGTTCATCGAAGAAGCCCGTTGGCCAACGTTTAGTGAATTCACCTGTTTCATCAATGCCTATATTGGTGACTTTCATCTCATCATTCTGACTTTCAAAGAACAGGATGGATACATCACCGTGATTGAGTTCAGGGGCATGGTCAGAAACTTCACCTTCATAAGCCTCTCTGATGCGGCGAAGAAGTCGAAGGATTAAATGCTCACTATGCGTTTCAATGAGGAACAAGCAATCACGCTGGATTTGTGATGCAAAGAGATCTCCCAATCCAACTTGAACCTGCGGGTGGACATGCAGTTCAGGCTGCTCCACTGCCATAATGCGGGTGGATCGTGATAACGCACAAGCAACCACAGGAATAAGCTGAGACAAGCCGACACCGACATCTTGCAACGTGAATTCTCGATCTGTCCCAGGGTTTACGAGCCGCACCCGAGGCTGGCGAGCCATCAAGGACCGATCACTATTCAGAATACCTTTTACATTGCTGGAACGCGTATCATAGAGGTTCAATCCATATCCAGCATTTAGGCGATATGACGGATACAGCCAACCTGACACTAAGCCCCCCAGGTCACTTTCCGTAGAGTGTAATAGCCGATCCCATGCTCCTAAACCATTATACCAGCGGCTTTCAGGCATGGAGGAAAGCCCTTCAAAATTACGAGGGATCATTTCTCGGATGGGCCCGATATGCCGGAATTTTTTTAGATAATCACAGAAAACTTCTCCTACGCTTACAAGAACTTGAGAAGCAACGTGATCGCCATATTCTAGATACTCATCCCCTGTGTCCTGGGCATATTCCAGCTTGTGCCCCCACTTGGGCAGGACCGTGCGCAAATTTGAGATTTGAATTGGTATCCATGGAGAAAATGATTCCTCAACATCATCACCAAAAACACGCTTCAAAACAGGGTGCGTAATATCATAATCAAAGAAAGTGTTCTGCTTGGGACCATTGGGCTGGCTAAGCTCAGACGCAAATTGACCATTTATATCGACACGATAACGAATTGGCATCGGGCAATTATCAAGGTCACTCCAGCCCATAGTGACAATCACCTTAGCTGTATCAACATACTCGCTAATATCAATGTTCTCAGGGGCTCCATAGGTACGGAGATCCACGTCACTCATGTCCAATTCGAAGGCAAGTACGACTTGTCGATCAAGGTCACGGTTATGGACAAAGTTGCGGAAGCCGCCGAGGTTAATGCCGTCACCACCTTTTTCGGTAATATCCGGATCAAAGTTGCCATTCACCAAGATCTCATAGGCTAAATGCAGAGCATGGATGATTGTGCTTTTGCCTGTGCTATTTGCACCAAACAGCAATGTGATCGGGCGGATTGGAATGCGGATTGTATCGCCAATCCCTTTGAAGTTTGTAATCTCAATTGCTGTTAACATAATCTATTACCCAACGAATTGTTCTAGGTCGCCATATGTTGATGGCTACAAGTGTGCCTAACTATATGCATTGTCATACTGCCACCTGAACTGATGGGCAGCAGGAACGGCAGCTAGTCCTACCTTCAGCATCAATAAACTTTAAGAACGCTACTCTTGAGGGAGAATGTAGCGCGACATATAAGGGTGCGCTTGATACCATACATTGCAATTAACATAACCGCCAGTTCGCGCACCAGGAGGGACATGTTTTATTTTCTGCCACGAGGGACAATTTCAGATTTTATCAAACTTGCATCTACTTTCGTGCACCTAATAACAGATGAGAACTGTAGGGATGTCAATGAAGAGGCCTATGAAGATGCAACGACACAGATAAAAGAAGTTTTACAACAGGATGAAGGTGACCCTGTAATTGCCATATTCCAACTGATGAAA
Source organism: Rhodospirillaceae bacterium (assembly GCA_963668495.1). Classification (GTDB taxonomy): domain Bacteria; phylum Pseudomonadota; class Alphaproteobacteria; order Rhodospirillales; family Rhodospirillaceae; genus Oleispirillum. The sequence continues at coordinate 1,208,469 of OY764545.1, forward strand.
ACGCTAGAAATTGCAGTTCACACGGGTGATGTTTCAAAACACATATGGCTCTTAGCTGACACAATCCATTCTGCCGTTAACAGTTGTAAAGTATGCGCCTCATTAAAAGATAAAAAGTCTTGGGGTATTGCTTTGCAGCACGCTGTATCCGCAATAAACAGCACGCAAACAGATACCTCCATGTCTATGCAATGGAGAGGCTCGATTATTGCTAGCGAACTCGTAAGGCTAAAAAGGGTAGGAATTCCTTATGAGATAGGTGAAGGCAACCGCTTCCTATCTGAAAAAAACACCAGGAGACTGTGCCTAAGAATTGAAAAGGATATAATAAAGGTTGGTGGGGAAGCTGCAGCTAACGCACTCCTAGATCTAATGCGTAGAAGCAATAGAATTCAACACGGAATGCTAATTCATGCGAGGAGCGTATCGCAGCTATATGGAAAGTCCAAAGCAGGCACACCATGGCATTATATCTACTCCCTTTGCATGAAGCACATTGATAAGCCGAACTCTTCTCGCGATCCCGCGAAAACAATGCAACATATGGAAGATCTATCTGTTGCCTTGGCAGCAACTTATGATGTCGAAACGCATAGTGCGTACGAATACATGTCGATTTCACCTCATTCTTTTCTATGCATTCTCAGGGAAATGATTGTTTACGATGAGTTATTCGCATTCCCGCAGATGCATCCTAGAAGTGCTGCCTTTATCCTAAAAAATCTGCTTCCGGCGCTACAAAAACACAAACTAGAGCTGCCTATTGCTAACGATGGAATCTGGAATAGTGTTTTTGAATGGGTACTTGAAGCATCCAATGGCGCATCCATCAAAGCTGTGCATCCCTTCCAGCTACCCATGAACAATGCCTCACAGGAGGCTCTTGATAAAATATTTGCTGCACTACTGCTGAAGCCATCAAAGCGGAATCAAAAATACCTAACCCCTACAGATACTTTTGAAAGAACCAGCACATTTTTTCCCATTATTGAGAAAGATGCCTCAACATATTTAATTCAGCCAAAAGGGATTGCCTCACGCGCTCTTATTGAAAGGCTATTTGATCTTATTCGCACCCATAATGGCGAAGAAACAGACAAAAAAATAGGGTTTGCATTCGAGACTGTAACAGAGGCTATCCTCAAACATTTCAACCTAAATGTGACCTTTTCCAACGCGAAATACATTCCGAGCAAAGGGTTTGATGCTGAGATCGACTTCGTGATTGAAACGGATGAACGAATTTTCATCATCGAATGCAAAAAGAAACCACTGAAAACCGCATCAAAAAGAGGTGAGTATCTAAGTCAGCTTGATGACTTCAATAAAAGTTATCTCAAAATGATGGACCAGTTAACAAAGCATGAATTGTATTTGCGGGAAAATGGAAAAATCATTTTCTCTGATAAAACTGTCCTAGAGTTAAAAGGAAGAAGCATTGAAAAAATTGCACTGAGTCTGTTGGATCATGGCTCAATACAAGACAGAACGCTTGTTTCAGAAATTTTCCTTTCCCTTATGAATGCAAAGATGGGAGCAGAAAGAAAAGAAGCTGAGAAGATTATAAAAGTAACGAATAAGCTTCTGTCCTCACTGCAAAACACCATGGGGAATTTGGAATCTCTCCCACATGATTATGGAAAAGACTTCTGGCATGGCTACATGTTTTCAACCTGGTGGTTAAGCGCAGATCAACTCTTTTTCATTTTGGAGCAAAGCAATGATTTATGGAGTGGATTGCGGCGGATACGGCATTTAACCTACAGAACATACGATTTCTTCTATGAATTCACACAAGCAGCAAAACTGGGGGAGATCTCCTCAACCCTTGTTACGCACGCAGAGAAAACTTCAGCCAGGGCGCAGCTGTAATCTGTAGCTAATTTGAGCTGTCGAAAATTAGAACTCTCCCGCTGAGCGTGTGGCAGGAATCAGGAGTCCATGCATTCCGATGGCTGATTTCGATGGGGTTTTCTGAACACTATTTTCTGCGGCAGGCAGGCGCAAAAAAAAGACGACCGCCCCACACGGGGGAGATCGCCCGAACCGTCTATAACCATAAGCCGCTCAGATTTTTGCGACAAAAACAAAGCAGATACTAAGAATCAACTTATGGCTTCTGCACGACGCTTAAGTTCCTGTAGAACTTCTCGATAACGAGTAATGTCAGCCCCTTCTTTCAGGGCCTCAAAGCTTGATAGGTAACTCATATATCCTGTCAACCGCCGGATCAGATCTGGAGACGGCTTTTCCTCTTTCCTCGCGTTATTAAACGCTGCGCGTATCCCTCTCCTAAAATCTCGTGGAGGCCGCGCTTGTTCATTAACCACAATTCCAGTGACCCTTTGCTGGCCATGAGCACTTACTATCCTGGTTTTCCGATCATTAATCTCTAGAGCAAAGCGTTCACGTAAAAGATCACGAGCGATACCAATTGCCTGCACAATCTCAGCTTTGTTGTCGCCGCTGACAGTCAGGTCATCTGCATATCGCGAGTATGTCAAACCGACCCCAGAACAATGAGAATCCATGATCACATCAAAATCATAAAGGTATGCATTTGACAGAACTGGACTTGTAGGCGCTCCCTGAGGCAAAACACCGTGAAATGTTGACAGCTTAACAAGTATTTCAGCGGAGCGATTGCTCAAGCCATAATCCATTAACATCCGGTGTATGTTCACAGATGTCACGCTGCCGAAGAAGTCAGAAATATCAACTCCGGCCACGAACTGCTTCCCCGTATGTAGTGATGCATTGGAGTTGATCGAACCACCAAGCCGATAGGAATGCACACTCTCATGCACAGGCAAGCAAATGTAATAATAGTCAGCTAAGAACTGCTGGATCACCTTTAAGAAGGTACGAGGGCTGTTAATGCTCCGCTTGCCACCACCACGTTTAACGAGGTCAAACTGCCTATAGTGACGAGTGGGGGCAAAAGCAATCTGTGCGATTAGCCTCGGGGAAATACCAAGCATCAATCCTATCGTTTGATAGTCCAGCTCTAGTGCAGGAGCAGGCTTCAGGGAGGCAACTGCTAACTGGGTTATATTACTAAATGACAGAAACGGAAGAAAAGAGGGGCCATGTGAGGGCTGCGATTGACCAGTTTCATCTATCAACTGCATTGAGAAGCGAGGCCAATAAAGTTGGCCTTGAGGAAGCGAAAGACCGGCTTTATTGGCCTCGCGTCCTTTTATAAAGAATCTATCATCCACAGACGGCGCAACGCCGCCCAATTCAGATGCAACATCCTCACATGACTTTATCAGTCTACCTTCACGGGACCTTTTCAGCAAGTAGAGCCTAATCTTGTCACGAGACAACCTCTTACGTTTTGACAGATAGTTATTGCCATGATCTGTAAGGGTAAAGAGATCAGGGTCGCGAGAAACACGCACTAACCGCTTCTCTTTTTCTTGGATCATACACAGCTGCTGAAACAAGCTCACATCTGGAAGCTTCCCTGCTTCGTCAAAAACAAGCTCGAAATATCTTTGCACTTCGGCTGCTGCAACTGGCTGCAGAATACCAATAGCCCAAAGAAGCAGCTCCTGATTATAGACTGACTTCATAGGGTTCTCCTTGGCCTTCCCCTGCCATCTTTATCGATCATCGTTTTTCGAAGGTTGAATCGGTTGATTAGCGGCTTCACATCATACGTATTGTAGTTGACATATTCTGTCTGCCCAAAGGCTGCCACAATATTGGCAGGTCCCTCATTAAAGTAGCTCTTACTGTCCTTATACTTTTCGTCAACGAGTAGAATGAAGTCCTTCTCAGGACCGTTTTGTTTGATGGCTCCTTTTGGATGGGCAAAATGCCAACTAAACAAGCCTAGCTCACAGAACGCACCAATTGCTGTCTTTCCAGTCACAATAATTACGGCATCACAGTATTTTGCAATGTATTGAAGCTCATTGTCTTGTGCATCTTTACCAACATGAATGCGTGGATTTTCAAGGCCGTCATCTTCGCCAAGAACAACATCAAAGCCATTTTGTTCCAGTTCATGCTTGATCTTAGCTCTAAGGATTGCGGCCTCATCATGTCCTGGCCTTTCTGGGTCCTCAATGACATCCTTTATTGCAGGCCCACAAAGAAACACAATGAAAGGAGTGTCCTCTGATTCTTGCAATAACGCTTCACGGTGCATTTTAAAGGTTTCGTCTTTAAACCCAGCGGGCATCACAAGTCTCCACGAAATGCGCGTTGGGAGAGGGACGAAAACAACTGATCACATGCTTCAAGGTCAGTTGAAAGTTTGACCCCAAGAAGCCGAACTTTATCAACGATCCGTCTATATTCTTGCTGTAGCTCAATAGGCGGGATCGTAATACGAATTTCCTGAACTTCTTGCGCGTTGATATTCGCCATACCCACGATATTTTTGCACATCCCTCTTAGAGTCGCCTTGCCGTGGTTTGAATTTAAATACCCTGATATGTAGTACGGATCAGCCAGATCGTTGGCTCTCATACGAACGAGATAACCAGCAAAAGCGTATTGCTCATCTCGATCAAATACAGCCGTTTTTCCTACAAGTTCCTTGCTATTCGTTCTGTTAAACAGGATATCGTCTGCACTAACGAGGTACTTACTATGTTCATGCTCAGGAAGATCAATGTACTTTAAATCAGATGTATCAATCCTGCCTTCATAGGTCAGGTTTCCCATCCTTAGAATTGGGAATTGCCCGTTTTGCACATCGGCCTTTGCTGAGGTCCCGTACTTTGCCTCAGAAACAAGATCTCTAATCGTGCCCATTGGCCAGCCTTTTGGGTTCGTCACAGGATCGCCGAACATGTCGAGGAAGGTTGCGCGAAGGAAATCGTCGGCCAGTTGTAGGGCTTGCTGGCGTTTGCGGCGGATGGCGTCGGCCTTATCCAAAATCGCAGCAATCCGCTTTTGCTCTTCGAGAGGGGGCAAAGGAATCTGCAAATCTGCTAGCTTTGCTTTGTTGAGCGTTTTGCCCATAACAGCCCGGTCAGTCCCTTGCATTAGGTCAATGACCTGCAATGACCAATAAAGATATTTTGCATCAAGTAAGGTGCCGTTCTTAATTGGAAGAGCCGCGATTGCCTCATTGGTGTAAATTGGCACCCCAGAAATAGCTACCTTTCCAATTGATAATTTAAAGCTTAACAGCACCGTTCCAGCCGAAACAATTTTACAGTTGCATTCCTCAACTGCTGCGTCAGAGATGCGCTCCTTCGTACGGGAAACACACTCGTCACCTTTCATATCGGAAATAGCTAACCACGGGTTAGCCCCACCCCAATATCTTGTTTCGTTCCTTGATGGTGTTTTACCTATGTTTATTTCGCATAGGTCAGCTAGACGACACCCCTTCCAACCATATTTTTTTGTGCTCACCCCAGCATCTCCTCAAGGTCTTGCATGTCTTGAGCGATATCGGCGTGAAGGGCCTTCATACGAGCAAGGATTTCCTGCGGTGGATCGTATTCTTCTTCCTCGTACACCACTTCTTTGTAACGGCTGAGGGAGAGGTCGTATTTTTTGGCCTTGATCTCCTCGGCTGACACAAAGAACGCTTTGCTGCTTTTATCTGTATCGTTCTGTGGATCGCGCTCTTGCCAGCGTTTCAAGCAGTCGGGTAGATCGTTCTCTGCCACTTTCTCCCGCTTATCATCAAGACTGAAACCATCGGCCTGCACATCATAGAAAAACACGTTGTCCGTCTGACCGCCTTTGGTGAAAACCAAGATAGCAGTGGAAACACCTGCGTAGGGCTTGAACACACCAGACGGCAGCGAGATCACAGCCTCCAGCTGGTTTTGCTCGATCAGCATTTGCCGCAAAGCCTGATGCGCCTTGGAAGAGCCAAACAATACACCATCTGGCACAATGGTTGCTGACCGTCCGCCCAATTTCAGCATCCGCAGGATCAGAACGAGAAACAGCAGTTCCGTCTTTTTAGTTTTGACGTTGGCCAGCAAGCTAGGGTGGACATCATCGTAATCGAGGCTGCCCTTAAACGGTGGGTTGGCAAGGACCACATCCAGACTGTCATTGGCAAACTGCGGGAAACGATCCGGGAAGTTGTTGGCCAGCGTATCTTGATAGTGAATATCCGGCGCATCCACACCATGCAGTAACAGATTCATGGCGGCAATGCGCAGCATGGTGGCATCAAAGTCAAAACCATGAAACATGCCCCGGCGCATATGCTCCCGCGCCTCGTCACTCAGCAAGTCCCCGGTGTAGGTGGTTTCATCGGTCACTTCGTCAACGATAACACCCTCCGGTGAGGTGTTCTTCCTCACCAGGTACTTGGCAACCTCCACCAAGAAACCAGCCGTGCCACAAGCCGGATCACCAACAGTTTCCATGGGTTGCGGCGCAACGATGTCGATCATCAGGTCAATGATATGACGCGGTGTGCGGAACTGACCGTTGATGCCTGCAGTGGTCAGTTTGCTCAACAGGTATTCGTACAGGTTGCCTTTGGTGTCTTCATCGCCCAGTGGCAGATCGTCGATCATCTCCACCGCCGAAACCAACAGGCTCGGCTTTTGGATCATCAACTGGGCATCTTTCATGTATTCGCCAAAGGTCGCCCCGTCGACCATGGTGGTCCTGAAGTGCGGGAAGACCCGATCCCGGACCAGTGGCATCAGTTGCTCTGCGCCCATGTGACGAAAATTGGACCACCGCAGGTCTTGATCCTCTGGCCCGAATAGACGCGGGAAGTCCTTACCGGACAGGCGAGCCTTTTGCTCGTTCTTGATTTCGGTCATATCCAAGTGGCGGGCAAACATCAGGAAAGTGATCTGCTCGATCACCGTCAACGGATTGGCAATGCCGCCCGTCCAAAATTCGGTCCACAGTTTGTCGATACGACTGCGCAAATCACCTGTAATCATTGGAGGGTACTTTCATCACTACTACTGTTGAGGTTGCCTTGCGGCTTAAACGTTTTGACAACGTTCAGCAAGTCCTGACGTTGTTCATCGTTCGGGAATAGACCAAATACGCCCAGTTGATCCAGTTTAGTGAACGGAGAGTCAACCAGCTGCTCAACCTCAACACTGCCGTTCTGGGCAATCAAGCGTTCCAGAAGGCGTAAAAACTGGGTTTGCTTGGCGCTGAGCGAAGGGTTGCGATGGACAAACTCCTGGAACCGATCCCGCACCGCGTCCACATCCATGCCAATGATGTTACGGATAATCAGGTCCAGATGATCAGCTAGATCCGGGTAGAACTCCCGCAGAATATTCAAATCCACATCCGGGTGTTCGGTCAAAACCATGGAGATCAAACGATCAAGGTCGGTTTGTGATACGGGTTGCCCTGCCCGGATCTTCTGCAAAGTCGGATCTTTATCAAACAGCGCGCTCAGGGCTTCTTCTACCCGTTTGCGGTAAACAGCCTGATCAATGGAGATGAGCCCTGTTGTCGTCTGTCCTGTTCGGATGCCATCCGGGTCTTCCTCAATATCGATAACCTTTGGCGTGATGGGTTTTGCCGAAGATGTGTCCTGATACTGCATAATGGATCGCAGCTCTGTCCGTACGTTTTCCAGCTGTGCCAGCGAAACCGCAGCCCAGAACGGGCCAGACTTCACTTGCTTGATGGTTTCCGCTTTGGCCTTGACCTGATTGAGGTTCATACGCAAGCGGTTGACAGCGTTCAGCAGATCGCCCTTAAGACCCTCAAAGGCTTGTGTTTGCTGGATCAGGGCGGTTTGCATCTGGGTCATCAAAAGGTCAAAACCATAGGCGTCGCTTTGTCCACGGATATTGATCCACTGCGTCAGGGGGCTGATCTCTGCCCGTAGGGCCTGCACAGTCATGGGGTCAAATCGCTCGATCACGCCTTGTTGTTGGATGGTTAGGACTTCCTGCCACTTTTCCCGCACAGCAATACTATCCGCAGGCAGACTGTTAACGTCCTGCTCCAGCAGCTTTACCGTGTTGTTGAAAGAGTCCAGTTCCGGTGCGTTCAGGGCGGCCTCAGCCAAATCAATCCGTGCGTTGAACAGGCGTTGCATCAAAGACGTTGGGGCTGATGGTTCGGCTTCCGGCTTGTTCTGCTCGAAGTACTCGAAATTTGCCCAATGGTCAAAAATGCGGAATACGGACTTATCAAGTCCCGGACCAAACAAATCTTCACATAGGCGAGTGCCACGTCCGATCATCTGCCAGAACTTGACCTTGGACTTCACAGGCTTGGCAAAGACCAGGTTGACCACTTCCGGTACATCAATGCCCGTATCCAGCATGTCCACGGAGATCGCGATGGTCAGATCCTTGTTGTTGCCATCACCTTTGAAATCATCAATCAGCTGCTCTGCACGAGGATCATGATTATCGATGACCTGACAGAACTTACCGCCATACTGCGGGTAGAGTTCGTTGAATAACTTCTCCAGTATCTTGGCATGGGTATGCCTGCGGGCAAAAATGATGGTTTTCCCAGGAAGTTGTCCGCTGGCGTCGCGGATACCATTTTCCATCAGGTTACGGATGATGTGGCGACCCGTGTCTTTATTGAATACTTTGTTGTCAACTTCATTGGCCTCATGGTCCAAATCTTCATCGGCTTCGCCATCTTCCTCAAGCTGTGCCTTTTGCTCATCGGTCAGGTCTTTGTAGTGGATGCCATCACGCAGGAATTTGGTGGTGTGGGTGAAAACCTCATAGGGCACCAGCCACTCGTCCTTAACCGCATCTTCCAATGCGTAAAAGGCGGTGGGGTCCTGATTACTACAACCAAACAAACCATATGTATTGCGAGAGATGAACTCGACAGGGGTTGCCGTCAGGCCAACCTGAAGCGCATCGAAATATTGGAAAATCTGACGGTAGCGATTGTAGATGCTGCGGTGGCTCTCATCGGCAATAACCAGATCAAAGAACCCCACATCAAACGCCTGAAAGATCGACTGCATGGCCGGATATGTGGCGACAAAGATGCGGCTCGTGTTGTCGTTTACAGACCTGCGCGAGACCACAGTCAGCGGTTCGCTCATGTTGTCGTTGAAAGCGTTCTTGGCCTGCTTCACCAATTCCTTACGATCACAGAGGAACAGAATACGTTTTGCCCAGTTTGCCCGCACCAACAAGTCCGTTAATGCAATGGCAACGCGGGTTTTCCCTGTGCCTGTGGCCTGAACGATCAAAGCTTTTCTGTGCTTGCTGCTGAAATTCTCACAGACGCGCTTGATGGTTTCGACTTGGTAGATCCGCCCGGCGATTTCTGCTTTTGGCGTGAAGGTATCAAGCTGCGCCTTATTGCTGCGCTGAAACTTGGCAAGATTGTGTAGGCTAGACTTGGAATAGAAGCCGAACAAAGGACGCGGAGGATAGCCCTGCGCATCATCCCAGATCCAAGTGTTGTAACCGTTGGTGTAAAAGATGACTGGGCGAAAGCCGTAGGTTTTCTCTAATCCCTCGGCATACAGCTCTGCTTGTTTACGGCCTTTCTCCTCGGACACGGATGTTTTCTTGGCCTCGATCACAGCCAGCGGCAAACCATCATCATCCCACAGCACGTAGTCGATATAGCCAATGCCCGTTGGATTGGGCTGGTGTTCGACTTTTTGCTCCAGCGTAACTTGATCCGGCTTATTGATATCCCATCCAGCCTCTGCCAGCGCCACGTCAATCAAACGCTTACGGGTTGTGGCTTCATCATACTGGAGTGCATCAGCAACCATCTGACTTTTGGCGGTGGTTTCGGCTTCAACAGCTAAGGCTTCATAATCTGCTTTGACCTTTTCAAGTGCAGCCAGTGCTTCCTCTAACCTAGCTTCGGTTGCCTTTTGCTCTTCAACGGCAGTGACCGCCTCGGCCTGCTGGTCTTTCGGCTGCTGGAATTTTGCAATGTCTCGCGGTTGTTGCCCTAGGCACCGCACAGCAAACCAGGCTGACGCCTCGAACAGCTCCTGAACAATCCAAAGGGCAGCTTGCGTTTCAACAGTCCCACCGTGGGCGGCCTTGTTGCCCTCTTTACGGGCGGCATGGAGTTTGTTGCGGATGACCGGGGGAACTGCGCTTTCAAAAGGCTTGGTGCGGAGGAGTTCGTCGAAAGTTGCACCTTGCGCCTTTTCGAGTCTCAGTTCCCAGTAGATGGCTTTGGTCAACTGTTCGGCAAGGGTGCGTAGTTTAACAAGGGCGCTAGCGGGATCTGCGTGGGCGTACTGTTCAGCAAAGCCGCCCAAATCAGCCAAGATCGGGCGATCCTTACGCAGGATCTCGAAATTCACAGACTCCATCACATCCCCCAGCAGACAAACTTAATACGGCAGACTATCACCAAACTCAGTGGTTGTGAAACGTCTTAGAATGCATGTGCTTAGCCGACATTCATCCCATTACAGATAGATATTACTACCCTGAAGGCGCTGGAGGTTTGGCTTTGGCGTCGTGATGCCCTTTCTGGCGGAGGCCGGGAAGGGCTTTTATATGGAGGCTGTAATGGCGATGATGTCCATCCCGACGGCTCTGGTATTGGCGAAGCTGGTGCTGGAAGCCGCCGAAGAACTTACCAAAGACGATATCTAATCTACCGCACCCTCGGCCATATGGCCGGGGGTGCTAGCTTTTTTGCACAAATTAATAGGAGGCCAATATGGCTGAAGATAAACCCACCGCCATCACGGCGGAGGATGAATTGACGCGCCTGCAACCCATGGATATGGATGCAGGTGTTTTGTTTAGCGGGCAAACATCGGGTCGCATGATTAAGGGCTATGACCGTGTCTGCACTTACACCCCGGCGGTGGATCTCAACTATGTATTTCACGACACCATGAGGGAAATTGTGGTGTGGCTGATGTCGCCGTCAGATCCGCTGTATGTGTTCGGACCAACTGGCTCCGGCAAGACCAGTTTGATCCGTCAGTTGGCTGCCAAGCTGAATTACCCGGTGTTTGACGTTACCGGACATGGTCGATTGGAGTTTGCCGATCTGGTTGGCCACATGACCGTTATCGACGGTTCCATGCGCTTTGAACATGGACCGTTAGCCTTGGCTATGAATCACGGCGGATTGTTCTTATTGAATGAAATCGACCTACTGGATCCGGCGACACTGACTGGCCTCAATGGTGTGCTCGACGGCGATCCGTTGTGCATTCCGGAAAATGGCGGTGAGGTGATCAAGCCGCATCCCATGTTCCGCCTAGTCGCCACCGCCAATACCAATGGCGCGTCAGATATCTCGGGCATGTATCAGGGAACACTACGCCAGAACCTCGCCTTCATGGATCGGTTCTGGCTGTGTGAAGTCGGCTATCCTGAACCGGATACCGAGCTTACCTTGTTAGAGAAAGTCGCCGGCGATCTACCGTCTGAGATTCGCTCTCGTATGGTCGATTACGCCAACGAAGTGCGGGAGCAGTTCATTGGTAATGGCGACACCCTCAGCTTTGCCGACCGTATCGAAGTCACGTTTTCCACTCGTACCCTACTGCGTTGGGCCGACCTAACCCTACGCTTCCAACCTTTGTCGTTACAGGGGATTTCCCCTGTGACCTATGCACTGGATCGTGCGTTAGGTTTTCGTGCCTCACCTGAAACTCGCGCCATGCTGAACGAGTTGGCACAGCGCATCTTTAGCACATCCAGCGAACCTGACTAACTCCCTACTCATAATCTGCACAGAACCCGCCGTCTCTTTCTGAGTGCGGCATTTTTTGTGCCTGCATCAAAGGACCATATTCATGACTACCGACATTACCGTTCTCAAAAGCCTGATCGCTCTGCGTTTGGACATCAACATCTGGAGTGCTCGCAAGAAACTGACCGCTGCCGACTTTGGCGATGCCAACTTACCACCTGAAACCTTGGCCTCATTGGGCTTCAAGAAAATCTGCAGCCCTGATGACCTGAAGATCTTTGCAACATTAAAAGCTCGTGCGGTGAACATGCTCGACCGGATAGGTGTGCGGTTTCTCGGAGGCTGGGCTATCCCAGAAAGCCGCATTCAGGACGTCATGGATGATCTTGATCTGATCGCCATGGAGTTCGACAGCGCCAAGAACAACTTCCTGAATTCTTATCACCAAGCGGTACGTGACTGGATTGATCAAAACCCCGGTTGGGAGACCATGATCACCAGCTCCATTGTGGATGTTGACACGGTGCGCAAACGCTTTGGCTTTCATTGGCAGATGTACCAAGTTGCCCCACCCAAGAAGTCCTCTGCAGCACATGGGCAAGGGCAGCTAGATGACGCGGTGACTGGTCTCGGCAACACGCTGTTTGCTGAGATTGCCAAAGCCGCCGACGAGGCCTGGACCAAATCCTACGCAGGGAAGACAGAGGTTGGTCAAAAGGCTCTGTCACCCTTGCGTACCATCCGCGACAAACTGGCCGGGCTTAGCTTTATCGAACCCCGCGTCATGCCCATGGTCAGCCTAATTGATGAAGGCCTGAAGCTGGCTCCCGGTCGCGGCGTCATTCGCAATAGTGAGCTGCTGACTCTGCAAGGGCTGGTCTGTCTGCTGCGCGATCCAGCGGCCATGAGCGAACACGCTCAAGCGATCATCGACGGGCAAAGCTCCGTCGACATTTTGGGCGCTTTGCTGTCGCGACCGCAGAGCCCCGAACCCTCTGCCCCACAACCCACAACAGAAACCCCACCGCCGAGCCTCAATAGCCTCGGGCTCTGGTGACAGGAGACGTGCAACATGAACACACAACTCATCATCCGGTGCTTATCTCTCTTGGCGAGCACATTGGGACGTAAATACGGTGTCACTGTCGAGATCGGCGGTGCCCAAGCCTATACAGACGGCAAAACCATTCGCTTGCCAAGCTTGCCTGCCGAAGCAGACCAGACCTTCCTTGGCTTGGTCCGTGGGTATTTGGATCATGAAGCGGCACACGTTCGTTTCACCGACTTTGAATTGGTGCAATCCACCGACGCAACACCTCTATTGCATCATGTGTGGAATATCCTGGAAGACTGGCGCATAGAGCGGCAAATGGCAGTGGTCTTTCCTGGATGTGCCGATAACTTCAAATGGCTGATTTGGCATGTGTTCGGTACACCAACGCCGAGCCAATTCCCGATCATCGACTGGCTACTTCTAACCGTGCGGTCGTGGGCAGTGCCACAATTGCAGGATCAGGTTTCAAAGCTAGCTAAAATTCTGGACGCACACTATCCCAACGTTCGTCAATCTTTGGAAGTTATTCTGGAAGATATGCTGCAAAATTGTCCCGATACGGCAGCGACGTTGAAGTATGCAACACAGATCGTTGAGGCCTTAAAACAGCATGCACGTACTATCCCTCAGGAAGGGCAAAATCAGAGTTCCATTGAAGAAAACTCCCCCGCAAATAAGGGGCACCAGAAAGGAAAATCCAAACAAGCATCATTGCCTGTTCAATCCATCGAAGCCCATTTGTCCCTAGAGGAAGTTGACCTACCGCAGGACATAAGCAAGCAAGTGGCAAAAGTCTTAGGCGATTCAGCATCACAGCCCAACAGAATGGACGTGGCGGTAGAGAGCAACAAGGAGGTTAATGAACTCTCAGCCCAAACCATCCAAACGGCTCAGCGATACACGTCTGGCATGCGCCACCGTCTGCATGGACTGCTGCAATCGACACAACGGCGATATTACCAACCAGTGCGAATTGGCAAGGTTGCAACTAAACTCCTGCATAGGATCGCGGTACAAAACCCGCACGTCTTCCAGCGGCAACAGAACCGACCGGCAATCAATACGGCGGTCCACATCCTTTTGGACGCCTCCAGTTCTATGCGCAAACGCATGGAGCTGGCAGCTGGAGCATGCTTCTCTGTTGCTCATGCCCTGCAGCATGCCGGGATCAATGTAGGCATCACCGCATTCCCTGGCGGCATTGTTCGAGGACAAAACCTGCCAACGGTGACGCCTTTGCTCCGGCACGGAGATAGACTGACGGCGAAACTCCAGCCGAAAGCCGTTGGCTGCACGCCGTTGGCAGAGGCCTTATGGTGGCTGTTACCACAGCTGCAAGCCCAGCAGGAACGGCGCAAGCTTTTACTGATTATCACCGATGGCAAACCCGACGATATGGCGCAAGCTCGTCAGGCAATTGCCACCGCCATGGCGATGGGTGTCGAGGTTATCGGCCTTGGTATTCTGTCGCCCAATGTCCATGAGCTCCTGCCCGGTAGAGCGCAGGATATCACCGACCTACGTGACCTTGCCCCTGCCATGATCGGCATGCTGGAGCATAACCTCGTCCCGCACCACTAACCCAAAGACCCGCTTCATCGTGGGCCTTTGTTGTTATCAAATCACCAATCCTCAAAATCACATCAGCTCAATTTGACGCACACAAGAAAGGATAGCGACATGCCAGAACATAAACACAACCTTGATCGGGCCGCATACACTGTTGCGGAAACTGCAAAGCTTATAGGCATTAGCAGAACCAAGCTGTACCAGCTGGTCAGTGAAGGCAAAATTCGCATGGCAAAGATCGGAAATGCATCCCGGTTCTTAACAGTAGACATCTGTGCATTTCTGGACAGCCTTATCGTCGAAGAAAAAGGCGAAACTGAACATCCTTAACAAGGATAGTGGCGGTTGAAATACCGCCACCATAACAATCTAAAACTATTTTTTTTAAGTTCTTACCATCTTCGTGCATGGCCAGAAAAGCGTCTTACTCCTGCCGTACAACTAAACCAAAGTAGCGAAGCTCCTCCAGTCTCTCTGCTTTAATTTTGTGAAAAAAGCTTTTCTCTTCAGTCGGTTATCATTTTTCGAAAAAACTGCGCCAATCGCGCTGGAGAATTCATCTCAGGCGAGAGCTAATAAAGCTGATGTGTTCAATGCCAAATTTATGGAAAGGAATTCATCATGGCAAAAGCATCAAATTCTGCTGGTAAAGGCGCAATGACAGCAAAAGCGGCGGCTCGCATCCAGAGTGCGACAGCAAAGGCCGGAGGCGGCAATATTAAAGCAGGTAGCTTTGCAGCGCGTGCTCAGTCCGCCGCCGCACGTAGCGGTAAGTAGCTGATGTCGGAGAGAGGCAGGTTCAGGCTTGCCTCTCCCTCCATGGAAAGATGCACCATGTACAGCAAGAACAAAGATATTGCTAAGTTAGTGCGGCGCCGTCTGCGCGAAGGCTGGCGTTTTCAAACGGGAAAGCGTCATAATAAACTGATCTCCCCATTTGGGCGTAAGTTCGTCGTACCTTCTACGCCAAGCGACCGCCGTGCCTACCAAAATTTTCGTCAAGATATATCCAGAGTTGCACCATGAAAAAGCCCAATTACCCAGAGCCGCCATTGCCGCGTCACGGAGAAATCCTTCGTTTCATTCTCAACGCTCTTGATCTGAAATCATCACTCGGAGAACGCACAGATGCTTTGGATAAATTGGCGAGAGGGGAGTCGTTCAATGCGCGCATATTGGACGAGGTGACAGAAGAAGCAATTGTCACACAACTCGCTAAGAGCCTTGTAAAAGACCAGCAAATCAACACGTTTTTCCCTGAGCTCATGCGAGTTACCGTTCAAGGTTTTTTTAATGATGTGGCTCGATTGGCAAATCAGGTTGGTCCTGATTGTCTCAGGCGGGAAGAAGCCGTCCCTCTGCTGATCGAGCATTTGTGGTGTGGCCGTGTCGCCGCAACTCTAATGGAATTACAAAAGGGGCTAGGAGGGCCAAATGTTTTCAAACTCTGTCAGGCCAAGACCAGTTCCGTTGCCGTGGTTTTGGATTGGGCAGGCGATGTGATTGGTGCAGACTTAGTTGCCAACGCAAAAGCTAATAAAACCCGTCAAGATCAATTGCTAAAGTGGCTTTCTGGGAAAGACATTCCAAGCCTTAGCGGGATTAAAACATATTGTCGCGAAATGAAATCTCACCCAGAGCTTTGGGCGCTGGGGGTGTGGCTAATTATCGCCCGAGCTCTAGCAACTATGGAGAAGGCTGCTGCAAATGCGTTCCCGAATTTGAAGCTTCGTGAAATCCTGGCACACGAGTTCCAGGCGGGGGTGCACGGGCGTGACGTTAGAACAATCTATTTTGACGCCAACATGGAGGCTGGGAAAAGACTGTCTGAACTACACACAGTTGAGCAGGAGTTGGAACGATATACCCACCCGACAAATCCCAAGACAATTGGCGACAAAGATGCCGCTAAACAACTGTTTGATAAGATTGATGAACTTCTGCACGCGTACAACGCAGAACATCTACGCTATTGGCGCGATTGGCAAATGGCGCGTTGGCATGTTTTGTCTGGAGACCTTGAAAAGGCGATTCCGTTTTACGTAGACGCTTTATCTGGCAGCATGTACCGCTCGGCAAGGCATTTTGAGGCTATGCTGAAGGAAGGATTAACTGTTGCAGCAGTCGGGCGCAAACGTGTTGCCTTAAAACAGATCAAGGCTATGGCGGCATTCCGTGGGGTCTTTGGTGATGGCAGATTGCAAAACTGGGAAGAAGCGCAGTTTGCAGCAGGCTTTTCAAATGTATTCCCTCTTTCAGGAATGTACCCAGGAGCCAAACCTATTGAATGTCCACCATTGCATCTATTCATGTTTGAAGCTGAAAGTCTTCGTGGGCTTAAACCTAATTTGCGCAAACCTGATCGCATTATTTCCCTGAAGATGCTGCCAAGAGGAAAGCGTCGTTACCCACAATTGGTTTGGTATGCGTCGGAAGGTAAAGCAGATGAGCTTGCAAAGCTCTTAGAGGCTGGTGCGAATGTCAATAAATGCGATGAGAATGGCGGCTCTGCTTTGTTATGTGCTTTGCAGGCGAAATATCAAAACCATGGGGACGATACGGCAAGCCTTCTGCTGAAAGCCGAGCACGCCCCCAAAACCCTCAACACACGAACTCAGAAAAGGGGGCTAACGCCGCTCATGCTGGCCATTCAGCATGGAGATGTGGAAACTGTTGAGCGTTTGTTAAGCATGGGGGCTAGTGCAAATTATCATTGCAATTTTCCAGCTATCTCGCCGCTGTACTATTGTGTTGGCAACTATGATTGCCTCACAAACCCAGAGAAAGTACGCCAGCTAATCCGTAGGAATTCTGGGACTGCTGTGGGGCATGAGATTCTGCGGCGTTACATGGGTGCGCTATCTGGTGTGCTCGGAGATCGTTTCATATTTGAAAATGCACGATTTGAGGAAATCGAAGAAATGGTGTTGTCTCATTATCTTGGGAATTTGCCATACACTACGGACGATCTGGACCGTATCGTTGCCTTGCTCTTGGAGCATGGTGCCAATCCAAACGAGGTCAGTACCTATCCGGACATTGGTTACACACCGCTCATGCTTGCTGCAGAAAGCAATGCAGCCAATGCCTTTCGTATGATGCTTAAGAATGGCGGAGATCCGGAGAAAACAAACAGACAGGGTAATAATTCTTGGAGGATTGCCATTGGTTTTGCATCAACGGATATCTATCCGATGATGCAAATAGAAACTGATGTTGGCACATTACATTAACAAGCTCTCTTTATCTAAAATTCGCAACTTCTGCCACACCGCTAGTCCAAAGCAGCGTGGCTACCCAGCTCTGCTGCTTTATTTTTTGTTTTTTGCCGGGCTAAGTTTATTTTCTTCAAGCGTGTGAATAATGCTCACAACCTTGCTCACGATGCTATCTGCAAGTTTCCGCCCTTCTTCCTTTGCAATTTTTCGGAAAAAATCAGCCTTGCAATCAAAAACGAACCCAGAGTTCGTATTAAATAGCGTATAGCCATCTTCCGTGTTGTCTTCCGGCCATTCTCCTAAATCAGGATGTTTGTTCAGAATCAATTTGTGAATATTTTTTGCCTCCGCGCTGGTGCACCCACCATTTTCCAAATCACCTTTCTTTTTCCAACCATCTTTTTGAACGATAAAGAATACGCCCGTGCGCCCTTCTTCCGGGGCACTGAAATATGTTCGGATACTGGCCCCCACGTAAAGTTGATGGCCTAGGGGATGGCTTAAAGATGATGAAAAATAGGGTTCGTAGTATTCGTTGTCTTTACCAGTCGCTTCATAAAATTCCCAATCCCTCAGATCACGCGCAGCTTTCATCATTTTTTCGCGCAAAAGCAGTTCAAATGCCTCCCAGACCTCTTGCTCGAGGCCACTCAAAATGTCACGCAGGATGTAGGCATTGTCTAAATGATCTTCTTGCAAGAAGTAGTCGAGGTTGCTTTCGGTTTGCGACATATTAAAGCCTTTCAATGGTATCTATATATTGCTGCAAAATAAACTTTAGGTGAGGCGCATGAATTTCGTCATATGTTTCTTCTAAACAGTCCCGAATATGGGGGCGGTAACCAAGCAAAATGATTTGATCGGCTCTAATTGCCTCACCTGTTTCACTGTCATGACAACTATCCTCTGAAGGGGGCGTTCCATCCAATGTCAGATAAATCAGGCCCTTTTTGTCATTTCTAAAATGTCGCTCTTGATGCTTGTGGTAGCGTAAAAGCTGCGCTTTTTGATCTCCGGCATAGATCTTATTTTCAATCACCAATGACATTTCAAGCCCCGGATTTTCTAGGTGAATGTCGATCTGCCCTAAATCTCCAACACTAAATTCTTTACGAATGACCCATGCATGATCGTTTGTTGTTTCGCCAAGATCTGGCAAATGTGATGCGTTTGGCTGTTGCTGCAGGATGTGCCAAAAGCTACGCAAAAACAGGTTGCCTTGCCCATGATTGGCCGTCGGGTTGAAAAGCCATGCGAGCATAGCCGAATGGGTTTTAACTTCCCTTTCATGAATGCCGAGCATTTGGAATAGATTAAAATCGTGAAGGTTTTCTTGACGACGCTCCACAAGCCAGCGCTGATGGGAACGAAGGCGTTCTGGCATGGCAGACAGTAAATTTGACCACCGACTGCGCTGTCGCGCTTGCATGGCTGTGAAATCACGTAACAGGCTCTGATAGCCTGTCTCTATAGACGGATGACTGTAATGCATGAAACGCTCCGCAATTTTAACATGATCATACACCGCAGCTATTCCACCACCAATCCGGAAGTGCATCTTGAGGCACCACTAGAATAACCATTTCAATTTAGATATAATAATGTCCATCATGTGTAATATGCTCACTGAATGGACACGATAAATCCCATGGAACAGCTAATGACACGCCTTCTCTTACTAGATGATACAGATATACAACAGGCGTTTGCCGCACATTTGCGCGGATTGCGTAAGGCGGCCAAGTTGTCTCGTGATGCCTTGGCGGAGCGGAGCAGCGTTCCGGCGTCAACCATCAAAAAATTTGAACTGACTGGGCAGATCTCGTTCCGGCAATTGCTGTTGCTGTGGCAAAGCCTTGATGATCTTAGGCGCCTCTATGACTTGACACAGGACACGGGCGACAAACCACGCCTACCGACCTCCATCGATGAGGTGTTGAAAGATGGCCTTTAAGCCAATCCAGAAACTGAACGTCTCACGCACACTCTCCACCGGATCCAGCGTGGCAGTCGGCACTTTGGCGCAGAACCGTCAGGGCGTCTTCTTCCAGTATGACGCCGAGTATGTGGAGCGGTTCGGCAATCTCTCGCCATTTACTTTACACGACAATGATACTCTACAACCTGTACCGCAGTCTCCGCATAACGGTCTGCATGGGGTGTTTGCCGATAGCCTGCCTGACGGTTGGGGGTTGTTGCTGCAAGACCGTATATTCCGGCAGCACGGCATCCTCCCAACGCAAGTCACCGCCATGGACCGCCTGTCCTTTGTCGGCAATCGCGGCATGGGCGCTTTGTCTTATGCGCCGGTATCTGATTATCATCCCACCGCCGATAATGCAGTGGACCTGGCAACACTCGGGCTGGAAGCGCAAGCCTTGTTCGATGGCCAGACCGAGGACGTCTTGGCAGCTCTGGTTGCGGCAGGTAGTTCCGGCGGTGCTCGTCCAAAAGCACAGGTCTATTTCCCACCCGATGACACAAGCCAATGTCGCACCACCGCGCAGCCGGGGGATGAAGCTTGGCTGGTCAAGTTTACCTCACACAAGCTAGGGCTTGGACATGAGGAAGGTTTGTGTGAGGCGGCATATTTGAAAATGGCCGAATTGGCCGGTTTGCAGCCTCCAGAATGGAGATTGCTTGATGCGCCTGAGAAAAGTGGAGCGCCAGCATGGTTGGCAGTAAAACGCTTCGATTGGATTGCAGCAGAAACTCCGGGACGACTGCATATGCTAAGCGCGTGCGGTCTATTGGATGCGGATTTCCGTTCGCCGACGTTGGATTACCTAGACTTGGTCAAAGCCAGCCGTCAGGTGTGCAAGTCACCGGCGGTGGGGCAACTGCAATTTCGTCGTGCCATGTTCAACCTGTTTGCTGCAAACCAAGATGACCATTCCAAGAACTGGGCATTCCTGCAAACTGATGATGGGCAGTGGCAACCAGCGCCGTTTTATGATGCGACGTTCAGCCCGCACCCATTTAACGAACACGCCACCGCCTTTGTTGGGCATGGCCATGCACCCCCCATGAAGGCCGTGCAAAAGCTGGCCACCAGTGCTGGCTATAGCAATTGGAAACAGGCTCAGGAACACATTCATGAGATCGTTGATGTCATCGCCAGTTTTGCCGATCTTGCAAAAGACTTGGGCATCCGCAACGACACCATCGCCGCCATCACTGCTATCCACAAGGACCGCCGTCAGGAAAACACTGCTTTGCTGTAGATAGCAAGTATATCAGATAGGAGGGGGTTATTTTGAAGTCCTATTCACCCGCAATGCATCGACACAGGTTTGCTGCATGGTGTGCTGCGACAGCTGCAAGTGCGTCTCCCAAATGCCGTTTCCCTGTTAAGGTAGGAGTGAGGTTGATCGAAGCAGTTAATTTGGATGCGATGTCGATATCATGGGAGAAATTGCCAGAGCCTGAAATCTTTGATGATAAGCATAATGACTTGTGCGTAGCCTTAATAGGCAAGGCAGAAAGTACGCATGATATTTCTGGAAGTTTCACTTATGGTGTCGCCGCAAAGATGGTGAATTGCTACCTGAAAGCACTTTATTATGGAGTACCTCAAGGTAATCATAGTGTCCATCAAACACGAAAGTTAAACGCCATTCATCCACCTGTTGATCGCTTGTTGTTAAGGGGGCTTGCTCGGCAAGATGTCGGAGGGCATGGCGAGTCTTGGCGTTTCTATGAGTTGCGCGGGTGGTCAAATTTCAACTATAAAGAATATAAAGAAGTTATTAAGTTGATACACGAAGTAACGGACGGTGATCTATGGATGATTGAAGCTTATTGGCAGGGCTTTCAGTGACACCCGAATGAGTCATACTCGCTCAGAAAAACGATCAAATGGGCCGAAGCGGGTAACCGGGATGACAGCTTCATATTGGTAGATATCAGACTTCAGGTAGGATAGTTCGTCATTGAGATCTTCTTCGGGGACGTCCTTATACCAAGCACGTGGCTTACCATTGTCGCCAGCATTCCAGCGATAGCCCCGTGCCTTTAGAATATCTTTAAAATCAAATGGCGCGTTTTCGGCCCAGATCCGGCTAGTGAAATTCCGGGCATTTTGCAACAGAGCCGCCAGAGCCAACTCACCGGATTGCGGTAGTGGGCGCGATAACAGTTCCAAGGTCGCGCGACAGTCAACCTCCGCCCGGTGCGGATCGTAGAAAAAGCCCATTTTCAGAGCGAGATACTCAAGCTTAACACCCTCAAACATCTCTTCCCGCCACGGCACCTGCTTCATTGAGCACGCCCACGCCTTGGTCGAAAATACGGGAAATGCCTTTTCCACAAATTTGCGATCAAAATTGGCATTATGCGCTATGATCAAGGCCGCAGGAGGAACCATGTCCATGACCATTTGCGCGTCTATGGCTTGGCCCTGAACCATTTCGGTGGTGATGCCGGTGATTTCGGCCGGGACTTTGCCAGATGTGGGTTCTTGCAGTTGGTCAAAGGCGTCCAAGACTTCAAAAATGCGGCCATCAGAGGAAAAACGGAACGGCAACAGCGCCAGTTCGATGATCTCATCGGTGTCCGGGTTAAGGCCGGTGGTTTCCACATCGAGAATTATGCCAAGCTTGGTTTCGGTTCCGTCGGGTGCATTGTATTCAGACCGCTCCGTCATCCGTCTTATCACACGATGGTCATTGCTTTGTTCTAGTAGAGCCTCAGCTTCATTAATGTCCATGACACCCTCTCCACATGGGCCAACTGCCGTTAACTTAATATGCAAAAATCTAATAAAAAACGCCTGCTTTTTGCTTCACAATTTGCTGTGAAAAAAACGCCATAACTCACAGCTAAGTCAATCTTCGTATTAGCTATGATTACATCTGCATAACACCAGTCTTTACTGGGGTATTTGACAGATCAAAACTCTGCTTTGTTGGGTAATATATATAAATATAATAACATTTATATATCAGTTTTCTAGGCAATCACACACCTCAACCACCACTATATTATAGTCCACCCTAAATCAAAGTTTATACACCTCTACTATTTTATAACTGAACTGATAATTACATCATCAATATCAGTTACATCCCCCCAAAGCCAAGGATTCTCATCCCTGGCTTTTTTTATGTCCTGAACAGGAGAAATGCCATGCCTTCAGATACTGGCAAGAAACGCCGTGCAATCAACAAACGTATCAATCAAATGGTCAACGATATGAGTGAACGCCATAGCAGAGTGTGCGTTACCCGTATCGACATTACCTACCCTGAAGAAATACAAAGTGATGGCTCCAACAAAGACATCATCAGGCTCAACAACAACCTGCGAAGCTTCATGGATCGGAACAATATTGATTTCGAATACGTGACTGTTCGTGAGCAAGTCGATAGCCATAATCCCCATTACCATAGCATCTTTTGCACCGATGGATCGAAACTCAGTAAACCAAAACGCTTACAAGAAACGAGCAACGAAATATGGAAGGGAATTGTAGGTTCAGAGAAGAATGGGCTGGTGCATTACCCTAAGAACAATAGGAAACACAAATTACCTCCGTTGCAGATGCTCAAAAGGCCTCTTCAAAAGGCTGAAGGAGAAGACTGGCAACGCCAGCAAGATAAATATGAGAAAGCTAAAAGCATCGCCAAACAGCATGGTGAATACTTAGCAAAGGAATACTCAAAAGGCGTATCCAGCGAGCACCGCGAAGTATTTAGTTCACAGGTTAAACGCAAAAAGAAGTAGAGCCAGTCAATCTATTCATCGTTAGCGATCAATCCAGCCTGCTTCATGATTTCTGTCGGGCTAACACCAATAACTCGGCAGAGATCAACAAACTCCACCACATCCAGGCGGCGCTCTTTGCTCTCAATCTTAGACACGTAGGACTGTGGTTTTCCCAAAGCTTCAGCCACGGCTGTCTGGCGCACGTCTCTGGATTTGCGTGCGGAAATCAGGGTTTCTATAACCCTTTGATAATCCTTAGAAACAATTGACTTCATATGCCACCTCACAGGCAGCGTATGGTCATGATTGACATTATCCCAACATGGGATATTTTATACGGGAGGAACTATTAAAACGGGAGTGGGCTATGGATGATCAGATCGGAATACAACGTGAGAAAGAAGCCGCTGGACGAGAGGTCACAGAAATCATCACCCAGTTGGAAAACGACTTTCCAGGCGTGACTGAAGGCATGGCAGCAGCGCTAGGCGCAGGAGCTGGAGGGGCTGGATCATTAGCGGCACTCTCTGCCCTAGGCGTGAGCGGATTGTCTGCTGCTGGCATTACGTCTGGTCTTGCTGCCGCAGGGTCGATTGTTGGTGGCGGCATGATTGCTGGGATCGGTGTTCTTGCCGCACCGGTCGCAATCCTCGGTGTTGGAGGCTATGCCGTGGCAAAAAGGCGAAAGGCTGCAAAGTTGGGTGAAGCCTTACGCAAAGCAATTTCCAGACTGAAGGACATTCATGATCGCCTAATGGTCAATTCAGATGCCTATCGTGAAGAGATCGCAGGTGTTGAAACAGCCATTGATATCCTCTCCAAACGCAAACCGAACTAGGGAGATCGGATCATGGTTATACATACACCACCCTCGGGTTCGTTGGTCAAAGAAGTCCTAGTTGCCATCGGCACATTTGCCGTCATGAAAATCCTGACCAAGAAAAAGCCCAAAGACAAAAAATCGACCTGACAGAATGTCATTAAAGCTATGAACGATTGGAGAAGCCAATGCGTTATCTTTTTGCTGTGTTAAGTGTGCTAGTGCCCCTCAGCTTAAGTGGTTGCTTTCAAAGTGAGGAAGAGGCGGCGATAGGACTAGTCCAAAACGGCTACCTTGATGCCGATAAATCCGCAACAGTCGGACAGATGATCGAAGGCTATAGCTATTTTGATTATATAAACTGGCAATATTTCCAGACAGACCAAGGCCAGAAAATTGTTCAAGCGACGAGTACCATTGATGTGTGGAGCGATCCAGCGCGCTATACCCCTGACCCAGGTTATCAAGATGAAGATTTCCTTCATTTTGCCAAAACCTTTGGCCTTAAACTGGAACACATCATCCAGTTCACACTCTTACCGGAAGACCGTTTTCAGCTACTGTTCCAAGGCTATAAGGTGAAGGTTGACCCTGAGCATATGGATGGCATGCCATCAAACATGGCGCATCTAATCAACAATTCTGAAGCCGCAAATGAAAAGCTCTTGCCGAGCATCTATACCAATCGAAACATAGGCTTCCCATTCCGAGTATGGTCAATTTTTGATGCCTTTAAGGAAGAAGAGCGCAATCGGGAAAGTCCATACTATCGCCATTGGACAGATAGAGCTGTAGCAAGGGCCGCAGCGCGTCACGCTATGAAGCAAGTGATACCAAACAATGAGTTTCCAAACTTTACGAGAGCCCTGCATTACACGCGGAAAAGCGGTGGAGCGCTGATGTTGTTCCAAGACGCAAACCAATCCTGGTACGGCGTAGTTGACACATCAAACGAACGCTCTGCATGCTCTCTGGCCGGTGAATTCCAGAAAATTGAAATCGGTTTCTCTTTGGACAAGATCTTCGGCAATAACAGCAGCGGGAATGAAAACACATGCCGCATGATGTTGGATCAGTCAGGTAAGTCCTACACGGACATTACAAGCAACTGTCATGAACAATTATGCGGCATGAATGGTAGCTTTGATGGTGACTATAAGCTTGATGCTGCGTTCAAGGTAAAGATTGGAGAAAGGCGACGCAAAACGAACAAAGGTCTTGTGTCATGGCAGGATTTTCATCTTCAATATACAACAACAGATCAGCGATAAGAATTCAGAGCAACCCGGAATTAGGCATCTTAGGCCCAACTCAGGCAGGGCTTTTGGTCCTGATTGAACCCTTAAATAAGGGGCGGCGGGTCTACACCCACCGCCCATTATGTGTAGAGATTTCAGACAATTTTCACACACCCGCATGTTGACACCGCTGACAGTCAACGGTGTCAACAATTGAAGGCGTCATTTTATGGCACGCAAAGCTGCAAATGGATGCACGACGTAGGTTGATCTGCTCTTACTATTCACGAAACGGGAGACGTAGTGGCAGCGCTCCAATTCGGCCAGGCCCATCCGTATTTGGGCAACTTTACAATGACCGATTCCTCGTTGTGCTTCGCGTTCAGAAAATGAGGTCCTGTTTTCGTGCTTGATCCATCGCAGAATTTTCTGCGCAAAGTTCAAACCTTCAGCAAATTCCGGGGATAAGATCACTTGCGCATGAGCGTGAAAAAAACGCATTATTTTAAGGGCATCACTCATCAACCCTTCATCCAGTTCAAAGGCGGCACCATCGCCTTCTGGCAAAAAGTATCTTCCCCGATGCATGAGCAAAAGCAGGCCAGCGATATTCTTGGTGTGCTGCTGTAGCCGGCTTTCAAACGGCCCTAGCAGCCCATCACTTTTCTCTCGATTTTGGAGCAGTCCCCGGATGCCGGAAAGCAACCGTTGTTCTGCTGCTCTGTTCAGGTGAATTTCGTTTTGTGGTTCTATATCAGCGGTGCGCTCACTCGATAGCAGACAAGAAACCAACCCATTATACCAATTGGTAAGACGGGAACTGATAATCGGCAAGGGTACATCTTTGCGAAGGTCTTCCGGTTTCGCGATCATCATGCAAAAACGTGGATGGACCCCATGATCTGCGGCCTCTGTTTTGCCGCAAAAAGTAATGAGCTTGCTTGGCTGAACGAAGGATGTGATCGACAAAAAAGCGTGGTCTATCCGCACCCTGCCTGATGTTCGCGTTAATGATTCGAAGCTTTCACCGTCGAAGCCCTTCAAAATGATGTCATTTTTCTTGCCCGAAATCATCGTTAGCAGGCCGCCTTCCGGATCAATGATCGCGGCGGCACCCTTACGACGAGCCATTTCAAACGGAAGATGCTCCATCGTCGTACGATACAATAAACGCGAGACATTACAGTCAGACGACTGTGAACTCTCGAGTTCACGCAACTCTTCAGCCAAGCCTCTAGAGGAAGCTATGGCAGCCTGTATTGTGTATCCATCCTTTATAATAGACTTCTTCACAGTAGCTTTGTATGCGGCTTTAGCAGCAGACACTGCCATCGGACATGCAGTGGCAGAATTCAACAGCGAGAATTTTCTATCGTGCTCTTTGAATGGCGCGACGAGGACGTCGCAAGCGGTAGATTTACCAAATCCAGATGGCGCAGCAATGATGGTATAAAACGTCAATGGCTGAGTGAATGCGCTCGAATCACTGATGAACCAGTTTCCTTGTGTTGCCGCGCTGACGGCCCCCAGCAAGCCCACCCCAATGACCTCTTTTCGAGCTACACTGCCAGAAGACATGGTCTCGATTAGCTCCAACGCTTCCCTTGGAAAAACCTCAAAGGGGAAAGGGGCCATCACAGTCCTTGAAGTATCTAGCGAAATGATCTTTTTAAACGATAGGTCGTTTCGCAACTGGTTTATTCTGTGCGCATCCCACTGCTCCTGCTGATTCCGCATGGCCTGCTTCTGTGCCGCTATATTACTATTGTGCGCTCTTATAAGTTCAGTCTCGTGCCTCATCTTCTGCATGTGGTCTTCAAAGGCAAGAGCTTGCTCTTGTCTTTGATCAACAATATGAGTTTCCTGAGGCCCGCATTTGGGGGTGTCTCCCCCAGTCTTAGCTGCCATCACAGGAGGGGGCTCAACTCCATTATGGTTTCCTGCTGCAGCGTAAGGTGCTTCACTTTGGGGCGCCTCGCTCGAAATGCGGCACCCCGGTGTAAAATTTGAAGTTTGCAATGGTGGTTGCTGTTCACCAGTGATGATTACTTTTTCGTGGTCGCTTCTAAGTGCGCCCAAAATCTCATCTCTATAACCATCAGACATTTTTTGCATCCTCTCCGGCATCTAGGATTATCGGTTGAGACTGTTCAATCTTTTGAACCGTTGTTTTTAAGTTCAGTGGGACTAATGCAAGTTCCATCTCGACGGTGACCTGCTTGTTGTCTGGCCATTGGGAGTCTGGGATACTTAGAATCTTCCTTAACGATTCCTTCAGTGGCTCAAGATGGGCATCCAAGTTTGGTGGCTGCGCTAATTTCAGGACTATAGGAGTCGTTGCAGGTACGATTTCTGCACTATTCTTGGGCATGATTGTCTCCATATTCGTGTTTCTGTTCACTGACCGTACGCATTACGTAATTACATGCGTCGACTTCCGCGGTTAGGGGGGGGGAATAACAGCTAAGCAGTGTTGTGGTTGTGTGTAGCTGGGATCATTCTGCGGCCTCAATTTTAGGAAGAGATGAGACGAAGGTTTCCAGATCTTCGCGCAAAATTAACGTGCGCCGTCCACATTTCACGGCTTTTAATTTGTCGCTTTTGATTAGTTTGTAGAGGCACGTCCTACCAACTGAGAGTTGTTCGCACGTCTGGGCGATAGTGAAAGTTCTTTGCATCTTGTTCGTCTCCATGAAAGTTTCAGTGGCGGTTGGTCGCCGGAAATTTCATTAAGCTTGCTATGGGGGCCAGAGTCGCCGAAACTAAATAGGAAAAAAATCTATGTGCAAAAACAAATGGTTATAATGCCATGTGCCGGCGGAAATTGTAGGAGGGGTATATGTCGCTACTGATTGAGGCGATTGAAGAGTATCATGATGTTTTCAGATTCCCTGATGGGTTCTGGTGCGAGCAAAGCAAGGCGTGTGAAGGGCACCCCTTTGCAAGGCATGCGCAGATTGAAATTGAAAAATTGGCAGCGACATATGCATCAAACATGCGCTTTTACGCCTCAGCGTGCCCACCTAAGAAATATGCAGAGAGATTGGAGACTATTAGAAAAACTGCAGGAAAGCTTCGCAATTTGCTCCTTGAAGGAGACAATATTTCGTCTGATTTGAATTTGGCGCATGAGTTTGGTTTTAACATCTACACTCATCTTCAAAGCGACGGCAGGGCAATTGCCGATACTGATGACGATGCTTCGTATAGCTTGAAAGAAATTTCACAAGCATTAGGGGCGCAAAGGGTAAAGGCGAACCCTCAATTAAGAACGCCGATTATTGTAAATAAGGCGCTGTCTCTAGCCAATGAAGCAGGCGACAATCCGCAAACTCACCCCGCTCTGTATGCTTTTGAGCTGATAGGGGCTATGGATAGTCTTATCGATAACGTTGATAGCATTTTAAAAGATGCGGCCTCTAAGGATGAAATTACTCGTCAGCATCAAAAGGATGAAGCCCTACGAAGTAATGCAGAAGGTGCGCCTGAAGACCTGTATAGCAAGGTGTTTTTCTCTGAATTGCATGACATATATGCGCAGTTTAGCGGTGTCGGCGAAATAAATGCGGGCTTCCGGTCTTTTCTAAGGCGTATATTGAAACTGGTTGGAGATCATCTTGAAAAGCTATTTGGGGCATCATCACCTAAGCAATTTAGTACCCTGTCGGATGATAGTATTCGAATTGCTATAGCGACGCACCGAAAAAACGGCGGTGAGCGGCTGTATGTGCACCCAAGGCTTCTCTATAGTTTGCTGCTTGGTCGGCGAGAGTTGATGGGCCTTAGATGTGCAAAAAGGCGTGTATGGAAATTCCGGAACGATACAGGTATGTCGGAGTCTCATACTCAAAAGAATATGAAGTTATGGGCCCGGCAATTGAGGCGTTTGCCATGTTGTCGGAAGGATTCCCAGTCGTTCAAAACACACAAGATCAGCGTGAAAAAACATGTCGCACGCATTACATGTGTAGCAGATTCTGTTCCAAAAGGTGGATATGATCCATTTGGAGGTGATAGCGTGCGCTACGTGGGGGTTTTGTTGTGAAGGAAGGAGTGTTGGTGTGGGACGTGCGTGTTCGCTGGAGTGCGCCTGCAATCGGGGTTTGATGTGGGGAGAAATGTGGGGAGAGAGCAAGGTGGTTTTTACTATATCATTGTAATTAAATGAGTAATTACAAGGTAATGGCGGAGAGAGAGGGATTCGAACCCTCGGAACGCTTGCGCGCTCAACGGTTTTCGAGACCGCCCCGTTCGACCACTCCGGCACCTCTCCGCAGGGGATGCAGTATACACATCCTGTGGTCTTCACAGAAGGAAGGCTTTCTAACAGCCTCTGCATGCGGACGTCAAGCGCCACATCGAATGGAAAAATGGGAAACGCACTGACTTATTGTAGACTCAGTGTTTCATACTCATTATATAGTGTGGCAAGACGCTCTTGCATTGTTTGGAATGATGTAGGCCGTATCGTGCAAACTCCGCCGCTGGGGTGTGCGCATGTGGTAATTTCCTATCGGAAAAGCGTTGACAGAGGCCGCTCTATGGGTATAGTACGCGCCTCCTGCGGGGCCGAGTGAGTTCGGTGCCGCATTTCTCTATAAGTGTTTTTATGAAGGCGGATAACCATGTTTGCAGTCATCAAGACAGGTGGCAAGCAGTACCGGGTCGAAAAAGGTGACGTAATCGTCATTGAAAAGTTGCCGGTCGAAGAGAACGGCGCCGTGACCTTTGACGAAGTCTTGATGGTCGGCGAAAAAGTTGGAACCCCGACCGTTGCTGGTGCTACCGTCGCAGGCGAGCTGCTTAAGCAAGCTCGTGACAAGAAAGTCATTGTGTTCAAGAAAAAGCGTCGGCAAAACTATCGGCGTAAGCACGGCCATCGTCAGCAGATCAGCGTCGTGCGCATCACGGACATTGCTGGCGCGTAAGCCCGGCAGATTAGGAGTATCGAAAGATGGCACATAAGAAGGCTGGCGGTAGTTCACGGAACGGTCGCGACTCAGAAGGTCGCCGCCTCGGTCTGAAAAAATCCGGTGGTCAAGCTGTTCTCGCCGGTAACATCATCGTGCGTCAACGCGGCACCAAATATCACCCCGGTGCAAACGTCGGTATTGGTAAAGACCATACCCTGTTTGCTTTGACCGAAGGGCGTGTGGTGTTCAAACGTGGTGCGAAAAACCGCACTTTCGTTGGTGTTGAAGCCGCTGAAGCTGCAGAATAGTCTGCCTACGGCCTTTCGGCCGATGTGGTGGATGCCAAACAAGGGGAATGGTTCACCATTCCCCTTTTTGCTATGGTGATTTAAGGGCGCAGACTCGTCATGAAGTTTCTCGATCAAGTTAAGATTTTTGTGAAATCCGGCGACGGCGGTAATGGCTGTATGAGCTTCCGTCGGGAAAAATACATCGAGTTCGGCGGCCCGGATGGTGGCGACGGCGGACGTGGTGGCGACGTTATTTTGGAAGCTGTCGGCAACCTCAACACGTTGATTGATTTTCGCTATCAACAACATTTCAAAGCAGAACGCGGTCATGGCGGTATGGGACGTGACCGACACGGTCGATACGGGCATGATCTGGTGATCAAGGTTCCGGTGGGCACCCAAGTTCTTGCGGAAGATAAAGAAACCATTTTACACGATTTGGATGAACCCGGACTCCGGGTGACATTGGCTGTTGGTGGTGATGGCGGCAAGGGCAATGCTCGCTATAAATCCTCGGTGAACCAAGCACCCCGCCGGGCTGATCCGGGTTGGCCCGGTGAGGAAATGTGGGTGTGGCTGCGGCTGAAACTTATTGCCGATGCGGGGCTGATTGGCCTGCCGAATGCGGGTAAGTCCACGTTCCTGTCTATGGTGACGCGCGCACGCCCGAAAATTGGCGACTATCCATTCACGACCTTGCACCCGAATCTGGGGGTTGCAATCGTTGATGGTTCTGAATTCATCATCGCCGATATCCCCGGCCTGATTGAAGGCGCGCACGAAGGACATGGTCTGGGTGATCGATTCCTTGGTCACGTTGAACGCACATCCGTCCTGTTGCATTTGATTGACGCAACGGCGGAGGATGTGACCGAAAGTTACCGCATTATTCGTGGCGAGCTTGAAGCCTATGGCTCTGGTTTGCAGGAAAAACCGGAAATCGTGGGCCTGAACAAATGTGATGCCTTGACCAACGAAGAAATCGACGAGAAAATCGCCGCCCTTCGCGCCGTGACCGATTCGCCAGTTCTGGCTCTGTCCGGGGTTTCCGGCTACAACTTGACCCCTGTTCTTCGCACATTGGCGACATACGTCGATGCACCGGAGGCTCCCGAACCTGATGAGTTCGATACTCCGCGAACAACTTGGGAACCCTAATTTAAGGACACATCATCATGACCACCCGATCTGCCGCGTTGACGCCCCTGCAAAAAGCCAAGCGTGTCGTGCTGAAGGTCGGGTCGGCCTTACTTGTCGATGATGCGACGGGGCGTATTCATCACACATGGTTGCATAGCCTGTGTGATGATATCGCCATGTTGCGACGGCAGGGTAAGGATGTGATCGTCGTGTCGTCAGGGGCAGTGGCTGTTGGACGCAAGCCCTTGGGCCTTGTCGGCAAGTCCTTGCGACTCGAAGAAAAACAGGCAGCAGCGGCAGCAGGGCAAGCCATGCTGATCCACGCCTATCAGGAAGCTCTGTTTCACCACGGTATTCCGGTCGCACAAGTTTTGCTGACCATCCGTGATACGGAATCGCGCCGTCAATTCCTGAACGCCAGCAATACCTTTGAAAACCTGTTGAAAATGGGTGTCGTGCCGATCGTGAATGAAAACGATACGGTCGCAACGCAGGAATTGCGTTATGGCGACAACGACAGGCTGGGCGCGCGAGTTGCGCAAATGGTTTCTGCCGATGCTTTAATTCTGTTTTCTCAGGACATTGATGGTCTGTACACGGCTGATCCAACCAGCGATCCGAATGCCGAGCATATTCCTGTCGTGGATGTGTTGGATGCCGGGATCGAGGGTATGGCCGGGACACCGCACGGTCATGGTTCGGGTGGTATGGTGACAAAATTGGCAGCCGCACACATTTGCATGTCTGCCGGGTGTCATATGGCCATTGCCAAGGGACGAACCATTTATCCGGTGAAAGCCTTGTTGGATGGGGCACGCTGTACATGGTTTGTACCGGAAGACGAGCCGCAAACCGCGCGGAAACGTTGGTTGTCCGGGATTATGGCCCCGAATGGAGTGCTGACCATTGATGCAGGCGCGACCAAGGCTTTGCACTGTGGCAAAAGTTTGCTGCCGATTGGGGTGACACAGATCAAAGGCACATTTGAGCGCGGTGACGTGGTCGTGGTCGAAGATGCCGACGGGCATGAACTTGCTCTTGGCCTTAGTGCCTATGACAGTGCGGATGCAGAGCGCATCATCGGTCATAAAACCCAAGACATTCAAGAGCTTCTCGGCTACCGTGGGCGAGATGAAATTATTCACCGCAATAACCTTGTGCTGACTCGGCACGCCTGATCCATCAGTTTGGAGCCCGTTATGTCCTCTGCCGTTGAAACCAATATTGCCGCCATCATGCAAGGGCTTGGTCAACAAGCCCGTAAAGCTGCTGCTTCATTGGCGCAAACTCCGACAGATGTAAAAAATGCGGCTTTGCTTGCGGCAGCACAGGCCATTCGTGCAACAGAGGCACAGATCATTGCTGCCAATGCCGCCGATGTTGCTGATGCAGATGCGCGTGGGATTTCTGGTGCGATGCGTGATCGCCTGATCCTTGATCCGGCGCGGGTTGAAGCCATGGCAAAGGGGCTTGAGGATATTGCGGCCCTGCCGGATCCGGTTGGTCGTGTCATTGCGGCATGGGATCGTCCCAATGGCCTCAAGTTCGAACGGGTCGCCGTGCCGTTGGGCGTGATTGGGATTATTTTTGAAAGCCGCCCGAATGTGGCGGCAGATGCCGGTGCGCTGTGCCTGAAATCCGGCAATGCCGCGATTTTGCGCGGTGGGTCGGAAAGCTATCGTTCCGTACAGGAAATTCTGAAAGCCCTGCGAATCGGTTTGGATGCCGTCGGTATTGATGCAAATGCCGTGCAAATGATCCCGACAAAGGATCGTGCTGCCGTTGGTCACTTGCTGACCATGTCCGATGATGTGGACGTCATTGTCCCGCGTGGTGGGCGAGGCTTGATTGAGCGCGTTACTGCCGAATCACGCATCCCAGTGTTCAAGCATTTGGATGGGATTTGCCATACCTATGTTCACAGCGGTGCATCTGCTGACATGTCGCGGGACATAGTTCTAAACGCGAAAATGCGTCGGACCGGTATCTGTGGCGCAACGGAAACCGTATTGATCGATCAGGCGATTGCGTCCACACATTTGCCGCCCCTTGCCAAGGCATTGCACGATGCTGGGTGTGAGATTCGCGGCGATGAAGTTGTTTGTAATCTCTGTCCGGATGCGATTGCGGCAACGGATGCGGATTGGGACACGGAATATCTGGATGCGATTGTTTCGATACGGGTCGTGCAGGGCTTGGACGATGCCGTTGCGCACATTGCGGCCCACAGTTCTCACCACACGGATGCGATTTTGACGGAGGATGCCGCCGCGGCGGAACGTTTCCTGAATGCGGTGGATAGTGCCATCGTTGTGCATAACGCATCCACCCAGTTTGCCGATGGCGGTGAATTTGGCTTTGGTGCGGAAATCGGAATCTCCACAGGCCGTTTCCACGCACGTGGTCCGGTTGGTCTGGAGCAGTTGACCAGCTACAAATACAAAGTTCGTGGCAATGGGCAGACACGTCCGGCATAAGGCGGGGAACCTCTGGTGAGGCAACGATTGGCATCGCGTCGGCTGGTTCCCCCGATTGGGGATCGACGATCCCGCAAGGTCGGATTGCTCGGCGGGTCGTTCAATCCTGCCCACTCCGGGCATCGTCATATCAGCCTACAGGCGATGAAAGCCTTGGGCCTGGATGAGGTGTGGTGGCTGGTCAGTCCGCAAAATCCACTGAAAATCGGGCAGGGGATGCTGGGGCTGAAAGAGCGAGTACGTTTGGCGCGGCAGGTTGCGGATCACCCCCAGATTCGGGTAACGGATATCGAAAGCCGCCTTGGTATGCGCTATACAGCCGATACCCTTGGGGTTTTGACACAAAAATTTCCGCGGTTGCAATTTGTCTGGCTGATGGGGGCTGACAATCTGGTGCAGATTCCACAGTGGGACCGCTGGACCAGTATTTTCGAAACTTTGCCGATTGCGGTTCTGGACCGCAAACCCTATACCTACAGGGCGTTATTTGGTAAAGCTGCAGCGCGTTATGGGTTCGCAAAATGCCCGACCCATCGGGCGCATACACTTGTCGGATCGCACCCGCCACGATGGGTGTTTTTGTCCTGCCGTCGCCATCCGGCCTCGGCGACCGAGATTCGGGAAAAAACGGGACTCGACAAAATTTTGAAAACAGGCCAAGAATAGGCTTAGGCGTACATGTCACATTTGTGAAGGCATGTACTTAACCAATGATGGAGACGACCATAACTCGCTCGTTTGAGTCCTCTGACGTTCAGGAACCGCCCAGTCGCGGTCATGACGTCACCACTGACATTGCAGACCCGAAGGTATTGCTGGATGTCGTAACCAACTGCCTTGATCTGAACAAGGCCGAAGATATCACTGTTATCGATCTGGCTGATAAAACCAGCATTGCGGATTACATGGTGGTGGCTTCTGGTCGTTCTGGGCGTCAGGTCGGTGCCCTGTCCGATTATCTGATCCGTGAATTGAAAGATCATGGCATCTTGCCGAAGGTTGAAGGCAAGGCCAATTCCGATTGGGTGATCGTTGACGCAGCATCTATTGTTGTGCATTTGTTCCGGCCTGAAGTTCGCAGCTTCTATAATCTTGAAAAGATGTGGAGCCATGAGACTTCGCCTGAGGAGGTGGCAGTTCAAGCCCCTTTCGTGAACGCACATAGCGGTGAAACCGCCACAGGTGCTTCCCGTGCCGGGATGCAGTTGAGCGCATAGGTATTCATGCGTTTTACTCTTGTTGCAGTTGGCCGCAGTGGCAAAGGACCTGAACAGGATTTGTTCAAGCACTATGCCGCGCGGCTCAGGCCGCCTTTAGTCCTGAAAGAAGTTGAAGAAAAACGTCCCCTTGCCGTGACGGATCGTCAGGCGCGAGAGGCGGAAAAGCTGCTGGCTGCGGTGCCGCGCGGTGCCCGTATTGTTGCGCTTGATGAACGGGGAAAAGCCCTCGACAGCGTTGCTTTCGCCCGAACATTGGGCAAGTGGCAAGATCAGGGCGTGCAGGATGTCGCGTTTCTGATCGGTGGTGCAGATGGTCATGATGGCAGTGTGCGGCAAAAAGCCGATCTGATTCTCGGACTAGGGGCCATGACTTGGCCCCATATGCTGGTGCGCGGGCTGATTGCCGAGCAGATTTATCGCGCCCAGTGCATTTTATCCGGGCATCCCTACCATCGGGCATGATGGTATAGCGTCACTGAAACGCCATGGGTGTTTTGGATACATCAGATTTAGTGTAAGCGTCACATAATCCCGGTAGCAATGCGACCGGGATACGTGGGTTTGTCATCCTTGCCGAGGCCGGGGCAAGCCCGGCCTTCCTTTAAACAGTTTTGTTCTTGCCGATTATGCTTCTGGCGGCAGGTCCATCAAACTGCGGGCAAAGTCCTTGGCAGAGAAAGGTTTCAGGTCGTCTGCGCTTTCCCCAACGCCGATATAATGCACCGGAATACGGTGTTTTTCGGCAAGGGAAACCACAACGCCGCCTTTTGCCGTACCATCAAGTTTGGTCATGACAAGGCCATTAACGTTAACCATTTCGCCAAAGATTTCCACTTGGCGGTGGGCATTTTGCCCGGTGGTGGAGTCCAGCACCAGCAATGTGGTATGCGGTGCGTCGGGAACCTGTTTTTTCAGAACGCGGGAGATTTTCTCCAGCTCTTGCATCAATTCGTTGCGATTGTGCAGGCGTCCGGCGGTGTCGATCAGAAGCACATCGTCCTTACGGGCTGCTGCCAATTTCAGGGCGTCAAATGCGACGCCTGCGGCATCGGCTCCGGTTTGTCGGGCCATGACCGGGGCGTCGATGCGCTTGCCCCATACCATAAGCTGTTCGACGGCTGCAGCGCGGAAGGTGTCCCCGGCTGCCATAACCACGCCGAGGCCCTGATCCTTCAACTGCTTTGCGATTTTGCCGATGGTGGTGGTTTTTCCTGCGCCGTTGACGCCGACCACCAGCACCACATGCGGTTTCTTGCTGGTGTCAAATTCCATGGGCAGGGCGACGGGTTCAAGTATCTTGGTAATTTCTTCCGCCAGAAATTCACGGATTTCCTCGCCGGTGACATCCTTACCGAAGCGGGATGACCGCAAAGAGTCAATCAAGTGTGAAGCGGTGGTAACCCCCATGTCGGAGGTAATTAGGATTTCCTCCAGCTCATCAAGGGCCTCATCATCCAAAACCCGCTTGGTGAACAGGGCGCTGATGCTTTGGCTGATGCGGGACGAGGATCGCGCAAGACCTGCGCGCAGTCGCGCCAGCCAGCCCAGTTTCGGTTCGGTGTCTTGGGAAAGTTCACTCATTACAACTGTCCATACATGTTTGTGCCGTCATGGGAGACGATTTTGACGGTTGCGACCGTGCCAATCTCTGGCAGTGGCGTCAAGGGCGTTTCTGCTATGCTGACAGGCAGATAGTGGTCGGATCGGCCCAGCGCATGACCGTTACTATGGGCTTCGACCATGACCGTGGCGGTGCGTCCGACCCAACTGTTGAGCAGTGCGCGCATGCGGTCCAATCCTGCATCGCGGAGCTGTCTGGCTCGCTCCTTGACCGCAGTGCCATGGACCTGCGGCATCTTTGCTGCCGGAGTTCCCGGGCGCGGTGAATAGGGGAATACGTGCAAATGCGAGATATCGCATTCCGATACCAGCCGCAGTCCGTTGGCGAACATTTCATCGGTTTCCGTCGGGAACCCGGCGATCATGTCTGCCCCGATTGCAAGGTCGGGCCGTTCAGCGCGCAGGCGGGTGACAAGGTCTACCACGTCTTGGCGCAGATGACGGCGCTTCATGCGTTTCAGGATCATGTCGTCCCCAGCCTGTACGGACAGATGAACGTGCGGCAAGAGACGTGGTTCTTCCACCAAAAGGCGGAACAGATCATCATCGACCCCGACCGGGTCCAAAGACGTCAACCGTAGTCGCTGAAGTTCGGGGACATCGTTCAATAGGCCGCGAATCATTTGCCCTAAGCTGGGATGACCATCCTGATCAAAGCCATAAGAGGTTACATCAACTCCGGTTAGCACCATTTCCGGCGTGCCGTTGGCAATCAGAGTGCGGACCTGTTCAGTGATCTGTTGCGGAGTGAAGCTGCGATTCGGACCACGGGCAAATGGAATGATGCAGAACGTGCAACGATGGTCACAGCCTTGTTGAACCTGAACAAAGGCTCGGGTTCGGCCTTCGAATCCTTCCAACAAGTGACTGGCGGTTTCACGGGCCTGCATGATGTCGGTGACATGAATAGCTTGCTCAAGTTTGGGAGCATAGCTGTCTTGGTCCAGTTTTTCCGTATTGCCAAGGACACGGGCGACACCGTCCATGGCCGCATATTTTTCGGGCGCGAGTTGTGCGGCGCAGCCGGCGACGACGATGGCCTTGTCCGGGTTTTCCCGGTGCAATTTGCGGATGGTTTGACGAACCTGTCGTTCTGCTTCCGCGGTTACGGCGCAGGTGTTCAGCACAATGGCATCGGTCAGTCCGGCGTCTTTGGCTTTTTCGCGCATGAGTTCAGACTCATAGGCATTGAGGCGGCAGCCAAAGGTGACGACCTGAATGCGGTCATCCTGTGTCATGGATGTGTATTCCAATTCTTTTGATAAGGCGTCAGATTTCTGCAATCACGCCAGTATAGGCCAGCGTTGCCGGGCCAGTCATTAATACGTGGTTGTTGGCATCCCACACGATATGGAGACTTCCACCATCCAGAACAACCTCGGCTTCGCGGTCAGTTAGTCCGCGCCGTGCCGCGGCAACGACCGTGGCGCAGGCTCCGGTGCCGCAGGCTTCGGTGATGCCGACGCCGCGTTCCCATACCCGCATGCGCAGGCGGTTTTTGCCCAAAAGGCTGACAGCTTCTACGTTGGTTTGTTCAGGGAATAACGGGTGGGTCTCGATCATCGGGCCAACACTGGGGAGATCAACTGCCTCGGCATCGTCGACAAAGAACACCGCGTGCGGATTGCCCATGGATACGGCAACCGGGTCCAGCATCTCACCGAACATGATTGGTAGGCAGAGGGTGTCTTTATCTTCGGCTAATGGGATTTGCTGCCAATCAAGCAAGGCAGGGCCCATGTCAGCCGTGATCAGATCACCTTCGGCACGGCGGGCATGCAAAATGCCTGCACGGGTTTTGATCAAGACTTCCCGTTTTCCAGTGCCTTCCATCAGCAACCGTGCAACGCAGCGTGTTGCATTGCCGCAGGCGGAGACTTCCGACCCATCGGCATTATAGATGCGCATGACCGCTTCGACTTTTGCATCACCGGGTTCAATCACGACCAGTTGATCACACCCGATGCCGGTCTTTCGATTGGCTAGCTCTGCGATTTTGGCAGAAGATAGGCACACGGGCTCCTTTCGGGCGTCAAGGACGATGAAATCGTTGCCGAGGCCGTGCATCTTATAAAAGGCACGCCCGGTTTCGGGGGAGCCTTTCAGGGTATGAAAATCAGTCGCAGTCATAAGTATGCTATGTAAGGGAGGCACTGCCCCGAGTCCAGTAGAAAGGGTGCCGCCCTACAGTCTGTCCAGCATAGTCAGAAAGCCGCGCATGTGAAATTCAGCTTGCTCTGGGCTGTAAATGTAATCCTGACCAACAGGGCAGGCGCGGCGAGCGCGACAACCATTCGCCAAGCAAAAGCCATCATCATCCCCAGCAACATGAGCCAGACAAGATTTGATGTCGTATCCTTCGCGGGAGAGGGCATTGCTCAAACACGCGTCAAAGCAGGAATGGGTGGAACAGGAGTCACACGGGTTTTCATCGGCAGAGTGCTCATGCGGATAGGGGTGCGGCTGTGGCGACAAGAATGCGGCACGCAATCCGAACCATGACCCGAAGACCGGGTGAATAGCCGGAATGTTGGGTGACGGGTAAAAGGCTCTTGCCGCGTATCCCCAACTGTGAAACGGCAGGAAGGGCGGGCCGTCAAACGGGAACAGGGCCTCCATGCCAAGTGTTTCAGCAATTGGTTCGAGTATGCGTCGCGTCCATCCGTCCATGGGGTCTGTTTCATTGCGATGCTCCGCCTGAAAACGGTCCCAGAAGATCGGCCCTGCATTGGCAATCAGAATCAAAGCTTCAGGCGTTTTGCCATTGCGCATTGAGGGGAGTGTAAGGTCAGCTGCGTTATCAGGCGTCAGACAGCCGATAACAAACAGGCCGTATGATCGCAAGGCTTGGGCCAGAGGTGTGTTGTCAGTCAGACTGGCGTGGGATGGCTGCTGGGTATTTGGATCGGTCATGGCAATCCCCCTTGCTCCATAACAAATTGGCCCTCCAGTATACTCCACTCGGTTATGGGATCACAAAAGTTTCAGCAGCGTTCGCATGATTCGCCAGGTGAATCACCCATGTATGCGGCAATGGGTAGAAAAAAGCGCGCAGAACCGCAGAATAGGCTGAGTTCTGCTTGACTCATGGCTGTGGATTGCGTAGAAACTCAGCTCTTCTTTTTGGTGAATGAATGGCACTAGAGTGCCGAAAGCGTCCAAGGAGGTCCGTCAGTCCGCGAGTTTCGCGCACTGGCGCGTTTGTCTATGGGCTGTTTGCTGTGGGTTCGCAGCGTAACAAGGGATGAGAAAGACCGATGTTTGAATCGTTGTCTGATCGGCTAGGTGGAGTTTTTGACAAACTCAAGAGGCGTGCAACGCTTTCTGAGGGTGATGTCGATTCTGCTATGCGCGAAATCCGCATCGCCCTGCTGGAGGCCGATGTCGCGCTTCCGGTGGTGAAGGATTTTATCGCCCGCGTTAAAGAACAAGCCCTTGGGCAAGAGGTCATCCGTTCGGTGACTCCGGGGCAAATGGTGGTCAAGATTGTCCACGATGCCTTGATCGAAACCTTGGGTTCCGATGCGTCTGAACTTAGCCTACGCGCCGTGCCGCCCGTACCGATTTTGATGGTGGGTTTGCAGGGGTCCGGTAAGACCACGACCTCCGGTAAGATCGCACTCCGCCTGAAGGAAAAAGAACGCAAAAAAGTCCTGTTGGCCTCCCTTGACGTGTACCGTCCTGCGGCTCAGGAACAGTTGCAACAGCTCGCCAGTCAGACTGGTGTTGGCTCTTTGCCGATTGTTGAAGGCGAAATGCCGACTGCAATCGCGACCCGTGCCATGGATGTGGCGCGCCGTGAAGGTTACGATGTTGTTATTCTCGATACCGCAGGTCGTCTGCATATCGATGAAGAATTGATGGACGAAGTCGCGAAGGTTCGCGACATTGCCCAGCCGCATGAAACCCTGTTGGTCGTGGATGCCATGACCGGGCAGGATGCGGTGACGCTGGCCCGTGAGTTCAACGAAAAAGTTGGCATCACCGGTATCTGTTTGACCCGTATTGACGGTGATGCCCGTGGTGGTGGCGCACTGTCCATGCGTGCGGTCACTGGGAAGCCGATCAAGTTCTTGGGTGCCGGTGAGAAACTGGACAAGCTTGAAGTTTTCCACCCGGAACGGATTGCAGGCCGGATTTTGGGCATGGGCGACGTTGTGTCGCTGGTGGAACGGGCCGCAGA
The DNA here is from genome assembly GCA_963668495.1 of Rhodospirillaceae bacterium. GTDB lineage: Bacteria > Pseudomonadota > Alphaproteobacteria > Rhodospirillales > Rhodospirillaceae > Oleispirillum. The sequence goes on from OY764545.1 coordinate 1,249,506, forward strand.
GAATTTTGAACAGGCCGAGGCCGAAAAACTTGCCAAGAAAGTCATGGCAGGCAAATTTGACCTTGAAGATATGCTGACCCAACTGCGCCAAGTGCGCAAAATGGGCGATATCAAAGGCCTGATGGGGATGATCCCCGGTATTGCCAAAATGAAAAAGCAGATTGAGGCGGCAAATATTGACGACTCTCTGCTGGTTCGGCAGGAAGCGATTATTCTGTCCATGACACAGGCAGAACGCACCAAACCGAATCTGATTAAGGCATCGCGTAAAAAACGGATTGCTGCCGGGTCTGGGACTTCGGTTCAGGAGGTCAACAAGCTGTTGAAGCAGTATGACCAAATGGCTGGCATGATGAAGAAAATGAAGAAAATGGGCAAAAAGGGCGCACTGCCGCCTGAGCTGATGGGGGGTATGCCTGAGGGCGGACTTCCCGGTGGCTTGCCCGGTGGCCTTTCCGGTGGTTTGCCGGGCGGGCTGGGTGGTGGCCTCCCCGGAGGACTGCCGCCGGGGCTGAATCTGCCCAAGGGCTTTAAGCTCAAGTAACGGATTCACAAGACAACGACCAAGTACCCGGCCCTGCTGGATATCCGGTCATGTAAACGACAGTGGCGACACTGTCACAAAGGTTCGTTTCCAATGCTTAACGAGGCAAGGAAACGGAAGTGGCACACAAGAACGAAGGGTAAAACCACACCATGCTTCGTATTCGTTTGACTCGCGGTGGCGCAAAAAAGCGTCCGCACTACCGTATTGTTGTTGCAGACACCCGCGCACCGCGTGATGGTCGCTTTATCGAACGTTTGGGTACCTATAACCCGATGTTGGCTAAAGATGACGAACGTCGCGTTGTCCTGAAACTGGACCGCATTCAACACTGGATTGGCGTTGGCGCTCAGCCGTCTGACCGCGTTGTTCGCTTCCTGGCACAAGCCGGCGTTATGGCTGCACCGGAACTGCGCGAACAAACCAAAAAAGACAAGCCGAAAGCTAAGGCTCAAGAACGCGCTGCTGAAAAAGCTGCTGCTGCTGAAGAAGCCGCAGCCGCTGCTGCAGAAGCTGCCGAAGCTTAAGCCGAAGGCAGGAGACATTGACCGTGGCTGGACCTGTAGACATGAACACAAACCGCTTATGCATGGGCGTCATTGTTGGCGTGCATGGTGTGCGTGGTGAAGTTCGGGTCAAGGTATTCACCAGCGAACCGGAAGCAATCGGTGCCTATGGCCCGTTGACTGACGGTTCCGGGACCCGTTCCTTTAAACTGAAGTTTTTACGTCAGACGAAGGGTGTGGTTATCGCACGTATTCAAGGCATTACTGACCGTGACGCGGCGGAGGCTCTGAAAGGTACGGAGCTTTACACCGACCGTGGCAGTCTGCCGGAAACCGAAGATGACGATACTTTCTACCACGCCGATTTGGTTGGGTTGAAAGCTGAAGACATGGACGGCAATCCGGTTGGACAGGTTGTGGCAGTTTTTGATCATGGGGCCGGTGATGTTCTGGATATTCGGACCATCGCTGACGGACGCCTGATCAGTCTGCCGTTCACGCGGGAAGTTGTGCCGGTGGTCGATGTGGCGGCGGGTCGTTTGGCTGTAAACATGCCTGAAGGGCTGTTGGCATCCAAGGACGCGTCAGGAGACAGCAAGTGACGACGAACGTCCCGCATTCGCATACCCCTGATAACGGGGGGGAACAAACCGGATGGCTGGCCAGTGTGCTGACCATTTTCCCGGATATGTTCCCCGGTGCTTTGGGATTTTCGTTGGCGGGCCGCGCTCTTGAGCGTGGGATCTGGGAGCTGAAAACCACGAATCTTCGTGATTTTGCTTTTGATCGGCACGGCACTGTGGATGACACACCGTTCGGCGGTGGAGCAGGCATGGTGATGCGACCGGACGTTTTGGACCGCGCCATTACGGCGGCACGGGACGCGGCCGGGGAACGTGCAGGGCCCCTTATGTATTTTACGCCGCGTGGACGGAAACTGGACCAAGAGCGGGTTCGGGATCTGGCTGCGGGACCGGGCGCAACCCTGTTGTGCGGTCGGTTCGAAGGCGTCGACCAGCGTTTGCTGGATGCGCATGAGATCGAGGAAGTTAGCCTTGGTGATTTTGTGCTGTCCGGTGGCGAGCTTCCGGCTCTGATGATGCTGGACGCGGTCATTCGGTTGTTGCCCGGAGTTATGGGCCAACCTGCATCGCTGGAAGAGGAAAGTTTTGAAAGCGGATTGCTGGAGTATCCCCAGTATACCCGCCCGCAAATTTGGGCCGGTCGGCCCGTGCCAGATGTGCTGAACTCCGGTCACCACGGCAAGATTGCCGCATGGCGACGGAAGCAGGCCGAGGACATTACAAAGAACAGGCGTCCCGACCTTTGGGAAGCCTACCAGGCGTCCCGAGGACGGAAGGAAGAGGAATAGGTCATGAACATCATCCAACAGCTGGAAGCCGAACAAGTCGCAAAGCTTCTGGAAGATCGTGAAGTCCCGGATTTCAAACCGGGCGATACCCTGCGCGTTCACGCCAAAGTGGTCGAAGGTACCCGTGAGCGTATTCAGGTTTTCGAAGGTGTGTGCATTGCACGCCGTAATGCTGGTGTGAACTCTTCGTTCACCGTGCGCAAAATCTCCTTCGGTGAAGGCGTGGAACGTGTATTCCCGCTGTACTCCCCGAAAGTGGCGAACATCGAAGTGACCCGTATCGGTAAAGTCCGCCGTGCGAAACTGTACTACCTGCGCGCTCTGCGTGGTCGTGCAGCACGTATTGCTGAAGATAAAGCTGCAATCCTGAAGCAACGCGCACGCGCTGCTGAAGCTGCCAAATAAGACGAAGAGCATTGCTCTTGGCTTGAAAGTGCGGGTGCGGGCAAAACGCACCTGACGCTTTCGGCTCTCTTGGCCTATACTGCCCGGCAGGGGATATCCCCCTGTCGGGCACAACTGTTTTTGGTGGTCGGGTTAATGTGATTATTCTTGCGTATTCCGGGTTGTTCTTGGTAAGAATATTGCCCGATTGCAAGAGGAATCTTTCCCATCGCAATGGAAGCAATGGGCCGTTGCGTTTGCCTTCGATTATGCTCTGCCCGATAAAAAACGTCTGTCTCAACCATGCCATATGAGACGGGCCATAAGACGTTGAGGCCGTTTGGCCTTGAAAATCTGCGAGTTAAGGGAGACCCGTATGACCGCACCGCGTACACTGTTCGACAAAATTTGGGACAGTCATTTGATTGATCGACAAGAAGACGGCACTTGCCTGATTTACATTGACCGTCACCTTGTTCACGAAGTCACCAGCCCGCAGGCCTTTGAAGGCCTTGCCAACGCGGGGCGCGAAGTTGCTCGTACGGCCCAAACCCTAGCCGTTGCCGATCACAACGTGCCGACCACTGATCGGTCCAAAGGCATTGAAGACCCCGAATCCCGCATGCAGGTGGAAACTCTGGAAGCGAATTGTGACAAATTCGGGGTTCAGTACCTGCCGATGACAGACATTCGCCAAGGCGTCGTCCATATCGTCGGGCCGGAACAAGGCTTCACGCTGCCGGGAATGACCATTGTTTGTGGTGATTCGCACACGGCGACGCACGGTGCATTTGGCTCTTTGGCATTTGGTATTGGTACGTCTGAAGTTGAGCACGTCCTTGCCACCCAAACCTTGGTTCAGGCTCCGGCGAAGAACATGCTGGTGAAGGTTGAAGGCGAACTGCCGGCTGGCGCAACTGCCAAGGATATCGTGCTGAAAATCATCGGCACCATCGGCACCGCCGGTGGGACTGGCTATGTGATTGAGTTCGCGGGTGATGCGATCCGTAATCTCAGCATGGAAGGCCGGATGACCGTCTGCAATATGGCAATCGAAGGCGGCGCCCGTGCAGGCCTGATTGCTCCGGATGAAACCACATTCGACTATGTGAAAAATCGTCCGATGGGGCCGCAAGGGGCAGATTACGACAAAGCTGTTGCATACTGGAAAACCCTGTTCACTGACGAGGGTGCTGCCTTCGATAAAGTTGTGGAAATTGATGCGACAACCATCATCCCGCAGGTTACTTGGGGGACAAGCCCGGAAGACGTTATCGAAATTACCGGGAATGTCCCGAACCCGGCTGATGCCAAGGATGAAGGCAAAGCCAAAGCCATGCAGCGCGCCTTGGATTACATGGGGCTGACTGCTGGAACTCCGATGACAGAGGTCAAAATTGATCGGGTGTTCATTGGCTCATGCACCAATGGTCGGATCGAAGACATCCGTGCTGTGGCTGAAGTCGCCAAAGGCCGCAAAGTCGCGGATTGGGTCAATGCCATGGTAGTGCCAGGGTCCGGTTTGGTTAAGGCTCAGGCCGAAGAAGAAGGTCTGGACAAAATTTTGATTGAGGCAGGCTTCGAATGGCGTGAGCCGGGCTGTTCCATGTGTCTGGCAATGAATGCCGACCGTTTGCAGCCGGGTGAACGCTGTGCATCCACATCCAACCGGAACTTTGAAGGCCGTCAGGGCCGTGGTGGTCGCACCCATCTGATGAGCCCGGCTTTGGCTGCGGCATCTGCGGTGGCTGGGTATATCTCTGACGTTCGGTCTTTGGCGTAATTTGGGTTCTGAGGGTTTAGACAGATGGAAAAATTTGACGTTCTGACCGGTGTTGCTGCGCCGCTGCCGCTGATCAATATCGACACGGATATGATCATCCCGAAACAGTTCCTGAAAACCATTAAACGGACCGGATTGGGCAAAAGCCTGTTCTTCGAAATGCGGTTTGATGCGGATGGGAACGAGTTACCGGAATTCGTCCTGAACAAACAGGCGTATCGCAATGCCAAGATTCTGGTGACCGGAGCGAATTTCGGCTGTGGGTCATCCCGTGAACATGCGCCGTGGTCGATTCAGGACTTTGGCATTCGCTGCGTGATCGCGCCAAGCTTTGCCGATATCTTTTTCAACAACTGCTTCAAAAACGGGATTTTGCCGATCAAGTTGCCGCAGGATGTCTGCGACAAACTGATGGCAGCAGCCGAGAACGGGGCTAATGCCACCTTCACTGTGGATCTGGAAGCACAGCACATCCAGACCCCGGATGGCGAGGTCGTATCCTTTGATGTGGATGCCTTCCGCAAACATTGTTTGCTCAATGGGTTGGATGATATTGGCCTGACGCTGGCAAAACAGGATAAGATCGATACCTATGAGACTGCGCGCAAAGCTGCACAGCCTTGGGTCTAAGTCTGCTCAGCCCCGAGGGTAAAACCTCGGGGTTCTTTAGTTCAAAGTTTCAAGACAGGGAGACATACAATGTCTGCGAAGAAAAAGGTCATGTTGCTGCCCGGTGACGGTATCGGTCAGGAAGTTATGGCACAGGTTCTGCGGGTGCTGGAATGGATGGATACTGCCGGATTGGCATCCTTCGATCTGCAAACCGGGTTGATCGGCGGCGCGTCCATTGATGCCCATGGTGAGCCGCTGACCGATGAAACTGTCGCAGATTGTCTGGCCTGTGATGCGGTGTTGATGGGCGCGGTTGGTGGTCCGAAATGGGATGATATCCCGTTCGAGAAAAAACCAGAGCGTGGCCTGTTGCGCATTCGCAAAGACATGGGGTTGTTCGCGAACTTGCGTCCGGCTTTGGTGTTTGATGCCTTGGCCCATGCCTCGACCCTGAAACATGATGTGGTTGCCGGTCTCGATATTATGATCGTGCGTGAACTGACCGGGGGGATTTACTTCGGACAGCCGCGCGGCATCGAAGACCTGCCGGACGGAACCCGCAAAGGGTATAACACGCTGGTCTATACTTCGCCGGAAGTGGAACGTATTGGTCGTGTGGCTTTTGACTTGGCGTCGAAACGTAACAATCGCGTGTGCTCGGTCGATAAAGCCAACGTGCTGGAGTCCACCATCCTGTGGCGCGAAGAAATGGAAAAAGTCGCCAAGGATTATCCGAATGTGGAACTGTCCCACCTGTATGTGGACAATGCCTCCATGCAGTTGGTGCGCAATCCGAAGCAATTTGACGTGATGGTCACCACCAATATGTTTGGCGACATTCTGTCTGATTGTGCGGCAATGCTGACCGGGTCTTTGGGAATGCTGCCGTCGGCGTCTTTGGGTGCCGCCGATGCCAATGGCAAACGAAATGCGCTGTACGAACCGGTGCATGGTTCTGCACCGGATATTGCCGGACAAAACTTGGCAAATCCGCTGGCTATGCTGTTGTCCCTTGCCATGATGTTGCGCTATTCCTTTGATATGTCTGAGCTTGCCGATCGTTTGGAAAATGCGGTAAAGGCAACGTTGGCCGAAGGCGTTCGTACCGGCGACATTATGCAGGAAGGCGCAACCAAAGTCGGCACCAGCGGTATGGGCGATGCCGTGTTGCGTCATCTGAAATCCGCATAATAAAACGGTTTACCTGACGGTTTTTTACGTTAGGGTATTCTTCTTTACATAAGGACAAGGCAGGCTGATTGAACGCCTGCCTTGTGCGTTCTGTTTTTTGGAATTCAAGTCAGGATTGGATACGACTATGGGCTATAAGGTTGCTGTCGTTGGGGCGACGGGGAACGTCGGCCGCGAAATGTTGAGCATTCTGGCTGAACGGGAATTCCCGGCTGATGAAGTTTTTGCCGTGGCTTCCGAACGTTCGGTCGGTGTTGAAGTTTCGTTCGGTGAGGACGATGTGCTCAAGGTCCATAGCCTCGATACATTTGACTTTTCAAAGGTCGATATTGCCCTGTTTTCACCGGGTGGCTCTATTTCTCGGGTATATGCACCGAAAGCTGCAGAAGCAGGCTGTGTGGTTATCGACAATACTTCTGAATTCCGTATGGAACCGGGCGTGCCATTGATTGTGCCGGAAGTTAATCCGCAGGCGCTGAAGGGCTATACCAAGCGCAACATCATCGCCAATCCGAACTGTTCCACCATTCAGATGATGCTGGCATTGAAGCCGCTGCATGATACCTTTGGGATCAAACGCGTTGTGGTGTCGACTTATCAATCCGTGTCCGGGAGTGGGCGCGAAGGTATGGATGAACTGTTCAATCAGACCCGTGGCGTCTATATGAATGAACCGGTGGCAAAGACGCAAAACAAGTTCACGAAACAAATTGCCTTTAACGTCATCCCGCATATCGATTCCTTTATGGACGATGGTGCGACCAAGGAAGAATGGAAGATGACGGTGGAGACCAAAAAAATTCTGGACCCTGACATTGCCGTTCATGCCAATTGCTGTCGGGTTCCGGTGTTCAACGGTCATGCCGAATACATCAACATTGAAACCGAAGAACCGATTACCGTAGCCAAGGCACGTGCCGTCATGAAAGCCATGCCGGGGTTGAGTGTGGTCGATCATCGTGAAAATGAGGGCTATGTCACGCCGGCAGAGGTCTCCGGTGAGGATAATGTCTATATCTCCCGCGTTCGTAAGGACAGCACCGTCGACAACGGGCTGAGCTTTTGGTGCGTGGGCGATAACCTGCGAAAAGGAGCGGCACTGAATGCAGTTCAGATTGCCGAACTTCTGGTTCGTGATTACCTGAAATAACAGACCGTTCGTAAACAAAAAACATGCTTTTGTACGGCGCGGTCAAATGGAAAAGACCGCGCCGTATGTGTGAGTAAGGCCGATGAAAAATTCAATAAGAAATACCATGCTGAATCATGGGCGACGCGGTCTGCAAACCGCGATCGTGGTCGCCCTGTCATTTCAGGCAGGATACATTTGTACTGGCTATGTCAATCAAGACTCGGCGTTGTTCGCTTCTATGTGGGCCATGGTTTCCGGGTTGGTGGTGTTGCAGGACACATGGGCAGAGACCAAGGTTGCTGCATTTGGTCGGGTCATGGGGGCGCTGGTCGGTGCGTCTATTGCCGGTGGCTATCTTTGCTATTTCCCGTTTAGTGCCCACGGCTTGGCAATATGTGCTGCGATTGCCGTGATGCTGGGCATTATTACAGGGATGGCAGATGGCGGTCGTGGGGCCGGGGTCACCGTGGTGATTGTGATGATCGTCGCCGCTGTACACCCGGATAATCATCCGCTGATCGGTGCGGGGCTAAGGTTTCTGGAATCGTGCTTGGGGACGGCTTCGGCGTTGCTGGTGTCGTTTGTCTGGGTCCGCATTGCCAAACACTGGCATTTGTTCCCGGGCTTGAAACCAACGCAGGGCAAAGAACCATGACCACAATTTTTGTGGATGCAGATGCATGCCCGGTGCGGGATGAAATTTTGAAAGTTGCAGAACGCCATGCTCTTGCCATGGTGTTGGTCAGCAATCGTGGCTTTCGTACCGGGCAACATCCCCTGATCCGCAATGTGTTGGTGGATGCCACCCCGGACGCTGCGGATATTTGGATCAGTCAGGCCATACAGCCCGGCGATATTTGCGTGACCAACGATATTCCGCTGGCATCGCGCTGTGTCGAGGTAAACGCATGGGCAATTTCCCCGAAAGGAAAGGTCTTTGATCAAGACTCTGTGGGGATGGCCTTGGCGATGCGGGATTTGATGACCGATCTGCGCGAATCCGGTGACATGAGCCAATCCGGGGGGAAGGCCTTTAGCGGTCAGGATCGTTCCAATTTCTTGAACGCATTGGAAACGCTGGTCCGACGCAGCAAAGGTTAGGATTAGTTCGTGCTGTTGCGTGGGTGCGCGGCTTTGTGTACGGATTTCAGGTGCTGGGTATCAACCTTGGTATAGCGTTGGGTCGCTGCCAGCGATTCGTGGCCCAGCAATTCCTGAATGGTGCGTAAATCACCGCCATTTTCCAGCAGGTGCGTGGCAAAACTATGTCGCATGGCGTGGGGTGTCACGGTTTCGGGTAATCCCATGGTGTCCCGTAGCAAGCGGACTTGCCGTTGCACAACGCCCGGATTCAGGCGATCCCCTCGTTTGCCGACAAACAACGGATCATGTGGATGAAGGGTATAGGGGCAGGCGGTGAGATAGGTTGCGATAGCTTTGGGAATAGCAGGCAACAAAGGAACAATGCGGACCTTATTGCCTTTGCCCAAAACGCGCAGGGTGAGGTCGCCATCCGCAAGATCAGAGACATTTAGACCGAGCACCTCGCCGATCCGTAGTCCGGCACCGTACATCAACAGCAGAATCGCCGTATCCCGTAGGCCGACCCATGGCTCTGTGGCGAGGGATGCTATGGTTCTTAAGGCTTCCAAGGCGTCATCAGAGCTTAAAGGCCGCGGCAAGCTCTGGGTCGGGCGACGTGTGCGTAGGGCCGATATGGCATCGGCAGAACATAGACCCTCTTTTTCCAGCCAAGTGAAGAAGGTGCGTAAAGAGGACAGCTCCCGCGCCAATGAGCTTTGCCCAATGCCTGCGTTGGTGCGATCCGCCAGAAATGCCCGAAAGTCTCGGGTGGTCAAGTCAGCCAGAGTCTTAAGATCAGGGCGTTGCCCCAAATAGTCGGTGAGAAAACCGATGAATTTGGCGACATCGCGGGCATAGGCATCCAAAGTATTGGCGGAGGCTCGGCGTTCCTGTCCAAGCCAGACGCGCCAGGTGCGTATGGTGTCCTGTAAGTCGGTGGCGGCGTTTATGCCGCTTAAAGGGTCGGTGCGCACCATCGGGTCAACGTACTGCCCAGCAGTCGGGCAAGGAATTCCAGAAGATCAGTCGCTTGCTCCGGGTGGAATGTATCCGGGGCGAAAGCGCCAAGGGCCAAAAGTCCGGTCGGGGTTTTCCCACAGCGGCTTTGCGGGGTTTCCCAAGGTGCCGGGGCATCTATGCGGGCCAAGGCATCGGAATGAATTTGGTGTGCCAAGGCTCCGAACAGTTTATTACCGGGGCGATAGTCGGACAACAGCACCCGTGGGTTCTTGGCTCCAATAAAGATTCCATCAATCATGCCACGCGGAACCCGGACGATACCGCTGGGGCCCTCATACATTTCAAGCATGGTATCATCTTCAAGGACCAAGGCAATGGCATCAACGCCAATAAGCTTCGGCCATTCTTTGGTCAGCACCCGGTGAAAGTCGGTTGGTGTTTCGGCTTGCAGCAACAGCAGAGTCGCTGCATGTGTGCGTTGCTGTTGACTGAGGTTATTCTGACTGAGGGAAAGAATATCGGCAGATTTTTGCGACATACGATCAAGATCGGAGCGCAGCCCCTGAATGATCGCTTCCTGAAAATCTGCGACGCCGTCTTGTCCGTTAAAACGTGAGGGCGGTGTCAGGGTTCGTAAAAGGTCAGGGCGATGAGCTAAGCAGTCCGGGTTCTCCCGTAGATAGCTTTCCACAGTTTCCGGTATGGTGTAATTCTTTGCGGTATTCCGACGGCCCACGACTTCGCCCCCAAACTTCACATATATAAGACAGCGACTTGATATTTGCCCGGACCCCTCTTGCCGTGCAGAATACATGTCGCATAGGGATGGTGCCATCCCAGATCAGCAAGTGTACGAGATAAATATTAATAGAGTGTAGCCAATGACCGCGCCGTCTTTGCCATTTGATCCTCATTTTGATGTGGGGGCCGAGGAGTCTCTGGAACAGGATGAGCGACGGGTGGCGGTCTGTGTGCCCTTGCCCATATCCAAATGCTATGACTACCTGTTGAATGTGGATACTCCCTGTCCGGTTGGCACCATTGTTCGGGTGCCCGTTGGTCATCGTCTGTTGTGGGGCGTGATCTGGGGCGAGGGTGATCAAGCGGTCGCCGCATCTCGCCTTAAGCCGATTTCTGAAGTCTCGCCCTTGCCACCGTTGCCGCCCAGCCTGATGAAGTTCATTGAATGGGTTGCCGCGTATACGATGTCCCCCATGGGAATGGTGATGCGTATGGTGTTGAACGTTCCGGCAGCATTGGAAGTGATATCGCCTGTGTTGGGTGTGCTGCGGGTTGAGCACTGGCCCGAAGGACTCAAACATACGACTGCCCGTGATCGAATTTGGTGTGCTGCCGAGGGGCAACCGCCAATGACTGTTGCTGATTTGGCTGAAAAAGCCGGGACCAGTGCGGCGGTGGTGCGTGCCTTTGCTGCCAGCGGCGGCTTGATCAAAGCCCCGGTTGGGGCTCCACGGACGTTTGCCGAACCGGACCCGGATGCGCAAAATCCAGTATTTAATGATGAACAGTTGGTCGGGGTTGAAGACCTGCGCAGCAAGGCCCTCAGTGGCTTTAGCGTGACTTTGCTGGATGGCGTTACCGGGTCGGGCAAAACCGAAGTCTATTTTGAAGCCATCGCAGAAGTCTTGCGCAGTGGACGACAGGCACTGGTTCTGGTGCCGGAAATTGCCTTGACCGGGCAATGGTTGGATCGGTTTGAGGCTCGGTTCGGTGTCGCCCCTGCGGTTTGGCATTCTGAACTGACGCCAGCGCGGCGTCGCGACACATGGCGTGCAGTGGCTCGTGGAGAGGTGAAAGTTTTGGTCGGTGCGCGCAGTGGGCTATTCCTGCCGTTTGCCGACCTTGGCGTGATCGTGGTGGATGAAGAACACGAGCATGCCTTTAAACAAGAAGACGGTGTGATCTATCAGGGTCGAGATATGGCAGTGGTCCGGGGGCAAATGGCGGATGTCCCAGTGGTGCTGGCTTCTGCAACGCCATCGTTGGAGAGCCTGGCTAATGCCAAGGCCGGACGATATGACACGATTCGGCTGCCGACGCGACATGGGGGGGCGACTCTGCCTTCTGTCACGATTGTTGATATGAAGGATACGCCGCCGGAAAAACAGACATGGGGACGCAGTTGGCTCGCGCCGCCTTTGGTTGATGCCATGACTGAGACTCTGGAAAAGGGTGAACAGGTTCTTCTCTATCTCAATCGTCGTGGTTATGCGCCTTTGACCATCTGCCAACGATGTGGGCATCGCATGCAATGCCCGGATTGCACATCATGGCTGGTGGAGCATCGCTTCCGAGACGGTGGCGGGTATTTGGGCTGTCATCATTGTGGACATAAAGAGAATTTGCCAGAGCGTTGCCCGTCCTGTGAGGCTGAAGATAGTTTTGTCGCCTGTGGCCCCGGAGTCGAACGTGTTGCAGAAGAAGTGCTGCTGCGATTCCCGGATGCGCGCCGATTGATTCTATCCAGCGATCATCTGACAGGTCCCGAGTCTTTGCGCGCTGCGTTACGGGCCATTGCCAATCGGCAGGTGGATGTGGTTATCGGCACCCAAATGGTGGCAAAGGGGCACCACTTCCCGAATCTGACTTTGGTGGGTGTGGTCGATTCAGATTTGGGCTTGGCTGGTGGTGACTTACGCGCTGCAGAGCGAACCTATCAGGTTTTGCATCAGGTGGCGGGTCGTGCAGGTCGGGGGCAATTGCCGGGGCGAGTCCTAATGCAGACATTCGATCCGGAGCAACCAGTGATATCGGCTTTGGCAGCGGGGGACCGTGAAGCCTTCATTGCCGAGGAACAAATTGCCAGACGTGCCTTGGGGATGCCGCCGTTTGGTCGGTTGGTTGCGATCATTGTGGCATCACAAGATGAAAAACAGGCATTGGATATAGCCAATTTATTGGGGCAAACCTTTGTTGCCCCTGATGGAGTCCGTCTTTATGGCCCGGCTCCGGCTGTTTTAACACGTCTTCGTGGGTGGGTGCGATATCGTTTGCTGATACAGGCACCCAGAGAGATTCGGGTCCAGCCTCTGATTCGGTCATGGTTGTCAGAGCTGTCGATTCCCCGCTCGGTTAAGGTCAAAATTGACATTGATCCCTATAACTTTATGTAAAACAGTGTGTTAAGAGGCAAGTTAGATTGTGTCTTACTGTTTTGCTTGGGGAGTAGGGCTGGGCGGTAATTTCCCATCCTTATAGGTAGCCCATAAAAAAGACTCATTTTTCATAGGAAAATTCGCATTCACGGTGTTCAAGCGTGGAAATTCTTGTAAAATCCGCCGTGCTTTGACGGTAGAGCGTCTTGCAGGGGGAAGACAAGAATGCTAAACATCCCTCCGCGTAGGGGGGAATTCTCCGTCACGTAATATAAGTCAGCAGGGGGAAACTCCTATGTTGGCACCACTCTAACTTGAGGGGTCTGTCCCAGTGTCATCAAAGACTTCTGATGTTTTGGGGCTTTCCGGCCGGTATGCGGATGCGCTTTTAGAGCTCGCCGCGGATAACGGTGCGGTGGAGTCCGTAGAAGCCGATGTCAAGCTGTTGCAAGAGGTGATCGCGGAAAGCGATGATCTCCAGCACTTCATCGGGAGTCCGGCGTTTTCCCGTGCCGATCACATTAAAGGTTTGACAGCGGTCATGGATAAGGCCGGTGTCGGGGAAATTACCCGCAAATTTGTTCTTCTTATTGCCAGTAACCGCCGTCTGTTCGCATTGTCTGCGATTCTGGATGTCGTGCTCGCCAAATTGGCTGAGCAACGTGGTGAAGTGACTGCACACGTCACCGCTGCACGCGCGTTAACCGATGCGCAGCACGCCGCACTGGCTAAATCCTTGAAACAGGTGACCGGTGGAGATGTGAATCTTCAGGTCGCTGTGGATCCAAAAGTTTTGGGCGGACTGATTGTTCAGATCGGTTCGCGCATGGTGGATAGCTCGCTGCGTTCGCAGCTGCAACGCTTGCAACTCGCAATGAAAGGGGTCGGCTGATGGAAATCCGCGCTGCGGAAATCTCCGCCATTCTGAAAGATCAGATTGCTAATTTTGGCACAGACGCACAGTCAGCCGAAGTGGGACAAGTTCTCTCTGTCGGTGACGGTGTGGCACGTGTCTTTGGTTTGGATGGTGTTCAAGCAGGTGAGCTGGTTGAATTCCCGGGTGGCATCAAAGGGATGGCACTCAACCTGGAAAGCGATAACGTCGGTATCGTGATTTTCGGTGATGACCGTACCATTCGGGAAGGTGACACCGTGAAACGTACCGGTGACATCGTGTCCGTTCCGGTCGGTAAAGGTCTGCTCGGTCGCGTTGTCGACGGTCTGGGCCAGCCGATTGACGGTATGGGTGCTCTGGAAGACGTGAAAATGACTCTGGCCGAAGTTAAGGCCCCGGGCATCATTCCGCGTAAATCCGTGCATGAACCGATGCAAACCGGTATTAAGTCCATCGACAGCTTGATCCCGATTGGTCGTGGTCAACGTGAATTGGTGATCGGTGACCGTCAAACCGGTAAAACCGCCATCATTCTGGACACCATCATCAACCAGAAATCCATCAACGATAAAGCCAAAGACGACAGCGAAAAACTGTTCTGCATCTATGTTGCAGTCGGTCAAAAACGCTCCACCGTGGCCCAAGTGATGAAAACCTTGGCTGACGCTGGTGCTTTGGAATACACCATCATCGTTGGTGCGACCGCATCTGATCCGGCCCCGATGCAATTCTTGGCACCGTATACCGGTTGTGCCATGGGTGAATTCTTCCGTGATAACGGTATGCATGCTGTTATCTTCTATGACGATTTGACCAAACAGGCGACTGCTTACCGTCAGATGTCTCTGCTGCTGCGCCGTCCGCCGGGCCGTGAAGCATTCCCGGGTGACGTGTTCTATCTGCACTCCCGTTTGCTGGAACGCGCTGCGAAAATGGGCGATGCTGCTGGTAACGGCTCCCTGACCGCTTTGCCGGTGATTGAAACTCAGGCTGGTGACGTGTCCGCATACGTTCCGACCAACGTGATTTCCATTACCGATGGTCAGATCTTCCTTGAAACCGAACTGTTCTATAAGGGTATTCGCCCGGCTGTGAACGTTGGTCTGTCCGTGTCTCGTGTGGGGTCTGCGGCTCAGGTTAAAGCGATGAAAAAAGTCGCTGGTACCATTAAGCTGGAATTGGCTCAATATCGTGAAATGGCAGCGTTCGCGCAGTTTGCTTCCGATCTTGACCCGGCAACCCAAAAGCTGCTGGCTCGTGGTGCTCGTTTGACCGAAGTTTTGAAACAACCGCAGTTCACTCCGCTTCCGGTGGAAGAACAAGTTGTTGCCATTTACGCCGGTACCAACGGTTACCTTGATGGAATCGCCGTCGATGATGTGACCCGTTTCGAAGCAGGCCTGATGAGTGATCTGCGTGCGAACCACGCCGAAATTCTTGAGGCAATTCGTGTGGAGAAAAACATCTCTGACGACACCGACGCCAAACTTAAGACAGCTTTGGAAGCCTTCACCAAGGCCTTTGAATAAACCTCTGGACTGGTGGAAGGAGGTATAGCCAATGGCAAGCCTTAAAGACCTACGACTGCGCATTGCGTCAGTCAAATCGACGAAAAAGATTACGTCGGCAATGAAAATGGTCTCTGCTGCGAAACTGCGCCGTGCGCAGGAAGCAGCAGAAGCTGCACGTCCGTACGCAGAACGTATGAACCGCATGATGACCAATCTTGCGTCCAGCGTTGGCTCGGATTCTGGTGTGCCGGCCCTGATGACAGGGACTGGCAAATCAGATGTGCATTTGATTGTCGTGTTTTCTTCTGATCGTGGTCTGTGCGGTGGTTTCAACAGCTTCATCGCCCGGAGCACACGCCTGAAAATTCGGGAATTACAGGCCCAAGGCAAAACCGTCAAACTGTTTACGGTGGGACGGAAAGGCCGCGACCAGTTGCGTTCTGAATTCGGCGGTCTCATGGTCGAACAACTTCAGGACATTGGGAAAAAGGGTGCATCTTTTGCCGATGCAGACAGCGTCGCCAGCACTCTGATCAAAATGTTCGAAGCTGGCGAGTTTGACGTGTGTTGGAGCGTTTACAACCGCTTCCAGTCCGCGATGACGCAGATTGTAACTTGGCAACAGATTGTACCGTTTGCATCGCCCGATGCCACTAAGGCTGAAGACGAGTCTGCAACAGCCGTTGTCGATTATGATTATGAACCGTCGCAAGTCGGTATTCTGGAAAGCCTGGTCCCACGGAACTTGGCAGTTCAGATTTTCCGTTTCCTTCTGGAAAGCCAAGCTTCTGAGCATGGTGCCCGGATGACCGCGATGGACAACGCGACCCGTAACGCTGGTGATATGATCGATGATTTGACTGTGACCTACAACCGGTCCCGTCAGGCAGCGATCACCAGTGAGTTGATTGAAATCATTTCCGGCGCTGAAGCCGTATAGTGAGAGAACAGTTTGCGGCCGGCAACGGCCGCGCCGCAGATCGATAGGAGTGACCCTCATGGCGAAGAAAAACGTCGGTAAGATCTCCCAGGTTATGGGTGCCGTCGTGGACGTGAAGTTTGACGGAGAAATTCCGGCAATCCTGACCGCCCTTGAAACTGATAACAATGGTAACCGTTTGGTTCTGGAAGTTGCACAACACCTTGGTGAGAACATGGTTCGCACCATTGCAATGGACGGGACTGATGGTTTGGTTCGCGGTCAGGAAGTGACCGACACCGGTGCACCGATTGCAGTGCCGGTTGGTCCGGGAACCCTTGGCCGTATTCTGAACGTGATCGGTGAACCGATTGACGAACGTGGTGAAGTGAAAGCTACCCACACTGCGCCGATCCACCGTGAAGCCCCGGAATTTTCTGAACAATCCACCGAAACCGAAGTTCTGGTCACCGGTATTAAGGTCGTTGACCTGCTGGAACCGTACCCGAAAGGCGGTAAAATCGGTCTGTTCGGCGGTGCCGGTGTGGGCAAAACCGTTCTGATTATGGAACTGATCAACAACATCGCAAAAGGCCACGGCGGTTATTCCGTGTTCGCGGGTGTTGGTGAACGGACCCGTGAAGGGAACGATTTGTACCACGAAATGATTGAATCCAACGTTATCGACCTTGAAGGCGATAAATCCAAAGTGGCGTTGGTTTACGGTCAGATGAACGAACCGCCGGGAGCACGTGCGCGTGTGGCTCTGTCTGGTTTGACATTGGCTGAATACTTCCGTGACGAAGAAGGTCAGGATGTGTTGTTCTTCGTGGATAACATCTTCCGGTTCACGCAGGCAGGTGCAGAGGTGTCCGCACTTCTGGGTCGTATCCCGTCTGCTGTGGGTTACCAACCGACCTTGGGTACGGACATGGGCGGTCTGCAAGAGCGTATTACCACCACCAAAAAAGGTTCCATTACCTCGGTGCAAGCGGTTTACGTCCCTGCAGATGACTTGACTGACCCGGCTCCGGCTACCACCTTCTCCCACTTGGATGCGACCACCGTGTTGAACCGTTCCATTGCGGAACTGGGGATTTACCCGGCTGTGGATCCGCTCGACTCCACTTCCCGTATTCTTGACCCGCGTGTTGTGGGTGAAGAGCACTACAAAGTGGCCCGCGAAGTGCAACGTATCCTGCAATCTTACAAATCCTTGCAGGACATCATTGCTATTTTGGGTATGGATGAGTTGTCGGAAGAAGACAAATTGACAGTGGCACGTGCACGGAAGATTCAACGCTTCTTGTCTCAACCGTTCCACGTTGCTGAAGTCTTCACCGGTTCTCCGGGCAAATTTGTCCAATTGGAAGACACCATCAAAGGCTTTAAAGGCATCATCGAAGGTGAATACGACCACATGCCGGAACAATCGTTCTACATGGTCGGCACTATTGAAGAAGCCATCGAAAAAGCCAAAGAAATGGCAGACGCTGCTTAAGGAAAGGTCCACGGAATGGCTGAAACTACACAATTTGAACTGGTCTCTCCGGAGCGGTTGTTCTTCAGCCAGCCAGTGGAGATGGTTGTGGTGCCGGGCAGTGAAGGTGATTTTGCTGCACTGCCCCGCCACACACCGAAACTTTCCACAGTTCGTCCGGGCGTTATTGTTGCCTATGAAAATGGGCAAATTCACGAACGGATTTTCGTAGCAGGTGGTTTTGCTGAGGTAACGGAAACATCATGCACAGTGTTGGCTGAAGAAGCCGTCATTGTGTCTGATTTGAACGAAGCCGACGCTCAGGCACGTTTTGATGCTGCTCGTGAGGCTTATTCCAATATGGCTTCACAAGATAA
This sequence comes from Rhodospirillaceae bacterium, assembly GCA_963668495.1. Classification (GTDB taxonomy): domain Bacteria; phylum Pseudomonadota; class Alphaproteobacteria; order Rhodospirillales; family Rhodospirillaceae; genus Oleispirillum. The sequence goes on from OY764545.1 coordinate 1,267,371, forward strand.
AATGCTGACCAGTGCTGTGGAAACAGAACTGAGCATTGCTACGGCAATGTTGGCTGCTGCCAAGGGTGAATTCGCATACAAGTAAGGTTTGCGGACTTACGATGAAAAAGAACCCCGCTCTTTGGCGGGGTTTTTTAATGGATGAGTTATCAGGGAGTGGGTGAAGAGGCCTTGGCCACCTGTGCACGACCAGCGGCTTTAGCTTGATACATTGCGGTATCAGCCGCATGGATCAATTGGTCAATGTTTTCACCGTGAATGGGATATTTGGCAACGCCGATGCTGACTGATGCTGTGATTGGCCCAGAGCCAGTTTCAATCGGTTGTTGGAAACTGTCCACAAGCCGCTGGGCCAGCGTATCAAGGTCCGCATCATTACTGACAAAGATCACGAATTCATCACCGCCAAAGCGTGCGCATATATCAGAAGACCGTGTGCAGCGCTTTAAACGATCGGCGACCCCGGTTAAGAAGGCATCCCCGGCAGTATGACCGTTACTGTCATTGATGGACTTAAAGTTATCAATATCAATGAACAAAATGCCAAATCCGCGCTGTTCACGATGTGCAACCGTTAATGCGTGGTCCAGATGACTTAGAAGGGCTGGGCGATTGCGTAGCCCTGTTAAGGCATCTGTGATGCTCGCCTTAACCAGATGGTCCTCAGCCTGATCGCGGCGAAGCTCTTCCCTGCGGATGAATATGTAAAGGACGAGTGCCGATAAACTGACAAAGGCCCAGCCTTTATAAAGGCTGATCATATTAAAATGTTGAGGGAACAGCGCGTAAAGTACCTTATCCGATAACAATATCCAAAGGATTGACAAGATCAGATAGGTGAGTGCAATACGCGCCGATACATGCATAGGGGGCTCCCTGCATCATAGTATACTTTAGGGTAAGTATAACGCCCAATTGTTAAACTTCAAAGAGCGGTCTCTTCCTGAAATAATTGTACCTGAGGACGAAATTGTTCGACAATTTGCTCATACAAAGGGCGCTTGAAATCCACGATCAAGTGTACCAAGGTATCGAAATCTGTCCACTTCCACTGGTCAAACTCAGGATGGTGGGCCGCAATATTGATATCGCTGTCGGTACCTTCAAAAGCCATCAGGTACCATTTTTGCTTTTGCCCTCTGTATCGGCCTTTCCAGACTTTATCGGCAATATCCATGGGCAGATCATAGTGGATCCAGCCCTTGGTCTCGGCGAGATAGCTGGCCTTGCAGGTGCCAATTTCTTCTTCCATTTCCCGAAAGACCGTATGCAGGGGGTCTTCATTGGCATCAATGCCGCCCTGTGGCATTTGCCATGCACCGGGTGTGTCAATACGCTGGGCCACGAAAACTTGGCCCTTGGGATTTAAAAGGACGAACCCAACGCCAAGGCGATAGGGACGGTCATGAAATGGTGTTAGAGTGCTACTCATTCTGTGACCACTGCTGAAATCGGGGCAAATTGGAACCCTCGTTGTTCAAGGCCTGCCATCCATGTGGATATCAGGGTCAATGACAGCGGTGTAGCATCAGCTATCACAACTGCCTTACCTGTGCTGCGTGCGATATCTTCAGTCTGACGTAAAAAGGCAATGGCCTGATTGCGGAAGGTATTGTCAGAGATCACAACATCAGCAATGGCGCGTGCAGGTTTGGTTTCGACAAGGTTAAAAGGCGCAACCGTAGGCGATGGAGCGATGTACAACAGGCCCATGTCGCGAATTTTGTCCAGCAAGGCTGAAATATGCTTGGTGGACTGGGTAAAGACATCACCGCCGTTAGCCAGAATACCAAGGTAAACCGAACCATTGGCAAGGGATGCTTCCAATCGCTTGGCATTTTCATCGACAGACAGATCTTTAAACAGCCCATTGGGTCCCGGGTCAACAGCCGGGAAATGTCTGGTTTCCAAGTCGATGGTCAAAAGAGTTTCGTGCCCTTGTTTCCGTGCTCCGTCCAATTGGGCGGCAAGCTGATCTGCATATGGGCTAAAGGCCAAAGTCACCTGTGGCGGCATGCGCAGAACTGCGGCAGTGGTCAGAGGTTTTGACAGGCCAAGCCCACGCAAGATAACGGAAATTTGCGGTGCATTGGGGGCGGGCTTATGGGCAAGGGCATAGACTTGCCAAGGCTTGCGGCCCTCTGGTGAGATTGACGGCAACGTGCGACCAGACGCCATCCTACGGACAAGATCAGCTTGCGGTGCTTGCTGCATGTCAAACTTTTGGGGTTCCAGTTTTGGCAAGTCCGTCAGGTTCGGTGCGGCAGCATGCTGTGAAAAGTCTTCACGAGGCGATGGTATTGCCGGAACTGAAATGTCCGATTTTGGTGTTGCCACGGCTACCTGCTGGGCAGGTGGAGTTGCCGTTTCAGGTTCAGCCTGTGCTTCAGGTGCAGTTGTTTCAGGTTGCGTCGGTTCTTGTGAGCCTTGTGGAATCTCGCCTTGGGCTGGGGCATCGGGTTGGTGTTGCAATGTCCCCTGCCTGCGGGCGGCATCCGGGTTGACGGCCCCCGGTGGGCGCATCAACGCTTTGTCGAGGTTTTCCGGCCCCGAGGCAACCGGCATGTTTTGAACAACTCTGTTGCCGCTGCTGTCCGGGTCCGGGGCTACAGCCGCCGCATGATCAGAGGCATTCTGTTCAGCGGATGAAACGGCGGGAGCAGGTTCGGGGGAGCTCCAATCCATGTTGAAGGCTGCGACACCCCCGGTGATCAACAGAATCAACGTGGCAATCATGCCGACGGCAACGATTTTCCGGCGGCGGGCAAAAAGCGCATCTTCGTAGGCCTGCATGGCAAACGGGTCACTTTGATCAAGATCCGCATGACCAAAGGCATCGTCTTTCCGGCGTTTTTTGAAAAACCCCTTCAGCTTTGCCAGCAGGTTGGATTTGCGACTGTCCTCGTCCATGACCAGAGTGTCGGCAAAGTCCGGGATTTTGTCATCGAGCGGATCTTGACTCACAGTCTTTTTCCTTGCTTCCACGATGCTGTTGCAACGGCGATCTGCCTTTAATTATGGCTCAAACCGGAATACAGCGACAGTCCGCGCAACAGGTCGAATGCACGTTGCAACTGGTAGTCCTGTTTGGCGGCTTTTTCTTTCAAAGCATCTGCACTCAGAGCCTTGTTTTTTCCAGCCTTGTTTTCCTTGGATTTATCAAGGGCATTGCGGAAATCCGCTTCTTCGAAATGATGATCCGGTTCCAGAACTTCAATTTTAGCAAGCGGAATGCTGATATCCGGTGAAATCCCGACGGCCTGAATTGAACGACCCGACGGCGTGTAATACCGTGATGTGGTCAGTTTCATCGCCCCATGATTATTCATGGGAATAACGGTTTGTACGGACCCTTTGCCGAAAGACTTTGTTCCCATCAAAACGGCACGTTTATGGTCTTGCAAAGCCCCAGCCACGATTTCAGATGCGGATGCAGAGCCACCGTTAATCAGGACCACAAGCGGTTTGCCATTGATCAGGTCCCCGGTAGAGGCATTGTAGCGTTCAGTTTCACGGGCATTGCGGGAGCGGGTGGAAACAATTTCCCCCTTGTCGAGGAACGAATCCGCCACGGCAACGGCCTGATCCAGAAGGCCACCGGGGTTGTTGCGTAGGTCAAGAACGTAGCCCTTAACCTTACCTTTGGTTTTGCTTTCAATGGATTTGATAGCATCCTCAAGCGTATCTTCTGTTTTCTCGCTGAAAGATGTAACGCGCAGATAGCCTAAGTCCTCGCCTTCAACGCGGGAGCGAACGGACCGCACGGTAATGGTGTCACGCTTCATGCTGATGTCAAAGGAATCGCGATCATTGCGGCGGACGGTGAGGGTGATTTCCGAACCGACTTTGCCCCGCATTTTTTCAACGGCTTCTGCCAAGGATAACCCCATGACCGGTTGGTCATCAATGTGGGTAATTAAGTCTCCGGCTTGAATTCCCGCTTTGGCTGCCGGGGTATCATCAATAGGAGAAATAACCTTCACCAGCCCCATGTCCATGGTGACTTCAATGCCAAGCCCGCCGAATTCACCACTGGTATCGACTTTCATGTCGTTGTAGTTGTCCGGGGTCAGGTAGGCGGAATGCGGGTCCAAAGACTGCAGCATGCCGCCGATTGCGGCTTCGATCAGTTGTTCGTCGCTGACTTCTTCCACATAGTCCCGCCGCACGCGTTCAAACACCGAGCCAAACAGGTTGAGGTACTCGTAAGTGGAGCGATCATCGCTGGCCTGAGCATTGATCGGGGTCACAGAGGACAGCAGCAGAGTGCCGAAGCTCAAAGCGATCAGTGAAGTACGCGTCATCCTTATCCCTTGCTTTGTCTGCTCCCGGACTTACCCGCAGTAAGCCAGGGGAGTGGATTGATCGGTTGTCCTTCGTGGCGAAGTTCCACGTAAAGTTCCGGTGAAGTTGCATTCGTCATGACGCCGACAGGTTCCCCCGCCAGCAATGTTTGTCCTGTGGTGGCGTCGATGCGGTTCATCCCAGCCAACAGCATATGATATCCGCCACCGTATTCGATGATCAAGAGTTGGCCGTAACCACGGAATGGTCCACTGAATAACACGGTGCCGTCAAACGGCGTAATGACTTGTGCTTCAGATCGGGTGCGAATGGAAATTCCCTTAGCATGGATACCGGCCTGTGTCAGTTGTCCGTACTGGGATGTAACTTTTCCAACCGCAGGCATTGGCAAGCGTCCACGGGCCTTTCTGAAACTGCGTTGTGGCGGTCTTGCTGCCGCAATGGCGGCTTCTTCCCGTGCCTTGGCTTCTTGCCGGGCAAGGCGTGCCTTTTCCTTGCGTTCTTCTTCGCGGGCTTCTGCCAGTTTCTTTTCCCGTTTCAGACGGGCAATTTTTTCTTTATGGGCACGTTCTTCAGCCATTTGCCGTTGGGCTTCACGAACGACACGCATGCGGGCTTCTTCCCGTTGTCTGGCCCGTTCGGCTTCCAGTTTGGCGATCAGGTCTTTCAAAGATGATGCCTGCTTTGCCAAATCTTGCATGCGTTTTGCTGCCGCAGTGGTTTCGCGGCGAGTTTCCTGTTGCATGGTCGCCTGCCGTTTGAACAACGACTTCATCTCGCTGTGGCTTTGCGCAAGATTGGCTGTGACGGCGGCGATGCGATCCTTTTGCCCCTGAACCTGAGCTTGCAGGATCGAAAGTTTATCCAGATCGGTCTTCAACTCGCGGGCAGAGGCTTCAATACGCGGAACTGCAGTGCGTAGCAAAATGGCTGACCGAACCGTGTCACTTGGTGGTGTCGGCTGTGCAATCAGGGCTTCCGTCGGTCGCCAAGCCAGTCGCTGTAATGCTGCAATGACCGTCACCATTTGATCCCCGCGTCGATCAATGATGGTTTTCAGGTCTTTTTCTTGCACCTGTAGGTCCGCCAGCCGATTTTCAAGGGATATCAACTCACGCTCACGTTTGCGGACAGTTGTCGCAGTTTCGACCATTTTTGCGCGTACATCACGGATATCACGCGCGAGGGCCTCAGCCTTTTTCTTAAGCTGCTCGTGGCGTTGTTGCTCTTGTTTCAGCGAAGATTCAACCCGATTGAGATCCGCACTGGGCGACGCCGTGGATTGCGCCAAAACCGGGGTTACAAACCCCATGGTCAGACACCATCCCAACAGGCCAAAAGTGCGGATCGGCACGAGCATGTTAGAGTTAGCCTTTTCTCAACAGACTGGAACCTGTCATTTCGGGCGGCTGCGGCAGCCCCATGAGTTCCAGCAGGGATGGCGCAATATCGCATAAACCGCCTGCTGCAAACCCAGTTATTCCAGCGGGTGCATGGCGCAAAACCCCACGCACCGGACCAACCGTGTGGGCGGTGTAGGCCCCCTTGGTCTCAGGGTCGATCATTTGTTCCGCATTGCCATGGTCGGCGGTCATGATCATGGCTCCCCCGGCTTTGGCAACGGCGTCATCCAAACGACCAATGCAGGCGTCTACGGCTTCTGCGGCTTTGATTGCGGCTTCCATGATGCCGGTGTGACCCACCATGTCACCATTGGCGAAGTTGACGACAATCAGGTCGAAGGTGCCAGTTTCAATGGCAGCGACCAGTTTATCCGTGACTTCATAGGCGGACATTTCCGGTTGCAGGTCATAGGTCGCGACTTTCGGGCTTGGAACCAGAATGCGTTCCTCCCCATCGAAAACCTTTTCTTCACCCCCGTTCAGGAAAAACGTGACGTGGGCGTATTTTTCGGTTTCTGCGATGCGGAGCTGTTTCAACCCGGCCTTGGCGACCACTTCACCCAGAACATTGGTCAGGGTTTCGGGCGGGAACAGTATGCTGTGGAACGGTTCCAACGGGTCAGAATATTTGACCATACCCATGATCGTGTCAAAATTGACAAGCTTTTTCCGGGTAAAACCATCAAATGCCGGATCGACCAATGCGGTAAGAATTTCCCGAGCGCGATCTGCGCGGAAATTCGCCATGATCAAAACGTCGCCGTCTTTCATGCCGTCATATCCGGCGATGATCCGGGGTTTGACGAATTCATCGGTTTCGCCTTGGGCATAGGCTCCGGCAATTGCGCCGACCGCAGTGTCTGCGATGGCACCGATGCCTGCGGTCATGGCATTGTAAGCCAATTCGACCCGGTCCCAGCGTTTGTCCCGGTCCATGGCAAAATACCGCCCACAGACCGTGGCAATCATGACATTTTTGCAGTCGGCAATCGCGGTTTCAACGTCAGCGAGGTAATCTTTTGCGGATGATGGCGGGGTGTCCCGCCCATCAAGGAAGGCGTGCAGACGGACAGGGATTCCGGCAGTGTCCAAGGCTTTGGCAAGGGCGATGATATGGTTTTGATGTGAGTGAACGCCGCCGGGTGACATCAGTCCCATCAGGTGGCAGGTGCCGCCTGCGGACTTGGCCTTCGCGATAAATTCAGTCATGGCGGGCAGGGTCGACAATTCGCCGGATGCGACGGCAGCATCAATTCGTGGCAAGTCCTGCATAACCACGCGTCCGGCACCCAAGTTCATATGACCAACTTCAGAGTTGCCCATCTGACCGTCTGGCAACCCCACATGCAGGCCGGAGGTCTGAATCAGAGCAGAGGGGCTCTCCGCAACAAACTTATCCCAGTTGGGGGTGTTTGCGGTTGTGATTGCGTTATCGGCGGCAGGTGGACGCTCACCCCAGCCATCCAGAACACACAGAACAACGGGCTTCGGTGCGGGAGAATTGCTCATCATTGTACCAATCATCAGTGCAGGGGGCTAATCCGACTGAATATAAGAGATTTTACGTGTTCCCGCCATGAGTAGTTTTGCCCTCCAACCGCAAAAGCCCCAAGGCGGCCTTGGTGTCAGGCATCCTTGGGGCATGAGGGGAAGGGGAAATGCGCTGGCTTAGTCTACGCGTCCAACCGTCAACAGCATGGGACCGACCACCGTATCAACGGTGGTGATGGTGACAGAGGGGAATCCGGCTTTGCGCATGGCATCGCTGATTTGATTTTCTCCGACGCCTGTATCTTCCATCTCCATGTTTACTGGCAGGCGTCCAACCACCTGACATTCCGGTTGGGTCCGGTCTGCGCTTAATCCCTCGTGCAGGCTGACGAAAAGACCACCGGGTTTTAAGGCGGCATAGGCCCGACCAAAGAAATCTTCCATGTCTTTGACGAAGTACAAGGTCATGGACGCCCACATCAGGTCAGTGTCACGTGGGAATTCCACCAGGTTATAGTCTCCGGCAATGGTGGATATCTGCGCGGCACATGATTTGCCAGACAAAGCCTGTTCCATGCGTTTGACCATGGGAGGCAAATCAACCAGCGTAACGGATTTTTCCGGGTTCAAGCTGGTAATCCGTTCCGCCAGAACTTCCGATCCCGCGCCTAAGTCCACGATGGTTTTGACAGTGTCCCATTCCGGTAGTGACTTGAGGAAATTATACATTTCGTCAACCGCCATTCCGCGATGGAATGAGCGTAAGCTATCCCCGGATTTGTCCCAGAAGTCTTCGGAATGCAGGTTCATATTGCGATCCGGCTCCTGATTGCGCAGCAGGGTTTCGATGTTCATGCCCCGCATGAAGGATACCGCCAACAGGGTGCTGCGCAGGCTTTTGTCCGTATCGCTGCGTAAAATCTCGGCGTTGTCATCGCGCAGTTGGTATTGCCCATCATGGCATTGGGCCAAGCCCATGCTGCATAAGGCTTTTAGGTACAATCCGGTGCGACGTTCATCAAAACCGTTCAGGTTGGCGATTTCTGCCGGGGTCTTGGCTGTGACCAATTGGTCAAAGATTTTTTCCGCATAGGCAAGGCGCACAATTTGCCAGCGTACGGGGCCGGACATCAGGTCAAACAAAGCTGCGCCGGTCATCGGTTGGGGATGCATTATTACGGTCCTTCTTTAAGGGGATATTTCAGAATTTCATGGAAAGGTTGAGGCCAATCGTGCGCGGGCGAGAATCCTGTACGATGGTGCCGTTCATGCTGGCTCCGGCGATGTCATAGGTCTCGGCATCAAGCAAATTGGTCCCCCACAAGGAGATTTCCGCACCATCCAGACGATAGCCAATTCGACTGTCGACAATGACATAGGCATCCTGTTGTAGGGCATTTTGAATGTCGAAATAGGAACTGCCGGAACCGTTCAGGCTGGCTTCGGCAAACCAGCCGCGTTGTGCCGCTTTGTCCTGTTCATAAGATATTCCAAAGCCATAGGTCAGGTTGGCCGCCATAGGTAGGCGATTGCCGGAATAATCGGCAGCGCCCGAGGTATAAGACGTGGCTTCGGCATGCAGAAGGCCAAGATTGGCAAATGCAGACCAGTTGGCATCGAGGACATAATCCGTATTGAACTCAATGCCGTAGTTTTCGGCTTCCCCGGCATTCGAAATTTTCCATGCAGAGGAACTGACGTTGAATTCCACCACTTGTTTGTCTTTTGTCGTGGTGTGGAACAGGGTTACTCCGGCAGACAAACGGTCATTCAATGCTTTGGTTTTTAAACCGACTTCTGCAGTCCAACTGTATTCCGGTTCAAAATAAAAAGTGTCCTGATCCCCACTGCGTGAATAGTTATAGCCACCGGGCAAATACCCCCGAGCATATGATGCAAACATCATGGTTTTTGGAGTCACGTCGTAGGCAATGGATGCCTTGGGCAGAACGACAGTTTTGGACATGTCTTTGGTGAAATAAGACCGCGCACCCATCATGGATGTGTAGTGTTGAGACCCGGCCTGATCAACGTGCTCAACCCGTGCGCCAAGGCCAAAGTGCCAGCGATCTGCATAGGTATAGTCAACTTGCCCAAACCCGGCGATGCCATCCTGTTCAATGTCAGTGGCACGGACTCCCATGCTGTTGGCATAAATATCGGCCCATTCATGGAAGACATATACCCCGGCCAGCCATTTCAAATTCTGATCTGGGTTAGCGGACGACAGTCGGAATTCTTGCGATATCGCGTTGTTTTCTTGTGTGATTTTGCTGCTCATGGCGGCAAGAGACGTTGTGTCCAGATCCATGATCATGTCGTAATCATAGTGCGACCAGCCGGAAATGGAGACAAAGTCCATGTGTTCAAAGCTGTGGTCTACGCGCACGGATTGCACACTTTTCAGCGAACGGTCGCCGGATTTGGTGTTTTGGTCCGTGACAAAACGTTCAGTTTTGAAATTACCATCAACAAACCGGAAGCGACGTGCTCCGCGTTTTTGGCGGTCGGTCACATTTTTGACTGTTAATGTAGTGTCATCGCCCAGCACGACTTCCGCCCCGGCGGACAGACCAATTTGATCCAGATCGCCCCCCGTATCATCCTGATCCCATTTATTGAAATGGATGCCTTCGGTGGTTTCTGCACGCAGGGCCAGTGACAGGGCCGCAACATCTTTAATCACCGGGCCGGAAATACGGCCTTTGACGATGTAACCCGGTTCCCAAGAGTCACGACCGTTCAGGAAATACGTACCAATGCTGGCAGAGGCAGCGGGGGTCCAATCCGGGTTTGCGGTTTCCAGTTTGATCGCCCCGGCTTCCGTATTGCGTCCGTATAGGGTGCCCTGCGGCCCCTTGATGACCTCCAGACTATCCACATCGAATATGGTCGGTGCCTGTAGCGCACCATAGGGTAAGGCAATATCATTGACGAAATGCCCTACTGGATTTTGCATGGAAAAGTCGGCAGAGGTCATGCCGCGGATGATAAAACGACTGTCTGCGGTGCTTAGGCCCGCCTGTACGTTTGGCACATGCTTTTGCAGGCTACGCAGGTCAAGGAAAGTTGGAGAGTCCGTATCCTCTTTGGTCAGTTTGACCACGGTCAACGGCACCTTGCTTGCGTCTTCTTTCCATTTTCTGGCTTCGACCACGATGGGGTCAAGGGTGACGGGGTTGGCATCTTCTGCCCATGCCGGGGACATGGACGGCAGCATGGCAACCGTCGCAAATAGGGTTAGCTTTCGTGAATATTGCATGCGTACCTCCTGCAACACCGGAATTCAGATCGGCGAAGCCTAATCATCCGGTGTGTGCAGGACTACAAACTGGCGAACGAAGTGCTATCATATGCCGCAAATCAGCTATCAATTGCCGAACGCTAATCGCCGTTTCAGGATTAATGTTAAAATCAGGACGCCCGTCATGATTACGGCCCCGAACACGAATGGCAAAACGGCGGAGGCTTGATACAGGGCGGCTCCGGCAATTGGACCGATCGCCATGCCGATCCCTTGTGAGACCACGTTTATTCCTGCGGCTTTGGCCTGTGCCGTTTTCCCGGCACTTAAGCTGACCAATGCAATCGTCCCCGGTCCCATGACACCAAAGGCCATGCCAAGGATAACAATACTGGCACTTAGAAGGGTAACGGTGTTGACGGAGGACGCGGCGACCATGCTGATACAGGCCAAGATGCCACCGATCAGAACCAGTTGGATCGGCGGTAGGGTCAGTTTACGGGCGACCAAGGCCTGCATGCTGACCATGCCCGCCAAGGTCAACATCATGATCTTGCCGCTTTGCTGGGTTGCCGACTGAGGCGCAAACCCGAATTCGTCAGCCAAACGCAGGGGCAATACCTGCATGACAAAACTGTAAACGGTCATGCCGCACGCGGTAATAATCAAAAACGGGATCAAGGCGCGCAGGGAAAATCCAGATGCGTTTTGGGGGCTTGGGGTGTGACCTGTCCCCCGTGTTGGCATTGACGGCAAGGCCGGGTGCAGGAACGCGTATATCAGCATGGCGGCAATAAACAGCCCACAGCTTAATGTGACCAAAACCACGGCGCGACTGTCCCCGCCGATCCATGCCATGGCTGCACCGCAAATCGAACCGAGACCATAGGCCATTCCCATGAATGCCATGGCTTTGGCTCGCTGGGTGGGGTCGGTCCTGTCTGCCAACCATGCCTGTGTTGCCGGGACAATGCCGCCGGATGCGGCGACCTGACAAATGCGAAAACCTAATAGAGTGCAAAACAGCAATAACGGAGGGAGCCCGGCGGATGAAGCGTATTTGGTGGCACCTGCCAGAACCAAAGGAAATATGGCAGCGGCGAACAATCCGATGATTAGGACTGAAGACCGTCCTTTCCTGTCACTGTAAATGCCCCAGATTGGGCCGGTCAAAATCAACAGCAATGCGGATATCCCAATCAGCATGCCGGTTTGAATGTCGGAAAACCCCAACTGCCGTCCCAGAATCGGCATGATGACAAGGATAAAGACATGGGCACAGGCGTTAATGCTGAGGGAGAAGAAAACAGCAGCCTTTTGCGAGAAAGACGGCGGAGCCGTCACATCATCGGGTATGGGGAAATCAGTCATGGAACCGTCTTTGATTGGTGCAAACGATTTCCAAGGTACTTCAGTCTTGAACTTGGGTTCTATCATCTGACGAACGCATGCGTGACACGGCTATCATTTGCCGCAAAAGCAGCCCATTGATAGCCGTCATCACGCTATGCGCATGATACGGAAGTCCTGAGGCGTGCAGCCGTATTTGGATCGGAAAGCCGCACCGAAATGGCTGGCGCTGCTGAACCCGCATAAGAATGCGATATCGGTAATGCTGTGATGACCCTGATGCAAATAGGTCTTGGCGGCTTCCAACCGATAGTCCCGCAGCCATGCAAAGACGGTGCAGCCATATGCCTTGCGGAAGCAGCGGTTCAGGCGGGTATGGCTCATTCCGGCTTCGGCAGATAATGCATCAAGGCTGGGGGGAGATGTCAGGTCCGACAGCAGTAGGTCAATGGCGCGGGACAGGGATTTGCGTTCGGAAAGCGATAAACTTCCTTGCGGTGAAACGGTTTGTGCCGGACGGTTGGCTAGGCTGGAGGCTAAAATCGATAGGGCAGCACTTTCCCCCATCAGTTTATCCATTGCCGATGCAAATGGGTTGGTCAGTAAAGGTTGCAGTACACGATGGATGTTCATGTTTTCTGCTAGGCGTAGTGCAGTTTCCATGGCGTTGGTTGGGGACTGGCCTATGTCTTCAAGTTCCTCAAGAACATGAGCAATGCGGGATATGTCGAATTTAATGGCGGCGGATTGACAGTCACGTTGTGCGGGGGTGTGGCGTATAGTTTTGCTGCCATCGGGGCGGTAAAGATAAATGTCGCCGGGGCGCAATGCGCCACCTTGGGCATGTCGTCCAACGGCATAGGAATTGGTGCCGCAAATGCCGAAGCCAAGGATGGCAACGGGGAAACGGAAATCAATTGTGGAGTGGTAGTCGTGCCGGAAGCTGCCGAAGCTGTGGGTGATGGATATGCCCGGTGCGATGTTGGCAGAGACAAACTTGGTCTTGCCTTCGTCAAAGCAATAGGTTTCTTCCTGCCATCCGTGATCTGGGACACCCCAAGACACGCAGACACATTCCGATTCCCAGCGGTTATGCGCATTGCAGCTGAAGCGGTACGGAGATTGCCCGATGAGGCTGCCCATTGCGAAGCTCCCAGATGTAATAGTGTTGCATAATGCATACACGCAAACGAGAACGCTTCGCAAGGGGTGTTTTTACTGATGGTAAAGGCTTGCGCCCTAGGCTTAGGTTTCCGGGCTTTCGGTGGCAAGGGTCGGGTCGTTGTCGTTGGGTTCGAAACCTAAGTTACGGAACATGATGGCGACATCATCCATGGCAGCGTTGAGCTTATGGCTATCCGTACAGCGTCCAACAACACAGACACCAATTCGACCGCCAAGACCAAACGGGTAACTGCCAAGGTCTACATCCGGGTGAGTTTCCTGAATCCGGCCTAAGGGTTCAGCAAGGTCGCCTTCGCGAGCATCAGCAGACAATGCACGGGAAAGAACAGGCGCGCCACCGTTCAGGGTATGTGCAATTGCCGTGAACATGCCTTGCATGATGCTGGGCACGCCAGCCATGCAATAAACGTTTTCCATTTGGAAACCGGGGGCGACGCTGGCTGGATTGGGAATATGTTTTGCACCGATCGGCATCCGGGCCATGCGCAACCGAGATTCGTTGGTGCGTTCGCCAAAGTAAGCTTCCAGCATCCGCTTGGCTTCCGGGTCATGATCACACGGTACGCCAAATGCCTTGGCAATGCTGTCTGCGGTAATGTCATCGTGAGTCGGGCCGATGCCGCCAGTGGTAAAGACGTAGGTATAGCGTGCCCGGCAGTCGTTAATGGTTTTGACGATGACCTCTTCCACGTCCGGGATAACGTGTGCTTCCCGAACCGGAATGCCGCGTTGCCCCAGATTTTCCGCCAGAAACTTCAGATTCTTATCCTGAGTGCGACCTGAAAGAATTTCATTGCCAATCAAGATAATACAGGCGGTTGGGGAGGCGGTGGTCATGACAAATGTCCTTTTGGTTACAATAGAGCATCCTGAATCAGTGGAATCAGGGGTAGGTCGGCATCAGGCATCGGATATTGGCGCAGTTCCTGTGGTTTGACCCACGTCAAAGCCTGATTTTCCCGTCCATGGGGAATGCCGCGCCAAGATCTTATCAGAAATGTTGGCATCAAGAGATGAAAGCTTTGATACGCATGGGAGGCAAAGGTGAACGGCTGGAGGCATCCGGGCTTGGTTTCAATGCCCAATTCTTCATCCAATTCACGGATCAAGGCCAGCTCCGGCGGTTCACCAACGTGAAGCTTACCGCCGGGGAATTCCCATAACCCCGCCATGCTTTTGCCTTCGGGCCGTTGTGCCAGTAAGACGCGGTTGTCCGCGTCCACCAGCACGGCAGCGGCGACCAAGACAAGGGGAAGCCCGGTTTTCAAATGATCACCGGGCAAATCCCAACAGCTTTGCGCCGCGCCGACGGTATCAGGATCGATAGTCGGCATTGATTGTGATATATCCATGAGTCAAATCACAGGTCCAAACAGTGGCTTTGCCTTTGCCAACGCCGACATCCACGGACAAATCAATGTAAAGCCCCTGAAAGTGTTTGGCGACCGGGGTTTCATCGTAATCGGGGACGACCTCGCCATTGGCGGCAACCGGAATGCCACCGATGCTGACGACCAAGGCATCACGGTCGGCTTTTTCGCCGGACTTGCCCACAGCCATCACGATACGGCCCCAGTTGGCATCTTCACCGGCAATGGCAGTTTTCACCAACGGTGAGTTGGCAATTGCCAAACCAATTTTACGGGCGGCTTTGTCACTGGCGGCCCCGGTGACTTCAACGGTGACGAACTTGGTCGCGCCCTCACCGTCCCTGACCACTTGCTGAGCCAGATCAATCAGGACCGTGTTCAGTGCCTGACGGAACGCTTTCATGCGCTTGTCTTTGGCTTTGGTGATCGGGGCGTGTTTGGCTTGCCCTGTCGCAAACAACATCAGGCTGTCGGACGTGGAGGTATCACTATCAACGGTGATGCTGTTAAATGATTTGTCGGTGCCGTCTTTCAGCAATTCCTGCAAGACATCAGCAGGCAGTTGGGCGTCGGTAAAGACATAGCCCAGCATGGTTGCCATGTCGGGGGCAATCATGCCGGACCCTTTGGCAAAACCGGAAATGGTGACAGGTACACCATCAATTTCAGTGGTTGCGGTTGCACCTTTGGCGAAGGTGTCCGTGGTCATGATGGCCCGTGCGGCTTTTTCCCAACGGTTTTCTTCAAGTTCAGGTGCGAATTTATTCATGGCGCTCACCAGTTTGGACGCATCCAATGGCACACCAATGGTTCCCGTTGACGCAACGAAGACCTGCTTGTGTTTGCAGTCGAATAGCTTCGCCGCTCCGTCAACGGTATCTTCTACGGCTTTGACGCCAAGCTTTCCGGTGAAGGCATTGGCATTCCCGGCGTTGACGATCAGGGCGCGGGCTTTGCCGCTGGACAGTGCTTCACGGCACCAGTCCACGGCAGCTGAACAGGTTTTGGACTTTGTGAAGACGCCGGCGGCAGTGGTGCCGGGGACGAATTCGGCAATCATGATATCATCGCGGCTCTTATATCGGAGCCCCGCATTCCCCGTGGCGAAACGAACGCCAGCCACCGGAGCAAGCTGTGGAAAGCTTTTGGGGGCAAGAGGGGAAAGTGTTGTGTCCATGATTTGTCGTGTCCTTACTAAGTCAACGTGTTGATGAAGATCCCCCGCACACACTGCGCGGGAGATCTTACGAAAGATTACTTTTTCGCCGAACCGTCAATAGCAAAGCGCTCAATCTTTGCTTTTTCGGTCAGGTCTTTTTCGACCTGTTGCACGATTTTTCCGGCAGCGACATCACGCAGGCGCGGTTCCATTTCTTCAAAGGTCGGGACTTCGGCTGTGCGACGGTCTTCAACCTTGATGACATGCCAGCCAAATTGGGTTTTCAGCGGTTCTTTGGAATAGGTGCCCGGTTTCAGGTCAAATGCGACATCGGCAAACGGTTTTACCATGTCGGTGCGTTTAAAGAAGCCAAGGTCGCCGCCGTTGCTGGCTGACGGTCCGGTGGATTTTGCTTTTGCCAATGTGGCAAAATCTTCGCCCTTATCCAGAGACTTAATCAGGTCACGAGCATCTTTTTCGGTCTTGACCAGAATGTGCCGGGCCGAGACTTCTTCCTGAGGCGGGTTTTCTTTTTTCCATGCGTCATAGTCTTTGCGCAATTGGTCGTCGCTGATTTGCTTATCAATTTCACGTGTCAGGTAAACTGAACGCAGAATTTGCCGGGTTGCTGCGGTGATGTTGCGCTGAACCATTGGGTCATTTTCGAGCCCGGCTTTGCGGGCTTCGGATGCTACAGCCGTCATGGATACCAAGCTTTCAAGCAACGTATCGTAAACATGTTCCAGCGGCACGCCTTTCAGGTACGGGATGGTCGCGTGCAGTTGCTCCAGAGCTGAACGATGGATTTCTTCGCCATTAACTTTGGCAACAATCGGGTCGTCATTGGCAAAGGCCGGGGTGAGTGCGGATGCCGCAAACAGGGCAGAGGCCAGAGCAAGCCCGACGCTACGGGTTTTGATGGCAGAGAAAAACTTGGTCATGGAGAATTAACCTAGGCTTTGGTGCCTCTTGGAAGGGCAGTTGAACCGCCAATCATTGAGACAAGGTTAGACACGAGGGTTCGCTACTATATCCGATGTGCGTGATG
Organism: Rhodospirillaceae bacterium; assembly: GCA_963668495.1. Lineage (GTDB taxonomy): Bacteria > Pseudomonadota > Alphaproteobacteria > Rhodospirillales > Rhodospirillaceae > Oleispirillum. Next base: position 1,283,926 of record OY764545.1, read on the forward strand.
AAAGCACAAGTGCCTGATATACTTTTGTACATTTTTCCAGAATCGAAAAGGGGCACCGTAATCGGCACCCCTTTCCATAAGTAAAAAGCGGCGGTTTTTGGCTTATTCGTAGCCATTGCGTTGCGGGCGGGACGGTGTGGCTTCGGAACCGCGAACCTGAATCGGCACCGATATATCCGCGACAAGAATCGAAGCTCCGTAAGAGGCTTGCTGCTCCTGCGCCGGTGTTTGCCGCACCACGACCAAGGCGCCACTATCGGCGGCATCACGGTTGCCGTCTTGATTAAAGTCCGGTCTGGCAGCTTGCGCGGCAGGTGCGGTGTCGCTGGCAGATGGGGGTGTGGCGGTTGATTGCGGGGCCGTGAAGCGATCAAACGCATTGAGCGAGCCAGAAGCGGTGTTTTCTGAGGCTTGCGGCGCGCCAAGGCCGGAACGAGGGTCTCCACCCAATGGGGACTGGTCGGCGTTCAGGAAGAACAGGCCACTCTGCTGGCGACCGATATCGGTCAAGACACCGTTGGCATCAGTTCCCATTGTGCCTTCAGGAACCAGAAGGTTATTCATTTCATCCTTGAAGTCGTATTCCAGTTCAACTTTTCGGACATCAACCTTAATGTTGTTCTCAACCTCGTCTTGACCGGTTATTTCCAGTTTGATTTCAATTTCGCGGGCAACCAGATTCAGTTCCTGCTGGACCTGTACGTCAAGGGCCGGCGGCATAACCGTTCCGGCGAGGCGCAGGACTTCGTTGCGCAAGGCTTCGGTAACCTTGCGCCCGGCACGTGTGGTTTGTGCGCTGCTGACGCCATAGACGTTCATCAGGCGATCAAGCTGTGTGTTCATTTCGCCCACAGCCTTGCTTGCGCCTTCCAAAACCTGTTGGCGGAATTCCTGTTGGCGGTCATTCAAATTGGCAGAGCCGCCTGAAACGATATCCTGTGCTTCTTTGGACAGTTCGACCTGATCGTTGGGGAACACGGCTTGCGGTGCTTCCAGCGGCGCAGCACTATGTACCTTTTGCAGGCCGACCCGGGTACGTTCACTGATTTCTTGCGCACGCTGCGACGTCATAACATCGGACATGGCATCCTCCTTCTGAGGGACGTATCCTGAAACTTGTGGTTATGAATGGGGCGGAGGCTTTTGCCTCGGCACGTTTGGCGTTTTATTCTAAAACGCTCGTCCATAATAAAATATGAGGGGCGTAACTTCAAGAAAATCATATTGGCAGTTGTGGAAATCCGGGGCATCAATTGACAGGAACGCCTTGTCCCTCTACATCTTTTCTCGCGTCGTGCATGAATGTGCGACCTTATGCATGTCTTTTTGACCGCAGCGCGCCGTCCTGCGCTGCCTGAAATCGGGGTTTTCGATGTTTGGTGCCATTGCACGAAGTCTCTTCGGTAGCGCAAATGACCGTATTGTCAAAGGTTTGCGCAAAACAGTTGCAGCTATTAATGCTTTTGAACCGACGTTAGCCGAGTTAGATGACGCGGCGTTGCAGGCCCAAACTCAGGTATTGCGCGGGAAATTGGCGGATGGTGCCAGCCTCGACTCGTTATTGCCCGAAGCCTTCGCAACAGTGCGTGAGGCCGCGAAGCGGACGCTGGGGCAGCGGCACTATGATGTCCAGTTGATGGGCGGCATTGTCCTGCATCAGGGTAAGATCACCGAAATGAAAACCGGTGAGGGCAAAACACTGGTCGCAACGTTGCCGACGTACCTCAATGCCTTGACTGGGCAAGGGGTGCATGTGGTCACGGTCAACGACTACCTTGCCAAGCGTGACTCTGAATGGATGGCAAAGGTCTATAACTTCCTTGGGATGACTGTCGGCTGTATCGTTCCGGGAATCGGCGATGAAGAACGTCGTGCGGCCTATGCTGCAGATATTACTTATGGCACCAACAACGAGTTCGGTTTCGATTATCTGCGCGATAACATGAAGTTCAGTATGGACGAAATGGTCCAGCGTCCGTTCAATTTCGCCATCGTCGATGAAGTCGATTCAATTTTGGTCGATGAAGCGCGGACACCGTTGATTATTTCCGGTCCGGCGGAAGATTCCTCGAACATGTATATTCAGGCCAATGGCGTTATTCCGCTGTTGCAGGACGAGCACTTCGAAATCGATGAAAAACAAAAATCCGTCACCTTGACTGATGATGGTGTGGAGTTCATTGAGGATCTGCTGCGGCAACAGGGCGGAATGGCGGAAGGCGGCAGCCTGTATGACATTCAGTACGTATCCTTGGTCCATCACCTGACACAGGCCTTGCGTGCCCACAAAATGTTCCAGCGGGATACGGACTACATCGTTAAGAACGATCAGGTCGTGATCATTGACGAATTTACCGGGCGGATGATGGAAGGCCGACGGTATTCCGATGGCCTGCATCAGGCACTGGAAGCCAAAGAAGGCGTGAAAATCCAACAGGAAAACCAGACGCTGGCATCGGTGACCTTCCAAAACTACTTCCGTCTGTATCCGAAACTTGCAGGTATGACTGGCACGGCACAAACCGAAGCTGCGGAATTTGAGGAAATTTACAACCTCAGCGTGGTGGAAATGCCGACCAACGTCCCGGTCGCCCGTAAAGATCATGATGATGAGGTCTATCGCACCACCCGTGAGAAATTTGAGGCCATCACCAAACTGGTCGAAGACTGCCAACATCGCGGTCAGCCGGTTTTGGTTGGTACGACTTCCATTGAAAAATCTGAAATTCTTGCGGAAATGATGCGCAAAACCGGCAAAATCCAGCCGCAGGTTCTGAACGCACGTTACCACGAACAGGAAGCCATGATCATTGCTCAGGCCGGTGTGCCGGGCGCGGTTACCATTGCCACCAATATGGCGGGCCGGGGTACGGACATCCAGTTGGGTGGCAACGTGGATATGCGTTTGCAATTGGAATTGGCTAATATATCCGATCCGGCAGAACGTGACGCAAAGGAAGCCGAAATCCGTGCGGAGATTGCCGTGCTTCAAAGCCGAGCTAAAGAAGCAGGCGGCCTGTATGTGGTCGGCACGGAACGGCATGAAAGCCGCCGTATCGATAACCAGTTGCGTGGTCGTTCCGGGCGTCAGGGCGATCCGGGTGCATCCAAATTCTTCCTGTCACTGGAAGATGACTTGATGCGGATTTTCGGGTCTGAACGTATGGATGGCATGCTGCAAAAGCTCGGCCTTGAAGAGGGCGAAGCCATCATCCATCCGTGGATCAACAAGGCGTTGGAAAAGGCTCAGCACAAGGTCGAAGTCCGCAACTTTGAAATCCGGAAAAACCTGTTGAAATACGATGACGTCATGAATGATCAGCGTAAGGTGATCTACGGTCAGCGTAAGGAATTGATGCAGGCGGAAGATGTGGCGGAGCTGGTAACGGATATGCGCCATGAGGTGACGGAAAATCTGGTGGCGAGCCATATTCCGCACCGTGCCATGCCGGAACAGTGGGACGCGGAAGGTTTGAAAGACAGCGTTCGCAATACACTGGGTCTTGATTTACCCATTCTTGATTGGGTTGATGAAGAAGGCATTGCGGACAAGGAAATCGTCGAACGCTTGTTGAAAGAAGGGGATGCCCATATGGCGGCTAAGGCTGCCAATTACGGCCCGGAAACCATGCGTATGGTGGAAAAATCCCTTGTCCTGCAAGTGTTGGATCAGGCGTGGAAAGAACATCTGTTGGCTTTGGATCATTTGCGTCAGGGCATCGGTTTGCGGGCCTATGGTCAACGTGATCCGTTGAACGAATATAAACGTGAAGCGTTCGGCATGTTCCAAGGCATGCTGGATCAATACCGTGAACGTGTGACATCTATGCTGTGTCGTATTGAATTGCGGTTCGGAGATTCTGAAGCGCAGGAAGTGCCATCTGAGGCCGCCGCGCCGCAGGAACCGGAGCATGACCCCAATGATCAGTCCACATGGGGGCATGTTTCTCGGAATGCGGCATGTCCGTGCGGGTCCGGCAAGAAATACAAACATTGCCACGGCAAGATCTAAATGACAAAGGGAGGCAAGAGCCTCCCTTTTTTGCATCCTGTGGGATTGCAGTCACCTTTAGTCCGGCAGGGTCTCCACATAGATGGATTGGCTCGGGAAGGCAAAACCGGCTCCGACCCGTTCGACGATGGTTTTGATTTCACAGGCCAATGCTTCTTTGGTCTGTAGCCAGTCGCCCCAAACTGTGGAGCGGGTAAAGCAATACACCATGATATCAATAGATGAGTCGGAGAACTTATCGATACGGACAAACATGGATGCATCCGGCGGCTGGGCAAAGTCGCTGTTGGCGCGCAGATAGGCTTCAATGTCGTCGCGAATGGTACGCAGCTGGGCCAGCGTAGTGCGGTATTCAAGGCCGATGGTCCAGTTAATCCGACGATAGGTCATCTGGCTGAAGTTGGTGACCGCGTGGTCGGACAGGGATGTATTTGGCACATAGACTGGGGCTTGGTCAAATCGGCGGATCAGGGTCGAGCGAAATCCGATGGTTTCAACCACGCCTTCGACAATTCCGTCTACGCGCACCCAATCACCGGGGTTGAAGCGTTTTTCTGCAATAATCAACAGGCCGGAAATCAGGTTTTTAAACAGGTCCTGAGCACCAAGGGCAACCGCAACACCAAACAGACCGAAACCGGCGAGGATTGGCCCGATCCGCACCCCCCAAAGGTCCAGAACCGTGGCTGCGCCAATCAGGATTAAGACGATTTTTATGGCCCGAATGATCCATGTGACCAAAGAGACGGAGAATACCCGCCGTAATCGCTCAAAGATGAACGCCAGTGGATCGACCAAGGCATGCAAGCCCCAGAACAGGTAAAACACAACCAAAGAGCGGACGATGGTAATGTGCAGCCAGTGCATATCCCCGTCCAGTTGTAGGTGCCGTCCGGCAAACAGAATGCCAAGGATGAGAGGTATGCCACCGACCGGACCTTTTAAGGCATCCAGAATATCTTCACGGCGAGAGCGGCGGGTGCCTTGCGTTCCTTTTTCGATCCGCTTCATGACTCGATTGGTAATAAACCGCCGAAACAGCAGGAATGCCCCCAAAATGACAACGGATACGGCAATCCGTTGGGCTTCATCTCCCCACAGGACAGAAATATCAAAATTAGCCAGATCGTTTATCAGGCTGTTAAAAATCCGGGATATGGGGTCTAACGGGGATGTGGTCACAATTGGCTCCGGTTACAGGTCTTGTGCTGACTTAAGGGGTGCTTTACAGTTTCTCAAGGTATTTTCGGTAGACTGTGGTATGGAACAGACTGTTCTGATGGCCCCATAGAACGGAATGGATTATGGACTCCGGCAGCATTAAATCAAGTGGATCGCTCCGCCCGCAGGATCTGGGCGCACGTCGGCAAGTGCGTAAGCCAGCAACGCAAAATGCTGCAGAGGCATCGGGTGCGCCGACTGTGCAGCCGCAGCATGCCCGGCAACGGGTAGTGACAGACCCGGATAACTTGATCTCCTTTAACGGTCGCACCTTTGATCGTGCTGCACCGCGTGGAACGTACCTCAATATCCTTGTTTAATGCCCGTGCAGAAGCGGCGCGTGTGACGTGTTGACATTCTCATTCCGCCAGAGTCTTGTGTTGAAAATGGTGTGATGGTCGTCTGTGCGTTGTTTTAGCCCAATCGCATGATTTGAATTCATCTGTCGGCATTATCTGGTTGAGTCGATGTTATGCAATTTTACTCCCCGTTTGGGCGGATTTGTCCAGTATTCTGGTTTCCTCCCCTGCCCAAAGGTGTAGATGGGCTAAAAGTGAAATAAAGTTTCGCGAAATAGCAAAAATTATTTTTATCTGGAAAGCCTCGACTGCTATCGGCTATTTGTATTGCAGGCAATGCCGTTGAATACCTAAAGACATGGGCAACGCATCCAAGACGTTGGCAGGCAGTGCTGAAAGAATAAGAAGAATTTTGCGTTCGATTATTTGCGGACGTTTCGGTCAGGCGGTAATTTAAAAGCCATACGGATGACGTGCCAGACATCCGGCTTGAGAATGCCGACCCGCCGAAGAAATGCTTTGACTTGCCCTAGGCATATTCAGGGTCGGGCAAGGCCGAGAGTCAAAACAAGAGGGAGACAAACCATGGCGATGCTTATTGATGCCGATTTGTGTACAGCCTGCGGTGAATGTTCAACGGTCTGTCCGACCGATGCGATTTCGCCGAAGAAAGGCGTATTTTGGATCAATCCAGAAATTTGCAATGAGTGCGAAAATGATGGTGGGGAGCCGCAGTGCATGGCGACCTGTCCTGATGACTGCATTGACTACGACGCATAGAATTTTTCTGACGTCGGAGTGACGAAATGATCAGGGCCGGGGAAATTCCCCGGCCCTTTTGTATTGGCTGTATTGAGATTGGCCCTAAAGCTATTCGCCCAAAACCGTTTTTACGGCACGACTGATGCTGTCATAGGCGCGGGTCAGTTCCGCATCTGTGACGCAATAGGGCGGCAACAGGTAAATCACATTGCCCAGCGGTCGGATCAGCATGTTATCGGCTTTAAAGAACTCTTTCAGCGCGATATTCATTTTACCGATTTTGCTGCTGTCGGTTTCTTCAACCGCGAATGATACGGCACTGATGGTGCCGGTGACGCGCGGACGGCTGATGCCCTTCAGTTTGGCGATTTCTGGAATTGCCTGACGGTGGAAGGCTTCAATATCGGTGCGGCGTTGTGCGCAGGCTGGGTCCAGCAGCATTTTTAACGAGGCAACACCCGCAGCACAGCCCAGCGGGTTGGCGGTATAGGAGTGCCCGTGCAGGAAAGCCTTGTCCACGTCATCGTCAAGGAAGACGTTATAAATGCCATCGTGGGTGATGGTCGCGGATAACGGTAGGAAGCCGCCTGTGATCCCCTTTGACACACAGACCATGTCCGGAACGATGTCCAGTTTCAGGCAGGCGAATACATCACCAAGACGACCAAATCCGGTCATGACTTCATCAAAGATGATTAATGCGCCCGCTGCTTTCAGGCGTTCTACCCATGCCTTCAGGAATTGTGGGCGGCACATCCGCATGCCGCTTGCCCCTTGCACCAGCGGCTCCACAATGGCGGCAATCACCGTATCTCCGTTGGCGGAGATATAATCATCAAGGGCTTTTAAGGCTGCCGCTTCCTTGGCTTCGATCTCTTCATCGCCATCCCATGTCGGGGCATTGGGCATGGTGTCAACGGAGAACAGCATTTCCTGCCATGCGTCGAACCAGCCGCTGCTTTTGCCCATGGACATGGCCCCAACGGTATCACCGTGATAGGCCCCGTCCAAGGCGACAAAGCGTGTGCGCTTGGTAATGCCCTGATTGCGGAAGTATTGCAGGGACATTTTCATGGCAACCTCGATGGCGGTGGAGCCATCATCGGAATAAAATACGCGGTTCAGGTCACCGGGCAGGATATTGGCAATGCCCTCTGCCAGATCGACGGCAGGTTCATGGGTGCAGGTGGCAAAAATCACCTGTTCCAGTTTTTGCGCCTGATCGGCAATGGCCTTGGCGATGACCGGGTTGGTGTGACCATGCAGGTTCACCCACCATGATGAGATCATATCAAGAATTTCATTGCCGTCGGTATCAATCAGCGTTGCATCCTTGCCGGATACAATACACATGGGGTCCGGTGCGGTTTTGACCTGAGTAAACGGTCGCCAGACATACTTTTTGTCACGTTCCAGCAAAGCTTGGGACATGGGGTATCCTCCTGTGATTGGTGTCGACCCTCAGGCGCTCAGAATCTGCGCAAAAACTTCAGGCAGGCCGGACAGGTGCCGGGCCGCGCTGCGCAGGGTGTCGGGGGTCGGTTCGGGACTGAAGGGCAAAGTGCCAAGGAACGGAACCTTGCCAAAGTGGGTAATGGTTTTGGGATTGTCGGCGCGAATAAAGGCGTCGTCTGCGGATTGCGGGGTGGTTTCATTCATGACCACACCGGCAACGGTCAGACCACGCCGTTTCAGGGCTTCGATCGACAAAAGGGTATGATTAATGGTGCCCAATCCGACCCGCGCCACCAGAACAATCGGCAGGCGCAGTGCGGTGAACAGGTCGACCATCATTTCACGATCATTCAGCGGCACCATCAGGCCACCGGCACCCTCCACAACGATGGCGTCGTGGTGATGGGACAGTTCCATGGCTGCGCCGACGATGGCATCGCAGGTCGGCCCGGTGTCTCCTGCCGGTACTGCAAGGTGTGGTGAGCACGCGGGTTCATAACAGAACGGCTGCATCAGCTTGCGGTGTTCCGGTGCTGGGGATTTGCCCAGCATGGATAGGGTGAAATCCAGATCCGGGGCGTTCCAAACGTTATCCCGGAAGACTGATCCGGTTTGCACCGGCTTCATCGGACCAAGGTTAATCCCCTGATCCTGCAGCCAAAGAGAGAGCGTCGCGGTGACAAAGGTTTTTCCAACATCCGTATCCGTTCCGGTAATGATGAAACCTTTGGTCATGATGCGAACTCCTTTAAATGGATGCGATCAGGGTTAGGACCTGATACGTGACGGGAACGGTGTCGCCCGTGCGGTAAAGGTCTTCATATGTCCGGGTCAGGCGCATGATCTGCGCGGGGGACATGGGTTTGCGGCCTTTGCCGCCTGCGAATACTGCACCAATTTCCTTAAATGATTTCAGAGCAGTGAGGGCCGACGGATATTTGATGACATGAGGTGTAACCCGAGACGCCACAACCTGCAACCCTGCGTGCCGGGTGGCGGAAATATAGGTTTCCGGGTCCGGGTATGTCAGTCCGGCGAAAGGACGGGCAAATGCACTTTGATGGGCGCTGTCCAATTCTGTCAGGGTTCCGGCAACTGGAACCGACAGGGCAAAGACACCATGAATGCTGAATTGTCGTGTCAGGTGGGCAATGGCGCGGTTTTTGTCTTCAAACCATTGGAAGGCAAAGTTGGATGCAATCAGGTCAAACAGATGGTCGCTGGCGTAATGCTCCGCGTCGGCGCAAACGAAGCGATGCCCACTGTCCAAGGGCCATTGCAGACGGCAGGCTTCAACCATTGCCGGGGCCAAATCCAGCCCAGTTATGGCAGCAGCAGGATAGGCAGAGGCCAGCATCCGGGTCAGTAACCCGGTGCCGCAGCCCACATCCAAAATCCGGTGCGGTTTGCAATTGGCAGGCAAGGCTTCAAGCAGGTCACTAGCCGCGCGTTTTTGAACGTCGGCCCAACCGTCATAGGATCGGGCAGCCGCAGAAAAATTGGCAGCAACAAAAGGCTTGTGGGAGGTCATAGTGCGGCCTCTCCATCCCCGGTCTGCGATGCAAGAACCGCTTGCAGAACTTCGGTGATGACGTTGGGGTGTGTCAGGGGCAGGGCGTGGCTGGCGCCATTGATAACCATGGCATTGGCATGTGGCAGACCGTCATGAAGCTGTTGAGCTGCCTGTGGCCCGATGATTCGGTCATCGTCGCCTTGCAGAACAATCGCCGGGGGCTGAATGTGCGGCAGGCGCGATCTTAGGTCCGTATCACCCAATGCAGCCAGCCCCTTATCCAGAGTTTTACTGTCCACATCGGCAATGATGGCGTCGAAGACTTCGGAAATATCAAAACCTGTCCGGTCTCCGGCGGTGGCTTCCGCCCAGAAGTTTTTCAAAATAAGGTCGGTGTTGCGTCGTAATCCCTGCCGCATGGCGCGCAGGGCAGCTGGGTCAGTGCCAACACCGGTCTCATCAGCCAAAAGCCGGACCGGGGTGGAAATTAGGATCAGGTTTTGCACCAGTTCCGGTGCCATGTCTGCTGCGGATAAGGCAATTTGACCACCAAGGGACCAGCCGACCAGAATCACGGGGGTGCCGATGGGATTATTGGCTCGCGCATTCACTGTCGCCGCTGCCTGACGTAGGGCCTGTTCCGGGTCCAAAAGACCATCCCACCAATCCACGCGGACCACCGGGATATCCCCCAGCGGAGCCAAGACAGTATCCCAAACTGATGAGGCCGTGGACCAGCCGGAAATCAGTACCACACCGTTTTGTACACTCATGCCAGAACCCCAAGCTCCCTACCCACATCCGCAAACAGGGATGCGGCGCGTTCAAGGTCGGATTTGTCGTGCGCCCGGGTTACGGTCAGGCGCAAGCGGGAGGTTCCCGGCGGTACGGTCGGCGGACGAATGGCACTGCAAAGAATGGCATGATCGGTCAGGCGTTCGGCAAATGCCGTAGTCTTGTGGTTGTCCCCGACCATAATTGGCAAGATCGGTGAACTGAACGGCAACATGGAAAACCCGGCTTGTTCCAGCAAGCCATGCATGTATTGGGCGCGTTCCATCAGATCCTGACACAGGGCATCGCCATGTGTGTTGAAGTGTTCCACAGCGGCAAGGGATGCGGCGATGCAGGCCGGTGGCAGGCCGGTGGAATAAATGAAGCTGCGGGCGCGATTGATGATCAAGGCACGCAAAGCATGGGAACAGGCGACATAACCGCCGTAACTGCCAAAAGATTTACCCATGCCGCAGGTAATTACATCCGGTTTCAGGCCAAGGGCTTTGCACATGCCTGCGCCGTTGGGGCCAAGCACGCCGACACCGTGGCTTTCATCAACCATCAGCATGGCGTTGTGGCGTTTGGCGCAGTCGGCAATCTCTTGCAAGGGTGCAATATCACCGTCCATGCTGAATACAGAGTCCGTGATCACCAGACGGGTTTGCCCGTCTTGGGCAGGGTGTTTGCTCAGCAGGTCGTCAAGGTGTTGCACATCGTTATGGCGATAGCGATGCCATTTAACGCCCGCCATCAGCGCGCCATCAATCAGGCTGGCGTGGTTCAGGCGGTCACAGAAGATCGCAGCGTGATCCCCAGCCAAAGCCGGGATCACGCCAAGGTTGGTTAAAAACCCGCTGCCAAACACAAGGGAACTTTCCGTGCCCATCAGGTCAGCGAGTGCGGTTTCCAGGTCTTCATGGATCGACAGGTGCCCGGTGGTTAGGCGTGACCCGCCGGAACCGCAGCCCAATTGTTCTACCGCCGCGATGGAGGCATCCTTAAGGGCTCGGTCGTGGGCAAGGTCCAGATAGTCGTTGGATGAAAAGTTAAGCCAGTCCCGACCATTCATGGACAGTTTGCCGCGATTTTCGGGCAGTGTCCGCAAATGGCGCATCAGTCCGCGCTGTTTCAAATCATCCAGAGCCTGTTCCGGGTTCATGTTTTTTATCCTGTCCTGTGTCTCCAGGTGTTACGTCTTATTCGGCGGCTTCGGAGCCGACCGAGTCTTCACTTGCGGATTCCAGTTCCAGCTCGAATCCAAGGTCTTTAATCATGTCGATCGCAGCGTCAGAGCATTGTCCGCCGCTGGTCAGGTAGCCTTCAACAAAGATCGAGTTGGCAGCATACATGGACAAAGGTTGCAGTGAACGCATGTGGTATTCTCGTCCACCTGCGACCCGCAGGTCAACGTCCGGGTGCATAAACCGCAACAGCGACAAAGCTTTTAGGCATTTGCGCGGTGTCAGGTTCGGTGTCATATCGCCGAATGGCGTTCCTTTGACCGGAATCAGGAAGTTCAGCGGTATGGACGCCGGTTGCAACAGACGCAGTTCTTCGAACATGTCAAAGATATCTTCGTCGCTTTCACCCTGACCAAGAATGCCGCCGGAGCAAACATCCAGTCCAACCGATTTCGCCCGTCGCAGGTTTTCCACACGTTCCGCATAGGTATGGGATGTGCAGATTTTTTCATAGTATTTCGGGCTGGTGTTCAAGTTGTGATTGATGCGGTCCAGACCGGCATCTTTCAGCATTTGAACCTGTTCCAGTGTCAGGAAGCCAATGGATAGGCACAGCTCAATCGGGCTTTCCCGTTTGATGTCGCGCACCATATCGGCCAGCGTCTGGATTTCTTTATTCGTCGGTTGTCCGCCGCTCAAGGCCATGCAATAGCGTTTGGCATCCATGGCGGTTGCGCGTTTGGCTTCTGCGACGGTTTTGTCAGTTTCCCACAGCTTATATTTTTCAATCGGTGCCTGAGAGACACGAGATTGTGAGCAATAGCTGCAATCTTCACCGCACAGGCCGCTTTTGATGTTGCTCAAAAGCTGCACGTGCACCTTGTCACCGCGATAGTGGCGGCGGACGCGGTACGCGGCGGCAAGGATGGTTAAAACTTCAGAGTCAGGAGCGGTTAGAATGCCCATAGCCTGTTCACGGCTAAGAGGCTGCTTCGCTATCGCCTGATCAGCGATGGCATCATAGTTCATGGCGGTTCCCCTTCCGTCCATTTGAAAATGGAGCGGAACATACCCGCCTCTGACTCTTATGTCCAGAAAGCTGGCGGCATCAAACCTACCCATTTTGACGGTTTTATGGCATTAACCCGTGGAAAGGTCATGGTTTATCGTGATGTGGTCACATTTTGTTGCGATTTTATAAGCCTCTGTTCGTTTTTCGGGGGGATGCGAAGCGGTTGGGACTTCCCGGAAAACAATCCGTTCCCATATATAAGGGCAGGGAAGGCTTTGGTCTGATTTGTTGGGTGAAGGATGGTGTGTATGGGCTCTTTTGCGATGCCTCGGCCCGATTCTGTACTGCGTGTTCGTCACGCCCAAGAGGCTGCCGCCGGGGGTGATACGCAGCATCGGTTACATATCGATAGGCGCGGTGTATGGCGGTACGGCGGTTCGCCATTTGTGCGTAAAGAAATGGTGTGTTTGTTGGCGTCTTGTTTGCGGAAAACGGCAACCGGAGAATACGAGGTCAGCCTACCCAATGAGCCGCGCCCGATTCCGGTGGATGTGGATGATGTGCCGTTTTTGGCGGTGGAGCTGTTCTGTGCCGGAAGTGGGGCCGAACAGATTTTGAGTATGCGCACCAATGTGGATCACATCGTGTCCATCGGTCCTGATAATCCCATGTATCTGGCAGAAGACCCAGACACGGGCGAAGAAGTTCCCTATATTGATATGGGGCAAGGCATGTCCGCGCGGATTTCCCGTACGGTGTTTTATGAACTGGTGGCATTGGCCGATATGCGGGATGTCGCCGGGAGTGAAGAGGTAGGTGTATGGAGCAATCGGCAGTTTTTTGTTCTGGGCAGCTTGATCTGAGCGCACTTTCCATTCCGTGTATTCGTCAGAAGCTGAAGGCACTTGGCCCGCGTCCGGTGCTGTCGGACCTTGGCGTGTCAGATGCATTGAATGGGGAGCATAAGGCGTTGTCTGTAACGCCTGGACGTGAATACTGGCGCCCCACATTGAACAATACACGTCCGGCAGGGGTTTTGGTGCCCTTGGTGGATCGACCGGACGGGTTGAATTTGCTGTTGACCCGGCGGACCGACCATCTGAAAGACCACGCGGGACAAATTTCCTTCCCCGGCGGTGGTTATGAACAGCATGACACCAGTATTGTCGCGACGGCGCTCAGGGAAACTAATGAGGAAATCGGCGTGGCGGAGGACCGGGTAACTGTGCTTGGGACATTGCCCAAATACGTTACGATCAGTGCCTACGCCATTACTCCGGTCGTGGGGGTGATCGTGCCGCCTTATGACATGCGTCTTGATCCCAACGAAGTTGCCGATGCCTTCGAAGTGCCGTTGGCCCATGTGCTGAATCCCGCCAATCATCAGCGGCATTTCCGTGAAGAAAAAGGCGTGCGGCGCGGGTTCTATGCCATTCCCTATGGCGACCGCCTAATTTGGGGGGCGACCGCCGGAATATTGGTCAATTTCTCGCGCATGTTGGGGGAAGATGATTAAGTATCTTTTGCCCTTTCTCGCGCCGTTTGTTGGCTATTACATCTGGCTGCGTTTGATGCGGTTGTTTGGTCGGGAACGGGATTGGAAACACCCGTGGCATTGGCTGTTTTTGCTTGGGACGTTGTGCATTCTTGGCATGTATGCGTATTTTGCCAGCTTCGGTGCCCCGGCAGGGTCGGTTTACGTGCCGCCGGAATATAGGGATGGCAAGATCATTCCGGGTCATCATTTGCCCGCCGTAACTGATAAGAAAACTTCTCCTTAACAATCCATGCAATCTTCTTGATTATGGGTGTCCCCAGTGTGCGGTCAGGACGTGCCCGACTGTTGCTGTGGGATGTCGTAAGGTATTGGAGATACTATGGAAGCATTGGGGCAGTTGTCGCCACAAGACTGGTTGCAACATTCGGATACCCGCACGGTGATGCAGGCGTTGCAGGCTCGGGGTGCGACGGCACGTTTCGCCGGGGGCTGCGTACGTGATGCCATCTTGGGCTTGCCGGTCCATGATGTGGACATCGCCATTGACTGCGCACCCGAAGAAACCATGGCTCTTTTGCAGGCGGCAGGCATTCGTGCAATCCCAACCGGACTTGCGCACGGGACTGTGACGGCGGTTCTGCCAGATCATACCTTTGAAATCACGACGCTGCGCAAGGATATCGAAACCGATGGTCGTCATGCCGTGGTGGATTTTACCGATGATTGGGATGCAGATGCTGCCCGTCGGGATTTAACCATTAATGCCCTGTATGCGGATTTGGACGGCACTGTGTATGACCCGTGCCATGGCCTTGCGGATTTGGGTGCGGGTCGGGTGCGTTTTGTCGGCAATGCGGAGCATCGAATTGGCGAAGATGTCCTGAGACTGCTGCGCTTTTTCCGTTTCTATGGGCGGTTTGGCAAGCCTCCGGCTAACCCGGATGCCCTAAGTGCATGTCGAAAATTGGCACATCGTATTCCAGAGTTATCTGGTGAACGCATACGTTCGGAAATGCTGCGGATTTTGGCGGGGCACGACCCGGGTGAAGTGTTGGTTCTGATGCGGGGGGAAGGTGTGACACCTTGGTTATTCTCCCATGACATTAATCCCGGACGTTTGCGGGTTCTGGCTTGGCTGGAAAGCCGCGGTATTGTTGCAGAAAATGTCCACGCAGACCCGTTGCGGCGGCTGGCGGCACTGATTTTACAGGACAGCCCGGAGGCCACAGCCGCAGCCCTCACCGACGTGTCGCAACGTTGGCGTTTGTCCAATTCGGAAACCGAGCGTTTGAAAAAGGCTCTGGTGTTGCCGCCCAGTGTAATGCCCTTATCCGTGACTTCCACACTACCTGAAGCCCGCAAAGCCCTTTATTGTTTGGGAGAACAGGCATACCGCGACCATGTGCTGTTGGCTTGGGCAACGTATCGTTATGCTTACGGAGCCATGGGGCCGAAACCGGGGGCGCAAGGGACAATGTGTTGGGATTGCCTGTTGCGCGTGCCGCAAACCGCACCGCCGCCAGAGTTTCCACTCAGTGGTCGGGATGTTGTGGCGATGGGGCTATCGCCGGGGCCGCAAGTTGGCACCTTGTTGCGGCAGGTGGAAACAGAGTGGATAGCCGATGATTTTCAGAAAGATCGACAACACTTGTTAGCGCGTCTGTCAGAGTTATCGGCATAGGGGCAAGTGATCGCGGTCATTTCCCGTAACCCGTTTTTCGCGTTAGGGTATTTCTGTCTGGCGGGAAAGGAAATATGCCGTGGGTAAGCATTCCGTATGCTTTTTCGGAGATGAAGTCATGCTGGGTCTAAGTGACCCGGATGGTTGTGGCTGGGTTCATCGTCTGGCCCGGATCGAGCGTGACCACGGTCATTTTCTGGTGCCCTATGTGCAGGCGGTGGAGGGGGAAACCACGGCCTCCTTATCTTCGCATTGGCAGGATGAGGCCCGTAATCGTTTGAGTGGTCTTCCGGCATCGGCTCTGCTGTTTTGCTTTGGCTTACATGATCAGGCTGCGGATCAGGGGGATTTGCAGGTGTCGTTGCAAGATAGCCTGCATTTTGCCGAGGCCATTATAACTGAGGCAATCGCATGGCGTACCGTGTTTTGGCTTGGGCCACCACCGTTGGCCTGTGGAACGAGGGGACAGCACCGCAATGGGCGTCCCCTGCTGTATGATCAGGTCCGGGTTCATGCGTTGTCACAGGCTTTTGCCGGAATTGCGCAGCGTGTCGGAGTGCCGTTCTTGGATCTTAGCACCGCGTTGCATGCGTCATCGCGATACATGCGGGCGGTGCGTGATGGACGTGGTGTCGCCCCAAACAGCGATGGTCATGACATGCTGGCAGAGGCTGTTTCCGTTTGGAAACCGTGGCGTGAGTGGTTGGATCAGGGGATTTCTCCGAACTTCTGCCGCTTGGCTGAGCATCGGTCGTGAGTTCAGATTGACCTCAGATAGAGACTGCCGGAAAGCCGTGGGTCTGACGTAGCCCTTCGGCAATGGCAATGGCTGCGGATTGTGCCACATTCAGTGACCGCGTGCCTGAACGCATAGGGATAATAACCCGAGCCTCGGCAGCGGCATGGACATCATGCGGTACGCCCGCGCTTTCACGTCCCATCAACAAAATATCATCGGTCTGAAATTGGAATTCAGGTAGCGGACGCGCACCGGTTGTTGTCATTAAAACTTTGCGGGCGGTTGGGTGTGCCGCGACAAATGCTTCCCATGATGTGTGGCGGGTCATGTCAACATGGTCGAGGTAGTCCATACCAACGCGTCGTAATTTTTTGTCGTCCCAGATGAAGCCAAGCGGTTCAATAATGTCGAGAGGAACGTCAAAGCACGCACACAAACGTGCGATGGCGGCAACATTTTGCGGAATATCAGGTTGGTAAAGGGCAATGCGCATGGGAAAACCAATGGTTGGAAGATGACAGAAATCAGGTAAGATCAAATAGCGGCGACTTTTTTCATATATGTTATGATTTTACGCGTTAAGCTCTAAAAATGTGGGTACAGAATTCCTAGGTTTTGCACAAGTGTTGATGAGTTGATGTAAGAACGAGGGGAAAATGGCGGAAAATTCTACGGATGCTGCACCGACCTCGCGGCGTGATTTCTTGCTTCATGCAACGACTGCCGTCGGTGTAACTGGGGCAGCCGTTGCGGTCTGGCCGTTTGTTGACAGCCTGAATCCGGCTGCGGATACCCGCGCCCTGTCCACGATTGAGGTGGATTTAACGCCGATTGCTGTCGGTCAGGCCATTACCGTGAAATGGCGCGGCAAGCCCGTGTTCATTCGTCGCCGAACGCCGGAGGAAATTGCCACGGCGGAAAGTGTCAATCCCGACGACTTGCGTGATCCGCAAACCGATGCGGAACGTGTGACCAAGCCGGAATGGCTGGTCCTTGTCGGTGTTTGTACGCACCTTGGGTGTGTTCCCTCAGGCCAGAAACCAGCAGATCAGCGTGGTGAATATGGCGGTTGGTACTGTCCGTGCCATGGCTCGCACTATGACACGTCCGGTCGCATCCGTAAGGGCCCCGCACCATTGAATATGGCTGTTCCGGCTTATTCATTCCTTAGTGACTCCCTGATTCGCATTGGCTAGGGACTGTTCAGGATTTTGGGTTGGAGATGACAGAACATGACTGCGCCTAATAAAAAGCAAGCCGTAATTAATTGGATCGAAGACCGCCTGCCCATCATTTCCCTGATGAAGCATAGTGCCGTTGATTATCCCGCACCGAAAAATCTGAATTACTGGTGGAACTATGGTTCCCTCGCCGGGTTTATGCTGGTGGTGATGATTGTGTCCGGCCTGTTCCTTGCCATGCATTATACGCCGCATGTGGACATGGCCTTTGACAGTGTCGAACGTATTATGCGGGATGTGAACTATGGCTGGTTGATCCGCTACATACACATGAACGGCGCATCCATGTTCTTTATCCTGGTCTACATCCACATTTTCCGTGGGTTGTACTATGGATCGTACAAACCGCCGCGGGAATTGCTGTGGTGGGTCGGCTTGGTCATTTTCATTCTGATGATGGCAACCGCATTCATGGGCTATGTGCTGCCTTGGGGGCAGATGAGCCTGTGGGGCGCAACGGTGATTACCAACCTGTTTTCTGCCGTGCCTGTGGTCGGGGATACCATTGTGACCCTACTGTGGGGTGGGTTCTCGGTTGATAATCCGACATTGAATCGCTTCTTCGTTCTACACTTCATGCTGCCGTTTGTGATTTTTGGCGTGGTGTTCATTCACGTTTGGGCGTTGCACACGGTGAAATCCAACAATCCGCTGGGTATTGACGTCAAAGGCCCGCAGGACACCATTCCGTTCCATCCTTACTACACGGTCAAGGACCTGTTCGGCATTGGCGTATTCCTGATCATCTTTTCGATTTTTATTTTCTGGTATCCCAATTATTTGGGCCACCCGGACAACTACATCCCGGCAGACCCGATGGTGACGCCGCCGCACATCGTGCCGGAATGGTATTTCCTGCCGTTCTATGCCATTTTGCGGGCAATCCCGGATAAGCTTCTGGGTGTGATTGCCATGTTCTCCGCCATCTTGATCTTGTTTGCGTTGCCGTGGTTGGATCGGTCCAAAGTACGATCTGCCACCTTCCGCCCATTGTTCAAAATTGCATTTTGGGTGTTTGTGGTGGATTGTCTGGTGCTTGGCTATGTGGGGGCGATGCCGGCGGAAGGCATTTGGATTCCCATTGGTCAGGTTGCGACCTTCTATTACTTCCTGCATTTCCTTGTCCTGTTGCCGGTGATTTCAAAGATCGAAAAACCGCTGCCATTGCCGGAAAGCATCAGTGAACCCGTGATTAAGTCCGGGGGCGCGTCTGGAGCCAAATCTGCGGTTAAGGCGATGATTGTTGCGGCAGTGCTGGCGGTTTCCGGTGGGACGGCTGCGCAGGCCGCATCTGGAAACGCAGAATTGCACCACCCGGATTGGAGCTGGTCTGGCGTATTTGGCACCTATGATGAAGCACAGCTCCGTCGAGGCTACAAAGTCTATCGTGAGGTCTGTTCGGCGTGCCACGGTATGAAGTTACGCGCATTCCGCAATCTGGAAGATTTGGGCTACACGGAAGATGCCGTGAAACAGATTGCCGCGTCGTATCAGATTACGGATGGTCCCGATGAATATGGTGACATGTTTGAACGTAAGGGATTGCCGTCGGATACATTTCCGGCGCCGTTCCCGAATGATCAAGCCGCCAAAGCCGCCAATGGTGGCGCATTACCGCCGGACCTGTCCCTGATAACCAAGGCCCGTTTCGGTGGAGCGGATTATGTGTATTCCCTGTTGCTGGGCTATGAAACGCCGCCGCTTAGTGTGGAATTGCCAGCCGGGAAATATTACAACACGGTCTTTGCTGGCAACGCGATTTCTATGCCGCCGCAAATCATGGATGGCATGGTTGAATTCACCGATGGGACCCCCAGCAATTCAGAGCAAATTGCCCGCGATGTGACCGCATTCCTGCAATGGGCAGCAGAGCCAGAACTGGAACAACGGCACGCCATGGGTGTAAAGGTTGTCCTGTTCTTGTTCTTTGCGACGGTCCTGTTCTATGCATTGAAACGTCGGATCTGGTCTGACGTGCATTAAGCGAATTGCTCGCCTTGTTTTGCAGCCCCCTGACGCGTATGCTCTATGCCTCAGGGGGCTTTTTCATGCCTGTTATCCGTTGAGTGGGGAGACATAATCATGGCGAAATCTGTTTTGGGGATCATTGGCGGATCCGGTGTTTATGATATTGACGGGCTGGAAAATGCACGCTGGGAAAAGGTGGAAACGCCGTTCGGTGCGCCGTCTGACGAATTGATGTTCGGAACTTTGGATGGACAGGAACTGGTATTTTTGCCGCGTCATGGTCGCGGTCATCCAATCCCGCCGTCGGACCTAAATTTTCAGGCCAATATTTTCGCCATGAAGGAAGCCGGAGTTACGGACATTATTTCCGTATCAGCAGTCGGTAGCCTGCGTGAAGATTTGCCGCCCGGTACATTTGTCATTGTTGATCAATTCATTGATCGCACGTTTGCTCGTAAGAAAAGCTTTTTCGGGCCGGGGTTGGTTGCCCATGTCAGTTGTGCTGATCCGGTGTGTGCCCGTCTGGGCGATGCTTTGGAAGCCGCGTCTCGTCAGATTGATGTGCCGCATAAACGTGGTGGAACCTATCTAGTCATGGAAGGACCGCAATTTTCGACCAAGGCGGAATCCCACATGTACCGTCAATGGGGCTGTGACGTTATCGGCATGACCAACATGCCGGAAGCCAAATTGGCGCGTGAGGCAGAAATTTGTTATGCCACCGTTGCCATGGTTACGGATTATGACTGCTGGCACGAGGAACATGGCAGCGTCACCGTGGATCAGGTGATTAAGGTGGTGAAGGCAAATGCGGATAATGCCCGCGCGTTGGTTCGTGCTGTGGCTCCCTTGCTGAAGGATCGTCCTGAAACCTGCCCGGAAGGGTGTGATACTTGCCTTGAAATGGCGATCATGACCGCGCCAGAGGCTCGGGACCCGGACCTTGTGGCAAAATTGATGCCGATTGTTGAAAAATACACAGCATAGGATCAGGGCAAATGAAAATTGATGGCGTACCATATCGCACCATTTGGCCTGTGAATGCGGATCAGGCGGTGGAAATCATTGACCAAACCCGGTTGCCCCATGAATTCGTCGTGGTGCAACTGAATACGGTGGAAGATGCCGCAACCGCTATTCGTGATATGTGGGTCCGTGGTGCGCCATTGATTGGCGCAACGGCGGCTTACGGCATGGCACTGGCGATGCGGTCCGATTGCTCCGACGATGGAGTGGAAGCCGCCTACAATGCCTTGATTGAAACCCGACCAACGGCCGTGAATTTACATTGGGCATTGGGTGTGATGCGCGACGTTTTGATGCCATTGCCCGCCGAACGCCGCTGTGAGGTGGCTTGGCAACGTGCCGGGGAAATTGCCGATGAAGATGTGGCAATCAACGCCAGTATCGGTGATTACGGTTTGGCCCTGCTTAAGGATATCTATGAAGCCAAAGGCAAGCCGGAAGTCTTGAATGTCCTGACCCACTGTAATGCTGGCTGGCTGGCGACAGTGGATTGGGGAACAGCAATCGCCCCGATTTACAAGGCGTATGAGGCTGGGATTCCGGTGCATGTCTGGGTCGATGAAACCCGCCCGCGCAATCAGGGTGCCAGCCTGACCGCATGGGAATTGAACCACCATGGTGTTCCGCACACGGTAATCGCCGATAACGCAGGCGGGCACTTGATGCAGCACGGCCTTGTTGATGCATGCATTGTCGGGACGGATCGCACCACTGCCACGGGCGATGTGTGCAATAAAATCGGCACCTATCTTAAGGCATTGGCTGCCCATGATAATGATGTTCCGTTCTTTGTCTGCTTACCCAGTCCGACCATTGATTGGTCATTGCATGATGGCGTTCGTGAAATTCCAATTGAACAACGGTCGGCAGAGGAACAGTCCCACATCAATGGCAAGGCCGCCGATGGTGCAGTGGTGTCCGTGCAATTGGTGCCTGATGGTTCTCCGTGCGCTAACTATGCGTTTGATGTAACCCCGGCGAAGTATGTGACGAAGTTGATTACGGAACGTGGCTACTGTGATGCCTCCGCGGACGGACTTGCCTCATTATTCCCGGAGCATGCACCCTCATGAGTATCGTCAATACACGCGCACTTCGGTTCGACTTGTTACAAACCGTGGTGAAGTTGTCCCGTTCCGGCCTGAGCCGAGGCACCGCCGGAAATGTATCTGTACGCAGTCATGATGGTTTCTTGATTACACCGACAGGTGTGCCATCGGAAAAGCTAACCCCTATGTCCATGGTGGAAATGGATATGGAAGGGCGATCCAATGGCACGTTTAAACCGTCCAGCGAATGGCGTTTCCACATGGATATTTATGCAGCCCGACCAGATGTTGGGGCAATTGTTCATACCCATGCGCCATTCTGTACAGCCTTGGCCTGTCAGGAACTGGGTATTCCAGCGTTTCATTACATGATCGCGGTCGCTGGCGGTAAAGACATCCGGTGTTCCGATTATGCCACCTTTGGTACGCAGGAATTGTCCGATGCTGCTTTGCGTGCGTTGGATGGTCGCAAAGCCTGCCTTTTGGGGCATCACGGCATGATCGCGACCGGGGGATCTTTGGCGGCAGCCCTGAAATTGGCGGATGAAGTGGAAGAACTGGCTGAGCAATACTGGCGAGTCTTGCAAATCGGTGCGCCGAAACTGATTCCCGATGCAGAAATGGATCGGGTATTGGAAAAGTTTAAAACTTACGGTCAGCCGCAGAAAGCCTAGGGCTACTTCCTTTCACGCAGGCAGGTTCAACCTGCCTGTGGTTCGAAAAGGAGGATCGCGGTAAAATAATGCTGAACAGATAGCAATAGAACAAAGATTCAATAATCAGGGGCAAAAAGCCCCTTCATGCATTGTTCGACAAAACAGAGGCAAACAGGAATGACAGATACTTATTTCCACGGTGTGGATCACATCACCATCGGGGTGCAGTCGCTGCCGCAGGCCGCAGAGACCTATTCGCGATTGGGGTTCTCCCTGACGCCAAAAGGAACTCTGGATGGGCAGGGCGGTTGCAATCACTGCATCATGATGGAAGGTGGCTATCTGGAATTGGCGGCTCCGGCGGCTGATGACGAAGGTCAACCCAGCCCGGAACTGGAAACCGCGTTGAAGCAAAGCGGCGATGGCGTGAAATCCGTCTGCTTTACCACTCATGACGGTGCAAGCCTATCGCAGGAACTGCGTAATTCCGGCTGGACCGTCAGTGAACCGGAAGCTGTGTATCGCAATATGGTGACCGCAGATGGGCAAAAAGTCCGAGCCGGAGCATCCATGGTGCGTTTCCCGGATGGCACGCTGGAGGGCTTCGCTGCTGCGGCGATTCAGCACCTGACGCCGGAAGTTCTGCGGCAGCCGGACTGGTTGCAGCATCCCAACGGTGTGCTGGCGACAACATCCCTTACCCTTATTGTTGACGATCCGCTGGCAGCTAAAGCGGCTTACGAAAAATTGTTCGGGGCAGGGGTTGCGGCGATCACCGATAGCACAGTGGCAATCCATTTGGGTAATCACAGGATTTTCCTGTGTGAAAAAGATCAACTGACCCAGCTTCACCCGGATTTAGAATTTGACGAATTGCCAGCGTTGCCTGCGGTTGTCGCCATGGGGCTTAAGGTCAAGGATTTGAACGCGACGGAGCAAATCCTGGAAGCCAATGGTGTCAATTACTTCCGCCTGAAGGAAGGCATGATCCGCGTTCCACCATCGGAAACCCACGGCACGTTGTTGGAGTTTTCTGAAGAGGATTGATCGGTCAGTCTCAGCATATAATAACGCCTCCATGCGAATGGAGGCGTTTTTCGTTTGTGCAGAAGGCGCGTGTTATACGATCGGCTCTGACACCCATTGCGGGTTGCGATCTTTGTCGACCAATACGGAACGCACTCCTTCGATAAAGTCCGGGTGCCGGGTGGCTGCTTCGGTGGCGTTTAGTTCCCGGTCAAGGCAGGTGCGTAAATTATCATAAATTCCTGCGGCAATTAGGTCCGCTGAAAGGCGTATGGCGTGTGGTGACACGCGCAGCATGGCTTTCAGGGTGCTTGCTGCCCAATCCGATGACAGGTTCCTGAGGTTTTGGACATGTTGCTGTGGGCAATTGCCGCCGAATGCGGTGTCAATTTCAATGCGGGATTTTTCCATATCGGACGGGCCGGGAGATTCGGAAAAATCGTTCAGAAGGTTAACCGCATTGTCAGGTTGGGCATGGATGGCGGCTTCCAATTCGGGGAGCTTTTCCGATGGAATATAATGGGTGGCAAGGCCGCAGTATATGGCGTCTGCAGGCGGGATTCTAACGCCGGTCAGGCCAAGGTACATGCCGATCCGTCCCGGCAGTCGCGGCAGAAAGTGGGTGCCACCAACATCAGGGAAGAACCCAATGGCGGTTTCCGGCATAGCCATCATGGCTCTTTCGGTCACAACACGGTACGAGCCGTGAATGCAAACCCCCATGCCTCCACCCATGCAGTAGCCGTCAATCAGGGAGATATAAGGCTTTGGGAAGATGCTGATGGCGTGGTTCAGATCATATTCTTCTCGGAAGAATGTTTCGTTTAGCCCGGTCTCCCCGGCGATGCTGGCTTTCTGTACGGCGACAATATCACCACCGGAGCAAAATGCCTTCCCGGTTCCTTTCAGGATGACGGCTTTGACGGATGGATTGTCCCGCCATTCATCTAAGGTTGCGTGCAAGGTGCGGATCATTGGCACGGTCAAGGCATTCAAAACGTCGGGGCGGTTCATAACAATGGTGCCGACGCCGTTTTCGACAGAGATCAGTAAATGGTCATGCATGGCTGTGTCTTGTGCTCACGTTGCTTAAGGGCAGGTAGAGAGTGCAGATCGCATTCGGTTTGTCCTAAAATTAGCAAATCCAGCGAATCGGCCTGTCACCCCTTCGGTAAAATCGAACCAGTGTACGCAGCGGGCTTCGATGCGTCACATGATCTTTTAGTGCTGCCGCCAATCAGATAATGGTCTGTCAACGCACGGCATACATGGCACAATACATAAATTATTGTATTTGTCATACAAATATTGTTTACAAAATGCAGGCAGCGCGTACAGTGGTTAGCAACAGTATTTGATGACCGGAAAGGCATAAGGGCATGTCTGCCTCTGACGATAAAATGAATTACGAAGGCGTTGTGACCACCAGTGTTGCGAAACAGATTTCAGAAAACATCCGCGCTGCGATCATGGATGGTCATTTAAAGGCCGATGACCGTTTGCCGACGGAAACTGACCTTGCAGAGCGGTACGGTGTTTCCCGCCCGACCATACGGGAAGCGTTAAAGCGCTTGGCTGCGCAAAATCTGATTCGTTCGCGCCGTGGGCCGACCGGTGGCAATTTTGTTGTCCGGCCTGATCCGAAGGATGTGGCAGAGACTTTGTCCGGTTCCGCCATGTTGTTGGTTGGGATGGGCGCATTCAGCCACGAAGATATCTCGCAGGCACGGCAGGAGTTTCAGGGAACCTGTTGTCGTTTGGCCGCGCTTCACCGCACGGAACAGCATTTGCTGCGGATGGAAGCGGAAATTGCGGTGCAGGGTGATCCGAGTATTACGGATGAACAGTTTTGCCGCTCTGACGTGCGGTTCCACCGGGCAATCGTGGATGCAACAGGCAATGCTTTGATTGGTTTTGTTATGCATGGCGTGGTCGAAGCAATGATGCCTGTGACCAATCTGGTGATTTTCCGGGTGCGTAATCGGGAGGCGATTACGGAATTCCATCGTCAGTTAGTGGTGGCGATTAGGGCGCATCATGCGGAACAGGCTCAGGCCGTTCTGCATGATTTGATGGAATATACACGGGCGCAGTATGCAGAGGCTCTTACCCTGCGTGATTGTGGCAATGTGAAAGCAACCCATTCTTAAATCTTGATGCAGGAGAAAACACATGACGCAATTTAAAGGTTTGGTTCTGCGTGAGGCAGACAAAAAAGTTACGCACGCAATTGAAACACTCACCGATGCGGATTTGCCGCAAGGGGATGTGACCATTGATGTGCAGTATTCGACCCTGAACTATAAGGACGGCATGATCATCAACGGCATTGGTCGTTTGGTACGTGCGTATCCGCATGTTCCGGGCGTGGATTTTGTCGGAACGGTGCGGCAAAGTGATCACCCGGATTTCAAAGCAGGTGATCAGGTCATACTGAATGGTTGGCGCGTCGGGGAAATTCATTGGGGTGGATTTGCCCAACGTGCCCGCGTCAACGGTGACTGGTTGGTGAACTTACCGCAAGGCATGAGCCCGTTGCACGCCATGACCATTGGCACCGCCGGATATACGGCGATGTTGGCAATTATGGCGTTGGAAGATCATGGCCTTGTCCCCAGTGAGCGTCCGGTTCTGGTGACCGGGGCAGCCGGGGGACTTGGCAGTACGGCGGTGTCTTTGCTGGCCCAGCTTGGCTATAAGGTTGCCGCCGTTACCGGACGTGCGGATCAGGCAGAGTACCTGAAGGACTTGGGTGCCACGGAAATTGTTGCCCGCACAGATTTGGAAACGCCGTCCGGTAAGCCGTTGAATCGGGAAACGTGGTCCGGGGCAATTGATGCGGTCGGCGGCAAGATTCTGGGCAATCTGGTGACGGAATTGGCCTATGGCGCCAGTGTTGCCTGTTGCGGCAATGCCGGGGGAATTGACCTGACGACCAATGTGCTGCCGCTGTTGTTGCGTGGCGTGAATTTGCTTGGGATCGATTCCGTCATGTGCCCGACCCCGCGCCGTCAGGTGGCATGGCAGCGTTTACAGGATTTGATGCCGAAAGCACATCTGGATGAAATTGGGCATGTGATTGGTCTGCAAGACCTGCCGCAAGCTGCATCTGATATTCTGAAGGGGCAGGTCCGTGGTCGGGTCGTCGTTGACCTTAATCAGTAAACTTTCATGAATGGCTGGTGTCTTTGGTAAGAAATTCAAGACTTCCGCCACGGTGTATCCTGTGTCAGATTTGTAAGGGTCTGACACAGCTGCCATGCCGCCAAAGCCATTGGCAGTGAGGATATCAGGCAAATACCAATCATAGAGGGGGATGGCTATGCCGAAAGCAAAAGTGACATTTGCAGACACTGGGGAAACCATTGATGTCAATCCGGGGACCAGTTTGGTCAATGTTTCTGAACAAACTGAAACCGGAATTATGTATGGTTGCCGCCAATGTAGTTGCGGCACCTGTATGACAGAAGTGGTCGAAGGAATGGATAATCTGGACCCGGCATCGGTGATGGAAATTGATGTGCTGGAATTTCATGGTGCATCTGCAAACACACGGTTGGCATGTCAAACCCGAATTCAAGGGGATGTGACCTTCCGCCCGATCAAGCATGATGTGTAAGAGGATTATGGTTTTTTCCGCATCATGAATTTGGCTTCTGCCCAAACCGATAATTCATCATCGCAAAACAATTCGGCCCGCATCATACAGAGCGGGCCTTTGCGTGCCAGCATTCGGGCTGAAATGGTCAGTAGGGCCTGACACGGAACGGAGTGAATATAGCGAACGTGCAGGTCTGCGGTGACCGCTTCGATCCCCTGATGAAACAGGCAGTGGGTCATGGATGAGTCCAGCAACGAGGCCAGTACACCGCCATGCAATATTTGATCATACCCTTGCAATAGCCTGCGTCCCTGTAGGCTGGTGCGAACGCTGCCGTCTTCGTGTGGTGTAAAGGTCAGCCCCAAGGATAAGGGGTTTTTGTGTCCGCACAGGACGCATTGGCTGTGTCCATATTGTTCGGTAAGGGATTGGGAGAACGATTTGGTCATGGAAAAAACCTTGGAATAATGAGCGTATGTTCACAACTACGCCCGTATCCGAAGAAAAGCAATTTTTTTAAGGATTCGGCAATCTTGCTCGTTTAAACTCGGAACACCGAAGGGAAAACTGGGTGCAAAGCAATGTCTGACGAGACAGAAAACGACGACGAACTGGATATGGCTGCTGCCATGGCCGAGATCGAAGCCGAAGAAGCCGCCAAAAAGGCTGCAGAGACTGCGGACGATGATGGCGAGTTGGATATGGCAGCAGCCATGGCTGAGATCGAAGCCGAAGAAGCGGCGAAACAGTCCGCCCCCGCAGTTGGCGGAGGAGGGGTCCCAGGCCGAGAAGCCAGCAAGGAAGCGATCTATGACGTCCCGGTGGAGGTCTCGGTTGTTTTGGGGCAGGCGGACCTACGGGTTCACCAGTTGCTGAAACTCGGGCGTGGCGCCGTAGTTGAACTGAATCGTAAAACTGATGAGCCGGTCGATGTGCTTGCAGATAATATTTTGATTGCACGGGGTGAGGTCACAGTAACCGATGATGATAAGCTCGGGGTCACGTTGTCTGAAATCGTTCGGTCCCTGTATACACGGGCGTCTTAATTTTCTTGTTTGATTCCAGCATGTTTACACAAAAAAGAGCACCCAGTGGGTGCTCTTTTTTTAAAGGGAAATGCGGTCATTTCGCATCAATAACGAAATCGCAATTTCCTAACTTCATTCGGAGTTGTCGTCAGCCTCTGCCATGTTATGGCTGGCTGCAACGATAATATCACCAAATTCCCGTAAGAAGACCGACCCCTTCACCGTGCGCTGGATCAGGACACTGCGGCGGTCTTTGTCATCGACCTTACGCTTGACCATGCCCAACTCGCCAAGGCGATCAACCGCACGGGTGACGGCAGGTTTGGAAACTTTAAGAATATCGGCAAGACCACGTACGGTATGTGGTGGCTGGGTGAGGTATACGGTCAGCAGCAGTGCCATCTGACGCGCAGAAAGGTCTGGCGTATCCTGTTGCACACTTGCCAGCGTAACACGTTGCCAGAGGTCAAGGGCCTCAACAGGTGTAAGCTTTTCCGACATCACATCCTCAATACAATCCACCCGGTAGAATTCAACCGGAGCGCGGGCAAACAATTTGTTGCACAATCGTATCCATTTCTGCTGCCCATGGCTAGGCCGTTTTGGAAAAACCGAACAAAAAATTTGATTTCACACAATGTTACGTGGAAAAACGCCGGCTAAGTACAGCAAAGACTGCTTGCAGGGTTTGGGCTTCACCACCTTCTGGGGTGCCGGGGCGGCCTGATGCATTCCATGCATACATATCAAAGTGAACCCATTGTGCCGGATTCGGAACAAAACGGCTTAGGAACAGGGCGGCGGTGATGCTGCCGGCAAATGGAGACTCTGACGCATTGGCGACATCGGCAATCTTGCTGCGGAACAAACTTGTGTAGGGCTGCCACAGCGGCAGTTGCCACAGTGGGTCACCATGTGCCTCGGCTTGTGTCAGCAAATCATGGGCAAGGCTGTTGTCGCCGGTAAACATGGCGGGGATATCCGGGCCAAGGGCAGATCGGGCGGCCCCGGTCAGGGTGGCAAAGTCAATGATCAATTCAGGAGCATCTTCCCCGGCGGCAGTCAGGGCATCTGCCAAAATGACTCGCCCCTCTGCATCGGTATTGCCGATTTCCACCGAAAGGCCCCTGCGGGTCTGGATGATATCTTGCGGGCGAAATGCATTGCCGGAAACGGCGTTTTCCACTGCCGGGATCAGGACGCGAAGGCGCACCGGAAGGCCCGCATCCATAATCATATAAGCCATGGCAAGGGCATGGGCGGCACCGCCCATATCCTTTTTCATCAATTTCATGGAGCCGCCGGGCTTCAAATTAAGGCCACCTGTGTCAAAACAGACGCCTTTGCCGACGAGGGTCAACCGCGGGGCATCCTCATTGCCCCATTGCAGATCAATCATGTGCGGAAGTTTATCGGCGGCTCGCCCAACTGCATGGACTGCGGGATACCCGCAGTGCTTCAGATCATCGCCGATAATAACCGAAGATTTGGCGCCGAAGGTTTCGGCGATTTCAGTTGCAACGGCGGCAAGGTCCGCCGGGCCCATATCCTCAGCCGGGGTGTTAACCAAATCCCGCACCAGACAGGTGGCGGTCACCTGCCTTTGTACCGCATCGCGATTCACGGACGCAGGCCAGACCAAACGTTTGTAGCCCACCGTTGTCGTTTGGCTGCGATAACGGTCAAAGCTGTATTGCCCCAAGAACCAGCCAACGCAGAACCAGTGTAAACGCTGAGGCGTAAGTTCGCTCATCAGCCGATAATCGCCAGATGGCAAGGCGGCCACAACGGTTGCCCAGTCCCGAGCCCCCAGTAACTCCTGTTCCGGCTGAATGACAAGGATCGAGGCTAAGGCTCCGTCAGGTGCCGGGCAAATGGCAATATCACCGGGTTTGCCGTCAAAGCGTGTCGCTGCCAACCACGATTTCACCATATCCGATTGCTTGTCCCGCCATACGTCATAGGCATCGGTCGCCACGATATGCAAAGGGCAAACGGAAAGGTCCTGTTCGGATTCCAGATAAACGGCAGGAGTGGTACACAAAGTCACTGGGGCTTGTCCTTTGTCATTTCATCATTGGGATCAGGGAAGACATCTTCATGGCCCTTATCAATCATGCGCGTCCTGAAATTAACCACGCCGGGATGAAGAGGAACGCCAAGGCGTGCCACGCGACCATCTCGATACACCATGGGGGCCAGAGGCAGGTTATCTTGATCCGTTTCCATGGCTTTCCATAAGGCGTAGCTTAGGTCTTCGATAAAAGCAGTATCTTTGGCCTTGCTGACCAAAAGTACGGGCTGCATTTCAACCGTGTACACGGATGGTTGATCGCCATAGGTTTTTGACGGAATCAAGCTGGCGTGCAAATAGGGGTTGGAGGCGATGGCACGGGTTACGGCCTTGGGGTCCAAAGACAAAAGCTTGCCAACCCCATCAGAAATCATTTGTCGAGCCACGCCGGAATCCTGACGGGACAAGAACATGACCGCATCGATTTTCTGTCCGGATAGGGCATTGGCGGCCTGTTCAGGGTTCAGCAAAAACCAGCGGAAGGAACCGTATTCAACCCCATGCAGGCGCAAGATCAGGAATGCGAGGTTTTGTGAGGTAGAATACCTTGGCCCGACAGCGATTCGTTTGCCTTTCAGGTCGGCAAGCGATGATATGTTGCTGTCTTTACGCACCAGAATATGCAGGCTTTCCGGCGCCAAGGAAGCCACCGCCCGTAAATCTTGGAATGGTCCCTGTGGAGCAAATACACTTAACCCCTTCAGGGCGGCATGCGCCATATCCGCATAGGCAATGGCGGCATCCAATTTCTGATTGCGCAGGCCATCAATATTTGCCAGCCCGCCTTCGGTCGTTTGTACAACCGCGATCAGGCCCGGAATGCCACAGCTCCCGCGTTTTTCACATGGTCGGGTGCCGGGCGGATTACTGATGGCGGCGGCGATCCAGCCCGCAGCCGGGAACACGGTTCCTCCTGCCGGGCCGGCCCCAATTCGGAAAAACGTGATGCGATTATCGGCCCAAGACTGGGGCGTTGCTGTCAGGTATCCAGCCAACACAACCAGCAGGGCGCAGAACCGCAGAACAAACAGATTATAACGGCGACCGTACACATTTACGGGGCGAGACATCGGACATGGTCCTTTGGGGTGAACACTACATTTACCCTAGCATAGGCAACGGGTGGCAATCACGCATCAGTTAAACAGATTGCCCAGATTTTTTCATGCGGCGTTGATCTTTTCGCGCCAGCCACCAAAACCGTAGGGATAAGAGGGTTGATGACGCCGCCGTGCCGACCAAAATTGCGGCAAATAGTCCCTCTGCCCCCGGTAACAGCCCGGTTGAGAACAAATACCCGCAGGGTACCATGAGGAATGCAAACGCACAGGATTGCAGAACCGCAGGCATAAAGGCTTCGCCTCGACCGCGCAATACGTTGTTCATGACCGCTTGCCCACCATCAAATGGCAGCATAATCGCAATCCACATCAGCAAGGCTGCCGTGACCTGAAGCACAGCGGGGTCATCGGTATAGATTCTGGCAAAGCTTAACGGGAACATGGCAAAGCATGCCATAATCGGCAGGGCAAGAAGGGTGTTGAGGCCCAGTCCGGTCCAGCCTGCAATGGCTGCCTCGCGATAGTTTTTTGCGCCATAGGCATGCCCGACCAGAACACTGCTGGCCCCACCGACGCCAAGTGACATCATGAACACCAAGCCCAGCAGATTGATGCCGATGCCATAGGCCGCCAGTGCGGTTGCCCCAGCCCATCCGGACATAACATTCAAAGAGCCAAAAGCAGCCCCTTCGATGCCGATGCTCAGGCCGGCGCCATAACCCAATCGCCGTTGGATCGCCCACGCCTTTGGATCCTTGGCGGCACGAGTGCGAATGCCGAATTTGGCATGATCGCGCATGGTCCAGACCCAAAGGCCGGCAGCTATGCACATGGCGTACCGTGATGCTGTGGTTGCCCATGCTGCACCGGTTGAGCCCATGGCTTCAACGCCCCAGCCACCATTGATCCACCACAGATTCAGAATAATATTCAGCACATTGGCGGACAGCATGAAAATGGTTCCGGGCCAAGGGCGTTTTAACCCTTCCAGAAAATAGGCGGAGCTTAGGTACATCAAATAGCCGGGGATTCCGGCGCCAAGGGCAAAGGCAACATCCGATGCGCCTTGTGCCAGATGTTCAGTTTGTCCCAGCCATATGTAAAGTTGCGGGCCCGTGGCGCACAAAGCAAAGATTATCAATCCGCTGATCAGGCCGTAGGGAAGGGAACGTTGCCAAACTGCACCGCATTTTTCCAAGCGACCACTGCCAAATTCCTGACTGGTCAGAACCAGCGTCCCCATCAGCAGGCCCAATCCGGTCAGAACCATCGCCATGACCGGGCCTTGGGATAGGCTGTAAAAGGCAAGCTCTTCCGAGTTATACTGCCCCAGCAGAACAATATCGGTCATGACCATCAGCAAACCGCCACTTCGCATGGCAATGGTTGGCGCAGCAAGGCGCAAAATTTCAAGCAATCTTGGGATCAGGGTAAGGGCTGAGTGTGTCACGGATTGGTCCTAGAACGACAAAGGGCCGCCGTCTCGGGGGTGAAACGGCGGACACAGGAAGTAAGCTAGGCCAATCTGAAAGGAAACGCAATTCCCGGAATTATTGTGCGGGCTGTGCTTCCGGCAAGGGGGGCGGATTATCCGTCAGCGATGCCAGATATGTGATAATGGCCGCACGGTCTTCGGCTTTGCGCAACCCGGCAAAGGTCATCTTTGTGCCCGGTGCATAGCCGGACGGTTTGGTCAGGTAAGCGTCCAGATTTTCATAGGTCCAGATTCCGCCCAAACCCAGCAGGGCTTTGGAATAGGCAAAACCGGCTTTTTTGGCTTGCGGTGCGCCGACCGTATCCGCCAGATTGGGCCCAACCTTATGACTGCCGCCCCGTTCAAAGGTATGGCAGGCCAGACATTTCTTTGCGACCTTGATGCCGTCATCGACAGAGGCAACCTGCAACAGTTCGCCAAGGCTTTTCACCACGACCGCCGTGCCTTCACCTGTGCCGCCAACATCGACAGAGGCAATGGAGTCCTTGGTCCCCACTTCAATCAGGACATCGCCGTACACATTCACCCCGATAATGACCAGAAGTGCGACGCATACACCTGCGATACTGTTGCGAATCGTTTTGAACATTGCTGCACACCCACCCCAAGTTTAGCTTTTTGCCCCAGCGTGTGGAATTCGTCCGGTCCAAAGTATGACATGACAAAACTACGCCTGACCAGCTTACAAATAGGTAAGGCCATGAAAAAATCCAGATCATGGTCTTCGTTCATTGCAAAGAGATTTGCCGGACCCTGTTTCCCCCGGTAAAGTGCGCAGCCAGTTTGGCTGATTTGCATGAAACATAAAGGCTTGCACGATGTCTGTTTCCGTTCCGTTGTCCGACCACGCATTGTCGGTTCTCAATCCCATTATCATGATCCCGGCCCGCATGGCTTCGGAACGTTTACCGGGTAAGCCGCTGGCAGATATTCTCGGCAAGCCGATGATCGTGCATGTGTTGGAACGGGCGCAAGCGGCGCAGTTGGGCCCGGTGGTTGTGGCCTGTTCAGAACCAGAGGTTAAAGCCGCGGTGGAGGCTGCCGGAGGACGGGCCGTACTGACTGACCCGGACTTGCCGTCCGGTTCGGACCGGATTTTTGCCGCGTTGACAGAAGTTGACCCCGACGGGGCACATCAGGCTGTGATCAATGTGCAAGGGGATTTGCCGACCATTGATCCGAATCTGATCCGGGCTTCAGTTTTGCCATTGGCAGATGGCGCGGCGGATATTGCCACGTTGGTGTGTGAAATCACCCGCGATGAAGAAAAAACCAATCCAAATGTGGTAAAGGCCGTCGCGGCATTTGATCCTGATGATGCTTCGCCATGGCCCGTGGCACGGGCGCTGTATTTTAGCCGTGCGACGGTTCCGGCGAATGCGGGGCCGCTGTATCACCATATTGGTCTGTATGCGTATCGCCGTCAGGCATTGCAAAGTTTTGTCGGTTGGTCGCCTGCGATTTTGGAAAAACGAGAAAAGCTGGAACAGCTTCGTGCCTTGGAAAATGGATTGCGCATTGATGCTGTCCGCGTTGACACCATTCCGCTCGGGGTCGATACTGCCGAGGATCTGGAGCGCGCTAAGACTTTGCTCTTGGCCCGATAAGTTCCAGTTTTTCTTCGAAACGCAGTGGATACCATTCATGTATACGCCCATTACCGAAAAATATACCGGCGGGAAAATCGCCTTTCAGGGATACCCCGGCGCATATTCCCATATTGCTTGCAAAACCGTTTTCCCGGAAATGGAGGTGCTGCCCTGCACTGCGTTTGAAGATGCCTTTGCCGCCGTCCGCGAAGGAGACGCGGACTTGGCCATGATCCCGATTGACAATTCCGTTGCCGGGCGTGTTGCCGATGTGCACCATCTTTTGCCCAATTCGGGCCTGCACATCATTGGTGAGCACTATGAAGAAGTGCACCATCATCTGCTGGCTTGTCAGGATGCAACCCTTGAAACCATCAAGCGGGTGCGCAGCCATGTTCATGCGGTCTCCCAGTGTCGGAAACTGATTCGTGCTTTGAAACTGACCCCGTTGGTCACGGCAGACACCGCAGGTGCAGCCGAGGAAATTGCCAAACTCAAAGACCCGACGGAAGCCGCGTTTGCCTCAAGCCTCGCCGGGGAAATCCATGGTCTTAAGTCTCTGATGACCAATGTTGAGGACGCCCACTACAACACCACTCGCTTCATGATTATGGCGCGGGAGGCCATGATTCCGTCGTATGGGGATACGTCGACCGTTACCAGCTTTGTCTTCCGTGTGCGCAACGTTCCGGCTGCTTTGTATAAGGCATTGGGCGGGTTTGCCACCAACGGCATCAACATCACCAAATTGGAAAGTTATCTGGTGGATGGTGGTTTCGTTGCCGCGCAATTCTTTGCGGAAATCGAAGCCCACCCGGATGATCCTATGACCAAGTTGGCATTCGATGAATTGCGTTTCTTTACCGAGGAAATTCGTTTCCTTGGCACATACCCGGCACCGCCGCGTCGGTTCGAAGGACGCGACGATATCGCCGTGAAACTGTAAGAAAGACAAGATTCGCACTTGCGCGAAAGAGAAAAACCGTCGATATATACGGCGGAGGCTGGTGGTGGGCAGGCCCGTCGCCAACCCGGTCAGGTCCGGAAGGAAGCAGCCGTAACGACTTTCGGTCTGGGTCGCTGCCAGTCTCTTTTTCTCTTTCTTGCTGGTGCCCTTTATTTTATGGGCCGCACCATTCACGAGGCCGGGCACTTTATCCGACCGTGTGCGGCGAACCATGGGGCCAGATGTGACTTCTGAAAACTCCGATACCATGCAGACGCCGGATACTGCCGCAAGTGGCGAGTATCGCGTATTGGCGCGGAAGTACCGCCCGACCAATCTGGAAGACCTGATCGGTCAGGAAGCTTTGGTCCGAACCTTACGCAACGCCATTGGGTCGGGGCGGTTGGCCTCTGCTTATATTTTGACGGGTGTGCGCGGTATCGGCAAAACCACCACGGCGCGGATTATTGCCCGTGCATTCACCTGTATCGGCGCGGATGGCACATTGACCAAGCCCACGGCAGAGCCGTGTGGCGTGTGCGAACATTGTCGCGCCATTGCCGAAGACCGCCACGTTGACGTGTTGGAAATGGATGCCGCCAGCCGAACCGGCGTCAACGATATTCGCGAAATTCTGGATGGTGTTCGGTATCGTCCGACTTCGGCCCGTGCAAAAATCTATATCATCGACGAAGTGCACATGCTGTCCACGGCTGCGTTCAATGCGTTGCTGAAAACGCTGGAAGAGCCGCCGGAGCATGTGAAATTCATTTTCGCCACCACCGAGATTCGCAAGGTTCCGGTGACGGTATTGTCCCGCTGTCAGCGGTTTGATTTGCGCCGTGTGGATGCGGATGTTCTGACCCCGCACTTTGCCCGGATTGCCGAACAGGAAAAGGCGACCATCGCTGATGAGGCCTTACGCCTGATTGCCCGTGCGGCAGATGGTTCCGTCCGTGATGGCTTATCCCTTTTGGATCAGGCCATTGCCCATGGACATGGTGATGTCACTGGCGATCAGGTCCGCGATATGTTGGGCCTTGCCGATCGGTCCTTGGTCTTTGATTTGTTCGAAGCCACCATGAAGGGACAGGCACAGGAAGCCTTAGACCTGCTACAGCGTCAATATACCATGGGGGCTGATCCCACTGTGGTTGCCGGGGACATGCTGGAACTTAGCCACTGGCTGACACGCGTTCGCATTGTGCCCCAATCTGCGGATGATCCCACTTTGCCGGAAGCCGAACGGGTGCGGGGAAAGGCCTTGGCCCAGACCCTGCCGATGGCGGCTTTGACTCGTGCGTGGCAAATCCTGTTGAAGGGCCTTGAAGAAATTCGCATGGCTCCGCATCCGTTGGCGGCTGCGGAAATGGTTTTGATCCGTTTGATGTATGCTCAGGATTTACCGTCGCCAGCGGATGCGATTAAGGCTTTGCAAGGGCAACCGCCACAGCGTCCCGGTCCGTCCGGTGGCCCGCCTGCGGGGGGGAGCCCGCCGCCATCTGATGGTGGTTATGCTCAAGCCATGGGTGATTCCGGTCCTCCGCCGCATATGGCACCACAGATGTCCGCCCCATCGGTGGCTCGGGACCCAATCCCGGAAACCGGTGCCGTGATCCTGCCGCATAGCTTTGCAGCGTTGGTTGGATTCTTGGCGGAGCAGCGTGAGCCAATAATGGCGGCGAACCTGCATCAGGACGTACACCTGATATCCTATGAGCCGGGTAAGCTATCTTTCCGTCCCAATCCGGGGCTGGAGCGTGATTTTGGCATGCGTCTGTCCAAAATTCTGGAACGGCTGACCCAGCGAACTTGGTCGATCACTATTGTTCATGATGAGGAAGGCGACCCGACCCTGCATGAACAAGAAGAAGCGGAGGCACGGCAGCGTGAGGCTGCGGCTGCGAAACATCCGGTGGTCAAGGCCATTATTGAAACATTTCCCGGAGCCGTGATCGAACGGGTGCAGGTGACTGCGCCCATCGTTACGGACGACATCGCAACACCCGATGCCGAATGGCAAAACGGAGACGACGAAGAATGAAAAATCTTGGCGGCCTGATGAAACAGGCGCAACAAATGCAAGCGCGTATGACTGAGTTGCAAGCCGAATTGGCGGCAGCGGAATTTACCGGTTCTGCCGCTGGTGGCATGTTGACGGTGACTGTATCCGGCAAAGGTGAGTTGAAGGCGGTAAAAATTGATCCGTCCCTGATCGATCCGGAAGATAAAGAAATGTTGGAAGACTTGATTGTTGCGGCACACAACGATGCACGCGGTAAAGCCGATGAGACATCCGCTGCGAAAATGAAAGAAGTGACTGGCGGGTTGAAATTGCCGCCGGGCATGTCTCTGCCGTTCTAGGCTGAAGATTGGAAAAGAGGGCTGCGGCCCTCTTTTCCGTGGTTCATTATTTTGCGGCTCCGGTCCGTCACGGTTCAGGTTGAACAGGTAGCATTATGAGCAGTCAGGAAATTGAACGCCTTGTATCCATGTTGGCAAAACTGCCGGGGCTTGGCCCGCGCTCAGCCCGACGTGCGGTTCTGCATCTGTTGAAAAAACGTGAAAGCCTTGGCAGTCCTTTGCTGCGCAGTTTGGACGATGTGCTGACTGCTGTGCGTCCGTGTTCAATTTGCGGTAACTACGATACGTCTGATCCCTGTGAAATCTGTTCTGATTCCCGGCGAGATTCGACGTTGTTGTGTGTGGTGCCCGACGTATCGGATATCTGGGCCTTGGAGCGGACCGCTGCTTATCGTGGGCGGTATCATGTTTTGGGGGGACTGCTGTCGCCACTTGATGGTGTCGGCCCGGACGAGTTGGCTTTTTCGTCTTTGAAGCACAGGGTGGAGCAAGGGGAAATTGCCGAGGTTATTTTGGCACTTCCGGCAACGGTGGATGGTCAAACCACGGCTCACTATGCGGCAGATACTCTAGATGGTTTGTCGGTCAGGGTAACGGCGCCGGCCCATG
The DNA here is from genome assembly GCA_963668495.1 of Rhodospirillaceae bacterium. Taxonomy (GTDB): domain Bacteria; phylum Pseudomonadota; class Alphaproteobacteria; order Rhodospirillales; family Rhodospirillaceae; genus Oleispirillum. The sequence continues at coordinate 1,321,809 of OY764545.1, forward strand.
GTCTGCCCGTCGGGGGAGAATTGGAGTACCTTGACGACGGCACCATCGCCGCCGCCTTACGCGCACGCAAAACCATAGAGTAGATCAGGCAGACCTGCTGCTTATCCCACGTGTGTCTTCAGGAATTCCAGCGTCCGTTTTTCAACCAAGCGTGTAGCTTCGCGGGCGTAGCCGGGGCGTTGTGGACAGGTAAACGCATGCCCTGCGTCGTAGGTATAGGTTTCCACATTGGGCTGGTCGGCTGTGGCTTCGCGCAAATCTTCCGGGGTTTTGGGGTCATGTGCGGCAAAGTGAATTTGCGTCGGGATTTGAGGGCGTTCGGTAAAGAATTCCTTCAAATGCCCCGGTGATCCGGCAACAGCACAGGCAAAAGGCAACTGTGCGGCTGCCCGCCAAGCCAAGGAACCGCCATAGCTTTCCCCAATGACCGCAATTTTGCCATAGGCTTCCAAGTCGCGGCGGCAGGCCTCGATATCTTTTAGTGGAGCATCCCAGCCAATTTCATCGCGGGCAGTGGTGCCAACCGATGCACCCTTTTCCGTAAACGCGATTTCCATGCCTTTTTCCACCCGGTCGAACAGGGCCGGGATCAGAACCATATAGCCTTCATCGGCAAAGGCATCGGCGATACTGCGAACATGGGTATTGATGCCATAAATTTCGTGGAGGAAAACAATACCACCGACAGGCTGACAAATGGGAGTTGCCCGGTATACCGTAAAGCGATGGGTGTCATCAGCGGTGAGGTATCGAAGCTCCCCCATGATTTGTCTCCTATAATTGGTTTGGATAAATGGCGAATTCCCGCTGTAAGCGGTCCGGCTCTGGGTCTGTGATCGTTGGCACCGGGGCAATCATGCGCGTGATGTAATCGGCGGGCAAGTCGTTTTCCTCGGCCCCGAATTGTACGTGGTGCTTGTACCAGTTGAAGGGCAGGGCCGTTGGGTCCAGATCTTCGCCGCGCCCCACATAGATTTCCGGCTGACAGGTTTCCCCTGTGCTTAGGGTCAGGTCGACGGTCTTGCGGAAATAGGCGATGTCCTTGCACTCGATGGTGTCAAGCGTACCAATATCCGCAGGGGAAATGGCATAAACCACGCCCCAAACTTGATCCGTCACATTGCCGGTATGTAGGGCATCGCATTTGCCGGACCCACAGGTCCATTTTTTGTGAAAGTTCAAACGATATCCGGGCAGCAATCCTGTGCCGATCACCTGCGCAGCAATTCGATTGCGCAGGCGAAGGGTCGACATATTCGAGCCATAGGCAAAATAAAGAATGTCCCCGGACACGTAAAACTACCTTAGACGTTGAACAGGAAGTGGAAAATATCACCGTCTTTGACGAGGTACTCTTTGCCCTCGGCGCGAACGCGTCCGGCTTCTTTTGCCCCTTGTTCACCGTTGTGGGCGATGAAGTCATCAAAGGCGATGGTTTCTGCGCGAATAAATCCGCGTTCAAAGTCAGTGTGGATAACCCCGGCGGCTTCCGGTGCCTTGGCGCCATCACGCACGGTCCATGCACGGGCTTCTTTCGGGCCAACGGTGAAGAACGTGATCAAGCCCAACAGGTCATGCCCTGCGCGGATAATCTTATCCAGCCCGGCTTCTGCAAGGCCAAGGTCAGAAAGGAATTCCATGCGCTCTTCATCATCAAGCTGCGACAGCTCGGCTTCAATGGCTGCAGACACGATCACGCTGGATGCGCCTTCGGCTTTTGCTTTATCCGCAACCTTCTGTGACAGAGCGTTGCCAGTGGAGGCATCTTCCTCAGCAACGTTGCATACATACAGAACCGGCTTGCTGGTCAGCAGTTGCAAGCGTTTAAAGGCTTTTTGTTCTTCCAAGTCATCGGGCATGGCGACACGGGCTGGCTTGCCATCTTGCAAAACGGCGATAATCGGTTCGATCAAGGCCATTTGATCTTTTGATTCCTTGTCACCGCTACGGGCTTTTTTCTGAATCGGAATGATGCGTTTTTCAAGGCTTTCCAAATCAGCCAACATCAATTCGGTTTCGACGGTTTCTGCATCACGGATTGGGTCGATGGAACCGTCCACATGGGTGATGTCGTCGTCTTCAAAACAGCGCAAAACGTGAACAATTGCATCCACTTCACGGATGTTGGCAAGGAATTGGTTGCCCAGGCCTTCGCCTTTTGATGCACCACGAACCAGCCCTGCAATGTCGACAAATTCCAGTTGGCTCGGGATGATTTTTTGTGATTTGGAGATTGCCACCAATTGGTCAAGGCGAGTATCCGGCACGGCAACCCGACCGACATTGGGTTCAATGGTGCAGAACGGGAAGTTGGCAGCCTGTGCCGCTGCCGTAGCAGTCAGTGCATTGAACAGGGTGGATTTGCCGACGTTCGGCAAGCCGACGATGCCGCAATTAAAGCCCATGTGGGTTACTCCTTGTCCGCAGAGCGACCGAAAGCCTTAAGGAAAGCAGCGCCAAGGGTGCTTTGGCTTTTCGTTGTCGTGTCCGCGACAGCATGTTGGGATGATTGGTGTTCGGGTACGGTTTCGATTTTTGGTTTGACCGGTTTTGGTGCTTTGGCAGGTTTGGTCAACAAGGCAACCCGGCTCATAAATGCCCCGGCATCATCGTTCAAAAGAATCGGCAGGGCATCAGCAATGGCGTCCAAAAGCGGTTCCAGCCAGATTTTATCCGAGCCACTAAAATTGCCCAGCACATGACCATGTACCCGCGCCTTATCGCCGGGGTGGCCGATGCCAAGGCGCATCCGTACCGTATCGTTGGAAAACTGTTGTGCAATACTGCGCAGGCCGTTGTGTCCTGCAACACCGCCACCGACTTTGACTTTGACCTTGCCGGGGGCAAGATCCAGCTCGTCATGGATGACGATGACATCTTTGGGATCAATTTTGAAAAAACGGGCAGTTGGCCCTACGCAGACCCCGGATTTGTTCATATAGGTCTGGGGCTTCAGAAGCATGACCTTCTCACCATCAATGGTGCCTTCGGCAGCTAAGCCCTGATTCCGTGTGCGCCACGGAGAAAAGCCATGGCGGTGGGCTATCGCATCCACCGCCATAAAGCCGATATTGTGTCGTTGCCCTGAATATTCAGAGCCGGGATTGCCCAGTCCGACGATCAAGCGCATGGTGACTTGTCCCCGCAGGCGGGCCTCCCGTTTAGATTATTCTGCTTCAGCAGCAGCGGCGTTGTCTTCGCTTTTCAGGCCGCTCGGTGCCACAACGGTCGCAACGGTGAAGTCACGGTCGGTGATGGTCGTGGTCACGCCAGCCGGAATTTCAACAGCGCTGATGTGCAGGGTGTCGCCAACTTCAAGGCCGGTCAGGTCAGCGACCAGATGTTCCGGAATTTGGTTGGCTTTACAGGAGCATTCAACGGCAGAACGAACAACGTTCAGCACGCCACCGCGTTTCAGACCCGGAGAGGCTTCTTCGTTGATGAATTTGACCGGAACTTCGACGGTCACTTCACTGTCTTCGCGGATGCGCAGGAAGTCGATGTGGATCGGTGCGTCGGTGACGACGTGCACTTGCAGGTCTTGACACAGGGTCAAGGTCTTTACACCGTCAACTTCAACTTCAAATTGACGAGTCCAGAAGCCCGGGCGTGCCATTTCGGCCAGAATCACGCGCGGGTCCAAGGCAATAAGGGCCGGTTCTTTTTTGTCGCCATAGATGACGCCCGGAACCAAACCTGCATTACGAACCGCACGAGCTGCCCCCTTACCTGCCCGTTCCCGCTTTACTGCGGGTAAAACTGTAGCTTTCATGACTTCATTCTCCTTAAATACTGTCATGGTTTGGCGCCGCCTCCAGGGGTGCGGACGCCGAAGGCCGCCCAACTTTTGTTCGGCGGCAAGGCGGGTTGTTTACGCCTTTTTTTGGCGCAGAGCAACCGTTCAAATGGTTTCGCGTATCCTTGATGCCGGTTTTTAGTCGAACAGGCTGGATACGGAGCGTTCTTCGCTGATGCGGGTAATGGCTTCTGCCATCAACGGCGCAATGGACAAAACGCGAATGTTATCGGTGAACTTAACATCTTCGGTCGGCTGGATGCTGTCGGTGATGACCATAGTTTCCAGCGGAGATTTGGCAACACGGGAAACTGCGGCACCGGACAATACGCCGTGCGTGACGTAAGCGCTGACCGAGTTTGCACCCGAGTCCATCAAAGCCTGAGCCGCGTTACACAGCGTCCCGGCGGAATCAACGATATCGTCAACCATGATACAGTCCCGACCGGACACATCGCCGATGATGTTCATGACTTCGGATACGCCAGCACGTTCACGGCGTTTATCGATAATTGCCAAATCTGCGTCGATGCGGCTGGCAATGGTTCGGGCACGAACCACACCGCCCACGTCCGGGGAAACGATCATCGGACGTTCGCTGCCTAAGCGAGCCTTAATGTCTTTGGAGAAAACCGGGGCGGCATACAGGTTGTCCAGCGGAATATCAAAGAAGCCCTGAATCTGACCGGAGTGCAGGTCCAGCGTAACCACACGGTCAGCACCGGCTTGTGTAATCAGGTTGGCGACCAACTTGGCGGAAATCGGCGTCCGCGGTCCGGTTTTACGATCTTGCCGAGCATAGCCGAAGTACGGCATCACCGCAGTGATGCGGCGGGCAGAGCCACGACGCAGAGCATCAAGGCAGATCAGCAATTCCATCAGGTTGTCATTGGTCGGGGAGGACGTCGACTGCACAACGAACACGTCTTTGCCGCGAACGTTTTCGTGAATTTCAACGAACACTTCCATGTCTGAGAAGCGGCGAACACTTGCGCTGGTCAGTTCGATGTTCATATAGGCCGCGATGGCTTCAGCCAATGGGCGGTTGCTGTTACAGGCGACGACTTTCATGTCGGCAGTTCCCCGTGTGTGTGCAACACCTGACGGTGTGGTTTGTGGCGATAGGTCGGATTTCGCGGTCTTGTTATCAAGCTCATGTCCGGTTGTAAAGGTAGAGACGGGATTCTTTTCGCGGGACATGCGGTGGACTATCGTGTGCGTGCCAGTTCTGCTTGGTTCAGGATTTTAATGATTTCATTGATTGACGAGGCTGCAACCGCATCTGCAACCGCACGCCAGTTCTGTGGCAAAAGTCCCTGCGGCAATCCGTTTTCCAGTCGAATTGAACTCAATTCCTGTCCATCGGATGTTTGTATTGACCAGACGATTCGCAAGTTCTGCACCATGCCTTTTCCGGGAATCAGTTTTGCTTCGCTTAAAGAAACCTGACCAGACACAGCATAAGGCGCAGCAGGAGACGACGATGTGACCTTGGGGTCGTATCCGGCTCTGCGCAGGTATCCAAGCATGGAATAACGCAGCAAGGTGTTGCCCTGATCGTCGGCACCGCTCACTGCCGCCACATGAATGGGGAGGCGAACGGGGGCCGTGTCTTGGGCAGATGTCGCCAGATTACGATCATACTTACGGCGCAGGTCTTCGGGCAGGCCGTCATACAAGGATCGCACGGATCGATGCCGTGGCGGCAAATACCCAAGTTGGTCGGCTAATTGGGTGCTCCACGACTTGGTATGATCTGCAATGTCTTGCGGTGATGGTGGCAGATGCAGAACCTGACGATAGTCTTTCGGGAGGTGTCCCGGTGTGTGGGCCTGCCAGTCCAGTACGATTTGATTGGCCTCACGTTCAAAGTACACGACTTGTAGAGTCGGCGTGTTGTCGGAGCATGTTGCCTTGCTTGCCGCCAGATGCTCCCGTCGTAAAAGGTTATCAGTGATGGCAGTGCGGTATTGTTCCGCTATGGCATCCGGTAAGGCCGGAAGCGGAGGAATGCAAATAACGTTGGCAGCCAGCGTCGGGGCATTCTTTGTAATCAGGGATTTGCTGTGTTCGAAAGGACGGGGAAGGGCACAAGCCTGTAACCACAGACACAGGACAACAATCAGATACGGAAATGGATGACGCAGCATGAAACGACTCTCGGTCTATTCCAGTACAATCGCCGACAGACCGCGCCCAAAATCCGGTTCATTATTCAGGCAGGAACGGCGATAACTGAAAAAGCGATTGGGCTCACCACAGGTATCGCACGGTGTCCGAATAACTTCGGTGACGCCGAAACGCGCCAGTTTACGCGCGACATAGGCCTGAAGGTCGAACATATAATGCCCATCCCGCCGAGACTTGGCAAAGAACTGTTCGTTTTCGGAGCTTTCGGCAAGAAATGGCGCGGGGAAATCCGGGCCGACTTCATATGATCGCTGGGCGATGGATGGGCCGATGGCAGCCATAACGGTTTCCGGCGTTGCCCCTAGTTCGGCCATGGCAGCAATTGTGTTTTCCAACACGCCGCCAAGCGCGCCTTTCCAACCGGCGTGGGCCGCACCAATGATGCGCTTCTTGGTATCAGCCAGTAGGACCGGAACACAGTCAGCGGTCAGGATACCCAGAACGATTCTTTTCTGATTGGTGACCATGGCATCAGCAACAGGGGCTTGGTCCATCGACCACCGTTCCGTTACGGTGATGACGTCGCTTGTGTGTTGCTGGTTCAGGGTGACCAAGGCCTCAAGCGGTTGGTCGATTTCGGCCATGGCACGTTCGCGATTGCGGGTAACCGTGTCTGGGTCATCGCCCGAGCCATACCCACAGTTCATGGACTGATAGATCCCGGTCGAATAGCCGTGGTTGCGGGTGAAAAACCCGTGGCGAACGCGCGAGATTTCATTCAGCGCCGAGACTGTAATCATATGTGATCCCCAACAGTGGTCGCAGGAGGCGCGACCGGACTTGAGCTTGTCAACTTCCTCAGAAAACAGGGTAATGCATTCTGATTATAGAAGAAACCGTTTACTTGCAAAAACCTTCGGGTTGATATGTCGCATTTGCGGATATCGCAATGGTTTTGAACAGGCGTCCCATGGCTTGAGGGTCTACCAGACGCCGCGCGCCGGAAACCAACGACGTTTGCTGTTCGGCGGATGCCGTCCGGTAAAGGGAACTGAGCCGGGCTTCAAGCCCCATGGATGCCAACCAGTCGCCTTGCGTCGCTGGGCCATGGACTGTTGCGTTGACAGCTTGGGCAACTTGCTTGATCCGGTGGAAATTGACATGGGCGGTTAGATCGGCGTTCCCAGCAGATGACAGGACATCTGCATAGGCATGTTGCGACATGGCCTGTAGTGTATCGCCGTATGCGGGCTCGGTGTAGCCGTAGTCAAAGAACAGGGCTGTGCCTCCCTGATGTACCAAGCGTACGGATAAATCTGTGATGAAACGGTCCACCGCTGGACTGTGTTCCAAAAAATCACCGTCAGAGGGTGGGGCCAAAGACTGCAGCAGATCGCGAGGTGGCGATGTCACGACACCTGATTGAAATTCCAGTTTGCCATCCGTTAGGCCAACACAGCGTTCGCGCCATGCATCCCCAACAAATTGATATTGTTGAATCGGCAGGGCATCCAGAAATTCATTGGCAATAACATAAAGCGGGAGTTCGGGCAGGGTGGAAAGGTCCGTATGCCAGACAGGAGCATAGCGGTGTAAGGTTTCTGCCTGCGTTTGGCGAAGGCGCGGGCTGGTTTCGATTAAATGGAGTTGCAGGGCATCGTGAAAACCGGGGATTTTGGCGGTTGCACGCAGTGCGTCTTGCATAAGGGTGCCGCGTCCCGGTCCGCATTCCACGAGCGCAAAGGGGCAGGGTGATCCGGCGGCGATCCAGTTGACGGCAATCCATACGCCGACCAGTTCGCCGAATATCTGGCTGATCTCCGGTGCTGTGACAAAATCCCCGTGTCGTCCAAACACCTGCGGGCGTCGGTAATACGTTGCAACGGCTTCTGCCATGAAATCCGATACGGGCATGGGGCCGTCGGCAGCTATCCGTTGCGCCAGCTTTTGGTGGAGTTCTGTGGTCATGCTTTCACGGCAACGGAAATGGTAGGGCGAGACAGGCTATAACGAATGAACGCAACACCGATCAGGACCATGGGCAGAGACAAAACCTGCCCCATGGTAATACCGCCAAGCAGGAAGCCCAGCTGAGGGTCCGGCTGCCGGAACATTTCACCGATGATGCGGGCGATGCCGTATCCAGCAAAGAATATACCGCACTGCATGCCGGGCCGCATGCGGCTGCCTTTGCTCCATGCCACGATCATCACCATGAACAGCAGTAAGCCTTCCAGCCCGGCTTGATACAATTGGCTGGGATGACGGGGGAGTGGCCCGCCATTGGGGAAAATCATGGCAAGTGGGGCATCGGGCGCGATGCGCCCGAACAGTTCGCCGTTGATGAAATTGGCAATCCGACCAAGGCACAGACCAATTGGGGCGACGGTTGCCAGCAAATCACCAAGGCAAAAGACCGAGATTCCGCGTTTTTTTGCAAAGATCAAGGCCGCAACCACGACACCGGCAAAACCACCATGAAAGGCCATGCCGCCCTTCCACAGGGCAAATGCTTCCAGTGGATTGGCAAGGTAATAGTCCAAATTGTAAAACAGAACGTAGCCGATCCGTCCGCCCAAAATGACGCCAAGGGTGGCCCAAGTCAGGAAGTCGTCAATATCGACAGGGCGCACGGAACGAAACCCGGCAGGGGTAAGTTCTGTCTTGGCAAGACGGGTGGCAAGCTGCCATCCCCCGACAAGCCCGGCAATATAAGCCAAGGCGTACCAACGAATAACCAGAGGCCCGATCTCGAATGCGACGGGATCGAACTCCGGGAACATCAGGGGAGCAGACATTTACAGCCTTTCTGTATCTGGTCTGTTGCGGCCTTAAACGTACGGGTCCGGCGTATGCAGGTAATCCAGAACATAGGACTTGATGCCATCTTCCAGCGAGGTGAACGGCTTGGTGTAACCGGCACGGCGCAAAGACTGCATGTCCGCCTGCGTGAAGTATTGGTAACGGTCACGAATGGCGTTTGGCATATCCACATAGCGGATTTTCGGTTCTTTACCTAATGCGCGATAGACCGATGCCGCAAGGTCATAGAAAGTCCGTGCCTGTCCGGTGCCAAGGTTAAACAGTCCGCTGACCTGTGGGTTGTCCAACAGCCACATAATGACATCAACACAGTCGCCGACCCAAACAAAGTCCCGCAGTTGCCCGCCGTCTTCGTATTGCGGGTTGTGGGATTTGAACAGGTTGAAGTGGGCATCAACAACGGCGCGCGGGTAAACTTGTGAAACCACGCTTTGCTGACCGCCTTTGTGATATTCGTTGGGGCCGTAAACGTTAAAGAATTTCAGCCCGACCCACTGCGGCGGTGTTTCCCGACCGTGGGAGATTTTGCTGGCAACCCTGCGGTCAAACAGGTGTTTGCTCCAGCCGTAGGGATTCATCGGTCGCAGTTGAGCCAATGCTTCTTGAGAGAATGTATCGGTAAAGCCATTGCTGCCATCGCCATAAGTCGCGGCTGAAGAGGCATAGATGAAACGGCGTTGGTGCTTTTTACACCATTTCCACAAGCCAAGGGTCAGGTTGAAGTTGTTGTTGATGATTTTATCGGCATCAATTTCGGTGGTGGAGGATATCGCCCCCATATGGATGATGCCTTCGATGGATTTGGCGTTGGCATCCAGATATTGCAGCGTGTAATCCGGGTTGACCACATCGGCCAAACCGCGTTTGGCAATGTTGCGCCATTTGTCGCCGGAGCGCAGGCGGTCGATGACGACAATATCCCGCACGCCGCGCGCTTCCAAAGCTGCCACAATGTTTGATCCGATAAAGCCTGCACCGCCGGTGACCACAAACATGGGGTATCCTCTCTTCGCCGGTCCCGCGTTCGGGACAAGTGGTTGACCGTTGCCCGGTCATGAACTCAAGTCGAAAAATGTAACGGCCCCAACATGGACAGAGGCCGCCATCCGCATCATAATAGCTTCGGCCCGCAAAGGCTACGATATTGATATCGCGCAGGAACGGAAGAGGCTACCCCATGTCGAAACGCCCAAATATTTTCGAAGATATGAGCCGCATCGCCGGTGATGCTGCCACTGCCTTTGGCACGTTGAAAGAGGACGTAGAGGCAATGGCAAAACAACGCCTTGACCGGATGCTGTCTGAATGCGATCTGGTCCGGCGTGAGGAATTTGAAACGGTTCGTGCCATGGCGCAAATCGCCCGTGAGGAACAGGACCAGATGAAGCAAAAAATTGCGGAACTGGAAGCCCGTTTGCAGGCCTTGGAGCCCTCTGCCGAGTCTACCGAAACAGAGGCATCTTAATCCGCCTAAATATCATGTCGTGTGTGAATGCCTATGCGATCCCGCAGAGGATGTATACAGGCAGGATTGCTGTTGCCAAACCAAGATAAAGGAAACGCGTGGGAAGCATCTCACAGATTCCCGTTGACCTGTTCACGGATTCAGTCCACACGGTTGGTTTGATACAGATGGCGGATTTGGAGTACAGGTATTGATGCAGACGTCGGATCTGAGAGAAGACATGGATGCCCTGCATCCGCTGGAACTGGTTGAGTATGTTCTGGCTTCTCGGGACTGGACATTCGAGCGTCGCGGTGATGATGAAGTTGCCGTCGAAATGCCGGGCCGTTGGTGCGATTACGGTTTATTTTTCGTATTGGCCCCGGAATTGGAAACCATGCACATGTCATGTGCCATGGACCTGCGGGTGCCGGAAATTCGACGCGGCGCGGTGAATGATCTGCTGGCGATTGCCAACGAAAAATTATGGATGGGGCATTTCTCCCTTTGGACTGAGGAAGGCGCGCCGCTGTACCGCTATTCCCTGTTGCTGGGCGATGATTTTCAGCTCGGGGCTGATCGCTTGCAGTCGATGATTGACCTTGCCTTAAGTGAGTGCGAGCGGTTTTATCCTGCGTTCCAGTACGTGGTCTGGGGCGGTAAGTCCGCTGAAGACGCCGTGGAAGCCGCAATGTTGGATACGGTGGGCGAAGCCTGATTCTGCTCAATATAATCATTTTTCCGAAGCCCCCATGCACAGGGGGCTTTTTTCATGTGCGTAAGCTTGCTATGCCTATGGGACTGATTTTACAAAAGGAGCGTAAGGTGATGACGGCGCGGATATTGATTATCGGATGCGGTAAAATGGGCGGAGCCCTGCTGGATGGTTGGCTGGAGTCCGGCTGGTCCTGCGATAAGATCTGTGTTGTCGAGTCCTTTGCCCCCACACGTGAGGCATGGCAGGTAAAGGGGTTGACCGCAGTTCCCGATCTGGCGCAAGTGCCGCAAACCTTTGTGCCGGATGTGGTGTTGCTTGGGGTGAAACCGCAAATGGTGCAGGATGTTTTGCCCGGTTTGTCTGCATTGTTGGCAACGCGGTGTCTTGATCGTCGCCCGATGGTAATTTCAATTCTGGCTGGGATTCCGGTGGCAACCTTTGTCGCTGCTTTCGGTCCTGAAACCCCAATCCTGCGGGTGATGCCCAACACTCCGGCAGCCGTCGGCTGTGGTGTGTCTGGCTTGTATGCCAGTGAGGCCATGAATCATGATCAAAAAATGCTTGGGGAACGCTTGTTGCAGGCAGTCGGGTCTACGGTATGGGTAGAAACCGAAGATTTGATGCATGCGGTGACGGCTCTGTCCGGCAGCGGCCCGGCGTATGTCTTCCACATGGTGGAGGCAATGGCGAAGGCGGGTGAACACCTTGGCCTGACAGCCGAAGAAGCAATGGCTTTGGCGCGCCAAACCATAATCGGTTCGGCAGAACTGCTACGGCAAAGCCCGGATGATGCCAGCCAATTGCGGATCAACGTGACCAGTCCGGGAGGGACCACAGCGGAAGCCTTGGCTGTGATGATGCGTGAAGGGGCTGGTTTGACTGAACTGATGACCGAAGCCATGACCGCCAATGCCAAACGCTCGCGTGAGTTGGCCGGCTAATGTGTATTGGGTTTGATGATTTTTTGAAGGTCGATGTGCGGGTCGGGCGAGTCCTGCGTGCGGAGCTCAATACTCAGGCACGGGTTCCGGCGATCAAACTGTGGCTGGATTTCGGTCCAGAGATTGGAGAGAAAAAAACCTCGGCCCAGTTGACCCGCCATTACACGCCAGAGGCGCTGGTCGGGCAGTTGGTTTTGGCGGTGGTGAACTTCCCGCCCAAGCAAATTGGTAAATTTATGAGCGAATGCTTGGTGTTGGGCGCGCCCGACGCAGCCGGGGACGTGGTGCTGATCCAGCCGGAACGCGATATTCCTGTCGGTGGGCGTTTATATTGATTTTTAACAGGGATGATTTCGCTGTTCTTAACGCATTCCCCTAATTCCCCTATAGGATCAGTTCTTGCCATGCAAAATGCGTGTAGTTAAGCTCAACTCAGGGTCAATCTTGGGGGAATGCGTAGGGGCTACGCTATGCCCACCCGCTTTTAACGGGGAGAGGAACAAATGAAGATCATGTTGCGTACCCTAATGGTCGGTGGTTTGTTGTGTTTTTCTGTTCCAGTTTGGGCGCTTGTGCCCATTACACTTGATCATACGATCACGTATACAGCAAAAGGCAGTCGTTCTGAAGCTCAGCACGGACATCTCTGGGTTGATGGGGAAGAACTGCCTAAAGTTTTCACTCGTGTTAGTCGCGGACAGTTATCGTATCGCCTTCATCAACGGCAAAATCTTTGGGGGGCTGATGGATATCACCCAGAAACCCCAGCTGTCTTGCCCACCGCTTCTTCCGATGTGATGCCGATAATTGCGCGGGAGCGTGGATATTATTTGGGCGAAAAGCGCCTGAAAGATACCCCCGAAGACTGGTTGTGTGTTGAGTGGGGTCAAAGTCAACGCGCTTTTGTCGCACCAAAGTCTATTGAAAATTTCATTGCGACACACAAGCTGCGCCCCATGTCTAACATGGAAATGATGGAGCATCCCGAACCTAGCCGTTTGAAAATCCGTTAAATAGGGAGAGAATTGATGTCAAAGCAACGTTTGTTCTTGTTGTCAGCCCTAATGATAGCAACCGTGGTTACCGTTCCAGCTTGGGCCAGTGGTGGTATGCGTGATCAAAGAACATGCAATACTCAGTGCCGTGAAAGCTATGTTACATGCAAACGGAGTGAAACCACAGAAACTGTCATGCAAGGCCCATCATGTTCAGAGATGAAAGACATGTGCTTAAGCCGTTGTGCAAACATAGCTGAATATTTGGATTGTAAGGATTCAGGCCGTGAGAACTGCAAGCAAAACTTTCAGGACAATGTAAAGGATTACAGACCCTACCTTGATAATCGATGATTCCCATCGGGTTCTGAATCCTGTCGGTAATTAGCTCAGTAAAAACTTAAGTTGCCACGAAGTAAAGTTGGGCGTGTGAAAACATAGGTTAATTTTGCATTGTGGCGACAAATTTTTGTCTGTCTTTATGGTTGTATTTGAGAAGCTAAAAGCATTCTATTGCCGGCAACCTTACGACAAAGCAGGCACCCTGTTGCACGGTGTCATCCAGATAGATTTGCCCTTCGTGTTTCTTGACGATGATGTCCTGACAAATGGATAACCCCTGTCCCGTGCCCTTACCGATGGCTTTGGTGGTAAAGAACGGGGCAAAAATCCGTTCACGCAATTTTTCCGGGACACCGGGGCCGTCATCGGCGATGCGGATTTCCAACCATTCGCCGTCAAGGCGGGTGGATACGTAGATGTTGCCTTTTTCTTGGCGGTCTTGTTCGCCAATTGCATGAGCCGCATTGATAACCAGATTCAACAAGACCTGATTAAGATCAGCGGCATAACACTGGATTTTGCCGATGGACGGGGACAGGTCCAAGTTCATATTGGCAATCTGTTTCCACTCATTTCGGCAAACCGTAACGGTGCTTTCAATGGCTTGATTAATATCCAGACACACTTTGGCGGCGGTGCCGGGGTGGGAAAAGTCCTTCATGGAACGGACAATCTGGCTGACGTGCTCCACGCCTTGCAGGGCATGTTTGATCGCGTCTGGATAGTCCGCCAACAAAAACGGTATGTTGTGGTTTTCAAGGATGCTTTCTGTTTGGTCCTCGGGTAGGGAACTGCTGAGCGCCTTAATCGCGGCGACGATATCCTTGAATGTATCCTGAATGAAGTGCAGGTTGTCGCCCACATACTGAATGGGGGTGTTGATTTCATGGGCAATGCCGGTGGCCAATTGCCCGACACTTGCCAATCGGGAGGCTTGCATGGCCTCGCGTTGGGCGTCTTTCAATGCCTGAATGCCACGGAATGAAATCACCGCAACCCGGCGACTGCTGCCTTCTTTCAGTAAGGACGCGGAAAATGCCATGTTCATGGGTTCGCCGTCCGCCAGAATGAAAATAGCGTCGCTGTTGAATAGGCTTTGTCCGGTTTCAATGACCTGAAAGAATGGACCGTCAGCAAAGGGGATCGCCGCGCCGCGTTCCTCTAACGTCAGTACGCTATCCAAAGCCTTCCCAAGCAAATCGTCCGTGCGGAGCCAACGGCGGGCCGATGGATTGGCAAATACAATCGTGCCATTCCCATCCACCAAAAGGACGCCTTCCAGTAAGCTGGATGTAATGCCGAGCAAGCGTTGCTGGCTGGCTTGTAAGGCGTTGTCGATTTTGATCCGTGCGGCTATCTCGCGGGAGAGTTTCTCCGTGCGTTCGGCGACTTGTTGTTCCAATTGTTTTTGTTGGTTGGCGAGGCTGGCTTCATATTTCTTCCGCAGGGAAATATCCCGGAAAATCAAAACCCCGCCCGTAAATACGCCGTCATCAAATGCCGGGGTGAGAATGTATTCGGCGGTGAATTTTGCTCCGTTATTGTCGATGCATTCACATTCCCCACAGGACGCCTGCAGATTCTCAGTCGTAAACGAAGGTAGGCAGGATCGCCCCAGAACCGATTTATAGTCCTGACCGATAATGTCCTCCGGCGCTTGCTTGACCATGGCGCTGGCTGCCGGGTTTGCGAAGCTGACTTTGCCGTCGGCATCAATCCCGACAATGCCATCGCCGGCGGTCTCCAGCAAAAGTTCATAACTACGCTTAAGCTTCTCAATCTCCATTTGGCGGATAATTTGTTCAGAGATATCCGACCGAACACAAACCACGTCTCCGTCTCGGGTGCGGCTGAGGCGGGAGGAAATCCACTGCCTTTCGCCGATTTGCAAAATAGAGGTTTTGCCATTGGGGTTCATATGCGCATCTATGCGGCGTTTGAGCAGTTCGTTCCTATCCCCGTTCTCATAATTGTAAATGCCCGCATAGGCCAGATCGGTCAGGATGTCTGATATCAAGCGACCGGGGACGAATTTCTCCCCGGCGAGAGGATAGATTTCACGCAGTCGGCTGTTGATGATAATCAGTCGACCATGTTTGTCGTGAAGGGTGAAACCTTCGTTCATGGCTTCGATTGCATCCAGCAGACGATGTTCGGCGCGTGCGGCTCGACGTTCGGAAGCCACCTCACGGGAAATCGCCTGATGGATACTGTTCAGGCTTTCCTTCAGGTTGCTGGAATGGTCCAGCATATTTTCAATGTGGTTTGCCAATTCCGGTGACGCGCCCAAGTGGTGCGTCAGGCGTCGGGTCATATCAGCCCGCAGGCGCGTGGAAACTTCAATCCGCCGCAGTTTGGATAACTGAAAGACGTCTTGGTATTTGGCGTATTGGATCGGGAATAGGTCAATAAACGGGTCGGAAAATGTGCCGTCGGCCTCATCAAAGAATGCGATGGCTGTCAGGGTCTGATTGATACTGATGCCCAAAAGTTCGCCAAGGGTCGAAAACCCGGCAACGGGGCAGGGCCATGGGTTGCGGAATGTGGAAACGGCTTCAAGGTTATAGAGGCGACGGACCA
The DNA here is from genome assembly GCA_963668495.1 of Rhodospirillaceae bacterium. Lineage (GTDB taxonomy): Bacteria > Pseudomonadota > Alphaproteobacteria > Rhodospirillales > Rhodospirillaceae > Oleispirillum. The sequence continues at coordinate 1,337,578 of OY764545.1, forward strand.
AGCAGTCATTCAACAGAACCCCAAGCGGGCGGGGCTTATCGCTCAGAAATTTTTCAATGTCTGATCGAGTTTGAGTGGCGAAGTCCGTGGGGCGAACCAAAAACAGTTCATCCCCTTCGTTGATATTGGCATAGAAGTGAATAGCCCCGGTGTTCAGGTCAATGTAGTCAACGGCACGAATGAAAATCTGTTGGTCGATCTCTATGCCAAAGCTGAAGGCCTGTCGCAGACTGTCCAAATCTGATTGCGGGACACCAAGCCCGGCTGCCAATGCCTCTGCCGCTGGGCGGATGGTATCGGTCATCGGGTCCAGCAAGGTCGTGACCGAGCATGCATCCGGGTCTGCATCCACGGCGATGAATTTCATGGCAGTTTTGCGGAAATTCTGACTTTTCAGAATGCTGTAGCGTTTGTCGGGGGTGAGTTTTAGGAAAACGATAACCGCGTGGTTTTCGTATGTTTTGGAACCGTCGAACAGGTAGCTGTGCTGGCCGTGGGGGCGGGAGCCTGCTGATCCTCCTGCAAAGGGGCAGGGGAAAAGGCCGGTTTCATAGACCGCTTCCATAAAATAATCTTCGCTGTTGGTCAGCCCTTCGAAAAAGGTCAAAGCCAGAGTATCACGGGCGTTGATGGCAAAGTGCGGCAAACTTGTGCGAAGATGATTGGCGATTTTGGTGACGCGGTGTTCGCGGGGCAGTTCCATTTTTTTCGCGCGTAAGTCTTCGCTGAACAAAGGAACCGCCCGAATGGCGCAATCGGCGATAAGATCAGCGGCGTAAATCTGTATGACAATGGAGGCTGAAATCTCATCACGTGGAACGTATAACGGCTGGTCGGTAGTTTGGGCGTATAGCTCCCCTGATGTGGAAACGGCCACAACTTGTGTCGTCCCCGCCATGCTTTTGATCGCTTTGACCACGGCCTGAAAATCAAAATACGAGGAGACAAACGCGATTGCCAGCCTGGCTGCCTTGCCGGCGAACAAGAATGAATCCGGCGTTAGCTCCTTCAGGTCGAATGAGGTGCTGATCACTCTTAGCAGAGCATCGCTGTCTTCAGATGGGGTCTCACTCACAGCTTTAACTCCCTCCCGTCGCAGTTCGGCTTGCTCCGGCTGATGTATGTGCCTTTACATCAACTCAAGGTCGGATATTGCCGCCAGAAGTCATGATTTTACGGTACAACGGCTTGCGCTGTGGAACAACGATTACTATTACATGCAGTGCAGAGGGGAATGAATTTACCATTATGTGATGAAGGCGCGGCCTTTCGCATTGCTGTGATTGTCCTTTCTATCGTCCAGATATAAAAATGCCACGTGAGACTTGACGCGAGAATCGTTTCCCATAGAGTCACGCCCTGACGCGTGAGGGAGGGGTTCTTTTTGTTCCGCGTGTGTATTGTTCCTTGGAGTACCGAATGGTTTTCTTGAAACTGGTTGCCGGACTGGTCCTTTTGCTTGTGGCGGGGGATCTTCTGGTTCGCGGATCTGTTACGATAGCTCGACGTTTTGGGGTATCCCCCATGGTCATCGGCCTGACTTTGGTCGGTTTCGGCACGTCTTTGCCGGAACTGTTGGCAAGCATTGAGGCCGTGAACGTCGGCGCGCCTGCATTGGCAATTGGCAACGTGGTCGGCAGTAACATTGCCAACATTCTACTGATTCTGGGTGCAGCAGCATTGATGTACCCCATCCCGTGCAAAATTTCCGGTTTGCGGCGAGACTTGTTCATGATGACCGGCGTTACCATGGTGACGTTGGCATTGATGGAATACGGTCATATTTCACGCGGAGCCGGTATCGGCTTGGTGAGTGTATTGGTGGCTTACACGGTGCTGGCCTTGGTCGTTGACCGTCGCAAAACCAACAGTGCAGTCCTGGATGAGGCGGAGAGCGATATTCCGGACGCATTACCCCCGACGACGGTTGGGTTGATGATTGCATTGGCTATGACCGCCTTGGCTATGGCTGGGGTTCTGTACGGAGCCAAGCTTCTGGTCAATTCTGCCGTTGAGTTGGCACGTCTGTGGGGCGTATCAGAAAGCTTGATTGGTGTTACTGTCGTGGCAGTTGGGACATCTTTGCCGGAATTGGCGACCAGCATTATCGCTGCAACCAAACGCCAAAGTGAAGTTGCCCTTGGCAACGTTGTGGGCAGTAATATATTCAACTTCCTTGGTATTCTCGGCATTACCGCTATTTATCGTCCGCTGGATATTCCGGTGGAAATTTCGGGCCGTGATTCCTGGATTCTGCTGCTGATAACGCTGGCATTGTTCGGGATTGTTTTGGGAATGCGCCAAATTCCGCGGGCTATGGGGTTTGTGTTCCTTGTTGCCTATGCTGTGTATATCGCCGGGCTTGCCGGTGGTCTGCCGGATTTACCGTTGGATATTGATCTACCCCAGTTCAGTTGATGGCAGATTGGGGCCTGTTCCCAAGTCATAGACTTTCAATGCAAAAAGCGGTCGCCATTGAGCGGCCGCTTTTTGCATTGGGTGCAGAAATTGTGGAGTCATACCCCTCTTTATAAGTTGCGAAACTTTTGATTTATCATTGTCCGTAGTGGTTGACGTCTTGGTGTGCGCTTTTGTCATTGCGCATGCATTTTAGAATTACAAAGCACGAGATGGAACGTAATACCATTGACAATGTTACATTGTGACAATATGCAGCAACATGCTGTGTGTGGGAGGAACAGCATTTTTGGAAACTGTAAGGCGTGACGCGAGTTCGCGTTACGAGGGGAACCCTGAAAATGCAAACAACCGCTAAAACCCTGCTGTTAGGCAGTGGCTGGAGTGTGGCTGGGTTATGTGCAGTCGCAGTTACCACCGCGACGCCGGCACTGGCGAACAAAACTGTAGAAATTGATGATGTGGTGATTTCGGCTCCATCCGTTGAAAGTACGACCACAGCCGAGCTGTCAAAGTACGGCAGCGAGGTTCACGTCGTCACCCGCGAACAAATTGAGAAAGCCGGCCCCAGTGCAGACATTTCACGTGTGTTGCAAATGTATGTGCCGGGTTTGTATGTGCTGCCGAAAGCAGGGCCATTTGACTACGCGAAGGTATCTTTGCTTGGCGGTCGCGGTGATGATGCCCTAATTCTGTTGGATGGTGTTCGACTGAACAACCGTTTGTACGGCGGGCTTTATCTGGACACCTTGCCCGCAGCAGCGGTGGATCGTGTTGAGGTTCTGAAAGGCGGTCAGGGACTGTTTTTCGGTACGCAGGCGATCAGTGGTGTGATCAACATTATTACCAAACGTGCTTCGTCCAAGGAGTACACAGGTGAAGCCAGTATCGGGCTGGATACGTTTAAGGGCTTTAATGCAGAGGGCAACGTCCAGAAGCTGTACAGCAACGGTCTGGGCGATATGGATGTGCTGTTGTATGGCAGCCGAAATGTTTCTGATGGCTACCAGCCGTTTCGCGATCGCGATATCAACGGGCAACTGGTCACAGATAAAAACCGATCCTATGACTTAACCACTGCCGGTTTGAAAGTTGGACAAAAGTTCGGGGATAAGGCGCGTCTGGAGGTATTTTATCAATACACGCAGGCGGATCTGGACTTTGCCCGCCCGCTGAGCAACCACGATACCTATAACGCCCGTGAGCATTCCATTGCGACCACGACCTTTGAGGCTAATCCGACTGACTGGATGGAATTCTTCATCAAAGGCCATTTAAATGCGTGGGACACGAAATATACCCGTGTTTACAATACGGCTGGCGGTGGCCTAATTGTGCGTAATGACAAGGATTATTGGGGCTTCCGCGACTGGGGTGTGCAGGCACAAAGTAAATTCACATTGCCCGGTGACCATCAATGGGTCGTTGGGGTCGATAGCCAGTGGTTCCGTGGCAACGATGACGTGTACATCATTGATAACAGCAAGGCTGAGGTCTTTGGCTATTATACCCAGTTCCGCCCGAACCTTGAATTTATGCCGGATTTCCATCCCGCCTTCGGTGTTCGTCATGAAGCCATCAGCGGTGGCAGTTCCACCACAATCTGGAATGCCAGCGGCGTTTATGACCTGATGGACAATTTGTCCGTGCGTGGACAAGTGGGGACGGGCTTTAAACTGCCAAACGCTGAACAGATGTTCGTGAATGATACGGGTATGGTTGGCAACCCGGATCTGAAACCGGAAGAAAGCCTGAACTATGAATTGGGTGTGGATTATGGCACCGATCTATACGGGCAACCGTTTTCGGTTTCTGCAACGGCATTTTATCGCAAAATTGATAATCTGATCGGCTACACCACGTTGCCGTCCGGCGATACCAGTTTCAAAAACTCCGACGATGAAGCGAAATTCAAAGGGCTTTCCTTGGTTGCCAAACAACAGTTGGACCTGAATTGGGCGCTTGGATTTGACTATACGCGTACGCTTTCCCAATCGGATGGCAAACGAGTTGCGGATATTCCGTCCTCGGTCACGCGTTTGACGGTCCAGTATGACGCGGATGATAAAGATTGGGGTGTGGAAGCCGGAGCACGATTTATCGGTTCCAGCATCAATCGTTATGATCAGGATTACGGTGAGTATGCGGTTGTCGATGGCAGTGCATACTATTGCCTTGATGATAAAAAGCAGCACAAGCTTACCCTGTTGGTGGAAAACCTGTTTGACCGGGAATACGCGACCAGCCACACCAAGAATCTTGATGGCGATGTAGTCCCGTATATTGCGCGTCCCTTGACAGCGGAAATTCGCTACACCTTCAAATTCTGATAGGTAATTCAGTGATATAGGAGAGCAAGGGCATAGGGGATATCCTGTGCCCTTGCAGCCATACAACATGACGCAAGCAGCCATAACGTTTGAGACCCATCCTGACTGGGGGCACATCCCGCCACACCGATATCATGTGATGGTGTGTTGCGGGCCACGATGCGTGGAAAAGGGGGTCAAGACACTCCTGAAGGCGTTAATGCAAAAGGCGAAAGCCCGCGGCATTATCGAGGTCAATGGTGGGGTTCTGGTCACTCGTACCCATTGCCAGTATCCGTGTAATCTGGGCCCGATCATGACGGTCTACCCGGATGGGGTTTGGTACCGCATCCAAACGGTCCAAGACATAGAACGGATTGTGGACGAACACTTTGTTGGCGGGGTGGCGTGTCGCGATCTAATGGTGCGGGAAAAGTTGGGCGGGCATGATGCTTCGTAACCTGTTTTTTGCCATTGCAGTTTTAACGGTTGGGGTAGCACAGCAGCCCCATGCCCATGCCGATGCCGCGATGACCTATAATAATTGTAACCAATCGTGGCGTATTGATGGGTCGCCACAGCGCATTATTGCCCTGAATCAGCATGCTGCGGATTTGGTTATTGCCCTTGGTGGTCAGGATCGGCTTGTTGGCGTCAGTTGGATTGACGATGACCCACAAGCCAACATAACCGGCGTGTATCGTGGGGTTCCCGTCATCACCAAGCACTACCCGCCTATTGATTTGCTTTTGACCAGCAAGGTGGATTTTGCTGTTGGTGGTTTTGTTTCTGCTTTTCGAATGGGGCAGGGACCAAGTGATCGGCAAGGTTTGATGAACGAAGGGATCGGGTCCTACCTGTTGGAAAATGCCTGCCCGGATCGTGGTGATGACCAAGGCAAGATTGCCAGCGTTATTGCGGATATAGAAGTTTTATCCCGACTTTTGGGTGCTGAAGAGCAAGGCAGAAATCTGATTGACCACTTCCAATCCGATTTGCAACAGGCCAAAGCCATTGCTGCATCATTGCCGATGCAGCCGACGTTCTTTGTCTGGGACAGTTTGACGCGGTCTCCACGGACGCAGGGGCAGGACGGTTTTTTGTCCAGCCTTGCGCGGATAGCCGGTGGACGCCCTGCCTTCGATGATTTGACCACAGAGCGCAATACCGTGTCGTGGGAGGACGTGGCCCTACGCGATCCGAATGTCTTGATCTTGGTGGACGCAATTTGGTCAACAGTGGCGGATAAGATCCGGTTTCTAAAACAAGATCCGGTCCTGTCAGAGTTGACGGCGGTGCGGAATAACCGTTTCATACCCATTCGATTTTCTCATGCGCAGCCGAATATGTGTACGGCCCGTACTGTTATGCGGTTGGCGCAGCAGATGCAAAACTATGCGAAGGAGTTGCGTCATGTCGTTGAGTAAAGTTGTGTATCAGGTACAGGCCGCCAGTTGGATCACGCCAACGGGGCAGGCTGCGGTTCAGGATGTTTCATTTGAAATTCGCCAAGGTGAAGTCTTCGGCATTATTGGTCCGAACGGGGCTGGCAAAACCAGCCTGCTGAAACTGTTGTATCGGACGTATCGCGCCGAATCCGGGGAAATATTTCTAAACGGGCAGGATGTGAAGGACATTCCCCGAACAGAATTCGCACAACAGGTTGCCGTGGTCTTGCAGGAATCTCCGGCGAATTTTGCGCTGACGGTTCGTGATGTGGTGGCAACGGGACGGCTGCCGTATCTGCGTTCGTTGGAGAGGTTCGGGGCCGACCATACAAAAGTCGTTGATGAGTGTTTAAAACGATTTGAGCTTGTGGACATGCAAGATCGGCGGTTTTCCGTGCTGTCCGGCGGTGAAAAACAGCGGGTCGTGTTTGCCCGTGCTTTGGCACAGCAGTCCCCGGTCTTGATCCTTGATGAACCGACCAACCATTTGGATATCCGGCATCAGTTGGATGTGATGCGCAACCTGAAAGACTGGGCTGATACCGTAATTTTGACCGTGCATGATATCAACCTCGCGGCGCGATATTGCGACCGCTTGCTGGTGCTACACAACGGGCGAGCCGTGGCCTGTGGAGCCCCTGCGGATATTTTGACGTCGGATCTGCTGGAACGGGTGTTCCGGGTATCCAGTGAATTGCGGCAGGAACCGCGTTACGGGCAGCCATGGTTTGCATTTTATGCGGATGAAGCGGCTTTGCCTGATGAAAACCAAAATGGGTAGATATGATAACCCTTAGCTATCGAAATATAGTGGCTCTGGTGACAGTTGGAATTGTGATTCTGGCTGTCATCGGGATACAGCTTGGTGCTGTTACACTGCCATTGGGCAGTGTCGTAGCGGTGTTTAAATCCAAGCTTCTGGGGCTGGATGTTTCAGCAGAGCTTTCCCACGCGCAGGAACGCGTAATTTGGGGATTCCGATTGCCACGGGTGATTTTTGCAATGGTGGTCGGTGCCGGATTGGCCTTAAGCGGAACCGTACTGCAAGCCGTAACCCGCAACGTTCTGGCGGACCCATATTTGTTCGGCCTGTCGTCCGGCGCGTCGTTGGGTGCGGTGTTGGTGCTGGGGCTTGGTATTGCCAGTTCGGCGATGTTGCCGCTGGCTGCCTTCATCGGTGGTGTGCTGGCAATGATTCTGGTGCTGGCAATTGCCGGGAATCGCTGTACGCCGACTTCTGACAGTTTGGTATTGGCTGGGGTTGCTGTCGCGTTTTTACTATCGGCTGGGGTTAACTTTGTTTTGTATACCAGCGATTACAATGCAGCCCAATCGGTGCTGTTTTGGATGTTGGGGGCTTTGGGCGGTGCGCGCTGGCCCATGTTGACCGTCCCGGTCTTGGTTGTTGCTGTCAGTTTTGTGATCCTGCAACTGCATGTCCGCAAATTGGATGCACTGATCATGGGGGAGGAAACCGCAGAGACCCTTGGCGTAGATGTCCGCAAGGTTCGCTTCGGCTGCTTGGTTCTGGCGACATTGGTGACGGCAACACTGGTGGCCTATGCCGGAACCATTGGCTTTGTCGGCTTGGTAATTCCGCATATTTGCCGTGGCTTTGTTGGCGGAGCGCATGCCCGTTTGCTCCCCGTGTGTTGTTTGGTTGGGGCTGGGTTCATGGTTTGTGTTGATATTATTGCCCGCACCAGCTTTGCCCCGATGGAATTGCCCATCGGAATTGTCACCGCAGGCATTGGCGGCACATATTTTCTGTATTTGCTGAGGCGACGGGTTGGTTGATTACCGGGTTAGGGCGGCGGCGAGCAAAGCCTGTGTATAGGGATGTTGCGGCGTTTCCATGACTTCAGCCGCCAATCCGGTTTCCACGACCTTGCCGTCGTGCATGACCATGACGTCATCAGCAAGGGCACGTACCACCTTCAGGTCGTGGCTGATAAAGACATAAGCCATGGCGTAACGGTCCTGAATATCCCGCAGCAAATCGACGATCTGCACCTGAACTGAGACATCCAGCGCACTGGTCGGCTCATCCAAAATCAGTAGCTTGGGTTTCAGGATCAGGGCACGGGCAATGGCAATTCGCTGCCGCTGTCCGCCGGAAAACTCATGCGGGAAGCGGTCCTGCATATCTGCATTCAGGCCAACTTCTGTCAGGGCTTGTGCAATCGCTTCACGCCGTTCCCCGTGGCTTAGGTTGGGCATGTGAATATCCAGACCCTCGCCGATGATGTCGCCGACGGATAGACGCGGGCTTAGTGCGCCATAGGGGTCTTGAAACACGATTTGCATGGACTTCCGTAAAGCCCGCAGCCCTTTGAAGCCCTTGGCAGGGACAGTTTGCCCGTCAAATGTCAGTTCCCCGGAACACGCAATCAAACGCAGCAGAGCCAGCCCGAGGGTGCTCTTGCCCGAACCACTTTCACCGACGACGCCCAGCGTTCGGCCTTGGCGCAGTTCAAAGGAAATACCGTCGACAGCTTTGACATGGCTGACGGTGCGACGAAGCAGGCCGCCCTTCAATGGAAACCAGACTTTGGTATCCGTAGCGGTCAGAAGGATAGGGGTATCATTGGGGCGGAGAGGGGCTGGCGCAGGTTCCGCCGCCAACAGGTTCTGTGTGTAGGGATGTTGTGGCGAATTGAATAGGGCATGGGTTGCCGCAGTTTCCACAATTTCCCCATGCTGCATGACACAGACCCGATCCGCCAGTTTGCGCACAATGCCAAGGTCATGGGTAATGAACAAAATTGCCATGCCAAGTCGGTGCTGCAAATGCTTCAACAAGTCGAGAATTTGCGCCTGAATCGTCACGTCGAGCGCGGTGGTCGGTTCATCGGCAATCAACAGGTCCGGGTCGTTGGCAAGAGCCATGGCGATCATCACCCGTTGCCGTTGCCCGCCGGATAATTCATGGGGCAGGGCGTTCAGGCGTTTATCCGGTGTTGGCAGACCAACAAGGGTCAGAAGTTCAATGACCCGATTGCGAACCGCATCTTTGCCGCTGCGACCCCATTTCCCGTGTAAGGTGAGGGTCTCTGCAATCTGCTTACCGATGCTGTGCAATGGGTTGAGGGAGGTCATTGGTTCCTGAAAAACCATACCAACCCGTCCACCACGCAAGGCTCGTAAGTCGGGGTTTGGCATGGACAGCACGTCTTTGCCATCAATACGGATCGTGCCGCTGGGATGGTGAGCACTGGGGGCCAAAAGACGTAACAAAGATAATGCTGTGACCGACTTGCCGGAGCCGCTTTCCCCGACCAGTGCTAAGGTTTCGCCGCGGTGCAGAGTGAAAGAGACAGCGCGCACTGCATCCACGCGGTTTTCCCCGTGACCAAAGGCAACGGACAGGCTGTCAACCTGAACTATAGGTTGGACCGGGTTACTCATTGGGTTTTCCTTGGGTCAAACGCATCACGTACTGCTTCTCCGATAAAGACCAGCAGGCTCAACAGAACCGACACCACAAGGAAGCCGGACAAACCAAGCCACGGAGCTTGCAGGTTTTCTTTGCCTTGCCGCAAAAGATCACCAAGGGAAGCAGAACCGGGCGGCATACCAAGGCCAAGGAAGTCAAGGGAGGTCAAGGCGACCACTGCGCCGCTTAGAATGAACGGCACAAAAGTCATGGTGGCGACCATGGCGTTGGGCAGAATGTGGCGGGTCATGATTTGGGCATCGGATAGGCCAAGGGCGCGGGCAGCCCGGACATATTCAAAGTTCCGCGCCCGTAGCACTTCGGCCCGCACCACGCCGACCAGTGCAGTCCAACTGAATAACAGCAGGATAATCAACAAAGTCCAGAAACCGGGAACAATGATGCTGGACACGATAATCAGGATGAACAATTGCGGCAGGCTGCTCCAGATTTCTAAGAACCGCTGGAAAATCAGGTCTACCCAACCGCCCATATAGCCTTGCACTGCTCCGGCGGCGACGCCAATCAGCGACGAGGTCACGGTAAGGGCAAGGCCGAATAGGACGGAAATGCGAAAGCCATAAATCACCCGTGCTAGCACGTCTCGGCCTTGATCATCAGTGCCGAACCAATTCTCTGAACTGGGTGGAGACGGGGCCGGTTGCTTCAGGTCGTAATTTACCGTGTCATAGGAAAACCGGATTGGAGGCCAGATTGCCCAACCATTGGCGGTAATTTGGTCCTGAATATAAGGATCACGAAAATCCGTCAGTGTTGGGAAATCACCGCCGAATGTGGTCTCCGGGTACTCGGTAAATACCGGGGTATAGATCTGCCCGTCGTAGGCCACGACAATCGGTTTGTCGTTGGCAATGAATTCCGCAAACAGGCTGAGGATGAACAGGGTCAAGAATATGAACAAAGACCACGTTCCACGGCGGTTGGCACGGAATGTGGCAATGCGGCGGCGGGTCATCGGGGTCAGGGATTGGCTCCAGCGTGCGAACATGGCCTAAACACTCCGCGCTGAAAAGTCGATGCGGGGATCAACAAAGTGATAGGTCAAATCACTGATCAGGCTTAACACCAGCCCCAGCAGGCCAAATGTAAACAGGGTGCCGAACATCACTGGATAATCCCGGTTCATGGCAGCTTCAAACCCCAACAGGCCAATGCCATCAAGAGAGAAAATGACTTCAATCAGCACAGACCCGGTGAACAGCATCCCAACCAGTGTTGCCGGGAATCCTGCGATAACCACGAGCATGGCATTGCGGAAAACATGACCGTATAAAATGCCGTGTTCGTCGACGCCTTTGGCGCGGGCGGTCAGCACGTACTGCTTATTGATTTCCTCAAGGAAGGCATTTTTGGTCAGCATGGTCAGGCTGGCGAAGCCACCGATCACCATCGCCCCAACCGGCAGGATCATGTGCCAGACATAATCGGCAATTCGTGCAGGCCAGCTTAGGTCTTGCCAATTGGCAGAGGTCAACCCGCGCAGAGGGAACCAATCCAGATACCGCCCCCCGGCAAAGACAATAATCAGCAAGATTGCAAACAGAAAACTGGGAATGGCGTGTCCGATGATAATTGCCCAACTGCTGGCGATATCGAATTTGGAACCGTCTCGCACGGCCTTGCGAATGCCTAGGGGGATGGAAATCAGGTAAATGATTAATGTGCTCCAAATCCCCAGTGAGGCTGACACTGGCAGTTTTTCCAGTATTAGGTCTGCCACATCCACATCACGGAAATAGCTCTGCCCCAAATCAAATTGGGCATAGGATTTGACCATCAGCCAGAAGCGGGTCAGCGGTGGTTTGTCAAATCCAAGCTGCTGTTCCAATTCGGCAATGAATTCCGGGTCCAGCCCCTGTGCCCCGCGATACTTTGAAGACGAGGATGCACCAGACTGGACTGGGGGTTTTTGGGCTATGGTGTCTGCATTGCCACTGCCGGAAATGCGGGCAGTGGCATCGGTGTTGACGCCTTCCATCCGGGCGAGGATTTGCTCAATCGGACCACCGGGAGCCAACTGCACGAACAGGAAATTCACGCTGATAATTCCCAACAGGGTAAGGGGAATCAGAAACAGGCGGCGAACCACATAAGCATACATCAGGCGTTTATCCGATCAGCAGTCACAACAGGTTAGGGTTTGGCATCCGGTGATACGGAGGTTGGCGCCGGATTACTGGGTTTGACCCACCAGGTGGTGATATCCATACCCCGCATGGGGACAGCCTTAGGATGTTGTAAACGTGACCAATATGCAACCCGATCTGCAGCCGTTGACCAATGTGGGATGACATAATGGTTCCACAACAATACCCGGTCCAGAGCTCGGGTCGCGGTGATCAAGCTTTCACGGGTTTCTGCATGAATGATCTTATCGATCAGGTCGTCCACCACCGGATTTTGCACTCCGGCATAATTGCGAGAACCGGGGGTGTTGGCTGTGGAACTGTGGAAATACGAGATTTGTTCATTTCCCGGTGACAGGGACTGCGGATAGGAACCGATCACCATATCGAAGTCAAACTGCTGAATTCGGTTCAGGAATTGGTTGACGTCTACGGCGCGGAAACGTGCTTGCACACCAATCTTTTTCAGGTTCTGAATAAACGGCAGGGTAACCCGTTCCATGGCTGAAGCCTGTCCACTGTGGGTCAGGATTTCAAATTTCAACGGTCGACCGTTTTTGGTCATGACACCGTTTTGTAAGGAATAGCCCGCATCTTTTAACAGCTTCAGTGCCGTCCGCAGATTTTGGCGCAGGCCATATTTGCCTTCGACCTTCGGGGCTTGATAGACCGTGGTGAAGACTTCAGGCGGGAGCTGTTCTCGATACGGGGCAAGCAGTGCCAGTTCCGAGGCATCGGGTACGTCACTGGCAGCCAGTTCTGAATTTTCGAAATAGCTGTTGGTGCGCTGATAGGCATCATAGAACAACGTGGCATTGGTCCATTCGAAATCAAAGGCATAGGCCAAAGCCTGCCGGACCTTGTCATCCTGAAACAGTTGGCGACGCAGATTATAAATATACCCCTGCATGCCGCTGGGCGTATGTTTTGGGATTGCGTCCATAATCACACGCCCATCTTTTGCTGCCGGGAAGTCATAGGCTGTGGCCCAGTTCTTGGCAGAATATTCCGACCGGAGGTCAAAGGCACCGGCCTTGAATGCTTCCAGCGCGACGGTGGTATCCCGGTAATAGTCGTATCGGATGGTATCCGGGTTATAACGACCGACGTTGACGGGTAAATCTTTGCCCCAATAGTCTTTGACGCGGGCAAAGGTGATGGAACGTCCCGGTTCAAATTTGGTAATACGGTATGGGCCGCTTCCCAGTGGCGGAGTTAGGGTTGTGGCGGCAAAGTCCTTATCTTGCCAATAGTGTTTGGGCAAAATCGGCAATTGGTAGGCAATAATCAGGGGCAGTTCCCGGTTGCCGGCTTTATCGAAGGTGAATGTAACCGTGTGGGGACCGTCAGCTTTGGCGGATTGCACAGCGGAAAAATAGCTACGGTAAAAGGGTGCGCCCTTGCTCTTTAGAATATCGAAGGAAAAAATCACATCTTCGGCGGTAATGGCGGTCCCATCGTGCCAGCGGGCTTCAGGGCGCAGTTCAAAACGAACCCACGCCCGATCATCAGGAACCGTGATGGATTTTGCAATCAGGCCATAAACACTGAATGGTTCGTCCATGGCCTGGGACATCAGGCTGTCATAAGTCAACCCCAGACCCGATGCGGATACACCCTTTAGAGTGAAGGGGTGAAGCGTATCAAAGGTTCCAAGCCCCGGTTGTCGAAATGTACCGCCCTTGGGCGCGTCGGGATTGACGTAGTCAAAATGTTGAAAGTCTGGACCGTATTTAGGCTGCCCATGCATGGCAAACCCATGCCCGGTATAGGGTTCCGCCACGGCTTGCCCCGGAAAAAGTGTCATGCACCACGCAACAAGCACCAAAAAGGACAAGCGTATTAGGAAGCGGGACCGAATGTGCATGGCAAGGGCTCGTGTTGTGAATGATGAACTATGGGGATAGCAAAACCTGACTGGCTTCGCGGAACAGGTCGGGTGTTCCTGCTGCTAGAATCTGTTGCGAGCGGGAGATGTCGTCAAGAGCCGCACCAATGTTGGGCGGGTTGCCGGACCAATCGGCAATGACGCCACCGGCCCCCGTAATCACCGGGATCAGGGCTGCATAATCATACAGCTTCAGGCCTGCTTCACAGACCAGATCGATGTAGCCACCGGCGAGCAAACCATAGGCGTAGCAATCACCACCGTATCGGGTGTATTTGACCTGTTGCGACAGGCGGGCAAAAGCATCGGTTTCCGCCCCATCGGTGAAGATTTCCGGCCCGGTGGTGTACATATAGGCCTCGGGCAGGCTAGGCCCGCGCCGGGTTGCGATGCTCTGTCCATTCAGGGTGCTTGGTTGCCCCTGTACCCCAAGCCAAATTTCCCCGGTAATCGGTTGTGCGATTATGCCCAGTACGGGGATGCCGTCTTGCAGCAGCGCAATCAAAGTTCCGAAACATGGCTTCCCGGTGATAAAGCTGCGCGTGCCGTCGATTGGGTCCAAAACCCAAGTCCTGCTTGCACCAAGATTCTCGTGGGGAAACTCCTCACCGACAATAGCGTCATTGGGGCAGGTTTCACGCAAGACAGTGCGCATGGCGTGTTCAATTTCCCGGTCGGCAATGGTGACCGGGCTGTCGTCAGCCTTATCATCGATGGGGATGGGCTGGCGGAAATACTTTTTGGCGATAGGGGTCGCAACATCGACCAGTCGCAATGCTGTTGAGATCAAAGTCTGGTCGATGTTGGTCATGATGGATGCCCTTATTTGGCGCGGATCAAAGTCCCGGCCCCTTGTTGGGTATAAATTTCCAACAAAATGGTGTGGGGAACCTTACCATTCAGGATAACCGCCGCATTCACGTTGTTTTCAACGCTTTTCAGGCAGGTTTCCACTTTCGGGATCATGCCGCCACTGATGGTGCCATCGGCAATCAGGGTATGAACCTCGTGCGCGGTCAGGTCGGTCAGGCGATTGCCATCCTTATCCAGAACACCGGAGACATCGGTCAGCATATACAGGCGCGCAGCACCAACCGCAGAGGCAATGGCCCCAGCCATGGTATCCGCATTGATGTTAAAGGTTTCGCCATTATCACCAAGGCCAATGGGTGCGATAACCGGGATAATGTCGGAATCGATGAACTGTTGCAGGATCAGGGGATCAACTGCATAGGGTTCGCCGACAAAACCAAGATCGAGTAATTTTTCAATATTGGAATCCGGGTCTTTGTAGGTCCGTTCCAGCTTGCGGGCCTTCACCAGTTCGCCGTCCTTACCGGACAGGCCAATGGCGCGGCCACCGGCATGGTTCAGCCATGTGACGATTTCCTTATTGATCTTGCCGGACAAGACCATTTCCACCACGTCCACGGTTTCCGCATCGGTAACCCGCAAGCCATCAATAAAGGAGCTTTGGATTTTCATCTGTTCCAACATGCGTCCGATTTGCGGCCCCCCGCCGTGGACGATAATCGGATTGATGCCGACGCGTTTCAGCAAAACCACATCGCGGGCAAATTGTGCGGACAATTCCGGGTCACCCATGGCATGACCGCCATATTTGATGACGAATGTTTTGCCGGCAAATTTGCGCATGTAAGGCAAGGCTTCGGACAAAATGCGGGCTTTTTCCAGCATGTTTTCAACGCTGTCTTGTGGATGGCTGTTAAGTGAGGTCATGGATACAGCTCCCGTGGATGGGGGAATAAAACGGACAAAAATGACGAACGAAACGGTATACGAAGCGGACTATAGCATCATCGTCGATGATAGGCGATGTCCGCGAGTGCCGCACGCAGTTCAGGGATGCCTGTTCCCTTTTCAGAGCTGGTGGCAAAAATTTCTGGGTGGGCGGCTACATGCTTTGCGGCTTCTTCTTTGACCTTGGTCATGACGGTTTCAAGCTCTTTCGGCTTGATCTTGTCGATTTTGGTCAAAACGATCTGATAGTTCACAGCCGCTTCATCCAGTGTCTTCATCACATCCAGATCCGACTGCTTGATGCCGTGGCGGGAATCCACCAGTAAAATCGCACGGGTCAATTCACGGCGACCGCGCAAGTAGTTCATAATCAGCTTGGTCCAAACCTGAACATCTTTTTTGGAAACCTTGGCATAGCCATAGCCGGGAAGGTCAACCATGATCAGCTTTTGACCAAGTTCAAAGAAGTTAAGAAGCTGGGTACGACCGGGCGTATTTGAAGTCCGGGCAAGTGTTTTGCGTCCGGTCAACGCATTGACCAAAGACGATTTCCCGACGTTGGATCGTCCGCAAAAAGCAATTTCAGGCAGGTGAGTCTGTGGCAAGTCTTTTTCCTTCGCCACACTCAGCATGAAATTGCATTCCTGAGCGAAAAGGACGCGCCCGGATTCCAGGCGCGTCTTTTCGTCGATGTCAGAAAGGTTCTGAAACTCTGTCATCGTATTTAGTGTTTTCTTTTCTTGGCTTTTTCAGCTTCACGTTCTGCCTCTTTGGCTTCCCGCTTGCTGTTATCCATTTTCAACAGTGCCCATTGCTGCGCGATGGACAGGACGTTCGACAATGCCCAGTAGATCACCAGACCAGCGGCAAATTTTGCCAGCATAAAGGTGAACATCACCGGCAGGAACATCATGATTTTGGCTTGAGTCGGATCGGTCGGAGCCGGGCTCATTTTTTGCAGAAGCCACATGGTCAGACCCATGATCAACGGCCAAATACCAATGTGCATCATTTCCGGCGGTGTCCACGGGATCATGCCAAACAGGGTAAAGACGTTGGTCGGATCCGGGGCGGACAAATCGGTGATCCAGCCATAGAACGGTGCGTGGCGCATCTCGATGGAGATGAACAGCACTTTATACAGGGCAAAGAACACTGGGATTTGGATCAGCATCGGCAAACAACCGGACATCGGGTTTGCATTTTCCCGTTTGTACAGTGCCATCATTTCCTGCTGTTGGCGTTGCTTATCGTTAGCAAAGCGTTCTTGCAGTTTTTTGATTTCCGGTTGGACGCGCTTCATGGCGTTCATAGAGCGATAAGACTTGTTCGCCAGCGGGAACATGGCAATTCGCAGCAAGATCACGAAGCCCAAAATCGCAAGGCCGAAGTTACCGAAAATACCGTACATGTAGTCCAGAATGAAGAAGAACGGTTTGGTCAGGAAGTAGAACCAACCAAAGTCAATGGACAGGTCGAATTTATCGACGCCCAGTTGTTCTTCGTATCCGGTAATGGTTTTCAGTTCTTTCGCACCAGCAAAGAAGTGGCTGGTGACGTCTTGGCTTTGCCCTGCGCCGATGGTCACAGCACTACCAAGGAAATCAACCTGATAACGATCTTCAACGCCCATAGTCCGGTGGAAGAATTTGGTGTGAACCTGCATGTTCTGATCGAACAATAAGGCCGTCAGCCAATATTTGTCGGTAATGCCAACCCAGCCACCTTTCGTGTCACCTTGGAAGGTTTCATCACGAATATCTTCGTAGCTTTTTTCTTTCAGGGTTTCATCAATGACGCCCAGCGGACCTTCGTGCAAAACCGCATAGCCGGACAATTCCGGTTGTCCAATGCGTGCAATCAAACCATAGGGATACAAAGTCACCTGACGGTCGGAGTTATTGATCACACGTTGGGTCACAGTGAACAGGTACTGTTTGTCAACGGCAATGGAGCGGATAAAGGTCAGGCCTTGACCATTGTCCCAACGCAGTTCGACCGGGGAGTCCGGGGTCAGAACCTCGCTGGAGGCAGCCCACACGGTTTGCGCATTCGGAACTTTGACTGAAGTATCGGATACACTCCAACCGTATTCGGCGAAGTACGGTTTTGCCGCACCAGTCGGGGTCAGCAGGGTGACGTTTTCGCTATCCGGTTCTTGTGTGACCTTGTACTTGGTCAGAACAACGTCATCCAGACGAGCCCCGGTCAGAGCAATCGACCCGGTTAGGCTCGGTGTTTGAATGCGAACGCGTTTGGTGGAATTCAGCACCAGATTACGGTCCTGCACCATGCCAACCGGGGCAACGGCACTGGAGCCGACGGTCAGGTCTTTCGGCGCGGCCGGAGCGGTATCAGTGGTGGTCGCGACGGGTGTCGGTTGCGGTTCTGGCTGGTTGCTCAGATAAAAGAACTGATAAGCCAGCAGAATACAAACTGACACAACAACGGCGACGAGGACATTACGCTGATCATTCATCGTGAGAGTCTACCGAGTTTGTGTGATGGAGAGGAATACGACCGGGGCGAATCCGGGACAGGATCATAACCTTGCCCCCCGAAAGGATGGCAACGGCAAATTCGTCTGGCGGCAAGCCATGATCCACGAAGTGGTCCATGGCGTTCCAAAGCATCCAGCGCGTATTGTGAACAAGTCGGAACAAAGCGGCATCGCGGCCCCAGCATTGGGGAAATAGCATAGCGATACACGTAAATCGGAAGTTTCAGGGTCCAGACAACTGCCTTACGACTCAAACGATGAATCGCGGATAATGCCATTGCAGCAGAATTTGGGCTGGTCTGGGTCATTGCGAAGGCGTTCCGTTCCCCATTGAATTCGTCAGTGGTGTTTCCGAATCCTCAGACGCTTTCCGATTTTGCCGTTTTGATTCATCTGGATCGGATTGATACCGGCCCAAACGTTTCAACGCGGTTTCTAAATCTTTGATTAACGCACTGAAAGGACGGGTCGCAGTTTGCGCCCGACCGATCAATACATAATCATAATGCGGCTCGACACGGTCTTTAAAAACCGTCTCAGCCACGGCACGTAAGCGCCGTTTGACTCGATTTCGGGTGACAGCTCCGCCAACGCGTTTGCTGGCAGTAAACCCAAGACGTACTGTGTTTTCAGCACGACTGGACGACGGAGTCGGCACGGCCTGAAGAACCAGACCGGTTGCCGCCCATTTTCGTCCACGGCGGGTGGCCCGAACAAAGTCGGCCCGCTGTTTAAGGCGCTGTACCGTTGCCATGGCCGGGTGTTCCGGGCACAAGGGCGTTATGCAGACAGCTTTTTACGGCCTTGACGACGACGGTTTGCAATCACTCGGCGACCCCCAACAGTGGCCATCCGAGAGCGGAAACCATGTCGACGCGCCCGGACCAATTTACTGGGTTGATAGGTGCGTTTCACGCTTCCAACTCCTTAATTCGGGACAAATTCAAAGAAGCCGCCTTATAGAGGCAACTTTCCCCCAAGTCAACGTGTATATGTGTCGGAATGCGGCTTTATCCAGCATCAGAGGCTTTTCATATCTGGAATTTTTCAAGATAATGGCAGGTGGCTCTTGCCTTCATGTAAATCACCCCCACCTTCCATGTGGGGATTGTAACAGAAATATTGGCGCGATTGGGGAGTACGTAACATGCAGTCCATTGGAAACTGGGTTTTGGGCAGTCTGGCTACGGCTATGGGCTTGCTTGGCCTGTTCGTGTCCTCTCGCGCAAAAGACACCTTTATATATAGTATTGGTTTGGTCGTTGCGGTTGCTTGCAGCCTGTTCGTTTTGAATATGGTGAAGCAATCCTTTGATGATGCAGAAAATTAATTGTGTTGAGGGTGCCAAGAACGGCACAGGGCATATTTGGGATTAAATAGGACAAGGCATGGTGCGAGTCTCCTTCATGAGTTGCTGTAAATCCGGGCGGAACGTGTTTTCTGCCAAAGCCGGGATTTCGAGTCGTGCGACCATGTATTTGTCTGTTACCGGGTAATCACTGAAAGGCGGGACATCGAATGAGTGCAGCCACACATACAATGGGGGCCGTGACGCATTCCGAAGCAAGGTCACCTTACCTTGAGGATATCGTCAAGAAATTCACGATAGCTTCTGTGTTCTGGGGAATTATCGGCTTTCTTGTCGGTGTCTATATTGCATTCCAGTTGGCCTATCCGGCGTTGAACTTGGACCTGCCGTGGACCACGTTTGGGCGGCTTCGTCCATTACATACGTCAGCCGTGATTTTTGCGTTCGGCGGTAACGTCCTGATCGGAACTTCGTTTTATGTTGTGCAGCGCACCTGCCGGGCGTCGCTGTTTGGCGGAAACTCGTTGGCTCAGTTCGTGTTCTGGGGCTATCAGTTGTTCATCGTCATGGCGGCCCTTGGCTATGTCACCGGGGTGACGCAAAGCCGCGAATATGCTGAACCGGAATGGTTCGTTGACCTATGGCTGACGATTGTTTGGGTTGCTTATTTGGCGGTGTTCGTCGGGACTTTGTTGAAACGCCGCGAACCGCATATCTATGTGGCGAACTGGTTCTATCTTGCTTTCATTATTACCATTGCTCTTTTGCATATCGGCAATAACCTTGCTGTCCCAGTATCGTTCTTCGGCTCCAAAAGCTATTCCGCTTATAGCGGTGTACAAGATGCCATGACCCAGTGGTGGTATGGTCATAACGCAGTGGGCTTTTTCCTGACTGCCGGTTTCTTGGCCATCATGTACTACTTCGTGCCAAAGCGGGCTGAGCGTCCGGTGTATTCCTATCGTTTGTCCATTGTCCACTTCTGGGCATTGATCTTCCTGTATATCTGGGCAGGACCACACCACCTGCATTACACGGCGTTGCCGGATTGGGCGCAGACCCTTGGCATGGTGTTCTCGGTGATGCTGTGGATGCCGTCATGGGGCGGTATGATCAACGGCATTATGACGCTGTCTGGGGCGTGGGAAAAACTGCGGACCGACCCGGTTCTGCGGTTCATGGTCACGTCGGTTGGTTTTTATGGCATGAGCACCTTTGAAGGGCCATTGATGTCGATCAAGGCTGTGAACAGCCTTAGCCACTATACGGACTGGACCATTGGTCACGTGCACTCCGGGGCCTTGGGCTGGGTGGCTTATATTTCCTTTGGTGCTTTGTATTATCTGGTGCCGGTGTTGTGGAAACGGACACAGCTCTATTCCATGCGTTTGGTCAGCTATCACTTCTGGATCGCATCCATCGGGATTGTCCTGTACATCGCTGCCATGTGGATTTCCGGCATTATGCAAGGGTTGATGTGGCGTGCCTATGATGAGTGGGGCTTCCTGCAATATTCCTTTATCGAAACCGTGGAGGCCATGCATCCGTACTACGTGATTCGGGCCTTTGGCGGCGTGCTGTTCCTGATTGGTGGATTGATCATGGCTTACAACATGTACCGAACCGTACGGGGTGATGTGCGTGTCGAAAAACCGTTTGAGGCAGCACCCGGTGCGCCGAATACGGTTCCGGCGGAATAAGGGGGACGGAACATGCTGAAGCATCACGCCAAAGTTGAAAAGAACGTCCTGTTTCTGGTGTTGGGGATTTTCCTGACGGTGTCGATTGGTGGCATCGTGGAAATCCTGCCACTCTTCACCATTGAATCTACAATCGAAAAGGTGAAGGGCGTTCGTCCCTATTCCCCGCTCGAACTTGCGGGACGCAATATCTATATTCGGGAAGGCTGCTATCTATGTCATAGCCAGATGATCCGTCCGTTCCGGGATGAATCCGAACGCTACGGCCATTACAGTCTAGCTGCGGAAAGTATGTATGATCGCCCATTCCAATGGGGGTCAAAGCGGACAGGACCGGATTTGGCTCGGGTCGGCGGCAAATATTCCAACGAATGGCATACCCGTCACTTGGTCAACCCGCGATCAGTGGTGCCGGAGTCGGTCATGCCGGGCTATCCGCATCTGGCAAAAACACCGCTTGATGGTCAGGACATTGCCGAGCATCTGAAAACTCTGCAATTCCTTGGCGATCCCTACACAGTGGAAATGATTGATAACGCGCGCGCTGACCTTGCCAATCAGGCCACTCCTGATGCGGATGTTGACGGTTTGCTGGCGCGTTATCCAAAGGCTGCCGTTGGTGATTTTGATGGACAGCCGGGGCGCTTGACGGAAATGGATGCGGTCATTGCCTATATGCAAATCCTTGGTCGTATGGTCGATTTTACCGACTTTGATCCAGCATCTGCGGATCGATAGGGGGAGACATGGACGCAATTGTCGAATTCTTCCGGTCGATTTGGGGCCTGTGGCTAATGGGACTGTTCCTGTTCGCGGTGTTTTGGGCATACCGCCCCCGCAACAAGGATAAGTTTGAGGAGGCAGCCCAGATCCCCTTGAACGACGATTTGCCGTATGAACGGGATGATAAGTCTTCGGATGCCAATGCTGCATCTGCCAAGGCTGACAAAGGGTAAGGGTGGATCATGGTGGAAAACAACACACACGACGCACACAAAACCGACATGCACGACGCCCAAGGGGCAGAGGCGCAACGTCAGCCAGGTGATCCGCAAACCATGGGTCACGAGTGGGACGGAATTGCAGAGTTCAACAACCCCTTACCGCGTTGGTGGGTTATTGTCTTTATGGTTTGTATCGTCTGGGCGGTTGGCTATGCGGTGCTGATGCCATCGGTCCCCGGCGGGAACAGCTTCTTTAGTGGCCTTCTGGGGTATAGTTCCCGTGCCAACGTGCGCGACGATGTGGTCGTTGCTGCACAGACTAAAGACCAATGGCTGACACCCATGCAGGATGTGACCACGGAAGAAATCCTGAAAAACCCGGAATTACAGCAGTTTGCCATGCGCGGCGGCGAAGTTATCTTTAAGGAAAACTGCGCGGCGTGCCACATGGTTGGTGGTGCTGGAGCTAAAGGTTATCCGGCCTTGGTGGACGACGAGTGGATTTGGGGCGGAAAGTTAGCGGATATCGAAATGACCATTCGCCATGGTATCCGTTGGCTAGATGATGAAAATACCCGCGATTCCCTGATGCCGTCTTTTGGCGCGGACGGGATTTTAGACCGGACGCAAATCGGTCAGGTTGCGGATTATGTATTGTCCCTGTCCGACCCGGAGATCACAGCCTCGGAAGCGGGGAAGATGATCTATGCCGCCAATTGCGCCGTTTGTCATGGAGAGTCGGCTGAAGGTATTGCCGCATTGGGTGCGCCGCCCTTGAATAATGGAATCTGGCTGTACGGTGGTACGCGCAACGACATCATGATGCAGGTGATGAAGCCAACTCATGGTCAAATGCCTGCGTGGGTTGGTCGCTTGTCAGACGTGGATATCAAGCAGGTGACCGTGTACGTCCATTCATTGGGCGGAGGACGGTAAAACATGACCACCGGGACAACGCAGGCAGGCGGAGGCTCGGGCGGTGGGCGGTCCATGTTTGCCGCTTCGAAAAAGGTACACCCACGCGCTGCCAAGGGGCAATTTCGCAAGATTAAGAACTGGACCAATACGGTCTTACTGAGTCTGTATTTTATTGCGCCGTGGATCCGATGGGACCGGGGCGATGGGGCAGCAGACCAAGCCATACTGCTGGATATGGCAGGGCGCCGTGGCTATTTCTTTGATATCGAAATATGGCCACAGGAAGTCTATTACCTGACCGGAATTTTGGTGTTGGGCGCCATTGGTTTGTTCTTTGCCACAGCTCTTTTTGGGCGGGTGTGGTGTGGTTTTACCTGCATTCAGACCGTTTTCACCGATATTTTTGTGGCCGTGGAACGTTGGGTCGAAGGTGACCGCAACGCGCGGATTAAATTGGAAAAACAGCCGCTTTCCGTGAATAAATTGCGGAAGAAAGCGGTGAAAAACGGCATCTGGCTGTTGATCGCCTTGGCAACCAGTTGGACATGGCTGATTTATTTTTCTGACGCGTTTGCATCGACTGGAGAATTGTTCGCCGGGGAACTCAGTCCTTGGATGTTGTCCATGTGGGCGGTGTTTACGGCTTCGACCTTCCTGTTCGCGGGGTACGCACGGGAACAGGTCTGCATTTATATGTGTCCGTGGCCGCGTTTCCAGTCCGCCATGTTTGATGAAGACTCCCTAATCGTTACGTATGAAAACTGGCGCGGTGAGCCTCGTGGAAAAGCCAAACGTGACGCGGATTTCTCGGGGCGTGGGGATTGCGTTGATTGCGGTATGTGTGTGCAGGTCTGTCCGACCGGAATTGACATTCGCAACGGCAGCCAATTGGCCTGCATCGGTTGCGCCCTGTGCATTGACGCCTGTAACGAAGTCATGGCGAAGTTCAATCGTCCGCCGAATTTGATTTCCTATGATTCGGTTAGCAATCAGGTTGCCAGAGCCAAGGGCAAAGTGACCAAGTTGCGTCTGGTGCGCCCCCGTACGGTTGCCTATGCCTTGGTGCTGGTGGCTGTTTCTGCATTTTTGCTGACGACTTTGTCGCTGCGTGATCGCGAGGCCGTCAACATCCTGCATGAACGCAGCCCGCTATATGTTCGCCTTAGCGATGGGGATATTCGCAATGGTTACACCCTGAAGGTGCTGAATATGCGGCGTCAGGATCAGATGTTTACCTTAAGTATTTCCGGTTTGTCCGATGCCACAGTCAAGGTTATCGGTCACGGGGAAGGTGCATCGGTTAACCTGCCTGTGCCTCGGGACACCGTGGGGACTTTCCGGGTGTATGTTACGGCTCCTCGTAACGCGGCATCTTCGGAAGCAATTGATGTGACATTCAACTTGTCGAATGAGGAAACCGGAACGACCATTGCTCATGAGTCCTTGTTTGCCGCGCCGCCGCGGTAATGTTGGTATGTATCGGAGGCGCTGAATGGCTATGACAAAAAATCGTCCTGATGGCTGGTGGTATCCTTGGCTCTTTGTCGCCGGATTTGCTGTGGTATTGGCGGTGAACAGTGTCATGCTTTACATGGCGACCACGACGTTTTCCGGTCTCAGCGTGGAAAAATCCTTTGAAAAGGGCAATGCCTATAATGCGGAAATCGCTGCTGCCGAGGCTCAGTTGGCACTTGGCTGGCAGGGTGAGGTTAAAGTTACCGGCGTGCGAAAACTTCCCGAAGATGGTCGCCTTGTTCGGTGGGCTTTTGTCCTTAGGGACAAGACCGATCAGCCAATAGAAGGCATGGATGTGCGCGCGATCTTGAAACGTCCTGCCGTGCGAGGATATGATCAGATTGTGGCGCTGACAGCGCTTGAACCCGGCGTCTATGGCATTGATACGGAATTGCCGTTCAAAGGGGTGTGGGAGGTTAGCCTGACAGCCAAACGGCTGGGCGACCCGCCGTATCGATTGCGGCACCGCCTGCAAATTCCGTGATGCCCAAATCCACTTCCCAGTTTTGTCAACATTGTGGCCTGCCGATTCCACAGGACGCACCACCTGACAGTCAGTTTTGCTGTCCGGGCTGTCAGGCCGCCTATCAGCTTTTGAATGGCTTGGGGCTAGACAGTTATTATGACAAACGGGTCAATGATCCGACCGTGCGTCCCCTAAAGCCTGATGACGTGTCTGTCGATCTGTCGTCGGAAGTGCGGGATGGCAGCCAGCCCGGAACCTCTCAATTGACTGTAGTGGTTGATGGTTTGCACTGCGCTGCCTGTGTCTGGTTGGTGGAAACTCTGTTGCAGCGTCATCCGGCGGTCACGGTTGCGCGCCTTAATATGACCACGCGGCGGTTGCGGTTGGAATGGCAGGGCGGTGCCAGCCTGAGCGGCGACATCGTCGGCCCCGTGCAGAATGTGGGCTATCGCTTGCTGCCATTTCGGGCCGAATGCCTGAAATCTGCGTCCGAAGCACGGGAAAAGGCGTTATTACGTGCAATGGCGGTGGCGGGGTTTGCTGCAGGCAACATCATGTTGCTGTCGGTGTCGGTCTGGGCCGGAAGTGATATGGGCCCGGCAACGCGGGATTTGATGCATTGGATATCGGCCCTGATTGCTCTGCCCGCTATTACCTATGCCATTCGTCCTTTTTTGCGCAGTGCTGTTGGCGCGTTGCGTCATGGGCGTATGAATATGGATGTGCCGATTGTCTTGGCGGTGCTTTTGGCTGCGGGAATGTCTTTGTGGGAGACCGCAAACTCAGGCAAGCATGCGTATTTTGAATCGGCAGTGATGCTGTTGTTCTTCCTGCTGATTGGGCGTTATCTGGACACCCGGGCGCGGGGGCGGGCACGGGAGAGTGCGGAAAACCTGTTGGTGCTGTCGGCTGTTGCGGTGGACGTAGAAGCCGAAGATGGCAGCATTCAGGCCATGGCACCGGATCGCGTGCAGGTCGGCGCTATCGTCCGCGTTGCCCCCGGTGATCGGTTCGGGGTTGATGGTTGTATCGAAAGTGGTTCATCAGATGTGGATACGCAGGCCATATCCGGCGAAACAACCCCGATCGCGGTGATGCCGGGGGATCGTGTTCACGCCGGGACGCAAAATCTTAGCGGCTTGTTGCGGGTCCGGGTCACGGCTGCGGGCGATAATACGGTTCTGGCGGATATTGTTCGCCTTATGGAAGCTGCCGAACAGGGGCGAGCCAATGTGGTGGCAGTCGCAGACCGTGCGGCGAAGTTGTACGCCCCGGTGGTTCATACCTTGGCGGTGCTTGCATTTGTCTATTGGGTTACGCTTGGCGGTCTGACATGGCAACCTGCATTGTTGATTGCAGTTAGTGTGCTGATTATTACCTGCCCGTGTGCGTTGGCTTTGGCAGTTCCGGCGGTGCAGGTGATTGCATCGGGCCGTTTGTTCAAAACCGGAATTCTGATGAAATCCGCAACCGCACTGGAACGACTGCAAACCGTTGATACCGTGGTCTTTGATAAAACCGGAACCTTAACGTTTGGTCATCCGGTGCTGGTGCAGGACAGTTGTTGGCAGGATGATAATTTACAGGCTGCGGCTCGGGTCGCGGCAACCAGTCGTCATCCTTTGGCGCGGGCACTGGTTCATGCCGCGGGTGATGTTGCGCCTGCTTCAGATGTTCAGGAATTTCCCGGTGCGGGCTTGGTTGCACCGGAAGGTCGCCTTGGTCGGTGGACCCATGTTATGGACACCGCAGAGTCGCCGTCGCAGGCGGCAGGGCCGGAAATGTACTGGCTAGCACAGGGAAGCTCGTCCCCGGTGCGGTTTCGTTTTACCCAATCCATTCGCCGTGATGCGGCAGAGACCATTGCAAATTTGCGGCACATGGGGATACGCGTATTGCTGCTGTCCGGCGATGGGCAAGGAGCCGTCGCTCAGGCTGCAACGGAAGCGGGGATCCCGGATTGGCAGGCAAACTGCCATCCGGCAGATAAAGTCGCCCGATTGGATGCCTTGAAAGCCGAGGGGCATAAAGTCGCCATGGTGGGGGATGGTTTGAATGATGCCCCAGCGCTGGCGGCGGCACATGTGTCATTGTCTCCGGCGACGGCGGTGGACTTGGCTCAGACCGCTGCCGACGTGGTGTTTCAGGGCGATCGATTGGCCCCTGTTGTGGAAACCATTCAGGTTGCCCGCAAAGCCGGAGCCTTGGTTCGTGAAAACTTTGCTTTGGCTATTGGCTATAATGTGATCACCATACCCATTGCCATGGCGGGTTATGTTACGCCCTTGATCGCTGCCGCCGCCATGTCCACATCATCCATTGTGGTGATGTTGAATGCCTTGCGCCTGAATCGGAGGTCTCCCCATGAATAGCCTGCTGATATTGATCCCCATTGCCTTAGGACTTGGTGCGTTGGGCTTGGCAGCATTTTTGTGGGCTTTGCGCTCTGGGCAGTTTGATGATCTGGATGGTGCTGCGCACAGAATATTGTTTGATGACGATGATGGACCGTCTGCGTGACACCGCGTTCATAATTTGTGACCCGGTTTTGCTTTTCTTTGGATACAAAAAGCAGTAGAAAGCCCCCGCTCGCAAGAATGGGGTGCTGTGCTGTGCCCCAAGGGGAGAGTTCGGGCCTTTGAAACCTAATAGATGGCCCCGAACCGACGACACAGGAGGACCAGTCCGTGAGCGTTGAAATTCAAGCAAAACCCGTAACAACCAAGACCATTCGTGAACGCAAGGGCGGCGAACCTGTCGTCTGTTTGACCGCGTACACCGCCCCCATGGCCAAGATGCTGGATAAGCACGTGGACCTTTTGTTGGTGGGCGACTCCCTTGGTATGGTTGTGTATGGCCTGCCGACGACCATTGGTGTGACCATGGATATGATGGTTGCTCATGGTGCGGCTGTGGTCCGTGGGACCAGTCATGCCTGCGTGGTTGTGGATATGCCTTTTGGCAGTTATCAGGAAAGCCCGGAACAGGCCTTCCGTAACGCAGCCCGTTTGATGATGGAAACTGGTTGTGCTGCTGTGAAGCTGGAAGGTGGCTGTGAAATGGCGCCGACCATTAAATATCTGGTTGAGCGTGGTATTCCGGTGATGGCCCACGTTGGCCTGACGCCACAATCCTTCCATGCTTTCGGCGGTTTCCGTGCCCAAGGTCGCGATGAGGCTGAAGCTGATAAAATCCTGCATGATGCCCATGCGGTCGAAGAAGCCGGAGCCTTTGCTGTGGTGCTGGAAGGCACCATGGAACCCATTGCACGCAAGATAACCGAACGGCTGCATGTGCCGACGATTGGTATCGGGGCATCCCCGGTTTGCGATGGTCAGGTTTTGGTGGTGGATGATGTGCTGGGCATGTTCATGGACTTCAAACCGAAGTTCGTGAAACGGTTTGCCGAGCTCGGCCCGATGGTTGAAGACGCGGCAGCACGCTATGCAGCGGAAGTTAAGGCCCGCACTTTCCCGGCAACGGAACATTGCTTTGGCGTGAAGCCGAAGGCATAGGGCAGAAAAGGTTTTATCATGATATCCCATATGCTTCCCCCGATTGTTCGTTCGGTTGCAGATCTTAGGGCTCAGGTCGCCAGTTGGCGGGCTGAAGGGCTGAAAGTCGGGTTTGTCCCGACCATGGGGGCCTTGCATCCCGGTCATTTGTCGTTGGTACAGGCGGCAAAAACCAAGGTAGACCGAGTGGTTGTGTCGGTGTTTGTGAATCCGACGCAATTCGGCCCGAATGAAGACCTTGATGCTTATCCCCGTCAGGAAGCCGCAGATCGGGAAAGCCTCGCGACGGTCAATGCACACCTGATGTATGCGCCGACGGTTGCTGAAATGTATCCAGACGGCTTTGCTACAAAAATTGACGTATCAGGCGTGTCCGAAGGTTTGTGCGGGGGTGATCGTCCGGGGCATTTCTCCGGTGTTGCCACGGTTGTGACCAAACTGTTGTTGCAGGTTGGTCCCGATGTAGCAGCTTTCGGGGAAAAGGATTATCAGCAACTGCAGGTCATTCGCCGTTTGGTCAAGGATCTGGATATCCCGGTGGAAATCATGGGTGTCCCGATTTCCCGTGAAGAGGATGGCCTTGCTCGCTCGTCGCGTAATGCTTATCTTTCCGCTTCTGACCGTGCGGTTGCTCCGGCTTTGTATCGGATGCTGCAACGGGTTGCGGCAAGTTTGCAAGCCGGGGTTAGCGTAGCGGACGCTTTGGCTTCCGGTCAGGCCGATATTCTGGCGGAAGGGTTCCAGTCTGTGGATTATCTGGAACTGCGTTCGGCAGATAATCTGGCGGTTCTGGACAAGTTTGATCGCCCGGCTTGTGTCTTGGTCGCTGCCCGGCTTGGTAAGACACGTCTGATTGATAATTTGGAACTGGCACCGTAAGCCAGTTCCACTGGATACAAAAAAACCTGAGGGAGGAACGGCCGTGAGTGAGCAACAGCCGGAAATGTACGACGAAATCAATGTGTTGTTGGGGTCTCTCGGCAAAGCCTTTTCCATGGAAGGGGCTGACGTTGCCAAGGCCATCGAAAAGGGAGAAATGCACATGCGTTTGGGTTCCGATGCCGATGGCGACCGTTTTGTTGAAGCAAACTATAACGGCAAGGTTGCCTTGGTTTACCCCGGTTCCGCAAAAGGCCACATGACCCCGGATCGGGTCGAGGAATTGGATCAGGATTAAGCCTTGCTTATGGGCTAACCCCCTTTGTCATAAAATTCTGTCTCATAACACGTGTTTTTTCGGTATGCTCGAGGATACGTGGTTGATATATGCAAGTCCTGCCCCGAATTGGGGCAGGTTTTTGTAGGAACAGAATTGTGACCGAAACACTTCGCACTTTCAGAGATGGTGAAATAATTTTCCGCGAGGGTGATGACAGTCTCGCGATGTTTGTTGTGCGCAAAGGTAAGGTCCGGTTGCTGAAAACCGGCCCCAACGGCACCGTGACCCTTGCCAGATTGGGTAAGGGGGAAATGTTTGGTGAAATGGGGATTGTCGATGGCATCCCCCGCAGTGCTTCCGCGGTGGCTCAGGGTGCTGTGACGGTTGAGGTTACTCCCCGTCACAATTTTCTGGATAAACTCCAGCGGGACCCTGAATTGGCCCTGCAAGTGATGACCAAATTGGTGGAACGGTTGCGGGCTGCCGATGAACAATTGGCACTGCGTCTGCCCGGTGAACCAAGCCTGCCCGAGCCGGTTTATGACATTGATGATAGCCCTATCGACGCGGATGAGGACAAACCCGGCCTGTTCGGGCGTTTGTTCAATTTTTCCCGTTCGAGCAGCAAAAATGAAGGCAAGTCCTCCGTAAATAAATCTGCGTCCGGTCCCCTGCGCATTGGTATTACGGCGTTTGGTGCAGACATGCCACCGGAAGGACTGGATACGCTGGATGCATTGTCGCAGGCCTTGGAAGGGCTGCCGAATGTCATCCTTAAGCGGTTGGATGCAGCGGTAACTTGGCCCAAAGATGTCATTGACCCGGAAACAGCCCGTCAGTCTGCCCAGCGCGAGGCATTGACCATGTTGGCGGCGCGTGGGGTTGACGTTCTGGTCTGGGGACGGGTGGAAACCATCGGTCACTTGTTGGAAGTTCATGCAACGGCGGCACCAGTTCCCCACGAATTGCGTTTGGGGCGGATGTCTCCGGCTGCAGCCGTGTTTGTGCCATTGGAAAGTTTATCGGACTCAATGCCATCGCTGGTGCGGGCTCAGGTTTTGGCGGCAGTGCTTGCGGAAGGAACGCGCCGAGTGCCCGAGTGGTATACGGCACTGCAGGCTGATGTCTCTGTCGTTGGCGGAGAATTACCGCGTCTGGTCGCAGGCTATGCCGCAGCAGAGCAAGCGGCGACGTATTTGGTTTGGGCCAATGCTGCGGCGTTGTGCCTTGGTGCGGATGGTGTCACGCCGGATATGTGGCAGCAGGTTGTGCAGGCCTATGAAAATGCAGGCCGGAGGTTGCCGCGACAGGCACGTGATGATTGGGCGGATGTCTATACTGGGTTGGCGCTGGTGGAGCATATGCGCAGTGAGCGCGGTCTGGTGGAGACTGCCCCCGGTGGCACGGTGTGGGATGGTGTTATTGACACCCTTAAGCTTGCCCTTGAAAGCGTGCGCAAGGAAAACCGACCGTGGGAGTGGGCATTGCTGCAAGAACGGATGGGAGCTGCCTATTATCGACAGGCGGCGGCGTCCGGTGATGACGGGCAGTACAAGGCGGCGTTGAATGCCTATCAACAGGCGACGCAGATTTATACCCGTGCCGATCATCCCTTAAAGTGGGCAGAGCTTGTGTCCGCACTGGCGCAGGTATTGCAGGTTTATGGCGATATGTTGGGGAGTGCCCCGGCCCTTGAACGGGCGGTGGAGCTATTGCAGGCGACTTTGGATGTTCGCCCGGAAAACAGCATGCCTTTGTTGTGGGCTGCGTCCCAGAATAATCTGGGGTCGGCGCTGTTCCTGTTGGCGAAGCGGAAGGAAAGTACGGACACGTACCGACAATCTGCCGATGCCTTCCGTAAGGCATTGACGGTTTATCAGGTCAACGGGCAGGGGCGGCAGGCCGCAATCACGGAGAAAAATCTGGCCCGGGCAGAGGCTGCATGCTCTACACGTAGCCGCCGGGATGAACGCTTGGCCCAGCCCGGCTGGTCTCAACATGCCAGTGAGGCCGAGAACTGATTTTGGTTCTAGTCCACCCCGATGATTTCCGGTTCAGGCATTTGTTTTTTCACTTCGCCTTCGCTGACCGTCTTTGGCAGGAAATTCCCCCAATAAGTCGGGTTGGCAGCGTAAAAGACAGTTTGCCCGTCGCGCTTTGCGACTGACATTGACCCAGTGCCGACAGGAACCGTGAAAAACCGTTCCGGGGTGTTGTTGTCGACCATGGCATCACCGTATTCCTGCGATTGGATCGCAGCAAAGCTCATCGTCAGGTTGGACAGAAATTTCGGATAGGGTACCGACAACTGGAATTCGACGACATGGGTATCGCGGCGGCTGATGTCCGAAATCAGTTCGTTCATGGCAACAGTGCGAAAATCCTTGGCCCATACGCTATTGGCATCGTGTAGCGGGTTGGTGGTGTTCATCAACCGACCAAAGCTGAACAAAACATCATTGGCGTTGAATGCCCGACTTGGTGTGAAGCCTTCAACTTTATGAAAATTTACGTGTTTTCTCAGAAAGAACTTATAGTTCAGTTTATTGTCTGAAACTTCCCAGCGTGTGGCAAGGCCGGGGACGATCTTTCCACTGCGGCGGTCGAATTCCACCAAGCGGTCAAAAACCTGTCGGGTTGCGATCCCGTAAGGGTCCGGCGCAGAGGCAAATACGGGAGGGGCATCGTCACCCCCTTTGGCAACGCAGGCGGGGGTGGCGTCGACCGGGATATCTGTTGAGGATTTCACTTGCAGGATTGGGTCCGTCGTCTGTTCTTCGGGAGTGCCAAACTGATTCATTATCA
This sequence comes from Rhodospirillaceae bacterium, assembly GCA_963668495.1. Lineage (GTDB taxonomy): Bacteria > Pseudomonadota > Alphaproteobacteria > Rhodospirillales > Rhodospirillaceae > Oleispirillum. Next base: position 1,369,816 of record OY764545.1, read on the forward strand.
ATATCAGTACCGCAAGACCGGCAAGGGCAATGGCGCCTTGTTTATACTGTTGAAAATCCATACATAAATGTCCTGATTCGTCACGGAGTAGCCCGCCAAGGGAATGAGCGTAGCTTGCTCTGAATAGGAAAACAAGGGGTGTAGAATGACACAAACAACGATTGTTTGGTTCCGTGATGATTTAAGGCTGACTGACCATCCGGCACTCACCGCGGCAGCCGCCGAAGGTGATGTTCATGCGGTCTTTGTTTTCGACGAAATCTTTGAAAAAACAGGGGCTGCGGGGAAATGGTGGCTGCACCAAAGTCTGGCATCGTTAGGCGGGGATTTGGCGCGCCATAGGGGGCAACTGACCTTAAAGCGGGGGGCAGCTTCCGATGCATTATTGGGTGTGGCGCAGGCCTGTCGAGCACATCGCATTCATGTGATGGCCTCCCGCATCCCGGCAGAGCGTGATCATCAGCTTCGTGTCGCTAATTTTCTGGCCCAGCATAATATTAAACTGGTTATGCATGGCGGCAGCCTGCTCCACAGTCCGGTGAAAATTCGTACCAAATCCGGTGGCCCATTTAAGGTGTTTACGCCATTTTGGAAGGCGTTCCGAGCCGCTTCATCGGGGTTGCGTCGCCCTTTGCCCGTGGCAAATGTGTCTTGGTCCGAATTGTCCGTGCCGTCGGATGATCTGGCGGATTGGCAGCTTTTACCGACTGCGCCGGATTGGGCCGGAGGATTCCGAACCGCTTGGTCGGTCAGTGAGCAGGCCGCACATGAACAGCTTCAGCGGTTTCTGGACCATGGGCTTTGTGCTTACCCGCGGGACCGGGATCATCCTGATTGTGACGGGACATCAAGGATGTCTCCGTATCTGCGCTGGGGGCAACTTTCACCGTTTCAGGTTTGGTGGCAGGTTAGGGATGCTATGGCTGCTTCGGAAATTTTGGATGCAGCAGGGGAAGCGTATTTGCGCCAATTGGCATGGCGGGAATTCTCTCATCACATTTTGTGGGATTTTCCGCAGTTGGCTTCGGAAAATTGGCGCAGTAATTTTGATGCCTTTCCGTGGCGGCGGGATGAAGACCAGCTTGAAAACTGGCGGATCGGGGAAACCGGATATCCGTTTGTTGATGCCGCGATGCGGGAGTTGATGACGACCGGATGGATGCACAACCGTGGGCGTATGGTCACGGCGTCTTTCCTCATCAAGCATTTGTTGCATGATTGGCGCGATGGATTGGCTTGGTTTGATGATGCGTTGGTGGATGCGGACCCGGCCCTTGATCCGTTTGGCTGGCAATGGGTCGCGGGCAGTGGGGCTGATGCTTCACCCTACTTCCGGATTTTCAATCCCACCACACAAGGCGAAAAATTCGATCCAAAGGCGAAGTATATCTTGAAATGGTGCCCGGAACTGGTGAACATAAAATCATTACGTACGCATGAACCGCTTGCGACCGCATTGGTCGATCATGTTGAGGCACGAAAACGTGCCATGGACGCGTTTCGGCAAATTTCCGGTGCCGTCGGATCAGATAATTGAAAACCGTGGGTATTGTGAGCTTGTTCATGGTTCATGATGCTTGGAAATCATAGTTTCCTGACACAAATTTCTAATACCTGTGCAGTGATACGCACAACATCCTGAAAAACGGAGAAAAGAATGAAGCGCAGTGTTGTGATCGTTTCCGGCGTCTCGCTTGCCTTGGCGGGCTTGTTCGGGTTTGCCATGTTTAAACAGCACATGGTCGGGGAATACCTAGCTAATCTTCCAGAACCGGTTCTGACGGTGAACGCGAAAGCGGTCGAACAACAGGACTGGGCTCATACAATCTCCTCCACCGGGCGGTTGGAAGCTGTCAATGGTGTTGATGTGAGTGCTGAGGTTTCAGGCCGCGTCACTGAGATCCTGTTTTCTGCAGGGCAACAGGTCAAAGAAGGTGTCAGCCTTGTCAAATTGGATGCCAGTGTCGAAGAAGCCAAACTGGCTTCTGCTCAGGCTCAAGTGCGTCTGAATGCATTGACTGAAGAACGGTATCGTCGTTTGCGTAAAACCAATGCGGCGTCTCAGGCTACTTTGGATGAGGCCGTGGCGAACCTGACTATGGCCCGGGCCAATGTGGCGCAATATAGCCGCGAAATTGAAAAACGCGACATTAAGGCTCCGTTTGATGGTGAGATCGGTATCGGTCAGATCGATATTGGCGAGTACATCCAACCGGGTCAAAAAATTGCCACCTTGCAGGACTTAACTGCAATGGATTTGCAGTTCACCGTGTCCCAGCGTTTTCTGCCTGAACTGAAAGTTGGCGCAACGGTTGATGTCGAGGTGGATTCCTATCCGAAAAAAATCTTCAAAGGCACCCTGACCGCCATTGATCCGAAAGTGGATGATAAAAGCGGCCTGATCGCCTTGAAAGCCCACGTGCCGAACCCGGATGGTTTGCTACGTCCGGGAATGTATGCAAAGGCCGGTATCAATCTGGCACCGGAAAAAGATCAATTGATCGTGCCGCAATCGGCGGTCAGCTATTCCCTGTATGGGTCTTTCATCTATGTCATTCGTGAAGACGATAAAGCCGCACAACGGGTTTATCAGGTCATGGTCGATGTGCTTGACCGTTCCGATAACTTGGCTGTGGTGAAGGGTGAATTGTCCGACGGCGATATGGTTGTCACCGCAGGTGGTGTTCGTTTGTCCAACGGGTCTCAGGTCAAAATTGCCCAGCAGGACATTCTGGAAGCCAAACCTGCAATCGATAAAGACTAAGGATCACCCGCATGCGTTTTACAGATATCTTTATTAAGCGCCCGGTACTGGCGACAGTGGTCAGCTTGCTGATTCTGTTGCTGGGCTTGAACGCTATGAACTCCATGCAAGTGCGGCAGTATCCTGAAATTGATACGACCGTGATTACGGTGCAGACAGCCTATCCCGGTGCTGATGCAACCTTGATGCAGGGCTTTATTACCGACCCAATTCAGGAAGCCGTGGCGAAAGCCGATGGTGTGGACTACATCACGTCGGTCAGTCGTGCTGGCATCAGTCAGGTGACTGCGCAAATCCGCCTTGGCTTTGACCCGAACAAAGCCATGACCGAGGTGACAAGTCAGGTCAACGCCGTGCGGTCCGAATTGCCCGGCGATGCCGAAGACCCGGTTCTGTCCAAAAGTTCCGGTCGTGGCATGGCCTTGCTCTATATGTCGTTTTATTCTGACACACTGAACAGTGCGCAGATTACCGACTATGTGGACCGTACCGTACGACCGAAACTGGCAACGGTTCCCGGTGTTGCCGCTGTGGATATTCTTGCTGCGCAGGAATTTTCCATGCGGGTATGGTTGGACCCGGAAGCCATGGCTCAGCGGCAAATGACGGCTGCCGAGGTCGTGGCTGCATTGCAGGCGAACAACTATCAGGCTGCTGCCGGTGCGACGAAAGGCTACTACAACACCATCAATATCAAGGCAAACACCACCATCGGTGATGCGAAGTCGTTTGAGAATCTTGTAGTCAAGACAACAGAGAACGGCCCGATTCATCTGCGGGATATTGCCGAGATTACACTTGGTGCAGCCAGCACCGACACCCGCGTTTTGGCAGACGGTAAGGATGCAATCTTTATCGGGATTGAAGGAACGCCGGATTCCAACTCGTTGGAGGTGACTGCCGGGGTTTATGAAGCCTTGCCAGAGGTTAAGAACAACCTGCCGCCGAATATCCAGATGAAAGTGAACTACGACTCCACTTTGTTTATTGAGGAATCCATCAACGAGGTGGTCAAAACCCTCGTGGAAGCTTCGGTGATCGTGATCGTGGTGATCTTGCTGTTCATGGGGTCTTTCCGTTCTGTCATCATCCCGATTGTGACCATCCCGTTGTCTTTGACCGGGGTCGGGCTGATTATGTTGTCGCTTGGTTTCTCCTTGAACCTTCTGACCTTGTTGGCGTTTGTGTTGGCCATTGGTCTGGTGGTCGATGATGCGATTGTGGTGGTGGAAAACGTGCACCGCCATATCGAGGAAGGGAGATCGCCATTTGAGGCCGCGGTCATTGGTGCGCGTGAGATTGCCGCACCCGTGATCACCATGACCATTACGTTGGCTGCGGTGTACGCACCGATTGCTTTCCTTGGTGGTGTGACAGGTGCCTTGTTTAAGGAATTTGCCCTGACCTTGGCTGGTGCGGTGATTGTTTCCGGTGTGGTTGCACTGACATTGTCACCAATGATGTGCTCCAAAATCCTGAAACATGAAGAACCGGGTGAAGGTGGATTTGCCCATACTGTTGATAAGTATTTCACCAAGTTGTCTGATGCTTATGAACGGGCTTTGTCAAGTTCACTGGAAAACCGCATGCCGACCATGATTTTGGCTGCGATTGTCCTGTGTAGCCTGCCGTTCTTCTTCCACTTCTCCAGTAGTGAATTGGCACCGGAAGAGGATCAGGGGTTTGTCGCCCTTGATATCACCGGCCCGGCGGAAGCCAATGCGGATTACCTGCAAAGCTTCGGCTATCAAGCCAATGATCTGACCAATAAAATTCCGGAACGGGACGTGTTCTTCTTCGTTGGTGGTACGGATGGCGTTTACAAAGGGTTCGGCGGTTTGGTGCTGACGCCCTGGAGCGAACGTGAACGTGATGCGGCTGAAATCCAAAAAGACCTGCAGGCGAAAGTTAACGAGGTCGCTGGCCTGAAAATGGCGGCATTCCAGATGCCTGCCTTGCCCGGTACCCAAGGGATGCCGATCCAGTACATTTTCAAATCCACCACGGATTATGAAGCACTGGAGAGTGTGAAACAGGAACTGGACAAGCGTGTCCGGGAATCCGGTCTGTTCATCTTCTATGACTTTGACTTGAAATATAACCGCCCGGAAATCAGCATCACTGTGGATCGTGGCAAAGCCGGTGAATACGGTGTGACCATGAAGGATATCGGCATTACCTTGGCCGCCCTTTACGGTAACAACTACATCAACCGGACTGAAATTATGTCCAAAAGCTATAAGGTCATTCCGCAGGTACCGCGTAAGTACCGCCTTGACCCGAAACTTTTGGATCTGGCCTATGTCCCGACCCGTGATGGCGGTGTGGTGCCGTTGTCCAATATTGTGGATTACGAGGTGGTTGCCAAACCACAACGTTTGAACCAGTTCAACCAGTTGAATGCGGTTACCTTGACGGGTGTGCCGATGCCGGGTGTTGCTCTTGGTACGGTTGTGGACTTCCTTGAAAAAACTTCGGCCGAAATTTTGCCGAAAGGGTTCTCCCACGACTATTCCGGGCCGACCCGTCAGTATATCGAGGAAGGCAGTGCCTTGATGGTGACCTTTGCCTTCGCCTTGATCATCATCTTCTTGGTTCTGGCTGCGCAGTACGAAAGCTGGCGTGACCCGATGGTGATTATGACGTCAGTGCCGCTGTCGATTGTGGGTGCAATGGTGCCTTTGGTCCTGGGGTTCACCACGTTGAACATCTACTCCCAGATTGGTCTTGTGACTTTGATTGGTTTGATTACCAAACACGGGATTCTGATCTGTGAGGTTGCACGCGTTGAACAAGAGTCAGGGAAAAGCAAAACCGAGGCAGTGGCTCACGCTGCGTCCTTGCGCTTGCGGGCGATTCTGATGACTACGGCAGCTATGGTTGCCGGTGTTCTGCCGCTGACAATTGCAGCGGGTGCCGGTGCTGAAAGTCGCTTTGCCATTGGTATCGTGATTTCCTGCGGTCTATCGATCGGGACGTTGTTTACCCTGTTCGTGCTGCCGGTGATCTATACCTTCATTGCAGAAGATCACTACGCAAAATCCAGAAATCAGCCGCAGGTTCCGGCCTAAGCCTGAGTCACGGTTGTTCAAAAAGCCCCCGCTGTTTCAGTGGGGGCTTTTTTGTGCGCAAATGGATGCTGTAACGAAGTCAAATTGACCTATTCGCCAGTGCAACAGGTCGCATGAATTATCCGTGTATGTTTTGTTAACGCTTTGTGAAATCAGCATATATTTTGCCCAAAAGTGTGGAATGCCTTCCACCCTTCGCATACAAGAGCGCCATGATCTATGGATATGATGCATGTGAAAGTTCGGGTGTTCATGGCGACAAGCGATAAGGCAAATGAGTGCAGTTACCGCACGATCTGGATATCTGATGTACATTTGGGGACTCGGGGCTGCAAGGCAGAGTACCTTCTGGATTTTCTGAAACACACGGACAGTGAAACCCTGTATTTGGTTGGGGACATTTTGGATGGTTGGCGTTTACGTCGGTCATGGTACTGGCCGCAAAGCCATAACGATGTATTGCAGAAACTCCTGCGTAAAGCGCGTAAGGGCACCAAGGTCGTCTGCATCCCCGGCAACCATGATGAGTTCCTGCGTGAGTACACCGGGTTTGAATTCGGGCACATCCCCATTCACAAACATGCCATTCACGAAGCCGCAGACGGGCGAAAGTTCCTTGTCGTGCATGGTGATCAGTTTGACGGAATTGTGAATTATGCCAAGTGGCTCGCATACCTTGGCGACACGGCTTATAACTTCGCCATATTTTTAAACCACTGGTTCAATGTTATGCGTCGTCGATGTGGCCTGCAATACTGGTCATTGTCGGCGTATCTGAAGCATCGGGTAAAAAATGCCGTTGCCTTTATCGGCAATTATGAAACAGCAATGGCAGAGGTCGCGCGCAAACGCGGTTTGCAAGGGGTGATCTGCGGTCACATCCACCATGCGGAAATGCGTGAAATCGATGGCGTCATGTATTTCAATGACGGGGATTGGGTGGAAAGCTGCACCGCGTTGGTTGAACACTTTGATGGTCGCATGGAAATCATTCATTGGCTGGAAACCGGGGGGCGAGACCGGGCAATTCGCGACGGCCTGATCCCGGTTTCTGAAAACGTGTACCTAGCGACCAAGGATGAAGTCTGATGCGTGTCGTTATTGTTACCGATGCTTGGTATCCTCAGGTCAATGGTGTGGTGCGTACCTATGAGACCACTATTTCCCATTTGGAATCCCACGGGCACGAGGTTGACCTGATTACACCACAGATGTTTCGGTCCGTGCCGTGCCCAACCTACCCGGAAATACGTTTGGCTCTTTTTGCGGGGGGGAAGGTTGCTCGGTTGATTGAGGCCGCACAACCGGCCTGTATTCATATCGCAACTGAAGGGCCATTGGGCTTGGCAGCACGGAAGTATTGTGTGAAGCGTGGGATTCCATTTACAACCACGTTTCATACCAAATTTCCTGAATATATCCGTGCCCGTGTCGGCTTGCCGCTCAGCCTTGGCTACAGACTGGTCAAATGGTTCCATGGTCCGTCCAGTGCGGTCATGGTGGCAACGCAAAGCATCGAAGACGAATTGAAACACTGGGGAGTGGGTAACATTCGCCGTTGGACCCGAGGCGTAGATACGGAGCGTTTCCACCCACGAAAAGATAAAAGCCTGCTGGACCATTTGCCGCGTCCGGTCAGTTTGTTTGTTGGGCGTGTCGCCGTGGAAAAGAACCTGGATGCATTTCTGGGGCTGGATTTGCCGGGAACCAAATTGGTGGTTGGTGATGGGCCGCAGCGGACAGAGATGCAGAAAAAATACCCGGATGCAGTTTTTGTCGGAGCCAAGTCAGGGGATGAATTGGCAGCTTATTATGCCGCATCGGATGTTTTTGTTTTTCCCAGTTTGACCGATACGTTCGGCCTTGTCCTGCTGGAAGCCTTAGCCAGTGGTGTGCCCGTAGCAGCCTATCCGGTTGCGGGGCCAAAGGATGTATTGGCCGATGCCCCGGTTGGGGTGTTGGACTTCGATCTGAAGTCAGCCGTGGTAAGGGCTTTGGCGATTTCGCCAGAAGCCTGTCGGGCTTTTGCCTTGACCCGGAACTGGGATGCCAGCGTTCAACAATTTGAAGAAAATTTGGCTCCACTTGACCCGGCAAGTCCGCAAATACGGACTAAACAAACCGGGATATACGGACGTACATCCTCCGGTCGCAGATGATGCACCGGGATAGCGGGCATAACTCTGGCCTTTTCGGTGCTTTCCGGTTTTGACAGCGCGAAGGAACAGTGTAAAAACACAGGTAACCATTTTATCCAATTAAGCGGGACCCTGTTGTGTTCATATCCGGTTGTCAAACGGACGTTCAGGACCGCCTGTGCCCCATGGAGTTGCCTTGGTGATGTCCTTTCTGAAAAAGCTCACCAAAACTGCGCGTTTCCAGTCATTTGTGACATGGCTGTTATCTGTGTTCCTGAAGTTCACCCATCTGACTGGTCGTTGGACGTACGAAGGCAGAAACAACGTGGATCAGGCATTGGAACAGGGCAAAGGGTCTTTGATCTACACCTTCTGGCATGCACGACTGCCGCTGATGTGGAAGGGCGCACGGCAACCGGGTAAAGTCCATGTACTGATTTCAGGGCACAGTGACGGGCGTTTGATTGCCCGGATCATGGAACTTTTGGGCCTGCGAGTGGTAACTGGGTCATCGTCCCGTGGCGGGGCTAAAGCCATGCGCGAAATGCTGCGTTTGGTCAAGGCAGGTAAGAAAATCGCTATCACACCCGATGGTCCACGAGGCCCACGCATGCGAGTGCAAATGGGTACGATCGTGCTTGCGCAGATCACAGGGATTCCCGTTGTGCCTGTGGCGTTTTCGGCAAGCCGCTGCAAATTCCTGAAGTCATGGGACCGTATGCAAATTGTCTGGCCGTTTAGCCGTGGTATTTACATTTACGGTGAACCGATGTCCGTTCCCCGCGATGCAAAGGATCTGGAACCTTATCGCGTGCAATTGGAAACACGTCTGAACGCCCTGACAATGGACGCGGATCGTCGCATGGGGCATGAGGCTATTCTTCCGGCAGACCCGGAAGACGCAAAGGAGAAACGCTCGTGATTCTCCATTTGTATCGCACTTTGACGCGTGTGTTGTCGCCGATTGTACAGCTGTATCTGGATCATCGACGGGCGCAGGGGAAGGAATCGCAGGATCGTTTTCACGAACGCGCCGGGTTAGCCTCGGTTGAACGTCCTAAAGGCCCGTTGGTTTGGTTCCATGCCGCCAGTGTCGGGGAAGCCGTGTCCCTGTTGCCATTGATCGAAAGCCTGAATGAAGACTGGTCTCAGATCACTTTGCTGTTGACCACGGGAACGGTGACATCGGCAGAATTGATGGAACGACGTCTGCCGCGGACCGTTATCCACCAATATGTGCCCGTGGATTTGCCGAAATATGTGAACCGTTTTATCGGGCATTGGGCGCCGGATCTGGCGATCTGGGCGGAAAGTGAGATTTGGCCCAATCTATTGCAGGCGTGCCGTAATCACGGCTGCAAGATGGTTCTGGTCAACGGGCGTATGTCGCCCCGATCTTTTAAACGTTGGTCAAAATTGCCCGCTTCCTCCCATGCCCTGTTCAGCTCATTTGATCTGGTGTTTGGACAAACTGAGGAAGATGCAGCCCGGTTGCGGGCTTTGGGTGCTGAAAATACACGCTGCCTCGGCAATCTGAAATATGCGGCGCCACCGTTGCCCGCAGAGTCACGGGATTTGGAGCGTTTGCAAACCGCAATTGCCGCCCGCCCGGTTTGGATTGCTGCCAGCACACACCCCGGCGAAGACGCATCTGTTGCCCGGGTTCATGTTGCTTTGCGGCGAGAGTTCCCGAACCTCCTGACTTTGATAGCTCCGCGTCACGTGATCTGTGGTGATGACGTGGAAGCCAGCATTCGGGCCGAAGGGTTGACGCCCGCCCGCCGCAGTCGTGGCGAGCTACCGAACGCGGATACGGATGTGTATATTTGCGATACCATGGGCGAGATGGGTGTGTTCTATCGCGTCGCGCCGATCGTGGTTATGGGCAAGTCATGGATTGGGCAGGGTGGACAAAATCCGTTAGAGCCCGCACGCTTGGGCTGCGCCGTGTTGTTCGGTCCACATATGAACAATTTCGGGATTATGGCATCCAGAATGGTGGAGCATGGTGCCGCGCGCCTGTTTGCTGATGAAGCTGACCTGACGACAGCAATTGCGGACTTGTTGCAGAACGATGGCAAGCGCAGACAAATTGCGCAGGCGGGGGAGGCCTTTGCTTCAACCGAGGCCGCGAGCGCAGACCGAATTCTGGAAGCTCTGCAACCGTATTTGACACACCTGACCGCTGAAAAGGGTTGCGAATGAAAGCCCCGGAATTCTGGCTAAAGGATGGCCCGCTTGCCCGGTTGCTGGAACCTTTGGGCGCGGTGGTCGCGGCTGCCGGGGCGGTGCGACGGTGGACGTCGCGCCCATGGCAAGCTCCGGTTCCGGTATTTTGTATCGGCAACATCACCGTTGGCGGCACCGGAAAAACCCCTGTCGCACTTTGGCTTGGGCAATACCTGTTGGCACAGGGAATGTCTCCCGCCTATTTGTCGCGGGGATATGGTGGGACGTTGAAAGGCCCGCTTCAGGTTGACCCGACAGAGCACACGTCCTTGCACGTGGGGGATGAACCGCTGATGCTGGCTGGTGTTGCGCCCACTTGGATTGGATCGGATCGGGTTGCATCTGCCAGGGCAGCTATTGCTGCCGGGGCTGATTGTTTGATCCTTGATGACGGGTTTCAGAACCCTTCGCTGATGAAAACCGCATCTTTTGTGGTTGTGGATGGTGCCGTTGGGTTTGGCAATGGCAAGGTCATGCCTGCCGGACCCTGCCGAGAGATTGTTCGGTACGGGTTGCAGCGTGCCAATGCCATGATCCTGATTGGAGAGGATGCAAAGCATTTGGCCCGAAAATATGCAGATGTTTTGCCTGTGTATCGGGCCTGTATGAAGCCGCGCGGCGATTTTGCCCGTCTGAACGGAGCCAAGGTTGTGGCTTTTGCCGGGATTGGTCGTCCCGGAAAATTTTTCCGCACGGTGGAGGATGTTGGGGCACGGATCGTCCATCGCATGGCTTTTGCCGATCATCACCCTTACACAGAAGCCGATATTCAGCCCATTTTGGACGAGGCGTATCGGCTGAAGGCAATCCCCCTAACCACGGAAAAGGATGCCATGCGTTTGCCGCCTGATCAAAGGCAGCAGGTGGATGTTTTGGGGATTGAACTGGATTGGGGTGACGGGCAGGGACTTGCCCCCTATATTCAGGATTGTCTTCGTGCGCATTCCAATGCGCGAGTCTCATCATAATTTAGAGTGTTCGTCATGGCGTCGTGGTTACAGCGGTATATTGTTGATCCTGTCAGTGCAGGTTTGGCGTATGCGGTTTACTTTGCAGTACGGGTAATGCCCTTGGATATGGCATCCGCTGTCGGTAGTCGGATTGCCCGTACTATCGGTCCCATGCTGCCGGTTCATAAAATTGCCCGGAAGAACATTACTGCCGCATTTCCTGAAAAGACCGAAACCGAGGTCAATTCCATTCTTAATGGGATGTGGGACAATATTGGTCGTACATTTTTTGAATACCCGCATTTGTCTGATCTTTTGAAAAAGGGACGGGTTGAATTTGTTGGCAACGAGCACATTGAAAGCCTGCGGGATGATGGTATTCCCGGACTGATCTGGGGTGCCCATCTTGGCAACTGGGAACTGGTTCCTGCGAGTTCCGGTCATTGCGGTATGGCTTTGCATCGGATTTATCGCAAACCCAATAATCCGCATATTGATTGGTTATTCCGTGCGCATCGGGATTTCGTTCAGGGGGAACTGTTGCCAAAGGGCTCTGCCGGGGCACGCCGCACTATCAAAAATTTGAAAGAGGGCGGTCACCTTGGAATGCTGGTGGATCAAAAAATGAATGACGGTATTGCGGTGCCTTTCTTTGGTCGTCCGGCAATGACAGCCCCGGCGTTGGCAACATTTGCTTTTCGGTTTAAATGCCCGTTGGTCTCGGTTCGTGTTCTTCGTTTGGGTGGTGCCCATTTTCGGGTAGAGATGTCGCCCCCATATACATTTGAGGATACGGGTGATCGGGAGGCCGATGTCTTGACCGCGATGACCTCGGTGAACCGATGTATTGAGGATTGGATTCGTGCGTACCCCGAACAATGGTTCTGGGTGCATAGGCGTTGGCCGAAGACGGAGGTCCCGCCGAAAGATTGATACAATAGTGATTGGATAAACCCAGATCGCGCAGCATTAAAGGAGACGAACATGGTTGCATTATCTCCACCCCTTGGTCCGTTTGGCATTGCCGCCCCAGATTTTGAACTCAAGGATGTTGTCAGTGGGCATACCCTTCGTCTTGCCGATGTGAAAGGTGATCGGGGTACGGTGGTCATGTTCATCTGTAACCACTGTCCATATGTGAAGGCTATTGTTGATCGTATAGTTCGGGATTGCCGGGAACTGGAAGCCCATGGCATCAAAACCGTTGCAATTATGGCTAATGATGTGGATGCCTATCCAGATGATGCGCCGGATAAAATGGTTGAATTTGCCAAGGCCAATGGTTTCACTTTTCCATATTTGTATGATGAAACTCAGGCCGTTGCCCGTGCCTATGGTGCGGTTTGTACACCGGATTTCTTTGGTTATGATGCGGAGTTAAAGCTGTGCTACCGCGGGCGGTTTGATGAATCCCGCAATATGCCAGCTTCGCCAAAGGCCGATCGGGAGCTGTTTGAGGCCATGGTATCCGTGGCGGAAACCCAGACGGTGCCGGAAAACCAGACCCCGAGTATAGGCTGTTCAATCAAATGGAAACACCCGGCAGAGTAAAACGGTTAAGAAACTGATGGTTTGGGGGGCGCGTTGCCATAGACTTGTGCAGCAAGTCCCCCTATTGTGTTTCGGTTCGGTGCAGTGTATCAGCTGCATTGTCTGTCATTATTTCGCGTTCAATAGCCTAGGCCTGTCCATATGTCTGCCAAATCTGTCCAAGATTACAAAGCCTCCGAAGAAAAACGTCAGCGTGAACGGGAAGAAGCAGAGCAAAACAGCCTGTTTCGGGAAATTGACGATGACCTTCGCCACGAGAATTTATCCAATCTTTGGAGCCGATACGGCAAGCTCGTCATCGGTGGGGCGGTCGCCATCGTTATCGCTGTATCCGGTTATCAGGTGCATAACTACATGCAGGAAACCGAACGGCAGGAACAAGGTGCCGTTTTAGACAGTGCCTACACGGCGATTGAGAATGGCAAGTCCGGCGAAGCAACCAAGTTTCTGGAGAGTCTGGAAGCAACGGGCAGTGCCGGATATCGCACTTTGGCCCGGTTGAAACAGGCCACAATGCTATTGGATCAAGGCAAAATTGCCGAAGGCCGTGGTAAGCTGCAGGCCGTCAGTGCTGATGCCGATGTTCTGGCAGCTTATCGTGATCTGGCTGTTGTTCTTGACGCTATGGCTGGGTTGGATACGGACGCGCCGAGCAAGATTGAAGACCAGGTGGCTCCTATGACTGCTGCTGGGCACCCGTGGCGTCATATGGCTCTGCAACTGACCGCGTTGGCAGCGGCAAAAGCCGGGGAACCACAACGGGCTGCAGACGTGCTGAAAGATATTCTTGATGACCCGGATACCCTTCCGGCTCAACGACAAATGGCAAGCAACCTGCGGACTGTGTTCCTGCAGGATGCAGAAGCAAACACCAAGTCGGAATAAGAGGTTGGACATGCGTAAGGGATTAATTGCGGCGGTGGTGTGTGCCGGAGTTCTGTCCGGTTGCAGCGGTGATGACTGGTTTGGTGAACCCGATGCTCCGCCGCTTCCGGGGGATCGCCTTTCGGTTCTGGCACTGGAAAACCAGTTGAAACCGGATATTGCAGCTGATGAATTGAATATTGTGTTGCCCGCGCCGGAAACCAATGTGGATTGGCCGCAAGCTGGCGGTTTGTCACATCATGCCATGGCCCATTTGCAGATTGCGGAAACCTTGACCCCGGTTTGGACTACGTCGATTGGCACGGCATCTGCCGATGAAAACCGGCTGCTGGCCTCGCCAGTGATTGGGGATGGTCGAATTTATACTGTGGACTCGCTGGGGCACGTTTCAGCCTTTGACGCCAATAACGGGGCGACGATTTGGCGCATGAATTTGACGCCGAAAGCGGATAAGGAAGGTGTGGTTCTTGGTGGTGGTCTGGCCTATGACAAGGGCCGTCTGTTCGCAACTACTGGGGTTGGCGAGCTTTGGGCTTTGCAGACTGAAACCGGGAATTTTTACTGGAAGGCGACCATGGACGCACCGATGCGTGCGGCTCCGACGGTCTACGGCGAACGTGTATTCGTTGTCACTGCTGATAACAAGGTGACGGCATTCTCGGCTCGTGACGGTAAAAAGCTGTGGGATTATGTCGGCGCGACCGAAATGACGGGCTTGCTGGGCGCTGCCAGCCCGGCTGCGGATAACGGTGTCTTGGTTGTTGCCATGCGCAACGGGGCTCTTGCAGCCTTGCGCGTGGAAAGTGGTAGTCTGCTGTGGGAAGACACATTGTCGGCAGGACGTAAGGCGATGGGCCTTGATTCATTTACCGATATCAAAGCTGCGCCAGTCATGGCTAATGGACGCGTGTTTGCCGTTGGTAATGCGGATACTGTTGCGGCGATTGATTTGCGTTCCGGTCGCCGGATGTGGGACAAAAGCATCGGTGGCACCAACATGCCGTGGGTTGCCGGCGATTACCTGTTCATGCTGAGTAACGATAATGAATTGGTCGCCTTGGAAGCACGTAGCGGCAATATTGCTTGGGTAACACAGTTGTCCAGTTGGACAGACCCGGAAGATAAAAAAGGGCGTATTATCTGGGGTGGGCCGATCCTTGCCAGTGACCGCTTGCTTATTGTCGGGTCCCATGGTTATGCGCTGTCCGTATCCCCATATGATGGCAAGGTTCTGGGTTATTCCAAGTTGTCGGATGGTGCGACCATCCCGCCAGTGGTGGCAAACGGAACCGTGTATTTCTTGACCGACGAGGCAGACCTCGTCGCATACCGCTGATAAGCGGCAATTTCAGGTTAACAGAATGACATTTACAGTAGCGATTATTGGACGCCCGAATGTGGGTAAGTCCACGCTGTTTAACCGACTGACCGGAACTCGGGATGCCATTGTGCATGACATGCCCGGTGTGACCCGTGACCGTCGTGAGGGCGAAGGCCACCTTGTGGACCTGTCTTTCCGATTGATGGATACAGCAGGCCTTGAAGAAGCCGATCCGTCCACAGTCGAAGGGCGGATGCGGGCGCAGACGGATGCAGCGATTGTTGCAGCCGATGTGGTGATGATGCTGATTGATGCGCGGGCCGGGGTAACACCCTTGGACGCGCACTTTGGTGATTTGCTGCGCCGTTTGAACAAGCCGGTTATTCTGGTTGCCAACAAATGCGAAGGTCGCTCCGGCGAACCGGGATTGTTTGAAGCCTATAGCCTTGGCTTGGGTGATCCGGTTCCGGTTTCGGCAGAGCATGGCCTTGGTATGGCAGACTTGTTTGAAGCACTGAAACCGTACGCGGACGCGGCAACTGCCCGTGAAGCGGAAAATCAGGAACAAGCCGCTGCCGAAGTTCTGATCGAAGATACCGGTTTGGATGTTGATGCGTTTGACCCGGAAGCCGAACCGGATATGGCCCGTGAAGCAGAACTGGCGGCACGCCCGTTGCAGCTTGCCATTGTCGGGCGTCCGAACGTGGGTAAGTCCACGTTGTTCAACAGTCTGATCGGTGAAGACCGGATGCTGACTGGTCCTGAAGCCGGCCTGACCCGTGATGCCATTCAGGTGGAATGGGAATGGGATGGTCGTCCGATCCGTTTGGTAGATACGGCAGGACTGCGCCGGAAGTCAAAAATCGACGAAAGTGTTGAGCAATTATCGGTGCAGAACACCTTGAATACGGTGCGGATGGCGAATGTGGTGGTTCTGGTGCTGGATGCGAATGCGGTACTGGAAAAACAGGACCTTTCCATTGCTCGCCATGTGGTCGAAGAAGGCCGTGCACTGATCGTTGCGGTCAATAAATGGGATGTGGCGGAAAATCGCCAAGAAACCATTGAGCGTTTGAAAGACAAATTGGCCCATGCATTGCCGCAAGTGCGCGGAATTCCGGCGGTGACGATCTCTGCCCTGAAAGGCAAAGGGCTGAAACCGCTGATGTCTGCGGTGTTTGAAATTTATGATTTGTGGAACAAACGGGTTTCAACTCGCCCGCTGAATGATTGGTTGCAAGACATGACGGAGCGGCATCCGCCGCCGATGGGCAGCCTTGGTCGTCGTTTGCGGGTGCGCTACATCACACAGGCAAAGATTCGTCCGCCGACTTTTGTGACGTTTGTCAGCAAGCCATCGGATATGCCGGATTCCTATGCCCGCTATCTGGTCAATGGTCTGCGGGATTCGTTTGGCTTGGAGGGTGTGCCAATCCGTCTGCATCTGCGGCAAGGCAAAAACCCCTACGCCAATCGCAAGAAAAAATAGCCGCCGCAAGAAAAAATAGCCGCATGAGAATAAAACAGACGCCGAGTATTCGGCGTCTGTTTCGTTTGATATATACGGTTGGGTTCTGCGTGAGTTTAGCCGATCAGGCCCGATCCTAACTGGTGCTGCATGGCGTCAATGAACCACAGGCCAGCGGGTCCAGGTGGCGATGTTTTCGACCATGCCACATCCAAGGGAACGATTTCTGGCCCCTGTTGCAGTTTCAATTCCACCAGTTTGTTGCGTCCATATTGCTCGACCAATTGCCGTGGCAGTTTGGCCCAGCCAAACCCCAATTCAGCCATCTCCATAATCATAAAATAGTCCGTTGCCGACCACACTGCGCCACTGGGTGTTTCCATGTGTTGCCGTTCAGTGCTGAGGTAGATTTGGCGATAGGGGCTTAAATGGTGAAAGGCAGGGTGCGGGATCGCCGTCAAGGGGTGCTCCTGCGCGACAAATACCGCGATCTCAGAAAAGATTGGCAGGCGACGGGTAACAATATCCGTTGGATAGCGCGGCTGGGCAGCAAGCAACCCCACATGTGCCCGACCACTTTCCAGAAGGGCCACCACATCTGCGCCTTCTGCATCGGCCCATTCCAATTCAATGTCCGGGAACAGTTGTGCAAATTCACGCAGAATCGGGCGGATGCTGACACCGGGAAAGCTGTCCGTCAGCCCCACGGTTAATCGTGGTTCCACATTGTCGGACAGGCGCATGCTGAATTCTTCCATGCGGTCCGCTGCGGCCAGAATTTCGCGCGCATAGCCTAGAATTCGCAGCCCTCCATCGGTCAGGGACGGATAACGTCCCTGTCGGGAAAACAGGTTAAAACCAAGGTCGTCTTCCAGCCCGGCAACTGCCGTACTAATCGTCGATTGGCTTTTGCGGAGCTTGCGGGCTGCCGCTGAAAAAGACCCAAGTTCGGCTGTAACAACAAAGGCTTGCAGGGATTCGGGTGAGTACTTCATTGATCTATCGTTTTTATCGATGGTATCTCATTATTAAGTATCGAATTTTTATGACATACTCCATGCGAAAGAGCAAGCAGCCGTTATCCAATCGCGCGCTGCCAATACTATACAGGAGTATCAGATGGATATTTCCCGTGACCACACACATGTTCGGTTGTTGCCATGGTTGTTTTTGGCAATGGCTGTCGTTACCGAGGTGATCGGGACCTCATTCATGGCTATGGCTTCACGCAATGGTGAGTTTTATGGCTATATCGTGATGGGGGGAGCAATTGCGCTGTCTTATTACCTCATGGCGCAAGCACTGAACGGCATTTCCATTGGCGTGGCTTATGCGGTTTGGGAAGGGCTGGGCGTCGGGTTGCTGACGTTGATTGCCGTTTTTATTCTTGGAGAAGTGATTTCTCTGCAAAAAATCCTTGGTTTGACTTTATCCGTTGCCGGAATTGTCTGTGTCACCATGGGAGAAGGAGACCAGCAATGACGTTAGCCCCCGTTGCTCTGGTTGCCGTATCCGCCATCGTTGATGTGGCAGCGAATATGATGCTGCAAAAGTCCAAGCGTTTTCGCCGTGTTGGGTGGGGACTTGGTGCTATTCTTTTGGTGTGGTTCGCTTTTTGGCTGCTGGGCGAAGCCGTTGTCGTCATGGATTTGGCTGTTGCGTATGCCCTGTGGGGTGCCATCGGGGTTTTGGGCACGGCAATTTTAGGCAAATTGGTCTTTCAACAGCACTTGCGCCCTATTGGGTGGCTGGGGATTGCTCTGATCATCTGTGCGGTGTTTGTCTTGAACTGGCCTGAGGCCGCAAGCGTGTCATAGACCCGTACGTTATGGCCTGCGGGGATCTATTGGGCGCAGTTGGCAGTATGTGTATGGTCCCATATCAAAATGGAAATGGTCTTGGTGATTGCGATCGGAATCCGGGCCAAGCACACCGTGGAACAAGGTGCAGGCCCCTTGTCCGACGGTTTTTAGGAATTCACCTTTACTTCCTGCCTCATCCCAATGTCGCGATACGGAAGTTTTGATGCCCGATGCAGTTTCAAAAATCCCGATATCAATGGCATTGGCATAAGCATGCTGGCTTAGTCGGGATTTGCTGCGGGCGTTACGACAGGCATAGGTGCCATAGTGGTGAATGGTCGTAATCGGGCTACCCAAAGTGCGTTTGGCTGCCGGTTGCAGGACGACGGTTTCGAATTCTGATAATTGTACTGCCAAGGCACAGGTCATGATCGCCGGGCGCGAGAGTTTAGCCTGCCCGATCCGGGAGACTTGAACCGCATCACGAATACGGCAAGCGCCAGTCGAGCGATCCGCAACGGGGCGGTAGTCCAGATCGAATTGCCGTAAATATTGCTGACAATTCTCATACACTTGTCCCGGTGGTGTTTTGCCGCTGTCATACACCACATCACTGCTGCATGCGGACAACAGGGCAAAGGTACCGCCAATACTACAGGCAAGATTTATGGTGCGGCGAAAACCGTGGAACCATTGAGCGAGCATTTTGGGCAGGCCAGTTCATGAAACAAGTGAGTGATGGTGTCCGGCGTCGGCAGGGTTAAGGGATCTTCACCGGGAAAGGCTTCGGCCCGCATGCGAGTGCGGACGGCCCCGGGGTCAAGCAGATTGACGCGGACGTTAGTTTGCGCCAACTCGGCGGCATAGGTTTTGACCATGGCTTCTAGCGCAGTTTTGGCGGCGGTATAGCCACCAAAATAGGCAGGAATGGCCTGTGTAACTTCAGATGTAACAAAAATCCCCCGCCCGGCATCGGACTGACGCAGCAGAAGGTCACAGTTACGGATCAGACGCCAGTTAGCGGTGATATTGGTTTGGATAACATTGTCGAAGGTTTTTGGTTCAAAATGTGCCAACGGACGTAAACCGCCAAGTGTTGCGGCACAACTGACCAATACATCCAGACGTCCGAAGCGATGACCGATAGCACGGGCTAATTCATCCATGGAGTTGGCATCCGTAACATCCATCGGCGCAAGTACCAAAGGCGGCAAGCCATAGCTTTGGACTTCGGTGTCTAGTTCTTCCAACGCGCCTTGGGTGCGGGCGACCGCAATGACGGTTGCCCCCGCTTTGGCAAAGCTTTTGGTGACGGCATGTCCAATCCCACGTGATGCCCCCGTGACCAGAGCAATTCGATCCGACATGGGGGCATGATGGGACATGAAACGCCTCGTTATTTCTTGGATTGACTGCGTTCAACCAAAAGGCTGGGCCGGGACAGAAGGCCAAGATCATTATCGATCAAATCCACCGGATAATCACCAGAGAAACACGCATCACAGTATTGCGGCATATCTGGGTCACGATCGGTTTGGGTAATAGCCTGATACAATCCGTCCATGGAAATAAAGGCAAGGGAATCGCAGCCAATGGCCTTCGCCATTTCTTCCGTATTCATCTTTGCCGCCATCAGATGTTCGCGTTCCGGCGTATCAATGCCATAGAAACACGGGAAAGTCGTCGGCGGGGATGAAATCCGCATGTGGACTTCTTTGGCCCCGGCATTGCGCATCATATCGACAATTTTCTTGGATGTGGTGCCACGGACAATGGAATCATCCACCAAAACAATGCGCTTGCCTTTGATCAGCTCGCTGTTGGGGCTGTGCTTCAGTTTGACGCCCAAGTGGCGAATGTTGTCCGTCGGTTGGATGAAGGTCCGACCAACATAGTGGTTACGGATGATGCCAAGCTCAAACGGAATGCCGGATTCCTGCGCGTAGCCGATGGCTGACGGAACCCCAGAATCTGGAACCGGAATAATCAGGTCTGCGTCTACTGCGCTTTCTTTTGCCAACTGAACGCCAATTTGTTTGCGTGCGTTATAGACATTGTGACCGTCGATCACACTGTCAGGGCGGGCAAAGTAAATGTATTCAAAGATACACAGTTTAGGCGGAGCCGACGGCAAAGGTTTCTGTGCGTGAACGCCGTTTTCGTCGATGACGATCATTTCACCCGGTTCCACATCACGGATGAGTTCAGCACCGATGATGTCCAATGCACAGCTTTCAGATGCCATGATATAGGCATCACCCAACTTGCCAAGGACCAGCGGGCGCACGCCGGACGGGTCGCGCACACCGATCAGGGCGTTGTTGGACAGCATGACAAGGGAATATGCTCCACGCACATGACGCAGTGCCTCAATCACCCGACCGGGGATGGAGCTTTCAACGCTGGTGGCGATCAGGTGAACGATGACTTCCGTATCCGAGGTGGATTGGAACAGGCTGCCCCGGCGAATCAACTGGCGGCGCAGGGTCAGGGCGTTGGTCAGGTTGCCGTTGTGGGCGATGGCAAAGCCACCGCTTTCGAATTCCGCGAACAGCGGCTGCACATTACGTAGAATGGTTTCGCCAGTGGTAGAGTAGCGCACGTGACCAATGGCAGAGTCGCCTTTCAGGCCTGCCATCACGGATTCTTTGCTGAAGTTGGACCCGACGTGGCCCATGCCTTTATGGGCGTTAAAGTGCGATCCATCGCGGGTCACAATCCCGGCGGCTTCCTGTCCACGGTGTTGCAGGGCATGCAGTCCAAGCGCGGTCAGCTGTGCGGCATCAACCGTGCCGAAGACGCCGAAAACACCGCATTCTTCTTTCATTTTGTCATCATCAAAGGGGTTGGTGGTGACGAAGGAGGCAGGGCAGGAGGTCATTGGGCGTTACTCTGTTAGCGGTTGGCGTCAATCAGGCGGTTCATATCACGGCGCTGATCTTCTGCATAGCCTTGCGGTGATTTCTCAGGATCGGGTTGTTTGGGCGATGGTGCGCTCCATTCCCGAAGGGTGCGTTCAACGGCTATGGCATCTTTTGCAGCACGTTTAGACTGTTCTGCGGATTTGGTCAAATCTGCTTCGAACAAATCTTCCGGGGTCAGGGTTTTGACCGCATCAGCCCCGGCGACAATCCATGGTGTTGTCTTGGCACTGCGCATCCATGATGGCGGCTGCGTAATGTCCAATACCCACAACATGCAAAGGTAGGCCAATATAATCAGCAGTGCGCCACGGGCCGCGCCAAAGATAAAGCCAAGTGCCCGGTCCACCGGACTAAGGGCACTGCTTTGTACACTTTGGGATATGGAACGGGTCAGAATGGCGGCAGCAACCAAGGTCACAAAGAACAGCAAGGCGGCAGCAGCGGCATCAGCGATCCATTCGGTGCCAATGTACATCCGGGCATAGGGGCGGGCAAACGGCAGGCCAAAGACCACCGCAAGCGCAGCGGCAAGCCAACTGCTGACGGACAGGATCTCGTGGGTGAAACCGCGCACGGTCGCGAATAGAGCCGAAAGCAGCAAAACCGCGAAAACGGCAAGGTCGGTAATGGGTAGTGGCAGGTCGTTCACTGCATGGTGTCCTGATTACTGAGCCGAGTTAGTCGTCATCATGAGTTTGCCGGATAGGGAACAGGTCTGCAACATCTTGAACATGGCCGATTTCACGGGGGGTTAATCCGCTCGGCGGTTTTGGTGGGCGTTTTGTCGATTGTACACGGCGGGGCATCAGGACGCCCATGAACCCCAGTTTGGCAGCTTCCTTCAGCCGTTGGTCCGGCTGAGCGACGGCTCTGACCTCACCGGATAGCCCAACTTCACCGAATACGGCGGTATCCGCCGGGGCAGGAATGCCGCTTGCAGAAGACATAATCGCACAAGCAACGGCAAGGTCGGCTGCCGGTTCCGTGATTTTCAGGCCACCGGCTACGTTCAGGTAAACGTCATGCCCGCCAAAGGCAATGCCGCAACGGGCTTCCAACACTGCAAGCAACATGGACAGGCGGCTGTTGTCCCAACCGATGACTGCACGGCGGGGTGTCCCGAATGATGATGGGGCGACCAGTGCCTGAATTTCCACCAACAGCGGACGCGATCCTTCCAATCCGGCAAAGACACAGCTTCCGGCAATGTTGCCCCGGCGCTCTGCCAGAAACAGGGCGGATGGATTGGCAACTTCGGCAAGCCCACCATCGGACATTTCAAATACGCCGATTTCATCGGTGGCACCGAAACGGTTCTTTACTGCGCGCAGAATGCGGAAGTGGTGCCCGCGTTCCCCTTCAAAATACAGAACCGTATCCACCATGTGTTCGACGACACGTGGCCCGGCAAGGGTTCCTTCCTTGGTCACATGTCCGACAAGGAACAGGACGAATCCTCGCCGTTTGGCAAGGCGAATTAGCTCGTGTCCACAGGTGCGCACCTGTGACACGGTGCCCGGTGCGCTGTCCAATGTATCCAGATACATGGTCTGAATGGAATCGATCACCACCACATCAGGTGCCTGACCACTGTCGAGTGTCGCGATAATATCGCGGACGTTGGTGGTGGCTGCCAAATCCACAGGGGCTTCGCCAAGTCCAAGGCGTTCGGCCCGCAGCCGCACTTGATCGACGGCTTCCTCACCGGAGACATAAACGCATTTGTTACCGTTTCGGGCCAGTTGACCGACTGCTTGCAATAGGATTGTGGATTTACCGATGCCCGGATCACCGCCGACCAACAAGACCGATCCAGGGACGAGGCCACCGCCACACACCCGATCCAGTTCACTGATGCCCGTGGGCAGGCGTGGCGTGGTTTTCCCTTCCCCTTTCAGGGAGACAAAGTCCAACTTGCGCCCCTTGCCCATGCTGCGGCCCTGCGGCGTGGCAGCTTCCGGTGCGGTTTCTTCGGAAATGCTGTTCCACGCCCCGCAGGCGTCACACTTCCCGGCCCATTTGGCGGTCACGCTGCCACAATTCTGGCAGACGTAGCGGACTGTGGAACGGGCCATTTATTTCTTCAGCTCCATGGTAATCGGGCCGTCGGCACGCCCGTGAACAAACTGATCCACGTAGTCATTGCCCGAATCGTCAATATCAGCCTTATCCCCGACCCAGACCAATTTGCCCTTGTACAACATGGCGACCCGATCAGAGATTTTGCGGGCGGATGCCATGTCATGGGTGATGGTGACGGCAGTGGCACCCAAATCTTTCACGCAGGAGACGATCAAATCGTTGATCACGTCCGCCATAATCGGGTCCAAGCCGGTGGTCGGTTCGTCAAAGAAGATAATGTCCGGCTTGGTGGCAATGGCGCGGGCAAGCCCCACGCGTTTTTGCATGCCGCCGGATAATTCAGACGGGGACAATTGTGCGACGTCTTCCGTCAGGCCAACCTTGCTCAGGTTGTCGATGGCAAGGTCATAGGCTTCGCTGCGGTTCATGCCGCGCCCTTGAATCGCTCCGAATGCGACATTTTCCCACACGGGAAGGCTATCGAACAGGGCACCACCTTGAAACAGCATGCCAATGCGGCTGCTGATGTCTTCCATCTCTCCGGCGCTCATACCGACAATGTCTTTGCCGTCGATTTCAATGCTTCCGGTTTCCGGTTCCAGCAAACCCTGAATACATTTGATCAGAACCGATTTCCCGGTGCCGGACCCACCGATAATGACCAGAGATTCCCCGGCAGCAATATCGAGGGTGACGCCATCAAGCACGACTTTCTCACCAAAGCGTTTGTGCACATCGCGAAGGCGAATTTTCGGAGTTTCGGATGTCATGAGGACAGCCCCTTATCGCGCAAAAAAGATTTCGGTGATCACGTAGTTGGAAACCAGAATCAGGATCGAGGATGCGACCACTGCGTTGGTGGTTGCCATGCCCACGCCTTGGGCTCCGCCACGGGAGTGATAGCCGTTATAGCACCCCATCAAGGCAATCAGGAAACCAAAGACACTGGCCTTGACCAAGCCGGAAATCACGTCCATGGGCACCAGAACATCCCACGTGTTGATCAAGAAACTTGTGGAGTTGAACCCAAGTTTGCCAACCCCAATCAGGTAGCCACCGAACACGCCAAGAATATCGGCAATCAGGACCAGTAGCGGCATCATCAGCAACCCAGCCAACAGGCGCGGCGCAACCAGATACTTGAATGGATTGGTGGATAGGGTCGTCAGGGCATCGACCTGTTCGGTGACGCGCATGGTGCCGATTTCTGCTGCCATGGAGGCACCGATCCGTCCGGCGACCATCAGCCCCGCCAACACCGGTCCCAGTTCCCGTGTAATTGACAGGACCACGACCATGGCAACTGCGCCCTCTGCATTAAACCGGGAAAAACCGGAGTGGCTTTGCAGTGCCAAGACCATGCCTGAAAAGATTGCCGTCAGGGCAACTACAGGCAGGGAGTAATAGCCGATATCCAAAAACTGGCGCAGAATCTGGCGCGGATAAAACGGCGGTCGCACAATGTGGGAGGCAGCCACGGCGGTAAAGCGGGTCAACCGTCCGATCGCCCCGAGGAAATTCAGAAATACACGTCCTATGGTGGCAAGAAATGTCATAACGCTGAACCGTTCAAATAAATGCGGTGGAAGCGGGGCCCGAGAGCCGTGAGGACTTCATAAGGTATGGTTTGTCCGGCGGTGGCCAAATCATCAATAGTTGCAAATTTGCCGATGACATCAAGGGTGTCTCCGACTTGCAGAGTGTCTTCCGGGACATCGGAAATGTCAAATGTGGACAGATCCATGGAAATCCGACCGACCAGCGGGGCACGATAGCGATCTGCGACAGTCGCGCAAATTCTGTGTTCCGGCAGGCAGTTGCCAATGGCCCTCAGAAAGCCATCAGCATAGCCAAGGCTAACGGTGGCAAGGCGACCCGGCTTGGGGACGGCATAGCTAGCGCCATAGCCAACGGTTTGCGGCGTGTCGACAGACTGAATTTGCACAATTCGTGCGGACAGTTTGACAACCTGACGCATGGGATTGGTAGCGGGTGGCAGTGGGTTGCCGCCGTACAAGGCAATGCCCGGTCGGGTCATGTCGTTTAAAGCCTCGCCGCCAAGGAATGTGCCTGCGGATTGCGCCAAACTGCCGGGCAGGGCGGGAAACAGTTGCCGGAATTTGGCAAAGGATGAGATTTGTAGCTGATTAAGCGGATGGCTCGGCTCATCTGCGCAGGCAAAGTGGCTCATAATCAGGCAAGGGTTCAGAGCCTGCATAAGTTCGGCATCATTGGCAATGGTCTCGGCCTGATGTCGATTCAGGCCAAGGCGGGTCATGCCGGTGTCAACCTGAAGTGCACACGGTACCTGTGCCCCGGATGTGCGGTTGAATGCAACCCAGCCTTCAACCTGAGGCCAACTGCTGAGGCTGGGGATCAGGGCGTGGGCAGCAAGGTCGGCTTCCGTACCGGGGAACGTGCCGTTCAAAACAAAAATCCGTACATCGGGCAGGGCCGCACGTAGCGTGATTCCTTCTTCGATGTGGGCGACACAAAAGGTCTTGCACCCGGCCCGGTGTAAGGCCTGGGAGACAGGTATGGCACCCAGTCCGTAGGCATCGGCCTTGACCACAGCAGAGGCTTCCGCTCCGGGAGCCCGGCTTTGCATATCACGCCAGTTCTGGACAATTGCATCCAGATCAATGGTCAGAATCGCGCCTGCGCGGGACCGCGGTACGGAAACACTACCGGACATAATGACTTATACTCCGTAATCTGAATAATCGGTTTCATCCAAATCGCCGAACGTGGTGAATTCGCCGTTGAAGAACAGCTTAACGGTGCCGGTCGGCCCGTGACGCTGTTTGGCTACGATGCATTCGGAAACATGTTCGGTTTCGGATAATTCTTCTTCGAACTGGGCAACGCGGGCTTGGTAAGCCTCATCGGTTTCGCCGTCCTTTTTCTGGGGCGCGCGGGCTTTTTTGTAATAGTGGTCGCGATAGACGAATAGCACCATATCCGCATCTTGTTCGATAGAGCCGGATTCCCGCAAATCGGAAAGTTGGGGACGCTTGTCGTCCCGGCTTTCCACCGCACGCGACAGCTGGGACAGCACAATCACCGGCACGTTGAGCTCTTTTGCCAAAATTTTCAGGCCACGGGTCATCTCTGACAATTCTTGCACACGGTTGCCTTCCTTGCGTCCGGTGGCGCCGGGACTCAGCAGCTGCAAATAGTCGACCACGACCATGCCAAGATTGGCCTGACGTTGCAGGCGACGTGCGCGCGTGCGAATCGCGCCAACAGACAGGCCCGGCGTATCATCAATATACAGCGGCACACGTTCCAGATCGCGCACGGCTGCGGTCAGGCGGAAGAACTCATCGTTGTCGATTTTCCCGGTCCGCATCCGGTGCCCCGGAATCTGTGCTTCGTTGGAAAGCAAACGGGTTGCAAGCTGTTCTGCTGACATCTCCATAGAGAAAAAGGCCGTCACGGCACCGGGGCCATTTGGATCCTCCATCTTGGAGTGAGCGGCGTTGTAAGCGATGGTCGTGGACAGGGCGGTTTTACCCATGCCCGGACGCCCAGCCAGAATGATCAAGTCCGACTTGTGCAGGCCGCCAAGCTGTCGGTCCAAATCCCGCAAGCCACTGGTGACACCGGACAGACCACTGGACTGCATGGCGGTCCCGGTCATTTCTACGGACTGTTTCAGGGCTTGGGCAAAGGTTGTGAAGCTTTTGGAGGTTTCCCCGGTCGTCGCCAACTGATACAGGGATTCTTCTGCCTTCCGAATCTGGTTTTCGGCAGACATCTCGCTGGCTTCGTCAAAGGCATCATTGACGACTTCTTCGCCCACATTGATCAGTTGTCGACGGATGTACAGTTCATGGATTAGGCGACCATATTGTTCTGTGTTGATAATACCGATGACTGAATTCGCCACCTGAATCAAGTAGTTGGGGCCACCAACCCGTTCCAGTTCCGGCGTGCCGTCCATAACCCGTTTCAGGGTCAGCGGGTCGGCGGTATCGCCGCGCTCCGACATGGTGATGCACAGCTCAAAAATTTTGCGGTGCGTACTGTCGGCAAAATGTTCAGGCTTCAGAAAGTCGATGACTTTATCCAAGGCAGCATTGTTGTTCAGAATCGCGCCCAGCAAAGCCTGTTCTGCTTCCGTATCATAGGGAGGCAGTCGATTCGGGCGCAGTTCCCCCGAAACTGGTGATGCAGCCTGAACTGATGGTGACGGGGCCATGCCCTGCGGGTCGGCTTCCGGCGGGGGTTCAAGCGGCGGCGGAATATCTTCAAAAGTATGGTCATTCATGGTGGCGACTATAGCACGGGTGAATGGGAAAAATCTGTCCACAGATAGGTGAATAGTGTGGGTAATTTACAAAAAAGTGCGAAAAAAAATCGCCGCCCGAGGTTACGGGCGACGATCGCAACGGGCAAGCCCGAAATCTTATTCTGCTTCGGCTTCTGCCGGGGCTTCTTCAGCCACAACTTCTTCAACCGGAGCTTCTTCAGCAACGGCTTCAGCTGCTTTGCGTGCGGCCAGTTCAGCTTCTTCTTCTGAGCGAGCAACGACGATCTCGACGTCGACTTTTACTTCCGGGTGCAGGGACACCGGAATGGTGTAAGAGCCCAAGGCTTTGATCGGTTGGTTCAGCTGAGCTTGAGCTTTGTCAGTGTCAAAGCCTGCATCTTTCACAGCATCACGCACGTCACGAGCAGTCACAGACCCGTACAGCTGACCGGTTTCGGCGGCTTGACGGATAATCAGCAAGCGCAGACCGGACATTTTCGCTGCAACGCCTTCAGCTTCTTCGCGGCGTTTCAGGTTGGTTGCTTCGATTTGCACGCGTTGTTGTTCAAACAGGGCCATGTTGGCTTTGTTTGCGCGCAGTGCTTTGCCTTGCGGCAGCAGGAAGTTACGGGCAAAACCCGGTTTTACGCTAACGACATCGCCGATTTGACCCAGCTTTTCGATGCGTTCCAACAGAATGATATCCATTGTGTTGTCCTTAATGTTCTGTTCGTCCGGCATCCCGTCCAGACGGGCGAGATCCGTTAGAAACCATCGTTGAAATTTAAGTGGTACTTTTACCAAAAGCACCAATTCGGACCGTGGTAAAACGGCCCGAATTGGTCAGTCACAAACCCTGAAATCAGGGGAGACTTATTTCATTACGTACGGCAACAGAGCCATGTAACGGGCACGTTTGATCGCACGGGCCAGTTCACGTTGTTTCTTTGCAGAAACTGCGGTGATGCGGCTCGGCACGATTTTGCCACGTTCAGACACAAAGCGCAGCAGCAGCTTGGTGTCTTTGTAATCGATCTTCGGAGAATTCTCACCGGAGAACGGGCAGGTTTTCCGACGGCGGAAGAAAGGACGACGCGGAGCAGCCATTATTTATCTCCTTCAGCAGCTTGAGCACGGTCACCGCGATCGTTACGGCGGCCACCACGACCACCACGTTCGCCGCGTTCGCCGCGATCGTTACGCGGTTGCATCATAACAGAAGGACCTTCTTCGTGATCTTCCACGCGTACAGTCATGTAACGCAGGATATCTTCGTTGATCCGCATTTGGCGTTCGTATTCGTCGATCGCTGCAGACGGACCATCGATGTTCAGAAGAACGTAATGGCCTTTACGGTTCTTTTTCACGCGGTATGCAAGGTTACGCAAACCCCACATTTCACGCTTTTTGACTTCCCCGCCATTTTCGGACAGGACTGCGGTCAATTGGTCAATCAGAGCTTCCACTTGGGTGGCGCTGATGTCCTGACGCGCAATAATAACGCTTTCGTACAGAGACATGTCTATATAGACTCCCTTTGGCTTATCTCTTCCCAGTGGCGCGTTGAAAAGTTCGCATTGAATCGCTGGATTTTGCCCGAAAATCGGTCAATTTTACCCTGAAACAATGTTTCACCCAACTTGCCCCGAGCATAGCCGATCCCCTGATCGGCAAGGAGTTGAGAGGTCGCGACTATACACATCTTTCGTAGATAAGCAAGGGGTGCTTGACTTTATTGCGCAGTCGGCATTTCTTGTGAGGGAGATTACACAACCACTTGCACAATACTTGGAGGAAAGCGCATGCGCGCAGTCGTATTCCCGGGACAAGGTTCTCAAGCAGTCGGTATGGGCAAAGAGCTCGCAGATACTTTTTCTGTTGCTCGTGATGTCTTCGCCGAAGTTGAGGACGCTCTCGAGCAAAAGCTGACGCAGCTGATGTTTGAAGGTCCTGAAAAAGACCTGATGATGACTGAAAACACCCAGCCGGCTCTTATGGCTATGAGTGTTGCCATCATCCGCGTTTTGGAAAAAGACTTTGGTGTCCGTCTTGAAGATGTCTCTTCTCATGTTGCCGGTCACTCTCTTGGTGAATATTCGGCGCTGTGTGCGGCTGGCTCTTTGCAGCTTTCCGATACAGCCCGCCTGCTGAAAATCCGTGGACAAGCCATGCAAAAAGCCGTGCCGTTCGGCAAGGGCGCAATGGCTGCAATTCTGGGGTTGGATGTGGATCAAGCCCGCGCCTTGGCAGAAGAAGCCGGTGACGGTGAAATCTGTGAAGCCGCCAATGACAATGCTCCGGGACAGATTGTTGTCTCCGGTCATTCCGGTGCTGTTAATCGCGCCATTGAAATCGCCAAGAAATTGGGCGTTAAGCGTTCTGTTCTGCTGCCGGTCAGTGCGCCGTTCCACTGTGCTCTGATGCGTCCGGCTGCGGATAAAATGCAAGAGGCACTGTCCGGTGTTGAACTGATCGCTCCGAAGGTGCCTGTCGTCGCCAACGTGACTGCACAAGCCACGCAAGACCCGGAAGAAATTCGCAAGCTGCTGGTGGAGCAGGTTTGTGGTTCTGTGCGCTGGCGTGAAAGCGTACAGTTCATGAAAAGCCAAGGCGTCGATACGCTGGTTGAAGTCGGTTCCGGTCGCGTGCTGAGCGGTCTGGCCAAACGGATTGACCGCAGCATGGGTGGTGTTCCGGTCGGCACTGTTGATGAGATCGAAGCATTTGCCAAGGCCGTCGCTGCCTAATTGGGAAATTCAAAACCGCCCGGACGTAACCAATTGCGCCCGGGCGGTTTTCTTTGTATTCCAGCATGGAGACCATGGGTGTGACTGAAACGTTTTTACACAAATGTGTTTTTACAGTTCGGCAGGCCTTTCGTACAAAGTTCCGAATTCATTAAGCCATAAGAGTACAGAATTATGTTTGATCTGACCGACAAGTGCGCTCTGGTTACCGGCGCATCCGGGGGTATCGGTTCCGAAATCGCCAAAGCACTGGTTGCACAAGGGGCAACCGTCGTGTTGAGTGGTACTCGCCAAGATGCTCTTGATGCATTGAAATCTGAAATTGAAGCGACTCATCCGGGTAAGGCCATCGTTATCGCTGCGCGCCTGAGTGAAGCCGAAGAAGTCGACCGTTTGGCGGCCGAGGCTGAAAAGGCCATGGGCAAGATTGACATTTTGGTCAACAACGCCGGCCTGACTCGCGATGGTTTGGCTATGCGTATGAAAGACGAAGACTGGGATGCGGTGCTGGATGTGAATCTGAAGGCTGCTTTCCGTCTGACGCGTGCCTGTATGCGCGGAATGATGAAACGCCGGTCCGGTCGTGTGATTGGTATTACATCTGTTGTTGGTGTGACCGGTAATCCGGGACAGGCCAACTATGCCGCATCCAAAGCCGGGATGATTGGGATGTCCAAGTCTCTGGCACAGGAACTGGCAAATCGCGGCATCACCGTGAATTGTGTGGCTCCGGGCATGATTGCAACGCCGATGACCGATGTCCTGACCGATGACCAACGTCAACGCATGCTGGTTAATATCCCGGCTGCGCGTCTTGGTACACCGGAAGATATTGCAGCATCAGTGGTTTATCTGTCCAGTGACGAAGCTTCCTACGTCACCGGGCAAACTCTCCATGTCAATGGTGGCATGGCAATGATCTAAAGTCCCGGAAAAGCCGGGCTTTGCGCACGCGAAGTCTGGTTTTCCCGTGGAAAGTATGATAGTCACGGTCCATCCTACGTGCGAGCCGACATATTTAATGCAAAACCATGTGTCGGCGACGTTAAAGAGGGACCAATCCGGGAAACCGGGCCTTAATAACAATCGGTTCTTTGAACCAAACAACGTTAAAGACTGAAGGACAAGCCAATGAGTGATGTCGCCGATCGCGTTAAAAAAATCGTCATCGAGCACCTGGGTGCAGAAGAAGACAAAGTAACTGAAAATGCTAGCTTCATCGATGACCTGGGCGCGGACAGCCTGGATACCGTTGAACTGGTTATGGCATTCGAAGAAGAATTCGGCATTGAAATCCCGGATGACGCAGCAGAAAAAATTCTGACTGTGAAAGACGCGATTTCTTTCATCTCTGCTGCTGAGTAATTCAGTCGCATAGAGACGCCATCCCGCAGCAATGGCTCGGGATGGCACCCCGGATTTAAGATCCCGATTTGCGCGAACAATTGCGCACTGCCGTCACAAGGATCACCGGAGCTCTACCAGAGCCGTCACCGGGATAATACGAAAGACAGGCACAATTCCATTAACGCACATGGGTGGAAAAATATGAGGCGAGTAGTTGTCACCGGTATGGGTATGCTGTCTCCGCTGGGTCGCGGAGTTGAAACCAACTGGGAACGCCTGATTAAAGGCGAAAATGGCTTCAAACGTATTGACCGTTTCGAAGTCGATGACTTGGCCGCACAAATTGCTGCGATGATCCCGATGGGCACCGAAGCCGGTCAATTTGACCCGGACAGTGTCGCCCCGGCGAAAGAACGTCGCCGTATGGATGATTTCATCGTTTATGGCCTTGCTGCGGCAATGGATGCAGTCGAAGACTCCGGCTGGAAACCTGAAGATGAGGAAAGCCGCGCGCGCACTGGTGTGATGATCGGTTCCGGTATCGGCGGTCTGAAAAGCATTTATGACTGTGCGGATACTCTGCTGAAATCCGGCCCGCGCCGTGTTTCGCCGTTCTTCATTCCATCCAGCTTGATCAACCTTGTTTCTGGTCATGTATCCATCAAATATGGATTTACCGGCCCGAACCACTCTGCCGTGACCGCTTGTGCAACTGGTGCGCACGCCATCGGTGATGCATCGCGTTTGATCCAATTTGGTGATGCCGATGTGATGTTGGCTGGTGGTGCAGAATCCGCAATTTGCCGCATCGGTATTGCTGGGTTTGCGTCTGCCAAGGCACTGTCCACCAATTATAATGATCGTCCGTCTGAAGGTTCCCGTCCGTGGGACAAAGGTCGTGATGGCTTCGTTATGGGTGAAGGGTCCGGTGTTTTGGTGCTGGAAGAATACGAACACGCCAAAGCCCGTGGTGCCAAAATCTATGCAGAGATCAAAGGCTACGGCCTGTCTGGTGATGCACACCACATTACTGCGCCGCACCCGGAAGGTCGCGGTGCTATCGCAGCCATGAAAATGGCGCTGAAAAATGCTGGTATGAACCCGGAAGATATCGATTACATCAACGCCCACGGTACATCTACGCCGCTTGGGGATGAGATCGAATGCGCATCGGTTAAGAAAACCTTTGGCGAAGCTGCGTACAAGCTGTCCATGTCCTCGACCAAGTCTTCTGTTGGTCACTTGTTGGGTGCAGCCGGTGCGGTGGAAAGCATTTACTCCATTTGTGCATTGAACAGTGGTGTGGTGCCGCCGACCTTGAACCTGCATGATCCGTCCGAAGGGTGCGACATCGATCTGGTGCCGTTGCAAGCCAAAGAACGCGAAGTCCGCGCGGTTCAGTGTAATTCCTTTGGCTTTGGTGGGACCAACGCATCTTTGGTCATGACCAAAGTCTAAAGCCATGTCAAAAGTTGTCCGTCGCCTTGGTGTTGCCGCTGTTGCAGTGATTGCATTGTTGGTTGTTCTTGGTGTCGGGGCCTATGTAAAGGGCCGGGAAGCAATTGAAGCTCCCGGCCCTTTGCCGTCTGAAACTACAATCTTGATTTTGCCCGGTGCCGGTGTTTCCCGGATTACCCAGCTCTTGGATTCAGAACAGGTGATTGCTGATCCGCAGCTGTTCAAAATTGCCGTGCGGTTGTTGGGACATGACAAGTTACTACGGGCCGGCGAGTACAGGTTTCCTGCCCATGTTTCCATGCAGGGTGTGATTGAGATTCTGTTGAAGGGTGAGAGCGTACAATACGCCCTGACCATTCCTGAAGGGTGGACGATAAAGCAGGCTCTGGCCGCGGTGGACGCTGTGCCGCAACTGACGGGAAACACTCCCGATGGTTACAAAGAGGGCACCCTTCTGCCTGAAACCTATGCCTTTACCCGTGGTGATACGCGGGCCGAGTTGATCAAACGCATGTCTGATGCCCTTGAGGAAACGCTGGCAAAGGCATGGTCAAATCGTGCGCCGGATTTACCCCTGCGCACACCGGAAGAAGCATTGATCCTAGCCTCAATTGTAGAGCGGGAAACCGGGGTCGATGGTGAACGGGCTCAGGTCGCTGGGGTGTTCATCAATCGTTTGCGTCGAGGAATGCGTTTGCAATCGGACCCGACGGTTATTTACGGTCTCAGCGACGGCATGGGGGTTATCCCACGGGGCATTACTCGCAGTGATTTGGCGGCGGAACACGCCTATAACACCTATGTTATTTCCGGCTTGCCGCCGGGGCCGATTTGCTTGCCCGGCAAAGAATCAATTGAGGCGGTGCTTAATCCTGCCGACACCAAAGACCTGTATTTCGTTGCGGACGGCACGGGTGGGCACGTATTCTCCCGCACATTGCGAGAGCATAACAACAACGTCCAGAAATGGCGCGCCATTGAACGAGCTGCCAAACGCGAAGCCGCAAATTAACCCAAATAAAAGCGCCTCCTCAGGCGCTTTTTTAATCTTCGATTAGGTCGAACAGGTTTTGGCGGAGGTCATCTTCATCGCCGTGGAAACTGTGGATCATGGCGGTCAGGAACGGGGATGGATTGAGCTGTTCAAGATGCAGGGTGAAACCTGCCCTATGGGCAATCATCGCCAAAAAGATCATTTGTGTGCGACCATTGCCTTCACGAAATGGGTGGATTGCATTGATTTCAGCCAAGAATGATGCCCCGTTTGCCGCAAAGTCCGCGCGGCTTAATCCTTGGTAATGGTTTTGTTTCTTAAGCTTTGCGAACAGGGCATTCATAGCGGCGGCAATGTGTTCGGGATAGCAGAACACGCTGGTTTCTTTTTGAATGCGCACGGTGCGGTAAAGTCCTGCCCAGTCGAACACGTCTCCGAACAGATGACGGTGCAGGGCTTGGTAATGGGCCGGGTCGTACTTGCCGTTTGGCAAAGGCTCAGATAGGCGTTCCCTGTACATCTCTGCCTCAAACTGGCTGAGAAGCACTGGATCATGAATATCCAGTTTGTTGATCAAGACATGAGTACCAGCATAACAGTAGGGGTCATCTATTGTGCGGTAATCACTCATGGCACACCTATGCGATGGCTTTGTAATGCTGGATGATGGCGGCCCTGCGTTGTGCCGGAGTTAATCCCATTTTGGCATAGGTTTGTGCTCTTAGGTCGGCATCAGGTGCAAACTCTACGCCTTCGACTGCGCACAGCTTTTCAGCCGCCTTTGGCCCAACTGTAAACTGGCCTTGAATTGCGGATTTCAAGGGCTGCTCTTCCATATGATCTGTCAATTGATAAGCTTCACATTGCATGCATGGAGTGTAGCATATTTTGCCTGAAGGGGCTGAGAAATTCAGGTGTCGTGTGCCCGTGCGTCAAGGCGTTTGCTGATGAAATTCCAAAAAGTCTCGGCGGCAAGGGAGCTCGTGTTGCTTTGCGGTTTGACCAGTGAAATTTCCCGCCGGACGCTTGGCGTTAGGGGGCGGGTCACCAAGGGAGAAATATTATTTGGCAGGCCAAGATGGGCCAGAATGGAAATGCCAAGTCCGGCGTTGATCATGCCAAGGATGGAATTGATCTGACGGATGCTGTGTTGAACATTCGGTTTGAGCATGGCTTGGCGGAACCATGTTTTGATTAAAGGAGCACTTCCCGCACGGGTCATGATGAAGTCTCGGGTCATTAAGTCTTCGGGACTGATGCGGCTTTTTTCGGCTAAGGGGTCATCCGGCCGCATAATGGCCAGAAGTTCGTCATAACCAAGGGGCAATGTTTCCAACGCATTGGACGCATTAATCAAGACCCCGAAATCCGCCTGTTCTTCGGTCAGAGCGGCAAATTGGTCGGCGTGTTCATATTCCTGAATTGATACGGAAATCCGTGGGTGAAGTTTTTGAAAATCTTTGACCAGTGTGGGTAAAAAATGAGTCGAAGAACTGGTTCCGAAAGAGGCAATGGTGATGGAGCCGTCCTGAAATGTTTTAAGACGCTGCATTTGTGAATTCAGGCGCGATAATTTCGTTTCCAGATCTTCAGCAAGGCTTGCCACGATGCAGCCTTCTTGAGTTAACTCCAACGGTCGGGCCGAACGGCGCACCAGCGGAACACCGTATTTATTCTCAAGCGTTGTGACCATGCGGCTGATGGCAGATTGGGTCACGCCAAGGTCCTGAGCCACGCGGGACATGTTGCCACTTTTCCCAAGCAGATACAGGGCATATAGGGCGGTGGTGGAGACATCAAGGTGCTGAAACGTCATGCTGTATTCTCATTTTTTTATGACTAACAATGATGATAAATCATTTTTTGTGCGTGGGAAGTCCCTTCTTCCTCTCTTCTCATGGGATTCGTGTTGAGCGTAATTCTATGTGATATTCTTTCCACGCACGTCTCGTGCGTAATGGTTTTGCGGCATGCTTTGCCATGTGTTGAAAGCCTCACATCATGCTTGAATTGCTTCAAGGCCCGATCCTGAAATTGTTGCCAGACTTTGCCATCATTGGTCTTGGCGTTGTGTTGTCGCGTCGGATTGATTTTAAGGGCTGGGCCGCGCTGGATACCTTGAATTTCTATGTCCTGTTCCCGGCGTTGTTGTTTTCTGCAACGTCAAGCCGCCCGATTGCCGTTGATCGCTTGATGCAAGTGGGCAGCATGACCTGTTTGGTGGTGTTTGCCGGACTTATCATGATGTTGTTGCTGCGACGATTGGGGCCGGATAGTTGGCTCGAATTTGCCGCAGGAGCGCAGAATGCATGGCGATTCAGCACGCCACTGGCGTTCGTCGTGGCGCAAATCCTGCCGCCGGAGGTTCTGACGTTGCTGGCAGCGGGAATCGGCGTCATGATTCCTTTGGTAAATGCCTTGGCAGTTTTGGTGTTAAGTCGCGGGAATGCAACGCGAAAGGAAATAGCGATTGGTGTGATCAGCAATCCCTTCTTCTTGGCGAGTGTGGCAGGGGTTTTGGTCAACCTGTCGGGGCTGAAATTGCCGGGGATATTGGATCATACCATTGACCGGGTCGCGCAGGCCGCGCTGCCGATGATTTTGATGTCGATCGGTGCAGCTTTGAACTGGGAATTGGTTTTGCGTCCCAACCGATTCGCTATTGCCGTCCATACGGTACGTTTGGTGGCGTTGCCGGCTTTGGTTTGGGTCGTGGTCACTGCATTTGGATTACAAAGCACCTTGGCAGCGGCTGTGTTGCTGTATTCCGGTTTGCCGACATCCTCATCGGCTCACTTGTTGGCGGCAAAGTACGGCGCGGAC
The DNA here is from genome assembly GCA_963668495.1 of Rhodospirillaceae bacterium. GTDB lineage: Bacteria > Pseudomonadota > Alphaproteobacteria > Rhodospirillales > Rhodospirillaceae > Oleispirillum. The sequence goes on from OY764545.1 coordinate 1,406,625, forward strand.
CAAAGACCCGTTGCTGCAATTGTGACCCAATCATCGGTGTTGGGGTGTATTACCTTACCGTTGTGGGCACTGGTTGCGCTGACCTGGGTCTCTTAGAATACTCTGTACTGGTTACGTGATGTTTTCAGCCAGCACGAAACGATCCCGACCCGCGTCCTTTGCCTGATATAGGGCTTGGTCGGCGCGTTTGATGCAGTCTATGACAGCGTGATCCGTATCAGATATTTCTGCGACACCGATGCTGATGGTCGCGCTGAACGTAACGCCATTCTCTGCGCGGTAAGCTTCCGTACGAATGGCGTCGCAAATCCGCTGTGCCACTTCTTGGGCTGCTGTGCCGGGTGTGGCAGGCAAAAGGGCAATGAATTCTTCGCCTCCGTAACGACCAAGGTAATCGGTTTCCCGCAAGCAGGTTTTCAGGACTTCGACCGTTGCAATGAGTGTGTCGTCACCGACCTTGTGACCATAGGTATCATTGACGGTTTTGAAGTGGTCAAGATCAAGCATCAGAATGGTAAAAGGTTCCCCTGTGCGACGGAAGAATTTGAATTGCCGTTGGCTAATATTTTCAATGGCTCTGCGGTTGAAGACGCCCGTCAGGCTATCCGTGTTTGCCATCGCCTTGAGTCTTTTTTCCAAGCGTAGACGTTCAGAAATCTCGCGAATCGCGCTGATGTATAGGATCTGTTTGTTGAGAACGGCCTCTGCGATGGTGATCTCAACCGGAACTTTGTGACCATCCTTGTGGCGGATGACCATTCTATGCTGTTTATTGTCATCTTTCTGCTGCGTGTGATCAAACAGCCATTTGGTCAATTCATCAGAATTATGCGGAAGCAAAGACGATATAGATTGGCCACAAACTTCGTCGACCGTATAGCCGGATATATTTTCAACAGCCGCATTCATCAGTTGAATCACGCCATGTCCATCCGTAACAACAAGGCCATCGTTGGTCGTTTGCATGATAGTGCGCAAATACAGTTCACTGGCCTGTACGCGAAGACGTTGTTGCTGTAGCACATACCAAATTGCAGACAGGCAGATACTGACAAGTATGGCAACTGCACAGAATATACCCATTAGTTTTGGGTTTACTCTCCACCCGGCTGTTGGCATGGCGGCCAATTGCCACGAACCACCGGGAACTCGCAGTTGGATTTGAATGCTGTCTTGTGCGAATAAAACAGGATCGCCATAGATCATGACATTGTCCAAATTCAGCGGGGTGGTGTTGCGCACGGCATAGCTGATATCCATACGGTGCAGGTCACCGTAAACATCCTGCAAAAGTTGCTCTATGTTAATGACCAGACTGATAATGCCCCAGTAATCGCCGCCATCTAAAAATACTGGTGTACGACTGATCAGGGCAATGCCTCCTTGTGCCAGATTTACCGGGCCGGCAAGAACCGTGCTGCGGGTTTCAATGGCTTTTTGGACCGCAGGCCATTGTGACGGTATGTCCGGGTAATATAGACCGATAGCGGCTTCATTCCCTTCGACCGGATACACATGTGCAATCCGATTATTCGGGGCAATGCCGATATTGCGTAAATTTGGGTTGATGTCGTGCAGGGACTTTAGGGCAGGTTGAATCCGGTTTTTGTATTCGCGGGGATAGGCGGTAATCAGGGCAATCAAGCCATTCGCCAGAAAGACGTTTGCATTGATTTCTGACTGTAACCGCGAGGCAACATCGACGGCATGGTGGGAAACCGAAGTACGCAGGCGTTCCTGTAGGTAATCCCGTTCCAGAACGATGATGAAAATGCCTAAGGCGAGGCTGAGACAAAAAATAAGGATGCTGCTGAGCAGTGACCGCAATTTCTGCCTTGCTATGAGCTTATGTGTCGCTTGTAGCATTGGCATCGCCTTTGTGCTGTTGCATCACTTTATATAAAGTACATTGTTAATCATATGATAAATGCCAAGAGGCGGCAAATCCGGCAGAGGCTATTTCCTTGGCAGGGAACGCGACAGTGCAGTCAGCAAGCCATCTGGCAATGCGCGTAAAAGCCAGGCAATGGGTATCATGGGCCATGGGAAAATGATCCGCCCGCGGTTTTTGGATAAACCCTTTTGTATGATGCGCGCTGCTTGCTCTGGTTCCAATAAAAAGGGCATGCTGAATGTGTTGCAGTCGGTCAAAGGCGTGCGGACAAAGCCGGGACAGATCACATTGATATGAACGTTATCCTTGGCGGCATCGCTGCGGAGGGCTTCCCCCCACGTCCGTACGGCAGCTTTGCTGGCGCAATAGGCGGGCGCGCTGCCAAGCCCCCGGAAACTTGCCATGGACGACATCAAAGCAATTTGCCCATGCTGCCGATTTTGCATGCGCTCCAGAACCGGAAGAACTGTATTCAGAACCCCGGTCAGATTGGTATCAAAAATCTGGCGGGTTTGTGCGTTGCTTTCGTTGCCGCCGCTGGTTCCCGCAGAGATTCCGGCGTTGGTGATCATAAGATCAATGGGTGTTTCCTGATCAATAGCATGCAGGGTCGCCTGCATGGCATCACGGTTCAGCACATCGACCGCATGGCAATGCGCGGTGCTGCCTTTGCCGATGATTTGATCGGCAACCATGCGAAGCTTGTCTTGATCGCGACCGAACAGGTGTATGCTGCGCTCGGGGGCCGCATAGTGCCGTGCTAGGGCTGCACCAAGGCCGCTGGACGCGCCGGTGATGACAATGACGGAAGGGTGACAAACCATGGATAATCTTCTTTAATAAAGCAGCGGCGTAAGGGTGACAGATGACGGCAACGCAGGTATAAACCTGACACGATTACCACCGTAGACATAACGGAGCGACCATGACAGCAAAAGATACGGCTCCTTTACAGAGCATGACAGGTTATGCCCGATCCGAAGGACGGGATGACGGTCTTGGGCTGGAGTGGGTCTGGGATATTCGCAGCGTCAACAGTACCAAGGGGCTGGATATCCGCTGCCGTTTGCCATCCGGTATGGATAGCCTTGAAAAGCAGGTTCGTGAAGCTTTGTCCGGCTGTTTTGTTCGTGGTTCTGTCCATGTTTCGCTGCAAATCAGAACCGATATTGCGCAGGCCGCGTGGCAAATCAACGAAGAATGGTTGCAAACCCTTGTGGAGCAAACAAAACACTGGTGTCGTCGCCACCCTGATGCGCTAAGTAAGCCGACCTTTGACGGGTTGTTGCAGGTCAAGGGCGTGATTGAGGCTGCGGACCCGGTCCAGACCGTGGAAGATAATTCAGAGGCTGTGATCGCATGCCTGCGTCAGGCACTGGATGCAGTGGTGGCAGAGCTTTTGCTCGCCCGGTCACAGGAAGGTGCCAAGCTTTACGACGTTGTGGATGGCCTGATTGCGGATATTTCCGGCTTGATACAGCAGGCGGAGGATTGCTCTGCCGCCCGCAGTGATGCCATAAAAGCCCGCCTGCAACGTCAGGTCCACGAGATGATGGAGACCCAGTCCGAAATTTCGTCGGATCGATTGGCGCAAGAATTGGCTATTTTGGCTACCCGCTATGACATTCGTGAAGAACTGGATCGCCTGAAGATTCATGTGGTTAGTGCTCGCGAGTTGCTGGCACAGGGTAAAGGAATTGGTCGCAAGTTTGATTTCCTGTGTCAGGAATTCAATCGCGAGGCCAATACGTTGTGCTCCAAGTCTTCTGACAGCAAGTTGACGGCGGTGGGGCTTGAATTGAAAACAGTTATAGATCGTTTGCGTGAGCAAATTCAAAACATCGAATAGGACTCAAATGCCGTTATCCACGCCCAATTCCTCGCCGTCTTCGCTGGTCAGCCGTCGCGGGCTGTTGTTGGTTCTATCGTCCCCGTCCGGTGCGGGAAAGACGACGATTGCCCGAAATCTTTTGGCAAATGATCCAGACTTGGTGTCGTCGATTTCCGTGACGACGCGCCCGCAGCGTCCGGGCGAGGTCGATGGCAAGGATTACCACTTCATTACCCGCGAGAAATTTGCAGAGATGCAGGAAAATGGCGAGCTTTTGGAGCATGCCAAGGTCTTCGGTAATTTTTATGGAACGCCAAAGAAGCCGGTTGAAGACTGCCTGCAACGCGGTAAGGACGTGTTGTTTGATATCGATTGGCAAGGGGCGCAACAACTGGAAGAACGCATGCCCATGGATTTGGTGCGCGTGTTCGTATTGCCGCCGTCAATGGTGGAATTGGAACGGCGACTGCGGTCCCGTGCCAGTGACCCGGATGATGTGGTCCAACTCCGCATGTCCAAGGCTACGGATGAAATGAGCCATTGGATTGAGTACGATTACATTATCATCAATAAAGATGCGGATAGCAGCACGGATCAAGCAACGACAATCCTGCGCGCCGAACGCCAAAAACGTGCCCGTTTGATCGGGATGCACGACTTTGTTGCCAGCATGCGCGGCAACGAAGACGACGAATAGCCTCTCAGGCTTATTCGCCGTTTCGTTCCGTATAACAGCGGGCCAGTGCGCAGAAGTCCGCAATGGACAGTGTCTCGGCCCGCAGTTGCGGGTCAATCCCCGCGGCTTCGCACAACTCGGCACCCCCCATGCTTTTCAGGCTGGCTCGCAGCATTTTGCGCCGTTGCCCAAATGCGGCGGCAGTGACTTGTTCAAGCACTTTGCGTGGGGCCGGAGCCAACGGTTCGGCTCTGGGTTCCAAGCGTACAATGGCTGATGTCACCTTCGGTGGTGGTGTGAATGCAGATGGGTGTACGTCGAAAAGATGCCCCACTTGGCACAGCCATTGGCATAGGACGCTAAGGCGACCATAGTGCTTGCTGCCCGGTGTGGCGACAATGCGTTCGACCACCTCTTTTTGCAGCATAACCGTAATGCTGCTGTAATCTTCCGGTTTTTCCAGCCACTTGGTAATCAGTGTGGTGCCAATATTATAGGGCAGGTTGGCGGCAATTCGTCGCGGTGCCGGGCCCAAATCTGCGGGGTTAATCTGTAGGGCATCTTCGGAAATGACTCGCAGTTTGCCGGGGTAGGCTTGGGCTATCTGCGCCAAAGCCGGAAGGCAGCGTTCATCCCGCTCAATTGCAACCAGATTTTGTGCCCCTTCCAGCAACAGGCCTCGGGTCAATCCACCCGGACCGGGGCCGATTTCGATGATGGTTCCCTGATCCAGCGGCCCGGCAGAGCGGGCAATACGGCAGGTTAGGTTCAGGTCCAACAGGAAATTCTGCCCCAGGTTCTTTTTGGCGCGCAGGTCGAAGTCAGCAATGACCTCACGAAGGGTTGGAAGCGTATCGGTCATTGGTTGGTAGCCTTGAAGCGTTGTTCCGCCATGCTACAGGCGGTTTGAATGGCGGCAATCAGACTGCCGGAGTGGGCATTTCCGGTTCCGGCAAGGGATAGGGCTGTGCCATGATCCGGTGATGTGCGGATAAATGGCAGCCCCAATGTCACATTAACGCCACCAAAGAAATCCAGTGCTTTTAAAGGGATGAGGGCTTGATCATGGTACGTACACAATGCGACGTCATAAGTTTCCCGCGCCGCCGCGTGAAATAGGGTATCAGCAGGCAGAGGGCCAACGATTTCATACCCATCTTGTCGCAGCCCTTGCACAATTGGAGTCAAAAGATCCCTGTCTTCCGTTCCCATGGTTCCGTCTTCACCTGCATGGGGGTTGAGGGCTGCCAACACCATGCGTGGTTTTGCAATGCCGAAATCCCGCTGCAGCGCTTTGTGGACACTCTCCACAATTTGACGGATTGGAGTGCGGCCCAGACGTTCAGGGACGTCTGATAAAGCACAGTGGACAGTTAATGGCACCACACGCAGTCCTGGACACGCCAGCATCATGATGGGTTGGTGTCCCGGTCCTGCCAGTTGTCCAAGGTATTCCGTATGACCGGGGTGTGGAAACCCGGCAGAGGTTAAAACAGCCTTGTGAATTGGCAAGGTGACAAGTGCAGATGCGGCCTCGGATTGGCACAATTTGACGCCGTGGGCAATGGCTCCGGTAACCGCGGCAGCATTATCAACCGATGGCATTCCCATTACGTCAGGGTGTTTCGTGGCAATGGGAATGACAGGCAGGGCTTGACGAAATGTGCAGGCGACAGCTTCCAAATTGCCGTCTTCCGGGCAAATATGCAGCGGTACTGAAATCCCCAGATTGCGGCTGCGCAGTTCCAGAACCTTGGGGTCGGCAATTGCGGCAAAAGGCGGTATGTCTTTCCGGTCTTGAGCCAACTGCCAAACCTGCAAAATTAGGTCTGGTCCGATTCCGGCAGGCTCCCCCATGCTCAGCACGGGGGGAGCTATGCGATGACCAAAAGTCATCAGATACGCACGTCAATCACAGCCGAGCGGCGGAGGTCACGCAACAGGCGATCTGCATTGCGGGCGAGGCGTTCGGACTGAATTTGCCCACGGATTTGATCTTTCGTCGGCAATACGTTTGGCAGGATGCGTTCACATACCATCAGGATCGTGTCCACGCCACCAAGGGACAAAAGCTGGCTTGGCTCGCCGACTTTTAATCCGTTGACCGCACTGGCGATGCTTTGCGGCAATTCCGAGACCTTCAGGCTACCCAAAGGCCCCGTGCCGGGGGTGCCCAGCGTCTTGCCGTAGGTATCAAACGTCTGACAGCCGCGCAAAGACTTGGAAATATAGTCTACCACCTTGGCTTGGTCACCGGACGACAGGGACTTATCGCCGGACAGAGGCAGTTTGATCTGACTGATGCTCAAACGGGCTTGTTTCGGGTCTGGCGCACTTACTGTGCGGCGGGCCTGAAGTTTCAGGATGTAGTAACCGCTGCTGGTACGGATCGGGTCAGAGACATCGCCTTCCTTCATATCGGCAAGTGCGCGATCCAGTTCTGCTTCCAATTGGCCCTGCGGAACCCAGCCCAACATGCCACCGTCCAAAGCTGTCGGGCTGCGGGAAAACTGGCGAGCGGCTGCAACAAACGGCGCACCTTGGCGCAACTGCTGGACCAATTCGTGGGACAGATTTTTAAGTTGCTCCGGGTTGTCGGCGGCATCAAACGGCAGATAGATTTCCGATACCAAATGTTCGGGCCTGCCGAGATTCTCTTCCATTTGCCGCAGGCGATCGTTCACGTCTTCGTCGGTGATGCGCAATTGGCTGACGTATTTGCGTCCGACCGTTTTGGCCCAAAGCGCACTGATGCGAATTTGATCTTCGATGACATTGAACGGCAGGCCAATGGATGCCGCAAGCCGCTGCAAATCGCCCGGTCGCATGCCATTGCTTTGTTCAATGTTCCGCAAGGCAGCGTTCAGGTCTTCATCGCTGAGGCTGATATTCAATTTCTTTGCTTCTTGTTCTTGCAGACGTTCGTCAACCAAGGACCGCAAAACTTGTGGGGCCAGACGTTGTTGGTTCTCCGGCGTGTTGGGCATGCGGGAACTGTGCAGCGCCAGTCGCAGGCGCATAGTCAGGTCCATAACCGATACAATGTCGTCATTGACGACCGCAGCAATCCTAAGGGCAGAACTCTGGGCATGGGCCGTTGAGGCCGACATTAGGGCCGAGAGTGTCAGCGTGACCGCCAGCAGCAGGGAGGAAAGGGTCGTTCCAAGGCGCGCTGTTCGTATCATGATATGTACCCGTTCACAATTATCAGAAGTTGTAGTTTGCTTCGCCAAGCGGCTTGAAGACAAGTGTCATCATTACGGTCAGACCGCTATCGTCGTCATTTGCATCCGTTGTGAAATCTTTGGACGCTTTCAGTCTAAATGTAAAACATTCATCTTCATACTGGGCATAGCTGGACATGGATAATGGACCTTTGTCATTATCGTCACTGGAAATGCTGTAGTTTGTCGCCCCGTAAATTGACCAGAATTTGGTCAGTTTCGAACTGGCAGAGAAGGAAATCTGCTCCACATCTTCAACTCTGTCATTTGACAAGTCATCCTCATCACGAAGATTCAAATACGAAACCCCAAGCCGCAACATATCGGTGCCACCAGATGCGGTGATGTCATTGCTGACAAAGTTAAAATTATTCTGGTCAAGGCGGAACCGATACTCGGCATCGAACAGATTGCTATGGTCATAGCTGATGCTACCCACGATATCGGACAGCCCACGTTTCAGGCCACGGCTTTCGGGGTGGATTTTGTCCCCATGCGTGCGATAGGTCTGGGCCAGCGTTGCCGACATGCGGGAGCCCGATGCATTGTCGTACGCGCTCCAGTTCAGGCCATAGGCAACACGAGGACCGGTTTCGACACGGTCATAGCCCATGTAATGATTGGATCGCAGTGCATCCGCAACATTCAGTTCAAAGTCCTGACTGTCTTCATTGGGGATATCATCCGGGTTGCCGCCGTAAGGTGATGCAGAGGCAATAATGACTGGTTCAATTACCTGTGTTGTCGATGCCCCAGCGTTGGAGAACGGCCAGCTCCACCGCATGGATACTTCAGGGATGATGCGTCCCGTGTTGCCAGAGAATTCAGACCCGTCGTCTTTGGTGTAATTCCGAACGTTATAGGCATCCCCACGTAGGGATGTGGTCAGGGTATAGTGTTCACCTGAAGGTGCAACGTAGGGCAGGGCCCATGCCGTATGGGCAGATACACGAGTGCTTTCGGGGTCGTCCCCATCAGTGCGCAGTATAGACCCCAGTGACAGTGATGTGGTCCAGTAGCCACCCTTGCGTCCCGGCTGGCTCAGGTGCGTCCATTCCATATTCGGGGCAGCGATTGGGTTGCTGGGTGGTGAGTTCAGGGTGCGCATTTCCCGGAAGCTCACCATACCGATCTTGGCGTAATCGTCGCCGGCAAAGGCTTCCAAATCCAATGTATTGGTTTGGTAGTCCATGTGCCCCGGCAATTTATAGCGGTCAAGGTAGTCATCATCAGACACCATGTGCAGGTCGGCTTTGGCCCGCCAGGTGTTGTTGATATGCCATTGCCCCTTAAAGTTCAGGTGCCCACGTTCCGCATTGCTGCTGTCATCGTTGGGATTGTTTTCACCGGAATCGTTGCCGCCGGCACGACCACTGAAATCCATAACGAATTGTGCGTCTTCAAGGTTTTGGCGATATTCAACCGCAAGAACCGACGGTGCATCGGATGTCAGGATCGGCGTGATGGTCACATCCGAATGCGGTGATGTCACCCAGTAATAAGGGTGGCGGTAAAACATCCCGAGGTAGCTTGAGCTGCCGTATGACGGAAAAAGCAAGCCGCTACGTCGTTTCACTGTTGGGTCCGCATGGAACAAATAGGGCGTGTAGCCGACCGGAATGCCAAATAATTCCAGAAAGGCATGGTCATATTCGACCACCTTTTCGGCCTCATCATGGGTGATGTGATAGGCTTTAATCTGCCATAGGGGGGTGCCATCGGCAGTGCACGAGTCACAGGCCGTATAGGCCGCATTATCTAATGCATTGACCTGTTGTCCTTTCGTCCCGATATAGCGCCGTCCTTTGCGGGCAATGGTACGGGAATGGTCGGCAGAGACCAGAAGCAGATTGTCCAATGCTCCCTGTTTCATGGAGCCGCTTAGGGTCATGTGGTCGGCGAATACCACTTCTCCGGTTGCCGAGACCAGTGACACATTGCCGGATGCCGTAACCATGTCTTGATTGACATTATAGCTGACGGTGTTGGCATACAGGGTTTGACCCGCCTGATTGATTTCCACGTTGCCGCGAGCGGTCACGATGTCCAAAGTGCGGTCGTGGGTGACCTCATCAGCCTGCAAGGCCACGGGATTTTGGTCACCTTGCGCAGTTCGGACATTTTGGGCAAAAGCCGTTGGCGTGATGGCGGTATATCCCATCAACGCGGCAGAGAGGCTGAGAACCAGCTGGACATGGGGGCGACGAATTGTCCTCACAATGGCTCTCCACTGTTTTGGGGCTTACGGGCTTTGGGGCTACGATCGACAAACAGCAAATAGGCAGGAATTGCAATGAGCAAAGTAGTCAACAGTGGCAAAATCGGCAGGAATGATAAAGACCTGCTGGCAAGATTGTTTGCGCCAAGGGCAATGGCCTGAAAACTGACCATGAGGACGATGCTGAAAATGACGCGTTGCGTTTGACCCCTGCGGTTGAATGATCCGCCAAGCAAGCCATACAAGGCCAGAAGGGTCATGCCGATCACCTGCAGTGGCAAAAGCAACCGCTGCACACCCTCGACCCGGAAACGGCGGATATTGTTTGCGTCAAGTTGTGGTGTTTCTTGTATGGTGAGTAGTTCTTGCAGTGACCGTTCGCGCGCATCACGGAAACGGATTTCTTTGGCTTGTTTGGATTCGCCAAATTCGGTTGTGTAGGAATCGAAATACAAAATACTGAAAGATTGGTCTTTCGGAATATATTCTTGGCGGTTGCCATTGACCAAGTGCAAGCGGGGAACGGCGGTGCCGACGACCAACGCACCACGTTCCGCCATTACCGTGATTTGTTTCTCGGGATTGCTGTTGTCCGACAGCAAAATACCCTTCAGGACGTTATCGCCTTCCCGTTCGGCAACGAAGACCACCGTATTTTTGCCAAGTTCGGTAAATTCACCTTCCTTCAGGACAAGGTGCGAAACATCGTTACGGATTTCCCACTGCAATTCCCGGAAGGATTTAACGGAATATGGCCCACCCCACAGGGTCAGGGTATAGGAAAGAACACATACAATTGCAGCCAGTATCATGGCTGGCGTTGCCAGTTGCCATTGGCTCATGCCTGCGGCACGCATGACCACAAGTTCACGGTCCGTAGTGAGTTTATTATAAATAAACAATGTGACGGCGAACGTGGCGATTGGCAGAATCACCATCAAGAATCCGGGCAACAACAACATGGTCAGTTTCAAGAAGACAGCAACCGACAGCCCCTTGTTGACGATCATGTCAATAAAGCGCAATGACTGGCTAAGCCACAGCAAAATGGACAGTCCGGCAGTGATCAAAATCATGCCGATGCCAAGCTGTTTGAATATGTATCGTGTGAGTCCCCGCATCATGGCGGCGAAGTATAGTGTGGCTGGCGGCACATTAGAACCTTAATTCGCTACCGTTTCATACGAAGTTTACATTCTGGCGGGTGTGACGGTGCGCTTTATACAATTGTCCGAACCGTTTCAAGTATTCATCACGGGCTTTGGCGGACGGCCATGGTGTCAAAATGGTTGTGGAACAAGGTTTTTCTTGAATGCGCAAAATGGATTTGACTTCTTCAGTGGAAAATCCGGCAAGTTGCACGGCCTCGGTTGCTGCGGCGATCAGGTCGGCGTGTTTGATCGCGTTCTTAATGTGAGCGGGCAGGGCAACCGGCAGGTCAAATGCCTGATGAATGGCACCTTGTAAGCGATCCTCAATCACTCGAAAGACGTCACCGACAGCGGCTTTCAATGGAGTAATCAAGTCATGGGTCACGTATTCGGCACCATCATGCAGCAGGGCCGCCAATAAAACCCAGTTTGGGCTTTCCGGTTGTTGCCGTTGCAGAATATCGACCACCAGCAGGGAGTGCTGGGCGACAGACCAGCCATGGTCACCAATGGTCTGACCATTCCAACGGGTGTTGCGGGATAGGCCCAAGGCGATGTCGTGGATTTCAACATCCAATGGTGATGGGTCAATCAGGTTCAGTCGCCGTCCTGACAGCATGCGTTGCCATGTGCGGGGCTGTTGGTTGGATAGGCGGGAATGATCTTCGGGTGTCAGACGGTGCATGGTGCATTTCCTATCGGCACAGGCTCAGCATGTCTTGATTGGATGCTGTGGGGTGTGGCGTGCCGCTGACGACCTTGATTGATTTGACGGTTTTGCGGTCGGTGGCCTTAATGGCGGCGTCGAGCGCCAGCCCGTCCAAGCCTGTGGTATCTATATTTCGTTGACGGTCCATCTTTACATCCGTCTCGTGCAGGGCAAAAACCAAGGCCTCGATAATATAAGGCAGGCGGTAACACATGTTCATCATGCCGCCGTCACGAGAGGTAAGATTAACCGTCACCGGTGCGTATTGCGGTGCGCCGGACCGATTTTTATGGATGTTGACCGGAATCCAAATTGGCGGCAGTTGCAGTTCGTGTTCACCGGGACCAAATGCGGATTTTTTGCTTCCACCACCTTCGGCTGCCTGTGCTGACGGAGCAGGCAGGAATCCAGTTGCCAGCGCTATCACCAATACCATGAAGGCTTTTGGCCCCCGAAATTTGAGGCAGTTCAGGATTGGTAACAGCATAGTATTATGTCCTTATCGTCAAAACCGTCGGTGTGGTCTCATAACATTACGCGCTTTGTTTGCGAAAACAACTATGCGGTCATGGGGTCAGGATTTTCGGCAGGTGTTGAAAAAGTCCCGCAATAAAGCTGCGCATTCGGTTTCGCGGATACCGCCATAAACTTCCGGCGCGTGATGGATGGTGGGTTGTTGGAAAATCCGTGGGCCATGGTCAACCCCACCGCTTTTGGGATCAAATGCGCCGAAGTACAGGCGACGGATGCGGGCAAAGGCAATGGCGGTAGCGCACATGGCACAAGGTTCCAAAGTGACATACAGGTCACAGTCAGGCAGTCGCGGCGCACCAATTGCTGCCGCTGCGGCACGAATAGCCAGAATCTCCGCATGTGCCGTCGGATCATTGTCGGTTTCCGTGCGGTTGGCTGCGGCTGCAATAATTCGTCCGGTTTGCCCGTTGATGACAACGGCACCAACCGGGACTTCCCCACACTTTGCCGCAGACCGAGCCAGCCATAAGGCATGATCCATGATGCCTGAGGGGCGATGTTCCGGCAGGTTTTTTATAAATTTTTGTGTCATGAACACATTGATGGTGGGATTTTGTCGATGGGTCCAGTGTTTTCTGGAACGGATTTAGAGAATCCTAACACTATTGCGGATATCCTGTGATCATGAGGGAAAGGCAACGACATAACGCATTGCGGCTATTGCCGATGCTGGCTGGACTGGTTTTGGTCCTGACGGCACGGGTATCTTGTGCCGATGTGGAAACGGCGGAAGCCGTGCATCCGGTCAATACGACCGTGGCGTTGGCAGGTACAGCCGTAGACCGACGCGTGTTGCAAGCAATCCGTCATGCAAGTCAAACCACTGGGGTGGCATTGCCTTACCTTTTGGCAAAAGCGTATCGGGAGAGCGGTTTTGACGTTCACGCCGATGCCGCAGCGTCCAGTGCCGCCGGTATTTTTCAGTTTACCCGGCAAACGTGGCTTGAACTGTTTCGCCGCCATGGTGAAACGTATGGCTATGCCGACCTGGTGCCATTAATCCGCCGGTCTTCCCGTGGATATTTGTACGTTCCCAAAACCGATGATGGTGAATTGATTCTGAACCTGCGGCATAATCCGGTGCTGGCGTCCCAGTTGGCGGCGGAATATACGCGGGAAAATTCCCAGCAATTGCGCCGGTCCCTGAAACGCGTGATCACGCCTGAGGAATTGTACATCGCTCATTTTATGGGGGCACAGGGTGCGGTGCAGTTGTTGCGTGCGGCGGAATTGCGACCGGATGTGGCAGCCGCGAAATTATTTCCAGAGGCAGCCGCCAGTAACTCCAATTTGTTTTATTCCTATCCTCAACGTAAGGAAATTTCCGTCTCAGCCCTGTGTCGTCGTTTGATTCGGTCCTTTCGCAGGGAGCTAAATCGCTTTGCCGAACCAGCTTCTAAATTTTCTGCGGCAATTGCCCCACTGATGGACGATCCGTTGATGCATGCCTCGCCGCGTAAACCGGAAGAGTTCCGCCAAAAGGGCGCAACGGCGTGGACAAAAGAAGACGTTGAAACCGCTTTACAAACGGCTATGCGTCCGGTGCGTGATGGATTGCCGCGGTGGTTGCGGACATCGCCCGGTGACGATATGCCGATTCGCAGGTATATGGGGCCCGGACATTTGGCGACACTTGTTGTGCAGCAGGCTTTGCAGGCTGAAGAAGTCTTTATTCCTTATCCTGATGCTCCGGTACTTGCCATTTCAGGCTGGCGGGAAGAAACGCCAACCCTGCCGCCGACCTTGGAAAACCTGCCGATGTCCATGGAACAAACAGTGCTTTTGTTTACCGTAAAGGATTTCATGCGCGTATCCGGGGCGCGGATTTCCGGCGAATTGCCGCCGTGGCAATTGGGGCAGAGGGTTGCGGGCGGCGCCGTGCCGCGCTATGACGAGGATGAAACAGACACCTCCCGTATCATCACAGCCGATGCAACGGGGGCGGAACTTCGCCCTGATGTATGATGTGCATGGGGGCGGTATCGTGCAAAGCAGGAGGCCCCATGCGACCACGAATAGGCATTACCCTTGATCACGAGGAAGGCGGCGGATATTCGCAGATGCCGTGGTACGCGGTGCGCCAGAATTACTGCGATACCGTTGTTGAGGCTGGGGGGCTGCCTGTGCCCTTGCCGCATCATCCCGACCTTGCAGAAGAGTATTTGAACAGCATTAATGGCCTGCTGATCACGGGGGGAGCCTTTGATGTGGACCCCGCGTTGTTCGGGGCCGCAGAACGGCACGCGACGGTTCAGTTAAAACAAGTGCGCACTGCGTTCGAATTCGCCATGATCAAAGGGGCGTTGGAACGGAATATGCCGATTTTGGGGATTTGTGGCGGGCAACAGCTGCTGAATGTGGTCCTTGGCGGTACCTTGATTCAGCATGTCCCGGAAGTTTATCCCCACGATCAGGGGGGCTTGATGCATGAACAGCCCAATCCACGAACCGAACCGGGGCACACCGTCACCGCCGAAGCCGGCAGCCTATTGCACCGCATCGCGGGGCAAGACGTGTTCGCCGTGAATTCTGCCCATCATCAGGCCGTGGAAACCGTTGGCCCTGACGTCAAAATTACTGCGCGTGCTCCTGATGGTGTGATCGAAGCCATCGAACTGCCGACACAAACATTCTGTCTGGGTGTACAATGGCACCCGGAATATCATATTGCGCCACCGGATGCCGCAATCTTGCGGGCATTTGTTGCAGCAGCAGCGGATTATTCATGACCCAAAATACGACTGATACTGACAAAGACCACAAGGGCGAACGTATCGCCAAGGTAATCGCCCGTGCTGGGATATGCTCCCGCCGGGATGCGGAAGCACGCATTACCGAGGGACGGGTAAAGGTCAATGGTAAAACCATTGATACCCCTGCAACCTTGGTTACATCCGATGATGTGATTGTGGTTGATGGTAAGCCCCTGCCGATGGTGGAGCCGCCGCGCCTGTGGCGTTTCCACAAACCGACCGGATTGGTGACAACCCACAAAGATCCTGAAGGGCGTCCGACCGTGTTTGACCGCCTGCCGAAATCCATGCCGCGCGTGATTTCGGTTGGACGATTGGATTTGAATTCGGAAGGGTTATTACTGCTGACCAATGATGGCGAATTGGCGCGTAAGCTTGAATTACCGTCCAATGGTTGGACCCGCAAATACCGGGTCCGGGTCTTTGGTCGCCTGCGTGATGCTGATCTGGAACGACTGGCGAAAGGCATGACCGTGGACGGTGTGCGCTATGGTCCGGTTATGGCAAAAGTGGATCGCCAGCAAGGGGCAAATACTTGGCTGGAAGTAACACTGACGGAAGGCAAGAACCGTGAAATCCGTCGATTGATGGAAGCCCTTGGCGTGTCGGTAAACCGTTTGATTCGGGTGGCCTATGGTCCGTTTGCCTTGGGTAATCTTCCGGTTGGCGCGGCAGAAGAATTGCCGCCAAAGACCCTGAAGGAAACTTTGGGTGCTGCAGTAAAAGATAAGCTGCCGTCACAGGCAACGGTGTCGCGGGAACGCAAACTGCGTGAACGTGCGGGGCTATCGCCATCGGCGGAGGCAAAGCCGAAATCTGCGGTGGAGGCACCGAAAAAACATATACAAAAGCGCAAGCCCAAACCCCATCATTTCGGCGATGATGAGGCTCCGCGCCGTGGCAAGCCCGTGAACCGCGGACAATCCAAACCGCGTGCCGCCAAGCCGTCCAAATCATGAGATTGGTCGGCGGCAAATATCGGGGAAAGGCATTAGCCGCACCGGAAGGTCAAGACACCCGCCCGACCACGGATCGTGCGCGGGAAGCCCTGTTCAATATTCTTGCCCATCGTTATCCGGCCCATGATTTTTCTTTGATTGGGGCGCGGGTGCTGGATTTGTGTGCCGGTACCGGGGCATTGGGGCTTGAGGCTTTGTCTCGGGGGGCTGCCCATGTCACCTTTGTCGAGCGTGGGCCGGATGCGTTGAAAGTGCTCCAGGCCAACGTGCGTTCAGTCAATGCCCCCACGCAAACCCAAATCATTCGTGGTGATGCGGCCCGACTGCCGCGTGCGTCGGTGCCATGCACGCTGGTGTTTCTGGACCCGCCTTATGCCGATGGAATTGAAGCCAAGGTTCTCGCGTCAGCTGCCTCTGCCGGGTGGTTGCGGCGGGGTGCGCTGATTGTTGTCGAAACCGACAGTAAGCACTTCCCCGAGTGGCCCAGTGACTTCATCGAAGATGATCGGCGGACCTATGGCAAGTCAGCCTTTACCCTGCTGCGCTATACGGAAGCCGTTGCTTCTTCGTAACGGCTAGGGCTAGGGCCGATTAATCGCACCTGACCCTACGACGCGTCTTGCGTAATGCCCATGACGTAGCGATTTTTTCCGCCGTTTTTGGCCTGATACATGGCTTGGTCGGCGGTTTTTACGATCTCTTCCCCCGCGGTGGCATGTATGGGGTAAACTGCAATGCCGATGCTGGCTCCTATGGTTACGGTCCCTTGTTGAAGCGTGACCGGAACCGAAAGGGCCGCGATAATCTTTTCTGCGACCTTGCCTGCGTTGTCTGTGGCTTTGATTTCAGACAGGATGAGCGCGAATTCATCGCCGCCAAGGCGGGCAACCGTATCTGAAGACCGTGAGCAATCGGTCAGAATCTTGCCGACGGCGATGAGTAATGCATCGCCGGCTTCATGACCGTGTTGGTCGTTGACGGCCTTGAAGCCATCCAAATCAATGTAAAGCACGGCAAATAGACGGTCATACCGTTTACAATGTTGGAGACTGGCCTCTAGACGGTCAAAGAACAATTTACGGTTTGGTAGATTGGTCAAAGGGTCATACAGGGCCATGGAGACCAACTGAGCTTGATAGATTTTCCGTTTGGTAATGAATAGGGCAATATGCCAAGCCCCGAACGCGACAAAGGCAAATAGTCCGGCACCAAGGGCGAATGCTTTGAAACGCAATTGATCAAGCCGCTGGGCGAGCGTCTCATTATTAATGAAAGATACCAAATACCATGTGCACTCACGGGTTGCTGATGCACTTAGGTTCAGTGAATGATCTGTTCCGGTCTGACGTAATTTGGCTTGCCCCTCATCCAAGGGTGAAATCTTGATAAAGGTGAACAGGCCGGTGTCAGTTGAGAACTGCCCGCGTTCCTCAGTTTGCATTTTCTGCCACGCGTTCGGATAGTACGCTGCAAAGGTCTGGTTCTGCCTTTCTGGCAGCATAAATCCCCATTCCTGTGCAGGGTTGGGGTGTTTTAGCCAGTAACCGTCCTCGTTGAGCAAAAAACTGGCACTGTTTGCCGTTGATGTCCCGGCAAGGGCAAAGTTGTTCAAAAGGTGACTGGCCAGATAGTTCAGAACGATGACGCCTTGTTTGGTTTCATCTGTATCGAAAACCGGAATCCCGAACCGGATCATAGGTTTATAGGGAGTCTCGACCGTATTGTTTTCAACGTTTAGATCAAGGGGGGAGAGGTAAACCTTCCCCTTGGATAGGGAAATCGTATTTTGAAAATAATAACGGTCACGTTTGTTCTGCAGGAATTTTTCCGCAACGATGGTCGCCCCGTCTGCAAGCGTATAGTTTATGCGTACGCGTTCCTGCCCCTGACTATCCAAGAAACGAATTTGATCATAAATCCCTTTGGCTTCGGCAAAGGCCGCGTACTCGTGCTGGATCAATCGTACGTCAGTGGCTGACCCTGTTTTCAGAAAAGACTGCAATTCATTTTGCAAGGATAGAAAATCCAGATCACTGATGACTTCTTGGAAGATATTGGTGATGGATTTTTCCTGTAACGCCAGAGAATAGGATTCCTGCTGTTTGGTTTCTTTGAAAAGTTCGCTGGTTTCAGTTTGGTAAAGCAAAGTAACGCCGCCACCGAACAGAGTCCCGACGGCAATGAACAGGATGAAAAAAAGTTTCAAAGAATGCTGAATGACATCTTGGTTTTTAATATTTGTCATTTTTTATCAAGGCTCCACGGCGCATTCACTTTGGCATGCAGCCAGCATTATAACCCATTTTTTGGAAAAAAGTGGTTAACGGCGTATGTGCGTTTAATGGAACCTGTCCCTAGCGCTTGAACAGCTTTTCGATGTCGGCTAATGGCAGGGTGACATAGGTGGGGCGACCATGGTTGCATTGTCCGGCGCGGGGAGTTTGCTCCATTTGCCGCAACAGGGCATTCATCTCTTCGATGCTGAGGCGGCGGCCCGATCGAACCGAGCCATGGCAGGCAATCGTCGCCAAGATATGGTCAATGCGATCGGTTAAGGCAGAGGCATCGTCCCATTCCGTCAGGCTGTCGGCAAGATCACGGATTAATGCCCGCACGTCGGTTTGCCCCAACAATGCCGGTATTTCGCGGACCACAACGGCGTCATAACCAAACGGTTCGATGACAAGGCCAAGGTCTTCCAATTCTTGGGCGCGGGCGGTCATGCGATTAACCGCGCTTTCTTCGAGTTGGATAACGTCCGGTAGCAACAGAACCTGACGGGTGACACCCTTAGCGGCCCGTTCCGACTTGATTTTTTCAAGCACGATGCGTTCATGGGCTGCATGTTGGTCCACAATCACCATGCCGTCTTTGGTTTGTGCGACGATATAGGTTTCGTGAACTTGTGCCCGCGCCTGCCCCAGTGGAAAGTCATCGGTCTCAGACGGTGCTGTTACTGGTTCACTGTCGTAAGGCTCGTTGGCTTCGGGGGAGCTACTGCCGCGGGCGACTCCGCCCGGGGGCAAGTCCCAGCCGGGGGATGTTTCGGCGAGTCCGGTTTGAACCGGGGGAGATAATGGAGCCTGAAACGCCAGTGACGCATCCAGTGAGGCCCGCGGATTGCCAAATGTCCGGCCTTGCTGCGGGTTTTGGTACGGATTGGATGCGGGGTGACCGGGGGTCGAAAAGGATTGAAACCGGGATAAGGCATGGTCGGTGGCATCCACGGCGCGGTGTGCTGCGGCACCAATGGCGTTGCGCAAGCCTGATACAATCAGGGAACGGACCAACCCGGGGTCACGGAAACGAACTTCTGATTTCGCCGGATGCACGTTCACATCGACAAAGGATGGATCGACGGTCAGAAACAGGGCCAGAACCGGATGGCGGTCGTGGGCCAACACATCGCGATACGCTCCGCGAACAGCCCCCAACAGTAAACGGTCCCGCACCGGGCGACCATTTACGAACAGGTATTGATCCTTGGCCGTGCCTTTGTTGAAGGTGGGCAATCCGGCATATCCGGTCAGGCGCAGGTCTTCACGCACCAAGTCCACTTGCACAGCATTTTCCGCAAAGTCGCGGCCCAGAATATTGCGCAGGCGTGCCAGACGGGCGTCAAACAAATCCCCTTGTTCGGGGCGGAGGTTGAGTTTTTCTCGTCCATCGTCCGTAAATTTGAAGCCGATCTGTGGGTGAGCCATGGCAAGCCGGGTCAGCATATCAAGGGCATGGCTGGATTCGGTTCGCGGTGTTTTCAGAAACTTAAGTCGGGCAGGTGTGGCAAAGAACAGGTCCCGAACCTCGACACGCGTACCAAAAGGATGGGCTGCTGGTTCCGGTGGGTGTTGCGTGCCGCCTTCAATCGTCAGGCTCCATGCGGTGTCAGCCCCCTGCGGGCGTGAGGTCAATGTCAGACGCGCGACGGAACCGATGCTGGGCAACGCTTCGCCACGAAAACCGAAGTGATCAATGAATGTTAGGTCATCACCGTTGAGCTTGGATGTGGCATGACGCTGTACAGCCAGCTGCAATTCATCCGGCGTCATGCCGCAGCCATTATCGGTTACGGCAATAAACGACCGCCCGCCATCGCGCAGAGTAACTTCGACTTGGCTGGCGTCCGCATCCAATGCGTTTTCGACGATTTCCTTCAGGGCAGAGGCCGGGCGCTCCACCACCTCACCTGCGGCAATCTGATTGATCAGATTGGGGGGCAGGACACGAATACTCAAATCAACAACTCCAAGTGCCGGGGTTAACTGTGGTCGGTTTCTGTATCCACATCAGTTGAGCGCAAGGCACGCACCAAGTCAATCAACGCTGTGGTTGAACCGTCGTGCCCATCAGGTGCATCATCACTGACAAGCTCGGTCAGGATTGAACTTGCGAGGGTCTTGCCAAGCTCCACACCCCATTGGTCAAAGGCGTTGATTCCCCAAATCACGCTTTGAACAAAGACCTTGTGCTCGTATAGGGCGATCAGCATGCCCAAGGTTTCCGGCGTCAGTTTCGGTAACAATAAGGTGGTCGAAGGGCGGTTACCGGGAAAAGTTTTGTGTGGGGCAAGAGCCTTGGCGTGGGCAACGGAAAGCCCCCGGTCCAGCAGAGACTTTTGCGCTTCTTCTGTGGTTTGCCCCCGCATCAATGCTTCTGCCTGTGCCAAGGCATTCGCCAAAAGGATGGGCTGGTGGTCTTCGCATTCATGATGGGACCGGGCAACGACGATAAAGTCGCAGGGTACATCCTGTGTCCCTTGATGGATCATTTGATAAAACGAATGCTGACCATTGGTGCCGGGTTCACCAAACAAGACGGGTTGGGTGCTGGTGGCACAGATAGTCCCGTCCGTGCAGACGTGCTTGCCGTTGCTTTCCATTTCCAGCTGTTGCAGGAAGGCCGGAAAGCGGGCAAGGGATTGGTCATAGGGCAGAACAGCTCGGGTTTTTGCTCCCAAGACCGTGTGGTTCCAAATACCGACTAAGGCCAGCACGACCGGCAGGTTATCCAAGAATGGGGCCGCCCGGAAATGTGCATCCATTTCATGAGCGCCGTACAGAAGTTCGGTGAAGGCATCCATGCCGACGGCAAGGGCGATGGCTAGGCCAACCGCAGACCATAGGGAGTAACGTCCGCCGACCCAGTCCCAGAACTCAAACATATGAGCCGGATCAATGCCGAAGGCTTTTACCGCCGTGCTGTTGGTGGATACGGCGACAAAGTGTTTGGCAATGGCGGCTTCCCCCAAATGCCGGACCAGCCATGCGCGCGCGGTATGGGCGTTGCGCATGGTTTCCTGCGTGGTAAAGGTCTTGGAGGTGATTACAAACAGGGTCGTCGCTGGGTCAAGGCCGCGCAGAACTTCAGAAATATGTGTGGCATCGACATTGGAAACAAAATGCGGATGCAAGTCGTCGCGACCATAGGGGCGCAAGGCTTGACAGACCATAGCCGGACCAAGGTCGGAACCGCCGATGCCAATGTTGACTACATCTGTAATGGCGCGACCATCGGCCCCGGTCCATTGGCCTGAACGCACTGCGCCGACAAATTCAGACAGTTGCGCCAGCACTCGGTTAACGTCCGGCATGACATCTTTGCCATCAATCACAATTGGGTGATTGGAACGGTTGCGTAGGGCGACATGCAATGCCGCACGGTTTTCTGTGCTGTTGATGGCTTGTCCGGCAAACATGGCGTCGATAGCACCGCGCAAACCGGACTCTTCGGCGATTTGGCACAGCAGACCAAGGGTTTCCGCACTGATTCGGTTTTTTGATGGGTCCAGCAGGAAAGGGCCGTCCGAGGTATCAAGGCTCATGGCTAGACGGTCAAAGCGGTTGTTGTCGCCTGTGAACAGGTCAGCAATACGCACATCCGCCATGGCATCGCGATGCTGTGCCAGCGCGGTCCATGCAGAGGTTTCGGGCAATTTTGGAAAACAACGCGTGGGGGACATGGCGTACCTCGACCAGTTGCGAACCGCAGAGGTAGAAATCATAACAGACTTTCTGCCTCTGCGTCACCGCTGATAATGCCCTCAATTGATTGGTTTATTAGGGTTTAGGATCAGAATTGCGGCAATTCCATCTTATCGATCTCACCCACCACAAACATGGTCAGTTGCTCCGGCGTCAACCAGCGTTTGGCAATGGCACGGATTTCATCATTGCCGAGGGCCTCAATCACCGCCGGGCGTTTGTCCAATTCATCGGCAGGCAGATGGAAATACTGCAATGTTGTCAGTGTGGATGCAATGGACGCACTGTTATTGAAGCGCAAAGGAACAGAGCCGATAAGATAGGTTTTTGCTTTGGCAATTTCCGCATCGGTCGGGCCATGGTCGCGCATATTGGCCCATTCCTGTTTGATCAAGGATAGGCTTTGTCCAATGCGCGCGGTTTGCGATCCGACCTGACCCGTGGTCAGCGGGGCATGGCGCAGGGGTGTGGATGATGCGCTAACTCCGTAGGCCAAGCCACGCTTTTCCCGGACCTCTTCCGTCAGGCGGGAGGAAAAGCCACCGTCGCCCAAGACATACATCATGACCTGATAGCCATGCCAGTCCGGGTCATTCCGTGCAGGTCCGGTTTGTACAAACAGGGCAGAAGCCTGCGGCACGGGCATGGCAAGGGTGTGGATTTTGCCATCAAGGTGCGGTGCAATATCCTGTACTTGGGGCAGGTTTGCCGTATCTGGCAGGTCGCCAAAGGCCGTGTCCAACAGTGGTTTCAGTTGGTCCGGTGTGATGTCCCCAACCACGCTGACCAGCAATTGGTCTTTGGCAAAGCGGGTTTTAACAAAACGGTGCAGATCATCAGCGGTGATTGCGTTCAGTCCGTCAATTGTGCCGTAGGTTGAACGGGCATAGGGGTGCCCCTTGAATAACGAGGACAGCATCAGGTCTGCTGCGCGTGCCGTTGGGCTTTCTTGACGTTTACGCAGTTGCGCCAAAAAGACATTGCGCATTCGGGCCAGCGGGTCTGCATCGAACCTTGGTTGCGTCAAGGCCAACCGCAGCAGGTCAAAGGCTTCTTCCCGTTCAGCGGTCAATGCCTGCAATTTCCCGGAAAAGGCATCATGCCCGGCGGAAAAGCTCATCTGAATGTTGTGGTCATCCAAACGGGCCTGGAAGGCTTGCGAATCGTATGGGCCTGCGCCCTCATCCAGCATGCCGGACACAAAGGTGCTCAGTCCGGTCTTATCAGCCGGGTCGGCGGAGGCTCCGTTGCGAAAGACAAGGGAAACCGAAATCATCGGGTTGGTGTGGTCCTGTACCAACCATGCGGTAATGCCACGTTTGGACGTGACACGATCAACCGGAGTTGCCGCAAGGCCGGAATGGAATGCCATCAGGCACATGGCGGTTGCCAACAACAGGGTTTGCCAAACCGGTCGCAGGTCCAGTGTGCGCGTACGGGCTTGTGTCATTGGGAGGCCTCCGTCGGTTCGGAAATCAAGTGACCGACAGCATGTGGTGTCAGCAGGGATTGGGCAGCAGTTTGAATATCGGCAGAGGTTAAAGCTGCCACATCATCGGCAAAGGATTCGATCTGCGCAACGGAACAGCCAACGCTTAAGGCTTGTGGCAGAATTTGCGGCGCACCGAACACATCGTCACGGGCGAATACCTGTGCTGCGAGCATGCGGCTCGTGACCCGGTTCAGATCGTCTTGTGAAATACCGTTGTCGGCGATGGATTTTATCTCTGCGGCAATAGTATCGGCAAGGGTTGCCACATCTGTGTCCGGTTTGGGACTGGTAAAGATGGTAAACTCGCCCGGTCCGGCGCGCAGCCCGTTATAGGATGCGGATACGCCCAACACGGTTTTATCGGTCAGGACCAGTTTCTTATACAGGCGGCTGGTGGTGCCGCTGCCCAGAATTTCCGCCAATACATCATAGGATGCGGTGATCCGTTGTTCCGTTGTCGCACAACTGGGAACGATGTTGGTGCGATACCATGCGGGCTGCTGCACTGTTGGTGCAGAAAATGTAACCTGAATATCTGCGGGCGGTGCCTCCGGCTCCGGGCGGTGGCGGGGTGGGGTTTCCGCACGGGGAATGGCACCGTAATAGGTCTCCGCAAGGGATTTCACCTGTTTTGGTGTGACGTCTCCGGCGACCAGCAAAATCGCGCTATTTGGCGCGTACCAAGTTTTATAGAACTTAAGGGCGTCGTCCTTGGTCAGTCCCAGAATCTCTGAATCAAAACCACCAATCGGATGGGCATAGGGGTGATTCATCCATATGCCCATGCTCAAACGTTCCGCCAGCATGGCCCCCGGTTGATTTTCCACCCGTTGCAGCCGTTCTTCCCGCACCACCTGCCGTTCACTTTCAAACTGGTCTTGCGTGAATTGCAGGTTGGTCATGCGGTCTGCTTCCATTTTCATGACCATGGGCAGATGTTTGACGGCAATGGATTGGAAGTAAGCCGTGAAATCCCGTGATGTCATGGCATTGTCTTGCCCACCATGCTCGGCGATGATCTTGGAAAAGGCACCTTCGGGAATATCATTGGTGCCTTTGAACATCATGTGTTCCAACAGGTGCGCCAGCCCGCTTTTCCCGGCGGGTTCATCGGCGGCACCGACTTTATACCAAACCATATGTTTGACGATGGGCGCGCGGTGATTTTCCACCACAACCACGGTCATGCCATTTTTTAAAGTAAAGACCTCGGGGTCAAAGACTTTGGCTTCGGCAGATAAAGGGGAGAGCAGGCCGCAAAGAACGCTGAAAACAGGCAGAACACGACCAAGCAACAGACGACGCATTATATGGCCTCCGGTTGATGGGCACAAAAACCAACGCCGCCTCGGGATGAAGCGGCGTTTGCTGATATAGGTTAGAAGATGCCTTCAAACAAGGCCTTGGTCTGGCGCTCTATCTTTGGTGGCTCGCCGTCAGCCAGCGATTTGCCAAGGGCCATGTTTTCTTGTAGGCGTTTTTGCTCTTTGGCTGCGTCCACTGCCGTCCCTTTGTAGGAACGGTCTTCCCAGAACACCAAATGATCGGTGAACGAGGCTTTTTCCATGGCAAGGGTGGTGGTTTCCTGGTCCACAATCGCACGGATGTTCGGGTCAGCTTCATAAGCGGCGGATTTGGTCAGCAGTTCTTTCTCACCCGCAGTTAGGCTGGTGTCTGTTTCCAATGCCTTGGCATAGGCGCGCGCCGACTGACGGGATTTCCCCAACAAGGCATCACGAGCGGCATCTTTTTCCGTGCCTTCTTGCGGGCGAACGGCCCCCGGTTTTGGTGGGCGCAAGGCGAAGTCCGGCGGGATCGTCAGCGGAGCACGGGACAGAACCGTGAACTCGTCCGGGGCCTCACGCGTGAAGCCCAGTTGTTGCTTGACGTCGCCACAGGCTGTCAGTGTTGCCCCGGCAACAAGAATTAAGCCGAAACGACGAATCGAGGAAAAGAGAGAGTAAGAACGCATATGTTTGTGCTCAACCTTAGTCATGGTGGCCTCACTTTACCTTGATTGCGACCTTAAGAACAAGGCATCAACAATAAGAATTGCAGCCCCGATGAAAATTGCACTGTCTGCGACGTTGAATGCGGGCCAGTGCATAGCCCCCCAGTGCAGGTCGATGAAGTCCACCACTGCGCCAACCCGTAAGCGGTCAATCACATTGCCGATAGCCCCACCGATGATGAGACCGGCGGCAATGCGTGTATATATATCCGTTGCGCTGCGCACCCACATAAGCAAGCCGCCACAAACTGCCAAAGCCAGTAAACTCAACAGGTATTGGCTATAGGCGGCATCGGAGGTCAGCATGGAAAAGCTGACCCCGCGATTGAAGGCAAGGACGATATTCAGAACCGGCAAGATCTCGATAACACGGGGCGGGGACATGACCCACTCCAGAATCGCGAACTTGCTCAGTTGGTCCAGCCCAATGATGATGGCTGCTAATGTGAGAGCCAAACGCATGCTTATTCTGCTGCCTCGCCGTTATTGGCAATCCAAACGTCCATGGCTTCGGAACAACGACCACAGACACCTTCGTGTTTATGCTCGCCCACATCCGGCAGGATTTTCCAGCAACGGTCGCATTTCTGCCCTTCAGCCAAGGCGGGAACCACGGCAATCCCTGGGATATCTTCCAAGGTGAAGGCGTCTTCCGGTGCCGGTTCCACATTTAGGGTCAGGCCAGAGGTGATGCAAATATCATCCATGTCCTGTTCTGCGCACAGGGCTGCCAATTCTTCCGGCAGGTGAACAATGGGTGAAGCTTGCAGGCTGGCACCGATTCGTTTGGCTGCACGTTCCAGTTCCAGTGCCCCGGTTACCACACGGCGGACCATGCGGATTTTTTCCCAACGGGCGGCAAGGTCTTCATCGCGCCAATCAGCCGGGATTTCCGGGAACAGTTGTTCATGGACACTTTCTTCGCAATCCGGGTGGCGGGCCATCCATGCTTCCTCTGCGGTGAAGCAAATGAACGGAGCCAACCAAGCCACCAGCGTATTGAACACCGTATCCAGAACCGTACGAACGGCGCGGCGTTGAACACTGTCAGTCGCATCGCAATACAGCACGTCCTTGCGGATGTCGAAGTAGAACGCGGACAGGTCAATGGCGCAGAAGTGGTGGATATGCTGGAACAGTTCATGGAAGGTGAACGTGGTGTTGCAGCATGTGCGGACTTCTGTATCCAGTTCGCTCAAACGGTGCAGAACCCAGCGTTCCAGTTCCGGCATTTCGGCGACCGGGAGTTTTTCCGCGTCGTTGAAGTCCTTCAGGTTGCCCAGAAGGTAACGCAGGGTATTGCGCAGACGGCGATAGATGTCCGAATTGCGGGTCAGAATTTCCTTACCGATTCGCAGATCTTCGGTGTAGTCGGAACTCAGGACCCACAGGCGCAGAATGTCGGCACCCATTTGGTCCGTAACATCTTGCGGGGAGACCACGTTGCCCAAAGATTTGGACATTTTCCGAGCTTGCTCATCCAGAACAAAGCCATGGGTTAGAACTGCTTTATACGGGGCAACGCCACGTGTGCCACAGCTTTCCAACAAGGATGATTGGAACCAGCCACGGTGTTGGTCGGACCCTTCAAGGTACAAATCAGCCGGGGAGGACAGGTCGTCACGGTCTTCCAGCACGAATGCGTGGGTGCTGCCCGAATCGAACCAGACGTCCAGAATGTCGGTGACTTTGGTGAAGTCTTCGGCGCTGTATTCATTGCCGAGGAAGTCTTCGTCAGGACGTGTAAACCAAGCGTCGGCACCTTCTTCACGGACGGCGGCGACAATACGTTCCAGAACTTTGGCATCACGTAGCGGTTCGCCGGATTTTTTGTCCACATAGACCGTGATCGGCACACCCCATGCGCGCTGACGGGAGACACACCAGTCAGGGCGACCTTCGACCATGGAGCGAATCCGGTTGCGGCCTTGGGCCGGAAGCCATGTGGTATCTTCAATGGCTTGCAGGGCTTTGGCGCGCAGGTCGTTTTTCTCCATGGAGATAAACCATTGCGGCGTTGTCCGGTAAATCAACGGTGCTTTGGACCGCCAAGAGTGCGGATAGCTGTGAACCAATTTCCCGTGGGCAAGCAAGGCTCCGGCTTGGGTCATGGCTTTCAGGATTTCCGGGGCGACCTTAAAGACATGCTGTCCGGCAAACATCGGGACATGGTCGCGGTAGACGCCGTTATCAGCCACATTGTCCGGAACTTGCAGGCCGTTTGCCATGCCCAGTTTCCAGTCGTCTTCACCGTGGCTGGGTGCGCAGTGAACAAAGCCCGTTCCCTGATCGGTGGTAACAAAATCACCGGCCAGAAGCGGCACATCAAAGTCATACCCACCTTCATGCAACGGGTGCTTCAGGATGGACCCGCTCAGGTCTGCGCCTTTGAACGTATCCACGATCTCATAGGATGTGATCTTGGCTTCGGCACAGACTGCTTCGACAGCTTCCTTAACCAGAATGATTTTTTCACCCGGAACGGCAAGGCTCATACCGTCAACGTCTTTGACTTCGACCACGCAGTAGTCAAAGTCCGCGCCAAAGGCCACGGCGCGGTTGCTTGGCATGGTCCACGGTGTGGTGGTCCAGATGACGATGGAGGCGTCTGCAATGGCGGTGGTGGTTGCTTTTGCTACGGGGAAGCGAATCCAGATCGTTGTCGATGTGTGGTCGTGGTATTCGACTTCAGCTTCAGCCAAGGCAGTTTTTTCGACAACGGACCACATGACCGGCTTGGAGCCTTTATACAGGCCGCCATTCAGCAAGAATTTGCCAAGCTCATCAACGATTCGGGCTTCCGCTGCGAAGGCCATGGTAGTGTAAGGGTTGTCCCAATTGCCGCAGACGCCAAGGCGTTGGAATTCTGCGCTTTGGACTTCGATCCATTTTGCCGCAAATTGACGACATTCTTCGCGGAACTCAACCGCGGGCACGCTGTCTTTATCTTTTCCAGCGGCGCGGTATTTTTCCTCGATTTTCCATTCGATCGGCAGACCGTGGCAGTCCCAGCCCGGAACATAGTGGGCGTCTTTGCCCATCATTTGTTGCGAACGGACAATCACGTCCTTCAAAATCTTGTTCAGCGCGTGACCAATATGCAGGTGCCCGTTGGCATAGGGCGGTCCGTCATGCAGGACAAAGGGGTCACGACCTTTACCGGCTTTGCGCAGTCGGCTTTCAAGGTCGATGGTTTTCCAGTGTTCCAGAAGCTTGGGTTCCAGTTTCGGCAGCCCCGCCTTCATACCGAAGGAGGTTTTGGGCAGGAACACAGTCTGTTTCGTCTCCACGCTCATTTGGTTCATATGCTCTTATCTAAAGCCGCAGTGTCGAAATAGCGGCGTGCGGTTGAGGCATCTTCGTTGATCTGGTTTTTCAACGCGTCTATGCCGTCGAATTTTTGTTCGTCGCGCAGGAAAGTCTCAAAGGTCACGCGCACGTGGCGATCATAAAGATTTTCATTAACGTCGAACAGATGGACTTCCAGAAGGGTGCCAACTCCGTCAAATGTCGGTCGGTTGCCGTAATTGGCGACACCCGTAAACCGTCCCAGACCCTCGACATCCACGCGGACGGCGTAGACTCCGGCACGGGGTTTCAGGGCGTCTGCAATATGGATGTTGGCGGTGGGAAAGCCGATAGTTCGGCCTCTCGCATCGCCATATTCGACCCGGCCTTCAATAAACCAGGGCCGCCCCAATATTGCGGCTGCATCCTCACAGCGTCCGTCGCGAATCGCGTTACGGACAGCGGTGGAGGAGAGCAATGTTCCAGATTCGCCGGTAACGGCGGGGATCTCTGTGACGGCAAATCCCAACGATTCGCCCATGCGCCTCAAGGAGGCCGGGTTGCCAGAGCGGCCTTTACCAAAAGCATAATCATGCCCAATGATGACATGATGGACATTCAAAGCCTGATGTAAGGTACTCGTAACGAAGTCTTCGGCTGAGGTTTGGGCATAGGCAACATCGAATGCTTGTACGAACAGAAAGTCAGCACCAAGGTCCGCAACCAGTTGGGCCTTAACCCGAAAGGGCGTAAGGCGAAAGGGCGCAAGGTTTGGCTGAAAAATCGTTCTGGGATGTGGTTCAAAAGTCAGAACACCGAACGGGCGTGCTTCTGCGTGCGCAATGTCTCTGGCCGTCGTTAAAACAACCTGATGACCGCGATGCACACCGTCAAAGTTGCCAATGGCAACCACGCCACCTTTACAGGCGTCGGTAACATCACGTGTATGGCGCAAAATCCGCATGATTGGGTGTTTCGTCTCAATTTCGTACAGTCACAAGGGAATAAGGGGTATGCGATCACGGCCTTCGGTGCAAGCCGGAACATGCGGAAAACGGGTGTTAAACCATGAGGATTAGAAAAAAACGCCCGGATCTAGAAAAATCGGGTGGGAAGATTGCTGTCCGAATCCCGCCCATAAGTGCGGGCTTCACAGAGTGAAATGCGTAGATTCTATGATGATTTTTTGAAAAAACAGGGGCAAGTGCCGTTTTTTGAACAACTGAACGGAATATGGCTAGTCTGTTGTATTTAAAGGGAACATATGGGGTAGTCAGTTGTGATCATCAGGAAACTAAGGCAGCGATGCTGACCAAAATACACGGTAAAAATTGCGAAGTGTGGTCTTTCATGGTAGATGCCTGCCTCGAAAGTTATGCGAAGCCTTATCCGCATGGGTAGGGTCAAAGGGGAACACTTTTGGGGGCTGGCATACTCATGCCTGAGAATGCAGGATATGCTGATAAGTCGCATGAATGCGGCTGTAATCACATGGCAGCAATCCGACCGGGGGGGTCGAGCGACTGCCGCGCTGCTGCATTGCCGGGGGGCGATGTTGGCAGTGCATCCTGCGTTTATCCCTTGAATCCTCTGTCTTCACGTTTTTTTGGTGGCTCCACCAGCATAAAATCCTTGATTAGTTTTGCGCGGGCTGTAGCTTTGTTGCGCAAAGTTGTAGGTTGGGGAACAGAGAAATCTTTCCACAGCCGTGGTATTTCGGATTACAACCGTTTTGCGGAATGCGCCGTGCCGCAGACGGTTCGATCTGCCCACCCGGTAGGTCGCCGATTCTCGTCCTTGTGGCGAAAACAGTGCGCCCGGAACCCATTCGTTTGGGGAGGACGTGAAAAGACGGTGCGTGAAACCTTGGTGTCACTCGAGGCGAGTGTCGGCAAAGAAGAACTATACCAATGCCGGGTCTGGCCTTGAAATAATCGGAAAATTGTATCCCAATGGCGATTGCAAAAGAACTCCTCGATGAACTGAAAGAGCGCCGCGAAAAAGCGCTCGCAGGCGGCGGCCCCGAAAAGGCCGAAAAACGCCACCAAAAAGGTCAGCTGACCGCACGTGAGCGGTTGGACCTGCTGTTCATGCCGGAAACCTTCCAGGAATTCGGTCTGCTGGTGCGTCACGCAACCCGCGGCTTTGGCATGGATGACAAAGAAATCCCGTGCGATGGTGTTATCACCGGTGTGGGTTATGTGAATGGTAAGCCGGTTGCTGCTTACTCTCAGGACTTCACCGCTTCTGGTGGTTCTTTGGGTTCTATGCACGCACGCAAAATTGCAAACCTGCAAGAATTCGCTGTGAAATCCGGTATGCCGATCGTTGGTATCAACGACTCCGGTGGCGCACGTATTCAGGAAGCAACTGACTCCCTGAACGGCTATGGTGAAGTGTTCTATCGCAACACCTTGGCTTCCGGTGTGGTTCCGCAGATCGCTGTTATTGCTGGCCCGTGTGCTGGTGGCGCTGCTTACTCTCCGGCTCTGATGGACTGGTTGATCATGACCCGCAACACTGCGAACATGTTCATCTGTGGTCCGGACGTGATTAAAGCTGTGACCGGCCAAGTCTGTACTATGGCTGAAATCGGTTCTGCACAAGCCAACGCAGGCGTTTCCGGTAACGTCCACTTCATCGCAGAAGACGACCGCGATGCAATGGCCCTGACCCAGAAAATCCTGTCCTTCCTGCCGTCCAACAGCATGGAAGAACCGCCGCATCACCTGACCGACGAACTGGTCTTGGCTGATGATCCGGAAATGAACAAACTGGTTCCGGAAACCAACAAACAGCCGCTGGACGTTCGTCCGGTGATTGAACGCTTGGTCGATGGTGGTGATTTCCTCGAAGTTCACAAAGACTTCGCGAAAAACATGATCGTTGGTTGGGCTCGCGTTGGTGGCGTTGTTGTTGGTATCATTGCTAACCAACCGGCATTCAAAGCTGGTTGTATCGATATCGACGCATCCGATAAAGCTGCACGCTTCATCCGCTTCTGTAACGCATTCAACATTCCGCTGTTGACCCTCGTTGACACCCCCGGATTCTTGCCGGGCGTCCAACAAGAACGCGGCGGCATCATCCGTCACGGTGCGAAAATGCTGTTTGCATACTCCGCATCCACCGTTCCGAAAATCACCCTCGTTATGCGTAAATCTTACGGTGGTGCTTACCTTGCTATGTGCCCGGGTTCCTTGGGTGCTGACATGGTTCTGGCATGGCCGACTGCAGAGATCGCAGTGATGGGTGCTGACGGTGCTGTGAACGTTCTGTTCGGCAAAGAAATCAAAAATGCCAAAGATCCGGCAGCTATGCGTGCAGAACGCGTTGCAGAATACTCCAAAGAGTTCCAAAACCCGTACCAAGCAGCAGGCAAGGTTCAAATCACCGACGTGATCGAACCGTCCCGCTCTCGTGCGGCGATTGCTCTGGCTCTGCGGACCGTCCTGTCCAAACGCGAAACTCGTCCGCCGAAAAAACACGGCAACATTCCGTTGTAAGGACTGGGTCCTCGAACTTTGCGGGCGGCTGGTCATATTATTCCAGCCGCTTCGCACAGGTTCGAAGATCAGAGCATCCTCCCCGCAGTCCGGTAAGGTCTTACCTATTGCGATGGAGTGCTCTTTTGGATATTTATCGCAGAGCGTGGCTTGAACGCTCTGCACGTTTCCGTTACGCGCTGAGTGTCAGTGTGTGAAACTTTTCTGCGTAGTTTCGGTTGGGTAACCGGCTGCGTTACCGGCCAAGGTGGCCGATAAAGATAGGGATATTGGGAAATGACCAAGCTTAAAATCACCGTTGAAGGTAAAACCTACGACGTCGACGTTGAAGTAGTTGGCGCTGCTGCTGCCGCTGCTCCGGCTCCGGTTGCTGCTGCTCCGGTTGCTGCTCCGGCTCCGGCCGCTGCTCCGGCTCCGGCTGCTGCTCCGGCTCCGGCTCCGGCTGCTGCTCCGGCTGCACCGGTTGATGGTGCTGCTGTGACCTGTCCGCTGTCCGGTTCCGTGTTCAAAGTGATGACCTCCGTTGGCGCAGCTGTGAACGAAGGCGACACTCTGATGATCCTGGAAGCCATGAAAATGGAAACCCCGATCACCGCTCCGTGCGCAGGTACCGTCAAAACTCTGGACGTGGCTGCTGGCCAAACCGTCGACGAAGGCCAAGTGCTCTGCACCCTGGGCTAATACCCGGTTAACTGCATCTAAAACACAATGCGGCGTTAAGCCGCATGCAGCGTAACCAAATAAAAGGTCGTATTAACGATGGATTTCGCAACACTCTTTACCAATCTGACAGGGTTTGATGATATCTCCCTGCAAATGGTTATTATGTGGGCTGTTTGCGCAGTGATGTTCTACCTTGCTGTCGTCAAGGAATTTGAACCGCTGTTGCTGGTCCCGATCGCATTTGGCGCACTTCTCGCCAACTTGCCTTGTGAAAACATGTGGAACGCCCCGGTTGGTGATCATCCGGGTGGTCTGTACTACTACATTTCTCAAGGTGTTCACCTTGAACTGTTCCCGCCGATCATCTTCATGGGCGTTGGCGCATTGACGGACTTTGGTCCGCTGATCGCAAACCCGCGTACCCTGTTGCTCGGTGCTGCTGCTCAGTTCGGTGTGGCTGCAACCTACTTCACCGCTTACTACGCAATGGGCTTCACCGAAGGCGAAGCAGCTACCATTGGTATTATCGGTGGTGCTGACGGCCCGACCACCATTCTGTTGGCTGGTAAGCTGGCTCCGCACTTGATCGGTGCTGTTGCTGTGGCTGCATACTCCTACATGGCTTTGGTGCCGATGATCCAACCGCCGATCATGAACGCACTGACCACGCAGAAAGAAAAAGTCATCCGCATGAAATCCCTGCGTATGGTTGGCCGCTCTGAGAAGCTGATCTTCGCTGCTATGTCCTGTGGTATGACCATCATGCTGGTGCCGCCGTCTGCTCCGCTGATCGGTATGCTCTTCCTGGGTAACTTCATCCGTGAATCCCAAGTGTGTGAGCGTCTGACCAAAGCTTGTCAGAACGAAATCATCAACATGACCACCATCTTCTTGGGTACCTCTGTTGGTGCAACCATGACCGGTGATCAGTTCCTGCGTCTCGACACCTTGAAAATCTTGGTGATGGGCATCGTGGCATTCTGTGTTGCTACCGGTTGCGGTGTGATCATGGCGAAACTCATGAACGCTACCATCAACCGTAACAACCCGATCAACCCGTTGATTGGTTCTGCTGGTGTGTCTGCTGTGCCGATGGCTGCTCGTGTGTCTCAGGTTGTCGGTGCGCAACATGACAAGCAAAACTTCTTGCTGATGCATGCAATGGGCCCGAACGTTGCAGGTGTGATTGGTACCGCTGTTGTGGCTGGTTACTTCATCGCAACCTTGGCTGGCACTGGCGTTGCCCACTAATTGACAGTTTCGGGGCAGGTGTCCTGTCCCGGACCTCCACATGAAACTGTCTATTTAGTCCTTATGTGACCTTATAGACGTAATTAACCTCGATGGAGTTCCTCTAATGGCACTTGATATCGAAATCCTGAGCACTGCAGCATCTATCACTGATGTTGCTCAGGTAGCTGACGCTGGGGAGAAACTGGCACCGTGGCTTAACGCTTTGGTCGGTATGGGCACCGTTATGACTGCCCTTATCATGATCTGGTTTATCACCGCGATTGTTGGTTCCTACTTCATTAAAGCGAAAGCTGCGCCGGGAAAGCCTAAAGCCGCCGCTCCGGCACCGGCAGCTGCACCTGCAGCTGCACCAGCGGCGGCTGCAAACAGCATTCCGCTGGCTGTGATCATTGCTGCTGCGGCACAAATGGTCGACGGTCCGATTCGCAATGTTACCGTTAACGCACCGGGTATGAGCTCTCCGGTTTGGGTTGGCCAAGGTCGTTCCGCGATCTTCTCCTCCCACTCTGCTAAAGCTCCGTCCTCTGTGGGTACCTTGGGTGGCATTCGTAAAGGCTAAGGCCCGATCGTAAGCAATATTTTGAATTTGGGCGGTCCTTGTGACCGCCCTTTTTCGTGTCTTCGAACCCATGGCATTCCGCATAAAAAAACGGCCCGCTATCGGGCCGTATTTCAGAGATAAGGTGCTTGGGTATAGATTACATGACGTGACCAGATGCAGAAGAACGGGCAAGGTCCTGTAACGGGTCCGTGACTTTGCGGAATTCGCCAATGGGCAAGTACGGAGCCGTCTTGATCGACGTTTCTGTCGATAGGTTCGGTTCGGCGTCAGGAACAGTGGTCAGGGGGGTGCGACGGAACTCTGCATCAAGCCCGTCATCAAAGTAAGTGGAATAGGTATGATCACCCAAGATTTCGCGTGCACTGCTCATGGCCTGATCTCGCCAGCCCAAAGCTTCCAGTGTTGCGATATTGGTTTCAATGGCAATCTCGACAGTTGCCAAGCGGATCGCGTCGTGGGATTTACGCTGCAATTCTTCCTTTAACATGAACAGGTACAAGCGAAGGAAGCGGAAAGCTTTAGACCGTCCATCGGATACGCGGCGCTGGGCCTCGTCCCGCTCGATACGCAAGGACAGAACTTGCTGTTGCAGTTCCTGATTTTCCTTTTGAAGACGTTCGCGTTCGGCTTCGATTTCTGCGGCCTGATCAAAGACCTTATCGAATTGCTTTTTCAAGTTGCGCAGTTCAGCACGTAATTCATTGATTACTTTATGTGTGCCTGCATCTGCGGGCTGTGAACGGGCAGCCATGAAACGACGGAAACTGATAACATAGGGCGCAATAGCCTGTATCCGCATGGGATCCCGTAGGCTTAGGCCACAAATTTCAAGGTAGTCACGGGTTTCCGGATCACGGAATAAGGTTCTTAAGGTTGCCGGAATCAATTCGAACAGTTTGCCATCGGGAATACCGTCGACAATTTCGACCCAGCGGCGACAAACTACGGCATCGCGCGGATCATCCAGCATGTGTTTTTGCGTAACCGCCATGACCAGACGCTTTAAGAAGCGTTGGGATGCATCCCCGATGTGAGCATGGTGAGGAGAAATATGCATAACAAACCCGATTGCCTAAGTGAATCTCAGATGATCACTGTAGCTTGCGGGCTTTTAACAATCGGTAAATTGTGCGGTTAATCTTTGCGGAAAAACTCACGAGTGCGTTGGATTGCTTCCGCAATGCCGATGCGTTCAGCGACGACTCCGTCAGGAAAGGCGTTGAGCAAACGTGAAGGCAAAGGCGACAGCATGACGAATACACCACGGTCATCCGTTCGCCGGATAAGGCGACCAAAAGCTTGTCGAATTTTCATGCGGGTTAGACGGTCGGTGTAGGCACTGCCGCCAAATGCGTCGCGCCTGAATTTATAGAGCATGCCGGGGCGCGGCCAAGGCACGCGGTCAAACGCGATCAGGCGCAAAGATTGGCCGGGAACATCAATGCCGTCGCGCACGGCATCTGTTCCCAACAGACAAGAATTTTCCTCTGCCCGGAACATGTCGATCAGCGTGCTGGTGTCCAGTCCGTCCACATGTTGTGCCAAAAGTTCCAACCCAGCGTCAGCCAAGGGCTGGCGTAAACGGGCATGGGTATCGCGCAGGCGTTGAATGGCTGTAAACAACCCCAAAGCCCCGCCGCCAGATGCTAAAAACAGGCTTTGCAGTGCGGCTGCCAACTGGTCATTGGCGGCACGGTTCAGATCATGGACCAGAAATACACGGGTTTGATTGGCATAATCGAATGGAGACGGAACCGCCGTACGCACGGCAGGCTTGGCAAAGTGTTTGGTGCCGCCAACCAGTGCCGCCGCATCCCACGCCGAATCATTGTTGCTTTGGTCTTCGTTATGTCCGGCATCTCGCAAGGTGGCGGACGTGACCACAACCCCATGGGCTGTTTCGGCAAGGCACTCCGCCAGTGGTTTGGTTGGGTCAATCCAATGCCGATAATAGCCAAGATCCACATTGCGTCCATCGACGCGCTCGATGCCGAACCAGTCCGTATAATCGTCCGGCGTCCCGGTTTCCAAATCCTTCAGCATGGCGCGCCACGCCGCAACCGTTTGCAGAACCCGTTGGTCAAGGGTTCGGGCCATGGCTTCCATACGGGTACGTAAGCTGGCTTCCAATGTGTCGGTTTCTTCGGACAGGCGATGCCGCAAAATGCTGGCAAGGCCACGGGCCGGGCCGGACAGGTCTTCGAATGCTCGGTCAAGGTCCGGCAAAATCTCTTCGAAAACCGCGGATAAGGGAAGAGGATTGCATTCCAGCGAGTAATGAGAATTGGGATCATCAACGCGCGCCAGCACCTGATGCTGAACCTGCATCAGGAATTTTTCCACTGGCCCGGATGGGGTTTGACCACCCAATCGGCGTTCCCAGCCCAAGGCAGGCAAGACCCGTGCGGCCCGAGTAAGAGCATCAAGGGCATGTTCTGCCTCGGTATGTCCGGCGACCACTTCCTCAGCTCGGCGTTTCAAACCACGTGCGCGGGATTTTATGCCACCACGCATGCCGGACTCACCACCAAGAATCCAACGCCGCAGTTCATGACTTTCGCGTCCGGTCAGATGCGCGCTAAAGGCGCTATCGGCGGCGTCAAATAGGTGATGGCCTTCATCAAAGACGTAACGTGTGGGTACATAGCTGTCATCCAACCCTCCGAGGGCCGCCTGCACCAAAACCAAGGCATGATTGGCAACAACGATACGAGCATGACGGGCGCGGCGGACGGATTTTTCAATAAAGCAACGACCATAGTGGGCGCACCCGGCGTGCAGGCATTCGCCCCGTTGGTCGGTCAGGCCGATGGAATGTGGTCGCCCGAGTAAATGCACCAGCCAACCGGGGAAATCCCCGCCGATCATGGCTCCATCACGGGTTTTTTCTACCCAGCGGCACATTAAACCAAGGGCGGTCATGGCGCGCGGCTCACGCACGGCCCGATCCAGCAGGTCTTCAAGATTCAGCAGGCAGACCATATTTTCCCGGCCTTTGCGAATCACCACATGGCGAGCCTTATCACGGGGGTCGGGGTAAAGCTTGTCCAATTCACCATCGAGTTGTCGTTGCAGGTTGCGGGTATAGGTACTGATCCAAACCGGGCCGCCGTTTTTCTCAGCCCAGACACTGGCGGGTGCAATATAACCAAGGGTCTTGCCGACGCCGGTTCCGGCCTCCGCCAGAACCGCATTGGGTGCATCTGCGGTTTCCCGTGGGGCAAAGCCGTGGGTGAGTCCGGCAGAGAAATCCGCCTGAGAGGGGCGGCGTTCAGCACCGCTGCCGAGCAACTCGGTTAAGCGGGCTCTGGCTTCCTTATCGGAAACCGGCAGGTTATCGGCGGGGGGTGGTGGCGCGCTATCTTCCCATTCTTTCAGTCGTTCCCAGACCTTAAGTCCGCGCAGGTCTGCTGCCGGGGTATCCGTCGGAGTAATTTCCGCGCCAAGGGCTGCCATAACGCTGGCCCCCCACAGCCAACCGCCCCGCGCCATGGGCAGGGCAATGTCTCGAGCGCGTTTTTGCTCCTGACCGTCGAGGCGAGCCAAAGTCCCCAAAAGGATGCGAGTAATATCCATGAGGGCGATGGCAAGGGAATCCGCATCTTCGTCCGGTTTCGGCAATTCCAGCGCCGCGCACAGACCGGGAATGGTTGGAACACAAAAGACAGCAGGATGGACAAATGCAAACAGTTCCAACAGGTCAAAAGCTGCATGCTGTTCACAGCGCAAACGCTGTGCTGCCCAGACCCGGTGACATAGAATCGGAGGTTCATTCGCCCACAGTTGTGCGGCTTCGGCGGGGGTGGGGGTATGAAATTCACCGTCGGTATCAATCCATGCACAGCCCTGTAAGGTGACGGCAAGAGATGGAACGCGCGGAAGTTGGATGGCTGTGCTCATGGTTGGCGATGATGCCGTGAACCGACGGCGGCTGCAAGTGGCTTGTTCTGGCATTGTTCCAGAAAAAAGTATCAAAACCACCTTTACAGATGCATAAGACAGGTGACGTGTTCGAAAAATCTGGATAGGTTGCGAGTTCACTTGAATTTTGGCCCTGCGCCTGATGGGTAGCGGGGCATTCTTTGCGACTGTAACAGACTTAAGGAAAGAACACGGAAATGTCCGATTTCGCCGAAGCCGCAATGGCATCCAACGCTTGGCCCTTCCAAGAAGCACGCACTTTGTTGCAAAAGCGTCTGGAAAAGCGTGGCAAGGGTAAGGAAGGCGGTGAAAAGGGCTATGTCCTGTTTGAAACTGGCTATGGCCCGTCTGGATTGCCGCACATTGGTACGTTTGGTGAAGTGGTGCGAACCACCATGGTGCGTCAGGCGTTGCAGGTTTTGGCTCCGCATGTGCCGACCAAACTGTTTGCATTTTCCGATGATATGGATGGCCTGCGTAAGGTGCCGGACAATATTCCGAATAAGGAAATGGTCGCCCAGCACCTTGGTAAACCATTGACGCAAATCCCGGATCCGTTCGGGACACATGAAAGTTTCGGTCATCATAACAA
The DNA here is from genome assembly GCA_963668495.1 of Rhodospirillaceae bacterium. Lineage (GTDB taxonomy): Bacteria > Pseudomonadota > Alphaproteobacteria > Rhodospirillales > Rhodospirillaceae > Oleispirillum. The sequence continues at coordinate 1,445,844 of OY764545.1, forward strand.
TGCCCGTTTGCAGGCGTTTCTGGATTCTTTTGGCTTTGACTACGATTTCCAAAGCTCGACGGATTGGTATACCTCTGGTCGGTTTGATGCAGCACTGATGCAGGTCTTGGCCAATTATGACAAGGTCAAGAATGTGGTGTTGCCGACCCTTGGTGAAGAGCGTCGTGCGACCTATAGCCCGTTTTTGCCGATTTGCCCGGAAACCGGGATTGTCTTGCAGGTTCCGGTCATCGAAATTGACGCCGATGCTGGGACGATCGTCTATCAACGTGAAGACGGTAAAAAAGTGGAAACCCCCGTCACTGGCGGTCACTGTAAATTGCAGTGGAAAGCAGATTGGGCCATGCGTTGGGCTGCCTTGGACGTGGATTACGAAATGTCCGGCAAGGATTTGACCGATTCTGTCAATTTGGGTGGGAAAATCTGTCGCATTCTGGGCGGTACACCGCCGGTCAACCTGACCTATGAATTGTTTCTTGATGATAAAGGGGAAAAAATCTCCAAATCCAAAGGCAATGGTTTGGCGGTCGAAGATTGGCTGAAATACGCACCATCGGAAAGTTTGGCTCTGTTCATGTATCAGAAGCCGAAAACCGCCAAGCGTCTGTATTTTGACGTGATTCCGCGGGCCGTGGACGAATATCAAAGCTTCATTGAGGCCTATCCGCGTCAGGAGCCGAAAGATCAGGCCAGTAACCCGGCTTGGCATATCCATAACGGCGATGTCCCGTCCCCGGAAAAAGGTGTGAACTTCTCTATGCTGCTGAATTTGGTCAGCGTGGCACACACGGATGATCCGGCTATTATTTGGCAATATCTCAGCAACTATGCGCCGGGAACCAGCCCAGAGGCGACACCGTTGTTGGACCGTTTGGTGCGTTTCGCCATTGCCTATTACAATGATTTTGTGAAGCCGAATAAAACCTTCCGTAAGGCAGAAGCCGCAGAAATCGAAGCTTTAAAAGAGCTGCGGGATGAACTGGCAAAACAGCCGGAAACTGCCGAGGCAGGGGATCTGCAATCCATCGTCTTTGCCGTTGGCAAAAATCACGAATGCTTCCCGGATCTGAAGTCTTGGTTTAAGGCGCAGTATCAAATCCTGTTGGGGCAGGATACGGGGCCGCGCATGGGTTCATTCTTTGCCCTGTATGGCCTGAAAGAAAGCTTGGCTTTGCTGGATAAGGCGATTGCCGGGGAAAATTTAGGCTAGGTTTTGCGAGAACCGACCAATAAAAAAGCAGCGCATTTTGCGCTGCTTTTTTATTGGTTATGTCATCCCGAATCTTACCAGCAACATGCGGATGCGGCAAAATCCCAGTACAATTTGTGCGCGCGTTCAAACATCGGTCCGCGTTTGAATTTGACATCATCCACCTGAGCACACCAGCCGACTTTTTGGTAGTTGCCAGAGGCAAAGACTTCATCGGCGGCTTTCAAATCGCTGACGGTCAGTGTGGTTTCCTCAACCGGAATGCCACTATCCCGCAACAACTGAATGACACGCTGACGGGTAATTCCGTTCAGGAACGTGCCGTTGATCGCGGGAGTCAGGACAGTGCCGCCCTTGGCAACAAACAGATTGGTAAAGGAGAACTCCGCCACGTTGCGGTCAGGGTCAAGGCTGACACCCATGTCGTACCCCTTGTCCAGAGCCTCTTTATAGGCACGGGCAACGTTGGGATAAAGGCAGGCTGCTTTGGCCTCGGTCGGCGCCTGATCCTTGGCTGGACGGCGGAAACTGCTGATACAGGCACTGAAACCAGTGGGTTCACGAAGTGGTGAAACCGATAATGTCAGTGTGAATTGAGTGCTGGCCGGGTCTGGCAGAATAAAACCGCCATCCGCATGGAACATCGGGCAGATATACAGCGGTGTACCTTTGGGAAAGCGGCGAATGCCTTCCCAAGCCAGTTCTGCAATTTCTGCACCGGTAAGAGTCGGTTCGTGGCCAAGGACGCGGGCCGAACGAACAACGCGTTCACAGTGTAGAAGGAGATCCGGGGCGCAGCCATTAATCGCACGGGCACCGTCAAAGACGGCGGAACCAAGCCACATGGAATGAGCATGTGGAGCTATTAAAGGAGGGTTGCCGGGGAACCATGTCCCACGCGCATATGTTAACGTATCCATCGTGTTGCGCCCTTTGAATAAATAGTCTTGTATGAAGACCAGCAGCATAGCCCCGCCTGAACACCAATGTCCACGCCTGTCAGCATAAAAAATGCCGCTGACTGATGCAGCGGCATAGGGGCTGGTATGTGCGGATAGCACGCCAATTTATGGCTTGTTGTTTTTACCTGCTGGTCTTGCCTATTCGAGGCCAACCATAGCGGAGTAAATTCGGGTTGCTGTTGCCGCATCAACTTTTCCGGCTTTGGCTCCGGCTTGAACCATTTCCGGCGTTGGTTGCAGGCTGACAATTGTCATTCCTGAGTTCCCCATGGCTTCAATTAAGGCCAAGGAAAAGTGAAATGCATGAGAGTGTCCGGGCGGGGCATTTATGGCGACCATGTGTTTGCTCCTTCTCTGGTTTGTTATTCTTTCGTCCCAGATAGCAAAGCAACGCGCGTGCCAAAACCAATGCGTTCATAAGAAGTCTTTAATTTAAAAAGATTCTATAGTGAGTTGAGGGATAAACATGGGGTAATTACGTGTGAGGCCGCATTATACATTTGCATAATTTGGGGGATGGTTTGCAATCTGCGATGCATATTTGCAACGGGGATGGCTTGTCCCGACCAAGGAAACAGGATAGGTTTCCGCGCGTATGTCCGCAGGGACGTGTCAAGATGTTAATCAATTCAAGAATGAGGACCAAGGCATGGACCTGTATCCGCTTGTTCGCCCGTTGGTGATGATGATGACCCCGGAATTCGGGCATACTCTGGCGATTAAGGCATTGAAAATGGGGCTGATCCCGCCCCAGCCCAAGGTCAATGACCCGGTGCTGAAAACATCGCTGTTTGGGATCGACTTCCCCAATCCGGTCGGGCTTGCTGCCGGATTCGATAAGAATGCTGATGCCGCGGATGCCATGCATGGTCAGGGCTTCGGATATGTCGAAGTTGGAACCGTGACGCCAAAGGCTCAACCGGGCAATCCCAAACCGCGCCTGTTCCGTCTGGTCGAAGATCGTGCCGTAATCAATCGCATGGGCTTTAACAATGCGGGGATGGAGGCCATGGCCGAACGCCTTGCCGCGCGCAAAGGCAAAGGCGTGGTCGGTGTCAATCTTGGCAAGAACAAAGACACGGAAAATGCCGTGGATGATTATGTGCTGTGCGCACGGCGGTTGGCGCAATATGCGGATTATTTGGCGATTAACGTGTCTTCGCCGAATACGCCCGGTTTGCGCTCGTTGCAATCCAAAGAGCCATTGATTGAAATTATCGGTGGGGTGCGCAATGTGTTGAAGCAGTTGGAAGAAGACGGTCAACGCCGTCCGCCGCTGATGCTGAAAATTGCGCCGGATTTGGAACCTGAAGACCTGCGTGACATCGCGGATGTGATTATGGGCGAAGGGCTTGATGTTGCCGACGGTGAAACCGGAGTAGATGCCCTGATCGTGACCAACACTACGTGGTCTCGCGAGGGTCTTATTAACTGGCAGAAAAACGAACAGGGCGGCATGTCCGGCAAACCATTGTTCGACGCGTCGACCCGTGTCCTGTCCGACATGTACAAATTAACCAAAGGGAAAATCCCGTTGGTCGGTGTTGGTGGCATTGAAACTGGTAAGGACGCCTATCTGAAAATCCGTGCAGGAGCATCCTTGGTGCAGTTGTATTCCGCCATGGTGTACGAAGGTCCGGCGCTTGGTGCTCGGGTTGCCAATGAACTGGCAGCGTGCTTGAAAGCAGATGGGTTTACCTCGGTTGCCGATGCTGTCGGTGCCGATCATAAAGATTCGGAGTAAGACATGTTATCAGCTTCTATCCCGGTGCTGTCCGGTGTTGCGGACTTTGCCGATGGGTATGATGCCTTTGTCTTGGACTTGTGGGGCGTGTTGCATGACGGGGTGCAGGCGTATGACGGAGCTCGTTCCTGTCTGGAGGAATTGAAAAAACGCGGCAAACGAATTGTTTTGCTGTCCAATGCTCCACGGCGGTCCATGACATTGATCGATTTGATGGCGGATATGGGCCTGCCACCACACTGCTATGACGAAATTCTGACATCTGGGGATGCGGTCCATTACATGTTGCGGGATCGGGCGCATCCGGTGTTTGCCGCATTGGGGCAAAAGGTGTTTTACCTTGGTTCAGATACAGCCAGAGACGTCCTTGATGGTTTGCCCTATGTGATGGTTGATACTCCGGCGGATGCGGATTTCGTTTTGCTGAGTGGTCCGGAATCTCTGGATGATCCACTGGAAAAATATGAGCCGATTGTTGCCGACGTTGCCAAGACCATGCCCTTCGCCGTGTGTGCCAACCCGGATCGGGCTGTGATTCGTCAAGGAAAGAACGTGGTTTGTGCTGGGAATATTGCGGATCTATATACGGCTTTGGGCGGGCGTGTTCACGAAGTCGGGAAGCCGGACCCGGCAGTCTATGATCTTGCCTTGGCACGTTTGGGGATTACGGACCGTCGCCGCGTGGTTGGTGTCGGGGATTCCTTTGCGACGGATATGCGGGGATGTGCGGCGTCCGGTATTGATGGGATTCTGTGTGCCCGTGGGATTCATGCGCGTGCATTTGGTGTCGCACCGGGGCAAGCCCCGTCTTCCGAAGCAGTGACTGCGTTGGCTCAGGAATATAAGGTTACGGCGAAGGCGGCAATCCCGGCGTTTGTCTGGTAATCGGAACTGCCATAGATATAAAAAACAGCGCGCCCTGTGTGTAAGGCGCGCTGTTTTTGTGTCTGGGGATTGCTTAGGTTTTAGGAACGCCTGCGGTGGTGGAGTGTTCAAAGTGCACCACTTCGTCCGGGCGCGCCACACCACGTGCGCCGTGGGCGGCAATGGCGGCTTCGGCAAATCCGCACAGGATCAGCTTCAGCTTGCCCGGATAAACGGCGATATCGCCGATGGCGAATATGCCCGGTTCAGATGTGCAACAGTTGGCTTGCTCGATCTTGATGCCTTGGCCTTCCATCTCCAGACCCCAAGTTTTGATCGGGCCAAGGTTGGCAGCAAGGCCAAAGAATGGCAGCAGGATATCGGCGTCAATATCCTTGGTATTGCCGTCAAGATCCGCCACGGTCACTGTCGTCAATTGCCCGTTATTGCCGTCAATGGCCTTCAACTGATATGGCACGGCAAGGTCAATGATCCCTTTGTCTGCCAGTTCGTGCAGCTTCGCTTCGCTGTCTGGGGCAGCACGGAATTTGGGGCGGCGGTGAACCACAGTGACTTTCTTGGCAACTTCTGACAGGGATAAGGCCCAATCCACGGCAGAGTCTCCGCCCCCGGCGATGACCACATTCTTATCACGCATGTCTTCACGGCGGGTCACCATGTAAAAGACGCTGGTGCCTTCATAGTCAGCCAAGCCTTTAAGCGGCGGGCGGTTCGGGCCAAAGGCACCGGTCCCGGCGGCAATGATAATGGCTGCGGTATCAATGGCTACACCGGAGGACGTGGTGATAAGCAAACGTCCGGTGTCCTGATCCCGTTCCACCGTATCCACGCGCTGATTCAGATGATAGGTGGGTTTGAACGGTTCTGCCTGTTTGACCAAATTGTCGATCAGTCCTTGCCCGGTGATAGCCGGGTGCGCCGGAACGTCGTAAATCGGTTTTTCCGGGTACAGGGCGGAACACTGTCCCCCGACAGCTTCCAAGGCATCAATCACATGGCAGTTGAGTTTCGCCATACCACATTCGAAAGCAGCAAACAGACCAATCGGGCCTGCACCGATGATGACCACATCGGTCGTGTGTTGGGGGTTAGCCATACAAAGGATCTCCGTTCGTACCTTTGACCAGACAGTTGCCTGACCCGTGTTCGTAATTTTCAGGTGGGGCACTTTGCGATGAAAGTCGCCAGATTGCAAGACATAGCAGGGAGTTTGATTGCTCTTGGTAACCCAGCACGCTACAAGGAAAGCATGATGACGGAAAACACACATATTTTTGCGGCTTCAAGCTGCCCGCATGCCGTAACGGCGCAGGATGTCGCCATAACTCTATGCCTGAATGGCGAAGCAGAAACGGCGGCTTTGGCGGCTCGGCTTGCACCGTACATGCGTGGCGGTGACGTCCTCGCGTTGTGGGGGACACTTGGTGCGGGCAAATCGGCCTTATCCCGTGGCTTGATTCGCGCGTTGACCTCTGCGGATGAAGAGGTACCCAGCCCAACCTTCACCTTGGTTCAGATTTACGAACCGGATGCCGCCGCCCCGGTCTGGCACTTTGATTTGTATCGGATCGAAGACCCAGATGAAATCTGGGAATTGGGGTTTGAGGACGCTTTGCACATGGCGACCTCGTTAATTGAATGGCCTGCGCGTATGGGGGGCTATTTGCCGAAGCAGCGGTTGGACGTGGTGATTGAATTTGCCCCGGAGATTGCGGAAACTGCCCGTCGCATCACGTTGGTGGCGCGTGGTTCTGCATGGGCACAGCGTTTACAGAAAATGGAGTTGGCGAGTGAGTGATCGGGCGGTTCTGCGGCAGGATTTTGTCGCACATTGCGGGTTTCAGACAGCAACGGTCACGCCGCTGGCAGCGGATGCCTCATTCCGCAGTTATCATCGGGTACAGCACAATGGACAGTCCATGGTCCTGATGGATGCACCACCGCCACAAGAAGACATCCGCCCGTTTTGTGCCATTGCTCAGCGTTTACTGGACATGCAGTTCAGTGCGCCCAGCATGTTGGCAAAAGACCCGGAACAAGGTTTTTTGCTGTTGGAAGATTTCGGGGACAGCACTTTCAGCCGTTTATTGAACGCCGGAGAGAATGAAGCCGAGTTATATGATTTGGCGATAAATGTGCTGATTGCCTTGCATAGGGAGTCACAGGCTGCTACGGGCGTTTCAGGGCATAAACTGCCGGAGTATGACGAAGCTCTGTATCTGAAGGAGGCTCGCCTGTTGCCGGAATGGTTCTTGCCAGCGGTGGGTCTTACAGTTACGCCGGAACTGATGACCGCTTTTGATGCGGCATGGCGTTCCGTACTTTCGGTTCTGGAGCCGACACCCAAAACTCTGGTTTTGCGTGACTTCCATGTGGATAACCTGATGCGCCTTGATGGGCGCGATGGCATTGCGGCCTGTGGCCTGCTGGATTTTCAGGACGCGGTTTATGGCCCTGTGGTTTATGATGTCATGTCATTGCTGGAAGATGCCCGCCGCGATATTTCGGAAAGCGTCGTGGCAGGGGCAAAGGAAAAATATCTTCAGGCATTTCCAGCCCTTGATCCGCAACAGTTTTCCGCCGCGTGGGCAGTGCTGGCAGCACAACGTCACGCAAAAGTCATTGGGATTTTCACGCGTTTGCAGGCACGAGATAACAAGCCGCACTATCTTGGACATATTCCAAGAATATGGCGATTGCTGGAGGCTGCGCTGGCTCATCCCTGTATGGAACCAGTTGCTGCATGGTTTGATGCGTATGTTCCCAGAACTGCGCGTGTCCGTCCGTAGGAGAAAAATGTGTCCGTTGTCCGTTTGACCAATTTGGAAAATCCGAAATGCCCGCGCCCGCGTCGGGCAATGATTCTGACTGCCGGACTTGGCAAGCGGATGATGCCACTGACCGCCACCACACCGAAGCCACTGATTCCGGTTGTTGGGGAAACTATGCTGGATCGTCTGTTGGATCGTCTGGAATCTTGGCAGATTGAAACTGCGGTTTTGAACGTACACCACTTGCCTCAGATGATCAGGGACCATGTGGCGGGCAGAACCAAACCCGACATTGTGATTTCCGATGAAACCGATGCTCTTCTGGAAACCGGCGGTGGTGTCAAACGCGCCCTACCGTTGTTGGGTGCCGATCCGTTTTTTGTTCTGAATGGTGATGTGTTATGGGGGGACGGTCCCCAGTCCACCTTGTCCCGTATGTGGCATGCCTTTGATCCTGATGATTGTGACGTTCTGTTGCTGTTGCATCCGGTATCTCGGGCATATGGGTATGACGGGGTAGGGGATTTTACTTTGGATGCCAAAGGCTTGCCGCAACGCCGTGGTTCGGCAAAAGTCGCACCCTATGTTTATGCCGGGGTTCAGCTATTGCATCCACGGGCGTTGGATGACATGCCGGAGGAGGGTGCGTTCTCGTTGAACATGGTCTATGATCGCGCCCTTGCCGCAGGTCGGTTGCGGGCATTGGTTCACGATGGCGATTGGTACCATGTAGGAACACCAGAAGCGGTTACAGAAACCGAACGCCTGCTGACCGATGAAAGCATGAATAGCTTTTAGGCCGCAGTACTCTGCGGCGCAGGATAGTCGCAGAGGAGATCATCGTGGGGCATGTATATACCATCCCGGCCCGGTGTCGGTTTGCTGAAAGCCTTGCGGCGGGAATTGTTGCCCGCTACGCACAGACGCCCCTTGATCTTGCCCGTGTCACGGTCTTGTTGCCGACCCGCCGTGCCTGCCGATCCCTCCGCGAAGCCTTTTTACGAGCAACCGATGGCAAGCCCATGCTGCTGCCACGCATGTTGCCAATGGGCGATGTAGACGAAGATGAACTGGTGTTGGGGCGTGGTGCTTTCGTTGATATCGGTGCGGACAGCTTGTCCTTGCCGCCCGCTATTTCCACCATGTCCCGGCATTGTCTGTTGGCCCGGACTATCGGGGCTGTTGCCGATCCTGCCACAGGCGAAACCCCATCCATAGATCAAGCCCTTGGTATGGCAGAGGCCTTGGCAGCCCTGTTGGATCAGGTGCAGGCCGAAGGCTTGTCATTTGACCGACTGGAAGAAATTGGTTTGGACCTGCCAGAGCACTGGCAGCGGGTGATGGCGGTGTTAAACACCATCACGGAAATCTGGCCCACATTATTGCAAGCCACCGGGCAAATGGACCCGATGGCGCGGCGCGTGCGTTTAATGACGGCGCAAACTGAACAGTGGCGGCAGGTGCCGCCGCCCGGTCCGGTGATTGCTGCTGGATCTACCGGGTCGCATCCTTCATCTGCCGCGCTGATGGCAGTGGTGGCTGAATTGCCGCAAGGCGCAGTGGTGTTGCCGGGATTGGACCGGGATTTGGATGCGCTGTCATGGGACAGCCTTGCCCCAACCCATCCGCAATACGGCCTGAAACGTCTGTTGCAGGTACTGACAACGGAACGCCACGCGGTACAGGATTGGCACGATGCCGGAATGTCCTCTCCCCGTGAAGATCTGTTGCGTCATGCGTTTCGTCCGGCAGAAACCACAGATATCTGGCCTGAGGTTTCCATCCCATCGGATGCGTTGCAGGGTGTTTATCGTTTGGAGTGTCACTCGGTGCAGGAGGAAGCCACCGCCATTGCCCTGATTTTCCGGGAGACTCTGGAGACCGAAGGCAAAACCGCGGCCTTGGTTACGCCGGACCGGGATTTGGCGCAACGAGTGGCAGAGCATATGCAACGCTGGGGCATTGACATTGATGACTCGGCGGGTGTGCCGCTGGCACAAACCCGGGTTGGGCGGTTTATGCGGCTGGTGGCAGAGGCTGTGATTTCCGGTTTTGCCCCGGTGTCGTTACTGGCGGTTTTGCGTCATCCTCTGTCGACCTCTGGTCGCGCTCCACATCACAGGCAGCTTGCCGATTTTGATCGCTATCTGTGCCGGGGGACGGTTCCGCTGCCGGGATGGGATGACTATCGTCAACGTCTATCCGAATTGTCAGAGGCAAATACCCTTGCCAAAGAACGTTGCCTTGCCCTTGGTCAATGGTTGGACGGCTTGGAAGCTGCAACATCAGACTTTTCGGCGGTTCTTTCTGTGGCAGAGGTAGACTTGCCGACCTTGTTGCAGGCGCATATTGCCTGTGCCGAGGCTTTGGCGGCAGATGATGCACAAAGCGGAGCAGACGCAGTTTGGTGCGGCGAAGACGGGGAAGCCATGCAGGGCTTCTGCATCGAAGCCTTGCAAGCCACGGCGGACCTTGGCCCTGTTCCGGTGCACAATTATGTTTCGGTTTTGGACTCGCTGATGGCGTCCATTGCGGTGCGCCCGCGCTTTTCGCGGCAAAAACGGTTGCATATTCTGGGGGCGATGGAGGCCCGGATGCAGCCGGCGGATGTGATGATATTGGGGGCCATGAACGAAGGTATGTGGCCGCGTACGCCGCCGACAGACCCATGGATGAGCCGTGCCATGCGACAGGCCTTTGGCTTGCCGCCTTTGGAACGGCGCGTGGGGTTGGCGGCCCATGATGTGCACATGGCGTCCGGTGCGCCGGAATTGATTTTTACCCGTTCGCTGAAATCCGGCGGCGCGCCGACCGAACCGTCTCGTTGGCTGCGACGTTTGGATGCCGTGCTGTCGGCTGCCGAAGGGGATTTGCATATAGATAGCGGTCCATGGCTGGCATGGGCACGGCAGTTGGATGCGGCTCCGGCGCGGATTGATCCGCCGCAGCCTCCGGCCCCGCGTCCCCCGGTGGACGCCCGCCCCCGTGATTTGTATGTGACCCATGTGGAAGGCTTGCGTCGGGATGCCTACGGTGCGTACGCAAAGCATATTCTGCACCTGCGTGCGTTGGACCCGAGGGAGCAGGAGGCAACTCCGGCTGTGTTGGGCAATATCATGCATGGCATTTTGGAACGTTTTGTTCTGGATGGGCATCGCAGTGATGATCCCGATGCCTTGCACGTCCTGCGAGACATGGCAGCGGAGGCATTGGACACCCACGCCGTGCCGCCGACGTTGGCCCCATTCTGGCGGGCGCGGATTGATCGGGCGTTGGCGTGGTTTTTGAAAACCGATGCGCCGCGCTGGCCTGCGTTGCAGGCAGTTTTGGTGGAACGGACCGGGGCGTGGACTTTTACCCCTGACAGCGGTCGCTCGTTTACCATTCGTGCCAAGATGGACCGAGTGGATGTGGACGAAAACGGTTGCGCGACGGTTATGGATTACAAGACCGGAACCGTCCCGTCGCAGAAGGAAGTCGCTGCTGGCTATGCCCCGCAATTGCCCTTGGAAGGCGCGATTATCCGCTATGGCAAGGTCAAAGACCTGCACACCGATAACGTGGGGCAGTTGGAATACTGGAAAATTGATGGCAACGGAGAGGGTGGTAAACGTACCCAGTTGAAAGATACGGATGTCCTGATTGACGGAGCAGCCGAAGGCCTGAAAGCCCTGATTGCAAGTTATGATAACCCGGATACTCCGTATTTGCCGCGCGCGGCGGAAGGACACGCCCCGACCTATTCGGATTATTTGGTGCTGGAACGTTTGGCGGAATGGAAATCTGCCGGGATGGAGGATGAGGCATGACCGTTCAGGCCAATCAACGCATTGTGAATGCGGAAGTTGCTCAGCGGGCGGCTTCTGATCCCAAGTCCAGCGTCTGGGTTGCTGCCAGCGCTGGAACGGGCAAAACCAAAGTTCTGACTGACCGGGTGCTCCGCCTGTTGGTGGCGGGGACGTTGCCGGGGCGGATTTTGTGCCTGACCTTTACCAAAGCGGCTGCGGCGGAAATGTCCAATCGTCTGTTTGAACGGTTGGCAGGCTGGGCAGCTATGGAAGAGGGTAAGCTTTCGGCGGAATTGACGCGATTGTTGGGCCAAACGCCGACGGATTATGAAGTCACCCGTGCCCGCCGTTTGTTCGCCGGTGTGCTGGATGCACCGGAAGGGCTGCGGATTGAAACCCTGCATGGCTTTGCTCAAAGCATCTTGCGCCGTTTCCCGGTGGAGGCCGGGGTCTCGCCGACCTTTGATGTGCTGGATGACCGCAGTGCGCAGGATTTGTTGCAACGGGCGCGGGAGCAAGTGTTCCAAAATGCAGAACCCGGTTCCGATCTGGATCGGGCGATTGGGGCGATCACGGATCGGGTCAGTGATATGAAATTCCCGGAATTGATCGCCGCGATTACCGGAAATCGGGTGAAGCTGTCACGCATGTTGCGGGCTTGGGGCGGGCGCACCGCTGCCATGGCAGGGATCAGCACGCATATGGGGCTATCGGCGGATGCGTCAGCCGACAGCATTTTGTCTGCGGCCTGTAGGGAAGGGGCCGGGGATTTTGCCGGATTGCGGCGTTTGTGTCAGGCGATGTTGGATGTGGGCGGGAAGACGGATAAAGACCTTGGTCAGACTATGGCCAATTGGCTTGCCGCGTCAGAGGCTGAACGCACCCGATTGTGGTCTGACTACACAGTGGCTTTTCTGACAGCCAAGGGCGAGATGCGCAGCACTTCAAAGCTGCCGTGCAAAAAGGTTAAAGACCTCGATCCGCAATTTGTGGAGGTCTATGCATCCGAACAGGAACGGGTGCTGGATGTGGTGGAAACTTTGCAATCTGTGCAGGTGCGTGATGCGACCGGGGACTTGCTGACGCTGGCACAGGCCATGCTGGATGCCTATGACCGGGAAAAACGCAGGGGTGGATGGCTGGATTATGAAGACCTGATCCAAAAGGCACTGGGGTTGTTGTCTCTGGCAGAGGCTCGGCCTTGGGTTCTGTATAAGCTCGATGGGGGCTTGGATCATATTCTGGTGGATGAGGCTCAGGACACATCTGCCGACCAATGGGCGGTGGTGGATGCACTAACCGCCGAGTTCTTCAGTGGCGAGGGCGCAAACCCGCATCAGCCACGAACGGTGTTTGCCGTTGGCGATATCAAACAGTCTATTTATCGCTTTCAAGGGGCCGCGCCGGAGAAGTTTACGGCTCAACAAGAACAGGTTTCACGGCTGGCTGCCGAAGGTTTGGCGCAATTTGCTGCTGTGCCGCTCAATACGTCGTTCCGTTCGACACAAACGGTTTTGGATGCAGTGGATGCGGTGTTCAGCATGCCCATGGCGCGGGATGGTGTGTTGCTGCCCGATGTCACGGGGCAGTATTCGGATGATGTTCTGACCCGGCAGCGTCACATCGCCGCCCGTGAGGATGAACCGGGGTTGGTCGAAATCTGGCCCCGGCTAACGCCCAGCGAAACCAGCGACCCTGCACCATGGAATCCACCGATGGAACGGTTGCGGGTGGACAGTGCGGAAACGCGCTGTGCAGCGTTGGTTGCCAAACGGATTGCCCGTATGGTTGGGGCTGATGGTGGCGCGCCGGAAATCCTTGCATCCAAGGGACGTCCGATCCGGGCTGGGGACATTATGATCCTGTTGCGCAAACGCGGCGGTTTCCAGAATGATCTGATCCGCTCCCTGAAAACCTATGGCGTTGCTGTGGCGGGAGCAGATCGTTTGATGCTGTCCGATCATATGGCGGTACAGGATTGCATGGCCTTGGCTGAGGCCGCGCTGTTCCCGGAAGACGACCTGACGTTGGCGACCGTATTGAAAGGCCCGTTTCTGACATGGACGGAAGACCAGCTTTTTGCTGTAGCCCATCATCGGGAACGTGGGCAGTCTTTGTGGGGGCGTGTGCAGGCGTTGGCATCGGCGGATGGTGGTGGTGATCTGAGCCAGATTGCGCAAACCGCATTACAAAAAATCCGTCATTGGGGGCTGCATGCGCGGGCCTTACGACCGTTTGCATTTTTCGCCCGGTTGTTGGAGGCAGAAGGCGGGCGCGCCACTCTGCGCCAACGCATGGGGGCAGAGGTCGATGACCCGCTGAATGAAATTCTTGATCTCGCGCAGGTATATGAACGTGGCCATGCCGGATCGCTGCCCGGTTTCTTGCATTGGTTCGCTGCGGACAGCAACGAGATCAAGCGAGACATGGAACAAAGCAGTGCGGATTTGGTGCGGATTATGACCGTACACGGTGCCAAGGGGTTGCAGGCTCCGGTGGTGTTTTTGCCGCAGACTGTCAGCTATGCCAATGCCTCGGGCGTGCAAATGGAATGGGCAACGGAAGCTGAAAAGCCGGTGTTTATGTGGAAGCCCCCGGGCGTGTCGTTACCTGCGGCAATGGATGCGGCGGCGGAGGTCCGTAAGGCCGAAGACGAGCGGGAAGCCCGCCGCCTGTTGTATGTGGCGATGACTCGTGCCGAAGATCGATTGTATGTCTGTGGCTGGGATGGAAAACGTTCGGCACCGGATGGCAATTGGCATGACCTGATCTGGCATGGCGTTGCACGCCTGACGCAGCCGTTGGCAGCCCCGGAATTGGCAGAGGCATTCACGGCAGAGGCTAAAGGCGATGCCCCTGAAATTCTTCGCCTTTGCAGTGGCGGACGTATGGCAACGACAACAGAGACAGAGGGCGCGGGGGCGGTGCCAAGCATGGCATTACCGGATTGGCTGATGGTTCGCCCACCTGAAGACGATGAAATGGGTAAGCCATTGATGCCGTCGCGCCCCGATGAAGACGACCCGGCGGTTCCTTCGCCGTTGGCTCAGGGGCGGGACCGTTTCCGCCGTGGCAATGTCATGCATAGGCTGCTGGAAAGTTTGCCGGATGTACCGCCTGCTGCCCGTCGTGACGTGGCAGAACGGTATCTGGCGCAGGCGGTAGCGGATTGGCCGCAGGATGTACGACAGGCATTGGCGCAAGAAGCCTTGGACGTATTGGCGATCCCGGAGGCACAGCTTTTGTTTGGTCCGCAATCACAGGCCGAGGTTCCGGTATCCGGCCTTGTCGCACTGGATGCGGGACAGCGTTTGCTGTCAGGCCAGATTGACCGACTTGCCATAACCGATACGGAAATTTTGATTGCGGATTACAAAACCAACCGCCCGCCACCGAAGACGGTTGATGCTGTGCCTGATGTCTATCGGAAGCAGCTTTTTAGCTATAAAGCCGCCCTTGCCGCGATTTTCCCGGATCGGGTGATTCGTACATTTTTGCTGTGGACCGATGGCCCGAATTTGATGGAAATATCAGTTTAGTTACGCCTGATATGACGAATGGGGGGTGGAAATCATCGATCTGAAACCCTATAGATATGGGGTAAGGTTTTTTTTAATGGCGTGGTTTGCATGCCATAATGTTCAAGCACCGGGCTGTATGCACGGTTCCGGGAATTTGGAATAGGGATTTAACGATGCGGGAAGTAACTGATGCAACCTTTGAGGCCGATGTCGAAAAAGGTTCGGGCGTAATCCTTGTGGATTTCTGGGCTGAATGGTGCGGCCCGTGTCGCCAGATTGCTCCGATCCTCGAAGAGGTCGAAACAGCGATGGGTGACAAACTGACCATCATGAAGCTGAACATTGACGACAACCCGGCAACTCCGACCAAATTGGGTGTGCGCGGCATTCCGACCTTGATGCTGTTCAAGGATGGTGAAGTTGTCTCCACCAAAATCGGCGCTTTGCCGAAATCCCAATTGGTCAGCTGGCTGGAATCTTCGATCTAAGCCTAGGGCCTGACCCTAAAGAATATCGTGACCAACGGCGATCCCGGTGTATGCTGGGGTCGCTGTTTTTGTTTGGGGGAATTGAACGTGTACGCTTTTCCAGAAATGACCTTTGCACCCGCCGCGCCCATGGCATGCCATAGCCCCGTGGCGATGAATACGGTGGCGGTTACCAATGGCTTCGTGCCGGGGGATGTGAGCGGGCCATTTGTCTGGGCAGATTTGTCCTGTGGTGATGGTTTGCGTGCACTGATTATGGCGGCCTGCTACCCCGATGCGGAAATTCATGCCTTTGAGAATGGAGCCAAGGCAGAACGCGGTAAGTTTTTTGCCAAGGTTGCCGGACTGACCAATATCGTTTGGCATGAGGCTCCCCTGAATGAAATGGCGGCGCAGGACTTGCCTCCGTTGAACTACGTTGTCTGGGACAGTGGTGTTTGCCACCTGCATGAAGCAGGCCGGAGTGAAGTTTTTAAAACTGTTGGTGAGGCTATGGCTCCCGGTGGTTTGCTGATGATTGGGTATTATGCTTTACCCGGTTTTGCCGCCATGTTGCCGCTTCGGGATATTTTGCATTCCGTTACCCATGCCTATGCAGGTGTGCCGCAAACCCGCGTACGTGAGGCCTTATCGTGGTTGGAGCAAACCAACGTAGATGGTTTGGGGTATCTTGCCGACCATGCCGGGGTTCGCCATCGCCTTGCCATGTATGCGGATATTGCCGCCGATGTGGTCGCAGATGAGCTGTTTGCACCGCATTTGATGCCGTTGCACTTTGCTCAGGTGCGTGAAGGTGTCGCCCCCTATGGTTTGCGGTTTGCGGGGAACAGTGCCTATCACCTGAATATGGTGGATACGGCGGTTCCTGCGGCATTGCGCCGAATTTTGTACGGTGCGAAATCTCGAAATGAATTGGAAACCGTGCGCGACGTCCTGCGCAATACGTTCTATCGCCGAGATGTGTATGTAAAAGGCGAACAGCTTACCGACATGAATAGCTTTTGGGCCGCGCATGATGCATTGACGGTGCGGCTGTCATCGGATGCCACATCAACGGATTTTGCTGGTTTCAGTGTTGATTATTCCGGTTTCCCGTTCTCAACCCTGCGCGAAGGATTGGCGGATAAACCGCATCAGGTTGCACATATTCCTGAACTTTTGCCAGCCATTGCACGGGATGCCGTGCGTGCGGCCTTGGCTGGGGGATGGGTTGAACCCTGTATACCTGTCAAAGCACAGGAACAAACGGTTGGGGATGCCGCAATTCATATCCCGTCCGCTGTCAATCGGGCCTTGATGACCAAGGCGGCAAACTTTGACTACGGTGTGCCGTTGGCGTCCCCGGTTTTGGGTGGCCCGGTCCTGATGGAACAGGATATGGCCTTGGTCTTGGGCGCGATTGCTGCAACGGGATGCGAACCAGAAGCTGCACAGGAAACCGTCACCCGTCATCTTGCCGCGACCTTGGAAATGCCGGAAGGCGATGCGACGGCCCATGCGGGCATGGAAGCCATGGTCAAGCAAGTGCTGGCGCAATTAACGCCGGATGTGCTGAACCACTGGGTGGGGCTGGGGATTATTTCTTCCTAAGCCCGGCAGCTATTACTCCGGCGCGCCGGACCCATTTTCCCGCAACACATCCCCGACCAGATACAACGATCCGGCAATCAGTACACAGCGCGGCTTTGAAACGTCCTGTTCATTTTGCAGGAGAGACAGGGCAGTCTGCCAATCGGCACAGGCTTGCGCATCTGCCTTCCCGGATTGGTGCGCGCAGCCCATAAGGGCATCGGCGGACATGGGCGCAGGGGCACCGGGCACCGGGACCGTCATTACCCGCGTGACAAAGGGCAGGACATGGCGCAGATAGCCCATTGGGTCTTTGGTGGTTTGCATGCCCAGAATCAAATCAATCTGGCAGGTGGATGCCAAGTCTCGCAGGACCGGAGCAATGGCTGCTGCCGCCGATGGATTGTGTCCGCCATCAAGCCAGATTTGTGTGCCATCAGGTGGTATCAGCTTGCCAGAGGTCAGTCGTTGCAATCTACCGGGCCATTGCAGCGTGGGGACCGCTTTGGTCACGAGATCGGTGGTTACATCCAACAGGCCAGAGGCATGGGCCGCAACCGTTGCCAATGCGGCATTCATGGCCTGATGCGGTCCGGGCAATGGGATGTGCGGTAAGATCACATCCAGTCCCGGTGCGCAAACCCGGATGGCTCCATCAACCAATACTTTAAACTGCCAATCACGGTCATGCAGCCACAGCTGGGCATCAATGGAGCTTGCATGGTCTGTGATTGCGGTTAGAACGTCGGCTTCTTGTTGCGGGGCAACCACGCCAAGCCCGCCGGGACGCAGGATGTGTGCTTTTTCCAGTGCAATATCACGCAAGGTCTCACCAAGGTAATCCTGATGATCCAGCGCAATGGTCGTCAGGATTGACACCACTGGATTTGGCACAACGTTGGTGGCATCCAGTCGTCCACCCAACCCGGTTTCCAGCAAACATACATCGGCAGGGGTTTGGGCAAATGCATACAATGCAGCGGCGGTCGTGGCCTCAAAGAATGTGATGTTTTGTCCGTTGTTCCGCTTTTCGACAGCTTCCAGAACAGCGCGCAGGTCTGCGTCGTTGATTAGCTTGCCCGCGACACGAATGCGCTCGGCAAATCGGACAAGGTGGGGCGATGTATAGGCATGTACGGACTGCCCGGCAGCGGAGAATAAAGCTCGCAGCATCGCCAGCGTCGATCCTTTGCCGTTGGTTCCTGCAATATGCAGGACCGGCGGTAATCGGGTTTCCGGGTGGTCAAGGTCAGCCAACAGGCGGTGCATGCGGTCCAATGACAGGTCAATTTCCGTAGGATGCAGGCGCATGAACCGCGCCAGAATATCCTCAATCATTGTGTTCTCCGTCGTCCGGTTCCGGCGTGTCTATTTCCGTGGTGTCGGCGGCTGCCGGGCCGGGATATGTCAAAACCTGCGCAATGGGGAAGGGAGATTGCAGCAGGGTCAGGATGGCAGAAATTTCTGATTTCAGGTCACGCCGATCAACAATCCGGTCGATGCGCCCGTGATCCATGGCGCTGGTCGTCGACAAAACACCGTCACGGTCTTGCAGAGATTCCGGTGTGTCCATGGGCGCCATGGGATTGGGCGGCGGCGGGCCGATACGGGCACCCGGTTCGGCAATCACAATATCCGACTGCTGGGCCAAAACGTCCGATGTGGGGTCAAACACCGGGTCCGCCAGCACCGTAATCAGGGGTAAGCCAGATTCTGTGACCTTGCGGAACGCCAAATTGACGCGTGGCAATTGCATCAAGGCAAAAGCCCCTTCCTGAAGGCGTGGGCCGTGGCTGCCTGTGACAAAAATCAGCGGAGCATCTTGGAGGATAGCCAGTTCAGCGGCAGCAATCAGGGCTTCACCCGCCGCTGCGCCAAGAGTACCGGACAAGAAGTGGGGTTCGCAGGCCGCAATGACGACACGAATATCATCAAGTTTCCCATGGGCAACCACGATAGATTCATGTTCTTGCGAGAACTCTTCAGCTTCACGCAGGCGATCGCTATAGCGTTTGCTGTCGCGGAATTTCAGGGGGTCAACTACCGCAGACGGAGCCTCAATCCTCGACCATTTGTCCTGATCCAGCAGCAGGGCAAAACGTCGTGCCGCAGCCAGTGTCAGGTGGTGGTCACAGTGCGGGCAAATCCGCCAGTTGGTGTCCAGATCCTTGTGAAAGATCGTTGCCCCGCAATTGGGGCAAGTGATCCATTGGGTTTCCCGCAGGACACGAGGCGCAATCAGGCGCTTGAGCGTCGGTCGCACAAAGTTTGTGAGCCAACTCATGAATAGTCTCCTGTCCTGCGGTATCGATTACAGCCGTGCCTTGTGCACACCGTCCGCCAGTTCTGACACAAAGTCCAGTACGTTGGGGATTAGCTGTGCGGTGGCTTTGCCATCATCATCAAGGGCCGCTTCCAAACGGTCAATGACCGCAGACCCGACCACTGCAGCATCGGCAATGCGGGCGAATTCAGCGGCATTTTCCGGGGTCTTGATACCAAAACCAACAGCGACCGGAAGGTCCGTATGGGTTTTGATCCGGCGAATGGCGGCATCTACCTCATCGACCACGGCACTGCGGGTGCCCGTAACGCCCAAGATCGAGACGTAATACAGGAAGCCCCCAGCATACCTCAGAATTTTCGGCAGGCGCGCATCATCTGATGTCGGAGTCGCCAGCATGACAAACGCAACGCCGTTGGCTTCCAAGTGTGGATGCAGTTCGTCGGCTTCCTCCGGCGGAACATCGACGACGATGACGCCATCGACACCAGCGGCGGCGGCATCCTTGGCAAAGGCTTTTGCACCATAGGAATCGATTGGATTGTAATACCCCATCAGAACCACCGGGGTCTGATCGTCCACTGAACGAAAATCCCGAACCTGTTGCAAGGTGGCATGCATGGTGGCTCCGGCCTTCAGGCCGCGCAAGGCCGCCTTTTGGATGGACGGGCCGTCCGCCATGGGGTCAGTAAACGGCATGCCAAGTTCGATAATGTCTGCCCCGGCTTCCGGCAGTTGCTGCATCAATGCGGTTGATGTCGCCCGGTCTGGGTCATTGGCAGCCATGTAAACCACCAACGCGGCACGGTTATCTGCCTTAAGTTCGGCAAAGCGACGGGATAGGCGGTTGTTGCTGAGTGTGGTGCTCATTTTACAAGTCCTTTCCCATGGCAGCGGCAACGGTGGCGACGTCTTTGTCTCCGCGTCCGCTGAGGTTAACCAGCATGATGTGATCTTTGGGCAGATTTCCGGCTTCCCGCAGGGCGTAGGCAATGGCATGGGAAGATTCCAGTGCCGGAATAATGCCTTCCAGTCGGGTGGTTTTATGGAATGCGTCCAAGGCTTCCTGATCGGTCACCGCTTCGCAGGTGATGCGGCCCGAATCTTTTAGCCATGAGTGTTCCGGCCCGACGCCGGGGTAATCCAGCCCGGCGGAAATCGAGTGGGCTTCGGTGATTTGTCCATCCGCATCATGCAGCAGGTACGTCCGGCTGCCATGCAAAACGCCCGGATGTCCTTTGGCCAAAGGGGCGGCATGCTTGTCGGTTTCCAACCCGTGTCCGGCGGCTTCTACCGCGACAATTTTGACATCCGTATCATTCAGGAACGGATAGAACAGGCCAATGGCATTGGACCCGCCACCGACTGCGGCACAGATGCTGTCGGGAAGGCGACCTTCAACTTTCAACATTTGCTCGCGGGCTTCTTCACCGATGATCTTTTGAAAGTCGCGGACCATTTTCGGATATGGGTGCGGGCCTGCCACAGTGCCGATCAGGTAGTAGGTGTCTTCTACATTGGCAACCCAGTCGCGCATGGCTTCATTCATGGCGTCTTTCAGAGTTGCCGCACCGCTGGTGACGGATCGGACTTCGGCACCCAACAGGTTCATGCGGAACACGTTGGGTTGTTGGCGGGCAATATCGGTTGCACCCATGTAGACCACGCATGGCAAGCCGAACAGTGCGCAGACCGTAGCGGTGGCAACGCCGTGCTGACCCGCGCCGGTTTCGGCAATAATTCGGGTTTTTCCCATACGTTTTGCCAATAAGATCTGTGCGACACAGCTGTTGACCTTGTGCGCACCCGTGTGGTTCAGGTCTTCGCGTTTGAAATAGATCTTTGCCCCGCCGCAGGCTTCAGTCAGCCGTTCGGCGAAGTACAGCGGGCTTGGGCGCCCGACAAAAGTTTGCAGGTAGTGGTCCAATTTTTTTTGGAAGGCAGGATCAGCCTGAGCTTGCTCAAGAGCCTGTTCAACTTCCAAAATCAGGGGCATTAGGGTTTCTGCAACAAAACGGCCGCCATGGGGGCCGAAGTGGCCGGACTCATCCGGGCCATTGGTGTACGAATTCGGCAGAGTCGAGTTCATGATTCTTACTCACGTCTATGGGGCGTCTGGGGGTGGAAGCCAGCCGCGGGAAATCAGGTATACCGGGTGTGCCGCCAGATTGCGCGTAAAAAATACGGGCAAGGCAGCATCAAGCAGGAGAAGAGCGTCACCAACGCCCCGAGCCTGCCCCCTTTGCGGCTTTGATAAATGCGGCAATACGGTCCGGGTCTTTGCTGCCCGGCTCTTTTTCCACGCCGGAGGATACGTCAACCCCGGCGGCGCCCGAATCGGCAATGGCGCGGGCGACGTTGTCCGGGGTTAGCCCTCCAGCCAGTAACCACGGCGTTTCGCCTGTCCATGATTTCATCAGCGGCCACGGAAAGGCTGTACCAAGCCCACCGGCCCGCGGCGCATCTTTGGGAGGTTTTGCATCAAACAGGAGTAAATCAGCGTGACCGTCATAGGCATTTGCGGCCTGAATATCTTCAGCCGTTGCAACGCCGATGGCTTTAATCACGGCGACGCCTGTGTTCAGGCGGATTTCATCCACCCGTGCCGGGGATTCGCTGCCGTGGAGCTGAATGTAATCCAGCCGGACATAACGGCAAATATGGTCAAGATCGTCATCGCTGGGGTCAACAAACAGTCCGACTTTGCTGACACCATCGGGCAGGGCATCGCACAGCTCCGCCGCAATCGCCGGGCTAATAACGCGAGGTGATTGCGGGGTAAAGACAAACCCAAGAAAATCGACGCCATGCTCCACTGCCGCATCAACGGCAGCTTCATCCATTACGCCACAGATTTTCACAAGGGGAGCTGTGTTCATTGCATTAGGCCCGGTATTGAGTGTCAGATACGCCAATGTCCGACGCCAAGCGGAATGCCGCATCATGCGGGTTCTCAGCTTGGGTAATCGGGCGACCAATGACCAGAATGTCGGCCCCTTGTTCCAAAGCCTCCTTCGGAGTCATGACCCGCTTTTGATCACCCGCGGCATGCCACGGCGGACGAATGCCGGGGACGATACGCAGCAGTTGACCATATTGTTGGCGCAAAATTGCAGCCTCATGGGCGGAACAGACAATTCCATCAAGACCGGATTCTGCAGCCAAATTGGCAAGGCGTTTTGCCTGATCTGCCACCGGGGAATCCACACCAACTTCGTTCAGATCAGCCTGATCAAAGCTGGTCAGAACCGTCACGCCGATCAATTTCGGCGGAGCGATGGCGACCTTATCCGCAACTTCGTACACGATGTCGCGGGCGGCGGTCAGCATGTCTCGACCACCGCAGGTGTGCAGGGTCAGGTAACGGGGTTTTAACGGCATGACGGCCTTAACCGCTGCTGCAACCGTATTCGGAATATCGTGCAGTTTCAGGTCAAGGAAAATGTCCTTGCCGCTGGCTTTGGCAACTTCACGGACCCCGGCAGGGCCGTTGGCACAGAAAAATTCCAAGCCGAGTTTAAGGCCTCCGACATTTTTGGAAATCTGTGCGGCCAAACTGGTTGCGGTCGCCACATCCGTGGTGTCAATGGCGCAGAAAATTGGGTTTTTCAGTGTGCTCATGGCAAATCTTTCCTGTGCGGCAAACGGAACTGCCCGTCTGCTGTACGGTCATGCAAACAAGATGCTGCATTGGAAACGTAGCATCCTGTGATGATTTTGAAAATCGGCTTGTTATTTTTCGGCGTCGGCGCTGGGTAAGGACTTTGCCGCGTCGGGGGCCGGAATTTGACTGCGCAACTGGTCGATTTCTCGTTCCAGGTCACGGACCTTAGCATTGGCTGCGCGGGTTTTTGCCGCCTTTTTGCTGGATACGGACGCCCACCCCATCAGTAAGCCGACAATCAACCCCAATGCCAATGCACCCAGCACGGCAAGGTACAGGCCCATTGTCACCGTAATCGGCAAAGGCCAAAGGTCGACATCAATCGGCTGACGATTGGCAACGGCAAATGCCGTCGCGACAGCCGCGACGGGAAGTCCAAGTATCCACGAAAAAATACGCACAGGTTTCAGGCCTCATAATTCAGCACCACACACCGTCCGCAGGTTTATCCCACGGCCCCCCAAGTGGTGAATACGTGTTGTTTTAAGAGTTCACTTTCTCGCGAAGCTCTTTGCCAGTTTTAAAATATGGCACAACTTTCGAATCTACGTGAACAGATTCTCCGGTGCGTGGGTTGCGTCCTGTCCGGGCGTCTCTGGTTTTTGTGGAAAACGCACCAAATCCACGCAGCTCAACCCGTTGCCCACGGGCAAGGGCGGTTGTGATTTCGTCGAAAATGGTTGCCACAATTCGCTCCATATCCCGAAGGGTCAGGTGCGGGTTGCGTTCGGCAAGACGTGCAATCAGTTCAGATTTGGTCATAGCGTGCAATCCTTGACTTTTTGTGGGGGTCCAGCCCCTAGAGCATGACGAAACGCGGAGACTCCAACAGTGCCGCCGGAAATACGTCCAAACTGGCATCTGGTACTTATGCTGCCAGATTTCAACCCAAGCATCAAGGTTAAGCCTCTCGGGATAAAGCCTTTTTGCAGTGATTACGGCGTTTTTTATCTTTCCATATAAAAAACGCCGCCCCGAAGGACGGCGTTTTTTGAATTTGACAGGTAAGAGCCGGTTAGTCGGCTGCTTTTTCGTCCTGAGCCTGACGCAGAGCAGCACCAAGGATATCGCCGAGGGAAGCCCCGGAGTCGTTGGAACCGTATTCTGCCATGGCTTTTTTCTCTTCGTCCATTTCGCGTGCTTTGATGGACAGGCTAAGCTTGCGGCTCTTGCCGTCGATCTGCATGATTTTGGCATCGAATTTTTCGTCGATGGCAAAACGTTCCACGCGTTGTTCGGCACGATCGCGAGCCAGATCGGATTTGCGAACAAAACCGGTTGCGCCGCCTTCGTCCACGGACACTTCCAAACCGCCGTCGGTTACTGCAGTGACAACGCAGGTCACGACTGCACCTTTTTTCAGGCCTTTGGTTGCGTTTTCGAACGGATCTTCGGACAGTTGTTTCAGGCCAAGAGAGATACGCTCTTTGTCCACGTCAACGTCGAGGATCTTGGCAGTGACCATGTCACCTTTCTTGAACTCTTTAACGGCTTCTTCGCCGGAAACTTCCCAAGAAATGTCGGACAGGTGAACCATGCCGTCGATATCGCCCGGCAGGCCGACAAACATACCGAATTCGGTGATGTTTTTGATTTCACCTTCCAAGGTGGAGCCGACCGGATAGTTTTCCAGGAAGCTGGTCCACGGGTTGGACAGGCATTGTTTCAGGCCAAGGGAAATACGACGTTTGTTCGGGTCCACATCCAGAACCATGACTTCCACTTCTTGAGATGTGGAAACGATTTTTCCGGGGTGGATGTTTTTCTTGGTCCAGGACATTTCGGACACGTGGACCAGACCTTCGACGCCCGGTTCCAGTTCCACAAATGCACCGTAGTCGGTGATGTTGGTGACGCGACCGGTGAATTTGGTGCCGACCGGGTATTTGGTGTCGACGCCGGACCACGGATCGGCTTCCAGTTGCTTCATGCCCAGGCTGATGCGTTGGGTTTCAGAGTTGAAGCGGATAACCTGAACCTTAATGGTTTGACCGATGTTGAGAGCTTCGGACGGATGGTTGATGCGTTTCCAAGCAATGTCGGTAACGTGCAGCAAGCCGTCAACGCCGCCCAGATCAACGAATGCACCGTAATCGGTGATGTTTTTGACCACACCGTCAAGAACCTGACCTTCTTGCAGGTTTTCGATGAGTTCGGAGCGTTGTTCTGCGCGAGTTTCTTCCAGAACGGCGCGGCGGGACACAACGATGTTGCCACGGGTGCGATCCATTTTCAGGATTTGGAACGGTTGTTCCTGACCCATCAGCGGGCTGATGTCGCGCACCGGACGGATATCCACTTGAGAACCCGGCAGGAATGCCACTGCGCCGGACAGATCGACGGTGAAGCCGCCTTTGACGCGACCAAAGATCACACCGTTGACGCGTTGGCTGCCTTCGAAAGATTTTTCAAGGACGTTCCATGCTTCTTCGCGGCGTGCTTTCTCACGGGACAGGACGACCAAGCCGTCGCGGTCTTCGTAACGATCAACGAACACTTCGATGGTGTCGCCAATGTTGACTTCGGCGTTGTGGCCGAATTCTTTCAACGGGACGCGGCCTTCGGATTTGAGGCCAACATCAACCAATGCAAAGTCAGAGAGAACGCTTACGATGGTACCAGTCAGAACAGAGCCTTCGAGGCTGCCGTTTTCAGAGAAAGACTGTTCAAGGAGGGCGGCGAAATCTTCGTCTGCGCCCGGGATAAATCCAGTATCGGTCATACCGAGAGGGTTTCCTTTTCGTGTCGCTATTCGGGCCTACCGGTTTTTCCGGCGGTCTTGCCGCTACTAGGCGACCGTGTTGCAGCAAAAACCGTCACGTGTACAGCACCTTCCGGCGCCGCATCGTGTACGGTTCGGTTTCATGACCCCGATTTCACACACATGTGCGGATCAGGACCAAACACGGAGTGATCATGCGTCCCGTTCAGTCAGAATTTGGACAACACGGTCATAAACCGCATCTGCATCCAAATCCGTTGTGTCGAGGACAATGGCATCCTTGGCTTGTGCCATGGGGGCCGTTGCACGGTCACGATCTCGTTCATCACGGGCAATTATGTCCGCTAGAACGTGCTCATGTATAGCCGCTTCGCCTTTGCCGCGCAACTCTATGGTTCTCCTGCGGGCGCGTTCTTCGGCGGAGGCCGTGACAAACAGTTTTAAATCGGCGTTTGGACAAACAACTGTACCGATATCTCGACCATCCAAAACCGCGCCTTTACAAGGTGTTGGCGGGGTTTGGGCGAAGTTGCGTTGGAAATTCAGCAATGCATCGCGCACGGTGGGGATTGCCGCGACTTTTGATGCAGCTGATCCGGCATCCTCTGTGCGTAAGCGGGGCGAATCGAGTAAATCCTGACGCAAAGACTTTGCCGCCTTTGTCGCTGTTTCCGGGTCCGATGGGTCGCCCCCGGCATCAAGAACCTGAACGCCGACCGCACGATACAGCGCGCCGGTATCCAAGTAGGCAAGGTCATAATTTTGGGCAATGCGTCGGGCCAGAGTGCCTTTGCCCGCTCCGGCGGGTCCATCAATGGCAATAATCATCAAATAAGCAGTCCTAAGAAATCGTCAGGCCAAGAGAGTTCATCAACGTCGCAAAGCCGGGGAAACTGGTGTCCACGGAGCGCACATCATCAATGGTGATCGGATCTTCGGATACGGCCCCTAGGATGATGTAACTCATGGCAATGCGATGGTCGAGGTTGGCGGCAATGGTTGCGCCACCTTTTGGCACGGAGGAAGGTGAGCCGTGGATCACGATGTCATCCCCGTCAGCCTCTACGGATACGCCACATGCGCTCAGGCCGTCGACGATGGCGGTGAAGCGGTCGCTTTCCTTGACCCGAAGTTCCTCGACACCGTTAAAGCGGCTGGTGCCGTCGGCACAGGCTGCGGCAACGGCAAGAATTGGGAACTCGTCGATCATGCTTGGGGCGCGCTCTGCCGGAACGGAAATACCGTGTAGTGAGCTGGATTTAATTCTGAGGTCGGCAACGCTTTCTCCGGCAATGGTGCGTTGATTTTCCAGAGTGATATCAGCGCCCATTTCCCTCAGCGTATCAAACAGGCCGAACCGCAATGGATTGGTGCAGACATCGGTCAGAACGATTTCAGAGTCGGGAATAAGCAATGCGGCAATCGCCGGGAACGCTGCCGATGACGGATCGGCGGGGACAGTGATGTCGCAAGGGTGCAGTTCTGGTTGTCCAACCAGCGTGATAATGCGGCCACCATTTTCAGTGGCTTCGGTGGATATTTCAGCACCAAAGCCTGCCAACATGCGTTCCGTGTGATCGCGAGTTGCCACCGGTTCGATTACGGTCGTCGTGCCGGGAGTGTTTAGGCCCGCCAGAAGGACGGCGGATTTGACTTGGGCGGAAGCAACGGGAACCGTGTAAGTGACTGGGGCGGCCTCGGCATTGCCACGCATGCATAGGGGGAGGCGTCCACCGTCCCGCGCCATGAATTCCGCACCGAATTGAGACAACGGAGTCATGACCCGTTTCATCGGTCGGCTGCGCAGGCTGGCATCCCCGGTAAAGCATGCAGTCATGGGATAGGTTGCCAGCAGCCCCATCAACAATCTGGCCCCGGTTCCGGCATTGCCCATGTTGATCACATCATTCGGTTCGGAAAGACCGCCAATGCCAACCCCGTTAATGGTCCATGTGCCAAGTTCATCTCGGTGGACTGTTGCCCCCAATTGTCGCATGGCTTCTGCTGTGCGAAGGACGTCTTCACCTTCCAGCAATCCAGTGACGCGGGTTTGACCAACTGCGAGAGCACCAAACATCAATGCGCGGTGCGAGATGGATTTGTCCCCCGGAACCCGGACAGAACCGGATAAAGGGTGGGCTTTGGATGAAGTGGCGGTAATGGGCAAACCGTCAGAATGGCTCATGGTGCGGCATATCTTTCATGGCGTAGTCAGGTGAACCTTTAAGAACAAGGTCGTAGCATATTTGGCAGGATCGGGACCAGAGTCTATGAAAAAAGCAACAGGAATCGCGTCAAACCCTGCAAATAAACGCTTTGACAGAGGCATGGCAACATGGACAATGAATTATAGAGCACAGATTGTTTTCCCCTGCTCCTGTGGTTGTCGAGGCACCGATTGTTTAAATTGTCATGAATGGTGCCATCGATCAGTGAAAGTGGTGTGGTTGTGAATCCGTTGATGAGGAGGATGACCCATGACGAGACCTGAATGGGGTGTAAAAAGAACCTGCCAAGCCTGTAACGCCCGTTTCTATGACATGGAGCGTTCGCCCGTCGTTTGTCCAAAATGCGGTCACGAGTTCACGCCCGTCGCAATTATTCCGCTGGTTTCTACTGTCCCGGAGCCGGTTGAGGAAAAGGCTCCGGTTAAGGTGGTCCGTTACGTCGATGGCGAAGAACTTGACCTCGACGACGTGGATATTGACCTTGATGACGTGGACCTGACCGAGGATCCCGAGGCCGAGGATGATCTCATCGAAGATATGTCTGAGCTTGAACATGACGAGGAAGATATGTCCGAGGTCATGGAGCACGTGGAACCGGACGATGATCGTTAGGCCGTGCGATGCCGGAAAAATCGGGCTTTGATTTTTTCCTGAATTTTTTTGTTGCGTTGGGGCGTAAGTCAGACTAACTTGCGCCTCCCGACGCCGGGTTTCTGGTGTTGTGAAAAAGGGGCCGTAGCTCAGTTGGGAGAGCGCTACAATGGCATTGTAGAGGTCGTCAGTTCGATCCTGATCGGCTCCACCATGAAACCTCCAAGGGAAACCTTGGGGGTTTCTTCCGTTTTGAGCCTGTTATGCTCTTCGGTGACTATGTGTCCATTCGCATTTTATTCAGGACAAAGTTGGCGAAGTGTTTGTCAACGCGGGTGCTGTGGCTGATTAACCAGTCGTACAGAAACAGGTTGATGCGGAACAGGCACAGCAAAGGATCATGCCGCCCAGACAGGATTTCCTGTTTAGTCACGGTGAAACTGCGAACAAACGATCCATGTTCTTGTAAATGGTCTTCAAGAAATGGGTAGTCGTATTTTCGCATGTATTCGACTTCGGTGTTGAAGTGTTCAATTGCGTAGCTTTCGAGGAAGTCAAACACTTCCGCTGCGGCTTTATCATCCTTGTGCTGGATGGCCTCTGCCAGTTTATTGATGTTTATCAGCAGCGTTTGGTGCTGTCGGTCTACAATATCTATGCCCGTGTTGAAGCTGTCCTGCCACGGCACGTTATGCAGCAATTCACTAAGGCCATCGTAAATCCCGGTTTCTTTGAATGTGTTGCAGCGTTCCAGATAGATTTTTACGACGGTGTCGTCTGGGGCAACTTCAAGGCAATCTGCAAAAAGGGGCAAAGCCCGGTCGATTTCTCGCAAATGGTAATAGGCCACTGCTTTTTCGAACGTATCAAGTGTGGCAAGTTTTCCCTTTGCAAGTTCCGTTGGGTCGCTGTCGAAGACTTCATAGACAGAAATGGGTCGGATGCGCCCTTTGACCGGAGCTCGGTCAACAAAGCGCACGAAAAACTTATCGGGGTCGTCCAGACAGGTAAGCGTATCCTCGCTGATCAAAATGCCGACTTTGTATGTTTTTGTTAGGCTTTCAATGCGTTGAGCCACATTAACGGTGTCGCCGATTACCGTGGCTTCCATATGTTCAAGATGACCAAGGATGCCAAGTGTGCTCAGCCCCGTATTAAGGCCGATACCCATATCAATGGGGGTTTGCGCTTCTTTTCGGCGGTGTTGGTTGAAATGTCCAAGAGCCTTGCGCATGGAAATCGCGGCTTCAACGGCGTTTTGCGGTGTCTTTGGGAACAAGGCCATGACCGCATCCCCAATAAACTTATCAATAATGCCATCATGGCGTTGTATCGGCGGTTCCATGTAACTCAGATAGGTATTAAGAAATGCGAAAGTCTCGCTCGGAGACATGGTTTCAGACAGGGCCGTGAAATCACGAATATCTGTGAACATCACGGTTAACCGTTTTTCCATCTCCTTACCCAGTTGGATATTCAGGATGTTGCCATCGCCAAGTAGGTGCAAAAAGTCCTTGGGGACAAGGCGCCCATATGCGTCTTGAGTCTGGCGTAAGGTATATAAGGTTTGCCGATATTCTGTACGAATGCGGTCAACCTCGTCCTTTGCCGCCGTTTGCCTGTCCAGCTCGTCGCTATCAACCATTTCCTGCCCCCCAACTTTGGAGTTCCGAAGTCTTATGGTGATCCATTTATGCTGGATATGCAACTTCGGGTTACAGATAACCGATGCTAAATGATCATTTTGGGTGTCACGCGGTGGCAGCATATGAGGTTATATGCGCAATATAACCTTTGATTGGATTATTTCTAATTGAATTGAACGCAATGGTACTATTCGTTTGATCAATGCACCTATTTGTTTGATCTTAGTGGGTCAGGGCTGGTGCCATCGGGCACGTCTTCACGACTGCTTTCGCGGAGAGAGGAAATATGGTCCAGACTCGCTTTATGCACAAAATGCAAAGAACGCTTCTGTATTTCATGCCGTTTTGCCTGTTGGTGATACTTGGTGGAGCGTATTCTTATTTTGATGATATCAAACACCAGAAACAGGGGCTGATCCGTTCAGAGATGCATAGCCTTGATTTGGGGGCGGCGGCGCTTGAGCGGGAATTGCAGAGCGTATTTCAGGATCTGTTATTTCTTTCGGAATTGGTCAGTTTGTCAGATTGGCTGGACCAGCCGACGCCTGCGCATTTCGACCGTCTTCGGGCGGATTTTGTATCCTTCGCGACTATTCAAAAAACTTATGACCAATTGCGTTGGCTTGATGCGAGCGGAATGGAAGTCCTGCGGGTGAATTATACTGATGAGGCCGCCGTCGTGGTGCCGAAGGCCCAGCTGCAAAACAAAGCCGAGCGATATTACTTCAAAGATGCATTTGCCTTGAACAAGGGGGAGATATTTGTCTCACCCTTGGATTTGAATATCGAAAAAGGGCAGTTGGAAATGCCATTCAAGCCCATGATCCGGGTTGGGATGCCGATTTTTGGTCCTGATGGCCTGAAGCGTGGGGTTTTGCTGATCAATTACCTTGGGGACAATTTGCGGCATCGTTTCCGTCAGGCCATCCATAGTTGTCAGGACAAGGCATGTCCATCCGAAATATCCATTTTAAACCGTGATGGGTACTGGTTGTTGCACCCGGATACCAAAATGGAGTGGGGATTTATGCTGCGGCGGGATACCCGAATGCAGGCCTTGTATCCCGCAGAATGGGACAAAATGACTCAGGAAAATACAGGGCACTTTATTAATGAAAAGGGGCTTTGGGGATTTAAAACCGTGTATCCGGTGCAACGGGCGGCAATTTCCAGTTCCGGCACGGCTGAAGCCTTTGCCTCCAGCAACCAGTATTTCAACAATCAGGATTATTTCTGGAAAGTCATTTCGTTTGTGCCGACTGCTGCGTACAACAATTTGATTTGGCCCGTGAAAGTGCGCCATGGCTTTATTATTGTTACGCTTTTGCTGATTGGGTTCTGGGCAAGTTGGCATATGCAGCGGACATCGGCAAAGCGTGAAGCGGTCGAGGCGCGTTTCCTTGCGCAAAAAGAAGTGGAAGCATCACTAAAAAAGCAGCAAGAGACACTGGAACAACTGGTGGCGGAAAAAACCCATGGCTTGCAGCGGGCTAAGGAAATTGCCGAAGCGGCAACTCAAGCCAAAAGTAATTTCCTCGCGAATATGAGCCATGAGATTCGCACACCCATGAATGCAATCATCAGTCTGGTGTATTTGCTGCTAAAGCGGGATTTGCCTTTGCCCGTTCGGGACCAAGTTGAAAAAATTGATAGTTCAGCCCGGCTGTTGCTGCATGTCATCAACGATATTCTTGATTTTTCCAAGATTGAGGCAGGCAAGCTGCAAATTGAATCCATCCCGTTCAGTCTCGACAATATGGTGAACGATGTTGTCAATGTGGCGAATTCATTGGCGCGGGGTAAGCAGATCGAACTGGTGGTGGATTATGCGCTGGATATGCCGCGCCGACTTCGCGGAGACCCCCTTCGTATTGCGCAGATTCTCAATAATTTGCTGAGTAATGCTGTCAAGTTTACCCAACAGGGGCATGTCTTTTTAATGATCGAGCAAACTCGGCGTGAAAATGGGCGAGTTTTTGTTGAGTTCCGAATTCGGGATGAAGGGATTGGTATGTCGCCAGAGGTATTGGGGCGAATTTTGCATCCATTCAATCAGGCGGACAGCTCAACGACCCGTAAATATGGTGGCACGGGGCTAGGATTGTCGATCGTCAAGCAATTGACTGATCTTATGGGCGGGGAATTCCACGTTTCCAGTCAGCAGGGGCTGGGCAGTGAATTTACCGTTGCCTTGCCACTTGAAGCTTGTGATGAGGTGGACTTGTCCGTTACCGACTATCGGGAGGTATTGGGCAAGGTCCGTGTTTTGGTCGTGGAAGATGATCCAACCGTACTTTCCTATACCGTTAACATTATTCGGAAGTTGGGTTGCAAAGTTGATGGTGTAGAAACCGGAGAGGCCGCAATCGATGCGGTGCAGGATGCCTTCACCGATGGGCAGCCATACAGAATAGTTTTCATGGACTGGCGGTTACCGGAAGCAGACGGGATTACGGTCGCAGAGAAAATCCGGAAAATGGGGCATGGCGATCAATGTCCGGCGATTGTTTTGGAAACGGCGTATGGCATTGATTTGTTGGAAGAGCACGGCACGGAATTCGGGGTTGAGGCATTTTTAACCAAACCGGTTACTCCGTCTGTTGCCTTTGAAACCATATTGCACATTGTGACGCCCAAAAGTCCGTCGCAGAAAAAGGAAGATCTCATCCAAATCAGTGACGGCAATGTCTATGGACTGCGCGTGTTGTTGGTTGAAGACAATAAACTTAATCAAGAAGTGGCAACTGCGATCTTGAGTTCCGCCGGGGCGCGTGTCGTTGTCGCAGATAATGGCAAAGAAGCCCTAAACGCGCTGGAGCTACATGTTCCCAATATTGATGCCATTCTGATGGATCTGCAAATGCCGGAAATGGATGGTTTCGAGGCAACTCGCCATATTCGCGCTCATTCCGAATGGAAAGATATTCCGATCATTGCGATGACGGCAAATGCTTCGGAACAAGATGCAAAACAATGCTACGACGCTGGTATGGATGCGCATTTATCCAAGCCGATTGACCCGGAAAAATTGTTCCATACGTTGGTCACGCAGGTTCGAGCTCAGTCTGCTGACACAGAATTGATCATGCATGGTGCGGAACAAATATCTGCGCCTTCGGGCGATGAATCCCCTTCACCCCTGATTTTTAATGATAAGGCAGCGTTGGCAAGGCTGCAGGGGGATGGTGATCGCCTCTATAGCCTGCTTGAACGTTTTGTCGATGACGCGGGTGATAAGGCGCAAACTGCCGCGGTGGTCTATGCCAACGGTAATGCGGAGGAAACGCAGAATATTCTTCATAACTTAAAAGGCGTTAGTGCCAATCTCGGGGCAGATGTAATTCACGCAGAGGCAATGGCGATCGAGGCAAAAATTAAGTCCGGGGAAGCAGTTGAGCCAGAGCACTTCAGTGGTTTGCTGAATGCGGCCCATGCTTTGCAGGATAGTTTGTCCGCAATTCGTGATCGTTTGTGTCAAGGAGTTGGGGATAACGATGAGCATGAGACGTCATCGTCGGAAGAAAAGACGCTGGATGAACTGATCCAGCAATTGGACCGCTCCATTAATGATCAGGAGTTTTCTGCTGTTGCGGCTCTGGATGCATTCAACGCGCGCTATGAAGGTGGCTTTGATTTCACACCCATGCGTGCCGCATTGTTGGAGTACGATTACGATCAGGCTCATGCAGAATTTATCAAGTTTAAAGCACTGATGCTCAATTTCGAAGATAATCAGCTGAAAACTGCCGAACAATGCAGGAGGTCAACCTCATGACGGAAGTCAGCTCCGGCCTGCATTTTGCGGCAACCTTGGCTGAGCCCAATAAAATCCTGATTGTTGATGATGAGGCCGCTAACATCAGTATATTGGGCGGGGTCTTGTCCAATGATTACAAGCTGTACACGGCAAAGAATGGTGAGCGAGCCATTGAGCTTGCCAAAAAGCATCTTCCTGATTTGATCCTGATGGATGTGATGATGCCCGGTTTGTCTGGGTATGATGTGGCGGTGGCTTTGAAAGGTATGGAAGCCACGGAGAATATTCCGATAATTTTTGTGACCGCCATGACAGGGGTGGAGCATGAAGCCCATGCCTTTGATGTGCATGCCGTCGATTTTATTGAAAAGCCTATTATCCCAAACATTGTGTTAAGTCGTGTCCGGGCGCATCTGTCTTTGGTGCGGGCTGATGTTCTGGAAAAGACTTACCTTGAGATGGTGAATGCGTTGGGGCGTGCCGCCGGGTATAAGGACAATGAAACCCGTCGCCATATTACGCGCATGAGCCTGTATTGCCATATTCTGGCAGATGGGCTGGGTATGTCTGCGGTGGAATGTAAACGAATAGAGCGAGCTGCCCCCATGCATGATGTGGGGAAAATCGGCATTCGCGATGATATCTTATTGAAACCCGGTCCCCTGACTGATGACGAGTGGCGGGTTATGGTGCGCCATCCCGAAATCGGCAGAACCATCATTGGGGAACAGCCATCAATTTTGCTGCGTCTTGCGGGCAGTATTGCCTATACGCACCATGAAAAGTGGGATGGGTCAGGCTATCCACAAGGGTTGAAGGGGGAGGATATCCCACTGGAAGGTCGGATTGCAGCAGTTGCTGATGTATTTGATGCGTTGACCAGTGAACGTCCGTACAAATCCGCATGGCCCATAGACCAAGCCGTCAATCATATGCAGGCGCAATCTGGGCAGCATTTTGATCCAAAGTTGATTGATGTATTCATGCAATGCTTGCCGAAGGTTCTGAAGGTCCACGAAAAATGGACTTAGAAATTCGGGCTGAACGGCGTGGCGGCGAGTGACCATACATTTTCAATAAAGACAGATTTTGGTTCTGGGGTGATCTCTGTTAGCATGCACTTTCCCCAAGAATAAGGAAGGGCTGCATGGCGAGTAACGCATTGGATAAGGTCGAGGTGGTCTCTGTCGTCGGTTATGCCGGGGACAGGACAGAGGTGGCTATGCAGGCCGTTGGACCTTTGAGCGATGAGTTATCCCTGCATCTTGATTTGCCCTATGTAGAACTGGAAAAGACCATGCGTGCCGGAATTGCGTCGGATTTGCCGACGGTTCTGGATGAAGCCAAATGGACCATGGAAATGGCACGGGATGGTTTGAACGGTGTGTTTGCCCGCGGCAAGGTGCCGATTACAGTGACAGCGCGATGTGCGTTGTCCATTGCAACTTTGCCGACTGCGTTGATGTACCACCCTGATGCTGTTGTTGTCTGGCTGGATGCCCATGGTGATCTGAATACGCCGGAGACCAGTGCCAGCGGCTATATTGGCGGCATGGCTTTGGCTGCGGGTTTGGGCCTGTGGGACAGTGGTTATGGTGCTGGGCTTCGCCCCGAAAATTTGATTTTGGCAGGAACGCGTGCCTTGGATGCTGCGGAATCTGCGTACATTCAGGGTAATGGGGTTGCCGTGTATGTACCGGGTGATGGTGATGCCAAATGGCAAGAAATTACGGCATTTGCATCCGGGCGTCCGGTCTATATCCATCTGGATGTGGATGCTTTTGATCCGGATGATCTTCCCGGGGAGTATGCCGAACCCAGTGGCCTTAAGAAGGCAGAGCTACAGGCTATGTTGGCTCATTTATCGGCAATTTCCACCGTGGTTGGTGTTGAAATTGCGGAATTTGAGCCGAGGAGCACGATCGAATTGGTCAAAGGATCAATGACTTTGCTGGAATGTATGAAGGCGCTGTTCCCTGAGTAGCCTCGGGTATGTGCTTCAATGAATTATGGACGAGAAAAATGCCCCGAAACTTAGCCTCGGGGCATTGGCGTTTTGGTAGGCGGTTTACCAAACCGGAATGATGGTGTCGTTGTAATGGTCCTTAATAAAGGCTTTCACTTTATCGGATCGAACAATGTCAAAGAATTTGCGTAAGTCCGGGTCGTTTTGGTTGTCTTGCCGTGTGACAAGCCACAATCCCCACTGGCTGGCTTTATCTTCTGTTACCAATGCAGACTTGGGATCAAGCCCATAAGCCAGTGCATAGTTCAGCGATACGGTGCCGATCTCTACATCGTCCAAGGCACGGGGTAGCTGGGCCGCGTCAATTTCCTTAAATTTTAAGTGTTTCGGGTTGTCCACAACGTTAAGCGTTGTCGCCTTGACCCCGGCCTGTGCATCCAGCCTGATCAATCCGGTGCTTTCCAACAATTGAAGGGCGCGTGCACCATTGGTTGGATCATTGGGAATGGTGACGGTTGCGCCCTCTGTCACATTTTTCAGATTTTTGAGCGTATGGGAATAAATGCCGAAGGGGACAATGACTGTCGGTTCAACTGCGACCAGTTTCCAGCCATTTCGGTCAATTTGATTGTTCAGATAGGGTTTGTGTTGGAAGTGGTTAAAGTCCAAATCCCCTTCAGCCAGCGCAATATTGGGCAGTGTCCAATCGGAGAATTCAACGATTTTAACGTTGATGCCATCCTTCTTCGCCAATTCGGCAGCGTAACTGAGGATATCGCCGTAGGGACCGGCTGATACGCCGCCGATTAGGTCCTTGGCATGTGCCCAAGACGAATTGAGGGAGACAGTTGCAATCGCGGCAAGGGCAAATAGAGTTTTTTTCATGGGGGTTCTCCATCGTGATGTTCTGTGGCGGTTAACGCCAGATGTCAGGTGACAAAATGTGTGAGGTGCCCTCTGTACTGCTTGTGGGGGGAGTACAGAGGGCGGCTGTGGACCGTGTTACCGGTCCCGGGGGCTACACATGTCTGATCCTGACATCATGGCCTTCTCCGCTTTCCCCTTTCGGGGAGGTTGAAAGGGCGGGAGATCACCAAGATGGCTCGACCCGCTTTAGCTGCACTTATTAATGCGCCCGCAAGCTGTTTGCTCAAATCGGCGCGTGGTTTCAATTTATATATTCAAAAAATAATGTCAATTAAATTTTAAATACATATTTATACAGTTAAATAAGTCTGCGTAGATTGGGGGGTGGTCCTGAAATAGGGGCGCAGTCAGGGGTGTTGAGTATCCAAAGCCATGGATGCCGCAGCTTTTACATGTAGGGCAGTGGTGTCATATAAGGGCACAGATGTATCTTCCTGCTTTACCAATAAGCCAATTTCTGTACAGCCGAGTATGACTGCCTCGGCTCCATTGCGGCGCATTTCGTTGATGATTCCCAAGTATGTTTGCCGTGAGACGGGGAGAATATGCCCATGGCACAACTCATCAAAAATAATGGTGTGAACAGTATCGCGCTCGGCAGTATCTGGGATATTTACCGTAAGTCCGTGATGCGTGCGCAGGTAGCCCTTATAGAAGGCCTGTTCCATGGTGAAACGAGTTCCAAGCAAGCCAACGGTAGAGACTCCATCGGTTTTAAGTGCTGCGCCCGTTGCCTCGGCTATATGCAGAAATGGGACAGATGTTGCCTGAATGATGGCGTCGCTGACTTTGTGCATGGTGTTGGTGGCAAGGATCAGCATATCTGCCCCTGCCAACTCCAGCGAACGTGCGGCATCGGTCAAAATTTCGGCGCAGGCGTCCCAGTTTCCTTGCTTTTGATGCTCAACAATCGGGGCGAAGTCTACGCTGTGCATTAGGATGCGGGCAGAGTGGTGCCCGCCAAGGCGAGCATGGATTTCTTGATTAAGTAGGCGATAATATGTGGCGGTGGATTCCCAGCTCATACCGCCGATCAGTCCGATGGTTTTCATAATGCCCTCCTGATTAATGCCAGATCATAGCGACGGATGCCGCGGTTAAAATCCCCATGACGCGGTTGAAACCACGTAAGGCGGATGGCGAAGATAACCACCGCCGGATCAAGACGCCGCAACTTGTCCACAGTGGCAGGGTTTGCACCATGACGACCATGAATGCTGCGCAAATCAGCAGGGTAGAAGTCCAAAACTGCGGCCCGGACACCGTAAAGGTTGAGATTGCAGAAATGGCGATCAGCCATGCTTTTGGGTTCACGAATTGAAAAAATAGGGCTTCAACGCTATTCATTGGGCGTGCCGTTGAGGGGCCATCCTGCGGTGGCGCCGCATTTGCTATGCGCCAAGCCATGTAGAGTAAGAACATGGACCCGGTAATGCGCAGAATATCGTGTAAAAACGGCCATACTTCAAACAGAACCCCAAGACCGGCGGCAACAGACAGCAGCATGATAATCATTCCGGCAAGGACGCCTGCCATGTGTGGAATGGTGCGGGTGAAGCCGAAATTGGTGCCGGATGCGGTTAACATGACATTGTTAGGACCGGGGCTGCCCGCCATGGATAAGGCAAAAATAAGTAAGGATGCAATGTCAGTATTCGGGTCTGAGAATAGGTATGTCGGCATGGTTGGCTCATGAAAAAGGGTTGAATTGTATCGATACAATCTCTTGATTGCTGCGGCATAAATAGATACAATTTCAGTATTCATGATGTTTTATTCGGTTCAAGGGGTTTATTGTCACCATGACAATGTGGGTGCCTTCTCTAAAGGCTGGAACGGCTCCGGTCTATCGCCGTCTGGCGGATGCGATTGCAGACGCAATTTCTTCCGGGGTTTTGCGTGTGGATGACAAATTGCCGACCCATCGGGCTCTGGCCTATCATCTTGGCGTAACCACGGGCACAGTGACTCGTGCCTATGCCGAGGCTGAACGCCGGGGGCTGGTGTATGGCGTTGTCGGGCGCGGTACATTCGTGCGTGGCAAGTCCGCTGGTGGACGGGAATGGCAGTTCATGGATCTGCCGGATGCTTCGGAA
The DNA here is from genome assembly GCA_963668495.1 of Rhodospirillaceae bacterium. Classification (GTDB taxonomy): domain Bacteria; phylum Pseudomonadota; class Alphaproteobacteria; order Rhodospirillales; family Rhodospirillaceae; genus Oleispirillum. Next base: position 1,484,663 of record OY764545.1, read on the forward strand.
ACCATAAAATTTACCTTGAACTTGCCTTTGGGGGCAGACCGCGCCGACCTTGTGGCGGCAGCTATGCATGATCTGGCAAATCGACCCTGGGATGTTCAGGCTATGTTGGATTACCAGCCAGATGTGGGGGTGTTGGCACATCGCCGCATTTTGGCTGACTGGGTGTCGCGGGAAACAGACTGCGGAGTTTGGCAGCCAAGTGCAGAACAAGTGGTGGTGACCAATGGTGGGCAGCACGGGATTATGCTGGGGCTGATGGCTTTGTGCCGTAGTGGTGACACCGTGTTGGCGGAGGCATTGACCTATCCGGGATTTGCCGCAATTTCCCGACAACTGGATTTGCAAGTGCGCCCGGTTGCTATGGATGCATATGGTATAACGCCGGAAGCGTTGGAAGCAGCCTGTGCTCAGTACGCGCCCAAAGTTCTGTTCTGTACGCCGACACTGCAAAATCCAACCACGGCGACCATGCCGCTGGCACGTCGGCAGGCTGTGGTGGACATCTGCCGCCGTCATGGCGTGATGATTATTGAAGATGAAGTGAATGCGGGGCTGTTGGAACACCCTCCGACGCCTTTGGCAATGCTGGCGCCGGAAATGGTGATCCATGTTTGCGGTTTTTCCAAAGTGTTGGCGGCTGGTGTGCGGGTTGGGTGCTGTATCGTGCCAGAGGCATTACACGGTAAAGTCGGTGGTGCGGTGCGTGCAAGTTGCTGGATGGTTAGCCCGGTGATGGTTGAAGTCGTGTGTACACTTTTGGCAAATGGGTCGCTGCATGCTTGTCTGTCTCAACAACGACAGCATGTTCGTGAACGTGAACAGATTGCGCAGGAAGTTTTGGGCAGCGACATGCTCGCGTCTCATGCGGGAGGTCTGCATGTATGGTTGCGTCTGCCCGAACCCTGGCGCGCGGATGATTTTGTTGCGGCAGCAGCACAGCAAGGGGTTGAGATCATGAATCCCGGTATGTTTTCCATTAGCCGTGCTGTTTCGGTCCCGGCGGTTCGATTGTCCCTTACGACTGAGGAAGATTGCGAGAAAATGACGCAAGGGTTGAGGGTTCTGGCGGGGATAGTGCGCGATGGGCCGCAGTCTTTGGTGCTCGCGTAAAAAATAGTTATTTACAATCATGATGTTACATCATCCCCTAAGTTGAATTTTTTTCTTTTGTCGTGAAGGGGGTTCGACGTATAGAGTCACAAGCTGTTGGGAAATGCTGTGCGATTAAATGGATCGGATAGTGTCCGGCAGAAGACATCTGGTTTCCACATGGAGCTGTTGCCTGAAAAAATGCGTGGTGTTTTTTCCGTGTCGTACATTGGGAAAACAAACAAGCCGTAGTGCTTCTACTGTATCAGGCCCAGAAATTTTATTTATGAATTTGCGTCCGATCCTGTTTGTCGAAGGCATCTTTGTTATGATGGTCGGCACCTTGATGCTGATTCCGTCGCTTGTGGACTTTTCTTGTGCGGACCATGGTTGCGAGCCTTTCTTGATTGGTGCGGCAGTCGCGCTTTTCTTTGGCAGTTTGATGGTTTGTTCCTCGCTAGAGGGAGAAATCACCCTGACCCTGCGGCAGGGGTTGCTATTAACCGCCTCCAGTTGGGTGGTGATTTCAACGGTGGCAGCGGTGCCGTTGGCTTTAAGCCTGCATATTTCCTTTACAGACGCTTTTTTTGAAACCATGTCCGGCCTGACCACGACAGGTTCAACCGTGTTGAGCAATCTGGATTCAATGGATCATGGCGTCTTGATCTGGCGTTCGATTTTGCAATGGATTGGCGGCGTTGGGATTATCGTGATTGCCGTGGCTGTTCTGCCATTCCTGCGGGTTGGCGGCATGCAGTTGTTTAAAATGGAATCATCGGAACGGTCTGATAAGGTTTTCCCGCGAGCCGGGCAATTGGCGGGGGCAATTGCCATGGTCTATATTTCGCTGACCGCTATGTGTGCCTTCCTGTACGATATGGAGGGCATGACCACGTTCGAAGCCATCAATCATGCCATGACGACTTTGTCGACCGGCGGTTTTTCTACCTCTGACAAGTCTATGGGGCTGTTCCAAAGCCCCGGCATCATTTGGACGTCGACGATTTTTATGGCATTGGGCGGCATTCCGTTCGTTTTATACATCCGGTCCATACACGGCAAATGGTCGGCTTTATTCGAAAGCAGTCAGGTCCGCGTGTTCCTGCTGTTTTTGATTTGTGCGACTTTGATGATTTCCCTGTGGTTGATCATTTACAACCATTTCGACCCGATGGAGGCATTGCGCCTGTCCGCGTTTAACGTGGTGTCTGTTGTAACCACGACTGGGTATGCCACCGCCGATTACTCTTTGTGGGGTACCTTCCCTGTGGTGGTGTTCTTCTTCCTGATGTTTGTTGGGGGGTGTACCGGGTCGACCGCGGGCGGCATTAAAATCTTTCGTTTCGAGATCATGTGTCGATTCGTTGTTCGTCAACTCCAGATTTTGCTCCATCCAAGCCGTGCTGCCACAATGCGTTATAACAATCGTGAGGTTACAGACGACGTTATGCGGTCCACGGTTTTATTTGTCTTCCAGTTCATTATGGTTGTGGCTTTGTTGGCTTTGGCCTTGGCCTTTACTGGTCTAGACTTGATTACTAGCTTAACCGGAGCATTGACCGCCGTTGCAAATGTGGGGCCGGGTCTTGGTCAACTTATTGGTCCTGCAGGGAATTTTGCGTCTTTGCCGGACTTTGCCAAGTGGGCCTTGGCTTTTGGCATGTTGGTTGGTCGCTTGGAAATTCTGACTGTTTTAGTCCTATTTAGCCGCCATTACTGGCAAGATTGAATGATTGTGAACACAAGTGAACACTTGGTGTGTACTCACAAAGAATTGCGTAAAGTTACTTGCTAACATTTCTTTGTGACGCTATACCATCTGGCCAAGGGGAGAGGCCTGCCTGAGAGTGGGGGTAAGCACTCCCGGTCAGGCTGATTGTGGCCTCTCGTAGCTCGGATTCCTTGTTGCCCTGATAATTGGCAACGCCATGAAAAAAGGATCGTTTAGATGAATGTCTTGAAGCGCGGTTTCGTTGCTGCTGTTGCAGCCGCTGCATCATTTGCTGTGGCCCCGGCCGCACAGGCTCACTTCCAGCTTGCCTATACTCCGAATGTGAATCTGGAACAATCGGCAGAAATTCCTATGCTGCTGGCTTTCTGGCACCCCATGGAAAATGGCCATGCCATGGATATGGGCGAGCCGGAAGAATTTTTCTATATGCTGAAAGACAAGAAAGTCGATCTGAAAAAAGATCTGAAACCGGTGTCTTTCAAAGGGGCTTCCAATTCCTCTAAGGCATTTGCGACCACTGTTAAAATCCGTCGTAATGGTGATTATATCTTTGTCGTGAATCCGGCACCGTATTACGAAAAAAGCGAAGACATCTACATTCAGCAAGTCACAAAATCCTTCGTGAACAAAGGGCAACTGCCGACAGGCTGGAATGAGCCGGTGGGCCTGCCGACAGAAATCGTTCCGCTGAACAAGCCGACCAACATTCTGGCTGGCTCTACTTTCTCTGGCGTTGTTTTGTCTGAAGGCAAACCGGTTGCAGGGGCAGAAATTGAAATTGAATATCTGGCTGCCGCACCGGATGTGAAAACCAATGCAGCAACCAAACCGGTTGTCGGCCCGATGCCGGGTGGTTCCATTGTTGCCATTACCGATGCAAACGGTGTGTTTACTTTTGGTATTCCGAAAGCAGGTCACTGGGGCTTTGCAGCCTTGGGAAGTGGTCCGGCCAAGGAATACAAAGGCAAAGAACTAAGCCAAGATGCGGTGATCTGGGTCCAAGCCTTTGATGTAAAATAAATCGTATTGGTCTTCTGACCATGCTTCTGGGGGGGAGCTGTCGGAAAGAGGTTGATGGAAGTCAGCTTCTTTCGGGGCAGTTCCCCGTCTTTGTCTAAGCACACTACCTGTCATATTGCGATTTAGGTTTTGTTCTTAGGCATGTGCGGTCATCGCACATACATATCGGGCGAGCCGCTGTCTCATCGCGGCATCGCATGATCTTTTAGAATCTTTAGGGAAATTCAGGATGCATATTGTTGATGGTGCCCTTTCCACAGAAGTTCTGGTGGCTGGGGGCGTGCTGACCGCAGGTGGTCTTGCCATTGGTCTGAAGCAGCTGACCGTCGAAAAAATCCCGGCGACCGGCGTTCTGAGTGCAGCATTTTTTGTCGCGTCATTGATCCATGTGTCGCTGGGGGTTTCCAGCGTTCACCTGATCATGAACGGATTGTGTGGATTGATTTTGGGGTGGGCTGCGTTTCCTGCCTTGTTCATCGCGTTGCTTTTGCAGGCGGTTTTCTTCGGTTTTGGTGGTTTGACGGTTTTGGGGGTGAATGCCCTGAATATTGCTTTGCCCGCTGTGATTATCCATTACATGTGCCGCCGCGGTTGTGCGTCAGGTAATACGGTGACTGCCGTTGGGACTGCAGTTCTGGGTGGGGCAGGCGCAATTGCCCTAACCACGTTAACGGTTGCGTTGTCCTTGGCGTTTTCCGGGGATGAATTTATTCCTGCAGCGCAACTGGTGTTTGTTGCCCACATTCCGGTGATGGTGATTGAAGGCTTGCTGTCCGGCGCGGCAGTGTATTTGTTGAAACGTGTCAAACCCGAATTGCTGACCTTGTCGGCTTGAAAGACTACTGAGGAGAGTTTTCCATGAAAAAGTTGGTTATTGCTGCCGGTTTGGCTTGTGCAATGATGGTTTCCCAGCCGGCATTGGCTCATAAAGTCCTGATGGATGTCTTCACTGAAGGCGACACGATCGCGGGCGAAGTCGGGTTCTCCAACGGTGATATGTCCACAGATACTGTTGTTGATATTTTCGATGAAAACGGCAACAAGCTCGGGTCCACCAAAACCGACGCTGACGGTGTATTTACCTACAAACCGACGGCGAAAGTGAACCTTATCTTCCGTGCAAATCTTGGCGCGGGGCATATTGCGGAAACCACCATGGACGCGGCAGATTTGCCGACGACACTGGGCAGTGCCGAGGCCGCCCCGGCAAATAATGCGGCTGCTGTTAACGCCAGTGTGGCTGCCGATGCTCCCGCTGCGACCTCTGCTATGGGGGATGTGGACGCAACGGCACTGCGCAAAATTATTGCCAGTGAAGTCAGCCACGGCATCAAACCGCTGCGCAAAGAAATCATCGCCATGCGTGAGCAAAAAGAGCTGCATTCCATTCTGGGCGGTATTGGCTATATTGTCGGCATCTTTGGTTTGGGCTTCTTTGTCATGGCCCGTCGCAAACAAGGCCCTGCTGCATAAGGTCAGAACATTTGGCACATCAAGTCTTTGATATTGATGCAACAGAACCCGGTCATGGTCGTGGCCGGGTTCGCTTGCTTGATCCTCGGGCCCGTGTTGTTGTGGCCGCGGTGTTTTCCGTCGCCATTGTCGGTTTGGAGGGGTTCGTCCCGCTTGGTCTTGCGCTGGGTTTGAGCGTCCTGTTGATGATGGAAGCGGGGCTGCCGCCTTTGCGGACTATGAAGCGTGTCGCCATGATGGATAGCTTCATTATCTTCATGTTGTTGATGCTCCCTTTCACGATGCCCGGTGATGAAATTTTCTCGGTCTGGGGCTATCCAGCCAGCCAACAGGGACTGGAAAAGGCCATACGTATCGGGTTGAAAGCCAATGCTATTGTCCTGATGGCTATGACGCTGGTCGGAACGATGGAGCCGGTGATTTTGGGGCACGCATTGTACCGCTTAAAGGTGCCGGAAAATTTGGTGCTGCTGTTGCTGTTCACGGTCCGATATATCGACGTGATTCACGAAGAGTATCAAGCATTGCGCCGTTCGATGAAGGTTCGCGGTTTTCAGTCAAAAGCCAACATGCATAGCTACCGTATGTTTGGTTACTTGGTCGGGATGATGTTGGTGCGGGCCATGGAACGTTCGGAACGGATCATGCAGGCGATGAAATGCCGAGGCTTTGTCGGTCGGTTCGAAATTCTTGATACATTACGCTTCCGTTTCCAAGACGCCGTGTTTGTTGTGGCTATGGCGGTGTTGGTGGGAGCGATTTATGCTGTGGAGTACGGTTATGTCCCCATTCCTTGAGCTGAAAGATATCCATTTCGGTTATCCGGGCCGCACTGATGTCCTGAAGGGTATCAATCTGGTCGTTAATCCGGGGGAGCGGCTATGCATCGCCGGACATAATGGCGCGGGTAAAAGCACGATTTTCCATATTATGGTTGGCTTGCTGAAGCCAAAATCCGGGCAGGTTTTGGCCTTTGGTCAGGAACGTAAGAAGGAAGATGATTTCCGCGATGTTCGGCGATTGGCGGGGCTGGTATTCCAAGATCCGGACGACCAGTTGTTCTGCCCGACGGTGGCTGAAGACGTGGCCTTTGGCCCGCTGAATATCGGCAAAAGCCGGGATGAGGCGATGGCAATTGTTGATCAGGTTCTGGATCAATTGAACCTGTCGAAGTTCCGCGATCGCATTACCCATAAGCTATCCGGTGGTGAAAAACGTTTGGTCACATTGGCAGCAGTGCTGGCAATGGAGCCTAAGGTATTGTTGCTGGATGAACCGACCAACGCCCTTGATGAAAAAACCAAGGAACGCGTGTTAGAGATTTTGCAATCCCTGCCGCAGACCATTGTTTTTATCTCTCACGATCCAGATTTTCGTGCGCGTCTGGCGTCACGGGTGATGCTGATGCAAGAAGGAAAAATCCTTGGTCGCATTGCCAATGATGCCTGTTGCGCGAAGCATGCTGCTGAAGACTTATTGCTGGCTTGAGGCCAGTTGTGACCAGAACTGTTTAAGGACATCTGACGTATGGAAATGTTCGGCGTAGAAGCCCTGACCACCACATCTTGGCCTGTGTTGTTTTTTACCGCATTCGTTTTTGGTGGGTTGCATGGCTTGGAGCCGGGGCACTCCAAAACCTTGATGGCTGCATTCATTATTGCTGTTCGCGGGACTGTCGCACAGGCAATCGCCTTGGGATTGGCCGCGGCAGCGTCTCATAGCATTATTGTCTGGGTGCTTGGGCTGTCTGCCGCGTATTTCGGTGAAAAAATGGTGCCGGAAGATATGGAGGCTTGGTTCGTGCTGGCCTCTGGTATCATTATCATGGGAATCGGTGGCTGGATGTTGCTGCGATTGTTGCTGCAAAAACGTAGCTGCGGGCATAGTCATGATCACCATGACCACGACCATAATCATGGTCATTCACATGCCCCTCATGCTCATGCTCACAGTCATCACGACCATAACCATGATGACCACAGCCACGATCATCACAAACATGACCATCATGGTCATAGCCACGAGCATGCGGGCCATGGTGCTCACAGCCATGCGGATGGCTCTGTTCACAGTCATGACGATATGTCACCGGAAGAAATGGATGCCCATGCCCGCTTCCATGCGGAAGAAATCAAAACCAAGTTTGCTTCGGGACGGGCAACCATGGGGCAAACCATTTTGTTCGGTCTGTCCGGTGGTTTGATCCCGTGCCCGGCGGCGATTACGGTTCTGATCCTGTGCCTGCATTTGAATCAGCTTTGGCTCGGTTTCGTTATGGTCTCCGCATTCAGTATTGGTCTTGCCGTGACCATGGTGACCATCGGCGTTGTCAGCGCGGTGGGTGTGCGCACCATTCGTAACCGCACATCACGGTTTGATGAATGGTTTGCCAAGGCTCCGTACTTGTCCGGGGTGCTGATTATCACTATTGGTGCGATCATGCTGATTTCTGGCCTGAAACATGTGCCGTTGTAACAGGTGAAAGCTTGCGCTTTTAGTATTGGGGGAGCAGTCTTGGGGCTGTCTCCCCCTTTATTCTGGAGCCCATTCCAATGACTTGCCATTTGCCCGCCATAGATTTTGATTCATCACTGTTACTGAAAACTCCACAGAATACTTCAACGCGCATTTTATTTATTGCGCGCCATGCACCGGAGGCCCCGGCGCATATTTGCCGATCTTTTCCCGGTGATGGTGGTTATCCGGCCTATTATCATCGTATGTGGCGGACGTTAAGCGACCTTGGTTATGCGGTGACCAGTTCAACCCAGTGTCACTCCTTGTTGGGAGCGGTTGGCAACGTCGATTTGGTGTTCTCCTTATATAACCGCATGTCCGTGTCAAACCCGGAGCTATGGGTATCATCCACCTGTGAGTTTATGCGATTGCCGTACATCGGTGCTCCCCCCAATGTGCGTGCCGTCGCAGAAGACAAATGGTTGTCCAAAATAGTTGCCCGTTCAGCCGGGTTGCCGGTTGCCGAGGGCATGGTTTATGCGGATGCCCAGGCTTTGGCGAATCCACCTGCATTTGATGGCCCATACTTTGTCAAAAATCGTTTTGGCGCAGCTTCCGAAGGGGTTACCGATGAATCCGTTCAGGACACGTGGGAAGGGGCCGCCCGTGTTGCCGAAGGATTGCTTGCGCGTGGGATTACGGTGCTGGTGGAACAATACGCGCCGGGTTTGGATATTACGGTTCCGGTTTTAGGTGGGGCGCATCCCATGGTGCTGGGGGTCGTGCATCCCCGGTCAGACAAAGTCGGTGGCATCATCACTGAAGACCTGAAACGGGGAGATCCGTTGGGCTATGAAATGTTTGATGCGGGGATTCACGCAAAAGCCTTGGCGCAGGATGCAGCGGCCCTGTGGGCAACATTGGGAGCCATGGATTATTATCGATTGGATTATCGGTTTGATCCAAAGACCGGGAAACGCACGTTCCTTGAATTCAACATCTGTTGTTATATCGGCCGCAATGGTGCAATTACCTTGGCTGGTGAACAGCATGGGTTAAGCCTGCACGACATTTTGGGGCACGTTATGGAATATTCTTTGGTGCGACAAAAACGCCCCGTTGACTCGCGTTCGTGGGTTCTGTAGCCCATATTGGACGTCTAAGGTGCAAAATCATCACACAGCCCTTGCCGAGCCTTGTACTCCGGGACTACTGTTGCTGCCCTTAGGCTGACTTGAATGCCTTCCCCGTTGTTGCTCCTGTTATCGACTGGCCCGATCATGTTGAACTTGCCGAATATCCTGACCATGGGACGTATTGCTGCGATCCCGCTGATGCTCCTGACGTTTTATTGGGATACCCCAACCAGCCGCTGGATTGCGTGGGGCTTGTTCAGCCTTGCTGCCATTACGGATTTCTTTGATGGGTATTTGGCGCGGCGTTTGAAACAAGTGTCCGCAATCGGGCGGTTCCTTGATCCCATTGCCGACAAGCTGCTGGTCGCAGCATTGCTGATGTTCCTTGTGGCGTTTGATCGCATGTCCACATTTAGCTATCTGGCAGCCATTATTATTCTCTGTCGGGAGATTTTGGTCTCCGGCCTGCGGGAATATCTGGCACAGCTGCATGTGGGAATGCCGGTGACGCCGTTGGCAAAATGGAAGACTGCGGTACAGATGGTGGCGCTGCCGGTCCTGATTGTCGGAGATAAGGGGCTGCCCGGATTCGGCATCACCTTGATCGGGGAAGTGCTGTTGTGGTTGGCTGCGGTGTTGACCATGGTCACTGGATATTCCTATCTGCAAGCCGGAATATCCCATATGCGGGCCATTGATGAAGCAGCAATGGCTGAGAATTCCAGCGAAAACGACGAGTAAAGCCGAGGCAGCGGCGGCGACATACCACGCTGCCGCTATAAGTTTGGTTCACCTGAGCGACAGGACTTGACATCTATCGGCAGGTGTTAAATGTTCTTGTTATGTTCCATATTGTTTCCATAGCTCGTTCTGACGAGGGTGCCCCGCCTGTGCACGTGCCTGAGTACAGTTGTACTGTGCCTGCCGGGTTTCCATCACCTGCGGATGATCATTTGCAAAACCAGTTGGATGTTGCCGGGTTATTGGTGGCGCGTCCGGCAGCGACATTTTTTTGTCGAGCCGCAGGGGATTCCATGACCGGGGCCGGTATTCAGGACGGTGATGTCTTGGTGGTGGACCGTTCGATCAGTCCTCAAAATGGCGATATCGTGGTGGCGACCTGTGATGGCGGGCTCACAGTGAAGCGTTTGCGTTCCATGCGTCCGGGGGAATGGGTGCTGGAGGCCGCCAATCCGGCCTATCCACCATTAGCCATTGATGCAGAAAATGGCATCACGGTTTGGGGTGTGGTGGCTTGGTCCTTGACCCGCCATTGCCGACGATAGGGGCATAAGCCAATGCCGCGTTTTGCCTTGGTCGATTGCAATAACTTTTATGTGTCGTGTGAACGGGTATTTAACCCCGCCTTGGTTGGGGTTCCGGTTGTTGTCCTGTCCAATAATGATGGCTGCGTTATCGCCCGCTCCAACGAGGCTAAGGCCTTTGGTATTGCCATGGGGGCACCTTGGTTCAAGGTTCGCGAGCTGGCGGAAAAGCGGGGGGTGGTGGCGTTATCCTCCAATTATGCCTTGTATGGTGATATGTCGGGGCGGGTGATGTCGGTACTGGCAGAGCATGTCCCGGTGTTGGAGGTGTACTCCATCGATGAAAGCTTTCTTGATATATCGACGCTGCCGGGGGATATGCTGACTGAATGGGGACGGGAATTGCGCGCGACCGTGCGCCAGTGGACCGGAATTCCGGTATCGGTGGGGATGGCATCGACCAAGACCTTGGCAAAGCTTGCCAACTCTTTGAGTAAAACGTCACCGCGTTTGCAAGGGGTCTTGGATTTGACCCAGAATCCACGCTGGCTGGATGCGGCCCTGCACAAGACGGCGGTGGGGGATGTCTGGGGTATCGGCAGACGGTGGGCAAAGCGCCTGACCGATGTTGGTGTTCATACCGCCGCTGATTTACGTGATGCCGATACGGATCTGATTCGACGGCATATCGGCATCTGTGGTGTACGTACACAACAGGAGTTGCGTGGAGACGCGGTGCTAGAGCTAGATCATGCCCCGGAACCACGCAAAAGCTGTTGCTGTTCCCGCAGTTTCGGTAAGGCCGTCGGAGACTATGGGCAGGTCCGGGATGCGGTTTCGGCCTTTGCTGGACGTGCGGCACGCAAAATTCGTGATGAGCGATTGGTGAGTGGCTGTGTGCAAGTCTTTATTCGGACCAGTCCATTTCGCAATACGGCACCACAGTACAGCAACAGCACTACGGTGCCGTTGTCTCCGGCAACGGCGGCAACGCCGGCGATTTTGGATGCGGCCTTACGCGGGTTGTCGGCAATTTGGCGCGATGGCTATGCCTATGCCAAGGCCGGGGTCATTCTGTTGGATTTAATTCCAGCCGGAACGGAAATTCGTGATCTGTTTACGCCCATGCCGCCCACACATCATGCTCCGCTGATGCAGGCGATGGATGCCCTGAATGATCGCTATGGTCGGGAGACCTTGCATTTCGGGCTGGCAGCAGCACAAAAAGATTGGGTGTCGCATCAAGATCAACGCACGCCCAGCTACACCACACGTTGGCAGGATATCCCGTCAGTTCGTGTGGAGTAGGGAAGGCTATAGCGGCAAGGTTAGGCGTACGCGCAACCCACCCAACGGGGAGTCATCAAGGGAAATTTCGCCACCGTGGCTGCGTGCCACGTCACGGGCAATGGTCATGCCCAGACCGACGCCGCCGGTTTCCTGATTGCGAGAGTTTTCAATGCGGAAAAATGCGCGGAAAACGTCATCACGCTGCTCTTTCGGAATGCCGGGGCCATCGTCATCCACCAAAACCTCAACCGCGTCCGTCCGTTCCCCGATCCTGACCGAGACATGCTCCGCATATCGTACCGCATTGGAAACCAGATTGCTGATGCAGCGTTCCACAGCCTGAGCCCTAAGGGGAAGGGTAATGTCCCGTTCCACGTGCAAGTCAACAGGCGCGTCATTCCGTAAAAAGCGACTGACGACAGTTTCCAACAGGGCAGAAATGTTGGTTGGGCGCATGGCTTCGCGGCCTTCACCACGGGCGAAGGCAAGGTAGCCTTCGACCATGCGTTCCATTTCGTCCACGTCTTCGGACAGATCCTGCATGTTGGGGTCATTTTTTGGCATCATTGCCAATTGCAATTTCATGCGTGTCAGCGGTGTGCGCAGATCATGAGAGACCCCGGCCAACATTTCCGTGCGTTGGTCAATTTGGCGTTTGATGCGGTCACGCATGATCAGGAAAGCTTGTGAGGCTTGTCGAACCTCGGTCGCGCCTTCGGGTTTGAACCACGGGGCATCCCGGCCCTTGCCGAAGCTGTCGGCAGCAATGGCAAGGCGGCGGACAGCGCGCACCTGATTGTTCATAAAGATTGTGGCAATGCCGAATAGAATTAAGGAAGTGCCGATCATCCATAACAGGAACAAATAGATGGTAAAGCTGGACAGGCGTTTTTTGGGGGAGTCCACCACCATTACGCCATCCGCCAATTGCACGCGGATTTCCACGTGTTTGGCGTCTTCTATGTCATGGATTTGAAAGGGGCGTGGCAGGCGTTCTTTCAGGGCGCTGTATAAGGCGTCTTGCCCCCCGGTAACATCTTCGGTGGGCAGGTTGGGTAGGATTTCACCATCTCGGAAGCGGATGCTCAGTTGCATGCGCTTATGGGCTTCCGATTCCATCCATGCACGGGCAGCCGGGCCGGGGTGATCCCGTAGGTAGGTTGAAATAATACTGATGTCGCCGGCGACGCTCTCTGCCAGACGCTTGGTGATGGTTCCCCAGTGCCGATCATAAAATACCGTTGCCGTGACAAGTTGCAGCAAGATCAGCGGCATGACGATAATCATCAGGGATCGCCCCAACAAACTTTTGGGCATGATCGCCTTCAGACCGTGTTTCAGGTTTTGAACAACGCGGCGGGTTGGCCCCTCGTTTTTCGTCACATCTGGCCCGGTTTGGGAAACTGTCTCTGTCGCATCCGGCGGCATTCCGTCTGGCTCCTTTACCCCTTAATCGGGCATCAGCATATAGCCCTTACCGCGCACTGTCTGCAGGTAGCGCGGTAAACGCAAATCAGATTCAATTTTCTTGCGCAGGCGTGTGACTTGAACATCCACGGTTCGCAAGTTGCGGGAAACGCCGGTGGCGGCAGCCAAATCTTCGCGGGATAGGATTTCCCCGGGATGCTGGGCCAGCTCGCGCAGCAAAGCCGCTTCCGCCGGGGTCAGGCGGACCGGGTCGCCATTGCAGAGCAGTTCATCTCGGCGAGCATCATAAGCACACGTGCCGAAGTTAAGGATTTCCTGCCCGATGCCATCATCAGTGGGGGTCGCCACATGTTGGGCGCGGCGCAGGATAGCATTGATGCGCAGCAACAACTCCCGTGGGTCGAATGGCTTGGTCAGGTAATCGTCAACGCCGTGTTCAAGGCCGGAAATCCGATCCTCGGTTTCGCCCATGGCGGTGAGCATCAGAATCGGAACCTGATTGTTTTCTCGCAGGGATTTGGTCAGGCTCATGCCGTCTTCACCGGGCATCATCACATCAACGATCAGCAAATCGAATTCCAAGGCAGCCAGAGCTTGCCGGGCTTCCGCAGCATCCGAAGCCTGCGTGACGATGAAATCGTTTTCCGTCAAAAAACGTTGCAACAGACCGCGCAGGCGGGTGTCATCGTCGACCACCAAAATATGTGGAGGCATGGAAGTCATTCAGTGTCCCCATAGTTGTTTATGCCTGCGTCACATGTGTCGCATGGCACGGCTACTATACACAAATTTCTACGCAATGCTTACAGGCTTCCCGGACCTCGCCACCCCGGCATCTGCGGTGTGGACTGGGACGGGAATCGCATGCGGTCATTTTCATTCATAATGTTTAATATCACCTTGCGGAAGCCTTCAACCGCTTGGGCCCCTGCATCGCGATAGGCGCGAGCCAGCAGTTTGCGCTGGTTTTCCGTCAGGCGTTGCTCAAATTCTTGCCCTTTCGGAGTCAGTTCCAGCAATCGCTGGCGTCGGTCCCGTAATCCCGGCTTTTGCAGGACGTATCCTTCCTTCAAAAGCTGGCTCAAGACCCGCGATAAACTCTGCTTTGTTATGCGTAAAGTGGATAGCAAGTCACTGACGCTGATCCCCGGATTGCGTCCGACGAAATAAATGACACGGTGGTGTGCCCTGCCAAGTCCTTGTTCTGAAAGGATATCATCCGCTTCCGCAGTGAATTCCCGATAAGCGAAGTACAGGAACTCAATGCCCTGTCGCAATTCCTCGTCTCGAAGAAAGAGCGGATTTACTCGTGAAGTTACGTCAGCCATATTGACATATTCCGTGCTGGATGTTACTCAAAATTTACAAACTCGGAAACAAACACAAATATAATGAGGCCATGTTATGTCTATTATTCCTTTCGATGATCGCGACGGTCAGTTGTGGATGGACGGAGAACTCGTCCCTTGGCGCGATGCAAAGGTTCATGTTCTGACTCACGGTCTCCATTATGCCTCATTGGTGTTTGAGGGCGAACGTCTTTATGACGGGAAAATCTTTAAGGGGCAGCAGCACACGGAACGCCTGTTCAAATCGGCGGAGACACTGGGTTTTACCATCCCGTATTCTGTCGAAGAAATCAACGCCGCGAAAACCGCAGCTTTAGAAGCCAACGGTCTGACCAATGCCTACATTCGTGCCTTTGCTTGGCGTGGCAGCGAAATGATGGCAATTTCCGCGCAGCAAACCAAAATCCATGTGGCGGTGGCAACTTGGGAATGGCCCAGCTATTTCACCATGGAAGCCCGCCTTGCCGGATTGCGCATGACCACGGCGAAATGGCGTCGTCCGGCACCGGATACTATCCCGTGCCATGCCAAGGCTGCCGGGTTGTATATGATTTGTACACTCAGCAAGCATGCTGCCGAAGCCGCTGGCTATAATGAGGCGCTGATGCTGGACTATCGTGGGCGCATTGCCGAAGCAACCAGTGCCAATATCTTCTTCGTTCGTGATAATGAAATCCATAGCCCGGAACCGGATTGCTTCCTGAACGGTATTACCCGTCAAACCGTGCTGGATCTGGCACGCCGTCGTGGTTTGAAGATAAACGTCCGTGCAATTTTGCCGGAAGAATTGTCCACCTTCAGTGAGTGCTTCCTGACCGGGACGGCGGCAGAGGTTACTCCGGTGGCTTGTATTGATGATGTGGAATTCACAGATCGCACGGTCAGCAAACTGTTGATGCATGATTATGACGATCTGGTACATGGGCGTCTGGCGTTGGAAGACGCTGCTTGAGGGCTGTTATCGCGTGTTCATAAAAAAGCCCTTCTCCCATAATCGGGAGAAGGGCTGCCCTCAGTACGGACAAGCACTCCCGTACCGTTAACTGGCCTTCGCCAGAAGAGGTGTATCCAGCGCATAAGCGCCATCTTCATCGTGGATTTCCCGTCCGTTCAAGGGCGGGTTGAACACGCAGGCCATAACCATGTCCTGACTGCCTCCGCGTAGAATATGGCGATCATGCTGGTCCAAGACGTACAAAGTCCCTGCGGTGATCGGGTAGACCTTACCGTCATCCAGCATTTCAATTTCACCATCACCGGAGATGCAATACACACTTTCCAAGTGGTTTTTGTACCAAATCTCGGTTTCTCCACCGGCATAGATGGTTGTGATGTGAAATGAATAGCCTGTGTTATCATCACTAAGCTGCATGCGGACGCTGTCCCATGTCGCGGATTTGACGTGGCGATCGGTGTTCTGGCAGTCGTTCAGGTGTCGGACGATCATTTCTTATTTCCTTGTGTACTTACTGTTATTCCGCGGCGCAGTCGGCAGAGTGACGTGCCAGCGTCTCGATGATGGCATCTTCCAGAATGTTCAGGCCCTCAGCCAAGTCGCTTGTCGCGATTGTCAGGGGGCACAGGCATTTGACCACTTCATCATTGGGACCGCTGGTTTCGATGACGAGACCGTTGCTGAAGGCGGTTTTGCAGATTTCACCTGTTAGTTCAGGGGTTTTGAAGACAAGACCCTGCATCAAACCACGTCCACGAACTTCAGTAATCTCATTGCTTAGGCGGCTTTGGATGCTGTTGAAGCGACGACGTAGGTACGCAGCTTTTTCTTTGATCTCGTTTTGGAATGTGTCGTCTGACCAATATGTCCGCAATGCTGCCGCAGCAGTAATAAAGGCGTGATTGTTGCCGCGGAATGTGCCGTTGTGCTCGCCCGGTTCCCAAATATCCAATTCCGGTTTGATTAAGGTAACCGCCATGGGGAGGCCAAAACCGGACAGGGATTTAGACAAAGTGACCATATCTGGCGTGATTCCGGCTTCTTCAAAGCTAAAGAAATCACCAGTCCGACCATTGCCTGCCTGAATATCATCCACAATCAGCAAAATGTCGTGTTTGCGGCACAGGGTTTCCAAATCCCGCAGCCATTGTGCAGAGGCCGCAGTGATGCCGCCTTCACCTTGCACACATTCCACAACAACCGCTGCGGGGATGCTAAGGCCCGAACTGTTGTCCGATAAAAGCTTGTCAATGTAGGCAATGGTGTTGACGCCATCGCCCATATAGCCGTCGTAAGGCATGTGAAACACGTTGGTGGTGGTGACACCAGCAG
This sequence comes from Rhodospirillaceae bacterium, assembly GCA_963668495.1. GTDB lineage: Bacteria > Pseudomonadota > Alphaproteobacteria > Rhodospirillales > Rhodospirillaceae > Oleispirillum. The sequence continues at coordinate 1,501,189 of OY764545.1, forward strand.
CTTCGCGATGGTGGCGATTGCCAGTTAAGGCGAGTGCGCCCAAGGATACGCCGTGGAACCCGTTGGTAAAGGCGATAATTTGATCTCGGCCTTTGACACGGCGGGCGACCTTCAGTGCGGCTTCCACAGCGTTGGTGCCTGTGGGACCAGTAAACTGCATGACGTAATTCAGATTGCGCGGTTTCAGGATGCAGGCTTCAAATGCTTCCAGAAACATTGCTTTTGCCGTGGTGTGGAGGTCAAGGCTGTGTGTAATGCCATCGGCGCCGATGTAGGCAATCAGCGCATCACGCAGAACCGGATTGTTGTGACCATAATTCAGGCTGCCGGCGCCAGCCAGAAAATCCAGATAGGCTTTGCCTGTGTTATCATAAAGGTGCGCACCTTCAGCGCGATCAAAGACAACAGGGAAGGACCGCGCGTAACTCTGCACTTCTGATTCCAGGCGTTCAAAAACTTTCATGACGTGTTCCTCATTGGTTGCAAGTACGGGGATTGCGGGAGATGGGCGCGAAGGGCCCAATCTGCCAAAGCACTTCTGTTGCGTGTTTGCCGCCGAAGTGTTGGTCGCGGTCAAACATGACTGTTGTGGTGATGTTTGCGCTTAAGTCGCGGGCCAGCGAATTGAAAAGGCAGTGACTCTTGTCGTTTTCAGCCGTGATCGTGGTGTGGACTGAGGTGACTGATGCGGGGAAATCGCGCTGCAAGATGTGTTTGATCATGGCTTTGCCAAGTCCCATGCCGCGAGCGTCAGGGTGGACGGCGACCTGCCAGATGAACAAGGTCGACGGATGCTCGGGTAAGGTGTAGCCAGAGACAAAACCCATGGGCTTGGTGGCGCAAATCGCCAAGGCGCTGCTTTGGGCAAAGTGGCTGCACTGTAGCAAATTGCAGTATGCGGAGTTTGTATCAAGCGGCGGACATGCCGCGATCAATTGGTGGACATCGTGACCGTCTTCGGCGCGCGGTGCCCGGATTGTCGTGTTGTCATCATCCATGTGATGTGTGTTAGCACCCGTAAATCGCAGCGTGTTGCGATGGGTTTCGCGGTTTTGTGCGACGGGTGACCATGCTTTCCTTGTTGTTAACAGGAATAGACGGGTATCTAAATCATTAGATGTCTAACGAATAATAGATTTCCGTCCAAAAGTCAAATTCACCAATTTTCTAAATAACAACAAGCGGTTAAGGAGTTTTTTTTGCTGTTCCGCGCCCGTTTTCTATGTACGTGTGTCTATTCTATGGCGATAAATAATATTCGATGTCTAATTAATGAGGTGGGTGTTGCATGCTCTGTCTACGCGGTTGTGGGGCTTGAAATGCTCGCATTTGCGTGAAAAATGCAGTTTGCTTTTTTAATTGGATCTGTTGCTTTTTTTGCCGGTCTCAGCCAGTTAGAAAAGGTAAACAGATGGACTATGTGGAGGTTTCGATATGTTGGCTGTTGATCCGCGAATTCCCCGTGTTGCTTTGGTGACGGGCGGCGCAAAACGCCTGGGACGAGCCATGGTCGAAGCCTTGGCAGAGGACGGTTGGGCGGTTGCGGTGCATTGTCATCGTTCTCGTGCAGAAGCGGATGCCTTGGTTGCCGAGTTGGTTGGGCGCGGAAGCCGTGCAGCCGTGTTCGTCGCGGACTTATCAGACGCACAGGCCGTACAAAGCTTAATGCCAAGGGTGGTTGAGGTGTTTGGTCCGGTCGGGCTTTTGATCAATAATGCTTCAACCTTTGAAATGGATACGATCCAGACTGCCACGGCTGAGAGTTGGGACTTTCATATTCAGCCGAATTTGCAGGCACCCTTTGTTCTGTCGCAGGCTTTTGCCAAACAATTGCCTAAAGATGCGCAGGGTGTGGTGTTGAATATGTTGGATCAGCGGGTTTGGAACCTGACACCATATTTTGCCACATATACGGTGTCTAAGGCCGGGCTATGGACATTAACCCAAACGTTGGCGTTGGCGTTGGCGCCGCGTGTTCGTGTGTGTGGGATTGGCCCGGGGCCGGCAATGCCTAGCCCGCGGCAGACGGATGCAGAATTTTCGCGGCAGTGCCGCTCGACGCCATTGCAGCATGGCACGACACCGGAAGAAATTGCCATGACCATGCGGTTTATTCTTGCGGCACGTTCTTTGACCGGGCAAATGATAGCATTGGATGGCGGGCAGCATCTGGGGTGGTCCCCTGAACATAAGGTTCCTGCGCCGCTGGAATAGGCCCGAACAGAATACGGGCTATGAAAGCTGCCGTATAGATATGGCAGGAATAAGGAGAATTTCGTGAAACGTTCCACGAATGTGATACAGCCGTTGTATCCGGCATCTCACCCCATTGCGGATGCCAGCCGCGCCTTGCGCCATGTGTTTGTTCGGGATTTGACTCTGAACACGGTCATTGGAATTTATGACGAGGAAAAAGTCGCGCCTCAGCGGGTGCGGGTGAATCTGGATCTGGCGGTGCAGGAAAGTACTGCGCCAATTGGTGACGATTACGACAACGTTGTCTGTTACGAGCAGATCGTGAAAAAAGTTCGATCCATTGCCGATGATGGGCATGTGAATTTGGTGGAAACATTGGCAGAGCGGTTTGCCGATATTTGCTTGCAGGATTCTCGTGTCAGATCCTGTCGCGTTCGGGTGGAAAAGCTGGACGTATTCGAAGATGCTGTTTCGGTCGGCGTTGAGATCGAACGTCTCTCACCGTTTGAAGTTGAGTGAAATTGGTGTGGTCTTTTCCGTGCTGCATGACGAAAAGATGTCTGTAGTGTGACGGATGGGCATTGCTTGTGTGACGGAGTCCCCCGGAAACTCTGCTTGCTTCGGTGAAACTAGGGGTTTGGGTCGGGAATTGTTCCAACTTGTACACAAGCTGTGATTGGGGACACAGCGACTCCGGTAGTAATGTCGAAATGAGCCGATTCCTCGGTTTTTTTGCTGTTGACATTCCGGTTATGTATTAAAATCAAAGACTTAATGTATATGCCTATTTTTTGTGCAATGTGGTCCGACGCCAAGGGGAGCCTTGGATACAAGAATGTCCCCACAGACTACCAACAGACTTATCCACAGGTTTAGTGGATTATGTCACAGAGCGACATATTTTGTGAAAACCATAGGTCTTCTGCGGGGTGTCGCAGATTTGTCATGAGATCGTATGGACAGAATCGACGAGACCTTGCCTCTGTCATAGTATGTGCGCACATTTTAAAAGAGTTTCAATAAGCGGAGCCTTTGGTTTTTTATGTCTGATCCGTCGACATCATCGTCCGCATCCTCGTTGATAGTTGGAAAAGAGGTCATCCGTGGCGTGCTCAAGACCTTGCCAGGATCTCCCGGTGTGTATCGCATGCTCGATGGGGATGGGAATGTCCTGTACGTTGGCAAGGCAAAGAGCCTGAAAAACCGGGTGGCTGCCTATACACGGCCCGAACAGTTGCCGTTGCGGCTTCAGCGGATGGTGGCTTTGACCCGATCGATGGAGATTGTGACCACCCATACCGAAGCCGAAGCTTTGTTGCTGGAAAGCAACCTGATCAAGAAATTCAAACCACGCTACAACATCCTGCTGCGCGATGATAAGTCGTTCCCGTACATCCGCGTTGGGAAAACGACAGACTTTCCACGCATCACCAAACACCGTGGAGCACGTAACGACGGCGATGAATATTTCGGGCCATTCGCATCGGCGGGTGCGGTTAACCAAACCCTGACAATCCTGCAAAAAGTGTTTTTGCTGCGCACGTGTACGGATGCGACGATGACCTCTCGGTCTCGTCCCTGTCTGTTGCATCAGATCAAACGGTGCAGCGCACCGTGTGTTGGGCGAATTTCCCATGGGGAATATGCCCGACTGGTGGCGCAGGCGGTCGCCTTCTTGCGTGGGGATAGCCGTAAGCTGCAACAGGATTTTGCAAAGGCCATGACGGACGCTGCGGAGCGTCAGGCGTATGAGGAAGCCGCGGTATATCGAGACCGGATCCGTGCGCTCAGTCAAATTCAGACCCATCAGGATATAGAACTTGATGAGGATCGTGATTTGGATGTTCTCGCGGTCCATCAGGCTGGCGGGATGACGGCGGTACAGGTTTTGTTTTTCCGCTCCGGGCGTCATGCGGGCAACAGGGCATATTTCCCGGCGCAAGCCAAGGATGCCCAGCCAGAGGCCGTATTGGAGGCATTTATGGGGCAGTTTTATGCCAATCATATGCCGCCGCCACTGATTTTGGTTTCACCGGCCCCCAAACATGTTTCGGTTTTGCAATCTGCGCTGTCTTTGCGGGCGGGGCATAAAGTGGTCGTCGCTGCGCCGCAACGCGGGTCGAAGCGTGCCTTGATGCGGCAAGCCGAGGGAAATGCCAAGGATGCTCTGCAACGTAAATTGGCAGAGACCGCAACTCAGGAAAAATTACTGACGGAAGTGGCAGAGGTCTTCGGCTTGCCAGAGCCGCCGGATCGTATCGAAGTCTATGACAACAGCCACATTCAGGGCCAGCATGCGGTCGGGGCGATGATTGTGGCAGGACCGGAAGGATTCCGAAGGCAGGCCTATCGCACATACAACATCAAGGAAACCCAGCTTGGGGATGATTTTGCCATGATGCGAGAAGTGTTCCGTCGTCGTTTCTCCCGCGCTGTTGCCGAAGATCCCAACCGTGAAAATTGGCCTGATCTGGTGCTGGTCGATGGTGGTAAGGGGCAACTGGCAATGGCGACCGAAATTCTTGCGGAATTGGGTGCTGATGATGTGCAGTTGGTGGGGATCGCCAAGGGAGTGGACCGCAACGCAGGACGGGAATTCTTTCACATGGAAGGGCGGGAGCCATTCCAATTGCCGATCAACCATCCTGTTCTCTATTACCTTCAGCGTTTGCGGGATGAAGCGCACCGCTTTGCTATTGGAACCCATCGTGCCAAACGAAGCCGAGCAATTACGAAATCGCCTTTGGATGGAATTTCCGGCATTGGAGCTTCGCGTAAGAAGGCGTTGTTACATCATTTTGGCTCCGCGCGCGGTGTCTCTGAAGCGGGGGTTGAGGACTTGGCGCAGGTCGATGGGATCAGTCGTTCACTTGCAGAGCGTATTTACGGTTTTTTCCATGAAAAATAAGAAACAGTACAAGGGTATGGCTCTTGTATCCCCTGTGTTTTCGCTGATGTATCCCCATATCTAGAGTTATACTAATACTATTGTATTCGCCTATGCGGAGGAACTGCCAGCGGGTTCAGCACAAGGTGATTTATCATGAGCCATAAATGTGACCGTAAACATAATTGCTCCCATGTTTTCTCTGGGGTATTGCCCCGGGATGCTTTGTCCATGGTTGCGGCAATTCCAATGCCATTGTTCTGCAAAGGGACCGATGGTCGCTACATAGAGGTCAATGAGCTATTCCTGCAGGCAATCGGCATGCCTCGTGAAGCTGTAATCGGTCATACCGTGCATGAACTGTTTGAAAAGGAAAAGGCAGACATCTTTCATGCCGCAGATGTGGAATTGTGGGAAAAGGGCGGCATTCAGGAATATGAAAGCGAAATCAACACGCCCGATGGTGGCACTGCCAATGTGATTTTCCATAAAACTGTGATTGCGATGGGGAATGAACGCGCGCCCGTGATGATCGGTGCCATTTTGGATATTACACAGCTTCGCAAGACTGAGGCGCGGTTGCAGAAAGCCGTGCGCACAGATGATTTGACCGGACTGCACAATCGCAAGGCCTTTATGGAATATTTGGATGCCCTGTGCTCGCGGGCACATCGGCAACAGGTGGGCTTTGCGTTGCTGGCTCTGGACTTGGACGGGTTTAAAGTCGCCAACGATAAACACGGTCATGCTGCTGGTGATGCAGTTTTGCAAGAAGTTGCGGCAAGATTCCGAACAGTGTTACGAGAAACCGATTACGTCGCTCGGATTGGCGGTGATGAATTCATGATCTTGCTTGAAGGTGTGGCGTGCGGCGTTACGTGTGAAAAAGTTGCAGATAAAGTGATTGATGCGGTTCGTCGACCAATCCTTTTACCTAATGGGCATTGTATCCGTGTGGGCGTCAGTATTGGTGGCTGCTTATGGGATTTTAACGGGACGGGGTGTGATGGGATGGTTTCCGCAGCCGATGTTGCCTTGTATCAGGCCAAAACGTCAGGGCGGGGGCGTTTCTGTCTCCACCCCGAAAGACAGGCCCAGACATAGAGCCAATTGCGATTGTGTCTGGGTTAGCAGGGAAAGGTTCGTCGAAATATCAATTGATACTGACTTGCATAATCATTTATGGATTGATGTCTAATTGGACTTAGATTTTCTTCAATCCCCATGTTTTTGGGCGTTCCCGTCAGGTAGAGGCACATGAAGATTGTCAACCGCGTACGTGCGGCGTTTCTGTTGATGTTGCTGATTGCTCATGTTTTGGAATTTAGCCTGTTCATTAATGAGGATCTTGACCTGCTGGTGGTCGAGATGTGTGTTACAGCCGTTGTGATCTTTGTCTTAACGCCATTTTTCTTGAATTGGATGGTGTTGAAAGATTTCAGAGCCATAAGCCGCTTTGTGGAAAAAATTCGTTATGGTGAATTGGGGCAAAGTTTACCGGTTAAGGGACAGGCTCGCATTGCTGGTGATGATGATGAAATCAATGAATTGCGACGTTCCCTGAACTGGATGGCGCGGCAATTACAGAAACGTGATGCGCGAATTAAGGAAGAACTTGACCGTGTGGAGATGTTAAATCGGGAGTTACGGCGCAAGTCAATTACCGATAATTTGACCGGTTTATACAATTACTGTTATTTTTGGGAGCAAATTGGAAAGGCGTTTGCAAATTACAAACGTAATGAGCGAGCGTTTTGTTTTGTCATTATTGATATCGATTATTTCAAGAAAATTAATGATACGTATGGGCACCCCGCTGGGGATGACGTGCTGCGTGGTGTCGCAAAAATATTAAGACAGCAGGTACGTGATACGGACGTTTCCGCCCGGATCGGCGGCGAAGAGTTTGGTGTGATCCTTCATGATATGGATGAAGGCGGAGCCGCCCCATTTTTGAATCGCTTACAAGGGGCAATTCGGGCGGCGGCTTTCCCGATTAATGATGGACAAAATGTCAGTATCACGGTCAGCATGGGGTTTGTTTCGGTTACGCGAAGTGAAGCTTCCTCTGCAGAGGATGTGGTCAAGCTTGCCGACGATGCCTTGTATTGGGTCAAGCGGAACGGGCGCAATAATATTATGAATTGGGATCAGCTTCGCAAAATTGCATAGCGGATCAGGCAAAGGTGCAATTAAACAAATTAACGGGGATGATATGGAACAGCGAGTTAGCGTGATTACGTTGGGTGTCGCAGACCTTGACGCCGCAGTCAGGTTCTATACCGACATTGTCGGTTGGGAAAAAGCAGACAGCCCGGATGGAGTGGCGTTTTTTGACCTCGGTGGGACGGTCCTTTCTTTGTATCCTTTGCCGGCCTTGCAAGAGGATTTCGGCGGGACTGGTCCGACTTCCGGTAATCGGTTTACGCTTGCTTATAATGCACGTAACCAAGGCGAAGTTGATACCATCTTTGCAACATTGAAGGCACGTGGTGCCACTATTGTCAAAGAACCGGAAACCGTGTTTTGGGGCGGGTATTCGGGGTATTTTGCAGATGTGGATGGGCATTTGTGGGAAGTCACCTATATCCCGTTCTGGCCGATTACCGAAGATGGCAAGGTCGTGATGCAGTCGCCTTAAAGGCTGGATCTTAGTAAATTCGCCTACGCGTGCGGGCAATGTGTTGTTTTTTGCTTGACTGTGCGGGCATTATGACCGCATATAAAGACTGTCCCTTTTGAATGCAGTCAGGCTTAACACGTCACATAGGTATGAAACATGAAACAATCATCACGTAATTCGTCATTATTGAATTTCTCATCACGGAATAAACAAGCCCACGGGCAAGGCTCCGCCTTCAGCGGTGGTCTCCTTGGTGGTATGGGGGATCTGGCAAAGACCTTACCCTCATATAATTCCTCGGCTAAGGCCATTGATCAACCGATCCAGCCGACTGGCGATACGGTGGACCAGCGGTTGCGTTCCATGATGGATAGCCCCAAATATCGTGACCCCAATGATACTCGCCTGTTTGAACACGTCACCAACGAGTTCAAACGTGCCTATCCCGGTAACGCCCAATATGATGAGTTCGGTAAGATGATCCGGCCTAAGCCATCAATCTTGCCGCAGCAAGTGCGGGCATTTGACCCAAGTGGTGTCCTGCGCCAATCCCGATCACAGCACGCCGCATACGAACAAACCCAAGCGGGACGAGAAGCATTGGAAGAGTCCGAGGATTTATCCGATGCGAATTTGAATGCCATGGGCGTGGAGACTACGGAACAAATGGTTGCTAAATATGGCATTAGCAAACAGGAAGCCGCCCGTCAAAAAGCCGCCGAAAATCGATTGGCGGCGCAACGTCAGACCCAAGCCGGATTGCATGCGCTGGATGATGCCGATGATTTGTCAGATTCAGACATGCGAATGGTTTTGAATAGAGATAATGGAGTGCCGATTTCACGGGAAGCATTACAGCGAGTAGAGGAGAACGCGAGGTTTGCCCACGACGTACGCTTGGAAATGTTTTCCGGTGATTTTGTACGCGGGGCGCAAAGCATGAATCAAATGGATAATTGGGCCATGAACAACCCGGAGAGCTATAAACGTGCAGGGCCGGAAGCTCGGTACTTTCATAGGAAGTATAAAGAGTTTCTTGGCGGGAGAACGTCCGAGTCAGCAAAGCAAAAAGCCTATGCTGAGGTTATGAATTTAGGCGCACGGAAGTATAGCCCTATTGCCATGCTGGATTCATCTCGTCGGGTTGTGAACAATATGGTGACAGGGGTTGGTAGCATATTCGGCAACCCTGTGGACAACCAGAAATACGAGATGGTTTATAAGCCGACAATGGCTGAAGGGTTTGCCAAATCAGAAGATGGAAAAGTTGTCTATAACACGACGGATATTGTGGCAAATGCCGCAACAATGGCAGGAGGATTGCCTTTGGGGATTGCGCTCAATCTAGCCAGTGGTGCAGGCAAAGGTGCCTATCAAGCCGCCAAGAATGGAGAAGGACTTACAAGACAACAGATTGCAGCCATTTTACGCGGAACTGCAAATGCTGCTGGATCGGCAACACAAGTCCCCGGTTTAGATATGGTTGTGGACGCAGGGGCTGAATGGCTGATTAATGGGTGGGATAAAGGTAAGAAAGGGGATCAATCGCAGTAACTCCCCGCTTTACCCAAAATTTCAATCATGATTATTACGCATGCTACGTCTGTAATGGAGGCTTGTGGGCCCGTGTGGGGGAGCTTAGCTCCCCTCATGGCGACGCGTCCAAGAGCGCTACCTGCATCTACAGCTTTCTGTCCCCAATAGATTGCTCTGTTGCGATCTGCCGTTCGTAAATTAGCAATTAACGCAATTTGTGCGTCGAGATGTCCTTGTGCTGCCGCACGCTCCCACCATTGAATGGCTTTGTCAAAATTTGTGGGTCTACCCTCTCCCCTGATAAAGCAAACTGCAATGTTATTTTGACCAGAAGCGTAGCCTGCCTTGGCAGATTTCTCATACCAATCGCATGCAAGTTCAGGGTTTGATGGAAAGGCATTGCCTTCATCCTGCATTAGGCCAATTGCGTTCATTGCTTTGGCGTTACCGGCTTCAGCCAGTGGGATAAATATGGATTTTGCCTGTTCATAGTCACCCACATCATAGGCTTTCCAACCGTCTTCAACGGTTTGCGCGAACGCAGGTGTAATGGAGAGTGAAAAAAGCAGGGTGAGTACGGCAAGTAAACGATTCATCATGGCCCCAACACAGTAATCCTCGACAGACTGCCATGGTATTCCCTCAATCACAAGGCATTGAAGAATTCTGGCGCCTCTTCGGCAGCTAAAGGGTCAAAGGCCGGATTGAAAGAAAGACTTGGTAAGGCTGCGATTGAAACAAATATCGGCAATATGACCGATCAGGCCGCGGAAAACGGAATTCGCTCAGTTGTAAAAGGCAGAAACAAAAACAAGAATCGTCAGTCACAGTAAGACCAATCCTTGTCAAACAAACCATTCATCACCAGCACGCAGGCAATGTCTGCTGGTGATGCTTGTGGCCCTTTATATTGTAAGTCGTGGCTCCACATAGTCGCTCTAGCCAATGCACTACCTTGATCAACAGCTTTCTGTCCCCAATACATTGCCTTATCCCTATCCTTTTGAGCTAGTAAATCAATCAGAGATATTTGCGCATCGACTACACCCTGTTCTGCAGATTTCTCGGCCCAATAGATTGCATTCGCTATGTCCCAGTTTCGACCAACACCTTCCTCAAAGCATAATGCCAAATTATATTGGGCATAACGCTGTCCAGCTAAGGCTGCCTTTTCATACCAATCGCATGCAAGTTTTTCGTTCTTGGAAAAAGCCTTGTCCTCGTCATACATAAATCCAATGAGATTCATCGCATCGGCGTTTCCTGCATCAGCCAAGGGCAGAAGAATAGACTTGGCTTTTTCGTAGTCACCAGCTTCATGGGCTTTGTCTGCCTCATCATATAAGTCAGCAAATGCAGGTGTAATGGAGAGTGAAAAAAGCAGGGTGAGTACGGCAAGTAAACGATTCATCATGGCCCCAACACAGTAATCTTCGACAGACTGCCACGTCGTTCCAACTGCCGCAAGTTGCTGTGATTATGGTCCTATCGGCGTTTTTGTTTGGAGGCTTTCTTTTGTTCGGCCTTGCGCGGGTTTTCTGTGGTAAGGCCAAGCTCGGCTGCTTCGAGGCGTTTGATCTCGTCGCGAAGACGGGCGGCTTCTTCGAACTCCAAGTCTGCCGCGGCGGCGAGCATTTTCTTCCCCAGTTCGGCGATATGGGTCTTCAGGTCTTTACCAACCAGATGTTCGGCATCATCGCCTGTTGAAACGGTGACGTAATCGCCTTCGTAGGGGCTTTCGATAACGTCAGCAATGCGCTTTTTCACGCTTTCTGGGGTAATGCCGTTGGCGGCGTTATAGGCCTGTTGCTTTTCCCGTCGCCTTTGGGTTTCGCCAATGGCAGCCTTAAGGCTGTCTGTCATTTTGTCCGCGTAAAGGATAACGCGTCCGTCCACGTTCCGTGCGGCACGCCCGATGGTCTGGATCAAAGAGCGGGTGGAGCGTAGGAAGCCTTCTTTGTCCGCGTCAAGGATAGCAACCAGCGAGCATTCTGGAATGTCCAGTCCCTCACGCAGCAAGTTGATGCCAACCAGAACCGTAAACACGCCAAGGCGTAGATCGCGGATAATCTCAATGCGTTCAAGTGTATCGATATCCGAATGCATATAGCGGACCTTGATGCCCTGTTCGGACAGATACTCGGTCAGGTCTTCGGACATGCGCTTGGTCAAGGTCGTGACAAGAACGCGGTGCCCCTTGGCTTGGGCGTCTTTGGCTTCCGCCAGCAGGTCGTCGACCTGTGTATCGACCGGACGTATGGTACACACCGGGTCCAACAATCCGGTGGGGCGAATGACTTGTTCCACGAATTCATTATCGGTTTGGGCCATTTCCCACGGGCCGGGCGTGGCAGAGATATAGACAGTTTGGGGGCGCATATGATCCCATTCCTCGAACCGCAGGGGGCGGTTGTCGGTGCAGCTTGGCAATCGGAAGCCGTATTCGGAAAGGGTAGATTTACGGCTGAAGTCCCCCTTGAACATGGCGCCGATCTGCGGAATGGTGACGTGGCTTTCATCAATGAAGAGTAAGGCATCTTCCGGCAGGTATTCGAACAGGGTCGGCGGCGGTTCCCCCGGATTGCGCCCGGTGAGATAGCGGGAATAGTTTTCAATCCCTTTGCAGTGTCCGGTGACTTCCAGCATTTCCAAATCAAACGTCGTGCGTTGATTGATGCGCTCGGCTTCCAGATGTTTGCCGAGGGCGTCATAGTGGGCCAGACGGTCTTTCAGTTCGGCCTTGATGCCGACCATGGCTTGGGACAGGGCGGGGCGGGGGGTTACATAGTGGCTGTTCGGATAAACCCGAATGTTGGGCATGTTAAAGGTCTTGGTCCCGGTCAGCGGGTCAAATTCGCAAATTTCCTCGATTTCGTCGCCGAAAAACGACACGCGCCATGCCCGGTCTTCATAGTGGGCGGGAAAGATTTCCAGCACATCGCCACGTACACGGAAACTGCCGCGTGAAAATGCCATGTCGTTGCGTTTGTATTGAAGGGTGACCAGTTCGCGCATGGCATCGCGAGGGTCGATGGTTTGTCCGACCTCGAAATCGAACACCATGCGGGCATAGGATTCTGCGCTGCCCAAGCCGTAAAGGCACGAGACCGAGGATACGATAATGATGTCGCGCCGCTCTAGAACAGATCGAGTGGCGGCGTGCCGCATACGGTCAATCTGTTCATTAATTTGGGAGTCTTTTTCGATATAGGTATCCGTGCGTGGGACATAGGCTTCCGGCTGGTAATAGTCGTAATACGAGACAAAGTACTCGACCGCATTATCAGGAAAGAAGGACTTCATTTCTTGATAAAGCTGTGCCGCCAAAATCTTGTTCGGGGCCATGATCAACGACGGTCGTCCCAATTCCGCAATGCAATGGGCAACGGTAAAGGTTTTGCCGGTCCCGGTTGCGCCCAGCAGTACCTGATCAGTCAGCCCGTCGTTGAGACCCTGAACAAGCTGTGGAATGGCGGTAACCTGATCCCCCGCCGGTTTGAAATCTGTGGTCAGGCGAAAGTCAGCTTTGGGCCCTGCAGGGGGGCGCTGGTACACCGGCATGGTCAGGGGCAGGGTATGGGAATATTGACCGGACATGGATGTCATCAACCTTCGTTATCAATCCGACATTTGGCAGCCGAGATTCATTCATAAATCAGATGGCGGCAAATGTGCAGGATTAATAACGAAATTGTCCTGCCACTAAGGCTGGAACCCAGCTTAAAAACGGGCGGCTAGGGATAGGCCAACGTTTATTCCCAGTAGGCTGTCTTCTTCAAGGCGGAGTTTGCCGTTGGCGGTATCCTGTGGGCTGGAGCCATAGTTGACAGTCGGTACGTTGGATAGATAGGTCAAACGTCCAAATCCGTTCAGAGTCCAGTATTCATCCAATGCGTAACTCAATGTACCCTTAACGTCGCCGGAATAGCTCATTAAAGAGCGGGAGCGAGTCTCAGAATAATTGTTGCTTGAGATGGTTTGTTGGGCATTGAATGAACTATCAGCCCGATAAATTCCAATTTGACCGGATACAGAGCCTTTCAGGTCATGCGTTAGATTCCCAGACACGGATGCCTTGATTGCGCCGCCCAAATAGTTTGTCGAAAGGTCTTCACTGTGGTCTACCTGAGAGCCTCCCCCAAGTTCGCCATGATATTTGTTCTTCTCAAGAAGTCGGCGGAAGGACGGCCCAGCCCCAAGCGTAAGGTCAAGACTATCCCCCAGCTTTCTGGTGCCGGAAATCAATACGGTTGCGCCACCATAATCAAACTGGCGGTCCGTCATTGTGGTGAGTGTGGTCCCGTTTGGAGTCCCGTATCCGTTGCTGTTGTCAAGGACAACCCAGCCAAAGCGGACGCCCGCGCCGGTGTCATAGAATGACGATGAGCTGTCGGTTTCGGTCCTTGTCCAGTCAGCCGCCAAGGATACGGTGTATTGATCAAATCCCCATTTATTCAGGTCGAAGGAATGACCGAATTCTCCGCCTATGTATCCCCCCTGAGACCAACTGGAGCCCGTATCCAGAACGGCTTCTTTTGCAAAGGGTGAGCTCTCACCACGCTGAATAAAGAACTGCGTTTCTTTCATGTTCAGTAAGGCTGGGCCGACCTCAACCACCGCGAAGCCGTGGGGCGCATGCAAGCTGACGTGTGTCGGCTCGCTTGCCATAGCGTACTGAGAAAAGGACAGGCAACTCATCACAGCTGTGGTCAGAATTCTATTCATTATGGATTTCTCGCGGCAGGGTGAATTGAAATGGTGCGGAAACTATGCAGCATGCAGCTAAAGGCATGCAAATTTAACAAAATTTTCTACTCTGAGTTACGGTCGGTGTCGATCCCTAAAATTACTTTTTGCCTCAGTAAATATCCCTGAGGTTCACAAGGTCTAAGGTGACGCATAGAAAATATGTTTTTTTGTGAACAGATCGGTAAATACGGTTGCGCGGGTTCGGGTGGGCCAGTATCGTCACCGAGTTGTCACGTTTTCACTTTTTTCTGAAACCCAGATCTAAAAAGGTCACGAAACTATGTCGATCATCGCCGAACGGTTATCTGCAATCAAACCCTCTCCGACGATTGCGGTTACGACAAAGGCTAACGAATTGAAGGCTGCCGGCCGCGACGTTATCGGCCTTGGCGCCGGTGAACCGGACTTTGACACTCCGGATCATATTAAGGCCGCCGCAAAGGCTGCCATTGATGCCGGTCATTCCAAATATACTCCGGTACCGGGTATCTTGCCGCTGCGTCAGGCCATTTGCGATAAGCTGAAAACAGACAACAATTTGACCTACACACCGGATCAGATTCAGGTCGGCTGCGGTGGTAAGCAAACCATTTACAATGCCATCATCGCCACCGTCGACCCGGGCGATGAAGTGATTATTCCGGCTCCGTACTGGGTAAGCTACCCGGACATTACACTGCTGGCTGGTGGTGTTCCGGTGTTTGTGCAAGGTCACGAAGAAACCGGGTTTAAGGTCACGGCAGAAGACGTGGAAAAAGCCATCACCCCGAAAACCAAGTGGCTGATCCTGAACTCGCCGTCCAACCCGTCCGGTGCGGCTTATACTGCGGACGAACTGCGCGCTATCGGTGAAATGCTGTTGAAGCATCCGCACGTTTGGGTCATGACCGACGATATGTATGAACACATCGTCTATGATGATTTCAAATTTGCCACCATTGCCGAAGTGGTGCCGGAACTGATCGACCGTACATTGACCCTGAACGGTGTGTCCAAAGCCTATGCCATGACCGGCTGGCGCGTTGGTTATGCTGCTGGCCCGATCGACGTGATCAAGGCCATGAACAAGGTGCAGTCTCAAAGCTCTACCCACACCAGCTCGATCTCTCAGCATGCTGCCCTGGAAGCTTTGAAAGGGACACACGACTTCTTGACTGATCGCAATGCCGCGTTCAAGGAACGCCGCGATGTGGTTGTGCAAATGCTGAATGAGGCAGAGGGCCTGTCCTGCCGTACGCCGGAAGGGGCATTCTATGTCTATCCGTCCTGTGCGGGTGTGATTGGCAAAACCACGCCAGATGGCACGGTGATTAACACGGATTCGGACTTTGTTACCAAACTGTTGGAAGACAAAGGGGTTGCCGCGGTTCAAGGTGAGGCTTTTGGCCTGTCTCCGTACTTCCGTGTGTCCTATGCGACATCCATGGATAATCTGAAAGAAGCCTGCAAACGTATTCAGGACTTCTGCGCATCCTTGAAATAGGTTGCCCTGAAGGTATCCTTGCGAAAACCGCCCGGTATGGGCATCTCAGATCATTAACAAAACCCCGTCTTATTTGGCGGGGTTTTGTTATGTGGTTCTCAGCTTTATTTCTTGAGACAGGATGGTCTTTCCCTTTTGCCTTCCCATTGGCATTTGCTGGGGTGAGCCTAGGCTTTTAATTATCGTATGCGACTTGGTTGCGCCCACGGGCCTTGGCTTTGTAAAGGTTGTTATCGGCCTGTTGCAGCAGGTTTTCCAGCGATGCTTGCCCATCAAACGGTGTTAAGCCGATACTGACGGTCATGGCTGGAATGTTGCCGTTTGGTGTGGCGGCAATCAGGGCTTCGCGAATACGTTCCGCGACTTGGCAAGCCTGATCCAATTCGGTGTCCGGCAGCAGCAGGGCAAATTCCTCACCACCCAGACGACCAATAATGTCTGATGTGCGTAAGGACTGCTGACATACTTGGGTGAAAAGCTGAAGTGCCTCATCCCCGACTTTATGTCCCTTTTCATCATTGATCCGTTTGAAGTGATCCAAGTCCAGCATGGCGACAACCAAACTGCGTTTTTTCCGCGTATGTTGAGCGAGCTCGCGTTCGGCTAAGTCCATAAAGTTTCGTCGATTACAAACCCCGGTCAATTCATCCATGCAGGCCAGTTCAACCAATTTAGCCTCTGCCGCCTTACGGTCCGTGATATCCTCAAAAATCCAGACAACACCTTTGTCCAGATTTGCCGGGTATTCACTGTCTATGGCTTGCCCGGAAATGCCCAGCCAGACCACGGTTCCGTCACGTTTTTTGAGGCGCACTTCAATATTGGAAATGCTTTCGTATGGCAGCTTCTTTCGGGCGAATTCTTCAAATTTGTGGTAGTTGCTGCCTTCGGGGTGGAGGTCTTGCAGGCTGTGGCCTTCCAGTTCAGATGCCGCAGTATAACCAAGGATATCAACCATACGATGGTTGACGCGGTTGATCCGCCCATGCTCGCCCACCAAAATGATGCCAACCATGCTGTTGTTGAAATAACTTTTCAGTTCGGCATTGGCTTCTTCCAGTTTTATTTGGGCTTCCATACGTTCCGTAATATTACGCAAAATCCAAATGACGCCTTTGTTCAAATCAGGCGGGCTGGCATGGTCGACGGCTTTGCCGGATACCTGTACCCAAATCACCTGACCATCTTTGCGCACAAATTGGGTTTGTGTATCCGCAACCCCCTTTGCCAGCAGGGTTGTGCGGTAAAACTCCGCAAATTCAAGGAAGCTTTGTTCAGATCGGTGGATTATACGGATACTTTGGCCTTCGACGTCGTGAATGCTGTCATATCCAAAAATGGTGGCAAAATGTGGATTGGCACGGCGAATAATGCGGTGTCCGTCCAGCAGGATAATGCCGACGATGCTGTTGTTATAAATGGTGTCCAGTTCGCTGTAAGCCTGTTGGATTTCTAACTGCTTTACCTTGGTTCCTGAGATATCCAGCAAAGATAAGATTGTAACCGGATTATCATCAAGGTGAGCCTCTGCAATATGCAGCAGTGTGGGTAATGTCTCCGATGAATTGAGCCTGAGCTTCACTTCGGTTGGGGTGGTGTCTTGACGACGGCGTTTATCACGGATAATCGCAAGATCTTCTTGTTCGATCAGGCTGTCCAAGGCAGTGCCGATCAGCTTGTCACGATCTATGTGCAGTGTTTGGATTAGGGTTTCATTGCAGTCAATAATACATTCATGGTGATCTAGCATGATGAGGCATTCCAGAGAATGCCGCTGCATAAGCCTGTGCTGGGCTTCACGTTTGTGGGCGGTGTTAAGCTCCGCACGGAGGCGCAATACCTCGTTTTCCAGAAATTGTTTGGTGCGATGTGAGGCTGCAGGTGAAGTCACGGGATACCACGGTCATTGTTATGTCATTAAAGTGCGTGCGATGGTGTGCATGCTGTTTATGACTAGAACAAGTAAAGCTAATAATGAAATATTTCACGCATAAATATGGTAATTTTTCTCAATTTTTATACATAAATTTGCACGAATGAACTTATGGAAATTTATCCCGCGCAGGGTTTGCAATTATAGGGCGATACGGCTTGGTATCGTTTGGACCATATCGCCCTTGGTTTTGTCTATTTCTCGCGGGGGAAGGGCCAAGCCATGATGCCGCCTTCCATCACCTGTACGTTGGTGTAGCCAGAATGCCGCAACACTTGTTGGGCTTCATATCCACGCATGGAAATTTTGCAATAAACGATGATTTCCCTATCCCTGTCCTGTGGAAGTTCGTCCATTCGTTTGCGCAGCATACCCAACGGGATCAGCACTTCGCCAATGCCAAGGCGCATTTCCTCAAATTCAAATGGAGCGCGGACGTCCAAAATGAATGGCTGCTCACCTGCATCCAGTTTGGCTTTCAGGTCAAGGGTGGTGATTCCCTGCATCAGGCCTTGCAGCTTGTTTTGCACCATGTGCGCACCAGCCAAAACGTGATCGATTGCCAAAGAGAAGGGGGGCGCATAGGGCAAATCCAGCATGGCAAGTTGATCTACAGTCATGCCTGCGGCAATGGCGGTTGCCGCAACAGAAACCTGACGACTGACAGAACCGGGGCCAACACATTGGAACCCCAGAACGCGCCGGGTTCCGGTTTCCACAACCAGCTTTGATACCAGCAGCATGGCCCCCATGAAGGCAGGTTTGTCGGGGCTGGCGTTGACGGCAACGGTAACATCAAAACCAGCCGCTTTGGCCCGATCTTCGCTAAGCCCGGTTGATCCTGCCGCAATATCAAACAGCTTGCAGATGCCGCTATCGATAGAGCCGGGGAACTCTGTCCCAAGGTCAAGCGCGGCATTGTCCGCAGCAATTCGTCCTTCCAGATTGGCGGCATCGCCATACGGGGCCAGTGTCTTTTTCCCGGTGATGCGATGGATGACTTCGATGCAGTCCCCGGCAGCAAAAATGTTTGGGTCTGACGTGCGCAGGTGGGAATCCGTCCAGATCCCCCCGGTTTCCCCAATTTTTAGGCCTGCGGCCTGTGCCAAGGCAACATTGGGGGAAACGCCTGTGGAAACCACGGCGAGATCGCAGGGCAACTCCTGTCCATCTTCCAAAATGGCGGTGGTGACCTGACCGTTAGCCCCCGTAAATCCTTTAAGCCCTTTACCAGTGATTACGGTAACGCCTTTGCACTGCATGTGGGCCGCGGCGACGGCGGCAATTTCCGGGTCCAAGGACGCCAATACATGCGGCAGCCGTTCAACGATGGTGACGTTCAGTCCCGCCAATGTCATCGCTTCTGCGGTTTCAACGCCAATCAGTCCACCACCCAGAACAACCACGTTGGTGTGGGCTTTGCTGTCGACGCAGGCGCGTAAGGCATCCGCATCAGCAAGGCAATTTAGGCCATGAATGTTGCGCAAATCCAATCCCGAAAGTGGGGGGCGTTTTGGAGTTGTCCCTGTGCACAGGATCAATTTGTCATAGGTAAGGGTTTCTTCCGCGCCGGTTTGGGTGTGGCGTAGGGATACGGTCTTGCCAGTGGGGTTGATGGCTGTGGCCTCGGTGTTGACTTTAGCCGTAACGCCTTTGGCCCCGGCGAAGAAAGCCGGATCACGAACCACCCCAACAGGGGTGCTCAGCAGCATGTTCCTTTCCGGGACCATCCCTTCCACGTAATAGGGGTAGCCACACGATGCCATGGACAGTTCAGGTTCTTTTTGAACGAGAATGACATCAGCATTTTGATTCAGGCGTTTTGCTCGGGCTGCTGCCTTTGGTCCTGCTGCGGACCCTCCGATAACAATAATGCGTGGCGAGGCCATGTTCCCTGTACTCCCGATTATAAAACAAAAAACCGAGGTTCAGAGTAAACCGTCGCGGGTAGCATGTCGCTGACATTTCTCTAATACTAAAAAAATGGTAGTGTTTTTTGAATCGGTTGTGTTCATGGCCTTGGAAAAGGCGAGGACACGACGAAATTTTGTAAAGGGCAATATTGCGCCTTGAAATCTCTAATAAAAATGCAAAATTAAAATCTGGGTGGGAAAAGTCCCGAATGGGGAATTCGGGCAGGGAAAGCGAGGTGCCGATGCCAGCTGTCGCAATTATCGGGGCAGGCCCCAGTGGATTAGCCGCCGCAAAGGCGATGATGGAACATGGAATTTCCCCGGTCATATATGATTGTGCAGATAATCTGGGCGGTATGTGGGGTGGTCCGTCTCGGGGGGCATGGTCTTCCTATGCGCGGACAAACTTATCGTATTTCAGTTGCGGATTTTCTGACTTTCCTTGGCCGGATGGGACCGAGGTGTTCCCAAAACGCTACAGGGTTGTTGAATATTTACGAGCCTACGCCCGTGCGTTTGGCGTGAACACGCAAATTCAATACCATACAATAGTTCGTTCTGTTGATCCCATCGGCCCGCATAAGTGGCGGGTGACGACGCAGTGCGGTGATTCTGTGGAAGCCCGCGTGTTTGATCATGTCATTGTTGCCACAGGTGTGTTTTCGAAACCGCATATTCCGTATTTTGAAGGTTTGGATAGGTATCAGGGGGCAGTTTATCACTCGGCAGACTGCTATCTGGATGATCTGAACCGTGAGCGTATGGAAAACAAAACGGTTTTGGTAGTTGGTGCAGCGTTTTCCGGCACAGAGATCGCAGGGCAGGCCCTGAATTACGCGGAAAGTGTAACGGTGGGGTTCCGGAATCCCATGTGGTTTGTGCCGCGATGGGTTCAGCCATGGGAGGGTGGACCAAAATACCCGTCTGATCTGGTGTTTTACAGCCGTTCACCCGATAATCCCTTGATCAAGGGCGCACGTAATTGCCTGCGCCATCTGGGTGGCGATCCGGGCGAAATATCGCCGGAACTGGCATTTGATGACATTGATACAGCACCTTTGAATGTGGTGACAACGGACGATTTCCTTCCTTTGGTTGCCCAAGGTAAGTTGAAGGTGAAGCGGTCCAAGGCCTTTGCCTTTGATGAAAAGGGGGCGTTGTATTCGGACGGGACGCGGCAGGATTTTGATGCCGTGGTATTTTGCACCGGCTACATTTCGTCCTTGCCCTTCCTTAACCCCGAAGTCTTGCAGAAACTTGAATTCAATCCATCGGATCAGTTGCAACCAGTTATTCTGCACCGTCAGGTTTTTCATCCTGAGATGCCGGGGCTTGCTTTTGTCGGCTATTACCGTGGGCCGTATCTGCCGATTATGGAGTTGCAGAGCCGTTGGATTGCTCGGGTCGCTTCGGGAGATATTTCGCCACCATCACTTGAGGAAATGCAATCTGGACTTAATATAGAACGTGAGATTCGTAGCCGCCATCCGCGCCCACAATTCCCCCATGGGGATTATGTCGGGTTGGCAGATGGACTGGCAAAGGCCGTTGGCGCCTTCCCAGAAGGGGATGAGGTTGCTGACATGGCGTCATATATTGCAGAAGGTCCAGTGATTTCCGCCCAATACAGGTTAACTGGTCCTCATGCGAAGCCTGATTTGGCTCGGAAAATGATTAAGGCAGCTCCGGCGCCGTTGCTGGATGTTGCAGGGTAAGGGGATGGCTCATGACAAAGCCCGTACATACAAATGAAACAACACAAATATCCTTGGCGAAACGTTCCTTTGTGCTGCTGCAGGGCAGTTGGGCAATTGAACGCACAATTACGCCGAAAGGATCATTTCAGGGCACGGCCAGTTTTGTACTGACGGCACCGGATACTTTGACCTATGTGGAGGAAGGTGAGCTTGAACTTGCGGATGGCAGGGTGATGCAAGGTGAACGTTCGCACACCTATATCCTTAAGGACGACACCATTGAGGTGAAATTTGCGGATGGTCCGAATAAAGGTGAACACTTCGTCAATATTGATTTCCCGACGGATCCAAACGCCAATTGGCCGATTTGCTCGGCGGACACGCACGTATGTATTCTTGATACGTACAAGGCCGTATTCTGTTTCGAAAACGAAGACGAATTTAATGTCAGCTATACAGTTTGCGGCCCCAAAAAGGATTATGTCAGCGTATCCACCTATCGCAGGCTAAAAGCCGCAGAAATCTAAGACTAAAAAAGGCGACCTTGAAGGGTCGCCTTTTTTGATGGAGTGATCGGTGCCTATTGGCCCGAGATCATATGTACATCCCGTTGCGGGAACGGAATGCTGAGGCCGGCGGTATCGAATGCCTGTTTCAGGGCTTTGGTCGTATCCCATTTCAAGGCCCAATAATCCCCGGCATTGCACCAGATGCGCAAGGTCAGGTTGACCGAGCTGTCGGCAAGCGCATTGACAAAGGCTTGCGGCTCAGGGTCCGTATGAATGCGTGAGTCTGCTTTTGCAACGTCCAGACATACGGCAAGGGCCTGATCAATATTGTCTGCGTAGGCCATGCCGATTTCGACATCAAGACGGCGGGTAGGATTGGCGCTGAAATTACGGATGGCCTTGCCCCACAAATCCACATTCGGAACGATGATACGAACGTTATCCGGGGTCGCCAGTACCGTGGTGAACAAGGTCAGGGATTTGACCGTCCCAGCATGACCGGAGGCTTCGATGTAGTCGCCAACGCGGAAGGGCCGGAATGCCAACAACATGACACCACCAGCCAGATTGGACAGTGTTCCCTGCAAAGCCAAACCAATGGCAAGACCAGCAGCACCCAAAACGGCAACAAGGCTGGTGGTCTGTACGCCGAATTGGCCCAGAACTGCAATGACGGTCAGGGCAATGACAAAATAACGGGTCAGGCTGCTCAGGAAACCTGACAGCATTTCATCGACACGATTTACGCGGCTCAGGCTGCTTTCGACCAGGCGACCTGACCACCCGGCAACAATCCAGCCAAGGATCAGGATTACGGTTGCACCAATCACCGATAAGCCATAGGTGGTCAAAATGTTGATCAGTGATTCCATAGTTTTGGCGAGGGCATCATCCTCAAGCAATTCCGAAATTTCCATTGTCAGTCCAGTATGGGTGGTAAGCAATTTATATTCATTGAAGTTGGTTAGCAGCTTCATAAGAACGTTAATATGGTAAGCGAAGGGTCATCCGCAATCCGCCAGCCTGACGATTTTCTGCTTCAAGTCCTCCGCCGTGGCTTTGGGCAATGGTTCGCGCAATTGACAGGCCAAGGCCCACCCCGCCGGTTTCCCGGTTGCGCGATGCTTCCAGCCGTACAAACGGATCAAAAATCCGGTCCAGATCTTCCTGTTTAAGGCCTTGGCCCTGATCGTCTACATGGATGGAAACCGTTTTCTTGTCATAGGATAAGGAGACGGTTGCGGTTTCACCATATTTCAAGGCGTTATCGATCAGGTTCCTAAGGGCACGTTTAATCGATAGGGGGCGACAGCTCAGGTCCGGCAAGTTGGTTTCCGGTTCAATCAAGGCAACAGGGCGACCAAGATCGGAAAAATCATCGCACACACTTTCGACTAAGGACGTTATGTCCACCCGGTTGGATGTTTCGCTTTGCGTGTCTTCCCGAACAAACGCCAAAATGCCATCGACCATTTCCTGCATTTCTTCAATTGTGGCAAGAATGCGTTCGCGGGTTTCATCATCATCCACAAATTCAGAACGCAGGCGCAGGCTGGTCAGGGGCGTCCGTAAATCATGGGACACTGCCGCCAGAAACCGCATGCGATCATTGACGAAGCGTTGCAAACGCTTATTCATCAGGTTAAAGGCGCGCGTGGTTGCACGGAATGATGCCGGGCCGGTTTCAGGCAGTTCTGGAACGCTTTCCCCCCGACCTAGGCTTTCTGCCGCCTGTGCCATTTGTTGCATGGGGCGGGTAATACGGCGAACCGTAAAGATCACAACCAGCACCGTCAGCAGTGCCGATAAGCCAAAGGTAACCAGCGTGGGTAATGCCCATGGTGCCTGTGGCGGTTCCAAACTGGTTTCCACATTCAGCCATAAGCCGTCGGGCAACATGATTGAAGCTGATGCTGCAATGACAAATGTGTTTCTGCCACGGGTGGAACGCCAATCCTGAAGACAGCGTGTATCAAACGTCCCGGTGCTGGGATCAATACATTGCCGCCATGCGCCGTGCTGTGGCCCTTTCCATTCTCCGTCACCTGATCGGTTTCGCTCTTTGAAGTTGCGGCGTCCGGGCAAAAGGTCTGGTGACAGGTCCCGGGGGCGCATCATGCCGGGTAAGCGATCATCGTCCATCATTGGCGTGTGATGCATGTAGACATCCCGCGGGGTTGGTTCTTCGGTTTGGATGTGTAAACGCAGTTCCCGACGTTGCCCCTGAAGAAGCTGCGCCAGTTTGTTTTGGACGGCGAGGGCTTCTGGGGTTTCACCAGGACGTTTCAGCGAAGGCTCCGCTGCAATCCAGAAACGCAGGTTCTCCGTCTGCAGGGCTTGTAAGACTTGAGGCCGCAATGCGTGGGGAGACAAGGAAATCAGGCGGCTGGCTGCGGCAATCCGTTCCAGAACCTGAGACTTGAACACGGTGCGTTGTGCCAATTGCCGTTCATCATGGATTACTTGAAAAGCTGCGGCTTGCGCCAAGACCAAGGCAGTCAGCAAGAGCAAAATCAATTGCCCTGTCAGATCTTTTGGGAACAGGCGTTTCAAAAACTTCATGGAGACTCGGCAGATTGTGTATGCGTCACTGGGACGCTCAGCATATAGCCTCCGCCCCAAACCGTCTTGATCAAAGTCGGATTTTTCGGGTCTGGTTCAATCTTTTTCCGCAGGCGGCTGACCTGATTGTCAATGCTGCGATCAAATACATTTGCCGTTCTGCCCTGTGTCAAATCCAGTAACTGATCGCGGCTCAAAACCATGCGCGGATGATCGGTAAAGGTCTTGATTAAGGCAAATTCAGCGGTGGACAGAGAGACAATCTTGCCGGTTTTGTCTTCAAGCTCGCGGCGGTCAATTCGTAGTGTCCAATCCCCAAATATGACGGCAGCCTCCGGCGCACTTCCGACGGCAGACCCGCCACCGGGTAAAGCATTGGCGCGGCGCAGGACTGCCTTGATGCGGGCCAAAAGTTCACGGGGGTTAAATGGTTTGGTCAGGTAGTCATCGGCACCCATTTCAAGGCCAATAATACGGTCGGTTTCTTCGGTGACAGCCGTTAACAGGATGATTGGCTTCTGGCTGGATTCGCGGACATGGCGGCATACGGAAAGCCCATCTTCGCCCGGCATCATAATGTCCAGTACAATCAAATCAATGGCTGCCGATGCCAGAATCTTGCGTGCCTCGGCGCCGTTGCTTGCGGTTGTGGCACGGAAATGGTTGCGCAGCATGTATTTGCTCAACAACTCCCGGATTTCGGCGTTGTCATCAACAATCAGAATGTGAGGAGATTTGTCCATCCCAGTCTCGCTAAAATGTTCGTGGTCTGCATAAAATATGGTGTGATCATCATACCCGTGGGAGAAAAATGTATCAAAATGTAACGGGAGCCGGGTTTGCGATAAACTGCGACAATTATTTATGGTTGATGACCTAATTTTGCGACGGATGCAGTGTTAACTGTTCTTTATCAACAAAAGGGCAGGACACCGTCCGGCCCGGCCTAACAACCATAGAAAAGGACAGAAAAATGTCGAGCATTCTGAAAACCCTTGCTGTTGTCAGTGCCGTCACCGTCGGTGGTGCCGTTATCGCACATCAAAGCTTTGCTGCGGATTTTGAACGTGGTCATGGGCGCGGTCACGGCTGGAACCCGGCTGAGTGCGGTCAATACATGGGGGATGGCTACCATGGTAATGGTATGCACCGCGGCATGCATCATATGGGAATGATGCGCAATTATGACCCTGATCGGGTTTTGAGCGCAGATGACATTCGCGTTCTGACGCAGGCGCACCTGATCCGTATGGGTAATCCGAATTTGAAAGTCGGTGATATCAAAACCGTTAATGACGGCAACTTCATGGTTCGTATCGTTGCCAAAGACGGTTCCATTGTGAATGAACAGATTTTGGATAAGTCCACGGGCATGCCCACAGAAATGATGAAGCGTTATGCTGGTCGTAATGTTTCCGATCGCAAAGGGGTAATCCCGAAGGATTGGCGCACAGGTCGTGATCTCAACCTGTCGGAAGATGATGTGGAAACCCTGACCGAGGCACGCCTGATCCGCATGGGGAACAAAAACCTGAAAGTGGATGATGTGTCCGAGCTGAAAAACGGGAACTATCAGGTCAAAATCACCACAAAAAGCGGTGCTGAAGTCAATACCATCGAAATTGATAAAGCAACAGGCCGTCCGGTTGGTGACCCAGATCCGCGTTTTGGTCGCTGGTAAGTCGTTCGATAGATAATTGAAAGCAGGCGCACTTTGTTATCAGGTGCGCCTGTAGCTTTGGGGAGGAAGCTATGCAACTCAAGCAGCATAAACGCTTGATCTGTTTGTTGGCGTTTGGTGTCGGTCTGGTTTTGGTCGTAACCGGATTGTACCTGTGGTGGATTCACACGGACTGGGGGCGAGCCGGGACTGGCGGCGGTCTTGGTCTAGGGGGAGGCCGTGGTCGCCGCGGCCCGTATATTGTTGAAGGTTATTCCTTAACTCGATTTATGAAGGATATTCACCTATACGCAGGTTTTGCGTTTATGGCCTTTTGTGGGTTGCATATGGCCTGTAACTGGAAGGCGATGAAACGGCACTTGGGGTTGGAAGATGCGTCGTCATCTGCGGTGCCGCCTCGCTCAGCCAAGAACCTCAAGCAGTCCATCCCGAGCGATAAATAACCCTGCATCATCGATGCCATGGGCCAAAGTTGGACGTATATGGGTTTTGGCTGTGATCCCAATTGGTTGCAGAGCATCCCGAGCCAGTGCCATGGCTTGGGGTGGCACCATTATCGTCCGCGGCCCCATGAATCAGCCAGATCGGGGGGTAATCTGCTTTGGTTTTTTGCAGTGTATTGGGGCCGGTTAATGCGCCGGAAAATCCGAATACACCGGCAAACGTATCCGGTCGGCTGAGGGCCAAATGCAAGCCCATCATCGTTCCTTGTGAAAAACAAAACAGGGCCAGCTTATCTGCGGTCAACTGATGACGTTCCAGAACCGCATCAATAAACGCATTGAGAACGGGAGCGGCTGCTAAGACGCCGTCATGCATGGCATCCAAAGCATGGGGGAGTGTCCGTGGGTCGCGTCGTTCCAGATGTGGGTCTGCCGCATCCAAACTGAACCATTGTCGTCCGAACGGTGTCAGATCACATTCTTCAGGCCCGTCCGGGGCATAAAACGCAGTGTCCGGCAATAGCTTGTCCAGATAAGACGCAATGTTGATCAAATCCAGACCGTTGGCACCATAGCCATGCAGAAAGACCACCAGCGACTGAGCCGGACCCATGTTTTGCGTGGGGTAGAATTCACCATCCAAAGGCAAGTTAAGGTCCGGCATCGGTCTCTCCTGTGTTTATTCGAGAACGCTCAACAATACTGGTAAGAGTATGGGGAGAATAAACGCGGTCATCAACCCGTTGAGGCCAATGGCAATCCCCGCGAATGCCCCGGCTGTTTGGCTGATTTGAAATGCCCGAGCCGTGCCAAGGCCGTGAGCCGCCAAGCCCAGGGCAAAACCCATAGCCCGGTGGTCATGAATTTTGCCCCATTTCATGATGAATGCAGTAAAGACGGCACCGACGATCCCGGTCAAGATAACGAATACGGCAGTCAGAGATGGCGCGCCGCCTAAGCCCTCGGATACGCCCATGGCGATGGGGGTGGTTACCGACTTGGGTGATAAAGAAATCAGTGTCGAATGGCTGGCATCAAATCCGGCAGCGGCAAACACCGCAATCACAATCGCCAGCACGCAACCAAAGATCAGAACAAAAGTAAGAGCCTTTGCCGAGTCCCGAACTTGTTCAAACTGGTGATACAACGGTACGGCAAGGGCAACCGTCGCCGGGCCCAACAGGAAGTGAATGACTTTCGCCCCGGAAAAATAGGTTTCATAGGGAACTTCGGTCAGCCATAGCAGCAGGCTGAGGGCGACAATGGTCCATAGGACGGGATTCAGTAACGGCAAGTGATTGCAGCGGTTGAAAACCCATTGAAAGGCCAGATAAATCCCGAGGGTCAGCGTCAGCCATAGCAAAGGTTCTTGGGAGAGAGAGGTAAAAATTTGAATCATTTGGTTGGCTCCCCGGGGGCATGCTCGGGGTGGGGCTTGGGCATAAGTGCCTGGGCAACCTTGGCAACAATCACAATGGTTATGACTGTGCCGGCAACAATGGAAACCAAGATTGCCAACGCTTCATTTTGGATTTGCTCGGTGTAGCGAATGACCCCGACCCCTGCCGGGACGAACAGCAGTGACATGTTGCCCAGCAAAGCATTGCTGACCGTTTCTGTGTTTTCGGAAACGGTTTTGCGGATACATAGCCAGATAAAAAGAAAAACCATGCCCAGTACCGGACCGGGAACGGGTAAATCGGCAGTGCGAACCACGACCTCACCTGTCAATTGACAGGCTAATAACAGGAAAATAGCCCCAATCATGGGAGTAACTCTTAACTTGTGAAGGATTGGGTCACTGCTTAGGCGTTTTTTGCGGCTTTGGAAAGCATAGTCTTTGTCAGGCTGAAATCAATTTACTGAAATGCTGTTGCTGACAGTAGAAAGGCGAGCCGTGAAGCTCGCCTTATTGTGTTTTGATTTCAATTGCCTTGCGGTGGATCAAGGTCATCAAGCCGATCAGTGTACGGGGTTCGTTTGATCCAGTCTTTCAGGATTTGGACGTGTTCGGTTTCTTCCTCAACGAATTCCATGGCAAGGTCGCGCACATCCGGGTTGGTCGTGCTGTCGGCTACGCCTTGGTAAAAGTCAAGGCCACCTTGCTCCCCCTTAAGGGCCAATAGCAAGGCATCGCGGTCATTCATGGCATAGTCAGCTTCATCTGCCGGGGCATTTTCCGGGCTGTTGTCACCGGGCCATTGATATTCCCAAGCTTTAAGCCGTGGGACATCTTGCCCCGCTGCCAATCTCTCACATTCAGCCAAATGTAGGCGGCTGAAGTGGGCCATCTTGCGGAACAGTGTGGAAACATCGCTCTTGCGGTGTGCATCAAGAGCATCTGCCATTTCCTCGTATTGGATGGCAGAGTCCTCTTCAAGGCGCAGGGCGTGGCTCAGAAACAATTCAATCGTATTGATGTTCATAGTGCGAATTGTCCTTCCAAATCTGCAATGGTCTCATCAGTTGACGAGCTGGGCGTAAACGACGGTTCAACAGATTTAAACAAGGTTCCAACCGAAAAGCCGTCATCTTCCAGCAAGCGGCGGCGCGCTTCCAAACGGTTGGTGGAGGTTTCGGCAAAACCGTCATGCACCATTGTCTTGTAGGCCCGCTGTTCAGGGCAGTATGTGACGCACGGTGACAGAACCTGAATAAATGAGAAACCGGGATGCTCTATTGCCTCTGCAATGTATTTGGTCAGCAATGGCATCTTGCCTGAGAAGGCTCGGACAACGTGGCTTGCGCCAGCTGCCAAGGCCAATTCAAGTGGCTGCAACGGCGGCACGCCCGGACCGTCCGGCGTTAGTTTGGATTCTTTCCAATCCGCAGCGGTGGTCGGAGATGCCTGCCCTTTGGTCATGCCATAGACCGCGTTATCCATGACGATGTAGGTCATATCCAGATTGCGGCGGCATGCATGCAAGAAGTGGTTGCCGCCGATGGAAAAACCATCACCGTCACCACCGGTGGCAATGACTTTCAAATCTGGGCGGGCGAGCTTCAGACCTTGCGCGATCGGAAGGGCACGTCCATGAATGCCGTGAAAGCCATAAACGCTGGTATAGGCGGGTATCCGCGAGGAGCAGCCAATACCGGAAACAATCGCCGTGTTTTCACGCTTCAACTGTAAATCAGCCATAGCACGGGTAATGGCGGACAAAACGGCAAAGTGACCGCAGCCCGGACACCAGACCGGTTTAATGTCGGATTTATAATCAAAAGCTTCCAGTTGTGATGTCGTGGCGTTCATTATGCACCTCCCTTCATTGCGGTGATGGCGTCCAGAATCTCAACCGGACGAATAGGCAATGGGCCGGGGCGGTTCAGAAACTCCACCTCGGGCGGCAGGTCGTAATGACCCTTCAGGAAATGCGCAAACTGCGCGCCGTGATTTTGTTCAACCACCAGAACTTTGCGAACACCTTGTAATGCGGTTTTCATGTGCTCGGTTTGCAGGGGCAAGATAACCCGCACACTGATCAAGCGTGCGGCCCCCGCAGATCGAAGGACGGCTTCCCGTGCGGCTTCGGTCACGGAACCGAATGTAATGACGGCAATGTCACCGTTACCATCCAAGTCCGCCCACATGTCGGCACAATCCAACTGATCCAGCTTACGCAGGCGTTTATCCAGATGGGCCTGATGATCGGATGCTTGGGTTGATGGTGTTCCGCGTTCATTGTGCGCCAGCCCGTCCGCCGTATATTCACCCCCCGGCATCCCCGGAATTGACATGGGTGAAATGCCGTCGTTGGTCAGGGCATACCGTTTGAAATCCGATGTGCCTGCAGGGGTGGCTAGGCGACGCTCGGCAACTGGGCCGCCATCTGCAGGACGGTCAATAATTGCACGGGATTGCCCCATGTTTTGATCCGACAGAACAATCGCCGGGCACTGCACGGTTTCGGATGCGGCGACGGCCCATTGCGTGGTGTGCAGACAATCAGCAATAGATGTTGCTGCGCAGACAATATGCGGTGCATCACCATGCAGGCCGTATACCGCAATGTTGAAATCACTTTGTTCAGATTTTGTCGGAATCCCGGTGCTGGGGCCGCCACGCTGGACGTTGACGACGGTCAACGGTATTTCCGCACTGACCCCAAGTCCCAGTGCTTCGGTCATCAACGCCAAGCCCGGGCCGGATGTTGCGGTTAAGGACGGAACCCCGCCATAAGACGCGCCAATCAACATGTTGATGGAGGATAATTCGTCCTCACATTGCACCAACTGTCCACCGATCCGTGACAGATTAGGGGCCAACCATTCCAAAATCTCTGTGGATGGCGTAATCGGATAGGCAGCACAGAATTTTATGCCAGCCCGAATGGCTCCCATACCGGCGGCATCGTTGCCGGTAATAGACCATCGCATGGTCTGCGGTTTTTCAATGGGGGGCAGTTTTGGCCAGATATCGCCGGGGAGGTGATCCCGAGCCAAGGCTTGTCCCAATTCCAGCCCTTTGATGGACAGGTTGATGGCGTCTTCGCCTTTATTGCCAAGAAGCTTATCCAGCTCCGGTTTCAGATCGGTCGGCGACAGGCCAAGGGCATGGGCGGTAATGCCAAGGCCAACCATATTGGCCCGGACACCTTCGCAGCCTTTGGCTGTTGCAGAAAGTGGTGCCGGAATACAGCGCGCACCGGTACGTGAAATTACGTCCGGGATGTCGCCTTGATCCGGGTCGAAAATGACAATGCTATCCGGGCGCAACGGGATTTCCGCTGCGAAACGGTCAATGTTTCCCCAGTCAAATGCCAATACCACGTCAAAATCGTCACCGTGGCTCAGGACTGGGCGGGCATCAAATCGCAAGAGGGCAGCTGATTCGCCACCACGGATTTGTGGGCCCAATGTTTTCCGCATCAAGCCGTACCATCCGGCCTGAGCAGCTGCATCGACAAGAATCTGGCCCACGGTCATTACCCCGGCGCCGCCAGACCCGGTCATTGCAATCGAAAGTGCAGTAGTTTTCATGCTTCTCCTAACGTGAGAGCCTATATTTCCCTGTGATTGGCCATCGTTTTTTTTGAGTGACAGCCTTTATTAGCGGTTGTTTTTTTGTCCGCTTGTCCCGTTTTCGGGTGCACATTGATTACATAAAAAAACGCACTTGCGCAATGGGATACTCAATACCCCTACAAAAAATGGCGGAATTCCGGGGGTTTACCCGTGCATTTTCATCTTTTGTTTTTTTGGGAAATCGTCTAGGTTCCCGCCACTGTTGACGGTCGTGCACCTTGGTATCTGAGATGTGTACGACGCGCCGTTGAATCCAAGGTAATGAAAATGGCTTTACGCGTTACTGACGATTGCGTGTTCTGTGGAGCATGCGAAGATGAATGTCCGAACCTTGCTATTGCACCCGGTGAAGACACTTACAGGATTGACCCTGATCTTTGCACAGAGTGTGTCGGTCATTATGACGAGCCCCAATGTATGTTGGTGTGTCCGTCCGAATGCATCGGTCCAGACCCGGATCACGTGGAAACCCGTGAAGAATTGAGGGAAAAATATGAGGCCATGTCAGTTGAGGACTAAGGGAATAGTCCCAAGTCTTTTGTGACGTGACTTTATAAAAAAAAGGGCAACCCCACGGGCTGCCCTTTTTTGTGTTTGCCAATCGGCCCTATTTTGCAAGGGGATCAAACAAGACAAAGTTAGGTGTGTGATCGCCGAAAGCCAAAACATCATCGGCATGATCCATTTCCGCAACATCGTCTGCAGGTTGGTTGCTGCGTCCCCGGCGGTTATTCCGGCGACCATGAGCCGTGTCACGGGTGTTCGCATCACGTGACGGTGTGCGTCCCCGCCCGCGGTTGGCAGGCTTGGCAGTGGAATCGGCTTCATTGGCCACAACGGCAATGTTGGCCGCCAGTTCCTGAATGACCTCTACCGGGTCTTGGCTGATCGCATCCGCTTGTGTCGGTTTTGGATCTTTGCCGGATGAGTGTGGCTTGGTCGATTTGCTTCTGCCGGTTTTGTCCTGTTTCTCGGGCTTGGGCTTGCGACCACGTTTGGCTTTTTTAGCGTCTTCGTCCTCAAACGGGAGAGGATCTTCACCAGCAACCGAGCTGGCCTCTAACGGCTTGCCAATCAGTTCAGAAATGGCTGTGACGTGTTTGGTATCCTGCGGTGTTGCAATCGTCCATGCCCGTCCTTCGCGTCCGGCACGTCCGGTGCGTCCGATGCGGTGAATGTAGTCTTCCGCATGTGTTGGGACGTCATAGTTAAAAACGTGGGAGACATCGGCAATGTCCAATCCCCGCGCCGCAACATCAGAACAAACCAGCAGTTTGATCTCGCCGCTACGGAAGGCTTCCAGAGTCTCTGTGCGGGTGGATTGCGGCATGTCGCCGTGCAATTGCCCGGCAGAAAATTCGTGACGCTGGAGTGACCGATACAGAACCGACACGTCACGCTTACGGTTGCAGAAGATAAAGGCGTTGGTTACGTCTTCACCTTTTAGCAAGGCGCGCAAGGTTTCACGTTTCTGGCGTGAGCCAACCACAGCCATGAATTGCTTCACGGATTCCGCCGGGGATGCCTGAGGGGCGACGCTGACGGTTTTTGGGTTGGATAGGAACTTGTCAGCCAGTTTTTTGATTTCCGGTGCCATAGTGGCAGAGAACAACAAAGTCTGACGCAGTGGCGGCAACCAGCTTAAGATTCGTTCCACATCAGGGATGAAGCCCATGTCCAGCATACGGTCAGCTTCATCAATAACCAGAACTTTGACATCGGACATGAGAATCCGACCGCGCTCGAACAGGTCAATCAGGCGACCCGGCGTTGCAATCAGGACGTCTACGCCACGATCCAGGGCCCGTTCTTGATCGGTAAAGGATTCACCGCCAATCAGCAGGGCCATGGACAGATTTTGGTATTTCCCATACTGCTCGAAATTCTCTGCGACCTGTGCCGCCAGTTCGCGGGTCGGGGCCAAAATCAGGGACCGCGGCATGCGGGCCTTGGCGCGACCATTGGCAAGAATGTCAATCATCGGCAGGGTAAAGGATGCGGTCTTCCCGGTACCGGTTTGCGCAATGCCCATGACATCACGAGCCATCAGGACCAGCGGAATGGCTTGCTCCTGGATCGGTGTTGGGGAAGTGTAGCCCATCTCGTGGATGGCTTTTAGTGTGTTGGGGTCTAACCCCAGTTCTTCGAACGTCATCTGGGTTCGATTATCCGTGTTTGTATATACTGTGCGGAGCCGTGGCTCCGGGGGGCAAACGCTTTCACTTTTGGAAAGTTGGTTTGCTATGAAAAGTCTCGCGATCTTTATGCATAAACCGGGGAAAAGTCAATGTTCGTCGAAGAAGGTACCGGTTAAGTTATGTCGGTTTTTGGGGGCGTCTCGCAAAAAGGGGCCAAGTTCAAGCAAAAGCACCTTGCATCCTGTCGGTAGAGACACGACACTTTTCCTTAACTCTATGAAACACCATAAAACAGGAGCAGACAGACCATGTCTTTGAAAGTTGACCAGTCATGCCTCGTTATTGTTGATGTGCAGGAACGTTTGGCCCCGGTCATGGCTGATCCGCGTAAGGTCATCGATGGAGCCGCTCGCCTTGTTGCCGGGGCAAAACGCCTTGGCGTGCCAACCATCGTGTCAGAGCAATACCCAAAGGGACTGGGGCCGACGCTGTTTGATGTGCGGACCTTGGTCGAAGATGCTGACATTGTTGAAAAATCAGCGTTCTCCTGTGTTGGCGAACCGGATTTTATGGACAAGCTTGATGCTTGTGGGCGCCGCCAAGTCGTGGTTGCCGGGATTGAAATGCATGTTTGTGTGTTGCAAACTTGCCTTGATCTGAAGGCGCAAGGCTACGCGGTATATGTGGTCGTGGATGCGTGCAGTTCCCGTTTCGCCGAAGATGAAGCCACTGCCAAAATCCGTTTGTCCTCTGCCGGGGTGCAGTTGGTTACGCAGGAAATGGTGTTGTTTGAATGGTTGGGAAAAGCCGGAACCCCAGAATTCAAAGACATCAGCAAAAATCTGATTCGGTAAGGGACATCCTATGATACGTGATCTTGTGCTGCTGCCCGGTCTTTTGTGTGATGAACGTCTGTTTGCAGCACAAGTGCATGGGCTTTCCGATATGGCGCGCGTGCATATTCCGCGATTGACTGCAAATACGGTCGCTGGAATGGCGGCGGATGTCTTGGCTCATGCTCCGGAAACCTTTGCTCTCGCTGGGTTGTCCATGGGTGGGTATGTGGCGCAGGAAATCATGCGGCAAGCACCGGGGCGGGTCGTGCAACTGGCTTTGCTGTCCACCACGGCCCGCCCGGATGCTCCGGAACAAAGCAAAATGCGTCATGACTTGATTCGATTGACGCAGGCCAACCGATTTCAGCAGGTTATGCCACGTCTGCTGCCGAAACTGATTTCGACAGGGCGACGCTCGGATCGTGGGTTAACGGCGGATGTGGTGGATATGTCCAATGCCGTTGGCCCTGAAACTTTCATCAGTCAGCAGCAGGCTATTTTAACGCGCCCTGACAGCAGACCGGATTTGGCGACTATCACTGTGCCGACGGCGGTGATTTGTGGCGATGCAGATGAGTTGACCCCCATTGATCGCCATGAGGAAATGCAAAGTCAAATTGAGGGGGCGACTCTGACCATTATTCCGGGAAGCGGCCATTTGGTCACAATGGAAGCACCGCAAGCCA
Source organism: Rhodospirillaceae bacterium (assembly GCA_963668495.1). Taxonomy (GTDB): domain Bacteria; phylum Pseudomonadota; class Alphaproteobacteria; order Rhodospirillales; family Rhodospirillaceae; genus Oleispirillum. The sequence goes on from OY764545.1 coordinate 1,536,086, forward strand.
CAACACAGGCCTTGCGATCTTGGCTTTTGATGGAAGGTTAGGGGCGTTCTGCCTGTCAGCCGGTTTCAATGGGGGTCGTTGTATCGTTTTGCGGCAACGGCTCCCGGCATTCCAATACCCAGATATCATAAACCGCGTGGTCCATAGCGGAGACTGCGGGGCTGGAGGCAAACATCCAGCCACGAAACGCATCAATGGGCGGTTTATTGGGTTTGATGTCGGTTATGTCCAGAAAAGCTGCACTTTCCGGCGGTTCTTCCGGCGGTCGGGTGCGGCATGCACGGACGATAATAGACAAAGAACCAAAACGAACAGTTTCACCAACCGGAGTATCAAGGGTCGTAATCCGTCCGGTAATTTTGTCCAAGGCGCGCAGAACGGCGAATTTGGTATCAATATTTGTCGCGGCGGATCCATCGGTTGCAATCAAGGCGGTTCCCAACGCAGCCAGCATCAATGTTTTCTTCAGACCCGACACGTCAATGGCTCCCTGAATTCCCAGTGGCAAGGAAAATAAACTCGCCAACCGTATCTTCCAGGGATTTATAGTCCCGCGTGTTTTTCAGAACATCGCCGTCACGCAAGGTTTCACCAAGTGCGCCGGGTTCCAGTCGGATATATTTATCTCCCATCAGTCCTTGGGTCGCAATGGAAGCAACGGTGTCAGCCGGAAGTTTGACATCAGGACGGATGCTAAGGGTCAGTGCCGCTTCGAAAGTATCTTGATCAAGTTTGCTTTCTATGACGGAACCAATTTTGATGCCGCTGATCCGTACGTCGCTGCCCGCACTCAGGCCACCGATTTTCAGGAAATTGGCTCTGATATGGTAGCCCTGAACCTCTTTCAACTGAGCCGAGTATAGGCAAAAATCAGGAAATAAGCTGCGACGAGCAGGACAACAGCCCCCATCACGCTTTCAATGACCTGTTTACGCATGCTCAGAAATTCCCTTCGCTAAGTGGTAACAGCAGGCTGGGAGCCTGAGGTTCAGACGGTGATGGGGAGGAGGGGCTGGGGTTTTGCTCTCGCGACAGGACTTCTTCGCATTGGGTGTCGCGGGATTTTGCAATGGCTGTCAGGCGGGCCAGCAAATCTTCAACAATCAGGGAATCCTGCGTATAGGCGACGGTTTCCCCATCTGCAAGAGCGTCAAAGGAGCCACCCGGTTCGATCTCAATGTATTTACCGCCGAACAGACCATCCGTATGGATAACAGCGGCAGAGTCAGAAGGAACACGGATGTCGTCATTCAGGCGCATAATGACTTCAGACTTGTATTTGCTGTTCAATGACATGTTGGTGACAAGGCCAACATTGATCCCGGCAAGGCGGACGTCGGCCCCTTCAGTTAAGCCATCTGTGTGTTGAAAATTGGCGTACAGAGTCAGGCCGTTGTCCTCTTCAGACACCGGTTCGGCACTGTGTACCCAAGACAGTATCCCAGCGCCAAGTACCAAAATACATGCACCAAGAATAATGTCTTCGCGTTCGCCAAAGCGTGGCATGAACTGAATTCCCCTATGGTCAGACCTGTTGAAATTTATTCCTGAGGCCGCCATGCCTCGTAGTCACCTGTGGCTTTGTCACGGCGACCGCCGCGGCGGTCATGCCCGGCAGGGAAATGAGCATATTTCGTCCCGGTCAGGTTCGGCTGATGTGGCTTTTGCCATGAGTGGCGTGCGCCTTCCAGTGGAGCATCCACAGTATGGTGCAGCCACGCATGCCATTCGGCGGGAACTTTACTGGCTTCAGGCGCACCATTGTACATCACCCACCGACGTTCCTGTCCGTGCAGTTTTGCTTTGCGGTTCCGGTAGTATTTGTTGCCGAAGCTATCTTCGCCAACAAGTTCTCCGCGCAGCCATGTGTAAAGGCGGGTTCCCACGCTCATTGCTTATATTCTCCTTAACCGAAAACCAATCGGTGCGCACTCACGCAAATATTCAGGTCGGACTATGACACCCTGCCGTAGTTTCGTAAAGCGATCAGAGAGATTTCCTATACCAAAAGATATGCCAGCAGACTGTGATATGCGTTGCAGTTGAAAAAACAATTCTCCGCAGGTCTGGGCAGGATATGGGGTGTCTCGACTCATTGGAAACTCTACTCCGACTCTTTGCCGCAGGATTTTTACACAACAATATGTAGTTTTTCTGGATGCCCGGAATTCTGCCGATTGGCTGTTGCCGCCGACGTTTTTCGCCTGTGAGCGGTTGACAGATATATTCGGCATTTTCGAACTGGCGTGAATCGGCTGGTTTCTGCGAGAAATCCTTCCTGTTGTGTGCCCTATGATGGTTGTCACACAAGATATTGATTTTATGCTTGCCGCTGTGAGGTGATGTGATTACCTTGTTTCGAGGCCGAAAACGGGCACGAAATTGGCGTCGGCCATGGGCGCGGCGCACAAGTAACAAGAATGTACCATCAATTATTTGCTTATTGAGCGAACTGTGAACCACAATATGTAGTTTTGGGTTCTGGTTCAGAGAGAATTCTACGCGTCGCATTTTTCTGCGACAAAACGAATGGACAGGAATTTAGACCATGCGGATCGAACGGAATTATACCACGGCTGGTAAGTCCCCCTATGACGGTATTGAGTTTCGCTTTGCAAGCAGTGAAATCCGCAAGCCGGATGGCACCGTGGTGTTCAGCCTTGAAAATATTGAAGTTCCGGCCGATTGGTCGCAGGTCGCCTGTGACATTCTGGCACAAAAATACTTTCGGAAAGCCGGTATCCCTGTTGCCCTGAAAACTGTCGAGGAAAACGACATCCCGTCGTTCCTGTGGCGTTCGGTTATGGATGATGCGGTCAGCACCGAGACCACATGTGAAACCAAAGCGACGCAGGTCTTTGACCGCTTGGCTGGGACATGGGCGTATTGGGGCTGGAAAGGCGGATATTTCGATTCCGAAGATGATGCGCAGGCCTATTTCGATGAAATGCGCTATATGTTGTGCATGCAAATGGCGGCGCCGAATTCTCCGCAGTGGTTTAATACTGGCATGCATTGGGCCTATGGCATTGATGGTCCGTCGCAAGGCCACTATTACGTGGATTTCCAAACCGGGGAACTGGTCCGTTCCCAGAGTGCATACGAACACCCGCAACCGCATGCGTGCTTTATCCAATCCGTATCGGATGATTTGGTCAATGATGGCGGCATCATGGACCTGTGGCTGCGTGAGGCACGCCTGTTCAAATATGGGTCCGGCACTGGCACCAACTTCTCTTCTGTCCGTGGTGAAGGTGAAAGCTTGTCCGGCGGTGGTCGTTCCTCCGGTATGATGAGCTTCCTGAAAATTGGTGATCGCGCCGCGGGTGCAATCAAGTCCGGCGGCACGACCCGCCGAGCCGCCAAAATGGTAATCGTTGATATCGACCACCCGGATGTAGAAGGCTTCATTAACTGGAAAGTTTACGAAGAACAAAAGGTCGGGGCATTGGTTACCGGTTCGACCCTGATCAATAAGCACCTGAACGCTGTTATGAAGGCCACCCGTGAGTGGGATGGTGCTGCCGCCGCCGAAGATGATGACGCCCGTTTTGACCCGCATAAAAACTTGTCACTGCGTAAGGCCATTCAGGCAGCGCGTAAGGTTGCCGTGCCGGAAAACTTCATTCAACGGACCATTGTGTTTGCCAGACAAGGGTTTTCTGAAATTGAAGTCCCGGTTTATGACACTGACTTTGATAACGAAGGCTATGCCAGCGTTTCCGGGCAGAATTCCAACAACACGGTTCGTATTACCGACGAATTTTTGCAAGCCGTTGCCGATGATAGTGACTGGAATTTGATCCGTCGTACGGATGGTGGAATTGCCAAAACCGTGAAGGCTCGTGATCTTTGGGATCAAATCGGGTATGCGGCGTGGGCGTGTGCCGATCCGGGTTTGCAGTTTGATGGAACCATCAACGCATGGCATACCTGCCCGCAATCGGGTCGGATTAATGCCTCCAATCCATGTTCTGAATACATGTTCTTGGATGATACGGCGTGTAATTTGGCGTCCCTGAACTTGATGACCTTCCGTCAGGAGGATGGCAGTTTTGATGTTGCCGGATTTGTCCATGCGTCTCGTCTGTGGACCATTACCTTGGAAATCTCTGTGCTGATGGCGCAGTTCCCGTCCAAGGAAATTGCGCAACGTTCTTTTGACTTCCGTACCTTGGGCCTTGGTTATGCCAACCTCGGTGGCCTGTTGATGGCCTCGGGCTTGTCCTATGACAGTGACGAAGGTCGCGCATTGTGCGGTGCAATTTCCGCGCTGATGACGGGTGAAGCCTACCGGACTTCCGCAGAAATGGCGGAAGAAATGGGTCCATTCCCGGGATATGCGGAAAATGCGAAGGACATGCTGCGGGTGATCCGTAACCATCGCCGTGCTGCGCACAGCGAAGCCAAAGGCTATGAAAAACTGAATGTGTTGCCGGTGCCGTTGGACGTTGCCAACTGTCCGCAACAGGATATTTCCCGCGCTGCGCAAAAAGTCTGGGACGAGGCTTTGTCTCTTGGCAAGTCTGCGGGTTTCCGCAATGCACAGGTTTCTGTTATTGCTCCGACCGGGACCATCGGTTTGGTCATGGATTGTGATACCACTGGGATCGAACCGGACTTCGCACTGGTGAAGTACAAGAAACTGGTCGGCGGCGGTTATTTCAAAATCATCAATCGTCTGGTGCCGGAAGCTTTGGCTGCACTGGGATACTCTGAATCCCAAACTGAAGAAATGCTGCAGTATGCGATCGGTCACGGCACTTTGAAGGGCGCACCTGCCATCAACCATGACAGTCTGAAAGCCAAAGGCTTCACGGACGTGGCATTGATGAAGTTGGAAGAGTCCCTTCAGAATTGCTTTGATATCAAGTACGCCTTTAACGGCTACGGGCTGGGGATGGAATTCTGCAAAGATGTTCTTGGCTTCACAGACGCGCAACTGAACGACCTGACCTTCAGTATGTTGGCGGAGTTGGGTTTCTCAGCATCCGAAATTGAAAATGCCAATACCTATGTGTGTGGTGCTGGAACCTTGGAAGGTGCTCCGGGTCTGAAAGACGAAGACCTGAAGGTGTTTGACTGCGCCAGCCCGTGCGGACGTAAGGGAACACGGTTCCTGTCCGCCGATGCGCACATTCGTATGATGGCAGCGGCACAGCCGTTTATTTCCGGTGCAATTTCCAAAACCATCAATATGCCGACCTATGCAACGGTAGAGCAGTGTGCCGATGCGTATTTGACCAGTTGGAAACTGGGCCTGAAAGCCAACGCCCTGTATCGCGATGGTTCCAAGCTGTGTCAGCCGTTGTCCGCAACTTTCGATGATGGTTTGGTTGAAGAGCTGGAAGACGCTTCGGAAGTCAAACAAATCACCGTGGTGACGGAAAAAATCGTTGAGAAAGTCATCGAAAAAATCGTGCATGCAGACCCAAGCCGCAATGCACTTCCGACCCGGCGTAAAGGCTACACGCAAAAAGCCACGGTTGGTGGGCACAAGGTCTATCTGCGGACCGGCGAATTTGATGATGGTCGTCTGGGCGAAATCTTCATTGATATGCATAAAGAGGGCGCAGCCTTCCGCAGCTTGATGAACAACTTTGCCATCGCAGTGTCCATTGGTTTGCAATACGGCGTACCGCTGGAAGAATTTGTGGAAGCCTATACCTTCACCCGATTTGAACCTTCGGGCATGGTTGAGGGCAATGATGCGATCAAGATGGCGACATCCATCCTTGATTACCTGTTCCGCGAATTGGCAATTTCCTATCTGGGCCGCGAAGATTTGGCCCACGTCAAACACGAAGACTTGCACATGGATGCCATTGGCACCGGGGAAATGCAGTCTGAATTGAAAAAAGATGTGGCAACCAGAGCCGTTGAAGCCTATGCCTCGGCTGGGTATATGCGGGGGAATTTCCGGGTGTTTGACGGCGGTGTGCAAGCCACAGGTACGGATGGCGCACCGATTACGACCATGATGGATACCTCTTCGGTCGCGATTACGTCCGGTGCGGTGACTGGCGGTGGATCGTCATCGGTTGCCAGTTCTTCGGCCTCTGCGGTTGCATCCCGTGCATCCCAAGTCCAACAGGCCCGCATGAAAGGCTACGAAGGCGATAGCTGCCCGGAATGTGGCAACTTTACCTTGGTTCGGAATGGAACTTGCCTGAAGTGTGATACTTGTGGCGGCACCACCGGGTGTTCCTGATCATCCATATGAATGCCTCGCACGGCAAGGCGGTCATCCCCTCGGGGGTGGCCGCTTTTTTGGCATTCAGATGTACGTGACCCGTGTGAAGATGTTGTCCTGAGCCACAAGCCTACGACCTGTTCTATAGGGGAAGGTTCTTATAACTATGCCACTGACTCAAAAGTCCCCGCATAGTGCGAGGACTTTGACAGTGACCTAAGGCCTTCCCGGCAGGAAGGCCTTCTGAATTTGGCAATGTTCAGTCCGAAAGCCAGTCCGGCAGGCTTTCCAACTGCAACATTTCTTCATAGGTAGGACGGCGTCGGGTAATGGCAGCCTTATCACCATTAACCAGAACTTCGGGCACCAATGGGCGACCGTTGTAGGTTGACGACATGACCGAGCCATAAGCCCCGGCGGACCCGAATGCAATCAGGTCTCCGGCCTGCATTTCCGGCAGCGGCATTTTTCTGGCAAAGGTATCCCCGGTTTCACACACCGGGCCGACCACGTCCACGTCCACCATTTTTGCATCAGTGGTGGTTTCCGAAATCGTATAGACATCATGGTGTGCGCTGTACATGGACGGACGAATAAGGTCGTTCATGGCGGCATCAACAATAACGAAGGTGCGCGTGTCGGTTTCCTTGACGTAAACGACCCGCGATACCAGCATGCCTGCATTCCCGGCAATCATCCGGCCCGGTTCCACGGCAATTTCACAATCCAAATCGCCAAGGGTATCTTTAATCATTTGGGCGTATTCCACAGGCAGCGGTGGTTTGTCCTCACGGGTGTAGGGAATGCCGAGCCCACCGCCAAGGTCCAAGTGTTTGACCGGGACGCCATCGGCCTGAAGAATGCCGACCAGATCGTGCATCTTGCGGAAGGCTTTGGCAAACGGGTCCAATTCGGTCAGTTGCGAACCAATATGCATGGCAAGGCCACGGAAATCGATGTTGGACATGGCGTGTGCCTTGCGGCAGATGTCCGGCGCGGTAACCCATGCAATGCCAAATTTATGTTCCGCACTGCCGGTGGAGATTTTTTCGTGGGTGCCTGCAACCACATCCGGGTTTACCCGAATGGCAACCGGAGCCTGTTTCCCCATTTGTGCGGCAACGGCGTTAAGGGCTTCCAATTCCGGATAGGATTCCACATTGATCTGGCGAATACCCTCCGCCAGAGCCAATTCAAGTTCAGCCTTTTGCTTGCCAACGCCGGAGAAAATGATCCTGTCTGCAGAGAATCCGGCTTTCAGGGCAAGGCGCAGTTCGCCGCCGCTGACCACATCTGCCCCGGCTCCGCGCATGGCAAGCGTTTTCAGAACGGCAAGGCTGGCATTGGCTTTGACGGCAAAGCAAATGGTTGGGTTCTGTTTGGGCAGGGCGTCTGCCAATGCCTGATGCAAAACATCAAAATGATGTGTCAGCGTGGCTGAGGAATAGACATAAAACGGGGTTCCGACTTTGCCAGCAAGGTCAGCCAGCGCGCAGTCTTCGGCATATAGTGTTCCGTTTTTATAGGAAAAGTGATGCATGATCTGACTCTATTTGTTTGGGTATTCAGTCGGATAGTTTCCACCGTCAACATCGCCCGGTCGCCCCTTTTTGCCGCACGCGGACAAGGCAGAACAGGCCATAAGAATGACGGCAATCAAGGCATAACAGGTCGCACGTTTCATCATCGCCTCCGCGGGGTTACAGGCCGAACCGGGTGCGCGCCTCGGCACATTGTTGACGAACGTTGTCCGGGCTGGTGCCGCCGTAACTGGTGCGGCTGGCGGCGGAGCTTTCGACGGTCAGGACCGAGAAAATATCGTCCGTGATGCGCGGTTCAACACTTTGCATATCTGCAAGGGACAGATCTATCAGATCACAGCCTTTGTCTTCTGCCATTTTTACCAGCGTCCCGGTGATGTGGTGCGCATCGCGAAATGGTACATTCAGAACCCGCACAACCCAATCTGCCAGATCGGTAGCAGTGGCAAAGGCTTTGCCGGCGGCATCCTTCAGAATTTCACGGTTCACGGTCAGTTCCGCGATCATTCCGGTCATAGCAGTCAGGCACAAGCCAAGGGTATCGAAGGCCTCAAAAGTCGGTTCCTTATCGTCCTGCATGTCCTTGGAATAGGCCAGTGGCAGGCCCTTCATGACAATCAGAAGCGCGTTCAAATCACCGATCAGGCGACCAACCTTGGCACGGCACAGTTCTGCGGCATCCGGGTTGCGTTTTTGCGGCATGATCGAACTACCGGTGCTGAAGCTGTCCGGCAGCCGAACAAAATTGAATTGCGCACTGGTCCAGATCACCAATTCCTCTGCCAAACGTGACAGGTGGATGCCGACAATGGCAGCCGCGCTCATGGCTTCAAGGGCAAAATCACGGTCGGAAACTGAGTCCAATGAATTGCGGGTCGGCGCATCAAAACCAAGGGCCTCTGCCGTCATAAAACGGTCAATGGGGAAGGAGGTTCCCGCCAAGGCGGCGGCCCCCAACGGGCATTCGTTCATCCGTTTGCGAGCATCCATGATCCGACCACGATCGCGACCGAACATTTCCACATAGGCCAGCATATGGTGACCAAACGTGACCGGCTGTGCGGTTTGCAGATGGGTAAAGCCCGGCATGACGGCGTCCGTGTTGGCTTCAGCCTGCGTGACCAAGGCGGCTTGCAGATGTTCCAACGCGGCATCGGTTGTGTCCAATGCGTCACGGACCCACAGTTTGAAATCGGTGGCGACCTGATCATTGCGGGACCGTCCGGTATGCAGGCGTCCGGCAGTGTCGCCGATCAGGACTTTCAGGCGGGCTTCCACATTCATGTGGATGTCTTCCAGTTCCACGCTGAAGGGGAAGGTCCCGGCCTCAATCTCGTTCAGGATTGTGGTCAGCCCATCGGTAATCGCCTTGCCGTCGGCTTCCGATAAAATTCCAGCTTTGACAAGCATTGCACAGTGGGCCTTGGACCCGGTAATGTCCTGACGGTAGAGACGCTTGTCAAACCCGATGGAGGCATTAATCTCTTGCATCACGGCGGCTGGGCCTGCGGCAAAACGGCCGCCCCACATTGCGCTGGTTTTCGCTGTATCGGTCATGTACGTCTCTTACTGAAAAAGGGTCAATACGCAGGTCAGTTGTGTTATGTACCACGCAGCTTCGCATTAGGAAACAGAGTCTATGGATATTGAGACGCCCCAAAATCCGCAACATGAACCCAACATGCAGCCGGAACAGGCACCGGAACCGGATCGCAAGACCATACTGAAAGCCGTTGTGACCGGTGGCGTACTGGTGACGGTGATCGGTTTTGTTATCAGCTTGCTGCAAGGATACTTTGCAGCGGATGATCCGTCGAAGTTTTATCGGACCATGGCGGATGCGCGGGCTCAGATTGTGGATTATGCCCAGCCGCAACAGGCCAGCAACAAATCCTTTATGCTGTTTGTTCCGCAGGATGACCGGACCAGTAAACGTTATGAAGTCAGTCTGAAGGACTTTGAAGGCAAGCCCGTGCTTTTGGCGTTTTGGGCAAGTTGGTGTCAGCCGTGTCATCGGGAAATGCCAATTCTGGATGGCCTGTATGACGAATTAACCGCCATGGGGTTGCATGTGGTGCCGATGATGACGTCGGATAAATCCGGCCTTGATGGCGCGCGATATTTTTATCGCGGTGCAGATATTCAACGATTGCCGCTGTTCTTGGATCATGGCACGACGCTGATGCGCGAATTTCAGGTTCGCACTTTGCCGCAGTTGTTCTTTATTTCGGCAGAGGGGGAAACTCTGGCTTTCAGTGGTAAGCTGGATATTGGACAGGCCCCGGCGCAGGATTTGCTGCGCTATTTTGCCCAAACCGGGCAATTGCCGCAATAAATCCACCCGCATCGGGCGGACAGAAACTTTCATGGACGGGATTGCGCATTGTCGTTCCCGTCTTTTTTTATGCAATCTATACTCGCTGCAAGCTGTGTAGGGCTTATCGTTTTTTTCAGGGAGTTTTAACATGTGGAGCCAATTTGGATCTCGGCGTAGGTTCAGCGATCTTAGTGAACAGGAAATTTTGGCTCTGGCAATTTCTTCCGAAGAAGATGACGCACGGATTTACCTGACATATGCCGCCAATTTGAAAGAAGAATTTCCGGCAACTGCCCAGCTTTTAATTGATACGGCAGAGGAAGAAAACCGTCACCGGGAACGGTTGATCGACATGCATAAGCGGCGTTTCGGTGATGTCATTCCCTTGGTTCGCCGTGAGCATGTGGCTGGATATTATGCGCGCAAGCCGATTTGGTTGATGGAAAACCTTGGGATCGAGCGTCTGCGCGAAGAAATCACCATGATGGAACGTACGGCTCACGACTTTTATGTTCAGGCGGCTCAACGCACCACAGATGCAGATACCCGCAAATTGCTTGGTGAATTGGCTGCGGCTGAAGCCGGGCATATGCGGTTGAATGAAAAGCTGGAAGTCAAACATCTGACCAAGGATGCGCGGGAGGACGAAGACTCGCTGGCGCATCGTCAGTTTATTCTGACTTGGGTACAGCCGGGGTTGGCGGGGCTGATGGATGGTTCGGTCTCCACATTGGCACCAATTTTTGCCACTGCATTTGCGACTCAGGACACATGGACAACATTTCTTGTTGGTTTGGCGGCATCGGTGGGCGCCGGGATTTCCATGGGCTTTACCGAAGCGGCATCGGATGATGGTGCAATTTCCGGGCGTGGATCACCCGTAAAACGGGGATTGGCAGCAGGGGTGATGACGACCCTTGGCGGATTGGGTCATGCCTTGCCTTATTTGATCCCACATTTTGAGACGGCGACAGCAATTGCTGCAATTTTGGTGTTCATCGAACTGTGGGCGATCGCATGGATACAAAAAACCTATATGGAGACGCCGTTTTTCCGTGCTGCACTTCAGGTTGTTCTGGGCGGGGCGTTGGTTTTTGGTGCCGGGATCTTGATCGGAAGTGCATAGACGTTTTGTGATCTGCAACACTTTCAGATAGGGATTTGCAAGCTATTGCTCTCTTGGCATAATCGTGTCGACCGTAACAGGAAGGATGATGATGGATGGCTGGCAAAGCTCGGGTAAAAGGCCCCGGAATGGGCTCCGTTATGACGGTGTTGGCGGCTCCGGCTCTGATGGCGACGATTGCGGCGTCCTATACGGCATTTTGGTTCTATAACGTTGATACTCTGAAGAATAATCTGGCTGAGTTTGCAGATCGTCAAAAGGCAGCCGGGCAAGTATTGACCTATACCTATGATGGCGCATCAGGTTTCCCGTGGCGTTTGACGGTAGATCTGAAGGCCGTGCATGTTCACCAGAAAACCAAATCCGCTGAGTGGGACATCACGGCCCCAACCTTAACCTTATCCAGTGGTGTGTTTTCGCCTCGGGAAGTCAGTATTTCCTTGCCGGATCATGTGCGGTTGACACGGGAACAGAACGGGCAAACCGATTATATAACCAAGTCGGCGGGACAGTTGGATATCAGCGTCACCACGGACAGTTCGGATAGTGTGCGCTCCCTTGGTTTCATTGCCGCGAATCTGGAAGCTTCAGGACGTTGGAATGGTCGTGAGCTGTCATCGCCGCTTAGAATTGAGAACGGGACGGCATCGTTACGAATTGATCCCCCCGTCGCCGGAGATGATGGTAAGCAGCCGTTTGCCCAGTTATCGGTCGCGCTGCAAAATTGGCAGTGGCCGACAAACGTTACGTATACGTTGGGCAAGGATCTTGAGAGTTTTGAGCTGAAGGCAAAGCTTTTGGGTGGCATCAATCGTTTGCTGCCCATGCAATCGGCCTTGATCAAATGGCGTGATGATGGTGGTAAGGTAGAACTCAACCGGATCGCCATGTCATGGGGCGGGGCAACCGTCGGTGGTTATGGCACCATGGTTTTGGATGAAAATTTGCAGCCGGCTGCCAATTTGACCGCACAGGTAAAGGGTTTCATCCGAATTGTTGATGTGCTTGATCAGGCGGGCGTCATTCGGGCACAGGATGCGACCATGGCCCGTTTGGTCATCGGACGTCAGTTGCCGCAGTCCGGAACCGGAAATCTATCATTGTCACTGAATGATGGTCGCGTTTACGTGGGGCCGCTGGTGCTGACGAAAGTGCCGCTGGTTGAATGGCCTGCTGATGAGAGTTCGGCAGGGCCGAATGCTTTGGAACCGGGTTTCGACATTGGTCGCGATGGTCAAATCATTCGCAAGTGACGATGCTGGAAATCAGTGAAGAATAAAAGGCTCCGCAATGCGGAGCCTTTTATTTGCTTGGGAAACCTATGCCGGAGGATTGATCAACGCCTCATGTGGCGTGCTTGGCTCATCTACGTGGACACGATTGTTGATTATCCGTAGTTTGCCTTCTGCAATCCAGCGGACGGCTTGCGGATAAATGGCGTGCTCACAGGCAAGCACGCGCATAGCCAGTGTTTCCGGGGTATCGTTGTTCCGAGTCGGGACGGCAGCCTGAATAATGATTGGCCCGGTATCCATGTCGGGCCGAACAAAATGGACGGTGCAGCCACTGAATTTCGCCCCATCCTCTAGCGCGCGGGCATGGGTGTTGAGCCCTTTATATGCCGGGAGCAAGGACGGATGAATGTTGATGAGACGATCTTGCCAATGGTTGACAAATGCATCGGTTAGAATGCGCATGAAACCGGCAAGGCAGACCAAATCAATTTTGGCAGTTTCCAGTACGGCTGTGATTTCTTTTTCAAATGCAGCGCGGTCACAAAAATCTTTGTGATCCACGACTGCACACGGAATTCCGGCTGCTTTTGCCCGGGTTAGGCCGTGAACATCAGCCACATTCGATACGACCAAGGCAATTTCAGCCGGAAAGTCCGCAAGGGCGCAGGCGTCAATTAACGCCTGCAAATTGCTGCCCCGACCGGAGATCAAGACCCCAAGGCGGAGCGGGCGGGTCATGCCATTTCTCCGCCGCGCATTGGGTCAAACCCTGAAACTTGACAGGTTTTCCCCGCATCGCCGGCTGCGATGGTGCCGATGATGTGAACGGTTTCGCCTTCGGCTTCCATTGCTGCACGGGCAGCTTCAACAGCATCGGGTTTCACGATAACAACCATGCCAATGCCACAGTTAAAGGTGCGCAGCATTTCCGCCGGAGCAATGTTACCGGCCTGTGCCAACCAGCCAAATACGGGCGGAATCGGGAAGCTGGTGCCGTCGATCATGGCATGCAGACCTTCCGGCAGGACACGCGGGATGTTTTCGGTCATGCCGCCGCCGGTAATGTGGGCAAAGCCACCCAGCTTGCCTTTGTCGACGGCTTTCAGTGCGGCGAGGCAGGCTTTCACATACATGCGGGTTGGTGTCAGTAAAGCTGCGCCAAGCGTAGTTCCCGGTTGGAACGGAGCATCGGATTGCCAATCAAGGCCAGCTTTTTCAGCCACTCGGCGCACGAGGGAGAAGCCGTTGGAATGGACGCCGCTGGAGGAAAGGCCCAACACAACATCACCGTCGGCAATGGTACTGCCATCGATGAGGTTTTCACGTTCCGCTGCGCCGACACAGAAACCAGCGAGGTCGTAATCTCCATCTGCGTACATGCCCGGCATTTCGGCAGTTTCGCCGCCGATCAGGGCGCACCCGGCTTGACGACAGCCTTCGGCAATGCCGCTGACGATGGCGCGGCCTGCATCAACAGACAGGTGCCCCGTGGCGAAATAGTCCAAGAACAGAAGCGGTTCGGCACCCTGAACCACCAAGTCGTTGGCACACATGGCAACCAGATCAATACCGACCGTATCGTGAATGTCGGTTTCAATGGCGATTTTCAGCTTGGTGCCGACGCCATCGGTGGCAGAGACCAGAATCGGGTCTTGGAACCCGGCTGCACGTAAATCGAACAAGCCACCGAATCCGCCAAGCTCCGTATCCGCGCCAGGGCGGACAGTGCTGCGGGCAAGGGGTTTGATCGCTTGAACGAGGGCATCGCCGGCATCAATATCAACGCCAGCGTCGCGGTAGCTCAGGCCATTCTCTTGCTGGCCGTTTTCGGGAAAACTGGAAATGGTCGCCTCTTTTGCTAGAGTATGGATGCGGTGCAGGGCATCCTGTTCTTGAAGTTTCGGAAACATACGTTTTTCTCGTGCATTTTGCAAAGGCGCATGCAAGAGATTTTTAGTATTTTCGCTGTCTGATACAGCTTCATAAAAAATGGTGGCTATTGTGGTGAATTCTATGTCGCGGATTGTAGTTCAAAAACTCCGGGGGGCAGCAACGGGCAAGTGTTGTGCGCTTGCCATGATTGTTATGAGCCTGTTGCTGGTTCCGGTGGCGGCATGGGCCAATGCGTTCACCATTTCTGCGGTCCCGGTGGACGTGACGGCAGAATCGCCGACAGCCGCACGTCAGCAGGCGATTTTACAGGGACAGGCTGCGGCCTTTGATCGTTTGATGAAAACGGTAATCAGCCCGGAAGACCGTGAATTGGTGCCGGAACTATCGCCGGAAGAATTGGAATCGTTGGTCGCCGACTTTTCCGTTGCCGGGGAAAAATCCTCTGCCACCCGCTACATCGCTACGATGACTGTGAATTTTGATGAAGCCCGGGTTGCGGATATGCTGCGCAATTTCGGTGTGACTCTGTTGAAGGGTGGGGAGCAAACCATCATCTTACTGGGCGTTTATCAGGCCGAACCCGATGCCCAGCCCTTGTTATGGGAACCGGATAATCCATGGCGTTTGTTGTTGAACCAGACCGCAGTATCCAGAGGCTTGTTCCCGGTGGCTTTGCCATTGGGGGATATGCTGGATACGGCTCAGGTTCCTGCGGAAGCAGCCCTTGCGCTGGACCGTACAGCAATGGATAGCCTGATCCAGCGTTATGGGGCCGATGAAGTGGTGGTCGCTCATGTTTTGACGACGCCGGATAAGGGCAGTTCCATGACCCTGAAGCGGTATCCGCAGGACCTGCCGTCACGATTAAAGACTGGTGAGACTCCCATTGCGGATGACTTGCCTGCCGCATTGGGGGATCTGGCTGCCCATGCGGTTTTATCTGTCGCGCAGGGAGAGAAGAGCCAACGGAAAGCAATTGTTGTTGGTGAAACGGATTCGTTGGCAGCACTGATCCCTGTGCAGTCCATCGCGGATTGGGTGCGGACCGAGGCGACATTGTCAGCCTTGCCCATGGTGCAGACGATTCGTTTGCGCGCCTCCCGAACCGATGTGTTGCAAATTGCGCTTCAATATTCGGGCGACCTGATGTCATTAATGGCTGCTGTTGAAAAACTTGGGTTTACTGTGCGGACATACGACGGGTATTGGGAAATTATTCCACCTTCTGAAACCGCTACACCGGTGCTGTCATGACCGCTAAGAAGACTTCGAACCTGACCTTGTTTCAGTTGTGGGGGCTGGCCTTTTTGGCCTTCATAGCCGTTTTGTATATCCTGCGGACGATGCTGACCCCGTTTGTTGCCGGGTTGGCGTTGGCATATTTCTTGGACCCGGTCGCGGATCAGCTTGAAAAACGTGGTGTCAAACGGGGGCCGGCGGTTCTGATCATTACGTTGGTGTTTATGATCTGTGGCATTGCCTTGTTGGCAACGATTCTGCCGATCATTCAGCAGCAGGTGGTTTCGTTGGTTAAGAACGTGCCGCGCTACGTGGACAGTGGTTGGTTGGTTTTGGCGCCATATATTGAACAGGTTCGTGCCTATCTTCCCGCAGAACATTTTGCCTCGCTTGAAGATGCTGTCAGTCAATACATCGGTCGTATTGTGAATAACGTCGGTGCTTTTGTTACTGGGCTGTTGTCCCGGGGCGTGGCCCTGTTCAATTTGCTGTCGCTGCTGGTGGTGACTCCGGTAGTGGCGATTTATTTGCTGCGGGATTGGGATTACATGGTGACCAAGGTGGACTCTTGGTTGCCGCGAGACAATGCGAACGCAATTCGTGCCATAGCCCGCGACATTGACAAAACCCTTGCCGGGTTCATCCGTGGGCAGGCGACGGTCTGTCTTGCGCTTGCCTGTGTTTATGGCACAGGGTTGAGCCTTGTCGGCCTGGAAGCCGGATTGTTGTTGGGTATCGCGTCGGGGATGGCGGCATTTGTCCCTTATGTCGGCGGCATTACCGGGTTTACGGTGGCGATCATTCTGGCGTTGTTCCAGTTTGCCGATTGGCAGCCGATTGCCGGTGTCGTTGCCGTGTTTGCCGTTGGGCAAGTGCTGGAAGGTTACGTCCTGACCCCGCGTTTGGTGGGCAATCGAATTGGTTTACATCCGGTTTGGGTTATGTTTGCGTTGTTGGCTGGCGGTGCGTTATTCGGGTTTGCCGGGGTGTTGGTTGCGTTGCCTGTGGCGTCTGTGATCGGGGTTCTTGTCCGGCACGGATTGCGCAGATACCTTGCCAGTTCGGCATATTCCGGCAGAGAGGTCAGTCAGGAAGATGTCTAAAACTGTTTCGCAACCCAGACAGTACGTGCTGGATTTGCCACACCGTCCGGCCTTGGATGGTGAAGATTTTTGGGTATCCAGTTGCCATGACCATGCGATGCGCTGGCTGGATGCATGGCCGGATTGGCCTGCCGTCGGCATTGTCGTGTGTGGTGCGCCGCGTGCGGGGAAAAGCCACCTTGCCCGCATGTTCGCACAGCAAACTGGGGCACGAGTGGTGTCGGCAGCCGATTTGCCGGACTTTGGCGTGAGCCTGCCTGATGCAGATGCCAAAGCACTGGTGATTGAGGATATTGACCGGAACCCACCGGAGGAGGCGTTGTTCCATGTGTTTAACCGAGCCAAAGAACGTGGCGTTGGCTTGCTGCTGACGGCGCGGGTCATGCCCAATGCCATGGCTCTGACCTTGGCGGATTGGCGGTCTCGGTTGCGCACCTGTCCGGTGGCGGAAATCACTCGCCCGGATGATCGGTTGATGGCTGCGGTGCTGGCGAAGTTGTTTCATGACCGCCAGTTAACTGTGGGAGATGCGGAAATTTCCTATCTGCTGACGCATATGGAGCGGTCAATTGCCGCTGCTGAAGCCGTCGTGGCAGAGGCAGATCGTCAGGCCTTGGCCCTGAAACGGCGTGTGACCATTTCCGTTCTGAAAGCAGCCTTGGCTGTAGTCATGCAGTGGGATGAGGCCTGAGGCTACGGCTCCAGATCATCCGCTTCCTTTTCCTTCGATACGGATTTCGGTGTGAACAAGGCGTGGGGCTTGCCTTTGGCTTTCCCTATGTCTTGCCACAGCATATCGGAGAATTTCAGGCAAGCCACGGCCCCGGTCGGGAACTTGCGGTAAATTGGCAGGTTGGTGTCTTCCGGCGGACACAAACACCATAACAAATCCAACACAGCAGGATTGTGCCCAATCAGCATCAGGTGCTGACAGCTTTCATCCAATGTGGCGATCAATTTGGTCAGATCGCCAATGGTCGCATCATAAATGCTGTCCTCAAACCGTACATTCAAATCCGGCATTTCGCGCAGGATATAGCCTAATGTCGCATGAGTGCGTTGGGCAGGGGAGCATAGGACAAGATCCGGCCTTGGGCATCGTTGCAGCAAAGCCGCGCTGATAATTGGTCCGGCTGCCTTGCCACGAGAGTTGAGCGGTCGGTCCCGATCGTCAAGGCTGGGGCTGTCCCAACTGGACTTCAGGTGGCGGATCAGGGTGATTGTTTTTGTCATCAAATTATCATCCTCAAAGGCACTGTTGCTCTGTTAGGGCTTTCGGAATGTGGAGGTTTCCGACACAATGGAAACGTGATTTTTCTAATCGCCCGGCTGGTTGATATCGAAGTTGGGGGTCATCGGGAAGGTTTTGTTTTATGAACACTGTCTCCAAACCGCAAAAATTGGAAGTGCTGGATGTTGATGCCGCTGCGTCTGATCTGAAATACATCAACCGTGAGTTATCATGGTTGGCCTTCAATACGCGAGTGCTGGAAGAGGCCCATAACAAGACTCACCCCTTGTTTGAACGTGTCCGGTTCTTATCCATTAGCGCCTCCAACCTTGATGAATTTTATATGGTGCGTGTTGCCGGATTAAAAGGGCAGGTGGATGCCGGGGTGAATACCCTTAGTGCTGATAATCTGACTCCGGCGCAACAACTGCAACAAATCAATGCCGCAGCCCGTGAATTGATTATGGGGCAGGTCAGTTGTTGGCGTAGCCTTCAGCGAGAACTGCGTGACGAAGGTGTTTCCGTCATTGATTCCAAGGAATTAACTCAGGTGGATCGTTCATGGCTGATGGATCATTTCATGGCGAACATCTTCCCCATATTGACGCCACTGGCAATCGACCCTGCACACCCGTTCCCATTTATCCCGAACCTTGGCATGGCGCTGGTGCTGGAATTGTGCCCGGTCAGCAAGACCGCCATGAAATCCAGCTCTAAAATCCTGCATGCCTTGGTGCCATTGCCGGGGCAAATTGATCGTTTTGTCAGACTTCCGGGTGAAGGTATTCGCTTTATCGCGCTTGAAGAAGTGGTGCTGTTGCACGTTGAACGCTTGTTCCCCGGTTATACTTTGGAAAAATCCGGGCATTTCCGTTTGATCCGCGACAGTGAAATGGAAATTGACGAGGAAGCCGAAGATCTGGTTCGCAGTTTCGAAAGCGCACTGAAACGTCGCCGCCGCGGTCATGTCATTCGTCTGGGTGTGACCAAGGGGATTGCCCCTGAATTGCGGTCTCAGATTCTGGAATCCCTTGCCATTCAGGAACCGGATGTTTTTGAAATGGACGGTCTGGTCGGTATGTCGGATGTGAAGGCCGTCATTGTGAATGATCGCCCGGATTTGCAGTTCTTTCCGTTCAAGGCCCGATTCCCGGAACGGATACGTGATTTTGGTGGTGATAGCTTTGCGGCAATTAACCACAAGGACATGGTGATCCATCACCCTTATGAGTCCTTTGATGCGGTTGTGCAGTTCATCCGTCAAGCCGCCCGAGACCCGAATGTGGTGGCGATTAAACAAACCCTGTATCGCACCAGCAATGATTCCCCAATTGTCGCGGCTTTGATCGAGGCAGCAGAGTCTGGCAAGTCGGTTACGGCGATGGTGGAACTGAAGGCCCGGTTCGATGAGGAAGCCAACATCCGGTGGGCGCGGCGATTGGAACGGGCTGGCGCGCAGGTGGTTTATGGTTTCATTGATTGGAAAATCCACGCCAAGGTGTCTTTGGTCGTCCGGCGGGAAGGCAATGAACTGCGGTCATATGTGCACTTTGGCACCGGAAACTATCATCCGATTACCGCAAAGATTTATACCGACCTGTCATATTTTACCTGCGATCCGGCGTTTTGCCGTGATGCGACCAAGGTCTTCAACTTCATGACCGGGTATGCGCAGCCGGTTAAGCTTGAAAAGCTTCGCATCGCGCCGATTGACCTGCGCAGTCAGTTGATTGATGACATCAATGCGGAGATCGCGAATGCGAAAGAAGGCAAACCGGCAGCCATTTGGGCGAAGATGAACTCCCTTGTGGACGAGACTTTGATTGATGGGCTGTACCGCGCGTCTCAGGCTGGAGTTAAGGTCGAACTGGTTGTGCGTGGGATTTGCTGCCTGCGTCCCGGAGTCCCGGGAATGTCAGATAACATCCGGGTGAAAAGCATCGTTGGTCGCTATCTTGAACATTCACGGATTGCCTGTTTTGCCAATGGTCATCCCATGCCGTCTAAACATGCCAAAATCTGGATTTCATCAGCGGATTGGATGACACGAAATACCATGCGCCGGGTGGAAACCCTTGTGCCTATTGAAAACCCGACGGTCCACGAACAGGTATTGGACCAGATCATGGTGGCAAATATGAAGGACACGGCCCAAAGCTGGTATTTGCAAAGTGATGGGACGTATGAACGGTGTACGCCCGTGGGTGCAGGTTTCAATGCGCATACCTATTTCATGACAAATCCGAGCCTATCCGGTCGCGGTCGCGCACGGGGGGCAGGAAATAATATGAAGTTCGAGACATTGACACTGAATTCGGAGTAAACCAGCGTCATACGTGGCTGTTCAAATGAGCAAGGCAGCCGTGTGACGTTGAGGCTATTAAGGTTGAAAGTATGAGCGCGCAGCCATTGCATGTGATCGCGAATCCCCCGTTACGGCATTCCGATGCCATTGGGGTTATCGACATCGGCTCGAACTCGGTCCGGTTGGTGGTATTCGCCGGTCTTAGTCGGGCTCCGGTTCGGCTTTTCAATGAAAAGGCTTCGTGTGCGCTTGGGGCCGGATTGCAGCAAACCGGGCGGCTTAATCCTGATGGTCGGATCAGTGCCATGGCAGCCATTGGGCGTTTTGTTCGTCTGGCGCGGGCCATGGGCATTGGGCGTTTGGACCTGTTGGCAACGGCGGCGGTCCGGGATGCATCTGATGGGCCGGATTTCGTCCGGGAACTGAACGCACGTTACGATGTGGAAGTCCAAGTCCTGTCAGGAGATGATGAGGCCAAGTGTGCGGCCTATGGCGTGTTGTCGGGAACACCGGATGCCAGCGGGCTTGTCGCCGATCTTGGTGGTGGCAGCCTTGAACTCGCTGAGATTAACGGTATGCAGTCAGAGCACTTGGGGCGGATGTGTACAATGCCCCTTGGCGTGCTGCGACTAGCTGATATTGATGATGTTGCCCCGGCAGGCGTTGATCAACGGATCGAAAACTGTTTTGAAAAAGAACAGTGGCTAGAGGCTGCGGCCCCTAATTATTTGTATGCGGTTGGCGGCGCATGGCGGGCACTGGCGAAGTTGTGTATGTACCATGAAAAGCATCCGCTTCAGATCATGGATAAATATACGTTGCCTTTGGAACGGGCTTTGGAGTTGACGCAACTGATCTCCAAAGTTGGTCGAAGCTCATTGGTCAAGATTCCGGGGGTTCCCCGCCGCCGTTTGGCAACGCTTCCGTTGGCGGCAAAGCTACTGAATAGACTTTTACGGCAGACCCGACCCAAAGCATTGGTGTTTTCCGTGCATGGCATGCGGGAGGGGTATTATTTCTCTACCTTGCCGGACGCCATTCGCAATCGTGACCCCATTGAGGACATGCTGGAAACCCTTGCCGGAGATGGGCACCGCTTTGCACAGCAACCTGCGCGGTTGATGGAGTTTTTGGACCCATTGTTCCCGGTCGAAACACAGAAACAATGGCGACAGCGCTATGCCGCCTGCATGCTGGGGGATTTGTACTGGGACGAACACCCGGATTATCGCGGTCAGCAAGCGTTCTTTAAAACTCTGCGACTGCCTGTAGTCGGGTTTGATCACGAGGATCGTGCCGCGTTGGCTTTGATTGTGTTGTACCGTTATCAAAGCTTTGATGAAATTCACGATGCTCAGGATGCCATGGCTCTCCTGTCGGAAGATGACCAACATCGGGTACAAGTCGCCGGACGAGCATTACGTTTGGCCCACGCCATGACCGGTGGTGCGCCGGGATTGTTGCAGCAGGCGCAATTCAGCTTGAGTGACACAACACTGACCCTGCGCTTGCCCATGGATGAGGTGGCATATTACACCCCGGCCTTTGCCAAACGGTTGGACCGTCTGGCGTTGGCCATGGGGCTGGACCCGGTGATTGAACATTGGTAACGAGCGGTAAATAAGTTGGCTTTAAAGCCCATAAGAAAGGCCACGCTGATGCGTGGCCTTTCTTATGTCTGAATAAACGCAATTTGACAGTGTTTAGGCCAGTGCGCCTTGTGTCAGTTCCGGGACTTCACCGGAATTGGTGTCTGTGTCTTCATCCGCAGTGTCTTCAGCAACTGCGACGGATGCCACTGTTTCCTCAGCCGGAGCTTCTTGTACTTCTTCAGAGGCTTCCAGAACCGGAGCTTCAGCTTCTGCCGGAGTGTCCACAGTTTCCGGTGTTTCCACAGCAGGTTCAGCGACGGTTGGCGTGTCCGCAGTTTCCGTCACTTCCAGTGTTTCCGCAATCGGGGCTCCGGTTTCGGCGCGCAAGTCTTCGACTTGTGCCGTATCGGATTCTGGAATGTCTTCGTCTGCCGGAGCATCTTCCACCGGGATCAGTTCGATCTTGCCGTTATCCGGGGAAATCGCCAAAGCCATGTGACCGTGTTTCAACCGCAGGGCATCTTCACCGAACAGGGCATGCCGCCAGCCGGATTGTGCCCGGACATTCGCGGCATCATCGGATGCCATTGCTTCCAGTTCCTCGGTGGTTGCAACGATCTTCGGCGCAACACCGTAGGCTTCACACTTGGTCTTCAGCAGTACACGCAGCAAATCCACGATCGGGGCGATACCCGGTGGGTGGTTGCGATGTGTCGGCAGTTCCGGGCATTCGCCGGTCGGCAGAGCCAAACCGGTTTCCACTGCTTCGATAATGGCTTCTGCCGTTGGACCTTCGGACATGCTTTTCGGCAGTTGCCGGGTCGATGACAAAGATTCAACAGACGTCGGAGACGATGCCGCAATTTCCAACAAGGCTTCATCCCGGATGACGCGCTGACGCGGCAGATCACGGGTTTGGGCCTCTACTTCACGCCAAGCAGCCAGTTCACGCAATACCGCAAGGAAACGCGGGTTTTTCGTGCGAGATTTCATGCGGCGGTACATTTCGCGCGGATCCGGGGTATAGGTGCCCGGTGCGGTCAAGACCTGCATTTCCTCTTCCAGCCATTTATCGCGTCCGGTTTTTTCCAGAACAGCGACCAGCTTGCGATAGACTTTGCGCAGCGGAATGACATCGGACAGGGCATAAATAACCTGACGATCACTCAGCGGACGTTTGGACCAATCGGTGAAGCGGGTGGATTTGTCGATACGGGCCCCGGCTAATTTTGTTGCCAGAGTTTCATATCCGACGGATTCGCCAAAACCGCAGACCATGGCTGCGATTTGCGTGTCAAAGATCGGTTGCGGCAGCTCACCCATCAATTTCATCAGGATTTCCAGATCCTGACGGGCGGCGTGGAAGATCTTCAGCACGTTGGTGTTGCGCATCAGGGCAAAGAATGGCTCAAGGTCAATACCTTCTGCGAGCGGATCAATGCATGCGGCTTCGTCTTCACCGGCGACCTGTATAAGGCACAACTTGGGCCAATAGGTCTTTTCCCGTATGAATTCCGTGTCAACGGTGACGTGTTTTGAATTTGCCAAGCGCTCGCACAGTGCGGCCAAGGCTTCTGTATCAATAATCAGGCTCATGGCAAAAAGCTATACCTCTTGCAATTTGCGCTGGCAAGCACTCTATAGGCCGAGATTCGCGGTATTTTGCGAATTCCGACCTTGACAAAGTTGCTCCATCGGTGTGCTTTTGCGGCTGAGATTTAAACCAAAGGGTCTGGACATGCATCTTTATCGCACGCACACCTGCAATGACTTGAACGACAGCAATGTCGGAACCACCGTACGTTTGTCTGGCTGGGTTCACCGCAAACGCGACCACGGCAACCTTCTGTTTGTGGATCTGCGTGATCACTATGGTATTACCCAATGTGTGACCGATAGCTCCAGCGACGTGTTCAAAACCCTCGAATCGGTGCGCCCGGAATCGGTGATCCGCATTGATGGTCGTGTTGTTGCACGTGAAGAAAGCACTGTGAATGACAAACTTGCCACCGGACAGATTGAAGTCCGCGTGGATGAAGTCGAAGTTCTGTCTGCGGCTGAGGTATTGCCGATACAGGTTGCATCCAACGAAGACTTTTCTGAGGAAATGCGTCTGCGTTATCGCTTCCTAGATCTGCGTCGTGAAAAAATCCACAGCAACATCGTGCTGCGGTCCAACGTTATTTCTTCCATCCGTCGCCGGATGACCGACCTTGGCTTTATGGAAATTCAGACACCGATCCTGACGGCTTCCAGCCCGGAAGGTGCGCGTGACTTCCTTGTGCCGTCTCGTCTGCATCCCGGCAAGTTCTATGCATTGCCGCAGGCACCGCAACAGTTCAAACAGATGTTGATGGTTGCTGGCTTTGACCGTTATTTCCAGATTGCACCTTGCTTCCGCGATGAAGACAGCCGTGCGGATCGTTCGCCGGGTGAGTTTTATCAGCTCGATCTGGAAATGAGCTATGTCACGCAGGAAGACGTGTTCCAAACCATGGAACCGGTTTTGGCTGGTTTGTTCGAAGAATTTGCCAACGGTCGCACGGTTTCAGCGTCTCCGTTCCCGCGTATTCCGTTCGATGAATCCATGCTGAAGTATGGCTCTGATAAGCCGGATCTGCGGAACCCGTTGCTTATTGCAGACGTGACCGAAGCCTATCGCGACTCCGGGTTTGGTATCTTTGCGAAGAACGTTGCCAAGGGTGCAGTGGTCCGGGCCATTCCGGCTCCGGGTGCAGCATCCAAGCCGCGGTCATGGTTTGATAACCTGAACAAGTGGGCCCAAACCGAAGGGGCTGCTGGCCTTGGTTATATCACATTCGCCGACGGTGAAGCCAAAGGCCCGATCGCCAAAAACCTTGAGGCCGAACGCATCGAAGCCATTAAGGCTGCTGCTGGTGTGGGTGACGGTGATGCCGTGTTCTTCTGCTGTGACAAGGAAGGCGCAGCCGCCAAGTTTGCAGGCACCGTGCGCACCAAGATCTGTAATGAACTGGAGCTGCTGGAACAAGGCGTATTCAAGTTCTGCTGGATCGTTGACTTCCCCATGTTCGAATTGAACGAGGATACCGGACTGATTGAGTTCAGCCACAACCCATTCTCGATGCCGCAAGGCGAAATGGAAGCGCTGGAAACGATGAATCCGCTGGATATCAAAGCATTCCAGTATGATATCGTCTGTAACGGTGTGGAATTGTCCTCTGGGGCGATTCGTAACCACCGCCCGGACATCATGTATAAAGCGTTTGAAATTGCGGGTTACTCTGCTGAAACCGTTGAAAACGAATTCGGCGGCATGCTCAATGCATTTAAATTCGGCGCACCGCCGCATGGTGGCTTTGCTCCCGGTGTTGACCGCATGGTTATGCTGTTGGCAGATGAACCGAACATTCGCGAGGTTATCGCCTTCCCGCTGAACCAACAGGCGCAAGATTTGTTGATGCAAGCACCGAACACCGTTGATCCGGCGCGTTTGCGTGAATTGCACCTGAAATTGAACTTGCCGAAGCCGAAAATCACCGTGACCACGGACGAAACTCCGGCTGAGTAAATCAAGGCACGAGTTGAATAAAAAATCCCCCGGTTTGATCCGGGGGATTTTTTTATAGCGCGGTGAACCAGTGGGCCAAAGGCCAGAGGCTTATGCCTCAGGTTCGTCAGCCTCAGGCAGACGGGCACCGATCAGGAACTCCACATTGCCTTCCGGGCCGGTAATCGGGCTTTCAATGATGCCGTCGACAAGCCATCCCTTGTCCAGCAACCAGCCCTTTACTTCATCACAGACTCTTTGTCGGACTTCCGGGTCTTTGACCACGCCGCCTTTGCCAACCGATTGTGGCCCGGCCTGAAATTGCGGTTTAATCAGGGCGATGAGCCATGCACCGGGTTTTACCAATTCCAGTGCGCCTTGCAGAACGGATTGCAACGAAATAAAGCTGGCATCGCAGACCACAGCATCCAAATCATCAGGAACGTGCGTGCGGGTCAGCATGCGGGCATTGGTGTTTTCCAACGAAATGACCCGGCTGTCGTTGCGGATTTCCTCTGCCAGTTGATCATGCCCCACATCGACGGCATAAATTTTCGCCGCGCCATTGTGGCGCAAAACATCGGTAAACCCGCCCGTAGAAGCACCAACATCAAGACAAACCAAGCCTTCCACCGGGTACTGGAAGTTCTCCAGTCCTCGTGCCAGTTTCAGACCTCCTCGGGACACCCACGGAATCGGTTGTCCGCGAACTTCCAGAATATCGTCAGGTGCGACTTTGGCTGATGGTTTTTTTGCCAGTTTGCCATTGCAGTAAACAACATGCTCGGCAATCAGCATTTGCGCACGGGCCCGGCTTGGCGCCAGATCCCGCTCGACCAAAGTCAAATCCAGACGTTCTGAACTCATGCACTTCCCCCCAAAGCAGTGAGTACGGTTTTAACAATGCTATCTGGGTCAAGTCCTGCGTCTCGGATTTGACCGGTTTGGCTGTCTTGTTCCAGATAGCTATCCGGCATGTGCAATGTGCGTAACACGCATCCAGATTGCAGGCCGTTGGTATTGATGATGTGATCCAATACGTGGGTGGCAAAGCCGCCGATTGAGCCTTCTTCGACAATGATTAATGCGGCATGATTGCGGACAAGGTCTTCGATCAGATCAATATCTATCGGCTTGGCAAAACGGGCATCGGCAACGGTGGCTTCAATGCCGTGTCCTGCCAATTGTTCCGCCGCGCTCAGGCAGTCCGCCAATCGGGTGCCAAGGCTCAATATGGCGGCATGGGTGCCGCTGCGAACGATACGCCCTTTGCCAATGGGTAAGGCTTCCGGCTTGTCGGGAACATCCGCCCCCGGGCCTGTGCCGCGTGGGAAGCGCAGGGCAATGGGGCCGTCATCGTATTCGACGGCGGTCATGACCATATGCGCCAATTCGGCTTCGTCTGCCGGGGCCATAACCACCATATCCGGCAGCATGGACAGCATTGCCACATCAAAGGCACCATGATGTGTGGCGCCATCGGCTCCCACATATCCGGCGCGGTCAATGATGAAACGGACGGGCAAGTTTTGCAGTGAAACATCATGGGCGACCTGATCGAACGCCCGTTGCAGGAAGCTGGAGTAAATCGCGACAAATGGCTTCAGCCCCTCGGCTGCCAGTCCGGCAGCGAAGGTTACGGCATGTTGTTCAGCTATTCCCACGTCGAACATGCGGTCAGGGTGGCTTTCTGCAAAGACATCAAGCCCTGTGCCCGACGGCATGGCGGCGGTAACGGCATTGATTCTCGGGTCGGATTTCGCCGCAGATGTTAATGCGTTGGCAAAAACGCGGGTAAAGCTTGGCCCGTTGGTTCCAGATGGTTTCGGCGCCCCGGTTTGTACGTCAAAGCAACTGACCCCATGGTATTTGTCAGAGGCTTGTTCTGCCGGGGCATAGCCATGTCCCTTTTTCGTGACCACATGCACCAAAATCGGACGGCTGGAATCTGCCTCGCGGACGTTGGTCAACACCGGGATCAATGTATCAAGGTCATGACCATCGATCGGGCCGACGTAATGCATGCCCATTTCTTCGAACAGGGTGCCGCCCGTCACCAATCCGCGTGCGAATTCTTCGGCCTTGCGGGCCGCCCGTTCAACCGCAGACGGGAACAGGGATGTGACATCCTTAACCGCACTGCGTAAGGAGTGGTAGGACTGTGACGAAATCAGGCGGGACAGGTAATGGCTCATGGCGCCAACAGGTGGAGCAATGGACATGTCATTGTCATTCAGGATCACCACCATACGAGAATTGGTGGAGCTGATGTTGTTCAGGGCTTCATACGCCATACCTGCGCTCATGGAGCCATCACCGATGACGCAAATAACGTTGCGTTGCTCCTGTTTCAGGTCACTGGCAACCGCCATGCCCAGGCCAGCGGAAATGGATGTGGAGCTATGTCCTGCGCCAAAGGGGTCAAATTTGGATTCATCGCGTTTGGTAAAACCGGAAAGCCCGCCCTTTTGCCGGATTGTTCCCATGCGATCTTTGCGACCTGTCAGAATCTTATGGGGGTAGCTTTGATGCCCCACATCCCAGATTAGGCGATCATGGGGCGTGTCGAACACGTAATGCAGCGCGACGGTCAATTCGACGACGCCGAGACCTGCGCCAAGATGCCCCCCGGTTTGAGACACCGTGTTGATCATGGCTGCACGCACGTCGTCGGCCAACGATTGCAGCTTTGCAGTGGGCAAAGCGCGTACGTCGGCGATGCTGTAAACTGTATCCAGGATCGGAGTATCCTGCTTAACTTCTACCACGCCTTGGTTCTCCACACGGTATTTAGAGCCGATCAACGGCGGCGTTTGACTACGTAATGTGCCAGATCTTCCAGCAGGGCGGCACGTCCTTCAAACACGGACAAGTGCCCAATTGCCTGATTGACCAGAATATCGGCCTGTTCGCGGGCACGGTCTATACCCAATGCTGTGACAAAGCTGGCTTTGCCACGGTCTGCATCTTTGGAGGTTGCCTTGCCGACTTCATTTGCGTCACCTTCCACATCCAACAGGTCGTCGGCAATTTGGAAGGCCAGACCAATGTCATGGGCGTAGGCGCACAAGGCATGCCGCATGGGCGGGGAGGCCTTGCCCAAGATTGCGCCAGCTTCACAGGAAAATGCGATCAGGCAGCCAGTTTTCATGCGCTGCAGCCGTGTAATAGCAGGCAGGTCAAGGTCACGCGTTTCCGCCAGCAGGTCCAGCATCTGTCCGCCGACCATGCCATGTGCCCCGGAAGCTTTGGCTAAACGGGAGACCAACTTGCAACGCACGGAAGGGTCTTCGTGGGTGTCCGGGTCTGACAGGACTGCAAAGGCTTCTGTCAGTAGGGCATCACCGGCAAGGATTGCTGTGGCTTCGTCAAAGCGGCGATGCACAGTGGGCTGTCCACGACGTAAATCATCGTCATCCATTGCAGGCAGGTCATCGTGGACCAAGGAATAGCAGTGCAGCATTTCAACGGCAGCAGCTGCACGGTTGGCAGAACGTTGTCCAACGCCAAACAGGGATGCGGTGACCATGGTCAAAAACGGGCGCAGACGTTTGCCGCCGTTTAGGCAGGCATAGCGCATGGCTTCCAACACACGGTCTTCCTGTGCTTCGTGCAGGCGAAGCAGGGAATCCAGTTCGTTTTCAACTCGTTGAGCCGCATCCGCAAGAGCATCGCGAAATGCGGTTGATGTTTCCGGCATTGCCACAGTGTCTGTATCCTATTCCATGGGAGGCAAAGGCGAGGTGGTCATAGACCCGTCGGGAGCCTTGGTAATTTGCTCAACCCGTTCGCGGGCTTCTGACAACTTGGCCTCGCAGTGGCGTTTTAATTGAACGCCCTGTTCAAAGGCACCAACAGCAGCATCAAGCTCCACATCGCCAGCTTCCAGCCGTCGCACGATTGCATCCAGCTGAGCCAAAGCCTGTTCAAAGCTCATGTCCGAGATCGCCGCATGGTTCGCAGCAGATGCTGTTGTCTCCGTCATTATGTAACCCTATGCCGTTATCATAGCCGACACACCAGCCCCGGTGTGCAAGAGCGCACTTTACGCCGTTGGCGACCGTTCTACAACCGCAGAAGCGGTCCATGAACTCTCTGGTTATGCTTTTCAGGTGTCGAGAATAAAAATTGATGGCGTTTTATGCCTTTGCATAGGGAAGACTCGGGCAAGTGAATTGCTAATCTAATTTAATAGCTCTCTGAACTATGGCGTATGGCTCTGCAATTTCTGAAATATTTTCCGTATAGACGCCGCATACTTTTGCAAGTATCTTGCGGCGCTGGAAGGGAGAGCCGTCGATTTATTCTTACAACAATTTAAGCGATAAACCATGGATATCACGGAACTCGAACGTAATGCTGGAAAGGCCAGTACCCTTTTAAAGGCGATGAGCAATCAGCACCGCCTTATGATCCTGTGCATTTTGCAGTCAGGAGAACGATCTGTCGGAGATTTGGAAAAACAGGTTGGTCTGAGCCAATCTGCCTTGTCCCAGCATTTGGCCCGCCTGCGGCGCGATGATTTGGTTCAAACCCGCCGGGAAGCTCAAACAGTGTATTATTCCCTGAACGGGGCGGATGCGACGGCAATCATTCATACCTTGCACGGCCTTTATTGCGCATCCTGACCTGAATTCAGGAGACATCTATGCCCACTGATTCCTGTTGTTTGGCCGATGGCCCCTGCCACTTGGGAATTGATCTGGGCGGCACCAAGACCGAGGCGATTGTTCTGGATGACAGCGGCAATTG
This sequence comes from Rhodospirillaceae bacterium, assembly GCA_963668495.1. Classification (GTDB taxonomy): domain Bacteria; phylum Pseudomonadota; class Alphaproteobacteria; order Rhodospirillales; family Rhodospirillaceae; genus Oleispirillum. The sequence continues at coordinate 1,566,142 of OY764545.1, forward strand.
TCTTGGGCGGTGGCGCATGCCTTCTCCGCGTGGTGACTATGTCCGCACACTTGCGATGCTGCGTACAGTGTATGAGGACGCATGCGAGAAATATGGGCTGTTGTCCTCTGTTGGAGTGGGGATTCCGGGGTGTGTGTCTCGGGAAACCGGATTGGTGAAAAATGCTAATTCCACTTGGCTGATTGGGCATCCGTTGTTGGTGGATCTGCAATCACAGTTTTCATGTCCGGTGACTATTGCCAATGATGCAGATTGTTTTGCTTTGTCTGAGGCGATGGATGGAGCCGGAGCCGAGGCCGCAACAGTTTGGGGGATCATATTGGGGACCGGCACCGGCAGTGGTATTGTGATTCACGGTAACTTGCTGCAGGGACCAAATTCCATCGCCGGAGAGTGGGGGCATAATCCATTGCCCGCAATGACCGAGGACGAAGTACCCGGTCCGTTGTGTTACTGTGGGCGGCATGGCTGCATTGAAACGTTTCTGTCTGGCCCGGGCATGGTTCAGGACCATTGTCGGCGCGGTGGGGATGCCACATGTGTTGAGGCCATTGTCGATGCAGCCGCCAAAGGGGAAGCCACAGCAACTGCAACTTTGCAACGCTACGTCGAGCGTTTGGCCCGTGCGACGGCATCCGTGATCAATATCTTGGACCCGGATGTGATCGTGTTGGGTGGTGGAGTTTCCAACATTCCTGATTTGTATGATCGGGTGCCCGCATTGTGGTCGCGCTATGTATTTTCTGACACGGTGCGGACGCGCCTGCTGCCGCCACGGCATGGAGATTCCAGCGGTGTTCGTGGTGCTGCATGGCTTGGTGTATCCAACACTGTACCCGGTAAAATTTGCCGCCCACGGTAATAATTACCGGGTTAAATGACGCGTTTTTAGGCGGAATCCTTAAGAAAGCCTTAAGTTTTGAAACGGCACGCCTCATGCATGTGTTTACGAACTGTGTGTGTTGAGTGGTGAAGGGGCCGTTATGAGGAAAGGCAGCGATTTGGCGGTGCGCGATACGCCGTATCCGCACATCCCACCGTTACGTTTATCGCCGGACGCGCAATTGCGTGCGGGGTTGGTGGCGGCACGTGTACATGTTTCATCGAAGCCGTCTATGAAGCCAGTGGCAAGCTTTCCGGGGTATCCGGTGCGGTTTATGAGCCCAAATATGTTGGCGTCGGTTGCTTATGATTTGTATATGCAAGGTGAACTGGAGCGAGAAGAGTATTTACTGTTGGGGTTCCTTTCGGAAACGCATCCATTTTATAATCGCACGGTTGGTGCCTTGACTGGCGAACCGGCTCGTCCTGATTGTCCACGTGACTTAATTCAGGAATGGGAAGACCATTTGCAGCAAGTATCGGCATCAAAGTTGCCACTGACGGTCATGTTGCGCCGGGCCAAAAAAATACTGGGGCTGCTACGGTGGCTTGAAATGCCGTCTCTTGGCAAATGTTGCGTATAAAATCTATTCGTTTTGCACATAAAAAATGCCGTCAGAGGGTTTCCCTTCTGGCGGCATTTTCGTACGGATTTGCTTGAGCATTTATTGAATGCGCATGGGCGGCATCAATGCGGCCCCGTTCTCCAATCGGATCAATGACCATTGGTACAACGTTGAAACCGGTTCCGGCAGGGCAGAACGTAACTGGCTTGTGACAAAGGGGTTGTCCCCATTGCCTTGCATCCAAGCGATCAGATTTTCGTGGAATGGCCTGACTTCCGGGAATTGCACCAATTGAATGTCGTTTTCAGCGGGAACCCCAGCAACGCGTTTGGCGTGAGCCACGGCAGTGATAATGCCGCCAAGATCATCTACCAATTGTTTTGATTTTGCGCGTTCACCCGAAAATACCCGTCCACGGGCAATCATATCCACCGCATCCATGTCCAGCTTGCGGCCTTCTGCAACCTTTGCTGTGAAGTCCATGTATGCCGCATCGATGATTTTGTTCATGCGGTTACGTTCTGTCTGGGTGAAGCCTTTGTTCATGGACCACATGCCAGCCGTTTCACCGGTTTTCAGGGTTTCCCAAGAAATGCCAAGCTTATCCCAAGCCTTTTGCAAATTGACTTTGCCGGCAATAACGCCGATAGACCCGGTGATAGTCGTCGGTTGCGCAATAATCGTATCTGCTGCGGAGGCGATGAAATAGCCGCCGGATGCTGCATAGTCTTCCATGGATACGATTACAGGAATATTTTGGGCATTGGCTGCAACAATGGCCTGACGAATGGTGTCCGATGCAGCGTAGTCACCACCCGGACTGTTAATGCGCAAGATAATCGCACCAACGCCTGCTTTTGCGGCGTCTTGGATCGCCTTGGCTGTTGACCGTGCCATAATCAGATTGTTGTCGGCAAATGGTGACGAGTTTTTGGCTCCGGGAATGATTTGACCGCTGGCTTGAACCAATGCAATTCGTGGGGCACTGCTATCTTGCTCACGGGCTTCCAAATAGGTGCCTAGGGTAACTGCCTGTCCGGTGAAGCGGGATTTGACTGCTTTGCGGAAATCATCTCGATAGGCCAAGTGATCCACAAGGTTGGCGGCGCGGGCTTCTGCAGCCAGAAGTGGTCCTGTTTCCATGCGTTTGTTCACCGCCATTTTGGAAACGGTGCGATTGTCCGCAATGGCTTGGGTCAGAACGTCAGAGATATCGTCCAAAAGCAATCCCATGTTCTGACGCACGGGTGCACTCATGCCATCCCGGCTCAAGAATTCCAACGCCCCTTTGTATTCATGGCGTTGAATGATGTCAGCTTCGATGCCGTATTCGGATAGGGCGGCCTTCAGGAATGGGGCTTCGATGGCAAGGCCTTGCAGGCTGAACATGCCTGAAGGTTGCAACCAGATATCACTGAAGCTGGAGGCAACCGCGACCGCAGTCAAACCTCCATCCAGAGATTCAGAAAAGACCATCGCGGGCTTTCCGGCATGGCGAAATGCGGCGATTGCCCCCATCAGTTCCTGCGCCGTAGCGGGCTGGAAGCTGACGCTGCCCATATGGGCGACAAGGCCGGTGATTTTTGGGTCGTTTGCTGCCTGATGCAGAGCCAGTACTGTTTGGCTAAGGTTATAGGGTTGTTCCCCAGTCAGGGCCGCGAACGGGTCATCAGTGGCGGTATCAGCCACTCCACGATCCAAATCCAGCACAAGGTGGGAATTCTCGGCGAGAGTAACCTGTTCAGGCTCTGCCGATAAAATGGCATATGTTCCGGCTGCGATTGCCAGCCCGGTAATGCCGCCGATAATGGCAAGCAGTACAACGATCCAGTGCCCAAGGGTCCGCATGGAATTTCCAGTCATTATTTATCGTGAATATGCCCGATCACGTAAGAAGTGATCCAGTAAAGTGCAAGCCATCATGGCTTCTGCAACGGGGACAGCGCGAATGCCAACACAAGGGTCATGGCGGCCCTTGGTGAAAACATCCATCGGTTCACCGTTGACTGTCATGCTTTTGCGTGGGGTGAGAATTGAACTGGTCGGTTTGATCGCCATGCGCACAACAATCGGTTGCCCGGTTGAAATACCGCCCAGAATTCCCCCGGCGTGATTGGATTGAAAATGCGGATGACCATCCGCGTCAGGGATGATCTCGTCGGCGTTGTCTTCTCCGCGCAGGCCAACGACTGCCATACCGTCACCGATTTCCACGCCTTTGACTGCGTTGATGCTCATCATGGCTTTGGCGAGGTCGGCATCCAGTTTGTCATAGACCGGTTCGCCAAGGCCAACCGGGATGTTTTCCGCAACAACCTCGACCATGGCACCAATGGAAGATCCGGCCTTGCGAATGGCGTCAAGTTCATTGGCCCATTGTTCGGCAAGGATTGGGTCAGGGCAGAAAAAGGGGTTGGTATGCACGGCATCCCAGTCCCAGCGACTGCGATCAACAAAAGACGTCCCCATGCCAACCATGGCACCCCGGATGGTGATGCCTCCCGGGATTAAGGCATTTAATACCTTTCGGGCGATGGCTCCGGCGGCGACGCGCATGGCGGTTTCACGGGCGGATGAACGTCCACCACCACGGTAGTCACGAATGCCGTACTTGCTTTGATAGGTGAAGTCCGCGTGACCGGGGCGATACGCCTTGGCAATGTCACCGTAATCCTTGGATCGTTGGTCTTGATTGTGGATCAGAAGGCCAATGGAGGTCCCGGTGGTTTTGCCTTCAAATACCCCAGACAGAATCTGGACCTGATCCGGTTCTTGTCGTTGGGTGGTGTGGCGGGATTGTCCCGGTTTGCGTTTATCCAAATAAGGTTGGATGTCGGCTTCGGAAAGGGGGATCAACGATGGAACACCGTCAACGACGCAGCCAATGGCGGGGCCGTGGCTTTCTCCGAAGGTAGTGAAACGAAACACGGTGCCAAATCCATTGCCGGCCATGGTTGATCCTTTGTTGTCACAGATAAAAATACGGAGCGTCCATTGACTGGGCGCTCCGTCATTACAGGCAGCGAAGCGTCAGGCAAAGGCCTAAAGCTCTGAGAAGCCTTTCAGAAGGTCTGCGTTTTTAGCCGCAGCTTCCGGGGACGGATGCATCATGCCCTGAATGTGGTAACCGCTGTCCACGTGGAGGACTTCGCCAGTTACACCGGATGCCAGATCACTGAGCAAATAGACACCGGAGCCGCCAACGTCATCAATTGTCACGTTGCGTTGCAGCGGCGAGTTCACTTCATTCCACTTCAGAATATAGCGGAAGTCACCGATACCGGATGCAGCCAGTGTTTTGATCGGACCAGCGGACAGGCCATTAACGCGGATGCCTTGTTCACCAAGATCCATTGCCAGATATTTAATGGAGGCATCCAAGGCAGCTTTCGCCACGCCCATCACGTTGTAGTGCGGGATGAACCGTTCGGAACCAAGGTAAGTCAGGGTCAGCAGGCTGCCCCCCGGCTTCATGATTTCCTGCGCACGACGACAAACGTCGGTAAAGGAAAACACGGAAATGTGCATGGTATTGGCAAAGTTTTCCGCGGTGACTTCGTAATATTTGCCTTTCAGAGCCTCTTTTCCGGCAAAGGCAATGGCGTGTACGACAAAGTCAATTTCGCCCCATTCCTGTTTAATGGTGTCAAACAGAGCGTCCATGCTTGCCGCGTCGGTCACGTCACACGGCAGCAGAAGGTTGGCGCCAAGTTGTTGTGCCAGCGGCTCAACACGGCGTTTCAAAGAGTCACCTTGATAGGTAAAGGCCAACTCTGCGCCTTGAGCGGCACAGGCCTTCGCAATTCCCCAGGCGATAGAGCGGTCGTTGGCGACCCCCATGATCAGGCCTTTTTTTCCAGCCATCAAAGGTGCAGCGGATGTCATTCGTGTCCTCTTGAATATCCAACATAAATAAACAGTATTACGCACCAATTTTTCCGTAAAATAAGGTGTACGGATGGCGCAGCGCGCGTATCCTACACGAAACCCGCATAAGGGCAAAGGGTATAGGAAGGGAAGATGATGATTGAAAACGGTAAACCGACTTTCCTGACACGAATTCAACAGGACTTACAGACGCGTATGCCATGGTTGAACTTTGTTTTGTACGTGTTCGCTCGGGGGCAAAAAGACCAGTTTCTGCGCGTTGCCGCGTCTTTGAGCTATACATCCCTGATTGCCCTTGTGCCGCTGATTGCGATTTCTGTCGCAATTTTTTCGGCTTTCCCAGCTTTTGCAGAAGTACGCGGACAGGTGGAAAGTTTTATTTCCCAGTCTTTGGTGCCCAATGCCGGGCAATCGGTTGAGGTATATCTGAAGCAATTTATCAATGCGACAGAACAGCTTACAACCATCGGTGTGATCGGGCTTGGCGTGACTGCGCTGCTGACCCTGACCACCATTGAAGCAGCCTTGAACACCATCTTTCGTGTGGTGCGGCAGCGCCCGATGGTGTCTCGGGTTTTGGTGTATTGGGCGGTATTGACCTTGGGGCCGTTGTTGTTGGGTGTGTCATCATCCTTGTCCGGTGGTTTATTTGCGTTGGGGCGGGCTGTAACCGGGGATGCGTTTGAAGGATTGTCCGGTTTTGCTGCCGTGATTATGCCGAACCTGTTTACGTGGGCCGCGTTTACCCTGTTGTATCTCGCGGTGCCAAACCGTCAGGTTGCCTTGCGAGACGCCTTGATCGGCGGGGCGGTCGCCATGGTGATGTTTGCCTTGCTGCGCTTTGGATTTGCCCAATTTGTCGCCAGTGCCAATACGTATCGTACTTTGTATGGTGCCTTGGCGGTCATTCCATTGTTCCTGATGTCCATGTACATGTCGTGGGCGGTGGTCTTGTTTGGTGCGGTCATGACGGCTGCCTTCCCGGAATGGCGTGCGCAAAAGGCATTTGGTGACGAGGCAGGGGCCGCACTGTCTGATGTCACCGTTGCCTTGGATATACTGACAGTTTTGCGCGCCGGGCAGGTGCAGGGACGGTCCGTCGGTCGCAGGGCTTTGTTGGCGGGGGTCCAAGTCCCGGAAGCCTTGCTGGAAGATGTTCTTGTGAAGCTGAAGGCTGCAGGGTTTGCGGACAGCAATGAAGCAGGAGATACCGTTGTGCTGCGGGACTTATCGGAAACCCCGATGTCAGATTTGCTGGGGGGATTAGGGCATGGCTGGACGGCTGATGCAGCAACACCCCTGACGCGGGACTGGCAGGCTGTTTTATCGCCCAAGATTGCGCAATGTTTACAGGTAGAGCGTGACGCATGGCGGGAGTCCGTGCGCAGTGTCCTAGACTCCCGTCAGGCGTGATCCGTCTGATCCTAGTCCGTGAATTTGGCCCGTGGGTCAGAGGTATCGGTCGGGGTCCATGCTTCGACGAAGGCCTTTAATGCTGCATCATCGTTGGGCAGTGTCACCATGGTCGTGACCAACAAATCCCCAACATGTTTTTCAGCACTGCCTGGATTTCGGTAAGGACAGCCTTTGCCGCGTAGCCGCAGGGTCTGACCGCTGTTGGTTCCCGGTTTAATGTTCATGGAAACCGCGCCGTGCGGGGTCGGTACTGTGACTTTACCGCCTGAGATGGCTTCCTTCAGGGTAATCGGCAGGTTGAGGTGAAGATCGTGCCCCTGCCGTTTGTAATAGGGATGCTCATCCACCTTGATTTCAATCAGGGCATCGCCGGGTTGACCACCATTGGCACCGGGCATGCCTTGCCCTTTCAGGCGCAGGGTTTGTCCATCTTCGGTTCCCGGCGGGATACGGACATCCAAAGTCTTGCCATTGGTCAGGGCAATGCGTTTTGTCGTGCCGATAATGGTACTGACTAGGTCCACCCGCAGGGTGAAGTTGCTGTTGGTCCCACGCGTACTGAACGGTTGGCTGCCTGCGCCGCGTCCACCACGACCACTGCGCCCGAAAATATCAAAGGGATCTTGGTCGCCAAAAATATCTTCGAAGGAGAAATGCGTGCTGCCACCACCGAAGTTAGAGCTGCCACGCCGTTGATAGCCGCCAAACCCGGCCATCTTTTCATTGCCGTCAGCATCTATTTCGCCACGGTCATACTTGGCGCGTTTTTCAGGGTCGCCAAGGATTTCGTATGCCTTGTTGATTTCCTTGAAACGGTCCTCTGCGCTCGGGTCATCAGGGTTTTGATCTGGGTGCGCGGCGCGGGCCTTTTGTCGGAAGGCTTTTTTAATTTCGCTGGCATCGGCAGTTTTGCTGACGCCAAGCACACTGTATGGATCACGAGCGGTCATGTCTGATAATTCTTGCTTTTGTTGTTTGGAAAAAACTCTGCCACCATGATGTATTGGATTTTTCATGTAATCGCCAGTGGCTTGTTAATCAATACATGCGTTTCGTGAAGCGCTGGTGTTGCCTTTGGTAGGGGTGTATACCTCACGGAGTATGGAGTTTCACATGAACGAAAGAGTGCAAAATGTCTGATGTGGCATGGGAAAAACCGTTCGAGCAATTTGCAGCATGGATGGCTGAGGCCAAGGATAATGAAATCAATGATCCAGATGCTGTGAATGTTGCCACGGTGGATGCGGATGGTCGTCCGTCATCACGTATGGTGCTGTTGAAAGATTTGACGCCGAAAGGCTTCGTCTTCTATACCAATCTGGAAAGCCGTAAAGGGCAGCAGGTGCTGGGCTCACCATGGGTTGCCATGTGTTTTCATTGGAAGTCCCTGCGGCGTCAGGTGCGTGTTGAAGGTCGTGCCGTACAGGTATCGGATGCAGAGGCCGACGCGTATTTTGCCTCCCGTGCCCGTGGCAGTCAGATTGGCGCATGGGCATCAAAGCAGTCCCGCCCTTTGGAAAGCCGCTTTGCCTTGGAAAAACGTGTCGCGGAATACACGGCAAAATTCGGGTTTGGCAAAGTGCCGCGCCCAGAGCATTGGTCAGGGTTTTGCGTGGAACCGGAGCACATTGAATTTTGGACCGATAAGCCGTTCCGTTTGCATGAACGGGTGGTCTATGATCGCGCCGGAGACGGCTGGACTACGCATAAACTGTTCCCATAGGAACATGAACGAAAAATTTGAGGCTGTTGATCCATGTCAGACCCTGTTGCAGACGAAACGACGCGCCATCGCCTGATGCGACGGGCGACGCAGGCCGCGGTTCTGACAGCAGGAACGCTGATTGTTATTAAGCTGCTGGCATGGATTGCTACCGGTTCTCTCGCCATGCTCGCCAGCCTTGTCGACTCGTGCCTTGATGTGGCGGCATCATTGGTCAACATGATGGCAGTGCGTCAGGCATTACAGCCAGCCGATGCAGAGCATCGGTTTGGTCATGGCAAGGCCGAGTCTGTGGCAGGGTTGGCGCAAGCGGCGTTTATTGGCGGCTCCGCCGTGTTCCTTGTTCTGGAATCAGCGGAACGTTTCGTGTCTCCGGTTATCGTTAATCATGAGGGAATTGGTATTGGCGTGATGCTGGTGTCCATGACCCTGACGGCGGTACTGGTTTTGTATCAACGCTATGTGGTGCGACAAACGCAGTCATTGGCGATCAGCGCGGATTCAGCCCATTACGTTGGTGATATTCTGGTAAATGCCAGTGTGATTCTTGCCTTGGTCTGTCACATGGTGTTTGGCTGGAATTGGTTGGATTCCGTATTTGCCATTGCCATCGCAATATATTTGGCGCGGAACGCATGGGGAATTGCGCAAGAGTCTTTAAACCAGTTGATGGATCGTGAAATGTCCGAAGACGAGCGTAGTCGGATTCTTGACCTGTGCTTTTCTCAGCCCGGTGCGCTGGCAGTGCATGATTTGCGAACTCGCGTGTCCGGTCCGCACAGCTTCATCCAGTTGCATCTGGAGGTCGACAGTACGTTGCCATTGGGGTCGGCCCATGCCATTGCAGACCGGGTTGAAACCACCATTCAGGATGCTTTTCAGTCCGCAGAAGTCATCGTGCATCTTGATCCGTTCGGCGTTGAAGAGGTCGAAACCAATCCGATAGCTCGGGAGCGGGTGCTCGCGCCGCAGTTACGCGCCAGTTTGGCATCTCTTCAACATGGCGGGGAGTCCTTTTCAGGAAAATAGTTTTATTCTTCTAGCGATATCACGGGATTAAAGATATCATGAATACAGATGTTAGGGGCATGTCAGAGACAGTGTCTCGGCCTGTCCCCAATCACGGAGGGCGAATTCATGAGCATCAAAGACATCCTTGTTTATCTGGACACAAGCTCCGCTTGTGCTGAACGTATCGACGTTGCATTGCGACTGGCTGAGAAATTTGACGCCCGTCTTGCCGGCCTGTTCGTTCGCTCCATGCCGTATGTGCCGCACTTTGTTGCCGCGCAGATCGGCCCTGAAATCTATGAAACCCAGAAAAAAGTTGCCGAGCGTGAAGAAATGGCCGTTCGGAAGCTGTTCCTTGAACGCTGCGAAAAAGCCGGTCGCCCAGGTGAATGGCGCAGTGAAGATGGCGAAATGATCGAAGTCATCTGCATGCATTCTAAATACACCGACTTGGTGGTGATCGGGCAATACAACCCGGACGACGATCACCGTGAAGGTGAAATGGGCCTTGCAGACAACGTGGTCATGGATGCGGGGCGTCCTGTGCTTGTCGTGCCGTACACGGGAACTTTCCCGGTCATTGGTGATCGCATTATGCTGGCTTGGAATTCCAGTCGCGAATCGACCCGTGCGGCTCACGATGCTCTGCCATTTATGCAAACTGCAAAATTTGTAGAGGTTGTTGCCGCTAACCCGCAGGACAATGATGGGGCCCATGGTGATTTGCCCTGTGCAGAGATCACCGGCCATCTTTCCCGTCATAATGTGACTGCGGAAGCCAAAACTATCTATGCAGAAGATATGAATGTCGGTGCCTTGTTGCTGTCGCGTGCAGCGGATGATGGGGCTGACCTTCTGGTCATGGGGGCCTATGGTCGGTCACGCCTGCGTGAACTGATTATGGGTGGTGTTACGCGTCATTTGTTGAGCCACATGACCATTCCGGTCCTGATGTCGCGTTAAGGTAAAGTTTATTGACCCTGCCGGGGGCGGCGGACCCGCTGCCCCCGCGACCCGCAACAGTCTGTTCCCATGTCCTAAGTGACCGAAATTCATAACAAAAAGACCTGTAAATGTCCGTTTGATAGACCCATATCAAAACTGTAGGAGGGGTGTTCAGTTCCGTTGCTGACAAAAAAGATCGCCCGTAGATGACGCCATGTGAGCGTACGACAGTTGAGAACGGGCAAGCTGCAAATGGAGGATCTGGTCATGAAAGTTGGTATCTTTGGTGCAGGTGCACTTGGTGCATTCCTCGGTTCAAAACTGGCAGCATCCGGCGAGGATGTACATTTTATCGCTCGCGATAATCAGATGAAGGCCATGCGCCTTAACGGGTTGACCGTTAAAAGCGAAGCTTTCGGCAATACCTATTTGGCAAATCCACAAGTTACAGATGACCCGGAAGAAGTCGGCGCCTGCGATGTGGTTTTCCTGACAGTTAAACTTTACGACACGGACGAAGCAATCAAAGCCATGGCGCCGATGATCGGGGCCGGGACGGTGATTGTGTCCTTCCAAAACGGTTTGACGGCCCATGAACCGTTGATGAAAGCCTTTGGTGAAGACAACGTTCTTGGCGGCGTTGCCTATACCATGGCATATATCGAAACCCCCGGTGTCATTCAGCAGGTCGGTCGTTGGGGTCGATTTATCGTCGGGCGCTATGCTCCGGGTGCGACCGCCCGTGGTGAAGCCATGGAAGAAAATGCTCCGCAGCTTCGGGCTGAGGCGATTAAGGATATTATCGTTGCGGCTGGACTTGAGGCTTCGGTCAGTGATGAAATCCGTGTCGAAATCTGGAAAAAGTTTGCGTATCTGTCCTCATTGTCCGGCATGGCAGCTTTGCTGCGGTTGCCGCTGGGGCATATTCTTGCAGACCCGGATACCAAGGCTATGCTCGCAGCCGCCGTGCTGGAGGTTGTGAAGGTTGCGAAAACCAAGGGTGTAAACCTTGAACCGACCTTGCAAACTACCGTAATGAGCATGTTTGACGCCATGCCGCCGGATATTGGGACTTCCATGCTGACGGATATGTTGCAAGGCAAACGTCTGGAGGTGCCGTGGCTGTCCGGTACGGTCAGTCGCTTTGGTCATGAGGCAAATGTACCAACACCGATGCATGACTCGATCTATACCGCATTGAAACTGTGGTCATAGACTTTGCACCGATCTAACGCAAAAAGCCCCCGAAGCAATTCGGGGGCTTTTTTGTGTGCGGATCAGGCCGATTAGGCTTCCGGGCCACGACCGCCATGGCGGGTGGACCATTCAATCGGATCATGCAGGAATGCACGAACTTCTTGAATGGTTTCTTTCGGGAAGTAGCCGCCATCTTCGGCTGCATCCAGAACATCCCACCAAGTTGCGAGATAGTGCAGGGTGACGCCGCTTTCTTCCAACTGCTTCAATGCACCCGGGAAGACGCCATAGAAGAACACGACCAGCGCATGTTTAGATTCCAGATCGGCATCACGCAGAGCATTGATAAAGTTCAGTTTGCTTGCGCCATCGGTGGCAAGGTCTTCTACCAGCAGAACCCGCTGCCCCGGTTTCGGATCGCCTTCGATTTGTGCGTTACGACCAAAACCTTTCGGTTTTTTGCGGACGTAGTGCATGGGCAGTTCCAAAGCTTCGGCCAGCCATGCTGCGTACGGAATCCCCGCGGTTTCCCCACCGGCGACTGCATCCAGAGACTCATAACCGATTTTCTGGAAAACCGTTTTACGGGCCAGTTCGGTGATTTTGCGGCGTGCACGCGGGAAGGAGATTACCTTGCGGCAGTCAATGTATACCGGGCTGACCCAGCCAGAGGTCAGGGTGTACGGATCTTCAGGGCGGAAATTGACGGCTCCGATTTCAATCAGAATGCGAGCAACAGTTTTGCCAATCTGCCGATCTTCATGACGAGAGTCGGTGGACATGAGTCTTCCTTTATTTGGTCGGGCGGTTATGGATCACGGCCCCTTGTTTATGCGCTATACGCGTGTATGGCAATGCCCAATGGCACAATCAGGTGCGCAGGCGCGCCATCAAACTCAAGATGCTGAGGATATATAGCTTTTTTTTGCCCCATGAAAAGGTCAAACGCTGGTATGACTGTCAGTATACAGCTGAAGATATGGAGCGAATCCGGTGGCAATTTGGGTTTTGATTGATGATCGGGCGGGAAATACCTCGCAGGCTCTTGGCGTTGCCGAGTGCCTTGGCCTGCCGTTTGAAACCGTTGATGTTGCTTATTCGGGTGGTGCGCGCCTGCCCAATGTATTGCGTGGGGCTTCCTTACTGGGGGTGACGGCAGAAACACGAGCACGTCTGATTTCCGCCGTTGCGGACGGTATCCCTTCGTTGGTGATTGCAGCCGGACGCCGGACCGCACCCATCGCGCGATGGATAAAACGGCAGGCGTCTATGCGGCGGCAGTCTTGTGCCTTGTGTCAGATTATGGATCCCGGGAGTGCTGGGCGTGCGGAATTTGACGTGGTCGCTGTTCCCAAGCATGACCGAAAAATGCCGAAGGGTCCGAACATTCTGCCGATTGAAGGTTCGCCGCACCGGGTGACTGCGGCACGATTGGATATAGAAAAAGCAGCATGGGCGGATAGGTTGGCGAAGGTGTGCGCGCCGAGAATCGCCGTGCTGGTCGGTGGCAAGACTAAGGCTCATGATTTTACTCCTGCACGGGCGTCGGTCCTTGGCGGTGCAGTGGCGGATTTGGCGCAAGCTCTTGGTGGTCAGGCTATGGTGACGACCTCCCGGCGTACGGGCAAGGCCGCTGAAGACGCGCTGTTTACTGCATTACCTGACAATGTGTGGCGCTACCGTTGGGGCGATGCCGGAGAGAACCCGTACTTCGGTTTCTTGGCGTGGGCGGATGTTATCGTTGTGACCGGGGATTCCATGTCCATGGCCTCGGAAGCCTGTGGAACCCATAAGCCAGTCATTATCGAAAGTCCTGAGGGGCAAGTGTCCGCCAAGCATGCGCGGCTGCATCGGGGATTGGTGCAGTCCAATCGGGCAATGCTGCTGGAGGCGGATGCCGCAGCAATGGTGGCTCAGTTACGGCAGCTAACCTGTACCCCAACCAATGCGGCTGAGGATGTGGTGGCGGCTCTGCGGCAGTTGGATTTACTGCCGCAGGTTTAGGTCATGCCCATAAGTGGGCTAAACTGCCTTGGAATGCTTTTGTTCTCCGGGGCGGAAGTAGCGATCAAATGCCGCACATGCAGCCCGGACAAACGGCCTCCCGGCTTCTGTCAGGGAAATCACGTCGTTGTTGCGGGTCAGTAGGCCATCCTGAGCCATATCGTCCAGTAGGTCATAATCCTTGCGCAGCTGTTCGATGGCGATGTCATAGGCCGCCGCGATGGTTGCCACATCTACCCTTAGGTCACACATTAGCCGTTCGATGATTGCGCGTCGTGCCTTGTCATCGACGGAAACCGCAATGCCGCGGCGGGTTGCGTGCTCGCCACTTTCTATGGATTGGGTATAGCCCGGAATGTCCCCATCATTGATGGCATAGCCCTGCGGCAATTCGCTGATGCCGGACGCACCAAACCCAATCAAGGTTCCGGCAGTATCACTGGTGTAGCCTTGGAAATTGCGGTTCAGGCTGCCGCTTTTCAAGGCGATCGCCAAATCATCGTTCGGGTGGGCAAAGTGATCGAACCCGATGGCTGCATACCCGGCATCTACCAGCATGTCGCGGGCGGTGCAGGCCTGTTGCCAGCGGTCTTCCGTGCCGGGCAGGGTGGTCTCGGCGATGCGCTTTTGGTGCTTGCGCATCCATGGCACATGAGCGTAGCCGAATACCGCCAGTCGATCCGGGTTCAGGGGCAGGATTTGTTCAATGGTTTCCCGCACATTGTCCACAGTCTGATGGGGAAGACCGTACATGAGGTCAATATTAATGCCGTGAATTCCTGCCGTCCGTAACGCTGTGATGGTTTCCTGCACCATGGAATAGGGCTGGATGCGATTGATTGCTTCCTGAACTTTTGGGGTTAAGTCCTGAACCCCAACCGAGGCGCGGGTCACACCAACGTCAGCCATGGCTGCAATCAATTCTGCCGATGTCGTGCGAGGATCCAGTTCGATGGCGATTTCCGCCGAATCACGGAAGGAAAATTCGGTCTTCAGTAAGGCAACCAAGTCCCGGAAATCATCGGGGGAGAGAATAGACGGGCTGCCGCCACCGAAATGCAGGTGGTGCACAGGTTGTGGCGCCTGCCCCATGGGGTTCAGGGTGCGGGCCACCATCTTGATTTCCTGTTTCAGCGTTTTCAAATACTGCGCAACAGGGCTATAGGCGTTGGCTCCACGCGTGTGGCAGCCGCAGAACCAGCAAATGGTTTTGCAAAACGGAATATGAACATAAAGGGATAAAGGTTGCGAGGCAGGAATGGCTTGTAACCACTTGTGAGTGGTTGCCCCGTCAATACCGCTATGAAAATGCGGAGCGGTAGGGTACGACGTATACCTTGGTACACGGGTATCGTACTTACTGATAAGTTTACTCGACATGCGGTCTCCCTTTCACCTCCTCCAAGCTATGCGGAGTTTGCCCAGCTTGCAAGAGTGCGACGACAGAGACCTCATTTATGCCTTCATTTCCGTTCTGCCAAGGGGTAGAACCTTGACGGAAATCATATTTATTTGAGGTTTGACATGCCAAGATTTGCCGCCGATCTCTCTCGCCAGTTTCTGGAATGGGACCTAGAGGATCGATTCGTTGCAGCCGGACAGGCCGGATTCAAGGGTGTGGAGCTGCCGTTCCCCTACATCATGGATCAAGGCAAGCTTGGCGATTTGTTGAGCATGAACGGGCTGGAGCTGGCCTGTTTTAATGCTCCGGTGCCGGGTTGGGATGATGGCAATCGTGGTTTGGCAGCAAGGCCGGGCTGGGAAGACGAGTTTTTTGACACGTTGTACGAAGCCTTTGAAATGGCGGACTTCCTTGAAGCCAAACGTATCCGCATATTGGCAGGGCTGATTCAAGAGGATGAAGACTTCGATGTGGTCTATGACACTTTTGTCGGCAACTTGATGCGTGCCGCAAAGGAAGCCCGGCAAGAAGGGCTGACCCTGCTGCTGGAACCGGTCTCTGCCCTTGAATATACGGATTACCTGCTGGAAACCCCGGATCAGGCGTTGGCAGTGATTGGCGATGTGCAGGATCGTGGGTTGAAGCTGTCTTTGAATGTGTTTCATGCCCAGCACACCCAGGGCCGTTTGACGGAAACGGTGGAGCGTGGTTTTACCGAGTTAGGTCACGTGCGGATCGCCGGGGTGCCGGATCAGGCCGAACCGGACACGGGCGAGGTCAGCTATCCCTATATTTTTGATATGCTGGATTCCCATGGTTATGACGGCTGGATCGGGCTGGACTATACCCCGCGTATGGGAACACTGGCGGGTTTGCGTTGGGCCAACCCTTGGGGAATATCCAAGGACGGCGTCACTGTTCCCACGAAAACGCAAAAGAAATGAAAAAATTATGGCGGTTGCGCTTGACGCAGCCGCCGAACAGCGGTATTTACAGCGTCCTCTTGTGGCGGGTGTAGCTCAGTTGGTTAGAGCGCCAGTTTGTGGTACTGGATGTCGCCGGTTCGATTCCGGTCACTCGCCCCATAAAACCCCTTACGCTTTAATGCGTTAGGGGTTTTTTTAATGCGCAAAAGGTTAGCCACTTTTTGCATTTTATCAGATTGGCTAACCTCCTTTTTGATGTGGCTAACCTCATTGAATTTAAACAAAAAACGCCCGGAAATGAGATTGTAAGCCTATTTCCTAGTTATTGGTGGCGTGGGTAGTTTTATAGAAAACCTTCCCCCATCTTTTTCGATAGCAAGTGGGGTATTTGTAGTGTGTTTTGCGACTTCCTGCCTGCAAGGTAATTCGCTTTTGCCATCTACAAATGCTTTTTTGTAATCAATCTGTTCCACGGGGATATGGTGTCCCGCACCATCGTATCCACAAGAAAATAACCATTCGTTGGGGTGTAGGTTATTCACATAGAGATAGATAAAGTTTAGAGCTGCTTCCCTTTCCCTTTTTGTATTAATGGAAGATGTGTGGAATTTTAAAATTTGTGGCCTATGCAGTTTAATTGCGGTCTCTCTGATTGACATGCTGTAGTGACAACGAAAGTCATGGCAGAAATCATCTATAATTTCTGGGATTTCTAGGTAATTAAATTCATTACTGTCTTTCAAATGATAGCCGCATTCTTTGATCAAATATGCGAAGGGGCCATGGGAGCTATCATGCTCTTGTTTGCTAATAGTTTTGCCTGCAGAGCCCGTTCTCAGTAAGTTAAGAGCTTGTTCACTCACGCGTGCATCTGTAATTTCTCTAGCGAACTTTTCTAGAATGTAGTTAGAGATATTTTTTGATGGTTGAATGCCATTTGTAAAAGTCTCAGCACCAATGATTGAAGTAAAGTGGAACCATGAAGTGTGAGTATGTTCTTGAGGTGAACCTAGTTTTTTAACGACGCGTTCAGTTATATTGATGCCATTTTTAGAGTGGGAGGTGATGCAGTTTGGTGTTTTGAGAATTGCTATTATTTGTGAGATGTCTTTAGCGTAAATTTGCGAAAGGCTATTAATGGTCGTTAGAAAGTTGTCACAATCTAATTTTATTTTTTTCATATCTCAGTTCTTTCATGAGTGAGCACTGTTTGCTCATGCACATAATGGTTAGCCACTCATCCTGTGATCTATTGATGATGATAAGGTTGTTTTGGGTGGGGAGTGTAAGAACCTATTGACTTTAAAATACTATTTGAAGTTTCGGGTACTGGATGTCGCCGGTTCGAATCCGGTCACTCGCCTCATTTACCCTCTGAGGTAAACGAAAAAAGCACTCGCTTCTGCGGGTGCTTTTTTGTTGCGTGTTTGGAATGCCTTAAACGGTATTGGCTTTTTGTGCCTCGGGGAAGGTCGTTAGCTCGACAGCCTGTGCTGCGGGGGTGTTTTCCGTCGTTTCTGTTGCTTTGGTCGTTTTCGTCGGATCGGCAGGCTTTTCAGGGGATGCAGCCGTTTCCTCTGCAATAACTTGTTCTGCCTTTAACCGTTGGCGACTTTTCTGGCTATCTTTTAGGGTTTTGAGCTGTTCTTTAAGTTCGGCAATTTGTGTGGTTAGGGCTTCGCGTTCTTCGGCCCATGCTGCGTCCCGTTTTTTCAGTTCGGCTGTCAGGGTGGCCTCGGTCGCGGCTTGCCGTGCTTTCAGATCATCCATCAAATTGTTGCGGGTGCGGTCCACTTCCCCCATCAGTTCTGTGCGCGCACTTTTAACGGATTTTATGGTCTCGGCTTTGACTTGTTTGATGCCGTCATCAAGGTCTTTGCGCATCTCGACCTTAAGCTCGTACGCATTTCGGACAAGGGATGACATATAGGACACGATGGCGATACCCAAGACCGCAATTGTGCCGATAACCAATGCAATGCCAATGACCGAAGCAAAGTTCATGGACTAGCTCTCCGTAGTGTCGATGCCGGTGATGCCAAGTCGCCGGATTTCGATTTTAGGGCACTTGTCCATAATGACGGTTAACCCTGCGGCTTCTCCGCGTTTTGCAGCCTCAGGATCAATAACGCCAAGCTGCATCCATGCTACTTTTGCTCCGATGGCAATTGCCGCATCTACATAAGCACCTGCCTGTGCACTGTTGCGGAAAATGTCCACCATGTCGATGGCATCGGGAATGTCTGAAAGGGTGGCGTATACGGTTTCTGAAAGCAGAGTTTGCCCAGCAAGACCGGGGTTGACCGGAATAACGCGATAGCCGTGATCCTGTAAAAAGGCCATGACTTCGTGGCTTGGACGGTGCGGGTTGGCGGAGGCTCCAACCAAGGCAATGGTCCTGACGGAGGACAAAACGCGCTTTAAAGTGTCGTCCGACATCGTGGTCTGGGGCATCGTTGGCTCCGGTCTTGGTTGAATTCCTGACCAACATATTGCCGCGCTTGAGGTTTTGGTTCAAGCGCGGCGCTCAGTTTGTGGCTTTTTGCCATCTTTTTCTGTGTTGCCCGTTTTGTTGTTGTTATTGGGGCGCGATGTCAGATGGCTCCGGCAATCGCGGTGAGGGCTGCAACGGGAACAGAGCCCTTCCCAAGAGTTAGTGTATCCATATCCAGATTGGCGATATGCGTGGATACCTTGTCGTTACTTTCCGTTAAAACTCGTATGACCTTTAAGGTGTGTTTCAGTAGGTCGCTTCGTGCTTTGCGGCGTGACGCAAGCAAACCATTTCCTGCAACGGGTTGCCGTTTGTTGCGTTTGGACAGAATGCCAAGCTGGTGTTGTTCATGGATATGACGGCCCACTTCGTCACACATTTGCAGCAATGTGCCATCAGCATTCATTGAGATACCAAGATCAAAACCACCGGAGATTACAAGGTTGCTAAGGCTGATGTGTTCACCGGATTTGTTGAGTTTTCGGGCTGTCGTGCCGTTGGCTTGATTGACGACGACATGGCGTCCGGGCAATGTCGAGGCAAGGCTGGATATAATTTCGGATGCGGCGCCGTGGTTTACATCCCAGACCACGGAAAGCTGCCCTTTACGGGGGCGTGTGCCGTGCAGTAACCAGCGCATGTATCCATTGAACAAGTCAATTTCCGTGCAGCGACCATTACCATCAGCCGCGCGGAAGCTTTCGGTGCGGCAATTTTCCAGCATGGTTTTCAGGGCAAAACTTGGTACGGGTTTGTTGTCCAGAACTAAACGGAAGCCGATTGCATCTTCACCACCTTCGCCCGGTGTGATCATTAATGCGTTGGCTATGTTCAGGCTGCGCGTTGCGTAGGTCAGCATAGAATATGGGGCGACACCAATGGACGTAACTTGGCATCCGGCTCCGGTCAGGCCGCCGATGATCAATCCGACGTACTTCCGACTAAGGGGGCTGTTGTCCGTTGCGATGATGATTTGCCGGGATCGACCGCCCGAAATTTCGGTGCCGATGTGCAAGGCAAAGCGGTAAATATCATTTTGCGAAATTGCATCATTAAAGGTGCCGCAAATATGGTGGTCCTGATGGATGGTAATGGTGCCGGACATGCTGGTTACTCCCCGTCTGCAATTTCGTACAATTGAAAGCAGTAGAGCAGGAAGCATGCCAAACTGAGGTAATGTTCTAAGTGACTGCAAATATTGAATCTTGTTGAACGTGTAGCGATGCAGAATGCAACCAATTTTGCAAATTGCAGACTGGAAATGATCCAATATGCAAAATTTGCAATTTCCAAAAATGGCGTAACTGCATGAATTTAAAGCGGAAACAAAGCGGTACTCAAATACCACACAATAACATATTGATTTACAATGATTAATTTATGTTGATTGTTCGCGGAAATATGAGATACTCCGCGCCCACTGACGAAGGCGTGGTGTCTTCGTTATCATGATTTCGAACTTAACAGACGGATGGTGTTATGAAGACCTATTCCGCAAAACCGTCGGAAGTTGAAAGCAAGTGGTTGCTGATCGATGCCGAGGACGTGGTCCTGGGTCGTCTGGCATCCATCGTTGCCAACATCCTGCGCGGTAAGCACAAACCGACCTATACTCCGCATATCGATTGCGGTGACCATGTTGTCATCATCAACGCCGAAAAAGTCAAACTGACTGGCCGTAAGCTGACTGACAAGCGTTTCTACTGGCACACCGGATATCCGGGCGGCATCAAAAACCGCACCATGGAAGACATCCTGACTGGTGATCACCCGGAACGCGTCATCGAAAAAGCGATTCAACGTATGGTGCCGAAGGGTCCGCTGGGCCGTGCGCAACTGAAAAAACTGCGCGTGTATGCTGGCACTGAACATCCTCATGAAGCACAGCAGCCGGAAGCTTTCGACGTTGCGGCTCTGAACCCGAAAAATAAGCGGAGCGTGTAATCCATGGCTGATGATCTGAAGTCCCTGGAGGCATTGAAAGACGCTGAAGTGGCAGCTCCGGCTAAAGCTGAACCGAAGCGTGACGAATTTGGTCGTTCCTATGCAACTGGTCGCCGTAAAGACGCCGTTGCTCGTGTTTGGGTGAAACCGGGTACCGGTAAAATCACCGTAAACGGCCGTGACATCATGGAATACTTCCAACGTCCGGTGCTGCGTATGGTGATCAACCAACCGTTCGCTGTGTCCGATCGTGAAGGTCAATTCGACGTGGTCTGCACCGTTAAAGGTGGCGGCATGTCCGGTCAAGCTGGTGCCGTGCGCCACGGGATCAGCGTTGCGCTGAACCTGTTCGAGCCGGAACTGCGTCCGGTTCTGAAAAAGAACGGTTTCCTTACCCGCGACTCCCGTACCGTCGAACGGAAAAAATACGGCCGCGCAAAAGCTCGTCGTTCGTTCCAGTTCTCCAAACGTTAAGGTTATCCTCCTTTCGGAGGATCGATCACCAAAAAACCCGCTACCAATTGGTGGCGGGTTTTTTGCGTTTGGCTACGTGCAGGGATTATTGGGCATGCGTGGGGTTTATTGGGCGCAGCTTTTTGTGAATTCAGCCACTTCTTCGGCTGTCCAGGTGACTTTGTCCTTCTGTTTCATTTCCTGACACCATTTTTCGGAGCCGACTTCAGGAGAACATGCAGATAAACCGACAAGGCCTACGCCAATGCATGCCACCGTGAGGAGATTCTTGGTAATGGACTTCATTCTTCACTCCATGTCGTAATCATCGTGCAGGAGCTGTAATACTAACGAATATTGATTTGATATTGCAAATAAAGATTTTAAATATTTGAGCTTATAGACAATCTACTTACTGGTTTATTTGGGGGCGGCTAAGGGTGATTATTTAGACTGTTGATGGCGTTGGATGAAAACTTTCCA
Organism: Rhodospirillaceae bacterium; assembly: GCA_963668495.1. Taxonomy (GTDB): domain Bacteria; phylum Pseudomonadota; class Alphaproteobacteria; order Rhodospirillales; family Rhodospirillaceae; genus Oleispirillum. The sequence goes on from OY764545.1 coordinate 1,587,476, forward strand.
CGGAAGCCGATGGTTGACCAACGGTCGCAGAAATATCAGATTGGACAATACTCCTTCCTACTTCCTCAACCCATAAGCAAGATTGGATTTGGCAATGACTGTCACCTATGACGCCCAAGGCGGTGTGGCCCTGATAACTATGGATGATGGAAAGGCCAATGCCGTTTCCCCCACGTTGTTGCGGGAATTGCACGCGGCGCTTGATCGGGCGGAAGCCGAGCAGCATGTGGTGGTACTTGCCGGACGTGCCGGGAAGTTCTGTGCTGGTTTTGATCTGTCCGTGGTGCAAAGTGGTCCTGATGCGGCACAGGAACTGATGGCAGGTGGGGCGAACCTTGCCCGCCGTATGTTGACATTCCCGACACCGATTGTGCTGGCGTGTACGGGGCACTGCTTGGCTATGGGGGCGTTGCTGGCGTTATCCGCAGATTACCGGATCGGTGCAGAAGGCAGCTTTAAAATTGGCCTGAACGAAGTCGCAATCAAAATGACCATGCCGTACTTTGGGGTGGAACTTGCCAAGGCGCGGTTGGCGCGTCCGTACCAAATCCCCACAGTTGCCTGCAGCATGTTGCTTGCCCCGCATGAAGCTGTACAGGCCGGTTTTCTGGATCGGGTTGTGGCACCGGATCAAGTGGTCTCAGAAGCCATGGCCTTTGCCGGGCAGTTGACGGCAATTGATTATGCCGCACATCATGCCACCAAATTGCGTATGCGTGCAGATCTGTTGGCAGCCTTGGATAGTCGTGAACCGGGGATGTGATGTTGGTTGACTGGACGCTGATTGCCTTATTCCTTCCGACGGCATTTTTTATTTCTGTTACCCCCGGTATGTGTATGACCCTTGCCCTGACATTGGGGTTGTCCATTGGCTACAAACGTACTTTGTGGATGATGGCAGGTGAACTGTTGGGGGTTGCGTGTGTCATGGTTGCCGCTGTCGTCGGTATGGCAGCGGTCATGTTGCGCTATCCGGATGTGTTTACTGTGTTCAAGTGGTGCGGTGGCGCATACCTGATTTGGCTTGGGGCGCAAATGTGGCAATCACGCGGTCGTATGGCGCTTTCACTTGAACCGATGCAGTGCGGCTTGCCAAACACAACCTTGGCGGTGCAGGGCTTTGTGACCGCAGTTGCGAACCCGAAAGGTTGGGCCTTTTTTGCAACGCTCTTGCCGCCATTTTTGTCGCCGACCCATCCATTGCCATCACAAATTGCGGTTTTGGTCGCAGTGTTTTTGGTTGTTGAGTTTTTTTGTCTGACCCTTTATGCCGCCGGGGGAAAGACGCTCCGCCATGTGCTGCAAAAAAGTGGGAATGTGCGAATTATGAACCGTGTCGCCGGAACCTTAATGATAGCGGTGGGGTTATGGTTGGCACTGGGCTGAGGAAAAAGTGCTAAGAAAGCTCTGCTTCCTGATGGTCTGCCAGTTTCAATAATTCCATGTATGGATCACCGCTCAGGCCAAGGGCTTTGGCAAATGCTGGTTCGGTCTTCAGGTTTTCAGTCTGCCGCAACTTCATGACGCGTTGCCGCAGGCTGTCACCGTGAACCTTTAGCAGTCGTTCTTCGATCAGGAAGTGCTGATAAGCCTGCCCGAGGACTGATGGTTTTTCTTGTCCAAAGACTTCAAACTTGATTTCGTCCACGTAAAAGCGGGCCACGTAACTGGCTTCCATATGGACGGTTGTCACTTGATCGTGAAACTCGGCACAGGCGCCGTATTGCTCACGAACGGCATCTTGGAGTTTTGGCAATGACCAAGCCGAGACGATGATATCCAGATCGGATTGCGGCAGATCAAGGCCAAGGGGAATGGTCCCGGCGATTAACGGTTGGAATTCATGCAGGCAGTTGAGGATATTGGACGCCCGCAGCGCGTTATAGGCCTGAACGGCGGTTTCCATTCCAATCACACTTTCCAGTGACAGGTGGTGAAATTTCACGACGCCCGCGGCTGTGGATAGCTTCAGTTCCTGATTGAATGGCTTGCGCAGGCCGGACGTATCAAATGCCAAATGAGGATGGCTGGAAATCAAGTCCTGAAACGGGATTGGTAGGACGACTTCGATATGCTCGAACCCCTCAGCGCAGGGCTTGCCGGGCTTGGGCGCGGGCAGTTCCAGCAGGTCAACAATGCGTCCATCAACTTGAATTGGTGTGTGAAGTTTGTAAGTGGCAATGGGCCTGCCTGCGACTTCACTTTCCGTCAATAGGGTGCCGCAGCGGGAAAGGATGTCCTTATTCTTGCCGTAGTCTTCGGTTGTTGGTACCCGATAACACAGATGATCAATGCTCCAGTTGCCGATGTGGCAGCCCATGTCTTCCAGCTCGCGTAGGGCTTGCGAAATATAGTCGTGAGCATCTTGGTGCAGCGTGTCTTTGGATAAGGGCATTGTTCGGGCAGTCTTATGGCAGGGGGCGACTTAGGCGCCGAATAGATTACGGGCAAAATCAGGAATTTGATCGTAGGCAATGTGGATGCTGTCGCTGGCAGATGCGTGGCGTAATCCGCAATTTTGCCATAGCAGGGATAAGCTTTGCGCGCTGTGCAGTGTGATGTGTCCGTTGCGCGGGGCCAGATACCACCAATTTAGGCCTAGTGTATCAATATTGTCCGGTTGGATCAGGGTTGAATAAAAAATGATGCCCGTATCAGCGCGGAGCTTATTGAGTGCCGTGGCAAGGTCTTGTGGTGTTGGGGTATGCTCCATGACCTCAAAGCATAGGATCAAATCAAAAGGCCCGTTTGGTTGTGCGCCATCCTGCCCCAGAAACGGGTCATACCCGTGTACGTTGGCAAACCCAGCTGATCGCAATAGGTCCACAAGTACGCCATTGCCGCTGCCATAATCCAAAATGCGTAAGGAATCCCTAGCGTGACCAAAGCAATTTATCAAAAGAGTCGCGCATTTTTCCGGGCGTTGTGCGGTAATTTCCGGGTCAACCTGTACATAGTCGTCATTATAGATATGGGTTTTAAAGTCAGAGGCAGAAAAGTCGTCGAATGCGGTTGAGAATATCAAACCGCACGCGGGGCAGCGGTGATAGGCAACGGGGGTATCGCGCATCTGTAGGCGTAAGCCATTGATTTCCTCGCAGTTTTTCGAAAAATCAACGCTTCCCATGAGTGTGGCATGCGCCCCACAGCATTTGCATACGGCTTTATTTGGTGGAGAAGGCAGTTTGGGGAAGCTGCGCTGGAACATGAAAGTATCTTTCGAATAGTCGTTGCCATGCGGGTAATTTTGGCGGGTTTTACTCAGTTTTGCAAAGGCAATGCTTGGCTTGTTTTTTTGCTGCTACAGAAAGCTTAACTACGTATGGATGACTTGCTCTCTGGGGTTTTAGTCATTTCGTTTCATCAGGAAATGTGCAATCCTGAATCTGAATTGGGTTGATAATTAGGGAAAGCGAATGAGTCGGTCTTCAAGGGTGTTGGTGGTTGAGGATTCCCGCTTCTTTCGTGTTTTGGTTAGAGACGGTATTGCCAAACGCATTCCTGCCGAGGTTGTCGCGGTTGAAACACTCGCGGACACGATGGCGGCGGTTGCCACTGAAGAACAGGCATTTGACTTTGCATTGGTGGATCTGGTGTTGCCGGATGCCCCGAATGGTGAGGCTGCGGACTTTCTTTTGCAGCAAAGGATTCCTTGTGTCGTATTCACGGGAATGTTTTCCGAGCCCATGCGCGAGCGGTTGCTGGCGCAAAAGGTTGTGGACTATGTGGTCAAAGATACCCCAGCCAGCCTTGATTATTTGATGGATTTGGTCGAACAGTTGCACAGTAACTATGACCGGAAAGTCCTCGTCGTTGATGATTCCCAACACACGCGGCGGTACATCGTTGACCAGCTGCAGAACTACAGATTGCGCACACTTGAGGCCGTCGATGGTGAAGATGGTTTGCGGGTATTGGCTGCCAATCCAGATGTGCAGCTTGTGATTACCGATTTTCATATGCCCAAAATGAACGGTGTTGAAATGGTGCGCCGGATGCGTGCTCTGCATGGTCGTGACGGGTTGGCGATTATTGGTGTGTCTTCGGGGGGCGGGAGTGCTCTGTCAGCGAATTTCATTAAGCACGGTGCCAACGATTACCTGAACAAGCCGTTCCTGCGGGAGGAGTTCTTCTGCCGGGTTATGCAAAATCTGCGCATGTTGGATATGGTGACCAGACTGCGGGAGATGTCCATTCATGATGAACTGACCGATATGCACAATCGTCGCTATTTGTTTGAAGTTGGTGAAAGCATGTACGCCAGCGCCGCCCGCGGTAAAATCGGTCTGACTGTTGGCGTACTGGATGTTGATCACTTTAAGGCGGTCAATGATACATATGGTCATGATTGTGGGGATTATGTCCTGCAAGAGGTGGCAAAGCTGTTGAAAGAGGTCTGCCGCAAGACGGATGTGGTCGCCCGCTTGGGTGGTGAGGAATTTGCGATTTTTGCCGTGGATGTGCAGGATGAGTCAGTCCCCGCATTCTTTGAAAATATTCGCCGTCAACTGGAAGCATTATCATTGCGTTGGAAAGGCAAGGATCTGGCTATTGCCGCCAGTTTCGGCGTCTGTCATGGGGTCCGCAACAGTTTGCAGGAAATGATGAGCGAAGCGGACAGAATGCTGTACGTTGCCAAGTCCAATGGCCGTAATCGTGTCGAGATAAGCTGAACTTCATCCATTCCTATTGCACGGACATCTGGCTTTTCTTAATGTGTGCAGGTTCTGTACATTTTTTCGGAAGAGAGGTCAGTCATGGCTGATATTGCCAATGTCGTTATCCTTGGGGCCAGCGGGTATACCGGGGCCGAGCTTATGCGCCTTTTGGTGTTGCACCCGCGCGTGCGATTGCAAGCTCTGACGGCTGACCGAAAAGCTGGGCAATCTGTGGCAGATGTCTTCCCGCACTTGGCGGGGTTGGACTTGCCGGACATGATTTCCATCGATCAACTTGATCTTTCGGAAACGGATTTTGTTTTTTGTGCGTTGCCGCACGGCACGACACAAGACATCATCGCTGGCCTGCCTAAGCATGTGAAAGTCTGTGATTTATCAGCGGATTTCCGCTTTGCCGATGTGGAAACCTATGCCAAGTGGTATGGCGATAAACATCGTGCGCCAGACCTACAGGCAGAGACTGTTTACGGCCTGACCGAACTGGCCCGCGATGCGGTGGCAAAGGCACGATTGGTTGCCAACCCCGGTTGTTATCCGACAAGTGCGCAGTTGCCGTTGATACCACTGCTGCGTGACGGTTTGATTGTGTCTGATCCGATCATTGTTGATGCAAAGTCCGGCGTGTCCGGCGCTGGACGTGCGGCTAAGGAAGGGTCCCTGCACACGGAAGTATCCGAAGGTATTCATGCCTACGGTGTTGCATCGCACCGCCATGGACCGGAAATTGATCAGGGGCTGACCAACGCTGCTGGGCAGGCCGTGACCTGTGCCTTTACACCACATTTGATGCCGATGAATCGCGGTATCTTGTCGACCATCTATGTCAAAATGAACAATGGCGTATCGGCGGAAGATCTGCATGCTTGCTTGGCTTCCCAATATGAAGGCGAGGCGTTTGTTCGGGTGTTGCCGATGGGGACAGTGCCGCATACCCGTCATGTGCGCGGTTCAAATTTGTCCCTGATGGGGGTTGTTGCCGACCGTCGTCCGGGGTGGGCCATTGTCGTGTGTGTGATCGATAATCTGGTAAAAGGAGCATCCGGTCAGGCCATTCAGAACATGAACGTTATGATGGGCTTCCCGGAAACAATGGGGCTGACACAGGCCCCTATGTTCCCTTAACATATCGGGAAACAACGTTGCGTGCCGACAGTGGCGCGTGCATTACAGCCAAGGGTTAAGCGAGGTCACGCATGAAGCCGATTATTCTACCCTTTAAAGGGGTCACGCCGAGGATTGACGAAACGGCGTTTGTTGCACCGGGGGCATCTGTCCTTGGGGATGTGGAAATTGGTGAAAACAGCAGCGTTTGGTTCAGTTGTGTGTTGCGGGGCGACGTTGACGTCATCCGTATCGGTAAAAATACGAACATTCAGGATGGGACCATCGTCCATCTCAGCCGTAATGCTCCGACGATTGTTGGCGACAATGTCACGGTTGGTCATGCCGCTGTTCTGCATGGTTGCACGATCGAAGATCAGGCATTTGTCGGAATGGGGGCGACTCTTTTGGACGGTGCCGTTCTGGAAAAAGGCAGCATGCTTGCCGCGGGTTCCCTCCTGACCAACAACAAGCGGGTCCCGGCAGGGCAGCTTTGGGCAGGGTCTCCGGCAAAGTACATGCGGGATCTAACCCCCGAAGAAATCGAGGGATTTTTGCCGCATGCAGCAAACTATGTCGAGCTTTCGCGCCAATATAAACAAGAAAACGGGTTTTAGCCCTTGAATACGTTTCAGATTTTGTCTGAAACGTATTTTAATGCTATATCAGAGAGAGATTTAAGGCGCTGTGTGCGTGTGTCGGGGGCTCTTTGTGCTGTCCGGGCGGCGTTTTCGGTGTCAGCGATGGTTTTGAAGGACGCAAAAACATGCAAATCGGGGCAAACGGCACGGGGGGTGCGCAGATGGGACATCAACAAGAAGAGTCCATGAAAGAGCGCTGGCTTTCGTCTGTCCGTGCGATTGGCTTTGCCGGGGTTTTGGGGCTTACCGTAGCAGGGTGTAGCTCGTATAACCCGTTGGATTGGGGGGATGATTCCCCTCCGGCACCGGAACAAATTGCCCTGCCGGCTGAGGCCTCTGCGGATGCAGGCAAATTGCCGGAAGGATTGGGTGGTGACGGAAATGACCGCTCCTATGATAAATCCAGTCAGCGTGAAGATGTAACTGTAGTTCGTCCTCTGCGGGAGAATGTGGCCCCGCCGGACGTAACGGTTTCTTCTCAGGCGTCTTCTGTACCGCAGCAGCCGGTGGAGCCAGAAGTGGCAACGTCTTCGGATTTGCCGGGGCAGCCGCCGATTATCGGACAGTCTTCTGATGCGGAATCTGGCTCAGGTGCCTCCGCTGGCGCGCAAGCTGATCAGTATTCCTCCGTTTTGGTCGATGCCCCTGATATTGGTGCCATGCAAGGACTTGATGCCTTCTCTCCAGAGGCTTATGGCGTATCGTTCCTTGCCGCGACGATCCCGTTTAATCACGGTTCTTCCAGCTTGTCTGCCTCGGATATGGCGGCTTTGAAACAGGTTGTGGCTCAGTTCAAAGATAAGGGCGGTGCCGTTACCGTGATCGGGCATGCATCCAGCCGCACAGGCGATATGTCTGCGGTGAATCATAAATTGGCAAACTTCAACACGTCTTTGCGGCGTGCTCAATCCGTTGCGCGAGCGTTGCAGAAACTTGGGGTGCCGTCGGGCAAGCTCTTTGTAGGCGCGGTGTCTGACAATGAACCCCTGTATCAGGAAGTGATGCCTGCCGGTGAAGCCGGTAACCGCCGCACAGAGGTCTTCCTGAATCAGTAAAACCGCCATCACGGTCTTAATGGTCAGGGGTCCGGCGGTTTCGCCGGACCCTTGGCGTATGTGGCGCATAAAGACCGCAGGGCAGAAGGAAATCAAGAATGTGCAGGATTTCCTTTCGCCAAATTCCAAAAGCCACGTATAAACTTTGCATAATGATCCGGAAAACCGGACATCCTATGGACAGAAACACATCCCGATAACCTTTAACTCGATGAGTCGTTATGGAACAGGAATTCTATCGCATCAAACGCCTACCGCCTTATGTCTTTGCAGAAGTCAATGCAATGAAGGCGCGTGCGCGAGCGAACGGCGATGATATCATTGACTTCGGCATGGGAAATCCTGATCAGCCGACGCCGGAACACATTGTTGAAAAACTCTGTGAAGCGGCTCATAACCCAAGGGCGCACCGATATTCCATGTCTCGGGGCATCCCCGGACTGCGGAAGGCCTTTGCCGGATATTATGAACGACGTTTTGGCGTAGATCTGGATCAGGAAAAAGAAATCTGCGTCACGTTGGGTTCGAAAGAAGGTTTGGCAAACCTTGCTATGGCTATGACCTCACCCGGTGATGTGGTGTTGGTCCCCAATCCCAGTTATCCGATCCATGCCTTTGGATTTATTATTGCCGGTGGTGCTATCCGCCATGTCCCGGCTATGCCGGATGAAAGCTTCCTTGAAGCCATGGACCGTGCCGTACGGCACAGCATTCCAAAGCCCATTGCCGTTGTGCTGAACTATCCGTCAAACCCAACGGCACGGTTGGCCACATTGGACTTTTATGCCGAAGTGGTGAAATTCTGCCGTAAGCACGGTGTCTATATTCTGTCGGATTTGGCGTATTCGGAAATTTATTTCGATGGCAATCCGCCGCCGTCCGTGTTGCAGGTTCCGGGGGCCAAGGACATCGCTGTGGAATTTTCTTCCATGTCCAAATCCTACAATATGGCAGGCTGGCGTATGGGGTTTGCTGCTGGTAACCCGTGCCTGATTTCGGCATTGTCGCGTATCAAATCCTATTTGGATTACGGCGCGTTTACACCGATTCAGGTTGCTGCAACTGCGGCTCTGAATGGTCCGCAAGATTGCGTCGACGACATCCGTGCCATGTACAAAGGCCGCCGGGATGTCCTGATCGAAGGATTGGAACATGCCGGATGGGATGTGCCGTCTCCACAGGCGACTATGTTTGCATGGGCACCAATCCCTAAAAATTTCCAGCACCTTGGCTCACTTGAGTTTTCCAAGCTGCTGTTGTCCGAAGCCAGTGTGGCGGTTGCGCCGGGTCTTGGCTTCGGTGAGTATGGTGATACCCATGTCCGTATTGGCCTTGTCGAAAATAAGCATCGCATTCGGCAAGCCGTGCGGAATATCAAATCATTCTTGTCGCGATATGATTCGGTTCTTGCGGATCATGAAGTAAAGTCAGACAACTAAACCCACGAGGAAATGACAGTGAACGCGTTGAAGTCCCCCGAAGAACCTCAGAAGGTTGAGCCATTCAAGGTTGCGATTGCCGGTCTTGGTACGGTCGGTGCTGGTGTTTTGAAAATTTTGCGTGATACGCAAACAGAAATTACCGCACGTGCCGGTCGTCCTATTACAGTCACAGCCATTAGTGCCCGTGACCGCAATAAAGATCGTGGCGTGTCCTTGGATGGCATGACTTGGTTCGATGACCCGGTGGAAATGGCCCGCGAAGCGGACGTGGACGTCGTGGTCGAGCTGATTGGCGGTTCCAATGGGCCTGCCAAAGCTTCGGTGCGGGCCGCCATGACAGGCGGGCGTTCGGTTGTCACTGCCAACAAAGCCTTGCTTGCCCATCATGGTGCGGAGCTGGCAAAGTTGGCAGAGTTGTCTGGGGTGGCTTTGGCCTATGAAGCCGCCGTCGCCGGAGGAATCCCGATCATCAAAAGCCTGCGCGATGGGCTTGCGGCCAATAAGATTGATCGGGTCGTCGGGATTCTGAACGGCACCTGTAACTACATCCTGACCACGATGCGGGAAACGGGACGTAGTTTCGAAGACGTGCTGGCGGATGCGCAGGCCTTGGGGTATGCGGAAGCTGATCCAACCTTTGATGTGGACGGTATTGATGCCGCCCATAAATTAAGCCTGCTGACCTCCATTGCTTTCGGTACGGAGATTGACTTTGACGCTGTGCATGTTGAAGGCATTCGCAAAGTCACGGCAGAGGATATCAAATATGCCGGAGAGCTTGGTTATAAGATCAAGCTGTTGGGGATTTCCCGCCAATGCGGCGGTGCGGTTGAGCAGCGTGTTCATCCTTGCCTTGTTCCTGTTGGTTCCGGTATCGCCGCTGTCGAAGGCGTATTCAACGCGGTTATGGTCGAAGGCGACGCAGTCGGAACGGTAGTGCTGACCGGGCGTGGGGCAGGTGAAGGTCCGACGGCTTCGGCAGTTGTTGCGGATTTGATTGATATTGCAGCAGGCCGGGCCAGCAAAACCCCGTTTGGGGTTTCTGCCGCCTTGATGCAGCCGTTGAAATCCACGCCACTTTCCAGCCATGTCGGGTCTTACTATGTCCGCCTGAATGTGGAGGATGAACCGGGAATTTTTGCTGCTATTGCGTCTGCTTTTGGTGCGGAAAACGTCTCCATGGAGACTGTGATGCAGCATGGGCATGACAATCATCAGCCCGTGGCTGTGGTGCTGACAATCCATGAAACGACTGAGGAGGCATTCTCGCGCGCATTGCACCGGATCAAATCGATTCCCGGTGTCTTGGCAGAGCCTGTCGCACTTCGTATTGAGGCTATGTAAATCCACGACACATGGAGTTTTTGTCAGTGCGTAACCCAGAAGTTGCTTGCGACTCACAGACGAGTCGATCGCCCTTGCCGGATCGAGGTTTCCTTGGTGTTTCTCATTCGGTACGGGGGCGCTTCTGGCAGTTGGCTTCGGCGGATACGCACACTGTGTCGTCCATGTTGCGCCATCATGAAATGCCTGAGGTCATGGCTCGGGCGATGGCGGTTCGTGGCATTGGCGAGGCAAATGTAAAGGACTATTTGGCCCCCACCGTACGTGACCTGTTGCCGAACCCATCGTCATTGCAGGATATGGACGCGGCGGTAGAGCGCATTGTTCAGGCAATTTTGTCCGATGAGGCGATTGCCGTTTTCGGTGATTATGACGTTGATGGGGCAACCTCTACGGCATTGTTGATCCGCTATATGCGTCAGGTTGGAAAAGACGTGGATATCCACATCCCTGATCGCATTACCGAAGGCTATGGCCCGAATGCTCCGGCGGTGGAAGCCCTGCGCGCCCGTGGGGCCAACCTGTTGATCACCGTTGACTGTGGCGTAACGTCATTTGCGGCTATATCCGCAGCACGACGTGCGGGGCTGGATGTGGTGATCCTTGACCACCATCAGGTGGAAGACTCCCTGCCTGAGGCCGTTGCCGTGGTTAATCCGAAGCGGACAGACGACACCAGTGGTGTCGATTATCTTGCCGCGGTCGGTGTGGTGTTTTTGTTGCTGGTTGGCCTTAATCGGAGCTTGCGCACAAAAGGTTATTTTTCCGGTGACCGACCAGAACCCAATTTGATGCAATTATTGGATTTGGTCGCGTTTGGCACCGTATGCGATGTGGTGCCCTTGAAGGGGGTGAACCGAGCATTCGTCACGCAGGGGCTTAAGATATTGGCAGAAGGCCGTAATCCCGGCCTCGCTGCCTTGATCAATATTACGGCGATTAAGCCGCCGCTCGGCACGTATCATATTGGTTTTGTCATGGGGCCGCGGATCAATGCCGGGGGACGGGTTGGGCAATCTGACCTTGGTGCCCGTTTGCTCAGTTGTGATGACCCGGATCAAGCCGCCATGCTGGCGGAAGAGCTGGAACAGAACAATCTGGCCCGTCGTGATATCGAGGCAACCGCCCTGAGCGAAGCCATTGCACAGGTGGAACAAACTATGCCACCGGATTGTCGAGCTTTGGTCGCAGCCGGAGAAAACTGGCATCCCGGTGTTGTCGGTCTTGTGGCATCTCGCCTGAAGGAGCGGTTCAATATTCCGTCCTGTGCGGTGACATTTATGGGCGGGCAGGGTAAGGGCTCTGGTCGATCTGTGGATGGTGTAAATTTGGGGGCAGCCATTCTTGCGGCCCGAGAAGCCGGTGTGTTGGTCACAGGAGGCGGTCATGCCATGGCTGCCGGGTTTACGGTGGAGCGAGAGAACCTTAGCAAGCTGTGCAGCTTTCTGAGTGATCATGTCAAACAGCAGGCCGGGCAGGAAAAGCCGATTGTCCCTGTCACCGTAGACGGAGCAATCGATATTCACGCCGCTGGGCCGGATTTGGTGGAAAGCCTGTCACGGATGGAACCGTTTGGTGCCGGGAATGATGAACCGCGCTTTGCCGTGCCATCGGTGCGGATTGGGCGGGCAGATGTGGTTGGCAACAATCATATTCGGGCTTTTGCTTTTGGCTCGAATGGTGGACGACTGAAGCTGATTGCCTTTCGTGCGGTTGAAACGGACTTGGGGCGGGCCTTGCTTAACCACCGTGATCGCCAAATGCACCTGCTGGGGGCTTTGCGGGCGGATAATTGGAACGGGCGGCGTGGCGTACAGTTCGTTGTCGAGGACGCGGCATTTGTGGATGCGGATTAGTCATAAAAAAGCGGGCCAGATGGCCCGTTTCTTCTTGGTGTCATTATTCGGGTTTGACCCTAGATCGGGGCATGAGCCTGATCATGGGGTGGTTTCGGCGAGTCTTCATCGTTCAGGACACACTGCATAAACACAATGTCCAGCCACTTACCGAATTTCAAGCCGACACTGTCAAGTTGCCCCATATGCTCAAACCCGGCGGCGGCATGGGCCTTAATGCTGCCGTGGTTGTCAGAATCGCCAATAACGGCAACCAACTGGCGGTAGCCAAGTGCACGACATCGGGTTACCAGAGCCGAGAGCAAAGAGCGCCCGACCCCGAGACCTCTGACATCCGGGCCCACATAAACAGAGTCTTCCAAGGTATAACGATAGGCAGAGCGGGGACGAAACGGACCGGCGTATGCGAAGCCCACGACTTGGCCCCTGTGCTCGGCTACCAAAAAGGGTAGGCCTTTTTCAGTCAGGTTTTCGCGCTTAATTGCCATTTCTTCGCAACTTGGCGGGGTTTCGTCGAATGACCCGGTGCCGTTCATAACGCTAAAGGCATAGATTCGGTGTATGGCCTCGACATCATCCGAACGCGAATCCCGGATCAAAATGTCAATGGTTCCCGCAACTTTGACCACCGAAAGCGGAGGATGCGACATGGCAATGCGTCCCTGAAACAATACTGAATGCTGACTGTTAGATATATGATACTTTTGACCGATGCCACAAGCAAAGCCAAGGCCCTTCATGAAAATGTCGAAAACCTACCGAAAAGGATTGAACAGTGTGTCGGTCTTCGGCTAAGAAATATGCGTCCGACCCCATCGTCTAGAGGCCTAGGACACCGGCCTTTCACGCCGGCAACACGGGTTCGAATCCCGTTGGGGTCGCCAACCTTTTCTGAAGTGGTTTACCACCTGATGGAAGATTGGGGGTGAGGTGCAATAGTGTCGGGCGAGCACGTCTTTGCATGCGCGCAGGTTGCATCTCTGGGAAATTCTAAAGTGGGGGCTTGAAGAACCTTGTGGCTGCATAAGGGGCACGTCGGGCACGAATTTTCGTTGATGACCACGCCAAACTGGGAAACCGGTCTGGCAATGGTTGGTTGTCACCACTCAATAGCTTGCGCTGCGCAAGGGGTTGTTGCAGCGCCGGAATATTACGCCATGGTTTCAGCCGGTGCGGTCGCAAATGGGCGCCGCGCCTTTTCTTTTGCCGAAGCGGGCGTAGTCAATGACCCAAAACTTTGTCGTGAAATGGCAATGCCTCAGGAGCGTGCAAACAGAATTATAACCGCATGAACTGAACAAACTGTACGGCAGGTATGCTCCCTGCGCGGTGCGGTCGCATTACGGTTTCATTGATAAAGTCTTTACAACAAATCTAACAGGAGATTGTCACAATGGGTAAGTATGGAACATTGGAAGATCGCGTCCGGTGTAAAGCCCTTTTGAGCAAGGTTATTCCGGTTGAGGAAGCTGTTCCGTTTTTCAAAAACGGCATGCACGTTGGCTGGTCTGGCTTCACCCCGTCCGGCAGTGCAAAAGTTGTTCCGGCTGCTTTGGCTGATCACGTTGAAAAAAACAACCTGCAAGGCCAACTGAAATTTAGCCTGTTCGTTGGCGCGTCTGCTGACCCGGTGGAAAACCGTTGGGCACAACTGGACATGATCGACCGTCGTTGGCCGTACCAAACCGGTAAAGACATTGCCAAAGGCATCAACACCGGTAAGATCCGCATGGGCGACAAGCACTTGTCCTTGTTCGCGCAAGATCTGGCTTATGGCTTCTACACCAAAGACACCGAGTCCGGTAAAATGGACATCGCAATCATCGAGGTCTCCGCAGTGACCGAAGATGGTGGCTTGGTTCCGACCACCTCCGGTGGCGTGATTCCGGAAATTCTGGAAGTCTGTGACAAAGTCATCCTCGAAGTGAACACCGCAATGCCGTCCTTCGAAGGCATGCACGACATGATCGTCCAAAAAGCTCCGCCGCACCGCGAAGTTATTGGCATCACCGAAGCAGACAGCCGCGTTGGTCTGACCTACGTTCCGTGCGATCCGAGCAAAATCATCGCAATCGTTGAAGGTACAGAAGCTGACAAAGGCCGTGCATTGGCTGGCGCTGACGACACCTCCGTCGCAATTGCTAACCACCTGCTCGACTTCTTCGCTAACGAAGTGAAAGCTGGTCGTCTGCCGGAAAACCTGTTGCCGTTGCAATCCGGCGTTGGCGGTATCGCAAACGCAGTTGTCGGTGGCTTGGCAAATGGTCCGTTCTACAACCTGAGCGTCTTCACCGAAGTGCTGCAAGACGGTATGCTTGACCTGTTCGACTCCGGTCGTCTGGATCGCGCATCTGCTTGCTCCTTGTCTCTGTCTGCAGACCAAGGTATGCCGCGCTTCTTGGAAAAACGTGAATTCTACCAAGACAAAATCGTTCTGCGTCCGTTGGCAATTTCCAACAACCCGGAAGTTGCACGTCGTTTGGGCGTCATCGCGATGAACACTCCGGTGGAAATCGACATGTACGGTCACGCTAACTCCACCCTGATCAACGGTACTCGTATCGTGAACGGTATTGGTGGTTCTGGTGACTTCCTGCGTTCTGGTTTCTTGAAAATCATGCACACCCCGTCTTCTCGTCCGTCCAAAACGGACCCGACCGGTATCAGCTGTGTCGTGCCGCACGCACAACACATCGACCACACCGAACACGATCTCGACGTTGTCGTGACCGAACAAGGTCTGGCCGATCTGCGTGGCCTGTGCCCGCGTGACCGTGCACAAGAAATCATCAACAAGTGTGCGCACCCGGACTATAAAGACCAACTGATGGACTACTACAAAATGGCAGAAGCTGAATGTATTGCTGCCGGTGTTGGTCACGAGCCGCAAATCTGGGAAAAAGCTCTGAAAATGCAGCTAAACCTGGCGAAAAACGGCACCATGAAAGTGAAAAACTGGGACGTGAATATCGACCTGTGCGAATAAGATTCGCTTGGGAAATATTCCTGCCAGACCAGAAACCCGCCGCATTTGCGGCGGGTTTTTTCATGTGCAGACCCATGAAAAAAGCGGTGGAAGGTTCCACCGCTTTTTTGAATTCAACAGGCAGTGCTGTTGTTAACTGATCAAGCTGCGCAGCATCCATGCATTTTTTTCATGAATTTGCATGCGTCCGGTCAGAAGGTCGGCAGAAGGTTCGTCATCGGCTTTGCCAACCAGCGGCATGATGCTGCGGGCAACTTTAGACAGGGTTTCGTTGTCTTTAGCCAGAATTGCGACCATTTCCTCTGCGGACGGTACACCTGTTTCTTCCTGAACCGTTGCGTACTCTTTGAATTGGGCAAAGCTGCCCGGTGCAAATACACCAAGTGCGCGGATACGTTCAGCGATTTCGTCAACGGCGGTGGCCAGTTCGGTGTAGTGTTCCTCGAACATGGTGTGCAGAGTGTTGAACATTGGACCCGTAACGTTCCAGTGGAAGTTATGGGTTTTCACGTACATTGTGTAGGTATCTGCAAGCAAGCGTTTCAGACCTTCTGCAATGGCTTTACGCTCGTCTTCCGAGATGCCGATATCAATGGACATGGCTTTTGACATAATCACTCTCCGTTAAGGTCATTTGAAAACGTAAATATGAGATAGCGTTCTGATGCGCCGTTGAAAAGACCTTACAAAATTTAAGTCTAATGGTAAAATAGATTAATCCACTGCAATCAATCGGATTTTACGATGAAAATTATGCCGACCCTCCGCCAGTTGCAATACCTTGTGGCTGTGGCCGACCATCGCCATTTTGGCCGCGCTGCGGACTCCTGTTTTGTGACACAGTCTACCCTAAGCTCGGGCATTCAGGATTTGGAACGGCTTTTGGATTGCGTGTTGGTCGAACGCGGGACCCGACGTCAGGTGATGCTGACAGCCTTGGGGGAGGAGATTGTTGAACGGGCCCGGACACTGCTTCGTGATGCTGAGGAAATTGCAGATGTCGCGGAAAGTCACAGAAATCCTTTAACCGGGCGAGTTCGACTTGGCGTGATACCGACCATTGGTCCGTATTTCCTGCCCAAGGTTCTGCCGGATGTGCGTCAGGCCTATCCTGACCTGAAACTATACTTGCGGGAGGATCAGTCAGCCCGATTGGTAGAGGCTTTGCAGTCTGGTCGCTTGGACTGTGCCATTCTTGCGACACCGTATCCGCTTGGTGATTTGCATTGTGAGGTGCTGGGTGATGATTACCTCATGCTTGCTGCCCCCATCGGACATGCATTCGCGGAGCAAGGGCAGGTGCAGCCGGAACAATTGGAAACCGAAGAGGTTCTGATGCTGGAAGATGGGCATTGCCTGCGTGATCATGCGCTTGGTGCCTGTGCCGGGCATGCCTTGCGCTCGAACGAGGCCATACAGGCGACCAGCCTTAGCACACTGGTGCAGATGGTTGCCAATGGTCTGGGGGTGACCCTGATCCCTGAAATGGCGGTGGCAATGGAAACTCACGCTGAATCAGGTGTGGTTGCTGTGCCGTTTTGTAAGCCGCGTCCCTCACGCGGAATTGCCCTCGTCTGGCGGGAGGCTTCCCCTCGTCATGATGAGCTGTTGTTACTTGCCAAGGTATTGAAATCGCATTTGCACATGGCAGAAGTTGCAGCGTGATCGTTGCAATACCATCATGCAGCGGATTTATTGCTGAATTTTGAAAAACCAGCATCTTTTTCGTCGGTGATGTATTGACGTGGGAAGCGGGTTCGGATAGACATTCTGGCTCTCAGGGAGTTGTTCTTCCTGTCTGCTGTCGATATGGAGGGATGGCAGAGCGGTAATGCAGCGGATTGCTAATCCGTCACGGGGTTATACTCGTGCGGGGGTTCGAGTCCCCCTCCCTCCGCCATAATTTAAGATTTAGCGTCCTTTCGGGGCGCATTTCTTTTGCCTAATCCGCCACGCGTGTAGCCAATTTTGTAGCCACCTTGTTTATGCCATTGTGGATGTCTATCGTCTCATTGTGCGGCGATCTTTTTGATTTTACAGCTAATTTTCCCCGTGTTTTACGTGTTTGGCGCTGCCTGATTGGATTGTAACGCTGTAACTTGACCATTGATGAATTGTTATATAATAATGCAACAAACGAGTATCTTTGCATGCGGGGGTATGGAAAGAGACGTAGGCGTTGGTGTGTAAAAATGCTTGGTTGCTTTGCCAAGGTAAAAACAATTTTTGGTTCGCTTACAGCTTAGATGAGGCCGATATGCTTGCATACTGCATGCATATCGGTTGTTTTTTTCTCGCTACAAATAGCACTTAGCGAGGGGGGGTAGGTTGCAGTGCGGACTTCAACTTGCGAGGGGATAATGCGAGTTATTACAAATAAGGTTATGCGTCATTCTTTGCTGATGGCAACGATTTCGTATGTTTCATTGGGGGTTGCAACTGCTTCTGCTGCAAAGGACACGGTAGAACTTGATGATGTTGTTGTGTCTGTAAGCCGTTATGAACAAAATGTTATGGAGGTTGCGGCCAATACAACAACGGTGACGCGTAAAGACATCGAAGAGATGGGGGCGCGGACATTATTGGAAGCCCTACGTGCTGTTCCCGGTTTGCAAATTGGGACACAAGGCAATGCCTTTCCACACATCTCTGTTCGCGGTTTTCGTGATACCAAGGATCTGACCGTTTTGATTAACGGGATTCCATTCCGACATGTAGATGGCTCAGCGGACTTAACAATGCTGCCTTTAAATATTGTGGAACGGATCGAATTTGTGAAAGGTCCCGGTTCTGCAATTTGGGGGCGCGGTGCTGTTGGTGGTACTTTGAGTATCTTTACAACCCCAGCCAAGACTGATGAACAGTCTTTGGATGTAGCATTATCTGCAGGAAGCTTTAACACATATGAGGGGAGTGCCCGAGGCCTGCTGCCGTGGGAAAACGGTTATGCACTCGTCAGTATGGATCGTGGCACGACTGATGGTTTTCAAGACGATACAGGGAAACAGACGGCGAATGCGTTGATTCAAATCCATCAGGATTTCAACGAAATGTTTACGCTGGATGGTCAGTACTTGCATTCTTATGTCGATGCAAGCCGCGGTTCGACCATTCCTTTGGTCAATGGTCAACCAATGGCAGGCGTAGATATCACGGATAACTTTGCCATTGATGGTGCAAAGTTTCATGGTGTTTACAATGCGCTGACTCTGTCACCAAAGGTGAAATTGCGATCAGACCTAACAGTGGAAAACGCACTGACCCTTGTGAAATATGATCATTTTGAAACGGGCGGCAATACCATTACTCCAACGTCTAGGAGTAAAGGGTTCTGGCAGAGTGACATTCAAGAACAAGGTATTATGAACGATTTGCACGTCACTTGGGATCGTGAGTTTAATAATTTCCATAATACTATGGTTGGTGGCCTATATTACGAGTATGGCGATTTTGAAAATACCAAGCCGTCATTGACTGGCGCACCATCATTCGGTCCTCCTGACTGGTCAACCCCCAGTAACGGTAATCCGGCAACTGGTATCAAAACGGGCCAATATGTTATTGATACCACAGAAGAAACTATGAGTGTTTACCTGCAAGACCGTGTTGAAGTCGGCCCATTTGGCTTTCAGGCAGGTGCGCGGTTTGACCAAATCAAAACTGACCTGAGCCAATCCAATAAATCTATCGACGCAAGTCAAACTGAGAGCCGGGTAAGCCCGCGCGTTGCGGCAGATTGGCGTTTCTATAATACCGACGATACCAGTTTGATGGCATTCGTTAGCTACACGGAAGGCTTTCAAAGCCAGTTGCCCAAGTTGAGCACCAGTGGTGGTGTGACGTTGGCGCAATTGGTTGAGCCGGAAGTCACAAGGGCTAAAGAAATTGGTATTAAAGGTACGGCACTGGGGGGTGACCTTTACGGTCAGTTCAGTATCTATCGTACCAATAAATTTGGACCGAGAAGCTACCGTACATCTCCGAATGATTTCCTGTTCACCAATGCAAAGACGCAAGTCGAAGGCGTCGAGGGTGAAGTGCAATACGCTGTGACCCCGGACTTTGACGTCTATGCACATTATGCTTATCAGGATGCGTTCTATCGCAATTTTACCAATGGTAGTGGGTCTCAGGATTACTCAGGTAACCGTGTGCGCATGACGCCTGAGCATATGTTTGGCTTTGGTGGGACTTACCGTTGGGACGATTTTACGTTTAATATGACCGCCAATTACACGGGGGAACGTAATCTGCGGGATAACCTAACGGATAAATCCAAGTTGCACTCCCTTGACCCGTATTGGGTGGTTAATACTTCCGTATCTTACAAATATGAGAACCTTACAGCACAATTCGTCGCCAATAATATATTTGACGAATTTTACATTGCTGACGATTTCTCATCGAATGATGCAGGTTGTGCAGGTGACCCGAGGTCCTTTGCATTAATCCTTCGTGCATCTTTCTAAGATTGCGTGGATATAATCATATGAGTTGGAAACGGCATTTGTGGGTAATGGTCCTGCTGGCTGTTTCCTTCTATTCTCCGTTAGTTGCTGCACGGCAACCAGTGGACCTTGTTTGGGCGACAAATGCCCATCCCACCCGTTCTTTGGCTGTGCAAAATTTTGAGCGTCAGAACCCCGGCGTTCGTATTCGTATCTTGCCCATTTCCACGCCTTGGAAATTGCAGTTGCAATGCCACTTTGGACGCTGTCCTGATATCCTGACTTTCTTCCATCCAGGGGCTTTTCAAAGTTTTGCCCAGGATGACTTGTTGCTTCCCCTGCCTGATGTTGAATACTGGCCGCATTGGCCCGGTTTGAAGAGCTATGGGTATCGCGAAACCGATAAGGTTCGTATGGCGGAGCCTCAGGTCGCATATCCCTATGTGCTTTACTATAATTCTGATTTGGTTTCCCCCGAAACAGCCAAGAAAATTCGTGACTGGGATGATTTGCGTACAGTTGCAATGTCTGTAATCCATCAGAACACGTCTGCGCGGAAAGTGTTTGGTGTTGAAATTCATTCAGACTTGATTTGGTTCCAAACCTTGGTATTTGCCAATGGGGGTAATCTTCGTGGGCATCCTGATAGTTTTTCTCACGTTAAAGCGGCGTTAAGGCAAATGCGTGAATGGCGTTCAATGCCAAACCTTGTGCCATCTCCAGCGGATCGTCGCAATGTACCGTCTTCGGGGAGTAGTCAAGGTGTGTTAGGAAGTTTGTTCCTACAAGGGCGGGCTGCCTTTTATTGGTCTGGCAGTTGGAAGCTGTGGAGCATATCTCAACAAGACCGTATTCCGTGGCGCGTGCGGACTATTCCATCGGGAACAATAGGACCTGTGACTCTTTTGGGTGGCAATTCCTTTGGAGTGTATCGCGGTACAAAGCATCCTGATGATGCGAAACGGTTTGTGGCATATTTAGGAAGTTACGAGGCTGAAGTCGCGCATGTGGCTTCTGGTATCTTATTTCCATCCCGTATGGATGTTCCGGTTCCGTCAATCGTCAAAAGCATAGAGCACACATTACAAACAGGCCGAACTGCCGATTATGGTATTGGCCTTGATGCTGTGAAAATTGAAGCGCGCCTGAAAGACATTTTTGAGGCTCATCGAATGGGCGAACTGAATGATGAGCAGGCTGCGCAGAAAATTATGACCATATTGCGGTTAGGGGACAGACAGTGAAAATGCGGTCCCTTGATTTTGTTTTTCTGGCTTTGCCCATGATTGCGGGTGTTGCTGTATTTACGTTGCTGCCGGCGATTATCGGCGTCGGCCTTAGTTTGTATCGTTGGGAGTTGGTTGCTCATCCTGAATGGGTTGGCTTCTCAAATTACCGCTATTTGTTTCAAGATACACTGTTCCAGAAGGCTATAATTAACACGTTCTTCTTTGCATTGCTCGTTCCCGTAAAAATACTATTTAGCTATTGCCTTGCCATGCTTCTATCTGGGCGTAGCTTGCGTAATCAAAGTTTACGGCTGGCAGCCTTTCTGCCAACGCTCGTTAATCCTATTGCGATCTTCATATTATGGCGTTGGATTTATCAGGCTGACGTTGGCTTGATTGCTCGTTTGGGTGCAGCCTTTGGGGTTGAATTTCCGATGTGGCTGGAAGACCCCACATGGGCAAAGCCTGCGCTGATGATTGTTATGCTGTGGGAAGGTATCGGCGGTTTCTCCATGCTGTTTTTCCTTGCAGCATTTCGACAAATTCCCAAACAAGTCCACGAAATGTCCTATCTGGACGGAGCCTCCGGGCTGCAGAAGTTTGCTGTTGTCTACTGGCCTTGGACCCGGCGCGTAATTTGGTTCAGCTTGGCACTTGGGTACTTGGGGGCGCTGTATGGAGGTTTTGAGATTGCCTATGCCATGACGGGTGGCGGTCCTTTGCATGCCACAACCACACTATCATTCTATGCCTTTGAAACGGCATTTCAGATGCGTCATGCAGGATATGCGGCAGCAATTGGTGTGACCATGATGCTGGCCGCTGTGCCGTTGATTATTCTGCGTGTTTTGCTGACAAAAACGTTTCGGAGTGCAGCGTCATGATACGGAAGTGGATAGGCTCAACATGCATTGTCGTTATGCTGCTGGTTGTGTTTTCGGCTCCCTTTATTTGGATGCTGATTTCGTCGTTAACCGACAACAAAGATTTATTTTTATCTAATGAAATGTGGTCGTTGCTACCGGAACGATGGGCATGGGAAAACTACGTTGAGGTCTTTCAGCGTATTCCGCTTTTGCGTTATTTGATGAACAGTTTTGTCATAGCGGTGATGCATAGCGTTCTGGAGACTCTTCTTGCAGCTATGGCGGCTTATACTATGATCATTGTCGGCGGGCGCATTGGTCGGCTTTTATTTGTGCTGTTATACATGGCATGGCTTATTCCTGGCACATTTCTTGTTCTGCCCCGGTTTCTTGTGACTGTCTTCATGCCGTATGCATTTCCGGCTTCAGAATTCTGGACTGAACCGCGCATTTGGGACGTGTTTGGTCAACAGGTCAATGTTGGCGGAATTATCGGGTTGGACTCATTTTTTGCCTTGATTGTGCCAGGATGTTTTTCGGCAACGGCTGCGTTTTTACTTGCAGCGGCTATTCGTCAATTGCCGCAGAATTTGTTTGAAATGGCGTTGTTGGATACAGGATCACAAAGGCTAGCATTTCGAGATGCTTGTCTGCCATCGATCAAAGCGCCTTTGGCGGTTGTTGCGTTCTTGGCTTTTCATGGTTCATGGCAAAGCTTTACTTGGCCACTTTTGATGGCGTCATCGCCAGACATGTTAACGGCCCCAATTGGTTTGATGACGTTCAGGGATTTACATCAGGCGCAATGGTCTTTGGTGATGGCTGGGGGTGTCATTTTGACACTGCCGTCCGTGTTGTTATTATTTTTTGCCCATCGCTATGTGATTGATCGTGCTGAAGTGCATGACAACGCGGTTGTAGCGTTATAAGGATTTGCACGATGGCAATTCTAAAATTTGAGAATGTCACAAAGCGGTTTGGTCAGGTCGAAGCCCTCAAAGACTTTGCATTAGACGTTGGCGATAAAGAATTACTCGTGCTTTTAGGGGCATCTGGTTGCGGCAAATCCACAGCCTTGCGGCTTGCCGCAGGGCTTGAGCAACCAGATCATGGTCATGTCACGCTCCGCGGGCAACCGTTGCAGCAATTGCGCCCGCACGACCGAGACTGCGCGCTCGTGTTTCAGAATTATTCATTGTATCCACAAATGACAGCAATGGAGAATATTCTCTATCCGCTGCGCATGCGAAAGGTTGCGGTAGAGGAGCAATCTCGACGCCTCAATAGTGTACGTGAACTTTTGCATTTGTCTGAGGCTGAAATGCAGCGACGGCCCCATGCGTTGTCTGGTGGGCAGCGTCAGCGCGTAGCCTTGGGTAAGGCGTTGGCACGTCAACCCGGTGTGCTTCTGTTGGACGAACCGTTTTCAAGCTTGGATTACAATTTACGTTTGTCACTGCGTAGTGAGCTTCGCCGTATTCAGAAACATTTGGGGATTGCTGTTCTGATGGTTACTCATGATCAGACTGACGCTGCTGCAATTGCTGACCGCGTTGCTGTTATGCATCAAGGCAAAGTGCAACAAGTTGGTGCATATAAGGATTTACAGCATTTCCCGCAAACAGAGTTCGTCGCCGGATTTATTGGTTCGCCTCCAATGTCACTTCTTCCTGCCGAGTGGGATGGGCAGTGCTTGCATATGCCAACAGGTGACCGATTAATTCCATGTGATTTTGCCGCACCTCATGGTCAGGTCATGCTGGGTTTGCATCCAGAAGACTTAGAATTTGATACTCAAAGCAACAGCAGTGGAACTGTTTGCATCCATGGTATTGAGCGTCATGCTGATAAAGTTTTGATCACGGCTGGCATTGATGGCTATCGCCTAATGGCTCTATCAACGGAAGAATTTGCGGATACGGACACTGCTACTCTTCAGATAAAACGGGTTGCCATGGCTTTTGATGTCACAGGGAAGCCCGTTGGCCCGATATCTACTTTCCAAAGGGTGTAGTTCGTGAGTGGCTTTTTTGTTGCCAAACTGACTTAATCCTGTGAGCATATTTGCATTGCAAAGCCCCGCGCCGGGGTGCGCAAAGCGCCTCCTGCAGATGGGGACCACTTGGCCGAATGGCCGGGGCAAGGTCGGGGGAGCGTTTGTGCGTAAAACTATCAGCAGGTATTCGCAGAAATGGTTTAAGACTTTGTGCCTGATATAGGGCGCGCTGATGCGTGCCTTATGGGTGCGCAAAACAGACGTCAGGCTGTTCGGCCCAACCCTTGACAAGGGAGGGAACGAAATGCGTGACACTGTAAGCACCATCCCCACCACACGGGTGGCGGCAATTGTTGGACCGTATACCAGCGGTAAGACCAGCCTTATGGAAAGTATGTTGTCCATCACTGGGGCAATTACACGCAAGGGAACGGCAGCGGATCGTAACCGGGTCGGTGATGCGTCTGCGGAAGCTAAAGATCGGGAAATGAGTATCGAAACGGTTGCGGCGTCTACCACGTTTCTGGATGACCATTGGACGCTTCTGGATTGCCCCGGTTCCGTAGAATTTTTGCAGGACACACGTCATAGCCTGATGATGGCGGATATTGCGGTTGTGGTCTGTGACCCGGATCCGTCTCGTGCTGTTATGGTCGCCCCGTTTCTGAAGTTCCTTGACGATTACAATATTCCTCATCTGATTTTTATTAACCGCATGGAGCACGCAAAAGGCTCCTTAACCGAGATATTCCAATCATTACAAGACGTATCCGGTCGCCCGTTGGCCTTGCGACAATTGCCGATCATCGAAGGCGAAACCATTACCGGTTATGTGGATTTAATTAGCGAACGCGCTTACCAGTATGAAGAGGGCAAGCCGTCGTCGCTGATACAGATGCCGTCCTCAATCTCGGATGATGAAGAGTTCGCGCGGCAAGAATTGTTGGAAGGCTTGGCAGACTTTGATGACCGCTTGATGGAAGAGCTGCTGAATGATGCAGTTCCGGCAAAGGAAGAAGTCTATACCTCTTTGAAGCGGGACATGGTGGATAACCTGGTGGTTCCGGTCCTATTCGGGGAAGGGGAGCGCGACCACGGTGTAACGCGGCTGTGGAAAGCCCTGCGCCATGATGCTCCGCTGCCGGAGGTCACACGCCAACAGCGACAGGATATTATTCCAAACGCACCGATTCAGGTGTTTAAAATTCAACATGCAGCCCATACCGGGCGTTTGTCATGGGCTCGGGTCTGGGCAGGTAAAGTCGCAGACGGTGACATTTTGGCGGAACAAAAAATCGGTGGCTTGTATAGCCTATCCGGTGGCGATACCCAAAAGATCAATGGGGCAGAGCAAGGTGCAATTGTTGCCTTGGGCCGGTTGGAAAATACACGTCCCGGTGACGGGCTGACAGAAACGGCTGTGATCCCGGCAGAGATTTGGCCCGCAGTTCCGCAGTCTATGTTCGCATTTAAGTTAGCAACGACTAAAGCTGGCGACGACGTTAAGTTAACAACAGCCTTGGCCAAGCTATGTGAAGACGATATTTCGCTTAGCTATGGGCATGACCCGGATACGGGGGAGTTGCTGTTGCGAGGGCAGGGGGAACTGCACCTTAATGTTGCAATTCAGCGATTGGAAAGTGTTTACAATGTCGCGGTGAAGGCGATTCCGCCAACAGTGCCGTTTAAGGAAACCATCAGTATCAGCGTCACAGAACGCGGCAAACACAAACGTCAGACCGGGGGGCATGGACAGTTTGGTGACGTGGTGCTTGAAGTGCGTCCACTGTCCCGTGGCGATGGTTTCGCATTCTCGGACCGGATTGTCGGTGGCGTGGTGCCGAAGCAGTATATCCCGGCGGTGGAAGTCGGCGTGAAAGATAGCTTGGGTAAGGGGCCGCTCGGTTTCCCGGTGGTTGATGTAGGGGTGACTTTGATTGATGGGTCCTATCACACCGTTGATAGTTCAGAACAGGCCTTTAAAACCGCCGCGGGGATTGGCATGCGTGCGGCTTTGCAAAAATGCAAACCAGTACTGCTGGAACCGATCCTGCAGGTTACGGTTTCGGTTCCGTCCGCATGGACATCCAAAGCCCAACGGGCACTTTCACAACGCCGCGCACAAATTCTTGGTTTTGAAGAACGCACTGGCTGGCGTGGATGGGATGTCATCAAGGCTGAGGTGCCGCAAATGGAGGTATCAGACCTTATTGTTGAACTCCGTTCCATCACAATGGGTGTGGGGTCATTTGAATGGCAGTTTGATCATCTGCAGGAGTTATCAGGTCGAGTTGCGGAGCAGGCAATCTCTGCCGTTGCTAATCAAGACTGACAAAGCCCCCGAAGAAAAATATTACGGAAAGGCTGGCGATACCGTCGCCAGCTTCCTATATCCGTCATCCATTGTGATACGACCTTAGTGGAGCCTGAAGCGGAGACGTTTTGGCTCCATTCTTTTTTGGATAACCCGAACGTTTTGTGGGGTATTTGCGCGCATTAAGAAAGGCGTCCTTGGGGGGAAGGACGCCTTTCTGGGGATGCCGGATAACAACAAGGCCTTGAGGGGGAGGAGCCTTTGTTGCAGCCAAGGTTGCTTGAAATCCTTGGTCCGGCGACTGTTCTGCAAGGCTTGGGGGAAACCTGACAGAACAAACTCTAATCGATCGGCGTTCATAGGGATATTACTTGGGGGTTGGGATCTGACTGAACGCCTTTCTTGACTATGACTATGCCGTAAATGCGCCCACATGAAAAACGGAAATAACCGATTAATTTGATCGGTTATTACGATTGATGATCAGAAGGGCAAATTGCCAAGATTCCGTAACCACGTTTTCATACCCTTTGATACATTTTGATACAGGGCGTGGGATATCTGTGCGACAAATTCTCAGTAGGTTAATGCTTGTCAACGCGGCGAGCGTTTGAGGCAATGCCGGGCGGAAGATCTCAGGAGTGCTCGGGAGAGGCTCTGAACTTCCGGCCCAACTTGCCAAACAGAGTCCGCAGTCATGGTGCAGCCTTGACTGTTAAAAACAGAATTTTTGAAATGGGCGAAGCCGTCCCCCCCCTCACACACACAGTGGCTTCGCCTGCCGTCCCCTTCCCTCAGGGGGCGGCCCCCTCTTTTTTGTGCAGATGGTTGCTATATTCGAATTTTTCCTTTGCATAGGGATTATTGTGATATAGTAACCCATCCGTAAGTGCGGTGTTCCGCCGCACCTAATTGATTTGCCAAAAAAGAATCCCCCAATGATTACCATTGATAATTTACAGAAACGCTATGGAAAATTTGTAGCGTTGGATGGAGTGTCCCTGCATGTTCCTGCGGGCGAGCTGTTTGCCTATTTGGGTCCGAATGGGGCCGGGAAATCAACGACCATCAGAATTTTGACAGGCTTAACCCGATTGAGTGGCGGCAGTGTCCGGCTTGGTGGTGCCGATATCGTGCATGATCCTCTGGCGGCAAAGCGTCAGTGCGGTGTGGTTATGCAGCACATTAACCTCGATAACGATCTGACGCTGGCGCAGAACATGGATATTCATGGGCGACTGTTCCGAATGTCAGCGGTGGATCGTAAGGCCAGAACGCAAGACCTTCTGGATTATGTTGGGCTTGGCGAACGCATGGATAATTCGGTGAATTCTCTGTCTGGGGGGATGAAGCGCCGCCTGATGATTGCCCGGGCATTGATGCATCATCCGAAAATCTTGTTTTTGGATGAGCCTACGGTGGGTCTTGATGCGGAAATTCGTCGAAAAATCTGGGGGTTAATCAAAAAAATCCAAAATGACGGCACCACCGTGTTTCTGACCACGCACTATATCGAGGAAGCCGAATTTCTGGCAGATCGTGTGGCATTTTTGGATGAAGGAAAAATTCGCGCGTTGGATAAACCACAATCCTTGATCCAGCAGGTTGGGGCTTGGGCCTATGACTGCCTGAGTGAAGACGGGATGCGTACGGAGTATTTCCCAAGCCGTGAAGACGCTCAAAAGGCAATTGTCGCTGACCATGCCTGCCACACGTTACGTCGAGTCAATCTGGAGGATGCATTCCTTAAGTTGACCGGGCAAAAAATCTCAGAGGATTGATTTCAATGTTGTTGCAAGGTTTCAGCGCTGTTTACCTTCGGGAAATGATGATTTTACGCCGTCGCTTCAAACGGTACGTGGTGGGGATGGCAGTTGCCCCAATTTTGTATATTGTCGCCTTTGGTACGGCGGTTGGTGCAGATATGCAGATACAGGATCGAACTTATCTTGAGTTCCTGCTGCCGGGCCTGATTGCCATGAATACGATGATCCAAAGCTATGGCACCGCGACCGAAATAAATATTGCCAGGTTTTATCTGCATATTTTTGAAGAATTTCAATCGGCCCCAATTACCAATACGGCCTATGTGTTGGGGGAGGTCATGTCCGGGGTGACACGGGCGTTTATTGGCATTTGTGTCTTGCTTGGCATTGGGTATGCCGCCGGGGTGTCTTTGTCCCTTAGTCCCGCGTTCTGGTTGGCTGCATTCCTGAATGCATTTGCGTTTTCATCATTAGCCGTGTGTTTGGCAATGCTGGTACGTGGTCATGGCGATCAGGCGCTTCTGAATTCCTTCATCATCACACCAATGGCTTTTCTTGGTGGGACATTCTTCCCGTTGGACCGGTTGCCGGAATGGGCACAGTATGTCCTGCATGTATTACCGTTGACGCATGCGGCGCAGGCCATTCGGGCAGCGGCATTTGATCAGCCAATTGTATGGGCGCATTTTGGCGTTCTAATGGCTGTTGGGGCTGTGTTGTTTGGTTTGGCATTAAAATCAGTTGGTCATGCGCGCGATTAAGATTTCATCGCGACAAACAAAATAATCAAAGGCGTCATTTACCGTCGACTGGACAGTGGATGACGCCTTTTTGCTGCATTCTTAAAACGGTAATTATCACTTTGTGATTTAGCCTTGCTATCAACACCACGACTACATAGGATTTTTAACAATAAATTATCAGAATGAGGGGAGAGTTTGATGATGATTGTTGCGGTTGTGAACACAAAGGGTGGAACCGGCAAATCAACGATTGCAACCCACCTCGCAGCCCATTTCGCAAACCGTAACTACAAAACAGGGCTTGCCGATTTGGATCGTCAGAGATCCTCAAGCGCTTGGTTGCAGCGACGCCCTGATCATTTTGCTTCGATTGTATCCGTAGATCTTGAAAAATCCAGCTATCCTAAGATGCTTGACCGATTGGTGGTGGATGTTCCGGCCGCCATGCGCCGCAGTGCCGTTGCTGACATTGTTGATCGTGCGAACGTTCTGGTGATTCCGGTTTTACCCTCTGTTTTTGATGAGGATGGCACCCGACGATTGTTAAAGCATTTGGAAACCATGAAGAGTGTCCGTAAGGGTAAACGGGACATCTGTTTGGTTGCTAACCGTATTAACCCCCGATCACGTTCCAACGAACATCTTGAAGCATTCTTGAATGGTCTGCCATATCCGGTGATGGCGCGTTTGCGCGACACGCAGAATTATGTAAATTTTGCGTTAGAGGGGGCATCCCTGTTTGATGTGATGTCAGCGCGCCTTGAAACCTACCGAAAGGAATGGCAACCGCTCATCAATTATCTTGAAAACTGTGCATAGGGATTTACAGGGTAGGGCGCGCGCGTCATTTGCTGGTTTTGGCACAAAAAAAGCCGCCCGTTGGGCGGCTTTTGACGAGGCCAAGGAAACCCTTAATGGAATTTTCCCGGCAGTTCCTTGATTGCTGCATTGACCAAAGAATTGGCTTTTTGTGCGCTCAGCTTTTCTTCCATAACTTTACTTGCAGCCGAAACTGCAATGTCGATGGCAAGGTGCTGAACTTCACGTTTTGCTTGTTCTTCAGCTGCGGCAATACGGGCCATAGCTTGACGCTCAGCTGCGCTAATGCGTTCATCCAAGTCCTTAGCAGCCTGAGCTTTCAGCTTTTCAGCTTCATTTTTTGCACGGGCGATAATGTCTTGGGATTCTTGCATTGCGTCGCGTTGTTTGCGTTGGTAGTCAGCCAACAACGCTTGAGCTTCTTCGCGAATTTGTCGGGCGTTTTCCAACCGCTGGCGAACTGTTTCTGCACGACCATCAAGCATGGCGCACAGTTTCTGATGCCCAGCTTTGATCATGATAAGAACGAAGGCAACGAAAGCCAAGCCTACATAGAATGTCGGATCCTCGTAAAAAGGAACACTTGCATGTCCGGCTTCAGCAGCGTTGCCAGCAGCATGGGCGGATGAAATCAACAGATCGCTGATCATAGTCCATGCTCCTTCGCTACAGTTTCAACCAACGGAGCCACGGTATCAGTATCCGCGTCCAAGTTGGCAATGCGGTTTACGATAGCAGTGGCAACATCCACGGCAATTTCGTTGACCTGAGACATTGCCTGATGCCGTGCATTATGAATACGCTCTTCACTCTCAGCAATTTTTGCAGAAAGTGCGGCTTCCATTTCCGCATGACGTTTGGCGGCCTCAGCGGCGTTTGCTTCCATGACTTTGGCAATTTCTGCCTGTGCTGTTGCACGAGCATCAGCCAAAGCTTTTTCATACACGGCGATTGCCGCTTCGGTTTCACCCTTTAAACGCTCCGCCATATCCAAATCATCAGAGATTCGTTTTTGGCGTTCTTCCAGGATATCCCCGATGCGCGGCAACGCGACCTTGGACATCAGCAAATAAAGAGTAACAAAGCAGGCAGCTAACCAGAATAACTGGGAAGCAAACGACGAAGTATCAAAATGTGGCATGGGCAGATCTGCTCCCGAGCCAGAATTCAAAATTTACATAGGCACTGTGCTTCCGATGGAAACTGACCTATGCGGCGCTAATTCGTTCAGCCCTGCAAAACGCGAGACATAAGCACCGAGTTTCTGCCCCGTGTGACCGGTAAAACGGCAACGGGGCAGAATATCTCGGAAAACTTAGGAAAACAGCGTGATGAGGGAGATAACCAGCGCAAACAGACCGATAGCTTCGGTCACGGCAAAGCCAACCCATGCATAAAGCTCGACGTCACCTTTTGCTGCCGGGTTACGACCAACGGTGCTGATCAGGGTGCTCCAGATTTTACTTACACCGAATGCCGCGGCAAGAAGACCAACGTTAACCATACCTGCGGCAATGTATTTTGCTGCTTCCGCTTCCATGTGTCCTGTTCCTTTTTCTAATAGACAAGAAAACTGATTTACCTTGCGGGGTGGGCAGTGTTGCCCGCCCGCTTAGGCAACTGTTTAGTGCATATGCAATGCATCGTGCAGATAGATGCAGCTCAGCACAGTGAAGATGTAGGCTTGCAAACATGCAATACCGAACTCGAGAACCATTGCACAGACAGCGCCGGCAAACGGTACGAAACCAAAGATCCCAAGGCTAACAATGAAGCCGGCCAGAACCTTTAGCATGATGTGTCCCACGGTCATGTTGGCAGACAAACGAACGGCGAGGCTGAACGGACGGGACATATACGAAAACAATTCAATAACAACCAGAATTGGAGCCGAAGCGAGTGGTGCACCATGAGGGAAGAACATCCGCAGGTAACCAGTGCCATGCCGCATGAAGCCAATGATGGTGATGCCAACAAATAAGGCGGCTGCCAATCCAAAGGTCACAATAATGTGTGAGGTATAGGTAAAGCTGTACGGGGTCAGACCCAGAACGTTACCAAAAAGTACAAACATAAATACGGAGAAAACCAGGGGGAAATACTTCTGGCTACCTGCGCCAGCATTGTCCCGGACAATCGATGCAACGAATTCAAAAAGGATTTCTGCAATGGACTGCATGCGTCCCGGAATCAAAGCCCGTTTTTTCATTGCAGATGTCAACAGCACAGTGGAGACAATGACAGCCAGCACCATATACAGGGATGAATTGGTGAAAGACAGATCAAGTCCGCCAACCTGAATCGGAACAATAGGCTTAATCGTAAACTGCTCGACTGGATTCGCCATCGGATCCTCTTTTCTAAGAATATGCCACGTCCGGGTGACCGTACTGACGACCAACCACTTACGCAACCCCAACACATCCCTTAATTACGGATAATTTCCGCTTTTAGGGTCTTATTTTTCTTTATGGTCAGAACGTGATCCACGCTCAATGGCGCGTCCAAGTCCCACGGTTTCATCGTAGCCTTTGACCATTCGATAAATGGTCATAATGCTACCGGCAAAACCAAAACCAAGGCCTCCGACCATGCACCACGGCGCAGTCTCAAGCCAAACATCAAACACATATCCGAGCCCACCACCAACGGCAGTGCCAACGACGAGTTCCATCGCGACTCGGCCTCCTATGCTGGATTTTTTTACTGCCCCTGCACTGTGTTTAGGGGCGGTACCATTATCCAGCCCTGCCTCGGTACGAATGGATTGCGTACGTTTGGCAAGGTCTTTCAGTTTTTGAGAGAGCTGATCGTCTTCCGAGTCTGTCATGCGTTTCCCCCTCGCAGACCCAATCCCACATGCCTGGTATGGCAGGTATCGGCACTGTACTGGCGGTCACATGTACGAAACCGTCATATCCCCCTAAATCGGCGGTAAACCGCCATGAAAGCGCTCGAACCATAGTGTTTGGCCCGGATACTGTCAAGCCGGAAAAACTGCCCGAATGGGCTGTTTTATGAACTTATTTTCCAGTGCAAAATCATTCAGATACCGGATCCTCACGTAAGGTTTCCGCCATTTTCAGATCAACGGAAACCAGTTGTGATACACCTTGTTCAATCATGGTGACGCCGTACAGCCGATCCATACGGGCCATAGTCATGCGATGGTGAGTGATAATTAGGAAGCGTGTTTGCCCGGTTTTCGCCATTTCGGCTAACAGCGCGCAGAATCGGTCAACGTTTGCGTCATCCAGTGGGGCGTCCACCTCATCAAGGATACAAATTGGTGCCGGGTTGCTTTGGAACACGGCAAAAAGCAGCGCCAAAGCCGTCAGGGCTTGCTCCCCCCCCGAAAGGAGAGAGAGCAATTGCAGTCGCTTGCCCGGTGGGCTCGCCATGATTTCAATCCCTGCTGCCAACGGATCGTCGTCTTCAACCAATGTCAGGTAGGCTTGCCCGCCCCCGAATAGCCGTTTGAAGGTTTCCTGAAAGACAGTGTTGACCGCGTGGAAGCTTTTTTGCAGCCGCGCGCGCCCCTCGCGGTTCAGTTCAGCAATGCCTTGACGCAACCGTGAGATTGCTGCCAGCAGATCGTCACGTTCTGTCTGTAGTGCCACGATTTGCTTGCTGACTTCCTCGGTTTCCAGCTCTGCTCGCAGATTGACCGGGCCCAACCGTTCGCGTTCTTGATGGCGACGAGCCGCGCGAGTTGCAATTTCCTCGCTAGACATATCAAGGTGCTTGGCGGCGATGCTTGTGTCCACGTCTTCCAGCGCGCAGCCCAAGGTATCTTGGCACCGTTGGGCGATGTCGATGCATCCCTGTTTGCGGCGTTCAACCATTTCTTCGGCCCGGATTCTATCCTCACGGGCCTGAGCCGCCAGACGATCGGCCTCCTTTTGCTGGCTATCGGCAGCACGAAGTTCGGATTCGGCAATTGCCAAGGCGTCGGATGTATCTTTCCGGGCCTGTTCTGCTGTTATCAATTCGGCTGTCAGGGCAGTTCGCCGTTGCTGTAAAATGGCTGGGCGCGCCTGTAATTCTTCCCGTTCTTTCAGGGCAATACGTTGCCGTTCCAGCAGTGCCGCATGATGGGAATCCGCATTGGTTTGCCGAATTTTCCAATCCTGAATTTCCTGCCGCAGATTTTTCAGCCGCTGTTGACTGCTGTCTGCCTGTCGCAAGCAGGTATCCAAAGCCGCGCGGGCCTCTGTCGCGCGGATTCGCGCTGTGCTGGCTTCAGCCTTTGCGGCTGCTGCCTCGGCTTCCAAGTCAGAGAGAGGTAGCTCAGAACTGTCCTTGAGTGTTGCCTCATAGGCAACCTGCGCGCTGATTACGTCTTGTTCTACGGTGCTATAGCTATCCTCAAGTCGTTGCAGCCGATCCTTTGCCTGTGATTGCTGTTGATGCAATTGGTCATGGGCAGATTGGGCACGTTGCCGCGACGTTTCGGCAGTGCGCAGGGCATCGCGCGCCGTACGTTCAGCAGTTTGCGCGGCCTGTAGCTCGGTTTGGCAGGCGTTCAAAGTGTCGCGTGCTTGTTCAAAAGCCTGCAACAACTCGGGGTGCTGCGCCTGAAGCTCTTTTAATCGGTTGGCTTGCTGCAATTGCCGCGCAGTTGCTGTTGCGGTTGTATCTTTCGCATGGGGTAAACGGGTAAATCCATCCCAACGCCATAATCCACCGTCTTGGGATACAAGGCATTGCCCCGGTTTCAGGGTTGGCGCAATCCGGTCTGCAAGGTCGGCATCATCAATCAGGTACGCGTGTCCAAGCCGCCGGGATAAGCTGTCCGGGCCACTGGCAAAGTGTGATAATGGGGTGCAATCTGCGGGAACAGCAAGAGAATCG
Source organism: Rhodospirillaceae bacterium (assembly GCA_963668495.1). Taxonomy (GTDB): domain Bacteria; phylum Pseudomonadota; class Alphaproteobacteria; order Rhodospirillales; family Rhodospirillaceae; genus Oleispirillum. Next base: position 1,621,615 of record OY764545.1, read on the forward strand.
GGAAGGGGAGGATAAGTGCGCCACCCCATGGGGGCAGTGCCTTGTGGATCGTCCGGGGCTTCGGCACCATGTTCGAGAACTGTGGCAAATGCTTTTTCGTATCCACTTTGGACCGTAACTTTGGCAAGGATAGCCGGGCCACGATCACCAACGTGGGCGGCGGCCTTTGTCACGCTTTCAAGGGCTGATATTTCAGCATCAAGACGGCGTAACTGCCCGTCAGCCTCAGAAAAGTTGGCCTGAGCCGCCGTTTTCTTTGCATCGCAACTTGCCCGGTCAGCCTCGGCTTGATCTCGTTGTTGTTGGCAGAGCTCCAGTGCATCGATTGCGGTTTGTAATGCGATGTTGGTTTGTGCCAGCTCCGTGTCTGGGCGAAGGGATGTTTTGGCTTTGCTGATGTCTGTGTCCAGCTGTTGCAATCGTGCCTGCAGGCGGGATAGTGCTGCCTGAGCATCCTGCTGGCGCGTTTTCGCGGCACGGAGCTCGGCTTCGGCGGCAGCTTTACGGGCCGTCGCTGTCGAAAGGGCTGCGTCGGCATGTTCGCGTAGGGTTTCGGCAGAGGTTAAAGCTTCCCGTGCGGCCTGTTCCCGCTGTGGGGCATCGACCAATTCTGCTTCAAGTTCAGAAATTTCCAGCGTTATGGCGGAGAAACGATGTGACGCATCGCTTGCGGCATGTTCAGCTTGGGCAATGTCGTTGGCGATCTGGCTGACACGTTCCGCGTTGCCGCGCATGGCGCGTTCCAGTCGTCTTTCATCCTGTTGCAAGGTTTCGAGGGTCAGGGTTAGGCGTTGCAGTTCACTGTTGGCAGAGTTTGCCGCTGTGCGGGCTGGTTCCAGCGCATGATGGGCTTCAAACTGCTTACGAGAGGCTTTGGCAGCGGCCTCTGTCGTCTGGGCGACGGTTGCTTCTGCATCCCGCAGGGTGGCTCGGGCGTCATTAAGGGCGGTTTCCGCGTCTTGAGCCGTGCGGACCAAAAGGGCGATGTCCAAGGCGCGGATTTCATCGGATAACACGCGATAACGCGCGGCTTGCTTGCACTGCTTTTCAAGGCCTTGTTTCTGGGTTTCCAATGCCGTCAGGACGTCATCAAGGCGGGTCAGGTTGTTTTCGGCGCCACGTAAGCGCAGTTCGGCTTCATGACGACGGGAATACAAGCCGGAAATCCCGGCGGCTTCCTCTAGCAAAGCGCGGCGCTGTGACGGATTGGCGGCAATCAACGCACCAATTTTTCCTTGGGATACGATGGCGGTGGAACGTGCTCCGGTGGATGCATCCGCAAACAGCAAGTGTACGTCACGTGCGCGTACTTCCTTGCCATTGACGCGATAGGTCGAGCCGCTGCCTCGGCTGATTTTGCGGCTGACGACAAGTGTATCTTCGGTATTGAGGACTGCGGGAGCCGTGCGGGACGAGTTATCCAGTGTCAACGTAACTTCTGCAACGTTGCGAGCTGGGCGTTTTCTGGTCCCGGCGAAAATCACATCATCCATTTCGCCGCCGCGCATCTGTTTGGCGGAACTTTCCCCCATAACCCAGCGCAAGGATTCGACAATATTGGATTTTCCGCAGCCGTTCGGCCCGACCACTCCGGTTAATCCCGGTTCCACGTCAAGTTCGGTCGGTTCGACAAAGGATTTAAATCCAGACAGGCGAAGTTGCGTAAACTGGATCATGCGAAAAGATCATTCCCCCGTCCCCGATTTTCCGCCATGGACGGACAGTAAAACCGGGGGATGATGTTTATCATCTGTGATTATTTGGCTTTCGCTGCGGCCTCTGCCGCCTCGATCATGCGGGTCAATTTTTCCTGTTCTTCGTTGGCAATGACTTGTTCGCCATTGATGACGAGGGTCGGTGTGGCTTCCACATTATATGTTTGGCTGGCAAGGCGGCGGGCTTCGATCAACCCTTTTAAAAGGGGGCGGTCTTCAATGGCCTTTTCAACCGAGGCACGGTCCATCCCGGCAAGGGACGCCAGTGAAGCCAAAACTTCCAGCGGATTTTCCGAACGCATCCATTCCGTCTGTTTCTTGAAATATAATTCGGATAATGCGTAGCGCATGTCTTTCGGTGCGTGCTGGACGATCATGGAAATCGCCGTGGATAGCCCGTCCAATGGATAATCATGGAAGACATATTTGGCTCGCCCAGTTTCGACAAACGTTTCCATGATCCATTTGCGATTGTTTTCATGGAAGTATGCACAGTGCGGGCAGGTGTAAGACGAAAATTCAATGATGGTGACCGGGGCGTCATCTTTCCCAAATGTCATGAATTCCGGTTGGCGGATGTCTGTCGCTGCCGGGGATGACCCTTCGGCATAGGCGGCAGTGCCAGTCAAGACAAATGCGGAGATAATAAACAGTAATTTCAAGACTTTGCGCACGTTCCGAAGCTCCTGAGCTTGTGGGGGCATCCTCACACTCTATCACACATATAGATCGTCGACGGTATTGTCACGCCCTGAACTATGAAAAAGCTATTCAGGATTTGTCCGGAGAAGTTTTGGCTGCGACGACCTGTCCTAATCTTTCAAGGGCAGCCTTTAATTCCGGGTCATCCACCGAGTGGACCATGTCAACCACACTTTCGGATAGGGGAGGTAACGGCGGTGGTTTGAGCTTGGGCCGTGGCTTGGGGATTTTGCCAATGGTCATTTTGATCTTATCAACCACGGTATAGCCAAAGTGTGTGTTGATGCGACCACACAGTTCGGCTTCCTGATACTTCAGCAAGGTGGCAGAAGCCGCAGTTGACACCCGGATATGCAGCGTGCCGCCTTTCGGGCTGCGCGGTTTGGTCAGTTTTTCCGGCAATGTAAATGCCGCCATGTCTTCACCGACGATATCCACCCAGCGTGAGATAATATCGATCTCCGTGAAACCGCGTTTTCCGACCAGTGGGCGGGCAATTTTGGCAACACTCAGCCCGAGCAGGCGCGGATAAGGTCGCCAGCGTCGTTGATCCGGCTCGGCTTTGCCTGTGCGCGCCTTGGGTTTTGTTGACCGTGATTTGGTCTTTGATGTCGGTGATTTCGCCATACTTGCATCATAGGCAAAATTTCTGAAAACGATAGTGTCTTGACGATTGGAAAGATTCCAATCACACACACGGGATGCAAAAAATGATCTTGTACCCGTCTTCACCTGCTGATCTGTCACGCCATCTTTTGCGCTGGTATGATGCTGGGCATCGTCAGTTACCATGGCGACCGGCCCCCGGTGCCTTGGGGGATGCCTATCAGGTTTGGCTCAGCGAGGTCATGCTGCAACAGACCACCGTTGCCGCCGTGATCCCGTATTACACCAAATTTCTGCAACGCTGGGCGACTTTGGCTGATTTGGCGGCGGCGACGGATGCGGATGTCATGTCGGCATGGGCGGGGTTGGGGTACTACAGCCGGGCCCGAAACCTGTTGGTTTGCGCGCGGCAGGTCATGACAGATCATGGCGGGGCGTTTCCGCAAACTGCGGCCGAAATTTCACGTTTGCCGGGATGTGGGCCTTATACCTCTGCGGCGATTGCAGCCATTGCTTTTGGTGAGCCGGTGGCGGCTGTGGATGGCAATGTGGAACGCGTATTGTCCCGACTTATGGATGATGCGACTTTGCTGCCGAAGTTTAAGGCCAAGGCGCGGACCATTGCGCAGGGATTGGTGCCGAAAGCACGGGCAGGGGACTTTGTGCAGGCATCCATTGAGCTTGGCGCGACGGTGTGTCGCCCGAAAGATCCGAACTGCGCCGAGTGTCCGTGGCAGGACGCTTGTCAGGCCAAGGCGAACGGGACAATAGCCCATCGTCCGAACCGACCACCAAAAGCGGCTAAACCGCAACGAAGCGGGTTGGTGTATTGGGTGGAACGTGATGAGCAGGTGTGGCTGGTGCGCCGCCCAGAGTCTGGGTTGCTGGGTGGGATGTTGGCATTTCCTTCCAGTGCTTGGGAAGAAAACCTGCAATTGGTATCAGCCGATTGTATTCCAACAGATTGGTCCCGGACGGCCTTGAATACTCCTGTCCGCCATGTGTTCACCCATTTTTCCTTGGACTTGACCGTGGTGAAGGTTATGCCTCCCGCACAGGCGGATGTGGCGGCAGTTATGGGGGTAGGGCAATGGCAAAAGGCCTGCACCGTGATGGATGCAGGCCTGCCAACGGTTATGAAGAAAGTCGCAAAACTGGTTTTAGGCTAGGCCGCCGATTTCCGAACGAATACGTTGCCGCAAGATATCGATGGGCATCAATTCGTTATCATGTTGGAAGTGCCAGAAGGTCCAACCGTTACAGGAAGGCAGCCCTTGCAATTTTGCGCCAACCTGATGGATAGAGCCGCGAATATCAGTCGCAACCAGTGTGCCGTCTGCCCGCACTTTCGCTTGATAGCGCGCACGGGAATCATAAAGGATGTCGCCGGGTTGCAGCAATCCACGTTCCAGCACATTGCCAAACGGTACGCGTGGTTCGCTTTTCTTGTTAAAGATTTTGATGGCATCCAAGTCTTGGATCGGTTCGACTTCCGCAATGCGTTTTTTCGCACCAGCAATATAGCTTTTATCCCGTTCAAGGCCAATGTAACGGCGGCCCAGTCGTTTGGCGGCGGCCCCGGTTGTGCCGGTGCCAAAGAACGGGTCAACAATCAGGTCGCCGGGTTTTGTTGCTGCCAACATAATGCGGTAAAGCAAGGCTTCCGGTTTTTGTGTCGGGTGCAGTTTGCTGCCGTCTTCACCCTTTAGGCGTTCAGAACCAGTGCAAAGCGGGATCAACCAATCGCTGCGCATTTGCGTGCCTTCGTTCATGTCTTTCAGTGCATTGTAATTGAACGTGTATTTCGCGTCTTGACTCTTTGCGCACCACAGCAATGTCTCATGGGCATTGGTGAACCGGGTGCCGCGGAAGTTCGGCATCGGGTTGGATTTGCGCCAGACAATATCATTCAGAATCCAATAGCCCATGGTCTGCAGAATGGAGCCCACACGATAGATATTGTGGTAACTGCCAATGACCCACAGGGTGCCATCGTCTTTCAGAACGCGGCGGGCGGCTTTGAGCCATTTGAACGAAAATTCGTCATAGGCTCGGAAGCTTTCGAATTGGTCCCATTCATCGTCGACGCCATCAACGCGGGAGTTGTCCGGGCGCAGCAACTCTCCACCCAGTTGTAGATTATATGGCGGGTCGGCGAACACCATGTCGACGGATTTTTCCGGCATTGCATTCATCAATTCAATGCAGTCACCTTGATAGATCGTGTCGTGGGCAAAGGTCATCATCGGTTTACAATCGGGCCAGTTGAGTCGAGTCGTTTTCAAATGAGAACATGCCCCCGCCCCGAGTCGCCGTCAAGAAATGTTTTGAGTCAAGAGTTTGCGAATTGGCGCAAATGATTTCCTGTGATGGATTGTCAATCCTTTTTTTGCCAGACCAGCTTGATGTTCTTTGGTGCCGTAACCGGCGTTGCGACACCATCCATAGTCTGGATACTCCTGATCCAACCCCAACATAATGCGATCTCGTGTAACCTTGGCCAAAATCGAAGCTGCCGCGATTGAGGCTGAAATACCGTCGCCTTTGATAATAAATTTTGCCGGACACGGCAAATCTGGAGGTATCCTATTACCGTCAATCAGAGCGAAGATTGGTGGGCCAGAATAGGAAATCGTCAACTTTTCGACCGCGCGCTGCATGGCAAGGTATGTCGCCTGTAGGATATTTAGCGCGTCGATTTCCTCAACCGTGGCGTCTCCGCATGCCCATGCCACTCCGGGATCGGTGGACAATTGCTCAAACAAAACGTCCCGGCGTTTTGCCGTCAGCTTTTTTGAATCATTAAGGGCGGCAATCATTTCTGGGTTGGCCACGGTTCTATCAATTGCTGCTGCTGCTGCGACCACTGGCCCGGCCCATGGCCCACGTCCAACTTCATCAATGCCGATGATCATTCCGTGTGTGCCAAGGGCTTGCAGGCAGTCATCCTCGTGGCTGAAATCCGGCATGGTGAATACTTCTTTCATTCTGGTAGGACGCAAAACAGGGAGCCTTTAAGGCCCCCTGTCAAACAATCCAGTATATTGATGGTCTCGGCAAGAGCCGATAAACGGAAACCTTACCGGCCTATGGTTGGGAAGCCACACGGGTTCTGTCGGTTTCCAGTGCGGTATATGCAGGCCAATGCCCTGACACCACCGCATCCAATGACGGTGTGTTTTGGTTAAGGCGCATCCGGTAAATCCACAGGTTGGTCATCACCCGTTCGATATAATGGCGGGTTTCCCGTGCGACCAAAGATTCAATGAACAAAAGCGGGTCGTCACCGTAATTGGCCTTGTTGCGCCATGTAATCAGGTTCCCCGGCCCGCCGTTGTATGCTGTGGCAAGGAAGAATAGGTTGTCACTGACATAATTGGTATCCATCAAATATTGCAGATACCGTTGGCCCAGCTTCAGATTAAAAGCCGGGTCTAAAAGTGCGTCTCGTCCACGGCGACGCTCTTCACTGTCGGAAATATAACGGGCGGTGGCGGGCATGATTTGCATCAACCCCCGTGCGCCGGCCCGGCTTTTTGCCGTGTGATCAAATCCTGATTCTTGGCGGGCGAACGCATAAATCAGGGCGCGGTCCAATTTCCAACCATCCTGCGGGGACCACGCCGGGATTGGGTATCTGGCATCATCGTAAATAACCCCTTCCTTGCGTTGCAGGTCCGTACTGATACGCATGGCAAGTCCGGCAAGTCCAGAAGACTGGGCAATGGCAGTGATAGCCTGCCGTACGGTTGGGTCAGCATTTGGGTACAACAGCCGCAGTTCTTCCTCGGCGCGATGATGGTCGCCAATTTGCAGAAGCGCCAAGGCCCGGCGTCCGGCTGGGTATTGTTCAATGATGGCCTGATCGTTGCGGGACATGCTTTCTGCATTCCAGCCAAAACCGATTGGAAGGCCGAGGGCACGGCGCGCAATCAGGCCGTAAAATGTCCGTGGGCTGTCAGCGGCCTTAATCAGCCAGTCATTGACTGCCTGCGGGTTGCGGGCGCGTAATGCCGCGCGGGCGGCCCAGTATGCGCCACCGCTACGGGTCCATTGGTCGGCTTTGGATTTGGCAACCATACCGAAATAGGTTTCGGCGTTGGCGTATTGACCTTGACGCCAGCTTGCCAAGCCAGCGGTCCATGCGGCTTGTGGAGCCTTAAGCCCGGAGCGTTTGGCAGCAGGGGCTGCCCATTCCAGTGCGAAATCATCCCGCCCATCAAGAAAATAGGAAAAGGCCAAAGCACCGCGCAAGCGATCCGTATCCAGACGGTTCAGCAATTTAGTCAGATTGGTGTTGGTCAGAATTCGTTTTGCGGTCAGGGTTGAGCCATTGCTCAATGCCTTGCGGAACCGATAAGTCAGCTTGCGGACCGTTCGTGCATCACTGGCTGTCAGGTGTCCGGTGTATTGGTCCCGTAGCCAGTGCGGGCCACCGTCAATGCCGCCACGTCCACTTAAAACCCGATCCACTCCGGGGCGGGGAACATGAGTGGATTTGTGGACACGTGTTTTTGCAAGCTTATAAATGGCTTTGGCGTCTGGGTGGTCTTGGTAATCCTGAAGCCACGTAATCAGTTCTGCCGCACGGCTGCGGTACTTCGTTGGATGTAAATACCGTTGGGCAAGGATGGTGCCGCGTAGCAGTCCGTCATCCAGTTGGGCAAGCAATGCATCGGCGCGCTTCCAGTCCCCTTTGTCTTGCAATGCGAAAATTTGACGATATAGGTTCGCATCTGCATCTGACAGGCTGCCGAATTGCATGACTTGGACGGTTGTCGTCGGGATTTGAAGATCAAAATCCCGCGGTCCTTCCGCCGCATTGGCAGTGCTTATGGTCAGTGTCGCAAAGATACAAGCGCAAGCCATCTTGCGCGCGGCAGTTACAAGCACAGGACGTATCCCCCTCGCCGTACGCCGTCACGCTTAGCGCGCGGCCCCCAAATCACTGTCATTAAATTACCCTTAAGTTGCCCGGTGCGCAAGAAAGTGTGATGGTAATCACATTTGGGTTGATGGCGATGTTTTCGCCAGATGCGCTTTTAGGCTCAGTAAGTCACGCCATGCCAATGATTTTTGTCGAGGTTGGCGTAAAAGGTAGGCCGGGTGAAAAGTTGCCAAAATTGGGATGCTTAAGCCTGCATTCGGGCGTTCGAGCGTCTTCCACTGCCCCCTAAGGCGCGTGATTCCCGCATGAGAGTCCATAAGGGCATGGGCAGAGCTTCCCCCCAACAGCAAGATGGCCTTGGGTTGGACCAATTCGATAGCGCGCAGGATAAACGGCAGGCACAGGCTGACTTCTTCCTGTGTCGGGGTTCGGTTGCCCGGTGGTCGCCAAGGGATAATATTGCTGACATAAACCGTGTCGCGGGGATGGTCGATCGAGGCCAGCATCCGGTCCAGCAGTTGTCCGGCTCTGCCGACAAAGGGAACGCCGGATCGGTCTTCATCGGCACCGGGCGCTTCGCCGATAACCATCAGGTCGGCATTCTCCGGGCCGTTGCCCAGAACGGTTTGGGTTGCCATGCGGCGCAAGGGGCAATCCGTAAAGGTGTCAATCCGCGCCTTCAGTTCAGTTAGCGAAGCAGCATCAGAGACATCCGGCGCACGTATGCCTGCTGCTGCCCGCGGTGCGGCGGGCATTGTTTGGGGGTGTGGCGCATGCTGTGGTTCTGCACGCGGTGGGGTAGCTTGCGGTGGCGGCGGTAAGGCGACCGTGCGGTCCACCGGGGTCTCGCCAACGGCAATATCCACACCCGCAGCAACATACCAGCGCAGCACTGCTGCTGCTTCGGTTGCAGTTAGCGTATGGGAATATGTGTGCGCATCGGTCATAGGGCGCACGCTACCCTGAAAAATGCGGAAAGTCATCGCTCAGTTTGTGGCAAAGTGGAATTCCCGTGCTGATAGGGGCGGGTTGCGGTATAAAGTTGAAGGTTTTTCAGAAGTTGGGCAAAGGTTTGCTGCCTATGCAGGAATACGATCCCATGCAGCGGGAAAGCATGACGTTTGATGTTGTCATTGTCGGTGGCGGTCCTGCCGGGTTGAGTGCTGCGATTCGTCTGCGCCAACTGGCGGTGCAGGAGAACGTTGAGCTGTCAGTTTGTGTGCTGGAAAAAGGGGCGGAAATCGGCGCGCATATCTTGTCTGGTGCGGTGTTCGAACCTCGCGCCCTTGATGAACTCCTGCCGGAGTGGAAGACCGCGCATGCACCGTTGACGGTCCCAGTATCTGAAGATCGTGTGCTTTTCCTGACTGAAAAGCGTGCGTTGCCGTTGCCTTGTCCTCCCCATATGAACAATTCCTGTAACTATATTGTCTGTCTGGCAGATATCTGTCGTTGGCTTGCCGGGCAGGCTGAGGACTTGGGCGTGGATATCTTTGCGGGGTTTGCCGCCGCCGAGGTCCTGATTGAAAACGATCGAGTTGTCGGGGTTGTGACCGGGGATATGGGGCGTTTGAATGATGGCTCGCCCGGTCCTGCTTTTCAGCCCGGTGTTGAAGTGCGCGGGCGCACCACCCTGATTGCCGAGGGGTGCCGAGGCTCGCTGGCAAAGTTTATTACGAGGCATTTCAACTTGGATGCCACATGTCAGCCGCAAACCCATGCCCTCGGTATTAAGGAAATCTGGGATGTTGACCCGGCCCTGCATACGGAAGGGTTGGTGATGCATACCATCGGCTGGCCCCTGACGGGCAAGGCTTATGGTGGCGGATTTGTTTACCACGGAGGCAAGGGGCAAGTTGCCCTTGGGCTTGTCACCGGACTGGACTATGCCAACCCGCATCTGTCTCCCTTTGATGAAATGCAGTGCTTCAAAACGCATCCTGCAATCGCAGCCATGTTGCGCGGAGGCAAGCGCGTAGCCTATGGCGCACGGTGTTTGACGGAAGGTGGATATCAGTCCGTACCGGATTTGACTTTTCCGGGAGGCGCATTGCTGGGGGAAAGTGCCGGGTTGGTGAATGTGCCGAAAATCAAGGGCAGCCATTTGGCAATGAAAAGCGGTATGTTGGCGGCGGACGCCACGTTTCAGGCTTTGCAGGCAGCGGATGCAGATGCCATGGGTGTGCGTCCCCGGCGTTTTCATGTCATGATGCGGGACTCTTGGGTGCATGATGAATTGTATGTCGTGCGCAATGTTAGACCCATGTTCAGGTATGGCGTGCTGGCAGGTATGGCGCATGCGGCGTTGCAGGCTTATGTCCTGAAAGGGCGCGAGCCATGGACGCTTGGCTTCACCCCGGATCACCAGACCCTGCGCCCGGTGGGGCAGGTCAAGGCGATCAAATACAAGAAACCCGATGGTGTGTTAACTTTCGATAAGCCTTCTTCGGTGTATCTTGCCAATATTAGTCACGACGATGCGCAGCCCGTTCATTTGCGGCTGGATAATCAGGAGATACCCGTTGCCCACAATTTACCGATCCATGATGCGCCGGAAGAAAAATACTGCCCAGCCGGGGTTTATGAATACCTCGACCGAACCGGGCGGGATGCGCGATTGGTTATCAATGCGGGAAATTGTGTGCACTGTAAGGCGTGTGACATCAAAGATCCCCTACAAAATATTCAATGGACAGTCCCGGAAGGTGGCAGTGGGCCCAATTATCCCAATATGTGAACGCGCTCTGCAATATGCGTCAATACGCCCGATGATGCCCGCGGCAATGCGGCGATGCGGGATGGCAACATTTCTGATTTTGGCGGCGGCAGGGTGTTCTGCGACGGACAGCGACGCGCAGGATGTGCCGGAAAAACCTGCCGTGAAGGCAGATTGGCAAAAGCCGGATTTGGATGATCGTTACGGGGCATATTTGGCAGCGCAATCTGCCCGAGCCCATGGCGATATTACCAGCAGTGCGGACAATTACCTGAAAGTGCATCAGGCTGATCCGACCGATACCAACATTATGGGATTGGCCTTACTTTATACTGCTGCTGATGGTCGCATGGATTTGGCCCGAGATTTGGCGAACCAATTATCTGCCGTTAAGCCGGGTAATATGCTGGCTGGTTATGTGAAAATGGTGGCAGCAGCACAAGCCGGTGACTGGGGAGCAGCAAAGGCCGCAATCGCCAATCTTGATGATAACGGTATCAACAGTCTGTTTTTGCCGTTGGCAAATGGTTGGATTGCCCTCGGTCAGGGGGATCTGCCTGCCGTCGAACGTGCGCTCGAGCCTTTATCTGACAATCAGGCATTCCTCCCCGTTTACAATTTCCACTCTGCACTGATTTATGACCGGGCGGGATTGGATCGTAAGGCAGAGCAAGCCTATGAAAAAACGCTGGCTGGCGGTGGCGGGCGTTCCATCCACGCCGTACAGGCAGCGGGGCGATTCTTTAATCGTATCGGTAAGCCAGAGCGAACCGCACAATTGATGCTGGACTATGCGCAAACCAGCGGAGATAGCCCGATCAGCGAGGCCCTGCGTAAGCGTTTGTTGGTAGATGCGGATGCGAAGCCGGTTGTGGTGGATGCGGTGCACGGTCTGGGCGAAGCCTTGTTCAGCGTGTCCACATCCCTGTCTAATGCCCAGATTTGGGAATTGAGCCTTGCCTTGACCCAGTTGTCGTTGCAGGCGTCGCCGGATCTGGATTTGGCCTTGGTTCTGATCGGCGACCTGTTTGAAGAGCAAAATAATTTTGAACGGGCCAATCAGGCTTATGCAGGCATCGGCAAGGACTCGCCGTTAAGCTATTCCGTGCGTTTGCGCGTTGCCAAGAATCTTGAACGGATTGAAGAACCGAATCAGGCAGTTCTTGCGCTGAAAGCCTTGGCGAATGAATTCCCGGACCGGCCCGAGCCAGCGATTGAGCTTGGCAATCTGTATCGCGCCTTGGAAGACTATGGCAATGCGGTAACGGCGTATGACGAGGCATTCTCCCGGCTAAAAGAAGAAAGCGATCGTCATTGGGTTCTGTACTATACGCGCGGGGTGTCTTTGGAACGGTCAAAGCAGTGGAGCAGGGCTGAAAAAGACTTTTTGAAGGCGTTGGAATTGCGTCCAGACCAGCCGGTTGTTTTGAATTACCTTGGGTATTCATGGCTTGACCGTGGTGAGCACATGGATCGGGCACAAAAAATGATCGAAAAGGCCGTCGAGGCTCGACCCAATGATGGTTACATCGTGGATAGTCTCGGCTGGGCGTATTATCTGCGCGGCATGTTTGCTGCGGCGGTGGAGCAGTTGGAGCAGGCCGTGGTTTTGGTCAGCGATGATCCGACGATTAATGATCATCTTGGTGATGCGTATTGGCGGGTTGGGCGTAGGCTGGAGGCTCATTACCAGTGGCAACGCGCGCTTGATCTTTCCACGGATGATGGTCAGGCTGAGGCAATCCGCAAGAAAATTGAGGACGGTTTGCCACCGTTCCACAGCCAATAGGGGGGCTGTATATGGCTGAGTTTTTACAGTCACAAGACTCCTTGGTTTTGCAGGGTGGGCACCGTGCCTTTGAGGTGCTTGCGCCTGCCAAATTGAATTTTTATTTGCATATTCTGGGGCGACGGCTGAACGGGTATCACGACCTGTCAAGTTTGGTTGGGTTCGCCAGTGTCGGCGATACCGTGCACATTGCAGAGGCCGAGGCTTTTTCTTTCCGAGTCACCGGGCCGATGGCGGCGCCGGAACTTGACGGGGTTGATAACCTGTGTGTGCGGGCTGCCTTGGATTTGGCAGCGATTCTTGATCGTGCGCCAAACATTGCGATCACTCTGGTCAAGCGACTGCCCATTGCGTCGGGTGTTGGTGGTGGGTCTGCGGATGCCGCAGCGGTGCTGAGAATATTGGAAAAGATGTGGGCGATTGATCCGGCACAGGTTGACTTGCCTGCGTTGGCTTTATCGCTTGGTGCTGATGTTCCGGTCTGTCTGGCAGGGGTTCCTGCGGAAATGTATGGCATTGGTGAAGATATCCGACCCGTTGAGGCGTTTCCGCCGACTGCGGTGGTGCTTGTAAATCCTGGTGTTGCCGTGTCGACTGCAGCAGTGTTTAAAGATTGGCAGGGTCCGGGGCCAGATGTGCCGCCGTGGGCCGCCGTGTCGAGTGCTGCAACCTTTGCCGCGAACTTGATGAAGCGTCGCAATGAGTTGACTGCCGTTGCCAAGCAACAGGCGCCTGAGGTGGCAAAGGTGCTGGCAGCCCTGACCGCCCGCCCGGATTGTTTGCTGGCCCGTATGTCTGGTTCCGGGGCAACTTGTTTCGGTTTGTTTGAAAGTGTTGCTGTTGCCCGTGCTGCAGCGGATGTTTTGGCGATGACGCATCCTGATTGGTGGGTGCGATCCGGCGAAATTCTGAGCCAACCGCCCGTGGTGCAAGTTGCGAACGTTCAGGGGCCGTCAGATGCTATCTAGAGTATTCATTTCGACAAAAACGAAAAAATGCATTTTTCTGTAACGAAGCTCTTGCCAAGCGCATTCGTCTGACGTAAAAGAAGCCTCCTTCGCGGGGAACACGGTTTCAACCTTGATTTCCTGCAGTGTTGGGGCGTAGCCAAGCGGTAAGGCAGCGGTTTTTGGTACCGCCATGCGGAGGTTCGAATCCTCCCGCCCCAGCCAACACACAAAAAGGCCATCCAGCAGGATGGCCTTTTTGTGTGTTAAGGGTGTGGTGTCCCGTTTGGGCTTTTTTTGACCTTTCGGGGAAATGTTCGAAAATGACAACCGTTGACGATATGGCGTCAAAGGGGTAGAAGCCCTTCAGATGCATCACGCATGCGTGTGCAAACTTAAAAATTTGGAGCTTACAGGCTCTGACCGGTCGCAGCCTACCCGGTAAAAACAAGGATACAAAAATGAAAACACTTGTCGTGTGTTCCGGCGGTTTGGATTCCGTCACCCTTGCGCATATGGTTGCCGCAGAGGGGGCTCTGTCGCGGCTTGTTTCCTTTGATTATGGGCAACGCCATACCAAGGAACTTGATTATGCGGCGCGCGCTGCCCGCAGATTGGCAGTGCCGCACCAGATTATCGACCTGCGCGGTGTTGGCGCGGCGTTGACTGGCTCGGCTCTAACCGATGATATTGACGTGCCGGATGGACATTATGCCGAAGATACAATGAAGATCACGGTTGTGCCCAATCGCAATGCGATCATGTTGGCGATTGCGTTCGGCGTTGCTGCGGCAAATGGTGATACTACGGTGGCAACGGCTGTCCACGGTGGGGATCATTTTATTTATCCCGATTGCCGTCCGGCATTTACTCAGGCATTTGAAGACATGCAGCGTGCTGCTTTGGATGGCTATGCGGATGTTCGCTTGTCTACGCCCTTTGTCTCAGTCAGTAAGGCGGAAATTGTCCGTATCGGTCATGCCCATGGCACGCCGTTTGCGGATACTTGGTCTTGTTACAAGGGTGGAGATGCGCATTGTGGACGTTGCGGCACATGTGTAGAGCGTCGCGAAGCCTTTGCCGTGGCCGGTGTTGATGATCCGACGGAGTATCTGGACCCTGAATATTGGCAAGCGGCTGTTGCTGCGGCCAAAACACGCGGGGAGGGGCTGTGATATGTTTCGTGTCAGTAAGGAATTTCATTTTTCAGCCTCCCACGCATTGCAGCATTTGCCGTCGGAGCATCCGTGTTCTCGCTTGCATGGTCATAATTACGTGGTTGAGATCGAACTTGCCGCAGCACAGTTGAACGCCAATGGGTTTGTTCGGGACTACCATGATCTGGCGCCATTAAAAGCGTACATTGATGATGTATTTGACCATCGACACTTGAATGATGTGTTGGACGGGTATCCAACGGCAGAGAACATGGCAAAGCACTTTTACGATTGGAGCATTGCCCGCTGGCCGGAAACGGTTGCCGTGCGGGTGTCTGAAACGCCTAAGACTTGGGCTGAGTATCGTCCATGCCGCTAAGAATATCTGAAATTTTTGGCCCGACGGTTCAAGGGGAAGGTATCCTGATCGGCGAGCCGACAGTTTTCGTGCGGGCAGGGGGCTGTGACTACCGCTGTATTTGGTGTGATTCGCGCTATGCCGTTGACACATCCCATCGAAAAGACTGGCAACGTATGACGCATCATGAGGTCTGGGCAAAGATTCAGGCTTTATCCAATGCAACACCGTTGACGGTGTCACTGAGTGGTGGGAACCCCGCGTTACAAGACTTTGGTCCCTTGATTGATTTGGGGCTTGCGCATGGTTACACATTTGCATGTGAAACCCAAGGCTCCGTGCCGCAGTCTTGGTTTGGTAAGCTGAAGACCTTGATCCTGTCGCCCAAGCCACCATCCAGCGGACGGGAACCGGATTGGGCCAGACTTGATGCTTGCCTTGTTGTTGGACACGATGCCCAGCAAATTGCTTTGAAAATCGTGGTGTTTGATGATGCGGATTATGGGTTTGCCAAGTCTGTTGCCAAACGATATCCGGATTTGCCTATGTATTTGCAACCGGGCAATCCAGACTTTGCAGCATCTCATGATGTTTCGGCGGACGACGTGGCGCGTCGCTTGACTTGGTTGGTGGATAAGACATTGGCAGACGCATGGTTTACACCGCGCATATTGCCGCAATTACATGTGATGATGTGGGGGAACCGCCGCGGTGTTTAATCCGGTACTAAGGAGTTACCTATGACAGAGACAATTTACAGCAACCTGAAACAACTGGGTGGCGCGACCGTGATGCCGGAATCGCCGGAAGCTGCGGTGCTGGAACGGGTGCAAAATCCGCAGGCGGATGTGCAATATAATGTGCGTTTCACTGCGCCGGAGTTTACCTCCCTGTGTCCCATGACCGGGCAACCTGATTTTGCGCATTTGGTGATTGATTATGTGCCGGGGCAGTGGTTGGTGGAAAGCAAGTCATTGAAGTTGTTCTTGGGGGCATTCCGTAATCATGGCGCATTCCATGAGGATTGCACCATTTCCATCGCGCGGCGTTTGGTCGATTTTTTGCAGCCGCAATGGCTGCGCATCGGTGGTTATTGGTATCCACGTGGTGGCATACCCATTGATGTGTTCTGGCAGACCGGAGCGATGCCACAGGGTGTCTGGGTTCCAGACCAAGGGGTGCCGCCGTATCGCGGTCGTGGGTGAAGCTGTAGTGCCGATTGGCCTATGCCGATTTTAGGAACAAATCACGCCGCACGGTTTTCAAGACAGTGCTGACGGCACTGCCATAAATCGTGCTGCCGTGCATGGAGGCGATGATCTGAATGGGGAGTTCTGAAATTATTTCCAGTGCCGCATTGGTGGTTGAACCGTAGGGCATGAACTTTCCAGCCTCGTAGTAGTCAATAATGGTCTGGCTGATGTCTTGATCCGTCTTGGCGGGGCAAACGCCGCCCTGAATACAAAAATCCGAGCTGAACAATATTCCATGGCAACGTTCGAACCACAGGTGGGCATCCCAGTTGTGTGGAAAATGCGGGGTCTCGATCATTTGCAGGTCAAAGCCGCCTAGATCAATCAATTCTCGATCTTGAATCACTTCAGCCGGGCGGCAGATTTCGTCATTAAGGCTGATGGATGCCGTTTTATTGCAGACAGTTGTACATTCCGGGTAGGCGGCAAGCCATGCATTGATGCTGCCGCACTCATCTGCCTCATAGTGGGAAAAGACAATTGTATCCAGTCCTCTGCCGTTTAGCAGTCTAGACACTTCGGCGTGGATGCTGTCAAAAACTGACCGCTTGCCGCAGTGGATTAGGCAGGTCCGTTCGCCAATACATAAAAAGTGATTGAATTCAAAGTGAGGGGTTGGCGCAATGCTGATGCGAAAGATGCCGGGGATAATTTCTGTGGTCAGCACTGGCATGCCTAAGATCCTTACATGTTTGATATGGTCTATTTCGCTAACGCGATTTTGCAAAGATTCCAATCAAAAACAAATGAGTTATTGTTACCAATTGATCTTTTGCAATTATATTCATGAATATGAAAATAAATCACGAGTCTTGACGACTTTGGATTGATGATTGCAAGTAATTAAGCAATCCTGGCATTGGGTGACGTTTTTTGTGTGAAATGAAGTAAATAAAATTACGCTTATACCATTTGCTTTGTTTCAATTTTATGCCTTGATTTGCTGATAAAGAAGCAACGCTATAACATAAATCTTGTCTATGGTTGTAGGGAAGATGGTTATGTTTAGAAGTGCTAAGGCCAAAATTCAATGTAGTATTTTGGCGTTTTTCTCGGTTGTTATCCTAATAATCTCCACATTGTCATATTTAAGCTTCAGTACGTCATCTGAGGCAATGAAGCGCAGTGAACTGGATACGGTTGCGGAAGCGGTTGGTAAAGCCGTGTCGGCGAAAATAAATGAATATTTTATGGCGCTTGATATGGTGTCGGACACTTTCACCTTGGTCGTGTCAGAGGATGAAGTTGCGTCCTATGTGCGCCGTCAGGAATTGTTGACGGATTTGATGACACAGACAAAAGCCTTACAAGCCTATTATGCCTTTCCAAATGGTCAAACCCATACAACTGATGGGTTGCTTAAGAATTTTGATCAAAAGGTACAGCAGCGGGAGTGGTTTGCTCGAATTCTAAAAGAAGGTGAAAGTCGCGTCATCACGAAGCCATACATTTCATCAGATGGACATACGGTTATGTCTGTTGGTGTTCCTGTGCGTCGGCAGGACGAAGTAATCGCCGCAATTTGTTTAAACTTGAATATGACCACGATTACCCAATACGCACAAAGTGTCCTGAATTTTAAAGAACTGGTCCTTACGCGAGCCGATGGATACATCATGGCCAATAAGGATATGGAGCTGATCGGCAAAAGCCTGTGGGCAGTACAGCCGGAGCTTGAGAAATTCAATAATGGAAAAGGCAGTGCCCGAATTTCATTTGTTGAAAAAGACGAAGCATTTAGCGGAGCGGTTTATACAATCCCGGAATTGGGTTGGAAGGTTTGGGCGTTTGAAAAGGATAAATTAATCAAAGCAGATTCTTTGAATAATTTATATTCAAGCGGATATCAGGCTTTAGCAGCTTTGCTAATTAGCGTGTTCATGATTGGCATGCTGCTGAAAAAATTAGTGTTTTCTCCGCTGGAGCGCATGGATCAATCTATGCAAATGCTGGCAAAAGGGGACTTTGACGTTATGATTCCCGGATTGGGGCGACAAGACGAAATTGGCAAAATGTCAAAGTCGGTCCAAGTGTTTAAGGAAAACGGCCTTCATATGAAGGAGCTTGAAATTGCACAAGCAGCGCAAAAGCGCAAAGCTGAAGAAGACCGTAAAGCGATCATGCTGAAGATGGCTGGAGATTTTGAGGCGCGAGTAGGGGAAATCATTAAGGGGATTTCTGTCGCGTCAACGCAGCTAAGTGGTGCGTCTGAGGGGCTATCGTTAAGGGCCACGGAAACCAATGAAAAATCAACATCAGTGGCAGTAGCGTCGGAAGAGGCATCTGCAAATGTTGCTGTTGTTGCTTCGGCGACCGAAGAACTATCCGGAGCCATTCAAGAAATTGGTAGTCAAGTTCAGCGGTCCGCAACGATTGCTGAACGCGCGGTCGAGGCCGCAGAGGGCAGTAATCATCGGATTAATGGGTTAACCCGTATTGTTGGTCAAATTGGGGCCGTCGCTGATTTAATCAATGACATAGCTGATCAAACAAACTTGTTGGCACTGAATGCGACTATTGAAGCTGCTCGAGCTGGGGATGCTGGTAAAGGTTTTGCCGTCGTTGCGAATGAGGTGAAGAAATTGGCAACAGAAACTGCAAAGGCAACAACCAGTATTACTGAGCAAATTGGGCAGGTGCAGACAGAGACAGATGGTGTTGTCACTGCAATTGCTGACATTTCAAATGTAATTGCTGAAATGAGTTCCATCACCACCAGTATTGCATCATCCATTGAAGAGCAATCGGCAGCAACCGCAGAAATTGCCCGTAACGTGGAATTGGCAGCAACCGGAACGGAAGGTGTATCTGTCAATATTGTGGACGTGAGGGCATCAGCGGAAACGACGGATAATACAGCCCAGGAAATTCATCAGGCTGCAGCCTCGCTTTCAGATCAGGCAGATGTTTTGCAATCTGAAGTCAGTGGGTTTTTGCAGCATGTCCGCCTGAGTGCATAGGCAGTTTCCGTATCTATAAGGAAGCCAAGACCAGACCGCAAAGCACAACTGTAAAATATTGGGAGCCCAATGTTGTGTTGTGATTTGTCTGTTTGGTCTTGGCTCATTTTAATGGATTTCTAATCAACAATCTGCATGCCACAACGTTTGCAACGTCCGTGACTGTCTGGCTTGCCGCACACTCCGTCGTCTTTACAGACGCCGGTTTTGACTTCCTTGTTCTTGCCGCGGTTACGCTTTCCCATGGCTACCTCGCTCTTTGAGAATGAGTCTCAGTCTTATATATATAGTGCGGTTGATGCAGTCGTCCAGACTTGGCATCAGGCAAGAACATGAAGTGTCAGTCAAATTTGCGATTACAGCGCGGGCAACGTCCTGATTTATCGGGCTTCCGACAGGGCTTTTTGCTTTTACAGTTTTTGTTGGATTTGTTCGCAGATTTTGACATGTGACCTACCAATTACATGATAACAAGACGCATTATCATATATGACGCTGGCAGTATTTTGTCCAGATAGACAAAGGCCCCTAGGGGGCTAGGGGCCTTTGGTGCTGATGGGAGCCCCCAGTTCAGGAATAACCTGAACAAGGAACGGGGCTTTTAGACCTAACGGATACCTCTTGGGCTTTTTGGGAAAGTTGGGTCGAGGTTACCCGCAGATTCTTCCTACTTACTTTGCCAGAAGATTATTCAATTGTTCTTCAGACAGTTTGGGGAAGGCTTGCTTCAACGCTTCGAAAATCGTTGCATCGTCTGCAGTCGGCATTGTGTTTTTCAACACTGCTTCCTTCATTTGCACAACTTTCGGAACTGCCGGCATTTCACCTTGTTTCACACCGAATGCGATCGGCATGACCAGGTACATCACGACAATAGCAATTGCGATACCGATGAAGTTGGACAGAATACCGACTTTAAACATATCCGGGATACGGATCAGGCCGGAACCAAACACGATTGCGTTTGGCGGAGTGGAAACCGGCAAGGAGAATGCCAGACCAGCACCGATAGCCATCGGAACCGCAATCATCAGCGGGTGCTGACCAACGCCAACGGCGATGGAAATGCCCAGCGGGATAAAGGTGTTTGCGGTCGCGGTGTTGGATGCCAATTGGGTGATCAACATCACGATGGTGGAACACACGGCAATGATCATGATGGTGCTCAGGGAAGACACGGCTTCCATGTTGGCAGCAACATATTGAGACACGCCAGAAGAGTTCAAAGCAGCGCCCAAAGCCAAGCCACCACCAACGAGAACCAGAACATCCCACGGGATTTTCTTGAACACGGTGCTGTCGACCAGGAATTTGCCTTCTTTCAGGTTCACCGGAGTGACGAACATGATGGTTGCGGCAGTCATGGCGATGGTGGAGTCACGGATCACGCGACCAGCTTTCATTTCGGTGCCGGCAACGTTAATCGTGCCGATCATCTCGGTGATTTGACCGCGCAGCATCCAAGTTGCAGCCGTTACGACGAAGATGAACATAACCATGGCTTCACCGCGAGATAGCGGGCCCAGTTTTTCCAGTTCTTCATCAACAACAGAGACAGCTTGTTCAAGGTTCACGCCTTTAACCGGGAAGAACACTTTGATCAGCAGCAGCCAAGTGATAGCCATCAGGATCACGGCAATCGGAACACCGATCAGCATGAATTGACCAAAGCCAACGTCAATGCCAGCGATTTTGGACATTTGACCGACCAGCACTGCGTTCGGCGGTGTGCCGATTGGGGTCATCAGGCCGCCAATGGATGCGGAGAATGCAATGCCGAGCATAATACAAATGCCGAATTTACGGCTGGTATCGTCGGTGCTGTCTTTCGGGTCTTTACCGTTGTTCAGCAAGCTGATGATGGCCATACCAATCGGCATCATCATGGTTGCGCAAGCGGTGTTGGACATCCATGCAGACAGGAAGCCGGTTGCGATCATGAAGCCAAGAACAAGCATGCCCGGGTTTGCGCCGGCAATTTTCAGGATGTTCAGGGAAACACGACGGTGCAGGTTCCACATTTCCATGGCAATGGCGATAACAAAGCCACCCATGAACAGGAAGATCAGGTCACCAGCATAAGCCGGTGCGACTTCAGTTGCGGTTTGAATGCCCAGCAGGGGGAACATAACCAGCGGCAAGAATGCGGTTGCAGAAATCGGAATAGCTTCCAGCATCCACCATGCACCCATCATGCAGGTCACGCCAATGGTGTACCATGCGTTGGTGGACAGGCCTTCAGGCGGTGAAGACAAAAGGAAATATAGCATTGCGCCGATGCCGAGGGAGAAGCCAAGAATTCTGCGCTTCATTTCCCCGTCAAGGCCGTTGGCTACGGCAGTGTTCGAAGTTGTCATAGCGGTAATCGCTCCGGGTCTGGCGTGGTGCGGACCCAGAAAAGGAAGCCCGAAACCACGATGATAAAGGGTTTCAAAAGCCGTCATGCCGAGGGCATTGGCGGCTTAGAAGCCTGTTGATTAATCATTTTCGCGGCATGTATTCATATGCCAATGAAACAGACAAACGGGGTCATTCGCGTATGAATATACGCGTTGTCCACTGGCTGTATCGGAGGCTGAATGTATGCCTTAAGCGTTGCGGGGTATATCTGTATAAAATGGTGGTTTCAAGGTAAAAAAAGTTGTCGATTGAGCCGTTTTCATCCGCTTATAGTCGCGAATTATTGACCCTATACTTTGTTTTTACTATTAGTATAGCAATGTCTTCGTGTGAGTATAGCATCTGTAAAGCTTCAGGCTAACGTAGTATAGTATGCAGCAATCTTGTTCTATTGTTTAATTAAGTATGAGTTATCGTAAATTATTCAAAGAATGAATTAAATTCATCAATCGTAAAAAAATATGAAAATAATTGTGCCTTGCGATTTGGGTAGTGTCATTTCCCCGCTCATAAGTGTAGGGAAATGACCCGATGGTATGAGTTTTCTCTATGGATTCGATGTGCCGAATCCCTTAGCGAGATTCCGAGCCATAGCCAAATTCTGACTTAAGGCCGTATAAGTTTGCAGGAAGTCCTGTATTTCTAGTGTTACAACGGCATCGGTCGCGACTGGCAAGTCGGTAAGCAAGGAAGCGAACGGTACGTCACCCCACCCCAATGGTAGGTGCGTATCCCCATGACCGTAGGTTAATCCTTCTTCGTAAGTCCATGCGCGGATACATGTCGGACGTGAAAAGCAATCATGCAGGTGTAGATGCCCGATATGGGGTGACAACTGCTGGATCTCTGAAGGGAGTTCAACATTACGGGCGGCGCAGGACAGGGCGGCATGGCTAAGGTCCAAACACGCCGTTAATGCAGGTGATGCAATATCAGTAATTTGTTGAGCGATAGCGGAACAACACTGCCCATAAGATGCCAAATCCTTCGCCTTATCAGGTGGAAGGCAAGGCATATTTTCAAGCGCCAGACGTATACCCGACGCATGTGCGTGGTCTACTATGCGGCGAAGGGATGGCTGCTCGCTCTTTCGGACGTCTTCTGGCGCTTGTTTTAATCTATCCGGGTGGCACCAGCCGGGATGGAGAACAAGGGTTTTTGCATTGAGGGCTGCCGCTGCGTCAATGGTTGCCATGGCAACGGATATGTGCAGGTCTTGGTTGGCTTCATCCAACAGATTTAGGCTTAACGGTGCATGCATGCTGTAGCTGAGGTCGTAATCCTGCAAGCATGACTGAACGTCACGAAGTGCAGGCGGAACAATTTTCCCTCCGAAAATGATGAACAACTCGGGCAGGTCCAGTTCGACACCATCAAAACCGTGATGGTGTGCATCTTCAAGTGTTTCGCGCAATTGGGTTGCCCCGCCTGAACGTTGGCTGAGGTGAATTTTATGGTGTGAATGGGACATGGTTTGCCTCTGAAAGTCTGGGGACTTCAAAGAATACGCTTTCCGGGTGTGCTTGTCTGTGGCAGGCTGAAAAGAGTTTGGTGTGGTGAAGGAAAGGCAGCTTATGCATAGTAATGTGTAGGTTGCAGCCTTAAGCCGAAGCAATGACCGCATGTGTGGGGCGTTCATGACATATACAGTAATGGTGACATCAGTTGCGCATACGTTGGCCCCGGATACTCTCACGCGATTGCGTTACAGTACCCGGCATGATCTTCGGGTGATTGCCGTTGATCGGCGAAAGGATGTGGAGGCTCGCCATTTTGCCGATGCTTTCGAGTGTGTGGAATCGTGGGATGCTGATGGATTTGCCTATGCCATCGCGGATTTGGTAAAAAAGCATAAAGTCGATCTGGTTATCCCGCTGGTCGATGAGGATGCCCTTGCCCTATCAGCACATCGAAACCTGCTATCCCGAGAAAACTGTCAGCTAGCCTGTAATGATAACTTTCTGACGCAAACCCTGACCGACAAATTGCGGTCCTATGAACTGTTTACCCATGCAGGGTTGCCAACGGCGGATTGGCGTGCTGCCGACAGCCGAGAACACCTGATTACAGCGGTTGAACAAATGTTCGGGATGTATGGCGAAGTGGTGGTCAAGCCCGCAGTCGCACACTCAAGCCGTGGCGTCAGTGTTATTCGCAATACGGTGCAAGGGGTTCATGAATACTTAGGCAGTCGTGAAGTTCACATGGACTACACGACCTTCATGACGCGGTTTGTTGACGTTTATGACAGCCTATTTCCGGTTTTGGTGATGAAGCGTCTTCGTGAACCGGTATATGATTTGGATGTTCTGGCATGGGAAGGCAAATTGTGTCGTGCGGTTCCACGCCGCCGCATTAATTCGGCAGTTCCTGACGAAGGGCATGAGATTGTTGTCTCCTCAATGTTACAGGATTTGGCGCGGGATGTGGCTTCGCGCCTGAATTTGTCGTGGCTGGTGGACTGTGATGTTATGTTCGATGAAAATGGCGCGGTGTGCCTGTTGGAAATCAATGCGCGCCCCAGCCTGTCATCAGTTGTCAGTATTGCGGCAGGGGTGCCGCTGTTGGATGACCTGATTTCCATCGCCCAAAATAACCCAATACCGGAACTGGCAATTACAGAGCCTCGGTTGGTTGTGCCGTATCGGGCTATGGCCCGCGCACAGAACGATTAGTTAAAAGAGAAAGGACTACCCCATGAAACGTATTTGGCAGGCAGTGACCCGTCGTTCCGTCGTGCTTGGGGGCGTGTCTGCGTTGCTGTTGACCGCCACATCCGCACATGCGCAATCGGTCAATACGGTTAAGCCGCCGGAAGCCTGGGCTATGATGCAAAAGGGTCAGGTCGTACTGATTGATGTGCGGTCCCCCAAAGAATGGCGGCAGACCGGCGTACCGAAAAATGCTCGACTGGTTACGGTTCATGATGCCCGCGGAGCTGCCGGTTTTGTCAATGGGGTGCGCAAGGTGGTGCGGGGTGATTTGAAAAAACCTGTGGCATTGATTTGCCGATCCGGGAACCGTTCAGCGCAGGGAGCCGCAGTGCTGATTCAGGCTGGGTTCAAGAATGTCTATAATGTCTCTAATGGCGTTATGACAGCAAAAGGATGGGCAGACCGAGGACTGCCGATGGAACGCTGCGGGGCCTGTTCTCCCGAAAACTGATCTGGTAAAACCAATCCGGTGAGGTTGACAGCACAGGCAATGTCCTCTATTTGCCGTCCTTTCCATCGAAAACCTGAGTAAGCCCATGCGTGTCGATGCATTCGACTTTGAACTGCCCCGGACCTGTATTGCAGACCGTCCGGCGTCTCCCCGTGATAGTGCCCGCCTGCTTTTTGTGCAGCAGGGGCAGCTTGGTGATATGTGTGTCCGCGATTTGCCGGACTTGTTGCAGCCCGGTGATGTCATGGTATTTAACGACAGTCGCGTCATTCCGGCACGGATTTATGGTGTGCGTAAACGCCCGGAAAATCTTGATGGTATTCGGGTGGAAATCCTGTTGCACAAGCGGGTCGATGATTCAGAATGGCGGGCATTCGCGCGTCCGGGTAAGCGCTTGAAACCGGGCGATATCGTTACTTTTGCCGCATCCGACGACGGGGATGTATTCACAGCCCAAATTCTTGATAAGTCCGAAGATGGCGATGTCGGCATTCGGTTTGATCGTGGCGGTGTGGCATTGGTACACGCGCTGGAAGCGCACGGAGAAATGCCGTTGCCGCCTTACATTACCCGCGAGCATGGCGCGGATGAGCAAGACAAGCACGACTATCAGACCGTATACGCGCGACAAGATGGCTCTGTTGCCGCCCCAACTGCTGGACTACATTTTACCCCGGAATTGCTTGCGGCCTTGGATGCGCGCGGTATTCAGCGGGAGACCGTCACCCTGCACGTAGGGGCCGGAACTTTTCTGCCGGTCAAGGTCGATGATACTGCAGATCATAAAATGCACAGTGAGAGCGGAGAAATCACGGCAGACGTGGCAGAACGTATCAACGCCGCACGGGCGGCAGGTGGTCGGGTGGTCGCCGTCGGAACCACGGCGGCGCGAATATTGGAAAGTGCGACTACGGATGATGGCGTTGTGCAATCATTTTCCGGTGAAACGGATATTTTCATGACGCCGGGATATCGGTTTAAGGCGGTTGACCGCCTGATGACGAATTTCCATCTGCCCAAGTCAACATTGTTTATGCTGGTTTCTGCATTTGCCGGATTGGATCGGATGCAATCGGCCTATGCCCATGCCATTGCCAATGGCTATCGTTTTTATTCTTATGGCGATACCAGCCTGTTAGAGCCCGTAAAGGATATTCACCCATGAGCAACCTTGGCTTCTCGGTTTCCCACACGGATGGAAAGGCCCGTCGCGGTTGCCTGACCACGGCACACGGAACAATTCAAACCCCGGCGTTTATGCCAGTCGGAACGGCGGCAACGGTGAAAGCCATGATGCCGGAATCCGTGGCGGCAACGGGTGCAGAGATCCTGTTGGGGAACACGTATCATCTGATGCTGCGTCCCGGTGCGGAGCGCATCGGCCAATTGGGTGGCCTCCACAAATTTATGGGTTGGGATAAGCCGATTTTGACTGATTCCGGTGGGTTTCAGGTCATGTCATTGTCCAAATTACGCAAGATCACGGAAGATGGGGTGACTTTTCAATCCCACGTGGATGGTTCCAAGCATCATCTGACCCCAGAACGATCCATGGAGATTCAGCATCTGCTGGATTCCAATATCACCATGGCATTTGATGAATGTACGCCATTCCCGGCTGAGGAAAACGTGGCGGCAGAGTCCATGCGGATGTCCATGCGCTGGGCACAGCGCTGTCGTGATGCGTTTGTTAAACGTCCCGGTTATGGCCTGTTTGGTATTATGCAGGGCAGTGTATACGAACACCTGCGTCAGGAAAGTGCCGATGCCCTGAAGTCCATCGGCTTTGACGGGTATGCCATTGGCGGTCTGGCGGTCGGCGAGGGACAGGAAACTATGTTCCAAGTGCTGGATTATGCACCGGATATGCTGCCTGCGGATCGCCCTAGATACCTGATGGGTGTTGGGAAGCCCTTGGACATTGTCGGGGCCGTGGTTCGCGGTGTGGACATGTTCGATTGTGTGATGCCGACCCGTTCCGGTCGCACTGCGCAGGCGTTTACCCATCGGGGGACGCTGAATATGCGCAATGCACGCCATGCGGAGGATCCGCGTCCGTTGGATGAACACTGTGATTGCCCGGCCTGTACTCGGTTCTCCCGTGCGTATATGCATCACTTGATTCGCTGTGATGAAATCCTTGGGGCTATGCTGTTGACTTGGCACAACATTCGTTTCTATCAGATGCTGATGGCGCGCCTGCGGGCAGCTATTGAAGCAGGAAACCTGTGCGATACAGCGGCGGCAATTGAGGAAGAATTGTCGCGTGGCGATATCCCGCCGTTGGGCTGATCGGGTATGGGCGCGGCAGAGCCTCAAGATGTGAAATCGCGCATTCGCCTGTGGTGTCAGGATGCGGGTTTTGATGACTGTGGTTTTACCA
Source organism: Rhodospirillaceae bacterium (assembly GCA_963668495.1). GTDB lineage: Bacteria > Pseudomonadota > Alphaproteobacteria > Rhodospirillales > Rhodospirillaceae > Oleispirillum. The sequence continues at coordinate 1,648,654 of OY764545.1, forward strand.
CTGCCGATGAAGTGCAGGGGAGTGCCAAGGCTCTTGCTGAATTTTTGAATGCTGGGCACCACGCGGATATGGCTTGGTTGCAAGACCGGTCAGAACAGCGTATCGCGGTGTCGGCCCTGTGGCCTGAGGCCAGATCCGTGGTCGTGTGCATGGTCAACTATGCACCGGAAGCTGATCCGCGATTGCTGCAGGATAAGCCAACTATCGGTGCAATCAGCGTTTATGCCCGCAATAAAGATTATCATGACGTTGTGAAAAAGCGTTTGAAGCAGGTTGCGCGACGCATTCACGGTGAACTTTCCGCAGACGTTAAGGTGTTTGTTGATACGGCTCCGGTGATGGAAAAACCGCTGGCTCAACGCGCTGGCTTGGGTTGGGTCGGTAAACACAGCAATATTGTTTCTCGATCATTTGGCAGTTGGACCTTCCTGGGTATTATCGCGACAACACTGGAATTGGCGGAGGATACGTCACACCCAGATCGTTGTGGTCGGTGTACGCGCTGTATGGATGTTTGCCCGACTGGGGCAATTGTTGCTGCGGGGCAGGTGGATGCCCGGCTTTGCATTTCCTATCTCACCATCGAAAATAAAGAACATATCCCACACGATCTGCGCCCTCAGATTGGGAACAGAATATATGGGTGTGATGATTGTTTGGCAGTTTGCCCGTGGAACCGATTTGCAAAAGTCGGGCGAGAAGCCAAATTACAAGCCCGTGACGACTTGCAGGAACCAGAGCTTTTGCCGTTTTTGGACTTGGATGATGCAGGGTTCCGGCAACTGTTTTCCGGTTCTCCCATCAAGCGCATAGGTCGAGACAGATTCCTACGCAATGTGCTGATTGCAGTGGGAAATGGGCAGTTGCAGGCAGCGTTGCCGAAACTGAAGGACCTGATCCGCGATGACAGCCCGCTGGTACGGGCTGCCGCGGTTTGGGCCTTGGGGCAGGTCGGCACGACACAAGACATTTTGAACTGTCAGGCGTATACTGTTGCAACAGAAGATGATCCTGCTGTTCAAAAGGAATGGCAGATAGTTTTGAATGCTTCAAGGCGGGGGCACGCATGACCGATACATCCCCTAAGGCACCAGCAGCGCCTCCTGATATTCTTTTACCGGCTGTGTTGGCGCATGAATTGCGCTCTCCTCTTGGTGCCGTGCAGGGCTTCGCTGCTTTGATGGCTTCGGAAGCCTATGGCCCCATGGGTGATGAGCGCTATGTGGAGGCCGCACGCCAAATGGAAGCCGCCTGTCACCATATGGAAGACTTGATTGCGTCCGTTCTGCAGATGGCGCGGGAAAAAACCGACGACAGCCAACTGGACGAAAAGAAAGTCGATGTTTCTGACTTATTGAATGACGCCCAAATCTGGTTGCAGAACAAGATTGTGGACGCGCGGGTGGTTGTGCGTCTGCGGGTGAGTTTGGACCCGATTTATGTCTATGCGGACGAGCGTCGCCTGCGGCAAGCTGTTCTCAATGTTTTGGACAACGCCATTCGCTATACGCCCGCTGGTGGCTATGTAGATGTGGAGGCCGTTCGACGCGAGGATCAAGGGGTTGATATTTGTGTCTGTAATGATGCCCCAAGGCTCGAGTGTGGACGACTGGAGGCCAAGGCCTCTAAATCCATGACCGGGCAGGGGTTGGGGCTGTATATCACGCGGGCGCAGATGGCAGCGCACGGTGGCAGTGTCAGGCTGATCCCAGATGGTCGGGGGCGCACCAATGCTGTGTTATCGCTTCCTGCGGACCGGACATTGACCTGATGATTTGGCATTGGGTAAGTGTTTGCTTTGCATCAATTGCGGTGATGCTCAATACGACCCATGCACGTGGCGAACAGATTAAGCCGTTTCGTGACCATCCCCTTGCGCCGTACATGGTTGATGTGCCTATTGGTGATGGCATCGCGATGGCACAAACCGAGACTACGTTTCGCCAATGGGAGGCATGCGTCAGTGCCGGTGGCTGTCGCCCTATCCCGGATGATCACTATTGGGGGCGCGGAGAGCGCCCTTTGATCAATGTGTCGTGGCGGGATGCGCAGGCATATACCGCGTGGTTGAGCCAATTGACGGGACAGCCGTACCGATTGCCCACCGCAGCAGAATGGATGTTTGCGGCGACTGTCGGTCAACCCACTGCATATTGGTGGGGGGATGAGGTTCGGTCCGGGATGATGCGATGCCGTCAATGCGATGCCGATGCCGCATCTGATTACGGAACGGTTCCGGTCAGAAGTTATCCGCCCAATCCACTTGGGCTTTACGATATGCACGGTAACGTTTGGGAGTGGGTTGCCGATTGTGTTGAGCAAAGTGTAGCAGGGGGATGTCGTTTCAGGGCGACATATGGTGGAGCATGGTATTACGTCTCTCATCAATCGCGGGCTGATGCTGTTGCAGCACGGCCTGAGGCCGAAAGAAGTTTTACACTGGGGTTTCGGGTTGCCTCTGATCGACGGTAATTTATGCAGTTATGGGTCGTCCACATATGAAAAGAAGGCTGCCAGAGGCAGCCTTCAATTTTTGTGCACACTTGCTGTGATTGATTATTCAGCAGCCATTGCGGAAGCCAGAGCACGGGCCATTTGGCTCAGTGCTTCTTGATGCTTTTCATTGGAAATCGACGCAAAGTTACGTGCAAGTTCCAAACACATCCGTTGGCGATCATTCAGTTCCGGTGTGGCTTCACCATCCAGCCCTTCAAAGAAGAAGCTAACCGGAACACCAAGCACCTGTGCAATTTCATACAAACGTCCGGCGGAAATCCGGTTGATGCCGCGCTCGTATTTGTGTGCTTGCTGATAAGTCACACCAATCATGTTTGCCATTTGCTGTTGGCTGAGGCCCAACATGATGCGGCGTTCACGAATACGAGTCCCGACGTGTTTGTCTGTTGCATTGGCGCGGTTAACGGGAGCGTCAGTCATTTTCTACTTCCTTAGAACCAAAAAAGAGGTGGTATTGGGCTGCAGGGGTATTCTGGTAATCTTGTGCGAACTTCGTATCAGGGTTTAAAAATCTGAAATTTGCTCGCCTCATATGCATATTGGATTAATCACCCGTGTGCAACTGTAATCATAAGTTCTTGTCACCCTTTGTGGTGAACCTCTTGGTTGGGGCAGGTTTCTGCGGTTTTTCCGCCTTTCGGGTTGTGTATTTTAGAGACGTTTGAAAAAGTGTTACGTATTTGTGATTCCAAAGTCGTACAATTAACCGCGAATCGGGCGCTTTACTAATACCTAAGTATGATTAGTGCGGGGTGGTTAAAGGTGAGTTCATCCTAAAGCAGTGATGATGGGAGTATGAGGCAAATGCGATCCCAATATCTGGTTTACGTGACAGGAATGCATTAGTTTTGGCGGTGCTATCATTTACCATTTGATAATGGTGGCAGGAACTGGGAACTTTACAAACGGGGTGGCTGGATATGCAGAAAGAACGGGTGGCTTTGGTAACGGGGGGGACACGTGGTATCGGGCGAGCAATCTGCGAAGGATTGACAAATGCTGGTTATAAGGTAGCTGCGACCTTTGGTCATCGGGATGATGTTGCCGCACGTTTTACTGAGGAAACTGGTATTCCGGCTTTTAAATATGATGTTGCTGACCCGGATCAGTGTCGTGCTGTTGTCCAAATGGTTTCCCAGCAGATGGGGTCGATTGCGGTTTTAGTCAACAACGCCGGGATCACTCGCGATACCACCATGCATACTATGACACCGGAACAATGGTCAGACGTGATTGATACGAACCTGTCCGGTTGTTTCCATATGTCCCGTGCGGTGATCAAAGATATGCGGGAGCATGGGTTTGGTCGGATTGTAAATATCAGTTCGATTAATGGGCAGAATGGGCAGTACGGGCAGGTCAATTATGCCGCAGCCAAAGCCGGAGTTCTGGGCCTGACCCGTGCCTTGGCGCTTGAAAATGCGGGCAAGGGCATCACGGTCAATGCAATTGCGCCGGGCTATGTAGATACGGATATGGTGCGTGATGTTCCCCCGACGATTTTGGAAAAGATTGTTGCAAAAATTCCGGTTGGACGTTTGGGTCGGGCGGAAGATATTGCCCGTGGGGTCCTGTTCCTTGTGGCGGATGGCGCAGATTTTATCACCGGCGCCACCCTTGATATCAATGGCGGACAGCTTATGAGCTGATTACGGATTTGCTGGTTCAGGCCGCATCTTTGCGTTTTCTGATTTCGGCAAAAACTTCGTGGGGCGGGGCATCACTCATGCCCAAAATGGCTGCCAATTCCGGTGAATCCGCCCGCAGAAATGGATTGGTAGCCTTTTCTTCGCCCAGTTCAGAAGGAACTGTCGGAATGGATTCGGCGCGCAGTTTGTTGATTTGAGCGGCGCGCTGTTGCAGCCGGGCATTGTCCGGGTCTAAAGCACAGGCAAACTGTGTGTTGGATTGCGTATATTCGTGCCCGCAATAGACTAGGGTATCATCAGGCAACGCCTTCAATTTTGACAGGCTGTCCCACATGTCTTCGGCTGTTCCTTCAAACAGACGACCACAGCCCATGGCAAATAGGGTGTCGCCCGTAAACACGGCTTTGTGATCTTCAAACCAATAGGCCACATGACCGCTGGTATGTCCGGGTACTGAGATAACTTTGGCTGCGGCATCACCGACGCGCACGATATCCCCTTCGGTAACGGCGGCATTGATATCAGGTATGCGATAGGCATCGCCGCATGATGCGATGACACAGCACGGCATCGCTGCGCAGATATCCTGCATTCCCGCAATGTGGTCATCATGGTGATGCGTGAGAATGATTTTCGAAAGTGTCCAGCCTTTTTCGGCTACGACCCGTAGGATTGGGTCGGCTTCGCCCGGATCGATGACCGCAGTGGTTTTTGTTGCTGTATCATGGATCAGGTAGCTGTAGTTATCCCGAAGCGTTGGAACCAAAACTATTTCCAGCACATCAGCCTCCTTTATTATTGTGAATCCCTGTTCGCCTGACACTTTATGCTATTGCGGTGGCAAGTTTCCATCATCATCTTGTGACTTATGCCAATATCTACAATACGGGTGCATGCTCATGTGGCCTCATGTTCGGGAACTTCGGGACTATTATCGATCAACGCAAGGGCGGTTATCGCGGCGTGCCATTCACGCTCGCCTGAAGCAGGCCGTTGGTGATGTAAATGGGCAGCGGGTGCTGGCGATTGGGTTCGGAACACCGTATCTGAGAGAATATTTCGATGATGCAGAATGCGTATTGTCGGTGATGAGTGCCCGCAGTGGTGCATTGGTTTGGCCGCCTGACGGTCCTTGCCGTGTTGCTATTGCGGATGAAGCCGAGCTACCGTTCCGTGACCAGTCATTTGATTGTGTGATTCTGATCCACTGTTTGGAATGGTCGAATATGCCGCATTTGCTGATGCGGGAAATCTGGCGGATTTTGGATGATGACGGGCGCGTTGTGGTGGTTGTTCCAAATCGCCGGAGCCTATGGGCGCGTTTGGACCTGACGCCCTTCGGCTATGGGCATCCCTACAGCAGAAATCAGTTGGTTCGGCTGTTGGAAAACGCCATGTTTGCACCCGAATGGATGGGGGGCGCATTGCTTGTGCCCCCGGGTAAGCGAAGAATTTCGTTTAGCCTTGGCAAATGGGTGGAAGAATGGTTCGGCAGATGGCTGACAAGGGTTTCTGCTTTGACCATGGCGACTGCGAAGAAGCGAATTTACGGCATTCCCCCGGTCGGTGCACGGCAATCCAAAGTCAGTCTTGTGGAAGTTTTGAACAGCGGGTCGTCATCCCAAGGCGGGGTGACGACACGACAGCCGACGTCACCGCCAAAGTTACGGCAGGACCGATGATCACTAATTAAACGGCTGGATTATGCGGCTTCTGCTGCGTCTTTCGGGACAGGGAATACCACGTCGTAGGTCCAGTTAAAGCAAAACGCATAGGCCAAGAAGAACATGGACATGCTCAGGTCCAGCAGAAACGCCTGTACCAGATCAATATCAAGCCACCACGCGATAATGAACATGCCGACGATCAGGAAAAATGCCTCAAACAGCATGGCATGAACGATGCGCAGGCCGATTCCCCGCGGCGCAGAATTCCGATATTTGCGGTCCCAGTGATCGAACATCCAGTTAAACACCAGATTCCAGACCATGGCGATAATGCTGAACATCACGCTGAGGGCACCGATGGTTTCCAACGGCTTGCCCGTCAGCTTGCTGCCAAGGACGGATACAATGCACAGGGCAATTGCCTCAAACAACAGGGTGTGGCGGATACGATCGGGTAAGGTACGCATTGGGTGATGTCTCTTATTTATCTTTCTGGAAAGCTATCTGGTTAGATAGTATATGATTGCAGTTCGCGCAAGAGAATTTAGGATGGCGTCAGAGGGAGGGGCTCATGGAACAAAGATACAGCATTCAGGAATTGATCAGGCGGATCGAAAACAACTGGCCGGAAACCGCAACGCCAGAGAATGCCGTTGTTTTGTGCTTGGTGCGATTGGCTGAACTGACTTTGGATAAGTCCAAAAGCAAACTGGCCCCCCTTGGCTTAACGCAGGCAGGGTTTGAAGTTTTGATCACCCTGCGGTCATTGCCAAAGCCCCATCGTTTGACACCGACAGAGCTGCACAAGTCGATTTTGGTGACCTCAGGCGGGATGAGCAAAGTCCTGCGGAATTTGGAAGCTGACGGCTACATTTCCCGCCGGGATAACCCGGATGATCGCCGCAGCATGTATATAGAGCTGACCCCAAAGGGGGAGGAAACCGCGGTGACGGCAATGGCAGAAGTTGCGACCGGAGACCGGGAAGTCCTGTCCACCGCCTACAGCGATCAAGAACTGCACGATCTGCGCCAGATGTTGCAAAAAGGTTTGGCTCGCCTAGAGAATTAGGTCATCGGCAATGGGGGCTTAGAGACTATCTCGTTCCTGTGTGATGGCTTCAATGCCTTTGCGGATCATGGGGTGGGTGGCAATGTCACAGGCTGCAATGGACATGCGCTGCCGCCAGTTGGGGTGTTCATCTACTGTACCCGGAAGATTGATCTGGTTCATGTCCATCAAAAGATCACCGGGGTTTACCATCAGCAGGCACGACAGCGAACGTGCCGAATACCGCAGCACCGCATGGTTCAAGCCACTTAACGATGATGGGTCATCCGATGGCATGGGATCAGGCAGTAAATTCTGATCCTCAAGCGCCGCAAGCAGAGCAATGCGTTCCTGTTCCCGAGCAATTATGGCCTGTTCCATATCCTCATCTGTGCCAAATGTACCAATACTTTGGCGCAGATGAATGTCGGTTCCGGCCCAGTGCCCAGCAATGCTGGGCATGTCATGGGTCGTCGGCGTGGCAAGGGCCAATGGCGGATAGGTGTCAGGCCGTTTGAACAGGCCGCTTTCCCATCGTTCAAAGTAGGTTACGCGATAGGATAATAACCGTTCGTTTGCCATCCGCTCCCGGAAGTCATCCGGGACAGTGCCTAAGTCTTCACCGATGAGGAAACAATGGTTACGGTGGCTTTCCAAGGCCAGAATTCCCAACAGGTCGTCAAATGGATAGCTGACGTAGGCACCTTCCAGTGCCGGTTTGCCATTGGGAATCCAGAACAGGCGTAAAAGTCCCATAACATGGTCAATTCGCAAGGCCGCAGCATTGGCCATATTGGCACGAACCATATGGATAAACGCACTGTAGGCGGTGTCATGCATGACGTGGGGATGTGATGGCGGCAATCCCCAATCCTGCCCCACTGCACTGAATGCATCGGGCGGAGCACCAAAAGATACGCCTTTTGCAACGCTGTCCTGTTGTGCCCAAACGTCAGCACCGTCTGCATTGCCGCCGATGGCGAGGTCACGGTAAAGCCCGATATCAGGAGCACAGTGTTTCAGGCGTTGCAGTTGTTCAGCGCAGAGCCACTGGAGGAAGGCGTGAAATGTCACCAGTTCAATATTGGCGGTGGTGAAGCCTTCGACCGGGATGGAGGCCGGGTTGCGGAATTGGGCAGGCCAAGCGTGCCAAGGCAGGCCGCCGAGAATTTCATGCAATGCACAGAACTGGGCAAACCGTCGCAGAGGCAAGCCTTCGTTCTCACAAAATGCTTCAAAGGCTTCGTGCTCTGCCGTGTTCGGCTTATTGCGAAAATCTGCGAATAAAGCTCGCAGAGCCTTGATCTTCAGGTCCATCACGGCTGGATAGTCAACTTCCGGCTTTTTTCGGGCCGAAGATAACTTTGTTTGAAATTCCTTGGATGTGACCAGTTTTTGGTATTCCAGACAATCCTTGGCAAATGGAATCCAATCAAAGGCAATCATCAACGGATTCAGGAAGGAGCGACTGGACGGGGAATAAGGACTACAGGCATCCGGCCACGGCTGAAATAAGGCGTGTATGGGATTGATGCCGACAATGCAGGCACCAAGGCTTTGCGCACTTTGCATGTAATCGGCAAGGGCTGAAAAATCACCGATCCCCCAATCCGTATCCTTGCGCAGGGCGTAGGTTTGGCAGGATAGCCCCCATTGTCGCTCGCCATTTTCCATCCATGGCGGGATATAGGCCTGTGCCGGGGTGACGATGATACGGGTTGTCGAGGTTTGACCTGCAAATTGCACGGTCAGGGTGTGATAGCCATCGGGCAGGTCGTCAGCGAGAGATAGGCGCCTGCGAGAGATAGTTTCCCCCTGAACATCCGCAACATCAATCAATGGCAACTCGCGCGCGGGGATTTCACCATGCTGGGGTGTTGCGCCGCCTTCAATGTCCAAATTCCAGCGCAGGTGTGAAAACTGCAGAGTGTCACGGATGGATACCAGAATGGATATGGGCGGCATGTTCGTGGTGCGCCGAATAACCAATACCGGAGGAGACAATCGTGTCCACGGGCGTTCCCGCCAATGCTTAAGGCTGTTGATGGCATCGGCATCCGTGTCAACGGCAAATCCCATTGCCGTCAGGATGGCGCGCTTTGTATCGTCCGGGGTTGTGTGCAGGGTGCCGGATATATCCCAATACTGATCCTGAACCCCGGTTTCCTGCGCCAAAAGGTGAAGGGCGGTTTCCGGTGAGATATCGGCAAAGAGCGTGGTCATGGTCCTGCTCCTAATCTTTTTCCGGCGCGAACAATGGGTTTGGGATGTCCGGTCCGACGATTGGTTTTCGCCGTTTTGCATCCCGATGAGTCAAGACGACCAAGGACCGTCCCTGAAGTGGGTAAACGTCATTGGCCTGATATAGCGGACGTCTGTCTTTCGGGAACGGAACGGGGTAGGAGGTGTCAAATAAGGCCAGCCAGTGATCCCCATATTCCGGCCCCGGCAAGTCGAACGGCACGGCACCATAATGGGCATTCATCAAAAGAATGAACTGGTCATCGTCCTGACGGATGCCGTGTCTGGAAAAGAATGTACCGACTTCCCCGCCAAGGTGCGCACCAAGGCAACGGGCGTAGGATAAATCCCAATCCTTGGGCGAAAGCTCTCCGCCACGGGGCGACAGCCACGTAATGTCTTTGATTTTGCCGTTGCCGATGATTTCATGGCCTTGAAAAAAACGTGGACGGGAAAACACCGGATGTTCGCGCCGCAGTTTGGAAGCCATGCGGACGAATTCCAGAAAGTCCCGGTCATCATCGGTCAGATCAGACCAAGACAGCCAACTGATTTCATTGTCTTGGCAATAGGCGTTGTTGTTGCCTTTTTGGGTGCGGCCCAGTTCATCACCTGCCGTGATCATGGGGATGCCTTGGGACAACAGCAGCGTTGCAATCAGGTTGCGCTTTTGCCGCATACGCATGCAATTGATGGCTTCGTCGTCGGTTTCGCCCTCAACCCCGAAATTCCAGCTCAGATTATAATCGGTGCCATCGCGGTTGTTTTCCTGATTGTCTTCGTTGTGTTTTTGCTCGTAAGTCACAAGGTCACGCAGGGTGAAACCATCGTGGGCGGTGATGTAATTGATACTGGCGCGCGGGCGGCGTCCCTTGTGGTTGAAATGTCCGCTGGACCCGGTCAGTGACGAGGCAAATTCCCCCATCAAGCCACTGTCACCGCGCCAGAATTGACGCACCTTATTGCGATAAACATCATTCCATTCGGACCAGCCGGGGGGAAATTGCCCCAGCTGGTAGCCGTTGGGGCCGAGGTCCCAAGGTTCGGCTATCATTTTGACTCGTGACAGAACCGGGTCTTGGCGAATGGCGGACAGGAACGGGCTGGCATCGGAATAGGCATCTGGGGCGCGGGCCAGTGTGGTTGCCAAGTCAAACCGGAAGCCGTCCACATGCATAACTTCGACCCAATACCGCAAAGAGTCCAAAACCATTTGCAGCACGCGGGGATGAGTGATGTTAAGGGTGTTCCCACATCCGGTGAAGTCGGTGTAATACCGTCGGTCATCGCGATTCAGGCGATAGTATGACGCATTGTCAATGCCGCGGAAGCTGATGGTGGGGCCAAGGTGATTGCCTTCACCAGTGTGGTTATACACCACATCCAGCAGAACCTGTATGCCCGCATCGTGCATCAAATCGACCATGGTGCGGAACTCGGCAATATTGTTGCCGGAGAGGTAGCGGGGTGAAGGGGCAAAAAAGTTATAGGAACTGTAGCCCCAATAGTTGGTGAGCCCCTTGTCTTCCAAATGTTGTTCGTTAACGCAGGGGTGGACAGGCAGCAATTCGACCGTGTTGACGCCCAAGGACTTTAAATGCGCGATAATCGGTGCGGAACATAAGCCGGAGAATGTACCGCGTTTTGGCTTTTGCACTTGCGGGTGCTGCATGGTCATGCCGCGCACGTGCAGCTCATAAATTAGGGTGTCATGCCAAGGAGTGTCGGGGCGGCTGGATTGACTACGTTCCCTGTGTTGGGTGTCGATAACGACACATTTCGGCATATAGCGCGCATTGTCATAGCGGTTATAGGACAAGTCGCCTTTGGGGTGATCCAGCTTATGGGCATAGTTATTGCGGTTCCAGATGATATTCCCGGTCAGAGCCTTGGCATAAGGATCAACCAGTAACTTGTTGTTGTTGAATCGGTGCCCGGCAGAAGGATCGTAGGGACCATAAACCCGGTAACCATAATGCTGGCCCGGTTTGACATCCGGCAAATAGCCATGCCAGACCTGATCCGTGTATTCCGGCAGGCGGATGCGTTCCAATTCCTTGTTGCTGTTGGGAGAAAACAGGCAAAGGTCAACGGCTTCGGCGTTGGCAGAGAACAAGGCAAAGTTAGTGCCTTTGCCATCCCAATGTGCCCCAAGGGGATAGGGGCGTCCGGGCCAAACCGTACTCGCCATGGTCAATCTCCTTCAGTCGACTCTGCCTTCTGGAATATCAAGGTCGCCAGAGGCGGCAAAGCAATCAGGATTGAATGTGACAATCCATGTGACGGAATATCTTCAGCAAGCACAAGGCCCGCATTGCCAACATTACTGCCGCCATACAATTCGGAATCCGTGTTCAGGACTTCACGATAATAACCGGGGGCTGGAACCCCAATCCGGTAATCCCGTCGAACCAATGGCGTGAAATTGCCGACAACCAAAGTATCATGCCCATCCTTTGGCGATTTGCGCAAGAAGGCCAGAACGCTTTGGTCATGATTGCTGCAATCCACCCACGAAAATCCTTCAGCGGCATGGTCCAACCGATATAGGGATGGGCTGCTGCGATACAGGCGATTCAAGTCTCGGACAATGGCCTGCACCCCCTGATGTTCCGGGTATTGCAGCAGATGCCAGTCTAGGCTGTTATCGTGGTCCCATTCATCGTTCTGGGCAAATTCCCCCCCCATAAACAGCAGCTTTTTGCCCGGATGTGTCCACATAAAGGCAAAATAGGCGCGAAGGTTGGCAAGCTGTTGCCAGCGGTCACCGGGCATGCGTCGCACCAATGATCCTTTGCCGTGGACGACCTCATCATGGCTGAGGGGGAGGACAAAGTTTTCATGGAAGGCGTAGAGCAGGCCGAAGGTCAAATCGTTATGGTGATAGGAGCGGTGGACCGGATTTTTGCTGAAATAGCGCAGGGTATCGTGCATCCAGCCCATATTCCATTTGAAGCCAAAGCCAAGCCCGCCAAGGTAAGTTGGGCGGGACACCATGGGCCATGATGTGGATTCTTCAGCCATGGTGAATGTGCCGGGGTGTTCCTCGTAAACGGTTTCATTCAGGCGTTTGATAAAGGCAATGGCCTCCAGATTCTCGTGCCCACCAAATTTATTGGGAATCCATTCTCCGTTCTCGCGACTGTAATTCAGATACAGCATCGAGGCCACAGCATCCACCCGCAGGCCGTCGATGTGAAAATCTTCCAGCCAGAATAATGCGTTGGCAATAAGGAAATTGGTAACTTCGGCGCGCCCGAAGTTATAAATCAATGTGCCCCAATCCATGTGACGGCCCTGCCGTGGATCGGCATGTTCATACAGGTGTGTGCCATCGAAATAACCAAGGCCGTGGGCATCCTCAGGGAAATGACCGGGAACCCAATCCAAAATCACGCCGATACCTGCGCGGTGGCAGGTGTCGACAAAATAGCGGAAGTCATCGGGTGAGCCAAAACGGCTGGTCGGGGCGAACAGGCCAATCGGCTGGTATCCCCATGATCCGTCGAATGGGTATTCATTAATCGGCAGCAATTCAATATGGGTAAATCCCATGTCCACAACATAGGGCACCAATCGCTCTGCCAACTCACGATAAGAAAGATAGCGATTGCCCTCTTCGGGGACCCGCTGCCATGACCCAAGGTGGACTTCGTATATGGAAATCGGGTTTTCGTGGGCTGCGGTGTGGGTGCGTTGCTCCATCCATTCGTGATCTTGCCATGTGTAGCAATCGCGTCGCACGACTTTGCTGGCGGTTCCCGGCGGGTGTTCACAGGCGAAGGCGTACGGGTCTGCTTTCAAAGGCAGCAATGCCCCGTCCGGGCCAAGTATCTCAAATTTGTAAAGGGTGCCTTCCCCCAAGTTGGGGATAAAGATTTCCCAAACGCCGCATCCGGGATGCAGCCGCATGGGGTGGCAGCAGCCATTCCAGCCATTGAAGTTTCCGACGACGCTGACACGGCGGGCATTGGGGGCCCAAACTGCAAAATTGACGCCGTTTATGCCCGCAACAGAAACGATATGTGCGCCAAGTTTTTCGAAAATTCGGTGATGGCGTCCTTCGCGCATCAGATGGCGATCCAATTCACCAAGGCAAGTCGGAAAACGATAAGGGTCTTCTTCTTCCCAAACGTCATCCCCAATTCGAAGGCGCAGGCGATAGGGCGTAAATGGGGCGGTTTTGCGGCTGCGGCCGACAAAGCCATCGGTTCCTTCAATCCGTTCAAGTTCAACAATCAGGCTGCTGTTTTCGGCATCAATGATTTCAATGTGCTCGGCAGTTGGATGAAAAACCCGGTACACAGTCCCGGTTTTGCCATAGGGGTGCGGGCCCAGAAAGCCGAACGGGTCGTTGTGGGTTGCCTGCGCAATGCGCTGAAAACCGTTTTCGTCTTGCCGTGTACCCATTGGATTGCCTCTTGAACTTCTGAACGCTGACCGTGCCTTATGACCATGGTCATGAGAAAACGTGTGACGGGAGAACGGGCTACGATGGATGTCGTAGCCCGTAACGATAAGATCAGGACGTGGGTGCTGCCGAAGCCCCATTGGTTTTCGCCGCCGCCGCAGTTTTACGTGCCCGTGGCTTCGCCGGAGTTTTGGCAGTTGCCGATTTGGTTTTTGTTGCAGTTTTACGTTTTGTCGCAGGTTTGGCGGCGGGCGGAGCTGCCGTTGCCTCCGATGATTGCTCTGAACCAGTTGCGACCGATGTCGGGTCGCCCAAGATTTCCTGCTCAGCTTGTAACCAGAAATTCCAGTCCTGTCCTTCTGCGCAACCGTTAGCTTCCCAAAGTTGGTAGGCGCGATCGCGGATTTTTCCCTCAGTGTGCTCGACCATGATATGCATCCTTAAGTTCTGATAGAAAACGCTCACTCTACCCGGTGCGGTCAGAGGACCGACCACACACTGCTTAAGTTAAGGCCACCCTCCCGGTTGTGTCCTCATTGCGGCCTTAAAGTGCAAACCTTTTGGCGTTCTGATGCCTCAGGTTATGACGTCCGGTTCCTTGCGACCGGTGCGGGGCTCGATTTCTGCTATCAATCGGGCCGTCTCAATCAATTGGGATAGGGCATGCTGCGGGTCAAGGGCTTGCTGCAGCTTGTCGGCTTCATAGCGTTCGATGTAGACCCGCAAAGTTGCGCCGCTGGTTCCGGTGCCAGACAGGCGGAAGATGATGCGCGCCCCATCGTCAAATATCACACGGATGCCCTGTGCAGATGTGCTGTCGCCATTGACAGGGTCTGTATAGGCAAAGTCATCATGCAGGGTCACAGTCCGTCCGGCAAATGTCTTTCCTGTGAAATCCGTCATGCGAAGATGGCCCATCAGCCCCTGAGCCGCTGCGGTATCCAATCCCTCGTAATCATGACGGGTGTAATAATCGCGACCATAGGTTTTCCAATGCTCGGCCAGAATGTCGGCAACGGAACACTTACGTGCAGCCAAAATATTCAGCCAGTAAAGCACCGCCCATAAGCCGTCCTTTTCGCGGATATGGTCGGACCCTGTGCCAAAGCTTTCCTCGCCGCAAAGGGTGGCTTTCCCTGCATCTAGCAATGAGCCGAAAAATTTCCATCCGGTCGGCGTTTCAAAGGCCGGGATACCCTTGGCTTCTGCAACCCGGTCTGCGGCTCGGCTGGTTGGCATGGATCGGGCAATGCCGCGAAGGCGGCCTTTGTATCCGGGGATAAGGTCCGCTTGGGCGGCAAGAATGGCGAGGCTGTCACTGGGCGTGACATAAGTATTCTTGCCCACAATCATGTTGCGGTCGCCATCCCCGTCAGACGCTGCGCCGAAATCCAGACCGTCGTCCCCCTGCATGGCGGCAAACAGTTCAGCCGCGTGGACCAGATTGGGGTCCGGGTGGTGGTTGCCAAAATCCGGCTGCGGGATTGCATTGACCACAGACCCTTTGGGAGCCCCCAAACGGTTTTCCAGAATCTCCGTTGCATAGGGGCCCGTGACGGCATGCATAGCGTCAAAGCGCATGCGGAAATTCCCAGACTGCAATAGCTGAGAAATGGCGGGGAAGTCGAACAGTTCGGACATCAAGTCAGCATAGTCGGCAACTGGGTCAACCACTGCAACCGTCATATCGCCGCAATGGGTTTCACCGACTATGGTCAGGTCACAATCTGGCGTATCAACAGTTAAATAGCGGCTGATAGTTTTGGTGTTGGCATAAATGGCATCGGTGACGGTTTCCGGTGCAGGACCGCCGTTGCCGATGTTGTATTTGATGCCAAAGTCGCCTTTGGGGCCACCAGGGTTATGGCTTGCTGACAGGACAAACCCACCATAGGCATTATATTTGCGGATCAAACAGGACACGGCAGGGGTGGACAGAATGCCGTTTTGTCCGACGATGACGTGCCCAATGCCATTGGCACAGGCCATGCGCAAAATAACCTGAATAGCTTCCGTATTGAAAAAGCGTCCATCGCCGCCGACGACCAAAGTCTGCTTTTGGTGATTGGGCAGGGCATCAAAAACCGATTGAACGAAATTTTCCAGATAATGTTGCTGTTGGAAAACCGAGACTGCCTTACGCAGGCCGGAGGTTCCGGGCTTTTGTTCCGGGTAAGGGGTGGTTTTGCACACAACGGGCGCTTGGTCTTCTGACATGCGGAACTCCGTTCAATTATCTGAGTCTAACCACATGAACGATAGATGATTTTTACGGCGGCGTCCACGCAACTCGGGCGACTTGCTGCAAAGCTTTGTTATTTCTGGTTGTGGCGAAGTGCCATAATCCCACGGGCGGCACGGACTCCTTGTGCGAGACAGGCGGTTAGCAAGTATCCGCCTGTCGGGGCTTCCCAGTCCAGCATTTCTCCGGCGCAGAACACATTCGGTAGCTTGGTCAGTTGCAGGTTTTTGTCCAGTTCAGACAAGGACACGCCGCCTGCGCTGCTGATGGCTTCGGCAATGGGGCGTGGGGAATGGCAAGTTATCGGCACAGCCTTGATCAAAAGGGCAAGGTCAGTCGCGGACAGATCGGACGGTTGTCGCTGATCTTCATGTAGCAGGGCAATTTGAAGACCGTCGAGGCCCAAGGATTTTTTAAGGAAGGTGTTCAGGGATTTGGACCCGCGCGGTGCGGTTAGGCGTCTGGAAATTTGTTGAACTGAGCGATCTGGCAGCAGATCCACATGTACAGTCGCCCGCCCTTGAACTTGGATGGTGTTTCGTAACTGTGAAGACAAGGCGTATATGCCATGCCCTTCGATGCCGTATTCCGATACGATTAGTGGGCTGCGGATAGTTCGTCCCGCAAATGTGATCTCGACGGTTTTCAGGGGACTCCCGGCGAATTTCTTTTGGAAAAATGGGGACCATGCGACGGTGAAGCCGCAGTTGCTGGGTTGCCACGGCGTACAGGTGATTCCGCGAAGGCGCAGGTGATCCGTCCATGTTCCTGTTGATCCCAGCCGAGGCCAACTTGCACCGCCAAGGGCAAGCACAACGTAGTCCATCGTGTGCTGGGAGATTTGTTCATTTGCGTGAAAGGCCATCGCCCCGTGTGCATTCCAGCCTTCCCATTTGTGGCGCATGGCAAACTGAACGCCTTGCTGGGTTAGGCGGCTGAGCCAATTGCGGAGGAGCGGAGCGGCCTTCATAGCCTTGGGAAAGACTTTCCCTGATGATCCGGCAAAGGTTTCAGCTTCCAAGTCATCGGCCCAGTTCCGCACGTCCTTTGGTCCGAAATCTTCCAATAGGGGACGCATCCAGTCTTGGCTGTTGCCATAGGCCGCAAGGAAAGATTCAAACGGTTCGTCCTTGGTCAGATTAAGGCCACCGATCCCGGCTCTCAGGAACTTGCGTCCCGGCGATGCCATAGTATCAAAAACGGTAACCTTATATCCGTTCCGGCTCAGAATATCTGCCGCCATTAAGCCCGATGGTCCGGCTCCGATAATGGCGATAGTCTGTGTCATGCGGCTTTGGAGGCTTCGTGTTCTTGTTCGGAACTGCGACGTTTCGGCATGTAACGCAGCAAGCCATAGCCAAAGACAGCAGACGCAAGACTGCCGCACAGGACGCCAAGCCGGACACCAGTCAGTTGATCAGGGCTGTTAAAGGCAAGCATGCCGATGAATAGGCTCATGGTGAACCCGATGCCGGTCAGGAATGAGACGCCGATCATATGGGGCCATTGGACGCCTTCCGGCAGGGTGGCAAAGCGGACTTTGACCGCACACCAAGAGGCCAGCATCACACCACCCAATTTGCCGATGAACAGACCGCACGCAATCCCCAAAGGCAGCGGAGCCAGCAATTCTCCCCAACCCAGCCCGGATAAGGAAACCCCGGCATTGGCAAAGGCAAAAATAGGCATAATCAGGAAGTTAACCCATGCATGGAGCTGGTGCTCCAGCCATTCAAGCGGGGATTTGCTATCCTTCGTTTTGCCCTCAATCGGGATCGTCAGGGCCAGAACAACGCCGGCAATGGTGGCATGAACGCCGGATTTGAGTACGGCAACCCAAAGCACTGCACCGATGATGAAATAGAACGGCAGATGCTTGATGCCGAAGCGGTTCATAGCAATCAGAACGGCAACGCAGGCCGCTGCCAATCCCAGCGCAGGCAGGGATAGGTTAGCGGTATAGAAAAATGCGATAATCAGAATTGCGCCTAAATCATCGATCACGGCAAGCGCTAGAAGAAAGATCTTGAGGCCAGCAGGTGCACGGGTGCCAAGAAGCGCAAGAATGCCAAGGGCAAAGGCAATGTCGGTGGCCATAGGAATGGCCCAGCCCTGCATGTTGTCAGCAGAGCCAAAGTTAAAGGCAATAAAGACGAGAGCGGGTGCAACCATGCCACCAAGAGCACCCGCCAAGGGGAGTGCTGCTTTGGCTCGTGTCGACAGACGACCATAGGCGACCTCACGCTTGATTTCCAACCCGACCAGCAGGAAGAACAGAGCCATCAGGCCGTCATTGATCCACAGGATCAACGGTTTTTCCAACCCGAATTCCCCCAATTGAATGGCGAACGGGGTCGATAAAAATGCCTGATACAGCGGAGACCAATCAGAATTCTCCGCGTAGATGGCAAGGGCGGCAGCCGCAACCAGCAGCATGCCGCCGAAGGCATCCATGTTGAAAGACCAAGGCTTGTGCCCTGTCGGCAATCCGGTTGGCGAGTTTTGAAAGGTCATGGCGGCAACGGGTCCTTAAAAAAGACGATGGAGCACGTCATGGCGGCAGGTGGACGCAGCTAAGACGAAAAATAGTGTCTTTTCGTATACGAATTTTGACTGGTTTGTGCCAGAAAATTCGGCGATCGCAACACGAAATTCCAAAGCCGCTGTGTCCGCTTATGGTTTTCTTTGTCATGCGCTGATATGCGTCAGCGTCCTGTTATCGGATCATACAGTTTCTGTCTTCCATAATCCGTCGCAGTATCGGTGTGATGATCAACTCCATTGCCAATCCGGTCTTGCCTCCGGGGATGACGATGGTGTTGCGTCGTGACATCCATGACCCTTGCAGCATTTGCAGAAGGTAGGGAAAATCCACGCGGAACAGCTCTGGCTTGCGGAAACGGATCACGGTGATGCTTTCATCCGCGGTTGGGATGTCTCTGGCGATGAGCGGGTTCGATGTGTCGACAATGGGGACCCGTTGGAAATTGATGTCGGTCTGTTCAAACTGCGGAATGACATAATGCACATAGTCGTACATGCGCCGCAGAATGGTGTCGACGACCTTACCAGTGGTGTAACCACGTTGGTGGGTATCACGATGGATTTTCTGAATCCATTCCAGATTGACGACGGGGGCAACGCCGACTTTCAAATCAACAAACCGGGTCAGGTCGATGTCTTCGGTTTGCAGGCAGCCGTGCAGTCCTTCGTAAAACAGTATTTCCGCATCCTGAGGGATATCCATCCATGGCGTAAACTCACCGGGCTTTAGTCCCAGTTCCTTGAACTCCAACGCTTCAGCATCGTTGTGGATGTATTTTCGGTATTTTCCGCTGCCTTCCTTGGCATAATTTTCAAACAGTTTTTGCAGGTCATCCCACCGATTGCCTTCGGGGCCAAAATGACTGATGCGTTCGCCTCTGGCCTCGGCCTCGGCAATCTGCTCTTTCATTTTTAACCGGCTATAGCGGTGAAAGCCGTCACCTTCTACGGTTGCGGCGTTAATGTTCTCCCGCCGGAACATGTGCTCGAACGCTTCGCGAACGGTGGAGGTGCCGGCCCCTGATGAGCCGGTCACCGCAATAATCGGATACCTGCGTGACATGCTGTTATGCTCCTTCCCCCAGCGCCGCTTTCCAACCGGGATACAGTTTATCGGCATCATTGGGGAAAGAGGTAAATGCTCTGGCTAGTTCCTTATGATCCTTCGCGTAGGTCACCAGATCAATACCTTGTTGCCAAGATTCGACGGCTTGCCGCAAGGAAATAGCCCCGGCAACAGGTCCATCCACGTGACCGAAGGCTCCGCCACCACTGGTTTGAATGACATTGCAGTGCCCCAGATTGGCAAAGAATCCGGGCAGGCGCAGGGCATTCATGCCGCCGGAAATGATCGGAGTCGTTGCCTTCATACCGTGCCAGTGCTGGCGATAGACTGGGCCTTCTGCCAGATTGCGTTCCAGCATGTAGGCAATGGCCTTGTCATCACTGGCACCTTCCATTTTACCAAAGCCCATGGTGCCGGTGTGTATCCCTGAGGCACCTTGCAGGCGCGCCATTTTGCAGTGCACAAACGCCGTGTAGCCACGTTTGGATAATGGCGAGGTAATGGCTCCGTGTCCGGCGCGGTGATAGTGCAGGAATTGTCCCGGGAAGTTTCTGCGTGCAGTGGTGACGGCAGTTGCCCCTGCCACGAATCCGTCAACCAGAAACGCCACATGTGGGGCATTGGGGCCAAAAATTTCCAGAATGGTCTCACCACGGGCAATCATCTCTGCCGGATCATCTGCCGTAATGTTGGCAGAGAATATTTTGGCTTGCCCGGTTTCATCCTGCGCCCGCTGCATGGCATCGGCAACGGCAGCAATGGTCTCTTTAAGCGGGGCAAAGGTCTGGTTGCCTTGCGGTTCATCGTTCTTTACGAAATCCCCGCCCAACCAGAATTGGTAACAGGCATTGGCAAAGGGTTGCGGCTTAAGACCTAACTTCGGCTTGATGATGGTGCCGATAATGGTGCCGCCATCGACTTCCGGTCGTTCCAGAATGCGCCAAAGATCGGAAATATTCATGGACGGGCCGTCAAACAGGCGCAGGTAAGCAGGCGGCACGAAGAAGTCGATCATTCTGGCGTATTCGATGTCACCCATGCCCTGATTGTTGCCGACGGTTAATGTCAGAAACGATGCCATCATGGCTTTGCCGTCGATGATGTTGCGATCAAACAACTCGATCGGGTAGGCAATCTTCATAATTTCCTGCGCCGGGTCTATGTCATAAACCAGAGCATCCACGGCACGGGTAAAGTCATCCGTTGTGCAGACTTCAACATTGGTTCCGGTTGAGGACTCTGCCGCAAAATGTGCAGCGGCTACCAGATACGCATCGTCGCCCTTGGGCTTCATACGGTAAGTGCACAGGACGTGTCGGCCTTGGGCGATCAGGTCTGCCTCATTCAGGTCAAGCGCCGCATAACGATTTGACTGGTCCATGATATTCGTCCTTTGCTGAGCAGTTGAAAACTCGACACATCAACAGGGTAAAACTCTCTGAACGCGTGCGCAATGCCCTGAGGTGTAGGGTCAGGCCGTTTTCTTGTTGATTTCGGGGCGTGAGTTCGTAGAGTCTGCCCCCATATAGATTCGACCACATTTATGCATGCCGTGGCGGTAGGTCAGGCATGCGTTTCTCTAACCGGAGTGCCAAATGGCCGCTTATCAGTACATCTATGTGATGAAACACCTGACCAAGATTTATCCCGGCGGTAAGGAAATCATGAAAGGGCTGTCCCTGTCGTTCCTGCCCGGAGCCAAAATCGGTGTTTTGGGTCCGAACGGTGCGGGTAAGTCTACCCTGTTGAAAATTATGGCAGGGCTTGACACCGAATTTGATGGTGAGGCATGGGCCGCAGAAGGGGCCAAAGTTGGCTATCTGGAACAAGAACCGCAACTTGACCCGTCCAAAGACGTGATGGGCAACGTCATGGAAGGCGTTGGCGAAGTTAAGGCTCTGTTGGATCGCTTCGAAGAAGTCAGCATGAAATTCGGCGAAGAAATGACCGACGATGAAATGAATGACCTCATCGCCGAACAAGCCGAGCTTCAGGAAAAAATTGACGCCGCCAATGGCTGGGACCTCAGCCGCACCGTGGAAATTGCCATGGATGCTCTGCGGTGTCCGCCCGGTGATGCAGACGTGACGGTGCTGTCCGGTGGTGAACGCCGTCGTGTGGCTTTGTGCCGTTTGCTGCTGTCCAAACCCGACCTGTTGCTGCTTGACGAACCGACCAACCACTTGGATGCGGAATCGGTGCAGTGGCTTGAACGACACCTGCATGATTATGAAGGCACTGTTGTGGTCGTAACCCACGACCGTTACTTCCTTGATAATGTAACCGGGTGGATTTTGGAACTGGATCGCGGTCATGGCATTCCGTACGAGGGGAACTATACCTCTTGGTTGGAACAGAAAGACAAACGTCTGGAGCAGGAAAACCGCGAAGAGTCCGCTCGCCAACGCACCATCAAGCAAGAACTGGAATGGATTCGTCAGTCGCCGAAGGCGCGTCAAGCCAAATCCAAGGCGCGGATTTCTGCCTTTGATGAGTTGGTTGAAAAGGCAGCGAAGCGTGAGGTCGGCGAGGCACAGATCGTTATCCCGCCGGGGCCGCGTCTTGGCGATAAGGTCATCATTGCCGAGGGACTGAGCAAAAGTTACGGCGAACGCTTGTTGTTTGAAAACCTCAGCTTCAAATTGCCTCCGGGTGGGATTGTCGGTGTGATCGGTGCCAACGGTGCCGGTAAATCCACCATGTTCCGCTTGATTACCGGACAGGAAGCCGCAGATTCCGGTAGCATTGTTGTCGGTGACACAGTGAAACTGGGTTATGTGGATCAGTCCCGCGACAGTCTGGACGGCAACAAAACCGTGTGGGAGGAAATTTCCGACGGTGAGGCCGAAGTTGTCTTGGGTAACCATAAAATGGCGTCCCGTGCCTATGTCGGTCAGTTCAACTTCAAGAATACGGATCAGCAAAAGAAAGTCGGTCAGTTGTCCGGTGGTGAGCGTAACCGCGTCCACCTTGCCAAAATGCTGAAATCCGGCGTGAACGTGTTGCTGCTTGACGAACCGACCAACGACCTTGATGTGGAAACCTTGCGCGCGCTTGAAAACTCTTTGGTGGATTTCCCCGGCTGTGCCGTGGTCATCAGCCACGATCGCTGGTTCCTTGATCGTCTTGCCACACACATTCTGGCCTTTGAAGGGGACAGTCATGTGGAATGGTTTGAAGGAAACTTCCAAGATTATGAAGCCGATAAGAGACGTCGTCTTGGTGCCGAGGCCGACCAACCGCACCGCCTAAAATACAAAACGCTGACCCGGAATTAAGGGGCAGGATCAAAAAAAAATCCCCCGGCAAGTCCGGGGGATTTTTTTATATGCTCAATGTGAGTCTTCGGCGTTATTTGGTTTTTGCTGTACGCAAATTAGACCGCATTTTCTCCAAGGATGTAATCAATCCTTGCAGGCCGCCTTCACGTTTCATGACCGAAGCATATTGTTTGCGGGTGTTGATCAGCATGCTGTTGGATTCAATAGCAATATCAATCATCTTAAGACCATCTTTGCGGTTTTGCACTCGCCAGACAATGGACACCGGCTTGCCATCGGCAAGGTTGATTTTGCTTTCCACGAAAACATCGCGGCGGTCAACGTAGGCATCGGTGATTTCAATGCGCAAACCGCGATATTCATCAAGATGAGAAAGCCAAGTCAGGACCGACACATCTTCAAACAATTTTACAAAATGCTTGCGCTGGTCTTCGGAAGCGGTACGCCATTCGCGACCAACAACGAAGGCCGCAATTGCCGGGATGTCCGCAGCATCCACAAACATGTCGTGGAAGCGTTTTTCTTTTTCTTCCAACGTGATGTCTGCGCCGATGACGCTGTTGACTGCCTCATCAACCAGTTTGGCAACAAATGCCTGAGCATCTGCCTTGTCCGGCGCATCGGCGTGTGCAGGCAAGTGTGCCACGCTCAGTAAAATTATCAGAGTGCAAACGCCCAAGCGAACAAGGGATGCGGCACGGTTCAGGTGTCCAGTCATGGATACGGTCCCTTAGTGCGTGGATCAGGAATCGGCAGGGAAATCAAAGCGATAGCCTTCGCCTTGATCCGGGCGGTCTTCTGCTGTCCGGTTCATGATTTTCATCATGCGTTGCTGACGGGTGTAGTCGCGAACGGCAGCATAAAAATCAACGGAGGTACGTTCCAGTTCTTCGAGCGGGTCAAGCAGCGGAACGCGCTTTTCAAGGACACCAAGGCCAAGCAAAGTCCAAGACACAGCCTCCGCATGCCTCCAATCTGAGCCCATAGCAAGCCAGAAGAATGGATCGGATAAAACGTCAACGGCAAGTCCGGTTGCATCACGTGGGTTGGACGGGCCAAGCAGCGGCAACATTAGGTACGGGCCGGAGTCCACACCCCATACGGCGAGAGTCTGTCCGAAATCTTCCTGTTGGCGGACGTCGCCAGTTTCAGCCGCAACATCAATCAGCCCACCAACGCCGGCGGTGGAGTTGACGATAAAGCGTTTCAGAACAATGCCGCTGCCTTCAACATCGCCTTGCAGCAGGTTATTTAAAAAATCAATCGGAGCCAGAAGATTGACCAGTGCATTGCGAATGCCTGCGCGCGCCGGGCGCGGAACGACATCACGATAGCCGCGCGCCGTTGGGGCCAGCGCATAGCGGTCCAATGTCATATTGAATTCAAAAACCGCGCGGTTAAACGGCTCAATTGGATCGTTTGCGTCTACCGCGTCATCGGCAAATGCGGGCGAGACGGAGAGTGCAGTGGCGCAGGCAAGACCCAACGTAAATTTCTTGATACCACGGCTCGCGGATTGAAACAGACCAGACATCGACATCCTCACTGAGTATAGGATTGGGGCACCAAAACCCATAAACTCTCTAAGAAAATATAGTTCCCCCTAAGACCTAGAGTCCATAACACAGGGGCATGGCTGAAACTACCCTCTTTATGTTGCACTGAGGTCGAGGATAACAAGAGGTGTGACATGGTTAACACACTTTGGCTTTTGAAACGTAGAGAAGTCCTACTTCAAGGCGTAATTGCGCATTGACATATAAACATTTGTTGATATGTTTTTCTGCAGACCTAAAGAAAGAAGGCCTCAATGAATACCATGTTGACCTGCCTGCGGGCGTTAGCCGAACCGAATCGTCTTCGATTAACCAGATTGTGTGCTCTGGACGATTTGACCGTAAGTGATCTGACGCAAATTCTGGGGGGAAGCCAGCCCGGCATTTCCCGGCACCTTAAAGTGTTGGTGGATGGAGGCGTGCTGGAGCGTTTCCGTGAAGGCAGCTGGGTGTATTACCGATTGGCACGGCAGGGGGCTTTGTTCTCTGTAATCGACTCTGTTCTGTCGAACCTACCGCAGGACGATGCAGCCTTGCGGTCTGATACGGAATATCTTCAACAGATCACCAAAATTCGCGCTGAAAAGGCTCAGGCGTATTTTGCTTCTGTTGCGGCTGATTGGGATCGCCTGCGGGCAATGCAGGTGGATGAAGCCTTGGTTGATGCGGCAATTAAGGAAATGGTGTTGGACCGTCCGGTTGGTAGCCTTTTGGACGTAGGGACCGGAACCGGGCATATGTTGATGCTGTTGTGTCAGGA
This sequence comes from Rhodospirillaceae bacterium, assembly GCA_963668495.1. Lineage (GTDB taxonomy): Bacteria > Pseudomonadota > Alphaproteobacteria > Rhodospirillales > Rhodospirillaceae > Oleispirillum. The sequence goes on from OY764545.1 coordinate 1,673,636, forward strand.
TATCGGGCGCGGTGAAGGCGTTGACTTGTCGACTGAAATGCTGGCTTTAGCTCGCGATAATTTGCAAAAGGCAGGCTTGCGGCATTGCCTTGTCCGGCATGGCGATATGGCGCACTTGCGCACGGATTCAGCTGACTATGACGTGGTGACCTTTCATCAAGTTTTGCATTACGCATCACGTCCGGTTGTGGCTGTCCGTGAAGCTGCACGGGTTCTTGCCCCGAACGGTCGTGTGGTGATTGTGGATTTCTTGCCGCACGATATGGAAGATTTGCGTGAGTACCACAATCACGCCCGGCTTGGTTTCTCATCCGAGGATGTGGAGCAATGGTTTGCTGAAACCGGATTGACCATGGTCGCGAAACAGGAATTGTCCGGTAATCCCTTATCCATTGGGATTTGGGTCGGACAGGCAAATAATTGATCAAAAACCAATAAATTTACATCTAGGAAAGTGGATTGGAGGCATACAGCCATGAGTGAGCAGGCAGCACAAAACGGACAGGAACGGTCCTTGGCAGTGGCTACAACATTGAAGCATCCGTTGTGCGTATCTTTTGAATTCTTCCCGCCCAAGACCGAGAAAATGGCAGAATCTTTGTGGGATGCGGTGAAACGGCTGGAACCCTTAAATCCAAGTTTCGTGTCTGTAACATACGGTGCCGGTGGCTCAACGCGGGAGCGTACGCACGATACGGTGGTGCGGATCGCCCGTGAAACCAGCATGAAACCTGCTGCCCATTTGACTTGCGTTGCCGCAACCCGCGAAGAAATTGATGCCGTTGCCAATGAATATTGGGATGCCGGTATCAATCACATTGTTGCCTTGCGCGGAGATCCGCCGGATGGTGAAAGCACCTATGTCCCGCATCCGGGCGGGTATGCTTATGCGTCTGATCTTGTGACCGGGCTGAAGAACAAGCACGACTATGAAATCAGTGTCGCGGCTTATCCAGAAGGACATCCGCAGTCAAAATCTCTGGATGAAGACATTGATAACCTGAAACGGAAAATTGACGCCGGGGCGACACGGGCAATCTCGCAGTATTTCTTTGATGTGGATTTGTTCCGCCGCTTCCGGGACCGTATTGCTGCTGCGGGGATTACGGTGCCGGTTATTCCGGGGATTTTGCCTGTCACCAATTTTGAAACGGTTGTGAAGTTTTCAACGGCGTGTGGAACCTCTGTGCCTAAGTGGATGTACCGTGCGTTCGACGGTTTGCAGGATGACGCAGAAACGCGCAAACTTGTGGCCTCGACCATTGCCTATGAACAGGTTCAGGCATTGGCAGAGGATGGAATTGAAGACTTCCATTTCTATACTTTAAATCGTGCGGATCTGACATTTGCCATTTGTCATTTGCTGGGCATTCGTCCGCAGGCTTAGGCCGCATTGTTAATTGCTGCAAAAACACAATGTAACGGGGAAGCGACCCGCAGAGGTCGCTCCCGCACCGTCCGCAAGGCGGTACACATGAAAAAATAATACTAAGGAACCAAGGCCGATGAGTAAATTTCTGAACGCATTGCGTGACCGTGTCCTGTTGTGTGACGGTGGTATGGGGAGTCTGGTGCAAGCTCTTGATTTGTCGGTGGAAACCGATTTCATGGGCAAAGAAAACTGTACCGAGGCTTTGCTGCTGTCGCGCCCAGATGTGATCCGCGATATCCATGCCCAATACTATGCGGCTGGGGCAGATGCGGTGGAAACCGACACCTTCGGCGGGTCTCCATTAACGCTGGCAGAGTTCGATTTGCAGGACCGGGCGTTTGAAATCAACCAACGTGCGGCAGAAGTCGCCCGTGAAGCGGCAGAAAGCTTTGCTGATGGTCGTGAGCGTTTTGTTATCGGTTCCATCGGTCCGGGCACCAAATTGCCGTCTCTTGGTCATGTCCCTTATGACGATTTAGAAAGCGGTTATCAAATTCAGTGCGCCGGGTTGATTGCAGGTGGCGCAGATGTGTTCCTGATTGAAACCTGTCAGGACCCGTTGCAGATCAAGGCCGCCGTTAACGGTGCCAAGCTGGCGAATGCTGCCGCCAATGCCAATCTGCCGATTATGGTGCAGGTTACGGTCGAAACCACAGGAACCATGTTAGTCGGCGCGGATATTGCTGCTGCCACCACAGCGATTCATGCCCTTGGCGTGGATTCCATGGGGTTGAACTGTGCGACGGGCCCGTCAGAAATGGCCCCCCATGTTCAGTGGTTGGCGGAAAACTGGCCGGGCTTTATCAGTTTGCAGCCGAACGCAGGCTTGCCGGAATTGGTGGACGGTAAAACCGTCTACCCGCAGTCGCCGCAGGAATTGGCAGACTGGCACAAGCGGTTCATCCTTGAAGACGGTATCAATATGGTCGGTGGGTGCTGTGGGACTACTCCGGCACATACGGCGGCTATTGATGCCATGTTGCGCGAACTTGCCGGGGGCAAACTGCGTCCGGCACCAATCAAACGGTCAGTGCATTGGGTGCCTGCTGTGGCTTCCCTGTATGGTCAGGTGCCACTGCGGCAGGAAAATGCATTCTTGTCCATCGGCGAGCGATGCAATGCCAATGGTTCCAAAAAATTCCGTGAGTTCCAAGATGCGGAAAATTGGGATGGCATCGTTGGCATGGCGCGGGAACAGGTGAAGGAAGCCTCCCACACCCTTGATGTCTGTACCGCATTTGTCGGGCGCAATGAACTGTCGGATATGACCGAGGTTGTCTCCCGTCTGCGTGGCAGTGTGGATGCGCCGTTGGTAATTGACTCCACCGATACCAAAGTCATCGAAGCAGCCCTGAAGCTTTATGGCGGTAAGGCGATCATCAATTCCATCAACTTTGAAGATGGCGAAGAGGAAGCCGCCGAACGGGTGGCATTGGCCCGCAAATATGGCGCAGCCGTTGTTGCTTTGACCATTGATGAAGAGGGCATGGCAAAAGATGCAGCGGGCAAACTGCGGATTGCCAAGCGTTTGTACGAGTTTGCCTGTGTCAAACATGGGCTTCCGGCAGCGGACTTAATGTTTGATCCGCTGACCTTTACTATCTGTACAGGCAACCCAGATGATCGTGGTTTGGCGTTGGAAACATTGGATGCCATTCGTCAAATCCGCACGGATTTGCCGGACTGCCAAATTGTTTTGGGGCTGTCCAATGTGTCCTTTGGCCTGAAACCGGCTGCTCGTCACGTTTTGAATTCCGTGTTTTTGGATCATGCATTGCAGGCAGGAATGACCGGAGCCATCTTGCATGTTTCGAAAATTAAGCCGACCCATGCAATCCCGGCGGAAGAGGTGAAGGCTGCCGAAGACCTGATCTTTGCCCGTCACGCAGATGGGTATGACCCGTTGCAGGCTTTCATCGCCTTGTTCGAAAATAAGGATGATACGGAGAAGGAAGTCCGTGAAGAGCCGAAAACCCCGGAAGAACGCCTGAAGCTTCGCATTGTTGACGGCAATCGGGTCGATATTGAAACCGATTTGGATGCGGCTTTGACGACGCATGCACCGTTGGAAATTATCAATGGAATTTTGCTGGATGGCATGAAGGTTGTCGGTGAATTGTTCGGATCCGGCAAAATGCAGCTTCCGTTCGTTCTGCAATCGGCAGAGACCATGAAGGCTGCTGTCGCTTACCTTGAACAATTCATGGAAAAGATTGAGGGGCAGGAAAAAGGCGTCATGGTGTTGGCGACCGTGAAAGGCGACGTGCATGATATCGGCAAAAATCTTGTGGATATCATCCTGACCAACAACGGTTACAAAGTACACAACATCGGTATCAAGCAAACCATTGAAGACATTTTGAAAGCCGTTGACGAATACAAACCTGATGTCATTGGATTGTCGGGCCTGTTGGTGAAGTCCACGGTGATTATGAAAGACAATCTGGAAGAAATGTCCCGACGCGGCCTGACCATCCCGGTCATTCTGGGTGGTGCAGCATTGACCCGCAAGTATGTGGAAGAAGACTGCGTGGATGCCTATTCCACATGTGGACGGGTATCTTACGCCCGCGACGCGTTTGATGGCCTTGAGCATATGGGCATGGTGGTGAACGGTACGTTTGATGATTACCTGGCTGAACAACAGGCCAAACGAGCCAATCGCCCCAGCAATCAGAAACGGGAATTGGGTCGCGCTAAGTCTGTGGCTGAACGTCCGGTGGATTGGGAAGCCATAAAAACCCGTCGGGCAGAGCTCAGCAAAACGCCGGTTCCGACGCCTCCGTTCTGGGGTGCGCGTACGGTGGAAAACGTGGCACTGAAATCCCTGATCCCATTCGTGAATGAACGGATGCTGTATCAGTTCCAGTGGGGGTACAAGAAACAGGGAAAAACTCTGGCAGAGTGGCAAGCCATGGCGGCTAAGGACATTCGCCCGATTTTCCATGACCTTGTGACGCGGTGTGAAGCAGAACAGATCCTGCAGCCGAAAGCTGTCTATGGATATTGGCCGTGCGCATCCGAAGGGGATGAAGTGGTTCTGTTTGACCCGGAAACCGGGGCGGAATGTGCTCGCTTTGGCTTCCCACGGCAGGCCCGCGAAGATGGGCTGTGTATTTCCGATTTCTTCCGGGATGTGGACAGCGGCGAACGGGATGTCATTGGTCTACAAGTAGTGACCGTGGGGCAGCGTGCTTCTGATGTGGCCCGTGAATGGTTTGCACAGGATAAATATCAGGACTACCTGTATTTGCACGGAGCATCCGTGGAATTGGCAGAAGCATTGGCGGAACACACCCACAAACGTATCCGGGGTGAGCTGGGCTTTGGTGCGGAAGATGACCGGGATATGGAAAAAATGCTCAATCAGGGCTATCGCGGTTCCCGGTATTCCTTTGGCTATCCGGCATGTCCGAACCTTGAGGATCAGACACAAATCCTGAAATTGTTGAACGCGGACAGGATTGGCGTCACCTTATCCGACGAATTCCAGTTGGAACCGGAGCAATCCACATCAGCCATTGTTCTGCATCATCCGCAGGCCAAGTATTTCAGCGTTTAAAATCGCGATGTAATATGTATACTCCGACAAGAACGGCCATGTGCCGTTCTTGTTTGTTTTTGATGTAGCCCTTATGTTTGGGTTGTATCATGCGATAATATGTCGCCATCATGTTTTCTGATTGCTTGGGCTGTTGATCGCTTTTGGATGGGGTGTGGGCACCGATATGAGCAATGCCATTGCAGAGCATATGAAACGGGTTTCGCAACAGGCCATGGATGCCATGGCCCGTTATGGTGTTGCGCCACATCCGCGCAATTATGCTTTGTGGTTTGCATATTTTGATGGCAATGCGCCTGACCTTTCTGACGCCATTGATGAACTATTGCTGTCGGATAAAGCATTTACCGAAGCCCGTTGCGCACGATTGATCAATGACTTCCTGCGTCCGGCAAACCTTGATTGTGCCTGTCCGTTATCTAAGGCTTTTGTCCCGCCATCAGTAAAAGATGCGATAGAGGCAATCTCCCCGTCATGTTGCGCAACTGAGCAATCGCCGAAACAGGATACCGCGTTTTGGGAGGCATCCATTCGGCCCAGAATGATGGATCTGGTTCTGTTATCGTCTCGTGTGGCACAGGATCGTTATGAGACCATGCCGAGCCCGAACCCCGCGTGGGAAAGTCGGTTGTGCCCGGAATGTCAGGAATTGATTGATCACTTGATCGCCTTGCGAAAGTTGGGGGAACTGGATAGTGCAACGGGTCTGATCTCTCGTGATGTGTTTCAGGTGATGGTCAGGGAAACCATTCTTCTGACTAAACAAACGTCCATGAAATTGTCGGTGATGCTGTTGTCAGTGGATAATTTGGATGCCTTTGAGAAAATTGATGAGGCAACCGGAGATGCCGTTCTTGGCCTGCTGGCGCGAGCGCTGCGGGAACAAGTCAAGGCTGAAGACACGGTGTGTCGTTTTGGCCAAAGTATGTTTGCGGTTTTGATGCCGCATACGGAACTGTTTTCGGCACAGGATGTTGCAGAAGCGGTGTATTCCAGCCTGGCCGAGCGAACGATTTATGACCGCCGAGGGCAAGACAACCTTGGCCATATGGAGCTGTCCATCAGTGTTGCCCAGTATCATGACGGCGAAACCGAGGCCCAGTTCCTGCGCCGCGCAGCGGAAGCAATCTTTACCGCGAAGGCCAAGACATCAAAAAACAGTGTGCAAGCCCTTTGATGCATAAGCCGATGGATGCCCCTTGCCATGCCGCTGTGAAAAGGGCAAAACAGGGGTTGGATGCAGATTAAGGCGAAAAATATATGATCAGTGACCCGTTTGCCCTTGATGATGGCATGGCGGGCGGCGGCGCATGGGACGATGCGCAACCTGTGCCGCGCCGCCCGGCCCCGGAAACCGTTCTTCAAGGTCTGAACCCTGAACAAACAGAAGCCGTGACGACGACCGAAGGCGCGGTTTTGGTCCTGTCTGGGGCAGGGACCGGCAAAACCCGTGTGCTGACCACGCGCCTTGCGTATTTGCTTGCCGGGAATTTTGCCCAGCCGTGGCAGTGCCTTGCCGTGACGTTTACCAATCGTGCCGCCAGTGAAATGCGGGAACGTGTGACCGGGATTATCGGTGATGATGCGGCCTCTGTCATGTTGGGAACGTTCCACGCCTTGGGTGCAAAGATGTTGCGCCGAGATGCTCAACGGATTGGCCTGTCTCCGGATTTTACAATTTTGGATTCCGACGATCAGGTGCGTCTGGTCAAGCAAATCACTACGGCAATGGGCCTTGATATCAAGCGTTGGCCGCCGCAGGCCATGTTGGCGGTGATCCAACGTTGGAAAGATCGCGGCGTCACCCCGGAAACCGTTGGGGCTGATCCCGGTGCGGAATATGCGGGGGGGCGGGCCGTTGCGGTTTATCGGGCATATCAAGACGAACTGGCGCGACTGTCCGCCTGTGATTTTGGCGATTTGCTACTGAAGTGTTTGGAACTGTTTCGCGCTGCCCCGGATGTGCTGGAGCGGTATCAACGTCGATTCAAATATGTTTTGGTGGACGAATATCAGGATACCAACGTTGCTCAATCTTTGTGGTTGAAGGCATTGGCGATGGGGTCCGGGAATTTGTGCTGTGTCGGTGATGATGATCAATCGATCTATTCATGGCGCGGCGCGGATGTGGGCAACATTCTGCGGTTTGAGGAACAGTTCCCAAATGCGCGGATTGTGCGGCTTGAAACCAACTACCGATCCACCGGGCACATTTTGGCGGCGGCATCATCACTGATTGCCCGCAATGAAGGACGGATGGGCAAAACCCTGCGTCCCGCCAGCGGAGAAGCCGGGGACAAGGTTCTGGTTAAGGGATTATGGACCGGGGATGATGAGGCGCGGATCATCGTTGAAGATGTGGAAGCCCTACAACGCAAGAAAGTTCCCCTGTCAGAGATGGCAATTTTGGTGCGTGCCGGATACCAGACCCGTGCGTTCGAGGATCGTTTGATGGCTGCCGGGGTTCCGTACCGGGTTATCGGCGGCCCCAGATTTTTTGAACGTCAGGAAATTCGGGATGCCATTGCCTACCTCAGCCTGATTCAACAACCCGCACATGATTTGGCGTTCGCCCGTATTGTCAACACGCCACGCCGTGGGCTGGGTGATGCCACAATCAAACAGGTGCAGGACGAGGCGCGTTACCGTGGTGTTCCTATGTCGGTGGCTGCGGCGGACTTAATCGACAGTGGAGAATTGAAATCCCGTGCCCGAAATGCCATGGCCCGTTTTCTGACAGATATGCAGGGCTGGCGAGTGTTGGCAGAAACCGCTGACCTGCGGGCGTTGGTGGCAGAGGTATTGGAAGGGTCCGGCTACATGGATATGTGGCGTCAGGACAAATCTCCCGATAGTCCGGGCCGGGTTGAAAACTTGAAAGAATTGTTGTCGGTGATGGACGATTTCCCCGATCTGGCAGCATTTTTGGAACACGTCAGTTTGGTCATGGAACGCCAGCAAGGAGATGATGCCGAGCGTCTGACGGTAATGACACTGCATGCTGCCAAAGGTCTGGAATTTGACCATGTGTTTCTCCCCGGTTGGGAAGATGGCATCTTCCCCAACCAGCGTGCCCTTGATGAAAGTGGTGCGCGCGGGCTTGAGGAAGAACGCCGCCTTGCCCACGTCGGCATTACCCGCGCCAGAAAAGGCGCAACGATTACCTTCGCTGGTGCTCGTCGGATTTTCGGTCAATGGCAAAACAATATGCCAAGCCGCTTCCTTGATGAACTGCCAGAGGATAATATCCTGCGTCTGACCGATGGCGGTGGCGGGTTTGGCTCCGGCTATGGCAGCGGATTTGATACGGGCTATGGACACAATGAACGGCAGTATGAGCCGGTTATGCTTGCTGCATCTGAAAAAACCTCAGATGAAGGATACGCCCGAGGGCAGCGCGTGTTCCACGATAAATTCGGATATGGCACGATCCGTGCTGTTGATGGCAATAAACTGGAAATCGCCTTTGATAAGGCGGGCTCAAAAAAAGTGATGTCGCGTTTTGTCGCGCCCGCTTGATTAAAGGATATCGGAGAGACTTATGGAAAGTGTGACGCAATGGCGTTTGGCACTGCAAGACGACAAGGCTGCGATTGCGGCCTATGAAGCGGCACTGGAAGACTTCATTCCAGCGGTCTTGACCTTTCAGGTCGATGAAGACGCAGGGATTTGGAGCCTTGAAGGCATTGGTGAGGATGAAGCCCCTGCGGATTTGTTCAAAACAATCCTGACCAACGTGGCCGCAGAGTTAGGTCGCCCGTGTCCCGAGTATACGCTGGAGCCGTTGGAGCAGCGTGATTGGTTGCGGGAAAACTTGTCCAGTTTCGCCCCGTTATCGGTTGGGCGTTTCTTTGTTCACGGTTGCCATGTCGAGCCGCCGTGCCGCTCGGGTCATGTCTCCATTCTGGTGGATGCCGCGACCGCATTCGGTTCAGGTGAACACCCGACAACCATGGGGTGCCTGTTGGCCCTTGATGCCATGAAACGCTGGAATGTCCATCCAAAGAACATTTTGGACATGGGGTGTGGGTCCGGCATTTTGTCTATTGGTGCCACCAAGATTTGGCCGACCAAGGCCACCGCCATCGACATCGATGTGGAATCTGTCCGTGTGACCAAATACAACATGGAACGCAATCAGGTAACGGACCGGATGGTTGCCGAAGCCGGGAACGGGTATCACAGCCCGCTGGCGCGACAAAATGGTCCCTATGACCTTATTCTCGCCAATATTCTTGCCAAACCTTTGATGCGCATGGCTCCTGATCTGCGGCGTAACCTGTTGCCCGGTGGCTATGCCATTTTGTCCGGGTTGCTGACCACGCAGGAAGCCATGGTCATGGCGGCGCACAAAGTGCAGAATCTGCACAAAGTTGCAACTTTCCGCCATCGCGGTTGGAGTACTTTGGTTCTGCAACGGGGTGGCGATAAGTCATCACGTCGGGTTGCTTTCCCTCCGTTTACTCCGCGGGTGGCAAAGCCGTTTTAAGTTTGTAAAGGAATGCACACGATGACCGATAATTTGACACCCTTGGCGGCATTGCGGGCGGAACTGTCCCGGCGTGGGTTGACCGGATTCATCGTGCCGCGTGCCGATGAACATCAGGGCGAATATGTGCCACCGCAAGCCAAACGCCTGTGTTACTTAACCGGGTTTTCCGGGTCCGCCGGTATGGCGATGGTTTTGCCTCATGCGGCTGCGGTGTTTTCTGACGGACGCTATACGGTGCAAATGCGGCAGCAGGTTGATACCAGCCTATTTGCCCTGCGTCATATCACCGATGAACCGCCGACTGATTGGATCGCGCAAGAGGTCAAAGCCGGGGATAAAATCGGCTTTGACCCGTGGCTGCATACCCCCAATGGCATCAAGCCATTACGAGAGGCAGTCGAAAAGGCCGGGGCGTCCATGGTGGCCTGTGGCGATAATCCGCTAGATGCCGTGTGGCTGGATCAGTCAGAACCGCCAGCCAGCCCGGTGTTTGTGCATCCGGTTGCTTATTCCGGGCGTGTCAGCTTGGATAAACGGCGCGCCATTGCTGCCCAGCTAGAGCGTGACGGACAGGACGCCGCAGTATTGACACTGCCTGAATCCATTGCGTGGTTGCTGAACGTGCGGGCGAAAGATGTTCCGTGTACACCGCTGCCGTTGTCATTCGCGATTATCCATAAAGATGCGACGGTGGATTGGTTTATTGACCCGGCACGGATTGATGCCGAGGTACACGAGCACTTGGGTGGCGGGGTATCGGTGCGCCCGCGTCTTGATTTCATTGCAGCATTGGCAAAACTTGGGGCAGAGCACGCCGTGGTCCGGGTGGATGCTACCAGCATTCCGTTGGCGGTGACGCACCTGTTGAAGGCTTACGAGGCCGTGGTTCGGTTTGGTGATGATCCGTGTCTGGTGCCGAAGGCCTGCAAAAACTCGACCGAACTGGATGGGATGCGTAAGGCCCACCGCCGTGATGGGGCAGCAATGGCAGGTTTCCTGCGTTGGTTTGCTGAACATGGGGCAGGGTGTCGGGAAACGGACATTGCCCGTAAGCTGAAAACCTTTCGAGCCGCCCAAGACCTGTATGTTTATGACAGCTTCCCGGCAATCGTCAGTACCGGGCCGAATGCCGCCATCAATCACTACAATGCCAAGGATGACACCTGCCGCACGTTGCAAGACGGGGAAATGTTCCTGCTGGATTCCGGTGGGCAGTATCTGGATGGCACCACCGATGTGACCCGAACTTTCCCAGTGGGGGACGCGGCTTTGATCGGGGACGAACAACGCCGCCGTTACACCCGTGTCTTACAGGGTATGATTGATTTGTCCTTGACGGTTTTCCCGGCGGGAACCACCGGCAGCCAGATCGACTGTATTGCCCGCCGTCCGTTGTGGACGGATGGTGTGGACTTTGATCACGGCACCGGGCATGGCGTTGGCTCATTCCTTGGTGTGCATGAAGGTCCGCAACGTATCAGCAAGGTCCCCAATGCCTTCGCCCTGAAGCCGGGGATGATCCTGTCGAATGAGCCGGGGTATTACAAACCTGATGCTTACGGTATCCGCATTGAAAATCTGGTGGCGGTCTGTGAAATCGAAGGCGGAGAACGTCCCATGTTGGGGTTTGAGACCCTGACACTGGTGCCGATCAATACGGACTTGATTGAAATGGAACTGATGACGGCAGAGCAAATTGATTGGCTCAATGCCTATCATGCGCGAGTGTTTGAATTGGTCAGCCCATTGTTGAATGACGAAGGCAAGGCTTGGTTGGCGTCGGCAACGGCAGCTTTGCAGTTACCATAATTATGAGTGGCGGCGCGGGTGTCGGGGTCCGCGCCGCCTGAGACTCCCCGCCGCGTGGGGGGCACGCCAGCGAGGAGGAGGGTTGCCTAGTTGTGGTTAGTTGCCCAGAATGTCATCGCACAGCCCCATCGGCGCATCCGTAAAGATCCGGGTGTCCATGAGTTTGATGTCCGATACCATCACTGGCTTGAAATCCATCTTGGATAAAATGTCTTTTTCCAGATCCAGTCCCGGCGCAATTTCTGTCAGCATCAGGCCGTCTTTTGTCAGTCTGAAAACACAGCGTTCGGTGATGTAAAGGACTTCCTTATCCTTTGCGGCGGCGTGCAGGCCGCTGAAGGTAATTTGTTCAACCGCATCAATGAATTTGGCTGGGCCCACGTCATCGCTGATGGTGATTGTGCCATTGGCGATGGAGAACAGAGGTTTACCCGCCGCCAATGTGCCGCAGAACACGACTTTTTTGGCATTCTGCGAAATGTTGATGAAGCCACCAGCCCCGGCAAGACGCTTACCAAAACGGCTGACATTAACGTTACCGCTGGGGTCAGATTGGGCCATGCCAAGGAAGGCGATATCCAGACCACCCCCATCATAAAAGTCGAACTGGCTCGGTTGGTCGATAATGGCATGGGCATTGGTTGCCGCCCCGAAGTTTAGGGCACCTGCCGGAATGCCGCCGATGACGCCCGGTTCTGCGGTCAGGGTCATCAAATCAGCACAACCTTCTTCCGCGGCAACGGCGGCGACGCCTTCCGGGACACCAATGCCGAGGTTAACCACCGCATTGGGAACCAGTTCCATGGCTGCGCGGCGGGCAATGACCTTACGTTCATTTAACTTCATCGGTGTGACCGAGGTCATGGGAACCTGAACTTCGCCGGAAAAGGCCGGGTTGTATGGCTCGATGAAGCTTTGCATGTGGTATTCGGGTTTTTCTGCAACCACCACATGATCGACCAGAATGCTGGGCAATTTTACCAGTTTTGGGTTGAGGGTGCCGCGTGCAGCAAGCCGTTCAACTTGCACAATGACTTTGCCGCCGCTGTTGCGGGCCGCCATGGCGATGGCTTGGGTTTCGGTAGTCAGGGCTTCTTTTTCAAAGGTGACATTGCCGTCTTCATCGGCGGTGGTGCCGCGCAAAATCGCCACGTCAACCGGTTGGGATTTGTAAAACAGGTATTCTTCGCCATCGATGACCATGACCCGTACAATATCTTCGGTCGTGCGAGCGTTGATCTTGCCGCCACCATTGCGCGGATCGGCAAAGGTGCCCAGACCAACATGGGTCAATGTCCCCGGCTTTTTGGCCGCGGTATCCCGGAACATGTGAGAAATCACCCCCTGCGGCAGGTTATAGGCAACAATTTTGTTTTCCAGAGCAAGGCATTGCAGTTTTGGCTCCAGTCCCCAGTGCCCGCCGATGACCCGGTGGATCAGCCCTTCGTGGGCCAAGTGGTTCAGCCCGCGGTCTGCACCGTCACCTTGACCGGCGACAAAGATCAGGGACAAATCCCGTGGGGAGCCGGTGCTGGCAAAACGATCGGCCAGTGCAACAGCAAGATTTTCGGCAAATCCGATGCCGACGAAGCCTCCGGTGGCGACCATATCGCCATCGTTGATCAGGGCCACAGCCTCGGCTGCGGAAATCACTTTACTGGTCATGTGTGTCCCTCGAACTCATGGTATAGGCGGGCACGGTGATCTTGTTTTTGTGTCCGTGCCGCAAAATGGAGGCCGAGGGTTGCAGAGGTTTCAAAGAAAGAAAAGGTCTGTTTGTTTCACGAATTGCAACAGAATCTTTCAATAACGAAGTGTTTCAAATAATACATGCAGTCTTTCGACTGTAAATGTAATTTTGTGGGAAGGATATACCCCACCCATTTCGGGTGGGGTTAAGTGGGGATGGTGTTTAGTCTGCCAGCGCGATGAATTCTGCCTCAGACAGGACAGTAATTCCAAGATCGGCGGCTTTTTTTGCTTTTGATCCTGCTTTGGCCCCGGCAATGAGAAAATCTGTCTTTGCAGAGACAGAGGAGGCAACTTTGGCCCCCATGGTTTCGGCGCGGGCCTTCGCCTCATTGCGGGACAGTTGCTCCAAGGTTCCGGTAAAGACCACGACCTTACCCGACAGAGGCCCATCACCAGCAGAGGCGTGGACATGAGGGATGGCGGTGACTTGCGCCATCAGGCGGTTCAGTTCGTCTGTGTTGTGATGTTCGCCAAAGAACGCCGTTAAAGCGTTGACCACCGCATCGCCAATGCCATCACGGGTGTCAAGGTCGGCGCGGGTTGCTTCATCCCCGTTGGCAAGGCGCGCCATGGCCTCCACCCAAGTGGGCAGGTCCGTATACAAGGCAGCAATGGCTTTTGCCGTGGTTTCGCCGATGTGACGAATGCCCAAGGCAAAGATCAAACGGGCAAACGGAACAGAGCGCCGTTCGTTGATTGACGCGAAAAGTTTGGCGATTTTTTTATCGCCCCAGCCTTTGCGACCGGAAAACGAGATGTCTCCGGCGGTGATTCGGGCTTCCAATGTGTAAATGTCTGACGGACGTGTGATCCAGCCCAAGGAGAAGAATTCCTCGATCGCCTTGTCGCCGAGGCCGTCCATATTCATGGCATTGCGGGAGACAAAGTGCTTTAACCGTTCAACTGCCTGTGCCGGACAGGTCAAGCCCCCGGTGCACCGTCGTATGGCTTCCCCATCTGGACGTTCTGTATCGCTGTGGCATTCTGGGCAGGTGGTCGGGAAGTCATAAGGCCTGCTGTCGGGCGGGCGTTTATCCATAACCACAGAAACCACTTGCGGAATAACGTCTCCGGCCCGTTGAATGATTACCGTGTCGCCAACACGTACATCTTTGCGGCGGATTTCATCTTCGTTGTGTAAGGTCGCATTGCTGACCACAACCCCGCCGACGGTGACAGGTGTCAATCGCGCCACGGGGGTTAAGGCTCCGGTTCGCCCGACCTGAATGTCAATTTGTTCAACAATGGTTTGCGCCTGTTCCGCCGCAAATTTGTGAGCAATGGCCCAGCGTGGTGCGCGGCTGATAAAGCCAAGGCGGTTTTGCCATGCCAGATCATCCACTTTGAACACGACGCCATCAATATCATAGTCAAGCGTTGCGCGCTCTTGATCCAGCTTGTGATAGGCCGTCATGACATCATGGAAGGTTCGGCACAGTGTATTGCGCGGGTTGGTCGGGAACCCCCAGCCAGCTACCATGGACAAAAATTCCCCGTGGGTGTGCCACTTGATGTCCGAAACTTCGCCCCATGAATAGACAAATGCGGTAAGCGGGCGCGAGGCCGTGACGCTGCTGTCCAGTTGCCGCAAAGATCCGGCAGCGGCATTGCGCGGATTGGCAAACAGCTTTGCCCCGTTCTCTGCTTGGCGAGCGTTAAGCTCGGCAAATCCCTGTTTGGTCATATAGACCTCACCCCGGACTTCCAGAATATCTGGAACGCTAGCATTGCTGGGCAAAGATCTTGGCAGGTCTTTAAGGGTTGCAATGTTGTCGGTGATGTCTTCGCCTTCTGTGCCGTCACCACGGGTAACGGCCTGCACGAAATGACCGTGTTCATAGCGGGCCGAAAATGACAGGCCATCGATTTTTGGTTCCGCCATGAGCGGCACGTCGGCATCGGAGGCAAGTTTCAGGAAGCGACGAATGCCATCAACAAAATCCAGCATGTCGGTTTCGTCGAATGCGTTACCGAGGGACAGCATAGGGACGGTATGGCGGACTTTGCGAAATCCTTCAGATGGGGTGGCGCCGACGCGGCGGTTGGGACTGTCGTTCCGAACCAGTTCGGGGAAGGCCTCTTCAATGGCATTCAGGCGTTGGCGTTTGCTGTCATAGTCCGCATCGGTCATGACTGGATCGTCGTTTTGGTAATAGGCAGCATCGGCATCATTGATAATCTTGGTCAAAGACGCCAATTCCGCCGCAGCTTCCATGGGGAGAAGCTCGGCCTTCAAAGAAAGAGATTTTTTGGACACGTTATGCGGTTCCTTGCAGCAATGCGGCAGCGGCATTGCGGGCTTCGTCGGTCAAATGTGCGCCGGACAACATACGGGCAATTTCTTCCAGCCGCTCGGCCTGTGACAGTGGAGCGACAGTGGTTGTCATTTGGTCTTTGCCGTCTTTGCGCACTTGCATATGGGTGCGGCCCTGTGCCGCGACTTGTGGTGAGTGCGTCACCACCAAAATTTGAGCATTGGCAGCAAGCCGGGCGAGGCGTTCGCCAACGGCGGCGGCGGTGGCCCCACCGATCCCGGCGTCAACTTCGTCAAAGATCATTGTCGGAACCGGGTCTGCATCGGTTAGAACCACTTTCAAGGCCAGCATAAAGCGGGCCAATTCGCCCCCGGATGCAATTTTAGCCAATGGGCCGGGCGGACTGCCGGGATTGGTTGCGACAACGAAGCGGACAGCGTCAAAGCCAGCAGGTCCAGCCGCAGTATCATCGGTGTCAACCTCAGTCACAAAGCGGGCTTTTTCCAATTTTAGCGGAGGCAGTTCGGCGCTGACGCGGGCGTCCAGTTGCTTTGCCGCAGTCTTGCGGGCGGCGCTGACTGTCGTTGCGGCCTCGCGATAGGCTTGATGACAGGCACTTTCCTGACGGGCGAGGGCATCAAGGCCACCGGCACCATCGTCCAATGCCTGCAAACGTGTCTTCAGGTCGTCAAGGACTTGCGGCAGGTCATCAACGGCAACGTTATGTTTGCGTGCAGCGGCGCGTAGGGCAAATAGCCGTTCTTCCAAGGTTTCCACTTGCGCGGGGTCAAGGTCCATATCATCCGCCATGGGGGCCAGTAGCGCCGAAACCTCATCCAGTTCGATGCGGGCGCGTTCCAGTCCTTCTAAGACCGATGTGAACATGTCGCCAGCAACCTCTGCCGCGCGGTCAAGGGCACGAACCGCATTGCCCAACGGTGTGTCGAGGTTGGAAAGTTCGGCCTGCGCCGATTGCACGGCTTCCATGAGTTTGCCGCTGTTTTGCAGGAAGCGTCGACGCTCGGCGAGGGTGTCTTCTTCGCCCGGTTCAGGAGCAAGTGTCGCCAGTTCATCACAGGCATGCCGCAGGTAGTCTTCCTCGGCACGGGCTTTGGCTAGGCGTTCTTCTGCGCTTGCGCGGGCGGCTTTGGCATCTTGCCATGCCTGATATGCTGTCTTAACCGCAGACAACAAACTTGGCTTCACACCAAAGGAATCCAGTATGCCGCGATGGGTGTTTGGATTGAGCAGGCCATGGGTGTCAAATTGCCCGTGGACCTCCACCAACGCATCACCGATTTGTCGCAATAATCCCATGCTGACGGGTTGATCGTTGATATAGGCTTTGCCGCGTCCATCACTGGATATGGTTCGGCGCAGAACCAAATCTTCATCCGTGTGTGCGTCCAGATCCTGTTCTTGCAGGATAGCGAAAGCAGCGTGGGTCGGTGGTATTTGGAAGGTTGCCGTAACGCTAAGGCGGTCTGCGCCGCTGCGAACCATGCTGCCGCTGCCCCGTGCCCCGATTGCCAGCCCAAGTGAGTCCAGCAAAATCGATTTGCCGGCCCCGGTTTCGCCGGTCAAAACGCTCAACCCTGCCGAAAATTGCAGGTCAAGGCGGCTGATCAGGACGACATCACGAATGGACAAGGATGTCAGCATGGTGGTGCGGAGGCTCCTATGTCAGGATCAAAACGGCCACAAAGCGTCGGTCCAAGAGCCGTCACCTTCGACTTGAGGCAGTTGGGCGGATGCTTCGGGCTTCAGGATTGCGTAGGCCATGGAATACCATTCCGATCCCGGATAGTTGTGTCCAAGGACCGCGGCGGATTCCTGTGCTTGCTCGTCCAGACCGATTTGGGTGTAAACCTCCACCAAACGGTACAGCGCTTCGGCTGCGTGTGTGGTGGTTTGATAGTCGCGGGCCACGGCCTGAAAACGGTTGATGGCAGCCAGCCAATCGCTTTGGCGTTGGTAATATCGCCCGATATCCATTTCTTTACCGGCCAAGTGGTCCGTCGTCAGGTCCAGCTTAAGGCGGGCATCCCGTGCGTATTCGCTGTCCGGGAAACGTTTGATGATGTCGCTGAGAGCCTCGCGGGCAAGCAGGGTCATTTTTTGGTCGCGGGCAACGTCGCTGATTTGTTCGTAATAACACATGGCGCGGATGTAATACGCATAGGGGACATCCTTATTCGCCGGGTACAGGTCAATAAAACGCTCTGCCGCAATAATCGCATCATCGTATTCCACATCTTTGTAATAGGCATAAGCTGCCATCAACTGGGCTTTCACAGCCCATGCGGAATAAGGGTGCTGGCGTTCTACATCTTCGAATGCTTTTGCCGCCTTGTCGTATTCCTTGGTTTCCAACTTGGCCAAGGCTGTGTCGTACAGCTCTGAAATTGGCTTTTCGACATAGGTGTCGACTTTTTGTTCCGGTGCGCAACCGGATACAGTCACGGCAGCGACAAGGCCAAGTCCGGCAAGCAGGGAACGGTGGCGATAAGGTGCGGAAAACACGGAAAGTAGACGAAGCACGATGCAAGTATCCTTTGGCGGAACACGCGAAGAAAATCAGAACAGGACTATAAAGCAAAGCGGGAGGCTTTGTCAGCCTCCCGTGTGCGTGAATTCAGGTGTTTTTATTCCTGTGTGGATCAGGCGGACAAAACCTGATGCTGCCAAGCGGTTTCGCGCGTGGCCTGATAGTCGTCCAATTCTACCCAAGTCCATGCGGACGGGGTTTCAAACAGCTTGCGCAACAACAGGTTAGAGTGCGCATGACCAGAACGGGACCCATGGAAGGTGCCGATGATCGGGGCTCCGGCGAGGTAAAGGTCACCAACTGCGTCCATGGCCTTGTGGCGGACGCATTCATCGTCAAAGCGGAGGCCTTCCTCGTTCATGATTTTGTTGCCGCTGATTACCACGGCGTTATCCAGCGAACCGCCAAGGGCAAGGCCGATCTTGTTCAGGTATTCCACTTGTTCCAGAAAACCGAACGTACGGGCAGAGGACAGTTCAGAACGGAACGGGCTGTCTTCATTGGTTTCCAGTACGGGCAGGCTAACATCAATGGACTGTTTGCCGATAATTGGGGTCGGAAAATCGATGTCGAAACGCACGTCAAATGCATCATCGCTTGGCAGGAACTCTGCCGTGATGCCTTTGTCGTCTTCGTAACGGACCGGTTCCAGAATTTTGATGGCGCGGCGCGGTGCGTCTTGCGTCATGGTGCCGGCACATTCAATCAGGAACACGAACGGAGCCGCCGAACCATCCATCACCGGAGTTTCAGGGCCGTCAATGTCGATGATCATGTTGTCGATGCCCATGCCGCAAATTGCAGCCATCAGGTGTTCGATGGTGCCGACGGTCAGGCCGTCGCTGTTGCCGATCATGGTGCAGAGTTGTGTGTCCACAACGTGGTCAAAGCGGGCAGGAATGATGCTGTTTTTGCCGTCGGCGGCTGCGTCGATCCGGTTGAACACAATGCCGGTTCCAATTGGAGCCGGTTTCAAAGTCATAGAGATTTTCTTACCGGAGTGCAGGCCAATGCCGGAGCAACCAATGGCAGATTTCAGGGTCTTTTGCTTGTGCGTGATGACCCGTGCCGCATCGGTGGCTGCTGGGGTATCGGAATAGTGTGTTGCATCAAACATAGGTTCTGACTTTCAATCAGGGCAGTATACGCGACCCGTTGAACCAACTGCGGACAGGCGCAAATACATACATCTGGCGCGCCCCTTTGTGCCCGGTCGGTTTTGGTGCCGGTTCAGTTGAGAACCGCATTCTCAAAAAGTGGGGCGCGGGGTCGTTCGCGCTTTACCGGTGACCATGGTTTTTTTAACAGTCCCTTGTCATGACTTCAAATCAAGGTTTGTTACTGTTTGTTACATGGTGCAACACGGCGGAACTCCTTGAGATTCAAGGTCAATTTTACGCGTTTCCAAGGGCCGGTTCTAAGAAACATCAGCCATGCTGCCGCAATATGTTGGGGGTGTAAGTGCGTTTTGTGTCCATCATGTAGTGCTTGCGCGTTTTATCGTCTTGAATGTTTGTGATGGGGGTCACATAGAAACGGCGGCAGAGAGAACTGCCGCCGTCGAAGTTCAAGTCAATCGGTTATGACTTTCAGTTTGCTTGTCGCCGCAAGAAGGCTGGGATGCTGTCCATTTCCGGGTCAAGGCTGACCGGAGTTTCAGCGCGGAGTTCCGGTTGGTAGGCGGCAGATGACATATCCGAAGATGCCAGCGGATCCAGTAGGTCGGCTTCCCGCTTTTCCGGTTCCGGTGCATGGAGTTTGGTTGGCGCGTTGGATTTTGCCGCAAACAGGGCCAGAATTCCTCTGCCGGATCGGCTGCCGTGGCTATCTTGGTCGCTGCTTTCGCTGCTGTGAGCAAAGCTGGACGTTTCGGCAACGGGTTCTGCAATCAGTGACGGCGGCGGCGTGACCGTTTCCGCTTCAACACATGCAGAAGCATGGGTGTAGGCATCGTCTTTGGTCGGTGCCGGAGCCTTGGGAATGAAGGCATCAAGCTGCACGCTTGGTGTTACCGGTCGGTCAAACAGCGACAGGCCAAGCGGATCGCTATCTTTGACTGGGGTTTCCACGTCAGGCTTTGGGCCACCAGAAGGCGGGGTCGGCGGTTGCGGCGGTTCCGGTTGTTCGGTGGTGATTTTCGGAACCGGTTTCGGCTGCATGATCGGTTCAGCCATGGCAGTGGCAAGCTTTTGCAGCTCTTCCTGACGCATGGAGACCTCTCCGCCAATGCCAGTGGCAACCACGGAAACCCGGATTTTTCCGTCCAGACGTTCGTCGAAGCAGGAGCCGAAGATGATGTTGGCATCTTCGTCAACTTCCTGACGGATGCGGTTGGCGGCTTCGTCCACTTCACACAGGCCAAGGTCAGGGCCACCGGTGATGTTGATCAAAACGCCTTTGGCACCGGTCATGGACACATCATCAAGCAGAGGATTGGCAATCGCCATTTCTGCAGCCTTGATGCCGCGATCATCACCATCGGCTTCGCCAGTACCCATCATGGCTTTACCCATGCCGTCCATAACTGTACGGACGTCGGCAAAGTCCAAGTTGATCAAACCCGGCATAATCATCAGGTCGGTGACACTGCGCACACCCGAATGCAGGACGTCATCAGCCATTTTGAAAGCATCTGCAAACGTAGTTTTTTCGTTGGCGATGCGGAACAGGTTTTGGTTCGGAACCACAATGAGCGTGTCCACATATTGGGACAGCTCCTCAATACCTTTGTCGGCAAGGCGACTGCGGCGCGCCCCTTCAAAGTTGAACGGGCGGGTGACGACACCAACGGTCAGGATGCCAAGTTCTCGCGCTGCACTTGCGATGACCGGTGCGGCCCCGGTGCCGGTGCCACCACCCATGCCAGCGGTGATAAAGGCCATGTTTGCGCCTTGTAATTCCTTGACGATTTCTTCAAGGCTTTCTTCGGCGGCGCGTCGCCCCACATCAGGGCGCGCACCTGCACCCAGTCCTTGGGTCACGGCGGCGCCAAGCTGAATGGCACGGGAACTGCGTGATGATGACAAAGCCTGAGCATCGGTGTTGGCAACCAGAAAGTCGACGCCTTCAAGCTCTGACTGGATCATGTTGTTGACTGCGTTTCCGCCGGCACCGCCGACGCCGACGACAACAATGCGGGGTTTCAACAACGGCATATCGTCGTCCTGAGGCAATCCAAGAGTTATGGCCATGGGTGTGGTCTCCGAGTCTGTGCTTTGCGAGTCTAAGCTGGTATCGAGTCGTTCGGCAAGTGTTTTGCCGTAATTTTCGTGTTTTTCTGCCGAGTCGACAGAATTTTGGATATGATCGTTATCACTGGAGTCTGGGGTTAGAAATTTTGAAGAAACCATTGTCCCAATCTCCCTAATTTGCTTGTGGGGCGTTTGGCGTGTGATTTTCCGGCGCTGGGGCCGGAAATCGGCTGAGATGTTTTTTTGAAACCGCGATCAAAAGGATGGTGGCGCATGCCGTAGGCGAGTAATCCGGCACAGGTGGAAAACCCCGGACCTGAAACAGCATCCGCAAGGTTTTTCAATGCCAACGGGCGAGATGTGCCGACGTCCCGCTGAAGAACTTCGGCGGCAACTTCACTGGTCCCGGAAAGCTGGCTGGCTCCCCCGGTCAGGACCACGCGGCGTCCGGCGGCGTTTAGGACGCCGTGGCTGCCCAAATGATCTCGAACCAGTTCAAAGGTTTCTTCCAACCGCGGACGAATGATATGCGTCAGCATGGATCGGGATACCTGATTGGTTTGGCCTTCGTTGCCATCCCCGATAAGCGGCACTTCAAGCATTTCCTTATCTGCACTTGGTGCATGAATTGCGTTGCCGTACAGGGTCTTCAGGCGTTCCGCATCGGCAAGGGATGTGGTCAGGCCATAGGCGATATCTTTGGTCACGTTGTAACCACCAATGGGCAAGACACCCAGATGAATGATGTGACCGGATTTAAACACAGCGACAGAGGTGGTTTCGGCACCCATATCAATCAGCGTGACGCCCAAGTCCCTATCTTCGTCAGTCAGGCAAGACAGGCCCGATGCCAATGGCGCCGCGACAAAGGCTTCGACTTCAAGGTGATTGCGCTTGGTTACCGTTTCCAGGTTGCGCAAGGCACTCAGTGAGGCATTGACCAACAGTACAGCAACCAAAAGGTTCTCGCCGTACATGTCGATGGGATTTTGTACGTCGGAATCTGCATCAATACAGAAATGCACAGGAACGGTGTGGAGCGTAATGTAGCGGGTGTCCTGATGGTCGTATTGCTCCAGAACCTTGGCTGCGGCTGTATCCAGAACCTGATCAATATCGGCTTTGCGAATGGCGTGTCCGGCAACCGAGACATCGCAGCTCATGCGATGGGCATTGATGTGGGTTCCCGACAGGCTGACAATGACTTTGTTGACGTGTA
The DNA here is from genome assembly GCA_963668495.1 of Rhodospirillaceae bacterium. Classification (GTDB taxonomy): domain Bacteria; phylum Pseudomonadota; class Alphaproteobacteria; order Rhodospirillales; family Rhodospirillaceae; genus Oleispirillum. Next base: position 1,695,896 of record OY764545.1, read on the forward strand.
GCCCTGCCATCTGTTCAGCCGTGTCAACCGCACTGGAAATGGCGGCTTCGGCTTCTGCCATATCGACAATGACACCGTTGCCGACACCGCGGGAACGGTGTGTGCCAATGCCAAGGATTTTCATGCCGTCTCCATCATCTTGAGCGATGAAGCAGGTGGTCTTGCTGCTGCCGATATCAAGGGCGGCGATGACATCACGGCGCAGGGTTGACGTATCGAGCGTGCTCATGCCGATGCCTCCCCGCGTTTGATGCGTGACTTGCGGTCAAAATGGGTCGCCGGAAGGGTCTGTCCATTGGACAGACGCACGACCAGACGGTCAGGTAGACGCAGATCAATCATAGCGACTTCCCGTTGCAGAATGCGGTGTGTGTTTTGCAACTCTGCCAGTTGTTTCCAAGCCTCGTCGGTTTTCTCTTCCGGCAGGCGCACTTCAATGCCACCGGAAACGGAATCCAGTCGCAGGTTCCAGCGACGATCCCCAACCCGAACGGCAGCCCGAACCCGTTTAGCCATGTCGGGGATGGACGAAAGATCTTGTACCAGTTGGGCAACATGTTTGGCTGCGCCTCGACCGGTGACGATTGGCATGCCGATATTTTCCGGCCCTGCCGGAACGATCTCTGTGCCCGTGTCATCAATTAACATGGACCGATTGTTGGTTTGATAAATTGCGACAGGAATCCGTTCGACAATTCGAACTTTGAGGACATTGGGCAAATGCCGTTCGATTTGGGCAGACTTCACCCATGGCAGAGCCTCAATCCGCTTTTGCCCTTCGATAAGGTCAATGTCCAGAATTGGTGCATGCGGTGCAACGTTTAGGGCCTTCAAAATGTCACTGGTTGCGGTGTTGTTGCGTCCGATGGCCTGTACGTCGGCGACATAGAAGCCAAGATCGACACTCCATGCCATTGCATCGCCATATGCCGTATCCAGCATTTGGGCGGGTTTGTCAGACAGGAAACAGAATGCCCCGGCGGAAAGAATAGAGGATGTCAAAGCTGCCGCAGCAACCATGCGCAAACGGGCGCGCCAAATTTCGGGCGTGCGTGTGCTGCGGCCTTGACCACGTTTGGGCGTGGTTTTGGCTTTGGTTGGCTGCGTCAATTTTGTCATCAGTCGTCGCATCTGGCGTTCTCCACCATCCAGCAGACCAATTCTTCGAACGTCATTCCAGCCTGACCTGCCATTTCTGGCACCAGTGACAGACGGGTCATGCCGGGCTGGGTATTGACTTCAAGAATAACTGCCCTCGGGTTCAGCGGGTCACTGTCATCCAAACGGAAATCAGCACGAGAAACGCCTCGGCAGCCCAGCGCCAAATGCGCTTTCACCGCGTAATCATTCAGAACGTCCATAATTGCGGGCGGCAGTGGTGCCGGGGCAATGTGTGTGGCTTTGCCTTCGGTGTATTTTGCCGAATAGTCATAAAAACCGTCGTTGGGGCAAATTTCCACAGACCCGATGGCTTTGGCTCCGTATTCGGCATCATCCATGACGCCGATGGTGACTTCGCGACCGGGGATGTAGCTTTCAACCATAACCAAATCGCCGAAGGGCCAACTGTCTTTGGTATAGGCAGGAAGGTTGTCACCGGGATTGACGATCGTGACGCCAACGCTTGACCCTTCGTTGTACGGCTTGACCACATATGGGCGCGGCAAAGGGTCTCCGGCATTCATGGTTTCCCGATCAACCAGCATATCGGCAACGACCGGAATTCCGGCAGCAGCGAAGGCAACCTTTGCCATGGGTTTGTCCATAGCCAAGGCGGATGCCAAAAGGCCGGAATGGGTATAGGGAATTCCCATAATATCCAAGATACCTTGGACACAGCCATCTTCCCCATATCGACCATGCAACGCGTTGAAAATGACATCCGTGTCCTTGGGCAGTTTGCCAAGGAATGTTGCCAGATCACGTGGCGGGTCCAGACGTGTCACCCGGTAGCCAGATTTTTCCAAAGCATCGGCACAGGCCGCGCCACTGTTGAGGCTGACATCCCGTTCAACGGAATATCCGCCCATCAAGACGACAACATGTTTGGCGGTGTTGGCGTGTGTCATGACATGGTGTCCTTTGCATCAGAAGCCGGCACCCCCATGCGGCGGATTTCCCAGTGCAGATCAACCCCCGTGGTTTCCTTAACCCGGCGACGAACCTCTTCCCCGAGTTCCTCAATATCTGCGGCGGTGGCAGTCCCGGTGTTGATCAGGAAGTTGCAGTGTTTTTCCGAAACTTGGGCTCCACCACGGGTCAAGCCACGGCACCCAGCCAGATCAATCAGTTTCCAAGCACTTTCACCGGGTGGATTGCGGAAGGTAGACCCGCCCGTTCGGGTTTTCAGTGGTTGGCTTTCCGCGCGGCTGGTCCGAATGGCATCCATGCGGTTGGCGATTTGTTCCTTGCTGCCCGGTTTGCCGCGCAGGACAAGGCGCACCACAACCCAGTCGCCCGGTACATTTCCGGTGCGATATCCCATCTTAAGTTCATCTGCAGTCAAATGATGCAGCGTCCCATCCGGGCTCAGGATTTCTGCCCGGACCAGAATATCTTTGACTTCACTGCCATACGCCCCGGCATTCATGACCATGGCTCCGCCAATGGTGCCGGGAATGCCGCACAGGAATTCCATTCCTTCAAGTCCGGCTTGTTGGGCTACGCGAGCCACCGACGTATCAAGAGCAGCGGCTCCGGCAGTTATGATGTCACCGTCAACCGTGATTTCAGTAAATGCACGGCCCAAACGGATGACGACGCCGCGAATGCCGCCATCTCGCACCAAAAGGTTGGAGCCAACCCCAACCACATAAGCCGGAATATCCGTCGGTTTGTTGGCGAGGAAATAAGCCAAATCTTCGGCGTCTTCCGGTTTGAACACAACATCCGCCGGACCGCCGACGCCAAACCAAGTGACATCAGCCAATAGGACGTTGGCAGATACGCGCCCACGTACCGACGGCATGCGATTCAAAATATCCGTAACATGCTGAGGATAGGACTGTTCGGTTTGTGTCATGTCAGCTTTCCTCCCTCAATCCGAGCCACTGGCGGCAAGGGTTTGCAGTTGAGCGGGCAGGGCATTGGCCCATTGGCTGATGCTGCCTGCACCGAGGCACACCACCAAGTCGCCGGGTTTGGCGATGCTGTGGATAACCGGAGCAAGCGTATCCGGGCTTTCCAGTGGTTCTGCATTGCGGTGTCCGCGTGCGCGCAGGCCTTCGACCAGCCCGTGTTTGTCAAACCCTTCGATGGGCTGCTCTCCGGCGGCATAGACATCTGCAACCAGCACTCGGTCTGCATCGTTGAAGCTGAGGCAGAAATCCTCAAACAGGCTTTGCAGGCGAGTGTAGCGGTGCGGCTGCATGACGGCGATGACTTGTTTATCGCCCGCAACTTGGCGTGCGGCACGCAGAACGGCAGTAATTTCGACTGGGTGATGACCGTAATCATCAATAATGGTGACATCATTGACGACGCCGGTTTTGGTGAAACGGCGTTTAACCCCGCTGAAGTTGGCAAGGCCCTTGCGGATTTGTTCTGCGTCAAATCGCATTTGATACCCAACGGCAACTGTTGCCAGAGCATTCAGAACATTGTGCTCGCCGTGCATGGCAATATGCATGCCTGCAAGGGTGACAGTTTCCCCAGAGCGGCGGTTATTAATCATTACGTCAAAGCTTGCACCGTCTGCGTCAAAGGACAGGTTTACACAGCGCACATCGGCTTGTGGGCTGAAGCCATAGGTGACAAGGCGGCGGTCCGAGACTTTCGGCAACAGGGCCTGCACTTCCGGGTGATCGATACACAGAACGGCAAAGCCATAAAACGGTACATTTTCCACAAAGGTTTTGAAGGCTTCGCGGGCTTTGTCAAAGCTGCCGTAAAAGTCCAAATGCTCTGGGTCGATGTTGGTGACAACCGCGACAGTTACGGGAAGCTTGGTAAAGGTTCCATCGGACTCATCGGCTTCCACCACGACCCAATCCCCCTGACCAAGGCGGGCGTTGGTGCCATAGGCATTAATGATGCCGCCATTAATGATGGTCGGGTCCATTTCTGCCGCATCGAACAGGCTTGCCATCATAGATGTGGTGGTGGTTTTGCCATGGGTGCCGCCAACGGCAACCGACCATTTAAGGCGCATCAGTTCTGCCAGCATTTCTGCACGGCGGACCACGGGGATGAGACGGTCGCGGGCGTCTTTGACCTCTGGGTTGTCCGGTTTAACGGCAGAGGAAATCACAACGACACGTGCATCACCAAGGTTTTCAGCCTTATGCCCGATGTGAACGGGGATGCCCAGCTTACGCAGGCGCAAGACGTTGGCATTTTCATTCAGGTCAGAGCCTTGCACATCGTAACCAAGGTTATGCAGAACCTCGGCAATACCACTCATGCCAATGCCGCCAATGCCGACGAAGTGCAGAACACCGATATCCAGTGGCAAAGATCTCATGCTTTCGTCTCCTGATTGGCAGCGGGAATAAGGGTTTCAACAAGGTTGGCAAGGTTTTGGGCCGCATCCGGGCGACCGGATGCTTTGGCACAGGATGCCGCACGTTCCAGAATGCCCGGTCGGGTCAACAAAGTGGTTAGGCGTGCAGTCAGGCTGTCCACCGTAAATGCATCTTGTGGCATCAGCCATGCCCCACCCGTATCTTCGATGGCGTGGGCATTGGCGGTTTGGTGGTCATCAATGGCATGGGGGTAAGGCACCAGAACCGAAGGACGCCCGGCGGCGGTCAATTCAGCAACGGTAGAAGCCCCAGCGCGGGCAATGACAAGGTGTGCAGCGGACAAGCGTTCAGGGACATCATTGAAAAACGTTTGTAAGTCCACATCCAGTTCACTGTCGTCATAGGCGGCTTGAACGGCGTCAATATCTGCCGGGCGGCACTGCTGACTGATGTGCAGGCGGTTCCGAATATCTTCCGGCAGGGCTTTCAATGCTGCCGGGACAATCTCGCTCAGCACGGTTGCCCCTTGCGAGCCACCAAGGATCAACAAATTGATCGGGCCGTCTGTTCCCGGTTCTTGATAGACCGCTTCAGCCAAGGCGGCAATTTGTGGGCGAACCGGCATGCCGACGCATTCCACATGTGCGGATTTCGGCATAGCCTCAACTTCGGTGAATGATGTGGCAATTCGGCTGACACGCCCCGCCAGTAAGCGATTGGTGCGACCCAATACGGCATTTTGTTCATGAATAACGGTTGGTAATTTCCGTTGAACCGCAGCGAACATGCCGGGAATGGATGCATAACCGCCAAAGCCAACGACTACCGCAGGGCGCAGCTCTTTTAACAGGCCGCGGGCTTGAAAGACGCCACACATCAGGTTTAGGGCGGATTTAAAACGCTTGAACCAACCCCGTCCGGCGATGCCGCCTGCCCGCAGTGGATAGGTTTTGATCTGTCCAAGGGTGCCGCCATAGGCTTGCCCCCGGCGATCGGTCAGCAAAACAAGCTCGTACCCCCGGCTGATCAGTTCCTGAGCCAAGGCTTCTGCCGGGAAAACGTGGCCTCCGGTCCCTCCGGCAGCCAATGCAATCAGTTTTCGATTGGTGGTTTTGGACATTACATATCCTCCCGCGTTGGGTCATTACGCGTGAGGGCAAGAACTGCCCCCATGGTGATGGAGAGACCAATCAAGGAGGAACCTCCGTAAGAAATAAAGGGTAATGTCATGCCTTTGGTCGGGATCAAATGCAGGGAGGAGGCCATGTTAATGAAGGCCTGTAATCCGAACTCTGCAAGCAACCCGGCAACGGAAAGCATGACAAACAGATTTTTGTCACGCATGGCGCGGTTGAAGCCACGCAATACGATAAAAGCGAACAGGAAAATCAGAACAAGGCACAGAATGATGCCGAATTCTTCGCCGGCTACGGCAAAGATAAAATCAGTGTGGGCGTCGGGCAGGACTTCCTTCACCCGGCCCTCGCCCGGTCCGCGCCCAAACAAGTTGCCGTTGCTGAACGCTTGCATAGCCTTATCAATTTGGTAGGTGTCGCCGGATGCGGGATCAATGAAGCGATCAAAACGGCTGCGGACGTGATCGAACGTGAAATAGGATACAACAAGTCCACCGATACCGAACACAGCCAAAATCCCGACCATGATCAATGGTAATCCCGCCAAGAACAATTGCACGCCCCATGTCACGGCAACCACCGTGCTCATGCCAAGGTCAGGCTGCGCAATCAACAAGCCAATGGTTAATGCCAACAAGCCAATGGAAATGTTGCGTCCGGGGAAGGTCGGGTCTTCCGCATGTGCGCCCAGCATCCACGCGGATACAATCACGAACAGGGGTTTCATGACTTCCGAAGGTTGGAAGGACATAAAGCCAAGATTGATCCAACGGGTCGCGCCCTTGATCTCGGTGCCGATGACAAGCGTCGCGGCCATGACCAGCAAAATCATCACATAACCGACAACTGCGCCGCGCCGAATGGTTTGTGGCGTTTGCAGGGACAGTCCAAACACCAATGCTGCCGCCAAAGGCATAAACACGACTTGCTTTTTGACAAAGTGCAATGCGTTGCCGGTAACGTTATCCGCCACTGCCGGGGACGCAGCCGCCAACAGCATCATGCCGATAATCATCAGCATAATCGTGGCTGCAAACGACCAGCGATCAACCGTCCACCACCAGCGTCCAAGCGTGCTGGTGTCGCCGCGACCAAAGCCTTTGTTAACGGTTTGGATGGTTATGCTGGGCATTCACTATCCTCCGTCTGTTTGGTGGTTGGGCGGGTAAGGGAAAGAACCAAATCGCGGAACGCATCACCGCGGGCTTCGAAACTTGCGAACTGGTCCCAGCTTGCACAGGCTGGTGATAACATGACTACAGGACGGCTGCCGGGGTGTTGGGCTGCGTATGCTTCTGCATCCTTTTGGGCACGCTTGATTGCGGTTTCCAGAGTCCCACTCATGTCATACGGCGCATCGGCAAGGGTTTCGGCAAACGCCTTCGCCGCATCGCCAATCAAGTAGGTTTTGGTAATTCGGTCAAAATACTTGCGCAGTGGGGTGATGCCGCCCGCCTTGGCCTGACCGCCTGCAATCCAGAAAATCGTGTCATAAGCAGACAGAGCTTGCTCCGTTGCATCCGCGTTGGTGGCTTTGCTGTCGTTGATGTACAGAACGTTGTTGTGTTCTGCGACCCGTTCTTGCCTGTGGGCCAACCCCGGGAAACTGCGAATGCCTGCTACGGCCTCTTTCAGGGAAAGGCCAACGGCGCGTACGGCAGCATAGGCTGCGGCAGCATTTTGAGCATTGTGTGCCCCGGTCAGGACGGGGGCATCACGCATGTCCAAAATGTCTTGTTGACGGCAGCCCGTATTGTCTATCAGGCGCGTGCCGCGCAGGCACACGCCATCCGGCAGGCAGGTGGTCGTGGAAATCGGAACCACTGACCAAGTGCGCATGTCTGCAATCTTTTCAGCCATGGCAACGGATTTGGCATCGTCATGACCAATGATGGCAACCCCTTCGGGTTTGCAGGCAGCGAACAGGCGCATCTTGGCAGCGATATAACCATTCAGATCGCCGTGACGGTCAATATGGTCGGGGCTGATGTTCAGGTGGACTGCCACATTGCAGCGTAGGGACGGGACCAGTTCCAATTGATAGGAAGATAGTTCCAGCACGTAAATGCCATCCGGCCCCAGATCATCCAGATCGAGTACCGCTGTTCCCAGATTGCCGCCGACGGCGCAGGTGTATCCGCTTTCCTTCAGGATATGCGCGATCAAACTGGTGGTCGTGGATTTGCCATTGGTTCCGGTAATGCCGATAAAGGTCGCATCCGGCTTGGCCCGAGCCAGCAAGTTAACGTCGCAGACCAGCGGAACATTGTGCGCGCGGGCGGCGTCTGCGATGGGGTGCGGATGGGGCAGGGTGTGCGGGATTCCGGGGCTCCAGATCACTCCGGTTAAGGTATCCCATTCAATGTCATCGGGGGATGTAAGGGCGGCATTGCCGACTGTGGCGCGGGCCGTCGGGTTGTCATCCCACGCGGTGACCGGAATGTTGGCGGCCTGCAAGGCACGCACAGCACTTTGGCCGGACTTGCCAAGCCCGACAACCAGATAGGATTGTCCAGTAAGTGCACCCAAACCGATCATGATGATCTCCCTAAACTTTGCGTCCTAACGCAATTTCAATGTTGTTAATCCAATGATCCCAAGGACCATGGCGATAATCCAAAACCGAATGACGACGGTAGGCTCGGCCCAGCCTTTCTTTTCAAAGTGATGATGTATGGGGGCCATGCGGAAGACACGCTTGCCGGTCAGTTTGAAACTGGCAACCTGCACGATGACCGACACGGCTTCCAGAACGAACAGGCCGCCGACAATTGCCAGCACCAGTTCATGTTTGGTGACGACGCTGATTGTGCCCAAAGCCCCACCAAGGGCCAAAGACCCCGTGTCACCCATAAAGATTTGGGCTGGAGGAGCGTTAAACCACAGGAAACCAAGAGCCGCACCAACCATGGCGCCACAAAATACGGACAATTCACCGGAACCGGGGACAGCGTGGATTTGCAGGTAATTGGCAAAGATAACGTGACCGCACAGGTAGCTGATAATCATGAATACGGCTGCGGCAATCATGACCGGGACAATTGCCAGGCCATCAAGGCCGTCTGTCAGGTTCACCGCATTGCTGGTGCCGACAATGACCAACATGGCGAACGGGATATAGAAAAACGACAGATTGATGAAAAGGTCCTTAAAGAATGGGACGGCAACGCCCATGCTTTCAGAACCGCCGATATAGCTGATCCATGCTGTGGCGATGATGGCTAAGCCGAACTGTCCCGCCAGTTTTTTCTTGCCGGAAAGTCCGCCGGTATTTTGTTTGGAGACTTTCAGGTAATCATCCAAAAAGCCCAAGGCTCCATAGCCAATCGTAACCAGCAGCACTGCCCAAACATACCCATTGTCAAGGCGAGCCCACAGTAGGGTGGAGATGACCATACCGAGCAAAATCATGATGCCGCCCATGGTTGGCGTGCCTTGTTTGTTCAGGATATGGCTTTCCGGCCCATCTTCGCGGATCGGCTGTCCCCGGCCTTGTTTGCGCCGCAGGATTCGAATGATCCACGGACCAAAAACAAATGCGAACAGCAAGGCGGTCAGCGTCCCCCCGGCAACGCGGAATGTCACGTACTGGAACAGGTTGAAGACCTGATATTGGTCTGCCAGCGGGTAAAGGATGTGATAAAGCATTCTGGCTCTCGCTTATTCCGCAGTCTTGAAGGTTTCCGGGTTTTTCAGGGCATCAACTACCTTGCTCAGGCGCATGCCGTTCGATCCTTTAACCATCACCACATCGCCGGGGCGAATGTTGGCGGCAAGGATCGGGATCAGGGATAAGGCATCATCGGCTTTCCCGCCTTGCAAAGCCGGGGGCAGGGCATCGTGGGCCAAGCCCATCAAGTCACCGCAGGCAAAGAATTGGTCGATGGCACGTCCGTGGATCATATCGGCAACGCCAAGGTGGATGGCACGTGTGGTTTGTCCCAGCTCGAACATGTCGCCCAAAACCGCAATGGCGCGCCCGGTGCCGTACATTTGCCGCATGGCTGCCACTGATGCCAGCGCGTCCAGCGCGGCCTCAAGGGATTGCGGGTTGGCGTTATAGCTTTCATCAATCAGAACAAAGTCACCCTGCGCGGTTTGGACGTCGGTGATTGCACCGCGTCCCGCCGGGACGACAATGTCTTTCATTGTACACAGGGCCTGAATGGGATCAGCGCCAACAGCAATGGTGGCCCCAAGGGCAGCAAGGCTATTCATGGCCCAGTGTTCGCCAATGTACGGCAGGCTGTATGTGATTTCCTGACCACCAATGTGTGCAATAATTTCTGTGCGTTGGGCAATTACACGGGCGGAGATCAGCCGCAAATCCGCACTTTCATTTTTGCCGAAGGTGATGATGTTGGAAGCTCCAGCGGCCTTGGCAGCTTTTTCCATGGTGCCGAAATAGGGGTGGTCGCAGTTGAGAACAGCGGTGCCGTTCGGTTGCAGTCCCTGAAAAATCTCACACTTGGCATCGACAATGGCTTCGATGTTGTCGAAAAATTCCAGATGCGCCGGGCCAACAGTGGTAATTACTGCAACGTTCGGCTTTGCGAAGGACGTCAGGACCGACAGTTCGCCAGCATGATTCATGCCCATTTCCTGTACCGCATATACGGTATCTTGCGGCATGCGGGCCAAAGTCAGCGGAACACCCCAGTGGTTGTTGTGGCTGGCAAGGCTGACATGTGTTGCGTCTTGATCGGACAGGATTTGCCCCAGCATGTCTTTGGTACCGGTTTTGCCAACACTGCCGGTCACGCCGATCAGTTTTGTGCGTATGGCGCGATTGCGAGCAGCGGCCCCCAAAGCTTCCAACGCTTTCATGGTGTCGGTGACTTTCAAGGTCGGGCCGTTATGGTCCCCGGCTTTATGGATGACGGCAGCGGCAGCGCCACGAGCAAAAGCCTCCGCCGTGAAGCTGTGTCCGTCGTGGGTGGGGCCAGCAATGGCAATGAACAGATCGCCTTCCTGAACCGTACGGCTGTCTATGGAAATGCCGGATGCCGAAAATTCAGCACTGGCAGTGCCATTCAGTACAGTTTCCAGTTCAGAGGATGTCCATAATGGTTTGGTCATGATTGCCAAAGCTCCCGAGCCAAGGTGTCGACCAGCAATCGGTCGTCAAAGGGGTGAATGATGCCGTCAATCAATTGTCCGGTTTCGTGGCCTTTTCCAGCAACGACCAGTACGTCTCCGGCATCAAGAGAGCGCATGGCGGTGTGGATGGCATCGCTACGGTCACCAATTTCAATGGCGTTTGGCGCGGCAACACATATTTCTGAACGGATGGCAGCGGCGTTTTCCGAGCGTGGGTTGTCATCGGTGACATAAACTTTGTCGGCAAGGGCGTTGGCGATGCTTCCCATAAGGGGGCGTTTGCCCCGATCACGGTCACCACCACAGCCGAATACGACGATGAGTTTGCCTTGTGTGTGGGGGCGCAAGGCCTTCAATACGGTTTCCAGCGCATCCGGGGTGTGGGCATAGTCCACATAAACCGCGGCCTCGTCGGGGCTCATGGCCCGGCACTCCATGCGACCTGGCGCACCTTTGAGGTTTGACAATGCGGTAACGGCAGCACCTTGTTCCACGCCGGAGGCTAAGGCTAACCCTAAGGCAGCCAGTGCGTTCATGGCTTGGAATTTCCCGGCTAACGGTAGGGAAATGTTAACCATTTTCCCGTATAGAGTAAGGTGGAGATCCTGTCCCTGCGGTGTTGCCAGACGCGAATTCAGACGCAGGCATTGGGCGGCCTCACCATAATCAACAATACGCAGGTGATGCTTACGTGCCATTTCACGTAAGGCCGTGGCCTCTGGAATGTCCGCATTGATGACCGCTGCGGCACCTTCGGGCAGGACCGTATGAAACAGGCGAGCTTTGGCTTCGAAATAAGCATCCAAAGTTTTGTGATAATCCAGATGATCCCGGCTGAGGTTGGTGAACGCTGCGGCAGTCAGGTTGAGGGCGTCCAGCCGCATCTGATCCAAGCCATGACTGGAAGCTTCCAATGCCACATGGGTGATGCCGCGTTCGGCAAGGGTTTCCAAACCCGCGTGCAGGGACACCACATCCGGCGTGGTCAGGTTGCCGCGAATGTGGCCTTTGTCTGAAATGACCCCAAGAGTGCCAAGGCTGGCGGCTTCACAGCCGTTGGCTTGCCAGATTTGGCGAGTGAATTCCGCAACAGAGGTTTTACCATTGGTGCCGGTGATTGCGACCATGGTCTTTGGTTTATTGGTGTGAAAGGCGGCAGCAATATGGGCCAAAACCCGACGCGGAGCAGCGGACAGCAGCACCGTTAAGTTTTTGGGTAGGGTGTTGATTGGTGTGTCTGTTGGCACCAACAGAACCTGAGCCCCGGCAGCAACGGCTTTTGGGATAAAGGAACGCCCATCCACCTTGACACCGGGCAGGGCAGCAAACAGTGCTCCCGGAATGGCTTGGCGGGAGTCCAAAATCACGGTCGTCACGTCCACTTCGGTTTTGCCGTGAATTTGCAAAACCGGGTCGGTCATTCGTGCGGCAGCGATCAGGCGGCTCAGGCGCATCAGTTACAATCCCCACTCATTAGTGTTTTACGGATGCCATGACGTAAGGTCCGGCATCTTCGGCATCAAAAAACGGATCAATGCCCGGTTCTACCCCGAGCATTGGGCCAATAGCTTTCACAATATTCCCGGCCATTGGGGCCGCGTTCCACCCGGCATTGATGAAGTTTGCCGTGGCGGGAATGCCCCTGGGTTCATCAAGCGTGACCAAAATGGCGTATTGCGGATCATCCGCCGGGAACATACCAAGGAAGCTGGTCAGGACTTTTTTGCGGGAATATTTCCCATCCACCACTTTATTGGCGGTTCCGGTTTTGCCGCCAACCCGATATCCGGCAACATCGGCTTTACCGCCGGTGCCATCGGTGACGACCATGCGCATCAGTTGTCGCATGATATGGGACGTTTTCTCGCTGATAACGCGTTTCCCCTCAGGCACGGAACCTTCAGGTTTGGCGACCAAGGTGGCTTCATGAAGGATGCCACCATTCACAACCGCAGACGTTGCCGTAACGGCCTGAACCGGAGATACGGCAATGCCGTGCCCATAGGAAACGGTGGCAATGGTGATTGGTTGCCACGGTCCGGCTGGAATGGTCGGGCGTCCGACTTCCGGGATTTCAATGGATGCGCGGCGCATCAAACCAAACCGTTCAAGGTATTCACGTTGGGTCGGGCCACCCACATCCAATGCAATTTGCACCGAGCCAATGTTGGAGGATCGCGCCAGAATCTCAGGCACCGACATTTTATATTTGACCGGGTGGGTGTCACGGATGGTGCGGCGGGCGATCCGCAACGGTTCCGTCGTGTCAAAGCGGTCATAGACCTGAACCTTGCCGCTTTCCAACGCAATTGCCGTGTTGAAGATTTTGAAAACCGAACCCAGTTCGTACACACCCAAAGATGCGTGATTGAACATGTTTTCCGGCGTCATGGTTTCGGTGTGGTTGGGGTCAAAGTCAGGCAACGAAACCATGGCAACGATTTCGCCAGTATGCACATTCTGAACAACGGCTGAGGCAGCTGTCGCCTTATAGGTTTCCATGGCGTTGCGGGCAGCTTCAGTTGCTGCGCTTTGGGCGCGAACATCCACAGACAGGCGCAGGGGTTTGCCGTTTTTCAGCTCGGCATCGAACTGTTTTTCAAGGCCACTGATGCCACGGTTGTCGATATCGGTCTTGCCAAGAATATGCGCGAACAGTCGCCCCTGCGGATACAGGCGAATGTCTGCGTCTTCAAAGCTTAATCCCGGATATCCCAACTGGTTCACATCATACTGTTGTGCCGGGGTTAGGTTGCGATGGATGTAGGTAAAGGCACTGCCGCTGGATAGGTGTTCTTCGGTTTTTTTCACGTCCAGATCTGGCAGAATTTTTGCCAGTTGCCGGGCGACATCCTTGGGGTTTTGAATGATGCGGCTGTCTGCGTACAGGTTAACTGTCGGCAGGTTGGTCGCCAGCAAGACACCATTGCGGTCCGTAATGTCGGCACGCACGGTTTGCCCAATAACATCGGAGCTGATGGTTCTGCGTGCAAATTGTGGCCCCTCGGCCCGGAAAGACACGCTGACCAGTTGCACAGCAACCAACAGGAAGGCAAGCACAAACAGCCCGCCGGTGAATACCAGTCGGGTGCGCCCGGTTTCAACAGCGGTTTTCCCTACACCTTCAAGGCGTAAGGTGTGCTCACGCTGGGTGTTGATGCGGATATGTGTGGGAGGTTGCGTCATGGATCAATCCCCCCGGCTTGCAATTTCCGGTGCGTCCAGTTCGAACCGCGGTTTGCGCGGAACCGGAGCAGGCTGATCGGCACGGCGACTAGGCACTGTATCCGTTGCGCTATAGGGCAAGGCATCCAGCGGTGCGATCTGTTTTGCCGATACCGGAGACAGTTTCAAGTAGGTTTCCGCCAGTCGTTTGATGCGCGTCGGATCGTTCAGGTGACTCCATTCCGCCTTCAGCACCCGAATGGCCTTACGGTCATCGCGGATGTTGTTATGCAGTTGTGTCAGTTCCTGTTCCATTTCGTGGACTTCGGATTTCAGGACCAGCAGGCCTACGCTCATGACGCAGAACAGGAAAACAGTGATCAAAACAATACGTATCATCGTCGCCCTCCTGCTGCTGGCGCATCCGTGCGAATGCCGACACGCAGACGGGCGCTGCGGGCACGCGGATTAAGGCGGGTCTCGCTGTCGCCTGCGGTGACTGGCTTACGGTGAGGCAGTTGGAATAGCGGTTGTTCGGTGACAGCCGCCATTGGCATATGACGCGACGGTCCGGCTTGGCGACCGCTTTTATTATCAAGGAAGCGTTTGACGATGCGGTCCTCAAGGGAGTGAAAACTGACAACCGCCAAAATCCCTCCGGGCGCGAGCAGATGCTCTGCCGAGGCCAAAGCCCGTTCCAGTTCGCCAAGTTCATCGTTAACTGCAATGCGCAGGGCTTGGAAAGTCCGGGTTGCGGGGTCGATGCCATCTTTGGACGGGCGAACCACCCGCCGAATGCATTCTGCCAGTTGGAAAGTGGTCGAGAACGGCGTGTCGCGGCGTGCCGCAACGATTGCAGCGGCAACCCGGCGCGAGGCACGCTCTTCACCATATTGGTAAATCACGTCGGCAAGTTCGGCTTCCGGCAGAGTGTTGACCATATCCGCAGCGGTCTGACCATCAACGCTCATGCGCATGTCCAGCGGGCCATCCTTTTGGAAGGAGAACCCCCGATCAGGTTGGTCGATCTGCATGGATGACACACCGATATCAAGTGCGATGCCGTTGAGCTTGCCGTGCAGTTCTTGAGGCAATAAATCTGCCATATCGCCGAAGCATCCGGGCAGGAAATGAAAACGACTGCCGAAGGACTCCGCGACTTTGGCGGCGGCGGCGGCGGCGTTGGGGTCGCGGTCAATGGAATACACGTCACATGTAGCCGCCCCCAGAATCCCACGGGTATATCCACCTGCGCCAAATGTACCATCAACGTAAATCCCGCCATCCATGGGCTGAAGGGCGGAGATCACTTCGGGGAGAAGAACAGGGATGTGCGGAGATGATGTGGTCATAGCGTCCCCCCATCCGGGTTCTGTCCCCGGTTGCGAATGCGGTTGAAATTCAAGGAAATGCCGCGTTGTCGCGCACCGTCCATGCGTTCGCGGTTGTAGGCTTCGTAGGCTTCCGGGTTCCAGATTTGGAATGTTTTGCCGACACCCACGAATGTGGCGTTCGGACCGATATCGGCATAGTCCAGAAATGCAGAGGGCAAGGTCAGACGGCCCGTGCTGTCCCAGGGTGAGGGGACAGAGCCACTGATGTATGTGGCGGTCAGGTCCAAGGCTTCGTCTGACATTTGATCCATGCTGTCAATCAGGTCTTGAATATCGTCCAGATATTCCCAGTCACAGCATTCGATACAAGGCAGATTGTAATGGCGTAAGGCATAGATTTCAGTCAGGCCGCGTTCAACCAATTGATTGCGCATGACGGCGGGCAGGGACATGCGCCCCTTGCTGTCAACTTTAACAGTTGTGGTCGAGATGAAGGTTCTTCCCCTCGTCCGTCCCGTCATGATTTCACCCTTTGATTTGACGGGCACCGCGTCCGGTGCCTCGCGTAATCCACAGTGGGTTGTAAAAACCGCACTGATGGAGATCTATGCCACTTATTTGGGGTATCATGGGAATAGACTGATCGTCAATGGGAATGCCTGCGCTTTTATGGGAACTTTGTGGGTGAAAATGGTCGGATATGGCATCCCGTTTTCATAAGCTGTTTTGAAATCAGGGCTTTGTTTGAAGCGCTACGAAATTTGCGGATTTATCAGGTTTTTATGTTGCAAACGCCAAGGTGTGATCATGCGCACAAGTAGCCCTTGCAGGTTCTTTCTTTGTTCTTGTTTTGACGGCTCGTCTGAGCAGGGGGATGGGCATCGAAATCAGAAAAATGCCGCGATTCGCGGCTTTGATTTCGGCTAATTAAGCGGGGAAAATAAAACCTATAGGCGTGTTTGGAGAAAATAGCCAGAGGGTCTGTAAGCCGGGTTCTGTCCTCTCCCGAAGGAGGGGGTGATCATTCTTCTACGGCATATGTTGCCACATGCCTCCAGCAACCAACCCGGATGACGGCACAAAGACCCTGCCTGCCTTGCGGCGTGCCATCCCTATTCGGTTTTGCTCCCGGTGGGGTTTACCATGCCGCCCCTGTTGCCAGGCGCGCGGTGCGCTCTTACCGCACCCTTTCACCCTTACCGATCCGAAGATCGGCGGTTTGCTTTCTGTGGCACTTTCCCTAAGGTCACCCTCGCTGGCCGTTAACCAGCACCGTGTCTTTGCGGAGCCCGGACTTTCCTCTCCCACGCAGTTTCCCGCTTGTGGCAGCGATCACCCGACCCTCTGACCCGGCTAACATAAGTGCGAGGGTGCACTGTGTCCATGACTTTGATGCACGACGGCAATCAGGCGTCGATCAGTTCCAGTAGAGCGCACAATGTGTCTGCCGTGCCTTTATCAGGCAGTCCGGTAATTTGTTTCGGGCGATAGTGACGCTGAAATGCAGTCAGGGCCGCGTGAATATCCCGGGTGTCATAGCCCAATCGGTCCAGTGCAGGCTGGACATAGGCCATGCCCCAATGGGGTGCGGCTTTGTCCGTAATTGGCAGGCAGATGTCCAATTTTGCCAGCAGGGGCCACGGGAAACGTTCCCCCGGATCTTGCTTGCGGGTTGGGGCGATATCGGAATGTCCAACCACGTTGCGCGGTGGAATCGGATGGCGTGCCATAATTTCGCGGCACAGGTCGATCAGGGCATGGATTTGTACCAAGGGAAAATCGCGGTAGCCAAATTCATGTCCGGGATTGACCAGCTCAATTCCGATGGAGCGGTCATTAATATTATCTGCACCACGCCAGCGGGCAACCCCGGCATGCCATGCTCGGTGGCTTTCGTCCACCAGTTGATGGACCGTGCCGTCTTCGTCAATCAGGTAATGGGCGCTGACCTTTGCTGCCGGATCACACAGGCGATCCAGAGCCTCCTGTGCGGTTTGCATGCCTGTGTAGTGCAGGACCAGCATATCAATTTCAGTACCCGGTGCCCGGTCTTCGTGATTGGGGGAGGAATATTTGTGTTGAGCAGACATGATGGCCTCGTGACGGTTTAGCGTTTCAGGGCAATTCGGCGCAGGAATTTTGGCAGACCAATCTGGATGATGGCAACCCCGAGTAAGGTCAGAACAGCGCCGAGGATTTTTTCATAGGTTAAGGCATCACCCATCACGATCACCGCTGCGGCGATACCGATGGGGGGCGCCAGCAAAGTAAATGGGGCCACCAAAGACAAGTCATTGCGCTGGACCAGAGTATACCACGCCCCGTGACCGATAATGGAACCACCGATGGCGGTATAGGCAATCCCGCTCCAGCCGAGCCAAGAGGCATTGGTAATTGCCTCCAGTTGTCCGGTTTCAAATATCCACGATGCCAAGGCGGTCTGCGGTACTGTAAACAGGGCAACGCCGCCGATATACACCCGGTTGGGAACCGGAGGGAGAACCTTAAACATGGCGCTGGCAAAGGCCCAGAAAAAAGCTGCCAAAACCACCAAGCCAAGATGAAACGGGTCTGAGGCACCGGGTTCACCTGCCAGCACAATGACACCGGCTAACGCCAGTCCAATGCCTGCAAGTTTTCGGAATGACAGTTTTTCCTTAAAGGCAAGGGTGCCGATCAGCACACTGAACGGGACGCCCATTTGAATGGCAACAGCGGCGGAGGAGGCATCCACCCCGGTAAAGCCGACGAACAGTGTGCCAAAGTGCAAGCCGCCAAATATGGTCGATAGCACCAACAGAGTTGGCAGGTGTTCACGTTTTGGCAAGGCAAACGGAAAAATCAACAGGCTGACCAGCAAGAAGCGGATGCTGGTCATGCACAGTGGCGGAAATTCCATCACGCCATACTTAATGGCAAGGTAATTCAGCCCCCATGTGGCAACAACGGCGGAGGCAAGAAACGTATCACGACCGCTTAGACGGTCGCTCATTTGAATCCTCGTGCCCGTTTGATCTGTTCATAGGCCGCATTGATGGCAGCCATGGTTTTGTTGGCATTGGCGATTAATTCGGGCGGCATGCCTTTGGCTGTCAGAATGTCCGGGTGATTTTCACGGGTCAGACGACGCCATGTATCTTTAACTTCCTGATCGGTGGCGGTGGGTGTTAGCCCCAGTACAGCATACGGGTCTTCGTCGGCATACCCACCGGATGTGGAACGGCCCGAACTGCTGCCACCGGCTGCGGCGCGGGCATGAATGGTTTCGAACTGTGCCTGCGTAAAGCCGAAAATCTGTGCCACGCGGGCAAGAAAATTGATTTCTGCCGGATGGATGTCGCCATCGGCTTGTGCAATTTCAAACAGGGCATGCAGCAATTCCTGAAGAACCACCGGGCTATCACGAAACAGGCCGGAAATTTGTTGGGCATAGACTTCAAACCCGTCAGAAGTCTGACGTGCCTGATCAAACATGGCCCCGACTTTTTTCATGTCTTCGGGCGGAATTTGGAACAGGCGTTTGAATGCATCAATTTCTGCGCGGGTGACGACGCCATCCACCTTTGCCATTTTGGCGGACAGCGCAATGACTGCCAAGGTAAAGGCTACCTGACGTTCCTGTTCGGAACCGGGGCGGGATTGTTGGGTCCACGGCGGTGGTTCATTGTCTTCGCCCTTGTCAAAGCGTTTGTCCACAGCGTGACCAATGGCAGCCCCGAGGACAGCCCCCAACGGGCCGCCCATGGAAAACCCTGCCATGCCACCGATAATCTTGCCCCAAACACTCATGTTGCGGTTCCTCTATTTAAAATCGCTACCCTTCGGCGTAACGTAAGAGCCGCAACAGGGCAAGACTTGGTTTTTTTAATGACGAATTTGTGTCGGATGTATTATGACTAAGAGCATATCCTGCTGCGTGTGGGGCGTGAGTATTTGTCCAAGGAGTTGTTGAATGGAGTCTCCCAAAACCTGCGACGAGCTTTTGCAGCGTTTGGACGAGTTGGGTATTGCCTATTCGTTACATCACCATCCGGCTACACCCACGGTGAAAGAAGGCATGAAATTTCGCCAATCCATCCCCGGTGTACACTGTAAAAACCTGTTTCTAAGAGACGCCAAAAAACGCTACTGGCTGGTGACGGCTCCGATTGAGCGGGAAATCCAGCTAAAGGAATTGCCGGCAGTGATCGGTTCGGCCCGGTTGTCTTTTGCTCAGCCCCCGCGCCTGATGGAAAAACTTGGTGTTACCCCCGGATCGGTTACGCCATTCGCCCTGATCAATGATCAGGACACCAGTGTCAGTATGATTTTGGATGACTGGATGATGCGGCAGCCAGTGCTGCATGTGCATCCGTTGGTCAATACCGCGACCATCGGTGTTGCACCGCAAGACTTGCTTCGATTTATTCATGCCTGTGGGCATAGCCCGTGTATGGTCGATTTGCAGGCTTTGGATATTCAGCTTGCGGATGAATTATCAGCGTAAATATTCCTGCTTTTCGTTTTTGGGGCAGAATTTAGCGGCGGCTTGCGATATTCTGCCGCTTAAAAGATGACCGTGTGCGGACGAAACCCCACATAAGGTCACGTAATCATATGCTCATTGGGACGAGGACGCTGTGCGAAAATCCGTTCGTTACGCTTTATTGGCGCTGCTGTTGTGTGTGGTGGCAATTTTTGTGCTGCCGGCTGTATTGCTGGACAAAGGCGATATTAAACGCCGAATGTCACAGGCAGTGTTTGATGCAACCGGGCGGGAATTGAGCATCGGTGATATCGGGGTTTCCCTGTTGCCGACGCCTCGGGTGACCATTGATGATGTGCGCCTTGCCAATTGGTCAAAAAGTGCCGAACCGTGGATGATTGAAATTCCGAATGTCACGGTGGTTGTGGCTCCGATGGATTTGCTGCACGGCAAAGTCACGGCCCGCACCGTACGGTTGAATACGCCGCGCGTCGTATTGGAAACTCGTGGCGGTGACGGCAATTGGGAATTTTTGCCGTCCGGCAAGATGCCGACGCCAATTGCCCAAGCCCCCGGATACCTTGATGTCGCATCCGCACTGCAACAGGGCCCAGTGGTCGCAGGTTTCGCCGATGCCGCAGGGTTGGCACTTGGGTTTGAAACCATTGAAGTCCGCGATGGACAAATCCTTTTCCATGATGCCGGACAGGAAAGCCCGCTTAGCCTTGATCAATTAAAGTTGGACGTGATTGCCCAATCCATGCAGGGCCCGTTTCGGCTTGATGCCTCTGCCAGTGCTATGGGGCAGGCGATTAAATTGCAGGGGATCGTTGACGAGGTGAAACCGCGGCGCGCCATTCCATTGCGGGTGGACGTTATGGCTGCGGCTGCCAAATGGCATGTGGATGGGTTGGTTCTTCGGGATACGGGCAAAGGTCCGGTCCTGAAAGTTGCGGTAGAGATGACCGCCCCGGATATGGCTAAGTCCCTACAGGCACTCGGGCAAGCCTCGCCGGACATCCTTGCCGGGGTTCCATTGAAATGGGTGGGTGACCTGCGTGCAGACGCCCGCAAAGGGGCCTTTCGTGATGGGCGTTTAAGTTTGGGCGGTGATGATGTCGCAACAGACATGCAATGGTCGCTGGATGGTGATCGCCCGATTGTAAATATGAATTTTGCCGCCAAGCACATTCAACTGGATGCATGGACCAAAATCCGTACCGCCGCATTGGCTGCACAGGTGCCGGATATCATGTGGCAGGGACGCCTAATACCGGAAGCCCACGCCCAGACAGCCGTTTTACCTGCCTTTGAATTGCCAACACTTCCCCATGGGCTTGATGTGAATTTGAAAGCACAGGTCGATGTTATCACTTGGCACGGGCAATCGGTTCAGGGGGCCGCATTGGACGTTGTCCTGTCCGGTGGTGATCTGGTGTTGAACCGCCTGTCTGCGGACTTACCCGGAGCCGCCAGTGCCAGTGTGTTGGGATATGTAGGGGCATCGCAGCAACCGCCAACCGTTGATTTGACGTTGGATGGTCGTGCCGCGAACTTGCGGGCGACATTGGCTTGGCTCGGTGTAGATGTCAGCCGCGTGCCTGCCGACCGTCTGCGTAAGGCAGAGCTTGCCATGGCGGTGTCTTTGGCCTCGGATGGCCTAATCCAACTGCGCAATATTAAGGCCGCTTTGGATGCCAGCCACGCAACCGGAGCCGCCAATCTCCGCTTGGGGGCGTACCCGGCAGTGGGGCTTAGCCTGACAGTGGATCAGGTGAACGTGGATGCTTATCGATTGCAGGACGCGCAACAAGCCGCCTTGCGCGGAGCCGATCCGAAAGTCGTGTATGCCGCATCCCCGGTTGCGTCAACGCAGCACAGTGCCGATCCGTTTGGGTTGTCTCGGTTGGTTGGTGCCAATGCGAATGTGAATATTTTGGTGCAGCGGTTGCTGTCGGGAGATCAGGCATTTGAGGATGTTCGCCTACAGGGAACTGTGCAGGGCGGAGATGTGACGATTAGTAATGCTTCGGCAGAATTGGGACGTTTGGGGCAGGTTTCCATGTCTGGCAAGGTCTTGCAACAGGGACAGAACTTGCCGCTGCTGCAGGATATTAAGCTGGGTGTGAAATCCAGTAATGGCGGAAAACTGTTGGCTTTGTTGCCCGGTGATATCCCGGATTTTGCCAAATCATGGCGGGCGTTGTCCGCCACCATCAATTTGGATGGACCGCTGTCCAATGTGGCGACCAATGCTCTGCTTGACGTCGGGAAAACCCGTATACACGGGGTGGGGGGCTTCAACCTGATCACGGGGGAGCCAGCTGAAACCAGTTCTGTCTCCCTGACGGCTCCGGCCCTTGGGGATGTGGCGCAGGTATTCGGCGGCTCCGTCGCCCCGGATATTGCCAAATTGGGTAAGGTCACGGCAAAACTGCCGTTGCAAAAGACACAAAATGGTTTTGCCAGTCCGAAGTTTTCGTTAAAGGCCGGAGCCCTCGCCGTTACTGGGTCAGTGGATGCAAACATGGCGCAGGCACGCCCGTACATTACGGCCTCAATTCAAGGCAATACCTTGCCTTTGATTGCTTTGGCAGAGAACGATGCCAAAGCACTGACAAGGCCATTGATTTTGCCTGCCTCCTATACACCAGTTGCCGCGCAAACCGGGGCAAAGGCAGAGCCATGGGCCGTGTTGCGAGATGTGGACGGTCAGTTGACCGCCAAATTTGACGAAGTGCGTTCACCGAAACTGCGGGCCAAGAACGTCAAAGTGACGGCAAAATTGGCACAGGGGATTTTAACGCTTAGTCAGGCCGATGCTTCGGTGTTTGGTGGGCAAGTCAATTTGAACGGGCAGGCGGATTTGCGACAAACGCCGAAACTGACCGGAGCATTAACGGCAAAGAATGTATCCATCCGTAAAGACAACCCGCTGTTCGGGGCATCCGGTGCTCCGCTGACCGGGGTGATGTCCTTTACGGCGAATGGTGCTGCAACAGGGGTCAGCAAAGATGCGTTGTTGCGCGGCTTGTCCGGGCAAGGCGAATTTCAGGTCCAAAATGGCACGTTCCTTGGGGCCAATCTGGATGAAGTCAACCGACTGCTACAGAATATCCGTTCCGTCGATGATGTGCTGCGGGCTATTCAAGCGGGACAAAGTGGACGAACCCGGTTTGATGATTTATCGGGCAAGTTTGCCGTTACCAATGGTGTTGTGAAAAGTGACCGGGTCACCCTGACTGCGCCATCTGGTCGGGGAGGCGTAACCGGGGCCGCCAATTTGTTTGCAAAAACCATGGATGTGCGGGCCGATTATGCATTGGCAAGTTTAAAGGATGCGCCCCCGATTGGCGTGCGTTTGGATGGGGCTTGGCAAGACCCGCGTGTGTTCTTTGATATCAAGGCATTTCAGGGCTATGTGCTGCAACGCGGTATTGGGCAGTTCCTGAATTTGTTGGGTAAGAAGAAGGGTGCAACGTCGACTACTCAGCCATCTTCCTCTGCGGAAGATGCCACTGCACCCCAATCCAATGCGACAGAGAGCGGATCTCAGCCATCACAGCAAAAGCTGGAGGTTAAAGACGTCTTGCGTGGTTTGCTTCAGGCCATCCCACAAAACTGACCGACAGGGTTAGGGAGAGTTTTCGAAATCTGCTAAACTATTCAGAGTCTTGGTAAGTAGAAGTCAGAAGGTGCCTTTCATGACCAGCAAATCCACGGAACTTGTGCCAATTCCACAGGCAGAATGCCCCGATTCACAGGAGCATATGGAAACTGCCCAGTGGACCTATGAACGGTTGGTAACGTTCATCAATAAATTTGAGGCAGACTTGGATGACGAGCACGAGGTCGGGGCGCGTCTGGTTTCCTTTGGCTCAGAAATCACGTTCCATATTGAAGATATCGGTTATTGGGAACCGGACATCATTACTTTTTACGGTGTCGGGAGTGATGGTGGCACCGTGCAGTTGATTCAGAATGTCAGCCAGTTGTCCGTATTGTTGGTTGCCATGCAAAAACGGGAAGAAGAACCGCGTCGGGTTGGTTTTGACCTTGGTGCGCGTGCTAAGGCTGCTGCCGCGACCAAGGCGGACAGTGGTGAAAGCTGATCATCGGCTGAAGGCCAAGTCGGTTTCCAAACGTCGCCTCTGTTGAGGCGACGTTTTTCAGGTCAACCTAACCCTAACGTGTCATGTTGCAATCCGCACCCCCGTGAAGGGGCGACAGGCCCGAGGGGGCGAAGCACTAATACGCCTGAGTTTCAATCCACGCCCCCGTGAAGGGGCGACTTTCGGCGGTTCCCCGGATGGTGGCGCGTTGGCAGTTTCAATCCACGCCCCCGTGAAGGGGCGACGGTGTTCGGTTCGCTGCGCAATGGCTTTGCGGCGTTTCAATCCACGCCCCCGTGAAGGGGCGACGTTAATGCAAAGCGCATCATGGCAAACGGGCCAAGTTTCAATCCACGCCCCCGTGAAGGGGCGACTTTCGGCTTCGGCGGGCGGAGCCGACATGCGGTTGTTTCAATCCACGCCCCCGTGAAGGGGCGACCCGTAAAAATCCAGCCGAAGTCTGGGCAATACATGTTTCAATCCACGCCCCCGTGAAGGGGCGACGAGACGCATAATCTTGATAAGGCCGTATCGCAAGTTTCAATCCACGCCCCCGTGAAGGGGCGACGCAATGGAGCTTGCAGGCGGCGGCACGGCTGCGGTTTCAATCCACGCCCCCGTGAAGGGGCGACGGAGGCTGCCAAAATTCCGGCAGCCGCCGCAACGGTTTCAATCCACGCCCCCGTGAAGGGGCGACATGCCCCGTCCGGCCCGGCGGTTGAGCGTTTCTCGTTTCAATCCACGCCCCCGTGAAGGGGCGACACCCGCCGTTACTGACATCGACGTTGGTATAAGTTTCAATCCACGCCCCCGTGAAGGGGCGACATACGGCGGGTTGCTTATCACACAAGGCCAATGGTTTCAATCCACGCCCCCGTGAAGGGGCGACTGTCACAGCAAGATAATGCATGCCACATCAGGATGTTTCAATCCACGCCCCCGTGAAGGGGCGACGGATGGTACACGGGTCTTGCTCTATCGAGGCAAGTTTCAATCCACGCCCCCGTGAAGGGGCGACTTCCAGTCCGTACAACGCGCGGGCCGGATGATTGTTTCAATCCACGCCCCCGTGAAGGGGCGACGTATCGGTTGCCGTTGGTGGCGGCGACGGCGCGTTTCAATCCACGCCCCCGTGAAGGGGCGACTCGCTACATCACCCCATTGCTCTGGTATTTGGATGTTTCAATCCACGCCCCCGTGAAGGGGCGACATTTTATTTGCGATTTCAATAGGGACATAACCATGTTTCAATCCACGCCCCCGTGAAGGGGCGACTATTATCGACAAGAGCTTGACGAGTCCATGATCGTTTCAATCCACGCCCCCGTGAAGGGGCGACTGAACTCGACAGGCAAGGCTTCATCATTAATGGTTTCAATCCACGCCCCCGTGAAGGGGCGACGCGGGCACCCACAAGGTAGGCGCCATCAAGTATGGCGTTTCAATCCACGCCCCCGTGAAGGGGCGACATATGTTGCTCTCATCCCATCTGTTTCACGCTTGTTTCAATCCACGCCCCCGTGAAGGGGCGACTGATCAAGGCCCGCGAGTGGACCGGGGCGGGCGTTTCAATCCACGCCCCCGTGAAGGGGCGACGGGGTGGAGTATAACCCAATTTATGGAATGGAAAAATCCGGTCATTGCCGCGAACCCTCGGCTGAACAGGCTCTGTTCAGTTGCGGATCGTGACGTATGTGTTGAATGTAGTTGAATATCAATGACTTGCGTCTTCCGCGAACCTCCCTAGGGATTTTATGGTCGCTTGGGGTTCGCGGAATGGTGTTGGGCGTTAACCGAAGTTGTCGGTCAGGGTCACTCTTCGCGCCCAAGGCTGGTCATGAGTTCGCCCCATTCCCGTTTTGATAGGCCACTGGCTTCCTGAGAGATATCATCACCGGCAATCAGGGCTTTCACCACTGCCAAGTCCTTGGCAGACAATGCTGTGCCGCCGACGCGGTAATCATTGAATGCTTCATAGGTGTGGGGCACCCATGCTTCCAGAACCTTTAACATGGCTTCCGCATAGACGCGGATTTCATATTGGGCGTGGCTGTCGGCACGTAAGGACAGGAAGTGCATCAGGTTGTGCAGGTCAATCTTCCAGTACCATTGGGTATAGGTGTTGAGGGTCAGGTTCATGCGGGCCAGTTCTCGGGCCAGACCGTCTTTGCTGTCGTCGATCTTGTTGCCTTCACGGTCGTGGTTGAGCATGAATTCATAGTCGTCGTAATTGCGTTCCGCATCCGCACGCAGCATGCGCAACACTTCGATGGCCTCATCGCCTTCCAAAACATCGCCGCGACCTTGATGGTTCTTGGTCGATTGGCTGGCAAGCTGCCCCGGTTCCGGGATGTAGTATTCCTTATCCAGAATCGAATAGCGGGCAGAAATTTCGTTCACGTTGGCGGTGCGGTGGCGAATCCACTGCCGTGCGACAAAAATCGGCAGCTTGACGTGGAATTTGATTTCGCACATTTCAAACGGTGTTGAATGCCGGTGCCGCATTAGATAGCGGATCAGGCCGCGATCTTCGCTGACCTTTTTGGTGCCACGACCATAGGACACTCGTGCAGCCTGTACGATGGCGGAGTCGTTGCCCATATAGTCAATTACGCGGACAAATCCCTTGTCCAGAACTGGCAGTGCTTCGTACAGCATGGCTTCCAGTGCCGGGACGGTCGGGCGCAGGGTGGAGGATTGAGCGTTACGAGCGGCATTGATTTCCGCAAGTTGTTCCGGGGTCAAAGACATGTCGGTCCTCATGGGCAACGAAATAAAAATTCAAGTCCGGCAGCATAGCGGGATCAGGGTGCGTTTTTCCAGCTTCATCTGTATCTGTTGCCGGAAAATAAGAATTTTTACAGAATCCCTTTCGTCACGCGGTCAAAGCCATTATATAGAAGGCGTCTGTTCGCAGACTATGGTGCTAAACCTGTAATGAAATAATCGTTGTGGACCCGGGGGCAGTGCCCGGCGCCTCCACCATATGACCGGGGTTTCCCGATGGATTATGGGGGCGAAACAGGATCGACACGCGTGGTAAAGATTACAGCTGTGCTCGGCATGATACCACCGTTATCGGGTCATTTTAGTAAGTGCAAATGATAATCGCACTCCGGTGATGGCTGCTGCGTAAGCGGTATCCTAAACCAACTTAAATTCCTGATGCTGTGAGAAGTGTCAGGTGGGGAGTGGGGCCAGCCTAGCAACAGAAGTGCCCCATTAACTTTCCAGCCAGATTGAGATTCCCCAATATTTCCGGTGCATTTCCTTAGTGATTGCGCTGTCATTTCTTGCACCCAGAGTTTTTTCCGGTCAGACCGTGATTTTGGGTTTCTCCCTATTCTTTCTGTCAGTAATATGACCATCCGAAGGCTAACTTTCGGCCTATTTTCAGTTGTTGAGGCATTATTTTTCTCATGGATCAAAATCCCTATTTCGATTACGACGCGCTGGTAGAGGAAGCCCTGCGCAGCGTCGTTCGCACAGCGATCACATCCGCCGCAGAAAATGGTTTGATGGGAGACCATCATTTTTACATCACCTTTCGCACTGATGCGCCGGGAGTAAAAATTCCAAAGCGTTTGCTGGATGCGCACCCGGAAGACCTGACCATCGTGCTGCAGCACGAATATTGGGATCTGGCGGTTGATGAAGACGGGGACGACTGTTTTTCCGTCACCCTCAGTTTTAATGACATTCACGAACGGTTGGTTGTTCCGTTCGAGGCAATTACCGGCTTTGCCGATCCGTCAGCAAAGTTTGGCCTGCAGTTCCAGTACGGTGACGATCTGGAAGATTCTTTTGACGATGATTTTCTGGAACCGGTGCCGTTGGAGGATTTACCCGGCGGCTTCCCGTCATCCAATGATTCGTCAACCAAACCGGACAAGGACGGCGGTGAACCGTCCGGTACGAACAAAGTGGTGGAACTGGACGCGTTCCGCAAAAAATAATGAAAACCTATCAGCGGGGCAGAGGCCAAAGCCTGCCCCGCGCCGTTCACGCCTAAGTACATGGGCACATCGCCCCAACCCGTAGACCAATCAAGGGAGGATACTCATGGGTTTTGATCCCGAATATGCCGAAATGTTCCCTCTAGGCAAGGATACGACGCCTTACCGCAAACTGACCGAGGACTTTGTGTCCGTTGAAAAGGTCGGCGATAAAGAACTGCTGGTCGTGGACCCGAAAGCCATTGAGCTTCTGACCTACGAAGCATTCAAAGACATCAACCACCTGCTGCGCCCAGAGCACCTGAAGCAAATGCAGGCCATCATGAATGACCCGGAAGCTTCTGCCAATGATCGCTTTGTCGCATTGGAACTGCTGAAGAACGCCAATATTTCCTCTGGCATGGTTTTGCCTATGTGTCAGGATACCGGCACCGCGATCGTCATGGGGAAAAAAGGTCAAGCCGTTTGGACTGGTGGTGGTGATGCCAAGGCCATTTCCGATGCTGTCGGACAGGTCTATACGGATTTGAACCTGCGCTATTCGCAAAACTCCGCAACCGATATGTATGGCGAAGTCAACACCGGAAATAATCTGCCGGCACAAATCGACCTGTACGCAACGGAAGGCGAGGAATACAAGTTCCAATTTGTTGCCAAGGGTGGCGGTTCCGCCAACAAAACCTTCCTGTATCAGCAAACCAAAGCTTTGCTGAATCCGGCAAGCCTGCGCAAGTTCCTTGAAGAACAAATCAAGACTCTTGGTACTGCCGCATGTCCGCCGTATCACCTTGCCATTGTTATTGGTGGGACTTCTGCGGAAACTTGCCTGAAAACCGTGAAAATGGCTTCGACTAAATATTATGACAACCTGCCGACTGCGGGCGGAAAGCATGGTCAGGCATTCCGCGATCTGGAGCTAGAGCAAGAAGTCCTGAAAATGACTCAGGAGTTCGGCATTGGCGCGCAATTTGGCGGCAAATATTTCTGTCACGATGTGCGGGTCATTCGTCTGCCGCGCCACGGCGCATCCTGTCCGGTCGGTATTGGTGTGTCCTGTTCTGCGGATCGTCAGTGCCTCGGCAAAATCACCCGTGATGGCGTGTTCCTTGAGCAATTGGAAACCAATCCGGCGCAATACATGCCGGATGTGAAGTCTGAGGCTCTGGATGGGGAAGTGGTCAATATCGACCTGAACCAGCCTATGGATGAAATCCGCAAAACCCTGAGCCAGTATCCGGTGAAAACCCGCGTTATGCTGACCGGGACAATCGTGGTTGGTCGCGACATTGCCCACGCGAAAATCAAGGAACGCCTTGATGCGGGCGAACCGATGCCTGATTACCTGAAAAATCACCCGATCTATTACGCGGGTCCGGCAAAAACTCCGTCCAACTATGCGTCTGGTTCCTTCGGTCCGACTACCGCGGGCCGTATGGATTCATACGTGGATCAGTTCCAGGCCGCTGGTGGTTCCTTTGTCATGTTGGCAAAAGGCAACCGTTCCAAAGCCGTGACTGAAGCCTGTAAAAAGCATGGTGGTTTCTATCTTGGTTCCATCGGTGGTGCAGCTGCGCAACTCGCCAAGGAGTCGATCAAAAAGGTAGAAGTTCTGGAATATCCGGAACTGGGTATGGAAGCCGTGTGGCGCATTGAAGTGGTTGACTTCCCGGCGTTCATCGTCGTCGATGACAAGGGCAACGATTTCTACGCCCAGATCTAAGATCAAGTTCACTTAACGATAAAGGCCCGATGCATTCGGGCCTTTATTTATTACCAGTCCTGTGTGGTGATTTATTGGGATAGAATTCATCAGGTACCATCACATGAAAAGCCACCTGACCAGTTCCCGGAAGAGGGCGAACGGCATGAATTGGGATGGCTGCCCCGTGAATTGCAGAACGAATTCAATCAAGGTTCCGGTCCATAACACGCACAATATCTGGGCCATGTAAGCCCAATGGATTCCCTCAGACAGGCGGGCGAACAAAGGCGCTGTTTCTACGGAGCGCCTTTGTTGTTTATAGGATTGCGCGCTTTGCCAGACGCCGACAATTTGCCATATGGTCAGGCTTGGCAAAAGCACGGCCATCGTCACTATGTATGGCAGGACAAAAACAACATCGGCGTGCTGTAGGCGCGATGTGACCTCCCCCAAGACGACAAACAAGGCGAGATTTAATAATAGGGTATTCCGCCAGAATGCCTCATTCAGGGGTAACTTGCCGCGCCAATGGCGCAGCAAGTACGATGGTTTTGTTGGTGAGGAGTGTGGCGTTGTGCCTTCGCTCATGAATTACCCTTCATCGCTGAAGGTATCTTGGACAAATGCGGCTTTATCTGTGGCATCCAATTTAGATACAGCATCATAGAAAAGTGAAAAGGCCTGACAGCGTTTTGCCGCACTCGGTGTGCCTTCAATGTCGCCCAATGTGGTTGCTGCCGTTTTGCCGTCTTCCGTCCTCATCAACAGGTCATAGACTTTATCCGTGACAGCGTTGACGTGTGTTGGGTCCACGGGGTGTTCTTCAGCCCCGACGGAACTGGTGATAATGTCTTTCCAAATGTTCATACGATTGATTGAAAAATGCGGGGGGAAGCCGGAAATGCTTGCTGGTCCCTCCATTGGCAACCCCAAGAACTGCATGCAAGAATTGGCATCGTTGGCATTCAAGAAGGCCAGTTGTGCAGCAAAATGATCGCCGAGATCTGTCAGTGATTTTTGGGAGGCATAAGGCAAGCGTTTTAGGGCGATTGCTTCCATGACACTGGCGACAGACCCGTAAACGACGTTCTGTGGTTTTCCGGTAAGAATGCCTTCATGGATTTCTGTCAGCAGGGCGTTATAGGTTTCGGCATCGGTCGCACGCAGGGCCTTGTCGAGATCTTCACCGACCCCTTGTTTTGCAATGTCTTCAAGCTTCGGTTCTGCCCCAAAACCCGATACGGCAAATTGTCCCGAGGAATATGCGGTGGCAAAGTTGGACTTCAGCAAGTCTGCATGCTCTGGATACCACGTCTCATCCTCGTTGTAGAAATAGACTTCTGCGGCAAAATCCTGAACAACGCCGTTGGCAACCGCAAGGTCAATCATCCGTACACGAGTTTTCGTGACGTCTTGAAGGGATGCATAGGGGCCGGATGGGGCATGAAAACCTAGGCCGGCTGAAGAAGATAGATATCGCTCTTTGCCTGCCAAAAAGGCCAAAGTACAGGCGGATTCACAACCCGATTTTGTAATCGTTGATAATCCTTGGGATTTGATGATGTCGTGCAGCTTGTAGGCTTCTTCCAAACGGCCTCCGCGGCTGTTCAAATGGACTATGGCAACATCAGGATTGGCATCCAGCATGACCTTGACTTTGTCAGCGGACCCATGTCCCAAGCCGCCCATGACTTCCAGTTCATGGAGGTTGAGTAACCGCACGGCAAAATCATCATATTCCGTATCTCCGCCGGCAATTTGTGCCAGTTGGACTGTCGTCGGGACAACAAACATCACGGTTTGCATTACGAAGGACAAAACAAAGATAATGCACACGGTATAGCTTGCAAAAGCCCATCCTGTGCCTTTGTTTTCGGCTTTCTTTTGCGCGCGGTAGGCAGATGCACTCCGCCACAGGCCGACAACTTGCCAAATGCTGAGAGCGGAAAGTAGCCCGATAAGAGCAAGGAAGGTTACAAAGGCGGTTACAGGAGCCAGATCGTTTATCGGCGGTAGGGAGGGGATCTTGCTGATTCCCCAAAGGGCCACATTAACGGCAAAGATGTTTACCCAGAATGTTCGGGCAAGGGAAAGCTCACCGTTCCAGTGTTTGTGAAAGTATGAGGATTGGGGCGGTGCGGATGCGGGGGCAGGCGTGGTCTCTGTCATAGCGGAAAGATCTTTTCTTGATGGCGTGGGTACAAAATAAGAACACGGAGGGATGTTATCAATTTATGGGAACGGTCGCAACGGTATAGGCGTTCGAAAAGTTGTGAATTGTTGCCTTTTGCGCGATTGTCATCGTAAGCACAACGTTATGGTGGTGTTGGGCGAAGGTTTGCCTTTCCCTGCCGCATGTGGGAAGGTTCGCGTTGTATTTGTTTCTTGAAATGAAGGTTTTTTATGTCTTCGTCTGCCAACTGGCTCGTTAGCGAGCCGGACTTCCCCTTTGCCACATACGTGTTTGCCCATGGTGCGGGTGCGCCCATGGACAGTGAGTTTATGCAGATTATTGCCGACGGTTTGGCGGCGCACAGTGTACGTGTGATTAGGTTCGAATTTCCGTATATGGCAGCGCGTCGGTTGGATGGAAAAAAACGACCACCGGATCGAATGCCGAAACTTCAAGATTGCTGGCAACATACCGTGGATCAGGTGCGGGAGGCATATCCCCTCCAGCCCGTGTTTATTGGCGGCAAGTCCATGGGCGGGCGGGCTGCTGTGATGTCGGCAGGGGCCATTGCTCCGTCCGGCGTGCTGTGCTTAGGGTATCCGTTTTATGCAGCAGGCAAGGGGGAAACGTTGACCCCGGATAGCCCACGATTTACGCCTCTTGTCCGGTTGACATGCCCAACTTTGATTATTCAGGGGGAACGAGACGCCCTTGGCGATTATGGGCATGTCTCTGCATTGCCCATGCCGGAAACCGTTTCCGTAGTTTGGACCCCTGACGGAGACCATTCGTTGAAACCCCGAAAGTCATCAGGCTATACCTATGATGCGGCGTTGTTGAACACCGTGGAAATGATGGTCGCGTTTATGCGGCTTCAAAGTTAGACTGTAGCCATGGTAAACAGCAGCATTCATAAGCGATCTGTGACATTGGATCGCCACCGGACCAGCGTTTCTCTTGAAACGCCGTTTTGGGATGCCTTGAAAAAGATTGCGGACGAACGGCGTATCAGCCTCAACACCCTGATTGAGGATATCGACCACGAACGCATGGACATCACCATGAATCTATCTGCGGCCCTAAGGGTCTATGTGTTGCAGTATTATCAACGCAAGGTCGGTGAAAATATTTCCTATGAATAGGGGCTAAGGCCGCGCGGAGCGTAAGGCTCCGCACGACGCTCAGTTTGAGCAAAGGCCTAGACCATGTCTTGCGGGCGGACCAGCTCGTCGAACTTGTCGCCATCAAGATGGCCCAAGGCGACGCAGGCCTCCCGCAGGCTGGTGCCGTCTTCGTGGGCTTTCTTGGCAACCGCAGCGGCGTTATCATAACCGATGTGTGGCGACAGAGCCGTAACCAGCATCAAACTGTTGTTCAGATACCACGTGACTCTTTCATGGTCTACTTGCAGTCCTTCAAGGCAGTTGTCGGCAAAACTGACTGCGGCATCCCCCAAAAGGCGAATGGATTGCAGCAGGTTATAAATGATTACCGGCTTAAACACGTTCAGGTCCAGATGACCGTTGGCCCCGCCGATGGTCACAGCGACATGGTTGCCCATGACTTGTGCGCAAACCATGCTGAGTGCTT
Source organism: Rhodospirillaceae bacterium (assembly GCA_963668495.1). Taxonomy (GTDB): domain Bacteria; phylum Pseudomonadota; class Alphaproteobacteria; order Rhodospirillales; family Rhodospirillaceae; genus Oleispirillum. Next base: position 1,729,092 of record OY764545.1, read on the forward strand.
CGGCTTGGGTTGGGTTGACCTTGCCCGGCATGATCGAAGACCCCGGTTCGTTCGCAGGAAGAATCAGTTCCCCGATACCGCACCGAGGGCCGGAACCCAACAGCCGAATGTCATTGGCAAGCTTCATCATAGACGTTGCAAGAACGTTCATGACGCCGGACATTTCTACGCAGGCATCATGGGCGGCGAGGGCTTCGAATTTGTTGGAGGCCGAGACAAACTTCAGTCCGGTAATATCGGAAACCTGATGGGCAAATTCCTCATCGAACCCTTTTGGGGCGTTCAAGCCAGTGCCAAGGGCCGTCCCACCCTGAGCCAATTCACGCAAACGGACCAGCGCATCGTCCACACGGTTAAGACCGTAATGAATTTGTGTGGCATACCCGGAAAACTCCTGCCCTAGCGTCATAGGCACTGCATCTTGCAAGTGGGTGCGCCCGATTTTGACAATATCGGCGAAGGCCTTGACCTTATCTTGTAAGGCGTTGTGCAGATGCTTTAGGGCGGGCTTCAGGTTGTTTTCAATTTCGACCACGGCGGCAATGGTCATGGCTGCGGGAAAACTATCGTTCGAGGATTGTCCACGATTGACGTGGTCATTGGGGTGAACCGGGTCGCGCTGTCCCATGGGTGCGCCCAAAATTTCACAGGCTCGGTTTGCGATGACTTCGTTAGCGTTCATGTTGGTTTGGGTGCCGCTGCCGGTTTGCCAGACAACAAGGGGGAAGTGATCGTTGAGCTTGCCATCAGCAACTTCCTGAGCGGCCTGTTCAATGGCGTCGGACAGTTTTGGTTCGAGGTTGCCGAGTTTACGGTTGGCGCGTGCCGAGGCCAGTTTTTGAATGCCGAACGCGCGGACAATAGCTTGTGGCATCAGTTCACCGCCGATGCGGAAATTCTGAAGCGAGCGTTGGGTCTGTGCCCCCCAGTATCGATCTTCTGGAACTTCGATTTTGCCCATTGTGTCCTTTTCGATACGTACCGCTTTTGACTTACTCATGTGCTCTGGTCTCCATATCTTTGCGTTTTGAATGGGTTACAAAAGACATGGGGAGGGGGCGCGGTTACGGCTATAGCTTCAGGTAAATAAAGTCTGTGACGGAAGGCAGGGGTGCATCCCGGCAGCATATGAAGTCAAATCATGTGCTGCCGGGTGCGTTTGTTCATTCCGTAAGGCAGGCCAACTGCGCCAGTTTGGTCGCAATATTGGTATAGGCTTTGGCTTGCGGGCTGTTGGGGTGGCTGCTGGTGATGGGTTCACCACCATCGGCGGCTTGCCGAATTGCCATGGTCAGCGGGATCGCGCCAAGGAAATCCACACCACACTCTTCGGCGGCGGTTCCTGCGCCGCCATGGTTGAAGATGTGTTCTTTGTGTCCGCAATTTGGACACTGGTAATAGCTCATGTTTTCGATGAAACCGTGAACCGGAACATTGACCTTTTGGAACATGGTCAAGGCTCGGCGTGCGTCCAGCAGGGCAAGGTCTTGTGGGGTGGAAACAATGACGGCCCCGGTTAACGGAGCTTTTTGCACCATGGTAATTTGGATATCTCCGGTTCCCGGCGGCAGGTCCACCAGCAGAACATCAAGTTCCCCCCATTCGACATCACGGAAAAGCTGCTCAATGGCACCGGATGCCATGGGACCGCGCCAGATCATGGCGGCACTTTGATCAACCATAAAACCAATGGACATCAATTTCAGGCCAAAGCGTTCGATGGGGATGATTTTTCCCTCTGCATTGCCAGCAGGGCGTTCGTCCTGACAGCCAAACAGCATGGGGATTGACGGGCCGTACACATCTGCATCCAGAATGCCGACCTTCAGACCATCCTTCGCCAAGGCCATGGCAAGGTTTGCGGTGGTGGTGGATTTGCCGACCCCGCCTTTACCGGAACCGATGGCAATGATGTTTTCGACCTGCGGCAATTCAATCATTGCCCCGGTTGCATGCTGTCCGAATTTCTTTTGCGGAGGGGCAGTGGGGGAGGATGCACTACCAGCCACAGCCTTCGCTGTTAAAATGACCTGTACATGCTCAATGCCGGGCAGTTGCGATAGGGAATCTTCAATGCTTTTGCGGGCGGGTTCAAGTTTCGGGGCTTGTTCTGGCGTTGCGGTTAAGGCCAGAATCAATTTCCCATCAGAAACCGATAAACCGTCGATAGAAGAGCCCGGAGACCAACTCGGAACCTCAGGGTGAGGGCCAAGTTCTTCTAAAATTTTGCGAATAACCACGGTATCCGGTGCAGATGATGGTTTTTCTGCCGTTGACACGCGAGTGAATTGCCCCGATATCCGGGAAACAAGATTTTGCCACATGACGGAAATATGTCTCTTTAAGCGGGTTTCATGATTGCTAAGTTCGATATAAGGTGCATCTGGCTAAAGTTTAAACCCGATGGTCTCAAAAATCTCAAGCAGTAAGGGAAGACATATCAATGCCCTGGAATAGCGGAAATGGCGGCGGGGGTGGTCCTTGGGGCGGTAACAACCGTCCGGGAGGCCCCGGCAGCCCATGGGGAAACAATAACCAAGGCGGAGGAAATGGCGGTGGCCAGCAACCGCCTGACTTTGACGATATCATTCGCAAAGGTCAGGACCGCATGCGGGGATTGTTTCCAAAAGGTGGTCAGGGGCCAAAGGCTCTGATCCTCGGGTTATCGGTTTTGGTCGCCGTTTGGGCGAGCACCGGCTTCTATAAGGTTCTTCCCGACGAACAAGGTGTGGAAACCATGTTCGGTAAATTTGTGAAGTCCACTGAACCGGGGTTACACTATTGGTTTCCGGCCCCGGTTGGGGATGTGACCGCAGTATCTGTGACCAAAGTACGTCAGATTAACTTGGGCGGATCGCAAAACCAGATTAGTGGACGTTTTGTTGCACCTAATCAGGCTCGCACCGATGAAAATCAGATGCTGACTGCTGATCAAAATGTGGTCGACGTGGATTACACGGTGTTTTGGCGTGTGTCGAAGGCAGAAGATTTCTTGTTCAATATTCGGGACCCGGAAGCCACCATTTCTCGTGTCGCTGAAAGTGTGATGCGCGAAGTTGCCGGTCGTTCTACTCTTGACCAGTTGATGACTGACCGCAAAGAAATTTTGCAGGTGGAAGTTACGCAGATGGTTCAGGAACTGCTGGATCTTTACAAAATCGGCGTTTTGGTAACCGATGTGAAGCTGTTGGCAGTTGATCCGCCGCGGCAGGTGATTGAAGCCTTCCACGATGTCAACAACGCGCGTCAAGATCTTGATCGTCAACGCAACGAAGCTTTTGCCTATCGCAACGATGTAATTCCGCGTGCCAAGGGTGAAGCTGAAAAAATGATGCAGGAAGCAATGGCTTACAAAGAGCGTCAGGTAAAGGATGCTCAGGGTGAGGCTGACCGCTTTAACTCGGTCTATCAATCGTACAAGGCTACGCAGGATGTGACAACCAAGCGTCTTTATCTTGAAGCCATGCAGGAAGTTCTGGGTAAGGCTAACAAAGTCATTATCGACGATAAGGCTGGGAAAGGCGTTGTTCCTTACTTGCCGTTGCCGGAAGTTCAGAAACGTAAAAACGTCCAAGCTAACCAAGGAGGCAAATAATGAGTCGTCGTCTTGCCATCTTTGGGATTGGTGGTGCCGTCGCCGTTCTGGTCGCCCTGCAATCCATCTTCGTAGTTCATCAAACCAAGCAGGCTTTGGTCATGCAGTTCGGTGATCCGCGTGCCGTGTATCAGGACCCTGGTCTGTATTTCAAATTGCCGTTCATTCAGGATGTCGTTTTCTATGATAAGCGCGTACTGGATTTGGACCCGCAGTCTGAGGAAATGAACTTGCGTGATCAACGCCGGATCATTGTGGACTTGTATGCTCGCTATAAAATCGTTGATCCGCTGCAATTCCGTAAGGCCGCTGGATCTGAACGTGTCTTGCGTGAACGTCTGGGCCGTTCTTTGAACAACGCCGTCCGCGTTGAGGTAGCTAAGGTTCTTTTGCCCGATATGCTGTCTGAAAAGCGTGTTGAGGTTATGGATAAATTGAACGAATCAGTACGTAAACGTGAAAAAGAATACGGGATCGAAGTGATCGACGTGCGTATTGGACGGACGGAGTTGCCGAAAGATACGGCGGAATCCCTGTATAACCGTATGCGTTCTGATCGTTTTGCCGAAGCTGCCCGCTATCGCGCTGATGGTGCGGAAATGAAAGCCAAAATTCAGGCCGAGGCCGAACGCGAACGGACTGTCATTTTGGCGGAAGCCCGCCGTAAGGCTGAAATGCTGCGCGGTGAGGGTGATGCGGAACGTAACCGAATTCTTGGCAAAGCTTATGGTCAGGATACGAAGTTCTTTGAATTCTACCGTTCTATGTCGGCGTACCGCGCTGCCATTGGCTCGGACACAACTTTGGTTTTGTCCCCGGATTCAGAGTTCTTCCGGTATTTTGAAAATTCCCGTGGCCGCTAAGGCTACGGGTTCGGAAACAACATAGGAAACGGAGCGTGACTTTTGTCATGATGATACACAAAGCACACAGGGGGCGGGTTGAAACCCCGTCCCGGTCTCAGTGGTGGGGGGCACTGTGCGCCGTATTCATGCTGGGACTGTTTGCAGTGCCGTCGCAGGCGGTTGCTCGCGGCGCACCGGATAGTTTTGCGGACCTGGCGGAAAAATTGTTGCCGACGGTGGTGAATATTTCAACCACCCGGGAAGTGGAGGCCGAAGAAACCGAGGGATACGGCCTTCCACAGTTTCCGCCCGGATCTCCGTTTGAGGATTTGTTCAGGGACTATTTCGATAAGTTCCATGGGCAAAACGGCAAACCGAAACATAAGGAACAAACCCGGTCACTTGGGTCGGGCTTTGTGATTTCGGAAGATGGGTTGATCGTCACCAACAATCATGTGATTGAAGATGCAACCGAGATTATTGTCAGCTTCCATGATGGCAGTGAGCTTCCGGCAAAACTGATTGGTCGGGACCCGAAAACCGATATTGCTTTGTTGCGTGTGCAATCGTCGGACGATTTGCCGTACGCAAAGTTCGGAGATTCTGACAAAAGTCGTGTCGGAGATTGGGTTCTTGCCATTGGCAATCCGTTTGGTCTGGGTGGAACGGTAACTGCAGGGATTATCTCTGCTGGTAATCGGGATATCCATGCCGGTCCTTATGATAACTTCTTGCAAACTGATGCCCCGATTAACCGCGGGAACTCAGGGGGGCCGATGTTCAACATGGACGGTGAAGTGATTGGCGTGAATTCCATGATCTTTTCCCCGACAGGCGGCAGTGTCGGAATTGGTTTTGCCATTCCGTCCGATACCGTGAAGTTGGTGATCAAGGACATCGAAAAATTCGGTCACGTCAAACGTGGCTGGCTTGGCGTCGTGATCCAGACCGTTACAAATGAGATCGCAGAAAGCCTTGGTATGCCGGATTCCGAAGGGGCTTTGGTCCAAGGCGTGCAGGATGACAGCCCGGCAGATCAAGCCGGTATTCTGACCGGCGATGTGATCGTTGAGTTCAATGGTAACAAAGTCGGCAAAATGCGGACGTTGCCGCGCATAGTGGCGGAAACAGAGATCGGGAAGAAGGTTCCGGTTAAGATTTTCCGCAATGGTCGTGAACGGACACTCCATGTTGAAGTGGGTGAAATGACCAAAGCCGATGAAAATATGTTGCCGGGTAAGGTCAAGCCAAAAGCCAAAGCAACCTCTGGCGAAAAGATCAAAGGTCTTGATTTGACGGTTGCCACGATTACCGATGCCCTGCGTGATCAATACGATCTTCAGGACACGGATAAAGGTGTCGTGATTTTGGCAGTTGGCAAGGATAGCGTTGCGGCAGAAAAAGGTTTGCTGCCGGGGATGATTATCCAATCTGTGACCCAACAGGCAGTGGCAAGTCCCAAGGATGTGCAAAAGGCCGTGGATGCAGCGCAAAAGGCAGGTCGTCCGTCGGTTCTGTTGCAAATCCGGCGTGGGGAGCGGGAACGTTTTATCGCCTTGAAACTGTCGGATTAAGCATCGCTACGGATGCGATAATACGGTGAAGTGAACGCCGCCTCGTCGACAGAGGCGGCGTTTTGCGTGTATAAGCAGAGAGAAACCATGCCGAGCGTGGTGGCGTTCGTATCGGTACCAGTGTGGGTGAGCTTTTTATGAGCCGTGTCGATTTTTACCATTTGCAAAAATGGCCGTTGGAACGGGCATTACCGGAACTGCTGGAACGGGTATTGGCAAACAACCTGCGTGCTCTTGTGGTTGCCGGGTCCAAAGACAGGGTTGAGGATTTGAACTCCGTCCTGTGGTCCTATCGGGAAGAGTCGTGGTTGCCGCATGGGGCAGCCTCTGACGGGCATGGTGCTGAACAACCGATCTGGTTGACGGACCAAGTTGAAAATCCCAACCAAGCCAGTGTGTTGGTGATTACTGAAGGGGTCGATATTTTTGACCTCAGTAATTTTGACCGCTGTCTGGATTTGTTTGATGGTACAATCGAAGCACATGTGGTATCCGCGCGCCAACGCTGGAAAACCGCCAAAGATGCAGGTCACGATTTGTATTATTGGCAACAGGAACCCTCCGGTCGTTGGGTGGAAAAGGCACGCAGTGTCGGGGGTACGTAAACTTGAGGGAACGTGCGGAGGGCAGAAGGCTCTATGGGACCGCACAACATGCAATTGAGAGGGAACAATGTCGAGCCATCGCGCGACATTTGAATTTCATGTCCTGCGGTCCAAGAATTGGAACGTAAAGGACATTTTTAAGGATGAGGCAACCGCACAAAAAGCTGCGGAAACCGAGTTGAAAAAACACACGACCGAGGGCGTTCGCATTATCCGAATTTGGAAACGTGCCGATGGTCAGGAAGTTGAAAAAGTCATTCTTGAACGCATGTCAAAGGCAAAGCCTATTCGTGATGTGCGCATCGTTCCCATTGAAACGGCCCCGTATTGTTCCAGTGAGGCTGATATTCTGTCCCCGGTTGGGATGCGGACCTTGGGGGCTTTGTTTCGAAAATACCTGGATGAGGCGCAGTTGACCCCGATGGAGGTCCTTCACTGCGAGCGCGAGTACAAGCGTATCTGGGATACGGAAAACATTCTTGTATCCGGTGTTGATCGTGTCGCGTTGATCCAGACCCGAAATGTCCCTGATCTTGACCTGAAAACGCGCACGGACGAACTATACCGCATGGTGGAAGCAATCGGCTTTCGCGCCAAGCGGACGGCCCGTAAGCGGTATTTGCAGGAAACCGTGACGACAACGCTGGGGGCTGTGTGGGATGAATGTGCCATGCGGCCCGAAGATGAATTGGACGTGGAATTTTCGACCAATCTTGTACTGGCCCGCGATTTGCTGTCACAGGGCAGCCTGATGTCCAAGCTGGTCAGGATCTCGGATTTGCTTGCCAAGGAACCATCGATCGATGCCCGTCGTTTGTTGGATGGTGCTGCTGCACAGATCTTCGCCAGTCCCGTGATCTTTCAGGATGCCATTGGGCCAAAGCCGAACTTGGCAGAAGCCTTGCTAACGGTGATTGATGTTTTGGAAGGCGGAGAACGCAGTTTTGACCGTGGTCTGCCGGCTTCAGAACTCTTCCTAAACGGTATCCGCGATAATTCACTGCCGTTGGTTCGTGACGAGCTGTTTTCGCGCATGGTGAGTATGGTTGGCGGGCATAACCCCATGTCTCGCAATGAACCACGCAATGAAACGGTGGAATTTGGCAAGGTCGCAAATCGGCTGGTCACAGGCGATCGGGTCATAGGGGACAGTGAGGTTGCCTTGGCCCTGTTGAGCCGGGCGTGTCAGTTCGTGACTGAAGGTGGTACCATTGGCCGGAAACTTGGTCTTGAATGGTTGTTGCGCGTATTGAAAACTGTGCCGCAGCGCATCCAGATTTTGAGAGTTCTGGACAAGGCATTGGAACCTGAACCGGAAATCCGTTTGACTGCTTTTACCTTGCTGCGCAGCATTATCACCAGCACGCGATCTGCCATTACCTTTGCCCCCGGTTGCCGGGATATGATCGCGCCCATGCGCAATGTTAGATTGCTGTATGATTGGCTGTTATCTCATTGCCCCCCGAAAACTGCCGCTCCGTTGCTGGAGCATTTGGATCAATTGGTTGCAAAATATCTGGAAGAAAAACAAATCATTGAACGGGTTGATCGGCCTGATTTGAAATTGGCGGAACGCGCGACCATGTTACTGGGGTTTGTTTTGTCAGGTGTGTTGACGGATGGTAAGGCTATGGATATGGCACGGTGCCGGATTCTGGAGCATCTAAAACGCCCGGATTTTGTCGCGGCCTTTGCTGACTGCTATCCTGAACCGCAGGTGCAGGAACAGAAGCTCAGAGAGTTTTACAGTATGCTTGCCAAGGCCGGTTTTTCGGTCAATGGCAGTTAATGTGATTAAAGAAGGATTATGCCCGCATGACTTGGGTCTATGGTGTTGTATTGGGCATTCCCATGGTGTTTTGCCTGTTGGGAGTTGTCATGGCGGTCCGGTATTTCCCTGACCGCAGGCGGATGCCGACCAGCCCGGATGTCGCCAAATTGTTACAGGAAATTCGTCAGAACAACCTATTCACTGCGGCAGGATGTGATGATGCGGCGATCGCTCGCGTTGCTGCCACATATGGATTTCGGGTGGTTGATCGTGATGGTACGATTCTGAAGCTGCGGCGTAATGTTTTTGCCAAATTCCGCTCGTTAAGTGCCGGGGGCAAATTATTGGGCGTAGTCTTGTTCCCGCTATCCGTTGGCTTTGCCGCCGGGCTGATGATTGGTTTGGGGGTGCGCCGTGGCTATGACGAGCTAATCCATTTGGATACGGTGGCGCGCAACGTTGTTGATATTTGATTATGCGACCGTGCGTGGTTACGCAAAAGGGGATGCTGATGCATCCCCTTTTTAACTGAGCGAGGCTCAAAACTATGGAGCCTGGGGTTCCGGCTGTGGCGGAGTTTTGATTTCTTCCGGTTGCGCCGACTCTGACGGAGGCTCGGCAAAGGCCACCTCATACCGGGCTGCCGCTGCCGATGGATTTTCCATCATGACCTGAAAACCGATTTGGGCTCCGGCTTCCAGTTTGTCACGCCGGGGTTTGGCAAAGGCTTCTTGAATCATTGCGCCATTTGAGTCCAAAAGGACCAACCGCAACAACGGCACGGATCGTTCACGTGGCAAGGTGTTGACAATGACGCCTCGTACGATCAGCACCTGTGTACCATTGCGTTTGGTCATGTCTGGCGTTACGCCACGGAATTCAAGGCCTTCATCCAACACCTCGACCGAAATTCCGACCATTTTGTAATACTGGGCCGTTATCGGGAAGCGGTGAGTGATTTCCTTGCGGGCAAGCCACAGACCAGTCCCAATCAGTGCCAGAATGAGCACCAAAACAAACAGCTTACTGCCAAGGCTGGCTTTTTTCTTTTCCTGTTGGCGCAGGCGCGAGGCCAAAACCTTCGGGATGTCTTCTGCCGTGCTGTCCAACAGGGCATCCATATCGACGGTGTTGTTACTTTCAGTCAAATCCGCACTGGATGACGGGGCAACGGCTGCCGCGTCCAGATCATCCAGATTGGGGATGTCCAGTGGATCAATGGACGATTTGTTGCCCGCAGACGGGTCACTATCCAAAGGAATCGAACTGGAATTGCTCGGCGGTGCCGGCGGCACAAAACCACCGTCCATGGGGGCGGATTCCAATGGCACGGGTGTTGCCGCTGGTTGGGGGATCGGAGCCGGAGCCGGAGTCGGTGGAGCAGCAGGTGCCATCGCTGAGAGTTCGGCTTCCTGCGTTTCAATTCCGACGGTCGGTGTCGGCGGCATAAGCGGCTGCGTCGGCGGACGGGGCGCAGGAGGTTCGACAGGCGGTGCAGGCTGAACTGCGGGCGAGGGCTCTGCCCCCGGCGGGTTTTGGTGCCATGTATGGCCGCACTTGAAACACCGCACTTTACGTCCGCGTTCACCTAATACGGCATCCGCAATCGAAAACTTGGTTGTGCACTCGGGACAAGAGATCAGCATGCAGCCAAACTTTCATTAACAAATGGTCATTAAATACTTTTTTAGTTATATGGGAGGTTGGCGTAAAACTCAAGCATCTCACGCGCTTATGCTCTGGACCTTAACCCTGCCGCGTGCCATTGTGGGACCATGAAAACAGATCGCTCAATCCATAAGAACAGCCAGTTTGACGCGCCGGAGATTTTCCGTATGGAAAATGTCGGTATGCGTTATGCACAGGGTGCAGAAATCCTTCAGGATGTTTCATTTTCTCTGCAGTCCGGCTCGTTCACTTTTTTGACTGGGGAAAGTGGCGCGGGCAAGTCCACTTTGATGAGCCTGATGTACTTGGCACGCCGCCCCAACCGTGGGCGGATTGAGATGTTCGGCGTGGATACCACGCGCATGGCCAAAAGCACTTTGCCGCGTTTGCGCCGTCGTATTGGCGTTGTATTTCAAGACTTTCGTCTGCTCGACCATCTGAGTACCATTGACAACGTTGCGCTGCCATTGCGGGTTGCCGGGGTGGATGAAAAGGAAATTGCCCGTCACGTCCCTGAGCTTTTGAATTGGGTTGGCCTTGGTAAGGCCATGAACTCACGTCCGCCGTATTTGTCAGGTGGAGAAAAACAACGGGTTGCCATTGCTCGTGCGGTTATCAATCGTCCCGATATTCTACTGGCGGATGAGCCGACGGGGAACGTGGATGATCGGATTGCCCAACGGTTGATGCATCTGTTTCTGGAACTGAATCGCCTTGGCACAACAGTTTTGGTTGCGACTCACAATGAGCCGTTGATACGCCGTTTTGGCTTTCCTCGGTTGCATCTTGAGAATGGTACTCTGACGAGTCTCGGCCCGATGACGGATGCGGAGGGAGCATGATGAGCTTGTTCCAACGCCGTTCCGATTTGCCATTTGACCATGATGCCACCAGTGCATTTTTGCCTGCGATGATGGCGATGATGGTGTTTCTGGCGACTTTGACACTGACCGGAACCTTGGTCTTGGATAATCTGTTGTCACGGTGGAACCGCGATATCAAGGGGACGCTGACGGTTCAGGTCATTCCCAATGATGCCAGCCCAAAGGTTAATCAGGATCGCGTCAAGAAAACCGTTGAAATACTTGAAGAAACATCTGGCGTTGTCCGTGCGCGGGTTCTGGAAACCAAAGAACTGGTGTCGCTGATTAAGCCTTGGCTTGGGGATAATGATCTGATCGCCGATCTGCCGCTGCCCAGCTTGATTGATGTAACCATCAAGGAAGACACCCCGCCGGACCTAGAGGCACTGTCAACCCGGTTGAAGGCGCAGGTTCCCGGTGCGTCCGTTGATGACCATCGGGTTTGGCTGGCGCGGGTGATCAGACTTGCCGACGGTTTGCAAATTCTGGCCCACGCTGTGATGGTGTTGGTAGCAGGCTGTGGGGCCATCATTGTAATCTTTGCAACGCGGACCGGGTTGGCAATTCATCGGCAGAGCATTGAAATCTTGCATATGGTCGGTGCTCGTGATTTTTATATCGCCCGCCAGTATGCTTTGCGCGCCCTATGGTTGGGGGGGCAGGGTGCCGTCATTGGGTTTGGCGTTTCCGTTCCGGTGCTTATGGCTCTGGGCGGGATGGCAAAAACTTTGGAGGGAGGATTGCTGGCGGAAGTCGGGCTTTCCTACGTTCATTGGATTGCATTGTTCTCTGTGCCTGTCGTTGCCTGTGTGCTGGCGACGGCGGCGGCTTTTGTAACCGTCATGCGTAACTTGTCGAGACTGACGTGAAACGGGTAGTAAATTCTTTTGTCATGACCGGATGCCTGCTGCTTGCCCTGTGGGTGATCGGCCTTGTTCGGTTTGTGGAAACTTTGCCGGAGCCACAGGAACCAGAGCTGCCAACAGATGCCATTGTGGTGCTGACCGGAGGGGAAGGGCGTTTAGCCACTGGCCTGAATTTACTGCGTGAAACGCCGAACAGTCGTTTGTTCGTTTCAGGCGTGTCTGACGGTCTGACGGTTGATGGGTTATTGCAACAAATTGGTCAGGACGATTATCCGGTTTCTCTGCGTAGTAAAATTACTTTTGGTCATCAGGCCCGCACAACTGTTCAGAATGCAAGAGAAACGGCGGAATGGTGTGAACAGGAAGGTATACGTTCTATCCGACTGGTGACTGCCGCCTATCACATGCAGCGTAGTTTGTTAGAATTCCGTCCGGTTATGCCGGATGTGCAAATCGTCCCTCATGCGGTGCAACCCGCATCCATACGTTTGTCAAATTGGTGGCAATACCCAAGAACGGTTTTGCTTATGTCGCGGGAATATACAAAATTCCTGATCGCCAGTTTTGCGCATATTTTTGGTTTGACTACCGAAGGATTTCGTCCGTGACCGCTGTTCGTTGTGTTTTGTTCAATATTCTGTATGTCTCTTGGACCATTATTTGGGGCGGGTTGCTTGTTCTTTTGCTGCCATTCCCACGCCCGGCTATGGTTTGGGGGAAACGAGTCTGGACCGGGATGATTGTGTTTCTTGCCCGCTGGGTCATGGGAATCCGTTATGAGGTCCGGGGCTTGGAAAACCTGCCCAAGGGGCGCGTGATTCTGGCGGTTAAGCATCAATCGGCATGGGATACGTTCTTTTTTGATCGCTATTTGCCGGATGCGGTTTACGTCCTGAAAAAAGAATTGCTGAGCATTCCCTTCGTTGGTTGGCACATGCGCAAAAGCGAACAGATTGCCCTTGATCGTTCTGCTGGCATTAAGTCCATGAATCTTTTGATTGATCGCGCCCAATACACATTGGATCGGGATCGGCAGATTGTGATCTTTCCTGAGGGAACACGGACAAAACCGGGAACATCAGGAAAATACCAGCCCGGCCTTGCCTTGCTGGCATCCTCGGTTAAGGCTCCGGTGGTTCCGGTTGCCTTGAACTCTGGACTGTTTTGGGGCCGAAATGCGTTTTGGAAGAAGCCCGGAACAATCATCGTCGAATTCTTACCAATGATGCCAGAGGGACTGGACCGTCGCGCCTTTCTGAATGAGTTGCAAAGCCGAATTGAAACTGCCACGCGCAAATTGGAAGCCGAGGCGACAAGCCGTAACGGATCGCCGTAAATTTAGGCGAATAGAATTCACTCGCCCTGTGGATAACTCTGTGTGCAAATTGTGTGTTGTGTATGTTGCTTTGCTTATAAGCAAGGCGTGGTAAAGGGTAAGAGCTGAAATTGTATTGGACGGTTTTTCTTAAAAAATATGTGTGCGCTTGTGAAATGTAATATTATTCACTTGGCCTAACTTTTCTAAGTTTCGTAATAAATTATTTTAAATCAGTAGTTTAGGTTGTTTGTGTCTGTTTTGCGTTAGAAACCTACTCGGGTATGCATGTCAGCGGTTGTGCGCGCAGCGGTTAGTGCCTGTTTCCGATAGCTTTGGAAAAACGGAAATTACCATTCCAGACTGGACCTGTGGACAACCCGGTTATAGACATGCACCCCTTTGTGAACCCAATCGGATTTTTTCCGGTATTTGGGCCTCCCTTTTTTCACAGTTTTTGCTATGCTCGGGCACTTTTTAAAATATGCCTGCTTTGACCCGTTGGAGTTACGAATTCATGTCTACTGCGCCCATCTTTTCCCTGAGCCAGAACCGTCAGGCCATTTCACAAATGGTTTGGGAGGAAAAGTACCGCGCAGTGGAGGCAAACGGTTTCAGCAGGGAAGATAGCCCGGCAGATACCCATGCGCGTGTGTGCGAAGGTGTGTATCGCAACGATCCGCAGGCGGAGCTTCATAAGCCGTTGGCGATTGCTGCCATGAATGCAATGGAATGGTCTCCCGGTGGGCGTATCCTTGCGGGGGCAGGGACCGAGCGTCACGTCACCATGATCAATTGTTTCGTCAACGATGTGGTCCATGACACCATGCCCGCGATTATGGCTGCCAATACTCGTGCAGCTTTGACCATGCAGCAGGGCGGCGGGATTGGCACCGACTTTTCCACCATTCGCCCGACCGGAGCCTTGGTCGAAAAAACCGGCTCGGTTGCGTCAGGCCCGATTTCGTTTATGGAAATTTGGCAGGCCATGTGTGGCACAATTATGTCCGGCGGAACTCGGCGTGGCGCAATGATGGGTACGCTGGCAATTGACCACCCGGATTTGCCCGACTTCATCACGGTCAAGCAAGAGGTCGGTCGCCTCAGCAATTTCAATATCAGCATCTTGGTGACTGATGCCTTCATGAAGGCTGTTGAAGACGATGCCATGTGGGATTTGGGCTTCCGGGTGCCGCCCGCAGATACCGCACGCATTGTTGAGGAACTCGAGCGCAACGGTGAACCTTGGTACGTTTATGAGCGCATGCCGGCCCGTGAATTGTGGGATACGATCATCAAGGCAACCTATGATGCCGCCGAACCGGGCGTGATCTTTATCGACCGCGTCAACACCACCAACAATCTGGCCTATGCCGAAGACATTCGCTGTACCAACCCATGTGGGGAACAGCCGTTGCCACCCAATGGTGCCTGTAATCTTGGCTGTGTCAATTTGGCGTCTCTGGTGCGTGATCCGTTCGGTGAAAACCCGTGGTTTGACTTTGATCGTTTGAGAGAAGTCGTGGCAATCGGTGTTCGCTTCCTTGATAACGTTTTGGATTCCACCAAGTTTCCGGTGGCAGAGCAAGCGGCAGAAGCCCAAGCCAAACGTCGTACCGGTATTGGCATTATGGGCCTTGGCACCGCGCTGCAAATGTTGAAACTGCGTTATGGTTCGGCGGAAGGTGAAGCCATGACCGGTGACATGATGAAGGCTCTGCGCGATGCCTGTTATCGGTCCTCTGTTGAACTGGCGAAAGAGCGTGGCTCCTTCCCCTTGTTTGACAAAGACAAATATCTGGACCGCCCCTTCATTCAAGATCTGCCGCAAGATATTCAGGATGACATTGCCAAGCATGGCATTCGCAATGGTGTGCTTTTGACCATTGCTCCAACGGGGACCACTGCGCTGTATAATGGCAACGTGTCATCCGGTTTGGAGCCGACATTCGGTTGGTGCTATTTCCGCAAAGTCTTGCAACCGGATGGTACGCAAAAAGAATTCCCGGTTCTGGATGCCGGGTTCCTTGCTTACTGTCAGGTAAACGGTCTGGAGCCCACGTCCGTTGATCTGGATACCTTGCCGGATTACATGATTAGTGCGCTGGAACTTACTGTTGAAGAACACCTGCGGACGCAGGCGATTTGTCAGCGTTATGTGGATGCCAGTATCAGCAAAACCATCAATTGCCCGGAAGATATGGACTTTGAAAGCTTCCGTGCCGTTTATCGTTTGGCTTATGAACTGGGGTGTAAAGGATGTACCACGTATCGTCCTTCACCGCTGCGTAAGCCGATTTTGAGCACGACGTCCG
Organism: Rhodospirillaceae bacterium; assembly: GCA_963668495.1. GTDB lineage: Bacteria > Pseudomonadota > Alphaproteobacteria > Rhodospirillales > Rhodospirillaceae > Oleispirillum. Next base: position 1,744,509 of record OY764545.1, read on the forward strand.
AAGCAAAACCTGAACGTGCGGCTCCGGCCACAGTGATTCCACGTCCTGAGGCTTTGTCCGGTACTACCTATAAGCTGAAGTGGCCGCTGACGGATGAAAACTTCTATGTCACCATCAATGATATTGAGGAAAACGGTCATCGCCGTCCGTTTGAAATCTTTATCGCCTCCCGTTCTGCCGAGCATGCGGAATTGCTGTCTGCATTGACCATTATGCTCTCTGCCGTGATGCGCCGTAATGAGGATACCTCCTTCCTGATTGATGATCTGCAAACCGTTCGCGGCGCACAGGGTGGTTGGGTAAAAGGCAAGTATTACAATGGGGTCGTGGCGTTGATTGCCAGTGTGATCCGTCGCCATGCGGAAGAATTGGGATTGGTTGATCCTGATGCGGTTCTGGCCCCGATGGAAGCAACTGTCGTATCCATTGATGACAAACCGGAAGTGGTCAAAGAAGCAAAAGAGCCGAAAGCTCAATCCTTTGCCATGCCGGAAGGGGAAATTTGCCCGAAATGTAGCGCACCGACCCTGTTCTATCAGGAAGGCTGCAAAAAATGCGTCAGCTGCGGGTATTCCACCTGCGGCTGATCCCTGCGATACCATTTTTCCAAAAGCACGTCAGTTTTCTGGCGTGCTTTTTTATTGCCTGATAGAGGGTGACGGTTACTATGCGGTACATAGTAACAAATGGAGAGTGGTGTGAAGATATTGGGTGTTATGGCCTGCGCATTGGTTGCGGGATGTGCAACGCAGTCATTTGAAAGTGAAAGCCCCAAGCTGGTGGGCATCACGAAAGCTGCGTATATGGCGCACTGTGGTTTGAAAAGAATTAATTATTACGAAGGCGAAGTAGAATTCATTGATGATGATTATCGCTTGCGCAAGCTTTCTAAATACGGTGATGGATACAAGGGGCGCTTTGTCTATGGTGGTGAAAAAACACCGACCTCGATAACCGATGATGACTTTTACAAGGACGGTTTGCGCGGCACATCTGAATATAGGAAACAAAAACGCATCGAAAGTCGGCGGCATGTCCAGCATCCACCCGTTCACCGTATTGTATTTGACCTCAACACCAATACCGTCAGGTGTTCCATCGATCGCACGGACGGGCCATCTGTTGTCTCCAATTTGTTGAAAACCTTACAGACTGATTGGGCGACTTGCGAAGGTTCTAAAGGCACGATACCGGATCGGAAATTGCAGGGAAACTGGAAGGGCAGTCCTCAGAAAGAAAAGTTTGTTGGGTATCTGCGTCAGTTCACAGCCTCAAAATTTGGGTTGATGGTGTTTTCTACGCCTAATGAACAGGCATTCTGTCGTGGGCAGTATTATGGGCCTGCGCTTGGCCCCTTATCGCGCATGGAGTTGCCGCGTATCCATTGGGTCGTGGGATGTGATAACGGTGCGGCTGCATCCGGTATTTTTACCCAAAAAGGTTCGGTGATGAAGGCTGTTGGCACTGATGATGAAGGCAAGGAAGTTGATTTCATTATTCAATAGTGTGCAGTGTCCAAAAAACGTCTTGCCAGTTGTGGAAAGCTCTGTCTTTCTGTTCGCGAAGAATAGGAGATTGACGCATGACCTTTGAACTGTGGTTGGCATTTTGCCTTGCGAGTGTGGTGCTGTTGGCTGTGCCCGGCCCTACGGTCATGATGGTGGTCAGTTATGCCTTGACCGGGAAAGGGCCGAATGGTCGTTCCACTGGCTGGGCGACGGTTCCGGCGGTAATGCTGGGGACCATGGTGGTGATGAGTGCCTCAATGCTTGGCGCAGGTGCCGTGTTGGCAACCTCGGCAACCCTGTTTTCTGTCATGAAATGGGGTGGGGCGGCCTATTTGATTTACCTTGGTATTAAGTTGTGGCGCACCCGACCGACTATTGATGAATTAAGTGATGGAAGCGGTGGCAAGTCCGCACGGGCCATGTTTCTGAGTGCCTTTATCGTGACGGCATTGAACCCGAAGGGGATTGCGTTTTTTGTCGCATTCGTGCCGCAGTTCCTAAATCCGGCGCAGCCAGCATTTGATCAGCTTGCCATTATGGAAAGCACCTTCATTGTGTTGGCAACGCTGAATGTATTGTTCTATGTCGCATTTGCCGGAAAATTGCGGGAACGGATTGTCAGGCCGGAAAATCTGAAGCTTATCAATCGCGTGGGTGCAGGATTTCTGATTGGTGCGGGGATTTTCACCGCAGCCATGCGGCGCGCTTAGGTCGTTGTGGAACTCTGTCCCGGATTTCAGGAAGTCACGATTGATGCAGACATCAATCCGGCAGTTGAAGCGATTTGGACCTATTACACAGATCGCGCCTTAACGCACAGGATCGCCCCGGACGGTCGGTTCGATCTGGTGTTCAGGTTTGATGTGACCGCAACGGGTCGTTTGCAGGGCGTTCGTCCGATTGTTGCCGCGGCGTCTATGATTGCTCAGGACTTTTCTGTTCAGGCTCATCAGGGGGCCATAGGCGTGCGCCTGTCTGCTGGGGCGGCTTCATCTTTATTTGCGAGACCGTTAGCCGCAATGTCCGGGGGATGGATGTACGATGCCAAGGCGTGCGAGGTCGCGCCATGGGTAGCGCCGCTATGTCGGGACTATCCCGGCGTATCGGCCTTTCTGTCTGCTTTGCTTTCGCGGCTGTCTGCTTTGGAGTGCCGAGTTCCACCCTCAATGCTGACTGAGGCTTTGGCGCTGATTCATAATACAGCTGGGCAGGTGAGGGTGAATGACATTGCCGGGCAGTTCCAGACAACGGAACGAACTGTTGGTCGCTATTTCCATCAGGGGCTTGGCCTATCCCCCAAACAATACATAAGCATACTGCGTTTGCGGCAAGCCTCTTTGGCGTTGCATGATCACACTGCGACTGTTGCAGATGTTGCTGCGATGTATGGGTATTCGGATCAGGCCCATTTGACCCGAGCATTCAAAACCGGACTTGGCGTTACACCCGTACAGGCACGGCGGTGTTTTGGGCAGGAAATCCTGCTGTAGTGTCCGATTTGTTCAATACCTGACGAGTGTTGTTCGACATGTATTGTCCTTTCCCATTCCGAAAGAAAAGGACACCCGATGTATTCAACCCTGCAAAGTACCTGTTCCAAGCCAGAACCGTTTTCTACCTATACGGCGGAGGATCTGTGGACGAAACCACATTTGGCTCATCAGATGCTGAAGACACATCTGGATCAGGGATCGCCTTTGGGGTCGCGCCCCATTGCTGCCGTTGATGAATTTGTACATGCGGTGAACCAACGGTTCGGTTTGTCGGGCAAACGGATATGTGACTTAGGGTGCGGGCCGGGATTGTATGCAGAACGGTTTGCGGCTTTGGGGGCAACCGTCACGGGAATTGATTTCTCGCCCAACTCTATTTTGTATGCGCAGGGGCAATCCATGAGAATGAATCTGGAGGTGGAGTATGTGGTTGCAGATTATCTCACCGCGCCATTGCCACCGGAGCAAGATATAGTGACGCTGATTTATTGTGACTATTGCCCTTTGTCGCCCGCTCAAAGGCAAACCCTACTGACCAAAGTGCGCAAATGCCTGAAGCCGGGAGGGCTGTTTATCTTTGATGTCGTTACCATGGATGCATTTGACGAAGTTCAGGCAGGAACTCGGTTTGAACCTGACTATATGGGAGGGTTCTGGGCCAATGATCCGTATTTTGCTTTTCATGTGACACATCGCTATGAGCAAGAGGCTGTCTCATTGGATCGCTATACGATCATCGAAGCGGATCAGCAGTGGGAGATTTATAATTGGATGCAGTATTTCTCGGCTGACAGTATTGCGGATGAATTGTTTAACAATGACTTTGATACGGTGGAAATCGTGCATGGCTTCAATGGCAGCATAGACGATAACGCCACGTTTGGTGTCATTGCTAAGGCGTAAGGCACTGCTTCATAAAAAAAGCGGGCCAAACGGTCCGCTTTTTTGTGTTTTACCCTGTTTGGGCTACTCCGCAAGGCGATAGATATTCATGCGAACATCTTTCCCCTTGGAGTAATTGAAACCATTCAGTTCAGTGGCAGGGACCACGTCCGTGGTGACGCCGGCCTCAGCCAGAGTTGCCAAGAAGTCCATTTTGTCACGGTCTTCGACAATGCCGATTGCCTTTGGGTTTTCCATAAGGGCATGGGCAACGGCCTCTGCATTTACCAGCTTGGTGTCGGTGCCGATCATGAATACTGCGCTGGGTTCATGATAACCGGACAGATAGACCGGAGCATCCCGCTCTGGGTTAATAACCGCAATTGCGTTCGCAAGGCGCGGGCCCACCCACATTTGACTGAGGCTTGGCATAACTCCGGCAAAGACCCCGGCATAGAGAACCACTGCAAATCCGACAGAGATCACGGCAGCATTTAGCGGCAGGTTTTCTTGCCAGAATTTGCGGAAGACAACATAGCTTCCGGCAAGGCCGACGGCAGTGATGGGTAAGCCGACCCACAGGAAGCCGTCACCATAAATAAACGGCGTGACCGTGGCGGCAATTCCCAACAGTCCACCAATCAGAACCCATGGGAAGACCACCAGCTTGACCCAAAGTTTTTGGAACAGGGCATAGGCATCTTCGCGTACTGCAAACAGTGCTGCGGCGATCAGCAGGCATAAAGCCGGATATACGGGCAGGGGGTAGTGCGGCAGTTTGGTTGGGACCAGTTCAAAAACAATCCAACTGGGCACAGCCCACGCCAAACAGAAGCGCACGCCGGGTTGTGCGCGTTCCTTAAATGCCCGGACCAAGGCTGGTAACAAAAACAGGGAACCGGGCCACAAAGTCGCAATAGCAATCATGGCGTACAGTCCCGGCACACCACCGTGTGCTTCTTGACCGCTCAACAGTTTTGGGATCAGGTCTTTTTGCACGGCATCGCTGACGAAGCTGCTTTGATCTCCGGTCATGATGGCGATAAACCACGGGGCAACAATGGCAATGGCGATGCTTAATCCCATGACCGGGCGTAGCGTGCCAAGCCAACGCCAGCGGCGATCTGCAATCATCAGGGTGATCATCGCCAATCCCATAACCATCAGTGGCACCGGCCCCTTAATGAGGATGCCAAGGCCCATGGCAACCCACAGGGCGGCGATTTGCCAGTTGGGAACGGCTGGGCCTTTGCGCGCCTGCATGTACAGCCTGCCGAAAATTCCCATGACGGCGGTGACACAGGCAAGCATGGCTGCGTCGGTTTTGGCTTGATGGGCCTCGGCGGCAAGGATCAGGCTTGACCCCAATAGGGCCGCGCCAACGAAGGCAACGCGGCGATCAAACAGGTGTTTGCCAAAGCCAAAGGTCAGCAGAACGGCGGCAATCGCCCCAAGGATGGATGGAATGCGATAGGGCCAGCGCGCAGTTTCCTGCAAGTCTGGGAAAATGGCGTGTGCCGCTGCAACACTGGCAGCTTGGGCCCAATAAATGCCAACAGGCTTCTTGTTACGGGGAGTGTCCTGAAAATAGATCGACACAAAGTCGCCACTTTCCAGCATTTGTTTCGATGCCTGCATATAACGCGCTTCATCCCGGTCCAGCGGGTAAATCGCATTTTGTCCCGGCACGAATATGGCAAGGCACAACAAGATCAAGGCAAAATACGGGCGAACCCCGGTCAGCAGGCGGTGCACTGTGGCCCCCTCTAAATACTATTCCACATGTCTTATACCAAACGAGGCAGAGGCCTCAGGCATCCAATTTGTCGATCAATTCCGGCACGGCTTCGAATATATCTGCCACCAACCCGTAATCGGCAACCTGAAAGATCGGGGCTTCTTCGTCCTTGTTGATGGCGACGATGATCCGGGAATCTTTCATGCCTGCAAGATGCTGGATTGCGCCGGAAATGCCAACGGCAATGTACAAATCCGGTGCAACTATTTTTCCGGTTTGCCCCACTTGGGCATCGTTGGGAATAAATCCTGCATCTACGGCAGCACGTGATGCACCGACAGCCCCACCCAAGGTATCAGCCAATTGAGAAATCAAGTTGAACGCATGGTCTGAGCCAATGCCACGTCCCCCAGCCACCACAATGTTGGCGGATGTTAGGTCAGGTCGTACAGATTCAATAACGCGTCGTTCAATGAACTTAGGCATTTGCGGCATATCAACAGGGGGCAGAGCCTTGATTGCGGCCTTAGCCTCCTGATCAGGGGCCGGTGGAAAGGCCGTGGGGCGTATGCTCAGGATCACCCGCCCCGGTGCCGCCTGCACCGTCGCATTGGCGTTCCCGGCATAGATTGGACGGACAAAGGTATGATCGTCGATAATGGATATGACATCGGAAACCTGCTGGATGTCCATCAGGGCAGAAAGCCGGGGCAATGTGTTTTTGCCAAAGGCCGTTGCCGCCGCCAAGATCACATCGTATTCATCGGCAACGGTGTGCAGCATGGCTGAAATAGGCTCTGCTAGTGGGTTATCAAAAGCAGGGTCATCGCAGACAAGGACGGTTTGAACCCCGGCAATGTGTGCCAGCTCATCGCGAATGGCAGCGCAATTATACCCGGTCAGCAGGACGTCGATTGGCCCGCCGAATGTACCCGCAGCCGTGATGGCAGATCGTGTTGCTAGGGACAGGGTACGGTTGTCATGTTCAGCTAGAATCAATATGCGCATCACAGGACCTTTGCTTCGTTTTTTAGTTTGTCCACAAGCTCAGAAACCGAAGACACGATTGTACCATGTGCGCGGGGCAAGGGTGGTTCAACTTTCAGAACCGTCAGCCGTGGCGTGATATCAATTTTCAATTCATCCGGCGTGGTGACATGGATCGGTTTTTTCTTGGCCTTCATCAAATTCGGTAAGGTCGCGTACCGCGGTTCGTTCAGCCTCAGGTCTGTTGTGATGATACAGGGTAATGGCAGATCAAGGGTTTCAAGGCCGCCATCAATTTCGCGTGTGACTCGGATACACGTGCCGCATGGTTCGGCCTCTGAGACAAAGGTTCCTTGTGGCCAACCCAAAAGCGCGGCCAGCATTTGCCCGGTTTCGTTGGCATCATCGTCGATAGCCTGCTTGCCGAGCAAAATCACATCCGGCTGTTCGGTATCGATCACCGCCTTTAACAGTTTGGCAACGGCAAGGGGTTGGGTCTGGATATCGGTTTCAACCAGAACCGAGCGATCTGCTCCCATAGCCATGGCGGTTCTTAGGGTATCTTGGCAGGCTTTGGGTCCGATGCTGACGGCAATGACTTCCTGTACGAAATCCTGTTCTTTCCATTGTACGGCTTGTTCAACGGCAATTTCATCAAACGGGTTCATGGACATTTTTAGGCTATCGGTGTCTATGCCGCTGTGATCCGGTTTGATACGTATCGCTACGTTGTAATCAACGACGCGTTTGACCGCGACCAGTACTTTCATGGGGACCTGCCGATAATGGAGACAAACCGTGGGTGGCTATGTAAACGGGGCAGGCTGTTTTGCCTGCCCCGAACCGATGGGGCTGATTGAGTTTAGCGGTTTGCACCCGGTACCCACAAGACATCGGTTGCACCTTTGTCATTGAGGTAACGACCAAGGACGAACATATGGTCGGACAGGCGGTTTGCGTATTTCAGGGCTTCCACGTTGACCGGTTCTTTTTCGATCAGCAGGGACATTTCCCGTTCTGCACGGCGAACAATGGTCCGTGCCAAGTGCAGGTAAGCCGCAGCCGGTTTGCCACCGGGCAAAATGAATGATTTCAGCGGTTCCAGCTCTTCATTCATTTTGTCGATTTCTTGTTCCAGACGTTTGGTCTGTTCCGGTTGGATGCGCAGAGCCATAGACTCATCTTCGCCTTCCTTGATCGGAGTGCACAGGTCTGCGCCCAAATCGAACAGGTCATTTTGAATGCGGCTGAGGATTGTGTCGATTTCCGGGTTGTCTGCGGTATGTACGCGGGCAAGACCGATGATGCCGTTGGCTTCATCGACAGTGCCGTAGGCACTCACGCGGAGGTCGCCCTTATTGACCCGGGTGCCGTCCCCCAAGGAGGTTTTTCCTTTGTCGCCGCCTCGGGTGTAAATGCGTGTCAGTTGAACCATGGCTACGGTCTTCCTTTCGTCATTTTTGTGTATGTACGCGACAAAACTGTGGCAAACGCCGCAGTTTGTGTGGTTTAAACTTGCGATCACGCGGTGAACGTGAAAGGTATGGCGTTGTGATACCTGCGATCTTAACCAACGGAACGCAAGAATGCGACTGTCTCCGAAAATTAGTCTTTATGTAACACGATATTTCGTGCTGGCGTTTTTTGCGACGCTTTTAGCCATTATGGGCGTAACATTATTGTTTGACAGTATCGAACTGTTACGGCGTTTGTCCAATAAGGCTGACGTCGGCCTCGATATGGTTTTGTTCATGGCGGTTTTAAAGATGCCGCAGATGCTGAATACGGTTTTGCCGTTTGCCGTGATGATTGGGGCCATGATCGCTTTTTGGCGATTGACCCGTACTCACGAACTGGTGGTGATCCGTGCAATCGGTGTTTCCGCGTGGCAATTTTTAATTCCGGTGGTGTTGGTGGTGTTCGCTTTTGGGGTGTTTAACCTGTCGGTTATCAACCCTTTGGCAGCGTCCATGTATCAGGAATATGAACGACTCGAAGATGATTTGCAGATGCGGACGGATAACCCGCTGACATTTTCATCAGGTGGGTTGTGGATGCGAGAAGCCCTGCCCGGTGGTGGTCAATCGGTGATTCATGCAGGCCGGGTGCATCAAACATCTGGAAAGCTGGAAATGGTTCGGATTTCGGTTTTGCAGCAGGATCGCAATGGGCATTTCCAATCCCGAATGGAAGCGGCAAAAGGTGGGATTGAGAATAATATTCTGTCCTTGCGTGATGTATGGGTTCTGAAAGGTGGCGAAGCCAGTCGCTATGTGAAGGAAATCCAGCAACCGACCGCGCTCAGCCTTGGTAAAATTCAGGACAAGTTTTCTTCTCCGGCCAGTTTGTCATTTTGGGAATTGCCGGGGTTCATAAAATTCTTCGAAGCTGCTGGTTTTTCTGCGCACAAACATGTCCTGCATTGGCACTCTCTGTTGGCCTCGCCGTTTTTGTATTGTGCTATGGTCTTTGTCGCGGCAGTTTTCTCCCTGAACCCAAATATTCGTAAGGGCGGCTTGTTATTCCGCGTGATTGCCGGGGTCGGGACAGGCTTTGTCTTTTACTTTATGACACGCATTACCTATGCCTTGGGACTGTCGGACTCTTTGCCGCTGTTTCTGGCAGCGTGGAGCCCGGTGATTGTCACCTTGCTGTTATCCCTGACCATTTTGCTTCATCAGGAAGACGGTTGATCCCATGACCCAATCTATCACTCACCAATCGCAATCCCGTTGGAATATCGAACCGGGGTGGGGTGTCGCCTGCCTTGTGGTGGGGGTTTTTACCCTGTGGCGTATTGTCGAACTTATGCAGTCGCCGATCAATCTGTCGTTCGATGAGGCCCAATACTGGTCATGGTCATTAACGCCTGAGTTTGGTTATTTTTCCAAGCCACCTGTCGTGTCATGGGTGATCGCGCTGACGACTGCCGTATTTGGTCATGCAGAATGGGCCGTGCGTATGGGGTCCCCGTTGGCCCATGGTGGGACGGCGCTGGCTTTGTTCGCCTTGGGGCGGATGTTGTATACACCGCGTGTCGGTTTGTTGTCGGCGGTGGTTTTCCTGACATTGCCCGGTGTGTCTGTATCCGCGTACCTGATTTCCACTGATCCGTTTTTGATGTGCGCGTGGGGGTGGGGGCTTGTGCTGTTGTTCCAAGCCTTGCAGGCTGAGGTTAACGGTCAGTCCAGCGTGCGGTTTTGGCTGGCTTTAGGATTGGTGTTCGGTCTGGGTATGTTGGCGAAATACGCCATGATTGCCTTTGTCGCCAGCGCTGCCTTTGCCATGATCTTTGTCCCGGATTGGCGTGGCATATGGCGTCGTCCGGGACCTTGGGTTGCGTTGGTGCTCGGGCTGGCGTTTTTTGCCCCCAACGTCATGTGGAATGCAGCCAATCAGTTTGTCAGCTTCGCCCATACCAAAGCCAACGCCAATTTACAGGACAGTGGTTTTCACCCTGTCAAAGCCCTTGAATTTCTGGGAGGGCAGTTGGGGGTCTTTGGTCCGATCTTATTCGCGACCTTGGTGGTGTTGGTGGCCACTCTGAAAAAACGCCTGCCAACGATGGATGAACAACAGCGCAAAGCCGTTGTGTTTTTGGCATGCTTTGCCTTGCCGTTGATCCTTGTCATGACGGTTCAGGGCTTTGTTTCCCGCGCCAATGCCAACTGGGCCGCACCGGCATATGTTGCCGGAACGGTATGGGTGGTTGCCGCATTGATGAAGCGGGAAATCTGGCTGCGGGCGTCTTTGGGCCTGCATATTCTGGTCGCCTTGGTCATCGTTAATTACGATGCAATGGCGAATATGATTGGGGTCGAATTGACGAAGACAACCGACCCGATGAAGCGCTTGCGCGGCTGGGATCATGCGGCCCGTGCATTAGAGCAGGCTATCCCACCGGCAGTTGGTGAGGACGCACCGATTTTGGTGTTCGATGAGCGTAAAGTTCTGACGCCCCTGCTGTACTACATGCCGGAAGTTTCTCGGGCCGGGGTGCCGCGTCCGCAGTTCGCCAAATGGAACCCGGATCGTCATATTGATGATCATTATGAATTGACGGCAGATTTGCAGAAATATGTCGGGCGGCAAGCCTATTTCGTTACGCGTTGGCCCGAGCCAGAAGTGTATAAGCAGGCGTTTTCTGGCCCGATTGGTACGCCGATCGTGATTACGGTTCCGATCCACCGGGATTATCAATTGAAACTGAATGTCATCCCGGTTGGGCGGTTTGTCGGCTATCCGAAATAAGATCAAGTATTGGTTCAGTCCTGAATGACCGGATTATCCGGCGTCAGGGCTGTAATCATTTCGGTTTGATCGGGGTGTGTATTGATCAGTTCATCCCGGCTTCCGTGGATATAGTCGGCGAAATCAAATCCCGGTGCGACTGTGCAGCCAAGCAGGGCAAAACGACCGCCTGCTTTTAGGCGGGCCCCTTGCCAGACGTTTTTCGGGACAACATGCTGCAGGACTTGGCCCGCCAGAATATTTTGCCCCAGCACCACTACTTCGCTGCTTCCATCATCGCGCAGGAGCAGTTGTTCCACCGGATCACCCAGATAGAAATGAAAAATCTCGTCAGAGCACAATCGATGCATGGCGGAGACGGTTTCCGGGGTGAGGAGGTAATAAATCGCAGTCCCCACGTTACGGTTGCCGGAATATTCGGGGGATAGAGACGACTGGTTGAGAATATCCGGGCTGCGGTAGGTTTCGTAAAAATAGCCGCCTTCGGTTGGATGCGGAATAAGTCCAAGTTTTGCGATAATCTCCCGGATATATTCATGCATGCCGTGTATTCCTGTTGAATAATTGTTAGAAAAAAGAAATAGTTGTTCACGATGATGGCGTGCATTTCCGGTGAAGTCCACGCAGAATTCGGGAAAGGGCCAAACAGATGGTTTTTGGTTTGTTTAGGACAGCCCCTGCTAAAAAAACAGTGGACGAAATTCTCAATATTCCTTGGGAAATGAATCCCAGCGGCAGGTTCTGGCGTTTGATGTATGTGCGAACGGATCGCCAAAACCTGAATGGACGCGGTGGCGTTTTAGCCGTTTTCCATCGTGGAGTTCGTCCGGCATGGGTTTATGTCGGGGCGACCCTTGACCTTGGTAAACTGATCGAAGATGCCAAGGATGATCCCCAAATTTCAGAATTTGATAACCGTGGCGGCCTGTTTGCCACATGGTCATTCGTTAAGCCAAGCTATCAGGATGGTGTCGTGGCCTACCTGCGGCAGCAGTTAAAGCCAAAAGTTCTGAATTCAGCCCTAGACATGGGGCGAACGTATTCGGTCAAACCCATTCGCGTGCATCCCCCGGTCTAAGGTTGGTTTCCGTACAATATTTCCAGCAAGTCTTCGGCAGTATCTGCGTCAATTACCTGTCGCGCCGTATCTAGATCAAATCCGCTGCGGGCCAAGGCAGCCAAGTCTTTGTCGCGGCGATCTTGCCGGGCTTCTGGTGTTCGAAACGGTCCCAGACGGCGACGCTTTGCCAAGCGGATGGCGGCCTGTATCGACAGGTTATCGCCGTTGTCCTCTGTTAACCCGTCCATGGCTTGCCCAATGGCCTCTTCTCCCGCGCCTGCCATGCTGAGTTTCCGGCGGATCATGGCGGGGGCCGTGCCACGATGGAACATATTGCGGGCTTTAAATGTTGCAGTACGGACATCATCCACATAGCCCAAACGCTGCATTTTCTGCACAGCGTTGTTAATCCAGCCCATCGCTTCGTCCATATCCAGTTCCGTATTTCCCAACGCAATGGAGCGTTTGACCTTGCGGGTTAGGACGCGACGCAGATTTTCTGCGGTGCTGTCAAACCGTTGCAGGTAATACAGCGCGGAATTTTCCAGATAAGAGGGCGAAATTCGCTTGGCCTTTTGTTGTCGAGGCGTAGGCCGTTTGGCAAATTTGCCCTTATTTTGTGGAGCATCATTCATTGGCACAGCATAGCAGAGATATAAGGAAAAAACAGGGCAAGGGGTTGAGTGATAGCCATTCGCATGTCATATCAAACGGTATTACTTAGCACGGCAGTCTGGAATTCTGCCGCAAAATGATTGGTTTGTTTTCGAATGACTCCGATGTTTCCCAATGAAATGACTCCCCTTGGACCAGTGAACTGGATCGGGTTTTGGACACTTTATTCCAAGGAAGTTCGTCGTTTCCTGAAAGTCTGGTTACAGACAGTGGCAGCCCCCGTAATCAGCACACTGATTTTTATGGCAGTTTTTGTGCTGGCAATCGGTAAGACCCGGGGCGATATGGCGGGGGTCCCATTTACGGAATTCCTGCTGCCGGGCTTGGTTATGATGACCATTTTGCAAAATGGTTTTGCCAATTCTTCGTCGTCTCTGGTCATAGCCAAGATGCAGGGCAACATCATTGATGTGTTGATGCCACCGTTATCGTCGTGGGAATTGTCGCTGGCTTTTGTCGGTGGTGGCGCAACGCGTGGCCTGATGGTTGGGGGCGTTGTTGCGATTGTGTTGCTGACGGTTTCACCGATTGAGGTGCAGCAGCCGTTGGTGGCGATGGCTTTCATGCTTGAAGCCGCTCTGATGATGTCATGTATTGGGGTGCTGACCGGGATTTGGGCGGAAAAATTCGATCAAACCTCAGTCATCACCAATTTCATCGTAACGCCGTTGTCGTTCCTGTCCGGCACGTTCTATTCCATCGATCATTTGCCGGAAAGTGTGCAGTGGTTCGCGCACATCAATCCGTTTTTCTACATGATTGATGGTTTTCGTGGCGCCATGATCGGCGTGTCGTGGGGGCATGTGGGCTATTACCTTTTGGTGCTGACCGTTATGAATGTTGTGTTGCTGTGGTGTGTGCAGTACCTGTTCCGTATCGGTTACAAGATCAAATCCTGATCAAACCGCAGAAAACCGTGAAACCGTTGGATTCATGCGGTTTGTTTGCATAAATTTCTTGACGGCGGGCAGCTTCCGCAGGTCTAATGCGTTCTTTCCATTTTTGCGTAGTGGGCGTGTTTTGCCCCCTATCGCTTATGTCGCAGGCGGTGGCCCTATAGACAATGGCACACCGCCTGAAATGATTCTGGCCCGGAAAAAAACGGGTTGGAATCGGATCTTTAAACAAAGAAGAGGAGTCAAGACAGTGATTTCGCCCGTAATGCCGACTTATGCTCGGTTTGATGTTGCTTTCGAGCGCGGTGAAGGCCCGTGGTTGGTGGCGACCGACGGGCGACGATATCTTGACTTTGCTTGCGGTATCGCCGTCTGTTGCCTTGGTCACTGTCACCCGCATTTGGTGTCGGCTCTGAAAACTCAGGCTGAGACCCTGTGGCATTGTTCCAACCTGTACCACATTCCGGGGCAGGAAAAATTGGCAGAACGGTTGGTGGACCTGACCTTTGCCGATACGGTGTTTTTTGGTAACTCCGGTGCTGAGGCAGTGGAATGTGCCATTAAAATTGCCCGCCGTTACCAACATGCCAATGGTAAACCGCAACGCTACCGGATTATTGTTGCAACCACAGCTTTCCATGGTCGGACTTTGGCAACGGTTGCCGCAGGGGATCAGGCCAAAGGTAAAGCTGGTTTCGGTCCAATGCCGGAAGGTTTCGACCGGGTGCAATTCGGTGACGTGGAGGCTTTGAAAGCTGCCATTGGTCCTGAAACTGCCGGGATTTTGCTGGAGCCAGTACAAGGGGAAGGTGGTTTGATGCCGGCTTCTGCCGAATACTTACAGGCAGTGCGACACATTGCGGATGAGCACGACATTCTGTTCCTGATGGATGAAGTGCAAAGCGGGCTGGGCCGAACCGGCAAACTGTTTGCCCATGAATGGGCCGGGATTACCCCGGACGTGATGGCATCCGCCAAAGGGCTTGGTGGCGGTTTCCCGGTTGGTGCATGCCTTGCCACCGAACGGGCTGCAGCACCGATGCAAGCCGGGAGCCATGGCTCGACTTATGGCGGCAACCCGCTGGCAATGGCTGCGGCTAATGCGGTTTTGGATGTGGTGACGCAGGATGATTTCCTCGACCATGTTAACGAAGCTGCCGAGTATTTGCATGCTGCACTTGCTGATCGCGTGAGTCGTTACCCCGCCATATTTGATTGCGTGCGTGGCAAAGGTTTGCTTGCCGGTTTGAAGTGTCAGGATGCCGTGACCAACGTTGACGTGATTTCACACCTTTTCGCGCAGGGGCTTCTGACCGTGCCTGCCGGCGATAACACAATCCGTTTCCTGCCGCCGCTGATCATTGATCGCGGTCATATTGACGAGGCTATGTCCTGCCTCGATCAGGTCTGTGAAACGTGGGAGTTTGTAGAATGAGTGATGTAAAGCAAACCGCAGAACCGCGGCATTTTCTTGACCTGATTGACCATGATGCGGCAACCCTGCGCAAGATGCTTGATCTTGCGGCAGCATACCGCAACGGTACGGCCCCGGATCATTTGGTGCGGCCCTTGAGTGGTCAGACATTGGCAATGATTTTTGAAAAGCCGTCCACCCGGACTCGCGTATCGTTCCAAGTCGGTATGAACCAGTTGGGTGGTGAGGTCGTGGTCCTGTCCAGTCAGGATACGCAGTTGGGTCGTGGGGAAACCATCCCTGATGCGGCGCGCGTCCTGTCTCGATTTGTTGATATTATGATGATCCGGTGTTTCAGCGAAACCACCTTGCAGGAGCTGGCGGAGTATGCATCCGTTCCGGTGATTAACGGTTTGACGGATATGACCCATCCGTGTCAGGTCATGGCGGATTTGGCGACTTTTGAACAGCATCGTGGCAGCATCGACGGTAAGATTGTCACATGGTGTGGTGATGGCAATAATGTTGCCCATTCGTGGATTGAGGCCGCAGCCAAATTTGATTTTGAGATGCGCGTGGCATGCCCGGACAGCCTTGAACCTGATGAAAAAATCGTCGCTGCAGCCCGTGCGCAAGGGGCCAATGTGGTGATTGATCGTGACCCGCAGGCTCTGGTCGATGGTGCCCATTGCGTGATTACGGATACGTGGATGTCCATGCACGATACGGATACGGACCGTTCGGCGTTGTTGGAACCGTATCAGGTGAATGCGGCCCTGATGGCAAAGGCAGCTCCTGATGCTTTGTTTATGCATTGCCTTCCGGCCCACCGGAATGAGGAAGTGACGGACGAGGTCATGGACGGGGCGCAATCCGTGGTTTGGGATGAGGCCGAAAACCGTTTGCACGCGCAAAAGGCGGTTATGGCTTGGTGCTTTGGCCTGATTTAAGGTAACGGAAAACAATGACGACTTCTTCTGCTCAAAGCATGGATCTTGTGCTGCCGTTTACTTTGGAAGACGGCGCTTTTCGCGGTCGCCTTGTCCGCATGCACAAGGCTGCGGACGATACCCTGTCTCGCCAGAATTTGCCCAACCTTGTCGGTGAATTGCTGGGCGAGGGGATGGCGCTGGCTGCCGTGGTTGGGTCCAATCTGAAGTTCGATGGTGTGATTACCGTGCAATCTGCTTCCGATGGTCCGGTTTCTCGCATTGTGGCAGACATGACCTCTGGCGGAGTGATCCGCGCCAATGCGGCTTATGATGCAGAGCGTATTGATCGCTTGGTGAACTGGCCGAAGCCATTGGAACTGGACCTTGGGCACTTGATGGGCTGTGGTCATATGGCTCTGACGGTGGATCAAGGGGAGCATACGGAACGTTACCAAGGGATTGTTGCCCTGAAAGGGCGCACCCTGTCCGATGTGGCTGTGGCCTATTTCCAGCAATCGGAGCAAATTGACACCGTGATGATGTTGGCGGCAACGCCGCCATCTGATGGTTTCGGTTGGCGTGCCAGCGGTATTATGTTGCAACGGTTGCCCAATGATGAAGCCCATCTGAGTGCCGAAGAGGAAGCGGATAAGTGGGAAACCGTCAAGGTTCTGCTGGGAAGTTTGACCAAGCAGGAATTGTTGGACCCAACCCTGTCTGCCGAGGCCTTGCTGTTGCGTTTGTTCCATGCCAATACTTGCCGGGTCTATGATGGCTCTGATGTGCAATTCGGTTGCCGCTGTTCTAAGGAACGGCTGGAATACGTCTTGCGTGGGTTGGATGAAGCGGAGTTGGATGATGCGGCGGATGACGCCGGGTTAATCCATATATCCTGCGATTTTTGCAAAACCGATTACGCGTTCCGCCGCGACCAGATAAAAAGTTTGAAATCCAAGTGATCTTGATCGCTTGATTCCTTTGCCGTGAACATGCACCCTAAAGGCGGATAGTAATCTGCCTTTGGGGAGTTTTTTTATGTTTGCATCCGCATTGACCAAATTTCGGCGCGGCGTTTTGTCATCCGTTGGGGTTTTCTGCCTTGTTGGTGGCTTGACTGCCTGCACGACGGCTCCGCCGGCCCCTGAATTTCAAGATCCTCGCTTTGTCGATGGTGGGGCGATTCCGGTGCGTGCGGCGCATATTGATGTGACCAGCACCTATCAACCGACGTTCGCGCCGCCGAATGTGGAACACCTGTTGCCGATTTCTCCGGAACGCGTGGCTCGGCAATGGGTGCTGGATCGTTTGCAGCCGCTACGGGCCGGGGATGTGGTTGGGACGTTTACAATCACCGATGCACGGGTGACGGAAACCAAGCTTGCCCCCAAGGTCACAGGCGTGAAAGGTGCGTTCACCAGTGAACCATCCGAACGTTATGATGCTTTCTTGACGGCGACGCTTGTTTTCTCTGACCCGGCCAATGGCCAAAGTTCTGAGGTGGAAACCTCAGCCAAGTACAGCATGACGGTTCAAGAAGATGCTTCGCTGAATGAACGTGAACGCGTCTGGTACCAACTGGTTGTGAAGCTTGGGGAAACTTTTGATAAGGCGATGGTTGCCAATATGCAAAAGTATGTGCCCGAATATGTTGACGGGCAATACACGCAATAAGAACATGACCTGAGTGACAAGGCTATTCGTGCCAGAAACCCGGCTGGAACAGAACCAAAAGTGACAGGATTTCCAGCCGGCCCAGCACCATGCCGAATGCCAGTTGCCATTTGGCAGAATCCGGCAGGGTGCTGAAATCCCCCATCGGGCCGATAATGTCGCCCAAACCGATGCCTACGTTGGAAATGGCGGCAGATGCGCCTGATATGGCGGTTGTGAAATCCAAACCAGACAAAGACAAGCCAACGGTCAAAAGGCCGATACACATGGCGTATAGGAAGAAAAAGGCCATGACGCTATCGACACTGGCATGCAAGGGCCGTCCACCAAACAGGGCATGAACAACCAGATTGGGCCGCAGCATACGGGCAACTTGGACCCGTGCCGCTGCCAAAATAACCTGCAAACGGAAGACCTTAACCCCGCCGGTGGCAGACCCCGCACATCCCCCCGTGTATTGCAGCATGAACAGCAGGGCAATCGGCAGGCCGCCCCACAGTTGACTGTCGGTGATGCTGTACCCGGTGGTGGAAACGATAGATACGGTATGGAACATGGCATCCATCAGGGCTTTGCCGATGTCGTATCCATTCCCCACAATCAACCACACAGCAATCACCAAGGACGCGCACGCCAATGTGGACAGGAGAACAAGAACCTGACGGTCAGTGAATAGGCCCTGCCACGCGCCTCGGTAAGCCTGTAAGTACAGTGCGAACGGAAGGGCTGCTGCAATCATGCCGCCGATAGCGATAATGTTGATGGCAGAGGACTGCCAATAGGCGAAGGACGCATCGTGAGTGGAAAATCCGCCAGATGAGACTGTGGTCATGGCATGGTTGAAGGCATCAAACAACGACATGCCCGCCAGCCAGTATAAACTGGCCCAAATCAGGGACAAAAGGGCATACAGCGCCATCAATCGTACAGCCATCGGGCTGAGGCGGGAGAAAATCTTTGCCGGAGAGTCAAAGGTCTCGGTTTTGAAGATTTGCATACCACCAACCCGCAGGATCGGCAGAATGGTAACCGCCATCAGTACGGTGCCGATGCCGCCAAGCCATTGCAGGGTTGAACGCCAGATCAACAGGCTGGGTGGAGCGGCCTCTACATCATGCAGGATTGTTGCGCCGGTGGTGGTTAAACCGGACATGGATTCAAAAAAACTGTCAGTGTAGCTCAGGCCAATGCCGCCAAAGGCAAAGGGCAAAGCCGCAAAAATTGGCAGTGTCAGCCAACCCATTGAAGACAACAGAAATACATGACGCAGATTGGTATGACGTTGCTTGCTGGTGCAGCTTAAGGTCATGGCTAGGCCAAAGAAAATAGTGACCGCTGCTGCGGCAACATATGTTGCCCAGTGTCCGTCACTATAGACGATAGACACAGCAAATGGGATCAGCATGGCGGCTGCCAATACCAACAGCAAAATGCCGACAACGTGAACGACAGGTCGAAGGTCAAGCACGTTGTGCCTCTGTAATCATGGTGTTGAAGGGTCTGAACATGTTTGACACTATGCGGTATCCATCGGGCCGTGTCACCCTTTGGCGCGTTCGGCGTGAGGTTGCAAATGTTGGCTCAAAAATTCTGCAGCCGGGACAGGGCGCCCGCCATAATATCCCTGCATGATATCGCAGCCGATGGATTGCAGGAACGACAATTGCAGCAAGTTTTCAACGCCTTCTGCCACCACTTGCATGCCAATGCTTTGCGCCATGGCAACAATGGCTTTGGTGATGGCACTGTCCCCCTGATGATCCGGCAGATTTTTAGTAAACTCTCGATCAATTTTCAAGGTTGTAACCGGCAGGTCGCGTAAATATGCCAGTGAAGAATACCCGGTGCCGAAGTCATCAATAGACAGTTCAATGCCAAGGTCTCTAATCTTGTGCAATGCAGCGACTGCGCCGCGAGTTTGGCTCATGGCAAAAGATTCAGTGATTTCCAATTTGATGTATTGGGGCGGCGTGCCTGTCTGCCTTAATACTTTTTCGACAGTTTCAACAAAGTTGCTGTTGTTGAATTGTATGCCGGAAACGTTCACCGCAACGGGAACTACGGGTAGGCCTTGGCTAAGCCAAACGCTGACTTGAATGCAAGCCTGACGCAGCAGTTGTTCTCCCATAGGGATGATCAGGCCGGTTTCTTCTGCCCGAGGGATGAAAACATTGGGTGCAATGATCCCGCGTGACGGGTGTTGCCAGCGCACGAGAGCTTCTGCACCACATAGTCGATTATCGGACAGACGGAACTGTGGCTGGTAATAGAGTTCAAGCTGTTTGCTTTCGATCGCCTGCCTGAGGCTGGTTTCGATCTGGAGGTTTTGGAATGCAACCTTGGTAAGTTCCGGGGTGTAGGTTTTAACTTGATTGCCGCCGTTGAGTTTCGCCTGATGCATGGCTGCATCACTGTTGCGGCTGATGTCGCCGCTGTTGCTGCCGTGGGCGGGGAAATGGCTTAGGCCAATGGATAGCGAGACAAATACTTCGAACCCGTCCAAATGCACCGGCTCACGAAAGGCGCGTAATATATTGTCCGCAACCTGCCCGGCTGTAGACGTGGAGGCAAGGTTTTCCAGCAAAATGGCGAATTCATCACCGGAGGTATGGGCAACCAGCGTCGCCGTTGGCGCAGATACCAAAATGCGTTCGGCAACGGCTTGCAATAGGCTGTCGCCGGCTTTATGTCCCAGCGTGTCATTAATGGATTTAAATCGGTCAATATCCAGAAGGATAAGGGACAAAATGGTTTGTGTTGGGGTTGCTCGGCGAATGGCATGATGCAGAACAGACATCATCATCAGGCGGTTCGGCAGTTGGGTCAGTGGATGATGATTTGATAAATGAGCAAGGCGGCTTTCAGCTTCCTTGATTTTGGCAATGTCGGACAAGACATAGATATACTGTGTCGGTTGCCCCTGTTCGTTATCAATACGACTGATTGATCCCCAAAATGGATGTTCTTCGTCACCGGAAATGCGGCCCCAGATTTCTCCCTGCCACTTGCCATCCCGTTCAACCGTGTCCCAAACCGCGTCATAATAGCCCGACCCTTGGCGATCCCCTCGGAACACGGATACATGCTGACCGACGATTTCATCAGGGGCATAGCCGGAAAGCCGCAATACGGCAGGGTTGACGGAGGTTATAATCCGGTCCGACGATAGAATCAGGATTAGCTCCATCGTGTTTTCAAATACGGCGGTGGCTTGACGCTGGTATGTTTCTGCTTCTAGTCGTTCTGTGATATCCCGCGCCACGATGATGGCAAATGCCGACCCGGTTTCCACCTCGCTTTCAAAGCTGATGGTCATTTCTACGGGTAGGGTCGATCCATCCGCTCGGATAAAGTCAGAAATCAAACTTTGGCTTTGTAGGCAGCAGTCAGTTTGCAGACTACAGGATTTAATCCGGCGAAGGGTCGAAAGGGCCTTGCCGCGGTCGATTAATGCAAATGCCGGTGGCTGATCATAGCCAAGGTGCCTTTGGGCCGAAATGTTCCATTCAATAATTTGTAGGGAATTGACGTCCAGAATCAGAAAAATGTCTTGAGACATATTCAAGAGCGACTTGACGCGTTCCAGCTCTCGGATGCGTGCCTTTAATTCCGGGTAGTGATTTTTACGGATGGAGTTTTCGCCAAGGCCGATAATACGGTCTTGCAAAGATTCCCAGTCCGGTTCAGCTGTTGGGTTGTCGCTCATACCTGCGTCAGTATTTTAGAACTGTTTATGGTCGTAATCTTCGCATGTTTTGCCCTGTAGTTCTAGGGGAAGGACATACTTACATCGCTTCGGAAAAAATAGCCTGAATGTCCTCTTGTTTCGGGCGGCGCGGGTTGGTCACGATGCAGGCATCCGCAAAGGCGTTGGAGGCAAGATCTGGTACATCGTGGCTACCAATGCCGCGGTCCCGGAGTGAACCGTAAATGCCAACCTGTTGTTTCAGTGATTGGATATCGGAAAAAATGGCCTGCAACGCGTGGCGGTCTGTCATGCCACGCAGATCAAGGCCAAGAGCCTCCCCAATTTTTCGGTAGCGTTCGGTGGCCTCGGGGAAGTTAAATGCGACGACATGTTCAAGCAACAAGGCATTGCATTCCCCATGGGGCAGGTCTTTGCTGCCACCCAGACTGTGTGCCATGGCATGGACAGCACCAAGGCTGGTATTGGAAAATGCCAAACCGGCTTGCAGGCTTCCTTGCATTACGGCGGTTCGCAGGTCCATGTCATCCAGATTTTGCGTTGCGGCTAACAAGTTGTGCCGGACCAGCCTGATGGCTTCCAGTGCGTGCATATCGGTAATCGGCCCGGAAGCAAGGGAAACAAAGGCCTCAACCGCATGGACAAGGGCATCAATTCCGGTGCAGGCCGTTAAATAGGCATCCATGGTTGCGGTCATTTCGGGATCAATAACGGCAAAATCCGGCACCACTGCCTTTGAAATGATTGCCATCTTCAGCGGTTTTTCCGGGTGGACAATAATGGAAAACTGACTGACATCAGCGGAGGTTCCCGCCGTTGTTGGAATGCAGATCAGGGGCGGGGCAGGGGATATGACTTTGTCGATCCCTTCGAAATCCTCGATATTTCTGTGGTTGGAAACAACAACGCCAATACCTTTTGCCGCATCCATGACACTGCCGCCGCCGACAGCAATGATGCCGTCACACAGGTTGTCGTTATAGAATCTGGCGCCAGCCATTACCTCGTGCGCTCGGGGATTTGGTGTAATTTGAAGGGTGACGGCAGTTTGAAGCCCGATGGCGTGCAGGCCGTTGATGATTTCATCTGTCCAGCCAACGGCTTTCAGGCCAGGGTCACTGACGACCAAAACTTTGGTCATGCCAAGGTTCAAGGCGTATCGTCCGGTTAAATGACGAGCCCCGACCCCAAACACGAATTCGGGGGCAAGAAACTTTCGAAGATTGGCGAGGGCTGCGGTTTGCGCCGTTGGCATTTGCGCGCTCCTGTCCTGCTAAGAATTACGCTGCCTTACAGGTTGCCATGCTTTCGGGGTTTTTCAATGCGTATTTCCAATATGATCTATCGGATGTGCCGATGATGGCTATTCTACACGCGTGATGCCCGGCAAATACGACCCCATTCGGTGGTCTGTTCCATACGGATTGGGCGTTGTAAAACAGGAAACCTTGGCAAGGGATCGATAGCAAAACGGTTCAGGTGGTGGCGTGTAAGCGACACGGATCGGGCGGCAGTATTTTTCCCCGATGCTGGCGCGCACGGTGGAGCAGTCCTCTTCACGCAGGAATGATACGAAATGATCAACCATGGTTTTGTCGGTCACAATGATGGTTGCAACACTGATCGCCCCAACCGCTTGAGCCGGTTGGTTGAAAGGGGTCATATCCTCAATGGCGAAAGGCACCATGTCATTCAGGGACATGCACCCAGCCAAAGGGACCGCAAATGACGCGCACAGGACTGCAAGGCCGATGGGTTTGCGCACAGGAAAAGCTCCGTTGCCGAATCGTCTGAATGTGTAGTATGGCATAGGCCTGTTAACAAAGGTTGAAAATATCAAAAAAAAGCAGGCAGGGAAATAAGTTGTGTGTCGGGCTTGTTTCAAGATGCGCTCTTCACGCAGTATGCCGCCAAAGGCAACAGTAACTAAAGGTCGAAAAACATGAATGCGGTTGATTGGGATGAAAGCCTGTCTGTTGGTGATGCGCATATTGATGCACAGCATAAATATATGATCCAGCTTGCAGGAACCTTGGCAAAGGCTTTGGAAAACGGTCAGGCTAATCTGGTTGCGCACGAAGCATTGAATGCGCTTGATGCCTATACCAAGCAACACTTTAAAGACGAAGAAGAGCTCATGCAGCGTCTTGGCTATGTGGATTTGGACTTGCATCGAAAAAAACATGCATCCTTGTTGATGGATGTTCAGAATTTGAAAGGGCA
This sequence comes from Rhodospirillaceae bacterium, assembly GCA_963668495.1. GTDB lineage: Bacteria > Pseudomonadota > Alphaproteobacteria > Rhodospirillales > Rhodospirillaceae > Oleispirillum. The sequence continues at coordinate 1,767,945 of OY764545.1, forward strand.
AATGATTGCCCGGATGCCCAATATTGGCGAATATGTGATCAAGTGGGTGCAAAAATGTCTGGTCCCACATATTCTTGGGGCAGACATGCGGGCTTTGAAAGGTGTACAAGCACCGCAGCAGGATAGTTGACCTGTACCGCCGACCAAGTTTGACGAGGATACCAAATGACAAGTAGCCGCAAAGGCCAAGGCCGTGGCGAAACCCGGATGCTGCACACGCGGGTTAAAACCGCACGGGGCCGCAAAAATTCTTCAACCCGTTGGTTGCAACGCCAATTGAACGACCCTTACGTTGTTGCAGCACAGCGCGAGGGGTATCGCTCACGCGCGGCCTACAAGTTGAAGGAACTGAACGATCGTTTCAATTTCTTGAAGCCGGGACAGCGTGTGGTCGATCTTGGCTGTGCTCCGGGCGGGTGGACTCAGATTGCGGTCGACATCATCAAGCCTGATAAAACTGGCGGTCAGGTAGTCGGGATTGACCTTTTGGAAATGGACCCGGTACCGGGTGCCACCAATTTCGTTTGTGATTTTACGGATAATGATGCCCCGGATCGGATTAAGGCCGAACTGGGTGGCCCGGTTGATGCTGTGATTTCGGATATGGCAGCCAATACCACCGGGCACGGTCCGACGGACCACCTGCGCATTATTGCGCTTTTGGAAATGGCTTACCACTTTGCACAGGAAGTTCTGGCGGAAGACGGGGTTTTCGTTGCCAAGGTTTTTCAGGGCGGAGCCGAGTCCGAGTTGCTGGCAAAAATGAAGCAGGACTTCAAAATCGTGCGCCATGCCAAACCCCCGGCAAGTCGAAAAGATTCGGCGGAAATGTATGTGGTTGCCACTGGGTTCCGTCGCCAGAACGCTGAATAGGTAAAAATTGGTCGATACATGTGCTTTTTTCGCTGCCGAAAGCTTCCCTCGGCGGCGCAAAAGTGTATAGTGCGGCAACTCATAAAATTAGGAGGATATGTTGCGCATCGAAGAGGCTTTGACTTTTGATGACGTGCTTCTTGTTCCTGCTGCGTCCGAGGTGTTGCCCGCGCAAGCAGTGACCAAAACACGCCTGACCCGGAATATCGAACTGGGAATCCCGCTAATTTCTGCGGCAATGGACACGGTTACGGAAGCGCCGATGGCGATTGCGATGGCTCAGGCCGGTGGTATGGGCGTGATCCATAAAAACATGTCCATCGGAGAACAAGCCGAACAAGTGCGTCGCGTGAAAAAATTTGAATCCGGCATGGTTGTCAATCCAGTGACAATTTATCCTGATCAGGCTTTGGCGGATGCATTGGCTTTGATGCAGGCGTATCATATCTCTGGCATTCCGGTGGTTGAACGTGGCACCAACAAGCTGACGGGTATTTTGACCAACCGTGATGTGCGGTTTGCAACCGACGTGAACATTCCGGTGTCGGAATTGATGACCAAGGACAATTTGATCACGGTCAAAGAAGGATGCTTGCCGCAAGACGCCAAACGTTTGCTGCATACCCACCGTATTGAAAAGCTGATGGTTGTGGATGGTGCTTATCGCTGTATCGGCCTGATTACGGTCAAGGATATGGAAAAAGCCCAAACTTATCCAAATTCCAGTAAAGATGCGCATGGTCGACTGCGGGTTGCTGCCGCAACCGGAGTTGGTGAAGACGGTCGCGAACGGGTGATGGCTCTGATTGAAGCCAACGCGGATGTGATTATCGTCGATACCGCCCATGGACATTCCAGAGGCGTTCTCGAAGCTGTTGCCAACGTCAAAAAGATTTCCCCGGAAACCGATGTGATCGCGGGCAATGTGGCAACACCTGAAGGTGCGCGTGCTTTGATTGAAGCCGGAGCTGACGGTGTTAAAGTCGGTATTGGTCCGGGGTCGATTTGTACGACCCGGATTGTCGCCGGTGTTGGTGTGCCGCAGTTTAGTGCAGTCTTGGAAGCAGCCAAGGCCTGTCATGAATTGGGCGTGCCGTTGATCTCTGATGGTGGTTTGCGCAACTCCGGCGATATGGCAAAAGCCATTGCAGCCGGTGCGGATACCGTGATGATGGGGTCACTGCTGGCTGGGACTGATGAAGCCCCCGGTGAGGTCTTTATGTACCAAGGGCGATCCTATAAATCTTATCGTGGTATGGGTTCCTTGGGTGCCATGGCACGTGGATCGGCGGATCGCTATTTCCAAGCGGAAGTGAAAGACAACCTGAAACTGGTGCCCGAAGGTATCGAAGGCCGCGTTCCTTACAAAGGTCCGGTCGGTCCGATTGTCCATCAATTGATCGGTGGTTTGAAGGCAGCCATGGGCTATACCGGCAATGGAACAATTGCCGACATGCATCAGAACTGTCGTTTCCGCCGCATTACCAATGCCGGGTATCGGGAAAGCCACGTTCACGACGTTGCAATCACCCGCGAAGCCCCGAACTATCAGCCGCCGTCTATCTAAGCCGGCTGTATAAGGCGAACTATTATGACACCAGGCGGACGCCTGCAGGCAGTGATAGAAGTACTGGACACGGTGCGCATGGACAATCGTCCGGCGGACCGTGTTCTTCATGAATACTTCCGGGAACGGCGCTTCATCGGCAGCCGGGACCGTCGTGCTATCAGCACAATTTTCTGGAAAATCATGCGTAACCGTGCGCGGTTGGCGGCGGATTGCGCTTTGGCAGATGGTCGCAACCCAACGGATGCCAGCGTACGTAATGAAAGTGGTCGCCGTTTGGTGATGGCACTATGCGTACGTGAACGTGTGCCGGATGAGGTCGATTTGGCCCTGTTTGATGGGGTGGCTTATGCTCCGGCTCCGGTTGGCCCCAAAGATAAAGCATGGGTGCAGGCTTTGCGCCGAGTGAAACCATCCGAGCGTCCAGAATGGGCTTGGGCGGAAACTCCGCAATGGCTTTGGCAGCGTTTTCAAGAATTGTTCGGAGATAAGCTTGAAGCCGAAGTCTCTGCCGCACGGGAAGAAGGCTCCGTTGACCTTCGGGTGAATACCTTGCGTGCGGATTTGCCAACGGCTCGGGCGCAACTCTTGAAGGATGGAATTGAAACCGAAGCCATGCGTTACGCACCGCTTGGCCTTCGGGTTGTTGGGCGTGCCAATGTGGCGGCGACCAAGACATTTAAGGCCGGTTTGGTCGAGGTTCAGGATGAATCGGCACAGCTTGCGGCGGTTCTGACCGATGCAAAGCCCGGTGAGTCCGTTGTTGATTTTTGCGCAGGGGCCGGGGGAAAATCTTTGGCACTTGCCGCGCAGATGAACAATACGGGGCGGTTAATTGCCTGTGATGTCTCGCAAGGCCGGCTGGATCGTTCTGCCGTGCGCTTACGGCGCAGCGGTGTTCACAACGTAACTCGGCGTGTTCTGTCCAATGAGACGGACAAATGGGTCAAACGACATAAAAACAGCTATGACAGAGTGCTGGTCGATGCCCCGTGCAGTGGTGCCGGGACGTGGCGACGTAACCCTGATGCACGTTGGCGTTTGACCGAAGAAGGGCTGACGGAGCTTGTGGATTTGCAGCAGCGCATTTTGTCCAGCGCAGCTCGGCTTGTTCGGCCCGGTGGGCGGCTGGTCTATGCCACGTGCTCTTTGCTCCCTGAAGAAAATGCGGAGCAAGTGAAGGCATTTCTCTCTACGCATTCCGACTTTATTCTGGTTCCCGTAGCCGATGCTTGGCCTGAGGGTATGACCCAAATGCCATCCGAATTTGCAGAGGATGACATGTTAAGCCTGACGCCGGGACGTCATGGAACCGACGGATTTTTTATTGCGGTGATGCAGCGCCGGGAAACCGAAGCGTCCTCCGCAGATGTACAAGTTCAAAAACAGCCAGAGAAAGGGGACGCACCATGACCGATCGGATTTTGATCATCGATTTCGGTTCACAGGTCACCCAATTGATTGCACGCCGCGTCCGTGAGGCGGGCGTGTACTGTGAAATTCATCCGTTCCAGCAAGTAAGCGAAGCTTCGGTAAAAGAATACGACCCGAAAGGGATCATTCTGTCCGGTGGTCCGGCGTCTGTGACCGGGATTGATTCCCCGCGTGCGCCGCAGGAAATCTTTGATCTGGGCTTGCCGATCCTTGGCATTTGCTATGGTCAGCAAACCATGGTCGAACAACTGGGCGGTAAGGTTGAAACCTCTGACCATCGCGAGTTCGGTCGTGCCTTTGTTGATGTCAACGAGGATTGCGCCCTGTTCCACGGTGTTTGGAACGTCGGTGAAAAAGAGCAAGTCTGGATGTCACACGGTGACCGGGTTGCGGCTTTGCCGGAAGGTTTCAAAGTCGTTGCCACCAGTGAAGGTGCGCCGTACGCGGTTATCGCGCTTGAAGACAAAAAATTCTATGGCATGCAGTTCCACCCGGAAGTCGTGCATACACCGCATGGTGCGCAGCTGCTTGGCAATTTTGTCCACGGCGTGTGCGGGTGTTCCGGTGACTGGACGATGGCGGCCTTCCGTGATCAGGCGATTGATGCCATTCGTAAGCAGGTCGGCTCAGGCCGTGTGATCTGCGGTCTGTCCGGTGGTGTTGATTCCTCTGTGGCTGCGGCATTGTTGCACGAAGCCATTGGCGATCAACTGACCTGTGTCTTTGTTGACCATGGTTTGCTGCGTATGGGCGAACGTGAACAAGTGGAAGAGGTCTTTGGTCGTCGTTTCAACGTGAAACTGATTACTAAGGATGTGTCCGAGCTGTTCCTGAGCAAGCTGGAAGGCGAAACCGACCCGGAAGTGAAACGCAAAACCATTGGTGCGACCTTCATCGACGTGTTTGAAGCCGAAGCCAAAGCAATCGGTGGTGCGGATTTCCTTGCCCAAGGAACCCTGTATCCGGACGTTATTGAATCCGTATCCTTTACAGGTGGTCCATCCGTAACCATCAAATCACACCACAACGTGGGTGGCTTGCCGGAACGGATGAATATGAAACTGGTCGAGCCGCTGCGCGAACTGTTTAAGGATGAAGTCCGTGAACTGGGTCGTGAATTGGGCCTGCCGGAGGAAATGGTCGGGCGTCATCCGTTCCCGGGGCCGGGTTTGGCAATCCGTATTCCAGGGCAGCCGATTACCCGTGAAAAGCTGGATATTCTGCGCAAAGCCGATGCGATCTATCTGGAAGAAATCCGGAATGCCGGTCTTTATGATGCAATCTGGCAGGCATTCTGCGTGTTGCTGCCGGTGCGGACCGTTGGCGTGATGGGTGATGGTCGGTCTTATGACTATGCTTGTGCGATCCGTGCGGTGACCTCCACCGATGGTATGACTGCGGATTTCTATCACTATGATATGAACTTCCTGTCCCGCGTGTCCAACCGCATCATCAACGAGGTCAAAGGCATCAACCGCGTGACCTATGACATCACCTCGAAACCACCGGGAACCATCGAGTGGGAATAAAATAAATCAATAGCTTAGACTATCTCAGGGCGGGGCAGAAATGCTCCGCCCTTGTTGTTTGAAGTGGGGGCTTTTGTTGTAGGGGAGAATTCTAAGTCAATTTGGACCACAGCCTATGCTTCAGGATAATAAACAACAGGATAAGAACGCATAAGACCGGAATTACTTTAAGCCCCATAGCTTTTCGATCTTCCATATGCGGGTCTGCCGACCATTGTAAAAATGCCGTGATATCTTGCGCCATTTGCTCTGGGGAGGCTGGCGTTCCGTCAGCATGAAGTATAAGGCCCGGAAATAGTGGCGGCGGCATAGCGATAACACCACCGTCAAAGACAGGATTGTAATACCGCCCGACAGGGAGGAGGATATTATCCGGCCTTGTCTCATACCCCAGTAACAATGTGTAAACATAATCCGCACCGTTTTCGTGTGCCTTCATGAAGACGGACAGATCAAGAGGCAGTGCTCCGCCATTGCTCAGCGTGGCTTCAATATCGTTTGTAAACGGGTCAGGAAATGAATCTTGTGGCAGGCCGGGGCGATAGTACATCTCGGCTTTTTCATTTGGACCAGCCAGATAGCTAAACTCTGACGCGATTGTCTTTATCTGTGCTTCGTCGAAGCCGGCGCCGCTAAGGTGTCGGAAAGACAGCAGGCGCATACTATGGCATGCCGAGCATGTCTGGTTATAGATCTGATATCCACGGCGTAACTGCGCTTTATCATAAGTTCCGAGTATACCTTGCCATGACCAAGCCCGTGTTTGGTCATTGCTGGATGCCGCGTGTCCGGGGTCAGTCAGAGCGACTGAACTGCTGCACACGACAGATATCAAAGCAATGATAGACAATTTGTTTTTGTATTTGGTTTTTGCCCGTCTTCTCGCGGCTTTTGCGCGTTTTCTTGATCTGCGAACCCAAGAAATTATTTCTCTCGGCTGGGCAAGACGTGTTTCAAAGTGGGTCACAAGCGGCAACAGCACTAAGAAATGCGCAAAATAATAAATGGTGGCGATCTCGGTCAAAGGAACCCAGATGCCGTCATAGGGGCGCGACCCCAGATAGCCAAGGAAAATGCAATCAGCGACAAAAATCCAGAAGAGTAAATTGTAGTATGGGCGTTCTCGTTTTGCGTTGTTTTTGGAACGATCCAGCCAAGGGAGGGCAAACAGAATGAAAACCGAACCAAATATTACAATAGCACCCAGAACTTTATCCGGGGCGGCACGCAGGATGGCGAACAACGGCATCAAATACCATTCTGGCATGATTTGTGGCGGGGTTAGCATGTGGTTTGCTTGTACATAATTGGTCGAGTGTCCAAGCATATCTGGGTACCAGAATACCAAAATACATAAGGCCAGAAGTGTTGTTAAAATGCAGGCAATGCCTTTTACCGTGAAATATGGGTCAAAAGGCACGATTGGCCCTGTGTCATTCTTTTCTGATTCTCTTGTTCCAATTGATTTGAAAGACAGCAAATTCAAAACAGCCCTGCATCCCATCACAATAATTGTGAATGGAAACAGAAAATGGAGAATCAAATAACGCCCCATGGCGGGCTTATCACGCTTGATGACGCGTAGGGCCCATACGTGGGCAATGGAAACCCCAAACACTATAAATGGCAGCAAAAAATGCAGGATAAAGAAACGTTTCAGTGTCGGCGTGTCTGCGGAGAAACCGCCCAATAATATTTCAACCAAACCGTCGCCGATAAACGGAATTGCAGTAAAAATATTAGTAACGACCGTTGCAGCCCACAGGCTCATCTGTCCCCAAGGCAAAACATATCCGGTAAAAGCTGTTGCCATCAGTAAAATTAGAGCAATAACGCCAAGCCACCATAGGATTTCCCTCGGTGATTTGTACGTACAGCGATACAGCGTTTGGAACAAATGTAGATATAGAAGGATGAAAAGGATTGATGCGCCGTTTTTATGAGCATTACGTATAAGCCAGCCATTATTCACATCGCGCATGATGTGTTCAACGCTATCAAAGGCAGCATTGGCGTCGGGCGTATAGTGTACGGCAAGAAACAATCCTGTTGCGATCATCACAAACAACATCAAGCCAATGAGGCTGCCGAAATTCCACCAATAGGTCTGACGCTTGGGCATTGGGTAGTCAAAAAGCGTTTCACGCATCATAGAAAATAGCGGCAGACGTTTGTCGACCCAGCGCTGTAATCGTTCTGACCGGTTGCGTTCTGCTTTTGCCTTGGTTTTTGCGGGATTCTTGGTTTGTAGCGACATTTTTACGGTCTCCATGGCGGACGCCTCAGCCAATACGGATCAAGGTATCACTGAGAAATTCATACGGAGGCACCGCCATGTTCGATGGTGCTGGTCCCTTACGGATACGACCAGAGGTGTCAAAGTGAGAACCATGGCATGGGCAGAACCACCCACCATACTCTCCACGTGGGTCAGTGGGGCTTTGCCCGCTGGGTACACAGCCAAGATGTGAACATAGTCCAATCAGGACGATCCATTCTTCTCGTTGAACGCGTTCTGCATCCGTCTGTGGGTCACGTAACGAATTGAAGTCAGCAGTATTAACAGATTGGATTTCTGCAGGAGTTCGGCGCCGTATAAAAACGGGCTTTCCCTGCCACTTTACGGTGATTCCTTGCCCCACCATGATTGGGGATAAATCGACTTCCACTTTTGATAAGGCAGACACGTCGGAACTTGGTCGCAGGCTATTTACAAAAGGGAAGGCAGAGGCCAAGGCTCCAGCTCCACTCGCTGCAACAGTAGTGTTGAACAAAAAATCACGCCGCGTTGTCAGCACATCCTACCCCCACATGGGTTTTTGTTTACTATTAATAGTCATTAGCGTTTACCGAGCCGAAATCGTTCCGATATCTTGCATTCAGCATAAAGAGGAAAGCCCCCATCGTGAAAAGGTGGGGAGGTCGGGTCCATCCGACAGTCCTGTCGTATCAAATTTGCTGAACGCGTTGATATCGCTTCCGTCAGTGTTGAGTTTAAAGTGTTACTTTGTAGCGTTTGGCGGTGGATGGTGCTTATTCATTTTATTTGGGGAGGTATAACCCTGTGTTATGGCGTGAAACCCCAGTGACGTAGACGGCCACTGGTCATCGTGATGGCACCTCCAGACGTAAGCACAGGCTTAAGGATATCCTTAAGCCTGCGAGCTTTGTCCGTGGTATTCTGTTTTGTGGGGTAGCCCGTTATTCGCTGCTGCGTTCCATACTGGCAACAAGGGCGGCGGCAAGGAACGGCAGGCTTTGTACAAACAATGTGGAAGCGAAAACGTAAATCTCCATCGCTTCAGATTCATTGTATGAAATCAACGCACTTCCGCCGAGGACCAGTACCAATCCCGTGAGCAATTCGGCACGAGCCGAGAACTGCTTCCCGCGATGGGCCAGTCCGCCTTTTTCGGTTCTTTTGAAGCCAATTTTTCTGTCCGTAAAGCCTTCGTAAATTGCTTTGGCGACGGTCATTTGCAAACTCATAGCCGCAAGGGCTGCCCCCACAATCCGCATGAAGGGAATGCGGACACGCACGCCGTAAAGCATCATGCAGTGCAGCAGGTTGACAGCAAAAGCCACCAGAATTGGCAAAGTAAATGGCAGCATGGGGATCATGACGCCGACAAAGATAATCATCGGCACCCAAAGCAAGTTGAGGTAAGCCGCCGCGACACCGAATGCATCGGATAACCAATAGCTCCACCCTATGACGAACTGCATTTTCTGATGTCGGGTTAACGTCGCGGATGATGGGCGCATGTGCCGCCAGTGCTTGCGAATAATTTGCATGGCTCCAACCGCCCATCTGTGGCGTTGGGTTTTAAATGCAAGGAATGTATCGGGCAGTAATCCCCAGCCGTAGCGTTTGTTTGTGTATTGTGTCTCGTACCCGGCTTCGTATAGGCGCAGCCCCAATTCTGTGTCTTCGGTGATGGTGTCTGTGTTCCAGCGATCGACTTCATCAAATGCAGAACGTCGGATTAAGAGCATGGTGCCATGAGCAATGGCTGCATTTTGTTCGTTTCGCTGAACCATGCCAATGTCAAAGAAACCAGCATATTCTGCATCCATGACTGCCTTAAGGGCGCTTTCGTCGCCGTCTCTGTGGTCTTGTGGGGCTTGCACCAAGGCAACCTTGGGATTGGCGAAGACTGGTACAAGATCTTTTAACCAATCGGGAGAGACGATGTAATCCGCATCAAGCAAGGCAATGATCTCGGCGTCATCAGCCATTTCAGCCATCGCCATATTCAATGCCCCGGCTTTAAAACCAGAAACCTGAAGCAGGTTAATGAATTTGAAATGTGGTCCAAGTTTACGGCAATGGTCTTCAATCGGACGCCAGAAAGCTTCATCGGGTGTGTTGTTGATAACCACCAAGACTTCAAAATTCGGGTAGTCCAGAGCTGCAACGGAATCCAGTGTTTTCTTAAGCATATCTGGCTGTTCGCGATATGCAGGGATGTGGATTGAAACCTTGGGAAGAGGGTAGTTCTGCGCCCCCGGAACGGGCGGGCGGATCAGTCGTGTCGGGCGATGCCCAAGGGTGACTTCGGCAACCTCATGAATTTTGACAAGGGTCATGGCTGTTAATGGGAACATTAACAGGAAACCAATCCCCCACGCGAAGGCCGAACCGGGGTTCAGATAGTTTTCAACCGGATACAGTGCCGCCATTGCAACGCCTGCGGACAACGTATTGGCAGCAATGGAAAACCCAAGGGCATGCAAAAATGTGGGGTAAAACCAGCACAATCCAAGGATTGTTATGACAGTACCAATTGCAACAGCCAGCCCCATGCGTAGGTAGAACATTTCTTCTTCAATCATGCCGCGCATCGGGAATTTCAGGTTTCTGTCCGTATCAAACAGCCCCCAATAGGCTCCGACGCTTCCTTCGTTGACTTTCCATGGTTGGTCATAGGCCTCAATCAAGTTGAAGGGAATGTCGCGGTTTGATGCCTCGTTAACAAATTTTCGAAGGATGTCACCCTGGATGAGTGGGCCTGTGTCTGCCGCCTTGCGGTTATACCCACGGCTCGGCCAGCCGAACTCGGCAATCAGAACTTTTTTACCGGGATAGGCCGCGCGTAAGGCATTGTAACGATCAATGGCATACTCAACGGCTTTGTCGGCTTCAATCCCCTCCCAATAGGGCAGGATATGCGCGGCAATGAAATCAACTTCCCGAACCAATTCAGGGTGTTTCAGCCAGATATCCCAAGTCTCACCTGTGGATACAGGTTGGCGGATCGCCCTTCGGGCTATGCGCAGGTAATGAATCAGCTCGTCAGGTTTTAATTCCTTACGCAAAAGCGTTTCATTGCCGATAACGACGGAGCGGATGTTCGGGTTTTGGGAAACCAGTTGCAGCGTCCGGTTTATCTCAACGTTATTGGCGGTTGGGCTGCTTGTTAGCCATGTCCCCGCAGTGACAGACATATCAAATTTTGACGCTGTTCTCAGCACTTCCGCGTTCCAGTCATCGGAAGCATACAGCCGAACTGCAGAAGAAACCGAGGCAATGGTTTCTATGTCTTTTCGAATCTTTTCGCGCGCCTCATCATTCAATGAAGTTGCAATTTCATCTGGCGATGCAGGGGTGTAGGAAACCGACGCTAGAGCCTGTGTAATCGGCGGCGGCGTCACGGGCTGATTAATAAGGAACCATGCACCGGCGTGCAGAATTCCAGCCAAGATAGCCGCAATCAGGATGTTGAGTTTAAGCGTGGATTTTAACACAGGGCGCACAACATAAATAAAGGGTGTTGAAGGCAGTTAGGTGGGGCTGCCGACTAATTTATCTTGGGTCGTCCCAACATGCGTCGATGATTTGTTTCGATGCCTTGGCTTTGTCAACCCGTGGCATGCCATCGGTGATTGATGGCTTGTAATCTTCAGGCGTTTCAGCGGCAGGAGCCTTCGCAGTGGGTTGGTTTGTGGTTTGTGAGTCTTCTGGCGGGCTGATGCCTTTCACGGTGCAGGAAAATGCCAAGATCAAGTCTTTGGCTGGGCAGGCCATGGTCTTGTACATGTCATTGTACTCGTTGGCGGCAATGATATCGTCACGAACCAGTGATTGGACAACACGGGTTCCAATCCATTTGCAGCCGGGCGCGTTCAGGGTTTTGATCGGTGGGGCTGCATTGGCCTGAGGAGCAATGGCAATAGCCAGTAAGACTGCGCCAACAGTAAAGCCTATGGATCGTGGAAATGACATTGTGTGATGTCCCGTTCTGTCTGTAACAAGCAAAGGTGGGAGCCTCCGCAGGTAAACTGTGAATTTGGGCAGGAATTTATATTCGCACATCCCACGAAACAAGAGTCTTGCAGTCATACGGGCAAAAATAAAACAATTTCTTCATTCGGTTGGTTCGCGTGGCTTTCGTGTGGAGTGTGCATGGTGTCGGGTAAGATAAAAATGTATTTCTTTAGCTTGTAAATTTAGCATGTATGTTTCGCGGATTGACAGCTAATTGAAATTTTCCTATAGAGTGTCGTAAATATGATATTGAGTCATTCGGGAGCTTTTCATGAAAAAATCGTTTGTTTTTGCCGCATTGGGTCTGACCATGATGGCAACGTCCTCGCTTGCGTTAGCTGAGACGACTATTCGCGTCACTTTGCAGTTGCCGGAAAAGCACTCCCTTGGTCAAAACTGGCTCGCGTTCAAGAAAATTGTTGAGGAAAAATCAGGCGGCGAGTTGAAGGTGCAACTCTTCCCATCTGCGCAATTGTATAAAGACAAACAAGTGCCCGAGGCTGTCGGCAGTGGAGCCATCGAAGCTGGCTCAGTCTTCCTTGGTCGCTATGCCGGGGCGGTGCCGGAAGTTGAATTTATCAACTTGCCGTTCTTGTTGGATTCTGAGGCCAAGTTGCGCGCTGCGACGGCACCAAACTCTGACATTCGCAAAATTGTGGATGATAAGATTTTGGCAGAAACCGGGGGGAAAGTTCTGTGGTGGCAGGCATATGGACGCAACGTTTATCTGTCCCATGATGCGGGCCTCAGTTCTCCTGAGGACTTTAAAGGCAAAAAAGTTCGGACATACGGCAAAATTTTGGGCTGGACTGTCGAAAGCCTGGGCGGAGCACCGACTTTGATGTCCGGTTCCAAACAGTTCTTGGCTTATCAGCAGGGGGCTGTTGATGTCGGTATGACCGGGGTGTCGGCTGTGAAAAGTCGTAAGCTTTATGAAGTCATGAACCACATGACCATGAGCTATGATTTCGCCATTGAATTTGTCGCAGTGATGAACAACGAATTCTTTAACGGGTTGACCAAAGACCAGCAAGCCATCGTTATGGATGCGGCAAAAGTCGTTGAGAAAGACCTCCGAGATAAGATCTTTACCGAGGAAGCAGAAATTGTTGAGTTTGCACGCGATAAAATGACGGTGGTTGACCTGACCCCTGAACAGCGTGCGCAATATAAAGCTGCAACCAAGTCTGTTGCCGACCGCTTTATCCAAGAGGTTGGACCGTCTGCAAAAGCCATTGTGGATGCTGCAAACGCACTTTAATCCTCAAATTTTAGAGCAGGTAAGCCGGTATGTTACATGCCGGCCTGCCGTGCTTGTTAAATTCCTTAATGGACGGAGGCTCACATGCACAAGTTTGCAAAACTTGTGGATAGTATGTCCATGATGTCAGGAAAGCTCTGTGCTTGGCTGATGTTTATGGTCGGGTTCTTTATCTCTTATGAAGTGATTATGCGGTATCTGTTTACTTCGCCGACGGTGTGGGTGGATGAAATCTGCCGCATTCTTCTGGTCTGGGGGACGTATCTTGGCGGTGGATACCTGATCAAAACCCATGGCATGGTCACCATCGAGGTCATGTTCAAATCACCGAATTCGCTTTCGCGCAAATTGGCTGAAACCGTTGCGATTGTTATGCTTTTGATATTTGCCCTGACCGCTGCGTATTTCGGCTATCAACTGTGGTGGAAAAGCACCTTGGCGGGGCATACGACCGATACTTATTTGGCTGTTCCCAAGGCTATTACCCACGCATCCATCTGGTGCGGTTTTGCATTGATGTCCTTGCAGGGGATTGTCGAGCTGTGGCGGGTTTGGACCATTGGTCATTGCAACCGAGACATTCTTGAAGGGGCGGAATGATGGAAGTCCTGATTATTCTGACTGCCTTGGTTGGGTTGTTGCTCCTGCGGACGCCTGTTGCAATTGCTTTGGGCGGGCTTGGTGTTATCCTGCTGTTTTGTAAGGGGTTCCCGCTGGTATCCGTGCCGCAGCGTTTGTTTGGTGCCATTGATAGTTTTGAATTGTTGGCAGTGCCGATGTTCCTGTTGCTGTCCAATGTGTTGTTGCGGGCAGGTGTTGGCAAAGACCTGTATGCTGCGGTGCAAAGCTGGGTTGGGCATTGGCCCGGTGGGCTGGGTGTGGCAACCATTGTCAGCTGTACGTTTTTTTCTGCCATTTGTGGATCGTCCGTGGCAACGGCAGCGACTGTTGGCACCGTTGCCATTCCAGAAATGACCAAACGTGGCTATGAACGGTCGTTTGTTTTTGGACTGTTGGCGGCTGGTGGCACTCTCGGGATTTTGATCCCGCCATCCATTCCGTTGATTGTGTATGGCATCATTACGGAATCATCGATTTCCACCCTGTTTCTGGCGGGTGTCGGTCCGGGGCTGTTGCTGTCTTTGATTTTCATCATCTATGCCATTGCCTATTCCAAATGGAAGGGTGGTTATACCCCCTGTGCAAAGGCATCATTTCAGGAACGCATGCAAACAACATTGAAGGCATTGCCAACGGTGATGTTGGCGATTGTGATTGTTGGTTCAATTTATGCGGGGATCGCAACCCCATCGGAGAGTGCTGGGCTGGGGTTTGTTTTTGCACTGCTGATGACAGTCGCCATGAAACGTATGACGTGGGCGCGCCTGAAAGAAGCTGTGGAAAGTTCCTTTAAGACCACTGTGATGATTTTGTTGATCGTCGCTGGGGCAAAAGTGTTCTCTTACGCCATTACGCTATACATGGTGCCGCAGAACATCAGTCAGTTCTTGACCGAAACCATCACGGACCAAGGCTTGTTCATTTTGGCGGTTGCCGGTGTGCTGATTCTGATGGGCTTTTTCATGGAATCCCTCAGCATGCTTTTGATTATGGTGCCTGTCTTGCTGTCATCGGTCATTTCCATGAATATTGATCCGATTTGGTTTGGCATTTTCTTTGTCGTCTTGATCGAAGCCGCACTGATTACGCCGCCTGTTGGGCTTAATCTGTTTGTTATTCAGGCGGTCGGGAATGCCCAAATTGAAGAGGTGATCAAAGGGGCACTGCCATTTGCCTTGATTATGGTTTGTGCTGCGGCCCTGATCTGGTTCCTGCCCGGAATTGTGACCTTCATCCCGTATTCGTGATTGTTCCCGATAATCACGGAAGAGGGGCACCGCAACGTTGTGGTGCCCTTTTTATTGGGCGGGTGTTTCATTGATGGCAGTTTGTCAGGCGTGCAAAATGATGTTCAGGTCTTTCAGGGCTGACCTGTGTTTTTCCAGTATGCCGGAATCTGTGGCTATTTCGTCGAAATCACTCGGTCCGGCGAAGCTGGCAGCCTTAACTTTATCGAATTTGGTGGAGTCCATAACCACAATCCGAGACAACGCACGGGTCATGGCTATTTGCTTCAGCCTGACTTCGTGAAAGTTGGAACAGCTTAAGCCATTCTGGAAATGCAACCCCCCGGCAGAGATAAACGCCTTGTTGATCCCCATGGTCCCCAGCATTGTTTGGGCTTCTTCGCTGGAAAATGAGGCGGATGCGGGATGATATTCACCGCCCAGCATGATGACCTTAAGGTTCGGGCGTTTGCAGACAATCTCAGCAATGTTGATTGAATAGCAAATTACGGTCAGGGATAGGTTATCCGGCAGGATTTGCGCCAAAAATGGCAATGTGGTGCCGCAGTCGATAAAGATTACGTCTTTGTCGTCAATGCACGTGAGCGCGTTGCGGCACGCTTCTTTCTTGCCTTCAATGTTTGTGAATGCTTCACGGTGCAGAAAATAATCCAGACTGGATGAAGATGCTTCTTCCGCAATGATATAGCCGCCGAGATAGTGAAACCGTCCTTCGCTGCTGGCGACGTCGCGGCGAACGGTCATGGCAGATACCCCAAGTAAGGCAGCAGCTTCACGTAAATGCAGCGAGCGTCCGACGCCAAGGGCATCGGCAAGTCTGTCCAGTCGAGTTTGTCTGCGGCTTTTCATAATTTTTGTTTGTGCTTTGCCTTAAGGGTTCTCTTGCAGGGTGTGGTGCGCTTCCTGCAGGTTGTGCTTGATCAACTTGTAGCTGTCAAATGTGCTAAAATTCACCTGCGGATTGATACATCTATAGTTTTACAAATTGACACTGTTTCCGTCAATGTGTGATTATATTAACAGAAAAATGTCGCAATCGTGACATTTGAAGGAAAATTTTTCACATTGCCGAATGATTATGGCGGATGTGTAGGGAGTTTTAAGCAATGTCGAGTTTGGGGACACTGTCATCATCGGTTGATTTGGCGCAAATTATTGACCACACGCTGCTGGCCCCACAGGCGACGGAAGCTGATATTGCCCGCATGTGTGCCGAAGCCATCGAGCATGGGTTTTGTTCCGTTTGTGTGAATCCCATCCATATTCCGCAGGTTGCGCGGTTGTTGTCCGGTAGTTCGGTTAAAACCTGTTCGGTTATCGGTTTTCCGCTTGGCGCGATCCCGACTGAACTGAAATGCAATGAAGCTCGCTGGGTTGTGTCTCAAGGGGCTCAGGAAGTGGATATGGTGATCTCTGTCGGGCACCTGAAGCAAGGCGATGAAAGCTACGTTCGCGAAGACATACGGGCCGTAAAGGCTGCGTGTGGCTCTGCGCTTTTAAAGGTGATTATTGAGGCCTGCCTCCTGACGGATGAAGAAAAAGAAACGGCTTCTCGATTGGCAAAAGAAGCAGGTGCGGATTTTGTCAAAACATCCACAGGCTTCATGGGCGGCGGCGCGACCACGGACGATGTGGCTTTGATGCGCCGAACAGTTGGTCCCGATATCGGGGTCAAGGCATCCGGTGGGGTGAAAACCTATGTGGATGCGGTCAACATGCTTGAAGCCGGAGCCAGCCGCATCGGGGCCAGCGCCGGTATTACGATTATTGCTGGCTGAGCGATGCATTTGGCATCCAGTCGTGTCGTTTTTTAGAAACCAGACCAATAAGGATACTTTCCAAAGGAGGAATTCATGAAGTCTCTGTTTTCGTCACTTTTCATGGCTGCGGCGTTGTTTGCGACCCCGGCCTTGGCCGGAGATGGCCCGGTGGACACCACAAATGTTCGCAAGGACATTTTGAAAAGTGAAACCAAAAAAGAGTACACCATTGCAACGGTGGTAAAGGTTGACGGCATTGCCTGGTTTGACCGTATGCGTGATGGTGTGGACCAGTTTGCTGAAGAAACAGGTCATGACACTTGGATGCTTGGCCCGAGCCAAGCCGATGCGGCAGCACAGGTTCAAATCATTGAAAATCTGATTGCCCAAGGTGTTGATGCAATCGCCATCGTGCCGTTTTCTGTTGAAGCCGTTGAACCGGTCCTGAAAAAAGCACGTGATCGTGGCATCGTTGTGGTTGCCCACGAAGCATCCAACATCAAAAACGCTGACTACATTTTGGAAGCCTTTGATAACCACGCTTATGGCGCAAAACTGATGGAAGTTTTGGGTGGTTATATGGGTGGTGAAGGCAAGTATGTGACCACGGTCGGCAGCTTGACCTCGAAATCCCAAAACGAATGGATCGACGGTGCAGTCGCTTATCAAAAGAAACACTTCCCGAAAATGGAAGTGGTGTCCAAACGTCTGGAAACCTATGACGATGCCAACACCGATTACAACAAGCTGAAAGAAGTGTTGACCACGTATCCTGATCTGAAAGGGATCGTCGGTGGTCCGATGCCGACTTCTGCTGGTGCGGGTCGTTTGATCGCTGAACGCGGTCTGAAAGACAAGCTGTTCTTTGCCGGTACGGGTTTGGTTTCCGTTGCAGGTGAATACATCGCCAATGGTGACATTCAATACATCCAATTCTGGGACCCGGCTGTTGCTGGTTACGCCATGAACATTATTGCGGTTATGGCATTGGAAAAACGCGATGCGGAAATCAAGGCTGGTCTGAACCTTGGTCTGCCGGGCTACACGGATCTGATCGCACCGAAAGAAGGTCAAGATAACCTTCTGTACGGTGCCGGTTGGGTCGGCGTAACCAAAGACAACATGGACGAATACAATTTCTAATTCGGTCTGTGGTCTTTGGTGATCGTACACAATGGGGGCAGCACAGAGATGTGCTGCTCCGTCACCCGTTTCTATTACACACTTTCAGCTGTCTGGTTTAAACATGTCTGAAGCGTTTATTGAACTTCGTAACATCGGGAAGCAGTTCTCCGGTTTACGTGCATTGGATGATGTCTCCTTGACCATTAACAAGGGGGAGATCCATTGTCTTGCCGGGGAAAACGGTTCGGGGAAATCAACCCTTATCAAGATTATCTCCGGTGTTTATCAGCCCACATGTGGCGAGATCGTGATCGATGGCGAAGTGGTCAAAAACCTGACCCCGATTGGTTCGGTAAAGCGCGCTATTCAAGTGATTTATCAGGATTTTTCCCTGTTTGGAAATTTGACGGTCGCAGAAAACCTGGCCCTGAATAACCAGTTGCGAGCCAAGCAGAAATTTGTGAATTGGCAAGAGGTACGCAAAACCGCACAGGCCGCCATTGATCGGTTGGGTGTCAGTTTGGACCTTGATGCCGAAGTCGGCAGTCTGCCCACATCCAGCAAACAGTTGGTTGCGATTGCGCGGGCGCTGATGTCAGACGCCAAGCTTATCATTATGGATGAGCCGACAACTGCGCTGACCGGTAAGGAAGTCGAAACCCTGTTCCGTATTGTTCGCGATATCCAAAGTCGGGGTATCGCCATTTTGTTTGTCAGTCACAAAATGCGTGAGATGCTGGAAATTTCAGAGCGTCTGACCGTTATTCGCAATGGCAAGAAAATCACCGAGGGGCCGACCTCTGACTTTACGGAGGCCTTGGTCATCCGGCACATGACCGGGCAGGATATTAACGTTGCTCCATATCGCAAACCTAAGGCAGAAGGTGTGGTCCCACGGTTGGAACTGAAAGACCTGACAGTGTCGGGCCATTTCGAAAAATTGAACCTGAGTATTCAGCCCGGTGAAATCGTCGGTATTTCCGGTTTGCTTGGTTCGGGGCGCACAGAGTTTGCGTTGTCATTGTTCGGTATGATGCCGGCCCAAAGCGGTGATGTCCTTCTGGATGGTGAGGCAGTCGTCCTGAATGATGTGCAGACCGCAATCGAGCAGGGCATTGCCTATGTGCCTGAAGATCGTTTGACCGAGGGCTTGTTCCATACCCAATCCATCAAGCGAAACATCATTGCGACCTCTTTGGACTCTTTGGCAAAGGGCGGCTTGATTGACCTGAATAAAGCGGACGCCGTGGCTGATGACACGATTGCAGCCATGCAAATTGCCACGCCGACTGCTGAAAAACATGTGGGCGAATTATCCGGTGGCAATCAGCAACGGGTGGTTCTGGGCCGTTGGCTGCTGACCAATGCTCGGGTGCTGATCCTTAACGGTCCGACCGTCGGTGTGGATGTGGGGTCGAAGGCTGAAATTCATAAAAAAATCCGTGAGTTGGTTGAAGCTCATGGTCTGTCTGTCCTGATGATTTCTGACGATGTGCTGGAATTGGCACAGAACTGTAACCGCGTGGTGTTGATGCACCGGGGGCGGTTCGTGGACGAGTTAGAAGGGGATGCAATCGATGAACATGTCATCAGCGACATGTTGAAGTCGTATACGTAAGGACGTGGCCATGAGTATTTTCAAAAAATCAGAATTCGTGATCGCGGCCATTCTTCTTGTGGCGATGATTGTGATTGGATTGATCAACCCGGCCTTTTGGCAGTTGGACAACCTGTTCAGCCTGATGCGCAGCAATGTCATTATCGGCATTATGGCGTTGGGCGTGTTGATGATTATGATTTCCGGCGGCATTGATGTGTCATTCCCGGCCTTTGCCGTGGCTGCCATGTATTTGACCGTCAAGGGGATGGTCTATTTCAGCTATGACGGAGTGGTGTTGCCGTTTCTTGCTGCCGCAACCATGGGGCTGCTGTTTGGCTTCCTGAACGCGTTTTTTGTCCACAGGTTCAAGATGATCCCGCTGATTGTGACTTTGGGCACGGGCAGTGTGGTTCGCGGGTTTTTGCTTGGTGTTGTCGGTACCAGCATGATCAACATCAATAAGATGCCGGACAGCCTGATTGATTTTGCCAAAACCGAGGTCATCTCCATGACCAACCCGGATGGTACCCGTTTTGGCCTGACGGCGATGGTGTTGATTTATCTGGGCCTTGCCATTCTGGTTCATATGATCCTGCGATACACCATGATCGGACGCAGCGTGTATGCTTATGGCGGTGATCCTGAAGCCGCCAAACGGGTTGGATTTGACACCCGTAAGACGATTTTCTTTGTCTATGGTTTTGCTGGATTACTCGCCGGTTTTGCAGGCTTGTTGCACAGTGGCATGATCTGGCTGGCAAACCCGCGGGATTTCGTTGGGTTGGAACTTGATGTGATTGCGGCGGTGGTACTTGGCGGTGCCAGTATCTTCGGCGGCAGGGGCTCCGTCCTTGGCACCATGTTGGGTGTGTTCATGTTGGTGATGGTGAAAAACAGCCTAATCATCATGAAAGTTGAAACCACTTGGCAGCGGGTGGTTGTCGGTATCGTGATTGTGATTGCGACAGCCCTGACGGTCTGGCGTGACCGCAAACGTACTGTGTAAGGAACGTAAAGATGAAACCCAATTTTGACATGCGCGCGCTGATCAACCGCGAAAACAACATTGTCCAGCTCATCGCCATGACGTTCCTGATTTTTGTGGTGATGACGCTGCTCAGCCCGGATAAATTCCTGCGCTATTACAACTTTGAATCCATCACCTACCTATTCCCGGAACTTGGTTTGCTGTCCATCGCCATGATGATTGCCATGCTGACCGGAGGCATTGACTTGTCTGTTGTCGGGGTTGCGAATTTATCCGGGATTCTGGCCGGGGTGTTTTTCCACTATGTAACCCGAGATCTTGGCATGGATGCCGGGGGCATGGTTGTCTTGGTTGGTATCGGGATTGCCTTGCTGGTTGGTGTTGCCGCTGGGGCGTTGAATGGCTTTTTGATTGCCAAACTCAATATTACGCCGATTTTGGCGACGTTGGGGACCGGGCAGGTCTTTATCGGGTTGTGTCTGGTCCTGACCGGAGGTCCGGCAATCGTTGGCTTCCCTGAGGTTTGGAACTTCCTTGGAAATGGCAAAATTATGGGCATTGCCATGCCGTTTGTGCTGTTTGCCCTTGTTGCTGGCGGAGTGACCTTCCTGCTGACCCGGACTACAGTTGGTGTCAACTTGATGCTGATCGGGACCAATCCGAAAGCTGCTGTGTTTGCCGGTCTGAAGAAGAACCGGATGATTTTTTACAGCTACATCATGACTGGGGTTCTTGCCAGCATTGCCGGGATTATCCTGTCCGGTCGGACCAATGCGGCAAAATCTGATTACGGGAATTCTTATCTGCTGCAGGCGGTATTGATCTCTGTGCTTGGCGGGACCAACCCGGCAGGAGGCAAAGGCTCCGTTGCAGGTGTATCCATTGCCGTGGTTGCCTTGATGTTGCTGTCCAGTGGTTTCCAAATCCTGCGGTTCAGCAATCACTTGATTGATTTTATTTGGGGTGCGTTCCTGTTGTTGGTCATTGCCATCAATGCCTATCGCAACCAGTCAAAATAACCGGAGAAACCGTCACACCGTGTGCCATGTTGGGAAACAAATGGTTTTCCAACATGTATTCAAAATGGCAAGGGGATAGAGAGATGAAGCCTGTCAGTCTTAATCTTCAAAAATCAGTCTTTACCGACAAGGAAAAGGTCCTTGCCAGTTATGCAGACATGACCGCAAGCGTGTTTCGTTATGACAGTGGTATCGAAGCCCTGCGCCTAAGCAACGCACGCGGCTATCTTGTGGTTCTGCCGTTTTATGGGCAAATGGTCTGGGATGCTGTGTTTGATGGTGTCGATCTGACCATGACCAACATGTTTTCCATGCCGCGTTACGCGGAATCCATTGTTGGAACCTATGGCTGTTTTGCTTTCCATTCCGGTCTGTTGCGCAATGGCTGTCCGTCGCCGGATGATGATCATCCGCTACACGGGGAAATGCCAACCGCGCGGATGGATACGGCAGGGATCGAGTGCGGTGAAGACGAAGACGGGCCGTATATGGCTCTGACTGGATGTTATGAATATGTCATGGGTTTTGGTGCGCATTACATGGCACGGCCCCGGATTGTTCTGCGTCCGCAAGCGACCGTATTTGATATGATCATGAATGTGGAGAACCTGTCCGGTTCAGCCATGGACCTGATGTACATGTGCCATGTAAACTTTGCCTATTACGAAGGGGCACGAATTGTTCAGCCCGCGCCGTTTTCGCCGGAGCAAACCGTGGTGCGAACGGCGGTGCCGGGACATGTGCAAACCACCCCGGATTACCTTGGCTTCATTGAACAGTTGGCGAAAGATCCATCTGGTCTGGAAGTTTTGGATGAGCCTCAACGCTATAACCCGGAACAGGTTCTGTACATTCGCGGGTTGGCAGCAGATGCGGAAGGCAATACTGCGTCCTTGATGCGGCGACGCGAAGGGGATGGCTTCCATATCGGCTACAATTTAAATGATTTTACTAAGACCGTACGCTGGATTTTGGTCAATGATGACCAAAAGGTTGCTGCCTTTGCCTTGCCTTCGACCTGTGAGCCGGAAGGTTACTTGGCAGAAAAAGCCAAAGGCAACGTACGCAGCCTTGCCAGCGGTCAAACTGCGGAATTCAAAGTGCGCCTTGGCTATATGACCAAGGCAGAGGCTGAAGCCGCGGAAAACCATATTCGCAGTTTGTAAGCCTTGATTAACTGAGTTGGACACTGCCTGTCGGGGGATGAAATATGTCTGGAAAAATTGCTGTTGTCGGTAGCAACATGGTGGACCTGATCACTTATGTCGATCGCATGCCCGGTCCGGGGGAAACCCTTGAAGCCCCGACCTTTAAAATGGGGTGTGGCGGCAAAGGTGCCAATCAGGCAGTGGCTGCCGCACGCCTTGGCGGTGATGTGATGATGGTGACCCGCGTGGGTGATGATATCTTTGCCGATAACACCATTCGCAACTTTGAAACCATGGGGGTTGATACCCGCCATGTGGTCAAAGTGAAGGATATGCCTTCCGGTGTTGCACCAATTTTTGTGGAAGAAAGCGGAGAAAACAGCATCCTGATTATCAAAGGGGCGAACCAGTGCTTGACCCCGGATCAGGTGGACTTGGCTGAGGACGACATCAAAGCTTGCGAGCTTGTGGTGATGCAGTTGGAAGTTCCGTTGGAAACCGTATATCACACCATCGAACTGGCGGCCCGCCACGGCATTCCGACCATGTTGAACCCGGCTCCGGCACACCCGGATTTGGACCCGGCCCGACTGTCCAACCTTACGTACTTGGTGCCCAATGAGTCGGAATTAGCCATGCTGTCCGGTATGCCCGCAGAAACGGTTGAACAGGCGGAAGCCGCTGCCAAGTCCTTAATCGCCAAAGGTATCAAGATTGTCATCGTGACGCTTGGGGCGAAGGGGGCTTTGCTGGTAACGCCGGAGGCAACAACCAAATTTGACCCGGTGAAAGTCACACCGAAAGACACCACCGGGGCAGGCGATGCCTTCATCGGCAGCTTTGCGCATTATTACACCCAAAGCAAAGACCTTGAGCATGCATTGCATATGGCTGTGCGGTATGCGGCGGATTCCATCACGCGTCTTGGTACCCAAACCTCTTATGCGAATGCAGAGGAGTTTAAGGCGTTTTGTGATCGCGTGGACGCGTAATAGCAACGGTTTACGACTGGAAAAGGGGTGAAATCCATGCAGTACTTCCTTGGTGTGGATGTAGGGACGGGCAGTGCTCGCGCCGGGATTTTCGACGCATCCGGTGTGTTGCTGGCGGCTGCTTCCCGTGAAATTACCCGGTTCCAGCCACAGCCGGACTTTGCACAGCAGTCTTCTGCTGAGATCTGGCAAGCAATTTGTCATTGTGTTGCCGAGGCATTAGCCACGGCAAAGCTAAGTGGTGATGCCATTGCCGGGATTGGCTTTGACGCGACATGTTCCATGGTGGTTGAGGACGCAGACGGCAATCCGGTTAGCATCAGCCCAGATGGCGCAGCAGAACAAGACATCATCATGTGGCTGGACCACCGGGCAACTGGGGATGCGGCTTCTATCAATGCGACCGGGGCAGAACCGCTGAAGTACGTGGGTGGTATTATCTCACCGGAAATGCAGATGCCGAAATTGCGCTGGTTGAAGCGTGAATTGCCGGATGCTTGGGCACGGGCGGCACGTTTCTGGGATTTGCCGGACTGGTTGGCGTACCGGGCAACCGGAGCCGATGTGCGCTCCATGTGCTCAACCGTGTGTAAGTGGACCTATCTTGGGCACAAGGGAACACATGGTGAAGGATGGGATACGGACTTTTTTGCTGAAATCGGCGTTGACGATTTAGCAGATGATACGTGTGCTGCCGTTGGTCGCCGAATTGTTTCCGCAGGTTCCGTTGTCGGCAAACTGAATGCCAAGGCAGCCAAAGAATTGGGCCTGAATGAAGGGACACCCGTATCTTCTGCACTCATTGATGCCTATGCCGGGGCATTGGGGACGCTTGGTGTTATGCCGGAACAAGGCGCGGTCGAAACGCGCATGGCGGTCATTGCCGGTACGTCAACTTGCCATGTGGCAATCAGTCGTGACCCGGTTTTTGTCCCCGGTGTCTGGGGGCCATATTACTCTGTGTTGATGCCTGAATGGTGGGCATTGGAAGGTGGGCAATCCGCAGCCGGAGCCTTAATTGATGCCGTGATCGCTCGTCATGGTGCATCTGCGGAGCTAGACCAAAGGGCACAGGCTGAAGGCCAGTCAATTTATGCGGTTCTTGAAGCCGTGCTATCAGGTATGGCTCAGGAAACCGCACTGTTGACGGCGCATCGGCATGTTCAGCCAGACTTCCACGGCAACCGGGCACCGTTGGCAGATCCCTCCCGTAAGGGGGCTATTTCTGGCCTAACGTTGGCAGTTGGATTGGATGATCTGGCATTGGACTATCTGGCGACGCTACAGGCGTTGTCCTATGGCACACGCCATATTCTGGAAGAAATGCGGGCACAAGGCGTCCCGGTGTCTATTATGGTCGTAAGTGGTGGTTTGGCGAAGAATCATCTGTTCTTGCGTGAGTTAAGTGATGCAACTGGCTGTAAGGTGCTGGTGCCGGAACAAGCTGAACCGGTACTGTTGGGCTCCGCCATGCTGGGTGCGGTTGCCGCCGAGGCCTATGCCGATCTTGCGGCAGCGATGGCTCATATGAGTGGGGACGGAATGGTTATTTCCCCCAGAACTGGCGCGATCCAAGACTTCCACGAGCAGAAATATAAGGTATTTCGTGAGATGCAAAATGACTTTGCCAAGTACCAGCACATGATGGAGCCATAAAGCCATCCGACAAATTTTTGGTTATTCAGGCCCGGTATTCGCTTTTCTGCGATGCCGGGTTTGTGTTACAAGTGAATGAATGAAACAATATAACAATAATCTTGGCGCTTAATCGCAAACAGGCAGGAGTATCGGTGAATAGGGGCATCGGTCGAGTTAAATGGAGCTTTGACCGTGAACTTTATGGCCAATCAGTCGCATGCACCCAAGTCTCACTTGGTTAAGCGACTTCGGTATCCCGATGGAACAAAACGGGATATTTCCAATACGCAAAACACAGACCTGTTGGAGGCTTTCGGAAAAGCCGTGGGCCTGATGATCAATTCCGCCAGCCATGCCGCGCTATCTATCGGTGATTTGCGCCGATTGATTCTTCCGGCCTTGGAAGTCCAGCAATATCGTATTGTGGAACGTTCTGGTCATCCAATTGGCTATGCCAGTTGGGCATTCGTTAATGCGGATGTTGATGCGCGTTTATGTGGTGGTGATATGCGTCTGTCAGCCGAAGAATGGCGCTGTGGCAATACGCCGTGGTTGGTGGATTTGATTGCCCCCTATGGACACGGACGCTACGTTTTGAACGAATTAAAACACACCGTATTTCCGGGCATGCGCGTACGGACATTACAACATCTGCCGAAAGGTGGCGGTGTGCAGGTCTGCCAGTTCTAGCATGAAAAAAACCGCCCATTGCATATGGGCGGTTTTTTGCGGGATGGCTGCAGTGAGCCTTAGTGATGCAGAATCTGGTCCAGAAACCGTTGGGCACGTTCGGTTGTCGGTGCATCAAAGAACGTATGCGGATCAGCAGATTCAATAATGCTGCCTTCCTCCATGAACACCACGCGATCAGCCACTTCACGGGCAAAGCCCATTTCGTGGGTGACACAGATCATGGTCATGCCATCCTTTGCCAGTTCTTTCATCACGTCCAGAACTTCGGAAATCATTTCCGGGTCAAGGGCGGATGTCGGTTCGTCAAACAGCATGACTTTCGGTTCCATGGTCAGGGCGCGGGCGATGGCAACACGCTGTTGCTGACCGCCGGACATTTGCCCCGGAAATTTTTGTGCCTGATTGGCAATATGCACCCGGTCCAAAAGTTCCATGGCTTTTGCTTCGGCTTTGGCTTTTGATACCCCCATGACCCGGCGCAGCCCGAACGTGCAGTTATCCAAAACGGTCATGTGTGGAAAAAGATTGAATTGCTGAAACACCATTCCGGCGGTTTTACGCACGGATTCAATGTCTTTCAGGTCTTCGGACAGTACAATGCCATCGACAGTGATTGTGCCCTGATTGTGTTGTTCCAAATTGTTGATACAGCGGATCAAGGTGGATTTACCAGAACCGGAAGGGCCGCACACCACAACCCTTTCCCCGACAGCAACATCCAAATTAATGTCGCGCAGGACGTGGAATTGTCCAAACCACTTGTTGACGTCTTTCAGGGAAATAATCGGAGAGTCAGTCATCACAGATACCTTTGGACTTAGTGACGCGACGACGCGATTCCACGTTCAAGGAAAGCGCCATACTGGGAGATAGAAAAACAGATGATAAAGAAGACGAACGAAATCACCAGATGGGATTCCGTATCAAGGCCGATCCATTCCGGCTCCTGAAAGGCAGCGCGCACCACGCCAACCAATTCAAGAATACCGACGATCATGACCAAGGTTGTCTCCTTGAACAGCCCGATAAAGTTGGTAATCAGTGCCGGAACTGAATTCCGCAACGCTTGCGGCATGATGATAAAGAAGATGGTCTTCCAATACCCACAGCCCATGGCATAGGCCGCTTCAAACTGGCCTTGTGGCAGGGCTTGAATGGCGCCACGCAGGATTTCAGCCTTATAGGCGGCGGATACAAACACCATCACTGCCAAAATCCGCAGAAGCTTATCCACATTGGCACCTTCCGGCAGGAAAATCTGCAACATCAGGGATGCCATGAAAATAAACGTCAACAGCGGAACCGCCCGGACAAATTCGATATAGGTTGTGCAAATCCAACGGATAACCGGCAACTTGGATTGCCGCCCCAGTGCCAGAACAATCGCCACAGGCAAGGACAGGCACATGGCAATGGCACCCAAGAAGAACGTCAGCATCAAGCCGCCGAACATGGTGGACGGCATTTCTTCAAGGATGCCGCCACCTTTCAACAACAACCACAGCGCAACGGGGAGAAGCGCAACATAGATCAGAGTCAATGACCGCGGAAGTTTGCGCGTAAACAAAAGAGGAAACGCCAGAACCCCAAGGATAAAGGCGGTATTGACGCGCCATTCTTCTTCAACCGGGTAGGGGCCATAGACAAAATAGTGGAAGTAATCCTTCACCGGAATCCAGCATGCCGCCCCGGTTACGCAATCAGACCGCTGGTTGCCGTCGAACACGGCGGAAAACACAAGCCAATCCAAGGCTTGCGGAATTTGCCACGCCAGTATCAGCATCAGGGTCGCGGTGATCGTCGAGTTCAGCCAATCCTGAAACAAGTTGTCGCGCAGCCATTTGACGCAGCCTTTTGCGGACAACCGTGACCGGGTCAGTTCACGGGCAGGAACGGGTTTACCGGAAGTCATAGTCTTTTCCATGATTAGCGTTCCTTGATTTGTACGGCTTTGTTGACGCGGCCCATGATTGCCGACAGGCACAGGTTCAGAACCATGTAGGTCAGCATTACGATCATGATACATTCGATAGCTTGCCCGGTAATGTTCAGGGAGCTGCCACCGGTGGTCCCCATGACATCAAGGAAGCCGATCGCTGTGCCAAGGGCCGCTGCCTTCAAGATATTGATGTAGTTGGATGTCATGGGAGGCACGATGGCGCGAAGGGCTTGCGGAATCACCACCTCCATCATCACCAATCGCCGCTTGGCACCAAGGGCCATGGCAGCTTCGGCTTGACCTTTTGGTACGGCGATGATGGCACCGCGAATGACCTCGGCGCAGTGCGCGGAGAAATACACAGTGACTGCCGCACACATCACGATCAATTCGGGGGCAAGGACAGCCCCACCCGTAAAGCCGAAACCACGACGAACCGGAATGTTCAGGCTAAAGGGTGCGCCGAAAATCAGGCCACAGATCGCCATAACTGCGATAATTGCAGCCGCAATCAAGCCCAGCCGTTTAAGTTTTCCACCGTGGATGCGGGTCCAGATGCCGTAAGCAATTGCACCACATGCGGCAAGAACGCCGATAGTCGCAAAAGTGCCATAGCCCCAATCAAGGCCGGGTACGTACAGTCCCCGATTTGATAAAAACACGACATCAAACATGTTGATGGATTGGCGCACGGTTGGCAGAGACAGCACAATGGCATACCAGATAAAAATGTGTACCAGCACCGGAATGTTCCGTGTGTACTCCACATAGGCACGTGCCAACGCCGACAACAGCCAGTTCGGCGACAGGCGCATCAAAGCCACAACAAGGCCAACAAAAGTGGTGGTGGTGATGGTCAGAATTGAAAAGAAAATCGTATTTGATGTGCCGACAAGCCACGCATAGGCGTGTGTGGCATCTTTGGGGGAATACTCCAGCAATGAAAAGCTGATATCGTATCCGGCTTTTTCCGATAAAAAGTCAAAGCCACTGGTAATGCCGGAGCTGTGCAAATTGCTTGCGGCATTATATGCAGCGAAGCCCAGAATCATCATCACGAAACCAAGGGCTATTGCTTGCAGGGCAATGTTACGTGACTGCCTGTTTCGCCACAGTTTCTGCATACTGCCTTACCTCCCCACAGGTTTACCTTACATAAAACTAAAGACAAAAAAATACGCCGGTGGCGGGTTTAACGCCGCCTCCCGGTCCTGATGGGTATGCACAAAAAAACGTGTTGGTCGTGGAACGTCCGGCCTTAGCGGAACGGATAGGCGTACAGCAAGCCGCCATCCGTATATTGCGCATTCAAGCCACGTTCCAGAGCCATCGGGGTGTTTTTACCCAGATGACGTTCAAACATTTCGCCATAGTTGCCGACTGATTTGATGGCTTGCAGAGCCCAGTCGTTTTTCAGGCCGAAACCTTCACCGATGCTGCCTTCAGATCCCAGCAGGCGTTTGACGTTCGGGCTACCGTTTTTCGCCATTTCTGCTGCATTGGCTTGGGTAATGCCCATTTCTTCGGCAGAGATCAAAGCCATAGCGGTCCAAGTGGCGACTTCACGCCAGCGGTTTTCGCCACCTTTTACGTACGGGCCCAGCGGTTCTTTGGAAATCACTTCCGGCAGCAAAACGTGCTCTTCCGGGGCCGGCATGCTAAGGCGGTTGGCAGCCAAAGCAGACCGATCATTGGTGATCACATCACAACGGTCAGCCAGATAAGCGGCCTTGGCTTCCGGTGCGCCTTCCACGATCAGGGCTTTATAGGTCATGCCATGAGCTTGGAAATAGTCGTTGACGTTACGTTCGCTGGTGGTGCCGGGATAGGTACAGATGGTTGCGCCATCCAATTCTTTGGTGCTGGTGATGCCAAAGGCTTTTTTCACCAAGAAACCTTGACCGTCATAGAACCACGGGGTGGTGGTATCCACACCATTGCGTCCGTCACGGGTTGCGGTGAAGGTTGTTGTGCGGGACAAAACATCAATTTCGTCAGAGACCAAAGCCGTCAATCGGTTTTTGGAGCTCATGGTCGTGTATTCGACTTTGGAAGGATCGCCGAGAACTGCAGCAGCCAGTGCTTTACAGTAATCAATGTCCAGGCCTTTCCATGCGCCAGTGGTGTCCGGTGTGGCAAAGCCGGCTTTGCCGGGGTGGATGCCGCATTTGAGCACGCCACGGGCCTGAACATCATCCAACTTGTCAGCAAGTGCTGGCGTTGCAAACAAAAGGCCGGCAGACAAGGCTGCCACAAAGGTCTTCTTGATCATTGTCCCCTCACATGTTTGATAATAAAGTAATTCGCATCCCGAATGGGTTATTTTCGCAAAATTTTGTATCCTGTTCTACCTAGTGTCAATCAAAATGTATGCGTAAAGATGTACACAGGTGAAAAAAATGGCAGCCGATGAATGATTCTGCGCGGCTGCCGTTTCGTCAGGGTGCAGGGGTATGCTAATTGCGGGATTGCATGGCTCTTAGGCGTTCAAGAAGAGCAAGAGAGTGCAAAATAATGTGACTTTCCAAGCGGTCACACGCGCCCTGAAGGTCTCCGGCAGCACAAAATGCGATCAATTCCTTATGGTCACGTAAGGACCGTTCCACATTTCGGGCGCTGTAAATTGGGTTGCGCAGCCGGACTCGGGCGCCGTTGTAAAGGTCTTTGACCATGGACAGGGCCAGCGGTTTGTTAGCTGGGGCGTATAGGGCGCTGTGAAATTCATAGTTTAACTGTCCCCAATCTTCCTGCGCACAGTTGGCAAGCTTTTCATTGATGGCTTCGGCTTTGTCAAGGTCGGCTTGCGTCATGACCGGGATTGCCAATTCAAGCATCCACATTTCGAGTTGGCACCTGATCTCAAAACGTTCCTGAAGGATCTCTGGGTCGATTTTTGCAACGGTTGTTCGCCCGGTGGGGCTAATATCAACAAGCCCTTCCTGAGCAAGGGTTCTTAAGGCTTCTCGGACAGGGGTTCTGCTAACGCCAAGGGTATCTGCAATTTCAGCCTGACGCAGTGGTGCGCCCATTGAATAGGTATTGTTCAGAATCAGTTGTCGCAGTCGATTAATGGTTTGATCGGCGGCGTTGGTTTTGGCGTCATCAGCGGTCATGTGGTGTCTTTATGTAATATATGGATGAATGCGGTCATGCCGCGCATGAGCGAATTATACCAGCTAAGGCTATTCATATAAACCATTCTGTTTTTCAAATGTGTGCAATACCTGTCTGATTTGCCTTTAAATGTATACACAAAGTGCTTATCCTATGGCGTGTGCCGAGTTTAGGCGAATTCATCAGTATTAGGTTTGTGGAGGTTCCTCTTTATGTTCACGCTTGTTCGCAATGCCAATGTCTATGCGCCAGCTGCGCTGGGGAAGCGGGATATTCTGATTTGCGGCGGTAAAATCATCGCGATTGCTGAGGGGCTTTCCGTTGCATCCTTACCGAATTGTCAGGAATATGATGCCAAAGGGCGTGTGGTTGTTCCCGGCTTTGTCGATGGTCATGTCCATTTGACTGGTGGGGGTGGAGAAGGCGGTTTTCATACCCGTACACCTGAGGTGAATGTGGAAACCCTGACGGCAAACGGCATTACGACTGTTGCAGGTTTGCTTGGTACAGATACTTTAAGTCGCCATCCAGATGCGTTATATGCCAAGGTTTGCGGTCTGGTGCAGGAGGGTGTTTCGGCCTTCATGTTTACGGGTGGATACAAAGTCCCGACGCCGACAATCACCGGGGCCATTGATCGGGATTTGGCTTTTGTTGATCGGGTTATCGGGACAAAGGTTGCTATTTCTGACCACCGTAGCTCACAGCCAACTGTGCAGGAATTGGCCCGTTTGGCTAGTGAAACACGGATTGGGGCCATGATGGCGGGTAAGGCCGGAATTGTGGTTGTGCACTTGGGGCATGGCGAAGGCATGTTAGAGCCTTTGCACGAGGTTGTTGCCCAAACAGAAATTCCACGTCGTCAGTTTATGCCGACGCATATCAATCGCAATCAGGCGTTACTTGAAGATGCTATGGGGTGGGCGCGCGCCGGGGGCTTTATTGATTTCACGGCAACGCCGAGCGGATTGGGGCAAAGCAAATCTGTCCCAACCAGTGAGGGCATTGCTGCCTGCCTGAAGGCTTCGGTTCCTCTGGATGCAATTTGCGTCAGTACCGACGGTAATGGCTCTCAGCCTCGTTTTGATGCTAACGGGCATTTTGCTGGGATTGGTGTGGCAGGTTTTGATGGCTTGTTGCTGGAGTTGAAGCGACTTGTGCATGAATTTGGCGTGCCGCTGGAAACTGCGCTGTGTCCAATAACCAAGAATCCTGCGAATGCCTTGGGGCTTGGAAATGCGAAGGGGCAGCTCCGTGAAGGTGCGGACGCCGACTTCGTTGTGCTGGATGATGCCTTTGATATTCAGCAGGTATTCGCCATGGGGCGTTTGATGGTGGATGCAGGCCAACCGATAGCTTTCGGTACGTTCAGTGCCGATCCTCGGGCAAATTAAACCGCGATAAAATACAGACACAATTTCGGAAACACCCTATATCCATGTGGATGTGGGGTGTTTTTTCGTGAAGGGGCTGAGGATGTGCGGCAAGCAAGGAAAGAAGATAGTTCCGCAGGCGTTGGTGTCAGGGTTTCACAGGTTTCGGGAGTTATACTACGAAAAGGACCCGGCGCTGTTCCGAGATGAACTGATGCATGGTCAAAACCCGAAGGTGGCAGTGGTTGCCTGTTCTGACTCTCGGGTTGATCCCGCGATTATCCTACAGACTGAACCGGGGGATATTTTTACGGTCCGAAATGTGGCGGCGTTGGTTCCTCCTTGTGAGCATGATGGACATTATCATGGGACCAGCGCGGCGCTTGAGTACGCCGTCACCGTTCTGAAGGTTGAGCATGTCATTATCATCGGCCATTCCCATTGTGGAGGTGTGGCTGCCATGGTGCGTAAGCAAGAAGAGGGCGCGTGCAGTGGCGGCTTTGTTGCCACATGGACAGATCTGTTGCGTGAGGCACGGGACCGGGCATTGTCGCGGGAGCCGACTCTTGCAGGCGAAGATTTGGTGAGGGCGTCAGAGCGCCAAGCTGTGCAATTGTCTTTGGATAATTTGCGAACTTTCCCGTTTGTGCACGAGGCCGAGACTGAGGGGAGGTTGACCCTTCATGGCTGGTATCTTGATATTGTCAGTGGTGAGCTGCTCGCATGGGATGACGGTTCAGGGCAATTCGTGCCGCTATAGTCTGGTGTTTTTGTCTGTAAAAAAAGCTCCTACCGATTGATGGTAGGAGCTTTTTTTATGAGAAAATGAAATCCAAGATTGAAGGGCGTAGATGGTAAAAAATCTAAGAGTTTTTAAACGGTTAAGCTGAATATCTGTCTGGTGTTTCTCGTGCATAAACAGGAAAATGGTATCGGCTCTAAGCATCGTATGTCTCTTGTTTAAGCTGGTCGCTTAGGGGTGCTTTAATCGTATGAGTATGAACCATTCAATTTGCCTATGAATAAGTGGCAAAAGTTGCAGGATAAGCAGCTTTATTCAGTCTATATGTTGTGTGTGAAGAATTAAGTTGGGTCGTTGTTATGGCGGGTTTTGTTGAGGGTTCGGGGGCGCATATTTTGACATCTAATGATTTTTTGTGTAGATTCCTCGCGTTTCCGATAGAAAAGAAAACGAAAAAAGGGTTTTTTCAGTATGAACGACAAGATTGTCGTCCAGAATCTGTATAAGGTTTTTGGAGACAAACCCGAACAGGCCATGCAACTGCTGGAACGCGGTGTTGATAAGGCCGAAATCTTTGACCGTACGGGTCAAACGGTTGGGGTTTGTGATGCAAGTTTTTCCATTAAAGAAGGCGAAATCTTTGTAATTATGGGGCTGTCCGGTTCGGGCAAGTCCACGATGGTGCGTTTGCTTAATCGTTTGATTGAGCCAACAGCCGGACACGTCTACTACGGTGACAAAGATATCGCTGTCATGAGCGATTCTGAACTGCGGGATTTGCGACGTAAGGACCTGAGCATGGTGTTCCAGTCCTTTGCCTTGATGCCGCACATGAATGTTGTTGAGAATGTGGCCTTTGGTCTTGAGCTGTCTGGTGAACCACTGGCAAGCCGAACCGAGCGCGCCTTAAAGGCCTTGGATCAGGTCGGTCTGGAGGCGCAAGCTCACAGTTTTCCTGATGAATTATCCGGTGGCATGCAGCAGCGTGTGGGGCTGGCGCGGGCGTTGGCGAATGATCCGTCTGTATTGCTGATGGATGAGGCGTTTTCCGCCTTGGATCCTCTGATTCGCTGTGAAATGCAGGACGAGTTGTTGACGCTTCAGTCCAAGCATAAGCGAACGATTGTCTTCATTTCCCACGACCTTGATGAAGCTATGCGCATCGGTGATCGCATTGCGATCATGGAAGGCGGGGTTGTGGTGCAAGTTGGTACCCCAGAGGAAATTCTGAACAATCCAGCCAATGAATATGTGGCTTCGTTCTTCCGCGGTGTCGATGTTTCAACCGTCCTGTCCGTGGGGGATGTGGCGCAAAAACAGCAGACTACTGTGATCGAACGTGAAGGTACCGGTGTTCGCTCTGCTTTGATGCGTCTGCGTAATCAGGGCCGAGATTACGGTATCGTTGTTGGTCGCGATTTGAAGTATCTGGGAACTGTATCTGTAGATACTTTGGATCAAGCCCGTCGCGAGGGGAAAGAGCAACTCCATCATGCCTATTTGCCGGATGTTGATCCGCTGCCGTCTGATACGCAGCTGAGTGACATTTTGTCCGTTGTGGCACAAGCCCCGTGTGGAATGCCGGTGGTGAATGCCGAAGGAACCTATAAGGGTGTGATTACGCGTGCCATATTGCTGGAAGCATTGGCCCAGACCGAGGAGAATGCCAATGTCCAATGATCCGTGGAGTACCACCGGCGCGGAGGCCGCCGAACCGTCTTCATCAACTGACCCCTGGGGCGGAGCGGGTGATGCCGCAACGTCATCATCCGGTGGTGATGCCTGGGGGAATGCAACATCGGGTGGATCGGCAGATTTTTTGCGTGCCGACCAAGTCGAACCACCGGCATTTGATATCATGCACCCGTTTCAGGATGCATCGATCCCGCTGGAAGGCTGGGTCGAAAATGGTTTGGATTGGCTGGTCAGTAATTTCCGTCCGTTCTTTCAGGCCGTTCGTTGGCCGATTGATGCAACACTGAGCGGTGTTGAAACCGGGCTTTCAAGTGCCCCTGCCTTTTTGGTTATTATCGTTTTTGCGTTATTGGCGTGGCAGGTTGCAGGGAAGCGTCTGGCAATCGGAACAACCATCTCACTGGTGTTTATCGGATTGATCGGGGCTTGGAACGAAGCCATGGTGACCCTGTCGCTGGTGATTACCTCCGTTGTTTTTTGCATGGTGATTGGTCTTCCTTTGGGGATTTTGCTGGGTCGTAGTGACCGGGCATCGGCAACGGTTCGCCCCATTCTTGATGCCATGCAAACCACCCCGGCCTTTGTATACCTAGTGCCGATTGTCATGCTGTTCGGTATTGGTAACGTTCCGGGGGTTGTGGTGACGATTATCTTCTCGTTGCCGCCTTTGGTGCGGTTGACCAGCCTTGGTATTCGTCAGGTTCCTGCTGATTTGGTTGAGGCCGCCCATTCCTTTGGTGCCAGCCCGCGCCAGCTTCTGTTCAAGGTGCAATTGCCGTTGGCAATGCCGACGATTATGGCAGGGGTAAACCAAACCTTGATGTTGGCTTTGTCCATGGTTGTGATTGCATCGATGATTGCGGTCGGTGGCCTTGGTCAGATGGTTCTGCGCGGTATTGGTCGATTGGATATGGGCTTGGCGACAGTTGGTGGCCTTGCGATCGTCTTGTTGGCGATCGTTCTTGATCGCATGACGCAGGCAATGGGGCATGACAAGCGGCAAAAAGGCGTACGTCACTGGTATGAAAGTGGCCCAGCTTACTACATTTGCAAGCTGCTGAAACGCTAGAGGTTTGCCCTCAGCCCGCACTTAATTTCAAAGTATTGTAACAGGAGATTCCCTTATGAAACGACACAACAAAATGCGGGGCTTTGCCCTCGCAGCCTTTATGGTTGCTATTGGTGGGGTGGGCGTTGCCCCAGCATATGCCGATGCGCAACTTCCGGGTCAGGGAATTTCCGTGCAACCCGGGCAGGACAACATTGATGGCGAAAACTTCCAAACCATTTTGGTGATGAAGGCGCTTGAAAAGCTCGGTTACGATGTGAAGCCTGTGCAAAATGCACGATACTCAGCGCTGCATATCGCAATTGCTGCTGGGGACGTGACCTTTATGGCGGATCACTGGGACCATTTGCAGCAGGCGTTCTATACCAAGGCAGGCGGTGCAGAGAAATTGTCCCGTAAGGGTAAATATATTCCGGGCTGTGCGCAGGGTTATTTGATCGACAAAAAAACGGCGGATAAATACAACATCACCAATGTCGAGCAATTGAAAGATCCGAAAATCGCCAAACTGTTCGATGCCAATGATGACAATAAAGCCGACCTAGCCGGGTGTGTTCCGGGCTGGGGCTGTGAGCGCGTGATTGAGCATCACATGGATGCATATGGTTTGCGTGCTACCGTCGACCATAATCAGGGTGAATACTCGGCGATTATGGCGGATACCATTTCCCGTTACAAAGCTGGAAAGTCCATTTTGTACTACACATGGACGCCGTATTGGGTGAGTGGCGTACTGGTGCCGGGTAAGGATGTGGTGTGGTTGCAGGTTCCCAAATCTGCACATCCTGATGGCGTAAATACGGAACTGTCAGATGGTCGCAATTATGGCTTCGTTGTGAATACTCAACAGATCGTTGCCAACAAGACGTTCGTTGACGAGAACCCGGCTGCTGCCAAGCTATTTGAAATTATGCAGGTTTCCATTAACGACGTGAATGCCCAAAATCTGCTGATGCGTAAAAAAGGCCAAAGTGGTTGGAAGGCTGCTGAACGCCATGCAGATGCATGGATCAAGCATAACCAAAAAATCTTTGACGGCTGGATTGCTGCTGCCAAAGCTGCGGCAAAACAGTAATACAAAAGAAATTTACCAAGCGGGATCTTCAACTCCCGCTTGGTGATGATCAAATGATGTCAGGATTGCGTTGATTGTGACCGTGAGACTGGCATTGCACGTGGACAAACTGTCCAGCCCGGGACGAAGCATTTGGGCTTCGATAAAAAACACCCGTGTAAGGAATGGGGTGTATGCATAACGGCAAGAGAATGAATCTCTGAAACTGCCGATTACATAATTCCCGGTTGATCTCTGTCGGTGCGCGATAAAGGGGCTATTGCTCGTTTGCGGGGATCATTCAGATGATGAGGCAATAAATTATGAAACGAATGAATGTATTTAAGGGTGCAGCCATGGCTGCCGCAATGATTGCGTACGGGGCTGTTGTTGTTTCTCCGGCGTGGGCTGATGGGCATCTTCCGGGTGAAGGTGTTGTGGTCCAACCCGGCCAGGATAATGTGGATGGAGAAAACTTTCAGACCATCGTTGTGATGAAGGCGTTGGAAAAATTAGGCTATGACGTGCAAAAGGTGCAAAACGCCAAATATCCGGCTTTGCACTTGGCGATTGCCAATGGTGATGTGACGTTTATGGCGGATCACTGGAATCTCCTTCACCAGAAATTCTATGAAAAAGCCGATGGGGCTGAAAAACTGTCACGGGTCGGGGCTTACATTCCCGGCTGCGCTCAGGGCTATTTGGTTGATAAGAAAACCGCTGAAAAATATAAAATCACCAACATTGGACAGATGCGTGATCCGGAAATTGCCAAGCTGTTCGATGCCAATGGCGATGGTAAGGCGGATTTGGCCGGGTGTGTTCCGGGCTGGGGTTGCGAGCGTGTTATCGAGCATCAAATGGATGCGTTCAAAATGCGTGATACGGTCAGCCATAACCAGGGCGAGTATTCCGCCATTATTGCGGACACCATTTCCCGTTACAAAGACGGCAAATCGATTTTGTACTATACGTGGACGCCGTACTGGGTAAGTGGTGTGCTGGTGCCCGGGAAAGATGTGGTTTGGATTGAAGTGCCGAAATCCGCAAACCCGGATGGTCGCGACACCACATTGCCCAATGGCAAAAACTATGGCTTCGAGGTCAACACGCAGCAGATTGTCGCGAACAAGAAATTTGTCGAGGACAATCCTGCCGCAGCCAAACTGTTTGAAATTATGACGTTGCCAGCAAATGACGTTAGCTCCCAGAATCTTTTGATGCAGGAAAAAGGTCAAGGTGGTTGGGCCGCAGCAGAGCGTCATGCTGATAATTGGATCAAACACAACCAAAGTGTATTTGATGGCTGGATCGAACAAGCGATCGCCGCCGCTAAATAACTGCGTTTACCAGCAAATCTGATGAGAGCTGCCGCCTTTGTGCGGCAGTTTTTTTTATGGATGTGTGGTTATTAATCAATGAATTCCAGCCTGCAATAAATAAATTGATTGAACGTTCAATCAATTTATGGCATAAGCTCTGTCATGGGACGCATTAGTTTAAAAGCTCAGCGGCGTGTGGATCTTATCCGCGCCTGCATGAGAACCATTCACGAAGAGGGGTTTGAGGCTGCGAGCCTTGCCCGAATTGCCCGTCGTGCGGGCCTGACAGCCGGTATCGTTTCGCACTATTTCCGAGATAAGGCAGAGCTGCTTGAGGCGACCATGCGCTTTATCGCGCGGGAGCTATATGACCATCAGCTCAAAGCCTTGCGTCACGCGCAAAGCCCGATGGAACGGGTATTGGCGACCATTGATGTGAACCTTGGTTCCGCCCAGTTCAATGCAGAAACAACATCGGTATGGCTGGCCTTTTGGGGGCGGGTCAATCACGTGCCGCAGTTGGCACGGATTCAGCGTGTCATCAGCCGTCGTCTGATGTCCAATCTATGCGCGGATATTCGCCATCTGGTGTCCGATCAGTGTCCTGACCATGAAAAAGTCGTGCAGCACATCGCGCTAGGCCTGTCGGTTATGATTGACGGGTTGTGGCTGCGTGCGGCTTTGACCAATGGCGGTATCGAACCGGAAGAAACCCGCGCCCTCGCCGTGAATTACCTAAAAATGGAAATCGAAAGAGTCAATCAACAATGACACAAACGCTACGTTACGCCTTCATCGATGGTCGCTATTGCGAACGTGAAGGTGCCGAAACGTTTCAGGATATAAATCCATTCACGCTTGCCCCATTGGCAGACATTGTTATTGCATCGCAAGATGAAGTCGATACCGCAGTTGCAAGTGCTCAGGCCGCTTTCAAACAATGGTCAAAACTATCCGGGACGGCGCGTGGAGCCGTTCTTAACCGTGCGGCTGATTTAATCGCATCACGTCGCGAAGAAATCGCATGGCTTGAAAGTCTGGATGCCGGGAAACCGCTGTCTGAAACTCCTGAAGCCGATGTGGATTCCGCAATTGATTGCCTACGCTTTTTTGCCTCCGTGGCGCCAACCATTGCCGGAGAGCAAAAGGACCTCGGCGGGCCATGGTTCTATACACGGCGCGAACCGCTGGGGGTCGTCGGTGGGATTGGGGCATGGAATTATCCATTCCAGATTGCCTGTTGGAAGGCAGCCCCGGCCTTAGCCGCAGGCAATGCCATGGTGTTTAAACCAGCAGAGTTAACGCCACTATCCGCTTATGTTTTGGCTGAAATCTTGATCGAAGCAGGGGCTCCGGCTGGTTTGTTTAATGTGGTGCAGGGGGATGGCGACGTCGGTCGGATGCTGACCGCCCATCCGGGCATTGCAAAAATCTCGTTTACGGGGGAAGTCGAAACCGGAAAGGCTGTGATGCGCGACAGTGCATCTACCCTAAAACATGTCACGCTCGAACTGGGAGGAAAGTCTCCGTTGGTCATCTTTGATGATGCGGACATTGACGATGCAGTTAACGCAGCCATGTTGGGGAATTTTTATACACAAGGGCAGATTTGCACCAACTGTACCCGTGTTTTTGTACACGAAGCCATCCAGAGCACCTTCCTGTCACGATTGCTGGATAAAACCAATCGCATGGTTTTGGGAGACCCCCTTGACCCTGCGACGCATGTTGGGCCGCTGATCTCTCCTGAGCATTGTGAGAAGGTTCTGGGGTATCTGGATATCGGCAAGGCTGAGGGGGCACGCATATTGATCGGCGGCGGGCAGCCGCAGGATCCGGCCTTGGCTGGGAAATCATTTGTCGAACCGACGGTGTTCTTTGACTGCACCGATGACATGACGATCTGTCGTCAGGAAATTTTTGGCCCGGTGATGAGTGTGCTGTCCTTCAGCGATGAAGCGGATGTCATTGCCCGTGCCAATGCACTTCCGTTTGGTTTGGCCGCCGGAGTGATGACCAAGGATATGCAGCGTGCCCACCGTGTCGCCGCAGCTTTGGAAGCCGGTGTGGTTTGGATCAATACCT
The DNA here is from genome assembly GCA_963668495.1 of Rhodospirillaceae bacterium. Classification (GTDB taxonomy): domain Bacteria; phylum Pseudomonadota; class Alphaproteobacteria; order Rhodospirillales; family Rhodospirillaceae; genus Oleispirillum. The sequence continues at coordinate 1,808,101 of OY764545.1, forward strand.
ATAACCTGACCCCGGTGGAAATGCCCTTTGGTGGAACAAAACATTCCGGTTTGGGCCGGGAAAATGGCTTGGCGGCGATTGAGCACGTGACGCAAGTCAAAAGCATTTACGTAGAAACTGGTTCTGTGGAGTCTCCGTACCAATGACGCAATATATGGAATACGACTACATCATCATTGGCGCAGGTACTGCTGGCTGTGTATTGGCTAATCGCCTGAGTGAAAACCCGAAAGACAGGGTGCTGGTGGTAGAGGCAGGGCGCCGCGACTGGAGCCTGTATATTCATATGCCGGCAACATTTGCGTGGCCCTTGATGACCGAAACCTATAACTGGGCGTATGAGACTGAGCCGGAACCCTATGTGAATAAACGCCGTATGTATCAGCCGCGCGGCAAAGTTTGGGGTGGGACCAGTTCCGTGAACGGGATGTGTTACCTGCGTGGACACGCGCTGGACTATGACCGTTGGGCCGAAGAAACCGGGGATGAAAGCTGGCAATATGCCCAGTGCTTGCCGTACTTCAAAAAACTGGAGAACTTTCCCCAGGTTGGTCCCAACGATTATCATGGTGTTGGCGGTCCTCATAATGTGACGCGTGGTGAGCAGTGGACGCCGCTGTACCGCGCATTCATTGAGGCCGGGAAACAAGCCGGATACCCTGAAACCGACGATCTGAACGGTTATCAGCAGGAAGGCTTTGGCCCGATGGATATGGCTATTGGTCGTGGTCGCCGCAGTTCGACCGCTATGGGGTATTTGCGCCCGGCATTGAAACGTCCGAATTGCCAAATTCTGGACCATACGCTGACCACATCCATCACCATGGACAATGGAAAGGCCATCGGGATTGAGGCCACCCGCAAAGGCAAGGCAATTTCTGTCCGCGCGAACAAAGAAGTGATCTTGTGCGGTGGGCCGTTCAATTCGCCGCAGTTGTTAATGTTGTCTGGCATTGGTGATCCTGACCATTTGACTGAGTTCGGCATTGATCCGGTTGTGCCGTTGAAGGGCGTCGGCAAAAACCTTCAGGATCATCCAGAGGTCTATGTTCAGTACAAATGTAAGACCAAAGATACTTTGTTCGGCGTATTGAAGCCGTGGAATCAGGCTTGGATTGGCTTTAACTGGCTGTTCTTGGGTAAGGGGCCGGGGGCCACCAACCATTTTGAGGCTGGTGGCTTTATCCGCTCGGAGCCGGGCGTCAAACATCCGAATTTGCAATTCCACTTCCTGCCGGTCGCCGCTGCCTATGATGGCTCCGGGATGCAAAAGATGCATGGATATCAGGCACATATCGGTCCGATGCGGTCGGAAAGCCGGGGTTGGGTGAAATTGCGGTCCAGCGACCCACAAGACAAACCTCGGATCCTGTTTAATTATTTCTCGACCGAGTTGGATCGCCGCGAATTCCGCGACGGGATTAAGCTGACCCGTGAAATCATGAACCAATCTGCACTGGATCCATTCAACGGTGGCGAGCTTGCGCCGGGACCGGATGTTCAAACCGATGACGAGATCGACGCGTTTGCTCGGGAAATGGTGGAAAGTGCATATCATCCATGCGGAACCTGTGCCATGGGGCCACAGGATGATCCGATGGCGGTGGTAAATAGCCAAGGGCAAGTGTACGGCGTGGACAACCTTCGCGTGGTTGATTCCTCCATCATGCCGACGCTTGTTTCGGGGAATCTGAATACCCCGACTTTGATGATGGCTGAAAAGCTAGCAGATTCCATTCGTGGGCGCGCCCAGCTCCCGCGGGAGGATGCGCCATTCTATGTGGCGGAAAATTGGGAGACAGCACAGCGGTAATCCCGCTGCTTGCGTCCCTGTATGTGTATATGTTTCGACGATTGTATTAACGACTACGGAAGCCAAAAGATGATCAAGTTTTCTTCTCTTGCAGGTGCGATGGCAGTTTGCCTTGGATCTATGGTCTCGCACGCCATGGCAAAAGAAACTGACTCTTGCTCCGTTGTCCGTTTCGCAGATGTGGGGTGGACAGATATTCAGGCAACAACAGGTGTTGCCACAACAGTGCTGGAGGCACTGGGGTATCAAACGGAAACCAAAATCACCAGCGTCCCTGTGACGTTTATTGCATTGGAAAATGCACAAATTGATGCCTTTTTGGGGCTGTGGACGCCAACTATGACAGGCATGGTGCAAAAGCGTCTGGAAAACGGGTCCATTGAGAAAATCCAGACCAACCTATCTGGAGCCAAGTACACCTTGGCTGTGCCTGAGTATGTCTTTGACGCAGGTGTGAAGGATATGGCGGATCTGGACGCGCATAAGGCAAAATTCGCCGGTCAGATCTATGGTATTGAGCCGGGAAATGACGGTAATAAACTCATTCAGGATATGATTTCTGCCGATGATTACAGCCTTGGCGACTGGAAATTGGTCGAAAGCTCTGAAGCCGTTATGCTGTTGCAGGCCAAGGGAGCCGTTGCAGCCAAAGAATGGGTTGTGTTCTTGGGGTGGGCTCCGCATCCAATGAATGCCAAGATGGACATTAAATATTTGTCCGGTGGTGAGCAGTACTTTGGCCCGAACAAAGGTGCTGCGGAAGTTTCGACGCTGACACGCAAAAACTTTACCAAAGACTGCCCTAATGTCGGGACCTTCCTGAAAAACCTGACGTTTACGGTCGAAGCTGAAAATATCCTGATGGGCGGCATCATGGATCATAAACTAACGGGAAAACAGGCGGCGAAGACCTTTCTGAAGGCCAATCTCGACATGTTGGAACCTTGGTTGCGTGGTGTGACGACCATCAATGGAGAGCCAGCTCTGCCTGCGGTTCAGCAGTATTTGAAGAAGTAAATCAGCTGGTGCATTTACCTTGCTGCAAGGCGTTCCGTTTCTGATGGAATGCCTTTTTTGATGTGGATACGACTCTGACATTCATGTGGGTGAAGACTCGTCATGTATCACCTAATGTTGCACATCTGTGGATAATCCATCCGTTTGGTGACCCATGGGTAGGTAGGTTGAGCGAGTGCAACAGTGTGTGGGGTTAGCTGTTTGATTTTTTGGAAGTAATTTAAAACGGCACTTATCTTATCCTTTGTATGATGTACCCGAATATGTGCAGAAGGGTGGGCATATAATGTGTGCAAGGCTTGACTTTTTATGCCGTTACTATATTACCTGACATTAAAGCAGTAACATTATCACATTAACAGCGCTGTCAGGTGAAGCCATGAACGCGATGCAGCATGTTACCATGCAGGCTCCGCTCTTTTCTGTTTCCAGCATCAAGGTTATGCGTGGACAACGAACCGTGTTGACTGATGTCAGTTTGGATATTGGCAATGATGGCGTTATTGGGCTGATTGGTCCAAACGGTGCAGGTAAAACCACATTGCTGAAGTCCATGCTTGGTGTGCTTCCGGTTCAGGGTGGTGAGATTGCCTATGACGGGCGACCCATTGCGCAATGTTCATCCAGCTATCTGGCGCAAAACATAAGCTATATGGCGCAGGGTGCGCCATGCCATTGGCCGATGACAGTGGAAAATGTCGTTGCTTTGGGGCGGATGCCCTATCACGGTTCGGTCATGCGGCTGAAAGATGCGGATTACTGCGCCATTCAAAGCGCGATGATTGCAACCGGGGTGCAGGGTTTCGCGAAGCGAAGTGTTTTGGAATTATCCGGTGGCGAGCGGGCGCGTGTGATGTTGGCCCGCACACTGGCGGGCGAACCATCAGTTCTGCTGGTGGATGAACCGGTTGCAGGGCTGGACCCGCATTATCAGCTACAAGTCATGGAAGTCTTGCGACAGCAGGCGGCTTTGGGGCGACGGGTTGTTATTGTCCTGCATGATTTGGCACTTGCCGCCCGATATTGTGACCGGGTTGTGCTTTTGAATAACGGAACAATTGTTGCTGATGGTACGCCTCAGTCTGTCCTGACTGAGCAGTCCCTGACCGATGCATATGACGTGCGCTGTCATATCACCACCCACCAGAATCAAATGGTGGTGCTGCCTTGGTCGCTATGTGGATGTAACCAGACAACAGTACACGAGCAGAAACTGTCCGCCTGAGGGGGCGAAAGACAGAACTTGCCATAATGGAAGATCAACATGACTAACGCAGTGCAAGCTATGACTGATGAAGTTGTATCGCAGGGGGTAGAGGCAGTGGTATCGGCACCGATGCCGGAACCGGGCTTCTTTCAACAACTGATGGATTTGATTATTAACGGTGGCCCGGTAATGCTGGTGCTGGCTTTGGCTTCAGTGACTGGGGTGACGGTCGTTCTGGTTAAGGTCTTGCAGTTTGTTATGAACGGTGTCTGGTCGCGACGTTCGGTTGAAACCGTGCTGGAGCATTGGCAGAATGGGCGCGTGGATCAAGCCATCCAGCAGGCTGAAGCTATGCGTCATCCGGCTGGGATTGTCTTGCTGACCGCCATGCGTGGCACGCTCCGCCGTGGTGTGGGTGATGCCTCCATGCGGGAAGAAGTAGAACGCGTTGCCATGCGCGAAATCGCGAAATTCAATCGTCACCTGAATATTCTGGATATTATCAGCCAGCTTGCCCCTTTGCTCGGTCTTTTGGGGACCATTCTGGGTATGATTGCAGCGTTCCAAGCTTTGCAAGGAGCAGGTAGCCGGGCCGATCCGGCTGTGCTTGCCGGTGGGATTTGGGAAGCTTTGTTGACCACTGCCGCTGGCCTGACCGTGGCAATCCCGATGACGGTATTCTACTTTATGTTGGATGGTTGTGTGCAATCCATGCGCCAATGCTTGGAAGATGCAGTCACGCGGGTCTTTACTTGGTCACATGATGCAGAGGTCGTGCCGCTGCATGCTCCCGTAAACCGAAATGCTGCGGGCGTTCGCAAAGCGCAGGCGATGGATAACTATGCGCTTTCATGATGCAGCGCCGCCACGGCGTCGATTGAGCCTTACGCCTCTGATTGACGTCGTTTTTCTGTTGTTGGTGTTTTTTATGCTGTCTTCGTCGTTCATTCATTGGCGACGTGTGGATTTGCAGGCGGGTGTGGAAAGCGCACACGCCGAGCCCCAGTCAACAGAGGAACGATGGGTCACAGTGCGCGTGAATGGCTGTGGAGATGCGGGGGTGACCCTGGACGGAAAGCCTGTTGCGCTGGATGCCATTGGTCAACGTTTGTCCGGGTTTGACCTTGATCATACCCATGCCCGCGTCATCGTCGAAGATGAAACCGCCCTGATGTGTCTGGTCGGCGTACTGGATGCACTTGAGGAAGCGAAAGTTACCTCAGCCACTGTGGACGGACTGATTAAGTAGATCATTCATGAAATTTGTTCAGCAACGTCAAACGCGTCCGGGTGACGCAATGGTCCCGTTGATCAACGTGGTCTTCCTGTTGGTGATATTCTTTATGCTTGCGGGCGTAATGGAAGCGTCACCACCGTTCCCCGTTGCGGTGCCTGAGACCCAGCAAGAAGTCGAGGCAGAAAAAGGAAAAGCAACCGTATTTCTGTCCGATGACGGCGATATTGCCATGTCAGGGGGCATCGAGGGTGTGGAACAGGTTGTTGCTCATCTGCAATCCCTTCATGAGGACAAATCCACAGTCAAGGTTCTGGTGCAGGCTGACGCCCGTGCTCCATTCGAAAATCTGAAAGTATTAACGCAGGCTCTGCACCGTGCCGGTTTTGCGAATATTTCCTTATTGGCTGCGGCGGGGGCGGAATAAGCAATGTCTGAAGCTGTTGGCAATTGGATAACGGGAGAGCGAGGCGATACGGGCTTTGCCCACTGGGGCATTGGTATTGTTCTTGCCGCTGGTTTGCATGTTGGCGTTGCGCTGATGGCACTGTCCTCGGGAGCTGGCCTGAGCCTTGCCCCGGAAGGTGGCGGCGGCACGGGCGGCGGCATGACGGTCCTGATGGGCAGCGGTGGTTCGGGTAATGATCAGATGGATGAAGTCGCCGCAGCCATGGTGGTGGCGGAGCCAGAACCCGTGGTGGAAATTGAGCCACCGAAACCAGAACCGGAACTGATGCCGGAAGTGAAAAAGATTCCGACCCAGAAACCGAAGCCCAAGCCCAAGGTTGAAGCAAAGCCAAAACCGAAACCGAAAGCCAAACCTGTCGTGAAGCAGGTTGTTCAGCGAGACATGGCAACAGTTGCTGACGCCTCGGCACAAGGTGCTATTGATGGTCGTGTCGGCGGCAAGGGGCAGGTCAATCGTCAGGCCGGGGGTGGTCCGGTTGGGCCGTCTGTCGGTGCCGGGAATTCCGCTGGGTTTGGTATTGATACGGCTTATAAGTCTTATAAGCAGGAAGTGCGCCACCTGTTGCTGCGTCATAAGCAATATCCCAGAACTGCCCAACGATTGGGGCAACAGGGCCGTGTTGTTTTGGCAATAACCATCGCACCATCGGGCAAGGTGCTGCGGTCAAATGTTGTGGAAAAGTGCCAATACCCGATTTTGAACCGGGAGGTGACAAAACTGGTCCGTCGCATCCGGCAATTCCCGCCAATCCCACCTAAGGTATCCACCTCCCCGATGACTTTTACCGTCGCCATTCCCTTTGTCCTGAGTTGACGTCATGAAGCCTATTTCCACCCATGTTGATAATCATGTGCCGTGCGCCCTGTCCTCTCAGGTGCGCACGCTTGTGGTATGGGTGACGCGGCGATGCTCTTTGCGCTGTGCTGGGTGTTATATGTCAGCAGGGCAAGGGCCGCAGGATGATTTGTCGCTGGATACCTTTCGTACTGCGCTTAACACATTGCCCATGGCAAAGGGGTGGGAGTTACAAATTGCCGGTGGGGAACCCAGTATGGTGCCCCAGTTGGTGGATGATGTGGCATCCTTGGCACGGCAAAACGATGTTGGGCTGATCAGTTTGCAGACCAATGGTGTCGATGTGGATATCGACTTTATCCAGATGCTTCGGAAACATCGTATCGGGGTTGGTCTGAGCCTTGATGGCCCGCCGGAGGTTAATGAACGTTTACGTGGTGGGACAAAGGCGGTTTTAACGGCGTTATCTTTGTTCGAAGAACATGCCTTCCCAATTGGCATCACATCAGTGGTCAGTCGCCATAATCTGGATGCCTTACCTCGTCTGGCTGCGTTATTGGCAAAATTTTCATGTGTACGGAATCTGGGCTTAGATCTTGTACGACCGGTTGGGCGTGCCAGTGAAGATTGGCTGCCAAAGCCCAAAGACCTGCATGAGGCGTATAATCGTCTTTGTGACGTTCTGGACTGGGCTAACGGCAAGCGTCGTTATCCCATTACCCTGCGTGAATCACGCTTTGTCGATATGCCAAAAGTTCCGAATTCGTACTGCCCTGCTGCATGTGGTCAGGGCGCTGTTTTGGTTCCCGACGGTACTTTATACCCTTGCTCCAGCTGTGTTGGTTTACCTGAATATCAATGCGGCACGGCAGAGGCTCCTGATTTTACTCAATTGGCGATGGGACTGCCAATTCGCAGTGCGAATTGTGACACCTGTCGCGTTCCGAATTGCCGGGGGCGGTGCCCATCTCGGTCCCTGTTTTCAGAAAAAGCTGGTCTTTTGGATTGTGTACTTCGTCGTGCGGCTTGGGCACGGCGGGAGCAGAGTCTGACCGACCAATGTGAGGTAAGACATGTCAGTTAATCAGCCAACGATCTTTATCATCGATACCACAGGCAGCCGTTTGGCTTGTCTGTCTCAAGCCGTGCGGGCGTGGTATGAACGGGATGGCGTATCCGTCCGGGTGCAGGGGCGCTGTCGTGATGATCTGTTTGATCAGAAACAGATCGATGCACTGGTTGCTGATGTGCGTGAAAACGCCGTGGCGGTTCTGTTTGTCCCTATGGGCGGGCCGGATTCCATTCCGGGCTGTGCTGAAGTCACTGCAGCGGCACAAGGCAAATTGATTCATTGCCATGCCAACTATTCCCAACAGGAAGAAGTCGAATGGGCCGCTGCCAATTCCACAAACTTTGGTCAGCCGGATGAACGCCTGCGCCATCGTTACATTCAATTGTCGGGTGTCGAAAATCATTTGAACCTGCTTCGCCACTTGGGCAAAGAATTGGGCCTGACGGATAAGGAACCGGAAGAGCCGCAAGTCATGCCTTGGGAAGGGATTTACCACCCAAGGTGGGATGGCGCACTGGATGATCGAGACGGATATTTGGCGTGGCAACGTGCCGAGATTGCAAAGCGGCATGGGGCCGCTGCTGGGGCAAATCCCCCGGTTATTGCTCTGTGGTTTTATCAAAGCTTTTGGTTAAGCGGTGATCTTGCAACCTATGACGCCATGATTAACGAAATCGAACGTCAGGGTGCGATCCCGTTGGCAGTGTTCAACATGCGCATGCAAGACCCGGAATGTGGCAATCTTCGCCCCGATGCTTTGGTCGAGCAATATTTCAAAAAAGATGGCGAGCGGGTGATTGATGCCTTGTTGTCGCCCATGTCATTCTCTGTTGCGCGCTTTGGCGGGAATTTTGAAAACGTACTGCCCAATCTGGATGTCCCTGTGTTTCAGGCGATGATGACCAGCAATACCTTTGACGTATGGCACGATACGATGCAGGCCGTGTCTCCGATGGATGTTTCCGTTAACATCGCGCAACCGGAATTTGATGGCAATATCATCACCACCATTTCTGCAACCCGCAATTTCGGAATGTTTGATTCCTTGCTGGGCTGCCATTTGATCCGCCGTGAAGCTGTGCCGGATCGGGTGGAGCGTATTGTTTCCTTGGCTATGAATTGGATCAAGCTGCGCCGGACGCCTCCGGCTGAACGCAAAATTGCGATTTTGTTCCATCATTATCCGCCGCGTGGTGATCGCTTGGGCTGTGCATTTGGCCTTGATAGCTTTGCCAGCGTGAAGGACATGCTGAAGGCATTTGACGAAGAAGGTTACGAGATCGATCACCATTATGAAGATGGTGATGCACTGGCCCATGAAATGTTGGCCCGCCTGACCAATGATCGGACTTACTTCCCGCCGGAAGAGCTGGCAAAGCGCGCCGTCGGTAAGGTGCCTTATGATAACGCATTGAAATGGCATAAAGAACGCCACCCGAGAGTGCAGCAGGAAATGCTGGATAAATGGGGCGATGTGCCGGGGGTTACCTTCTGTCACAACGGTGAACTGTTGGTCGGCGGTGTAATCAACGGCAATGTCTTCCTTGGCATGCAACCGCCACGCTGTCGCATGAGTGATGAAGACGAACCGTCACTTCAGCCCGATGGCTCCTTGATGCATGATCCGGATGTGCCGCTTACGCATCATTATGCGGCCTATTACCGTTGGCTGGCGGAAGACTTCGGTGCGCATGCTGTGTTCCATATCGGCAAACACGGCACTCTGGAATGGTTGCCGGGGAAAAGCACCGGGATTTCCGAATTCTGTTATCCGGATGTTGCCATCCGTGATTTGCCCAACCTGTATCCGTATATCATCAACAATCCGGGCGAAGGCACGCAGGCCAAACGTCGGAGCTACGCCTGTATGTTGGATCACATGGTCCCGCCCCAAACCCATGCGGGCAAAACCGAGCAGATGTTGCGTTTGGAAGATCTGTTAAATGATGCGCACATCGCGGAACAAGAAGACCCGACAAAGTTGCCGGTGTTCATGGATCACGTCTGGGAAATACTGGAAGATACCAATCTGGATAAAGATCTTGGTCTGGAAAAAGAACAGGCCATGGCAGACATTCCGGGAACTATGGACAAAATCCATGCCTATATGGATGAAGTATCGGTCACATCAATTAATGATGGCCTCCATATTTTCGGGACGCCGCCGGAAGGGGAACGTTTCCATGAAACCATGGTTCATCTGACCCGCTTGGATAATGGTGACAATGGCTCGTTGTGGGACGCAATTGCTGCGGCATGGGGCTATGAAATGGCGGACCTTCGCGACAACAAAGGAGACTACGTTGTCGAAGAGCAAATGACCAAAGGCCAAATCCTGCAAAAGATTATTCTGACCATCAAAACCGCATTTGATGAAGCCGATGCACAGGATTGGACCGACGCAGCATTGGAACAGATTACCGATGCCCTGTTCAAAGGGTCCAAAGCCGTCGTCGCTGCGCTGAAATATGTGCGTGATGATGTGCGGGTCCGCTTGAACCTGACGACTGATGAAATGTTCTATGCCATGGCTGGTGCCAATGGTCAGTTCGTGCCGCCGGGCGGTTCCGGCTGCCCGACCCGTGGCTTGGTGGATATTTTGCCGACAGGGCGGAATTTCTTCTCGGTCGATCCGAACAAGATTCCGACCCCAGAAGCATGGGAAGTCGGTGTCCGCTTGGGTGATGCACTGGTTGAACGCTATATCGCTGATGAAGGCAAAACGCCGGAACAAATTGGTATGGTCCTGTGGGCCAGCCCGACCATGCGGACTCGTGGCGATGATGTTGCGGAAATCCTGTACCTGATGGGGGTTCGTCCGGTTTGGGATGGTGCATCCGGTCGGGTCAAAGGGTTGGATGTCATCCCGTTGGAAGAACGGAAATTCCCGCGCCTTGACGTGACGGTTCGAGCCAGCGGTTTGTTGCGGGATACGTTCCCGAATATCATGGAACTGATTGATCAGGCCGTCAGCATGGTTTCCCTGTTGAATGAACCGGCAGAGCATAACGTGCTGGCCCGCAACGTGGCGAAAGACCGTAAAGAGCTGATCAAAAACGGCGTATCACCAGAGGAAGCTGACCGTCGCGCACGCTTCCGATTGTTCAGTGACAAACCGGGTGCTTATGGTGCCGGTGTCGCGGATATGCTGGACAGTGGTAAATGGGAAAGCGTGGATGACCTTGGGAATATTTACATTCACTGGGGTGGATATGCTTATGGGGAAGGAACCTATGGTGATTCCCGGCATGATGATTTCCGTCAGCGGTTGTCTCGCATGGACCTGACGGTCAAAAATCAGGACTCCCGCGAAACCGATATCTTCAGCAGCGATGATTACAACTCCTATCACGGTGGATTGAATGCGGCGGTGAAAACCGTATCCGGCAGTTATGCCCGCAGTTATTCCGGCGATAGTCATGACCCGCGCAAGCCGAAGGTCCGTTCCACGGATGAAGAGGGTCGTTTCGTGTTCCGTACGCGGGTGATCAATCCGAAGTGGATTCAAGGCATGAAACGCCACGGCTACAAAGGTGCCGGGGATATGTCACGCCTTGTGGACATCTGTTTCCAATGGGATGCCACCAGCGACATTCTGGACGATTGGCAATATGCGGAAATGGCAAAAACCTATGCCTTTGATCCAGAGATGCAGGAGTTCTTCCGCAAGCATAATCCTTATGCTTTGCACAACATTACCGAACGGCTGCTGGAAGCCATTCAACGCGGCATGTGGCAAGACCCGGGCGCAGATAAGGATGCATTGGAGGCCTTGTTCCTTGAAACCGAAGGCGACGTAGAGGATGCACTCAACGTTACCCCGGATGCTCTGCAACAAAAAGCCAGCTAAGTAAAGGTCAACTCATGTCACAGTCACTTCGTGTCACGTTCGTCATGACACACCCCAGCATGCACCGCCTATGGCAGCATGCACAAAACCGTCTGGCGGAGCAGGGCATTACACTGACGGTCGTCAGCCAAATGGCCCAGATTGATTGGCCGTCATTCATTGACGAAACAATTGCATGTGCGGATGCCTTATATCTGGATATGTCCCGCCATGGGGCAATGTTTGAAGACATCGTTGCCGCGGCCCGTTCCGTTCCATGTGTGATTGCTGCGGGTATAGATGTGCAGGTGGCGGAACTGGGTGGTGATGCCACGTTGCTGAAAGCTGCGCAAACCTACCTCAAGGCTGCCAGTGGCGACAATTTGGTCAACCTTGTTCTGTCCATGTTGTATGCGGCAGGAAAACTTGATCAAGCCCCACCTGCACCGACGGATCCCCAATTGATTGGGGTATTCCACCCGGATGTGGATACGATTTGGTCTGATGCCCCGGCTTACCTGTCATGGGCGGCAGAACGTTTCCCCCATTTGTCCCATGCGGCTGTGGTTCCGGTTCTGCAGGACCGTACAGGGTTCCTGAATGGTGACAGTGCCATGATGGATCAGGCTGTGCAGTCTTTGGTCCAGCAGAATATTTTGCCCATGCCGATTTTTGTCGATTGGCAAATGGATGGCGTCATGGGTGTCAAAGGTCACGCTTTGGAAGTTTTGCTGCGTGGTGTTGGCGATCGGATTGGTGCCGTGTGGAACGGTGCCATTGTGCATGGGTCTCAGGAAACGCCTGTCCCTGATGGCGGGCCGTTTGGCGACTTCAACGTGCCCGTGATGCAGTTGATCCGCAATTGGCGGGATACTCGTGAAGAGTGGCAGGAGAGTTCTCAGGGTCTGGATGGAATGGCTTTGACCTTTGGCTTTACCCGGCCAGAGATCATGGGATGTAGTGACCCGACCGTGACCGCTTGCACCCGAACGGAAGCCAACGATTTGATTGGCGAAACCCGAATAATCGAGGTCGTGCCGGAGCAATTGGATCGTTTGGCGCGACGCACGGCCCGTTGGATTACTCTACGCCACAAACCCAATGCGGAAAAACAGGTGGTCGTGTTTCTGCACAACCCGCCCTGCAAAGGATTGGAGGCGACCATTGGTAATGCGGCAGGGCTGCATGCCTTGGAGTCCACGGTGGATTTGCTGCGGCGGTTGCACAGCGAAGGCTATACCGTCGGCAACATTCCGGAAGACGGCAAAGCATTGCTACAATTGATTTTGGATAAGAAAGCCATCAGCGAATTCCGCTGGACCAACGTTGGTGAAATTCTGTCCAAAGGTGGCGCGCTGACCTGTATTGACGAGGCAACTTATCGTCAGGACTTTGATCAATTGCCGCAATCTGTACAAACGGCAGTCGATGAAGCATGGGGTGCGTTCCCGGCAAAATCCATGGTCAAAGATGCAGACACAGATCATCCTGAATTGGTTGTCACGGGTTTGCAGTTTGGCAATATTCGCGTGATGACCGATCCCAAACGCGGGTGCTGGGGACCAAAATGTGACGGTGAAGTCTGTCGTATCCTGCATGAACCGGATATTCCGCCGCCGCACCACTGGCTGGCAACCTATTGGTACGTGCAGCGCACAGCCGATGCGGTGATCCACATGGGGGCTGAAAGTCCGCTGGAATACTTGCCGGGGAAACGGGCCGGATTGTCGGAGACCTGTTACTCATATCTGTCCATCGGTGACTTGCCGAGCCTTTACCCCTACATCATGAATTCCACGGGTGAGGCTTTGGTTTCCAAACGCCGCGGTCGTGCTGTCCTTATTGACCACTTGAGCGCACCGCTGGCGGATAGTGGTGATATCTCGGAACAGTGGGACCAATTACAGGATCTGCACCGCCAATACACGCAAAGCAACTCAACGCAGGATGCGGCGCGACGAGAGCAATTGAAAACGACCTTGGCGCAGGAGCTAACGGCACTTGGTCTGTGTCCTGATGATGCGGATGATGCGGCTCTTGACTTGGCTATCGATCAGTTGCCGCGCCGTTTGGAAGTCCTGAAAACTCGCAAGGTCGAACTGAACAAACACGTCTTGGGGCAAGTTCCGGGTGAAGATATGCGCGTGCATTATCGCAAGGAACTGCGTGGGGTGAACAACCGCGTTTACGACGAAGCGGCATTCGAGGCCGGGTTGGACCAAACCTATAAGGAAATGGACGGCATTTTGGACGCCCTTAATGGTGGGTTTATTCCGCCGGGGCTGAGTGGGCACCTGTCCATGGGGAAAGCCGATGTGGTTCCGACCGGACGCAATGTGTTTGGGATTGACCTGAAAACCGTGCCGACGGCAGCCGCCTATGAAATCGGTGCCCGTATGGGCGAAAAGCTGTTGAACAGCTATTTGAATGAAGAAAAGGGCGTATTCCCGCAGACCATTGGTATCACGATGTGGTCCAGCGATGCGTTCCAAGCCGATGGTGAACTGGCTGGGCAAATCCTGTGGTTGCTTGGGGTGCGGGTCGAACACGACAATGGTGGTCGGGTGAAGGCAGTGCACGCCGTCCCATCCGAAGACTTAACCATGACCACCGATGCCGGAGACATCATCCCGCGTCCGCGTATTGATGTGGTCGTACATATGAGCAGCGTGGTCCGGGACACGCTGGCGCAGGTTTACGGCTGGTTGGATAAGGCCATTATGATGGTGGCTGACTTGGATGAACCGGCGGATGTCAACTTCCTGCGGGCGCATGTGCAAACACGTTTGTCCGAATTGGCAGAGGCAATGCCGGGTAAAGCGGACAGTGCGTTGAAACGCCTTGCCGCAAGCCGGGTATTCTCAACCAAAGACGGTGCCTATGGTGATGGTCTGGCTTTGGCATTGGATGCATCCGCATGGGAAGATGATAAAGACCTCGCGGAAATTGTCGTCAATTGGAACAGTGCGGCCTTCAGTGGAACCGGTAAACAATTGGCTGACAGCGGCAGTGATGCTGCCCGCGTATTGATGGGGGAATACGCATCCCTGATCAAAAATATGGATATTTCGTACCAGAAAATGGCACCGGGTGCAGATATCCTGAAATATGGCTGTTATTTGGGCACACAGGCTGGGAATTCCGCTGCCAAACGTGGCCTCGGCGGGGGCAGTATGCGCCTGTTCTGGGGGGATTCCCAATCAACAAAATCTGGCGAAATCCGCTCGGTTAAAGAGGAAATTACCCTCAGTTTGGCCCAAAGTGTCCTTAATCAGGATTGGTTGGATAGCCAAAAGGGTGATGACTATACCGGGGCCACCGGGGTCAGTAACCGGGTCAATCATTTGTTCCAATGGTCAGCAACCACCCATGAGGTATCGCAGGCACAGTTTGATGCTGTGCACGACATTCTGGTGGGTAACGAAGACAACCGTGATTGGTTGCAACAAACCAATATTTACGCGTTTGAGGAAATCAGTCGTCGATTGCTGGAAGCTGATGCTCGTGGCTTGTGGACGGCCTCCGAAAAACGCAAAGCCGAACTGCATGCTGCAGTCCTGCAAATGGAAGGCGACATCGAAGATCGCATGGGTGAGGTCTCCGGTGAGTTCCAAGGCAGCAGTGTCGATATCAAAACCCGTGAGTCTGTAAAGGAATGGTCCTATGACTTCCGCATTAAATAGCACGCATACCGCACCGGATGCGGTGGCAGTGCCGCCGCGCCGCGTTACGCGCTATACCTATCCGTTTTCTGCCGTACAGGGGCAGGAAGATATGAAACTTGCCCTGTTGCTGAATGCGATCAATCCTGCCGTTGGTGGGGTTGTCGTCCGTGGGCAAAAGGGAACGGCGAAGTCTACGGCGGCCCGTGCTTTGCATGCAATTATGCCGCAGGTCAGTGACGGTCGTGATGCTCCGTTTGTTGATTTCCCGCTGGGTGCAACCGAAGACATGGTGCTTGGTTCCATTGACTTCGAAAGCGCAATCCGCGATGGGCAAGTCAAGTTCCAGCCCGGCATTCTGCATCGCGCCCATGAGGGGATTTTGTATATCGATGAGGTCAACCTTCTGGACGACCACTTGGTGGACAGTATCCTTGATGCGGCGGAAAGTGGGCAAAATATCGTTGAACGTGAAGGGCAAAGTCACCGCCACGACAGCCGATTTGTTTTGGTCGGGACGATGAACCCGGAAGAAGGCGAACTTCGTCCACAATTTTTGGATCGGTTCGGCCTTGCCGTCAGTGTCGAAGGGGATACGGACCCTAATGCCCGTGTGCGCCTGCTGAAATTACGGGAATCCTTTGATATCAATCCCGAAGGTTTCCTTGCGAGCTATGAAGATGCGGAAACGACACTGGCAGAGAAAATTTTCACCGCACGGGTGAACTTGTCGTCGGTTCGGATCAGTGGGCATGTGCTGAATTTCATTTCTGAAATTTGTCAGCGCAACAATGTGGCCGGACACCGGGCAGATATTATTATGGAACGGGCCAGTCGTGCGTTTGCTGCGCTTGAAGGGCGTTTTGAAGTCACAACCGACGACGTGGCAAAAATTGCTCCGATGGTGTTGTTGCACCGGATGCGCTCGGGGACGCCCGATATCCCGCCGCCACCGCCACCGCCGCCACCGGAAATGGAGCAAGAACCACCGGAAACCGATCAGGATGATCAACAGCAGGATCAGCCACCGCCTCCGCCTGAGGGTGAAGACGAGCAGCCAGAGGACGAGGCCGGGCAAGGGGAAGATGAAGCCAACGGCACCCCGGAAGATCAAACTCCTGATGATTTGGATACATCTGATTCAGATGAAGAACCTGCTTCACCGGATCAAACCCCGCCCAATTCACCACCGCCAGATGATCAGGCCGGGGATGATATTCAGGCTGTCGGGTCAACGTTCAAGGTGAAGAAGATCACGCCAAATCGCCTTGATAAAACCTTACGTACCGGGTCAGGTCGCCGGTCGCGGACACGGTCTGCCAGTAAACAGGGGCGTTATGTCAAATCCACACCACGGCGGGGCCGGAATGATTTGGCACTGGATGCAACCATTCGCGCGGCTGCTCCGCATCAGGTGAGCCGTCGGGCATCAGGTGATAGCGGCCTTGCCCTGCATATTCGGGAAACGGATATTCGGGAAAAAATCCGTGAAAAACGTGTGGGCAATTTCCTGTTGTTTGTGGTGGATGGCTCTGGGTCCATGGGTGCGCAAAAGCGTATGGTGGAGACCAAGGCAGCCATCCTCAGTCTTTTGATGGACGCCTATCAGAAACGAGACAAGGTCGGCATGGTGGTCTTCCGCGGTCACGAGGCAGAAATTGTTCTGCCGCCGACAGGGTCGGTGGATCGCGCGGCGAAACTGCTGACGGACCTTGCCGTTGGTGGGCGAACCCCGCTGTCCAAAGGGCTTGCCATGTCTGCGCAAGTTTTGTCTCAAGCTTTGCGCCAAGACCCAAATGCCATGCCGTTGGTCGTTGTCATGACCGATGGTCGCGCCAATAGTGGTGTTGGATCAGCACCGCCCCATGAAGAAGCCCTGACCGCTGCTGCTCGCCTGCGGGATCGCTTCCCGACTGCAAATTTCGTTGTGGTCGATACGGAGGTTCCGGGCATCGTCAAACTTCAACTCGCCCAACGTTTGTCCAATGCATTGGGTGCTACGTATTTCAAAACCGATGATCTTCGAGCCGAAGATTTGATCGCTATCAGTAAGGACCAAGTCGCATGAGTGCATCTGCAAACGTACGCCCCGCTGCGTACCCGTTCGTCGCCATTGTGGGGCAAGAAACCCTGAAGTTGGGGTTGATCCTCAACGTCATCAATCCGGGCCTGTCCGGGGTGTTGATCCGTGGTGAGAAAGGCACTGCCAAGTCCACGGCTGTCCGTGCCTTGGCTGATTTGCTGCCGAAAATTAAAGTGGTGAAAGATTGTCCGTTCCAATCTGACCCGGAAAATCCGAAGGCTATGTCACCGGAAGTATTACACCGTTACCACGCCGGAGAAGAATTGCCTGTGGTCGAACGTCCGGTGAAGGTCGTCG
The DNA here is from genome assembly GCA_963668495.1 of Rhodospirillaceae bacterium. Classification (GTDB taxonomy): domain Bacteria; phylum Pseudomonadota; class Alphaproteobacteria; order Rhodospirillales; family Rhodospirillaceae; genus Oleispirillum. Next base: position 1,825,579 of record OY764545.1, read on the forward strand.
ATTTGCCGATCAGTGCAACGGAAGACCGTGTGGTTGGTACGCTTGACCTTGAACATGCGTTGAAAGAGGGCAAAAAACGTATCGAACCGGGGCTTTTGGCGTTGGCGAACCGTGGCCTCCTGTATGTGGATGAGGTGAACTTGCTTGACGATCACGTTGTGGACGTTCTGCTTGATTCTGCTGCGATGGGCGTGAACACCATTGAACGTGAAGGGATCAGTTTCTCTCACCCGGCGGCATTTACCTTGGTTGGGACCATGAACCCGGAAGAAGGCGAATTGCGTCCGCAGTTGCTTGATCGGTTTGGTCTTTGCCTGCAAGTGGAAGGCCTGCTGGATCCGGCTTTGCGGGTTGAAGTGGTGAAACGCCGTGCAGCCTATGAAGCCAATCCAGAAGGTTATATCGCACAATGGGCCGGTGAAACCGAGGCTTTGGCTGATCGTATTGCCAAGGCAATGGCTCTGTGCCCAAGTGTTGAGGCCGATGACAGCATTCTGCTTAGAATTGCTCAGAAGTCTTTGGATATGGGCGTGGACGGACACCGCAGTGACATCGTGATGTTGAAAGCAGCCAAAGCATTGGCCGCCTGGCATGGTCGTACGACCGTTCTGGTGGAAGATGTGGAAGAAGCCGCCGCCTTGGCTCTGCCGCACCGTATGCGTCGCAAACCGTTTGAAGATATCATTGCGCCCTAAACGCAGCCGGAGGCTCTTTTTATGCAAAATGTGCAATCGTCTGCGGTGGAAACACCGCAGACTTTAATGGGATTTGGTCGGTTTCGGTTAGTGTTTGGGCTGCTGATGCTGGCAATGTGTTGTCTGGCTGTGGCGTCTTTATGTATTGGCCCGGCGAATATTCCATTTATGGATCTGCTGTCTGGTCTTTTTGCAACAGATGATCAGCCCTATACGATTATTGCACAGGAAATCCGGTTGCCACGGGTGATGCTGGCTGTTGTTGTTGGTGCTACGCTTGGGATTTCTGGTGCGGCATTGCAAGGGCTGCTGCGAAACCCCTTGGCGGAACCCGCATTGATCGGCACATCATCCAGTGCCGCACTGGGGGCGGTGTTGGCGTTGTACTATGGGTTCTATCAGGCCTTTCCTATGGCATTGCCGCTGATGGCGGTGGCTGGGGCGATTGCGTCGATTTTCCTGTTGTATGCCCTAGCCGGTCGTGACCCGGAAATCCTGACGCTAATTTTGGCAGGGGTTGCGCTCAGCAGTTTTGCCGGGGCCGCGATTTCTGTTGCGATTAACCTTTCTCCTGATCCGCACTCTGCGTTGGAAATTGTATTCTGGCTTATGGGGTCATTGACCGACCGCAGCATGACGCATTTCTGGTTGTGTTTGCCGTTTACGGTTTTGGGATGGGTCATGCTTCTGAGCTGTGGCAAGGGGCTTGATGCGCTTAGCCTTGGTGAAGAAACTGCACATTCCTTGGGGATACGGCTGCCGCAACTGCGTTTCCGTGTGATTGTCGGTACCGCATTGGCTGTTGGTGGCGGTGTGGCTGTTGCCGGAAGTATTGGCTTTGTTGGTCTGGTCGTGCCGCATTTGCTGCGCCCATTGCTGGGGCATCGTCCCAGTTTGTTGCTGTGGTGCAGTGGACTTGGTGGGGCTGTGCTGTTGCTGGCTGCTGATATCGGTGTCCGTTTGATCCCGTCTAATCCTGAGCTAAAGCTTGGCGTGCTGACATCGGTTGTTGGGGCACCTTTCTTCTTAATGCTGGTGCTAAGGACGCGCCGTCAACGCATGTAATTTGCTTTGCTTCTGCTGTGGTAATTATGGCACAGCAGAAGTGCTCGGTTGTTCAGTTGGCATAATATCGTAATGTTATATATTGACAATATGCTCACAAAATCCTTTAACTACCGCACGAAATAGGTGGTGTGGGGGCACCATCACATGAGAGGGCATCAGTGCAAACTGACGCAATAATGGGGACTAAAATTATGATTATGACAAGAACAAGCCGTGGACTTATGTCGACGGCATTGGGCCTTATTTTATCCTTTGGCTGCTATCAGGTGGCGCAGGCGCAAGGCTCCAACTCAGATGTTTTGCTCGATGATGTGGTGGTGACTGCCACGAAGACTGCGACCAAGCTGTCCAATATTCCGGCGTCTGTCACGGTTATTACTGCAAAAGATATCGAAGAGCAGGGTGTTTCCAGTGTTACTGAACTGCTGCGCCGGACGCCGGGCGTAAACTTTAACAGTTCCGGCGGCATGGGTGCTTATACCCGTGTGCAGATGCGTGGTTTGGATGAGCAACACACCTTGGTCTTGATTGACGGTGTGCGCCAAAATGACCCGAGTGATACGGCACGCGCATTCGATTTCGAACATATGATGGTGCACAACATTGAACGTATTGAAGTTGTACGCGGCCCGCAGGCAACGTTGTATGGTTCCAATGCGTCCGGCGGTGTGATCAACATCATTACCAAACGTGGCGCGCAGGAAGGGTATAAGGGCAGCATTAAAGCCGAATATGGTTCCTATGCCACTCGTCGTTTGGATGCGGATATCAGCTACGGCGGTAAGATCGGTGATATGCCGTTCCGTTTGGGCTATGCGCACAGCACCTATGCTGCAAATGGTCCGTCTGTTGCCAACGAGAAAAGCAATGTGCCTCCGGGTAAGCAGCAACCAAGTGAAGATGACCGTCGCACAATCTTTAATCACACTCTGAATGCGGAAATTTCACCGTCAGAAGATTTGCGCGGACGTTTCTTTGTCAGGTTTACCGATCTCAGCACAGACGGTGATAAATCGTCCAGCCGTGTTGCCCTTGATGCAGATCGCCATAAAGACAAAAAACAGTACAGCTATGGCACGTCATGGGATTTGGATACCTTTGATGACAAGTTGCTGCACAAATTCCAACTGTCGGCAACCAATTCTCGCACGGACCGTTTTTATCACGATACGGCCTCATACAAGCCGTATAACGGACATTATGCCAGCTATTACGGTGATTCGCTTCAGGCAGACTATAATGCAACCTATGTGATTAATGACAACCATAAGGTTACGTCTGGTGTGGTATGGGATTCTGAACGCTATAAAAAAGTTGATAAGGCATGGTCTCAGCTTTCGGATAATAAGCAATTCCACACTGGTGTGATGGTCCAGTTGCAAAGCGACTTCCTTGACGACGCATTGAACCTGACACTCGGCGCATCCTATGACATGTTCAGTGCAATTGAAGGTAAAGCAACATACCGTGGTGGTGTTGGCTATACGGTCCCACAAACTGATACTTTGATTAAGGCCAGTGTCGGTACGGGCTATACGGCGCCATCCTTGTCGCGGTTGTACACCTATGATAACCCCTCAAAGTTGAAGCCTGAAGAATCCTTGTTGATGGATGTCGGGGTGGAGCAACCGTTCTTTGACCGTCGTTTGACTGTGGCTGCAACCCTGTTCAAGAACAAGCTCGAAAATCAGATCATTTATGAAGATATTCCTTCGATTTGTACTGGAACGACGACTGGCTGCTATATCAACCGAGCAGAAATGAACAGTAAAGGCGTGGAAGCTGAAATCAATGCGTTGGCCTATCAGGGTGAAACGGATTCTCTTGAGCTGGGAACGACCTACACCTTTACCTACGCAGAAGATGAATTCGGTGCTGAAATTGATCGTGTGCCGCGGCATAACCTTGGCCTGAATGCGACTTATCGCTTTGATAATGAAAAAGGTCTGTTCCGCGTAGATAGCCAGTACAATGGTCGTCGCACCGATTTCACTAACTTTGGTGCCGGTACTGTGCGGACTCGTGAAGGCGGGGAATGGAAAGTCGATTTCCTGGCTGAATACGAAGTCTATGACGATGTGCGTGCCTATGTTCGTGGCGAAAATATTTTCGATGCGAACTTCACCACGTCCAGTGGTTACACTGGCACACCGCAAGGGTTCTATGTTGGTGTTGGTTATTCCTTCTAATCACTGATGGTTTGTGCCACCCCCAGTTTATGGGGGTGGCGTACTTTTTATTCATATCAAGGGTGCGTTATGAAGCGTCTGTCGTGCTGCATAGTTTGTGTGTTGACTATGTTGGGCTCTGTATCCATTGCTGAGGCCAAGCCAAAGGTTGCATCCATTGATAACTGTATGAACCAATATGTTCTTGCACTGGCGGACCCAGAACAAATTCTGTCCTTAAGCCGTTCTGTTCAAAACCCATGGTCTTCGTATATGTACAAAGAGGCCATCGCCATTCAGCCCCATTACAATGACCGCAAAGCTGAAGAACTTTTAAAATTACAGCCGGATATTGTCTTTGCCGGCTATCGTGACCGTGTGACCATTGAGATGTTGCGCACAACAGGTGTCCGGGTTGAGCAATATATGACGGCAAAATCTGTTGAGGATGTTAAGAAGCAGATTGCCCGTGTTGCAAAATCTTTGGGGCAGGAACCCCGAGGACAAGACCTTATCCGCCGCATTGATGATGCAGTTCGCCGTGGGATATCTGCCAACTTGAAGGAAACGGGTGAAAGGCCGCTTGCTGCACTGTACAACGATGGTGGATACAGCCGGGGCAGTGCAACACTGGTCGATGATATTATGGAAATGGCGGGTTTTCGCAATTTGGCGAAAGAGCTTGGTTTCAAAGGTGGAGCCAAAATTCCGCTGGAAAATTTGGTCCTTGCCCAGCCTGATTACATGATCAAAAACACAACGGGCAAATTGGCACGTAAGTCTAAGCGTGTGGCTTCCGATATTGTGGATCATCCGGCCCTTAAGCGGGCAATGCCCAATGGTCAACGGATAATTTTCCCGACTGTGTACTGGTTGTGCGGGGGGGAATCAACCCCGGTTGCCATTGATTACCTGATCCATGAAGCCCAGATGAAGCGTCTGGGCCTCATGAAGTCAGGCAGTAATTAAGCAGTTTTTTTCAGTTTGGCTTCCAATTTTTTCATGGCATTGGCGAGCATGTCAGCCGTTGCCTGCCATTTGTCCAAATAGCCAAGGGCAATGCTGCGGAAAACCAAATCCTGAATACCCTCCGCAGTGTGGGCGTTGGCGGCACATTCGGCGGCATCCAATACAGCACGGTAGCGTTGGAAATCCTGCACACGACCAGACGCATTTACGGCAATCATGGCGGCAAGGTTGACGGCAGCTTCGGCATAGGCTGCGGACGGCAGGGTTCCCCATTTGTATTGATCATGGATGTGAACCAGCGAGGCCACTGCACTCACCGTTAACGGGTCCCGGTCAATCACCATGTGGTTGTTGGCGACTGTTTCCTTCAGCCCACCGGAAACGTAGTTCTGCACGGCAACCTTAAGCTTTTCAATGGTGCAGCCATAGCGTTTCAGCATCTGAGAACAAGAACATTGCTGATCCGGTCGCAGCATATTTTGATAGCTAAGGGTCTCGGCAATGGCATCGTGAACGGCTTTACCGATCAGTTCGCCAAGTACACAGTGATGACCGGCGGAGGACAGGGGTTTTGCCCCGGATTGCGGCGCGGCAATTGCGATTTGATCCGTCCCTGTGCCGGTTGCCAGGCTTTGTGATTGGAACGATGGGGCATTGGCTTCTTGTAGTACTGCGGCTTTGGCTTCGGTGGCAGTCATAACGGCCCGGACCATGGCTCCCGGCTCCATGGGTGTGTTGACAACAATAATGGTGTTAATGGTGCCGGGTTTTTCCGGGTCTTGCCGTCCTTCACCGGGGGCAAGGTCCGTCCGTTTTTCATGGGTGCCGTTATATTCGTAATAACTGGCGGGATCTCCGGCACGGGCGGCATTGGACTCACAGCCACCTGTTGCGGCGGCAACTACGGTAATATCGCGGTAGCTGTGCGAGGAAATGCACAGATTATTCATGTTGGCAGCGGTGCCAAGCCCGGCAGATTTTTGCTCATCCAAGCCATAATGACCCAGCAGCATGTTGTGCTGTTCTTCGGGGTAACGGTGGATCTGGATCAATTTGTCCATATTGTGCATATGGTTTTTCGGCTCACAGCCTTGGCTGTTGTGAATCATGGTCAGGTCATCCCTGAAGCCGCCATGAGCTCGGCAAGTCGAGAGCACGTTAAAAGGTTGTGTGAAACGCACACTGACCAGCTTGTCATCTCGGTGGAGGTTTGCTCCCTCTACAAGCGTTCTCAGCATCATTTTTGTGCTCCTTAAAAGTTAGGGGGGTCTCATGAGTTTGGCAGCGAAAATATCACGCCGCATTACGCGGTCAATGAATTGTTATAGTGTATCTGATAATTATTGACGAAGTGCCGTACTTGACCCTATCTTCGGCTGGCTGATCTAGGGGAATATCTTTCATGCGAATGCAAAATTATATCGTGGGTTTATGCGCGATTTCTGTTTTGCTTCCTACACTTGCGTGTGCGGAAGAATTGCCGCGCGTGGCATCCATTGAGCATTGCATGGATCAGTATGTGATGGAATTGGCAGACCCGGAACAGATTGTTTCTTTGTCGAACGTATCACGGGCTCCGTCGGTTTCATTTCATGCCAAGTATGCGCAAGACCATAAATTTCCGCGGAATTTTGGGCACGCAGAAGAGATATTGCCGTTGCAGCCTGATGTTGTCCTTGCCGGGTTTTATTGGAAAGATACGCAGGATTTTTTGCGTGACAAAGGTGTGCAGGTTGAAACCGTATACCCACCGCGTTCCATAGATGATGTGAAGTCACAAGTCAGGCGCATCGCCAAAGCCCTCCATCAAGTTGATCGTGGAAATCAGCTTATCGCTCGCATCGAAAAGGCAGTGGAAAATGCTCGGCCTTTATTACCGTCCGCACCGGAGGCTGTAGTCTATTATTCCGGTGGTTATACCATGGGGGACGGAACATATTTCAATGACCTGTTGCAAACTTCCGGTTTTCGCAATGGCGCCAAGGGGCAGGGAATTCGTGGGCCGGGGTATTTGTCATTGGAACATATGGTTCTCATGCGGCCTGATATGGTTTTAGAGGATCATGGTTCTCGCAAACGCGCAGATCGTGTGGCAGCAACATTAATGGACCACCCAGCCTTGCGTCGGGCTATTCCCAACGCACGCCGTCAACATTTGCCTTCTCAGCTGTGGCTATGCGGCGGAGAAGCTACGATTGCGGTTCTCAACTATTTTCAAGACGTTCGTTTAAGTTATGTGGAGCATACGCCATGATTTCCGTCGCCCTTTTGCATTTGGACCTTTGTAATGGGCCGGAAGCGGTTAACGGGCCAAAGCTGTTGGCAGCAATTGATCGCGCCGGTGATATGGGCGCCGATTGGGTTGTGACCCCTGAGACAGCTCTTCATGGGTATTTCTGGTCGATAAACGGTGATCCGTCGGACGTTCATCAGCAATCACAAGATTTTCTCGACCCCTTTGCTGCGCTTGCGCAAAGACATGACATGACAGTGTTTTTATGTGCGGCAGAGCGATGCCATCAGACCGAGCGTTCCTTTAATACCTGCTTTGCCATTTCGCCACAGGGAAAGGTTTTGGGCCAGCACCGTAAAATCCGAGGGCACGGTTCGGCAGAAGCATGGGCAACCCGCGGAGAAACCCGCAAAGCCATTGCAACGGCCCCCATGACCGCAGGTGTATTGATTTGTGCTGATTCTTGGTACAGCGAAAATGCTTTGGCTATGCGCGATGATGGCGCGGATGTGATTATGATACCGGCGGCTTGGCCTCCGGGAAATTGCGGCCCCGGTGACTGTTGGGAAAAACGCTCGGCAGAAACCGGATTGCCGGTTTGGGTGTGTAACCAGACCGGGGAACATCCCCGTCTGGCGTTTCAGGCGGCAACCAGCGTTGTCGTCCAAGATGGCAAAACTGCACTGACTTATCAGGGTGCGGACGAGGCCATTTTGTTGTTTGACTGGGATGTACAGCAGAACCGTTTGGCCCAACCGAACTGGACTGTTGAGCATTTCAAAATGGCTGATCAGTAAGCCTAATAGAATTTGCGTCAGACCATTTGTGTTGTTGTGTGGGAATTCGTATTGGTGTCGTAAATCCTGTGGGGGAGGTGCGATTGCCATGAATGTGACAAATATTTTGTCGTCATGACTTCGCAACGTTATGTGCCTGTTGTGGGTACGCTATAACGTCTTAAAAGGGGAAATAAAGTGAAGAAAACAGTAGGGATAGCAGCAAACCGCCGCAATTGGCTGTTGCTCGGTGTGTCATGTGTGCCTTTGTTGATGGCCGCTCCGGCTCAGGCAGAGGAAAATGTCGTGCTGGAAGATGTGGTGATCTCCGCTAACCGTACGGCAACTCCAATGAAACAGACGGGTAGTTCTGTGTCTGTTATTACCGCCGATGAAATTGAAAAGAGTCAGGCCGTTTCCGTTAAGGAATTGATTGGACGGGTGCCGGGTGTAACTGTCTCCGATAATGGCGGTCCGGGCAAGGCCTCATATGTTTTTGTCCGTGGGTCCGGGTACAAGCACCTTAAAATCCTTGTTGATGGAATGCAGGTGTCTGATCTGACTCATCTATCCGCATCGGATGTTGAGCGTATTGAAGTGCTCAAGGGCAACCAAAGCACCCTTTATGGGGCAGATGCTATTGGTGGTGTCATCAGTATTACGACCAAATCAGGGGAGGATAGCTCTAAACTGATTGAGGGAAGTGCTTTTGCTGAGTTTGGTAGCCAGCACACTTTGAAAGAGGGCCTTAGCCTACGTGGTCGTTATGATCGGGTTTATTATAGTGCAAGCGTGACACAGTACGATACCGACGGCATCAATATTTCGGGCCATACGGACACCCAAAGTGAAAATGATGGGTACGAGAATTTGAGCACCAACCTTCGCCTTGGTGCCGATGTGGTAAAAGATGCAGGGGCTCTTGATCTGTTGAATGTTGAGTTCATTTCACGCTTTGAAGACAGTGAAGTTGAATATGACACAAGTGGCACACAGGATGGGTTTCAGGTCGCAAAAAATGAGCGCCACAATAATAAGCTAACGGTAAGGGCTGACCTGTTTGATGGCATGCTATCCAATGAAATTTCCGGCATGTATTCGACATCCAACGCCGCAAATTTCAATAGTGGGGTGAATCAAAATTACCCTAGCGATTTGAAAAACCGGGAGACCAAGTTTGAATACAAAGGTGTTCTGAAGCCAGTTGAAAACCACACCTTTGTATTTGGTGCCGATTATGATCGCGATACGATACAGGGCGGAAGCTTCCAGCAAAAAGCCCACGGTGTATATGGAAACTACCAGCTTGAACTTTTGGATAAGTCGCTGACCATCACTGCCGGTATGCGCCATGATATGGTTGATAGTTCCCTGGATGATCCAATCAACGAAACAACTTATCGCGGAACGATTGGTTATTATATCGAGAGTACCGGGACGCGCCTGCATACCAGCTATGGCACAGGTTTCCGCATGCCGAATGCAGATGAACTGCAAGGTGGTTTCAATTCGCTGAAGCCGGAGAAATCCCGTGGTTATGACTTTGGTGTTGAGCAATCATTGTTTGATGATCGCTTGGTGGTTGATGTTACCGCCTTCAATACTCGAATTACTGATGAAATTGTGTGGGGAGGCAATTGGTCCCCTCCGTATGTGTATGAAAACATTGCCAGCACGCGCGCATTTGGCCTTGAAACCAGTGTTGAAGCAGAAATCACACCGGAACTTCAATTGGTGGCAGCCTATACCTATCAGGAAGCCAAGAATTTGTCCGAAGATGGGCCGCTGTCTCTGCGTCCTAAACACAGCGGAAATGCGCGGATTGAATATACCCCTGAAGCCGTTGAAGGCCTGAACACTTGGCTCTTGGCAACTTACCAAGGTCGAAATCGTGATTACGGTGCTTGGAGCAACGATTACATGGGGGGCTTCGTGAAGTATGATGTGGGTATGAATTACGATTGGGACTACGGCATTACGTTCTATGGTCGGGTTGAGAACCTTTTGGATAAACGCTACGAAGTGAAGTCTGGTTATGCTACCGCGGGCATTTCCGGTTTCCTTGGTGCACGTGTGAAGTTCTAATCCAATATTGTGTAACTGGTTTAAAACAGCCCCTGCGTGGGGCTGTTTTTGTGTGGCTGAATATATTAGATATATTGAATATTAAAAAGTAGGGGCGTATAGTGGGTAATGTACTTATGTTCAAAACACATGGGCCTATAAATGACTAAAGATACATCTCATCATTCATCGCGGCTGGAACATCTTCCCGTTTCGTTATTTGCAATAACCATGGGGTTGGCAGGGCTTACCATTGCGACCCATAAGATTGAAAGCCTTCAGGGAATACACAATAATATCAGCATAGCTTTGCTGGGGATCACCGCCATTGTATGGCTAATGGTGAGTTTGCTTTATGGTGCAAAATTCCTGTTTTATCCACATGCCGTTATTGCGGAATGGCGACATCCGGTGCGCTTGAGTTTTTTTCCTGCATCGACGATTGGTCTGATTTTATTGAGCATTGCTGCGGCTCCGAACGACGCCGCTTATGCGTGTATGCTTTGGTGGATGGGAGCATCAGGTCACTTGTTGATGACGCTAACGGTGATGGGGCGTTGGATCAATCAAGAATGCTTTGAAATACATCATTCCAACCCTGCTTGGTTTATTCCCGTTGTCGGAAATATATTGGTTCCCATTGTTGGGGTGGAATTTGCGCCCGTGGATGTGTCGTGGTTTTTCTTTGCAATTGGCCTCGTGTTCTGGCTGGTTTTGCTGACGATTATTTTTAACCGGATTATTTTTCACAGCCCGATGCCGGGGAAATTGATGCCAACCTTGGCAATTCTGCTCGCGCCACCGTCGGTTGGTTTTTTGGCATGGTTCAAGTTGGTCGGGCAGGTTGATGCCTTTGCTCATATCCTGTATGGCGTTGCGGCTTTCTTTTTTCTGTTGTTGATTATGCAAGTTCCGAAACTTAGTCGGCTGGGCTTTGCATTGTCTTGGTGGGCGTACACTTTTCCAGTGGCAGCATTTACGGTTGCGACGATGGTGATGGGGCAGGTGAGCCACAATCAGGTCTATGTAGGCTTTGGGCAGGGGCTATATGTGCTTCTTCTGGTAGTTATTGGCCTTGTTACCGTTCGAACGGGTATTGCCATTTGGAAAAACGAGATTTGCATCCCGGAATAGCCAAAAAAAAGCGGCGGGACCCTGAACCGGGGCTCCGCCGATAGTCTGCTGATAAGGTGCTTAAGCTTATCAGTATTTGAGTGACTATCCATAGGGGCAGAGTTCATAAGGCCGATAATGGACTCTGACGTAGTCACGCATCAAATGAAGCTACGGTCGAGGCCAAATGTTTGCCGTGTGGGGGAACCGGGCATCAGGTTCAATTATAGCCCGGTAAGGCAAACACAACACTTATCGAGGAACACCCCATAAGTCTGTTTGGCAAGTTGATACACGCTGGCGCATCTATCAATTTCTTCGATGGAGAGAAGCACAAGAAAAAGTGCGACCCCGCCCGTAGCTCCGAATTGCGCCACTAACGGAGTCCGCACCGCGCACACCCCCCGGTCTGCGGTCGTGACGCACGCTATGGCAGGTCTCCTGACTTACGGATCTAGGCTTTTGCCCGCCTTCCCAGTGAAAATTCACCAGTGGCAATGTGGGCGCAAGCTAACCGCTTACAGTTGCGGGGACAGCGTCGGATTCTCACCGACTTCCCTATTATCCCTTTCGGGAACCATCGCGTCGATGAGTAATAGTTACTATATAACATAAACGCCATCAAGAGAAATCTTGATGGCGTTTAAAATTTTTTGTGCCAGAAAAATAATGTGGAACACCAATGTGTTAGCACATGTATCTTTTCCATTATCCCTCAAGACTCGCTTCAATTCCAAAGGCATGAAGCAGCTGTAGAACCCCAACAGGTACTGTTGTTTGACCGGATTCCACGGCAGATTGCACTGCAGGAAGAATACATCGAACTTCAGGATGGGTTTTAACCGCTGCCATCAGTCGGTCTTCCAGCATGCTCCACATCCACTTGATGTTTTGCCTGCGACGTGTGGACAAAAGTTCACCGTTTTCAGTCAGAATTTCACGATGATCTTCAATGTTGTCCCAAAGCTCTTCAAGGCCAACGCCGTGAAGACCGCTGATTTTCATGACCGGTGGTTTCCAGGCGGCTTCCTTGGGCGTCATGATGTACAACGCGCTGGAGTAATGCTGTCGTGCGGCTTCTGCACGCTTATCATTATCGCCTTCGCACTTGTTCACGGCAATCATGTCAGCCAGTTCAAGGACGCCTTTCTTAATGCCTTGCAATTCGTCACCGGCACCGGGCAGCATCAAAACAAGGAAAAAGTCTGTCATATCCGCGACGACTGTTTCGTTTTGGCCTGCGCCCACAGTTTCAACCAAGATGACATCATACCCGGAGGCATCCATCAGCATCATGGTTTCACGGGTGGTACGTGTAACACCGCCCAAGCGTCCGGATGATGGAGACGGGCGGATATAGGCATCAGGATTGCAAGCCAGTTTTTCCATGCGGGTTTTATCACCCAGAATACTGCCACCGCTGCGGCTGGAACTTGGGTCAACTGCGAGTACAGCGACCTTATGACCCATTTCCGTCAACATGGTGCCAAACGATTCGATGAAAGTTGACTTGCCGACCCCGGGAACCCCGGTAATGCCAATGCGGCGAGCTCGGCCACAGTAGGGGGAGATACGAACCAAAAGCTCTTGTGCCAGCTTCTGGTGTTCTGGTTTGGTGCTCTCGACCAATGAAATGGCCCGAGCCAACTTGGTTCTGTCGCGGGACAGAACGCCTTCTACGTAATCCTCCAACGAGAGCGTGGCGCGCTTTGCGCGCCACGCTTGCCGTGCGTTCGGAGGATTGACGGAGACTTTCGCTGTATCAACGGATAGCGCACTGTCTGGTGCAAGTGCATCAACAGGAAGGCTCATGTCATTCTCCTTTGGGTTTAATCCTCGTAACCAAGGTTGACCATCAGTTTTTCAAGGATTTCTTTGGCAGATTCAGAGATCACAGTGCCGGGCGGGAAGATAGCCGCAGCACCAAAGTCGTACAGAGCCTGGAAGTCTTGCGGCGGCAACACGCCACCGACGACGATCAGGATATCTTCACGACCCAGCTTAGCCAGTTCTTCACGCAATGCCGGGACCAAGGTCAAGTGACCTGCAGCCAAGGAACTTACGCCCACAACGTGTGCGTCGTTTTCAACGGCTTGTTTGGCAGCTTCATCCGGGGTTTGGAAGAGAGAGCCAATATCCACGTCAAAGCCCAAATCGGCAAAACCGGTTGCAACCACTTTTTGACCGCGGTCGTGACCGTCTTGTCCCATCTTGGCAAGGAAGATACGCGGACGGCGGCCTTCCTTCGCTTCGAATTTCGCAACAAGATCACCAACTTCTTTCATTTGCTTGGAGTCCTTACCAACTTCGGCAGAATAAACGCCAGAGATTGCACGGATCACAGCGTGGTGACGACCAAAGACCGCTTCACAGGCATCAGAGATTTCACCCAAAGATGCACGGGCGCGAACGGCGCTGACCGCCAGATCCAACAGGTTATGATAAGCCGGTTCACCGCGTTTTGCACCAGCAGCTTCGGTGATTTTTGCCAACCAGCCGTCCACTTCCTCTTGGTTGCGGTTCGCACGCAGGCGTTGAAGTTTTTCAACCTGTTTTTTCCGCACTTCGGTGTTTTCCACCTTCAGAACGTCCACAGATTCTTCGTTGGCGAGTTTATATTTGTTCACGCCAACCACGGTTTGGCGACCGCCGTCAATTCGGGCTTGGGTCCGTGCTGCGGCTTCTTCAATCCGCATTTTCGGAATGCCTTCCTCAATGGCTTTTGCCATACCACCGGAAGCTTCGACTTCCTCGATGTGTGCCCATGCTTTTTGCGCAAGTTGTTGGGTCAGGGACTCAACATAGTAAGACCCGGCCCACGGATCGATGATGTTACAGATGCCGGTTTCCTGCTGAATGAACAGCTGGGTGTTCCGGGCAATCCGTGCAGAGAAGTCAGTCGGCAGGGCCAACGCTTCGTCAAGTGCGTTGGTATGCAGGGATTGGGTGTGACCTTGAGCCGCAGCCATAGCTTCGATTTGGGTCCGTACCACGTTGTTGAACACGTCCTGTGCCGTCAAAGACCAACCAGAGGTCTGAGAGTGCGTCCGCAGGGACATGGATTTTGCATTCTTCGGATTGAAGCTTTTTACGATTTTTGCCCACAGCAGACGTGCTGCACGCATTTTCGCAACTTCCATGAAGAAGTTCATGCCGATTGCCCAGAAGAAGGACAAACGCGGGGCAAAGTCATCTACGGTCAGGCCTGCTTCCACACCGGCACGGATGTATTCCATACCATCGGCAAGGGTGTAGGCCATTTCGATATCAGCGGTCGCGCCGGCTTCTTGCATGTGGTAACCGGAAATCGAGATCGAGTTGAACTTCGGCATGTTTTGCGAAGTGTATTCGAAGATATCCGAAATGATCCGCATGGACGGCAACGGCGGGTAGATATAGGTATTCCGCACCATGAACTCTTTCAGAATGTCATTCTGAATAGTGCCGGCCAGTTTGTCGCGGGTCACGCCTTGTTCTTCTGCTGCCAGAATATACAGGGCCAGAACCGGGAGCACAGCACCGTTCATGGTCATGGATACAGACATTTGGTCAAGCGGAATGCCGGAGAACAGCACTTCCATGTCCAAAATGGAGTCCACAGCCACACCAGCCATACCAACGTCGCCAACCACACGCGGGTGATCAGAGTCATAACCACGGTGAGTCGCCAAGTCGAACGCAATAGACAGACCTTTTTGACCTGCCGCAAGGTTACGACGATAGAATGCGTTGGATTCTTCAGCAGTGGAGAAACCAGCGTACTGACGAACCGTCCACGGTTTGTTCACGTACATGGTGGTGTACGGGCCGCGTTTGTACGGCGGAATACCCGGCATGGTATGCAGGTGGTCCATGCCGTCCAGATCAGCAGCGCCATAAAGCGGTTTCACGCCGATTTTTTCGGGAGTTTCCCACAGCATTTGGTCAATGGCTTGACCTTTGTCTGCCTTAACTTTTGCTTCCCAGTCTTGGTAGGAAGCGGTTGAGGTGGCCTCTTGCAGGCCGAGGTTTGCAAAATTCGGGATCATTGCTCGATGACTCCAAGGCGGATCAGTTGTTCAGTCAGCGGACCAAGGACTTCAGCGCCCATGTAGATGTACGCATCGATACCGGCGGCATCGTATGCCTCTTTGTTTTCGCCCGGATGACCAGCGAGGTAGAGGGTTTCAACACCGGCGGCTTTCAGGGCCGGGGCGTATTCAGGAACCATTTCCACGTAGTTTTTATCCGAGGTACAAATTACTGCGATTTTCGCGCCACTTTCCTTGAAGCCTTTCACAGCGTCTTCCACAGTTGGGAAGCCGTTGTTGCCGGGGGCTTGGATGCCGCCAGCTTCAAAGTAATTTTTGGCGAAAGTTGCACGACCCGTGTGGGATGCAATCGGGCCAAGGTTGGCAAGGAAAATCTGCGGCAGGTTGCCGGTTTTCTCTTTGTATGCATTGGCTGCATCACGCAGACGTTCAAAGGTATCACCCAGAACGCGTTTCGGCATGGTTTTCACGGCCATTTTACCGGAAGTCCGTGCATCAATGATAGCAGCAAAGCATGCCCCCGCATTCACAGCGGCAGCAGTGGATGCAATCGGGTCTGTGGCATCAGCCATGGCGCCAAGAGCATCGGCGGCGGCTTTTTTCCCGGCTTCTGCTTGTGCAATAGCTTTGGATTTTGCCGCAGCCAGATCTGGGACCGGACGAACCGGAAGTTCTTCGGTGACGTTCGGGAACTCGGATACGCCAGTAACCGGAATTTTCCGTTTGGCGATGCCTTTGTCCATTTCGGCCATAGTGGCTGCAATGGCATCCTGAATGAAACCGGATTCGAGAGCTGCGAAGATGCCCCCTTTGCCTTCGATTTCTTGTAAGAAAGCCCATGCCTTTTCAGTAAGCTGGTTGGTCAGGGTTTCCATGGCCCAAGTGCCGCCTGCCGGGTCGATAACGCGGTACAGGTTGGATTCTTCCATCAGCATGATTTGGGTGTTTCGGGAAATCCGGCGACCCATTTCATCCGGCAAACCAATTGTATGGTCAAACGGCAGGCAGGTTACGCTATCCGCACCACCAACAGCAGAGGAGAACGTGGATACGGTCGTACGCAGCATGTTTACCCACGGGTCAAAGCGGGTCATCATACGTTCCGCAGCTTTCGCGCGGAGGACCATGGCGCAGGCTTCGTCAGATGCGCCACATTGCTTGGCAACAATTGCCCACAGCTTACGGGCAGCACGCAATTTGGCGATCTGCTTATATTCCTGACAGTCGACAGAGGTGACAAATGCAATTTGTTTGCATGCATCATCAATGCTCATGCCTGCTTCGGTCATTGCCCTCAGGTAGGCCACGGCAGTTGCCATGGCAATGCCAAGGTCGTGGACTTCGCTTGCACCGGCATTGTGGTATGCGCAGGTGTTAACGGCAATCGCACGCACACCGGGGAAGGTTTTCGCGGTGCAGTCAGCAAGCTTGGTGAGCATGTCAAGGGCAGCATCTGCAGAGTAGGGCAGTGCGCCAGTGGCAGCCAGTGTGCCGATCGGGTCCGCACCGAAGTCGCCTTTGGCGTCTTCCGGTTTGACACCGGCATCTTCCCATACTTTGACCAGTGCCATTGCTGCAGGCATAAAGGCTGCGCCCGGTTCGAATTCAACCGGAACTTTTGCCAAATCAACACCATCCAGCACAGCTTTCAGAGTCGCCAGATCGTGGATCATGACGCCGCCTTGTCCAGCGGTCTCTGCATCGGGTCCTTGCGCAGTTCGTGCAGCATCATCCAAGCGTAGGACGATGGAGGTCACGCCGCGGGACAGATCTTCTTTGATCTCTGCATTGGCGGTGGCTGGATCTGATTCGCGGAACTCCTGACGAATATCCCAACCTTTTTCAGTGCGTTCAATGGCTTTGGTACCACGTGTGAACGGGAAGAAACCCGGTACGCCGGACGGGTCGCCGGCCCACGGCCAGTTCTCGGCGATGTACAAAGGCTGAATATCGATGCCTTCTGGGGTTTTTGTTACCATTTTCTTTTCAAATGGCACACCTTTTAGGTCGCGGTTTTCAACCACTTCCCGCCATTGCTCGTAAGTCGTCTCCGGAAAATCCGCAGCGAGCTTAAGTTCTTGTTGCTCCATGAGTCTCCCACTCCATGTAGGGTCAATACGCTCTGAAATAGTTACACGTTCTAACGTTTCATAACGTTGAGAAGAACAGCTCACATTTATGAACGTTGGAAACGTAACGCATAGTGGTCGGCTTATGTCAGGTGTCGACTATCCGTCGAAGCCCCTATGGAAGCTGCACCGTGATTGACCGGCCATAGCGAACGTATTCAGAGTGGATCTGCACCGAGGCCAAATTCGGCACAGATCAATGAATTGCCAATAAATTGGCATGAATGTGATAACATCACCTAAATTCTATTGTCAATCTGAACCTATAACGGTGACGCTAATTGCGGTGCTTGATGGACGTTGCTACCAGATATTGAAACAGTCTTCTTTGCTCACGCTTAAATAACAGAAATTCTGGATGCCATTGGACCCCAAGCAGGTTTTCATGCTGTTGATGTTCGATGCCTTGGATGAGCCCATATTTATCAAAACAAACCGCAATGAGGTTTTGTCCAAGAGTCTCAATGGCTTGGTGGTGCAAGCTGTTCACTGTGAGGTGGTCGGCTTTTAGGATGTGGTGCAAGCGACTCTGCTGGATAATGTTCACAGTCTTGCTGGGAAGCGGTGTGTGTAGTGGCGGTATATTGGGATGCTGTTGATTTATGTCGGCGCTAAGGGTGCCGCCAAAGAATACATTTATCATCTGCACCCCTCGGCAGATGCCAAAAATAGGGATGTTTTGATCGACGTAGCGTTCCAGTAGGGACAGTTCCAGCTTGTCTCGTTGTTTGTCAATTCTGACGTTTAGGACCAATTCACCGCCATATATGTCGGCAGAGATATCATCACCGCCACCAAGGATAAGCCCGTCAAGTTTGGGTAAAGGATGTGGTGTTTCCGGAGTTAATCGCACGGGAATCCCTCCCACCAGTGCAACAGATATCCAGTCAAAAGCCCATGCTATCCTGCTTTTGTAGACTGATGTAGTGATGCCGATAACTGGGCGTTTCTTGCTACTTATCATGTGGAAGTTGCGAATGTCTGGGGGCAAAGCTCAGCAAGGACTATTTTTGCCCAATCTATGAGATGCTCATCAGAGGCGTTGTTGCGCACCAAAGAAAGTCCGTTCTGAAGCAATGGGGCATGAAAGGCCAGATGCTCTACGCAGGCCCATTGGTTCCACTCTGTAACAATGGACCATCCTGGTTGTCTAAAACCACAGTCTGGTAATCGGTAGTGAAAAGTTGGGCGAGCAGATACCAGTGCATCGTCAATAAGGGCATTTAGCAGTTTAGGATGGCAGTGCTTCAGCAGGGGAAGCATGTCCAGCTCTCGGTTGCGTGTGGGGTTGTGCTGCCAGTAATCCCGAATGAGTGTATCCAGATCTGGTGAATAGTTAGGGTCAGAGATCAGGTCAAGGAAGCCAGTTGGATAAGGGGTAGTGTGAGGTAAGAAATTCCGTGCTAGGTCTTGTTTGGAATGACTACGAAGCCATGGAGCCAATACAATAAATGCCTGAACATGAGCCAAAAGATAATCAGGCGAAAAGCTAGCCACTTCAGGATTAAGATGTAGGCCGAAGCCATAGATCGGACTGTCAAACGTATCTTCAGCTCCATTGGAGGCTAAATTGTCAATAAGCTTATCAAGCTTGGCAATTTCATTCCATGCGATAGGAGGGCAGACGATTTCAGTAGGAACGAAGTCCGCAATTGCATGACCAAGGATTTCTCGTGCTTTTACATCAATAATCTCTGTGATCTCTGATGCTTTCCCGAGCAGAGAAGTTTCAGAATTTTCTGTGATTTGGCCCGTTGTGTTTGAGGCTGGGTGCGCAAGTTGAGCATCCAATTCTATCCTGAATGACCCTATGCCGGGGGCCTCTACGGTATACCTGTGTTCTGATATCTGTGTTGATTTTCCACCAAAGCATGCCCTTACAAGGGAAGCCGCGCGCCTTGCTGAAATATTGGCGAACTCAATTTCTACGCCGACCCTACGTACGGTTTTGTGTGCGTAAGTCGGGGGAGGAAGTAATGATTGTTCAGTAATGTTTTTGATTTTGTTCTCCTTTAAGTGGTTGATGGTGAATTCATAGTGCTGTGTGTATTGATTTGTATGGTTCATGGTTGTTATGAACGCGATGATACTAGGGTGTGTATTGGATATTCGAGTACATAATTTAGATTTATATTGTGATTTATCAAGGCCATCATTTTAGATTTGGGTTTGTGTCCTACATTATATGATGCAGAAGAGTGCGTATGTATGGTTGATTTATATCAATGATCAGAGTTTATTTTTGGTTGAATTTTGAGTGATGTGTCCCATGTCTGTAAATGGTTAGGGTGTGTTTGCGAAAGAAAATATATCTCACAATAGATTGCCATAAGGAGGCTGTGCAAATGGCCGGAGCATCCGAAATCCAAGGACGTATGCAATTTTTGCGTATGGATGAGCAGACCAAAGTCGGGCTGGAATTAGCGAAGCCCATGGTTGCAAGGCACATAGATGACATTTTGGATGTGTTTTATGCGTTTGTGGCAGGAGTGCCGGAACTTGCGGAGATGATGTCCTCTCCGGCAATTGTGAAACATGCGCGTGAAGAACAGAAAAAGCATTGGCTAAACAACTTGTTCTCCGGGAACTTTGGTAATGATTATGTTTTGAGCGCACGTAAAATTGCCAAAGCCCATGAACGTATCGGTTTAAAGCCTGAATATTACCTCGGTGCCTATGAATTGGTGGTGGAACACCTTCTGACAAAGGCAGATGAAATCTTTTCCGATCAGAAAAGAGGGTTCTGGTCCGTATTTAAACCATCGGGCCAGGGACAAAGGCAAATGGTCAGGGATGCCATTCTTAAGGTGGTTTTTCTGGATATGGGCTTGGTCATTGATGTGTACTTTGCCGAGGTGCAAAATACTAATGCAGATGTGATTAATGGTCTCGCCAATCAATTTGAACAATCCGTTGGCAAAATTGTTGAGGAAGTCGCCCAATCCGCCGACAATTTACGTAGTGTTGCGCAAATTATGGCATCCGCAGCGACAGAAGGGGCTCAGCAAGCAACGCTGGTCGCCAGTGCCGCCCACGAGGCATCCATTAATGTTGAAACCGTTGCCAGTGCTTCCGAAGAATTGTCCATCACGACACAGGAAATCGGTAGGCAGGTGGTGAACTCCGCCAATATTGCCCGTGATGCGGTTGAAAAAATTGAAATAACCAATGCCGCTGTTGATGAATTAAATGCTGCCGTTGGTAAAATCTCTGAAATTGTCACCATGATTAACAGTATTGCGTCGCAGACCAACCTTCTGGCGTTGAATGCGACAATCGAAGCCGCACGCGCTGGGGAAGCCGGTAAAGGGTTCGCCGTGGTTGCCGGAGAGGTAAAAACCCTTGCTATGCAAACGGCAAAGGCAACACAGGATATCACCGCGCATATTGAAGATGTGCAAAGATCAACGGAGGCATCAGTTGCTGCCATCATGCAAGTTGGTGGCACTATCGGGCAAATCGACGATGTTTCTGCGGCCATCGCCGCTGCGATTGAGCAACAGGGCGCAACAACGATGGAAATTACCCGGAATATTCAAGAAGCAGCGACCGGAGCAGTTGAGGTCACCAACAACATTGGTGGCGTTTCTGAGGCTGCCCACCAGACTGGTGAAGCGGCAAATACGGTTCTATCTTCGGCAGACAGTTTGGTTCTTCAGTCGGATGCACTGTCAAAAGAGCTTAGGGTGTTTGTTCAAGATATGCGCACAAACACATACGTTGAAGACGCTTTGGCGAGTTAAGCTTTGGTATCTTTGTGACAACGATGACAAGGGCCGTAGCCCAAAATCACAACCAAGAAATATTATATCCGCAAGGTTATACGGGTCTTGGTTTTTCGGCGGTTGGAACTATATCTATAGTTAGTTATGGTGCTCACAATGACCCGCTATGAGAGGTGTTCGAGCCATGGTTAACACACGATTTGTCCAGAAATCTCCGTTTGCAGATGACGGTATGGCTTCAATTTCTCCGGCAGATGACGGTATGGTCGGACCCGGAGGGTGCCCGGAATGCGTTGATGACGGTATGAAGTCCAAGGGTGCCGATGCTGCTGTTTTGGAAACCACTTTGGCCCCACGGCAATGCAATCTTGAACCGGCTGGGGATGGAATGGCGAGCGATGGTAGCTGCCCGGAATGTGCGGATGACGGCATGTCACCGCCGAAATAACCCGGCGCGAATGAAATGAAGAAACAGGCCGCTTTTTTGACGGCCTGTTTTTTTGTGGTGGTTGAATTCAGGTGTTTTTAGAACTTCAGGCGCAGGCCGGTGGATGCCCCGATCCCGGCATTGTTGAAGTTGTACATTTCACCATAATTCTTATCGAACAGGTTCTCCACCCGACCATAAACGGCAAAGTTACTGTCGATTTCGTATTCTGCACCCAAATCCCATACGGCGTACCCACCGATGCGGTTGCGTGGGTTTTCGCTGTTGTCATAGGTTTTGGAAACAGCCTTGACCTTGACCCAAGTTTGCAGCCCTTCGACTTCTTCCGGTGCGTAGTTAATACGCAGTGACGCAAGGTGAGCCGGGGTTTCTTCCATAGCCATCCCCGTCGCATTGTTGCGGGATTGGGTATAGGTGTAGCCCAAAACAAAGTTCAATTCATCGGTTGCTTCAAAATCAGCAGATGTTTCCACACCCATGTGGCGGGAAGATCCGATATTGACATAATAGCGGCTACCGCCTGAGCCTTTGGATTCAATTTGGTTGGTCATGCGGTTGTTAAACGCTGTGACATCCATGACCAATCGACCATCCATTAAGGACTGTTCGACACCGAAATCATAACCACGGGATTCTTCCGGCTCCAGATCTCCCGGTGCCAAATGACGGTTATAGAGTGCCTGTTTCAGGGTCGGTGCCTTGAAACCTGTGCCGTAACTGGCGTGAAAGCGGGTTTCTGTCGGTTGATACAGGTAGGACGCCGTGCCGCGATAGGTGGTGTGTTGACCGAATGTATCGTGGAATTCTTGCCGTCCGCCAAAGGTCAAAGACAGGGTTTTGTCAAATAGGTCAACGCCATATTGAGCATAGGCACTGCTGTTGACTAATGATGCGTTGTCATGGCTGCTGGTGACGTCGCCGGTTTTTTTGTTGTAACGGTAATGGTCTCGTTCCTGTTCAACACCAAAGACCACGGTGTGGTTTTCAACAGGAGCCAAAACGCCTTCATACTCATAGCGTTGCATATCGCCCCAGTACTGTGACTGGCTGCCCTTATTGCGATAGCTTCTCGCATTTGTGTATGAGTCCATGCGGCTGATCGAGAATGTATTTTTCAGCAGGCCATCAAACAGATCAGCCTGAAGCTTTAGGTGAGCGGTTTCTGTGATTTGGTTATAGAAACCATCCGTGTCGTTGGACCCGGAACTGGTGTCGTATTCCGCATCGCCATCCTGATAATTGAAGTTGGTTTCAATGTTGAGGAGATCCAGATAGCCATAATCGGTAATCAAATCCGCACCAAGCTTGGCACTGTAATTGACATTGCGCGATCCGTCACTTTCGTTGGGTTCAACGTTACGCCGGGCATCATGACCATGAGTGCCGTAAGCAGAGCCAGATAGCTTGTAGTAGAAATTATTGTACTCGCCAAAGACACTGGTGCTGATGCTTCGGGTAACGTCCGTGCCAATCTCTGTGGAGGCCGTACCCTGCACCAACTTGCCGGAACCTTTGCCGCTTTTGGTGGTGATGGAAATTACGCCACCAATGGCGTCGCTACCGTAAAGGGCGCTTTGGCTACCTTTCAGAACTTCAATCCGCTCAATATCCGCGGCTTGCAGGTGGTTGTATGGGCGGTCATACATTTGGCTGGCCTGATTATCGATTTTGACCCCATCGATCAAAACCAGTACCCGACCAGAGTCAAAACCACGAAGGCGGAAGCGTGTATTGCTTGCCGAATTGCCGTTGGAATAAACGTACAAGCCCGGAATATCGCTCAGGGCGTCTTCCAGCGTCACGGCTTGCGATTTTTCAAGATCTTCGGACGTTACCACTGTGACCGAGCTGCCGAGGTTGGCGACGGCAGTGGGTGTCCGGTTTGCCGAAACCACGACATCTTTCAGTTTTACGGAATTATCTGCGGCGAATGCTTGCCCGGTCGCTCCGAGCATGCAGATGAAACTGGCACTGGCGAGCAGGCACAGTTTGGGAGTGCGTGTAGTGTTGAACATGTATCCCTCATAAATCTCCGTGTATCTCCCATCCCCACAAGAGATACGCTATAACGTATTGAAGCAGTGATTACGTACTCCAGTGTTAGGTGAAGGACAAGAAAATTCGCGTCATTGATGTGGAGTATGTAAGGGGTCAGTATTCTAGGTTTGGTTACTTTGGGAGGAATGCAATCATGGGGCATGACAGGTCGGGATGCGGCAACACGGCGGCGTTAATGTCGTATAAAGACCGCAGGTTGTCTGTCGTCATGACTTGGTCGCGTGGACCATGGAAAAGGATGCGGCCATCTTTCAGGGCGTAGATTTCATCTGCGAATGGCATGGCAAGATTAATGTCATGAACCACGGCAACCACTGTCAGTCCCTGTTTGGCGAGGTTGCTGGCTTGCTGTAACGCGATGAAGGCATGGGCCGGGTCAAGGTTGGCAGTTGGTTCATCCAAAAGCAGAATGCCGCGACCAGCATCAGCCGCATCGGTAATTTGGACCAAAACCCGGGCAATTTGCACGCGGCGTTGTTCCCCACCGGAAAGCTCGGGGTACATACGCCGCTGCATGCCATCCAAACCGACCTGATGCAGTGCATGATCGACCAGCGACATATCTTGATCACTTTGCCCGAAGGGAAGGCGGCCCAACCGTACAACGTCGCGAACCTGAAAACCAAAATTCAGATTACAATTTTGCGGCAATACGGCACGGTGGCGTGCGATATCTTTGCGAGGCCAATGAGACATATCTCGGTCAAGAAGAGTGACAGAGCCATGGTCCGGGGTGATGTCATTGGATAACACCTTCAGGAACGTGGATTTCCCGGCTCCATTTGGTCCGATAATCACCGTGAATTTTCCGGGGGCAGCGTGAAAGTTCACGGTATCAACCAAGTGACGCTTGCCACGGGTTACGCGGATGGCCTTTGTGCTAATCATTCGCCACCTTCCTGTTTACCAACCCGTACCAATAGCCAAAGCAGGAAAGGTCCGCCAAGGATGCCGGTTAGGATGCCAAGCGGCAGTTCACTGGGCGCGACTACAGTCCGTGCCGCAAGATCAGCCAGCATGACAAGGGTTGCGCCCAATAGGGCTGATCCGGGGATAACCAGTCGGTGCCGCGCGCCAACCAGCAGGCGCACCAAGTGCGGGGCAACCAGACCGACAAAGCCAATCATGCCAACAAAGGAAACTCCGGCACCCACAGCCAATGCCACGGCAGTTAGTACCCGTCCGCGAATTTTGACCGCATCCAGCCCAAGGTGTCCGGCGACGTGGTCGCCAAGTGCGGTTGCATCCAGAGCAAGGCCATAGCGAAAGATCAACAGGCCACTAAATGTACCAATGCTGCACACCACGGCGCAATGGGCCCAGTTTGCCGATGCAAGGCTGCCCATCATCCAGAAGGTCAAACTGCGGAGCTGCTCATCGTTTGCCAATGAGATCAGAAGGCCGATCGCAGACCCGGACAGCGCATTAATCGCAATCCCGGTCAGCAATAAGGTTGCAGAGCTTGGAATATTGACGGATTTTGCGACGGCGACTACCACACCCGTGCAGGCCAACGCGCCAAGAAATGCGGCAAAGGGGATAGCATAAGGTGTGTAGGCATGATCCCCGAGTAAGGCACCCTCCAGCACGATCACTGCCACGGCTCCCAATGCGGCACCGCTCGCTGTGCCCAGCAAACCGGGCTCTGCTAAAGGGTTACGTAGGATACCCTGCATGGCGGCCCCGGCAATGCCAAGTGTAGCACCAACTGCGCAGGATAAAATCAGGCGCGGCAGGCGTACTTCCATCAAGATCAAGTCATATCGGCGATCAATGGTTGAGATATCTCCCAAGCCAATATGCGCTGCAAATGTATCAAATATCACGGGGATCGGGATTGGCATGGCCCCGACTGACAGGCTCCAGATCAAAGCCAGAAACACGGATGCGCCAAGGCATGTAAAGACCCGAGCCTCAGAAATGCTTAGGCCCGACCAGCGACGCCGCAAAGATGTGATGAGTGGCTTCATTGTCCATAGGCTAGCTCGCGCAGGCGACGAACTTCCTTACCTAATGTGGGGCCAAGGCCCAAAAATGCGGCACTGTCCACAACCAGAATTTTATTGTTTAAGACGGCGGGTGAATATTTCAGGCTTGGCAATTCCTTCAGCCCGTCCAAACCGCCCATCCGTTCCAGAGCGCGGGAAAGGATGATGATGATATCCGGTTCTGCCGTTGCTGCCGCTTCAATGTTCAGCGGTTTGTATTTGCTGACACCTTGCACGGCGTTATCAAGGTGAGCGGCGGTCATAAGGGCTTCGGCAGAGGTATCCTGACCAGCCACCATCAAGGGGCCGTTCCCCATGGTTTGGATAAACAAGCCATGTATGCGCTGTTTCGGAGGCTGTTTGTTCGCAGGCCATGCCAAATCCGCATCTATGTTTGCGACCAGTTTTTCGCCCGCAGATTTGGCTCCAAGGCCTGTGGCAATGGTCATGAATTTATCCCGCGCACTTTCGATCGTGCGGAGACGAGGGACAGTAACAACATGGATATTTAATGATTTAAGGTGCTCGATGGCGTTTTTTGGTTCCAAATCATCATAGGCCACGACCGTATCCGGGTTTACAGCCAGTAGGCTTTCCATGGAAACGGCCCGTGGGCTGCCCACACGCGGCAAATGTCCAACGACATCGCGCGGGCGCAAGCTGCTGCGATCGACGCCAACCAATTTATCGCCCAAGCCAATGGTGGCAATGGTTTCAGTCAGGGAACCAGACAGGCTGACAATGCGCTGACAACAGGCAGAGGCAGCATTGCCAGATGCAAGAAATAGAAACGCGGACAGGACCGCAGGCAGGGCAAAGCGAAGCATATGACAGACCACGATGTTATAGTGTTTCAAGAAGCATCTATCGCATAGCGCAAGAGGCGTCAATGCACATCTGTTTTTGCAAAGCAGGTTGACAACAGTCAATAATGTTAATAATTAACACTTACAGATTTTTGTATCAAATTCATGGGGTCAATGATGGGCGCACATTCTCCATTTCCATCGCCATATCATGATCATGCCCGCTGTGTTGATCGGGCTTTGTCCGAAGCCGCGGAAATATGTTTCCAAAGTGGCGAGCGGATGACCGCCAACCGCAAAGCTGTCTATTTACAGGTTCTGTCATCCCACAAAGCACAAAATGCCGCTGATATTGCCGTCGGACTGGCGCGTAACGGTAAACGATCCGTCAGTCCGATGATGGTCTATCGCGCCCTGGATTTTCTGGTGGAGCAAGGGCTGATCCATAAAATTTCATCATTAAATGCCTACATCGGCTGCGCCGAGCCAATGACCGCACGGGCTCATTGTTTCCTGATCTGTACCGTTTGTGGCGTGGTCACGGATTACCATGATGAAGCTGTGGTTCAACAGCTTACCAAGCACATTCGGGCGATTGGTTTCAAGCCAAAGTCCCCGGTGGTTGAAGTCCCAGGTATATGCCCCTTTTGTCAAGATTCCGAATGTTGAGCCCGATCCTGAAAGGATGTCCAATGCGTAAAATTTTGATGCTTATGTTTATCGGTTGGGTCAGTGTCTGTTCTCCGGCGATGGCATCACAGGCCATGCCCGTAGCAGTGAGCATTGTGCCGCAGAAATATTTTGTAGAACGCATTGCCGGGCCATTGGTTGAGGTCACCGTCATGGTGCCGCCGGGAAGCAGTCCGGCGACCTATGAGCCGAAACCATCACAAATGATGGCGTTATCATCGGCGCGGGCATATTTTTCCATTGGTGTCCCGTTTGAACGGGCATGGCTGCCGCGTTTCGCGGATAGCAATCCACAAATGCAGATTGTTGATACGACGGTGCGCATTGCCAAGCGCGCCATGGGGCGGCATGTCCATCATGACGAAGGTGGGGCGCATGTTCACCACGATCACGACCACGATCATGGCATTGGCGATCCTCATGTTTGGTTGTCGCCCTTGCTTGTGCGTATGCAGGCAGACCAAATTCGTGATGCCTTGATCCGCTTGGACCCGCGGCATGCGGCGCAATATCGTCAGGGGCATGCGGCATTTGTTGCAGATATTCATGCGCTGGATATCGAACTTTTAAAGATGTTGAGCAATGGTGCTCGCCCTAGGCCGTTTTTGGTCTTTCATCCCAGTTGGGGATACTTTGCGGAAGCCTATGGGCTTAAGCAGTACTCCATCGAAATTGAAGGGAAAGAGCCATCTCCAAAAGAATTGGCTGAAATCATTGCAACTGCGAAGAAAAGCCGTATTTCCGTTGTATTCGCACAGCCAGAGTTTTCGCAAAAAATGGCCAACGAAGTCGCAAAGGCAATCCATGGTCAAGTCGTGCGCCTTAGCCCGTTATCCTATGACTGGGAGGCAAACCTGTTGCATATGGCGCAATCCTTCGTAACCAAAACTGACTCAGGGCAAGGGGTTCGGAATGATTGACCCGTTGCCGCTCATTCAGTTGCGGAATGTTACGTATGGTTACGATGCGGATCCAGTTTTGCAGGATGTCTCTTTGCAAGTTCATCAGGGTGATTGCCTTGCCCTTGTCGGTCCGAACGGTGGAGGCAAAACCACACTGCTAAAGCTGATGATTAGCCTGCTGTGCTGCGATACCGGAACCGTGGAGCGGCGGATTTCAGCGTCGCAAATTGGTTATGTGCCACAGCAGTTTACGGTTAATGCCGGGTTTCCAATTACGGTGCGTGATGTGATTGCTATGGGCGGATTGCGTCCGGGGGTATGGCAGTCGCGGTCTCGGGCTGAGGACCGAACCCGCGTAGATGATTTGTTGCAGGTCATGGGGATTACGGACATCGCGGATCGTCGGATGGATCGTTTGTCCGGCGGGCAGCGGCAACGGGTGCTGATTGCTCGTGCCTTGTTCTCTGACCCGGAGTTGCTGGTGTTCGATGAACCAACATCCAACATCGATCCAGAGGGGCGGTACTGTTTTCACGAGTTACTGACGCAGATCAGCCGCAGGAAAACAATCATTGTGGTCAGCCATGATTTCAGCATCTTGTCATCGGGCGTTACCTGTTTGGCAGCAGTGAACCAACGGGTGATTTGCCGGCCGGACACCCACCTCAGCCCGGATATTATGGCCTTGGCCTATGGTCAGCATGCACCGGATTGCCCCATGGGAAACTACTTGCAGGATCTTGCCCACATGTATGACGACAGGGAGCGCGCCCTGCATGCTTGATTTGATGCACTTGGCTTTTATGCAGCATGCAGTCTGGGCGGCGATCCTGACCAGTATCTTATGTGGGATGATCGGTTCGTTGATCGTATTGAACCGTTTAACCATGTTGACAGGTGGGGTGGCCCATGCCGCCTATGGCGGTGTCGGCATCGCCATGGTTGCCGGGTTGCCGGTGTTTCCGGTGACGCTGCTGTTCGGGGTCGGGACAGCGGCCTTGATGACATTTATAAGCCGGATACGTGGCGTACGTTCAGACATGGTGATCGGCGTTATATGGGCTGCGGGTATGGCGCTGGGGATTTTACTGCTTGACCTGACCCCGGGATATAATGTCGATTTAATGAGCTATTTATTCGGTGGAATATTGTCGGTCAGTCGTGAAGATTTGTGGCTGATGACGGCGTTGACCATAGGAATTGCCGCAGTTGTTTTGGCGTTCTACCGAACCTTGCTGGCCGTTGCCTTTGATGCGGATTTTGCCGAAACCCGTGGTGTTGCCGTACGGCTAGTGTCTTATGCTGTGGTGATGATGGCGGCGATTGCCGTGATTATGATGACCCGTGTCGTTGGGTTGATTCTTGTCATTGCCCTTGTAACCATACCGACCTATATCGCATTACAGGTGGCGCGTTCGTTGGCTCAGATGATGCTGATTTCAGGTGCTTTGGCTTTGGCCTTTACGCTAAGTGGGCTTGGTGTGGCGGTCTATGCGGATGTAACGGCAGGGGCCAGCATAATTGCTGTTTCTGTTGTATGCTTTGTCCTGTTCCTTGTTGTGGAGTACAGCCGCAGACGCGCAATATTTGCAAGCAGAACTCCTGTGCCGTGAGGATAGGCGAACAAGTTCTCCGTTTACAGACGTGCATACTCACGTATATAGCCAACGCACAAAATCACGCGTTTCGGAGGCTTTGAATGATCGGCACCCAGTCTTATCGTTTGGACGATATGTTTGCCCGGACTGTCCAAACTCATGGCGACAAGGTGGCATGGGTCAGACGGCATGCCGTAGACGGGCCACGCTCACTAACTTATCAAGACTTAAATGCCTGTGTCGGCTTTCAGGTTGGGCAAATTCGGGAATTGAAGCTTAAGGCCTCGCCCCGCATCGGAATCTGTTTGCCCAATGGCCCGGAATGGGTAATTGCGGCGATGGCTATCTGGTTGTCTGGTGGTGTGATTGTGCCGTTACATACCATCAATACCCCGGAAGAAATGCAGAATCATTTGCAAGCTGTTGCACTGGATTGCGTGTTCGGCCCGGCTGATCTGGCGGCAATTTTCCCGGTTCCTGCACTGTCAATTGACTTGATGGATCGCGATGATGCCTTTGTCCATGGTGCACAAAGGCAAGCAGATGGGGCTGACCTGGCTGCTTTGTTCTATACATCGGGGAGCACAGGCAAGCCAAAAGTGGTGCAACTGACTCACCGGAATTTCGTCAGTAATGTTCGGGCCTGTCAGACGATTTTACCAAGCCTAAATGCCGATGATTGCTTCATGGCTTTGCTGCCGTATTCCCACGCCATGGGGCTGACGGCACAATTCTTGTTGCCGGTATATCTGGGCGCACGAATGGTGGCCCCGTTAAAGCTTGCCGGAAAAGAAATCATCGACTGCCTGTCGCAGGAAAATGTGTCGGTGCTGGTGGCTGTTCCACAGCTGTTCCGCAATATGATGCTGACTATGGAAAAGAAATTCGCGGCAAGTCAGCTGTTGTCCCTTTATATCAAAATCCTGCGGGCTGTTCCGCTTTGGTTGCGGTGCGTGCTTAATCGTCCGTTGTTGAAGAAATTTGGGCCGATTAAGGCTTGGGTCAGTGGCGGCAGTCGTTTGGACCCGGACATCACCCGCTATTTTCATGGCTTAGGCATTCCTTTGCGTCAGGGCTATGGCTTGACGGAGACCTCTCCGGTGGCGTGTATCATGGATCATTTCGATCCAGCGCATAATTCCGTTGGTTGCCCCATCCCCGGCATGGATGTTCGTTTGGAGCCGATTCCGGGGCACACGGAAACCGAACTCTGGCTGCGGGGAGAGAACATTATGCTGGGGTATACGGACCCGGACCACACCCGTGAGGTCATGGTCGATGGCTGGTTCCGCACGGGCGATATCGCTGAACAAGATGATAAAGGCCGGATTTATATTACCGGGCGGCACAAGCGGGTGATCGTAACGGCTGCCGGAAAAAATGTGGTGCCAGAAGATCTTGAAGTGCTGTTAGAGCAAGAACCGTGGGTCAAGGAAGCTTGCGTGGTTGAACATGATCAACACCCGGTGGCGGTCATTGTTCCCGATGAGGCAGTCCAGGACGAGGCAAAGTTCTTACAGGTGACATTGCAAAATTATAATCGCAGGGTGGCGATGCATAAGAAAATCCACCTTGCTGTTCTTTGTGATGCCTTGCCTCGTACACCTTTGGGCAAAATAGCCTTTCCAGAGGTTAAGTCCTATTTTGAATGGCAATTAACTCAAGGCGATCATTAGGGGATTCAAGTTTCTCGGCAATAGGCATCTCCCTACGGTTTGCGAACAGGACTGTGATACAGCTCGCATCGCGTAATGCTGTATTATGATGTAAACTGCTGGAAGTTGTTGGGGAGTATATGCCGTATGCATGCCCGTATCGGTCCGGCGCGACCTGCCAATCTGGACCATTTGACCGCTTGCCATGCCTGTGACGCCATTCATTTGGTTGATGAGGTTGATGCTGCGCATTCCGCAAAATGCGTCAGATGCGGAGCCATGCTTTACAAGGTGCGCCCCTACGGTCCCGATGTCAGTTTAGCCCTTGCTGTGACCGGGTTGATCTTGTTTGCATTGTCCAATGCCTTTCCGTTGCTGACTTTCGCACTGGAAGGGCGGACACAAACCAATACTCTTATGTCCGGAGTATTGGAATTTTGGTCTGTAGGGTATTGGGATTTGGCGGCGTTGGTGTTTGCAACCGCCATATTCTTCCCGTTTTTGTATATTTCCAGTGTGTTGTATGTGTTGTTGCCCCTGCGTTATGGAATTAAGCCGTGGGGTGTTGCCTATATTTTCAGGTTTGCATCGTCACTTAAGCCTTGGGCAATGATGGAAGTATTCTTGCTTGGTGTGATTGTCGGTTTTGTCAAACTGATGGATATGGCCGACATGACTGTTGAAATCGGACTGTACTGCTTTTGTTGTCTGATTCTGGTCAATGCGGGAATTGCGACCATGTTGGATTCCCGTGCCGTGTGGCATCATGCTCAGGTGAATAGCTGATGGACCAGACCAAATCCGTGCCCCAAACCGTTATAACCGCCAAATCTATGGGGTTGCTCCATTGTCACGGCTGTGGTCGCCTGCTGCCAAAGGCGTTTGAAGGGGCATCCTGTCCGCGCTGTGGGGCGACGGTTCATACCCGTAAGCCTGAAAGCCTATCGCGGGCGTGGGCGTTTTTGCTGGCGGCTATGGTTGCCTATATCCCCGCCAATATTTATCCGATCATGACGGTGATTATGTTTGGCAGCGGTTCGCCGGATACCATTATCAGCGGGGTTATCCATTTGATCCATGCGGATCAGTGGTCCATTGCTCTGCTGGTGTTTTTTGCCAGCATATTTGTGCCAATTCTCAAAATTCTTGTGCTGATGGTCCTGTTGATTTCCGTACAGCGCGGCTGGCGCTGGCGTGCCCGGCAGCGGTCGCTGATGTACCGTATTACGGAAGGTATCGGCCGTTGGTCGATGATCGATATTTTTATGATTTCCATTTTGGTCGGTCTGGTCAAATTGGGGCGGATTGCCACGATCGAAGCCGGGCCGGGGGCTACGGCTTTTGCGTTGGTGGTGATTTTGACCATGTTTGCCGCCATGAGCTTTGACCCAAGACTGATCTGGGATGTTATGGAGGATGACGATGACGCAGCCTGATTTGCCGACACCGGACCTGAAAATGGGGCGCAGGATGCCATCCGTATGGTTGATCCCGTTGGTTGCCTTTCTGATTGGTGCATGGTTGGTGATCCAAACTATAGTTCAACAGGGGCCGACTATTGCAATTACGTTTGAAACGGCAGAAGGACTGCAGCCGGGGAAAACTGAAATCCGGTTTCGGGATGTCACCATAGGGAAAGTCACGGAAGTTCACTTGTCCGAAGAGGGGCGAGGTGTGGTTGCCTCTGCCGAAATGTTGTCAGAAGCAACGCCATACCTGACCGATACGGCTCGGTTTTGGGTTGTGCGGCCCCGTTTTGGTGTAAAGGAAATCTCTGGCCTTGGGACTTTGGTTGCTGGATCGTATGTCGAGATTGATCCGGGTGTTGGCGGGAAGAAAAAGCGGGAGTTCATTGGACAAGAATTACCGCCCGCTATTCGTGCTGATGTGCCGGGGAAAGAGTTTATTTTAACCTCTGAGAACCTTGGTGATTTGGCACGTGGCGCGCCGGTGTATTTCAAAGGGATCGATGTTGGGGAAGTGCTTGGTTATGAATTGGACCAAGATACCGGGCACGTGGATGTTCGGATTTTTGTAAACGCGCCGTATGACAAACAGGTGCGTGAAGGTTCGCGGTTCTGGAATGTCAGTGGCTTTCGCGCGGATATTGGGCCAGGTGGCGTCGAACTGGCGACCGGGTCTTTGCAGTCATTCATTATGGGTGGGGTAAACTTTGAAACTCCGACCCGCTTTGCCTCCATGGATGAAGCCCCTGAATTGACTCGCTTTACTCTCTATCGGGATAAAAAGCACATTGCAGAAGCCGAAATCACGCAGCGGGTTCCCGCCATTTTATATTTTGAAGAATCCTTACGTGGGCTAAGTGACGGTGCCCCCGTCGAATTTCGGGGTGTGCGCTTGGGTACGGTCCGTGATTATCGTCTGGAATTTAATCCAGATACCTTGGAATACCGGATGCCGGTCCTGATTGAATTTGAACCGCAACGGATGGCGCAATACCGTGATTCCGAACCGACGGACGAAAAGGAAGACAGGATAGAGTTGGAAAAGCTGATTGCGATTGGTCTACGGGCGCGATTGGAAACGGATAGCCTGATTACTGGGGCAAAGTACGTTGAACTGGATATCCTGCCGAAGACCAAAGCCGAATTTTATGGAGAGACTGGCGGACTGATTGAAATCCCGACCATTCCTTCTGAATTGAATAAGATCGCGTCCTCTGCGTCTGAACTGCTGAGTAAAATGAGCAAGGCAGTTGATGGAGCGCAAAAGGTTACCAATGCTCCTGAATTGATGGCGGCAATTCGTAACCTGAACAAGACCATGGTCGCGGTGGAACGTTTCACAGCAAATCTTAATCAGGATCTGGCACCTGAGGCCAAATCCGCACTGACAGAGGCGCATCGGACCCTGCGCATTTTGCGCAAGGCCGTGGATGAGCAATCACCGTTGCGGTACGACATGGAAAATATGATGAAGGATTTGTCCGCTGCAGCCCGTGCCGTCCGCGGAGTGGCAGATTATCTGGAGCGTAATCCGGATGCTCTGATTACCGGAAAGAAAGGAGGTCGCCCATGATAACGTTGCGTCGATTGGCTGCGGTTATAGCAATTGGGGTGGGGCTTGCGGCCTGTAGCCTTGGGGGAAGTCCTCAAACCCGGTATTACTCCCTGTCGCCAATGGTTGAGGCTTCGGGAACAGAGCAAAAAACTCGAATTGAAGGAACGGTCGGGGTTGGGCCTATTGTCCTCCCTGTGTATCTGGATCGTCAGGAAATCGTCGTGCCAACAACCCGTTATCGGCGGGACTTGGCTGTATTCGATCAATGGGTTGAACCGTTAAAAGCAAATATGACCCGAACTTTGTCAGAAAATATTGCGGTTCAGTTGCCGAAGCAGACGATTTTAAGCTTCCCGTGGTCTTCCAGCTTGCGTGTGGATACGCAAATTCTGGTGGATGTGATCCAGTTCGATGGAGTTCCGGGGCAGACCGCTACACTGGTTGCGCAGTGGACTGTCGTGTCCGGGAAAAGCCGGGATGTGCTGTCAACCAATCGGGTCGATGTTACCGTTCCTGTTGATGGCAGTAGTTACGAAGCCTTGGCCGCGTCTTTAAGTTCAGCGTTGGAAACCTTAAGCCGGGATATCGTGGCAGGTCTGCGTACCGCGAAGCCCGCCCCCTAAGGGGCGTTCAGGTTCTGGACTTCGTCTGCGACCACGCGGTTGCCGCCCTGTGCTTTTGCATCTTCCAGCAGGGAATGGCAGCCGCTGATGATGGTATTCATGGTTAGGCTGCGATCAGATTTGATGTGGAGCACTGCAACGCTCACCGTCACATAATCGCCAATTTTTGAACAGTCATGCAAAATGGCTTTGGCTTCAATTTGACTTTGAATGTCTTGGGCCAGTTTCATGGCGCCATTGTTGTCGGTCATGGGCAGAATGCAGCCAAATGTCGCCCCACCGTAGCGGGCGCACATATCGGTTGGACGTTTGGCAACCCGTGACAGGATTTGCGCGATGGTTCGCAAACAGTCATCGCCAAGTGTCGCGCCGAAACTGGCATTGTACTCGCGAAAGAAATCAACCTCGACCATCAGGACCGACATGGGTAAATGGGACCGACCCTGGTTTTTCAATTCCGTGGCTATGCGCTCTTCAAATCTGCGGCGATTGCCAAGTCCGGTCAGGGCATCACGGCTGACCAACTTGGTCAGTTCCACATTTATCCCTTCAATTTCACGGGTGGTGATGTCCATCAATCTTTGCAGAACCCGCAGACTTTTGAACAGTTCGCTTTCCTCAATCACGGGTCGATACTCGCGATCCGGGCCGTGCGACGGTTCACCGTCTGGATGTTCCGCCAATGTCAGGACGGTTTGGGTCAATGTCAGCAGAAGGGGCCAGCCATTTGTGGGTGTGTAATACTCACCGTATCCGAAAAAGCCGCAGGTTGGGGCAATATTGTCAAAGGCCGATAGCTCGACACCAATGGTTTTGCCAAGTGCGCGTTTACGACTGATGCAACTGAACACAAATATGGATTGCGGGGCTACTCTGTGCATTTCATTGTGAAGAGACTTTGCACTTTGTGCCAGCATCCCCGCATGACAAAAGCCGAACCGGACGCTATCCCCGGCATAAAGGGGGGAAGAAACGCTAAAGCCGCCTTCATCGTCTTCATCAATGATGTGTGATGCGCGGTAAAGTCCGTCGTCATCTACAATAAACGGGTAACCAACAACGGAACGAGGAAGCTCATCGGCGACTTCTGGCCCAAGAAAATGAGAAATGACATCACGCACCGGCAGGTCATCTATGGTGTGAACCCTGTTGTTTTCTGCTTTGGTGATGACGAAATCACGTCCGACCGGCTCCCAACCAAGTATGGAATGATTATGGGCGTACAGATATTTCCCGGCTATGGAAACTGCGGCAATCCCATCGGATGACAAACCTTTTTCGGTGAAGACGAAGGTCCGCTCCAGTTTGCCGTTATCACCTGCATTTGCACCGGTGATGATGATATCCCCCATTTCCGTATGCAGGGCATCCAAAAGAGGGGCGGAATTAATGTGTTCGTGGCTCATGACGCCACGGGCATACAAAATAACCGCTTTGGTGTCGGTTTGGTTAATGGCTTG
The DNA here is from genome assembly GCA_963668495.1 of Rhodospirillaceae bacterium. Classification (GTDB taxonomy): domain Bacteria; phylum Pseudomonadota; class Alphaproteobacteria; order Rhodospirillales; family Rhodospirillaceae; genus Oleispirillum. The sequence continues at coordinate 1,861,799 of OY764545.1, forward strand.
TGACAGAAACTGTGCTGAGGCGTGTTGGTTTTCAGAATGTGCAACCAGACCGGAACGTACGGTTGAGTGTTCAAATCGGGAGAAAGCAATCTGTATACTGTGTTCGAACGCTTTGCTGTTGTGTATTTCTCCGGCTGTGGTGGCGCCAACAATGCAGACCCCCGGAAAATCATCCCGTAGTTCATCCAGTAATTTTTCAATGATGGATGACGAATTAAAGCCGCAGAACACTTGAATAAGAATTTGGTTCTTTGGAGTATCAGCGCACACGTCCAGCAAATGCTGCCAATCATGACGGGCGGTATAAGTCAGAATATCCGTTGTTATCATGTGTATGACTTTCAGCAGAGCGTTCTGTGTATATGCATCGGGCAAATATAAATAAGCATATGATTATGATGCGTTCATTTTTTAAGTGTTATTACCATTGTATGACAGGGTGAAGTAAAAAAACAATCATAACTTACGATTGAAAAGTGTTATGATGCCATAAGCGTTAAGTATGCCTGATATCAATCCTACGAAGGGGACGTAACATGGTGAAACGTCTGGGGCTTGGGTGGCGTATTGGTGGTGCTGTGGCGGGGGTATCTGTCTTTGCCGTGCTTGCAACGTTTCTGTCCGGGTACATGGTGACAGAATCTGTGGTTGATGATATCGCACGAATTGAATTGCAAAAAGTCAGTAAACGGTTCACTGCCCGGCTTGATGTACAGTCAAGGCGAGCGTTGGATCTGGCTGCATTTGTTGCAGAAATGGAATTGGTGCAAAGAGCCATGGCTGAAAATGATCGTGAAGTTCTGCGATCAACCTTTTTGCCGCAGTTTCTGGATTTGAAAACCAAGTTAGGCGTCACGCAGTTTCAATTTCATAAAGCCCCGGCAACATCGTTCTACCGTGTTCATAAAGATGGGAAATATGGTGATGACTTATCCGGTTTTCGTCATACCGTAATTTCCGTTAATACAGACGGGAAACCAGTTTCGGGGATTGAGCGCGGACGAGCAGGGGTTGGCGCCCGTGGTGTGGTGCCAGTGGTATACCAAGGGAAACAGGTTGGTTCCGTTGAGTTTGGCCTCACTGCAGGAGCTAAGTTGTTCGAAAAATTTTCCACTCTGACAGGAACCAAAGTTTCGGTGTTCTTGGCATCGCAAAATGATCCCACCGGGTTTGATAAAGCCAAAGCCGATGGTCAGGCGGATTTTGTGTTTTTGGGTGGAACGGTACCTGATACGGCTCAGATTAAGCCCTCTGAATTGGCGGCAGCCATGCGGGCACCGCAATATAAAAATCTGGAACTTGAAGGCATTCCCTTCAGTATGATGCTGTCGCCACTTTTGGATTACGCGGGCAAGCCCATTGGCACCATTGCTGTCATGCAGGACCAAAGCCATTTTGTCAGTCAACTGGAAGCCGCCCAATTAAGGGGAGGCGGGGTCGCTGCGGCCATGATTGCTGTTGCCTTGTTGGTGACGGGGCTTTTGCATCGGCTTATCGTTCGACCATTGCAAAGCTTGTCTGATAGCATGAATGAGTTGGCGCAGGGCAATTTGAATGTGGAACTTCCCATCCGAAAGCAGAACGATGAAATCGCCGACATGCTTGGAACTGTTAAGGTTTTTCAAAGTAATGCCCGACAAGTTGAGGAATTGCAGGCCGAGCAGGAAAAACACAAACGTGATGTTGAACTTGAACGCTGTCGTGTATTGAACCGGACAGCTAATGAATTTGAACAGAATGTTGGTGGGGTCATTTCTGCGGTTACGGAGGCTGTTGCAGCCCTTCAAGACGCTTCAACAGAAATGCACCACATCGCCGAAGAAGCAAACCTGCGCATTGAACGAGTCGCATCCGCATCCGAAGAAGCATCCAGCAATGTGCAATCGGTATCCTCATCAGCAGAGCAATTGGCCTCCGCCATCCGTGAAATTGCGGAGCAAGTGGCAAAATCCACCGAGGTCGCAAACAAGGCCGTATCCTCGGCGGATAGCACCAGTCATGCCATTGCCAATTTGTCGCAGTCCGTTGATCAGATTGGTGAAATTGTCAGTTTGATTAATGATATTGCGGACAAGACTAACCTTTTGGCCCTGAATGCAACGATTGAGGCTGCCCGCGCCGGAGATGCCGGGAAAGGTTTTGCCATCGTTGCGTCCGAAGTTAAAAACCTCGCCCATCAGACTTCAAAAGCGACGGAAGATATCTCGGCCCAAATTGAACGGGTTCAAATGCAAACCACTGCTGCGGTCGATGCTATTGAGGGAATATCTCATGTGATTGGCGATGTGCGGGATATCACCGTATCCATTGCGGCGGCTGTGGATGAGCAGAGTTCCGCAACGAATGAAATTGCCAGAAGTGTTGAGCAAGCCTCCGGCGGAACAACGACCGTATCACGGAATATTAATGGGGTGCGTGATGCCGCGGCGCAAACGGATAAAGCCGCTGCCCAAATTGAGGCCTCAGCGACGGATTTAGCGGGGCAGGCCAAGCGACTTCAGGACGAGGTTGCAGACTACCTCAGCCACGTTAGAAGCTAGGCATACATATAAAAAACGCCCCCGGTTTTTGGGGGCGTTCCAGTATGGTGGCCTACTTCAGCCAGTTCGCAATGTCTTCGGTTTTGGGTAAACCTCCGGCATGGACAACCTTGCCATTGACTACGATGCCGGGAGTTGACGCAATGCCGTATCCGGCAATTTCTGCGAAGTCGGTAATCTTTTCGACGGTTGCCTCAACCCCCGCATCTCGCACGGCTTCGCGCATCATTTCTGCAGTGGTTTCACAGCGTTTACAGCCGGGGCCAAGCACTTTGATATCCAGTTTGGACATGATCTCTCCTTAAGGTGAGTTAGGCGAAAATAGCATTGAACAGGAAGCCGACAATCAGAATTCCGGTGCCAACTGTACCGATAAAAACCAGAATCAGGCGCACGCTTAACACTTTGCGCAGAATAATGATTTCCGGCGCGGATAGGGCGATAACGCTCATCATAAAGGCCAGTACAGTGCCAAGTGCGGCACCTTTACCCAAGAGGGCTTCAACAACGGGAATGACACCGGCGGCATTGGAATACATGGGGATGCCAAGCACCACTGCAGCCGGGACGGACCACCAACTGTCTTTCCCCATGACAGAAGCCAATAGGTCGGCAGGAAGATAACCGTGGATGGCTGCCCCTGCGGCAATCCCCGCCATGACCCACAACCAGACTTTACCAACGATGTCACGAACGGCTTCAAGTCCGGCGTCAATTCGTTCAGCAAACGTCATGGTTTCTATCGGCAGGTCTGTGGCCTCTGTACGCAGATTGCGAACCCAATCTTCCAGCCAGTGCTCCAGCTTCAGGCGACCGATGGTCCAGCCGGCGATAATGGCTAATCCCAATCCAAATGCCAAATAGGTGAGCGCGACTTTCCATCCCAACAAGGCGAATAACAGCCCCAAGGCAATTTCATTGACCATCGGTGCGGCAATCAGGAATGAGAATGTCACGCCAAGAGGCACCCCGGCAGAGACAAAGCCGACAAATAATGGAACGGCTGAGCATGAGCAAAATGGCGTAAAAATACCCAATCCGGCGGCCGCAATGTTGCCAAGTCCTTCGTTGCGTCCGGCAAGCAATTTTCGGGTGCGCTCAACGGAAAAATAGGTGCGGACAACGCCCATGATAAAAACCACAAGGCCCAACAGCATCAAGACCTTAGGGGTATCGTAAAGGAAAAAGGCGACGGCTTCGTACAGGTGGGAGCCTGGCTCGATCGGCAATAATCCAGTGAGCCAATAGGACAGAGGCAATAGCTGTAAATACACCAATACCCAAATCACAAGGCTGACTGGGACCAATACCAGTTTTGCGGTTGGCGGTATGGTGCGTAAGGATACGATGCTCATGCGGCTATATCCTTTTGGCTGCGGTCATGATCAAGGGTGGCGTCAATGATTTGAACGATGGAGTGTGGAAGGTCCGGGTTCCGTCGATATCGAACCCATTGCGCATCGCGACGATCCAAAAGAATGCCCAGAGTTTTAAAGACCTTCATATGTCGTGACATGCGGGACTGAGTTGCCTCCAGTTTTTCCATCAGTTCACAGACGCAGTGCTCCTTACCATCCCATATGATGTGCAGGGCGTTCAGCCGGGTCCGGTCCGATAAGGCCGTCATTAAATCTTCGGTTCGCATGTGACTATCCTGAAGCCAAGAAGCGGAGTAGATTGCTGTGTTGTTGTAATTGCGCATATGCGCCTTAACGCATTAGCTCAAATTACGCGCCACACGTCAATGGAATTTGTATGAAATAATTGGCGCATGGGTAGCGATGATGTTTCTGCTGGCCTTTTCTGAGCAAGGCAGGGATTATTTTGAAAACCGACAGTAGGGGTGGTTATGTCGATCCGGGCCTTAAAGACCTTTTTGGCGATTCATAAATACGGCAGTTTTTCTGCTGCGGCGGAGGCGATGGGGCTGACCCAGTCGGCTGTCAGTCTGCAGATCAAAAAGCTGGAACAGGATTTGAGCGTGCCGCTGTTTGATCGCACAGGGCACAGGTCCGTTTTGAATGCTCATGGTCGCGCCTTGTTGACGCAGGCGGATCAATTGGTCACGCAATACGAACAATTGCCCAGCGTTATCTGCCCAGAACACGGGTTCAGTGGCACGCTGACAATTGGTTCGATTATCACCATGCAGGTCGGACCTCTGCCCGGGGTTTTACGGAAACTGATTGAAAAATATCCCAATCTTTATCCCGTCGTGCAAAGTGGCATGTCAGGAGAATTGGCAATAGCAGTAGAAGCCGGGCGCATGGATTTTGCGCTAACAACAGAACCACAGATGGTTTTACCGGCGTCTTTATCTTGGCAGGCCTGTTATCAGGAAATTTTTTACGTGTTGGTCCCGGCTTCATGCCTTGGTGATTGCCCGCGGGATATTTTGTCGCATGCACCCTTTATCCGATTTGATCGGCAGGCGTGGATCGGGCGGATTGTGGATCAACGTTTGCGACAAGATGCCATTGAAACACAGGATGTGGCTGGGTCTGATTCCTTGGAAACCGTATTGCAGATGGTGCGTTCGGGGATAGGCGCTTCTATTCTTCCTTTATCAAGAACACGCATGTTGGCGTTACAACCGGAGTTAAAGGTCATGCCGTTTTCGGACCCGCCTTTGTGCCGGGGCTTGGGCCTTTTGTCCAAACGCGGCAGCATGTGGGGGGATTTGATACAGGATTGTGTTGATATGCTGCAGGCCCAGTCGGGATAAAAAACACCGCCGAAGAGCCTCCGGCGGTGTGGGGTGTTTGAAAAGGGAGCAGGGGCTGTTATGCGGCCTGCAAGTCGCCAAGGAAGCGTTTCACGACCCGGTTCAGTTCATCTGCGGCTTCGGATAGGCTGTCTGCGGCATTGCCAATCTCTTTTCCGGCTTCAGCCACCGTTGCCGACGCAGCGACAACGCCACGCACGTTTTCCGTGACTTCATCGGTGCCTTGTGATGCCTCATGCACGTTGCGGGAAATTTCCTGCGTTGCTGACCGTTGCTGCATGATGGCAGAGCCAATATCCGTTGCGGCCTCGGACAGGTCTTCAATGATGTTTGAGACCTGATCAATCATCTCTGTTGCGCCTGAGGTCTGGTTCTGGATTGCCGTAATCTGGGTTGCAATCTGATCCGTTGCTTGACTGGTTTGGTTGGCAAGGTGCTTGACCTCACCTGCGACAACCGCAAATCCTTTCCCGGCTTCACCTGCGCGGGCGGCTTCAATTGTCGCGTTCAGAGCCAGCAGGTTGGTCTGATTGGCGATATCATTGATCAGGTCCAGAACCGTGCCAATGTCACGGGTCGCCGCGCCAAGGGAGGTCATGGTGGTTTTGGCATCTGCCGCTTGGGAGCGAGCTTTCAGCGCAACATCTTCCGAGGAATTGGTGCGGGAGTTGATGTCATCAATGGATGCAAAGAGTTCTTCGGTAGCGGCAGCAACTGACTGAACATTATCCGAAGCCTGTTGAGCCGCCGCAGCAGCAGCGGCAATTCGCGCGTTGGAATCCTCAGTCGAGTGGCCCAGAGTTGTGGAGGCATCCTGCATATTTTGTACGGCCTGATGCAGGGAGCTGATTACGTCGGTAGCAGCCACCTCGAAATCAGAGCACAGGCGTTCGACAAATTCCACACGGGCAATCCGTTTGGCTTCTTCTTCATGCTCTTTGGCGCGAATGCGTTCGCGTTCGACCGCTGTATTGCGGAAAGTTTCCAGAGCACGGGCAATTTCACCCATTTCGTGGGGCAGATCAGTGCCTTCGACCTTACGAGTCAGATCTCCGTTCGCGATGGAGCGCATATCATCAATAGCACGAGCCAGTGGGCGGGTAATGGAACGGGTGATAGCGACAGCCAAAGATCCGGCAATCAGCAACGCGGCAGCCAGCAGGGACAATGCATTGGTGACATGTCCGGAAATTTCATCGTCAATATCGTCTACATAAAGGCCGGTACCGATCATCCAACCCCATGGGGCAAAGAAGTTGGCATATCCCAGTTTTTCACGGATCGGAGCATCGGCTGTTTGTTTCCAGCCGAATTCAACCAATCCACCACCACTTTTCGCAGCTTTGATCAGGTCTTGGATAAGGAAGCGACCCCGTGCATCCTTCAGGTTCCACAGGTTTTTGCCTTCAAGTTCGGGCCGCATGCCATGGGCGACTGCAATGCCACGTTCATCATAAGCAAAAATGTATTCGTTGCCCTCATAGCGCAGCGCCCGCAAGGCCAACAAGGCAGAGGATTTGGCTTCGCCTTCGCTTAGGGTGCCATTTTTGAATTGGTTATGGAAACGCTCAACAATGCTACGAGCTGAATCTGCGGCAGTCTGAATTTGTGTGACGCGCGATTCATATACCTTTTCCTGAATTTTACTAATATTTACAAAGGATAAACCGATCATTGCAGCGATCAGAACGACAATAGGTATCCACAGCCGAATAGGCAGGCGAATATTTTGTAACATGGTGGCGGCCTTGTTTACGTAGAGAGAAAAAGGAAGGGGTAAGCATTTCTGCTTAATTCATCTAATCTGAACAGTGCGCTGCGTCAATTTTTAGAAGCTTTTTTTGTTAAACTTCTGACGAAAGTCTTTCTCATAAGAAAAACATATCAAGATACAGAATAATTATGAATTATTCTTGATATCGAGAATTTTGTATGGTGACAGGGTTTCCAATCTTGTCACAGGTGCTCTGATGACGGCTGTTAATGCCTTGTTTCCAATTTTATTTGTTCTGGCCCTCGGTGCGTATATCAAACGCACGGAATTGGTAACGGATGCCTTTTGGCCGTCATTGGAGCGTCTGACTTACTACATCCTGACACCGAGCTTGATTATGCACGGCCTTGCCAGCAAAAGCCTGTCATCCATTCCATGGGAAGACGCGGTATTGGTTATTTATGGCACATTGAGCATTGCAGCAGCCGTGTTGTGGCTGGGCTGGTTGATTTCCAAACGTAAATCGCCGGAACGGTTTACTTCCGTGTTTCAGGGCGGCGTCAGGTTCAATGCGTTTGCTTGTTTGGCCTTGGTGCAGGGGCTGTATGGTGATGAGGGGCTGATTATTGGGTCTTTGGTTGCCGGTTTTATGATCATTCTGGTGAATTTGTTGTGCGTCAGCACCTTTTCCGTTTCTTTGATGCGCGGGCAGGGGAACGTGGTGTTGACGGTCATTCGGCAAGTGGTCAAAAATCCCCTGATTATTGGCTGTCTCGCTGGACTATTTATAAATATATCCGGTGTGCCGTTGCCGCAGGCGGTCAACAGTACATTGATGTTACTTGGCAAGGCGGCGCTTCCAACGGCCCTGTTGGCAGTGGGGGCAGCATTGGACTTGTCCCGGTTGTTCCATAACAGAGCCATCAGTGGTTGGTCCGGGGTGGTGCAGTTTGTGCTTAAGCCTTTGTGCGCGTTCGGTGGCTGCTATGCCTTGGGTTTGCAGGGGATAACCGCAGCAGTGGTGGTGGTTTTTCTGTCTTCACCGACTGCGCCGTCCGCATACATATTGTCACGGCAGTTGGGCGGAGATCACGAAATCATGGCGGCGATCATCGCACAGCAAACCGTGTTTGCCATGCTAACGATCCCAGTCATGATCTGGCTTATTGAGGCCTATATTCCGATGTAGTCGGATTACATATAATCCAAAATGCTTATGCTGGTTAAGGACGACAATGCGGAGAAAGAGGCCTGTAGCAAGACTTCCTGCTGAGAGACTTTCGCGCTGGCCTCTGCCACATCAACCGTTGTCAGACTTTCTAATGCCTCGTTGGCGTAAATTTGGAATTCTGTTTGGCTGTCGACCACGTTTTCAAGCATTTGCGACTGACGTGACAGGTTTTCCTGCATCAGGCCCAGTTTGTCCGTAGCACTGGACAAAAGATCGTAAGCATCTTTCAAATCACTGGTGCCGGCGGTGGCGGTATCCATGGTTGCCAATTGGCTTAAGGCGCGCAGGGTTTCTTCAAATGCTTCCGCATCTGCGGTCACGCCAAAGGCAATTGAGCTATTGCCCCCAACCATGACGGAGGGCAACGTGGAACTGCCCTGATAGTAATCGGTATCTGCGGCGCCTGCTGTACCGTCATAATCCACATCATCAAGATTTACGGGGGGGATGTTGCTGGTGGTGCCTGAAAACAGGTAACCATCGGAATACGTGGTGTTAAGCAGAACGGCGATGCTGTCCAATGCGTTTTCTGCCGCAGATTTCACCGTGCTGAGGTCCGTAATTGTGCCATCCATGGCGGCTGCAATGGCAACGCGAGTATTTTCAACAATGTCAGCAATGCTGCCGACGGTGCCATAAGCCACTTCATTGCGGCTGATTGCATTTTCGGCCTGTGTCCCCAAAAGTTCAGAGCGGCTGATGTCGCTTTTCAGGCTGGTGACAACCCCGGCCTGACCGTCCAACCCGCTGAGGCTTGCAGACTTTTGGCCGGAAGCTTGTTGGTCCAGTGCTGCTGCATACGAGTTTTGGACCCGCATGGCCTGACCCAGTATTTGAGTATTCATTCCCTGTGTTGACACACGCATGGTTAGTCCCCTTAGCGCATCATGGTTATGAGGGTGTCCCACATATCCTGAGCGGTTGTTAATATTTGTGCCGCAGCCTGATAGTCCTGTTGGTAGGTCACAATCAGTGCGCTTTCTTCGTCAACGTTGACCCCGGATGCATTGATAAAGGATGAGGCGAGAGACTTAGACGTTTCGGCACTGGTATCTGCGGTTCTTCCGGCCTGTTGCGCGCGGTCTGCCAAATCATCAATCACCGCAGAAATATAGCCGGATGCGGAAATCTCGGTTGCGGGCAGTTCTCCGGCACTGTCAAAACTCATATTGGCCTGTAACGCGGTCCAGACGGCCTGCAAGCCGTCGGTGTTGCCACTGTCAAAGGCGGCTTCGCCAACGGTGGTTGAGGATATGGACGCGGAGGGGAAGGCGATATCCTTGACGCTCAGATTGCCTGTGTCTCCGGTGATCAGGGAATTAAAGCCAAATGCGTGGGAAAAACCTTTGCCATCCGGGGCTACGGTGCCATCGCCGGAGAGTAAGACGCCGCTGCTGCCATCGGCTGAGGCAATGGAAAGCCTACCGTCGGAGCCAATGGTTGCGGTTAGGTCTCCGGTTGCGTTAATTGCATCCATGACATCCTTAAGGGATGCGCATGCAGATAAGTCGATGTCATGGCTTGCCGTGACGTTGCCATCGGCATCGCAGGTTGTTAACCTCAGGGTGCCGTTGCCACTGAAACTGTCAGATGCTGACCAGCTTCCCACAGAACTAAGAGAGGTCGGCGGCGGGACTGCGGTAAAACTGTTGGTGATGGCGTTGATGTTGTCCTGAACGGTTTGTGATAGCTCCTCAAGGGTATCTTGCAGGCCGGGGAGGGTTTCATCCCGCATGGTGAGCAAAGCACCGATCGAGCCACCGGAAAAGTCTGCCGTGCAATCCTTACCATCAATCATAATGCCAGAGATCGTACCGGAACCATCACTCTCATAGACATTGTCGGCAGATAAATTGCCGGAAGCAGAATAGGATAACGGATGTACGGTAGATGTTAGCAAAGGCTGCCCAGAACTGGTGTAGATTTGCATCTCGCCCGAGCTGTTGGTGAAGGTCTTGACATCAATATAGCTGGACAGGCTTTCAAGGGCGGTACGCCGCTGGTCTTCCAGATCACCTGTGGCGTTGCCGTCAGCGGTGGCTTTAGCAATGCTTTTATTCAGGCTGTTGATGTTGCGTAACAAGGCGTTGACGCTTTCGACACTTTCGGAAATTTCCGTATCGGCGGCCTTTCTGGCGGACTGGATGGTTTCAGATGTGGCGTTAACGCTTTTGGTCCAATCGCCAAGGGCATCTTGAATGTCAGCCAAGGCTGAAACACTGTCCGGGTCGGCAATTGCTTCTGATAGTGCATTTCCGAGTGCAGTCAAAGCATCGGACAGATCGCTGCCGCCTTTCGTTGTTCCAAATGCAGATAAAACGGTTTCGTAATATGCAGACAGGATTGAATCGTGACCGGATTTGCTGAGGGCACTGACAACATCTTTGTGCAGCTTGTCATTTACATCATTGCCGATGCCGATAATTTGCACGCCAGTGCCTTGCCCGCCGACAATGCTGGTGGTGACATCGGCAGTTTTTCGGGTGTAGCCGATTGTATTTGCATTGGTAATATTGGTCGATGTCAGGGCCAGGCGTGACTGAGCAACGGACAATGCGGAGTTGGCAGTGCTGATGATGCTGGAAATGGACATGGCGCTTCCCCGGTTAAGATACGATCAGGCGCGCAGATGAAGGTACGAAGGCCCGCAATCTGGTTTTGCGGACATGGAGTTTCCGGTTGCGGTATAGCGCGGGTCTTGCGCTTGTTCCCGTGCTGCCAATGCTGCCATAACGGCATCTACCCGCAGGGCGGTGGCAACTTTTCTGGCATTCAGCAGGGTTTGATTGTGTTTGGTCAGGTCCACCAGCTTACGGATGCGTTGCTCCAATTCCGCTGGATTTAATTCTCCCGCAGAATGCAGAACCGCAGCCCGTCCACGCAGGCGATTGGTGAGGTTGGCGTAGTAAGTGCTCAGTTCCTCTTTCCGGTCCAACATCGGTTGCGGCGGCGGGTCGTTGGTAACGTTCAGAAAATGGTTTTCAGCCATAATCAGTTCGGTCAGTTCCTGTAAAACCAAATTGAAATTTCGCAGGGTTGAGCGGTCAAGGTCGTTTAGGGTTTTATCGGTCATTTTGGTTCTCCGCCTTATGGTTGGAAGCGGTATAAAGATGCACTGCGGGCATAAGCGAGACTGGCAACCCGGTTATCCTGAGCCGCAGTCAAACGTTGCTTCAGGTGAAGGCGGGCAGCCTTCAGGTCTTGAAGCTGGGTTTTGATGCTGTGTGCCAGCAGGAGGCGGTCTGTTGCCGTGTGTGAGGAATTCAATTGATCGATCTGGCGGCAGACGATGGTCATTCGCTTCAGTTTCCGATCCAAATCCGCTCGGCTATATCCGATGTCACGGTCAGAATGTTGCGTGGGGTCAGACATTGTCATCACCGTTTCGCTGCCATCAGTTCGTCATACATGTCGCTGACGGAACTGATGATTTCTGATGCCGCGGAGTAGGCTTGTTGAGCGACGATCAGCTTGCTGAATTCGTCTGCTGTATCCACGGTGGAGGATTCCAGCCCGCCAGAGATTATGCCGCCCGCAGAGCCGGTGGTTGCATCTACGAGATTGGCATCACCGGAGTATGATGTGCTGCTCCACACTGTGCCGCTGTGGCTTTCCAGCCCATTTGCGTTTGGAAAGGTTGCCAGCGGGATTTTGTAGATAGAGTAGCTGATGCCGTTGTCGAAATTGGCATATACGGTGCCGTCCTTGTTGATGGCAACGCTGCTGAATTCGCCAAAACGCAGGCCATCTTGAGTGACTTCATCCAGAACCAAATCCGGCTCGCTGTCCGCATCACCGTTGGCAAATTGGCTGAGGCCACTTGTCCCGCCGATTTTACCGATATTATACGTGATGGTGCTGTCTTCTGCGCCGCTGGTCCAGTCGCTTATGCCGATATCAAGGCTTTCCGGTGATGCCAATGTGCCATCTGCGTTGAAGGTCAATTCCGTTGGGTTGATGGTGCCATCAACCGTGCCGGTGGTGACGCTGGGGTCGCTGCTGGAAACCGGGTCGGATACACTCAGTTCCCAAGTATTGGTCCCGGTTTTTTCATAGGTCAGCGTAATCGTGCTGGCGACGCCGAGGCTGTCAAAGATTTCCGCATCAACCGTGAAGCTGTCACCGACTTTTGCGTCTGCGGGCAAGACAGCCTGAATAGCCATGTTTTCGGTGGCAACGGCAGTACCGGCAATGTCTTCCACATTGATGCCTTCAAGTCCGGCTGCGCTTTTACTGCTGATGACGTTGCCGTCCCGATCGGTTGGATAGCCTTGCAAATACCATCCGGCGGAATTGCATAGGTAGCCATTGTTGTCGGTCGTAAAGTCCCCGGCCCGTGTGTAGTAAAAAATGTCACTGTTGGAACTGCCCGAAACGACAAAGAAGCCGTCGCCATCGATGCCAAGATCAGTTTCATTATTCGAACCGATCAGGGTGCCCTGACTGGTGATGCACTGGGTCGGGTCGCAACTGACACCGGCTCCGGTAAAATTGCTGACAGACCCGCTTCCCGCGACCAAGGATGCAAAGGACGCTTTGGTGCATTTGTAGCCAATGGTGCTGGAGTTCGAAAGGTTGTTTGATATTGCAGACACAGCCGAAGATTGTGAATTCAGCGCAGACACGGCAATATTCATGGAACTGCTGAGAGACATGGCATGAAATCCTTTATGGGGTTAGCTGGCTTTGTTTTGTCCGGCGGTGACAACGTCACTGAGGGAAACAATCTGACCATTTTCCATGACCAGTTTCGGCGTGCCGGAGGACCAGTCGACCATGGTTACGGTGCTGGTGCATTCAACGTTGATTTCCAGTTCCCCGCCTGAACTGTCCTTGGCAACGAATTGCAGGGAATAAGTGCCATCCGAGGCTGTCCCGCCATTAGACAACGTGCCGTCCCAGCTAAAGCTTTGGTCGCCCGATGCAGTGCTGAGGTCTTCTGAATACACCACATCACCGTTTTCATTGACGACCTGTGCAACCAATGAGTCACAGTCCTCTGGGACATCAAATGACCAATCCAGCGTGTCTCCGCTTTCAAAGTCCAGATCCTCACCGTTGTAGGTGACCTCCATTCCCACCATGCCGATGGCAACTGCGGCACTTTCGTTGTTGGTGGACAGCACAAGGTTCTGCAAAAAGTCATTGGTCAGAATTTGTTGTTCGACCTGTGAATAGTTGACGAGCTGATTTGTCATCTCTGACGCATCAGTTGGATCCAATGGGTTTTGATTTTGGATTTGCGCGGTCAGCACGCTCAGAAACAGGTCGTAATTGTCTTCCAAAGACGAGATCGACCCTGCCGTCATTGAGAACATACCGCTGGTGCCGCTGACTGTGCTGATATCGGTCATTGTCTGTCTCCGTTGCGTGTAACCCATTGGAATAACGGGTAGTCCGTTCGTGTTATCGGATCGTGTTTTGCCAACGATCTGTTCAGACAAACGCAATGGGGAACGAAACACTGGCGATATTTTTTCAGAAATTTTTTTCGAATTTTTTGCGCCAGTGTTTCGGGCGGTGATCCGTAAGTGTGGGTAAGGCGCCGAAGGAGTGATGCCGAAAAGCGGCGTTAAAGCGCTGTTAATCGAAAATCGGTCCCCGGAGCCAGAACAGCTCCGTGAATGAGATCATTGAAGGAGGCTCTCATGCCCGTTATTACCACCAATACTTCCGCGAATACGGCTTTGCGTTACCTGAACATTAACGCCGATGCCCAGACTAAGGCCCTTAACCAGGTTGCCAGTGGTTCCCGTATCAACCGCGCATCCGATGATGCCGCAGGCTTGGCTGTTGCAACCGGATTGCAGGCCGATGTTGCGGTTCTGGGGCAGGCAGCAACCAATGCTTCCCACGCAGGGTCCGTGCTTGAAACGGCTGATGGTGGTTTGTCCGCCATGTCCGACGTTCTGGAACGGATGAAAGTTCTGTGTGCTGAGGCGATTTCCGGTGCCGTTAGCTCAACCGAGCTTGGCTACATCGATTCCGAATTTGATGCCTTGGCAACGGAATTGACCACGATCATTACAACCACGACCTTTAACGGAACGTCCTTGCTGGATGGCAGCTATTCAGCTGACTTCTTGGTCGGGACTGAAAGTTCAGACGTCATTGCCGTTGATCTGACCGGTGTGGATATGGCGACCATGCAAGCAGCCGTTGCCGCCGGGGATGTTACAGCCGACGCAACTGGGGCCTTGGACCTTGTCAATGCAGCCATTGATACGGTGGCTGGTGCACGGGCATCTGTCGGTGCGCAAGAATCTACCTTCAACTATCACGAAGGGCAAATCGCCTCGTCTGAGGAAAATCTGGATGCGGCACAATCAGCCATTGCTGATGCGGATATCGCACAGGCGCAGGCTGATTTCTCCTCTGCTCAGGTGCGAACCAATGCGGCAATTTCCGCTTTGGCGCAGGCAAACCAAATGCCGCAACAGCTGTTGTCGCTGTTGAACTAAGGCAGCTAATTGTGGCGCCGCAAACACCTACAGGTCGGCGCCATAACAGGAAGCAGTTACACGTCTCAATCCTCAACCGTGACCCTCAGAGCGTGTAGCTGTTTCCACCCAAATATGGATGCGGGGGCAGCATGTCCACAATAGTCACAGGTGCCAGTGGCACGACCTATATCAGTGGAACCGGAAACGGTGGCTTCAATTCTGCTGCCCTGATTCAGGAAGCCGTGGAAATCAAGATGATCCCGGCCTACAGCCTAGATACTCAAATTGAAGACTTAAATTCAGAATTGGCTGGTTGGCAGAAAATGCAGGCCAATTTGAAAGCGTTGCGTGAAGCCGCAGAAGCGTTGTCTGCACAAACCGACGACAACGTTTTTGACAATCGTGCGGCCTATTTAAGTTCTTCCAGCATCGCAAACCCGGATGATGTGCTGGCGGTCAGCGTTGATAAAGATGCGGCTTTGGGTGTTTACGAAATCGAAGTTCTCAGCCTGGCAACGCAGCACAAGGTCGCATCGGCTGAAACCAGCGATGTCACGTCTGCATTGGGATACGACGGTACGTTTTCTTTGCAGCAGGATGGCAAGACAGCGACTGAAATTACCGTAACCTCTGACATGTCATTGACCGATATTGTGTCGACCATCAATGCCGCCAGCGCAGAAAGCGGTGTTTCCGCGACGCTGATGAAGACCAGTGATGGCGGTTTCACAATGATGCTGTCGTCGGTGGATACGGGGAAAAGCATGACCATGAGCACCGTCAGTGGTGATGATGTGTTGCAATCCCTTGGTGTCACTGATGCTTCCGGTGGTTTTGCCAACAGCCTTCAGGACGCATCAAATGCTGTTTTGAAGGTGGACGGTGTCACCGTGACCAGCAGCTCTAATGACATAGAAGGCTTAATGCCCGGTGTTTCCATCAGCCTTTATGACGATTGTGTTGGCGAAACCATATCGCTGGAGGTCGGGCAGAGCCTTGATGATGTGGCAAGTGCCATCACAGGGATGGTCGATGCATTCAATACTTACCGTGAATTTGCGCTGTTAAATCAGCAAACCGATGAAAATGGCGCGGTGGAGGGGGCGGTCCTTTTCGGGGAAAGTCTGCTGCGGACGGCAAACGCTGATTTGTTTAAAATTCTGGGGATGTCGGTTGAGGTCGATGGCAAAACCTATTCCGTTGCCGATCTTGGCATATCCTTGGATGACAACAACGCCCTTCAGGTAGATGAAGACAAGCTTGAGGAAATGCTGATCCAGAACCCGGATGTTCTGCAGGCATTTTTGCAGCAGCAAACCAAGGTATCCAATTCTGACCTGTACGTCGCCGAAGCGCCGGGAAATCTGGCGGCTGGGGATTACGATGTTGAAATCGTGACCGATGCGGCTGGCAATATTACTTCGGCTTCGATTGATGGTGTTGCGTTGGAAGTTAGCAACAAAACCATCAAGGGCGCAGCAGGGACCCCCTTTGAAGGGCTGCGCATGGTGTACACCGGCAATGGCAGTCAGAACATCACCTTATCGGTTAGTCCGGGACTGGCGGATACCATGGTGTCCGCCCTTGATGGCTACATTGATGAAAATGACGGGCGCATTCAGAACGAAATTGAATCCATCAACTCCACAATCGACGGCAAGCAGGATGAACGCGACCGGATAGCCGCACAGGCAGAAAAATATGAAGAGTATCTGGTCAGTTATTACGCCCGGATTGAGGCAAAAATAGAAGCCGCCGAGATTGCCTTGGTGCAAGTCGAAGCATTGCTGAACAGCAATAAAGATTAATTCAAAGCCACAGGAGGCAGGTATGACACAGCAACTTCAGCGAGGGATAGAAGCATATGGTGCGGCTCGGCGGTCTCAGGTGCCGCTGTGTGCTCTGGTTGATCTTTATGATTCCATGTTCTGCGCGATTTCACATGCTAAGGCATTTTGCCTGCAGTCCCGCCCGGAAGATGAATTCAACTCGGTCATGCGGGCAACACTGATCATACAGGGTTTGTCTGCCAATCTGAATGATGGGGATCAGCGCACCAAGTCAATTGCAGAGACAATGCAAAAGTACTACAGGACAACGCTGGAACAGTTGCACCGGGCAAAGCAAGCCAAATCACCCGATGCAGAGCTGCGCTATGCCAGTGTACAGCGGCAGGTTCTGGTGATGCGTAATGCGTGGGCATCCGTCGCGGGTATGCCTGAGTTATCCTTGGCAGGCTCGGCAATTTTTTCCGATTCCCCGGCAAAAACTGCCGAATGACGTTTTGTTTTTAGCCTGCTAAGACAGGAGACGAACTGTGAACGCTTCGGGCGGATATAACGGTGCTACGGTACTTGATGATACCCAAGCCGCGGGGGGCTGGATGGATAGTGCAGCGGCCATGGAGCAGCCGGGGACAACGTCTGACGATTTGACAGACGAAAACCTGATGCTGCGCGTACAGCAAGGGGATAAAGCTGCCTTTCGTCGTCTTGTCGCGCGTCATATCGACCGGATTGTCGGGACGGCGCGTCGCATTGTCGGGCCCGCAGAGGCCGAAGATGTAGCACAGGACGTTTTCCTGAAAATTTGGACGCATAAGGATCAATGGCAGCCCGGGCAGGCTCGTTTCCGAACATGGCTTTATCGGGTGGCGGTAAACCGTTGCATTGATGTTACTCGGAAAACGAAGCCCCATTGTATTGACGATGTGCCTGAATTGGTGGATGAAACACCCGGCCCATATGCGCAATGCGTGCAACAACAGGAAGCCACGCGGTTGCGTGCTGCGATGGAGCATTTATCCGACCATCAACGCACGGCAATTACGCTGTATTATCACGAAAGTTTGACGGCAGCAGAAGTTGCTGAGATTATGGGGCTTAAGCTGAACGCCGTAGAGTCTCTGTTGAAGCGGGGACGGCAAAAATTGCGGAGTGTTCTGAAGTAGTCGGAACGCCCAGCCATACTCACGCGGAGGGATCAATGACGCCAGAAGAATTCCGGTCGTTACTCGATACCTACGGTGCCGATTTGACGCTCTGGCCGCACCAGAAACGTCATCAAGCGCACCAATTGATGCAGCAGTCTGCGGATGCTCGAAATGCATTTGCAGAGGCAAAGGAATTTGATGACCTGTTGCGACAGCCGGAACCGGAACTGTCAGCAGGCGGTCGCGATGCCTTGGTGGGGTCCATTATGGACCGCCTTGATGATCTGGACTGTGTTGGCGGTACCGGACATGAAAAGGTGTTTCCGTCAAAAAAGAGTCAAACCTCCGTTGCGATTGATGCACGCCCGGTACAGCCAAAGGGGTTGAGCTGGTTTGGGGTGTTTATTCGTCCCTTTGCACCGCTGTGTGCGTTGTGCTTTGTGTGTGGTCTCGTTATCGGGGCGGGGGTGTTTTTGAAGTCTGGAGCCGCCGGGTTCGATGCGTTTTCCAGAACTGAATATCTGTACACCATCGGCGAAAGCGAGTATCTGCTTTCACGCGGCAATGATTGAACGAGATAAATAATGAAACGCTGGCTGGTGGCCTCTTTGGCTATGAACTTGGTGATGATTGGTGTGTTCGTCGGGTATTTTGGTGCTGCGATCACGACATTTGCTTCGCCACCGTTGCCGCCGCCGCCCATGAAAAAAGATTGGTTGTTGACGGTTGTTGAGAAAACCGTCGCAGGGTTTGAAGATGACCGCCGTCAGGGTGCGTTAAAGATCATTGAAACGGTTAAGGCATCTTATGCAGATCGGATTGATCAGGTCCGTTTGCCGCCGCAGCGTTCCGATGGGCTTCTGGTCGAATTCGTTGCGGGGGAATTGCCGCGAGACTTGCCAGAGATGCGAAGTGTAGAAGAATTTCACGCACTTCGGGCGCAACGGGCCCATGAACTGTTTTACCAATTACAATTCTATCTGACGCCTGATGAACGTACCATGATCGCACAGGCCCTGCGTGATCATTTCCGCGTTCCACAGGGGCTATAGCCTTTCCTTTGTCATTGCTTTTACCAGAGTTCGGAGGCGGTTCGTTGATTCCATTTGATGTTATGCTGATGTTTGTGTTGGCGTCCACTGCGCTCGCGTTGGCTCCCGGCCCGGATAACATATTTGTCCTGACCCAGTCGGCACTGCATGGACGTTTGTCCGGTGTGGTGGTGACATTGGGGCTGTGTACTGGGTTGATTGTGCATACGACAGCGGTGGCATTTGGTGTTGCCGCGATTTTCAAAACCTCTGTCCTGGCGTTCACGGTGTTGAAAGTTGTGGGGGCGGCTTATTTGCTCTACCTCGCTTGGGGTGCTTTTCATGCGGGTGCGTCCCGGATTTCCATGACGGATGGTGCGTCTCCATCGCTGGCTAAATTATACAGGCGTGGCATTGTCATGAATGTGACCAACCCTAAGGTTGCCATATTCTTTTTGGCGTTCTTGCCGCAATTTGCCGACCCGGTTCGCGGGTCTTTGCCGGTGCAAATTTATTTGTTCGGTGCGTTGTTTATGGCCACGGCCTTGGTTGTGTTTTGCGGAATTGCAGTTGGGGGTGGAACCCTTGGTAACTGGCTGAAACAATCGGCAAAGGCGCAAGCCATTATGAATAAGGTCGCGGGAACGGTGTTTGTCGCGCTCGCCGGACGTTTGCTCCTGACCGAGAGATAGTGTCTTAGGCTATAGTCGTGGTGACAAACTTTATGCTGAATGACTTGCTGATTTCGTGCTTTTGGTGCGATAAAGCCGCATCCGTTGTGAAAGGGGTGTCTAAATGCTGACTGATGAT
This sequence comes from Rhodospirillaceae bacterium, assembly GCA_963668495.1. Classification (GTDB taxonomy): domain Bacteria; phylum Pseudomonadota; class Alphaproteobacteria; order Rhodospirillales; family Rhodospirillaceae; genus Oleispirillum. The sequence goes on from OY764545.1 coordinate 1,881,225, forward strand.
GTGGTGCGGGCCGCTATTCCCGCGGCTTTAACCGAAGCACATATTCCTGAATTGCCGAATTACTACCGTGGCAAAGTCCGTGAAAACTATGATTTGCCCGATGGTCGGCGCATCCTGATTTCTACGGATCGTCAAAGTGCATTTGATAAGGTTCTGTCTGCGGTTCCGTTTAAAGGGCAAGTCCTGACCCAGACGGCTCGTTTCTGGTTTGAAGCCACCAAAGATATTTGCCCCAATCACGTTCTGGATTACCCGGACCCTAATGTGGTCGTGGGCCGTAAGCTTGATATGCTGCCGATTGAAGTCATTGTGCGTGATTACATGACCGGGTCGACGGAAACCTCGATTTGGCCCATGTATCGGGATGGCAAACGTGAAATGTACGGCCTGCATTTCCCCGATGGTTTGCGCAAGAACGATAAATTGCCGCAGACCATTCTGACCCCGACGACCAAGGCGGATGTTTGCGGACATGATGAGCCGATTTCCGCAAAAGGCATTGTGGAGCAGGACCTGTTGACGCAGGCACAATGGGATGAAGTTGAACGCGTGGCTTTGGCTTTGTTCGCTCGCGGTCGTGAGATAGCTGCTCAGAATGGTTTGATCCTTGTGGACACCAAATTTGAATTTGGCGTAGACGCGGATGGTGTGATCACCTTGGCAGATGAAATTCTGACCCCGGATAGCAGTCGTTATTGGAAGGCATCTTCCTATGCAGAGCGTCACGCTGCGGGCGAAGAACCGGAAAGCTTGGACAAGGAATTCTTGCGGCTGTGGATTGCGGAACGATGCGATCCGTATAAGGATCCGATTCCCGATATTCCTGACGAGACTCTTGTGGATTTCAGCCGTCGTTACGTCGCATTGTATGAGGCTGTGACCGGAAAAATCTTTAATGCACCGAAAACTGGGGTCGCAGTTAAAGACCGCATTCGTGAGAATTTGAAGTCGTATTTCTAAGTGTTCTCAGAGCGTTACGTGCTTAATCTTTTGAAAAGCTCCCTGTTCGTGAAGGGAGCTTTTTTGCATTGATAATGAACGTATGTTCATTAAGCTTGCAATATCGATAGATTGGCGTATTATGAGCATATGTTCAAAACAGGGAGGAGCGAATGCCGCGTCCACGAAAGCAGTGTGTTATTCAGGCCCCGGTTGCGGCACGGTTTTATAAGCCACAGGGTATTCCCATGCGGTCGTTAAAAGCGTTGCCATTGTCGCCGGAGGGACTGGAAGCCATGCGCCTAGCCGATGTCGAGGGGTTGGAGCATACGGCAGCTGCTGCGGTGATGGAGGTCTCTCGCCCAACGTTTTCCCGTCTTCTGGCTGAGGCACGCACAACAGTTGCAACTGCTTTGGTGCAGGGATGGGCGTTGGATATCGCAGGCTTTGATGATGCGGAATGGGAGCCGCATGCATCAGCTAAGCCTTGCGGTCAGTTGCGAGGGGCACGTCGTCGCCGGGGGCACCGCAATCGCTGGCATGAGGATGATCCACATGCTCCCGCTTCAGAGGAGGAGAAGGACAATGCCCAATCGTGATGGAACAGGCCCGCGCGGGCAAGGCTGTGGTCAAGGTCGGGGTCGCGGTCAAGGTCGTGGACGCGGCATGGGCCAGCAAAACCGTAACCGTGGACAAGGCTTAGGCCTTGGTGCAGGTCAGGGACAGTGTTTGCGCCAAGCTGATGATGCCGTTCTTGCTGCTGGTGATGTCACTGGCCTGATTGCAGTCAGTGCCAAGTCGGATACGGAATTGGCAGAGGTCGACCCACGCTTTGGGCGGACGGATTGGTTTGCCTTGTTTGAGGCAGATGGAACCTTCCGTTGTGCGCTGGATAATCGTGAAAGTGATGCAATGGCCCATGGTGCAGGATTGGCTGCTGTGCAGCGTTTGGCTCAGGCTGGGGTTAAAACAGTTGTGACGGGACAGGTCGGTCCGAAGGCAACGGCTGCATTGGCTGCTGCGCATATGTTGGTGATCGACAATTGCGCAGAACCGACAGCAAAGGCAGCAGCACAGACCGCGCTGGCAGCAATGGCACATAACTGATGATTATCACCGTTGCCAGTGGCAAGGGTGGTACAGGCAAAACATCTGTCGCGGCGGCACTGGTGCGCGCGTGGGCGCGCCCCTGTGTCGCGGTTGATTTGGATGTAGAAGCCCCAAACCTGCACCTGTTCTTGAACCCCGTGTGGTCAGGGCAGGTGCAGGCCACCTTAACCGTGCCGGAAATTGCAAACCCCACAGCCTGCACGGGGTGTGGGGCTTGCACGGATATATGCGCCTTTAATGCAATTTTGAATTTTGGGGATTTTCCAGTGGTGTTCCCTGAAATGTGCCATGGCTGTGAGGGATGTTTTGCCGTGTGTCGCGCCGGGGTTTTGTCGCGTTCCGCCCGCGTCTTGGGAGATGTGCAATGGGGGCAGGCCACACTACCTAAACAAGTTGTTCCCCTTGTGATGGGGCGGCAAAGAATTGGCGAAGCCATGAGCCCACCATTAATGAGAGAGGTGTTGCGGCGCATGGGGGGTATTTGTACAGAGCTTGGGCAACCCCTTGATCTGGCAGATACGATCATTGATGCGCCGCCGGGGGCGTCCTGCCCCGCTATGGAGGCGGTACAGCCTTCGGATGTCGTCCTGTTGGTTGCCGAACCGACACCGTTCGGATTGCATGATCTGGATATGGCGTGGCAGGCGTTTTCCGGCCTTGGTAAGCCCATTGCCGTGGTTGTTAATCGTGCTGGTGGTGGCGGAGTAAAGGGGGATGCGGCCCTTGCGGACTGGTGTCACCAACGTGATTTGCCAATTGTTGGGCGACTTCCCTATAGCAGAGCCGTGGCAGAGGCTTACGCCCGCCGCCTTTCCGTGGATACGGTTTCAGAAGAATACGCGCAGGAAATCAAGAAGATAGCCAACGAGTTGTTGTACGTCTTTGGGGCTGAGTACCGGACTGCTGAGGAGGTTTGTCATGCCCTTTGAGATCACGATTTTAAGTGGGAAGGGAGGGACGGGAAAAACTTCCGTGACTGCGGCCTTTGCTCAACTCGCCGCCGCAGATGTGATCTGTGATTTGGATGTGGATGCATCCAATCTTCCGCTGTTGATGCAGCCTGAACTTCGGGAAAGGCATACGTTCGTTTCCGGTGAAGTTGCGTCTTTGGATCGGAACCGTTGTCGTGATTGCGGACGTTGCCTCAGCTTTTGCAAGTTTGGTGCAATTTATGAGGACGATGGCGAAATTCACCTGAACCCGGCGGCCTGCGAGGGCTGTGGTGTTTGCGCCCGCTTTTGCCGCCCGGGAGCCATAACCATGCATCCCCGGACGTGTGGCGAATGGTATGTCTCTGACACGCAGGCCGGAACCATGATCCATGCTCGGCTCAATCCGGGGGAGGAAAATTCGGGTCGACTGATTTCCACATTGCGGCAGGATGCCCGACAGCGCGTGTCCGATCAGGAAAATGCGCTGATTTTATCAGATGGCCCGCCGGGGATCGGGTGCCCGGTGATCAGTTCCGTAACGGGGACGCAGTGTGTGATCTGTGTGACCGAGCCAACCGCTTCGGGGTTGCATGATTTGCAACGGGTCGTGGGGGTCGCGGGCCATTTTAAGGTTCCGGTGGCAGTTATCCTGAATAAGGACGGATTGCACGATGATCTCTCGCGCGAGATTGAAAACTTTGCCGAACAAAATGGATTACCTGTCTTGGGGCGTATTCCGTACTCAGATGCAGTAATGCCTGCGATTGTTGATGGGGCCACGCTGTTGGATGTCCCCGAAATCGCAGTTCCGCTGCGTGGTGCGTGGAATGCCTTGTGTCGTTGGCAGGGGATAGAAAAGGAATACAAAGATGAAAAACTGTAAAATTGCCATTCCGACCAATGCTCCCGGTGGGTTGGAGGGGACTGTGTCTCCGCATTTTGGTCACTGTGATGGGTTCACCGTTGTCAGCATTAAGGATGGTGTGGCGGTGGAAAGCTCGACGCTCAACCTGCCGGAGCATGAGCACGGTGGCTGCATGATCCCGGTGCGTATGTTGCTGGATGCCGGGGTTGAAACCGTTATCGTTGGGGGCATCGGTCAAAGGCCACTGCAGGGGTTCATCCATTTCGGTATCCCAGTGTTCCATGCCGGGGACTGTCAACAGGTGCAGGAGGTTGTTGCTGCACTTGGGCAAGGAGCGCTGTTGCCGCTTGCCGCCGATCAGGCCTGCGGCGGCGGACATACCCATTAATCAGACCTTTGCGCACCAATGTAGTACTCACAGAAAACAGGGCATGCCCTGTTTTTTTGTGGCCCATTTGCAGGAAACACGGATGCTTATTATATGGGAAGTCACCTTAATTGCGCTGGGAGTCTTTGTATGATGAAGCTTGTTGGTCTGATGGCTTTTGGATTGGTTGCCGTGTCGTGGGGAACAATCGCCCATGCAGAGACTGCAGAGGAAGCCGCATGTCGTCTGAATTATGAGCTTTGCGATGCGAAATGTGTGCTGGATGATCCCGAACGTGGTTTGTCCTATGCCGGGTGTTCTGCCGGCTGCGTATCCAGTAAGGCAGCTTGCTCCAGCAAGATCATTTATGACAAAAGTGCGGAATGGACTAAGGAACAATACGAAGCCGCCAAGCCATGGGTAAAGGAAAAGTCCAAACAGGCAGGCGAATTGGCGGACGATGTCAAAGAGGAAGTGGATAAGGCCATTGAAAATTCAGAGCAAGAATACCCAAAATAGAGAGCGGATTTTGCTGGTCTTAGACTCATAATCCAAAACTTTTGGCGGGAAAATTGTACATTTCGTATTCCCAAGGCTGGGAATTGCGTGTATGTCGGAAGGTCCGATTTAGTGCTCATCACGGAAGCGCCGTGGTGATGCCCTCGGTGGAACAGATGAGGGAGAAGTAAGGCCAATGGCCATGATCACGAACTGGACCCTTGAGTCCTGGCGTTCCTGTCCGATCGTACAGATGCCCGAGTATTTGGATAAAGAAGCCCTGAAAAATGCGGAAGATCGTTTGCGGTCCTATCCGCCGTTGGTGTTTGCCGGTGAGGCACGCAGTTTGAAGGCAGCCTTGGCTCGTGCTTCTGAAGGTGACGGCTTTTTGCTGCAAGGTGGCGATTGCGCTGAAACCTTTAAGGACTTTCATCCCAATACCATTCGTGACACCTTCCGCGTTCTGTTGCAGATGGCGATTGTTCTGACCTTTGGCGGTCAAGTCCCGGTGGTGAAAGTCGGTCGTATGGCTGGACAGTTTGCCAAACCGCGCTCTTCCCCGACTGAAATAATCGATGGTGTGGAATTGCCGTCCTTCCGGGGGGATATGATCAATGCACCTGAGTGTACGCCGGAAGCTCGTGCTGCTGACCCGGAACGGTTGATCCAATCGTTCAATCAGGCCGCCGCAACGCTCAACCTTTTGCGGGCGTTTTCTCAGGGCGGCTATGCCAATTTGCAGTCCGTGCATCAGTGGAATCTTGATTTCCTTGCCGGAAGCCCACAGGCCGATCGCTATAACGATATGGCGGATCGTATTGATGAGGCGCTGAACTTTATGGCGGCTTGTGGTGTGACCGCAGACATGGTTCTGCCCATGCGTGAAACGGATTTCTATACGTCCCACGAAGCTTTGCACCTGAATTATGAACAGGCCCTGACCCGCGTCGATTCGACGACGGGTGACTGGTATGATTGTTCTGCCCATATGCTGTGGATCGGTGATCGGACCCGTCAGATTGATGGTGCGCATGTGGAATTCTTGCGTGGTGTGCAGAACCCGCTTGGGGTTAAAGCCGGACCAAGCATGCCGGTGGATGATCTTTTGCGTCTGTGCGATAAGCTGAACCCGGAAAACGAACCGGGCCGTTTGTCTGTGATTGCGCGTATGGGTGCGGATCAGGTTAGTGAGAAACTTCCGCCACTGGTTCGGGCCTTGAAAGCCGAAGGGCGTAAGGTCTTGTGGTCGTGTGATCCTATGCATGGCAACACGGTAAAAGCATCCAACGGATATAAAACGCGTGACTTCAACGCGATCCTGAAGGAAGTTAAAGACTTCTTTGCTGTGCATGCAGCAGAAGGCACATATGCTGGCGGGGTTCATTTTGAATTAACCGGGCAAAACGTGACAGAATGTCTGGGCGGTGCCCATGCGGTTTGCGAAGACAATCTGGCGGATCGTTACGAAACTGCATGTGACCCGCGTTTGAATGCGGACCAGTCGTTGGAGCTTGCCTTCTTGCTCGCAAGTCATTTGAAGGCGGAACGTGTGAAAACACGAGCCGCAATGAAAGCGGCAGAATAACCTTTCTGCCATTGTCTGTATTTTGCACTGCGCCTGTTGTGATGACTGTCAGGCGCAGTGTGCTTTTGGGGATTAAGAATATGGCGGCAAAACCCTTGGATGCCTCTCAGTTGCTCACAACCACTGTGGCCCATCCCGGAACTGAAACCTTGCCCCTTTATACGGACAAATACTTCACACGCACGCGACAGGTTGTGGAACGCTTTGGTGATGTTCAGGTGACTTACGCCGTATTTATGCGGCGACCGGTCCTGTTTGCTGCTCGTCTTGCCATGGATTGGTTGGCAGGCATCATGGAGCAAAAGGGCGCATCCCTAACAATTGAACAGCGGTTCCAAGAAGGGGATTGGGTCGGCGCGGGTGAGCCGATGATGTATATCACCGGATCGCTGGTTGCCATGGCAGAACTGGAAACCCTGTTCCTGCAAAAGCTCGGCGCATGCTGTGTGGCGGCCTATGGTGCCTATGCCATGTGTTGTGAATTGCCGAAAACCGCATTCCTTGCCATGGATGCCCGCCATTGTGCAGGGACGGAAATGGCAGAGCAGATGGCTTATGCTGCCTCTGTCGGTTCCATGGCTGCACGCAATAAGGTCGAAGCAATCGGCTTTGTCGGTAATGCCACCGATGCCACGGCGCACTTTTTTGGTCAGGCCGAAGGCCTTGGCACCATGCCCCATGCTCTGATTGGCTATGCCGGGTCGACGGTTCGGGCGGCGGAAATGTTCTATGAAACTTTCCCTGATGTGCCGTTGTACGTTTTGGTTGATTATTTTGGGCAGGAAGTCACAGACGCCTTGGCCGTGTGTCGTCGCTTTGATGATTTGGCGCGCGCAGGAAAAGTCGGCGTGCGTCTGGATACCCATGGTGGTCGCTTCATCGAGGGACTGGATACGCAAAAATCCTATGAAGTTTTGGAAAAACATGCCCCGGATTGTTTGCGCGGCTATCGGTCTCAGGATGAATTGAGCCATTTGATTGGGACCGGGGTTTCCGCCGCAGCGATTTGGCATATGCGTGAAGCGCTGGACCGTGCTGGTTATGGTAAGGTGAAAATCATTGCATCCAGCGGCTTTAGCGCGCAAAAATGCTGCGTTATGGCCTTGGCCCATGCTCCCATTGATATCATTGGGACCGGGTCTTTCCTGCCGCGGAAGTGGAATGAAACCTATGCGACGGCAGACATTGTTGATTATGGCGGAGAAGCCAAGGTCAAGGTTGGTCGGGAATTCCTGCTGCGTTTGCGGGATAGGGATGGCGATGTGCCGTCCACGTTGAAAAAATAAAGATAGTACGAAAGGGAAGGGGCATGAGTCGTTCGGTTGCCCTGTGTTTGGCCCAGATTAATCCGACTGTCGGGGCAATTTCTGCCAATGCAGAATTGATTGCAGATGCCTATGCTCAGGCGAAGGCTGATGGTGCGGATGTGGTTCTGACGCCGGAGCTGTCATTATCCGGTTATCCGCCGGAAGACTTGGTGCTGCGTCCGGCTTTTTTACAGCGCATTGATGAGGCGCTGTTTGATCTTGCCAAGTTGACGGTTGATGGACCGGCTTTGATCGTCGGGGCGCCGCGTGCGCGCCAGACCGATACCCACGCCACCAGTGCCAATGCCGCCGTGGTGCTTGCCGATGGCAAGATCATTGCGGAACAGGATAAGGTGCATTTGCCGAATTACGGCGTTTTTGACGAAATGCGGGTTTTCGTTCCCGGATGTTTGCCGTCGCCGGTGGAAATTGCCGGGGTGAAGTTTGGCTTGCTGGTCTGTGAAGATATGTGGTTTGCCGATGTGGCGGGACAGTTGCGGGCACAGGGCGCACAGGCTCTGTTGGTCTTGAATGGCTCCCCATTTGAGTCCCGTAAACAGCACCTGCGTTATGATCATGCCAAGGCGCGCGTGTCCGAAACCGGCTTGCCGTTGGTGTATGTGAATCAGGTCGGGGGTCAGGATGAGCTTGTCTTCGATGGTGCGTCTTTTGTCCTGAACCGTTCTGCCCAGCCTGTTGTGCAGTTGCAGGCATGGCAAGAGCAAATTCAGACAATTTCAGTATCAGTAACAGATGCCGATGTTGACTGTTCGGCCCAAATCATGGAACGCCAGCCGGATGAATGGGAAGACCTGTATTCGGCTTTGATTGTCGGATTGCGTGATTACATTCGGAAAAATGGCTTTCCGGGAATTATTCTGGGCCTGTCCGGCGGGATTGATAGCGCATTGGCTGCCGCGATTGCGGTGGATGCAATCGGTGCGGATAAAGTGACGTGTGTCATGATGCCGTCGCCGTATACATCACAGGATAGCCTTGATGATGCCGAAGCCGTGGCGATGTCCTTGGGCTGTGCGTTGCATTCCATTAATATTGGTCCTGCGATGACTGCCTTTGACGGTATGCTGGCTCCGCATTTTGCTGGACTTGCTGCAAATGTGACGGAGGAAAACATCCAGTCACGTTCCCGTGGATTGGCGTTGATGGCTTTGTCCAACAAGCTTGGTCCAATGGTTCTGGCAACGGGCAATAAATCCGAAATGAGCGTCGGCTATGCAACGCTGTATGGCGATATGTGCGGTGGTTTCGCCGTTCTGAAGGATGTATACAAAATGGAGGTCTTTGGCCTGTCGCGCTGGCGCAACGGGACTCGACCAGTCATTGCACTCGGGCCTGATGGTCCGGTTATGCCGGATCGGGTGATTTCCAAGCCACCAACGGCTGAATTACGTCCGGATCAAAAAGATGAAGACAGTTTGCCGCCCTATGAGCGGCTGGATGCGATATTGGCATCGCTGATTGAAGGTAGGAAAGCCCCCGAAGCCGTGATTGCTTCCGGTTTTCCGAAAGAAGAAGTTGAGAAAGTCTGGCGTTTGCTGCTCGGAGCAGAGTATAAGCGACGTCAATCACCTCCCGGGGTGAAAACGACGCCGCTGGCCTTTGGCAAAGATCGCCGTTACCCCATCACCAATGGTTTTAGAAACTGAGAGAATTATGGCTATGAAAGTTCGGTTCGCCCCGAGCCCTACGGGATTTCTGCATATTGGCAACGTGCGTACGGCACTTCTGAACTGGTTGCTGGCGAAGTCTCAGGGCGGTCAGTTCCTGCTGCGTATGGATGATACGGATCTGGAACGGTCGACCCAGGAATATGCCGACAGCATCCGCGAAGACCTCACATGGTTGGGGATGACTTGGGATGAGGAAGAACGCCAAGCCTGCCGTTTGGACCGTTATGACGAAGTCGGCAAACAGCTTGAAGACCGCGGCTTGCTTTATGCGTGCTATGAAACGCCGGAAGAATTGGAATACAAACGTCGTCGCCAGCGGGCACGCGGATTGCCGCCGATTTATGATCGAGAAGGCGAACGCCTGACAGCGGAACAAAAGGCAGCGTTTGAAGCCGAAGGTCGGAAACCGCACTGGCGTTTCAAATTGCATGATGCGGAAATCGCATGGGACGATATGGCCCGTGGCCGCCAATCTTATCAAGGCTCCAACCTGTCTGATCCAGTGGTGCGTCGCGCTGATGGGTCTTGGTTGTACATGCTGCCGTCTGTCATTGACGATATTGATTTTGGCATTACACACGTTTTGCGTGGCGAAGACCACGTTACCAATACGGCTGTGCAAATGCAGATGTTTGAGGCTCTTGGGGCGCCGATGCCGGCTTTTGCCCATGTGCCGTTGATTACCGGACCGGGTGGTCAGGGTATGTCCAAGCGTCTTGGCACTCAGTCCATTCGTGATTTCCGGGCAGAAGGCGTTGAGGCAACACCGCTGTTGTCGATGATGGCGAGCCTTGGCACGTCTGATGCGCCGGATCCGCTGGCGGATTTGGCAACCTTGGCGGAACGCTTCGATGTGACGGCTTATGGTCGTTCACAGCCGCAGTTTGATCCGGCTGATTTGCGCATGTTGAGTGCGCGCTATCTGCACGGTTTGCCGTTTGAAAAAGCCGAACCGCGTTTGAAAGCCATGGGGCTTGATGCTGCGGATGAGGCATTTTGGAATGCAGTCTGTGCCAACCTGTTTGTCTTTGCTGATGTACAGCAATGGTGGGATGTAATCCATGCGCCGATCGACCCGGTGATTGAGGATGCTGACGTGACTAAGGCTGCATTGGCTGCCTTGCCGGCAGAGCCTTGGGATGAAACCACATGGGGCGTCTTGACCAAAGCAGTGAAAGAACAAACCGGTAAGAAGGGCAAAGGTCTGTTCCACCCCTTGCGTCTGGCATTGACCGGGCGTGAAAATGGGCCGGAATTGAAAGTCTTGTTGCCGATGATTGGTCGTGCGCGTGCCGAGGCACGTTTGGCCGGTCAAAAAGCTTAACACTTGGTAGTACAGCGTATTTTTTAAGAAAGGACACAGCCGTGAGTTTGCGCATTTACAATACCCTGACCCGAGAAAAGGACTCGTTTGAGCCTGTTAACCCCGGTCATGTGCGTATGTATGTGTGTGGTCCGACGGTTTATGATCGGGCGCACATCGGCAATGCGCGTCCGGTTGTGGTCTTTGATACGCTGTACCGCCTGCTGAAGCACCTGTTCCCGAAAGTCACCTATGCCCGTAACATTACGGACGTGGATGACAAAATCAATCAACGGGCAAAAGAAACAGGAAAAGACATCCGTGAGATCACGGAAGTCACAGCGGGGTATTACCATGAGGACATGGATGCCCTGAATGCCCTGCGTCCTGATATCGAACCGCGGGCGACTGAGCATATTGGCGAAATGATCGCACTGGCAGCGACCTTGATTGAAAAAGGTCATGCCTATGAAGCCGAAGGGCATGTGTTGTTTTCAGTCAAAACCATGCCCGATTATGGTGTGTTGTCTCGCCGTTCCCGCGATGAAATGATTGCAGGGGCGCGGGTTGAAGTTGCGCCGTATAAACGGGACCCGGAGGATTTTGTCCTTTGGAAACCGTCGGCAGATGATCAGCCGGGTTGGGATAGCCCGTGGGGGCGCGGTCGCCCGGGTTGGCATATTGAATGCTCTGCCATGAGCTATAAGTACTTTGGTGAAACTTTCGATATTCACGGTGGTGGTCAGGATCTTATTTTCCCGCACCATGAAAATGAGATTGCCCAGTCCACATGCGCGCATGGTCACGGCACTTTCGCCAAATACTGGATGCACAACGGCTATCTAATGGTCGAAGGCGAGAAAATGTCCAAGTCCTTGGGCAATTTCTTCACGGTGAAAGACCTGCTGGAAAAAGCTCCGGGGGAGGCCATTCGCTTATGCTTGATGTCGACCCATTATCACCAGCCGCTGAATTGGACTGATGATGGTCTCCGGCAGGCAAAGCAGGCTTTGGATAAGTTTTACACCGCGCTGACCCGGGTCGAGGATATCGATGCATCCGGCGTAGATGCTGCGGAAGAAATCAAGCCCATCATTAATGCCTTGTGTGATGATTTGAATGCTCCGGCAGCAATCGCCGTGATGCATGATCTTGTGGGACGCCTGAATAAATCAGAAGAACCGTCGGATCAGGCCGTTCTGAAAGCTGCCTTGTTGCAAGGGGGCAATCTGCTTGGGTTGTTGCAACATTCTCCCGAAGTGTGGCGCAAAGGCAATGTCGAGCAAGGGCAAGGCGGGTTGAGTGACGCGGAAATTGACTCCCTCATTGCGGCAAGAAACGCAGCACGTAAAAATCGGGACTTTGCAGAAGCTGACCGTATTCGTGATTTGTTTGCCGACAATAAAATTGTTTTGGAAGATGGGCCGTCTGGTACTCAGTGGCGTCGTGCTTGACCCCTGACCCTAAGTTTGAATGTACAAACAGACCGGAACCCCGTTTCTTCTGAGGCCAGTTTCAGAAGAAGCGGGGTTCCTGCGCTTTGAATATTATACGGAATATCTTTTCGTTTTGTGATTTTTCGGATTTAATGTTGCGGTGTGTAGTTAAGTGAGGAGTGGCTTCGCGTGGTCGGGTTGAACAACACAGTGGCTGGTGTTGCCTCTGGGGATGGTGAAACTGTGCGTGTGCTTTTGGTGCAGCAGGATCAACTGTCTACAAAGCATATCCACGCGTTCCTGACCGAAGACTTGTCTCGGCCCATTGTGCTTGATTATGCGCTGGATGTTGCCTCTGCCTTGTTGTTGATGGCGAATACAGATTATCACGCCATTATTCTTGATATGGATTTGCCGGATTGCCGCAATTTGGAAGGGGTTCGTCGCGTTCTTGCCCACGCCTTGGATACTTCGGTAATTTTGTTGACCGATACCCAAGACGATAAAGTCATTCAGGAAGCCTTAAGGCTTGGTGCTCAGGATCATTTGGAAAAGTCCGGTTTAAGTGGTTTGCAATTGCAGAGTGCCGTGTATCAGGCCTTTGCTCGACGTGAGTTTACATCGTCTGAAAATGCCTATGATTTTGCGCGGCGGCTTTTGCAGTGCTCCAACAACTCAATTCTTGCCATTTCACCGGAAAACCAAGGTGTTGAAACGGTTGAAACCGTTTGGCGGGTCATTGTTGCCAACCTGAATTCTCGTCGTCTGCTGACGCAGTCTACCCGCGATTTGGAAGGGCAGTATCTGCACCATTTCTTGTCTGAACCTCTGTACGGGATTTTGGATGAGATGCTGAGCCAAATTCTGAAACAGGGAGAAGTTCGCGGGGCACAGTTTAAATGTCCGCAACAGGGAAAGTGGCTCCAGTTTGATGGTGTTCGGACGGCCTTGGGGGTTGTGGTCATCATCACCGATATTACGGCGATCAAGGGTCGTGAAGAAGAGTTGATCGCTGCCCGCGCCGCAGCCCAAAAAATACTGGACGAGAAAACGACCATCCTTGCAGCGATGTACGATAAATTGCCGGGGGCGTTGAACCGGGTCATCGGACGTTTGGATGCTGCCGCTGGATATGATGGGCGAAGAGTAAGTGGCAAGACTGCTCAAACCAATCTGAGTGGAGCCAGAGCCGAGCTTGCAACGCTTTTATCCGATGTGCAGGGCTTGGTATCAAAAGGACCAAGTGCTGGTTTTGCCTATATGGGGACCAATTATTTTACGGTTCTGGAAATGTCCCCGGATTTATCCGCCGTGGTCAGTGCAGATGATGGCAAGATTCAATTTATGAACCGGGTTGGTCGAGACATCCTTGGTTACACCGATACCGAGGCTATGGATAAGCTGGCCTTCCATGACTTCGTTCCAGAAGATTATGCGGTGTTGTTCGAGGACAATATGTTGGCTTTGCGTGCGGAATCTGCACGGGTGCCAATGCATTTGATTCGTAAGGATCGACGGCTTGTGGATGTGGAATTACAGGTCATGGCCTGTCCTGCCGCAAATTTGGAAGAGTGGCAGGGACGTGACATGGTTCTGATCTCGGCGGTGGATACCACTCGTCGTAATCGCGCGTCACGCCGAATCATTGCACGCGAAGAACAGCTGCGCAAAATCATGGATAACGTGGCCGATGCTATCGTAGTGGTTGATGAGAATGGCAGTATCGAGACCCTGAACAGATCGACGGAAACCATGTTTGGTGGATCGGCCCGTGATTTGGTCGGTAAGTCCGTGGGGCGTTTGCTTGTCGGCGGTGAGGGGACATTGCCTTCGCGTCAGTTGGATATCTTTTTGCAGGGCGGGTCACCCTCACGAATTTCTGGGTGGCGGCGACAAACTGCGGTGAAAAATAACGGTGACGAATTCCCCATTGAGATAGCGGTCCGGGACCTTAATCTGGGCGAACGTCATCTGTATATTGGTTTGATCCGTGATATTTCTGAACGTGTCGCATACGAAGAAAACATCCTGTATATGGCGACACACGATCTTTTGACCACGCTGTCAAATCGCGCCAACTTCCATGAAGACCTGCGTAAGGCTTTGGAAAAGGCGATCAAGACCGAAGGCCGCTTTGGTCTGATGTTCTTTGATCTGGATAGCTTCAAATCCATCAACAATTCCTATGGGCACCTTGTCGGTGACCGGGTGTTGTCTGTGTTTGCCAAGCGGTTGATGCAGTGCCTTGATAAACGCGCACGTATTGTTGCCAGATTGTCGGCGGATGAATTCGTTGCCTTGATCGAAGAAACCAACGGTGCGGAAGAATTAAAAACGTTGGCCCTGAATGTCAGTCATGCCATTCAGACACCTGTTATCATTAATCATCACGACATTCGGGTAACGTGCTGTATTGGTATTGCGGAGTATCCTTCTGCCGGAAATAATTCCGAGGCTTTGATCCGTAGTGCCGAGTACGCCGTGCGTACGGCGAAGAGCCTTGGTCGTGCCTCCATTCAGGTGTATGACGAAACTCTCAGCAGCAAATTTATTCGGCGGCAGCGGCTTGAAACTGCCATGGCAACAGCTTTAGAAACCGATCAGTTTACCCTTTACTACCAGCCGAAAATTTCATTAGCCAGCCGCGAAATCGTTGGGGCTGAGGCGCTGATCCGGTGGAATCACCCCGAATTTGGCTTGGTGTCTCCTGCGGAATTTATTCCCATTGCCGAAGAAACCGGATTTATTCGCGAACTGGGCAATTGGGTGCTGGGCCGAGTCTGTAAAAATTTGCGTGATTGGCGGGAAAACGGTGACAGGGTCGTGCCAATTGCGGTGAACTTGTCTGCGGTTCAATTCCGTGATGCCAATCTGGTGGACCACCTGCGGGAAACGCTGGAGCGCAATCAAGTTGTTCCTGAGTTAATTGAGGTTGAACTGACCGAAAGTGCCTTGGTCGAAGATGTGGATCAGGCCGTTGATACCCTGCGCAAGCTTAGTAATATCGGGTTGACCATTGCCATTGACGATTTTGGTTCGGGGTATTCGTCCTTTGGCTATCTCACGCGTTTTCCCATTGATTGCTTGAAAATTGATCAGGCATTTGTCAGCAACATCCCCTTTAATCAGGATGATATGACCGTTGCCCGTGCCATTATCGGTATGGCGAAAAGTCTTGACCTGCAAATCGTGGCTGAAGGTGTGGAAACCAAGGAACAGGCCATGTTCTTGCGAGATCAGGGCTGTGATCTTGCCCAAGGGTATTATTACAGCCGTCCGCTTCCAGTTGCAGAATTTTTGCATCTAATGGTGCAGGGGATTCCGTCAATTGCCCCGTAGCGGATAAGAAAATTCCATAAATATTGGTTTTTCTTTTGGTTATGATGAATGGCTTGTGAATTTGCGCAATATGACGCATGTTTGTCAGCTCCAGTTGCGCTAAACCAAGAACAGAAGGCCAGTCTTTCATGAGCAGTAACCGCGTTTTCCTATATGACAGTACCTTACGTGATGGAGCCCAGACGCAAGGGGTGGACTTTACACCGTCTGACAAGGTTGCCATTGCCAAGGAACTGGATCGTTTGGGGGTGGATTACATTGAAGGTGGTTGGCCCGGAGCCAATGCGACGGATGATGCTTTTTTTGCCGCTCCACCAGAATTGACTGCCTCTAAGCTTGCAGTTTTTGGTATGACGCGCCGCGCAGGGCGAAGCGCGGAGAATGATCCGGGGTTTCAGTCGCTGTTTTCCACTTCGGCGCAGGTAGTGACTCTTGTTGGTAAGGTGTGGGATCAGCAGGTTAAGCTGGCACTTGGGGTCGAACTGACAGAAAACCTACGCATGATCGGCGAAAGCATCAAGTCCGGGACCGAGCGGGTCGCAGAAATGATGTTTGACGCAGAGCACTTTTTTGATGGCTATAAAGCCAACCCTGATTATGCACTTTCCTGTCTGGAGGAAGCTTATCAGGCTGGTGCACGCTGGGTTGTGTTGTGTGATACCAATGGCGGAACTTTGCCATATGAAGTGGCTGACATCGTTGCCGAGGTCTGTAAGCGCATTCCCGGTGAACACGTTGGTATTCACTGCCATAATGATACGGGCAATGCGGTGGCGAATTCCCTGACGGCGGTTATGGCAGGTGCGCGGCAAATTCAGGGTACTTTGAACGGTTTGGGTGAGCGGTGTGGTAATGCCAATTTGGTATCAGTTATCCCGACCCTGATGCTGAAAATGGGCATGATAACCGGGCTTGGTGATGACAGTCTACGCCATTTGAAAGCCGCATCCAATATGTTGGATGAGCGTTTGAATCGCGCGCCTGATCGTCATGCGCCTTATGTGGGGGCCAGTGCATTCGCACATAAAGGTGGGCTGCATGCGTCCGCTGTGGCGAAAGACCCCTCATGTTATGAACATATCGACCCGGAAACCGTTGGCAATGTTCGGCATGTGGTCGTGTCAGACCAATCGGGACGATCCAACATCTTGGCGCGGTTGACCAGCGCGGATGTCCCATTTGACCCCAAAGATCCGCGCATTGCCGATCTGCTGGAGGATGTCAAATCCAAGGAAGCAAATGGCCTGACTTACGATGGTGCCGACGCAAGTTTTGAGCTTTTGGCGCGCCGTCGTTTAGGAGAAGTGCCGGATTTCTTCGAAGTTCATTCATTCCGTGTGATTGATGAACGGCGGTATAATGCCAAGGGCAACCTTGTCCATGTGTCTGAGGCAACAGCCCGGGTCATCGTCAATGAAACGTATTCGATGGAGGCCGGGGAAGGGCATGGACCTGTCAACGCCCTTGATGCTGCACTCAGAAAAGTGTTGGTTCCGGCGTTCCCAGCCCTTGAGCGTCTGGTCTTGGTTGATTATAAGGTGCGCATCATGGCGCCGGAACGTGGAACTGCTGCGGTCACACGAGTAATGATCGAAAGTAAGGACTGTGCAACCGGGCACCGTTGGACGACGGTAGGTGTGTCTGAGGATATTATTGATGCCTCCTTTAATGCGCTGCATGACAGTTTTATATATTTCCTTATGAAAGCAGCGTCTTAGAAAAATGGCAGGAACAGATTCATCGCGCGGAATGTCTGATACCGTGACGACCAAAGTCGCACCCAAAATGCTTTTGGTGCGCCCGCAACTGGCGGAAAATGTCGGTATGGTGGCTCGGGCAATGCTTAATTGCGGGCTATCTGACTTGCGTATTGTTGACCCACGCGAAGACCATTTGGCACCAAAAGCGATTTCGGCAAGTTCCGGCGCGCATGTTGTGCTTGAACAGGCGCAACTGTTCGACAGCACGCGCAAGGCCGTTGCCGACGCCAATTTCGTGCTTGCCACTACGGCCCGGCGCCGGGAGCAGGTGAAGCCGGTGATGACGCCGCGCCGCGCCGCTGCGGAAGTTCGTGCCCGGATTGACCGTGGTGAAACTGTGGTGATTTTGTTCGGGCAGGAGCGAACCGGGCTGGACAATGATGATGTGTCCATTGCCGATGCCATTTGTGAAGTGCCGCTGAACCCGGCGTATTGCTCGCTGAACCTGGCGCAAGCAGTATTACTGATGGGGTACGAATGGTTTCAGTCCGGTGTGGATGTACCGGATTATGAATTAACTCTGAATGATACGTTTCCTGCAACGCGTGATGAAGTCCTGAACCTTTATGCCCATATGGAACGGGAACTGGAGCTGTGTGGTTTCTTGCGGGTCGAGGAAAAACGCCCGACGATGGTGCGAAACCTGCGCAGCCTTTACAATCGGGCACAGCTGACGGATCAGGACGTTCGGACGCTGCATGGTATGCTGACCGAATTGAGCCATGGGAATATTCGGCGGGCACGGAAGCTTGGCATTGATGTTGCTGCATTACGTTCCAGTACGCCGTCCCCGATGCCGCTGTATACGTCTCAGCCTTTGTTCGACAGCACATTTCGGGATACCTTGAATGCGCTGGTTCTGGCTGATGATCGGCAGAGCATCGTGACGGATGATACGGTCCCCATGGAGGCAGTCGATCAGATCTTGGAAGTTGCGTTTGCCGAGGCATCCGAGGCCTTTGGCTGTCAGCGTTTGCCGCAAGAGGGCGGGGACATCAAACTGCTGTTGACTTGTGCTGATCAGGTGGTGCCTGAACGGGAATTGGGCGGTATTCTTCAAACAATCCGTTTGTTGGCGCGTGCGCGTGGATTGGTGCTGACTGAGCTTGATGGGGCGGAAAGCTTCGTATCGGATGGTCAAGTTCCCGTTGCCTTCTTATCCATTGCCAAACCTCAAGCCGAACCGCCGGATATGCAGGCGATGATTGCTAAGGGGCGCAAAATATAATTCGGCATAAAACGCCGATTTCTGCGGGTTTCGTCTTGACTTCTGTGCTGTCACGGCTAAATTACCGCACCTGACTTCCGGGAATGTTGGCCGGAGGCGTGTTTGCGCGCCTGTGGCCACATCGGTGAAACCGAAATACCGGGACAACAAAAAACAAACTTATGTAAGGACTTAAGATGTCTAAACGTCATTCCAGTAAGTACAAAATTGACCGCCGCCTTGGCGTTAACCTTTGGGGTCGCGCAAAAAGCCCGATCAACAAACGCGAATATGGCCCGGGCCAACACGGTCAACGTCGTCGTAAACCGACCGATTTCGGTACGCAGTTGATGGCGAAACAAAAGCTGAAAGGCTACTACGCAAACATTTCCGAACGTCAGTTCCGTCGCTACTATGCTGAAGCTGACCGTCGTCAAGGTGATACGGGCGAAAACCTGATCGGTATTTTGGAATGCCGTCTGGACGCCATCGTGTACCGCATGAAATTTGTGCCGACCATGTTCGCCTCCCGTCAGGTGATCAACCACGGTCACATCAAAGTGAACGGTAAACACGTCAACATTCCGTCCTATATGGTAAAACCGGGTGACATTGTGGAAGTAAAAGATTCTTCCAAACAAATGGCTCTGATCCTTGAAGCGATTGAATCCCCGGAACGTGACATCCCGGAATACATGGAAGTGGATCACAAAGGCCTGAAAGGTCAGTTCATCCGCGTTCCGCAGCTGTCCGATGTTCCGTACCCGACTTCCATGGAACCGAACCTCGTGGTCGAATTCTACAGCCGTTAATCGGCGCCGAATTCCAAACGTATTACAAAAAAGCGCGGATTATTCCGCGCTTTTTTGTGCGTGAAAGTTCGCCTATGCCTTAACCCCGGATCTCTTTGGCTATTTGCTCAACGTAGGCAAGCCTTTCTTCCAGTTCATTTATGATGTTGGCGCTGGGGGTGAATTCTTCCTTACTGCTATCCCACTGCTCGATCGGTGTGTTGAATTTTACTTTTTGACGATCAAGTGAATTCCCAGAACTGAAATGAATAAGCACGGTCTTTTCAGGAATTAGCCTCCCGAAAACCAGTTTTTCCAGCACCAAACGGTAAAAACTGTCTTCCGTACTCATAGAGCGAAAATCCGGGTGTGAAGGGAAGCCGCCAGACAGTTCGTGCCAGACTTTGCGTACGCACAAATTCATTACGGTGCGGCGGTCAAGCGATGGCTCCCAGCTTGAATGAATTGGGACATCCAATTGCCGTTCGGTCCAGACGTATCCGATGCTGCGGTCCGTGTGTAATGCGTGTACGCATAGGCCCAAATGCCGGGGCAGGAATTCATCATCCGCATCCAGAAAGCATAGGTAAGGTGCTGTGGCGTGCCTTGTCCCTTCTTGTCGGGCGCGTCCTGCTCCCTGATTGCTGCGTCCCAGTATCCCCTTAAATGAGATGAACGGTTGGGTCACTGAGTTTTGCAGGTCGGTGATTGCGTTGGCTGTGTGATCGCTGGAGCCATCATCGACGGCAATAATCTCTGTGATGAGTGAAATACCCATACTCTCACGAGCATGCACCGTGCTGCGAATGATGCTGTTAATGGATGCGTGTAATGTGTCGCCGCAATTGTAGCACGGCAGTACAACTGAAACGCGGATGCTCTGAGCCATGGCTACCCCGGTAATAGATCATTACTCAATTCGAACAGAATTAATTGAAGAAATATAGGGCGTAGTGTGGCAACATATCTGTGTCTCTAGTGTCGCAGTTTCAACTGGAGGGGGCGTATGTATCAGATTCGACCTTCCCTATGCCGAACAACCGGACGTGATACCGTCGATAGTATTTTGGATGCGCTGGCAGAAATTGTCCCACGTCCCATGTGGCTGCTACGCTCTGCTGTATTGCCTGCCTGTGTCGTCGCCGGCATTGGCTTTATCCAAAATCAGCCGATTGCGTCGGACTGGGGTGAAGCGATCTGGTGGATTGCGTTGACTTGGCTGTTGCAGGCCGTTGCCTTTATCCCTTGTGTACTGGCATGGAGCCGGATTGGCTTTTGTTCCGTGGCTGATGCCCCGGCCTTTCGTCTGTCCAGTTATCGAGGCGTGTTGAGGGGGCTCGACTTGATCGCGCTTTGTCTGTTGACGGTTTTTGCTCTTGCTGTATCGGTGGATCTTGCCTTAAGGGCGGCAACTGAAACAGGGGAAGCCGTTTTTCCTGCGCGCTGGATTTTGGTCTTTGCTGCTGCGGTTGTGATAATGCCAACGCTGATACTTGGTGGCATGCGTCTGTTGATAACCTTACCTGCTGCGGCTTTGGGTTGGTATATGTCCTATGCGGATGCGTTGCTGTTGACGCGGGAACGGTCAGGCTGGTTGGCTGGAATTGGTGTAGCTTTTGTCTGCATGTTTCCGCTTACATGGCAGGGTGTTGCGGGGCTAAGGGGTGTTGCACTGGCAAATTTTCCCTCTATCCCCGATGTGGTTTGGCCGTGGGTCAGCTTCCTGTCGACGGTGTTGCTATGTGCCGTTGCTGGACATGGTTTGGGGCAGGTCTTGCGGCGTTTGCTGGATGGTATTCCTGAAGAAGAAAATAGCGAACCGCAGGATTTAGCCTTGTAATAATCCTGCTTCAACCAAGTAGCGCTGCAATTCACCGGTTTTGATCGCGGTGCGCAAAGCGATTCCTGCACCGATGAAGCGGCCCTGAATATATAGCTGCGGCAGCTCGTTTGTTCCATTCAGGTAGGTTAGGCCTTCGTGTAAGTCTGGTTCATCACGAAGGTTAAAACTGCTGGTTTTCAATCCAGCCAACGCCAAAAATTGCGCGACAGTCGCCGATGCTCCGTCATGGGGAAACATCGGCGTGCCCTCCATAAACAGAACAATCGGAGAATTTGTTATATCCGCACGAATGCGGACCAAGGCCGGATGTTCGCTCATTTGGGTTTTATGTCCTCGTACCTAACGGATACGTAAGCCTACACGATTTAGGAGGGCTTGTGGTGTGGAATATATGACCAATCCGGTCCAAATAAACGCGAATGTCCACATATGTGACGTGGTGAAAGGTTCATGAAATATCCACACGGCAATAAAGAATTGCGTGCTCGGCGCGATGTACTGCATCAGTCCAATGGTGGCAAGGCGGACCCGCTGCACCGCAATGCCAAATAAGGATAAGGGGATTGCCGTAATCGGCCCGGCAACAATCAGCATCATATCCCAGTACAGGCCATTATGACCAAAATGTCCTGTGCCCTGTATTTCCAGCCATATGAGGTAAGCAATGGCGAATGGGGCCAGAACCATGCTTTCAACCAGTAGGCCGGTGGCACCATCGACAGGAATGGTTTTGCGCAAAAGGCCATAGGTGGCGAAACTGATTGCCAGCGTTAGGGCGATGATGGGGAAGTGGCCCAAATTCACCACCATAAATGCAACGCCGACAACTGCGCATGCGACGGCAAGCCACTGCCGTGGTGTCATGGTCTCTTTCAGGAAAAGAAAGCCGAACAGCACGCTGAATAAGGGGTTGATGAAGTATCCCATGCTGCCTTCCAGTGCCTGATTGGAACTGATGGCATGAATATAAACGATCCAGTTAACGGCAATGATGGTCGCCGTGATAAACAGGATGCGCAGGGATTTCCAATTTTTCAGAACAGCTTTCAGAGCGCCGCTTTTGCGGGTGAACAGCATGACCGCAAACAGGCACACCACACTCCACGCCACGCGATGTGCTAAGACTTCGAAGGGAATGATATCGTTCAGAAGCTTCAGATACAGGGGGAGAACACCCCACATCAGAAAAGCGGACAAACCAATCAGCACCCCGTTCCGTTGATAGGAGTCGGGGTGCTGGTTTGTGGTGGCGGGTGCGGACTGCGTCATGTTATCCCACGATCAAAGGCCGCACACACAAATGTGGGCGGCGGTTTATTCAGCCATAAAGTCTGGGAACCAGGCTTCGTGTGCAGCTTTCAGGTCGGCTACAGGAATAGCCTCTGCACCGTTTACGCGCAAGTCTTTCCCTTTGGTTGATCCCAGTTTTACAGCAGGGACCCCCGCCGCAGCTGCTGCATCCAGAACGGCCTGTGCTTGTTCGGCATCAACGGCGATGACATAGCGCGCCTGATCTTCACCAAACAATTGTGCATGCAGGTCGTTGCCACCGACGCAAATGTCTGCACCGATGCCGGAGGCCATTGCCATTTCTGCCAAGGCAACAATCAAACCACCATCAGAAATATCGTGACAGGATTTAACCGCACCGGAACGGATTTGGTCACGGACAAAGTTACCGTTACCCAATTCGATGGCAAGATCCACTGGCGGCGGTGCGCCTTCTTCACGACCACAGATTTCGGACAGATACAGGGATTGACCAAGCCAAGACCCGATGGCGCCGATCATGATCAGGGTCTGTCCTTCACCAGTGAAGGCAACGCCAACGCTTTGGTTAATGTCCGGCAGCAGGCCAACGCCACCAATGGTCGGGGTTGGCAAGATGCCGACACCGTTGGTTTCGTTGTACAGGGACACGTTGCCGGATACGACCGGGAAGTTCAGGGCAATACAGGCTTCGCTCATACCCTTACAGGTTTCCACGAACTGCCCCATAATTTCCGGGCGTTCCGGGTTGCCGAAGTTCATGTTGTCCGTGATCGCCAGCGGAGTTGCGCCGACTGCAGTCAGGTTCCGCCATGCTTCGGCTACGCATTGACGACCGCCTTCAATAGCATCGGCAAATACATAACGAGGGGTACAGTCAGAGGTCGCAGCCAGCCCCTTGGTTGTGCCGTGAACGCGAACCACCGCAGCGTCGCCACCGGGGCGGCCACAGGTGTCACCCATCACCATATGGTCATACTGTTCCCAAACCCAACGACGGCTTGCGCCATTCGGGCTGGAAACCAGTTTCTTAAGGGCTTCGGGCCACGGGTGGACGGGAACGTCAGCCGAAATGATTTCCGGTTTCTTTGTGCCGGGAACCCACGGACGGTCATATTCCGGGGCTTCCTCTGCCAGTGGATCAATGGGCAAATCGGCAACGATCTCGCCATGCTGGCGCAAAACCATACGCCCGGTATCCGTCAGGACACCGATGACGGCAAAGTCCAGTTCCCATTTTTCCATGATGGCTTGGGCAATGTGTTCTTTGCCCGGTTCCAACACCATCAACATGCGTTCTTGGCTTTCGGACAACATGACTTCATAAGCCGTCATGCCTTCTTCGCGCATGGGGACTTTATCAATGTCCAGCTCAACGCCAAGACCGCCCTTGGATGCCATTTCGAAGCTGGAGGAGGTCAAACCTGCGGCCCCCATGTCTTGGATCGCCACGATGGCATCGGTTGCCATCAGTTCCAGACAGGCTTCGATCAACAGTTTTTCCGTGAAGGGGTCGCCAACCTGAACGGTTGGGCGTTTTTCCTCGGAATCTTCGGTGAATTCAGCGGAGGCCATGGTCGCGCCATGAATGCCGTCGCGCCCGGTTTTGGAACCGACATACACCACCGGATTGCCAACGCCAGAGGCTTTGGAATAGAAAATCTTGTCCTGATCGGCGATGCCGACCGTCATGGCATTGACCAGAATATTGCCGTTGTAGGACGGGTGGAATTCCACTTCGCCGCCAACGGTGGGAACGCCGACACAGTTGCCGTAACCACCAACCCCGGCGACCACACCTGAAACAAGGTGCTTGGTCTTCGGGTGGTCCGCAGCACCGAAGCGCAAGGCATTCAGGTTGGCGACCGGACGTGCGCCCATGGTGAACACGTCACGCAGGATGCCGCCAACGCCAGTTGCAGCGCCTTGGTAGGGTTCGATATAGGACGGGTGGTTGTGGCTTTCCATTTTGAAAATGGCAGCCTGATTGTCACCGATGTCGATGACGCCCGCATTCTCACCAGGGCCGCAAATCACACATTCAGCTTTGGTCGGCAGGGTTTTGAGCCATTTTTTCGACGATTTATAGGAGCAGTGCTCGCTCCACATGACGGAAAAAATGCCCAATTCGGTCAGATTGGGTTCGCGCCCCATGATTGCCAGAACGCGTTCGTATTCTTCAGGAGACAGGCCGTGCTCGGCCACGATTTCAGGAGTAATAGCAGTCATTGCAATTGAGTCCTCAGGCCAGAGCGTTCACAAGGGATTTGAACATCGGCACGCCATCGGTGCCGCCCAACAGCGGATCAATCAAGCGTTCAGGGTGCGGCATCATGCCAAGCACATTGCGATTTTCATTCAGAATGCCGGCAATGTTGCGTTGAGAGCCGTTGATGTTGGCGGCTTCATTGGTGGCACCGTCTGAATCGCAATACCGGAAGGCAACACGGTCTTGATCTTCAAGCATGTCCAGCGTTGCCGTGTCGGCAAAATAGTTGCCGTCATGGTGTGCCACGGGAATGTTGATGATTTGATCCTGACTGTATCCTGCGGTGAAGTCAGAGGCAGCAGTGCCGACTTTCAACAGAGTATCTTTACAGATGAATTTCAGGTCGCGGTTGCGCATCAGAACGCCGGGCAGCAATCCGGTTTCCGTCAGGATTTGGAAGCCGTTGCAAATGCCCAGAACGCGGACACCTTTGCTGGCTTGGGCCTTGACGGCGGTCATAATCGGGGAGTGTGCGGCCATAGCACCGGAACGCAAATAGTCGCCGTAGGAGAAACCTCCCGGTACGACAATCAGGTCCAAATCCGGCAGGTCCGTATCACGGTGCCAGATCATGTGTGGGGCTTTGCCCATGGCCTGTTCCAATGCAACGGCAACGTCGCGATCACAGTTGGAACCGGGGAAAACGATGACGGCGGCTTTCACGGTCAGCAGTCCTTGTCGTCAGTCCATACGGCTGGTCGGGCGATTAGCCTTCCAGTTCGATGGAGTAATTCTCAATCACGGTGTTGGCGAGGAGTTGTTTGCACATATCCTCAACGGCGGCTTTGGCCTTGGCTGGGTCGGTTTCAGCCAGATCCAGTTCGATATATTTGCCTTGTCGAACTTCATCGACACCATTGAAGCCAAGGGTAGACAAAGCATGCTCGATAGCTTTGCCTTGCGGATCAAGAACACCGTTTTTCAGGGTGACGTGGACTTTCGCTTTCATTTTCGCTCGGAACTCCCTGCGAGGGGTTGAGAAAAGGGCGGTTAAAAAGGTGCGGCAGTCAGCCTATATGCCGCCGAAGCGCGATTACAATACCATGCTTCGAAAAAACTGGTCAGGGACAATCTGTGGGTTCCATCGGGTTATTGAACAGTGATCGGTCCCTGTAAGTCATGTGGTGCGCTTTCGGGCATAATGCCAAGGCGACGGGCAACTTCCTGATAGGCGCGTTCTTCGTTACCAAGATCCATACGGAACCGGTCTTTATCAAGGCGTTCTCCGCTGGAAATGTCCCATAAACGGCAGGTGTCAGGAGAAATCTCATCGATCAGGATGATCTGGACATCGCCGCTTTCATGGTAAATCCGACCGAACTCCAGTTCAATATCCACCAGCCTGATCCCGGCGGTGATAAACAGTCCAGTCAGAAAGTCGTTGATCCTAAGGGCCATGGACATCATGTCGTCAACGTCCGGCACGGTTGCCCAACCAAATCCCGTAATGTGTTCTTCGGACACCATGGGATTGTGCAGTTCATCCTTTTTCAGGAAATACTCCACGATGCTGCGGGGCAGCTTGGTGCCATCCGGGATGCCAAAGCGTTTGGCGAAATGGTCTGTTGCCACATTGTGTACGACCACTTGCAATGGGATGACTTCGGCCTCGCGCACCAATTGATCACGCATGTTAAGGCGGCGCATGAAGTGTGTGGCGATGCCAATATCGTCCAGCCTACGCATTAAAAATTCGGAAATCCGATTGTTCAATACGCCTTTGCCGGTAATGGTCCCGGTTTTTTGTCCATAGAAAGACGCCACATCGTCCTTAAACGATTGGACCAGCGTGCCCGGTTCCGGGCCTTGGTACAAAGTTTTGGCTTTGCCTTCGTAAATTTTTTTTGGTCGCGCCATTGGGCCCACATGTTCACGCACGGGCCCCAAAAGATAAACGCCCCACACGGCGGATACGCCATGCGGGTGATGGGCAGTCTAAACTCTGGCGACCTATGCGGCAGATATGATTGATTGCCGCATCGTATAGCAGTGTCTCAACATGCGGTCCAGTACTCTTATTGGGTTATGAAGTCTCGAAAGCTGATTTTTTGTTTTTTCGTCGTCTATGGTTGTCGGCTTGGCAGAAGTAACTATATCTATGTATATAGACCCTAGTGACGTGGAGAATTGCCATGCGGACATCTTTTATAGACTTTGAACGCGGACAAGAACTCTTCTATACAGTGCGCCAAGAGCTTGTGTTCAAGACATTTGAAAAACGTAATCATCTGTTTGCTGAGTGGGTGGCGACACAGCTTGGTAAAACGGGAAAGGCGCATGCAAGCTATGTACGTAGCTTTATCGACTACGCCTTTGGTGATAGGTCGTATGAGGGGCTGTTGGCCAAAGCTCTTGATGATGTTGCCCGAGCAGGTTTGGATATTACTAAGTCCGATCTTGAGGAAAAATTATATGAAATTGAAGGCCAAGCCTGCCGCACATTGATGGATCGTTTGCAGGCTGTTCCGGTTGCCCCACGGAAGCGCCGCTCATCGCAGAAGGTTGCGGATATTCTTGTCCATGCAAGCCACAAAACGGCGGATAGTCTGCGTGCAATTGATGATGCATTGCAGCGTGCAAAGGCTGAGCTGACTTCGGATAAGACTTTTCAATTCAGTGATGTATTCCTCAGTTACCTGCCGAGGTAAAATGATGCAGCCTTTAAGTTTACCGTTCTAGGGCCTGACCCTAAGGGGTCCAGAACTGGCCTCACCCTGAATGGGTGGGGCCTTTTGCGGTTATATTTATTGACGTGAAGCCATAGCAATTCTATGTGAAGCTATTGTCAGCGTGTGAATTCTCATGCAGTGCTATTCTGTGGAAGACCGTATTTCGTATGAAGTCTATCGAATATATTGACCGGGCGACCGGGCGTATCGAACAAGAAATTGTGCCGGGTGAACGTTGGTTGCGCTGGTTGTACCACACCGCGAGCGGGAAGGCGGCTCTGTCTTCTGTGGTTAAGCGTCGTTTCTTGTCTCGTTGGTATGGTCGTAAAATGGATGCGTCGGCGTCCTGCCGCAAAATTCCAGAATTTGTCCGGGATTTGTCCATTGATATGAACGAAGCTTCGGCACCAATTGACTCCTTTGCGTCCTTTAATGACTTTTTTATTCGCACGTTAAAGCCAACAGCCCGGCCTGTTGACCCTTCGCCGCGGGCTGTTGTATCGCCAGCCGATGGTAAAGCCCTTGCGTTTGAGAACTTGTCCGGCTTTGAAACGTTCTTTGTCAAAGGTCAGCGTTTTTTGCTGAATAGCTTTTTACAGGATGAAGCCCTTGCGCAACGTTATGTTGACGGGACGCTGATGATCGTTCGTTTGGCTCCGGCGGATTACCACCGTTTCCATTTTCCTGCGGATGGTGTGATTTCGGCTTCCAAACCGATCAAGGGAGCTTACAAATCCGTTTCGCCGATTGCCGTTCGTCATGCTCTTGGTGTCTATTGGCAGAACAAACGGGAATATAGCGTCCTGAGAACCGAGGCAGCAGGCGATATCCTGATTTGTGAGGTCGGGGCGACCATGGTTGGAACAATTGTCCAAACCTATGAGGATGAAACTGAGGTCCATAAGGGACAGGAAAAGGGCTATTTCAAGTTCGGTGGGTCCACCGTCATTCTGTTGTTTGAGAAAGGCCGGGTAAAGGTCGATGCGGATATTCTTGAAAATACCCGGAACGGTTATGAGACCTCGGTCAAAATGGGAACACGAATAGCGCAATGCCTTGATTGATGAAAAAAACCGCCTGAATTCGAGGCGGTTTTTTTGTGGATGCTGGGTAAAGCGTGGACCTCAGGCGTTTGATTTTTTCGGTGCCCCAATCTTCAGGATATTTTCGGTCAGTTTATGCGCAACCGGTGCAAAGAAAAATGCAATGACTGCTGCTGCAGGCCATGCAACGCCGAACGCATACATCCAGCGATCTAAAAATTCTGGGACAGTGCCCAGATTCACAAATGTCACCCAGCACGACATCAACAGCGACATGGTAAAGGATAAAATCATTGTAAAAACAATGCGGTGAGTCATTCCGTGTATCCAGATAAATTTAAACTGAGTGGACTTTACATAATTCCAAATTTGTTATCTATTGTTTAATTCATAATGATAAATTGCATAAATGGAATTTAATCATGCTGGATGACATTGCTTTGTTCGTGCGCGTTGTTGCAAGCGGGGGCTTGAATAAGGCGGCTGATCAGCTTGGTTTGCCCCCTGCCACCGTAACCCGGCGTTTGCAGCGATTGGAACGGCAGATCGGCAGCAAATTACTGCATCGCTCTACGCGTCGTTTTGATCTGACAACTGATGGTCAGAGGCTGATGGATGAGTGTGCCTTCCTTGTTGATAGTCTGGTCGAGCGGGCGGAGGATTTGCGGCAATCCCGACAAACACTGTCTGGGGCAATTCGGGTTATGGCTCCGGTAAGCATGACCATTGGGGTTTTGCAGGGAATTTGGACGGGATTTCTTGATGCCTATCCAGATGTGACGATTGAGTTTGTCTTGAATAATTCCGTTGAGGATTTTCACGCATCAAAAGCCGATTTTGCGATCAGAGCCGGTTCCGTGACGGATGAGGGTGTGCAGAGCCAGAAAATTGGTCAGGTCAGAACGGTTTTGGCGGCGTCTCCTGATTATGTCCGGCGTATGGGGGCTCCGGCACATCCAGATGATCTGGTGAATCATCAGTTTATTGTTGGATTTGCGCTACAGCACTGGCGGTTGTTCAATTCTGAAACGCAGCAGCGCACGGTGTTTCAAATCAATAATCCCCGTGTTGTCGTGAATGAATTCAGTTTGGTAAGGCGGCTCTGTCTTGATGGTTTTGGTCTCGCACTGTTTCCAATTACTGAATTGCGGGATGTATTGGAAACAGGTGCTTTACAGCGTGTTTTGCCGGAATGGCAGGGGGTGACGCGCGATATCCATTTGGCATGGGGTCGGGATGTCATCCCCACGGTTCGCGCCAGACGTCTGATGGAGCATATTCGCACCGAGGTTCAGAATATTCCTGTTCTGCAAGGACAGATGGCATAGCCAGAAGATCTATGGACCAGAATGTGTAAGGCTTGAGCACAAGCAAAACCCCGCCTTACGGCGGGGTTTATGGCGATATCGATGTTGTTTTCTAATGGCCTTAGCCGAATACGCGGGCGAAAATTGTGTCCACGTTTTTCGTGTGATAGGTCATATCGAAAATGGCTTCCAGATCAGCTTCCGAAATTTTCCCGGCGACGTCTTCGTCAGCCTTCAGGAAATCAAGGAAGTTGCCTTCGCCAGCCCAAACGCGCATGGCATTGCGTTGCACAATCCGATATGCGCTTTCGCGGCTGACGCCGTTTTGGGTCAGGGTCAGCAATACGCGTTGCGAGAACACCAAACCGCCCAGTTGGTTCAGGTTCTTTTCACAGGCTTCAGGATAGATCACCAATTTTTCGATGACACTGATCAGGCGGGCCAAAGCAAAGTCCAGCGTAACTGTTGCGTCAGGCGCGATCATCCGCTCAACAGAGGAATGGGAAATATCCCGTTCGTGCCACAAAGCAACGTTTTCCATCGCTGGAAGTGCATAACCGCGAACCAAACGGGCAAGGCCGGTCAGGTTTTCGGTCAAGACCGGATTGCGTTTGTGCGGCATGGCGGAGGAGCCTTTTTGCCCCGGAGAGAAATATTCCTCAGCCTCACGAACTTCGGTGCGTTGCAAATGGCGAATTTCCGTCGCAACACGTTCGACCGAGCTTGCAATCACGCCAAGGGTGGCGAAGTAATGGGCGTGGCGGTCCCGCGGAATGACTTGGGTGGACAGGGGTTCTGACTTCAGGCCCAATTGACCGGCAACATGGTCTTCGACGCTGGGGTCGATGTTGGCAAAGGTGCCAACCGCACCGGAAATTGCACAGGTGGCAATATCTTCGCGTGCGGCCAAAAGGCGATCTTTGTTACGTTTGAACTCAGCATAGAAACCTGCAAATTTCAGGCCCATGGTTACCGGTTCGGCGTGAATGCCGTGGCTGCGGCCCATGCAGACGATGTCTTTGGTTTCTTTTGCTCGGCGTTCCAAGGCGGACAGCAACTTGTCCATGTCGTCCAACAGGATGTCCGTGGCTTGGGTCAATTGAACCGCAAGACAGGTATCCAACACATCGGACGATGTCATGCCCTGGTGAACAAAGCGGGAGTCTTCGCCAATGTGGTCTGCCAATTCTGTTAAGAAGGCAATGACGTCGTGTTTGACTTCGGCTTCGATTTCGTCAATGCGGGCGACACGTTCGGCATTGTAGGGTAGGTTGCCTTTTTCCCAAACCGATTTGGCGGCACTTTCCGGGATTACGCCAAGCTTAGCCTGGGCATCACAGGCGTGAGCCTCAATTTCGTACCAAATGCGGAAACGATTTTCCGGTTGCCAAATGGCGGTCATTGCGGGACGTGAATAACGCGGGATCACGGCAGGCTCCTTCCCTGTGATGTTAGCTTTGAGGCGAAAATCCGGTCCTTGACCACAGATGTCAAGCTTTAAGCGTGCATTCATGATGCTTGAGCAGTAGCCGACGGACGGAACTCATCGTATGATAGGGCCATGATGAGCACAGATCAGACATACTTTACAGATATTATCCTTGTTTGCGATCCGGTATTGTATCCGGCGCTGGCAAAAACCATGCTTATGGGCCACCCACTGACGACGCCCAAGAGCTTGACCCTTGCCAAGCCGATTGTTGCGATTCATCCGGTCCATACTCAGGAAGATTTGATTGCCTGTTGTCGTGGGGTGGACTTGTCTTCTGCACGGCTTCTGACTTGTGGAACTGATGTTATTGTTCCGGCAGAGGTTTTGGGCAGGCTGCCGCATCCCGGATACAATATTCATCCCGGTTTGCCGTCTTATCCGGGGCGTTATCCCTCGGTATTTGCAATTTACGACGGTGCGCAGGAGTTTGGGACAACGGTCCACGAATTGGCCCCACAAGTCGATAGCGGCCCGATTGTCGCGATTGATCGTTTTCCCATGCCGGAAAAACCAGAGCGGGCGATCCTTGAGACCATGAGTTTTCAGTCGGTTCTGAATGTTGTGATGGCTTTGACCCCGGCGTTCTTATCGGCAGAAGGGCTTCCGCATCTGGACTTGCCTTGGCAAGGTGTTGCCAAACGGCAGTCTGATTTTGATGCGCTGTGTTGTTTGCCTTCGAATGTGGATGAAGGTGAATTCCATCGCCGTCTTCGTGCCGTGGGCGAGGGGCCTAATCATGCATTGGAAATGACAGTGTTCGGTCATCGCTTTGTTTTGGACAACCGCCGCGAAACGGACGTGTTGCGTGCAGGGCAAAAAATCATAGACAATTCACCAGAATAAGGTATGCCGAGGGTGCAAATGTGGTCCGTAACCATCGCGGAGATGAATAGCTCCGACGGTGTTCACCGCGTTGGGGATCGTGACGGGGGACGAATTGGCAGAAGCTGAAAAACAGGGCGGAACGGGACAGGCTGTCGGCAGTTTGCTGGTGGCGCTGGGCGTTGCCATGTGGCTTCCAGTTCTGGTCGATTTGGCTCATGAAGGCACGGAATGGGCGGCTTTCATGCTGTCCTCCGCATTGACGATCTTTTTTGGCATGATGCTGATTACCAGTAGCTGGAATACGAATTTTGGGTCATCGCCATTGCGTCGGGCCTACTTCGTAACGGTTGGGGCGTGGGTGTTTTTGTGCGCTTTTGCCATGCTTCCGCTTTGGTTCAGTAGCCTTAATCTGACCTTGGCGGATGCGGCCTTTGAAACCGTATCTGGTTTGACGGCAACCGGGGCGACGGCTTTGTATGGGTTGGACCATATGCCGGCGGCGGTTTTGTTTTGGCGTGCCTTGCTGCAGTGGATGGGCGGGATTGGGATCATTGTGATGGCGATTGCCATTTTGCCTATGTTCCGTGTTGGCGGCATGCAGATGTTCCAGTTGGAGAGTTCGGAGCAGTCCCAAGATAAGGTGTCCCCGCGTGTGCGGAGTATGGCAATCCGTATTGCGTGGGTTTACGTGCTGTTGACCGCTATGTGCATGCTGACGTATTGGGCCTTGGGGATGACGAAGTTCGAGGCCATTTCCCATGCTTTTACAACGATTTCCACGGGTGGCTATTCCACATCGGACAGGTCAATCGGTTTCTTTAACAGCGCAAGCATAGAATGGGCTTCCATCGTATTCATGCTGGCCGGGGCAACACCGTTCATTTTGTTCGTGATGCTGATGAACGGTAAAGGGGTTAAGGTTCTGACCAGCAACCCTCAGGTCAGGCGGATGATGACCATTGCGCTGACCGCAGCGGTGATTGTCACGGCATGGCTGATTATTGCCAATGATTACGATGCGATTCCTGCGTTTCGCCACGCTTTGTTCAATCTGGTTTCCGTTATGACAACCACGGGGTACGCATCCTCGGACTATGGGTTGTGGGGGCCACCTGCCGTTGCCATATTCTTTTTTATGATTTTTGTCGGTGGTTGCGCCGGGTCGACGTCTGGCGGGTTGAAAATGTTCCGCTTTGAAATCCTGTGGCAGGATATTCGTAAGGAATGTCGGCGTTTGGTTTACCCCAATGGGGTTTTCCCCGATAAAATCACAGGCCGTCCTGCCAGAGACTCTTTGGTTCGTGACGTGCAGGTGTTTGTGCTGTGCTATGTTTTCAGTTATGCGGTTTTGGTATTGATTTTAGCCTTTTACGGGCTGGATTTTATGACCGCACTGTCCGGTGCAGCCGCGGCGGTTGCCAATGTCGGTCCGGGGCTGGGCGAGACCATTGGACCTGCCGGAAATTATTCAAGCCTCCCCGATGGGGCCAAATGGGCCATGGGCGTCGGGATGATTTTGGGGCGTTTGGAATTCGAAACGGTCTTTGTCATGATGACCGCACACTTTTGGCGAGACTGAGCAGGCTCGCCCTGATATTTGGAGTACCCCTTATGAAAGCCATGATTGTTCCGGTAACGGCGTTCGGTCAGAATTGCACGTTGCTTTGGTGCGAAAAGACTATGGACGGTATTGTCATTGATCCGGGTGGCGATATCGAACAGATCATCGATGCGGCAGCCAAACAGAAAGTCAATATTGTCAAAATCTTGCTGACCCATGGTCATATTGATCATGCTGGTGGTGCTGGTGCGCTGAAAGCGCATTTTGATGTGGACGTTGTCGGCCCTCATGAAGGTGATGCTTTCCTGTTGGCAAAACTGCCGGACATGGCACAAAACTACGGTTTCCCGGCTTGCGATGCTTTGACCCCTGATTTGTGGTTGAAAGACGGCGACACGGTTGATTTCGGTGAAGAAACTCTTCAGGTTCTGCATTGCCCCGGTCACTCACCGGGCCACGTTGTCTTTTTCCACGAAGGTGAGGGAATTGCTTTCGTCGGCGATGTTCTGTTTAAGGGGTCTATCGGTCGTACGGATCTGCCCGGCGGAAATATGAAGGATCTGATTGCTTCGATCCGCAAGAAATTGTGGGCACTTGGTAATGATATCGGGTTTGTCCCTGGTCATGGACCTATGTCCA
Source organism: Rhodospirillaceae bacterium (assembly GCA_963668495.1). GTDB lineage: Bacteria > Pseudomonadota > Alphaproteobacteria > Rhodospirillales > Rhodospirillaceae > Oleispirillum. The sequence continues at coordinate 1,915,272 of OY764545.1, forward strand.
CGTTCGCCGAAGAACGGGAAAGCAATCCGTTTGTTGGCGACAGCCGCGCCTGATTTTGACGGCAGAGCCTGCGTTAGATCAGCTTTTTCTGGCGCAGGCTGATGTATCGGCCCGGTGAAACGATGACATGATCGTGCAGGATTATGTTAACGGTTTGCAGGGCCATTTTCATTTGTAATGTGGTATCTACATCGGCTCTGGACGGGGTCGGGTCACCGGATGGGTGATTGTGGACCATAATGACCGAATGAGCATGGAGTTCCAGCGCGCGTCGCACCACTTCACGCGTATATACTGGTGTATGGTTTATCGTGCCGCGTTGCATGGCCTCGTCGGTGATCAGTCGTTTTTTCGTATCCAGATACAGAACACGAAATTCTTCCACATCTGATCGTGATTGCACCGCGAGGCAATAGTCCATCAAGGTATCCCACGCCGCCAGTACAGGTTGATCCTGTACTTTGCTTTTCAGCATGCGTACTGCTGCGCCTTCCACCGTTTTCAGGGCGGCAACTGTTGTGTCCTTAACGCCCGGAAACGCCATCAAATCTTCGGCTCGGGCGGTAATGACACCAGCGAAGTCCCCGAAATGTGCCAGCAAATCCTTGGCGAGTGGTTTGACATCCCTGCGGGGGATTGCCAGCATTAACAGTAATTCCAGAAGTTCATAATCCGCAAAGTGGGCCGCACCGTGGTCAAGAAGCTTTTGCCGAAGACGTTGGCGGTGGCCCGTGTAATGGGGCTGCTCTGCCTTGGTCTTATGCTGTGAAGGGACGGAGGTTGCGGCGTCACCAAACGGCAGGCTGGCGTCAACACTCGTCGCCGACCACGAAGTCGTTTCCGTCTGTTTCGTGGTCGACAAGGATATATCATCCAAGCCAGATGGGTCACGGGAAGGGGTGTCGCCGGACATAACGCACCTCTGAACTGGTGGGGTTATTTCGCCACATACGGAGGAAGTGTGTAACCTTTCGGTGACAGCGTAAAGATATCGCAACCGTCAGCGGTCACGCCAAGGCTGTGCTCAAATTGTGCTGACAGCTTTTTGTCTTTGGTGACGGCGGTCCAGCCATCTGCAAGGATTTTGGTTTCCGGGCGTCCGGCATTGATCATGGGTTCGATGGTGAAGAACATGCCTTCCTCCAGAACCAAGCCCTTACCGCGCTGACCATAGTGCATGACGTTGGGTTCAGCATGGAAGGTTTGCCCCAAGCCGTGACCGCAGAAATCACGAACGACGGAGAACCGCTGCCCTTCGGCATATTCCTGAATAACCGCACCAATATCGCCAAGGGTGGTGCCGGGACGGACGATGTCGATGGCTTTCATCAGGCAGTCGTAAGTAACCTGAACAAGTCGTTTGGCAAGTACACTTGGTTTGCCGACCATAAACATGCGGCTGGTGTCGCCATACCAACCATCCAGAATGGGGGTGACATCAATATTCAAAATATCCCCATCCCTGAGGACCTTGTCGCCCGGGATGCCGTGGCAAACCACATGGTTAATGGATGTGCAGCAAGACCGGGTATAGCCACGATAGCCCAGCGGGGCGTTAATGCCGCCACGGGCGGTGACGAATTCCACGACCAGATCGTCGATTTTTTGGGTTGTGATGCCCGGTTCAATAAAGTCCGTGATGTAATCCAATGTCTCGGCAGCCAATTGCCCCGCCTTGTGCATGGATTTGAAGTCTTCGGCGGTATGGATGGTGACGGGTGCGGACTTGGACATGGAAACGGTAACCTTTCATTCAAACTTGAACGTTACCTATACCTCCATGGGCAGGGGTTGGTCCAGTACAATGCCATCGGTTGTGATCGCGCAGGTGTAGCACAGTGCTTCTACTCCGCGTTTTCGTGCACGTTGAAATGCGCTGACATAGTTTGGATCAATGTCAGCGGCAAAAGAGAAGCGATCACAGTCCATGCGCTGTACCAGATACAGCATGACGGCTCGGTCTCCGGCTTCTGCAGCGTCTCCCAATTCTTCAAGGTGTTTGGCGCCACGAACCGTCACGGCATCGGGAAATTCAGCCAGACCGGGCTGCCGCAGAAGATGAACATTTTTGATTTCAACCAGACAACGCGGGCGATCCGGTGCCGTGAGCTGAATATCAATGCGGGAATTTTTTCCGTATTTGACTTCGCGTTTGATGTCTGCGTAACCGGAAAGCTCCGGGATTTGTCCATTGGCAATGGCTTCCGCAGCGATGGCATTGGGGTGAGAGGTGTTGATACCAACTAACTGTCCATCAATTTCTATCAGTTCCCAAGTGTATTGCAGTTTGCGTTTTGGATTGTTGGCAGGGGACAGCCAGACGGGCAATCCTTCATCCTTTAACCCGGTCATCGCGCCGGAATTGGCAACGTGTGCCGTGACAATTGTGCCATCAGCCAAGGTTACGTCAGCCATAAAGCGTTTGTACCGTTTTATTAAGGTGCCGGGGATTAGCTGGGTCGGAAACTGCATTGTATGCGGGACCTATTTCAAAATGTATGGACTTCAAGTCGATTACGACCATTCTCTTTTGCCAAATACAGGGCTTTGTCTGCGGCTCTGGTAATTGTGCTCAGATCGGTGTTCAGATCGGGAATGCAACTGACGAGCCCAATGCTAACCGTAAAATAATGGACTTGCCCATCAATTTGATGCGGTTGGTTTGAAAAGCTTTTGCAAATTCTTTGTCCGAGCGCCTCTGCGTGCTGGCTATCGACGGCGTTTAGGATCAGGACGAATTCTTCTCCGCCGATGCGGGCAAAAATGTCCGTGCCGCGAATGGATTTGCTTACACAAGTTACGAAGCTTTTCAGCACCTTATCACCCCAACCGTGACCATGTGCATCATTGATGGATTTAAACTGGTCAAGATCAAGCATCATCAGGCTGATGGGGTATTGTCGTTCCTTGGCTTGCTCCAATAAAGGCACTGCCGCGTCAAAGAAAGCCCGGCGGTTCATGATTCCGGTTAAGGGGTCTTGGGAAGCTTGTTCCGCCAGTTGCTGATTGACCTTGATCAGTTCCTCTGTGCGCTGTGTCACCATGTCTTCGAGGTAGATTTTGTGCTGGAGTAGTTTTTCTTCGGCTTGTTGTTGCCGATGTTGAACCCAGTGCAAGCGATCAAGAAGATTATTCAAAAGGGCAGTCATATGCCCAAGTTCTGTAGAGGCGTGTAGTTGATTTGTTTGCAGTTTTCCCTGTGGGTTCGCCGGGTCAATTTCTGATATCTGTCGTGCGACGCTAACCAATGGCTTGGTCAGTGTGTAATAGAAAAGGGCAAGCAAACACCCGCTGAGAACGATGTTTCGAATTAGGCTGGCAATGATGGTACGAAAAGAACGATTCAAAAAATCCCGTGCCACGTGGTAGCTGTTTAAATAGACCTTGATGCAGCCGATGTCCTCTTGCAGTCCGGGGTAATAGAGCTGAACCGTGACAGGTTTGTCTGTTTCAAACAGTACGTTTGCAATCTTGCTTAAGCTGCCCGTGGCAGGTGGGTGAGTGTGGCTGCTGAGTACGTCTTTCAGGTCATCAATGATTTCGACTTTGCGGAATTGTTCGTATTCCGAAAGCCCTTTGGTGACGGTCTCTGCTAGGGATGGATCAATATTAAACACGGCCTGTGCCGCCTGATATTGCATGGCCTTTGCCACGCTGTGCGCATTTGCGCGGGCTGCGGCCTGTTCATCCAGCAGATCGAGCACAATGGTAACTGCGCTTAGGGTTAACCCAAGGAATAGCGCCAAAGACAACGTATAGACCGTTTGCCGAAACCAAATTTGTTGTTTCAGCTTAGGTGGAGGCAGGACGTTGAAGACAGGCGGCGTAGGCATTGGTTTATCTCAGCCCGAAAAAATCATCATAGATTTTGCGATAGCGCAGCTTGGAGTCTTCATCCAGAAAATCTTCATAATAACTGCGGAATTCCGGTTTTTGGACCGCTGTGTCCAGTAACGCATTGATTTGGTTGATAACGTTCTTTCCCCATGGGGTCTTTGCACAGCCGATATACCCCACGGTGTAGTCCGTGATTTCAGCAATCGGCAGTATGGCTATGTCATCGGCAAGTCCAATGGCGCGCCCGTGGAATTGGGCCTCGACCGGCTGTGCGAACATGGCGTCAATATGCCTTTTATGTAGCATGGACAACAGGCCCTTTGGCCCTTCTTTCCCCAATCGCTCAATCAGGATTGGTTCATCCTTGTATTTTACCAGAAGGGCGTCAATTGGCTTGGTATAGGACCGCCCGTTGGAATAGCCAATGCGATAGTCATGGGATTGGATCAGGCGTTCAACTTCGACTTTGCCCTCAGCATTGATGAATGGCTTAATCCGTTCTCGGTCACTTTTGCGAATAATCAGGCTATTGGGCAATAACAGGCGGGCAGGCTTGGTAAATTCGACGAACTGTTCACGTTCCGGGTTTTTGAGCAAGGTGACAGAGCATATGTTCATGCCCTTTTTCATGTCGCGCAAGGTGCGTTTAAATGGCGCAACCAATATTTTGTGGTCGTAGTCCGTTAGTTCGGAGATCAGGAAGTGTTCAATATGGTCGGAGTAGCCTTTCCCGGCATTTGGGCCATTCACAATGCTAAGCGGTGGAAATTCGGGCTTGTACCACGTTATGATCGCCTTGTCGGTTGCATGAGCGGGTAATGCATGTGAGACAAGAAATAGTGTAGCTAACGTTTTGAATATAGCTTTCATGAGTGACCTCTTATCCTTGCAATCCGCCAAGTATTTTTTCGTTAAAAGAATTACATATTATAATATGTGGTATCAGGTAAATCAGTATTGGACCGCACTTTGTATATAAGTACTCGGTTGTATATGAGGATAGCGGATGGGTATTATAAGTTGGCGGCAGGTTTCCAGCCGGTCATGGTAACAAAATCAAAAGTGGCGAGGCATCGCCCATCCGCCTTGGTAAAAAGGCTTTGATAAAATTCCAGCATTTTAAATAGCGTGGATTTTTTTAAGGGAGTTTTGCGGCGGGTCAGCATGGCGTTGGTTTCACCCATTGCCCGCAAGTCCTGCATCAGTTTGATCGGGGATGCATAATCGACTGTAATTCGGTCCTTATCCACAATTGGATTTTCAAATCCGGTCGCTTGCAACAGGCTCCCGGCATCTTTGATCGTGACCATGGGGGAGACGCGGGGGCTGATGCCGCCTTCTATCTCCAGTTCTGCACGGGCAAAGCTTTCGCGCAGTTCGCGCAGTGTTTCTTCCCCGGCGAACGATGCCAAAAATAGGCCGTTCGGTTTTAAAATCCGTCGTACTTCATGCAATAATCCGGGCAGATCGTTGACCCAATGCAGGCTCATGCAACTGATGACCAGATCTACACTGTTGTCAGGGAACGGTAGGTTGGGTTCGGTAAATAGCTGGGATGGTGTGGGGCACTGATCCAGCAGATCTTGCTGGCTTTCTGTTGAAACAACAGAGGTCACATGTGGCATGTGGTGCAGCCGTTTTGTCAGTAATCCGGTATGAGAACCGATGTCTATGGCTGTATCGAATGTACGTTTTATGTCAGGCAGCCTATCGAGAAGGCAATCTGCAGCTTCCTGTAGCACATAATCGATAGAGGAATCCTCGGCAGCTAAGCGTAAGGCCCGTGACCGACGTAGTTCGCGGATTGTTGGGTCAAACAATAAATTGCTACTGGACATGGGCAGACCTTAAGACGCTAATGAGGATTGCATAGTGAATTGAGACTGTAAGAGGTTCCTTGTGGCAGGACAAGGCAAACACCGTTTGCTACATACCGTAAAAGCCTATGCCAATGATTTGGTTTCGGCAATTTTGCCGGAACGCTGTGCCGTATGCGGAATACCAGTCCAAGGCGGTGGGATTGGGCAGCCATCCACTTTGTGTGCTACCTGTTTGTCACGATTAGACATGGTTTCCGGTCCGGTTTGTTCTGTCTGTGGTTGGCCTTTGCCAATGGACATGACGTGCTGCACTTGCCCCACATATACATCAATCACCCGGCAGCGTTTTGCTATGGCGTATGGGGAAGGTGCGGCAAGCGTGATCCTTCGCATGAAGCATGGTGATAGACCTGACCTGTCGCGGCGTTTGGCACATTGGATGTTTCAAGCCGGGCGCGAGCTCTGTGAACAGGCGGACATTCTGGTTCCAGTGCCGATCCACTGGTCTCGTTTGTTTGTGCGCCAATACAATCAGTCGGCTGAAATTGCCCGGCATCTGTCTGTGTTGACCGGAATTCCTGTCGATTTTACGCAGTTACGGCGGGTGCGTGCCACCCCATCACAGGGACGCAGGTCACCGCGAGAACGTCACCGAAATGTGGCAAAGGCCTTTGCTCTGGTTAAGGATGATGCGTTTCTTGGGCGGCGGGTTGTGCTGATTGATGATGTGGTCACAACCGGGGCGACCGCAGATGCCTGTGCTTCAATTCTGCGGCAAGGGGGAGCCACGCAGGTGGATCTGTTGACGGCTGCTGCCGCACGCAATATATGAGGATTGTCTTATTTAATTCGGCCTATGAGTGGCTTGATTATCCGATGTTTCCCGCACATGATCTGATAGTGCGCCCGAAATCAGTAAAAAACAGGAGGCCCAAATGGCAAAAGTTGAAGTGTATACAACTCAGGTTTGCCCGCATTGTGTTCGTGCAAAATCATTGCTGGACCGCAAGGGGGTTAGCTATGAAACCATTGATGTGTCAACGGATGATGAACTCCGTATGGCAATGATGGAACGTGCAGGAGGACGTCGTACCGTGCCGCAGATTTTCATCAACGACCAGCATATTGGTGGTGCAGATGATTTATATGCATTGGATAAAAAAGGTGGGTTGGACCCGTTGCTGGCTTCGTGATACATAGCCGTTAATGAACTTTGTTAACCGTCAGCATTCGGAGTTTTAGGGTATGAGTGTATTTGCCGTCGCCTGCATTCAGATTAACAGCGGTGAGGATATGGACGCTAATGTGAGTAAAGCATTGCGTTATGCCGCCGATGCTGCCGATGCAGGCGCGGATCTGATCCTGATGCCTGAAAATGTCGCACGCATGACTTGGGGGCCTGATGCGATTCAGGCTGGCTGTTTTGATGAAGCAGCGCATCCGGCTTTGATCGCATTCAAGGACTTTGCCAAAAAGCGCAATGTCTGGCTCCATTGTGGTACGGTCGCAGTCCCGGCAGCATCCGGCAAAGCACATAACAGGACTTTTGTCATTGACCCAACCGGTCAAGTGTCAGGTGTGTACGACAAAATTCACATGTTTGATGCTGATCTGGGCAAAGGTGAGGCTTATGCCGAATCTGCCACGTACGAAGCAGGGGCCAAGGCCGTTGCCGTTGATATCCCGTGGGGTCGTCTGGGATTGACCGTTTGCTATGATGTTCGTTTCCCGAACTTGTATAAGGCTCTTGCTGACGCGGGTGTTGATTTCTTTGCCGTGCCGTCTGCATTCACAAAACAGACCGGGCAGGCACACTGGCAAGCTTTGTTGCAGGCGCGGGCAATTGAAAATGGTTGCTTTGTCTTTGCCCCGGCTCAGGTTGGGCAACATGCAGGCGGACGGCAGACCTATGGGCATTCCTTGATTATTGATCCATGGGGAACAATCCTGGCAGATGCGGGTGAGGATGAAGGTTTTATTCTTGCTGATCTTGACCCTATGGATATTGATGTTGCGCGTGGAAAAATTCCGTCATTGAAGCATGCTCGCGACATTGGTGATGTCGAGGTCCAGTATTGTCCACGGTATTAGACGTACGACCATGATCAAATACGCTTTGAAATGTGAATGCGGTTATCGCTTTGATTCATGGTTCCGAAGCAGTCAGTCGTATGATGAACTCCATGTGGCTGGGCAGATAACATGTCCAGCCTGTGGTGCTTCCACTGTGCGTAAGGCTCCCATGGCACCCAGTGTGCCGTCCAAAAGAAGCCTTGAGCTATCGGATAAGGAAAAAAACCTGCACGACAGGCTTTTCTCTGTAATCAGCAAAGTTCAAAAAGAAATTTCTGAGAATTGCGATAATGTCGGTGACAACTTTGCCGAAGAGGCACGTAAGATTCACTATGGTGAAGCCCCCGCACGTGGCATTTACGGGCAGACAACAGATGAAGAGGCTGAAGCCCTTGAGGAAGAAGAGATCGAGTTCTTCCGTATGCCATGGGTAAAGCCGAAAAAAACGCAATAATAGACTTTTACTTATTCAAGTATAAGTCTGGCATGTGTGTTTTATATATGTGTCTTGCGCGGCAATCCTGTTTGTGTAAACATAAATAGTTGTTTTAAAAGGCGGTTATGCTCTGCGTGTATTTATTATGCACAGGGAGTAACCCTATGATTGAAAATTATTCTTTGGTACTAACGCGCGGGCAACGGGGGATGATGTGGCGCGTTTAAGTCAATTGTCTCGATATCAACTGCGGTTCTTTCTGCGCTTGACGCTGTGTGTGGTGGTATTTGCTTTGCTCGTCATGAGCTTTGCGATTGCCTATTACTCACGTACATCTGTGTCTAATCGTCAGCAATCCGTGTATTTGGCGGTCAATGATCCTGTGGTGCGTGCTTTGCGCAGTCAGGATCGGCGCGTAGCCAATGTGGTCGCCAATAGTGTTATTGATTTGCCGTATGTTGAACGGTTTTCAGTGGAAACGTTGGATGGAACTATCCTTGCCGACACGTCAAAGGTGAACGTTGACCATTCGTCATGGCGGTGGATGGTTGCCCATGCCGTTTTGGGTGATTTACAAGCTGTTAGCTTGCCGTTGTTCTCTTCAAACTTGGAAAAAGACAATCCACATTATTCCATGCCCCGTATTGGCACAGTGCATATATCAGTGGATGTCGCCGCCGTATTCAACGAGCTGTCCATTTTGTTTGAGGTCATGCTGTTTACGGCACTTAGCGGTACGTTGACTATTTTGGGTGTGAATGCATTTTTTGTAGAGCGACGCTTATCCCGTCCAATGTCCATGCTGACCCGTCAAATCGAAGCCGTCGATCCCGAAGACCCGGAAGGGGCGTTGTTGGGTATACCCAAGGGGCACGAGAATACGGACGTCGGGCGTGCGATCCAGAAAATCAACGCCATGTTGATGTGTATGGGGAATGTGCAGACGGCCTTGCGAAAACTGACGACCCGCGATGTTTCAACCAATCTGCCCAACCGTACCTTAATCATAGAATATCTGACAGGTGTGGCGCGTCGTGCCGCCAGCATCAATGGCGGTGTTGGAGTTTTTGTCATCAGTCTGGATGCGCTTGATGATGCGCGGGATTTGATTGGTGTAGATAAAGTCGAAACCGTTATCCAGAACTTGGCGGCGGAGTTGTATTCGCTGGCGGACGATCAGGATTTTCTGGGGCGGGTTAGTGATGATACCTTTGCCATCGTGGTTGAAGATATGTTGCAGGCTTCGGCTGCTGCGATTTATGCTGATGCAATTCGCTCCACGCTCTCAACATTAAGCTTCGATGACGATCAGGCTCCACGATTGTCCATTGGTGTCGGTATTGCCCTGTCGCCGGGGGATGGTATTGATGGCGCCGGATTGTTGCGTAAGGCGACGTCCGCAGCCAAAAGGACGCATGTGACCGCCCGTACAGATTGGATGTTTTATGAACAGTCCATGGATGATCAAGCCAGATGTCGATTGCAGATGGAGCAACAGCTTCTGACCGCCGTGCAGGAGCGTCAATTCACCTTGCACTATCAGCCGCAGTTTGCCGCCGCGGGGGAAGTGGTCGGTTTGGAAGCCTTAATCCGTTGGCAGCGAGGCGACGTTTCAATTTCACCGGCGGAATTCATACCCGTTGCCGAAGACTGTGGTTTGATTGTGGATATTGGGGATTGGGTGTTGCGACAAAGCTGTAGAACCGCGGCATTTTTACAACGACAAGGCTACAATATTCCGGTCGCGGTCAATGTTTCACCGCAGCAGCTTTCCTCCACAGGATTTGTCAATACAGTGAAGCTGTACATCCATCAATACGGTCTTTCCGCACATAATCTGGAACTGGAAATTACCGAATACGCCTTGGCTCAGGAAGGGACGGAACTGCCACGTCGCATTCAGGAATTGCGGGAATACGGTTTGCGAATTGCGATTGACGATTTTGGAACCGGATATTCAAGCATGTCGTATTTGCGGCGTTTCCCGGTTGATGTTTTGAAAATTGACCGCAGCTTTGTTACAGATATTCCGCACGATGTGGCTGTGCCCTCGACAATTCTTATGCTCGCCAAAAAGCTTGGCATGACGTGTGTTGCTGAAGGAATTGAGGAAAATGCCCAGGCAGCATGGCTGCGGGATAATAAATGTACAAGATTCCAAGGGTTTTTGTTGGCGCGACCCATGCCCTTGGATCAGTTCCTGATGGCATATGGGCCCGAGGATATGCAAACGGTGCGGTCTCGGGCCATTGGTTAGTGTCTTTGCCGGGTCAGCGTTTGGTCGCAAATGCCATGTAATTCACCGACAAATCACGGGTTTCTGACCATTTATCGAGGATGGGCGTGTAGGAGACACCGATCATTTCCGGCGGGTACATTCCGGCAGCTTCAAGGTGTTTGGCAAGTTCTGTGGGAGTGACGAAGTCGCTCCAGTTGTGAGTGCCGACAGGTAGCCAACGGAGAATATATTCAGCCCCGATTTTGGCTAAGGCGAGACTCTTGAGGGTGCGGTTCAGGGTGGCAAGGGCCATAAAACCATCTTGCTTCAACGGTTTTGCAGCTGCTTGCAAAAACAGTCCCAAATCAGCGACATGTTCGACAACCTCAAGACAAAGAATTGCATCAAATGGTTCGGTGGTTTCTGCCAATTGCTCAGGTGAGGTGGAAATGTAAGTGACTTTCGTGCCGGAACGTTGGGCGTGGTTGCTGGCAATGGCGATGTTTTTGGTCGATGCATCAATTCCCGTGACTTCAAACCCCAGTTCAGCCATGGGCTCGCTAATCAGTCCGCCGCCACAGCCAATGTCCAAAAGGCGGAGTCCGGTGAAAGGTTGTTCTGCATTCGGATCACGTTTGAAATGTGCAGCAAGACGTTGACGAAGCAGTGAAATACGGATCGGATTGAATTTATGCAGGGGGCGGAACGGGCCATTGGGGTCCCACCAAGTGTCAGCCATTGCCGTAAATTTCGCAATTTCCTCAGGATTAATGGAGGAAGCTTGTCCATTTACGCCGGAATCGGCAGAATGTTGTGGATTTGCTGCTTTCGTCATGTTTGCACCCTTGCCTTAATGTATAAGGTGCGAGTATGTATACCGACTGCTTCGGAAGCAACAGCTTCGACGCATTCGTGTAAAAGTTTTCGTTGGAGGGGCCGCCCTCCGTATGGTGTGCAGCCGATATCCTCGTGTCCGTTAGGTCATCGGCGCTAAGAAATAGAGAAAACGTTTAATGGCCCTCATTGTCCAAAAGTTCGGCGGGACGTCTGTTGCGAATATGGATCGCATTCGCAATGTAGCGTCACTGGTGAAAAAAGAAATTGATGCCGGGAATCAGGTTGCCGTTGTCCTTTCGGCAATGTCAGGTGTGACCAATACATTGGTCGAGTACTGCAAGGATGCGGCAAACCTTTACGATCCGGCAGAGTACGATGCTGTTGTCTCCACAGGTGAGCAGGTAACTGTTGGTTTGTTGGCAATTGTCTTGCAGTCTATGGGTATTCCGGCTCGGTCATGGGCTGGTTGGCAGGTTCCGTTCCGTACGGACAGTGCCCACAGTAAAGCTCGCATTCTGAATATTGAAACCGATGAAATGGAAGAGCGTCTGGCTGCCGGTGAAGTTCCGGTCGTCACTGGCTTCCAAGGAATTAGCCCGGAAGGCCGCGTGACCACATTGGGTCGTGGCGGTTCCGACACATCGGCGGTTGCCCTTGCTGCGGCCTTGAATGCTGACCGTTGTGATATTTATACCGACGTGGATGGTGTGTACACGACAGACCCGCGGATCGTGCCCAAGGCGCGTAAGCTGGAACGCATTACCTATGAAGAAATGTTTGAAATGGCATCCCTTGGAGCCAAGGTCTTACAGACCCGCTCCGTGGAAATGGCCATGAAGCATCGGATCAATTTGCAAGTTCGCTCTAGTTTTGAAGACGTGCCAGGCACTCTGGTTTGTGACGAGGAAGACATCGTGGAAAAAGAAGTCGTCAGTGGTATCGCCTATAGCCGAGATGAAGCCAAAATCACCCTGCAGGCCGTGAAAGATCACCCCGGTGTTGCTGCATCCATTTTTGGCCCGTTGGCAGATGCCAACATTAACGTGGACATGATCGTGCAGAACGTGTCTGAAGAGGGCCACACCGACATGACCTTTACCGTGCCGCGCACTGACCTGCCCCGCGCGATGGAGGTTCTGGAAAACCTGAAAGGTAACACCGAATATCGCGACCTGCATTGCAGTGATACGGTTGTTAAACTATCTGTGATCGGTGTTGGTATGCGCACACATGCCGGTGTTGCCAAGAAAATGTTCTCGGCATTGGCAGAGCGCGGCATCAACATTTTGGTGATCAGCACGTCAGAGATTAAGGTCAGCGTCTTGATCGAAGAGGATTACACCGAACTGGCACTGCGTGCATTGCATACGGCTTACGGGTTGGATGCTGAGTAATTTGCTGCGGCTTAAGCCAGCGGTTCGCGAACAAATACCCCCGGCAGATGCCAACGCTGCTGGGGTAAACATGTCTGAAGTCAGGGGCAATTAATCGTAATGAACAGAACTCAAAATCCGACAGAAAAATTGGACAGCCTGTGGCAGCGTGGGCGCGAGTTCCTGGGGTGCAGGTATGCAATTCTGGGTGGAGCCATGTCTTGGGTTTCCGAACGCCACCTGACGGCGGCAATCTCAAATGCCGGTGGGTTTGGGGTGCTGGCTTCAGGGTCCATGCCGCCGGAACTGCTGGCAGAGGAAATCAAGGCGACCCAAGCCCTGACGGATCGTCCGTTTGGTGTGAATTTGATTACGATGCATCCACAGTTGGATGCACTGATTGATGTGTGTCGCGACTGTGACGTTTCCCATGTGGTGCTGGCCGGTGGTTTGCCAACATCAGCATCGATCAAGAAGATCAAGGAGTTCGGAGCCAAGGTCATCTGCTTTGCTCCGGCTTTGGTGCTGGCAAAGAAGCTTGTTCGCGCTGGGGCAGATGCCCTTGTGATTGAAGGGGCCGAGGCCGGTGGGCACATCGGCCCTGTTTCTACCAGCGTTCTGGCTCAGGAAATTCTGCCGGAAATTGCCGATAAGGTTCCGGTTTTTGTCGCTGGTGGTATCGGCCGCGGCGAGGCAATGCTGTCTTACCTTGAAATGGGCGCGTCTGGTGTGCAGCTTGGAACACGTTTTGTCTGTGCCGAGGAATGCATTGCTCATCCCAATTTCAAAAAGGCCTTCATTAAGGCTTCTGCTCGTGATGCTGTGACATCGACCCAGATTGATCCGATTTTCCCGGTTATTCCTGTGCGTGCCATTTCCAATCAGGGCACGGAACGGTTTATGGAAATGCAGCGCTCCGTCGTTGAAAAATTCCACCGTGGCGAGATGGATCAAAAGGCAGCCCAGCTTGAAATTGAACATTTCTGGGCTGGTGCGTTACGCCGAGCCGTGATTGATGGCGATGTCGAAAATGGCTCTTTGATGGCAGGGCAAAGCGTTGGCATGGTGAAATCCATTCAGCCTGTGTCAGAAATTCTGGCTGATCTTGTGTCTCAGGCTGAGGCTGCGGTTGCCTGTCGATTTGCTTTGCAGGGCGGGCAGGAAACCGCCTGATGCCGGGTGATGCTGCCATAGTATCACGGCTGCTTTTGGGGCGGATTCGCGCGGTTATGGCGCGGCCCGGCCTTGCAGAGGAACGGCTGAACGAGATTGTGACGTGCATTGCCGAGCATCTCGAAGCGGCAGTGTGCTCCTGTTACGTTATGCGCGCTGGCGAGGTTCTGGAACTGTTTGCGACGCAAGGGCTGCGGGCCTCTGCCGTCCACACCACGCGTTTGCATGTGGGCGAGGGGCTGGTTGGTTTCATTGCAGCCCATCCGCGGCCTTTGGCTTTGACTGATGCGTGGAGCCATCCGAACTTTGTCTACCGACCGGAAACCGGGGAAGAGGTATATCGTTCTTTCCTTGGAGTGCCGATTGTCCGTGGGGCCCGAGTTGCCGGTGTGCTTGTGGTCCAGACCACAGAGACCCGTCAGTTCGCACCGGAGGCAATCGAGGCATTGGAAACCGTCGCAATGGTGCTGGCGGAAATTCTGGTGTCCGGTGATCTGATTGATCGTGCTGAACAAATCCCTGTGGATGGTAATGCGCTGGTTCCGTTGCGGGTGACCGGGTTAAAATTGTCACCGGGGCTTGCTGTCGGTTCGGCCTATCTTCACCGTAAGGTGCCTTTTGTTAAGGAAATGATGGCGGAAGACCCGGAACGTGAAAGCGAACGCTTTGACGGGGCTTTGGACCGTCTGCATGTGGCGCTGGATGAAATGCTGGCGGAAGATTCCGCAGGCCACAGTGAGTATCGGGATGTCCTTGAGGCATACCGTATGTTTGCGGCGGACCGTGGTTGGATTGAGCGTATTCGCGGTCATATCCTCGGCGGGATGTCTGCCGAAGCTGCTGTGCAACGGGCACAGGAAGAAAACCGCAAACGTTTGATTGAAGTTACCGATCCCTACATTCGGGAACGTTTGTACGATCTGGAAGATTTGACGGATCGATTGCTCCTGCACCTGATGGGGCAGGATATTGCTGACCATAGAGACCTGCCCAAGCACGCTATTTTGGTTGCCCGGACACTTGGTCCGGCAGAGTTGCTTGATTATGATCTGTCTCACCTGCGTGGCGTATTGCTTGAGGAAGGTTCCCCAAGCATGCATGTGGCTATCGTTGCTCGCGCCTTGAACATTCCCATGGTGGCCCGCGTGCCAGGTGTGCTCGGGAAAATCCATGCCGGTGATCAAGTTATCGTCGATGGCGATAACGGCAGTGTATTTATCCGCCCCAGCGAAGATGTTGTTGCCTCATTTACCGCATCCGTTGTCAGTCGTAAGGAAAAGCAGAAGGCATATGCCACGCTGCGGGATTTACCGTCTGTTACCCAAGATGGCGTTCGGGTTGATTTGTTGATGAATGCGGGGCTGTTGGCTGATGTCCCCATGCTTGACCAGCAAAATGCCGATGGCATCGGTTTGTACCGGACAGAATTGCCGTTTATGGTGCGACATGAAACACCGGATGTGGATGTGCAGACCGAACTGTATCGCGCAGTTATGGAGCAAACCGGGGATCGGCCTGTGTATTTTCGTACACTGGATGTTGGCGGTGATAAAATGCTGCCGTACTGGTCCAGTCGAGGCGAAGAAAACCCGGCAATGGGGTGGCGCTCTATTCGGATTACCTTGGACCATCCGGCAATCATGCGTCAGCAATTGCGGGCTTTGATCCGCGCGGCGGATAAACGGCCTTTGCACGTTATGTTTCCGATGGTCGCAGAAGTCGCAGAATTCGATGCCGCCCGTCGCATTCTGGATCTAGAGATTACTCGGGCCCAGAACCGGGGGGAGTCCAGCCCTGAAGAATTGTCCGTTGGATGTATGTTGGAGGTTCCTTCACTGGCCTTTCAATTGCCACAGTTGTTGGAACGGGTGGACTTCCTGTCGGTTGGCTCCAACGATTTGGCTCAGTTTCTGTTCGCACGCGATCGGGGCAACCAGCGTATAGCCGAAAGGTACGATTTATTATCGCCTCCGTTCCTGAAATTGTTGCATGAAGTGCAGACAAAGTGCCGAGATTATGATGTGCCGTGTTCCTTGTGCGGGGAAATGGCCGCTGATCCATTGGATAGTATGGCGCTCATTGGTCTTGGTTTCCGCCGTCTGTCAGTGAATGGTCCGGCGATTGGCCCGGTTAAGGCTATGGTACGCAGCATGAATGTTCGGGATACGGAGCATCTCATGCAGAAACTATTGAATTCGTCTGTACACAGTGTGCGTTCAGTGTTGTCGGCGTTTGCCATTGACCACGGAGTGAATGTATCCTGAGGGTGGATTGTTCATGGTAATGCCCTTTATGGGGGTTATGTACGCTCAATTGTGTACTTCTGGCGTAGACAGGAAATCTGCAAACGGACATACTGTCACGCGATTTAGGTCTTGTTTGAATCCATTGACATTGTGTGTGCATACAATGGATTGATAGTTGGGGAAGGCAGTCTCGTGGTCGATCAAACGCAGTTGAATATGCCGCAATCGGATAGTTCGGGGCCGGAAGGAAACAACACACAGAAGCCGGGGGGCAATGTCGGGGCGCTGTTAAAGGCGTCTCGTGAACGTCTGGGCTATGACTTGGATCCGCTGGCAGAATCTTTGCGCATTCGCCGTATTTATCTTGAAGCGATTGAAGACGGTCACTATGACCGTCTGCCCGGAAATGCATACGCCGTTGGTTTTATTCGCTCATATGCTGAACAGCTCGGCCTTGATGGCAATGAGCTTGCAGATAGATTTAAGGATGAAATCGGTGTTGTCCGTGCTCCGGTGCCGAAACATGTGGCGACACCTGAGCCGATGAAATCCCGTGGTGGCCTGCCCATAGGTCCCATTCTTATGAGCCTGTCCATCGCTGCGGCTGCGGGTTTTGGTGGTTGGTATTACATCACGGCGAAGGATCAGGCTGAGATGATACCGTCCATTCCTGCATCTTTGCATGAGAAAGTTTCGGATGCGCCTTTGCTTTCTGGTGAGGAGAAAAACACAGAGGAACCGCCGAAGGCTGCCGAGGTAAAGAAGCCTGAACCAAAGCCAGAGGAACCGCCGAAGGTTGTTGAGGTAAAGAAGCCTGAGCCGAAGCCTGAGGAGCCACCGAAGATTGCCGAGGTAAAAAAGCCTGAGCCGAAGCCAGTGGAACCGCCGAAGGTTGTTGAGGTAAAGAAGCCTGAGCCGAAGCCAGTGGAGCCGCCGAAGGTTGCCGAGGTAAAAAAGCCTGAGCCGAAGCCAGTGGAGCCGCCGAAGGTTGTTGAGGTAAAAAAGCCTGAGCCGAAGCCAGTGGAGCCGCCGAAGGTTGCCGAGGTAAAAAAGCCTGAGCTGAAGCCAGCAGAGCCGCCGAAGGTTGTTGAGGCTAAAAAACCAGAACCCAAGGCTGAAGTGCAGAAAACGGAAGAGCCCAAAAAGGTTGTGGATAGAATGCGGCCTAAGCCAATTCCGGTTGTTATCAATTCGGACGGCTCACGCACGTATGGCTCTATTGAAGGTGGAACATCGGTCGAGTTGGTGGCAACTGCGGATACTTGGGTGCAAGTAACGGAAGGTGAAACTCTGCTTTTGACCCGTGTTTTGCATCCGGGAGACCGCTTTATTGCTCCTAAGCGCGAAGGGTTAAAGCTGATGACGGGCAATGCGGGCGGTCTTGAGTTGAAAGTCGATAACAAAGTGATGCGCACCTTGGGAGAGCAAGGCAAGGTCTTGCGAGATGTCAGCCTTGACGCCAAGGCATTGCAACAGCAATTCTCCCAGTGATTTTGCTAAGACACGGGTGGTTTGTCGGCACCCTGTAAGTACGGACAGTGAAAGGTAAGGTCCCCTGTGACCACAACAGACTATCGCCGGATTACCCGTCGGAAGACCCGCCAAGTGCGGGTCGGTTCCGTTTTGGTCGGTGGAGATGCGCCCATCAGTGTGCAGTCCATGACCAACACCCTGACATCTGATGTGGAAGGGACGTTGGCGCAAATTCGCACAATGGAAAAAGCCGGGGTGGATATTGTCCGGGTTTCCTGCCCGGATACGGATTCAACCGCTGCGTTGTCTCGGATTGTTCAGGGCTGTTCGGTTCCGGTGGTTGCGGATATTCACTTCAATTATCGTCGTGGGATTGAAGCGGCAGAGGCCGGGGCAGCCTGCCTGCGTATCAATCCCGGCAATATTGGCTCAAACGATCGCGTGCGAGAGGTAATTAAGGCCGCCAAGGACAACGGCTGTTCCATGCGCATTGGTGTCAACGCGGGCAGCCTTGACCGCCATCTTTTGGAAAAATATGGTGAGCCGTGTCCTGAAGCCATGGTCGAAAGTGCCTTAGACCATGCCCGGATTCTTGAGGACAATGACTTTTTTGATTTCAAAATCAGTGTAAAGGCATCCGATGTCTTTATGACGATGGCGGCTTACGAACAATTGGCGGCGGTATGTGATTATCCGCTTCACCTTGGTGTGACTGAGGCCGGGGGATTGCGCACGGGCACTGTTAAATCCGCAATCGGGATGGGCTGGCTGCTGCAAAAGGGGATCGGTGATACCCTGCGTGTGTCTTTATCCGCAGACCCGGCAGAGGAAGTTCGGGTTGGTTTTGATATCCTGAAATCCCTTGATCTGCGCCATCGTGGTGTGCGGATTGTGTCGTGCCCATCTTGTGCGCGGCAGGGGTTTGATGTGCCGACTGTCGTTGCGGAATTGGAAAAGCGACTGGAACATATTGTGACTCCGGTGACTCTGTCCGTGCTTGGCTGCGTGGTTAACGGTCCCGGTGAAGCCAAGTCTACGGAAATCGGTCTAACCGGAGGCGGTAAAGGCAAGCACAAGGTTTTCATCTGTGGTATCCCGGATCATACGGTGGATACTGATGCAATTGTTGACCATTTGGTCGATCTTGTGGAAAAACGTGTACAGTTTTTGCAACAGACAGACGGAATTGATGGCGGCGAATGACGGCCTGCCGACTGATTTTGTTTCATAAGAAAGGATAACGGGGTGGCGAAGCTCCAGCCGGTGCGAGGGACGCACGATCTTTTGCCTGCACAGATGCGGGCGCACAGTTTTGTGGTCGATACGACGCGTATGACGGCAGCCTTGTACGGTTATGCGGAAATGGCGACGCCGATCTTTGAATTTTCCAATGTTTTTGCGCGGACATTGGGGGATACGTCGGACATCGTCACCAAGGAAATGTATACCTTTCAGGATCGTAAGGGGGAAAACATCACCCTGCGTCCTGAAGGAACGGCAGGCATTGCCCGGTCATTTATTTCCAATGGCTTGGCCAATGAACTGCCATTCAAAGCCTTTTATTCCGGGCCGATGTTCCGGTATGAACGCCCGCAAAAAGGCCGCCAGCGCCAGTTCCATCAAGTTGGTGCTGAATTGCTTGGTGTTGCTGATCCGCAGGGGGATGTGGAAATCATCGCCATGGGGCATCAGGTGCTGCAAGCCCTTAATCTTCAGGGCAATATCACTCTGGAACTGAATACCCTTGGCGATACGGAAAGTCGTGATGCCTATCGCGCTGCGCTTGTCGACTACCTGACGCAGTTTAAGGATAAGCTATCCCGCGACAGTGTCGAGCGTTTGGACAAAAACCCACTGCGTATTTTGGATTCCAAGGACGAGGGCGACCGCGAGATTGTTAAGGATGCACCGTTGCTTGCCGAATATCTGAATCCGGCTTCGGTGGAGTTCTATGACATTCTGAAAAACGGTCTCATGGATCTGGGGATCGACTTTGTCGAAAACCCGCGTTTGGTTCGGGGGTTGGACTATTACGGACACACAGCATTTGAATTCACGACAGATGCCTTGGGTGCTCAGGGCACGGTGATGGCTGGTGGTCGTTACGATGGTTTGATTAAAACCATGGGTGGCCCACAAACTTCTGGTGTTGGTTGGGCCGCTGGGGTGGAGCGTTTGTCTCTGTTGTTGAATGCTGCACCGGATGCACCGCGTCCGATTGCCGTGATCCCGGCTGGCAGTGATGACGTCATCCGACGTGAAGCTATGGTTTTGGCGGATCGTCTGCGTCGTTCAGGTTTCCATGTTGATCTTGGTTTTTCCGGTAACATGGGCAAACGGATGAAACGTGCGGACAAACTGAATGCCAGAGCCGCAGTGATTTTCGGTGAGGATGAACGTCTTGCCCGCATTGTGACAATCCGTGATCTGGATACAGGGGAGCAGTTCTCCGTATCGTTGCAGGCGATGGAAAGTAAGCTGTCCGATATTGTCAATGCTCCGTCGGCTAAGGGATAAAATATGGCGTTTGATGAAAAGTTGGATCAAGTTGTCCGCCGTTATGATGAGGCCAATGGTCGCCTGAGCACGGAACCTGATCTTGACCCGAAAACCGTGGTGGAATTGTCACGGGAAATATCTGAACTTGGCCCGGTTGTTGAAAAAATCCGGCAATTGCAACAGGTTCAGGCTGATATGGCTGAAGCCGAAGCCATGTTGTCGGATGCTGACGCTGATGCAGATATGAAAGAGCTGGCTCAGGAAGAGTTACTGGCGTGTAAGGAGCAATTGCCCACACTGCAGGAAGCCGTACAGATAGCTCTTCTGCCGAAGGACGTTGACGATGAACGCAACGCAATTCTGGAAGTACGGGCCGGCACCGGGGGCGAAGAAGCGGCACTGTTCGCTGCGGATTTGTTCCGCATGTATCAACGCTATGCTGCCGAGCGTGGCTGGCGCATCGAAGTCATGGAAATGAATGACACCGGTATTGGCGGGATTAAGGAAGTCTCGGCAACGATTTCTGGAAGCGGCGTATTCGCCCGCCTGAAATTTGAATCCGGCGTGCATCGCGTGCAACGGGTGCCGGCAACGGAATCCGGTGGTCGCATTCATACTTCTGCGGCAACGGTTGCGGTTTTGCCCGAAGCCAAAGACGTTGATATTGAAATCAATGAGTCTGATTTGCGCATTGATACCTATCGCTCTCAGGGTGCTGGTGGTCAGCACGTGAACACGACGGATTCTGCTGTGCGGATTACCCATATCCCGACCGGAGTTGTTGCAGCGTGTCAGGAAGAAAAGTCCCAGCATAAGAACAAGGCAAAGGCCATGACCATGCTGCGATCCAAACTGTATGAGGAAGCACGACGCAAGGAAAACGAGGAACGCTCCGCCAACCGGAAGTCACAAGTCGGTTCTGGCGATCGGTCCGAACGTATCCGTACGTACAACTTCCCGCAGGGGCGTGTGACCGACCACAGAATCAATCTGACTTTGTATAATTTGGATAAAGTGGTTGACGGTTCTGCTTTGGATGATGTGATCGATCCGCTGATTTCCGAAGAACAGGCAGCACTGCTAGCGGAGTTTTCCAACGCATGATGACCTTGGGGGAAGTGCTGACGCAGGCGCAACATCGCCTTGCTATGGCGGGGGTTGATGATCCGCGCCGTGATGCACGTTTGATCATTGGTGCCTTGCTGGATATCAGTCAGGCGACAATGGTTGGTTTCCCGGAAACGGCTATTTCAAAAGATCATTTGGATGTGATCGATGCGGCGATTGCGCGTCGGGTCAAACGTGAGCCTGTGTCCAGAATCCTTGGTGAACGGGAGTTTTTCGGGCTGCCGTTCCGCCTTGGCCCTGAAACCCTTGATCCGCGCCCGGATTCAGAAACCATCGTTGAGGCTGGCATTGCTTGCCTTCGCAAGGTTTGCAATGGACGGGTCTTGGACTTGGGGACCGGGACCGGCTGTCTGTTGTTGTCGATTTTATCGGAAGTTAAGGACGCTACCGGGTTGGGTATGGACGTTTCCGACAATGCAATTGAAACCGCCAGACTGAATGCGAACTATTTGGATTTGCAGGACCGAGCGCGCTTTGTAAGGGAAAGCTGGTTGGCGGATAGCTGGCGAACCCTGATTGGTGACGGTTATCACCTTGTGGTTGCTAACCCGCCCTATATTCCTGATCAGGATATTGATGGATTGTCGCCTGAAGTCCGTAATTTTGATCCGTTACGCGCGTTGGCTGGGGGGCATGATGGATTGGACCCGTATCGTCATTTGATCCCGCATGTGCCGCAACTTTTGCAGCCCAAGGGGTGGGCCGTTTTTGAGGTCGGTATCGGTCAGGCAGAAGATGTTGCTACGCTGTTTCGGGATGCAGGTATGATTGTAACGGGAATGCCAAAGGATTTAGGCGGTATTTCACGCTGTGTTGTCGCGCACAAAGAGTGATACAAGTCGCGAAATGACGATTATTTAGGGTTTAGATGAAAAAATCGGTTGGAAAGTGTGACAGGACCGTTTAGTTTCCAATCATCAATGTACACAAAGCGGCCCAACTGCCGCATGGGGCCCAGACCGTAATCCTTGGTGGATAAGGGTGCTGGTGCGTGTACAGCCGATGCAAATACATCCAATATCCGTGACCCGCGCCATAGAAATGGTGGGTGGTGTTCGGGTTCGTGGTACGGCTCCCGTGTCGGAAGTCTATGACAGATTTTGTTGCTTGATGGGTGTTTGTCTCAGTCATCAAAGGCACATGTAATTCGTGCAACCTCTCGTGGTTAATGTAGCGTTATGAAACAGCATTCTAATCAAAAACCGCGTCCACGCGGCAGTCGCCCTAACAATCAACGTAAAGGGCCGTCCCGTAATCAAAATTACGATAGTAACGGTCCAAGTGTTCGGATCCGTGGGTCTGCACATCAGGTCATGGATAAGTACCTGACTTTGGCTCGTGATGCTGCGGGACAGGGCGACCGCGTTCTGTCAGAAAACTATTTGCAGCATGCAGAACACTATTTCCGTATTGTTCAAAGTCAGCAACCGCGTACGCCTCGTGTAGCCAATCCGGCAGCCGCAGGTGCTGCGGATGGTGCCGAAGCTCCGATTATGGAAGATGAAGTACAGGTGGCTGAAGACGAAACAAACGCGGGCGATGAACAAGAAAATCATCAGCCTCGTCGTCAACCTCGTCCGCGTCGCCCGCGTAGAACTCAACAAACGTCGGAAAATCAAACGGAAGCCAATGAAGATGCAGTTGCGGCACCTGAAGCCATTGTCGAACGGACAAATGTGCAGGAAGCCCCGGAGCAAGCAGGCGAGCAGGAAACTGTTGCCGTTTAGCTGCTGCAGTATTGTGAATAGCCAAATTAAGCCGGGAATGTCCCGGCTTTTTTGTGTTTAAGCGGTATGGGAAGGGCTTGCAGAAGTCGTGTATTTCTTCCCATATGAACGGATGAGTACAGAGTACACTTAAACCCTGGGCCGTTGCCGCTATTGGGACGGTTGGGGTGTCGCCAAAAAGGAATGGGACATGAATATCGATAAATTTACGGAACGCTCGCAGGGATTTTTGCAAGCAGCCCAGCACGTGGCTGTGCGGATGAAGCATCAGCAGCTTTTGCCAGAACATCTGTTGAAAGCGCTGCTGGATGATGCAGAAGGTCTGGCATCCAATTTGATTCGGGCCGCCAACGGCAATGCGGATACCGTGCGCCTTGATGTGGAGGCCGCGCTCGCAAAAGAGCCGCAAGTCGAAGGCGGGAATGATCAGCTTTATACATCGTCATCTTTGATGCGGGTGTTGGATGCGGCGCAGGCTGCGGCGCAAAAGGCTGGCGATTCCTATGTCACGGCTGAATACCTGCTGTTGGCTCTGGCGTTGACCGAACCGACCAGCGCGTCCAAAGCTTTGAAAAAGGCTGGGATTACGCCACAAAATCTCAATGCCGCCATTAATGACATCCGTAAGGGGCGCACAGCGCAAAGTGCCAATGCCGAAGATCAATTCGAGGCTTTGAAAAAATATACGGTGGACTACACGGCGACGGCGTTGGAAGGAAAACTTGACCCGGTCATTGGGCGCGACGAAGAAATTCGCCGCACTATTCAGGTTCTATCTCGCCGTACGAAAAACAATCCGGTCTTGATCGGTGAACCCGGTGTCGGGAAAACTGCAATCGTCGAAGGTTTGGCGTTGCGGATTGTGAACGGTGATGTGCCGGACAGTCTGTTGAATAAACGGCTGTTGGCTCTTGATCTTGGTGCCATGGTGGCAGGGGCCAAATATCGTGGTGAATTTGAAGAACGCCTGAAAGGTGTGCTGAACGAGGTTAAGGCTGCCGAGGGTGAAATCATCCTGTTCATTGACGAAATGCACACTCTGATTGGTGCAGGGGCAAGCGAAGGGGCAATGGATGCCTCCAACTTACTGAAGCCTGCGCTGGCTCGGGGCGAACTGCATTGCGTTGGTGCGACCACCCTGAATGAGTACCGTAAGCATGTTGAAAAAGATGCGGCGTTCGCACGTCGTTTCCAGCCTGTATTTGTGACGGAACCCACGGTAACGGATACGATCTCTATTCTGCGTGGGATTAAGGAAAAGTACGAACTGCATCACGGGGTGCGGATTTCCGATGCGGCATTGGTGTCTGCTGCCACTTTGTCGGATCGTTACATTTCTGACCGTTTCTTGCCGGATAAGGCCATCGATTTGATGGATGAGGCCGGTAGCCGTTTGCGTATGCAGGTTGATTCCAAACCGGATGAGCTTGATGAAGTTGATCGCCGAATTGTTCAGCTGAAAATCGAACGTGAAGCGTTGAAAAAAGAACCGGATGCGGCTTCTCAGGATCGCCTACATAAACTGGATGAAGAATTGTCCGAGCTCGAAGATCGGTCTATGGCGCTGACTTCGCAGTGGAAACAAGAACAGTCAACGCTGGCGGATTCCACCAAAATTAAGGAGCAACTGGATCAGGTCCGTATCTTGGCAGAGCGTGCGCAGCGTGAAGGTCGGTATGAGGACGCAGGTAAGCTGCTTTACAACGATATTCCTGACTTGGAAGCAAAATTATCGCAGGCTGAGAGTGCTGCAAATACGCGGATCTTGGATCAGGTCGTAACGGATCGTCATATTGCTCAGGTGGTTGCACGCTGGACTGGAATTCCGGTGGATAAAATGCTGACCGGAGAGAATGAAAAATTGCGAACCATGGAAACCGTGCTGTCAGAACGCGTTATCGGTCAGGCCGAAGCAGTCAAAGCGGTATCCAATGCCGTGCGGCGGTCTCGAGCCGGGTTGCAGGACCCGAACCGTCCGGTCGGCTCATTCCTGTTTCTTGGCCCAACCGGGGTTGGTAAAACCGAATTGACCAAAACTCTGGCTGATTTCTTGTTCAATGACGAAACCGCCATGGTGCGTATTGATATGTCAGAGTACATGGAGAAACACGCAGTTGCCCGTCTGATTGGCGCACCGCCCGGTTATGTTGGTTATGACGAGGGCGGTTCCCTGACTGAGGCTGTGCGGCGGCGACCCTATCAGGTGATCTTGTTCGATGAGGTTGAAAAGGCTCACCCGGATGTATTCAATATCTTGCTGCAAGTCTTGGATGATGGACGTCTGACCGATGGTCAGGGAAGAACAGTTGATTTCTCCAATACGCTGATTGTGATGACCTCCAACCTTGGGGCGGATATTCTGGCAGCCCAAGCGGATGGGCAGCCTTCTGCCGATGTTCGTGAACCGGTTATGGAGGTGGTTCGTGCCGAGTTCCGTCCTGAGTTTTTGAACCGTTTGGATGAAATTTTGCTGTTCCATCGGTTGGAGAAAAAACACATGTCCGGGATCGTCAGCATTCAATTGGCGCGGCTGGATGCGCGATTGGCAGACCGCGAATTGCAGATGGAAGTATCCGATGCGGCACGGGAATGGTTGGCTGGTCGTGGGTATGATCCGGTCTATGGCGCGCGCCCACTGAAACGTTTGATTCAGCGTTCCGTTGAAAACCCGATGGCAATGTGTTTGTTGCAGGGTGATTTGAAGGAAGGGGAGCCTATCCGGGTTGATGTGGCGGGCGATGATCTCACCATCAACGGCATTTCGGCGGAGGAATGGTTGAATTCCTGACCTTAAGTTCCGGACAATAAAATGCCCCGGCAGAGCATGTATCTGCCGGGGTTTTCGTTTCTACTACCCGATTATGGGCGATTGTCTGATGCATGCTCTTTGAGTTTTCTCAGGAACGACCGCCAACCGTAATACAAGCGTGATACATCGCTGCGCATTTGGTCTGTCATCTCTTCAGGCCAACCGTTGTGAGTCACTTCGACCAGCGTGTCTTTTCCCAGTTCACGCAGGCGGATGTGGACCTTGGTTTCATAGTCCCATTTGCTTTCTTTCCATGTGAATTTAAGGATGTAAGGAGACGTGATCTCGGTGACTTTACCGACGGCACGGGTCAGGTTGCCGTCTTTATCCGTCCAGAGTTCTTCAAAATTGCCGCCGACATGGGGTTCAATGGAAACATAGTTTCCCCACCATTCGGAAATCTGGTGGTGAGCCACCAACATAGCCCATACTTTTTTCGGTGTGGTGGCAATCGTTTCAGAAGCAGAGAGGCTGCCACTGTTCGTGTCAATGCTGACGCCGGTATCTTTTATGACCATGTTGCCCTCCCAGTCTCAAGATGAAACGCCAGATCGGTGGCCTATTATATGGTCAGGATGCGAATGGTACGGCCAGCTGGGACTCATCTTTTGTACATGTGTTCTAGGTGGTTAAACAGCATCCATGACAATAGTGTACGCCGTTTTCACATGTTTGCCCATACAGAGAATGGCCCCGTATGGGGCCATTTGAAAAAGAGCATTGGGTGTGAATTACCGGGTTGTAACCGTGTCGTTGCTCGCAGCCTCTGCAACCTTGTGTTTGCCGACCAAAGCGGCAAATGACCGATCAAGGACGCGACGCTGTTCTGCAAAGCGGGTGAATTCCGCACCCTTAAGTTTACGACCCGATGGCATTTTGACCTTCAGCGGGTTCACATGTTTGCCATTGCGCAGGATTTCATAATGCAGGTGTGGCCCTGTCGAGCGCCCGGTGTTACCGGAATACGCAATGATCTGCCCCTGCCTGACTCGTTTGCCGGGGTGAATGCCTTTGGCAAAGCGGCTTAGGTGCGCGTACGCAGTCGAATAAGTGCTGTTGTGACGGAGCTTAACGTACTTACCGTACCCGCCAAACCACTGCGACTTGGAAATGATACCGTCACCTGCGGCATAGACCGGGGTGCCGCGCGGAGCCGCAAAATCAACGCCCTTGTGCATTTTGGTGTAGCCAAGGATCGGATGTTTGCGACGGCCATAGTTTGAAGAAATGCGGGCACCATCAATCGGTGTGCGAAGCAAGGCCTTGCGGGCGCTTTGCCCTTTTTCGTTGTAATAATCAACGAAGCCGTCTTTATCTTCGAAACGGTAGAGCTTCAACGTTGTGCCGGACAAGGTGATGGAGGCAAAATCAATCTCACCCTCATCAATCAGGGTGCCATCAGGCAGGAATTGTTGATCAACCATGACTTCAAAGGTATCGCCTTCACGAATTTCCCGCTGAAAGTCCACATCATAGGAAAACAGTTTGATAAGGCGTTGTATGGTCTGTGGTGTCATGCTCGCATCAGCACCGGCGGCAAACAGGCTGCTGGTGATGGTGCCTTTATAACCCTTGCTGACTACGTTGATCGGGTCGGCTTCCTGTGCGCTGACAAAGGTGCCATCCGCTTGTCTGGAAACAATGCTTCTTTGCCCCGGTGCAGGCGTGATGGTTAGCTTGCTGAGTAGGGTTTCGCCCTCATCACCGTCTTGCAAGGTAAACTTGATTTTCTGACCGGGGGTCAATTGGCGGGGGTCAAATACGGATTGCAAGGCTTGCAGAGCGCGATAGGCTTCTTGGCGGGAGATATTCTGTGTATCAAGAATTTTCCCAAGGGTATCACCGCGGCTGACGCTAACTGAAACTTTGCGGATATTGGGTTCAGGCTGCTCTTGCTCTGCTTCTGCCAGCTGCGGCTCTGAATAGACAGGCGCGCTGGGGGTCATTGCTGCGGTTTCTGTGTCATCCTGATCCACAAGGGGAGGGGTCATGAGTGACGTCGGGCGGACATCGCTGCGAACGACTTTGGGTGATGACAACAGGCTGTATGCGGAAACCGCAGTGGCGACGGAAAAAAGGGCACACCCGCACATCAGGGCGATGCGTTTCGGCGGGAGTTGCATGACTGTTTTGATCAGGCCGGGTTTCGGTGTCTGCATAACGTCCTCATAGCACTCCGGGCGCAACACGTCGAAGTAATTGCTGAATTCTGCGGAAGGATGAATCTATGAAAAGCATCCCCCATTAAGACAATTTTCACGATTACAATGCCAATCACGAATCGTGAAGTCAAGTCTTAAGAGAGTGTTAAGAATCAACAAAGTGAAGGGGAGTCTTTGAGTCGAATCTAGGACTCTGAAATTGCTACAGAGTCAAGAAGCTCAATGTAAATAGTTCTGCAGGTAAATCACCCCAAAATTCTATCGGGGTGATACCGTGATTACAGTCAAAATGCAAGTCAGCCCATGTCAAAAAAAACCGGCAATTTGTTCAGCCTTGGACGGATTGAATAAGCCCACCATCAATTCTGATATTGCTGCCGGTGATGTATCCGGCTGGTTCACTGACAAGAAAGGTGCAGGTTTGGGCAAACTCTTCGACTTTACCGTAGCGTTTTGTGGGGATATTGGCCGCAGAGCGGGATCTGGCTTCTTCGACGGTGATATTCTGACGTTTGGCCGCTGCTGCATCAAGTTCAGCAACACGTTCCGTATCAATTCGCCCCGGCATGACCACGTTAACCGTGACACCATCGGCGGCAACCTCGTTTGCCAGAGTTTTTGAAAAAGCGACAATGCTGGCGCGTAGGGTATTCGATATGCCCAATGTCGGGATCGGTTGGACCACACCGCTGGAGGTGATGGTTAATACCCGGCCCCATTTTTGTGCCCGCATGAACGGTACGGCAGTGTCCATGATTTGAATGAGGCTGAGAACCATGCTGTGAAAATGGTTCGTCCATAAATCTGCCGTGTTGCCGAGTGCGCTGGTGGGGGGCGGGCCGCCAACATTACCAATAAGGATGTCAATGCCGCCTCGCGACTTGATTTCATCCAGCAAAGCCTGTACGGAAGCAGGATCACATAAATCAAGGCCAACAGCCTTGGTTTCAATGCTGGCGGACTTGGCGAGTGCTTGTGCATCGTTTTCAATGCGCTCTAGATTGCGCGCCGCGAGGACTAGGTTGCAGCCTTCTTTGGCAAGGCTCGCGGCGATGCCGCGGCCCAATCCTCTGGATGCGCCCATGACCAAGGCAGTTTTGCCTTTCAGGTTCAGGTCCATGCATTTGACTCCTGACTGTTGCGTTTTGTGAACGAATAGTACAATAGAAAACACCACTTCTGTCGAAAAAAGGTACACCCTGATGACTGTTGCACGCGACTTTGACCAATTGACTGTGGTCGACCATCCCTTGATTCGCCACAAGTTGACCTTGATGCGTAAGGTGGATACGACCCCAGCAGATTTCCGTCGGTTGCTGCGCGAGATTTCGTCTCTTTTGACGGTTGAGGCTACGCGGAACGTCCCCTTGGATGAGGTCCATGTGGAAACTCCGTTATGTAAAACGGCGGGTTGGCGCATGCAGGAGCCGGTTCCAGTGGTCGTACCGGTTTTGCGGGCCGGATTGGGGATGGCTGATGGCGTGCTTGATGTTATGAGCGAAGCTGATATTGGTCATATCGGTGTTTATCGGGATGAAGAAACTGTTCGTCCGATTGAATACTTGGTGCGTTTGCCCAGTCGTTTGTCTGATCGCACGGTTGTCGTAGTCGATCCAATGTTGGCAACCGGATATTCCGGCGCACATGCGGTGACCGTATTGTTGGACAATGGGGCCCGTCCTGAAAATATCGTGTTTATGGCTTTGGTTGCTGCCCCTGAGGGGGTCAAGGTTCTGACCGACATGCATCCGAAAGTACGCGTGGTGACGGCGTCCTTGGATAGCCATCTGAATGAAAAGTCCTACATTGTTCCGGGTCTGGGCGATGCTGGCGACCGAATCTTCGGGACGCTGTAAGGTCAGGTACTCCTGCGGAGAATACCTCTGCATGTGCCTTGTGTTGTGGTGGTCGACTCGGGTTGACAGGGCCGCTTCAACACCTCAAAATTTATAGTGTACACGTGTATCCGTTGCGTATCGTAAGGCATGTGATGTCTTTCGGTGCGCGTACCTGTCCCGCGAACTTGGCTAGTGCCTTGTTCCTTAAAAGCAAAGGGGCGCAACAATGAGTGCGACACAACGTGTCACATCTCCGAATTTTGGGCCGGCTGCGACGACTCGCGTCTCTGCCGGGCGAAATGTTGCGGCTATTTCTTTCCCTAAGGTTGATGAACTGAGCGCGACCAACCCGACCGGGGGCAGCGAACAACGGTTCATGTATGATGAAGGCTTTCACGAGTCAGAGCATAATCGCCATCAACAACAGCCTCAGCGGCGGCGGGGATTTACGGATTTCACCAGCTATGCTGCCGTTAGCTATATTGACGAGGTCATTGCGGCGCAAAGCATAAACAGCTTCCAACCCCCAATGGTCTTTCAGTCTGAAATTATGCGGGGCGTCGGGCGTTACGAGTCAAATTTGCGCGTGATTTCTGGGGTGGATCACCTGTCTGGTGAAGCCTTTAACCGTGTGTTTTGAGTATCATCCATAGCTTGGATTTCAGGAAGGACTCCTGTTGATGAATAATTTTCATCGATGGAAGTTCCTGTCTGTCTTGCCTATGGTAAAGGTATGGGTAGTGTGTGGAGGGGTAATATGGCTGTGACTGCAGTGTTGTCTACTTTTGATGTGGTTGCCTGGCTAAAGGATCGGGCGCTAAATGATGGGGAGTATTTGCAGCCAGTTAAAATGCATCAGCTTCTTTTTCTTGCGCAGGCTTACTTTGCAGTTGCGTATAGGGGGCAGAAATTATCCCCGGCGACTTTTGTTGCTGACGAAAAGGGACCGCTGGAGCCCGATGTTTGGCGTGTATTTGCCAGTGGCCGCCCCTACGTAGAGAGCGACCCCCTACCGGAACGGGTGGAGCACTTTCTGGACAGCATTTGGCGACGTTTCGGTGCGCATTCTGTCGAATATCTCGCAGATTTGCTTAAGGCGCAGTCCCCGTATCAGGCTGCATTTGCTGAGGCGCCAAATACAGAAATTACGCTGAAGCAGATGGTCGAATTTTACGGTAAAGCTAAGAAGAAGGCTCAGTCCAAGCCATTGTCTGCGCCTGATGTGGATGATGTATTAAGGCCGCGAACCATGCGCAGTGCCAGCGGTAAGCCCGTTAGTGTTCAGCGATGGAATCCGCGTGCTGCGAAAAAGTCCTAGAAACGGTGGGGGCTTTGCCGATTTGTTATGGTGGTTAGTTGAAAAAACTACCTTTTGGCTTAGGTTTTTTTCGAAAGCGCTTTCCCCATGGGTCACCATGGTGCATACTGTCACTCTCTTGAGCTAAAGTCACTCGAACGTCTTGGAAATTTCAAGCAGGTTCGTAACTCATTGAAAACAGTGTGCAAGTGTAGTCGGCGGTATGAGATATTTCTTAGCCTCATTGTTTGCCGTATGTCTGCTCGGGGCATTGGGCTTTGATATTAACGGAGCGTATGCAGCAGAGCAGATGGCGGCAGCGGCGGGTGGCCACCATGCGGCTCCGCATATTGATGGTTCACAGCTGGGATTGCTGTGGGTTGTCCCTTTCTGTGCGATGTTGTTATCCATCGCTTTGTTCCCCCTGATTCTGCCGCATTTCTGGCACCATAATTTTGGCAAATTTTCGTTCTTGTGGGCAATTTGCTTCCTGATTCCGGCATACTTTGAATTCGGTGGTTCCGTCGTGCTGTATGAAGTGCTGCACGTTGTTCTGTTGGAATATCTGCCGTTTGTGATTTTGCTATTTTCCCTGTTCACAGTTGCAGGTGGCGTACGTCTTACCGGGACATTGCAAGGGACCCCCATACTGAATACGGCTTTGATTGCCATTGGTACTTTCCTTGCGAGTTGGATGGGGACAACCGGGGCTGCAATGCTGCTGATTCGTCCGATCATTCGGGCCAATGAATTCCGCAAGAGCAAAGTCCACATTATTGTTTTCTTCATTTTCTTGGTGGCCAATATCGGTGGTTCTTTGACACCTCTTGGTGATCCGCCTTTGTTCCTTGGATTCCTAAAAGGAGTCTCTTTCTTCTGGCCGACTGAGCATATGTTGCTGCCATTCCTCACCATCAGTTCCATTTTGCTTGTTATCTTTTTCCTGCTGGATACTTGGATGTATCGTCGGGAGCCGAATAAGCCGGAACCGGTTGAGAATAAAGAAAAGATTGGGATTGAGGGTAAGGTCAATATCCTGTTGTTGGTCGGTGTTGTCTGCGCAGTTCTGATGAGTGGCCTGTGGCCGAAAGAGTACCGATTTGCATTGGACGTGTACCACGTCCCGTTGGAAATCCAAAATGTGGCCCGTGATGCTGTTCTGCTGTTCTTGGCCTACTTGTCTTGGAAGTTGACCTGCAAAGAAAGCCGCGTTGCCAATGCCTTTAATTGGTTCCCAATTATTGAGGTCGGTAAGCTTTTCGGTGGGATCTTTATGACCATTATCCCGGCTATTGCCATTTTGAAAGCAGGTGCGGATGGTGCGTTGTCTCCGGTTATTCATGCCGTAAGCGATTCCAATGGTGAGCCGATAAACGCCATGTACTTTGCATTAACTGGGATATTGTCATCCTTCCTTGATAATGCACCGACTTACCTTGTGTTCTTCAACACGGCTGGTGGTGATGCCCACCTGTTGATGCAGGAAGTCTCTACTTTGCTGGCGATCTCTGCCGGTGCGGTGTTCATGGGTGCCAATACCTATGTTGGTAATGCGCCGAATTTCATGGTGAAGGCCATTGCTGAAGAACGCGGCGTTAAGATGCCAAGCTTCTTTGGCTATATAGCTTGGTCTACGCTTATCCTCGGGCCGTTATATATTTTGCTGTTGTATCTGTTCTTCTGATCCAATTGACTTGATGTTCGGACACAAAAAACCCCGGTTAATACCGGGGTTTTTTGTGTAGAATTCGCTGGTTAGTGCGACATCAGAATTGGAATGTTGGCAGAGCGAAGCATATGCCGTGTACCTCCACCAAGGACAAGCTCCCGCAGTCGAGAATTACCGGAGCCCCCCATCACAATCAGGTCAGCACGTGATGACTTTGCATACTCCATAACCCGTCCTTCTGCGGCGCGCGCCCCGTGTTGTGGTGCGCGGACGGCAGGTTCGATGTTGTGTAGGCGCAAAGAGTCAGCAACTTTTTCAAGCGACCGTGCTGCGTCTCTGCCGCCGGTTCGTGACACCAAGGTAACGGATTCAGCCTGTTGTAGGAACGGGAATGCAGAGCGGACGGCCCGCGCACATTCAACTGTGTCATTCCATGCAATCAGGATACGGCGACCAAGGACCATGCGGCGTTGATTGTGCGGCAGCACAATTACAGGACAGCTGCCAACCTGTGCCAGTTGATCGGGAAGCTCTGCAAACAACATTTGTTCAAGGTTCTGGGGGTCACTTTGGCTGACGATTGCCAGATCGTTGTACAAGGACATTTTGCTGAGGATCTTAATGTGCTCACCTTCCATGACGGTCCAGCTATAGCGGACATCATGTAATTTGCACCACTGTTGGAATTCGAACTCAACGGTTTTGGATTTTTCTGCCGTGATCGATTCAAATTCGTCCTCGTATGCAGACGATATCGTGCGACCGTCGAGCTCGACTTGCCCCTGGATGGAGTTGGTAATGAATACAACATTCAGGAGGGCATCGTGCCGACAGGCCAAATTATACGCGACGCGCAGTCGAGTCATATATTCCTCGTCGTTAGCAAGGTGTACGAGGATGGATCGAATGCTCATACCTAAGCGTTCCTCAACAAATGCCCCCCGGTTTTGTGGCCATCCCGGAGGAAAAAATTACCTAAGGCAAGATCCGGTTACGAGGCGTCTGTAAAGTGACCTTTGGTCAGGGCTGTCAGAGCCAAAACCGACTGCCGGAGTGCTTCTATAATCAACAGTCTACACTAACTGATGGTGAGTTAACACCCTGTCATTAGCCTATCTTTCAGCATCGGTTGATGCAACACATATCATCTGTAATCATAAATGTGAAAGCCTTGTCCGAATGACAAGGCTTTTTAGTTTGGGATGGGGTTGTCGGTGCTGTGACTATTGCAGGGACACGACGTAACGATCAATCGGAACTTGACGACTAATCAGCTTTTTTTCATGCAGGAATTGTGCGAAGCGGGCGTAGCGATGTTTGTCAGCAACACCGGGGCGTTTGGCAAAACGGGGGATGGTGTCCTGCCATGCGCGGCGGTTTAGTTCCGTGTCTAAAGAGGTGTCATAAGCGGCGAATGCTTCCCATGATTTTTTCGGGTGGTTGAGCATGTACAGGTTCGCCCGTTCAATGACGCGTAAGAAAGCAGAAATTTTGGCATCGCCTAAACTTTGTTGATGGGCAATGAAAATCAACTCGTCATAGGCCGGCACGCCGTGTTCTTCAGGGTAGAAGGCGACCCCCGGTCGGTTTTCCATGTCCAGATGGTTAAGCTCAAAATTACGGAAAGCCCCAATGACTGCGTCGACCTGACCGGAAAGCAAAGCCGGGGTCAGCGCAAAGTTGATGTTGATCAATTCAACATCATCGAGCTTAAGGCCATGACTTTCCAACATGCTGCCCAGAATAGCATCTTCAAAGCCAGATACTGAGAAGCCGATTTTTTTGCCTTTAAGGTCTGCAATGGATTTAACCGGGCCGTCCTTTAAGGTGACCAATGAATTCAATGGGGTTTCCACCAAAGTGCCAATGCGGACCAAAGGTAATCCCTGATCGACCAGCATGTGCAGTTGCGGTTGATAACTGACGGCAATGTCTGCTTCCTTGGCTGCGACAAGCTTAGGCGGGGCATTAGGGTCCGCCGGAGCAATCAGTTCAACATCCAAACCTGCGTCATCAAAGAACCCGAGTTGTTTGGCAACAACCAATGGTGCGTGATCGGGATTTAGGAACCAATCAAGCAAAACCGTAACATGTTCGGGTTGTTGCTCTTCTTGAGCTTGGGCAGTGGATGCAAACGGTAAAAACGCGGCGAGGACGAGCCAGAACCGCACCAATAGAGCAGCGGGGCGCAGACGGGAAAGCATGGGCGTTATCCAAAACAAAGGGTTAGGGCTTCGAACGGTCATGGTCTATTAACTCTCATAGATCCAAGGTAATGCACGACGCAGGCTGTATGCAATCAAACTGTGCAAAGTAATCGCCATAATCGCCAAAACAAATAAAGCAGCAAACATTAAGGGAATCTGGACGCGGGCATTGGCGTGAAGCATCAGAAAGCCAAGTCCTGCACTGGAACCGACCCATTCGCCGACAATGGCACCAATTGGGGCAACGGCGGCACCAACTTTTAAGCCAGATGCGAGACCGGGCAGGGCAGCGGGGAGGCGGATATGGCGAACAATGGCCCAATTTCCGGCATTCATGGTGTGGGATAGGTCCAGTAAGTCCGGGTCCGTACGGCGCAGGCCGTCATAAAACCCTGATGCGACGGGAAAGAAGATAATCAGTGACGCCATGGCGACTTTTGATGCCATGCCATAGCCTAGCCACAGCACAAGCAACGGAGCGATGGCAAATACCGGCAGAGCCTGTGTTGCGACAAAAATCGGCCAAACCCAGGCTGCGGCGGGACGGTAAAGTGCCAACGACAGGCCAAGGCATATGGCAAATCCACAGCCAAACAACATTCCAAGGATGATTTCCAGTAAGGTTATCATTCCGTGATGGGCCAAAAGCGGAGCATGAGACCACAGGGCTTTTGCCACATCCCACGGTGGCGGCAGGATATAGCCGCGCTGTCCGCTTAAGTGCCACGCTGTGGTCCATATGGTAAGAAAAATTACCATTAAAATTGTGAGCCGCATCAGGCTGTCCTTTCCTGAGGGGAATGAGCCAAGGCCGTAAGAATTTCTGCCTGTGCCTTCAGCACATTTGGGTCGTCTACGGGGCGGGGCCATGCTGTGTTTGGTAAATCAATAGACTTTAGTGTGGCGGGTTGACCATTTAAGACAAAAATAATGTGCCCGAGGCGCAGGGCTTCCAGCGGATCATGAGTTACAAAGATCACCGTGCGCCCATGAAGTAGGCGCGCCGATAAATCTTGCAAACGAATGCGCGTCAAAGGGTCAACTGCCGAAAATGGCTCATCCATCAGAATGATCTGACGGTCCTCCATCAGAGTGCGAACCAGAGCGGCACGTTGGCGCATGCCGCCGGAGAGAGCATCCGGGCGTTTGTTTGCAACATGGGCCAGACCAACTTGATGTAAAAGGCTGGTTGCACGGTCTTGGATCTGCGGAGTGATCGCGCCACGAAGTTTGGCGCCCAAGCACACATTGTCAAAAATACTCAGCCATGGCAGCAACAGGTCTTTTTGGGACATCCATGCGATTTTCCCTTGTATGGAACTGCCGCGCTGATCGCAGATTTCGGTCGTGCCTGTTGGTAAAAGCCCGGCGATTATTTTCAGCAAAGTTGTTTTGCCAACTCCACTGGGACCAAGAATGCCGGTGAATTGCCCACCTTGAGCCAAAAAGGTGAGGTTATGGAATACGGTATGGCGGTCAAAACTCAGGCTTGCACCACTGACTCGGATGTCCAATGGCATAGGATCATGTGTGGTGTGTGGCTTATTTGGCATGGATAATTCACGTCCCTACGCCGGTATCAACCGGATCAGGTTCTAGGGGTCATTTCCGTGCCAAATATTGGGCGAGAAACCTCTCAGCCACTGATGGTGGCTCCCCCCGTGTACGGGTGCGCCGGGATTGGACTGTATTGTCTTTGGCCCGGCAGGAAATCAGATTATTCTGTATCGGCGCTTTATTGGAATGGGTCAAGAGTTAGCCATGGAAATTGGTTCAAAATGTTGAAATTATATAAATGGTTTCTGTGTGCTCTGGTGGTTTTGAACTTTTCGATGTCAGCTATGGCAGCGGATCGCTATCCACTTACGTTGATCAATCCTGATGGTCGGGAAGTCCGGCTAGAAGTTGAAATGGCGCGTACGCAGAAACAAAGATCAATCGGCCTGATGGACCGTTCCAACCTGCCAAAGGGTCAGGGCATGTTGTTCGATTTTCATCGTCCGGTGAAGGTGCGTATGTGGATGCACCGGACCTATATACCTTTGGATATGGTATTCATTGATGAACATGGTTATGTGGTCGGTGTGCATGAAAATGCCCAGCCGCATGATAAAACGGTTATTGCCTCCCCCGGCCTCGTGCGGTTCGTTTTGGAAATTGGTGGGGGCGAGGCAAGAGGGCATGGCATCGTGCCGAGCGCGCAAATTAGATCAAAAGAAATGGATCTATTGTCAAAAAAACCATAAAACCGTTGCCATATTCTTCGGTTCCTCATATTTTCCTTCGAACGGGGTGTAGCTCAGCCTGGTAGAGCGCCGGCTTTGGGAGCCGGATGTCGTAGGTTCGAATCCTATCGCCCCGACCATGACCGCCCGATGTGTCTGTGAAATCGGGCCAGCGACGAAAGTCGCATCAACGCGCCATCAGCGGTGCAGGGAGAATTTCATGGCACAGGCCCGGATTTATCAGCCCGGTAAAAATGCAATGCAATCAGGCCGAGGCAACACCAAGCATTGGGTGTTGGAGTTTGAACCGACGGAGCGGCGCAAGGCTGACCCTGTGGTCGGTTGGATTGGTTCCGGCGATACATTGTCTCAGCTGCACATGAAATTTGATAGCAAGGAAGCTGCGGTTTCCTACGCAGA
Organism: Rhodospirillaceae bacterium; assembly: GCA_963668495.1. Taxonomy (GTDB): domain Bacteria; phylum Pseudomonadota; class Alphaproteobacteria; order Rhodospirillales; family Rhodospirillaceae; genus Oleispirillum. The sequence goes on from OY764545.1 coordinate 1,952,739, forward strand.
ACGTGAAGGTTTGGCCTATACGGTTGAAGAACCGAAGAAACGCCGCCTCGTTCCAAAGGTATATGCGGATAATTTCGCACACAGCAAACTGCAATAAATACCCCCAAGATTCAGGATGATGCGCCCTTAGCTCAGCTGGATAGAGCATTCGCCTTCTAAGCGAACGGTCGCAGGTTCGAATCCTGCAGGGCGCGCCAAATACACGAAGACGCATAGGTGTCTTCGTGTATTTTACGTGGGAAATTCAGTGGTTAATACATTGTTAACTGCGTATAAGTTATGTACAGGTGCGCAACCTGAGGTGGGTTTTATTGATTTCTATCAATTTTTATCAATTTTTTCTAGAGTTTGTTGAAAGTCTTGACCTGTAAATTTGATTAATGGTGTCGTGATGAGTGATGCAACCCCAAATTCCGATACTGTTGTAAGCCTGAGCCAGACAGGTCAACGTATGTATCCCCGTATCGAAATGCCGTTACGCGTGGAACTGTTGGGGCAGCAATATGAAACAACTGACTGGAGCCTAGGTGGTTTTGGTCTGGGAGACGGAGCCCCGTGCCTCGAACTGGGGTCCGTACAGACAGCGGAACTCTTATTAAGCTTCCCTTGTTTTGAGTCCCGCATGTCCGTCATGGTCAAGGTGGTGCGCGTCGAAGAAGGAGAAGGGCGCGGTTTCCAGTTCATCGATATGACGTCGCAACGCGCTGAGATCTTATCATATATTATTGATCGTCATTTATCCGGTGAGACGATCTTGATGCCGGAAATGATGGAGATGGGTGAAGTCGGCAGAATCGTCTTTTCCCAAAAGAGTACACAACGATTGCAGACGTTATCGTCTGCGTTGCGTTTGTCGCTTGTCGTTGCGGGTGTTTTGATTTTTGCCACCATTGGCCTGTCTATCATTGTATCCAGCTTTTTGACTGTTCGGTCTGAATATGCCTCTGTTGCGTCCAGTCGCACGCTTATTCGGGCACCATTCTCCGGTTTTGTTGAGGGTGCAGAAATTGACCCACAGTCCCCAGTGGAACGTGGGGCTTTGCTGTTTACAATTTCCCCGCCCGTTAAACCCCAAGCGATTGTCAGTCTGGAGCAAGACATCGTTCTTATGCAGCAACGTATAGACATCCTTCAGTCCGAATTGTCTGATGCAGAACTGGCGTTTGATGCATGGCGCAGCAAGTTGAGTGTGCAAAAGGAAGCAACAGAAGCGCAGGTCGTTTATTTAAGCCAAACAGTGGATGCAAATCAGCGTGTATATGACCGTTTGCAGAAACTGCGGGAGCAAGGGATCGCCACGGCCTTACGACTTGATGAGGCAGAGGTCCGCTTAAGGCAAAGCCAGAATGAGCTGTCGGCAAAACAGTCAGCCCTAAAGACCATCAATTTTGAGCTCGATGCAGCAAAACAGGGCTTGTATGTTGACAATGCCGATAAAACCCGGAAGTCACCAAATGAACTCCGCCGGGAAATTTCGGAAAGTAAAAATCTGCTATCCGGCAAACAGGTAACCCTGAATTCTTTGGAAGAGCAGTTTGTCGTCCGTAGTCCCTGTCATTGTCTCGTCGAGACAACAAGCATAAAACTTGGCGAATTCGTCGAACGCGGTGATATTGTTTATACCCTTGGTGACGCGAACCAATCAGTTGCCGAAGTCGATGCGCTGGTTCCAATCAGCCGGGTAAAATTCTTACGTAAGGGTGCGGCTGCGCAGGTTGTTCTTGCCGATAGCACTGAGGAAATCATCGGTCATGTGACAGATGTAAACTACAATCCAATGAATACGGGGCGCACCGGGTTGCCCGATCAGTTGCGCACCATGGGTCGCTATGCCTTGGTTACGATCGCGTTGCAGTCTTCGGAACAAACTCCGCTGAGTGGCTTGCCTGCGGTGGCGACCATGCGAATTTCACTTGGGGATTTGTTGTTCTACTACTTGGGGCTAAGTTGACGTCTTGTCGGGAAATAAATACAAAATGCGGCGTCAGCCTTCCGCATACAGGGACTTGCTCATTGGCTATCACACCAGTTCATCAGTGTTTTATGGCCTGATCAGCGGCATAATCCTTGCGTTGATTGCATTGTTCTTGGTCGGTTATTTGCCCGAGGCTGTGTTTAGGCCGGAAAGCCCGTCGTTTATCTTTGTTATTGGCGGTATTGGTGTTTGGCGATACTCATGGGCATTTACGCATTATTGTCGGGCCAGCTATTTCAAATTTGTGGTCTTTCCCAAAATACGCAAGAAAGCTGATGCCGAGAATCCTCAGGTTCCATACTATTTCTTTGTTGTTGCGAGCTATCAAATATCTGCCGGGATGAATGCCGCGGTCTATGGACGACTGCTTGAGGAAATTGCAGACAACGGTGGCAGGGCGATGATTGTTGCCGGTGTTACGGACCCGGCGGATGTCAAAGTACTTCAACAGGTTTTGCTCAAGCACCGCGAACGTGCCCCCAATGTGGTTTTGGTTCCTATATATCAGTCCGGCAAGGGCAAGCGTGAAATTGTGGCTGAGGCCTTGGATTTTATTGCCACTCGCCCCAGAGTGCCGGGCAGCCAAGTCGTTTTGATGGATGGCGATACCCTACTGGGCCGTGGGTGCTTGAAAAAGGCAGCCTCTGTTTTGCAATCCAATCCTGATCTTGGCGCAGTGACCACTGAAAATATTCCCATGGTGAAGGGGAGTATGCTGCATCGTGAATGGTATCGGTTGCGCATGGCGCAACGGGCGATTTTGATGTCGTCTTTGTCCTTGTCGCGCAAGGTGCTGGTTTTGACAGGGCGTTTGTCATTTTTCCGCGTTGAGATTGCATTACAGCCGGACTTTATTGCGTCAATCCGTTCCGATTCCGTTAATCACTGGCGGTTGCAGCGGATATCCCTGCTTACGGGCGAAGATAAAAGTACGTGGTACTGCGTGCTTAAAAAAGGCTGGAATATGATGTTTATTCCAGATGCAGTGGCGCATCCGCTTGAGGAAATGCCCGTCGGTAACTTTTTCTTATCGAGTGTAAGGCTGATGAGCCGTTGGTACGGCAACATGATCCGCGCCAATGGGCGTGCTTTGGCGCTTGGCCCCGCACGGACGGGGGCTTTCCTGTGGGCCTGTTTGCTGGATCAGCGTTTATCAATGTGGACATCTTTGATCGGGCCAACCTTTACCACGTTGCTTGCCGTGTTTTGTTCCCCTGTATATTTGGCTGTTTATGTCCTGTGGATTTTGATCAGCAGAAGCATATTGACCTTGTCCATCATGGCGCATACGGGCAAAGGCAATCCATTATTTGTGCCGCTTTTGTACTATTCGCAGTTGGTTGGCTCTGCGGTAAAAGTGTTCATGAGCTTCCATCCTTATCGGCAAAAATGGACAAGGCAGAACATTGCCGGGAAACAGCAAGATGAAGGGCTTATGCTTTTTTACCGCCTGAGTTCCTATGTCTATAACTGTGTGGCGGTGCTGGCTTTTGTCATTTTTGTTTTCTATGTGGGCGACATAACCGCCTACACCCTGAACGATACAGGCCTAGTTGATGCTTGGAATGCTGTGCCTGATTTTCATTCCTATCAATAGATCACATTCACCTATTCCTTTGGCTTAAGGTTCTGATCAAGTACAGAGGCAAGAATGCCGGGGGTTAAAATTTCCGGCAGCAGGATTGGTGCGCTTGGGTCCGGGCCATATAAGGCGTATACAGGCACGCCATTGCGGCCCAGACTTTTCAGGAAGCTACCAATCTCTGGCGAACGGCGGGTCCAGTCTGCGGTTAACCGTGTGATGCCGTGTCGGGCAAACGCATCTGTTGCGGCTTTGGTGTTCAGTGTTGATGCTTCGTTGACTTTGCAGGTGATGCACCAATCGGCGGTGAAGTCGACGAATACGGGCACATTATTGGCGCGAAGGGCTGCCAGTTTTTCCTTTGAGAAAGTAGCATGAGGCTCGGTCGTTTTTATTGAAATCGGTGAGGTTTGGACGAACCACAGGGTGCTGAGAATAGCAATTCCAATTAAGGCGACCGTGTGTCGCTTCAGTTGGCGTATGCAACTGATTGCGATCAAAAACAAAACAATCGCAACCGAAATCATGGCTTCCACTGATACTTGATGGCTAAGAACCCATAACAGCCACGCCGCCGCCGCCAACATGGGAAGAGCCAGCAGCTTTTTCAGTTTCAGCATCCATGGGCCGGGTTTTGGCAGATGTCGGGCCAATCCGGGCATCCATGCAAATATCAGGAAAGGCAATGCGAACCCTAACCCGACGCCCATAATGATTAAAAAGCCAATGGCAGGAGATTGCAAAGCCGCAAAACCAAGTGCCCCACCCATGAACGGAGCCGTACAAGGGCTTGCAACGGCAACTGCCAGCAACCCGGTCTGGAATGGTGCATTGCCTGCGGGTAAGCGGGAAATCAGGTGGCCTAAGGCTCCGACTTTTGGGGCAAATTCAGCCATGTCCAACCCAACCCACAGCATTATTATGGCGAGAGCAAAGACAATAGCCGGGTTTTGTAGCTGATACCCCCAGCCCAAATGTTCGCCGCTGGCGGTAAGAATGGCAAGCAAACCACCAATGCCAGCAAAGCCACAAAGAACACCGGCAACGTAAATTAGGCTCTGGCGGCGGACAGTTGTTGAGTCGGTTTGTGACAGTTCGGCAAAATGGAAAACTTTGAGGGCAAGAACCGGAAATACGCAGGGCATAAGGTTGAGAATGATGCCACCCAGTATAGCCAGCGCCATGGCCACCCAAATGCCGTAGGATTGAGACGGCGCAGGTGTTGACTGATTGTTTTGACTTGCCTGTGGCGCGTTTTGGTCTGGGAAGGCGAAGGCATCCGGCGAATTTGGAGCAGTGGAGCCGGGTGCTATGGGTAAGGTCAAGCTAAGTTCGGCAGAACCGGGGATGCAAATTTCCTTACATGCCAGCCAAGAAACCGCTGCTGATATGGTGAGTGGTTTCGGTGTGGCAGCAGACTGCAACTGCGCAGTAAACAGGGCATAGTCGCTGTAGCCGTATGTGGTGAGGCCGCTTTCATCAAATTTCGTATGGGGTGGATATTGCAGGGGGGAGGCCACGCTTTCCGGGGTGGTGTGCCATGTTACTTCGGTTGGCAGGCCTGCTTCACCGGGATTCTTCGCATAAATATGCCATCCCGGTGCAATTTGAAACTGTATGCTAACGTCAACAGCCTGTCCGGGAACGTATGCTGCGGTTTTGCTGATAAGGCGAACGCTGGTTTCAGGTGTGTGATGTGTTGTGCGATCCTGCTGGGCAAAAGCCATTGAGATGGGGCTAAGGAACGCAATAATTGCTAAACATGCGGCAGTATAAAACTGTAATTTTATTATTCTGTTCATGGCGCGACAGTAAATGCAAAAAAAGGCAGCCGGTTTTAATGCCGGCTGCGAAGTGGACCCTGAGAGAGGGAGGCTGAACACTTTCAGTCCACCTGTAAAAGACATGGGGGAGGAAAGGTGCAGTTTCAATGATAAGCTTTCGCAAATGGCGTAAAAAATTCTAAAAAAAGTAATAGCCATCGATGAAATATGGTTTTTACACATTGTCAGGTCGACCTGTCAGCAAATCTGTATTTTCAAGTATACAGTCAGATATCAATACAATTTTATTTTCCAATGCTTTGGGGCAGGTTTCCATGGCGACCAGTGGGTAACCAATGTGGCGGACGCCATGCGCCGCCCAGATTTTGCCATCATTAGTCCGGATCAATCCTTTAAGCCGCAACACCCGGCCTTCATTCAAACGTAGGAACAACCCGACACGACTTTCAATGGCTGGCGCAGACCAGTTGGGCTGGATGGCAATGGTTGTTGCCGAAATGCCGTCACGATGGTCTTGCAATTTATCCTCAGGTTCATGATCGTGGTCGTGGTCGTGGTCGTGGTCGTGGTCGTGGTCGTGGTCGTGGTCGTGGTCGTGGTCGTGGTCGTGGTCGTGGTCGTGGTCGTGGTCGTGGTCGTGGTCGTGGTCGTGGATGCTCATGCGTTCTGGGCTAAAGCAATTCTCAATTAGTTCAGGTGACACGTTGCCATGGTGCATGGTCTTGCAATCTGCCGTCGGATTAATCTGGTGCAGCCGTTGACACAGGGTATCGATTTCGTGTGCGGATACTCTGTCCACTTTTGAAATCAGCAGGCGATCAGCGATGGCGACTTGTTCTCTGGCTTCATTGCGTTCGTTCAGGTGCGCCATGCCGTGTTCACCATCGACGACGGTTACGATGCCATCAATGGTGTAGACACTGTTGGTGACGGGTTCATTGCGCAAGGTTGACAAGATCGGCACAGGGTCAGCAAGGCCCGAAGTTTCAATGATCAATCGCGAAAATTCGGGGACCTGCCCTCGCACCCGTTTGAAATGCAGATCCCGTAAGGCGGTGACCAATTCTCCGCGCATGGCGCAACACACGCACCCTGTCGATAGGGTGACAATTTTGTCGTCGACGGCTTTGATCAAACTGGCATCAATTCCGACATCGCCAAATTCATTCACCAGCACCGCTGCATCGGCAAATGCTTCGTGTGTCATCAGGGCGTTAAGCAAGGTGCTTTTCCCCGCGCCGAGGAATCCGGTGATCAATGTAACGGGAATGCGATCAAATTGCGCCATAACGGTTTTTTCCTGTTCGGGGTTTGCCTGTGCTGAATAGTGCATATGTGTAAAGGCAATGTCACGATCAATTGGTTGACGTAAGGCATTTCAAATGCGGATACTGTTGTGTGTGTTCTCGACGGTTGAAAAACTGGTGAGATAAGTGAGGGAGAGTTCAATGGTTTCTGTCGCAAGGATACTGCGGCGAGATTGTTATATTCCCGCCAGGGTTATGGTCTTGGCGGTGGCGTTTGCGTGCCCGATACTGTGGACTCTGCCTAACGCTGCATTTGCTCAAACTCAATCCCAAACTCAACCATCCGCATCGTCGGCGGATGAAATGCCGATTGTCAGTGATATTGGTCATGCCTTGGGTTGGCTTGATAATCAATTGGATAAGGCTATTGCGGCATCTGAACCGGATAAATCAGTTCCCGTGACGGTGGCACCACCAACCTTAACCGCAGGGACTGCTGCTCCTCAATTGCCTGATACCAGCACGCAAACCGCCGATCCGGCAATAGCCTCAGATATTGAGGAGGTTTTCGGCTGGCTGGATGACCAGTTGGATAAGGCAATTGCGGCATCGGAAGAACAAGGCGCGCAGGACTCCATTGGACCCCGCATATTGCATGAAGACCACTTTGCGACCAAGCACTCGCAGGAAACAGATCCGTCAATGTGGCGACAGGATGAAGCGACGACTGACCTGATGCATCGGATACATCCATTGGCTTTGGTGACGCCGGATACGCCCAATGCCCACCATGCACACGAAGACGGACCTAATGGCTTGTTGATTGCTCAGGATGTGAAGGCATTACCTGCTGCGGATGCTCAGTCCCAATCGGTCAAAATGGCAACTTCGGTTGCCGCGGATGCGCAAACGGCGAAACCCGTTATCAAGGTTCCGCCGTCTGATCGTGAATTTGCTCGGAAACAGGCGGAGGAAAAGGAAAGGCCCATTCAGTCCGCCAATAATCCGATGCCTTAAGACGATTTGCCGTAAAGGTCCTCTGCCGAGATTTCCGGTTTCATCAACTCGTGAAAACGACCATCTTCCCAAGCGTTATAAAAACAACTGCGGCGTCCGGTGTGGCAGGCAACCCCAGTCTGGTCCACCAACAGCAAAAGTGTGTCCGCATCACAGTCTACGCGCAAAGACACCAGCTTTTGCACCTGACCGGAAGATTCGCCCTTGCGCCATAAGGATTGGCGGGAGCGTGACCAGTAACAGACTTGCCCGGTTTTCAGAGTTTCGATAATGCTGTCCCGGTTCATCCACGCGACCATCAGGATGTCCTTGCTGTCATGTTGCTGCGCAATGGCTGGGATTAAGCCATTGGCATCAAATTTCAGCGACATCAGCAGCAGATCAATATTTTTGGTGCTCATAACAGTCCTTAGAACGAGAAATCTTTGAGGTGTTGAAAACCGCGTTCAAGATCGGCAATCAAGTCATCCGGGTCTTCAAGACCGATATGGAAACGCAAAGTCGGGCCTTCCGCATTCCACAGCACTGTCGTACGAACGATGCCGGGGGTCGTGTACATGATCAGGCTTTCATAGCCACCCCAGCTGAAGCCCAGCGAGAACAACTGAAGTTCGTCAATCATGTTGGATACGGCATCAATCATGTACGGTTCAAGTACACAGCCAAACAGACCGCTGGAGCCAAGGAAATCGCGTTTAAAAATGGCATGTCCCGGATCATCAGGCAAACCGGGGTGCATGACGCGATTGACTTCAGGGCGGGTTTTTAGCCACTCAGCAACTTTAAGGGCGTTCTTTTCGTGCTGTTTCATCCGGGGGGCAAGGCTGCGTAAACCGCGAAGACCAAGGTAGGCTTCTTCAGAACCAACGGAGTAGCCGTGCTTGACGATGCTGGTCTTGATTATACGGTACAAGTCTTCGTTACAGGTAATGGTGCCCAGCATGGCGTCAGAGTGCCCGACAATATACTTGGTCGCAGCCTGAATGGAGACATCGACGCCTTTTTCAAACGGTTTGAAAAACAGCGGAGACGCCCAAGTGTTGTCGGCAACGACTAGCGCGCCACGGCTGTGGGCGATACGGGCAATGCCGGGGATATCTTGGACTTCAAATGTCAGGGAGCCGGGGGTTTCGCAGAATACCAGCTTGGTGTTTTCCTTGAACAGGAACGGCAGGCCCTCGGTGATGAGCGGGTGAAAGTATTCGACCTTTACACCGTTACGCACCAGCACATCTTCGCAGAAAGTACGGGTCGGGCCATAGACGCTGTCGGATACCAGAATATGGTCACCCGGCTTGACAAGGGCGTTCAGGGTTCCGGCAATTGCAGCCAGACCAGACGGAACAGCAATGCAGCGTTCCCCGCCTTCAACTGCGGCGACGGCTTCTTCAAGGGCTTGTGTAGTTGGTGTGCCGATGCGCCCGTAATAAAACGAATTCAGATGATCTGCTGTGGCTTCTTCCATTTCCGCCATATTGTCAAAGGTCACCGTGGATACCCGGTAAACCGGCGGGTTGACGGAATGGGAAAAGTATTTTGATTTCCGGCCCTTATGGGTGATTAGCGTATCTTGTTTCATCTGAATTCCCTAAATCCGTTCTTGTCTATTGTCACAGCATCGGTTTGCGGCAGATCAGGAGCCTGCCGGACCATGAAATGGAAGGTATGATGTGTTTCCCCAGTCTTCCCACGACCCGTCATAAAGTGCAACATCCGTTTTGCCAAGCAAGGTCATGGCGAAGATAACGGCGCAGGCGGTGACCCCGGTGCCACACATGGCAATGACGGGTGTTTCATCCAGCGGCACGTTTGCGTCATCAAATATCTGTTTAAGCTCTTGGGTCGTTTTTATCGTCATGTCGTCGTTGAACAGGCGGACATGATGCAAATTTACTGCACCGGGAACGTGTCCAAGGTTCCGGCAGGGGCGTGGTTCCGGCACCGAGCCTGAAAAACGTTCCGGTGCACGGGCATCGACGATGACCGCGTTTCCGGTTTTGCTGGCGTTCAGGACGTGGTCTTGTGTAGCAACCGAGCCTATGCCATTGCGTGGTGTGAAATAACGGTAGTCACGGCGTTTAAGGGCAAATGGTTCCCCATCAGCCGTGCGGTGCCCCTCGGCAAGCCACTTGGGTAGCCCGCCGTCCAATATGGCAACATCCTCGTGCCCAAAGTGTCGGAACATCCACCACGCACGCATAGCCGCGTTGTTGCCGCCGTTTGCATCATAAATCACAACCTTGAACCCATCCCCGATGCCAAGGCGACTGACCTTTGCCATGAACGTTTCCGGTTTGGGCATGGCGTGGCTGAGGGATGAGGACGTGTCTGCAATCTCGTTAATGTCAAAGAACCGCGCGTTGGGAATACGGCAGTCCAAAAAATTGCCGTATGGATCACGAGGATCAGTCGGCAGGAATGATGTGGCATCCAGAATTTTGATGTCCGGCGCTTCCAGTCGCGCAGCAAGCCAAGCGCAACTGACCAAGGAATCCTTTTGTAGCATTTTATCCCTCCTACTGTTGCAGCCACTGTTGGCGAAGGCGCTCTCGGTTTAATGCAAACCACTGCAACGCAATGAGCGTGCTGGCATTATTAATACCCTTGCGGGCGAGGCAGTCCAAGGCCTCGCTCGCAGATAAATGGAAGACGCGAATATCTTCGTGTTCTTCATCAATGCCCGCAGTGTCGGGGTGGGCTGATGCATCAACTTCGGCGCAATATAGGGCAATGGTTTCTGAAGACCCACCGGGCGTGCATAGGCTGTGGGCAATGAATTCCAGTCGGTTGACTTCCAGTCCGGTTTCTTCAAGGGTTTCGCGGCGGGCAACTTCTTCCGGAGTTTCGCCCGGTTCAATTATGCCAGCGGCAATTTCCATGAGCCACGGATGCCATCCGGCAATCAAGGCTCCTGCGCGAAACTGCTCAATAAACACAAGCTCATCTCGTATCGGGTCGTATGGCAGAATGCCAACCGCGTGCCCGCGTTCAAAAATCTCGCGGGATATGACCGGGGTCCAGCCTCCGGCAAAGGTTTCGTGGCGCAGGTCGTACCGATTTACCTTGAAATAGTTTTGGTACATTTGCTCCGTGCCAGTGGTTTCAACCCGGCTTGGGCCTCTCTTACAGAGATCCGATTCCGGGTTAAGGCAGCGTATGGTTTTCAGAAAACGGTTTGACATGGTGTGACCTGTTTGGGGTGCCGGATTGGCCTACGCATAGCAGTGTAGGGGCTGACCTGTGTAATCTCAAGGGTGGGGAATAGGTCGTGTGTGGATATGGGGGTGTCCTGTCCTTTCAAGGAGCCTGTATGTAGATATAGTACTCGTTTGGTGCGGTTTTTTTGTTTTTTATCAATTTCACGTCTTGACTGTTGGGGGAAATCCTTTAAATCACACATAGTGTACTAATTTAGTCCGGTATTTGATAGTCATTCGCAACTCGCGATTTGTCATTGAATACCGGGGAATTGACCAAAACGGATTACGGAGTTCCACATGCTGCGTGTGAACAAACTGACCGATTATGCAGTGGTCGTTTTATGTGACCTGATACGTGGTGACAGTTTGCGGTCAGCCGCGGATTTGTCCGCATCATCCGGCGTTCCGTTGCCTACGGTATCCAAAATCCTGAAGCAATTGGTCAAACAGGAAATATTGCGCTCCACGCGCGGCGTAAACGGTGGGTATGGCTTTGCCGTCGCGCCGGATACTTTGTCTATGGCGGCGGTGATCGAGGCTTTGGAGGGGCCGATTGCCGTTACCGGATGTGTCGACGATGCCGAGGAATGTTGCGCAATGACGGAAAATTGCCCGATGAATGGCAATTGGAACGTCGTAAATATCGCTATCCGTCGCTCTTTGGCGGAAGTCAGGTTGGTCGACATGTTGCCGGAAGCCAGATTTATGGATGCCGGTGATCTGTCCAAAGACATTGCGCGGCGCCACCCGCCGCTTATGTCGCAGTAAGTAAGGGAGTCCTGCGATGGCTGCAACTGAGGACGCCATTGAAACCGTAAGTGAACTGGGCCAATACAAATATGGCTTTGTGACTGATATCGAAATGGAAGTCGCGCCCAAGGGCCTGACCGAAGACACCATCCGCTTTATTTCCGCCAAAAAGGAAGAACCGGAATGGCTGCTGGACTGGCGTTTGAAAGCTTTCCGCCTGTGGCAAACCATGGAAGAGCCGGATTGGGCCAAGGTCAATTATCCGAAAATCGATTATCAGGATTTGCACTATTACGCCGCGCCGAAGAACAAGGAAGACGGCCCCAAATCCTTGGATGAAGTCGATCCCGAGCTTTTGGCGACCTATGAAAAGCTTGGCATTCCTTTGAAAGAGCAGGAAGTCCTTGCCGGTGTCGTGGCGGTGGATGCGGTGTTCGACAGTGTGTCTGTGGCGACAACTTATAAGGCCCGCCTCGAAGAAAAGGGTGTGATCTTCTGTTCCTTTTCCGAAGCCGTTCATCGTGTGCCGGATATTGTGAAAAAGTACCTTGGTTCGGTGGTGCCTCAGGGCGATAACTTCTTTGCCTGCCTGAATTCTGCAGTATTTTCTGACGGTTCTTTTGTGTTTGTTCCTAAGGGCGTGCACTGCCCGATGGAACTGTCTACCTATTTCCGCATCAATGCACAAAACACCGGGCAGTTTGAACGGACGTTGATCATTGTTGAGGAAGGTGCTTACGTCAGCTATCTGGAGGGCTGTACCGCTCCGCAGCGTGATGAACACCAGTTGCACGCGGCGGTGGTCGAATTGATTGCCTTGGACGATGCCGAAATCAAATATTCCACGGTTCAGAACTGGTATCCGGGGGATAGTGAAGGCAAAGGTGGCGTTTATAACTTTGTTACCAAGCGTGGTGCCTGTCGTGGCAAACGGTCCAAAATCTCTTGGACGCAGGTGGAAACTGGATCTGCCGTAACTTGGAAATACCCCAGCTGCATTTTGCAGGGGGATGATTCAGTGGGTGAGTTTTACTCGGTTGCCATTACCAATAATGCGCAGCAGGCCGATACCGGCACCAAAATGATCCATATTGGCAAAAACACCACATCAACCATTGTCTCCAAAGGGATCGCCGCTGGACGGTCTGACAACACCTATCGCGGATTGGTGCGGATTACTCCCGGTGCGGGAAATGCCCGCAACTACAGTCAGTGTGACAGCCTGCTGATCGGTGATAAATGTGGTGCGCATACCGTGCCGTACATCGAGTCCAGTCATCCGATCACCATTATCGAGCACGAGGCAACCACCGCTCGCATCAGCGATGATCAATTATTCCTGTGCCAACAGCGGGGTCTGTCGCCGGAGGAAGCGGTCGCTCTGATCGTGAATGGTTTCTGTAAAGAAGTGTTGCAGCACTTGCCCATGGAATTTGCCGTGGAAGCGCAAAAACTGGTTGGAATTAGCCTTGAAGGCAGCGTTGGCTGACGCCGAAGAGTTAAGGGAGAAAATAAGATGAACGGATTGATCATCAAAGATTTGCGCGCCAGCGTCGAGGATAAGGAAATCCTGAAGGGCATTTCCCTTGAAATCAAACCCGGTGCAGTCCATGCGATTATGGGGCCGAATGGCAGCGGCAAAAGCACGCTGTCCCATGTGATTTGTGGCAAGCCGGGATACGAAGTGACGGGTGGTTCCATCACGTTCAACGGAGAGAATGTTCTGGAAATGGAACCGGAAGATCGGGCAGCACTTGGTCTGTTCCTTGCTTTCCAATATCCGGTGGAAATTCCGGGTGTGACCAACACCACCTTCCTGAAAACCGCCGTGAATGCGCAGCGTAAGGCACGGGGGGAAGATGAACTGGACCCGATGTCCATGCTTAAGCTTTTGCGTGAAAAAGCCAAGATGCTGCATTTGAACGATGAAATGCTGAAGCGTCCGTTGAACGTTGGTTTCTCCGGTGGTGAGAAAAAACGCAACGAGATGCTGCAAATGGCAGTGTTGGAGCCGAAACTGGCGATCCTTGATGAGACAGATTCCGGCCTTGATATTGATGCCCTGCGCATCGTTGCCGAGGGTGTAAATGCCCAGCGTTCACCGGAACGTTCTTTCTTGGTTATCACCCACTATCAACGTCTGCTGGATTACATCGTGCCGGATGTGGTGCATGTTCTGGCCAATGGCAAAATCGTTGAAACCGGTGGGCCGGAATTGGCGCATCATCTGGAAAAACACGGGTATGCCGATTTCTCCGGCTCTGCAGCCGAGTAGGAGGTGATAATGCTGAAACAGGCTCCTATTGCGCCGTATATGGATGATTTTGAGGACGCTGTCGCTGCGTTGCCGGGGGCTGATAATCCTCGACTTGCAGAAATGCGTCGTGCCGCTGCCGCCTCCTATCGTCAGCAAGGCTTGCCCCATCGCAAGATTGAGGCATGGCACTATACTCGTCTCAAGGACTTGGAAGAGGGCGGCTTTGTCCGTGCGGACAAACACTCCGTGTTGGAAATTGATTTACCTGATGCAGGTTTGTCTGGTCCGGTAGAACGTATTGTTATCGTTGATGGGCACTTTGTGCCGGAGTTGTCATCTGCTTTGACCGTTGCAGGTGTGAGCGTCCGCAGTCTGGAAACCTGCTTACTGGAAAACGATCAAACCGTGATTGATGCGCTTGATCGACATGCACCAGAGGAAGGCTTGCCGCTTGCGTCATTGGCGACGGCATTCCTGCATGGTGGCGTGGTCATTCAGGTGGCAGACGGGGTTAAGGTTGCCCCAGTTCTTGAATTGGTGTCCGTGACAACGTCAAGTGATACGCCCAAGCTGAGTTTCCCTCGCGTATTGCTGCAAATCGGTAAAGATGCTGCGGCAACGGTTGTTGGAACTTTCAGTGGTCACGGTGCTTATGCGGTCAATGCGGTGACTGATATTGATCTGGGTGAGGGGGCTGTGCTCAATCACTATGTTCTGCAAGAACAGTCACCGGAGGCAACGCACGTTTATCTTGGTCGGTGCGATGTTCCGGCATCGGCAAGATATGAAGGATTTATTCTTCAACTCGGTGCGAAGGTTGCTCGCCATGAAATGCATTTGCGCATGGTCGGCAAGGACGGCTTGGCGGTGTTGAACGGCGCCTATGGTGTGCGCGGTGCTGGTCATTGTGACACAACCACGGTGATTGATCATATTGCCGCAGAAACCAACACGGATCAGGTGTTCAAAGGTATTTTGGATGGCACATCCCGAGGTGTGTATCAGGGGCGGGTGCATGTTCATCGGGATGCCCAGCGCATCAATGGCAACCAGTTGCATAATGCCATGCTGTTGTCCCGTAAGGCACACGCCAATTGCAAGCCCGAGCTTGAAATCTATGCCGATGATGTAAAATGCAGTCACGGTGCGACGGTTGGGGAATTGGACCCGGCACAGATTTTCTATTTACGCTCCCGTGGTGTGGATGAAATGACCGCACGGGCACTTTTGGTGCAGGCGTTCTTGCAGGAAGCTCTGGACCTGATTAGTCAGGATGCGGTGCGTGAGGCATTTGATGCCCGTGCCATGGCATGGTTTCGTGCCGGGCAGGAGGCAAATCAATGAGCGCAGTGGCATCCCCAGTGGTTGGAGACAATCCGGTGTATGACGTTGATGCCATTCGCCAAGACTTCCCGATTTTATCGGAAACCGTTCACGGTAAACCGTTGGTGTTTTTGGACAGTGCAGCATCGGCGCAAAAGCCGCTTGCCGTTCTGAATGCCATGGATGACATGTATCGCACGTGTTACGCCAACGTGCATCGGGGGGTTTATGCTCTGTCCGATGCTGCCACATCCCGGTTCGAGGCTGCCCGTGAAACCGTGCGTGCTTTTCTGAATGCCCGCCATGATTCAGAGATCGTATTTACCTCTGGCGGGACGGATGCCTTGAATCTTGTGGCGCGGTGTTATGCCCAGCCTAAGCTGCAACCCGGTGACGAGATTCTGGTCACGGAAAGCGAACATCACTCCAATATTGTTCCGTGGCAATTGGTCGCGGCGGCAACCGGGGCTGTGGTTCGCCCGATCCCGGTGACGGATGCCGGGGCATTTGACTGGGATGCTTTTGTCGGCATGCTGTCGGACAAAGTGAAAATTGTAGCTGTGGCGCATATGTCCAACGTCATGGGCTCGGTCATGCCGATTCAGGAAATCGCCAAGGCAACCCATGCCGCAGGGGCAGTCATCGTCGTCGATGGTTGCCAAGGGGCGGTGCATCACACGGTTGATGTGCAGGCTCTGGACGTGGACTTTTATGCTATCACCGGGCACAAGCTTTATGGGCCGACGGGGATTGGTGCTCTATACGGCAAACGCGAACTTCTTGATGCCATGCCACCGTATAAGGGCGGTGGAGATATGATTGAAACCGTCACGTTTGAGCGCAGTACATGGGCCGAGCCTCCGGCACGTTTTGAAGCCGGAACCCCGATGATTGTTGAAGCTGTCGGCCTTGCCGCAGCGTTGGATTATCTGGCGGCGATTGGTATGGATCGCATCCATGCGCACGAAGAAGACCTGCTGACTTATGCCACTGGGTTGCTGCTGGAAATTGATGGTCTGCGCATTATCGGAACAGCACCGGGCAAGGGAAGCGTAATTTCATTTGCCGTGGATGGCGCGCATCCGACAGATATCGCAACGCTGCTGGATCAGCGTGGAATTGCCGTGCGTTCCGGTCATCACTGCGCGCAGCCATTGATGGTGCGTATGGGGGTCAGTGCGACCACCCGTGCGTCATTTGCTATGTACAATACTCGGGAAGAGGCTTTGGCGCTGGTTGACGGCGTGAAAAAGGCTCTGACCCTGTTGCGATGAGAGGCAGTCCTATGACTGAGGAAAACAATCAATTCACCATGGATGAATTTTCAGACAAATCGGAATCCACAGAAGCCAAAGAAGATTGGTCCGATGAAATTGAGGACGCATCAGCCGCAGCAGATGCCATGGGAGATGAGGATTTAGTGGGACGAGCCGGATTGCCTTTGCAGCCGGGAATGCCGCCGCTGGCTTCCGATGAACCGATTATTGAGGCATTGCGAGAGGTCCATGACCCAGAGATTCCAGTCAATATCTATGATTTGGGCTTGATCTATGATGTTTTGCGGTCTGAGGATGGTGATGTCAAAATTCGTATGACATTGACGGCCCCCGGTTGTCCGGTGGCAGGTGAAATGCCGATCGAAGTTGCTGAAACCGTTGCCAGAGTCCGTGGCGTCGGAATTGTTGAGGTTTACCTTGTCTGGAGTCCGCCATGGACACCGGATTGTATGTCCGAAGGGGCACGCATGATGTTGGATTATTTCTGAGGATTGGGGGCAAGAGGGGATATGACAACAGTACTGAATGCCAGCCTTGAGGATTTGCAGGAAACCTTCGCATTTCTGGACGATTGGGAAGAGCGGTACGCGTATATCATCGAGCTCGGGAAGCTTCTTCCGCATATGGATGATGCGTTGAAAACGGATGGCAGTTTGGTGCGTGGCTGTACCAGTCGGGTCTGGATTGTAACGCGAGAAACAACCAATGAGGCCGGTGAATTGTCCGTGGATATTGTCGCGGATAGTGACGCCCAGATTGTTCGGGGATTGATTGCAATTTTAACCCTGCTGTATTCGGGCAAGCCAAAGGCTGAAATCCTTGAAATTGATGCAGAAAGCTTTTTGGCGAAACTTGGTCTTGATCAACACCTAAGTCCAAGTCGGCGAAATGGGCTGTTTTCCATGGTCGAACGGATACGAGCATTGGCAACAGCCTGAAGCATATGCATTTCAAACGAAAAAGGCCGGGGGTAAACTTCCGGCCTTTTTGTTGTTTGGTTAAAAAACTTTCGTTGGAATATGCAATGCAGGTTGAATACCATATTCCTCATGGCAAGATCAGATAGTATACTCATGTATTCAGTGAGCCGTTACCACGGAACGCATTTAGGCAAAAGGGCCCGATTTGATGAGTGAGCAGTCTTTGCAGTCTCGGGTGCTGTTAACTGTCCTATTTTCAGTTCTGTTTATGGTCGTGACATCTGTTGGGCTTGGCGTACATTTCTTCCGTGAAGACCTTGGTCACCAGTTACGGGAAAAAGGCCAAATCCTCGCAGATTTGCAGGCTCAGGCGATTGCGGCTCCGTTATGGCAGCTTGATGATTTACAGGTCGCCAAATTGTTGCAAGATTTGTCCAAGGACGGAGATTTTGTCCATGTGGACATTACGGACACACCCGATGAGATTTCCTATTCCTATGGTAGAAGGCCTGATGCTTCGGATCAGGTGCTACGGGTCACTTCCAATATTGAGTATACGGACAACGGACGTAAAACCCATTTGGGCATACTGCGTCTGACCTTATCGTATGCACATCGTGATGCTGCATTTCGGGCAATGGTTACGGCAAGCGCGGTAGTCACGGTCTTTATGTTATGCGTAGTCCTTGGCATGATTTACGTGTCATTTCGTCAGCTTACGGTGCCATTGGACCGGATGTCTCAATGTATGCACACATTGGTTGCCGGTGGCCTGTCCGTGACAATCCCTGACAGTGATAGAAGGGATGAAATCGGTCGTATGGCGCAAGCCCTACAGGTTTTTAAATCCAATGCACTTGAAATGCGGGAGATGGCTAAACGTGAGGCCGAGGCCGAGGACAGGAACCGCCGAGAAAGGCAAGATGCCTTGGACGCGATTGTTGGGAACTTTGAGCAATCAATTTCATCGGTCGTAGAAATGATTTCGGCGGCGGCTTTGGCTTTAACACGGTTTGCGCGGGATATGTCGGCGACGGCGGAAAATTCGTCCGATCTTTCCGCTATAACGGCAGTAGCCTCGGAAGAGGCCGCAACCAATATTCAGGTTATTTCTCAATCCGCTGAGGAATTGACTGCGTCCATGGGATCAATGCTGGTAGGGATTGATGAGGCACTTGATCTGATGGATCGGTTAATTGCACGAAGTGAAAATTTGCCGAACGTGGAAGCTGGCGAACAAGTTTCGATTGCGGATGGAATCAGACGGGTCAAAGAAATTGCAGTTGGGCACCAAAATGCGGTTAAACGGCAATTTGAGGCGGCATGTGAAATATCAAGAAACGTTGCCATGGTTTCGGAAGCGTCCTCGGATGTTTCTCGCAGTGTTTTGGGTGTTAAAAAAGTCGCAAGGGAAGCCGAGGACGCAGCCATGCAAATCAACGTGGCAGCAGCAGATTTGAATGTGCAGGCAGATATTCTTCAGGTGGAATCTTCTGCTTTCCTGACCCGCATTCAGCGGTTTTAAGCAGGAATTAACTGAAAGAGAGTGCGCCGGCGGAGATCATTTCGACAACGCCATCGGGTATGGCTTCGGGGGTTTCGTCGCCCTTACCAAATAGGTAGCCTTGACCATAGTCGATTTTACACTCTTGCAGGAAGGCTAACTTGTTTGTGTCATCAACCATTTCACCAATGGTTTTTACATTCAACTCGTTGCAAAACGCGCTCATGGCCTTCATAAAGGCTCGCCCACGCATTGTCCCGATGGTGTTGGAAATTGCCGCACCGTCAATTTTAACCACATCCACTGCCATAGCACTCAGATAATTGAAGCTGGCAGCCCCGGCACCAAAATCATCAAGGCATACTTCAATACCACGCGCGCGCAGATGCTGAATGTACAGATCTGCCGCTTGTAGATCTTCAACGCGCGATGATTCCGTCAACTCAATGATCAGATGATCCTTTAGCCATGGGCTTTCACGGGTCAGTTTATCCACTTCGGCGCGGTAAGATTCATTCAGGAGCGATTGCCCCGACATGTTAACCGCAAGCCGGACAGATGTGTCTTCTCGGTGCGTCTTTAGCCATGAGATGGCTTTGTTGACCACGGCAATGTCGAAACCGGATATCAGGCCGGTTTCCTCGGCAAAACAAATATAACGGTAGGGGGATTCGCCATGTATTCCGTGAAAGCGGCTGAGGACTTCGTAATGATGTAGTGATCCATCGACCAGACTGACGATCGGCTGAAAAATGATGTTAAACTTTGAACCATCAACGACATTGCGGAAGTTCGTAACGGTTTTAACCGCTTCTTCCGCCAGTTCGGCAAGGTTTGCATTCAGTGATGTGAGCGTCATGTCACTGCCGACTGAATCCTTGAACTGGTTGATGGCAAAGACAATGCCTTTAGCGATGTCTTCCGGGTCAAGGTCTTCCGTCCCGGAAATGGATGAGGTCAGGATGTCGATGCTGTCGCGACTGGTTATCCTTTTCAGCATATCTTCCATTTCGCGGCGAATGCTGTCTATGTCTGTGTCTTCATCCTGAAGGATGGCATATTTGCCAATCCCCATTGTTCCGGCGTCTTCCTGATTGAGGGTATGTGCATGCAGGAAAGAACTGATAGCAAGCCGGACATTACGTTGCTCACCCCGGTCCATATCTGAGAACAGGGTTTGCAATTCGGGAATGGATATCAAGGCAAGTTTTGTATTCTTGCGGCGTTCCAAGGTTTCGTTAGCCATGTCGCAAAACGAGTCTGCGTCAAGAAAGCCATCATTATAGCCAAGGACCTGCTCCAATTGCGCATTTGGCATAAGTTTGATGGAGATGTAGTACTTCCCATTCTTATCGTCGGGGGTCGTTCCATCAAAATATCCAGCCAGTTGGCAAATTTGCGTCCGTTTATCGTGGCGTTCCAGTGCCACGTATAAGTCTTGAATCCGGTGATGGGTTTGTGCAGCGTGAAGTAACGCGGGTTTCACGACTTTTTTTGCTGCTCCACCAAGGATGTCAAGGAAGTTACGTCCAATTAATTTATCAGGAGATAATCCAAACAGAACTTCGGTAATGCCGCCTGCAAACTGGGTATGGAACTTAAAATCCAATTCGACAATGATTTCACCCCAGCAGAACGACAGGGCGACAAATCTATTTTGTCTTATTGACGGACCAGTTGCCACGGATGCTCCCCTCACAGGCCATAAAGGAATTTTATTATGTTTTTAATATGTAGGGACGGTAATGATTTTATGCAGTTTGGGAAAGATAATATTTCGCAATAATATGAAATACATTAGCATTATTGCGCCGAACGTGAAAGGCGTACCCGCTGGTACGCCTTTCACGTTCAAGAATTTACAATTCAAAGACACACTTATGAGGACGTGAAGCTCAACAACGCATCAATGTCCAGTAGAATCAGAAGTTCTTCATCAAGTTGGATCACGCCGGAGGAAATGCTACGCCACCGAGGATCAAGTGTCGTGGGGTTTTTCTCGATTCTTTTCATTGGCATGCTGATAACAGCCCCGACAGAGTCGACCTTCAGGCTGTAGAGTTCTGCTCCTTGTTCAACAGTAACGCACATGGGAGTGGCATCTTTTGACTGTTGTTGAAGGTTCAGACATTGCCGGACGTCAACGACGGTCACGATACGTCCGCGCAAGTTAATGGCACCTGCAATTTCGTTGGGAGCCAACGGAATATGTGCAATGTTTTCCGGTATCAGAATGTCCTGCACGCGCTCAACGGGAATGCCAAACAATTGTTTGGCCACGTAAATGGTCACAAAGACCTGTTCGTCGGATTGCGGGGCAGTGACACTGTTATGTGCCGAGGTTGTCGTTGTAAGTTGATTCATCGGACAGGACCACCCTTCACTATAGGAGCCATTTTGACGGTATTACCGCAATACCGCTTATCTTCCTGATACTTATAATGTCCCAATTTTAAATGGTTATTGTCAACCGCAAACGCAAGAATTGTCCCGGAAACTTATAGTGCCGGAAACTATAATGTAAGGGAGGTAACGAGGAGGGGCCACGCGGTCGAGACACATGGAACCCTGACTAAACACATCATGAGAAACAAGGGAGGAGGGAGGAGGTCTCACGAAATGTGCATAGTCACCTGTTTAAGGCTCCTACGCATACCTAAATCTGCCCTTAAAACTGACAATTGTCAAGTTTCCGGCAAGTAAAATCCAAGTCTATATATATTGGCTGGTCTCTGCCCACTGCTTTTAAATTAATGGTGGCAAATAAGGCGGCGGAGCCGGACGATAGGAAATGTCGTAAGTATCGTGACCGGATTTGATTAATTCCTTCAGTTGGGAATTGCGCAGCTGAATTGCCTCGACATGATCAAGGGAAATCGGCATAGCGGATTTGGGCAGTTCACCACTAAGAACCTTTTCCACGCGGGAGACGATGGCATACAGGTTTTGCATTTCGAAAATATCTGCAGCCATATGTATAGCAGCGGATACCCGTATGCGTTTGCCGGGTGGGTTCTGGATTTTGAATGAAAAACCAGCATTTTTGCCGGGGCGTCTGTCAATTAATGCACAACGAATGCCGTCGCTCATAATGTTCAAAATAATGGCGGCAGTGCTGTCATGACGGAGCCTGATGGAACGTCTGTCAGTGATCTCCGTTGCCATCTTTTTTAGGAAAATTTCGTCGATCTCATTACCCTTAGCTTTAGCTTCGAGCATGTCAATGGCGGGGTCAATTTCTGATAGGGCAGCAAGTCTTTCACCGTTGGCGTACACGCTGAACCAACGGTTGGGGTTGAATTTTGTATCATAGTCAGATGATGCATCCGCAAACAATTGATCCCAATTTGTGTTTACGCCGGAATTAAGTGCGGTTGGGTTGCCTCTTACCAGATCATAGATCAGGCCACACAGTCGTAATGTGCTTGGTACATTGTGCCCGCGCACCACAAGCTTGGTTGGTTTATCACTGTGCCCCAGTGCCCATGTGACACGGTTGGAGCAAATTTTCAGCCGAGCATACTCTTCAAGATCAGGGCCGGGATGTGCCCCATCAAAGAACAGGGACTTTTCACGATAAAGAGTCAGAATGCCAACCGTAAAAGCCATATTGTATGCAACCCTTTTGGACGTTTGGTTCCAGCGAGAAAAAATGCCCCCGCATCACGCCATAAAAGTATAGCTAATGAAGCGGGGGAGGGACGAGATAAAAAACTTCAGATTGAGTAATTACAATTTGAAGACAAGTGTCGAGCCGGGAGCAAGTTTCCGAGCCTCGCCGCGAACGCAGATGGTTACGGGTTCGGACCATGACGATTCTGCATTGATGCAGATTCGGTCCTGATTAAGGTCAATTGACAACCAATTGCCGAGGAAACGCAACTTGCAGCGAAGTTGTTTGATCTTATGCTGATAGACTGGGTCCAGATTCAGGATGCCATCACAGATGGATGCACCAATAAAGCCGCGCTGGAACAGGTCAGCGGTTGAGGACATAAGACCAAGGTGGAGGCCTTCCCGCGTCGTGCCACCGATAATATCATCAAGGTCGCCACGAAGCGCAGTTTGCAGCATATCCCATGCCCTCGGGTCATTATTGCGGATTTTAATCCATGTATGAACCAAATGGCTGACGGTTGTGCCGTGGGTTGTGCGCTCCAGATAGTAATCCAGAGTTTTGCGATAGTGTTCATCCTCAAAATCATAACCAAGACGGAAGAACAGTGCAGACAATTCCTCGGCGGAGAACAGGAACAGCAGCATTAGGACATCGGCTTGCTTACAGACCTTATAGTTATTTGCGTCGTCGCCTTCTTCCTCAAGGATTTTCTCAAGACGATAAATCTTGCCGTATTTGGCGCGATAGGCATCAAGGTCAAGGTCTTTCAGGGTTTCAAAGCCCTCAAACTGACTGATGATACCGTTTTCAAAGAATGGAACCGACATTTTAACGCTCATGTCAGCCCAGGTGTCCAGTTCCTCCTGATCGATGCCGAGTTTGTGCATCAATTCACGGAGGTAAATGTCGTCAATGACATCAAGAGCAGTCAGTGCCGTGTCCATAAGCCATGCAACCATGACATTGGTATAGGCGTTGTTCTTGACACCTGTATGTGGTTTGTCCGGCGGGAACCCGTGATGGAAGGTATTCGGGCCAATTACGGCGTCAATGTCGTATCGATCTTCCGTCGGGTTATAGGTCGCCATGGATGCAAAGAAACGCGCAACCAGTGCGATGATTTCAGCCCCGCGTAACCCCATCCAACGTCGATCACCGCTGGAGGTAAAGTACTGCCAGACGTTCCATGCAACCGCAATGCTGCTGTGATATTGCATGTGGGACACGCCGGGTGTCCAAGTTTTGGTTTTGGCGTTGTAGTGTTCAGTAGGAGCTTCTTCCCGCCCATCACTGCCGCTTTGCCACGGGAACAGGGCACCACGGAAACCAGCTAACTGTGCATTCAGGCGGGCACGTCCGAGGCGTAGGTAACGATAATCCAGCAACGCCTTGGTGATATTCGGCATGCGGAAGGCCAAGAATGGCTGGGTGAACAGTTCCGCCCAACCAATGTGCCCGCGATAGGATTCGCCGGTCCAGCCACGCGACGGCAGCCCAACATCCAGATCAAGCGTCTGATTGGATGTGGTTTGCAGCAGATGATAGATATGGAGGTGAAGAATGCTTTGTTCTTCGTGCAGGGATGGGTGCAAGGTAATGTCACAGCGATCCCACTGATTATTCCATGCACGTTCATGGGTAATTTGCAACGCAGCCATGTCGCGGCAACGGTCAACGGCTTCGCGTGCTGCCAGTCCCGGTTCTGAGATCGCCTTGTCACGGGATGTGTACAGCGTGCAGATTTTCTCAACACGTAAAGGCTCGCCCTTAACGATATCGGTTTTAAACAGGGAACAGACATAGCCCGGTTTGGTTTCAACCTCGTGCGGGATGTCCAATTGCATTGTGCCACAGAACAGGCGAGTCCGTGCAGCCATACCAATGCGTAGGCGACTCTGTGATGCACGCGTGATCAGATAGATCATCTTATCGTTACACAGGTCCCCTATGAATTCGCCGTTTTCCACAAATTCAAGGTGCTGGGAAGCAAGGTGGGCATAGCGGGCAACGCCCCTGTTCTCAATCCGGCCTTCCAAAGCAGAGCAAAATTCAATTGTACCGGACCAGTTTTGTGCCGTGACGATCATTTCCTGTGCGGCATGATGAGGCCAGCCCATATGGACAAAACGCCGCATAGCCAATGTGGTTTCATTGTTTCCGTCGTGACGGAAACGAATATCGTGATGCAGAATGCCGTGCCTAAGATCCAGTCGTTGTTGGAAGCTGAGGACTTCCACATCATCCAGATTAAACCACTCGCCGCCATTGATACGGAAAGTGAGGCAAAGCCAATTGGGGAAATTCACAAGGTCTTCTTTTTCCACCGTGTGATTTTCATCAACCTTGGTGGTAAGCCGATTGTATCCGCCGGCAACATAGGTGCCGGGATAGTGATTGTCATCAGCGGCTACCCAAGGGAAAGCTCCACGCGTGCAGAAGTACCCATTGCCTGTTGTGCAAAGGGACTCTCGCAAGCCTTGTTGGGTGGGATCGTAATGATCATAGACAAGGCTCCAGTCACTCATAGTCGTCTCCCGCATGCTATCTCTACAACTGAGAACAGATTACTCTTTATGACGAGAGTTTCCACCTTTCTGAATGATTTTTTGTAAAAAAATAGGCGGATAGCGGCAAAAACCTAAAGGTTTTAGCCATCGTTGCGGGCTGCTTTGCGTGCCATATATTCCGCAAGCTTACGTTTCCGCCAAGCTGCGGCGTCTGCTTTGGCCTTTGCGCGTTCTGCCTGAATCAGCTCCGGCGTTTTCCGATTATGGCTTTGGGAACTTAATGCTCTGTGGGCGGGTTGCATTGCGGCGTAACTTGTCGTCCTAAGGTCGGATTTGTTTTGAGTTACCCGTTGTTCATAGGCGTGACCGCGACTAAGGTCGGCAGAATGGTAACGGCGCACGGCCTCGCGCCATGATCCCCATTGGCTTTTCAGATCGGTCAAAAATTTGGCGGCGTATTGCACGTTTGTTTTGGGGTCAAATGCATCGGACAGGGAGGCAAACGCATCCGGGTGATACCTTAAGTTAATTTGCATACACCCGACATCAATGTTGCTCACACCTGCATTTTTCAATTTGCGGACATGTGCAATGGCAGCATTTTTGTTCTGGAAATATTCGCCTTTGCCGCCAGAAGTAACGGTCCAAGGCCACGCAACTTTGGTCTTAAGGGACTTATCCCAACGCCCGCTTTCCGTAAGGGCAATGCTGCCCAACAAATACTGTGGCAGGCTATATTGTCGTGCGACTTGTTTGGTCGTGTTCAGGCAGATCCCTTGATCTGCATATGCGGATGATGTGAATAGGAGCCCACACAAAACCGAGAGCACAAAGCCAATGGTGGCAGTTGTGTCCTTTAGAATATAGCGGTTGTGTTTTTCTAATGTCATAGAGGCGACCTTCAATGTTTGCGTCTCTACTGTTCAATCAACAACGAATAGGCTGTGGCGACTGCTCGTTCATCGCTTCCGTGGCACACACGCATTCCATAAAAATAGCGCGTAGACCTTAATAAAGAGTCTACGCGCCTGCCATTGTCATATAACCGCTGGGCGGATTCTGATTATGCGGATTTTTTCAGATTAAGTTTACCCCATACAACGTGCAGAGCATCCACCAGAGCATCCATCTGTGCATCCGTATGAAGGGGGGTCGGCGTAATGCGCAGGCGTTCACTGCCGCGCGGTACGGTCGGGTAGTTGATGGGTTGGATATAGATACCATGATCTTCCAACAGCATGTCACTTGCCATTTTGCAGCGGGTCGCGTCACCGACAAGAACGGGGACAATATGGCTGTTCGTAACAATCACAGGAAGGTGAGCAGCTTTCAATTTTTGGCGAAGAGTTTCTGCGCGTTCCTGATGGCGGTCACGGATTTCCTGATGTGCCTTCAGGTACTGAATGCTGGCCCGGCAACCTGCGGCAACCGTCGGCGGCATGGCGGAGGAGAAAATGAACCCTTGGCCGAAGGAACGAATGAAATCAATGGCAGCTTTCGAGCCAGAAATATACCCGCCGTGAACACCAATTGCTTTTGCCAGTGTGCCTTGAATGAACGTAATACGGTGGGCCTGTTTGTCACGTTCGGAAACGCCACCACCACGGGGGCCATACATGCCGACTGCATGAACTTCATCAAGGAAGGTCATGGCATTGTACTTGTCTGCCAAATCGCAGATCGCCTCAATTGGGGCAATATCACCATCCATGGAGTACACGGATTCAAACGCAATTAATTTTGGTGCGTTAATCGGGGCAGCAGCCAGCAATTCTTCCAGATGTGCCACATCGTTATGACGGAAGACAAAGCGGGAGGAACGTGAATGGCGAATGCCTTCAATCATAGAGTTGTGGTTTTGGGAATCTGAAAAAATGATGCAGCCGGGAATCGTTGCCCCCAGAGTCATCAAAGTCGTCATATTCGCGGTGTAACCACTGGTGAACAAAAGGGAAGCTTCCGTGCCGTGCAGATCGGACAGCTCTTGTTCAAGCAGGACGTGGTAACGGTTGGTGCCGGAAATGTTCCGGGTGCCGCCTGCGCCTGCGCCGCATTGATCGATGGCTTCGTGCATGGCTTTCAGGACGTCTGGGTGTTGCCCCATACACAGGTAATCGTTGCTGCACCAGACCACGATATTCCGGGTACCGTCCGGTGTAAATTGCTCGGCTTCAGGGTAGTGATTCGCTCGACGCATGATCTCTGTGAAGATGCGATAGCGGCCTTCAGCTTTTAAGCC
Organism: Rhodospirillaceae bacterium; assembly: GCA_963668495.1. Classification (GTDB taxonomy): domain Bacteria; phylum Pseudomonadota; class Alphaproteobacteria; order Rhodospirillales; family Rhodospirillaceae; genus Oleispirillum. Next base: position 1,979,940 of record OY764545.1, read on the forward strand.
AGAGATCTGGTCTTGGAAGAACTTTTCATAGTTCATGGTGTGCACGTCCCCTTCGGCAATACGCACAGATTTAGAATGGTTGGTGTTGTGCGTCTTAGCCACGCCCATTTACGTTGAACCGACAATGAGCCAAAAATTTCTGTGTTCCCACTCTAGGTGGTGGGGTATACCGCACAGAATAGCATTGAGCTAGGGGAAAAGCCAATTATGACAAGAAAACTTAAGCAATTGGTACACTGTAACACTTAAAATGAAATAATGTAACCTAAAAATTCATGAGTAAATGTAACATCATAGCGTCATCGCCTTGTTTTTAGTTGATAAATGATAATTATTAGCAAAAAGAAAAGGCAGCATTTTACGATGCTGCCTTATCCGATTCCCATAGGGAGTCGAAATTGAAAATCAATCTAAAGCGGAATAACATCCACAGCCTGAAGCCCTTTTGGGCCCTGCGCCATCACCAGACGCACACGCTGTCCTTGCTCCAGTTCATTCATGCCATGTTGTTGTAGGGTACGGGCATGAACGAATACATCAGGGCCACCATTATCGGGGACAACAAAACCAAATCCTTTTGTCGAGTTAAAGAATTTGACAGTCCCTTCTGCTTCGCTGCCTTGCGTGTCTGCCTCAGCATTGCGAACGGCTGTCACTGTTTTAACCTGCAGGCCACGAGGGCCGTCTTCAATCTCGCAATCAATTTCTGCGCCTTGGGGCAGATTGCGAAAACCTAGTGGTTCAATAGTTGAAATATGCAGAAATGCATCCGGTGCGCCATCGCTCTGTGTAACAAATCCAAACCCTTTGGATGGATTAAACCATTTGACTGTTGCCATAACCATTACCTCAAGCCTCACTCTTAAAATACCGCCGTCATGCCTCACATATGACGAATGCCAAAATCACAGCATTCATTTACAGGGACACAATCTATGTTCGGCGTGCTGAGTCGATCTGAGTGTTGTGTTCAGCCAGCCGTACCCTTAAATCAGTATGCCCTCAACTTGTTGTCGCGTTAAGGTTAATTTGGTCTGGAGTTGGCAGAAATTGCGTTTTTTTCCGAAAAAAATACATTTTTATGTCAGAAAAATTGATTTTCCCCACTCTAATTAGACTTTCTTTGTGGATCGAGCTCTGAATTACCTTTTTTTATGGCTGGCGGTGCTTCAATTTCAGAAGAGACTTGCAGGGCTATTTGCATATTATTGCGTGCCCTGTGTAGGTGCCAGCCATAGACGGCCCCCATTGCCATATTGGATTCTGCGGTTTTGGGTGCGTAAAGCCGCGATAATGCAAGAATATTGGCAACGTCATTGGCTTCACCCAATGTGTCTTGCAGTTTTGCAAGCGTTTTGGCGTACTTTTGCAACTTCTTTTTGCCATAGAGTGCGGCACAGAATTCGATCAGATATCTTAGTTTTTTCGTCGCAATACGGATCTCATGACAGGCCAGTGGATCTTGCGCTCTCAGGGCTTTCTCTCTTTTTTTCAAGGGTTGATACAGTTTCTCAATCTGGGAAGAAGCGAAAGAATCAATACGATCCGTATTATCTGATTGCTTTAATTGGCAAATCCGTAATGCCAGCAAAAGAATGGCTTGTGTGATTTCCGAACTGCGAAGTTTCTTGCAGGCCGTGCTTAAAATGGTGTTCCGACGTTTATGGAGTTCCAGACAGGTTTTTTCTAAAGCAAGGCGAATGTCCAACGGTGTTTCTTCCGCATGTATCACGCAAGGTATGATCTGGGTCCTGAGTATATCAATGTCTCGCACGGGGCTAAGATGATTGGCGATTACTTTGAAAGTCTCACTTATGTTCCGGTTTTCTTTGCTGTCCATAAACGGTGTCGCCAACAGCAGTGCAGCGCGTATACGTCGGCAGGCGATACGAGCCTGATGCACAGCTTCAACAGCACCGTCAGTTTCAAGGTTTGGAATATTGGCAAGGTAATGTGTCAGGGCATCACCAAGGATGGAGGCAATTGCATGCGCATGAGACAGGTCGTCGTCGGATTTTAGTTTTCCTACCATGTAAACAGGGGGGGGATTGCCGGACGTTAACTCAAAGCCTCTTTGCGCCTTGCTTTGCCAGCCTGCACGTAAGGGTAGGGATGTGGATAAATCCAAGGCAAGCTTGTAGATATGAATGGGGTTGCCGCGTTTTAGTTCCAGCTCTACCTCTACCAGCGGAGTTTCATCTTTCATGCTTCCATCTGGTTGCAATGCACGAATGAAACCATGGTCAACAGCGATCTCAATGTCCCATTCCTCCGTGCAAAGTAGGGCATCTGTCCGTTCCATATCGCTTTCGAATACGGGACACAGTGCGTTCTGAAACGGTGCGGTAATTTGAGCCGGTTCTCCGTCCCATGCCGAAAATTCGGGTTTGTTTGATGATATGGGTGCTTGCCATTCCTGACGATGAAAAACGCAGCCTTCTGCAGTGCCGGATAACTTTAAATGTTGTTCGAATTGGTTGCCTGTGCTGCGAATTCGAAATGCAGCGCCCGAGCGCATCAGGGCAAAATCTGGAGTATCAAAGTACACTGTCTTGATATGA
>OY764545.1:1987500-2820394 GCA_963668495.1 Rhodospirillaceae bacterium
CAGGAAAGGAAATCAACCGATACTCCGCTAGTAGTGGCGAGCGAACGCGGATCAGCCCAGTGTTATGACAGTTTAAACCGGAAGCGTCTGGAAAGTCGCACCATAGAGGGTGATAGTCCCTTACGGGTAGATAGCTGTGATGACCTTGAGTAAGGCGGGACACGAGAAATCCTGTCTGAACATGGGGGGACCACCCTCCAAGGCTAAGTACTCCTTAACGACCGATAGTGCACCAGTACCGTGAGGGAAAGGTGAAAAGCACCCCGAAAGGGGAGTGAAAGAGATCCTGAAACCGGATGCCTACAAGCAGTTGGAGCCTCCTTGAGGGGTGACAGCGTACCTTTTGTATAATGGGTCAGCGACTTAATTTTACGAGCGAGCTTAAGCCGTTAGGTGTAGGCGTAGCGAAAGCGAGTCTTAATAGGGCGCATAGTTCGTAGGATTAGACCCGAAACCGGGTGATCTAGCCATGGGCAGGTTGAAGGTGCGGTAACACGCACTGGAGGACCGAACCCACGTCTGTTGAAAAAGACGGGGATGACCTGTGGTTAGGGGTGAAAGGCCAATCAAACTCGGAAATAGCTGGTTCTCCGCGAAATCTATTTAGGTAGAGCGTCGCGTATTACCTGCGGGGGTAGAGCACTGAATGGGCTAGGGGGGCGCGAGCCTTACCAAACCTAATCAAACTCCGAATACCGCAGAGTAGAGCGCGGCAGACAGACCACGGGTGCTAACGTCCGTGGTCAAGAGGGAAACAACCCAGACCTCCAGCTAAGGTCCCCAAGTCATGGCTAAGTGGGAAAGGATGTGGGAAGGCCACAACAACCAGGAGGTTGGCTTAGAAGCAGCCATCCTTTAAAGAAAGCGTAATAGCTCACTGGTCTAATAGCCGTCCTGCGCCGAAGATGTATCGGGGCTGAAGCCATGCACCGAAGCTGAGGATTCTTATCTTTGATAAGAGTGGTAGCGGAGCGTTCTGTAGGTCTGCGAAGGTGTGCCGTGAGGCATGCTGGAGATATCAGAAGTGAGAATGCTGACATGAGTAGCGACAAACAGAGTGAGAAACTCTGTCGCCGAAAGTCCAAGGGTTCCTGCGCAAGGCTAATCCGCGCAGGGTGAGCCGGCTCCTAAGGCGAGGGCGAAAGCCGTAGTCGATGGGAATCAGGTTAATATTCCTGAGCCTGCTGGAAGTGACGACTGCAGTAAGTTGTATTGTCTTAACGGATTGATGATGCAGCGAATGTGGTCCAGGAAATAGCTCCAGCGTATAGACCGTACCCGAAACCGACACAGGTGGACTGGTAGAGTATACCCAGGCGCTTGAGAGAACGATGTTGAAGGAACTAGGCAAATTGCCCCCGTAACTTCGGGAGAAGGGGGCCTCTGCATTGGGCAACCAGTGTGGAGGGGCACAGACCAGGGGGTAGCGACTGTTTACTAAAAACACAGGGCTCTGCGAAGTCGCAAGACGACGTATAGGGTCCGACGCCTGCCCGGTGCCGGAAGGTTAAAAGGAGGTGTGCAAGCACTGAATTGAAGCCCCGGTAAACGGCGGCCGTAACTATAACGGTCCTAAGGTAGCGAAATTCCTTGTCGGGTAAGTTCCGACCTGCACGAATGGCGTAACGACTTCCCCACTGTCTCCAACATCGACTCAGCGAAATTGAATTCTCCGTGAAGATGCGGAGTTCCTACGGTCAGACGGAAAGACCCCGTGCACCTTTACTATAGCTTCGCAGTGGTATTAGGGATTGAATGTGTAGGATAGGTGGGAGGCTTTGAAACCAGGGCGCCAGTTCTGGTGGAGCCAACCTTGAAATACCACCCTTTTGATTCCTGATATCTAACCGCGGTCCGTTATCCGGATCCGGGACCCTGCGTGGTGGGTAGTTTGACTGGGGCGGTCGCCTCCCAAAGAGTAACGGAGGCGCGCGATGGTAAGCTCAAGCTGGTCGGAAATCAGCTGCTGAGTGCAATGGCATAAGCTTGCCTGACTGTGACACCGACGGGTGGAGCAGAGACGAAAGTCGGTCATAGTGATCCGGTGGTCCCGCGTGGAAGGGCCATCGCTCAACGGATAAAAGGTACGCCGGGGATAACAGGCTGATCTCCCCCAAGAGTTCACATCGACGGGGAGGTTTGGCACCTCGATGTCGGCTCATCACATCCTGGGGCTGGAGCAGGTCCCAAGGGTACGGCTGTTCGCCGTTTAAAGTGGTACGTGAGCTGGGTTTAGAACGTCGTGAGACAGTTCGGTCCCTATCTGCCGTAGGTGTTGGATACTTGAGAGGAGCTGTCCCTAGTACGAGAGGACCGGGATGGACATACCTCTGGTGTACCTGTTGTCACGCCAGTGGCACCGCAGGGTAGCTAAGTATGGACGGGATAACCGCTGAAAGCATCTAAGCGGGAAGCCTCCCTCAAAACCAGGTATCCCTATCAGAGCCGTGGAAGACCACCACGTTGATAGGCCGGGTGTGAAAGCGTAGCAATACGTGCAGCTAACCGGTACTAATTGCTCGATCGGCTTCAATCCCCTTGCAGAAACAAGCTCAACTTAAAATCAGATACTCTCACAAATTATGAAAACGCGGGCTTTGATGGCTTGGTGGTTATGGCAAGAGTGCACCACCCGATCCCATCTCGAACTCGACCGTGAAACCTCTTTGCGCTGATGGTACTGCATCTTAAGGTGTGGGAGAGTAAGTCGCTGCCAGGCCTTCAAAGCCCGCTACATGATATTCCAGCACATCAAACATAAATACAAACGCCAAAGCCTACGCTAAGGCGTTTTGTTTATGATACAAACACTCCCTTGAACACATAACTATAACCGCGGGGTGGAGCAGCCCGGTAGCTCGTCAGGCTCATAACCTGAAGGTCGTCAGTTCAAATCTGGCCCCCGCAACCAATATTTAAGCCGCTATTCCAATAGGATAGCGGCTTTTTGCTGCCCGAAATCTGGCGCTCCCATAAACGCCGTGGAAGCAAGGTGGAAGCGCTTCGCGCCGTAATATATGTGGTTTTATGGTGTATAATTTATTTGAGGCTACTCGATGCGCCGCTACAATCTCTCTTTCCACAATTTATTGAGGGGGAGTGTGTATGGCTGTCTACCCAGTATCGTTAAAGTACAAAGATATCATGCGCAAACGCCCCAGTGTTGCCCAGATTGAGCAGCATTGGTGTGAGCGCATTGAGGCTTGGATTAATGAGCAGGGGCTAAAACAAACGACGCGTGGTCAAATTATCACCTATGGTCAAATTGCTAACGCGTTATCTATAAGCAGGGATGATGTTGAGCGGATATGCTTCCAGCTGGATGCTGGAGGGAACGGCTTCACGTTAGTTAGGCAAGATATTCAGGAATAGGAAGCAATTCTCTTATAGGGCGAGATATTCCTCTGTACAGTGTTGGGGTTGGATGAGTGAAGAACTTGATTTAGAAAGCCTTCTTTGGGATGGGGATGTCAGTGATGATACAGGCCCGGGGTATGTGGAAAGCAAGGATGTTTATCCTGATGAGTTTATAGCTCGATTAGCTAAGGATTTTGAGTTTGACGCTTTTGGCACCCACAACCTAACCCGACTTTATGAAATCCCTTATCGCTACAAGTTGATGAATGATCTCGTTGCTGGGGATCGAGAACGTGAAAAGTCGCACCTCCGGCATGTGCGTATGCTTAAGGCACTGAATACCTTCCGTGATGTTCTGGAGGCCGAAGGTGGTCATGATTTTAATATGGAGGTTGCAAGGGGTGCTGTCCTCTCAGGAGACTTAGATCCGCAACTCGATCCCGCTGATTATCCTGATAAGAATTTAAGTGCGCGTGGCTGCTATTGGTTTGAGTTTGATCGGTATCTGACATTCTTTGAACGTGGTCTAGCGGATAGCATTGAACGCCTGAAGTCAAAGGCCGGAAGATATAAGAATGAAGGGCTATCCCTCGCTATATCGAATATTGCGAACTTCTGGGAATATGATCTGGGCCGTAAATTTACGTTTGATGCCTATGAGGGGCAGGGCATTACCGATGCGTATGACTTCACCAAGGCACTTTTAGAGCCTGTCGATGATATTCCAGATGAGCAGATAAAGACCGCAATGCGGCGAGAAATCAAGGAGCGCAGGGCGTTCAAGGAAAATCACTAACAACAATTGACCGCATTTTTGACGCTTAATTGTTGCCAGTGCAATGAACTGACAAGCCAGCAAATGTGTTTAAGTTAGTGAACCATCGTAAACAACCACGATGGATGATTAACAATGACATTAGATGAACAGTACAAAGACACCCTGCAACGTGATCCGGATTTTCTGGATCGCAATCTGACAGAAAAAGAAGCCGCTGCATTTATCGGCTATACCCCTCGCGCCTTGCAAAGCTGGCGCTTGAAGGGTGGCGGTCCGAAGTTTGTAAAAGTTTCTGCCCGCTCTATCCGCTATCGTCGCCGTGAACTGCTGAAATGGGCGAATGAGCGGTTGGTGGCCTCGACCTCCCAACACATTGGGGAGATCTGAGATGTCCGGATATTCCAGAAACGACCATCGAGATGCCCGAAACTTCCGGACCGGACATTCCGAAACCTTCGGGCGGTCCTTTCGAACTGTCCGGGTTATCCGAACCGAAACTTCCGGACGGTTCGGGCGCGGCTATGCTGAAAATTCCGGAACTTCCGGAAGTTCCGGACCGACATTCCCGAAACTTTCGGAGTATCCGGAAATCAATCGGGTGGCCTTGTCGGTTCTTCCGGAACTTCTGAGCCGTTGGCTTCCGGGTGGTCGAATGCAGGGGCATGAATATGTGGTGCGCAATCCACTTCGTGCGGACAGTCACCCCGGTTCTTTCTGCATCAATCTACGGTCCGGTAAATGGGCAGACTTTGCCACGGGGGAGTGTGGCGGGGATCCCATTAGCCTTGTGGCGTATCTGCAACGCTGCAAGCAGTCGCAAGCGGCAAAAGACCTCGCTGAATATCTGGGGGTGACTTATGGGGAGTGTTAAGGCGCTTGATGTGGTCCTTCCTATCTCTCATCCGCAGCTTGGCTGTCCTGATGCACGTTATGTATATCGGGACTCCTACGGGAAGCCTCTGGTGGCTGTGTTCCGGTATGAAGCCGGGGCAAAAGCGCCAAATGGTGCCAAAAGCCAGAAGAAAGAGTTCCGGCCTTATGATGTCGTGCGCGGAGAATGGAAAGCGCCGGAAGTACGTCCGCTGTATCGGTTGGATGCTTTGGCTTGTACGCCGGGACCCGTAGTGCTGGTTGAAGGCGAGAAATGCTCTGATGTTCTGAATGATCTGGGGGTATTGGCGACCACGGCTTTCGGTGGGTGCAATGGTGTGGCGAAAACCGACCTTAGCCCATTAAAAGGCCGTGATGTGGTGATCTGGCCTGATGCGGATGAGGCCGGAGAGAAATATCTCCATGCTTTGGGCGTGAACTTGCAGGCAGTTGGCGTGAGCAGTCTGCTCCATATTCCCCATGAAGCCATGCATGATGCCCTGATAGGCATGACCGGAGATCCGTTTACAGAATTACCGAAGGGGTGGGATGCGGCGGATGCGGTGCAAGCAGGGGCAAATAAGACAGATATCACCACATTGCTTAAAGAGGCGGTTCCTTATGTCTCCAAGCCACCACAGAACATGACTCCCGGAAAACCGCTGGATCTGTTTGCTGCGCCGCCTCCATACATTGCACATGAATGGCAAAAGCCGGATCTATCCGTATTGAATCCGCGCACCAAGCCGCCGGAATTGCCTTTGTGTTTGTTCGGCCCGTTCTGGTCCAAATGGATTGCGGGCAAGGCTGAGGGATGTGGTGCGCCTGTGGATTATGTGGCGGCAAGTGTGCTGGCTGCATCTTCTGTCCTGATTGGTAACAGCTACAGAATTATGCCGTGGCAGGGATGGAGCGAACCCGCGTTTCTGTGGCTGGCTTTGGTGGGCAATCCATCCAGTGGCAAAAGTCCGGCAATGGATCCGGTCGTCTCTCTGTTACGCAAGATCGAGAGTGAAAAACGCGCTGAAACCGATGAACAAGCCGGACAGTACGAGTCGGATGTATTGGCGGCAAACCATGTGCGTAGGCAATGGGAAAAGGATGTGGAAAACGCGGTCAAAGAAGGCTATCCCGCGCCGAAAATGCCGGACGGAGCGCGGGAGCCGGATAAGCCGCAAGCTCCCCGCTTGATGGTGGCGGATACAACGCCGGAGGCTTTGGCGCGGCTGTTGGTCAATCAGCCCAAGGGTTTGTTGGTGCAGCGTGACGAGTTGGCGGCATGGATCGGCAACTTCAATCGCTATGCAGGCGGGCAGGGCGGAGATCGGGCGTTCTGGCTGGAAGCTTTCGGCGCAAGGTCATTCACTATTGATCGGGCGCGTAATGGCGGCGAGAGCGTGACCATCCCCTATATGGGCGCGTCTATCATTGGCGGCATTCAGCCGGATCGTTTGTGTAGTCTGTTGATGAGTGGCGATGATGACGGATTAACCGCACGGTTCTTGTATGTCTGGCCTGTTGCGTTGCCGCCAATGCGCCCGAAGGCGGTGATGGGTGATGCAGAAGCCTATGAAGCGTTCAAGTGGCTGGATGGCCTGTCTTTGCAGCAACAGGTGGAAGGCGGATTAAAGCCGGGTGTTGTGATGCTGAGTAATGCAGCGGCAGATGTCTTTCAGGATTGGCGAGTGCAGCATGTGAAGGATGAGCCGGAAGGCGCGTTATCCAGTTGGTGGGGCAAAATGCCGGGCATGGTGTTGCGCTTGGCGCTTGTGCTGGAAATGCTGCATGCGGCGCGATTTAGCCGGGTTATTCCGCATGAAATGTCTAAGGTTATAGTTGAGGGCGCAATTGAGCTTGTGGATGCGTACTTTAAGCCCATGGCACGGCGCTGTTATGGCGATGCCAGCTTGCCTCAGGCGGAAAAGGGTGCGGCAACACTGGCAAAATGGATCAAAGCCAACAGGCCGGGGCGGGTCAACGTGCGGGAGATGTATCGGACCGTCAAACTTGCCGGATTAGATCGACCGGAGAAAGTGCGTGATGCACTGTATGTGCTGGAAGAAGCCGATTGGGTCAGGCCACTCAACCAAGCCACAGGAGGCCGCAAGAAAGGGGATTGGGAGGTCAATCCGGCCCTGTTATGACCGCCATACCCGTTGCCAAAACTGACAAAAGGTGCCAGAAGTCCTCAAATTAAGACTTTTGGCACCTTTTGGCGCTTTTGCGATCTATGCGAGTGTGATCTAGAAAATCTTATGTTATAGGTTAATAGGGTTTGCTATTAGTTGCATAGGGCGCTGAAATGGATGTTTCTAAGGTTTATGTTAATCTGCAAAAGCGTAGTTGTGATTTCTTTAGTCAACTATTTGATGATGCGGCCACATGGGAGCGTTTTCTATCATCACATAATGCAATTGAGGAAATCGAACTACTCAAAGATGTAGTAGAAGAACGGCCCGAAAGCACTTTATTGCGGATGGGGATTTCTGAGTACCAGTATGCTTTGTTGGCTATTTCGAGCGGCATGTACCGGCATGCTTACATAAGTTTGCGTTTGTTTTTTGAGCAATCACTGGCGGCTGTATATTTTTCGGCACATGAAATTGAGTACCATAAATGGGTGGCGAACGCCCAAGATATTACGTGGGCTGCACTTGTCGACGCAAATAAAGGTGTTTTTGCAAAATCATTTCTCTCAGCGTTTTTCCCTGGGATGGAAAATTATGCTAATCAGTATCGGAAGTTATCAGAGACTGTATACAGGGAGTGTTCAGAGTTCGTTCATGGCAACTACCATACACATTTGGAACCTAGTGTAGCGTTAGAATATAATACTGATCTGGTTGTTAATTGGATTGACAGGGCTGAAACAGTTCGGTTGTGCTTGATGTTTGCATTTACAGGGCGATACCTCCCTCACTTGTCAAAGGGAGGGAGTGAAAAAATTGAGCACATTGTGCTTGATTATTTTGGGCATATTGGGTGTGTGCAGGAATTATACGGGAAATAAATTATGTCTGATTTTTTTTATAGAACAGAAGATATTCGTCCGTCTGATATTCATGAGTTTTATGTAGATAGCAAGCAAGATAGAAATATTGTTGACGCCCTTAAAAATAGAAACCCTAGCATACTAGTAGGTAGTAGGGGGGTCGGAAAATCTTTTTTATTGCGTGTTGCTGAGTGGGAACTTTGGGAAGAATTTGAAGCACAGCGAGTTGTGCCTGTTTATATAAGTTTTGTAAAAAGCTCACTTCTTCAGTCTAATGATCCTGAGCAATTTAAGCACTGGATGCTTGCGCGCATTTGCTCGGTGATGCTGAGGACGCTAAAAAAGCATGGGTTGTTCGGGGGGGCACAGGCTTCAGCTAGGTTTCTTGCCGGCTCTTCAGAAGCTACTGATGCATCAAAGACCGCTATAGAGAAAATAGCGGAACAATATGAGATGAGTTGGAAGGAACCGGGCGTCCATATTTGTGCGCACGAGATTCCTGATGTTGAAAGCTTTAAAGAAGCCGTAGAGGATTTATCAGAGGAGCTTAATGTAAAAAGGTTTGTTCTTCTGTTTGATGAAGCGGCTCATATTTTTGTCCCAGAACAGCAGAGGCAATTTTTTACCCTTTTTAGGGACCTACGGAGTTATTGCATAACATGTAATGCTGCTGTTTATCCGGGGGTGACGAGTTTTGGTGACACTTTCCAAGTATCTCACGATGCAACAATGCTATATGTCGAGCGGAATGTACTTGAAGATGAGTACGTTGACAAAATGCGTGAAATTATTGAGAAGCAGGCGGATAGCAGTATTCTGAAAAATATTGCAAAAAATGGGCAGAATTTTGCGGTTCTTGCTTATGCTGCAACTGGTAATCCTAGGCTTTTGATTAAGACTGTCGGCATGGCTCCCTTGATGAATTCTTCCCAGATTAACTCTGTAATCCGCGAGTTTTATCGTTCTGATGTTTGGTCGGATCACTCTCTACTTGCAGAAAAATATTTGGGTCATAGGGGGGTAGTAGACTGGGGGCGCAAGTTTATTGAAAACTATGTTCTCCCCGAATTAAAAAGCAAAAATGACTCATACTTATTGGACGGCAAAGGAACCTCTACATATATCTGGATTCATCGTGATGCACCTGAGATAGCTAAAGAAGCACTTAGGGTGCTCTGTTATACAGGTATAATTTCTGAGCATTCTGTTGGGATTAAGGCTACTCGTTCAGAGATTGGCACAAGGTATATTGTTAATTTAGGGTGCTTGTTTTCTCAAGAAACTACGCCGGCACAGACCTCCTTTTCTATTGCAAAGGGGTTGACTCCGAGGAGGATGACAGAATTTGGGGCGGGACGAGCTGTTTTCTCCGAGTTGATTGAGGTTTCAAAGGGCATCCCGTCCCAATCAAATGGGTTGGCTCTTTCTGAACAGCTAAATAAGCCAATTGATGTTTTGGATATTTCTGCTTGGTTGAAGTGCAAGCTTAGGGAGTTGTCTTTAGTTACGGTTGGAGATGTTCTTGAGGCTTCTGAAGAGCAACTTAAAAAAGCGTGGATGGTTGGAAATGTTCGTGCACGCAGAATGAGAAATGCTGCTGAGGCTTCTGTTCTCGAGTATTTATCAGGTTAGTTGAGGTGCGTTAATTGATTGCACTGATGTTGAAATTGCCCCTGCTATTTTCTCGGCGGCTTCTTGTGCGATGGTTTCAGCAAGGTGTGCGTAGCGAGCCGTAGTTTGGGTGCTGCTGTGGCCTAAGAGCTTTCCAATTTCAGCGAGGCTAAGCCCATTTGCAAGGCCAAAGGATGCATAAGTGTGGCGTAAGTCATGAATGCGGACGCCTTCAAGTTCTGCTTTCTCTCGGATCCGTTGCCACGGTTTCTGAAAATCTGTCAGATATTGCCCTTCTTTTTTGCCTGTAATCACATAGGGATTGCCTTCAATCCGCTTTGTCTTTGCAAGCACATCTAATGCAGCTTGTCCAATATGGACTGTTTTTGCCCCAGTTTTTGAATCTGGAAGTCTAAAGCTATTGCTTATGATGTATTCCCATTTCAGGGTTTGTATTTCCCCAAGACGGCAACCTGTCAGAGCCAGAAGGCGAATGGCGGTGCATATGGATTTGCTTTCGCTTCCGTCGCGCTCGCATTCATCTAGTGTCTGAAATAGTCGTTGTACTTCCTCTGGGCTGAGGAAGCGTTCTCGCTTGTTCTCCGGGTATTTCTTGACGTGGCGGCATGGGTTGGATCCGTCGCCACGGAAACCCCAAACCTCGCACTGGTTAAAGATCACGGACAGAACTTGAAGGTTGCGATTGGCTTGATAAGGCTTGTGGCAGTGGTCTTGATGGAGCTTTGCGATGTCAGTGCGGGTGATGTCGGCAACCTTTCGGGTTCCCATGGCGGGCTTGATATAAAGATCAATGTTGCGGCGGTACTCTTTAGCGGTGCTGTCTTTGCAGTGCGCGGGAACGTATTCGGACATGAATCGTTCACACACTATTGCAACAGTTGGAGAGCTTCGGTAAGTGGCGCGGTCAAGAGATGGATCTTTGCCTCGGCTAACATCGCCTAAAATGGCTTTGGCTTCTGTCCGGGCTTCGTCGCATGTAATGACGCCATGCTTGCCGAGTGAAATGCGCCGGGTTGCGCCTCCGGACCTGTATTGAACCTGATAGGTTTTGGACCCGCTGGCGAGGATGCGCAAAGAGAAGCCTGTTAGCTCTGTATCACGTACCCATGTCTCGCCCTTGTCTGGGGCGGGAGAGGTGTCTACTACGCGCTTAGTGATTTTCTTGAACTCACTCGCCATGACATGCTTCCATAATTCAGTGTGGAAGCATTATGGAAGCGATAGGGGTGAAATTGCAAGATAATTAGTGATGCTGTGTGATAGATAGCAGCGTATTAAACCTAACTAAATAAACGTGTTATGAGGTCTGTACGTGTTAAGTGTATGTGTATGATAATGGTGGTGTGCTATCTCATAACCTGAAGGTCGTCAGTTCAAATCTGGCCCCCGCAACCAATTTTACCGAACAAAGGTCGTCCGCTGAAAAGCCGCCGACCTTTTTCTTTGTCTGGGCTGTAGAACAGAGGCTCAAAATCCCAGCCAGACTGCCCGTCAGTTCCACCTTCATCTCACCGCCCATTGGCGTGAGGACGATGCTGTCGATAAGTGTGCGGATCAGGTCAAAGGCTTCGGCCTTAGTGTCTTCTGCATTCAGGGCATCTGTCAGTTGGGCGATCTTACGGCGGTAGAGTTCACTCATGTTGGGATGCAGGATCGGTGCCGCTTCTGGTGTATTAGCTAGTTCAGCAGTAAGAGTAACCTTCTGAGCTTCCAGATTATGGATGCGGTCTTTGAGGGCAGGGGAATACAGGCCTTCAGTAATAGCATCTAAGGCTTTTCCTAGTTGCCGTTCCACTTTGTGAAGTTCGGCTTCCTTTTGGTGCCGCTGGGCTTGCTTGGCTTTGTTTAGGGCATTGAGCTCCTGAGTGAACGCATCGCAGAACGCTTTGAAATATTCCGGGTCCATCAGGTGATTACGTAGACCATCAAGGATGATGTCTTCCAGTTGGCCGCGTTTAATGGTGGCTTTGTTGTCGCAGGTTCCTTTGTTACGAGAAGAGGCGCAACCAAGATAATCTCGTCCTACAGCGGTATAGCCGCCACCACAGCAGCCACAGGTGACGAGACCAGACAGAAGATGCCTTGGGCGGCGTCGGTCCCAGAATGGAGCCTCCGTGGTTTTATTGGGGCCACGCTTCACAGATAGTTGGCGATCCTTCACTCGTTGCCATAACTCGTCTGAAATGATGCGCAGTTCAGGCACATCGGTGATGTGCCATTCACTCTCTGGATTGAGGCGGGAGACCCGTTTGCCAGTCTCGGGATCTTTACGGTAGCTCAAGCGGTTCCATATCAGTCGACCAATGTAGAGTTCATTGTTGAGAATGCCTGTGCCGCGCGATGCGTTGCCGTTGATGGTCGATTGGCCCCAACCTTTGTTCTTAGACGTTTTGCTGGACGGGCCGGGAATGCCGCGGTCGTTAAGGTGTTTGGCAATGTCGCGTGGGCTCATGCCGTTGGCATAGCGCTCAAAGATCTCTGTAATTATGGCTGCTTCTGCGGGGATGATCTCACGGGTACCACGGTCGATGGTTCCATCGGCTTGTGGGGTATGAATAACCTTATAGCCATAGGCGTTGCCGCCGCCGCTTTTGCCTTGTTCGAGACGGCCTCGCATGCCACGGCGGGTCTTGTCGGCAAGATCCTGCAGAAACAGACTGTTCATGGTGCCTTTAAGGCCAACATGAAGCTGGTTGATCTCGCCTTCGGCTAAAGTGATGAGCTTGATGTTCTGGAAATTTAGCCGTTTATAGATCCCGGCAATGTCTTCTTGGTCACGGGAGACGCGATCCAGTGCTTCTGCGAGGACGATATCATATGTGCCGCGCTGGCTATCCTGCAGGAGAGACTGCAGGCCGGGGCGGTTGGTCGTGGCGCCGCTTAAGGCATAATCTGTGTAGGTGTTGGTTACGGTGAAGCCGTGAGTCTTGGCATAATCAGTACAGACCCGGATCTGGTCCTCAATGGAAGCCGCACGCTGTTGGTCCGACGAGTACCGGGCATAAATCACCGCTCGCATGGCTTAGCTCCTACCGCTTCTCTGATCTGGAATCCAGAAAAGTAGAATCTTCAGAAGCCGAGTTGTCAAGGGGATCTGTTGCGTTTTGTTGCGCCCATAGGTCTTGAGCGGCTTGGCGCGCAAGGAGGCGCACCAGTTCCAACACCGCAGTCTCTGCGGTGTTAGGGGCTTTGGAGCCAGAATATGTGTTCTGGTTTGCCATAGGATGAGGAGCCTCAGCCTTGAACCCAATCGGCGGGTTGAGAGGCAGGGCGCAGCTCTGGCCAATGGGTTAGGGGCCAGTTCAGTTGGTAGAGTCCCCCGCTCGATAGCATCAGGGCTTTGATTTTGAGAACGCCATCCACACTTTGAAGCCCAAGGTCGTCTTCCAATTGGCTCGGCAAGATGACAGGAATGGTGTTCGTGCGGTATTGGGTGTTGGTGCTCTCGGTCGATTGGCGGTTATCAAAAATGTTACCGGGTGTGTGGGTCTTGGTTTGCTCAGTCCAAGACACTTCACGTTCGCCAATAAGGTCTTGCGAAATCTTCTTGGCTGATGGGCCTGCGTTCATCTTGCAGATGATCTTGGTCTCAATGGTATTGAGCCAAGTCCCAAGGGCTTCTTTACCGTAGAGTTCTGATAGCTGTTCCAGATCCTGCATGCCGAGAGCACAGCGGATGCCACGAGAGCGACCAACCTCCAGAAACTGCTGAAACCCTTTGAGCTTACCCAGTTGGGCAAACTCATCGAGCATAAGCCAAATGCGGCGAGAACGGCTCTCGCCAAACTCGGCACTGGCTGCAAAGTTGGCCATAAGTTGAACGGCGGCACCAATCCAGACTTCTGACAGTTCCCGAAATTGGGCGGAGCGTTGGAAGATCAGAGTGCGGTGTTGTGTATGTTCATCGCTGAGCCATTCCCGAAGAGAAACCTGCCTATCTGCTGGTGTATTGCCCCAGGCCTCGGCCAAGGGGCAGACCAGAGCGCCAACACTTGACCACATGGAGACCAGAAAGCTGTATGAGGTCTTGTTGGGAGCGCCTGTGGTGTCTTCAATCTCAATATAGCGGGCACCTTCTGGATAGGCGCTATCCAAGATCGTGCGTACCCTTTGGGGATCAGCAAAGGCAATATCTCGTAAGTCATTCCATGACCAATGCTCCTGACGTTGAAGCCAAATGATGAGCCCAGTTAGGATCTGACGAGCACCGTTGCTCCATGTTGGATCTTTGCCTTCAGGGATTAAGCGTGCCGCCAGTTCCCTTGCGGCAGCCGGACCTTGGCAATCTGCAGCAATGTCCCATGCCCAAGTGCGCTTATCATGGGGTGCGAGCAGAATGAAGTTATGGTCTGGGAAACTAGCGGTAACATCCCCCTTGGTGTCATGGATGATCATCTTATCGCGTGAACGTAAAAGCTGACTGATCCAGGACTTCATGATCTGGGTCTTACCGCCACCGGATGCGCCGACAAGCAGCATATGCTTGCTCTCGGTCTCAAGGCTGACCGGAACCTTAGGGGCAATGCAGATGCCCTTGCCGGAGGTTTTGATGCTCTCAGATTGGGCCTTGCTGGCGGCTTTAATGGCCTTTTTGCCCTTGAGAAGTTGGCGCCCACGAATGTGGGTGAAGCCGTCTTGTGCTTCTTGACGTTTATGGACATATCGCCCCGCACAATAGACAGCTCCGGCTATGGTGCCGCCCATGAATCCGAAACGTAGCAGGAGCGGCAGGACCAGGTGGAGCTCTTGCAATCGATCAAGCAGAGCTCCCGGTACTCCCGAAACATTGGGAAGGTTTAAGAAGACCCGCTGGGAAAGCGTATAGGAAGCTGTGTTGGCAAGATCACCAATGACCCAAGGTAACGCCAGGTCATATACACGGTTCTGATACCATGCGGACAACTGGTGAAGGTTAAACAGGGCCTCGTAGGCAATGGGTGCTGTCATACAGGCGCAAAGAGTGCCGGCAATAATGGCAGGTGCTTTGGGCTTGCGGAGCTTATGGGGAAGAGAAGTGCTCATTGGGAGCCTCCATAGAAGACGCTATAAGCAAAGGAAGAGGTGCGGATGGCATGTTCATGGCTGAGTGCATAGGCGCTCAGGCTGAGCAGAAGACTGGCGGCTAGAAGTCCTGCCACTTGGCTTCGTATCAGTACGGGGAGGCGCAGCCATAGACGGCGAGGCCATCCTTGCTTCTGGTAGGGTTTGATACGGTTCTGATTGGCCTTGGGGCTGACGTAACTCTTGGCAATATGGGTAAAGAGTTCTTGCCGTTGCTCAGGGCTGAGGCGGGCAATTTGGGTTGCATCAAGTGTATGGACTTCAGAGGGGCGCTTCTGCTTCAGTTGCTTTAAAAGCTCCCGTTGTCCTTGTTCTCGGATCTTCTGCGCTTGTTTGGTGAGTTCAGAGATGGATTGGCTCATTGGGCATCTCCTTCACCAAATGGCAGGATCTTGCTGAGTTCATCTTCCATCTCTGCAAAGAAGGCGAGGACGTCACCACGGGCCAGCTTGGCCTCAGGTCGCGTCAGACCTGTCAGTTGCATGATCTCTGGAATATCCATCATGCCAGCGGACATGATGCGGCAGTGATTCTGCTCGAAAGGTCGCCAGGAACCGCCTTCAATCAGTGGCATGGTGATGCTGGTGACATTGCGCAGGGCTGGGCACAACTCTTCTGCATAGATCTGTCCGGCTTGTGACGCAGAAGACAGGTTATCCAGCTTGCCATCACGGGTGTTCTCCACGAACACAGGAGTTAGAGACGGTAAAGTCTCTTGAAAGAGCTCTAAGGCCCGTTTGGCTTGACTGAGGCTTTCTGGCTCGGCGACTGCGGGGATAAAAACAAACCCTGTAATGCCGAAAAGCTGTAGGTCTTCTTCTAGGTCAATTAGTCCAGCATAGTCGATCAGGTTGCCAATCTGTGTGGCGCCAACGTCAAGCAGTAAGGACTGCTGACTGTGGGGTAGGGCCTCAATCCCGGCATAGAGAGGATCAAAGACTTTGGTGATGACTGAAGGGTCTCGGCGGGACCGCTTTAAGGTCTGGATGTCGAGGGTGACGACATCTTGGCCAAGGGACTTCTCAAGTCGCTGCTGGTCATCAAGTTGGAAGATGGAAAGCGGTAAGCCGTTAAGCTCGAGCAGTTCGGCAATGGTCTGGGCTAACACTGTTTTGCCGATGCCGCCTTTGCCAGAGGCTGTAATGTGTAAAAATGGGTGTGACATGAAAAACTCCACGTGTTGGGAACGTGGAGCTAGGCTGACAGAGGTCTGATTATTCGTGAAAAATTAAGCGTTAACGCTTAATTCTTAACGCTTAATTTTCCGTTCAGAATCTTTTTTAGGTATTTAATGTCCTTTGAAAGATTGCTCTTCAGAGTTCCAATCGTGTAGCCATCCTGATTTGTACCATTATATTCTGAGTTGGATTTTGCATATATGGGAGCTAGAGCCTCAGCTATCAGTTTGTCATCAGCTGGTGCTTGTTCGGAGTTCATATAAAAGTCAGGATTCATGTAGAATTTTTTATAGAGAGCGCGATTAACTTTTTTTAAGCGAGCGCGTTTTTTCACACTTGGCAGTTTCATGTCCTCAGGTTTGCAGCCTAATATATTGACTGCATACTCTCGTATTTGTGTGACTGAAATAAACTGCTTTTTTGTGCGCGAATTTTTAGTAGAGGCTTCTGCTATATCAGAAGCTGTCTTTTCGGGCTGTTTTTCCGCGCCTGCATCTGCATTCTCAAGCTTTGCCAGCTGTTCAAATTCATGCGCTTGATAATATTGAGAAAACTCTGCCATTAAGTCGCGGCATAGTTTAGCCATAAATGCCAAAGGAAAATCCAGGTTAATTTCTTTTAGACCGTACAACCTTGTAAGGATAGTAACCCTATGTCCTTGTCCTGAAGGTCTGCCACGTTTGTCTGTTTGTGCAAGCCAATATCTATCTGTGAAATCAATGAGAGGGGCATGCAACGGAAGCACGATAGGCTTGAAGATGTTTTCTTGCCTTACAGCGATGTAAACAGTCCATTTTTCAAAGTCTGTGGCAATAGCAGATCCTAAGCCGAAAGCTAGTTTATGTTTATTCAACTCATCTTTGCCAAGTTCCTTACGGAGAGCAAGGTAGGGAGGTAGGAAGTAAATAGCACTAAATATCAGCGAGAGTGGGGACAGTGCCAGACCTAGTAACATAAGTTCTGGTAGGACTTGTAGAAATATGACGTTGAGCATACCAAGCCATAAATCAAAAAACTGATCCATATAGTTTGCTCCTATGGTCTGGACTTTTGGGCGCGTTTCATTCTGTTGCGTAACGTATCTGGCGTGTCAATTTCTTTTTGCATGTCGTGCTGTTTGTTAGGTCTTCGGACTGGTTTTTCTTCCTTTTGCAAAGATGTAGTTTGTACTTCTTGTTTTGGTTTTGGCAATCTGGAGATTGTTGCCCGTAATTGCGCTGCTGTGAGGGTTTTGCCGTCTTTGCGGCGAATGCCTGCTTCGTCCAGCAGGGAGGCAATCTGAGGCCAGGTTGCGCCTAGAGCTTTAAGCTCCTCAAAGAATTCTAAATGCTGTGCAAAAACTCGTTCCATTGGTACTCGACCCAATGGTCCGTTGATCTGATCAGCGATTAGTTTAGCTGTTCGTTCTGCTTTTTTTCTGTCCATAGAGCTGATGCTCTCACTCAAAGCAGCAAAGCGCAACAAAAAGAAACGCTTCGCTTTGTTTCCTCCACACCTGTGCACCTCCCATGCAGGGAGATTATGAATTAAGAATTATCGCTTAATTCTTAATTCGTGCCTTGGGTAAATATGTGTGCAACTTGAAAGACCTCCCAAATTTTATGGAGGTCGAAAATGGTCTGTACGGTCGGCGTTGGTACATCTGCCGAATATTATCTCAATGAACAGTCTAGTTATTACACGGAGGGCAAAGAGCCTGTTGGTCGATGGTATATGCCGGATTGTTCATTTGGTCTGGGACATGGTGCTGAGATCGAGGCGCAGGTCTTTCAAAAGCTACATTCTGGCTATTCGCCCGATGGACAGCAGCTTTCCGTCAATAATCACGGTCTGAAGGAAAACCGTGTTGGCGGGTACGATCTGACATTCTCCGCACCTAAATCTGTTTCTGTACTGTGGGCCGTTGCAGAGCCAGAACTTCGGGCATCTATTGAACATGCTCAAGAACAGGCAGTGCGCTCCGCTTTAGATGTCTTTAATGATCAAGCGGCGTTTGCTCGGCGGGGTAAAGGCGGGAAGACTTTAGAGCAAGTAGCATTGATAGGGGCGACCTTCCAGCATGGTGAAGCTCGGCCAACGTTGCGTGAGGATGGATCTTTGCTGAGCGATCCACAGCTTCATACCCATGCGGTGATTTTCAATCTTGCAGAACGAGAAGATGGGACTTGGGGAGCTCTGGATGGACGGCAGTTCTTTCGTTGGAAGATGGCTGCAGGCGCTCTCTATCGCGCGGAGTTAGCACATCAACTTCAGAAACAAATTGGCCTTGATGTTGAGGTGGATGAGAAGGGGCTATTTGAGATCAAGGGTGTTTCCGAAGATGTGCGGCAGCACTTCAGTTCTCGGCGGGCTGAAATCACAGCAGCACTCGGAGCGCGTGGACTTGAGAGCCAAGATGCTCCTGCACTTGCCGCCGACATCACATTGGGTACCCGACGGTCTAAGTCAATGCAGACTGAAACTGCAGAACAGAGACATGAACGCTGGCAGGAAGAAGTAGAGCAGCTTGGTTTTGTCATTTCCAATGTGATGTGTGAATGCACAGAAGATATGCCTGAACCAATTGATCTGGATGCAGTGGCCGATCAACTGACAGAGCATGAAGCTGTATTCACCAAGTCACAACTCTATCGTGTTGTTTCAGAGCATGCATTGAGTGTGGGTTTGCGTGTTGAAGATGTTGAAAGTGCCGTAGCTGAGCTCATGACTTCAGATCATGTGGTGGAGCTTGGCGCAGATACCCAAGGGCAGCGGATTTATTCAACGCGTGAAATGATTGCTACAGAGCGCGAAGTCGTTCGTCTTGCCCAGTCAGGATCACTAAGGCAGCAGCATAAAATATCTGAGAAGGCCGTTTCACGCCACATTGAAGGTGCCAGCTTGACTGAAGAACAGGCAGATGCAGTTCGCTTTGTAACGGAAAAATCTGATGTCTGTGTCTTAGAGGGAGCAGCCGGGGCAGGTAAAACCCATGCTCTGAAAACTGTCGCTGCTATTTATCAAGATCAGGGGTATCGGGTGATTGGTACGTCAACGGCTTGGCGTATGGCTAATCAGTTAGGAGATGAGCTTGGTGTGCTGTCAAAAGCGACCGACGCCTGGTTAGCTGAAGCAAAAGCAGGAAAGCTGTTTTTGGATAATAAGACTGTGTTGATCGTCGATGAGGCTGGGCTGTTATCATCTCGTCAAATGTTGAAGGTCTTACAGGTTGCCAATGAAGCGAAATCCAAGCTGATACTCACTGGTGATCAGAGACAGTTACAGGCCATCGGAGCTGGGCCTGGCTTGCGGCTTGTTGCTGAGCAGACTGGTGTTGCCCGAATTGACACGATTGTTCGCCAGAAAGATCAATGGGCGCGGCAAATGGTTAGTAATTTATCATTGGGGCGATCCGAGCAGGCGATGCAGGCGCTCCAGGAACATAACTGCCTGCATTGGTGCGCCAACAGCGATGCCGCAACCAAACAAGCAGTTCAGGATTGGCAATTGTTCAAGCTGACAAACCCTGAGAAGACAGCAATGGTTTTGGCGCAAACTAATGTGCAAGTCAGAGCACTCAACGCCGGAATCCGCGAACAGCAGCAGGCAGCAAATCGACTGGGGCAAGATGCTTGTGTGTTGCGAGTGCAAAATGGCAAAAGCGAAGCTCAGGAACTTCCCATTGCTGTCGGAGAACAGATCCTATTCAAAAAACGTATTGATGATCTGGGCGTGATCAACGGCGCGCTTGGAACGGTGAAGCGGATTGAACAGAGGGAGAATTGGCCACGCTTAACAGTTCAGGTTGGGGAGCGAGAGATCAGATTTAATAGCAATGATATTGCCGACAATAAGGGGCGAGCCCCAATAGCCCATGCCTATGCAACAACGGTCTATAGTGCTCAAGGTGCAACGGTTGATGCGGCGTTTGTGCTGGCAGAGGCTAATATGAAACGAAATGAAATCTATGTGGCCGCCAGTCGCGCAAAAGAAAACATCAAAATCTATCTCGATAAGTCAGAAGCTGAGAATTTGCTCTGCAGTCAACTTCCACTCAACGCCCGTGAGCAAGATAAACAAGCCGAAGGCTTGCTTTTCAAGCACATTGCAACCACCTGGGCAAAGCCCCTGGCCAAATCAAGTGCCTTGGGCTGTGCACCTATTCAGATGTTAAGGATGCATAAGCGCTACGCCGAGCGGTAACCGCAATTCTGATGGCAAATGACAATCAACATAATTGGACTTTTATCTGCAAATGATCATATATATTCTATGCTGCCTACGTTCTTAGGGAGTTGATAGTTTTTCGTGTGTGCTTGATTGTTCATGCTATTTTTACTCACACACGATTCTTGATTGGATAAATGGTAGGTGAGCTGTGTCTAACGCAAGGCAAATACTGGCAATGCTGAGGAGTCGCGCTGAAGGCGACGACGATCAGTTCTATTCTATTGCCTTGCAGATCGCGGCCTCTGAAGCACGCCAAGGACGTCGTTCTGTGGCTGAGGATTTAAGGTCCGCAGTTGCTGATGCTCGTTCAAACAGAGAAGCTAATGTTCCAATACAGTTCGCCCAACCACGAGGCGACCTTGAGAGTATTATTGAGTTCAAAGAACCACGTTACATCCTCAAGGATGTAGTGCTTGATAAAGCGTCGGCTAAACGTCTTGAAGACCTTGTGCGTCAGCAAATGCGACGAGACTGGTTGCGAGAGCATGGCAAAACCCCAAACCGCCGCGTTTTATTCTTAGGACCTCCCGGATCTGGTAAGACCATGACTGCTGAAGCGTTAGCAGGTCAACTTAAGCTGCCCCTGTTTGTCATAAGGCTAGAGGCGCTAATTACTCGTTACATGGGGGAAACAGCAGCTAAGTTACGCCTTGTATTCGATGAAACGGCTAAGCGACGTGGCGTTTACTTGTTTGACGAATTTGACGCAGTTGGTGGCAAGCGTGATGCCACTAATGATGTAGCTGAAATGAGGAGGGTCCTGAATTCTTTCTTGCAGTATATGGAAGAGGAAAATGGGACTGACAGCTTAGTTGTTGGCGCAACCAACTACCCTGATTTACTTGATCAGGCGCTTTTACGCCGTTTTGATACTGTGTTGGCGTTCGAGCTTCCTTCGGATGCAGACGTGAAGAGAATCATCACTTCCGCATTGAAGCCTTTTAAGGCTGGCCGTCTTTCATGGACTAAAATTCTTCCAGCAGTCACAGGGCTCAGCCAAGCTGAGATTGTGCGTGCCGCAGAAGAGGCTGTGAAAAACGCAATTCTTGATGAAAAGAAAGTAGTTACAACAGAACAGCTCCTGCGTTGCTTGGAATATAGGCAAGAGATGCACAAAGCGTTCTCCGGCATTTAACGGGATATCATGCCTAACGTATTCGACAAAAAACACTTTGATATTTCTGGCACAGCAACAGCCGTCGAGTACAGCTCTCCTCCGCAAAATATAGGGCAAGGACACGCCCCACGCATCCGTCAAGAACACGGACGGATGTTGCAAGCGCAATTACAGACAACATTTCAGGCTGTCACAGAAGATAGGCAAGCTGTAGCGCTTCCCGCAGGTCAGCCTCCATGCGACGGTGCGTACTATGAAGTTGAACTGCGTCGCGGCACAAAGCCGGATGCGCTGGAAAGAAAACGCCAGCATATAACGGTTGGGGCAACTAAAGTTAACCCTGAGACATCATCTACTTCCAGCGTGGTATACATCCCTGATGCAGCAATCCCCGCTCTCGATGAAATCTTCTCTGAGTATGCAAGAGAAGAAAAACGCATAGGCTATGTTGAGCCTATTGAAGCAATCCGAAAGGCACAATTGCTGTCATTTTGGACTGACGATGAGTCGGCTTTGCCAGAGGCAGGACATGAGCAGTTATGGTGGGAGGTTTGGTGCGATAAAGATGCCGCTGAAGAAGTAAGCGCGGCTCTCCGCAAGATAAATTGCCGTATTGCTGAAGCTGAATTCTGGCTTAGCTTCCCTGAAGCTATAGTGATCCCTGTTTTTGCTAGAAGAGTAGACATAGAGCTTGCTCTCATTGTGACCGCAGGCATAACAGAACTTCGGCGTGGAACGGACACCCCTAATTTCTTTATTGAGGATGAAAGGGATAATCAGCACGCTTGGGCCGATGATCTGGCAGAAAGGATTGTTTGGCCGGACGAGAATGTTCCACGTGTATGCCTGCTTGATAAGGGGGTCAACAGAGCACACTCACTTATTGAGCCAGCATTATCTGCGAATGATCTAATGTCTGTTGATCAGGGCTGGCCTGTGACGGATGACTTACCCAATGCGCATGGAACCCCCATGGCGGGATTAGCCTTGCACGGGGACTTGTTCCCTAAGCTGGCGGGTAATCAGCTCTATAAACTTGCCCATCGCCTTGAATCCGTAAGAATCTTGCCTCCAAATGGTTTTGCGCCGCATGAGCCGTCGAGATATAGCACCATAACCTTGGATGCTATATCGACTGCGGAAATTCAGAATCCCGAAGCGACTAGGACATTCTGCATGGCGGTTACAAATAAAAACCGCTCAGGTGAACACACAAGCAGCTGGAGCGCGTCTGTAGACCGTGCTGCTGCGGCTTGCTTAGAAGGCGATGAAGAAGATGCCCCGAAACGACTTTTCTGCATTTCTGGGGGGAACATTCCGAACATTATTCAAGCTGACCAGCTGGGAACGCTTGAAGAATACCCTATAGAGGACCCGGCCCAAGCATGGAATGCAATTACAGTAGGTGGGTACACAGATAAAGACCAAATTGATAAGGACGATAAATTTTTTGAGGGCTATGAGCCTTTAGTGCAGGCCGGAGATATCAGCCCATTCTCTCGCACCTCAGTTGCTTGGAGCTCTGGGAAAACCCCAATCAAACCTGAGGTCGTGTTTGAGGCAGGGAACCGAGCAATATCAGAAAGCGGTGCACTATTAAGTGATTGCCCGTCATTGGAGCCATTAACGACGGGTGCAGATGTTATTGGAATGTCTGTTGTCAACTTCTGTGCTACGAGTGCCGCTACAGCCCAAGCATCACGTATGGCGGCACAATTGCAAGCTGACCACGGGGACCTTTGGCCCGAAACGATCAGAGCGCTAATGGTGCATAGTGCGGACTGGACTGATCCTATGCGAAGGCGGTTTCAGCATGATAAATCGCGACGAGCACATAAGCAGCTTGTTCGGATGTTTGGATACGGTGTTCCGTCTTACGAACGTGCTACAGCATCTGCAAAGAACAGCCTCGCGATAGTAGCCCAGAACGCGATTCAGCCATACAAAAGCAAAAAGAACTCTACAGCGGCTTTTAATGAATGCCATTACTATCCGCTCCCATGGCCGAAAGAGATTTTGGAGCAGTATCATGACCAAGAATTTAGCTTGAAGCTTACGCTGTCTTACTTTGTTGAGCCTAACCCGGGGCGGATGTCGATGATTGATCCGCAGCGTTATCAATCAGCAGGCCTTAGGTTTGACCTGAAGCGTTCACTTGAAACAAACATACAATTTAAAAAACGAATTAACGCCATGGAGAGGGAAGATCCGCGAAAAGGCGGAGAAGCTGCGGTTCGAGACAGTGGGGAGTGGCTACTAGGACCACAGAGTAGATCGGCGGGTTCCCTCCACTGTGATATTTGGTGCGGAACAGGTGCTCAGCTTGCAGCAAGAGATATGATTTGTGTTAAGCCCGTTTCTGGGTGGTGGAAAAATAGGCGTGCTCCAGAAATCTGCGAACAGAAAATGCGGTATGCCCTCGTAGTAACTCTGACTGCTCCGAATGCCGAAATCGATCTGTACACTCCGATTAGTAACCTCATTCAGCAGGAAACTTCTGTTCTTATCTAATTTATTGACCTTTGTGTTTGTTGTTGAGTTACTTAGATTTAGTCAAGTGTCGATGTGTTCTGCGTCATTTTGTTTAAGCTGATTTTTTTTCATTTTTGATGGTAAATGTATCCAGCCTTAAGTGCGATGGTTGTGTTTTTGTTGTTGCAACGGTTGCTGTGGGGGGGGTAAAACAATTGAACATTGATGTTTTCTGGGGGTGCATGGACGTACCATCTTTCGCTCAATGTAACGTGTCTTGGAATTATAATGATGTGTGTGGGGTTGAAATGGGAAGTAAAAGTTTAAGGTTTAATGAGGTTGAGGAAATTAGCGTCAGTAGTGTGTACTCAAACGGTTGTTCTGGTGGGCGAAGCGATTGCTGTACGCGTGTTTGCACTAGGGTAAATGTAGGCTCAAGTGATGACAGTATGGATGCTTGGGATAACTACCTAGAGGTGAATGCTGGTGTTTTGCAGTATTGATTCGATTGAATGTTTTGTTTTTTAAACTAAGTGGCTGGCATTATTGTCAGCCACAAGTCAATTGTGAGCTGTGAGATGCTTAATAAAATTTACAAAATACGAGAAAGTATTGATGTTTATGTTATGGGTGAGGGTGACGAGGATGTGCGTATTCAATTTTATAGAATTAATACACGTGAAAAAGTAACAATACTGGCTTCAAAAGAAGTTCAGGAGTTTTTGTCGTATCTTGATGGCGAAAACTCAATATTGATTATTCTTGAGAAAATGGATGCTATAATTGATATTAATGAGGTCAATCACTTAATTGATTTTCTTCGAAAAAAGCGAATTATAAAAGAGATGTGTGGACAAAATATTTTGTCAAATGACTTAACTAAACGTTATTCGAGGCAGATTAATTATTTTGAAGACTCAGTGCAAAACGCTGATGGTGTGAGTGCGCAAGCTATTTTATCCAATAAAAAAGTTCTAATCATTGGTGTCGGTGCTGTTGGCGGCATTATTGCGACGCAATTAGTCAGGGCAGGAATTACAAAGCTTGTTTTGGTTGATTATAAGAATTTGAATGAATCACATCTAATCCGACACACTTATATGGATCGAAGAGATATAAATTTAAGTAAGGTGGAGGTTTTAAAAAAAACCTTAAGAAGAATAAATTCATCGTGTGACGTTGAGACCTATCAAACAAAGATTGTGCCAACAACTGATTTAAATGGAATTATAGATGATTCCATTAATTTAGTTATTAATACAGCTGATGAACCCTATATTGGCCATATCACCCTGAAGCTTGGGAGGTATTTATGGTTTAAAGATATTTCTCTGTATGTTGCAGGAGGTTTTGACGCTCATTTAATGAGCACAGGAGAGTTGATCTCTCGTAACTTAACGCCGTGTGCAGATTGTTGTGCAAACACTTTCAAGATGGCCCTTTCAAGTTGGAAGCCTAAATATTCAGACTCTGGACTGTCTTGTGGGCAAAGAGATATCTCAAGGTACCAGAATATTGTTGGTGGGGCTGGAGGCCTGATGGGGCAATCATTGTATAGTGCGAGCCATGCATCTATGAATGTGATTGATTTGCTTCTCGAGAATGTTAATCATTTAGATACCTTAAATAAGCGTGGTGAGTTTTTGATTAATAAAAATCAAACAACATGGTTTGAGATGAAGTCTCAAAAAGGGTGTAAGTACTGTGGATGATTATATTATTTATAGGATGCGATCATCTGTTGCTCTTACTTTTAGTGATGGAGTATTGGAAGCGTTTTTTACAAATACACGAGACAGGTTGTTAATTGAAATTGAATATGAGCGGATTATAGATTTTTTACTTTCATTTGATGGTGAGGTGACTGCGCGTGAAGTTATATATAGATTTAATGACGTTGATTATGATGAGGCACGCAGTTTAATTAGTTATATGAATGCTAAGAACGTTCTGATTGAAGTCGATTGTTCGTATTATCCTGTTTTTTACAACAAAAACCATAGATTGATCAACATGCTGGAGGATTACGCATGTAAGGCATCTGAAGTTTTACGTGCATATAATGATCTTTCTAGTAAGAGGGTGATGATTGTTGGTCTTGGAGCTGTTGGTACATGGGTTCTGGAGAGTCTCGTGCGCTCAGGGGTGAAAAATTTTATTCTTGTCGATGATGATGTAATCGAAGCATCTAATCTACATAGGCAAACAATCTATGATGAGAAAAGTTTAGGTGCATCGAAGATTGAAGTGGCGAGTAATTACCTAAGACATATTTCTGATGTAGATGTAGTGTGTATTAAAGACAAATTATATCATGATTTCTTTGACAAATATAAAACAAAGTTTGATTTGGTTGTAAACTGTGCAGATTATCCAAGTGTTGATGAGACTACGTTTATTATTTCAAGGGAATGCATGGAGAGAGGGGTTCCCCATATAATTGGAGGTGGATATAATCTCCACCTTACGCTTGTTGGGCAGACTGTAATTCCGTTCGTTACCGCTTGTGCTGAGTGCTTTAGGTCTCATTTAGAAAAGATTAATAATGCAGATTTAGATGGTGTGCGGAAGCTAGAAAGATCGTCAAGAAAGATTGGAAGTTTTGGGCCACTATCTGCATTAGCTGGTGCATTGGCAGCCCTTGACGCATTTAAAATATTAATAGGTAGCTATAATAGGTTGGCTAACATCAATGCTCGCATGGAGTTTAAAATCTCTGACAGGAGTATTAATTTACATCAAGTGGTTAAAGACCCTGATTGTTTGTGGTGCGGTGAGCATGGAGAGTTTATTAGCTGTGAGGGGAAATGAAATATATAGAACTGTATGGAGTTAAAACAAATAATCTTAAGAATATTGATGTTTTGTTCCCAATAAATCATATAACGGCTGTTACTGGTGTAAGTGGTGGAGGAAAGTCTTCACTAGCTTATGATAGTTTGTATAGAAAATGTAGAGATGAGTTTCTTTGTGTGGAAAGAGGTTTTGTCGACTACGTTCATTATGAGATTGATGAATCCCTTAATATTATTCCTTCTATTGCTATAAAACAGTCTAATAATAATGTTAATCCAAGGTCTACATTATATACATACCTAAATTTTTATTCTTTTCTATCGAGTTTATATTATTCCGGTCTTTCGGAAATTAATTGTAATTTGCTTAAGATTAATAATCCTAAAGTTCAGTGCTCTGCTTGTAATGGCCTTGGGGAGCAGCTTGTTATTGACCTTGATAAAGTTGTTGACCATGGATTAACTTTGTCTGAAGGGGCTATTAAGCCTTGGGTGAATAAATACGACACAATGCATAGTCAACTTCTCGTTGAATATTGTAGATCAGAACTAATACCTATGGATGTAATCTTTAGCGATTTAAGTTCAGATCAAAAGGATAAATTATTATATTCTGGACCGACCCAAAAATTCAGAGTGAGTTTTTGTAACAAGAAGAGGAAAAGAACAAGAACTCTCTCCTTTATGGGGGTTATTTCTGAATTATCTTTACGTTTGATATCTCACTCAAAATACGAATATGATTCTTGTTTGCCGTATACGCGCTCGGATGTTTGTGCCGTTTGTATGGGGAGCCGAGTGAATCCAGTAGTTTTTGAAGATAAAAAAATTTGTGGCATTGGTTTTGTTGATTTTTTAAATCATCAAATTGAGGATCTTATCCCCCTTATCAAGGAGAATAATAAAAAATATTCAGAACTATTAAATGTATTACAATGTATTTCAAATCTTGGACTGGGGTATTTATCTCTTTCGCGTTCTATCCCGTCTTTATCTGGTGGAGAATTGCAAAAATTAAATTTTTCAAAAATTTGTTTTTCACAGATTTCGGGCATCCTAATTGTTATTGATGAGATAACCTCTCAGGTGTATTCCAAGGATTATTCTTTGCTTTGGCATGCGATTTTGTCTCTGAGAGATAGAGGTAATACTATTGTGCTCGTTGAGCATAATAAACTGTTTGTTGATAAGTCAGATAAGGTAATTAATATTGGTCCAAAGCCAGGAGATTCTGGTGGGTACTTAGTTAATGATTATATTCCTGTGAATCATCGCTTTAATAAGTCGCCTTGTTTACATGATGAATACTTAATTATAGACGGTATTTGTAAAAACAATCTTGTTAGTGTAAGTGTTAAATTTCCTATTGGGCTTGTCTCAGTGATGGTTGGTCCATCTGGTTCTGGGAAGTCTAGTATTGCTGAATATATTTATGAAACTTTACCAAATGTTGTTTATGTCTCGCAGCAAGCTGTTAAAGCAAATGTAAGATCTACTGTTGCTAGTTTGTCTGGCGTGGGTAAGGTGTTATCGAGAGTTTTTGCAAAGAAATATCAATTACCTGAATCCTTTTTTGGTTTATCTGAAGGGGGGGGGCTTGTTTGCTCTAATTGTAATGGTAGAGGTGTAGTTAAGTATCAAAAGAGTTTTGAAGTAGGTGTAGAAGTTGTTTGTCCTGTTTGTGATGGTCATCTATTTTCAAATGAAGCTGACTTATATACATGGAATGGGCTAAGTCTAAAAAAAATATATTCACTTTCATTTGATGATTTATTTAATATTGATGATAAATCTCTAGCTAAGATTTCACTTTCAGCGATTAAACTTGGCTTGGGCCATGTTTCTTTGAACCGTAAAACCAAAACACTTTCGGGGGGTGAACTGAAACGTTTTAAGTTATTAAGTAATCTTCCTATACGGGGTAATCACAATAAGATTCTAATAATTGATGAGCCTGCATCTGGTCTAGATGATGATACTGCTTTTGGGGTTTTTTGTTTTATTAAGGAATTATCGTATCTTTACAAAGCAGTAATTTTGATTGACCATAAGCCAGTAATATTTAGTAACTCAGATTACTTGATTGAGGTTGGTCCTGGTTCAGGTAGTAACGGTGGTAGGATTACCTTTTCTGGCGATCCTGATTCATATTTCAATGAAATTTATAAGGCAAATATTGCTGACTTTATTACAACCTGATTATCCTTTTTCGATAAAGGCAGTTGCGGGCCCCCGCAACCAAATATAAAGAAGGCCTCGCACATTCGTGCGGGGCCTTCTTTATATCTGCTTATGTGTGCTAGGGATCTGAACTGACGAAAAACTCAGGTCTCACCGAAGCCGCAGCCAGACGAAGTATGGCGATATAGCGGCAAGGGCAGCGAAGCGGCACATAGTGTCGCGCAGAAAATCTGACCCCAAAACCAATAAAAAACCCGCCATACCAATAGGATGGCGGCTCAGATTGCTAACAAGCCTCGTCCTATTTGGCGAGGTTTTGTTATGTGTTCTGTTTTGGTTTCATTTTGTGGTGGGGCCATAGAGGACAAACTTCACCTTATGCCCTCAAGCTGGGCTTTGACAGCCGTCAGGCCGTGGAACCTTGCATATCGGTGTCCGTGTAACTGTTTGGCATCGGCAAACGATCGTTCTGTCGTTTTCTTTCGCCGTTTGTATAAAAGTCCCCGCATAGCGCGGGGACTTTATAAGCAGTCTAACAAACCACACAATAACTATTATGGTTTGTTGTTTTGGTTAATTTTCTTAGTGACCGTGCGATTTCCGGTGTCCTTCGCGCAAGCCAACTGCGACTTCAATAACGCCGGATAAGAATGAAGCGCGGTTCATGTCGTGTGCTTTGGCAGATTTGTCTACTGCAGCAAGAACTTCATCAGACAGAGGGATCTTGATACCGCCGTGGCCTTTACCGGTGATTCCGGCTTCCACCAATTTCACCAGCAGGGGAATACGGTTCATGTCGTGGGCCTTAGCGGAACGATCAACTGCAGCAAGAATTTCATCAGACAGAGGGATCTTGATGCCGCCGTGACCTTTACCGGTGACACTGGCTTCCACCATCTTGCTTAAATAGGCGGCTCGGCTCATGTCGTGTGCTTTGGCAGATTTGTCTACCGCGGCAAGAATCTCGTCGGAGAGGAGGATCTTGGTGCCATCATGGGTTTGGCCTGTCATGGTTGCTTCGACGGCCTTAGTGAGCAGTCGGCTACGGCTCATGCCGTGTGCCTTGGCGGAACGATCGACAGCCGTCAGGATATCTTCAGGAATGGTGATGTTAATGCGAACGGAGCGGCTTTTAGGTTGGCTTGCTGTCAGGGCAATAAGCAGTGCGCCGGGGTTTTTGGCAGCCGCATCTTCAAGGCTGCAAATTGTTGCAGGAAGATTGTCGAATGCAGTGGCAAGGTGTTCTTCAAGAGCGCCTTGTGCCTCGATCCGGGCGGCATCCAAAGTAGCACCGTTGGTTTTCAACTCTGGAAAGTCAAGGAATGAAACAAGGTAACCTTCAGTGTCGGGGGTAATTGCGGCAATATATGTGGGCATTGAAATCTCCTAATAATCTACATATCCATACACACCATTACACATTTATACACATTGATGTCAACGTCTCAATTTCCTTATTGACTTATTGTTAAGGTGCTTTACATTACAAATATGGATACGGATAAACAACAAATTGCCGATGTGGTTCATCGCTTTGTGCAGGTTGCGGGGATGTTTGCTCAAATTGAGCAATTGCCAATCCCCGTCGATGACGAGCATGAAGTCACGACCCATGAAGCCCATGTCATTGAGGCAATAGGGAATTCTGAAATAATGAATGTGACGAGGTTATCGTCTCATTTTGGTATATCGCGCAGTGCTGCGTCACAGATGGTCAGTAAGCTTGTGAAAAGGGGATATGTCCTTAACGAATTTGCACCATCAAATGCCAAGGAATACAGGCTGTCTTTTACAGACCTTGGGCGTAGGGCATATGATGCCCACGAAAAATTTCATGGAAAGGATGAACATGCATTGTTTGAACAGTTGGAGGCCTTTTCTCCACTTCAACTGACATCTTTGTCTTTTTTTCTTGGTGCATTGGCCAAAATTATGAATACACGGTTGGAGGCTCTAAAATAGGCCAAGGACATGTTGTGTCAGCGGATTTCCCGTAAACTCGGTCGTCTTGTCTGACATGATCCGGTGTGAATTTCTAACTTAATGGTTAAGCGACTTAACTAAACGCCATCCTCATGGATTGTAGGTGATGGTGTATGGGCCTTGCGCCTCTTCTGTTAAGGCGCTTAACTAAATGGAGCAGGGGTATATGAGACCAATAAAGAAGGCATTAATAGATTTCTCCATAGCGCATACGCATTTCATCGTATTTTGTGTCACGTTATGTACGGTGGCATGTGCAGCATTTTTTCCATCCATGGTGATCGATACGGACCCGGAAAATATGCTTGAACAGACAGAACCCGCCCGAGTTTTTCATAATCAAAGTAAAGAGGATTTCGCGCTAAGCGAGATCATTGTGGTTGGGGTCACGGATTCAGATAATCCCAACGGAGTGTTTACTCCACAAACATTGCAGCATGTTTATGCGCTGACGGAATATGCAAAATCATTGCGTTGGGAACAGAGCAATGGCGAGTTCTCTGGGGTCATCGAAGCTGAAATTGTCGCACCGTCATCTGTTGATCATATGACGCAGGACGGGCCGGGACGGATCAGTTTTGAATGGTTGATGCATAAGCCTCCGCAAACCATGGCAGAGGCTTTGGCTGTGCGTGATAAAGCTCTGTCCAATCCGATTTTAAAGGGGCAACTGGTTTCCGAGGATGGCAAAGCCCTTGGTATATATTTGCCTTTGACAGACAAACTGCAAAGCTATCGCGTTTATTCAGCCTTGTCTGAGAAGATTGAGAGCTTTGGTGGGTCAGCCAAATTTCATATTGCCGGACTGCCTGTTGCCGAGGGTGCAATTGGGGTTGAAATGTTCAAGCAAATGACCTTGGCGGCGCCATTGACAATGCTGGTTATGATTTTGCTGCTGCGCTTGTTTTTTAAGAAGTGGGCGTTGGTTGTTTTACCAATGATTGTCGCGACCGTAAGCGTGGTTTGTGCACTTGGGCTGATGATCGGTCTTGGGTACTCCGTTCATATTCTCAGCTCGATGCTGCCGATTTTCCTTATGCCCATCGCCATATGTGATTCCGTGCATGTGCTGTCGGATTTCTTTGAATGCTATACGCCACAGAAAGGGCGAAAAGAGACAATCCGCGAAGTCATGAGCAAGTTGTATGCACCCATCATGTATACGTCGCTGACAACGGCAGCCGGGTTTCTTTCCCTTGTGATGACAACGATTCCTCCGGCACGGTTGTTCGGTATTTTTGTTGCCTTTGGGATTTTGGTCGCATGGGCAACGACGGTTTTCCTGATTCCTGCGTATGTCATGATGCTGCCGGAAAAAACCTTTGTTGGATTTGGTAATGCAGCACGGGCACGACGCACGCTTTCAGCCAAGATCTTAAGGCAAGTGGGGATGTTGACCTACGCACGGTCAAAATTTGTTCTGACAGGACTTATCCTTGTTCTGGCAGTCGCCGTTTGGGGTGTCTCGCAAATCAATATCAACGACAACTATGCCAAACGGTTCAGCACCAGCCATCCCATTCGGCAGGCTGATATTGCGCTGAATAAGCACTTTGGCGGCTTGTATACGGCCTACCTTATCGTTGACGGCAAGCAGGATGATAAGATTACGGCGGAAGATATCCAAACCCTGAAACTGGCACTTCGTGAGTTCGAAGATCAGCAGAACCATAGCGAGTTACAGAAATATACTGATGAGGTCGCGGCGATTTTGGATCGCGCTTCGGGAAGCAATCTGAGCGTTGAGCAAGTACTGGATCAAGCCGCTACCCGGCTGAGGGTGTTTGAGCCGGTGGCAACAGATACCGAATTTGACGTGCTTCAGGATTTGATTGGGTTTATCGGGCTGGAAAAGGAAAGGCTGCGCCTGTTCAAGCGTCCAGAGGTGCTGAACTATATTGCAGGATTACAGGCCTATTTGCAGGCTTCGGGTATCATAGGCAAAAGCACCTCTGTCGTTGATGTCGTGAAAAAGGTTAATCAGGAACTCATGGGCGGAGACCCCAATGATTTTCGGATACCTGACAGGCTGGAAAGCATTGGTGAATGCTTGCTGCAATACCAGCAAAGTCACAGGCCGAATGACCTGTGGCATATGGTTACCCCGGATTTTAAACGTGCCAATATCTGGATGCAGTTCAAGACAGGAGACAGCACCCAAACCGAAAAAGCCGTGCATGCGGTCAATGCGTACATGGCAGAACATAAACCGCCGGTGGAGTTACACGTGAACTGGTCTGGGCTGCACTACGTCAACCTTGTCTTCCAAGACAAAATGTTTGACGAAATGCTCGGTTCCTTCGGTGTCTCGTTCGTTATTGTCTTTTGCATGATTGCAATTCTGTTCCGGTCTTTTGTCTGGGCGATTGCGTGCGTTGTGCCGCTGTCTCTGACCATTGCAGCGATTTACGGTATGACGGGACTGGTCGGTAAGGACTATGACATGCCGGTCGGTGTTGTCAGCGTTGTTGCGCTTGGCATTGCTGTGGACTTCGCCATTCACTTTATGGAACGAGGCCGAAAGATGGTGCGTCAGACCGGGTCATGGCGGCGTGCGCTGTCCGGTGTTTTCGGGGAGCCAGCCTTGGCAATTATCCGAAACGTGCTGATTGTGGCTTTTGGTTTTCTGCCGCTGTTTGTTGCGGACCTTGTCCCATACAAAACCACATCCATCATGTTGTTCAGCATTCTGACCTTTTCAGGAGTGATGACTTTGCTTTGCCTTCCGGCCCTGCTGGAACGTTTTGAAGTCGTATTTCTGGATAAGAAATCAAGCCGTCGTCGCTGAAAACTCTATAGGAAAATAAGGAGTTCTAACATGCGCATTTGTGCAGGTGTCGTTGTTACGACGTGTGCCTTGATGTGGGCAACTGTTCCCACTCAGGCACGTGTAGAAGAGCTAAACGCAGATCAGATCATCGCGAAGGCCAATCATGCATCCCTGTATCAGGGGGAAGACTTTCGCGGCAACGTCATTATGAAAATTACCAGCAAACAGGGTTTCGTGCGGGAACGGCAATTCAACATGCTGCGTAAGGATGAAGGGCAGGGCGAAGGTAACCAGAAGTACTTTGTCTTTTTCAGAAAACCAGCCGATGTACGCAAAATGGTCTTTATGGTTCACAAGAAAACAGCCGTGAACGCACATGATGACCGTTGGCTTTACATGCCATCCTTGGATTTGGTGCGGCGCATTGCCGCCAGTGACAAGCGCACAAGCTTTGTCGGTTCGGACTTTCTGTATGAAGATATCTCTGGTCGTAATCCCGCTGAAGACCAGCATGAGCTAACGGAGGTTACAGACAAGGCTTATGTTTTGAAGAGTAAACCCAAACACCCGGATGATGTCGAGTTTTCCTATTACGTGACAATGGTCGATAAGGCGACGTTTTTGCCCATGCAGATTGCGTTTTTTAAGGGGGATGACCGCCTGTATCGCACGATCAAGGCAAAACAGGTTGAGCTAATCCCGGCCCAGACCGATGGGGGTCAGAAGGCATATCCAACGGTCATCCATTCCGTTACGGAAAATTTGGACACCGGAAGCAGGACGGAAATGACGTTGTCAAACCTGCGTTACAATACCGGTGTTGAAACAGGGATATTTTCGGAACGTTATCTTCGCCGTCCACCCCGTGAGGTCACGCGATGAAACGATGTGAGTGTCGGCTTTGGGCTTGGGCAGTACTCTGCCTAAGCCTGTTCGCCCGCCCTGCATGGTCGCAGGAGGCTTCGGTTTGGGATGCTTTTGATACGGATGTGTATGGCTATGTCGAAGCCCGATCCGGCTTTCGAACGCAAAGTGATGATGAGCAGAAGAATGCCTCTGTGCAGGAATTGCGTTTACAGCTTGAGGCTCTGGTGACCAGTCCTTGGTTTGATGTGAAATATAAAGGAGACTTGTGGGGGGACGGTGTTACGGAGCGCATCGAACACGATACACGGGAGGCCTATATCTTTGCCCGTCCGACGGATGCGGCAGATGTGAAAATCGGACGGCAGATACTGACATGGGGAACCGGAGACCTTGTGTTTGTGAATGATCTTTTCCCAAAGGATTGGCAGTCGTTTTTCATCGGTCGAGACGCAGAATATCTTAAGGCTCCGTCCGATGCGGTCAAAATTAGCCTGTTTTCGGAATTGGCAAACATTGACGTGGTGTATTCACCGCAATTTGACCCTGACCGTTTCGTGACAGGAGAATACCTTTCGTATTGGAGCCATGAGGATTCCCGCTTGGTCGGACAACTCAATCGCCTCAGCACGGATATCCCTTCGGAATGGTGGCGCGACGGTGAATTGGATTTGCGACTGTATCGTAACATTCATGGTTATGAACTGGCGGCCTATAGCCATCAGGGATACTGGAAACGTCCGGCAGGGAAAAATCCCTCGGGGCTGAACGCATTTCCCCGGTTGCAGACCTATGGAGCCAGTGTGCGCGGGCAGATCGGGCAGGGAATAGGCAATGCTGAGTTTGCTTACTATCGATCCAGCGATGATTTGTCTGGTTCTGATCCTGATGTGCGGAATTCGGAACTGCGTTATTTGGTCGGATACGCGCAGGAGCTCGCTCAGGATTTAAATGTCAGTGCGCAGTATTATTTTGAACATATGCTCGACTATTCAGCGTATAGGGAGAACTATACCGGAACAAAGGCAAGGGATCGTTTGCGTCAGGTCATGACATTGCAAATTACTCAGCTTCTTATGGGGCAGAATTTGGAACTGTCGGCCTCGGCATATTATTCTCCAACTGATGATGATGCTTATATTCGTCCTCATCTGGCATATAATTACACGGATGATGTGGTGCTTGAAGCCGGGGCAAATGTGTTCTTTGGCAATGATGAAAGTACGTTTTTTGCCCAGTTTCACAACAATACCAATGCGTATGTATCTGTACGTTATAGCTTCTAGTGTGAAAGGTAGCGGCTATGGGAAAGAGTTCAGGTCAGTTTCATCTTGTGAATGTTGGTATCGGTGATATGGACAGTATGATTATTCGTGCGACTTGATCTCCGCGAACCCCAAGCGACCAGAAATTCCTTAGGGAGGTTCGCGGAAATTATCTGTTTTTGGCAGTGATTTTGATGGGTTAGACTGTCTGCTGTCGCCCCTTCACGGGGGCGTGGATTGAAACCCCGGCAACAGTACGCGCCCACGGCAGAGCCAAGTCGCCCCCTTCACGGGGGCGTGGATTGAAACAGCGCAACCTTGCCGTCATAGACATTGCTTTCGTCGCCCCCTTCACGGGGGCGTGGATTGAAACTTTCGCAGCCTTAACCCGGACACCATGCCGCGTGTCGCCCCCTTCACGGGGGCGTGGATTGAAACTCCGCCAGCGTTCACTGGGTTAGGTTTGGTTCCAAGTCGCCCCCTTCACGGGGGCGTGGATTGAAACGGTGTGCAAAGGACGGCAAAGGCGGATGGATGCGTCGCCCCCTTCACGGGGGCGTGGATTGAAACTGGGATGATTTCGGCGGCTTTGTCGGGTCTGTAGGTCGCCCCTTCACGGGGGCGTGGATTGAAACAACTCCGGCTACCGATTGCGCCGCGTACGTGTCGTCGCCCCCTTCGCGGGGGCGTGGATTGAAACTGC
This sequence comes from Rhodospirillaceae bacterium, assembly GCA_963668495.1. Lineage (GTDB taxonomy): Bacteria > Pseudomonadota > Alphaproteobacteria > Rhodospirillales > Rhodospirillaceae > Oleispirillum. The sequence goes on from OY764545.1 coordinate 2,023,728, forward strand.
GCGCAGGGTTGCGGCCTCTGCATCCAGTGCGTCGCCCCCTTCACGGGGGCGTGGATTGAAACTCGTCTGACTTGCAGAACCCCACATCGGCAGACGTCGCCCCTTCATGGGGGCGTGGATTGAAATAGACCAACATGGACGGTAGCCACGATCCAGTTGTCGCCTCCTCACGGAAGGTAAATGAATCCGCCGCCATATTGGTCAGCGGTATTTCACCTCTCCCGTGAGGGGTGGTTTGTCAAAAAATGTAATGCCACCGCGAATTTCGTGTAGATAATCAAGCTGATGGCTGATCATCAGGACGGCGCCTCCTCGTGCGCGAAAGTCCTCAATAATCTGGGCTGTGGTTTGCTGCCAATCCTGATCAAGGAAGGCGAAGGGCTCATCCAAAAACAAAATATCCGGGTCGCTGGCAAATGCCCGAGCCAAGGACAACCGTCGTCGCATGCCGCCGCTCATTTCTGTTGGTGGTTGCTCTGCGGGTAAATCAAACCGATCAAGCCAATATTGGGCCGTATCACAGTTGTCGGTTTCGTCTCCGTGCAGGACCAAAAGGATGTTTTCCTGCGCACTCAACCATGGGATCAAGGCATCATCCTGAAATACACAGGCCAGCCGATTTGTTGCCAGTTTGACAGTTCCCGCATCGGGTGGGCACAGGTTGGCTGCAATTTCCAGCAGCGTGGTTTTTCCTATGCCTGACGGGCCTTTGATACACAAGGCTTCGAAGGATTGCAGGGAGAGGGAAAAGTCAGAGATTAAACAGCGATCCGCAAAACTTTTCCGAATATTTGTAAGGCTAAGCATTGGCGCTGTTCCGTATCCGTCCAGAGAAGGTTTGAGCTTTCAGCCGCATGGGCGCGATCCCCCAAATTTCGATGGCAATGCCAATCGCAGTCACAAGGATGGCCCACGCAAACAGGGTTGGCATTTCCAACATACGATAAGCCCAAAATATTTTGGCTCCGATCCCTTCGTCGGCACCAAGGAACTCAGCCATAACCGTGACTTTCCAACAGACCGACGCACTGTAGGATAATCCCGCCAATACATAGGGGATGGTGCTGGGAAAAACGATTTTGCTGATGATGCGCCATTCCGACAGACGATAAATCTTAGCCATATCAAACAGGCGCGGGTCAATGTTGATGCAGCCCTGTACGGTATTGGCAAACAGGGGCGGTAAGACGGAAACAAAAACCACAGAGACCGGAATAACTCCACCGGTTCCGGCCCAAACCATCAACAGGGTTAGCCAGACTATGGTCGGGCAAGTTTGTAAGGCTGCAACAATTGGCGTGCAAAACCGCAATACCGGGCGATACCGCCCCGCCAATAGCCCCAAAATTACGGCAACGGCAAGTCCGCTGACCAGCCCAAGCAGACCACGGGCAAGGGTAATTGCGATGGTACGCCATAGGTCGACGGTGCTGACCATTGTGGCGATATAGGTGATGACTGATATTGGTGAGGGGACCAATGCCGGCCCCATTTGCCATGATGCCCATACCCAACCGATAACCAGTAGGGTAACGGCACTGATTGCAGGTAGATTCATGGCTGTTCATGCCCAAAGAATGTATCTGGCAGTTTGAGGGGACTTGCGCCTTCTGGGGTAATCAGGTCCAGATACTCTAGGATTGCGGCCTTGGCTTCTTGTGCTGTTTCGACCCGGATTAGATCCCGTTGCATGGATTGTAGGGCAAGGTCTTTGGCGATAAAGCCTTCGAAGGATTTGGGCAAAGCGGCAATGCCGGATGCCGGGTCCATGCGTAAGCGTGCTTCCTGTTTTTCCAGTGCGTCGCGGATGGCGGCGGCGAGTTCAGGGTGTTGTCGTGCCGTGTTGGTGTTGATGGCAATTCCCGCCAGCGGCAATACGGGGTCTTTCCCCATCATTTTCCCATATTCAGCCTCCACATTTGCGATGATTTTTAGCTCTGGCACTTTGTGGAGTAAAACAGTCACCAGCGGTTCGGGCAGAATGACCAAATCACTTTCATTTTTCATAACCGACAGAGCCAATTGTTTGGGCTGTTGGGGCACGTAATGGAAATGGGGCAGGGCGGTGGCTTCCATTGCTCGCAGAACTGGAACCACCGGAGAATGCGGTGGTGCAATGGCGACAGGATGGCCCTTTGGTAGGGCAAGAAAATCATCGAATGACTTGATGTTTTTATCGCGGCTGAGGATATAGAACTTCTTCCACCCGGTAACGCTGAGCAACTGTACGGGGGCCCCACGGCTTGCGGCCTTGGCAAATCCATCAACATGACCAACCCATAAATCCCCTTTGCCTGCCAGCATCAAGCCTTGCAAGTTGTCCAGCGATTTCCAGAACTTGATATTAAGGGGAAGGTCAAGGTCACCCCGGTCTAATGCCGCCCAGAACGGAATTTGCGGACTGGTTGCCTGTCCGGTTGTGTATATGGTGAAACCTTGCCCCGTTTCTGGGGCAAGGTGGTTTGCAGACGGCTTTTGCAGGGCAAATCCACCGATGATGATGGCGATGACTCCGGCAAATAACCATGCAAAACGTTTCATGATTTCATCCTTTTAGAATGCAATTCTGTACATGAGGGCCGCATTGAATCCTGGGTCCAGCAATTCAACATTGCGGGAGTTGGCAAGGTGATTACGGTGCTCGTTGTCGAAAATGTTATCCAGTGTGAGTGACAGCTCATGCTTGGTGTTCTGGATGTCAAAACTGTACCCAGCGGCAGCGTTGACTTGAACCCAGCCATTGGTGCGATCCGTGCCGGAGGGAACCTCGTCCTGTTTCCATGCCCATGGCATTTCCGCCCGAAGCCAGAACCCGTTCTCCATGGCATATTTGGCACCGATGTTGCCGTTTACGGGGGCAATTTCCGCCAACGGTTCATCATTTTTGGTGTCTTCACCATTGGCTAGGGCCAGATTGGCAAACCCGGTCAATTGGTCGGTAAAGCGGAATTGTGTATCCAATTCCACGCCCATGATGCGGACTTCCCCGACGTTTTCCATACGGTCTTTTGTGCCATCGAGATTCTTGGCGGTGATGTAATCCGTAATGGTGTTGTAGTACGCAGATGCAGAAAGTTTCAGCGGACCATCTGTGTAGTGCGCACCGTATTCAAAGAAGTATGATTTCTCTGGGTCAAGGCCCGGGTTGCCGATGACTGGGCGACCCGCCAGCCTGATATCCTTGAACAGGTCCAAAATATCAGGCGTGCGATAACTGGTGGCGGCGATTGCCGTGTGTGACCAATTTTTTGATGCGGTCCATGTCAGGCCGCCATGGGCATTCCAACTGACATCGGACCGGGTTCCGGCTTCGACGGAAATGTTCGCCCCGTTGTTTTCGTTATTTTTAATGCGGACGTAATCAAGGCGACCACCCAGATTTGCCGACCATTCCTCGGCAATTGGGAAGTTATCTTCTACGTATGCGCCAACGGTCAGTTGGTGCGTGTCCGGTGTCGGGTGGTCATAGCGCACGGTGCCGTTATTCAAATACCGCTGGCGATCAGACACCATGTGCCAATCGCTGGCTTCAATTCCGGCAACTACGGCGTGGTCATCGAAATTCAGAACAGATTGGACCTTGCCGCCGATGGTCGTGTGATCCGCATTGGGCGTAATTTTCGCAATCATTGCATTGGGATTGCTGATGCGGACATGTCGTTCGTTCAGGCCGTAATAGACACTGAAATCAAGCTGTTCAAGCACATCGGACGCCGGAGTATACGTCGCACCAAGGTTCACCATGGTATTGCTGGTGTCCGGGTATGTGATCGGGGCCGATTGTGGCATTGCCGGGGAGCCGCCGGGAATGCCGATTTCGTTCGCCGTTAGGTGCAATGCCTGAAAATTCATTTCCCATTGCTCATTCAACAGCATCCGACCAGCAAGGCGGAAATAGCTGTCTTCAAATTTGCTGTTGGGAATATCTTTGTCATTGCCGCCATCATAGTCTTTATGATCGCGACCGCCATAGCTGCCTTGCAGCCAGTAATTTTCAGTGTTTACGCCTGCGCGCAGATATCCATCTACCCCTTGTGGATTGGATGACAGTTTGGTGATCATTTCACCATTAACCTGAGTTTCCGTGCTGTAGTGCCCGGTTTTGGTAATGATGTTGACCACGCCGCCGGTGGAGCCAGAGCCGTAAAGGGCACTGATCGGGCCTTTCAGCACTTCGATCCGTTCGACGTCCATGGGGTTGATGAAGCCAAGGCGGGCGTTGATCTCTGTCGCGGTGTTCAGGCGGACGCCATCAATAAGAACAATGACAGAAGGCCCAGACATACCACGAATGTTGATGCCTGCACCCCATGCGGAGTCAGCATTTTTACTGAGCCCGGGTATGCGTGACAGCGCGTCGGCGATACTTTCATTGGGTGACAGTTTGATCACATCTTTATCAACGATCCCGATACCACCGGGAGTTTGAGACAGTGTGCTTTGAGTGCCGCGGGCAGAGACAATCACATCATCAAGCACAATTTCCTCAGCCAAAGCTGGCGTGGAAATGGCGGTGATAATGCTAACCCCAAGTGCAGCAGAGTTTTGTAATTTTAACATTAATTAGCCTCTGGAGCTGAGTGAGCGTTTGGGAGCGCAACGGGAGAGCCAAGGGCGCACACAGCGTCCCAGCCAACCCATTGCAACGTGTCGCGTGGCGGTCGTGCCGGCATATCATCCGGCCATGGTGTTTCGGCCCGTACGGGAATGAGGGCCCCTGTCAGGGAAAGGTAGTTTTGATAATCTGCAGACAGCAAATGCCGCAGGAATTTGACGGCGTCCGGGTGTGGATCGCGTTTTAGGCAGGCAACAAGGCCGACGCACCACGCCCCAGAACGGGGCCAGACCATGGTGCCGTTATCATTGCGGTATGTGCGGCTGAATGCCGGAATGCTGACCCCGGCAGCAAAGTGTCCGGCGTCGATTTCCTTGTTGATGTCCAGTGGTGTGTAATTGGTATTGATATTGGCAATGACTTCCGTCGCCTGATCCCCGTAATCGGATGACATTTTGGCGGCAAAGAAATCCGGCATAGGGGTGTCTTTTGGCGGGACAGCAACCCGGCGACAAATGTCGGGGCGGCACAGGTCACTCCAATCCGTAATCATCGGCGATACGTGTCGATTGACGGCGAGCACCAGTGGCACGAACCCGATAACACGAAAATAGGGCGACGGCTCACCCATGCCGAGCTCAACCAATTCCGGGCGCATGGGCGGCAGGTCTTGGGGCATGGGGGCTAGGTTGCCTTTTGATTCCAATTGCCGCAGGTTATAAACGTATTGGGGGTATGCCGTGATGGTCAAATCCGGGATTTCATTTTGCCCGTGACCGAACTCACGCGAAAAGTCGAGCATTTCCTGATGCAATTGAGCCGCTGCCGGGGCCAAATTGGGGGCAATAACCGTCAAATCGTTGCTGGTTTTTCGGGCAATATTGGGCGCAATGGCGATATAGGCTGTGCCGGTGGTCATGCTGATACGGTCTCCGAACGCGGTTGATGGGGGCTGAGGTCTGTGATGATTTGGCCTTGTCGCAAAGCCTCGCGCACGCTGGTTAGGACGCTGTCCATGTCCTTCAGACTTTGGGCGTTGTGCCGTTCAATGGTGTCCGCTGCAATCAGGTCAGACATGCCGCCGTTTGCCATGACCAGCCGTTGCTTGTTCATCAGAATGAGCACAGGATCATGGGTGGCGCAAAAAGCGATCTTGTTATGCCCACATAGAATTTCGAGGGCTTTGTATTTGTCGATCCCGGCGTTTTCCACTTCGTCGATCAGCACGATGGGGGCATCGGATAAAATGGCGATATCGGCAATCATCAATGCGCGGGATTGTCCGCCGCTCAAGACTTGCAAACCCATGTCCGCGGTTATGGGTTCCCCACACAGGGAATTGGCAACCGACAAAATCGGGGGGACATGATTTGTGGCTGTTTTGCCCTTACTTTCTGCGTGTAACTCTATGAATTGAGCCACGGTCGCATCCATAACAAAATTGGTTTTTTGTGACAGGGTCGCGACAAGGTTGCTGCTGATTTCGGTTTGTGGTTTGCCGTTAATCAGAACCTTCCGCCCTGTGCAGGAATCTCCGATTACGGCTTGCTCAATATCCATCAGTAATTCGCTTTTGCCGGAGCCTGTCGGGCCGACAATGGCAAGAGAATCTCCGGGTGACAGGTCCAGCCTGGAAATGCGCTCTGGTTGGCCTTGTTTGTCTGTGCCGGACAGAATAGTGATGGTGTCTATGCGCATGGGCAGGATCCTCCGCATAGTAATTTTTCCACATTCCCCGACTGGTATCGTTTGCCGATGCGGGTTTCCCCGGTGCAGTAGGAGCATATGGACGCAGGCATGGAATAGCGTAGACGCTGGCCTTCCATCTCCCATTCGGTTTCAGGTGTGTAATCAGGCCAAGTGTTGAAATGGTTTTTCAGGCGCAATGTGCCGACACCAGTTAACCCATTCACGTGTAGGATGTCGGCGGTGGTGTTAACTTGGCGAATGCGGTGAGTGAAAACCTCTTTTTCCGCCTGAGATACCAGATCGCTTTTCGTGACGATCACAATGTCGGCAAGGGTAAGGGCAGGGCCCATTTTTGATGGGACTTCCATGCCCCCCAGATTATCGATAACAGTTAAGGCTGGAATGCCATGAACGTGTGGGGCACAGCGGAAGCATAGCCCGGCAGTTTCGATCATAAGCAAGTCGACATTTTGATTTCTGCCCCAGGTGTAGGCTTCCTCAAGATTGGAGACAAAGAAATGATCGGGGCACAGATAATCAGACAGCCCCTGAATTGCCGGAATACCAAGCCGATTTCGATAAATTTGATCGTCAACCGTGCTGAGCGTATCAAATTTTACGGCGGCAACTTTGCGCTTATCACGCATAAGCGTGCGCGCCAGATGTAGCGCGACTGAAGTTTTTCCGGCACTTGGCGTGCCTGCTATTGTTACCATTCTCACGGCGACATCTCGCAATTCAATTGTGAAAGTAATACGCATTCGCAATAATGTGAAAAAAATATACCCCCAGAGAAGGGGGAACCATTGCAGCGAATGGACAATGAAATATGCCTGCGTCAGTGGGTGAAATCTGCCCGCGGCTGTCAGAAAATTACCCCTGAATGTAAGGGTATGTGATCTAAGGTTGAAATGCTGGGTCGACGGAGTGCCTTAGGCAGTGTTCTGCTCAGGATGTTTGTTTAATTGCGAAGGGTTGACCCCGTGGCGTTCCTTGAACGCTGCGCTGAAATGGCTGAGGTTGGTGTAGCCAATTTCATAGGCAACCTTGCTGACACTCATGTTATCTTGAACAAGCAATTGTCGGGCTAAATCAATCCGATAATTTCGAAAGTATTCAAATACAGTTTGCCCGAACATCGCCTTGAACCGGGAGCGAAGCTTTGTCTCGCACATGCCGACGTGTGTCGCTAAATCCTTAAGCGACGGGGGATTGTTCAGGTCTTTGACCAGAAAATCTTTGGCTTGGTTAAGGCATTCGATCTCATAACTGCTGAGGCGTGTCCGACAGGGGACTTGCGCATGGTCGGCAATGGTGTGTGATAGCAGTTCAAGGGTCTTGCTTTTCAAATACAGGGTACGGGCGGCGAATGTGTAGGGGCATGCCGCAAGTTGCGTTGCTGCAATATGTTGGTCCGGTGACATGCGTTGGATCAAATGTGCCCGATATTCCCCGTCATTTTTCATCATATTTTTGATGTATTCAGGCAGGTGCATGCTTTCACCGGGGGCAGCAAGGTTCAGGAAATCTGGGCATAGAATAATGTCGACCCACTTGTGATCTATGCCCGCGTCTTGCCGCAGATCAATGGTGTCGTGTTTCTGAACGCACCTGATTTCCAGTGTGCCGCGCATGCGTGATTGTGATGAATTCCTCCGACAGCAAGTTGTGCTGGAGCCATCCAAGACAAAGCTGAACCAAAAGCAGGGCGCAGCAAATTGTAATCGGTAATTCCGAGCCTGTTGTCTAGCCTGAGATTGCCAGAAGCAGATTCCCATATCCGGGCGTAAGGAAAATGCCTGCACCGGAGTGCCGGGCGACGATGCAAGGAAATCCCCCGCGTATGGGGCGTCTGATGTATTGTCACAAGTCTCTGCCAAAGTTTGAATTTTCAATATCATGACAATCAGGGACTTAAAACTGCAGTCAGAATGATGACAAAGGTTATGCACGGTTTGTCGCTTAATCACACGCTTATCATCATGTGCGACTGCAAGTCAATCTCACTCGATGATAAGGCATGATTTCTTGATAAATATTGTTTAGCTGGAGTAGTCGGTATCGGTGACTTTTTCCATCCATGTCACGGGGCTGCCGTCCATGCTTTCCTGAATGGCAATGTGACTCATCGCTGTTTCTGCCCCTGCACCATGCCAATGCTTTTCACCGGCGGGGAACCAAACAATATCCCCTTGATTGACCACTTCCACCGGGCCGTGTTCCCTTTGTACCCAACCAGACCCAAATGTAATGATCAAGGTTTGACCCGCAGGGTGCGTGTGCCATGCGGTTCGGGCACCCGGTTCAAAGGTAACGTGGGCCGTACTCATGCGCACCGGGGCTTCGGCGCTGAACATGGAGTCAATGCGGACCGTCCCGGTAAACCAGTCTTCTGGTCCTTTCAAGGATGGAATAGCGCCTGAACGAATGATTTTCATAAAACCTCTTGTTGCTATGTTCGCTATATAAAATGCGTTTTTGTAGCAATCAGCGGAATGCATAGAAAATCCATATCATTTATGAGTAATTCTCATATATGAAGTACGGTGTTGTTTTCTTAAACTATCAGGAGGACGCTCGTAAGGCATCAAGCACCACTTGGAATGCTGATGATGGGCGTCGCCTGCTGGGATAATAAAAATGCTGCCCAGTGAAATAGGGCAGGTATGTTTCCAAACACATAACAAGTGTGCCGTCGGCAATGTCTTTTGCGACCATGCGTTCAGGGACAAACAAAAACCCGTAACCGTCTCGGGCGGCGAGGCGCGCAGCCATAGCTGTGTTGAAACAAGTCTGCCCATTGGTTTTTACGCGTATTTCGTGACCGTCAGGGGCCTCAAATTCCCAAGCATAGAGTGCGCCATGGGGTAATTTGGCGATATTTTATAAGGGATTTTCCCGTTCGCCCGGGTTAATACGGCTGGGAGAATTCAACAGTTCCGTGTACGATTTCATTCAAAACGGCATTTTCCATATCCGGCTTGAACGGCAGAATTAAAGCAGAAATAGGCAAGGTTTTGCTCGGATCGTTGCTTGATCGCGCGTTGCAGTTCACAGAGTATGGGCAGCGTTTGGTCAAATTGACCTTTGTCCTTATCCCGGCGGGAGTGCCATGCTAAAGCCTATTTTTTTCATCGTTCTTATGGTGTTTGGTGCCGCGATAATTGCGGGCGGTGCGTACCTGCTGCACCCCAAATTCGGTCCTTGGTCAAAAAGAATTCACAGCCAATCAGTTTTAGCCTCTCCACATTTCATTCATGGGCAATTTCGCAATGAATTGGATACCCCAATCCTGACCGGAGAGGTCAGTATGGTCAAATCCATGGCGCAATATGTGTTTGGGCCCAAGCCGCCGCGCCTGAGACCCGAACAGGCAATTCCATCTCAAAAGGTCAACATCAAGGGATTGGATCGTGACCAAGATCTGGTGATTTGGCTGGGTCATTCCTCATTTTATATTCAAATTTCGGGGCAACGTGTGCTGATTGATCCGGTTTTCAGCCTTTACGGCTCGCCTGTGCCTTTTGCAAATAGGGCCTTTGCCGGATCGACCCCATATTCAGCCGCAGATTTCCCGCCTATAGATGTGCTGCTGGTGAGCCATACCCATTGGGATCATCTTGATTACGACAGCATTATGGCGCTGAAAGGTAAAATCGGACAGGTAGTGGTGCCCTTGGGGGTTGGGTCATACTTCCAAAATTGGGGATTTGCCCCTGATGATGTTACTGAATTGGATTGGAATACTCAGGTCAAAATTGGCGCAGGGTTAACGGTCCATGTTCTTCCGGCGCGCCACTACACACGCAGACTGTTTGCAGAGAACCAAACCCTATGGACCGGGTTTGCTTTGGTATCGCAAGCCCGCCGGTTGTTTTTTAGTGGTGATAGCGGCTATGGGCCACATTTCGCCAAGATTGGGCAAGAGTTCGGTGGCTTTGATTTTGTCGCTCTTGATGCCGGACAATATAACGCGGATTGGGCCTTAATCCACATGACGCCAGAGGAAGCGGTGCAAGCGGCTTTGGATTTGGGGGCAAAGGCCGCTGTTCCGGCGCATGCAGGGCGTTTCACAATCGCCAAACATGCATGGGATGAACCGTTTGATCGCTTTGCAGCGGCAAGTGTTGATCAGCCCTTTACTCCATTGTTCCCGGTCGTTGGTGCCGTTCTATCCCTTGAATCCTTGCCGAAAGAAACGCCCCATTGGTGGGAAGAAATCAAATAGCAGGCGTATGATGAAAAGAATGCTTCATCCGTCGTTTATGCTTGTGAGGCGTCAGAGCCGTTGACGCGTTCGGTAGTCATATCTTGGATAATCACGGCTCCGGTTCCCTTGTTGGCGAGTTGATCATCAGGGTTGCGAAGGGGGCAGTCTTCTTTAGTTAGGCAGCCGCAACCAATGCAGCCATCCAGGTTATCCCGCAAAACTGTTAAACCATGGATGCGTTGGTCAATGGCTTCGCGCCAGACGGCGATCAACCCTTGTATTGCCTCTGCTGTTGGTTCTTTGTTTGGCGGTAAGGGTTTTAACAGCTCCAGTATCTCCGCCAGTGAGAAACCCAAGTCGACGGCGACGCGAATAATGGCAAGCCTGCGCAGAACCTCTCGGGGGTATTGCCTTTGATTGCCACGATTGCGGACAGAGGCAATCAGTCCCTTGTTTTCATAAAAATGCAGGGTAGATACGGGCAATCCACTGCGCTTTGCGACCTCGCCTATGCTCATTATTGGCGGTGGTTTTTGCGTGTTTGGCATGTCGAATTTCGCAATTGACCTCAAGTAATGTTGAGGTCTTATAACCGGAATTGGCTTGTGCTTGCAAGTTTCTGAAACTGCTGTTTTGGGGCCAATGTTCATGCATGTTTGGCGGCCCTGCCTGAAATAAAGGGGATATATCGTGACAAAATTAGCGCTCGTCAGTGGAGCAAACCGGGGCATTGGCCTCGCAATTTCAACCAGTCTGGCACAAAAGGGCGTGCAGGTTTTTCTTGGCTGCCGTGATTTGGCGAATGGGCAGGCTGCTTGCAATGCGCTTAAGGATCAGGGGCTGAATGTGACGCCTGTGCAGCTTGATACAACCAATCAAACCAGCGTGTCTGAGTTGGTGGCATATATTGAGAATGCCTTCGGATGGTTGGATATTTTGGTCAATAACGCAGGCATTGCCCTTGATGATCATCAGGATTTGTCCCCGACCGAGCGCATGGCACAGACTTTTGATGTGAATGTGACCGGATTGGTGCGCCTGACCGAAGCAATGGTTCCATTGCTGGCGAAGTCTGAGGATGCACGCATTGTCAATGTCTCTTCGGTTCTGGCGTCCTTTGGTCAGCGGCAAAATCCGGATTGGATTTATAAGGACATATATATGCCAACCTATGCGGCGACGAAGGCGGCGGTGAATTCGCTGACCCTGAGTTATGCCCGTCAGCTTGCTGAGTTTGGCATTAAGGTAAACGCAATCTGTCCGGGATTAACCGCGACCGCGGCGACCAATTATCAAGGCCGGCCTGTTGAGGACGCCGCAGTTATTGCCGTCGATATGGCTCTGCTGGATGTTGGCACGGCAACAGGCACATTCTGCAATGATGAGGGCGAATTGCCGTGGTGATGTAACGGGCATTACCCGCATTACCCGCATTACCCGCATTACCCAGTGGGGTCGGGCGGTCACGCGCAAACCCATGGTTTCTATATGATTTAATGACAACGTCCCGGCACCCTGCGGGGCGTTGTTCGTTTGGGCAGAGCGGTAGGCTCAGCCCTGAAATCCGTTTTGTGTGTCTGATGTGCAGCGTCTCGCAACTTCAGAGTTGTAAATGCAAACGAAGCTCTAATTCTGTTTTCAAATTAATCCTATCGCGTGTATGCTGCGCATGGTTTTGTTCATGTTTCGTACTTGAATTGCTCGTTAGGAGCGGTCATGTCTTCCAATCACAACAATTTTCAGATGTATCTAACGGTAAAGTGTATCTGAAAATTGCCTCTATTTCTTGGTTCCCCCTCCCTCAGGTTCTTGGTGCGCAGATGCAGAATAGCGTTGAGACAAAGCAGGATCAAAATGTGGCCTCCGTCGGTGGGCTTGGGGCCATTGATCTTGCCAAAACAAATACCTTTTATGCGCATTCAACATCAGATGACCCGTCAACGTGGGAACGTCTTGTTTGCCATCTTCTTAAAACCGCAGCGCGGGCTGGGCAGTTCAGCGCCCCGTTCGGTGCAAAAGCATGGGGAAGAGCGGCTGGTATATTGCATGACTACGGCAAGTTTCAGGAAGGCTTTCAAGCTCGATTAAGAGGCTCAACAAATAGGGTCGAGCACGCCCATTGTGGGGGGCTGATCGCTACGGAGGTTTATGGGGAAGCTGTTGGGCGTTGCCTTGCCTATACGATCACCGGTCACCATGCAGGTTTGCCGAACTGTGATGATCGTAATGGTGAAAAAACATCGTTACGTGACAAATTGCTGCGTGCCGCGTCTGATCTGGATGATATTCCAAGTAAAGACTTACTGCTGAAGGTACCCGAAACCCAATTGTCACTAAATGCTTTTATGCAACCTGTTCCTTCTCTGCCGGGATTTTCTCTGCAACTGTTTGTGCGGATGATCTTTTCTGCTTTGTGTGATGCGGATTTTTTGTGTACCGAGCGGTTTTATGATTATCGCAAAACTGCGTTACGGCAGATCAAAGCGCCTGATTTCCGCGCACTATCTCAAATATTGCAAGATTATGTTTCTGGACTTGGGTGCTCGATTAATGTTGAGAAACCTTCCTTGAAGGCGCAGAGAATATTGAATGCCAGAAATGACATTTTCCAACGTTGCCTTGAAAGCGCAAAAGGAAGTCCCGGAGTATATTCCCTTACAGTGCCAACGGGTGGAGGCAAGACATTTGCTTCTCTTGCCTTTGGGCTTGAGCATGCTGCTCATCATAATAAAAGACGTGTAATTTATGCCATTCCTTATACGTCAATTATTGATCAAACTGCGGATAACTTTCGTTCTGCATTAACCGGATATGAAAATCTTATTTTGGAACATCATTCCGCTGTAGAAGAACGGGATGAAGAGCTTCGCATTGGGAAATTAAAACGGAAGCTTGCGACTGAAAATTGGGATGCACCGATTGTTGTTACATCGACTGTTCAATTCTTTGAAAGTCTTTTTGCCGCTCGCCCCGGTAAGTGCCGAAAACTACATAATATTGCTAACAGTGTCATTGTACTGGATGAGGTGCAGTCCTTACCCTTGCCGTTCCTCAAGCCATGTGTTGCGGCGCTTCAGGAATTGTGCCGGGGATATGGATGCACTGTTCTGTTGTGTACGGCAACTCAGCCGGATTTGCGGCATGAACGGCTAGGCGGGATACTCCAGCAGCCTCACGAGATTGTTGCTGATATTCCTGAGCTTTTTAGCAAATTTAACCGGGTTCAGAGTCATTATATTCCTCATCTGTCTGATGAGGAATTGGTTGAACACCTTGCAACAAAGCGTCAGGCATTGTGCATTGTCGACCAACGTCTTCACGCCAGAGACCTTCATGCAGCTTTGTCTGCATCTGAAGCGTTGGAATCCAATGCCGTTTTCCATTTAAGCGCGGGTATGTGTCCGAATCATCGACGGGCAACTCTGGATGCGGTCAAGCTACGCTTAAAGCAACAGGCTCCGTGTCATCTTATAGCAACGCAGGTTGTTGAGGCTGGGGTGGATTTGAGCTTTCCAACCGTTTTTCGAGCAGAGGCTGGAATTGATTCGTTAGCCCAAGCTGCAGGTCGTTGTAACCGTCACGGGGAAGCAGAAGAGGGCGAACTCTACGTTTTTGGAATTGATCGGACGCTTGATGTTCCAGATTTGAAAAAACGGAGAGAACTTGCGCGCCCATTACTGATTAAAGGGTGGAATCCTTTAGGACAAGACACCGTTCATACGTATTTCAGCAACGTTTTTACCGTCGAAAATACGGATAAGTACGGCATTCTTGATCTTTGTGAAAATACGGCAGGTGATTTGGCGTGGCAGTTTCAGGATATTGCGGAGGCGTTTCGTATCATTCCTGATGTTACGACCCCGGTAATTGTGCCATGGGGAAACCATGAAGAGCTATGCCTTCAATTGGAAACTCGTCTACGGCAGGGGATTCCCCCTGATCTTGATACGATTTTGCGCCCGTTACAGCAGATTAGCATTTCCGTTTATCCGCATCATCTGTCCATTCTGAAGGAAGCTGGGGCATTGAGTGTAATTGGCGGAGATGAGCGCTTTTTACGGCTTGTTGATACGCGGTTTTATAGTCCCGACCGGGGGCTGGATATACCCTCAACCGGGCAAAAATTCGAACGATACATCTTGTGATGTCACAACAAATTGATAGAGCACAGATTAAGGCAGGAGGTTTGATGTCCACAGGAATTAAAGTAAAGGTATGGGGAGATTATGCCTTATTTACACGCCCTGAATTCAAGTCGGAGCGTGCAAGTTATCAGGTCATGACACCTTCCGCCGCGCGAGGCATTATTGAAAGCATTCATTTCAAACCTGCCATTCGCTGGATCATTGATCGTATCCATGTCCTACGTCCGGTTGTTTTTGATACCGTTCGCCGGAATGAGGTCTCAGGAAAGGCACCGTATTCCAGCATCAAATCGGCAGCTTTGAACGGCAATTCATTGTCGTATTTGGTAACGGATGAAGATAGGCAACAGCGTGCAGCTCTTGTTCTTCGGAATGTTGCTTATGTGATCGAAGCGCATTTTGAAATGACGGGTCGGGCTGGTCCTGCCGATACTCCTGCTAAACATGCTGAAATCGTTCGCCGTCGGTTGAAAAAAGGGCAGTGTGCATATCAGCCCAGTCTGGGAGTGCGCGAATTTACGGCTTTCTTTTGTGAAGCGACTGACGAAGATATGCAATCCGTAGATCATAGCCTTCAGTGCGAATTGGATCTTGGCTGGATGTTGCATGACATTGATTTCTCCGACGGGATGAAACCACATTTTTTCCATGCCATTTTGAAGCACGGCGTTTTGGATATTCCTCGCCCCGAGTTCTTAAAACAGGAGGGTGGGAGATGATTCTTTCAGCTTTATACGGTTATTACAAAAGGACAGCGGGGCAGGGTGAAAATAGCCCGCCACTGCTGGGGTTCGAGAATGCCAAAGTCTCTGGAGCAATCCAAATTGATCTTGATGGGCAATTCTTGGGCATACTGGATATGCGGCAATCACAGATAAAGGGAAAGCCTCGCCCCTGTCTAATGTCTGTGCCGCAACCTCCTGTCCGAACTGTTGGGATTAAGGCAGGCTTCCTTTGTGATGCCGCCGGGTATTGTCTGGGATATGACGGCAAAGGCAAGCCTGAGCGAGCTCAGGAAACTTTTGCGGCATCACGCGAAATTCACGAGGCTCTTTTACAGAACTGTGTTCACCCTGTCGCACAGGCGATCCTTCGCTTTTATGAACAATGGACACCTCAAACAGATACCGAGACTTTGGCGGCCTACGTAGAGGAAATGTCCAATTGGCTCGTTTTTGCTGTTCATAATGAGGATGGGCAGGTTTGTTTTGCCCATGCCGTACCGGAATTACAAGAAATATGGATGCGCCACAGTGCGAATTCGGCATCTGATATTCTTGGGCAGTGCCTTGTCACAGGGCGGGAGAACGTGCCAATTGCCCGATTGCATGGAAAAATAAAAGGGGTTCGGGAAGCGCAGTCCTCAGGTGCATCGTTGGTCTCATTCAATTTTGATGCGGCCACATCATATGGCAAGACTCAAAGTTTTAATGCTCCGGTTAGTGAAGAAGCTGCTTTTGGCTATGTTGCGGCTCTGAATTCCTTTTTGCAGCCAAATAATCCCAATAATCGTTTTTTTGGCGATACCACGTATATCTTTTGGGCGGAGCGGAAAACGCCAGCCGAAAGCCTGATGGCTGCTTTGTTTGATCCCCCGTTGGTGGATGAGAAAAAAGCCGCGAATGATGAAATAGCTATGGCAAGACGTATTCAAGGTACTCTTGATTGTTTGGCCCGTGGACGCCCATTGACCGATCCTGATTTGCTCCAGTCACAAGATGTACAGTTTTATATTCTTGGCTTGGCGCCCAACGCAGCGCGTGTGTCCGTGCGGCTTTGGATGGTGGATACAATTAAAAACTACTTGTCCCATTTGGGACAGCATTTGGAAGATTTGTCCCTAATTAAGGATCATCCAGACCGGACAAGTTATCCATCACTTTGGTCATTGGCAAGTCAGGTACACCCCAAAGATCAGGACGGGAAAACCCGTGGTAAGAATGCGGGCAGCGCCACGAAGAAACTGTGTGGTGATCTGTTCCGCGCAATGATTAGTGGTTCTGCTTACCCGGCAAGCCTACTGCCGCTTTTGTTGGATCGGTTTCGTAATGACCGATACATCTCTCACCCGCGTGTAGCATTGCTTAAAGCCTATTTGACGCGCTGGCAACGTATCACCCAGCCAAATCTGGAGGAGCTCCCCATGGCTTTAGATGAAAATCGTACGGAAATTGGCTACCGCCTTGGTCGCCTGTTTGCCGTTCTTGAAAGATTGCAGGAAGCAGCCCTTGGAAACGCTGTGAATGCGAGCATTCGTGATAAGTTTATTGCATCGGCATCAGCGACGCCTGCGACGGTTTATCCATATCTTTTGTCATTGTCTTTGAGCCATATGAAAAAGGCACGTCGTAAATCCGCAGGGAGTGCTGTGTTCTTTGACAAGCTGATTCAATCAATCAGTAATGATCTGCATGAGTTCCCTTTGGTGCTTTCTCCGACGGATCAGGGCTTATTCTTCCTTGGATATTATCAGCAGCGTCAAGTGTTTTTCCAAAAACATACCGCAGAAACGAACGAAGTTGCAGCCGAGTAACAGGAGCGCAAAATTATGTCTGTTTTAAATAACCGTATTGAATTTGTTTTCCATTTTGATGTGACAAATGGCAATCCAAATGGTGATCCAGATGCCGGAAACATGCCGCGCGTTGATCCGTTGACACAAAAGGGTTTGGTTACGGATGTGTGTTTGAAGCGCAAAATCCGGAATTATGTGTCTATTGTTAAAGATGAAGAACCGGGATACGACATCTACGTGCGTGAAAAAGCGGTATTAAATCGACAGCATGCTCGTGCGTACGATGCACTTGGCTTGAAGCCAGAGAAAAAGAAATTACCAAAAGGGGCAGAAGAAGCACGCGCAGTCACAAAATGGATGTGTGATACCTTCTTTGATGTTCGCGCTTTTGGCGCAGTTATGACGACGGATACCAACTGTGGGCAGGTCCGTGGCCCGGTGCAGTTAACCTTTGCTCAAAGTGTGGACCCAATCCAACCTCTGAACCTAAGCATTACCCGCATGGCTGTCACTACAGACAAGGAAGCGGAAAGCCAAGGTGGCGATAACCGAACGATGGGTGATAAAAATATTGTTCCTTATGGTTTGTACCGTTGTCACGGTTTTGTATCTCCGCATTTTGCCAACGGGGCAAAGGGAACAGGCTTTAAGGATGAGGATCTGGACCTGTTGTGGAGTGCTCTCATGAATATGTTCGATCATGATCGGTCTGCTTCACGCGGTGAGATGGTCCCGCGAGGCTTGGTTGCTTTCTATCATGATAGCCCGTTGGGGAATGCTCCGGCTCATACTTTGCTGGAACGTGTCCAAGCAAAACGGACTCCTGAAAGTGGTTCTGGGTTCCCTCAGTCATTTGCTGATTACGTTATTACGCTTGATGAGGCTGATATGCCGACAGGTGTAACAGTTAAAAAACTGATCTAAAAACAAACGGATGCGGGGGCGAGATGGTAAAACGGGGACTATCCGATGGATGATGATCTGTTGATGCCAATCTCGGCCCTGCAACATCTGGCGTTCTGCCCACGGCAGTGTGCCTTGATCCACGGGCAACAGGAATGGGCAGACAACCGTCTGACTGCCGAGGGGCAGGTTTTGCATGCCCGAGCCAATAGCGGAGAAGGAGAAAACCGCCGCAATCGCAGAATTGCACGGACAGTTAAGCTGTGCAGCAAGGCTCTCAGCCTGACCGGAGTTGCGGATGTGGTGGAATTTCATCGGCAAAGCCATGACGGGGCTGAAATTTGGGTCCCGTACCCTGTGGAATACAAGCGCGGTAAGCCAAAGCCACACAATGCAGACCGAATACAGGTATGCGCACAGGCACTTTGCCTTGAGGAAATGTTGGGCATTCCGGTGCCGTGTGGGGCTTTGTTCTATGGTCAGCCCAAGCGTCGTGAAGACGTGGATTTCACGCCAGAATTACGGCAGGAAGTTTCGGAAATGGCACAACGCTTGGCAAAAATCTTTACGAATTCGGAATTGCCGCCGCCGTTGGATAATGACCCCCGGTGTCGCAGTTGCTCTTTGCTCGACATTTGCCAACCCAAACAGAGCCAACGCAGCGTTCGGCGTTGGATAGCAGGGCGGTTAAAGCAACTGAACACTGTGGAGGATGCTGCATCATGAAACGTTTGGGAAATACGCTCTACATCACCACTCAGGGTAGCTATCTGTCCAAAGAAGGCGACTGCATTTTGATCGCGCGGGACGACCAACAAAACGTCCGTATTCCCTTACATAATATGGATGGCCTTGTTTGCTTTGGGCAGATATCTACCTCACCATTCTTACTTGGATTTTGCGCACAAAGCGGTGTTACGGTGACATGGCTGGACGCATTCGGGCGTTTTCTGGCGCGGGCGGAAGGCCCGGTTTCGGGTAATGTGCGCTTGCGCCGAGCACAATATACGGCTTCAGAACCGGAGGCCCAATGCGTTGAAATTGCTCGCTCGGTATTGATTGGAAAGATCGCAAACCAACGCTTGGTTCTGCAACGGGCCATGCGGGATTATAAGGATATGCCCACCGAAGTTGGCGGAGCAATCCGCGATCTGGGGCGGGCATTGCATCGTTTGCCGACGCTACAGGATTTGGACAGTTTACGCGGCTGCGAAGGGGATGCAGCACGCAGCTATTTTATGGCGTTTCCGCATTTGATCCGAAGTGCTGACCCCGCCTTTGCCTTTGTTGGGCGTAATCGGCGGCCTCCCACTGACCCGGTGAATTGCCTGCTGTCGTTTTTTTATACGTTATTGACCCATGATGTGCGTTCGGCGTTGGAAAGTGTAGGCTTGGACCCGCAGGTCGGATTTTTGCATCGCGAGCGTCCGGGACGCCCAAGTCTTGCCCTAGATATGATGGAGGAATTCCGTCCGTGGTTTGCCGACCGCTTGGTTCTGAGCCTGATTAACCGTGGACAATTGCAGGGGGATGATTTCATCACCAGCGACAGCGGGGCCGTGACAATGACCGATGATGCTCGCCGTACGGTTTTGAAGGCTTATCAAGAACGTAAGGCAGAAACCGTTACGCACCCATTTACGGGGGAAACCATGGCAATTGGTTTGCTGTGGCACATGCAGGCCCGATTGTTGTCTATGCATCTGCGGGGCGATCTGGATGCTTACCCTCCGTTCTTGCCGAAGTGAGGCTTCATGCTGGTTGTTGTTGCATATGATGTGTGTACCATGGATACGGCAGGGCGCAGACGCCTGCGCCATATTGCCAAAGCATGTCAAAACTGGGGTCAGCGCGTGCAGGCTTCCGTATTTGAATGTGAGGTCGATCCGGCGCAGTGGGCGACTTTGCGTGGTGAATTGGTCCGCCTGATGGAACCCAAAACTGACAGCTTGCGGTTCTATTTCCTTGGTTCGGGAAAACGACACAAGGTTGAACATGTAGGGGCTAAACCAAGTCTAGATTTGAACGGGCCGTTAATTTTGTGATGGTTGGGCAATGTTCCGCGAACCCTAAGCGACCATAAAATCCCTAGGGAGGTTCGCGGAGCTTGTAATGAATTGATAATAAACAGAATATATTTATTTCACTGGTTTCGTTAGGCAGCCAGAGAACATTTGCCAGCAGGTTCGCGGAAAATATCTGTTTTTGACAGCAATTTCGTTGCGTTACACTATGCCTGTCGCCCCCTTCGCGGGGGCGTGGATTGAAACCGCCCATTCCTGCCCACGACCAAAGCCAGAACGTCGCCCCCTTCGCGGGGGCGTGGATTGAAACTTAAGCCCCATGCCGTGTTTTAGGCCGTATTTGGCGTCGCCCCCTTCGCGGGGGCGTGGATTGAAACTCTGATCCCGAAACCCGTGAAGAAGAGCAAAAAGGTCGCCCCCTTCGCGGGGGCGTGGATTGAAACGACTGATCCGGGCCATTTGTCTACGCCTTCCATGTCGCCCCCTTCGCGGGGGCGTGGATTGAAACCGACGTTTGTCGCCACACTGATTCCGGCCTCACGTCGCCCCCTTCGCGGGGGCGTGGATTGAAACCGTCCATGTTGTTATCTATTCGCATGCACAGCTAGTCGCCCCCTTCGCGGGGGCGTGGATTGAAACTGTTTGTGAGGTTAAACTCGAAATTTTCTGACGTCGCCCCCTTCGCGGGGGCGTGGATTGAAACCGTCTCCGTCAATCGGAAGGGTGGTTGACCGGACGTCGCCCCCTTCGCGGGGGCGTGGATTGAAACATGGTCACTGTTGCTGTGTCCGGCAGGCGTCCAGGTCGCCCCCTTCGCGGGGGCGTGGATTGAAACTGGATACCACCCGGCCTTGATTTATCCAAAGTGTCGCCCCCTTCGCGGGGGCGTGGATTGAAACATCTCGATCACGCGCAGACTTTGCAAAATATCGGTCGCCCCCTTCGCGGGGGCGTGGATTGAAACTTCAACCCCCTCAGTCGCTCGCCTGATGGCCTCTGTCGCCCCCTTCGCGGGGGCGTGGATTGAAACAGTTTTGCAATGGCGGCAGCGGCGGTTTGGGCCGTCGCCCCCTTCGCGGGGGCGTGGATTGAAACCAAAACCTGCAAAGCAAACGGCAACGGCAAACGTCGCCCCCTTCGCGGGGGCGTGGATTGAAACCCCAGCCAGTGTGCCAGAACGGGAACCTCCACGCAGTCGCCCCCTTCGCGAGGCGGTGGAGCCATAATGTCAAGTTGCACTGTGACAATTCACTGGTCATGCATTTTTCTGTTGTCTGGATGAAGGAATAGAGTCATAGCCTTCCTTCAACAGCAAAAGAGCAAAGCATGAAAATCTGGATACTGTACAAAGAGAGCAGCAGCGGTTTAAGCCCGGAGTTCTACGAAATCCAACGTTTGCTTTCCGTCGGGAAAGAACGCGGATTGGACATCGAAGTGTTTAAACCGGAGCAGTTCGAACTGTTGGTGACGGCAGATACCAAACGCAGCGTTATGGTGGATGCGGAAATCAAACCCTTGCCGGATGTTATGCTGCCTCGGATGGGTGCGGATACGACCTACTTTGCTTTGTCGGTAATCCGGCAATTGGAACGCCTGTCGGTGCCGACGTTCAATTCATCCCGTTCGATTGAAACAGTGAAGGACAAGCTGTTTGCTCACCAATTGTTGGCACGGGAAAAGTTGCCAATTCCGAAAACCATGTTGGCAAAGTTCCCAATCGATCTGGAACTGGTGGAACGGGCCCTTGGCTTTCCGCTTATTGTCAAAACCCTGAGTGGCAGTCAGGGCAGTGGGGTCTTCCTGTGCGAGAACCGTCGCAGTTTTGAAGATTTGATGGAGCTTGTCCGCGTTACCCAGTCCAATGCCAACCTAATTTTTCAGGAATTTATTTCTGAAAGCCGTGGGCGCGACATTCGTATGTTTGTTGTCGGCGGTCGGGTTGTGGCAGCCATGGAACGACGGGCGAGGGATGATAGCTTTAAGGCCAATTACAGCATTGGTGGCGAAGTCTTGCCGTTTGTCCCGGATCGTAATGCAGAATGGCTTGCCCTTGAAAGTGCGCGGTTGCTTGGCCTTGATATCGCCGGGATTGACCTGCTGTTTGACAAGGATGGTTACAAGATTTGTGAAGCCAACAGCTCACCCGGATTTGAAGGATTGGAAAGCTGTTGCGACATCAATATCGCCGAAGAAATTCTTGATTTCGTAAAATTCAGGCTATAGCCGAGGGCACATCTGCTCTTGGATGACTTCCCGATGAGATCCCATCGGGAAGTTGGCGATGGATAAGCTTACCCATGCAGGTTACGGAACTTCATTGCCGATAACAGGTAATCATGAATAGCATGTGTTTCCGCCGGGGATTGCAGCACGCGACAGATTTGCCGGGGGGTCTGCACAATGCCACGGTCAATCAGTTCAGTGATTGCCCCATGGTTTTCAAATGAAACTTTGCCGATCATGAGTGGTTCCCAAGATTTCCCGGCCTTCCAATGTTCATAGGCTTCGGCAAGTCCCCGTAAATACAAATAATCTTTGGTAAAGCCGCCACCACGGTATACGCGCGCGGTGGTTAAAAATGCCAAGGCGTCAGTTGCGCCTTGTTCTTCGCGAAGGGCGTCAAAGGTTCTGGCGAATGGATATCCATCCAGCATATGCTTTACTGCCAATACCCGCAGGGCCAAAGTCTTTAGCCGAGATAACGATAAATTCCCGGACAGGTATTCACACAGTACGGCTGTGCCTTCCTGGGTCTCGGTTCCTCCCGGCAGGCCAAGTCTGAACAACTGTAATTGTTGATATCGAGCATTGGCAGACGATAACAAGTGAACGCCAACTTCGTGGTGCTTCAGTGCCTCGACCCCTCTGCGGGTTTGGCTGTTACCGCGTTTGACCAAGACCGCAAAGCTTTTGTTGTCGACCATGGCCCCGGCAACGATGCTGCGTGATAATTTCGCTGGAGCATCAATGCCGTATCGGTCTATTTCACGTTGAATGATTGAAACAACTTCTGTGTCTGACAGCGGCTCACCATCCTGAACTTCATCGTCCGGTTGTGGGGCATGGATCAAAAAGCGGGCGTTTTCTATATCCTCGTGCCTTGGTTCGCCGTAGTAACGCAGGGAATTGTATAAGCAGTCCTGAGATCCGATAGCCGCAATCAGGTCAACCTTTGTGGACAGTCCTTCAATAGCTTTTCTGTAAAGTGTTTGCAGGGTGACATCGCTGATGGTTTCGATTGGCAGGCGATAGAGCGCTTCTTTGATCTGGAACGGATTGATGTCCAGATGCCGATACCTGAATTTAGGATCATGGCGTCCGTTGTGAGCAAAAAACGCCTTACGTTCCTGCTCAAGATTGAGTGGATTGATATACAGCAAAGGGTCAAGTACACGGGCAATGCTGTATAGGCTGCGGTCAATTCGTTTCACATTTGGGTCAATGGTTGGCGACAACATTTGCGAACGTTTGATGCTTTGAGATTTGAGCTTGGTCCGGGCGAAAAAAGCCGCGTGTGAGGTGATGGCTTGGGTGAAGGCGGATTTCAATTCGGCATAAACCTGTGGATACAGGATGTTTTCCTCTTCCTCCATGAAGAATTTTTTGATTTCAAGTGGGATACACAGAATGCCGGGTGATAGAGCCTTCAAGGCATTGACCATATAACCATGGCCCTGAAACACCCGATCACTTACCGCGGTGACAGTTTCCCCCGTGATTGCGATGTCGTTCAACTTACGTAAAAGAAGCTCGACACTGCGGCGGTGGCGGCGAAGATCAATGGGGGTTGTCCCAACGTTGAACGTGGGTGCGCCAAGGTGTTGCTGGCGTTTGCCGTTGTATGTGTGAATGTCATAGACGATGCAGCCGCCGTTTTTCTTGTGCAGCATGGAAATGGTGGCTTGAAGGACCCTGTAAAACTGCCTGTATTTGGCAAGGCTGATATTGCGTTCCGCCTCTGGCAATGGTTGTGTCCAAACGGTCTTTCCCCACGCCTGATCATAAATGCAGCCTTCCGGGCTGCGGTTAATGTCGTATTCATACCGGCTGTCATGGCAAATAATGCGATTGGGAAATCCAGAGATAATGTCTCCGGTATGCGGGTCTTCCTCGTAAAACCGTTCGTTTTCCGTCAATGCGCAATAGGGGATAAGTGACTCGCGGAAGCGATGACCATCATGGATTGCGGTGCAGATATATGGGATGGTCGGAGCTTCGATAATGATATCAAAAGCACCTGTTTCAAGTGTGGCGGAAAACGGTTCACCTGCGTCAAGTTTCTGAAGAAGTTCTGCCTCATCCATGTGCATCATTTGCCGTTTGCTCCAAAGCCCTGAGGCCGGTATCCAACATGACTACTGTTCGCCTCCATATCCTGATTGCTTTGAATCTTGCGGATACGCAATCAGATTTTTTTGTCCGACTATTTTTTCTTCGGTAGGGGGAGATATACGACGGCGGCCATTGGGGGAAATGGCATATAAAGTATGACAAAGCCGTACAAGATGATCTGGACGGCATTGTCATATGGTGATGGGATCATGCACGATTGGTTTAGGGGGCGGCCTTGTCTGTGTTACGTTTGCATTTGTCGTGCTCTCCACCACAGAAACCGCACTTCTTTTCCAGCCCAAGGGCGGCTATGCCACCGCATGACCCGGCAAGTGGTTTACGCCCATTCATTACGCCAATTGCCATAGCCCCCACAAACAGCAGCATCACGACAAATACAATCAGCCAAATCATTTTGAGCCTCCTGTGCTGGGGAAACGTTGGTCAAACTGGGGCGTGGTTCGAACCATAAAGGTTCTGTCCGTATCAGCGGCATCATTATTCGGGTTGCTGCTGACGAACATCGCCACAAGTTGGTGCGCTGTAGCAAAGTCATAGCCATGCTCTGGCCCCAGTATCATCAATAACGTTGATAAGCCATCGGCTTCCATTGCGGTTTTGGCAATGACAGAGACCGAAGCAAGCCGATGAGTAACCGGGGATAATGTCCGAGGGTCAAGGGTATGAGAATACCGAACCCCGTCCTTTTCATAGTAATCGCGATAGTCACCGGATGTTGATGCGGCCTCGCCATTTAGGGCGACAATACGTTGGGCTGCCCGTGTATTGGATATGGGAGCTTCCAACGCGACACGCCACGGGCTGCCATCTGGCTTATGCCCCTTGGCAAGTAATTCTCCGGTTACTTCGATCAGGTAATTGTTGATGCCACTGTTGTTAAGATAGTCTGAAATCCTGTCAACCGCGTATCCGGCAGCTATGCTGTTGAATTCAATGGATAGATCACGATCTTTGCAAAGTTGCTTGGCTGTCGGGGTGTCTTTAGGACCGTAAAATACATGCTGCATGCCTGTGATGCTGCGCAGTTTATCTAAGTCTTGTGTGGTCGGAGCTTCCTCCGTACTGCGCCCCGCCGGGCCGAACCCCCATGCGGATAGGGCAGGGAGAAGGGTAATGTCATAGGCTTGGTTGCTTAACTGATTGAGGGTCTTGGCATAGTCAAACAGGGTTGTGATGCTGGTGGATACGGTTTGGCATTCGCCTGCTGGTAATGCGTTAAACCCTGCAACCTCAGTATCTTTTCTGTAAGTGGAAACCGCCGCATCCAGTTCTTTCAGGATTGTCAGAACTTCTGTCTGGATATCTTGGTGTGCCGGTGTGCCCCCGTCAGAGACATATTTGACCGTATAGGTGCTGCCCATGGTTGGGCCGCTGAATTCTTCCAGTTTTTCGTTGTTACAGGCCGACAGCGCCAGCACCGTTGCAAGTACTGCAACGGTACGGGGCATGTGCGTCGGTTTAACCACCAAAGTCGTCCAAGAAGATATTTTCACGTTCCACTCCCAAGTTCAGCAACATATCAATCACAGATTTTGTCATCATGGGCGGACCGCACATGTAGTATTCACAATCTTCGGGCGCAGGGTGATCTTTCAAATAGTTTTCATATAGGACATTGTGGATGAATCCGGTCGGTCCGGTCCAGTTGTCTTCCGGTTGTGGTTCCGACAGGGCGAGTGTCCAACTGAAGTTCGGGTTTTCCTCTTGCAGTTGATCATATTCCTCGGAATAGAATGTTTCCTTCAGTGAACGAGCACCGTACCAGAATGTCATTTTACGCTTGCTTTTAAGGCGGCGTAATTGGTCAAAGATATGTGAACGCATGGGTGCCATCCCGGCGCCACCACCGATAAAGACCATTTCGTTTTCGGTGTCTTTGGCAAAGAATTCACCGAATGGGCCGTACACGGTCACTTTATCACCGGGTTTCAGGCTGAATACCCATGACGACATTTTTCCGGGCGGGATCGTATCACTGCCGGGGGGCGGCGAGGCCACGCGAATGTTGAATTTTATGATCCCCTTTTCGTCGGGGTAATTGGCCATGGAATAGGCCCGGATTACTGTTTCATCCACTTTTGACGTATAACGCCACAAATTGAACTTATCCCAGTCATCGCGGAATTCGTCTTCGATTTGGAAGCTGTTATAGCTCACTTCATGGGGCGGGGCTTCAAGTTGGACATATCCGCCCGCACGGAAGTTTACATCTTCGCCTTCCGGCAGGCGCAAGGTCAGTTCCTTGATGAAGGTTGCAACGTTGGGGTTGGATTCCACCGTGCAGATCCATTTTTTCACGCCGAAGACTTCTTCGGGGACCGTGATTTCCATGTTTTGCTTGATGGGAGTTTGACAGGATAAACGCCAACCTTCCTTGATTTGTCGGGGCGTGAAGTGGGGTTCCTCTGTTGGGAGTAAGTCACCGCCACCAGAGGATACAATGCATTTGCATTGGGCGCAGGTGCCACCACCGCCGCAAGCCGAAGATAGGAAAATGTCATTATTTGCCAAGGTTTGCAGCAGCTTTCCACCCGCCGGGACTGTCACTTCATGTTCCGCGTTAATGGTAATTTTTACATCACCCGTGGAAACAAGGCGGGATCGGGCGAATAGGATAATAACAACCAAAGCCAAGACAATGACCGTAAACATCCCGACGCCGAGGAGAATTTCAGTATCCATGGTTTTCTTCTCCTGATTAGATGTTTACGCCGGAAAATGACATGAACCCCAACGCCATCAGCCCGATGGTGATGAAGGTTATCCCAAGCCCTTGTAGGCCTTCGGGGACATCACTGTATTTGAGCTTTTCCCGGATGCCAGCCAAGGCCGTGATCGCCAACGCCCACGACAGACCGGACCCAAAACCATACACCGTGCTTTCGCTCAGATTGTAATCACGCTCGACCATGAACAAGGTGCCGCCAAGGATGGCGCAGTTCACGGTAATCAGCGGCAGAAACACGCCTAATGCGTTGTAAAGACTGGGGACGTATTTATCCAAAGTCATTTCAAGGATTTGCACAATCGCTGCGATGACGCCGATGTAACTGAGCAAGCCAAGGAAGCTAAGGTCTACATCAGGGAAACCGGCCCAAGCCAATGCCCCTTCTTTTAGCAGGTAGGTATAAATCAGGTTATTGGCGGGAACGGTGATGGTTTGTACGACGACCACCGCAATGCCAAGGCCAATGGCGGTTTCCACCTTCTTGGAAATTGCAATAAACGTACACATGCCCAGAAAGAAGGACAGCGCCATATTTTCAACGAATATGGATCGGAAGAACAGGCTGAGGTAATGCTCCATATCAGTATGCCTCCTCGCGCACGTGTTGGGATATTCTGAAAGTGGGAGCTTCTTTTTGCTCTGTCTTCCATGACCGCAAGGCCCAGATAAACAGGCCGATCAGGAAAAATGCCGATGGCGGCAACAGCAATAAGCCATTGGGGATGTACCAACCGCCATCGTTCACGGTTTGCAATATGGTTTGCCCCATGAGCTTACCTGCACCGAACAGTTCACGAATAAAGCCAAGGGCAATCAACATGGCACTGTAGCCAAGGCCATTGCCGATCCCGTCAAGGAAGGCAAGGCGGGGCGGGTTCTGCATGGCAAAGGCTTCCGCCCGCCCCATAACAATACAGTTAGTGATAATCAGTCCGACGAACACGGACAGTTGCTTGCTGAGAGAATAGGCGTAGGCCTTCAAAACCTGATCAACAACAATCACCAGTGATGCAATGATCACCATTTGCACGATCATACGGATTGATGATGGAATTTGTGCGCGGATACTGGAGACAAAAAGGTTTGAAAACCCGGTGACAAGGGTCAACGCAAGGGACATGACCAACGCTGTGCTGAGGTTGGATGTCACAGCCAAGGCTGAACAAATGCCAAGGATTTGCAGACCAATAGGGTTGTTGTTGAAGATTGGGTTCAGCAGGACACTGCGGATGCTTGTTTTCGCCATGATCAGGCCTCCCCGTTCTTCAGGTTCTGCAGGAATGGTTTAAAGCCGTTCGGGCCAAGCCAGAATTGCAACAAGTTTTGCACGCCGCGGCTGGTTAGGGTTGCCCCGGCGATGGCATCGACTTGATGGTCGGCCTGAGGGTTGTTGGGATCGACGTTGCCTTTGATAATGGCGATATCAAGTTTGCCATCATCGTTGTATACGCGTTTGCCCGGCCATTGCGACAGCCAGCGTGGATTGTCCACTTCACCACCCAAACCCGGTGTCTCCGCATGTTGGTAGAAGCCAAAACCGCGAACAGTTTCCAGATCATTGCCAAGAGCAATGAAGCCGTACAGGGTCGACCACAGGCCGTAACCACGGACAGGCAGGATCAGTGTGTCCAGTTGTCCGTCTTTTTCAACCATATAGGCCACGCTGTACCGTTCGATCCGGCGGATGGAGGCAATATCCTCGTCTGCCGGAACTTTGTCTGACAGTTTCGGGTCATCGGCGGCTTTGGTTGGGTCAAATGTGTAGGGATCAAGCGCATCGCTGAATTGACCGCTTTCCATATCGATCAGCCGTGGCGTGATGCTTTGATCAAACAATGTACGTACTTCTGCCCCGGACATTTTGCCATCGGTCATGCCCGCGATGCGCAGGATACTGCGTTGTTTGTCCAAAAGGGCGTTTTGCTGTTGCAACGGTTTCAGCGAAACTGCTGCCCCGGCAACAAAGATGGAACACACCAAGCAAACCGCAAAGGCGACGCCTAAGGTACGTCCAACAGTTTCTTTGTGATCAGCCATTGCGTGCCGCCCTCCGTTTGATGTTGGCCCGAATGACAAAATAGTCGATCAGCGGGGCAAAAATATTGGCAAATAGGATTGCCAGCATCACGCCTTCCGGGAAGGCCGGGTTAATCACACGGATCATGACGACCATGACCCCGATCAAAGCACCGTAGTACCACTTTCCGGTATCAGTAAGAGACGCGGAAACCGGGTCCGTTGCCATGTACATCATACCGAAAGCAAAACCGCCCAAGACCAGATGCCAATACCACGGCATGGCAAACATCGGGTTGGTGTCGGAGCCGACCAAGTTGAGTAAGGTTGAAAACCCGACCATACCGATCATGACGCCGGATACAATCCGCCAAGACGCAATGCGCATGTATACGATAATGCCACCGCCAAGGAGGATTGCGAGGGTGCTGGTTTCCCCGATGGAACCGGGGATGAAGCCCAGAAAAGCTTGCCACCAGCTCACGCCGTTGGTCATGATCAGATCAATGCCGCCGGTTGCTGCTTGGCTAAGGGCGGTTGCCCCGGCATATCCGTCAACCGGAACCCAAACGCTGTCACCGGACATGAATGCAGGGTAGGCAAAGAACAAAAACGCCCGAGAGACCAACGCCGGGTTCATGAAGTTTTTGCCGGTACCGCCAAAGACTTCCTTGCCAAGAATAACGCCAAAGGAAATCCCTAATGCTGCCTGCCATAACGGCAATGTCGGCGGCAGGATCAGGGCAAACAATACGGAGGTGACAAAGAATCCTTCGTTAACTTCGTGCCCACGGATTGACGCGAACAACATTTCCCAAGCGATACCAACCACAAAGATCGTTATGTAAAGGGGGAGGAAATACACCGCTCCCTGTGCGAAATTGTGCCAGTGGTTAGTCGGGTCAAACCCCGCAAATGCATGCAGAATGGTAAAACGCCAACCGTCCTGAAGGGCCAACAAATCCGGTTGTTGGGCAAAGACCTGATTGGATTGGTAGCCCACATTCCACATGCCAAAGAACATGACCGGGAACGTGGTTAGCCAGACCATGATCATCATACGTTTCAGGTCAAGGCTGTCCCGAACGTGGGCGGTTGTGGTTGTAACGGAAGCCGGACGATAGAAAAAGGTGTCGATGGCTTCGTAAATGGCGTGAAAATGGTGGTATTTGCCGCCGGGTTCTACGTGGTGACCTATCTTGTCAAGAAGCTGTCGCAACCCCATGCCTTAACCCTCTTTTTCAATGCGGGTCAGTACTTCCCGCAGGACCGGACCATATTCGTACTTTCCGGCGCAGACATAGCTGCACAGGGCCAAATCTTCCTCGTCAAGCTCAAGGCAGCCAAGTTTTTGCGCGGCTTCTGTGTCTCCCACCAGAATGGCGCGCAGCAACTGGGTCGGTAGGATATCCAGCGGCATTACCGCTTCATAATTGCTGATGGGGACCATGGCGCGTGGGCTGCCGTTCGTAGTGGTGGTGAAGGGCAAGGCCTTGGGTCGAAGGATGCTGGATAGGAAAGACCGGGTGTATGAGTGTTTTTTTGCCCCTAGCCGCATATAGTGAATGAATTCACGGTCTCGGCCCTCTGGCAGGCAGCTGACTTGCTGGTGATAGCGGCCCAGCCAGTTTGCCGCGCCGCGTGCTGTGCGACCGCCGAAAACCGAGCCGGAAATCACGCGTTGTTCTCCGTCTATAAGTTCGCCCTGTGTCAGCTCCGATAAGTTTGCACCAAGGCGAGTTTTAATCAGCCTTGGCTTGCGTACAGATGGCCCAGCCAAGGCAACAACACGTTCTGTCCAGATTTGTCCCGTTGTGAACAGCTTGCCGATTGCAATCACATCTTGGTAGCTAATTGTCCAAACGGTTTTGGTCGCACTGACTGGATCAAGGAAATGGATGTGGGTCCCAACAAGTCCAGCAGGGTGGGGGCCAGCAAAGGTTTTTGTCGTCACACCGGGCAGAGTTTGACCCGGAAGTGTGCTACCCGGTGCTTGGCATAAAAACACATTTGCCAGCCGGGTTAGGACGGTCAAACCATCTGCAAATGCTTTGTTTTGCTCTGTGATAATGATTGCAGGATCTGCTGCCAAAGGGTGTGTGTCGATGGCTGTGACGAAAATTGAAGATGGTGTGCTGTCAGGTGCAGGAGTTTTGCTGTAGGGGCGGGTGCGCAGTGCCGTCCACAGTCCTGATGTCAAAAGATTATCGCGGACCTGTTGATCGGTGAGTGAGCCAAGTGCGTCGTCAGCATAGCTTTCAAATGAAATTGCGTCGTCACCGTCGATGCCTATGACAATGGATTGAAACAGGCGTCTATCACCGCGGTTAATGGCCTTCACAATCCCGGCAGCAGGCGCCGTAAACGTGACGCCGGGTGTGTTTTTATCGGAAAACAATGGCTGCCCGAGTTTTACCCTGTCGCCTTCCTGAACCAGCATGGTCGGCTTCAGACCCGGATAATCAAAACCTATGACGGCAACGTCACCAACAGACTTCCCCTGTTGAACCACTTGTGTGGGCTTTCCTTCAATGGGTAAGTCCAAACCAAGTTTAATCAGCATCACATTACCTTCTTCAGTCCGAAGGGTGAACACACGCCCCCAAAAAGCCAGCGTCAACTGATGGCGAGATACGCTACACGACGGTGTGGGCTGGGCAGTCGAAGAGCGAACGAAACTGGTATTGTCACATTTTAGATGGGGGTGCGTTTACGCACTTCAATACTTAAACAACGGAAATAGTAGGGATATTTTTGCCTATTGCTGTGTCCATATAGTCGGTTGAAATTCTCAATATATGCGTGTTTTTTGGTTGGATTTTCGCCAAAACCATGAGTTTAGAAGCTGCGGCTAAATGATGAGACGTATAAGGCTTATTTAATGTGTATTTGTGTGGATTTAGCTTGCATATGATGAATTATGTTATAATGTACCGGACTGCATGCAACTGCACCTGATTGTGGGGAGAGGGTGAGTTGGATTGTGGGTGAGGGTTTTGCCCGCAGATTCAATTTCAGGTTCGGGGACTGGTCAAGCAATCAATATAGAAAACCAAAAATGAACATCCACGCTATTTCAGCGTGGTTTTTCAATGTGGTTGTCAGATTGGATTTGATCAGGACCGTTCCGATTTAATGGTGAGGGAAGTATGTTCACACTTGAGAAATCTGGTTTGCGCACATCGTTGTTGAAGACGACGGCTTTATGCGTATGTGTAGGGTTTGCTGCTCCGGCTTGGGCCGCTAATACTGGTGACGCAGTTAAATTGGATGATGTTGTTATCTCTGCAAACCGTGTGGCGACACCAATTGATCGTGTCGGCAGTTCCGTGACGGTCATCACGGCAAAAGATATTGAAGAGTCTCAGGCAACGAGTGCTCTGGATATGCTGGAGGAAGTACCCGGCCTGACCGTGAACTACAACGGTGGACGTGGCACGGCTTCGTATCTTTATATGCGTGGTTCTGATTATACCGGCATCTTGATTATGGTCGATGGGATGGCGGTTCATGACCCGTCAAAGCCGGGGGCAACATATGATTTGACCCATATTAGTGCTGACGATATTGAACGAATTGAGGTTCTGCGCGGCAACCAAAGCACCCTGTATGGGTCTCAGGCTGTTGGTGGTGTGATTTCCATCACAACCAAATCCGGTAAGAATTCAGCAAAGTTGCTTGAAGGTAATGTCGGCTTTGAGTATGGCAGTTTCAATTCCCTGAAAGCGACGACTAACCTGATGGGGCGCTACGATAAGGTCTATTATGGCCTCTCTGCCAATCGTTTCTCGACTGACGGCTTCGACATTTCTAAGGTCGATAACAAAACCGAAGACGATGGCTATGTGAATACATCTTACAACCTGCGTCTTGGGGCCGACCTGCTTGAAGATGTCGGTGCTGTGGACAAGTGGAATGTGGAAGGTCAGGTGCGCTACATGCTTGCTGATCTTGACTATGACATGAGTGGCCCGGCCGATAACCCGAACAGCCAACGTAAGACCGAACGTGGTGGGCAGTTTAAAACTGACCTTGATTTGTTTGATGGGCTTTTGGCCAATTCTTTTAACGTGTCATACTTCCAGAACCAGCGTGACATGTATTCAAATGGCACAAACCGTCAAACGACCAATTCATTCTATGATGGTGTCGCAAGCCAATACAACTATAAGGGCACCTTGCGGCCGGCTGATGGTCACGCGTTCACGTTTGGTGTTGACCATTCCATTGATGATATCAAGACTGACAAACAGGATCGAGATATCAGCAACACGGGTTACTATGGTAACTATCAGGTTGATCTTCTTGATAATTTGTCACTGACCTTTGGTATGCGTTTGGATGACCACGAAGCCTTTGGTGCCCATACCACTTACCGAACCACGGCAGGGTACAAACTGGAAGAGACCAATACCCGCTTCCATACCAGCTTTGGCACGGGCTTTAATGCTCCATCTGTATATCAATTGTATGCCCCGGATACGGTCTACAACATGGGCGGTGGTCCGATTGTCTATAAATTGGGTAACCCTGATTTGGATGCGGAAACCTCAACAAGTTTTGACTTTGGTATTGAGCAAAACTTGTTTGATGACCGATTGGTCTTTGACGTTACCTTCTATAACAGCCGGATTAAGGATAAAATTTCTTATGGTGGCAGTTCCGTTGGTTACATCAACATTGCGTCTTCACGGGCCTATGGCGTTGAAATGTCAGTGGATGCTGAAGTTACGGATGAAATCAACCTGTCTTGGAATCATACGTATAATGAGGCACGAGATAACACAAACGGTCACAGCATGTCGGGACAACCGAAACATGAAGGTGGTTTGAACGTTCGCTATGCACCGGACTATGTAGAAGGTTTGTCTGTGTACACCAAGGCGCGCTACTCGACTTGGCGGTTTGACAGCTATCGCAATGGCTATCCCTACACGGGTGGCTTTATCGTTTGGGATTTAGGCGGACGTTATAATTTGACGGACGATATTGTTCTGAACGCGCGTATCGAAAACCTGCTGGACAAACAGTACTACACCAAAGGGCAATACGAACAAGGTGGGATTGCCGGTTACGTTGGTGTGAACTTTAAGTTCTAAACAAACTTTGCATGAGGGCCGGGCACATTGTGTTCGGCCTTTGCTGCTGTAAAAACGCAGAAAAATCTGTGCCCCGAATTGCTGTTCCCCAAAAACACGTGTTAGGCCGCTATGATCAATACACAAACATCATCACACACCAATTTATGCAAAAAGCTTGTTTTTATTGATGCGACTACATCCGCATTGAATAGCCTTAGCCTTGGGACAGAAAAGGTTATGGCGGAATTTGGCGCAAAAGCTCCGAAAGTGATTGCACGGTCGCCTGATGATTTATTCGATACTCGGCAAATTGAACGTTGTGTGGAGCAGATCAAGACCGCAGATGCATTGGTCTTTTTGTTGCATGGTGGAACGTCCAGCATTCCGGGCATAACAGATTTGGTTGAAGCGGCATCAGGAAAACTTGTCCATGTGCAAACATCGGGGATGATGACACAGGAAGAACTGGATTTCTGTGAAGCGTATTGTACGGAATTTCGCTCGGATTCTTTTCAAAATCGTTACGATTACATGCGTCGCGGCGGCGCGG
The DNA here is from genome assembly GCA_963668495.1 of Rhodospirillaceae bacterium. GTDB lineage: Bacteria > Pseudomonadota > Alphaproteobacteria > Rhodospirillales > Rhodospirillaceae > Oleispirillum. Next base: position 2,058,497 of record OY764545.1, read on the forward strand.
AAAACTATAAAAATTTGTTGATAACCATTTGTCGAGACTTGGGAGACACTGACTTCCCCGTCCCGGCAGAGCCGATGGCACAGCCAACTGAAGGCATTTATCATTCCGAGTATAGCGGTGATATGAAAGACCGAGACGGTTACCTGTCTTGGCAGCGGGAACGTCTGGGGCTGGGTCCAGATGCCCCAATTGTTGGATTGTGGTTTTATCAACATGCCTGGGTAAATAATGATTTGGCTGTCATTGATGCCTTGAATGCGGAAATAGAATCTCGGGGAGCAATCCCGCTGTCCGTTTTCCATTTCCGTATGGCAGACCCGGCTCTTGGTGCCATGCCTGTTGCGGACCTAGTCGAGCATTTCTTTAAAGCAGACGGTTCCGCACTGATTAGTGTTCTTTTGTCGCTAACGTCATTTTCCTTAACCATGTCGAATAAAAAGCTTCGGCACATTATGCCCGGTCTGGATGTTCCGGTGTTGCATGGCATTAATACTTACAACCCAAGGAAAGAATGGCGAGACACGTTGCAAGGCATTAGCCCGATTGACGTTTCCGTTAATGTGGCCCAACCGGAATTTGATGGTGATATTGTCACGACTGTGGTTGGAACACGGGATCATGTAGGTATTGACCCGATTACGGGGGCGCAATTGGTTCGTTTCCAGCCCGTACCTGACCGTGTGAGCTATTATATCTCTATGGCGATGAATTGGGTCAGGCTGCAGCGTGTGCCGCCGGCGGATCGTAAAATCGTTATGCTGTTCCACAATTACCCGCCGACCAATGCGAACCTTGGTGCTGCCACCGGGCTTGATAGTTTCCAAAGTGTCAACCTGATGTTGCAGCGACTAAAGGAAGATGGGCACACAATCGAAAAAACCTATGAAAAGGGTGATGATCTGGCAAACGAATTGCTGGATTGTCTGACCAATGATCGCCGGTTTTTGCAGCCGGAGCAGTTGGCGGCACGGGCCGAAGCCCTAATTGACCAAAATACGACCGACCAATGGCATTCTGATCGCACCGCAAAGGTTCGGCAGGAAATGGATGAACAATGGGGTACCTCTCCTGGGCCAATGTTCACACATGATGGTCAAACCATGGTTGGTGGAATGCGGAATGGTAATGTCTTTCTGGCCATGCAGCCCCATCGCGGCATGATGGTGGATGAACACGAGCCGACGGTTGAGCAAAATGGGAAAATGGTTCATGACCCATATTTGCCCCCATCACATCAATATTTGAACTTTTATCGTTGGTTGAAAGATGACTTTGGTGCGCATGTCATTTGCCACATAGGGACGCACGGTTCTTTGGAATGGTTGCCCGGTAAATCCTGTGGTTTGTCAGAGGATTGTTATCCATTTATTGCGATATCTGATTTGCCGCATTTGTACCCTTACATTGTCAATAATCCGGGGGAAGGCACACAAACCAAACGTCGATCCAATGCGGTTATCATTGATTATTTCATTCCAGGGCAAACCAACGCCGGAAAGTATGAGCCGTTAATGGAGCTCGAACAATTACTCGATGATGCGCATATCGCAGAAATGGAAGATCCATCAAAGGTTCCGGTGATTGTTGAATCCATTTGGGAAAAGGTTTGCGCGCTTAATTTGGATAAAGATTTGGGTGTAACCCGAGAGGAAATTGATGCGGACCCCGAACCATTCTTGGATGATTTGCACGGGTATCTCAACAAGGTTGCTTTGACGGCGATCAACGATGGAATGCATACGTTTGGCGTGCCTCCTGAAGACAAAAAGTTTAACGAAACCTTGGTCCAATTGGTGCGCCAACCGAGTGGGGAAGACCTGTGCCTGTCAGATGCTGTTGCTCTTGCCTTTGGTTTTGATGGGGAAGACCTGCGTGATAATCCGGGAGTTTACGTCCCCGAAGAAAAGGCAACAAAGGGGCAAATCCATGAACGGGTATTGGCTGAAATTCTGAAGGCATTTCAGGATTTGGATGAAAAGTCTTGGACGCAGGACAGTGTTGCTGAGGTTGTGCAAGCTCGGTTCCATAACTTCCCGGCAGTCAAGACCGCCTTGGATAAGGTCGCTGAAGTTATCCGTCCCGGATTGATGGGATGTACGGATGAAATGAAATACTTTATGCGCGGTATCGAAGGGCGTTTTGTCCCGCCCGGGTCATCGGGTTCCCCAACGCGAGGCCGTATTGATGTGATGCCAACCGGCCGCAATTTCTGTTCGATTGATCCGTATCGCTTGCCGACCAAGGAAGCTTGGGAAGTTGGTGTTCGTCTTGGTGATTCCTTGGTTGCTCAGTACAAAAAGGACGAAGGAAAGTACCCGGAACAAGTGGGGATTCCAATCTGGGCTACAGTCACTATGCGGACGCGCGGTGACTGTCTGGCTGAAATCCTATACCTGATGGGCGTGCGCCCGGTATGGGAAGGAGGGACAGGCCGGATTCGTGGGCTTGAATTAATCCCATTGGCGGAGCGAACCTTCCCCCGTTTGGATGTGACGGTCCATGCCAGCGGCCTGTTCCGTGATACATTCCCCAACCTGATGGAGTTGATTGATCAGGCTGCCCGGATGGTCGCCGCATTGGATGAGCCGCCGGAGATGAATTTCCTTGCCCGTAACGTAGCGGTAGAGGTTGAAACGCTGATTAAGCAGGGGATCGACCCGAAGGAAGCCGCAGAGCAAGCCGCCGTTCGCATGTTTAGTGAAAAACCCGGTACCTATGGCAGTGGTGTTTCTGAGCTTTTGGATAGCGGTAAGTGGGAAGATGTTACGGATCTGGGTGAGACCTATATCAGTTGGTGTGGCTATGCCTATGGTAAGGGCGTCTATGGCAAGCCAAGCCAAGATTCATTCCGAAATCGCATGACCAAAATGGACGTAACCGTTCAGAACCTTGATACTTTTGAATACGATCTGTTCAGTTGCGACGATTATAACGGCTATCAGGGCGGAATGAATGCTGCAGTGCATACTGCGGCAGGGAAACCGGTCAAGCGTGCTTATAACGGCAATAGCAATGACCCGCGCAAGGTTGAAACCATCAGCAATCAGGATATGGGGCGATTTGTTTTCCGTACGCGGGTTCTCAATCCCAAGTGGATTGATGGTATGAAACGCCATGGCTACAAAGGAGCCGGGGATTTTGCCAAGCTGGTTGATTATATTTTCCAGTGGGATGCCACCAGTTCCATTATTGAAGACTGGCAGTACGAGGAATTGGCTAAGACCTATGTCCTGAATAAGGAAATGCAAGATTTCTTTGCCGAGAACAATCCCTATGCCATGCAAAATATAATCGAACGTTTGCTTGAGGCTATTCGTCGTGGCCTGTGGGAAAATCCCGGTGATCTTCAAGATGAGCTGGAAACTCAGTTGCTTGAGGCCGAAGGGCTTGTCGAGGACGGCTTGCACTTGGGGCATACGAAATAGTCATGAATATTTCAAAGCGGGCAAGGAATTGTTTCCGGAATTTTGTCGTCATGGGAGGATTGTTCATGAGCGCAGCATCAATAGCTAATGCCAAGGACACTGTTGCAGATCCGGTTCTACACCCGGCAGTTAAGGCTAAAGCCGAAATCTTCAGGACTATCTATGAGGACGGTACATGGGAAAAGACCTTGCTGGTCTCTTTCCCGGATGAACGGAGGGCGCTGTCAACATTTGATGGTTCTGTGGTCGTGCGTGGGGTAATGAACCACGGTATTGATCCGGCTTGTAAACATGATCCTCATCATCATACCCCTGAGGATAGTATCTCGTATTTGCAGAATATTCAGAATACTATGCTGCGACATATGGGAGCCGAAGGCAGTCATATCGTTAAAATGGGCACGGCTGTTGATATTGATAATGTGGCGGTGGTCCAGTTGGAACAGGCTCCGTATGTGGTGACAATTCTTGCCACTGCGGGCGCACGAAGCAATGCCATGCGCATAGGGACCGATATGGGGACTTACGTCAATCATCCCGGCCCTCGCGGTACGATTAATATGATTCTTCTCACCAATGCGAACATGACAACCGGCGCAATGGCACGGGCCATGATCACTATGACCGAAGGTAAATCTGCGGCACTTCAGGACTTGAATGTTCAAAGCAGCTACACCGATGGCGCACAGGCCACCGGGACGGGAACTGACAGCATCACGGTGGTTGCGGGCAATGATGGACCGAATGTGCAATTCGCTGGTGGTCATAGCCTGTTGGGTGGTTTGATTGGTAAAGCGGCGCATCAAGCTGTGATTGAGGCTCTTTACAAGCAAAACGGTTTTACTCTTCCAAAGGGCGATGGGAAGTAATGCGATGATCCGTAAAGGAAAATCTGCGGGCCATCTTTTTGCGGTGTTGTCATGTCTATTGTTGTCAAAGCCAGCATTGGCACAGGATGGTCCGTCAATTATGCATAAGGATACCGATATGGTCCGCATCGCCATATTGCACATGGATTCCCGACCGGCGGATATGACGCATAATCGCCAAGTTATTGAAAAGGCCATTCAACTTGCTGCATCCGCCAATGTGGATTGGTTGGTAACGCCGGAACTTGCGGAAACAGGCTATACATTCTTTGACCAAATTGGTTTGGACTGGGTTGAGCCATTTCCAAGTCAGTGGGTTCAGTCCCTTTCAAAAATCGCGCGGCATAACAGCATGGCGCTATTCATCGGAATGCCCGAACGTGATGCTGTGACCAATGACTTGCATAATAGTGTTGCGGTCATAGATTCCAATGGCAGCATATTGGGGACTCACAGGAAATTTCAGGTCGTGCAAGGAGGTTCAGAAAGCTGGGCCGTGCCTGAAGAAGGTAATCGTCCCTTTGTTGTGAATGGTATCAGCGTCGGTGTCTTGATTTGCGCTGATGTGGCATTCCCTGAGTTGGCGGGGCGCTTGGCACAAGATGGGGCTTCCATCTTCCTTTCCCCGACGAACTGGCCCCCGGTGGGGGACATGGGGCCGTCGGGTCAATGGGAAGATCGTACACGAGAAAATGGTCTGCCGATGCTGGTTGCCAATCGAACCGGACAGGAAGCTACGCTGGATTTTCGTGAGGGTATCAGCGCAGTGGTCGTGAATGGGGCGCGACAGGAAACCTTTGCTTTTCCATCGTCTCACTTGATTCTGCTTGATTGGGATCGGGCTGATGTTTTTACGACAGTCGGAACTATAGATATAAGCCAAGAAGCTGTTGCAGCCCAATGACAGTACATTTTCGATTGTGAAGATACAAAAAAACCCTCTTGGGCTGAGCCCAAGAGGGTAATGTCGGGTCAAAAGAAGTCTTAGAACTTCAGTTTCAGACCAAGAGTACCGCCAAGGGCACCTTCGTTGCCGTCGGCTTTCTTGCCGGTTTCAGATTCTGCGTTCATGTAGACAAGGTCAGCCACGGCTGAAATGCCGCCACCCAGGTCGTAGGAGCTGGACAATTGGTAGAATTCGACTTTGTCTTCTTTATTGTCGATTGTCGCACCTTCAAGATCAGAGCTGCTATAGGTCATAGAAACAGCGTACGGACCTTCTTCATATTGTGCGCCAACGTTCCATACCAAACCTTCATAGGCTGCGTGAGATGTATCGGTATCCGCATTGGTGAGCAAAGCACCCGCACCAACTGTGAAGCCTTGGTAATTCACATTCAGGCCAAAGTGCAAATCACTGACGTTGCCGTCTTTCGCAGCGGTCGGAGCATTGTCATCATAAATGCTGTAAGTTGCAGCTGCTTTTACACCAACACCGCCGAATTTTTCGGAGTAGTTTGCTGCAAATGCCCATGCATCATCGAATTTGTTTTTCCGTTCAATGGTCGCGGATCCAGCGTCATCACCCGGGCCCAAGTTTGACGGCACATAGGATGCGCCAAGTTGCACACCATAATAGCGCGGAGTGATGTAAGTGACTTTATTGGCATCAGCTGAACGCCAGGACACAACGTGACCACGTACGGTGTTGCTCGGCAGCAAGAAATCACCAAGAGAGTCATCATAGCTTGCTGCGCCGTGCAAGGATACGGACGGGGCCGACAGTCCCAGTTTGTAGGCTGCATCGTTCTCTGCGCCGATGATCAACTTACCATACTTGCCGGACAGCCACATGTAGCTTTCATCAATGTCATCGTTACCGGAGCGTGCGCCGGCTTCCAATTGCACATCGACACCAACGGTCATGCCGTTATCCAGTGTGGTTTGGCCTGTAAAGAAGATTTCGTTGCTGCCAATGATATCAAAGTTTTGTGCCTGAGTATGGGCGTTTGAATCACTGTTTTGATCAGCTGCGACAACATATTCGTAAAAGAAACCGCCCAGTTCAAGCTTGATAGGATCGGCTGCTTGAGCAGGCATTGCGGCAATCGTCGTGGCGATAAGAGCGGTCGTACCGATAAGAATTCTTTTCATCATTTTCTCGATTGTGACTTTTCTGTTGGTTGATGCAAAGCATTGGTGGTGAAGCTATTTCATGATCAAGAGTAAACGTGTGCTCTTGATGTTCTGGGCGTTCTACCATCTAATATTCCTGAATTCTTATTCTTTATTCTCTGTTGGTTATAACATTAAGTTATGTTGTAACGTGTTGGTTTGTTGTGTATTAAAATGACATTTTTCTCTTTTTTTTTAATTTTTTATTTGGTCAAAAAAAAGCCGTCACTCCGAGAAGGAGCGACGGCGATGAAACTTTACGGCGTGTGTTAAAGTCGTTTATTGCGCAGCAGTGAAATCATTAATGTATTGAACCAAGCGATTATAAGACCGGCGTGGCATGTCTTGAATAACGTCATCCTTGGTCGCAACCTTATCACCGACCTGAATAATCATGACCATGCCCATAGCGTAGTGCGGGGTGCATTTGATGCCGTAAATACCCGGGACGTCAAATTTGACCTCAATTTCTTCATCAATCTGTCCGAGGAAGAATTTTGCCCCTTCGGGAGTCATTTTTTTGATGCTTGCTGCGTTATGGCTACGTGCTGTGGCTAGGAACTTGACGGTGTCCCCCGGTTTGACAGCCAAATATGGCGGTTCATAAACCATGGAACCAGAAGCATTACGGTCCAGCATTTTTACCGTATGCATTTCGGCATGCGCCAATGATGGAAATAGTAAAGCAGCGAGCATTAAAACGTATTTCATAGGTTACTCCTGTGTATTGGAATGGGTTCAGAACCTAACAATGTGGAAGAAAACGAATGACGGTTTTGCCGTCTTCTGGGTCATGGAGAAAACGAGCTTTAACCCCAAACGCACTTTGGAATATCTCGTTGGTCAGGATGTCATTCGGCGGTCCACAGGCCACCATCTCTCCATCTTGCATGACGCATAGACGATCACAGACCGTGGCCTGATTAAGGTCATGCAAAGCGATGATTGAAGTAACGCCCAGTTTGGTCACCATGTCCAAAATTGCTATTTGTTGACGGATATCCAAATGGTTTGTCGGTTCATCCAAAATCAGAATCTGTGGTTGCTGTGACAGGGCGCGCGCAATATGGACGCGCTGCCTTTCCCCGCCGGACAAGGTTTGCCAGAAACGATTTTCAAATCCTTGCATGCTGACGGATTGCAATGCTTGGTTAACGATCAGGTCATCTTCGGTTTTCCATGCGCGAAGGGCGGATAGCCAGGGCGTGCGGCCTAATTCAACCGCATCTTTAACCGTGATGCGTTCATCGGTTTCGGCTTGTTGTCGAACCAGTGCAAGGCGTTGGGCAATGTCACGTTGCCGCATTTTATGCATGGGGCTTCCATCCAGCATTATTGTGCCGCTGGTTGGGGTTAGAATTCCCGATAACATTTTCAGCAGCGTGGATTTTCCCGACCCGTTTTGTCCAACGACACCGATGATTTCGCCGGGTTCCACACGTAGCGTGATGTTTTTCACGATGTCTGTTGTGGGTGTGGACCAGCCAAGATTGTGACACGACAGCTTCATGCTGATTTCCTTCCGCTGATCAAAATGAATGCAAATATTGGGGCACCGATCAGGGCCGTAATCACGCCGATAGGTAAGGTCTGGCCCGGAATGAGCGTGCGTGAAAGAATATCTGCACCGACAAGGAAGACTGCCCCTCCCAAGGCAGAAGCGGGGACAAGTCGACCATGACGAACGCCGATAAGAATGCGCATGGCATGGGGTATAACAAGGCCAACAAATCCAATTGATCCGACGACCGATACCATGGTGGCGGTAACAAGGGTGGTGATGGCGATTAGGATTGCTTGAACCTTACGGACGGAAATGCCAAGTGAGGCGGCACTGTCGCTGCCAAAGGTAAACGCATCAAGGGCTCGGGTGTGGAAAATGCATACGGCTAGCCCTAATACGGCTGCCCCAACGATACTTGGCACGTCATCCCAGCGTACACCTGATAAGTTACCCAGCAACCAGAACATAATACCGCGGGCTTGCTCTGCATTTGCAACTTTGGCAATCATCAGTGCCGTCAGGGCATTAAAAAGCTGCGCACCGGCAATACCTGCAAGGATATAAATCCCGGCTGACCGCATGCCGCTACCGCCGCCAGCGGCTGTGGCAAGCATAGTCACCAACAAAAATGCCAGCAGTGCGCCGCCAAAGGCTCCGGTGGAAAGGGAAATAATTCCGCCTCCAACACCAACGACAGTGACTAATACTGCTCCGGTGGATGCCCCGGCGGATATTCCCAGCAAATACGGATCTGCCAATGAGTTTCGCAACAAGGCTTGCAACACAACACCGGATAACGCCAGTCCAGCACCACAGCATGCGGCAGCGACGGCACGGGCCAATCGATAGTTCCAGACGATTCCCATATCCAACCGATCAACATCGGCGGGCATATCGAATAATTTGATAGCCAGTACTTTGATGACGGTTTCAAAAGGAATGCGGACCTCACCCAAAGCGGATCCAGCGACCAAAGTCGCAATCAATATGGGCGGAGCAACCATGCTCCAAAGCCATAAGGAGCGGTTAAAATAGATGCTTCGCATTTTCATGGTCTTTCGGTCCTTAAGTTCAGACGCAGATCAATGTCAATTTGAATCGCCACGCTTCGCTGCTTCACACCCGTCATAAAACAGGTCCGTCAATCAGATGATGATCATTGATGATGTGATCAGAAGACTGTCGATTTTGGCCTTAGGGACCGCATCCAAGGGCGACGATTGAAACCTTGTAACATTGTGGAGTAACGGTTTCATATTCTTTAAAATGAACAGGATATGCCATTTCGTTATAGGGTAGTTATGATGATATTTCTTAAAGTATAGTGAGAATGTTTCTACAGATATGGCACTGCGTGCGCCTGAGCTATTCATGTAAAAATAAAAAATAGATTACTGTAATCCGGGGTAATTCTAGCTAATTATAGAATAATACTAGGTTGGATTGTATCGCGATAGCAAATGCGATGATCCCATATGTTGTGTATCCCAACATGGCAAATTGTATGCAGCGCGAAATGACTGTTTCCATTTTGGGCTGTCCAGTGCCGCCAGAGCTTAATACCCATACAGATAAGGTTCCGGCAGTTAGTCCGGCGGCAGACCCGCCAAAAAGGGCGGCATACAGGGCGTATCCAACGTAATTGTAGTCCGCTTTTAGCAGGCAAAACGGGCAATGGTGGTGGGGTTGCTCGTAAACGTACGGTGAAATGACCGAGACAATCGCGGCAATTGCTGCAATCAGAAAAATGGCACTTAAAATGGAAAATATCAGTCCAAACGGGATTGGGTGTCTGAATGATAGCAGGGCTGAAAACAGTAATCCGCCGTAAATGCCGAGCAAAACGATCAGACCGATTTTAGGTGGTATCGTACTTAGGCTGCCCCCCGCACCGGAAAATTCTGGGGTAAAAATTACGGAACAACATGATGTGATGACATCAATATCCATGTTGATAAAATATAAAAATTGCAGGATTTCTGATGACAGAATTAGCGGAGTGATCAGCGTCAGAAATCCGTATTTAAAACGGGTTAGTGGATAATTTCTAAACCTTGTATCCGTATGGTGAAGCCCCAACCAGATTGCGGCGCACAGGAAAACCAACAACTTCAATATAAGGGCAGGGGAGCCGTATGCATTGACTTCTAAGGCTCCAACCGCGCACATGGCGCCGATAAACAGTGGAGCCATTCGATCTGCGTTTAGGACAAATAATGGCGTCGAAATCGCCTGTAAAACCATGATGCCGGCAACCATGGTGGAAACCAAATAGGTTTGTTTTTCCAGCAGAATTTGTGTCGCGCTACCACTTTCAAGATCCCAGCGCCGGATAATTCTAACCGCAAAGCAGCCCGCCCACAGCATGGCAGTGATGCTGAAGAGCGAAACCATCAGTAACGTTAAAATTGGTACAGAGAAAATCATCAATCCTTTTCCTCGTCGGCGCGAGAGGCGATGATTTGTCCATCTTCCATGGTGATAACGCGATCGACAAGGTCGGCCTGCCAAATCCGGGGATCATGAGAGGTCATGATAATGGTCCGGCCTTCGTCCTTCAGTTCGCGCATAAGCATAAGAAATTGCAACGACAATCCGGTATCAAGATTAGCTGTTGGTTCATCTGCAATGATAATGCTGGGATTATTCATTAGGGCACGTGCAATGGCGACCCGTTGTGCTTCGCCGCCGGATAAGACATCCACTGTACTATTTGCTTTGTGGACAAGACTGACCCGCTGCAAAAGCTCCATCGCTTGCTTGACGTTGTGGGCATGAGAAAGCCCTAAAGGATAAGCAGGGAGCATAACGTTTTCTAATACGGTCATCCCGCGGATCAGGTGAAAACGCTGAAAAATGAACCCGAAAGTCTCGCGACGGATTTGGCTTAAAAAGCGTTCCGGCAGATTAGATGTGATCTCTCCATTCAGTGATATTCGACCGGAAGAGGGGCGGGATAAACCGCCGATCATAGTGAGTACGGTGGTCTTGCCGGAACCGCTGCTGCCCTTGATGACTGTTGTTTGTTTGGCTGGCAGGTTGAGGGTTATGTTCCGAACCGCTTGGACCTGTTTTGTCTTTCCCTCATGGAAAGTTTTGCAAACATTTTTCAGATCAATCATCGCATGACCTCATCCGGGTCAGCAGTGGCTGTCCGCCAGATTGGAATCAGGGTTGCGGCGGTGTATGGCAAAACGGAAAGCAATCCCATTAATGCTAACTGGAACCCGTCAAACTCTGGGGTTAGTTGGTAGTCGGGATAGATATAAGCCCAGCCCTTGACGATTGGTTCGATTAGGCTTGCGTGACCAAAAAAGATGTGCAGATAAGCCAGTGTGCAGCCGACGGCAAAGGCTGTGGTCGAGATTAGAAAGCCTTCCCATAATTTCATACGCAGTACGTCACCCGTATCCCAGCCTATTGCTTTGATGATGCCGATTTCTTGTTTTTCTTCAACGGTGGCTCCGGCGGCTTTATCAAAAACAAGGATGCAGAATGCCAGACTTGATGTGAGTAAAAAGGTTAACAACAGGCTCTGCCGCCATGAAAAAATACTGTCATACAAGCGCAGGATATCATCACGGGTGATAAAACGACCATGAGGCAGTATGGCAATCCCCTTGTCCATAATCGTGTCCAGCTCCCTGATGTTGCGGACATCAAGGGCAATATCTGTATAGACATCAGGCGGAAGATCAAAAAATTGGCGGAAATCCTGTTCAGATAATAGGACCAAGTCGGTGCTAACGATGCTGGTATCCGTTGTCAGAATGCTTTTGACACGAAATGACATCAGTTCCCCAGCTGGTGGTAACAGATAAAAGTCTTTACCGACGCGCAGCTTGCGGCCGCGGGCAACACCTTCACCGACGATCACTTCGCCGGGTTCGATGTCGTGGTGTGCGTTGGGTGCAGTTGGCACCATCAGGGTGTAGTTGGTGCTGCCTTCGTAGTATCCATCAAAAAAATATCCCCAAAGCCGACCATGGGCAGATTGAACACCACGGATGGCATCAAATTCTGCGATGAAACGCTTATGGATCAGCTCATGCCGTCCCATGCGAACAGATTGCACGGTCATTTCCGGGGCATGAACCAACAAGCGTTTGGCAGTGCTTTGCAGAGACTGCGTATAGAACATGACGGAGCACATCGAAAACACAATCAAGATGTATACAAACCAAAGCAGGCTATTGCGGGCTTTGCGTCGCAATAGGTTTCCTGCTGCATAATCAATGATGTATCGTTGTTTCCTAAGACAGTTTCTCATGGTGTGACCTGAGCATCAGTAGGAGTTCGATTATGCTGTGTGTTGAATAGTGGAACCGATGGGATGATGCTGCCGCTGGGATAGACATCGAATGCCAAGGGATGATTTTGAAATGCGGAATGGAGGTCGGCTTGACTGGGGTGGCGCGTATATCGTGTTTCAGTAAATATGGCCAAATCTGTCAGCCCGAGTTCCTGAATTAAGCTTATGGACCCTGCGTGTTGATTGGGTGAACGATTGAATGCAGCATGGGCAAACATGGCGGTCATGCCAGCGACGCAGATGACAATGCCGAGCAAAGCAGAACTGGATGGGCGGGCGACAATGAAACCGGTGTTAGACATCGCCCCGGTCCAACCGTTGTAATATGCCGGGGATAATATCCTGAAAGCGGAGTATATCCGTCCCCAAATGGTCGGCCTTGAAATCTTTGGCGTCGGCGTGGGTGGCATGTGGAATTAAATCATGTCCCATAGGCGATAGGACATCTGATCCCAATACATACAAAGCATCGGCGGCGTTGATCATCGCCGAGTTGTAGTAGTCCGTTACTCCCATGGCCCGAATGTGTTTTTTGTCGCGGTTAGGCGCATATTTTTTGACATCTGACAGGAATTTAAAAAAATCTTTGGCACCATCGAAATGTATGGCGGTTTTATCCTGAAAGACGATGGTTGCGACCCATTCCGGGTATTTGGCGACGAACATGCCGCATACAGGGCAGGTGTCATTTGGGCCGGGGGGCGGTAATTGAAGCTGCCTGCTGCCTGAACCAGCATGGGCCGTAATAGGGGGGAGGCCGCCAAGGGTGATTAATCCACCGGCGCAGGCCATGAAATCCCTGCGTGTCATAAAAGGACGATGGTTGCACATAGCTTTCCCCTGCGGCCTATTTAGCTTTGATTGTGTTTTTGAAGACGGCGAGCCTTCTTTTCGGCGCGGCGTTTGCGGATTTTATCCGTATCGCGACCAAGATCTTCAAAAGCGGCTTGTAAAGCCTGTGAAAATGTTACCAGTTGACCGCCACTGGCTTCTGCCATGGTAGGATTGGCATAGGCCCATTTTCTGCGTGCCGTCATGGTTCCGGGCCGGCTTGGGTGTAGGGTATAAGTTGCCGTTTCTGCGTCGATCAAAGGCTTGATTGTGTCTTTGGCACCTGCATCTCCGACCCAAATTGTTTTCGGGCCACTGTCGATGGTGAGTGCCAGAGACAATGCCAAACAGCGTAAGGAGCATGTGCCTTCGGTTCGACCATCATCATATTGGACAAGATGTCGGGTGTGGCTCCACTTTGTGCGCGACATTCCACAAAAAGAGCAGGTGGGATACGCAGATAACTCATGATCTAACGGATTTGCATCTACGGATAAATCAGACAGACGGCAAGAGGGGGCTGTCGTGGTTTGAGCGAACGCCGTTGAACTGAAAATCCCCATGGCTGGGGCGAGAAGTGAGGTGACAAGCAGGTCCCTGCGTTTCATTGTACTTTTTCCCTCATTATTGGGTTGTTGAGGATTTGTTCAGCAGTTTCAATCGGTTGCTCAATTCGTTTTTGAATGACACCGTTTTGATTAATCAAAAAATGCGTGGGAGTGGCACGGATGCCAAATCGTTTGGCAGTGGCTAAATCTGGGTCGGCATAAATCGGTAATGATGGAGCCGTATGTCGAATTGCTTGCTTTGCCGCTGAAAAATGTTTGTCCAAGCTGACTGCAATTACTGTTGCTTTTCCGCTATGGTGGATTTGCGCAAGGTGCGGTAGGTCTTGAATACAAGGCGCACATGAAGACTGCCAAAACGTCAGCAGAACGTTCTGGTTTTTAAAGTCTTTTAATGTGTGGACTAGCCCTTGCGTATCTAAAACAGCGATTTGGGGTGCTATGCTGCCAACCGTCTGAGTTGGCGTGTGGTCCGGGCTACATCCACACAGAAAACCCAACAGCAGTGAAGCCGCCAAACGCATAAATATTGCTTTCCGGTGATAGTGGACTAGAAAGTGTTACTGTGTAGCGTTTTGAGGCGGGTGTGACTTATTCATTTTTAAAATAGGGGTATAACCCTGTGTTATGAAGCCTGCCTCAGCGGTTCAATATCTTCACTCAAAGGGTCAGTCCGGGCAAAACTAAGCAGCATGTGATCGACAAATGCTTCGATGTTGTTTTGGTTGGCGTTGTTTTGTGACCAAGCCAGATAGTAACTCACAACCACATCAGGTTTAAAAGGTTTGGCAATTACATCAAGACCACGACCATATAGTGCCAATGGGTGAACCAAGGCCACTCCCAAACCGCGGGCAACGAATTCAGCCATAAATGGTGATGTGTTGACGGACAGGTTTATCCGTGGAAGGACGCCGTAATCCTGAAACAGACCTTGTTGCAATTTGCTGCTGTTGCTGTTGAGTTCAAAATCAATAAAATCTACGTTATCAAGGTCATAAGGTGTGATTTCTGATTTCTGACTTAAGGCGTGATCCGGTGACATGATGCACACCAGTGGTGCTTCCAAAACTGGCAGGCATTTGGTATCGGGAACTTGAATAGGGGCTTCAATTACGACGGCATCCAATTCATGATTGGTCAACCAACTGCGCAAATAATGTGAACTTCTGGCGGTTGTGGATAATTGGGTGCCGGGGTTGGCCTCAATAAAGTTAGAGCATAATTCAGCAATGTATGGTCCGGTTAGTGCCGGCAAGACACCAAAGCTCAGGCTGTTCTGTTTGCCTCGGCGTATCAGGTTGATTTCTGCGTCCAGTTTATTCATGCCGACAAACAATCGTTTCACGCTGTCGTACAACTGCATTGCGCTGCTGGTTGGTGTTAGTCGGCCCTTGTGACGTTCGAACAATTTTAGTTCCGTGTCTTCTTCGAGGTAGGCCAACAACTTACTGACTGCCGGTTGTGAAATGCAAAGTTGATTGGCAGCGCGAGTGACAGTGCCAAGCTCCATAACTGCTTTAAAGGCCTCAATCTGCCGGATGTTTGGGGCGCGTCTCATTGTTCTTTCCTCGTGAAACATACAATTATACGTTATGTAACCTTATAACTTTCTGGAATACGGGGCGCAAGATATATCATTTGTTTCCCTTGTACCTGCATGCAACTGTCTCCACGCAATTGAACACGTCTTGCGATGGTTGAGGCACTTCTTACGTGTCCGGCATGTACAAATCGTTAAGGCGAATTTCCAATCCGAGTTTAAGGACTCCATCATGAAATCCAACTCTTTGAAGCGGTTCGCCTTCGGGCTTGTATCGTTGGTTGCTGCGGGTGCATCAACGGCAAATGCGGCTGATACAAAATATCCACTGGATATCAAGACGTGTGGCAGCACGATTTCCTTCAAAAAAGCACCTGACAGCATGGTGACCGTTGGGCAAAGCACCACAGAAATCATGTATTTGCTTGGCCTGCAGGATAAGATTGTCGGTACATCTGTTTGGTTTACTGACGTTCTGCCGCAGTTTAAGGATATCAACGCAAAGGTTCCTCGTCTGGCTGATAACGACCCCAGCTTTGAAAGTGTGATTGCAAAGAAACCGGATTTGGTGGGAACTCAATTTGCTTGGTATGTTGGGCCAGAAGGAATTGTTGGTACTCCGGCTCAATTTAAGGATGTTGGTATTCAATCCTATATCTCACCAACGGACTGTGCGCCGGATGGTAACGTGCGACCACAGTTCTCGCCGGAACTGATTTATCAAGAAATCAATGAGTTATCTACGATTTTTAATGTTCAAGATCGCGGTCAAAAACTGATCGCAGACCTGAAGTCTCGTGTTGCGTCTGCGAAAGCCAAAGTGTCCAAGATCTCCAACAAGGATTTGAGTGCAGTGTTCTGGTTCTCCAGCGCTGACCTTGAAATGGATCCATATGTTGCTGGACGCGGTTTTGCTGCAGATTACATTATGGATACCTTGGGTGTGACCAATGTCGTCAAAGTCGAAAAGAAATGGCCGACTGTGGGTTGGGAAGAAATTGCCAAGGCTGACCCGGACATTATCGTTGTTGGTAAATTGCAGCGTAATCGGTTCCCGGCAGACGATTACAAAGTCAAAATGGAATTTTTGAAAACCGATCCGGTGACCACTTTGATGACCGCGGTGAAAAAAGACCATCTCCTGCCGATGGAAGCACATGCAATGGACCCGACCATTCGTACTCTTTACGCTGTCGAAGAAATGGCTGATGCAATCATTGCCTTTGGTTTGGATAAATAAGGCCGATATTCCGCACATATTGTTTATCTAACCAAAGCAAACAGTCGGGTGCAGTTTGATACTGCACTTGGCTTCTCCCCCTGTGTTGACTTTTTGAAGTGATGGGACTGGGTATGGGGTTTTCATGGCCATATCCAGCAGTTCAAGGGTCAACACAGAATGACAAGGTGCGTGTTGTTTCCAGCAGTGTACTGGTTCCCTCTTTTCAGCCGTGCCTCTGTCATATTTAGGCGTTCATGGTGGTTACACTGTGAACGCCGCTCTTTTCTTGGCGTCCTTTTCACTGCCCGAACAATAACAACAAATATTGGGCAAGTTTTTGAGATTATTATCAATGGCAGTGTTACGTTCACTGAATCCAGACCACTTTTGGGATACACAGGCCGGTGGTATCGTGTTGCGTCTGCTTGCAACTGGCTTATTTGCTGTTATGACGCTTTTTGTACGTTTTGCGAGTTTTGAAGCTCCCGTTGGGCAAATTGTATTCTGGCGGAGTGCCGTCGCGCTGGTACCAATTTTAATGTATATGGCGGTGTGTGGCGATTTACCGTCTGCATTATACAGCAAACGACCTGTGCGGCTTCTTCTACGCTCGGTTCTTGGCTGTCTGGCAATGTTTGCTTCGTTTATTTCCCTATCATATTTGCCTTTGTCTCAGGCTTCTGCCTTGACCTTTTTGACGCCAATTTTTGTCAGTTTAGGCGGCATTATTGTTTTTAGGGAACGTCCAACCTGGCTTTTGGCGGCGGCGATTGTCGGTGGGTTCATGGGCGTTTTGGTAATCCTGTGGGAGAAGCTGCTGTACGACAGCATGAATTCACTTTCGTGGATTGGCGTTATCGCCGGGGTGTCCATGGCGGTTTTATCGGCTTTGGCGCGGTTGCAGATCAAGGAACTGACAAAAACTGAACGGGCAGCGACCATTGCGTTTTATTTTGCTTTGTTCTGTGCTGTCGGTGGGGCATCCACATGGTTCTTGGGCTGGCAACCGCACAATCCAACGGTATTGCCTTGGTTGATCGGGGCTGGGATATCGGGTGGATTGGCGCATATCGCGATGACCGAGGCCATTGCCCGCGCACCGATATCGGTGTTGGCTCCGTTTGAATACAGTGCGATTGTTTGGGTGCTTATGTTTGATGTGATCTTCTTTGGTGAAGATATGTCGTGGCTTGGTCTGGCAGGTACGGGAATAATCCTTGCCGCATCGCTTTTGTATTTTTGTCGCAAACCGTCGTAACGGAAATTTTGCTTAAAAAAGACACCCCATTGGTTGGAGTGTCTTTTTTTATAGTCCTATGCCTTTTGCTTTCTAAGCTCAGGCAAAAGCGGAACATTGGCTTTTTTTGCCATGACCGTCATGTAGCTTTGGACAGGTTCTGGGAAGGTTAGACCGTCCACCAGCGTCAGGTTCCGCAGCCATGGGAAGATCATAATATCGTCGATACTGGGGTTTTCAGCATCCGGTACATGCGGAGCAAGCTGTTGCAGTGCAGCTTCCATGTGTTTGATCAGGTGATCTGTCGCGGCAAGATGTTCTGCAAATGGGCCATGGGAAGCCTCTTTTTTCTTATTGAAATAATCCCGCGCCGTTTGGGTCTTGAATTCATCAAAGATGGGGTCAGCCATGCGGGGGAATACCAGCTTATGAACCGTTGGAATCCATTTTTCCAGCCAGTCGGTAATGGCAGGCGATACGTCACCATCAAACAGCCTTTGTGCATTTATGGCGTCGACTTTATGCACAATATCAAGGCTTTCCCCCATGTACCCGTCTTTGTCTTCAAGGATGGGCAGCATTTTTACTCCGATCATGCTGATGGGAGTTTTTTCATCATCACTGCTGAGGATTTCCAAGGAGTAGGGGGTCTTGGTTAAGGCAAGCGCCATTCTTGTGCGTGTGCAGAATGGGCAATGATCATACACATATAATTTCATTGGGGGGCTCTTTACTGTCTGTGCCGTTAGGGGGATTCTAAGATATGTTCTAAGCTTTCCTTTCTCAACTCTACTGCTGGATTTTATGGTCTTAGGCTTCTACGGTCAGTGTATGTAATACGTACGCACTTGCGTATGTGATGTTATGGTGTTACACAGTCGGCGTCTTCTAATATGTTGCTTATGGTGTTCATGCTATGGATGAACTGCGTATCATATTGAGTACGGCGACATTCTTTTGGGGAGTGGGGTTTTTATTCAGCTTCACGCCTAGAAACTTGCGCTTACTCAGCCGGATTTGCCTGTATGTGGCGACACTGTGTGGTGTGGCTTACGTAATGGGTCGGTATTGGCTGACGCTGCCAATGATGCCGATGTTTATGGGGGCTGTTGGGGTTGCGCCCGTTATGTCTGTGTTTTTGAGCATTGCTAGTCTGCGCCAAAGACACTGCGCCAACACGGATACATATCTTCGCTATGGCATGGCGCTGTGCTTTGCCATGAGCATGACCGCCCAGTTATTCCCCAAAGATTTTTATCTGCCATTTTTGAAAACAGCTTTGGTTTATCCGCATGTGATGCTGGCAACAAGTTTGCTGGGGCGAGCATGCCTTATGTTGGCTGGGGTTTGGGCGATCTTGGTCATGACAAAGAAACTTGATCATGATGTACGGGATAATATGTCTAAAATGCTGATCTGGGGGGTTGCGTTTTGGACTGTGTCCTTGTTCGCCGGTGAAATGTGGTGTTATGCGGGGTGGGGCGTACCCATCGTGTGGGAAGATGCGACAATCATTACCGCGATGGCGACCTGGTTCTACTATATAGCAGTTATACACCTGCATTTGATGGCCAAGTGGTCACATAAGGTCCGGGCTGGGTTTATCTCTTTCGGCATTATCATAATTGTCGTTTTCAACTGCATCATAGAATTTGGGCCGTATCGCCCGTTATTCCGGTTATAGGAGGGCGGCATGCGCAACGCGTTTTGGGCTACATGGCGTTTTCTGGGCAGTATCCAGCTAACACTGATCCTAAGCTTTATCCTGTGCCTTGATCTGGCGGTCGGGTTTCTATTCTTGCGTAGCAATCTGTCCACTTTTGTTCGTATGAATGACATGGGCGTATTGCCTTGGGTACAGACCTACGGTCTTTATAACTTACAGGCTACAGGTTGGTTCTTTATTCTGCTGTTTTTGTTGGCGTTATTTGCCCTGAACACCTTTATTTGCACCACAAATCGCGTGCAGGGTATTCTGGTGCGCAGCAAAAAACGCCGCCCCAGATTTGCCGTTTTTGCACCACACATCATGCATTATGCGGTTTTGGTAATCCTGTGTGGTTATGTGTCGAGCTATATGCTGTCGGAAAGCTATCCGGGGCGTGCCATGCGTGTGGGGCAAAGCATGGAATTGCCCAATCAGGCCGGGACTGTAACATTTGCGGGCTTTGGTCAGGACTATTATCGCGGTACACGAATTGATGTGTTTGATGGTTATGTCCTGAAACCCAACGCCAAACTGACTTTTGTTCATGGTGACACCCACGATGAACACATCCTGAACTTTAACGAACCTGCCAAGTTCAACGGATACGGTCTGTATTTGACAGATTTTTATCCACGAAAAGAAGAGGTTCGTAATAATCGTCAATATATTCGCATGACGATCCGGCGTGACCCTTCATCATTTGTCTATTTATTCGGGCTGGCATTATTTGTCTTTGGCCTTGGGGTGTATGTCTTTGATCGTGGCCTGAGGAGGAAGTAATCATGCAGTTCTCATCTGTAATGCGGCATTTGTGCCTTGGGGTGGCATTATGTGCACCGTTGGCCTTAACGGCTTGTAATGATGATGAAAAACAATCGGCAACGCCTGTTAAACCTGAAGCCTCCGCCATTGATACAAGTCGCTTCACCAGCATGGGCGAGTTTTCGGTTCTCAAGAAAGCAACCTATACAGAAGTGCGCGATGGTGCCGGCCGTGTTTTGGCTCTGGTTCCTCCCGGCGGCAAAGCCCCTGTTGGATTTTCTCCGACGGAAATTATTACGGTCCCGGCAAAGCGGGTGATTGCATATGGCGCGTTTGAGGTTGGTATCATGCGGGCATTGGGTGTGTCCGATGCTTTGGTTGGGGTCACAAATCCCAAAGAACGCTGGTACGTTGATGATGTGCGAGAAGGTTTCGACAGCGGCAGAATTCAGTTCGTCGGGTCCAATAACAGTCTGGATTTCGAACGGATCAAGACCCTGCACCCTGATTTGATCCTGACATGGGATCCGTCAATCGTTCCTATGATGGATAGCCTTGGTATCCCTGTTGTTGTTACCTCAACCCCCATTGCGACATGCCTTAACACCAAGGTGCGCTTTGTTGAGTTTCTTGCTCCGTTCTTTGGCAAGGAACAAGAGGCAACCGCCTATTACAACAAAGTCAAATCTGCCCTGGATGACATTCATACACGTACCAAGGGGTACGATGAACCCAAAGTCATGTGGGGCGATATTTATGAAAAACGTGTGTTGGTGGAACCGGGGAATGCGTGGGTCGCACAACTGGTTGGTCTCGCTCAAAGTGATTACAAGTTTGAAGATGTTTATGGCACGTCCTGCGTTGAAATTTCTCAGGAACGCTTCCTGTATAGTGGCGAAGATGCGGATATTTATTTCACTTATCGAACTCCGCAAAGGGGGGCTACATCCAAGGCAGCTTTGGCACGCACCAATCCTTTGATCGCCGGAATTCGTCCTTTAAGCCCCGATGGGAAAACCTATGCGCCGTTGCCGCATTATTCCCAATCGTCTGATCGTCTGGACGATATTTTGACGGAAATTTCAGCAATCCTGCACCCGGACCTGTATCCCAATCACTCGCTGGAATTCTTCCGTGAATTGCCAGATGTTGATCCCGTATCTGCGGAGGCAAAATAAATGGAAGCCACGTATCCCCTGAATAGCTTTCTGTTGAAGGCTAGCCAACGTCGTAAGTTGGTGTTTACTGTCATGGCAGCCCTGGTTTTGCTGACTATGGTCATCAGCATTTGCTCTGGCTCTATCAGTTATTCAGTGTCTGAGGTGTGGGCGGCTTTGCTGAACCCGGGTGGTCAAAGCGATATTGACTTTATCGTTTGGAACATCCGTCTGCCTCGCGCCATTGCAACGGTGCTTGGCGGTGCATTTTTGGCAACGTCGGGTTTGCTGTTGCAAGTGTATTTTCGCAACCCAATTGTTGGCCCATTCATTTTGGGGATTTCCTCTGGCGCGACGGTCATGGTGTCCATTGTAATGCTGACTACGGTTGGGTATGGCCTGACGTATTTCAATCCATTCCTGAATACGATTGCAGCCTGCCTTGGCGCTTATGGGGTGATGTTGCTTGTGGTGACGTTGGCAGGACGAGTCAAAAACGGGGTTACGTTGCTGATCGTTGGATTGATGATGGGGTACTTGTGCCACTCTGTGACTTCTATCCTGACGGCCTTGGCGGAAAAGGAGGATATCAAGGGCTTTATCTTGTGGGAGCTTGGTAGTTTCTCCGGTTTCAAATGGATTGAAATCTACGTCATGCTTGGCTTCGGTGGTGCGTTGCTTGCCGGGATTTATATGCTGAGTAAACCCTTAAACGCGTTCCTGCTGGGCGAAGATTATGCTGCGTCCATGGGGGTCAATATCCGCCGTTTCCGTATTATGATTTTGCTTATGGCGTCATCATTGGCGGGGTTGGTGACATCTTTGGCGGGACCAGTTGCATTCATCGGCCTTGCTGTCCCGCATATTGCCCGGATGAGCCTTGGAACTGCGGATAACCGGGTTCTGATTCCGGGCGTGTGTTTGATGGGGGCACTTGTCACCAGTGTATGTGACTTGATTGCCCGCAGTTGGTTGGCCCCGATTGAATTGCCGTTGTCTGCAATCACTGCATTTTTCGGGGCTCCGATTGTTATCAGCCTGTTGCTGAAAAAAGGGATGAAAGCGTGATGAGTGCAACTGTACTGAGCTGCCGAAACCTAAATGTCGGGTATAAGGCACCTGTTCTAAGCGATATCAATTTCGAAATTCAATCGGGACAGTTTGTTTCTTTGCTTGGGCCGAACGGTGCGGGGAAAACAACCCTTTTACGGACGATTTCCCGGCATATCCCGCCGTTGTCTGGTGAGATAACTGTTCTGGGGCGTAACGTCACCGAAATCAGCAGCATTGATATGGCACGGATTATGGCTGTGGGGTTGACGGATGCTTCGCGTCCTCCGCTGCTCACAGTGTTCGAGTATGTTGCCTTGGGCCGTTATCCCTATACCGGGTTCATGGGGCGATTGACGGAGCACGATACGCAGATCGTTGCAAATAGTTTGGCGGCTGTTGCCGGAACGGAACTTGCTGAGCGTCCGGTCGAAACCCTAAGTGACGGTGAACGACAAAAGGCCGTGTTGGCACGGGCATTGGCGCAAGAGCCGAAAATTATGTTACTGGATGAACCAACGGCGCACCTTGATCTGAAGCATCGTATTGAGATCATGGGGATTTTGCGTAATTTGTGTCGTGAGCGTGATCTGACCGTGATTTCGTCTTTGCATGATGTTGATATTGCCGCAAAGGTTTCTGATCGTGTGCTGATGGTAAAGCAAGGCGGAATTATGGATTACGGCATGCCGGAAAAAGTCCTGACTTCCGAGGCCGTCGTCGAACTGTATGACTTTAACGATGCGGATTTCTGTTGCCAGTTAGGCAGTATTGAGTTGCGTAGCGATGGATCACAAGGAAGAGCCTTTGTCGCCGCCGGACACGGAACCGGGGCATCGATTTATCGGTTGCTGGCCAAACGCGGCATGTCTATGGCGACCAGCATGAATTATGCCGATGATTTGGATGCGTATGTTGCGCGGGCTCTTGGCGGTCAAATCTATTTTGGTGATGCAATGGCAGCGACACCTGCCGCAGATCTGGTGTCTCAAATCTCTGCTGAAATTGATGGATGTAAGGTGGTGATTAGTGGGGTTAGCCAAGTGGAAGGTGATACGTCCTTGAATGCCATCGCATTGCAAGTTGCAGAGCAAAAGGGTGTGCCCGTTTTTGTCCTTGGTCAGAATAAATCTGAACCACAGGGCAACAGGCAACATTTTGCTTCGTTGGCAGATATGAACGAAGCCCTGTCCCGGTTATAGGTATCTGTTGATCACTAATTGAGAATCGTTTTTATTAGATCTGTCGCATGAAATGAATGAGCGTTATTTGGTTTTGTATTTCAATTATGGGGCGTTATTTGGTGAGGTTTTTATCTAATGCCGCTCTTGCTTAGGAATATATTTCAACTGAAGCGCTCCATGCATCCGAAACCCCTTGACGGTCCGTAACAACATAACATAAACCGACCCCTTGTTTATGATTGTATGATGAGTGAGGGGATGGGGAATTGGCGTTCAACAGTCTGGAATGATCAAGCCGCACGCGATTACAGCGATGCGCTTGATCTTTCGGATTATGTGCAACGAATTACGCCATATGTGGCAGCGGGCAAAGCATGCCATGGCTATCAATCTTTGCTTGATATCGGCGCGGGTGACGGACGCTTTGCCGAGGCTTTGACCTGTCCGGGAGCCCGGATTGATGCCATTGAACCATCATCTGCCATGCGTTCCATGCTGAAAAAGCGCCTCAAGGACCGCGAACTCAGAGTGTGGGATGTGTCGTGGACCGATTGTCCCGATAATGGTGCGTATGATCTCGGCTTTGCCGCAAACATTGGTGCCTTTAAGACCGCACCTGTGCAGCTTTTTACGAAAATGCGCAAACTTTGCCAATCGTTAGCTTGGGTGGTGCCTGCACAACAAGGCCCATCATCTTTTTGCTTAAGCGGCCTCGTCGCTCACTGGTTGCCGCAGGAACACTGTGAACCTGTTTATCTATCTGTTCTGGATGCGCTTGGGGCTGCGCATGCTCCGTCATCCGTAGATGTAGAAGGGTGGACCTATCGCCAATGCTTTGCCGATGCAGGTGTTGCAGTTGATTTCCTGATGGAAAAGCTCACGGCATCCGGCACGACTATTCCTCGTACGCAAATCAAAGAATTTGTGGAAGAGGGAGGAACTTTCGACGATCGAGGGAGGGTGACGTTGGAAGCACCAAAACGGAGTGCAATTCTCCGTTGGATTTAACAAACCTGTGTATGAGGGTGGAATGAAATTTCGGCACTACGTTATATCGTCTTTAATGGCGACGAGTTGCCTGTCGGCGGCCCATGCCGACACAATTCAACAATTGGATGACATCATTGTCACGGCAAACCGTGTGGCTACTCCGTTGTCGGCGGTTGCCAATACGGTTCAAGTCTTTGACGAAGAGGAAATCCGCAAATCATCTGCTCAATCCGTTACGGACCTATTAGCCAATAACGGTGTTGGTTTTTTCAGCCAATGGACACCGGGGCAAACCTCCATCAATCTTCGTGGGATGGATACGGATGGTCAGGGGCGTGATTTCAAAAGCCGGGTTTTGGTGCTTGTGAATGGTCGTCGCGCTGGTACTGCGAACTTAAGCAAACTGTCATTGGACCAAGTCAGCCGGATTGAAGTCATTCGTGGTGCCGCGTCTGTGGCTTATGGCAGTCAGGCTATGGGTGGTGTCATCAACATCATGACCAAAAATGGTCGCAATACGGTTGGTGGGGCTGCGTCATTGTCCGGTGGCAGTTTTGGCCATGGCAAAGTTACTGCGGAATACGGCATGGAAAGCGATGGTGTGTACGCATACGCCGGGGGCAGTGCCATGCGCCGTGGTGATTATGATGGTGGTGGCGATGCAGGTACGCAAGTCAACACCACAATCAATCGCCGGGGCGCCTTGGCTGCAATGGATTTTGATCTCAAAAATGATGCGCAGCTGAACGTTACTCTCCGTACGGATGGTGTGTATAACACTGGTTTTCGTGGGTCGTCGTGGGACTATGACAACGATGAAACCCGCTACAACCAATCTCTGGATGTTCAGTATTCCGGTGATTTGCCATATTTCGCGGGTGATCTGGCGGCTCAGGTCTATGCTTTCCGTGATGTGGATGATTTCCATTGGGGATCCGAAGTTTCAGGTTGGGATTCAGATTCCAACCGTCGTGAAATTACCGCAGCAGGCATGCGTCTGACCCCGCAATTTGTATTGACGGATACCACACGCCTGACGGTCGGACTGGATACGGAATTTTCCAAACTGGACAGCAGCCGTTTTCGCATGAAACTGGATGGTTCCACGTCTTCGCAGGTGCCGCCCTATGATGTGAACCAAAATGAGCTGTTGATCGGCAGTTTTGCAGAATTGTCCCAAAGCTATGATGAGGGCCGCGGTGAAGTCCGTGTTGGGACGCGCTATACCCGTAGTCAGTTATCGTTGCAGGAAACCGATAACCTGAACCTGTCCGGTGATACGGATCAGACCTTTACTGGCTGGACATATAGCGCAGGTACAGCTTATAGCGCATTGCCATGGTTGAAATTGCGCGGCAGTTTGGCAACGGGCTTCCGGGCACCGAACGGTTCGGAACTTGCCGGGAAGTTTTCATCGGTTCTGGCGCCGAATAAGGTGACATACGGCAACCCGGATCTTGACGCAGAAACCAATCGCCAGTTCGAGGTTGGTGCCACCTTTACTGCGCCCAATGCGTATGTGGATGTTGCGTTGTTTGATAACGTCATCATGGATCGAATTACCAAAAAATCCACTGGTGCCAATACCTATCAGCAAATCAACTCCAATGGCGAAGCACGTATTCAGGGCTTGGAACTCCAGGCACAGTATGACTTTGCAGACCTTTTGCAATTGGAAGGGCAGAGCCTGCGCCTTGGCGTGAACGCAGCGTACAATTTTACCATGAAAGATCATGGTGAAAACAATGCCGCGACCGGAAAATATCGCGAAAAAGTTCAGCGCATGTACGAATATCAGGCCGCATTCAACGTGACTTATGCCCCGTCTGATGTGTTCGATATGACGTTAAGCAGCGTCCTCAACGGTCCCATGTACTACAATACCGAGGAATGGATTTCCGGTGAAACCGATCGCAATACAGTGTACCGGAAAGGCCCGTTCTGGGTCTTTGGCCTGCGCGGTAACTGGGCACTGAGTGATTCCGTCACGTTGTTCGGTGGTGTTGATAACTTGTTGGATGAAAACAACCACCCGATGTTCATCGTGCTTGATGACTCACTGTGCATCGGCAATATGGCAAAAAGCAATGGTGGCTGTGGTAACAGCATGGCTGGACGTAGCTTCTTTGCCGGGTTAAAGGCAACATTTTGATCAGTCGCCGTGCATTTTGTTGTTGTGGCTTGTCCGCTTTGGGTTTGACCACAGCAGCATTTCCAACTTTCGCAGCGGAGAGCTCAATGCTCTCCGCTGTTGCGGATGCGTCGTGGCCTCGGCGGTTTACCGACGCCTTAGGGCGTCAGGTAACTGTAGCCAAACCCCCGCAAAGAATTTTGCCTTTATTTTCAAGTAATACAGAGATCGTAGCCTCGCTTGGGGCTGTTGACCGCATCGTTGGAATTGATGGGTTGACCAAGGCCCCGCCTGAGGTTTTGCACCTGCCACGGGTTGGCAATCGTATAGGCTTTTCAGCAGACCTGATCGCACGACTACGCCCGGATTTGATTATTCTAACCCCGGCCCGCCATGCGGCGGCTTCGTTGTTGCGTCCCATGGAAATTGCCGGAATCCCGGTTGCCGTTCTGACGCACCCGACTGTTGCTGCCGTGATGGATAATATTCACAATATTGGCTGGTTGATTGGTGAAGAAGCCAACACTGCCAACGTCATCGCAGATATGCAGGCCAAATTGAATCTGGTGCAACAGCATATATCCGGTGAAAAGCCGAAATCAGTTTACTTTGAGACCGGGTCCAGTGCGCGGGGGCGTTCGGTTTCGGTTCGTCCGCACAGCTATACGGATGATCTTCTGCGTTTGGCTGGGGGCAGAACCGTGTTTCCGGCATTGTCTTCGCTGTCCCAAGTGAGCGGAGAAGCCGTTCGCCTTGCCAACCCGGATGTAATTGTGGTTGCTGGTGACCAAAGTAAGGCAGAAGCCATTCAACATCGTCCGGGCTGGAACAGTATTCCGGCGGTCGCAGGCGGACGTGTGTTCGCCGTGCCGCGTGCGCTGTTTTTGATTCCCGGACCCCGTATCGCAGCCGGGGCAGACTGCCTTGCCCGCAAACTTCATCCCAATGCTTTTGCCCACGTTTCCAATATGGACCAGACAGTGGATACGCTATGATAAAGGTATTCTTTGCCTTGGCTTTGTTGTCAGGGACTTTGTTGTTTTCCTTATGCCTTGGTGCGGAAAGTGTGTCGCCACTTACGCTGATGGCGGCGTTGTGGGGTGATGACACGCCGTTTTCCCTGTTGTTGTGGGATTGGCGTTTGCCACGGGCCATAACTGCCGGAATGGTAGGAGCCTTGCTTGGCCTGTCTGGTTGCTTGTTTCAGGGGGTGTTTAGGAACCCGCTGGCAGAGCCATTTCTTTTGGGTAGTGCGCCGGGGGCGGCCTTGGGGGCAACTTTGGCAATCCTGCTGCCGATGTCTTTGCCGACTTTGTACACGTTGCCGTTTTTTGCCTTTATCGGAGCCTTGGGCGCAACGCTGTTGGTGATTGCCATTACCCGGTCTTTGGGGTTGTATGAAATTGCCGGGTTGTTGTTGGCGGGGGTTGCCGTTTCTGCATTCTTGTCTGCTACCCGCAGCTTCTTGATGCTTGCCCTGTCCGATGAAAGTGTCAGCCTGCAAGTTGTGTTGAGCTGGACCTTGGGCGGTGTGCAGACCCCATTCTGGGATGAATTGCTGGTGCTTGCCTTGGTTAGCCTTGGCGGAGGCATCGCCGCATTTGGTTGTGCGCGCGGCTTGGATGTTCTGGGGCTGGGGGAAGATGTTGCTGCCAATATGGGTATGAATGTGCCGAAATTCTCTATTTTGGTGCTGTTGCTGGCTTCTGCCCTTGTCGCACTTGCCGTGATGTGGGGAGGGACCATCGGTTTTGTTGGCCTGATTGTGCCGCATCTGGCCCGCATGTGGGGTGGGGCAATGCACCGCTGGACTTTGCCATTTTCCGCCGTTCTTGGAGCAGCGCTTTTGATGGTGCTGGATGGATTGGCGCGCAGTGTCCTGCAACCGGCTGATATTCCGCTTGGTTTGCTGACGGCTATGTTGGGTGCGCCGTTCTTTATTGTCGTTCTGGCCCGATGGAGGCGTTCATGAACTCGTATCTGGCAGAATTGCAGGATGTAAGCGTCAGAATTGGCGGCAAACAGATTCTGCACGATGCATCTATTTATGTGAAACCGGGTGAGGTTTTGGCAATTGTCGGGCCAAATGGGGCCGGGAAAAGCACGTTGCTTAAGGTTCTTGCCGGGGTTTTGGCTCATGAAACCGGACGCGTAGTTTTGAATGGTCAGGACGATTTGTCACGTCAGGACCGGGCAGAAGCGGTTGCCTATCTGCCACAGGAGTTTCGCCCGCATTGGGATTACAAAGTCGCGGACCTTGTCGCTATGGGGCGATATCGTGGGTCTTCTTTGTTCGGGTATCAAAAATCCCCGGATGGCAATGCGCCGCAACGGCTGGATGGTCGCATAGATGTTATGGAAATGTTTGATCTTGCGGAGCTCAAGCATCGTAATGTGAAGACACTTTCCGGTGGGGAACGGGCTAGGGCCGGATTGGCGTGGGCCTTGGCTGGGGGTGCAGCCATTCTGGCGGCGGATGAACCCATTGCGGCCTTGGACCCGTCACACCAGCTTCATACCCTAAGTGCCTTTCAAACCTTACGGCAACACTTGTCAACGGTTGTGGTCCTGCATGACATTAACCTCGCTGCCAGATTTGCGGACCGGATTGCGGTGGTGAGCGCAGGGCGGGTCGTTGCCTGTGGCTCTGCCGAAGAGATTACGAGCGGAACCGTCCTTGAAGATGTCTTCAAGGTTCGTTTCGGGCGTATGCAAGCAGAGGACGGACTGGTCCTGTGGCCCACATGTAGCCCTATAAACTGCTGAAAATAGAATAAAGTCCAAACAGGCAAAGGCTGGTTGCACTGACCATCGCGACGGGCCTTTGCCAAGTTTCCAACCCGGTGCGGATGCCATCTGACAATCGTAGGAGCAGTATTCCCATCCCCCACATGGGTAAGACGGCAGAGCCCAAACCGAAACTTAAACCCAACAGCCCCCCAAGTATGGGACTGCATTCTACGGCACTATAAAACAAAACGGCTGCAAATGGTGTGCATGGGATGAGGGTTAGGGCGATCCCTTGTAAGACAGCGCCGCCGTATAGTGAGCCAAGACTCAAAGCGGAGGGGGAGCACATGCAGGCTTTTTGTCGTGTGCGGTGAAGCAAAATACCACCTGCAAGGACGCAGCCAGCCCCCAGCACAGCGGCTGCAATCTGTGGTGAAATGGCTTCGGTAATCCATTTCCCAGCGGACGCAGACAGTATTCCATACAGCACATAGATCAGCAGCCGCCCAAACATCATTGGGTATAAAACTGTAGTTTTGCTGTGCTTATCGGTTAAAAAAGCAGGGAGTATCAGCGGCATACAGCGTAACAGGCATGGGCCAAAGCCATAACTTAAGCCGAGGGCAAAGGCCAGGCCCAGCGCAGTATACACCGGTAGCCCGATTGAAAATCCGCCAATCATGTCTCGTCGTCATCGTCGGAAAGGTGATAATCCTTTGCCAGAAGTGCCGCACCAAGAGCCGTCGTGATTTGTGGGTGTTCTGGAATAATGATGTCCCGTTGCAGTTCATCGGACAGTGCGGCAACAAGGCCTGCATTCAGGGCAGGTCCGCCGTCAAAATAGACACGTTCCCCAATGCCAACTCTTCGGGCCATGCGGGCTGTGCGACGCGCAATAGAATAATGAATTCCCGATATGATAGACGGCTTGCTGTGACCATTGGCTAAAAGGCTGATAATTTCTGATTCAGCAAAAACGGTGCACGTGCTGTTGATGTCAAGAGGGACTGAGTCTGTGTCAAAGTGCAAACGCCCTAAGTCTTCCAAATCCACTTCAAGATTTCTGGCTGCAACGTCAAGAAACCGTCCGGTTCCGGCAGCACATTTGTCATTCATGACAAAATTCACCACATGTCCGTCATCGTCCATGTGAATGGCCTTAGAGTCTTGTCCTCCAATATTTAAAACCGTATTGGCCCCGCCAAATGGTTTTGCTGCATATTGGGCTCCAATGGCATTGGCGGTGATTTCACTGATCGCTTCGTCTGCTTCCTTAAACAGTTTGCGTCCATACCCGGTGGCAATGGTATAGGCAACCTGATCCGCAGTTTTTCCGGCACGGCAAAGCAACTCTGCCATGGCATTCCGCGCGTTTAAGCGGAAGTGACTGCCGGTCGCGGTGGTGTAGGTTGCCAAAATATTGGAGTCTTGATCAATTAAGGCGGTTTTGATTGCCGTGGAACCAATATCAATTCCGACATAAACAGAATGCGTAGGTTTTATCATTTGCGTTTTCGTTTCATGGTCTTGATGGATTCCAAGAAGGCTTCAACCCGAGTGGAAAGTTGTCCTTTGTCATCCGGGCTGTAGTCAGTTTCGACGTACAGCATGGGGACTTTATCATCCTGCATGGCTTTGGCGACGGCGGTTTGTTCCATTTCATAGACCTGACAGCCCGATAAAGCTTGATACACCACGCCATCAACCTTGTATTGGTCGATCAGGGTGCGAATGCGGCGGATCCGGTCATGTGGAGAAGGAAAAATCGGGCACGTGCAGGGTTTCAGGTACTTATCAGCCAGGTTATCAATCATGGTGCCGGTGTTCCATGCTTCAATTGCCGGAATATCATGCAGCAATCGCTGACCGGAACAGGTTTCATCGGCAACGATGACGGCCCCGGCCTCTTCAATCAACAGCGGTAACTTTAGTCCCGGAAAGCTTGGCGGTGATCCCGTGAACAAAACTCGCGGTGCCTTACGTTGTGCCGCGTTGATTTTTTGATTGCGTCGCTCTGCCAATTCCAGATTCAGGGCTTCAACGGCAGAGATCCAAGAGTCGAGATCATCAAAGTAAAATGCTTGCGCAACCAGAAAAGCATGTGAACCAAGGAAAACGGAGGGATGGTCCGTTCGGAATGCGTCCAGTTCCCGGTAAACGGCTTCGGCCCTACGGATGGTATGTATGGACGATTTCAGTTTTGAAGCTGTCAGCCTGTTTCCTGTTGCCTGTTCCAGCCATTTTGCAAAGGCGCGTAAGGAATGTCGCCAATATGTCCGATTTGCATCGCCGTCCTTGTCATTGGGGAGAGACAGGTTGTAAACCGTGTGCCCCATGCTTTCCATTATGTGCGCGGATTTCTTTTTCTGGTCGCAACTGGTGGGATTGATGATGGCATGCAGATCACCGAAATCCGGCGCTGGCGACGAACTGGACAGCATGCCCAAGGTCGCTTTGACCATGGGACAGGACTTGGCGGGCATGAAGTCCGCACCGATTTGATCAAAATGGTATGAGCCATTACACAATCTGACAGAACGAGCACCAACAGCCTGAAAAAGTTCTATGGGGGCAAAAATGCAGGTAGATCCAAATACGGGACGGTGATCTCTGGGTAGAGGTTGGCGTTGCACGTGCAGCGTTTCAAACAGGTTGAAAAAATATGCCATTGCGGCTGGTGGTGTATCGAAACTGTCTGTAAGTGCACGCAGACATGCCGCAGCTTCCCGAGCCTGACGGCTATGGGTTTGTGGCGATGGTGAGTTCGGGGAGGTATTAGTGGGCATGGTCCGAAGGATCCTTTTCCATGCGCTTGATAAAACCGGCTTCGCTTGAGCTAAGAACCGGGCGGCCCGCAATGGTCAGATGCAGAGCATCATCTTCCGGGCAAGCTGAAATACATTTCATACAGACGATGCAGCGGTCAGTAATAATATCCGGGTTGCTTACGTCATCGGCAATTTCTCGAATATCCATATCGCAGACCAGGCTGCAATTGCCGCAACGGGTGCAGGCATCACCATTTTTTTCCAGTTTCAGCAATGATCGTTTTGCCGCCAGGTATTGCAGGCATCCCAATGGGCAGAAGAAACACCAAAATCGACTTTTAATGGTGACACCCGTGACAAATAGCCCGGTGATGATCATGCCGACAGTGGTTAAAATCATGCTGCCGATGCTGCCACTCAGGATTGTCCAGTAACGGGTTTCCGCAGATAGCAAGGAGCCAACCATTTTCACCGGACACAGGTAACAAAAGCTGACAATGAATTCCCGTGGCAAGACGCCAAGGTTGGTAAGCAAGGGGAACAGAAGGACAATTGCCAAAAAGGCATATTTGACAGGCGACAGACGCCGTAACGTTGTTTCGGAAAACCGTATGCCGGGGGTAAACAGACGTTTTCGAATGGCACTGATAAAATCTTGTAAGGTACCAATAGGGCAAATGAAGCCACACCATGTTCTGTTGAACAGGAAGATGAGCAAAATAAAGCCAAGGAAGCTAATCAGCGCAAAAAAACCAATGGGAGACACCAACTGCCAGAAGGGTCGGCTGATATCTACTTGCAGGGATGTCAGATAACAAATCCCCCCGCGAAGATCACGGCTTGCATATACACATGACATGACCGGAAGAAAGCTGCCAAGGCTTAAGCCGAGTGTCCCACCATACATCAGTGCAAAAAATGATATCCCCTGAATCCAGGCTCTGATCCGGTCAATATGGATCAAATTGAAGGATCGTTTTGTCATGATGGAAATTCAATCTTTGGATAGGCGTTGCGTCGGTATTTGCCAAACACGAATAGCCCCAGAAGAAACAAGCACGCTGCGCCGAGGCTGACGCCCCATCCTAGCCATCGGTGATCGTACGAGGATTTTGCGGGATAAATCTTGAATGCTTGTGTGATGGTTGAGGCCCCGCCATCAACAGCAGGCATTGGCAGGGTTGCCGTTGCAATAAAGGTTTGCCAGTGCTTTTGACCGATTTGGAAGCCTTCGTTGCTCTCATCAGTCTTAACTTTAAATGCAACATTACCTTCAATGGATACGGATTTGGTCTGGGTCAGCCCATTTTCTGAGGTTAAGCTCACACGGGCATTTGGCACAGGTTTGCCATAGCTCCAAATCGTGAAACCTATTGGCTGATCTATTCTTAGAACATCATACCAGCGCTCATTTTCAGGGCGTTGACGTGTGATATCAATCGGGCGGGTCGGATCGATAATATCCGGCGGTTGTGGCCTGTCCGGGTCAATACGTGAAAGAGGCCGGGTCCTAAAGGAGTATTTTGCAGTAACTGACTGATTTGCTACGTATAAGTTTCCATAAGTTTCCCGAGGAATTTTAATAGGTAGGTAAAAACGGTCAAGCGTTGGGAATATGGGCAGGGAAACCTTTGGGCGGCCTGCGATCAACAGTTCAGCCCGGTAGTCTTGAATTGATTCAGTGATGGGTTTTGCGGTTTTTGCCGTGCTTCCGTCATATAACCATATATGACGCTCTGGGGCGAAACGGGTATATCTTGCCAGCCGTGGATATGGATAGGTGCCGGCATGCGCGGCATTGATCACCAGTTCAGATGCCTTTGACCCGCTCAATCCTGTGTAAATAACACTCTTATCAAAGGAAATATCAGGTGGTGTGTATGGGACTGGCCAATCCGAAAGCCAGACAACTTGGGAGTTAGTGACATGTGGTAGCTCTGGATTGGCGAGTACCTTTTTAAAAGGCAGTATTCCAATTCCAAGTGCTATGCCCGATCCAATGATCAAGGTTCTCTTTTTCATGTCCTGCGGGTTCCAACTCTAACTTAAGAATTTCAACAGAGTGTTATACCATTACATTTTGCAAGTCAATTATTCGACACTTTGCCGGCAGAAAGGAGGGGGCAGGGCTATCTGCCAGCAAATAGGCTTATTGCTTGGGTTTGATCTGGCTCAGGAAATAGCTATACAGGGCTTGGATATCTGATGAACAAAGGGCGGGAACACAGACCTGAATATCTTTCATTTCCCAATTCCACCATGCCATTTCCATAAGCAGTTCACAGTCGCCTTCACTGAATCTGCGTTTAAGGGATTTGGCAGGATTGCCGCCCACAACGGTATAGGGCAGTACATCTTTCGTGACCAAAGCCCGGCTGCCGATAATTGCGCCGTCGCCGATTTGTAAACCCGGCATGATCATGGCTTCAGTGCCGATCCAGACATCATTGCCGATGATGGTGTCTCCCTTGGTTTGGAAACCATCAACGCCGTCAGAGAATTCTGGGGTGGTGTCATAGAAGAATGGGAAAGTGGAAATCCAGTCACTTCTGTGCCCTTGATTTCCTGCCATGATAAATGAAGCCCCAGAGCCAATGGAGCAGAATTTGCCGATAATGAGCTTGTCCACATCGGTTCTGTCCGGAGAAAGGTATCTGGCACAGTTGTCAAAGCTGTGACCATGGTAATAGCCGGAGTATATGCTGTACTCTCCGGCGATGATGTTGGGGTTGGTAATTTGATCTTTAATCAGGCCACCAACAAAGGGTGAGGAAAAGTAATTACTCATGACGTCCAATTACACGAAATCAGGGCAGGGTAGTCTGCCCCAATTTCGAAGGCACGTCACGCAGAAGCCGCGATAGCCTCCGCCCATGCGTGGATTTCGTCTTTGTGTTCGTCGTGTGGATCATTGATTTTCAATGGCTCAGACACAAGTGTCGCCTGACAAGCCCGCAATTTTTCAATGACGACATCAACGGCACCACAAAAATGTGGGTAAATTTCATCCCCAAGTCCAAAGACCGCAACTTTTTTGCCAGCCAAGCCTGCTTGTTCAAGCTTGTTTAGAATCGGTTCAAAATCTTCCTGAATTTCAATTTCATCACAGCCATAGGTCGGGAGGCCAAATACGACCATGTCGTAGCCATCGGCGAGATGTTCTGCCTTTAAATCCACACAATCCATCAGGTCGACATCGTGCTCCTTATCTAGGAAAACATCGAATACCCAATCGGCAACGGCTTCAGTGTTGCCTGACGTTGTCGCATAGGCAATGAGGACTTTGCTCATTTTACAGTTCCTTTGAATAGCATCATGCAGCCAGCGAGATAGGCTATATCACATGAAAATGACAGTCAATCTCACTGGCTTTCCGGTAACCTGCTCGGGTTAACGGTTATCTGGCTGCGAACGGACAGCCAATCGTCCTTCACGCGATATCCTGTATGGTTTGCTGTTGAAGGAACGGATCAGTCGTTTGTTTTTCAGGCGTTGAAATACCTCGACAGTGCAGTCGGATAAAACGAAGCCATCACGGGTAAAGCATGTGACGTCAAAGACTTTACCATTGGTCGCGCGTTCAAAGCGTATGAAACCGCCCTGCGCGAGGATATGGAGCACGCGTTGCTCCGATTTTGAGATATTCATGAAAATGGTCTTGTGCAAGACAGGCACGACCACACGCCCGTGCCCATGGTTCGGGAACGGCTTTCTGCGTATGGTTTACTGATGCCCCGAACGGGTCAGGGCGTTAGCTGAGAACAATCTCTTGCATAAAGACCTTTTAAGGATAAAGACCGAAAAACTCCGGCATATGGAGGTTGTTTACCAGCCGTTTAAGCTTATTTCAACCTTGATTGTTTCTTGCATTCGAAGCAGGGATATCAATTTGAAAGTATAAGGATTTTTTATGCAGTATCGCCAATTAGGACGAACGGATATTCAGGTTAGCACGGTTTGCCTTGGCACCATGACTTTCGGGGAGCAAAACACCCCGAAAGATGGCGAGAGCCAGCTGGATTATGCTCTGGACTGCGGTATTAATTACATTGATACCGCAGAGCTTTATTCCATTCCGCCCAAAGTGGAAACGCAAGGATCAACAGAACGGATTATTGGGGATTGGTTGGGGAGCCGTGGCAATCGCGATAAGATTGTTCTGGCTACAAAAATAGCCGGCCCAAGTTTTTATCCGTATTTCCGCAATGGCGAACGTCCGTTTTCGGCGCAGGATATCAAGCGCGGTCTTGATGGTTCGTTGCGACGTCTGAAGACGGATTATATTGATGTTTATTATCTGCATTGGCCCGCCAGAAAAACCAATTATTTTGGACAGTTGGGGTATAGTCATCAGGTAGAGGATACCTCAACGCCTATACTGGAAACTCTGTCAGCATTGGCCGGAGAAGTTCAAGCCGGACGTATCCGCCATATTGCGCTGTCCAATGAAACCCCATGGGGTCTCATGGAATTTCTACGTTTGTCAGAGCAGGAAAACCTGCCGCGCGTGGTGACGGTGCAGAACCCTTATAGCCTATTAAATCGTACCTACGAGGTTGGATTGGCAGAGATGTCAATCCGCGAAGATGTTGGCTTGTCTGCGTATTCGCCACTTGGGTTTGGGACACTTTCTGGAAAGTATCTGGGGGGCAGGAAACCTGAGGGTGCCCGCTTGAGCTTGTGGGGAGGCCAATATCCTAGATACACGAATGCGGAAGCCAAGAAAGCAACGGAAGCCTACGTGCAATTGGCGCAAGAACATGGATATGCCCCAGCGCAGATGGCCTTGGCTTATGCTTATTCCAGACCTTTTGTCACCAGCGTCATTATTGGAGCAACCTCAATGGAGCAGCTTGCGCAGAATATTGCTGCTACCGATTTACGGCTGGATTCAGATGTGCTGAACGAGATTGAGGCTATTCATCGGTCTTTTCCTAATCCGGCACCTTGATATCAGTGCTTAACCGTTACGCTGGAAGCACGCCGCCAGCGGCTATGACCGCTGATTGCATGGAACCGGAGGTCTGTCCCATAAGATCTTCGTTGCTGGTATAGGTTCTAATGTCAGATGCATCCATATCAGTCACATCGGACAAAGTGGCGAATTGATAACCGCCACTGGATGTATCTGACAGATTGTCATAGTACCAAAGCTGGGTATCGCCGTCGATTTCCCGCATTACTACACCATGCCCCGAGCCATAGGATGAATTTTCAACACCATCTGTGTCTACGGTGGAGACGATGGTGAAACCTGTGTCGTCATAATCAAATAGCTCAAGGTTCAGGGCGATTTTATCAAGGTCTTTTTCAAAGTCGGTGACGGTATCAAGGCCAAGATTTTGAATTGTGGCATTGTCGACAGTGGAGCCAATACTGAACGCGAAGCTGTCCGCGCCATCGTTGCCGGTCAATGTGTCATTTCCCTTGCCCCCGATGACGTAATCATCTTCATCAGCACCAACAAATGTGTCGTCGCCGTCGCCAAGGATATATAGCTCGAAATTTTCAATTTCTGATGTGGACTGGGTCGTTTGTTGCCCCGTATCAACAACAGTCAGCGTGCCGTCATCAAGATCAATAGATGCTGAGAGCCCTGTCTCAACTTCAACTTTAAGTATGTCGATGCCAGCACCGCCATCCATGGTGTCATCACCACCGTTATAGGCAACTGTATCATTGCCTTTGCCTGCGTTGATGGTGTCTGTCTGCCAAGATTCACCGCGGAAGTAGTCGTTGCCATCGGTCAGGGAGAAATCTTCAAACAATGCGATACTAATTACGCCGGATAGCCCATTGTCTTCAGAAACGACCTGAAAGCCTTCGCTCATGATGTCAATATTTACGCCAGCGATTTTATCGCTGTTAAAGGCAAGTTTATCGGTGCCGTCGCTGCCATTCAGAAACCCAACGCTTTCTGTACTGATTTGATTGATTTGCAGGAAGTCATCGCCATCACCCAAGTTGACTTCATTTGAGTTGCCGCCATTTAGCCAGACGGCTTCTTCCCCGTCACTTCCGTTGAAGGTTGTGGAGTTTGTACTGCTGAGTTTGAAGTCGGAAATTGCCGTAAAGTTTACATCACCACTGGCAGAGGGCAGGGTAAAGCTGCCTTCGCCTTCACCACTGAGGGTGATGCTTAAATCCCCGGAAATGCCAGTCAGGTCAATCACGTTGCCTTCGTCAATATCACCACCGTTGACTGTGGCCGTGTTATCGTTGTCATTAAAGACAAATTTGTCTTTGCCGCCTTTACCGTCCAGGTTGTCATGACCGCCATTGGCAATAATGGTTTCATCTTCATCGGAGCCAACGAAGGTGTCATCGCCCGAAGTAAGGTGGAAAGTTTCGATTGACTTGAATTTAACTTCAACGGAGCCAAGTGCTCCGGTTCCTGTGCCGGTGACGGAGTTATTCCCCAACGCCGTGTAAAAACCATCATCGTCAATGGCTCCATTGCTATCCATGTCGATGAAAATGCCGTCGTTTGTGGCAGGATTCAAATTGGCAAAGGAAAGTTTGTCGGTTCCGCTGTCTCCATCAAAAGCCATTGTTGAGGTCGAGGAGTTCACGTTAATGGTATCATTGCACTTTGAACCGATAAGGGTTTCAAGGCCTTTGATGGTTGTGGTGCTGTTAATTGTCACTTCGGTGCTGGATTGGGTTATGGTCAGACCGGAAGTGAGTTCACTGTAATCGGCGGCATCATTGCCTGATCCCATGTCCACAGTGCCTGCGTCCATTGTCCCAATAAAGGTGTCATCATGAGACGTTAGAGTGAAATTCTCGACATTGTCGAATGACACAGTCATTTCAGAATTCTGGGCTTTCTTGGTCGTCATGTTGACGGTAACAGCCTCAGAAGAGGATATCAGCAACGTGTCATTGCCATCGCCGCCGTCAATGGTGGCAGAGCGATTGATGTTGAACATGTCCTCATGATCGGTGCCGATAACATTTTCCACATTTTGAGCCGTAATGCTGACGTTGATATCGGTAAAATCAACCACCATGTTGCTACCCGATGTGGCAAATGTTGCGCCATGGGCTTCATCCGATTGGGATAAATCGACAGTGTCGGTGCCGTCGCCGCCATTAAGTACGCCGGTAAATCCACTGCTGATGACAAGGCGGTCATCACCATTGCCGCCGTATAGTTCATCACCGGCACCGTATAGGTCTGTCAGGGTATCGTTGCCTTCGCCGCCGATCAGGATATCACTGCCATCAGCGCCGGTGAGAATGTCATCTCCCCCCAGTCCATTGAGGGTGCCGCTTGCGCCGCTTTCCAGCACAAATTGTAGGTTATCTGCATACTCCGTTCCAGAGTAACTGCCGCTGACGGCATAGCTTTCCGTGATGCCTGTCCCGGATGATGTATCGCCTGACGAGGTCGTGTCGTCATGGCTATTGTCGTCGTTGTTGGTCGGTTTCTCTGCCTCTGGTGCCGTGTTGGTATCTGCTGGTTCATCGGATGGGGGGGGATTTGAATTGATCGGGGTGTTGGAGGCATTGGTTGATGCCGGGGTGCCATCGCCGGAAAATGAATCCGTATTGTTTGCTACTGGAATATTCGAAGCGGGAGGGGTATCCCCGGTGTCTTCGGGGGGAGTGTCATCTGCCGGAGTTTGATCGTCCCCTTCGTCGTCCGTATTCTCATTTGTTTGCTCAGGCGACAATTCCCGCATCGTTGCGTTTTGAATAAAGGCGTCGCTTTGCCCAAAGTCTTTTGCCGCGGGTAGGTGTGATGCGACGGTGCCGAATTTTGCGGTAAAATCTTCAGCCGTCATGGTGCGAATTGCAATCGGACGCATGGGGTCACTGCTGATAAACGCACTTTGTAACACGTCGCCCAATGTTGCAATTCCGCCATCAGTAACAATGATAATCTCGCCAATGGTGCCGTCCGGGTCGCGGATTAGGACGATGCTGGTTTCGCCGTTATGAACCTCACCAGAGCCCGAAGTTCCGCGAAAGCCAATGGTTGCGGATGGTGTCGTGACCTTCATGGCGTCTGGGCTGGTTTTGGCGATTTGACCGCTGATGAAGGCGAATGTCCCGTTTAATACGCTGATGTTACCTGATCCGTCCTGTGCCGCAGGGTCATAGACCATCTCATCAAGGATCATCTTGCCGTTGCCACCAAGGGAGAAGTTGGAACCGTCAGCAAATACAATGCCGATGTTTCCGTCAGCCCCGGTGGTGACCACATCATCCTGAAAAACCGGATCGCCTTCTTTTAGTGTCGCTGTCGAGCCATCGGCCCGTTCAACCGTGACCGTGCCGGATAAGCTTTCAATGCTGCCGATGCTGCTTTTCTGGGTATTGGCTGTTTGGGCAAATTGGTCGGATTGTGTGGATAAGCGTTCTACCCATTCTGCGTGAAAGGTTGTTCCTTGCTGCAGTTCAAGATCATCGGTTTTGTCGGCAGAAAAGTAGCCTTTGATGAGGAGGGTGCCACCGTCTTTGCCAACGATTTGAAGATCTTGCCCAATTCGGTCAAAGGATGCGTTGGCGAGCTCCGTCAAGCTCCAATCCTCAGGCAGGTAATTCCCGGTCAAAATATGCACATCCTGCGTGGAAGACGGCGGTGCAATCGCAGCAGATGTTAGGGACATAATCCGGGCCTCACGATAAGACGGTAAACTGCATTGGGTGTTGCCTCTTGGAAAGCAATCTTAAGCGAACGTATCACAATTACAGGTTTCGCCCAATGCCTTTACATATAACCACAATCAGGCAATAGGTTAACCATGGTGCGTCTGCTACTCGACAGGGTAGTTAGGAGCGGTGGGGCGCGTGGTGGAGTCCCGAACGTGCAGGGTATGTCCGAGGTCAATGACCTTCTCGTGCGGAGCCAACTGTGTATGCATGGCTTTTAGCAGTGTTTTAACGGCGCATGTGCCGATTTCATAGAGTGGAGTGTGGACCGAGGTAATACTTGGGAACATTTGTGCCGTTGTGCCCAAGTCATTGAAGCCACAAATCCCCATTTCTTGTGGAATTCGTATGTTTCTTCGCTGACATTCAAAGCTTGCGCCAACTGCCAAATCATCATTGTTACAGATAATTGCATCGCAATCCGGGGCTTTGCAGAGCAGGGCTGTGAGTAAGTGCCCGCCCATTTCCACACTGGATGGAGAGGTCGTTGTCATAATGCGTTCGGGGGCGAATAGTCCGGCGGCTTCCATCGCTTCACGATAGCCTTGCATCCGATGTTGTGAGCGCGGGTCCATGCGTGCGCCCAAAAAACCGATTCGCTCAAAACTTTGTTCGATCATGTGCTCAACAGCGTTTTTTGCCGCATCTTTATGGGAAAATCCAACCAGAATATCAATGGCAGGACCACAGGAGTCCATGATCTGAACCACCGGGATATCTACACCAGAGAGTAGGCTTCTTGCCTCGCTGGTTTGGTTGGTGCCGGTGATGATCAATCCAGCAGGATTAAGGTTAAGAAATTCAGTTATCAGTTGCTGTTCAATCAAAGGATTATAGCGGGTGTTGGCAATTTGAATGCAATAGGACGTATCTTCAATTTCGTTATAAGCCCCTGAAAGAACATCGGAAAACACGTTGTTGGAAAAGGATGGAACCAGCATGCCGATGATGTTGGACCGCCGTGATGCAAGTGCAGATGCCGCCGCATCTGGGATGTAATTTAACTCTTTAATCGCAGCCATGACACGTTCCCGAACTGGTTCGGAAACCAAATGGGGGTGCCGCAATGTTCGTGATACTGTGATTGCGCTAACGCTAGCCAAAGCAGCTACATCGACAAGAGTTATCTTTTTTTTCATCAAAACCTCACAATTTCTGCACAAACTATACCGCATTTGCGATAGGTTTGATAGATGAATGCCGTGCATGATTGCGCAATCATGTAAGGGCGACTTTGAACGGAGTATCGCGTGACTGAATCCGAACATCAGGCGACCGCATACGTGGTGATGGGCGTATGTGGGGTTGGAAAAACAAAAATTGGCAAGGGATTGGCCGCAAATCTTGGGGCGTCCTACATCGAGGCTGATGATTTCCATCCTGCAGAGAATATTGATGCCATGCAGCGTGGTATTCCGCTGACGGATGAAATGCGCCGCCCTTGGCTGATTGGATTATCCCATGCGGTTGAAGATGTCCGACAACAAGGGACGGTTGTGGTAGCCTGTTCTGCGTTGAAAAAGAGCTATCGGGATTTAATCCGTGGTTTGGTTGGTAAGGTCCAGTTTGTATTCCTGACCGGAGAGCAAGCATTGATTGCCGAACGTCTTGCCGCCCGGACAGACCATTTTATGCCTCCCCAGATGCTGCAAAGCCAGCTTGATACGTTGGAAGAACCAGCACCGGATGAAGAGGCATTTCACATTGATGTGAAAGGAAGCAGTGAGGTTGTGCTTGCAAGGGTCTTACGAAAGATCGTGGCAGCCAGTCACTCGAAATAGCAACGCGTTTTACCATTTTATCCTAACGGAGGAACGACCATGAAAAGCATGTTCAAGAAGCTGGCGGTGACGGCAGCTGTTGCCATTGGTTTGACAACAGGAGCTCAAGCTGCAGATTATGCGCTGCGCTTCCAGTCTTCGGACCCGGCCGGAAACCCGAACTTTGAAATTCAAAAACAGTGGGCACAGCGCGTTGCTGATATGACGGATAACCGCATCACTATTGAAATGATGCCGGTGAATTCCATTGTCCAACACACGGAAACTATGGATGCCGTTGCAGCAGGCATTCTTGATGGTCACATCACTGATACATCCTATTTCACCGGGAAAGATGCAGCATTCGGCCTGATTGCCAATCCTGTTGGTGCGTGGTCTGATCCGCTGCAAATGCTGAATTTCATGGAATACGGTGGCGGTAAGGAACTGATGAATGAACTGGTCCAGCCTTATGGGCTGCACTTCATCGGTGCGACTGCAACCGGGCTTGAAGCATTCGTTTCCAAAGTTCCGCTGGAAGGCGTTGCTGACCTTAAAGGACTAAAAATGCGCGCACCGGAAGGTTTGGTGCAGGAAGTATTTGCCGCCGCAGGGGCAGCACCGGTGAATTTGCCGGGTTCTGAAGTGTTTACATCCCTTGATAAAGGCGTGATTGACGCTGCTGACTACACGGTATTTTCCACCAATCATGCACAAGGCATGCATGACGTTGCCAAGCACCCGGTATATCCGGGCTTCCACTCTTTGCCGTTGGTTGAAGTATCCATGAATAAGGCAAAGTGGGATTCCATGCCCAAAGACTTGCAGGCCATTTTGACGGTTTCTGTTCGTGATTTTGCCCGTGATATCAACGCAAAACTGACCATGAAAGATGCAAAAGCCGTTGCAGAAGCATCTGCTGATCCGTCCATCACCATTCACAACTGGTCCGCTGCTGAACGTGCGAAGTTCCGTTCCATTGCAATCAGCCAATGGGAAAAAGTGGCGAAGCGTTCCCCGAATGCACAGAAAGTCTATGACGTTCTGACGACTTATCTGCGTGAACAAGGCATGCTTGCCAACTAATGCATTGCATACACAGGGGTGCCCCGGATCAAACGGGGTACCCTTTGTTCTTGATTTGGTGAAGGAGGGATACGTGACCGACGATAATACAGACCAAAACCTACCGCATAAGGTTGATCCGGGTGCAGATCCGCATTCGGGCCTTTTGGGGCGTGGGGTTCAGGCATTGGGTATTGTCTTTGCACTCGGTATTCTCTGCTCCGCATTTATTCTTATTTTTGAAGTTTTCATGCGATATTTGTTCAATTCACCAACGATTTGGGCGCATGAAACAGTTATTTTCCTGAATGCTATGGCGTTCGTTTTCGGCGGGTTATATGTCGCATCCCGTAATGCGCATATTCGCGTGGTTCTGATTTATGACACGCTGAGC
This sequence comes from Rhodospirillaceae bacterium, assembly GCA_963668495.1. Taxonomy (GTDB): domain Bacteria; phylum Pseudomonadota; class Alphaproteobacteria; order Rhodospirillales; family Rhodospirillaceae; genus Oleispirillum. The sequence goes on from OY764545.1 coordinate 2,102,481, forward strand.
AAACCGGTCCGCCGCTGGTTTAATATCGGAATTTCGCTCGTCTGTTTGGTGGCGACCAGCTTTTTTGTCTGGGCCGCGTGGCAGGGCGCGCAGCGGGCTATTTTTACTCCCTCCGGTGATTTGCGGTTTGAAACCTCCGGCTCAGCATGGAACCCGCCGACCCCCGGACTGCTGAAGGTGTTCTTGCTGATTATTCTGGTGGTTATGAGCATCCAGTTTCTGATTTTTGTTATTTCATACTTTATGGATAAAGAAGCCTGACATGGAACTTTTGACACTCATTCCTGATTTTAAAGCCATGGGTATCGAATGGGCCACCATGGCAATGTTTGCCTCTTTGCTGGGATTATTGCTAACCGGGATGCCGTTAGCTCTGGTTACGTTATTGGTGGCGTTGATTTTCGCCTTGGGTTGGTTTGGCCCCATGGCGGTGCCGTTGATAACCAGCCGAATTTTCAGCTTTGTAAATTCCTTTGTTTTTGTTTCCGTTCCGATGTTCGTCTTGATGGCGGCTATTTTGGATAGGTCGGGCATAGCGCGGGATTTGTTTGATGCCATGCGCCTTGTCGGTGGTCGGTTGCGTGGTGGTGTCGCGGTTCAGACGCTTTTTGTTGCGGTCATTTTGGCGGCAATGTCAGGGATCATCGGCGGTGAAGTGGTGCTGTTGGGGATGCTAGCGTTGCCGCAGATGTTGCGCCTTGGCTATGATCGGCAATTGGCAATCGGTGTCTGTTGTGCCGGTGGGGCGTTGGGGACGATGATTCCCCCCTCAATCGTGCTGATTATTTATGGCCTAACTGCCAACGTTTCCATTGGCGATCTGTTCACCGCAGCATTTATTCCCGGTTTCCTGCTGGCAAGTTTATACATCGCCTACATCTTGTTCCGCGCTTACAGCAATCCCAAGGTTGCACCGATTATCGAACGTGAAAATGTACCGCGTTCCGAAGTCATTCGGTTAGCCAAGGGGCTGATTTTGCCGATGCTTGTTGTTACGTTTGTGCTGGGGTCGATTTATGGTGGTATTGCCAGTGTGACAGAAGCCTCCGCAATCGGGGTGTTTGGGGTCACGCTATCAACGATTATTCGGCGTGAATTTTCAATTCGCCTTATGGTGGATGCAGCACGTCAGACATTATCAACTGTCGGAATGATCGTGTGGATTGGTATCGGTGCGACCGCGCTGGTTGGGGTGTTTAACCTGATGGGCGGTATTCACTTTGTTTCCGGCCTGATTACCGGGGTTTCCGAAAATCCGACGGTGATTGTGCTGTTTATGATGCTGATACTGTTCGTCTTGGGAATGTTTCTGGATTGGGTCGGCATCGCATTGCTGACCATGCCAATTTTTGTCCCGATTATTGTCAAACTTGGGATGGACCCGGTGTGGTTTGGCGTTGTGTTTGCCATGAATATGCAGGTGAGTTTCCTGTCGCCGCCATTTGGTCCTGCTGCGTTTTACCTGAAAAGTGTTGCGCCCAGTGATATCTCCTTGGGCGAGATCTTTCGTTCCCTGCTGCCGTTTATCTGTTTGCAAATTCTGACGGTCGGATTGTTGCTGGTGTTCCCCGGAATTACTGGCCGTTAACTGAGAGACTGGTGCTATGACGCAATTTGGAAGTTCCGCAGCCATCGGCATGATCGGCCTTGGAGTCATGGGGGGCAATTTGGCCCTGAATATTGCCGAAAATGGCTTTCACGTTGCGGCTTATGACCGCAATGCTGATGCTGTCGCACGGGTTGTTTCTGCGGCTTCGGAGTTGCCGGGTATGGTGCAAGGTTGCGGCAGTTTGGCGGAAATGGTAGCCACCCTGCCACAGCCCCGTGCCTTTATTATTTTGGTTCCGGCAGGGCAGATTGTTGATCAAATCCTTGACGAAATTGCCCCGCAATTGGATGCGGGGGATATTTTGATTGATGCTGGGAATACGGAATTCCGAGATACCCAACGCAGGGCCGAGGCTATGCGGGCTCAGCAATTGCATTACATTGGCATGGGCGTTTCGGGCGGGGAAGAGGGTGCCCGCCACGGTCCGGCTTTGATGATTGGCGGCGAGGAAGCAGCGTTCCGGCAGGTCCAACCGATAGTACAGGCAATTGCAGCCCGTTTTGAAGGAACCCCCTGCGCAGATTGGGTGGGCAAGAATGGCGCCGGGCATTTCGTCAAAACCATCCACAATGGTATTGAATACGGTGATATGCAGTTGCTGGCTGAAGTCTATGGCTTGATGCGTGGCCCTATGGGGTTGTGCCTTCAGGACATCACGGCTGTGTATGAAAAATGGCGGACAGGCCCGCTGGCATCTTACTTGATGGATGTGACGGCTTCGGTATTGATGACCACGGACCCGGAAACTGGGAACCCGATCATTGATATGATTGAGGATCAGGCCGGACAAAAGGGGACAGGGCGCTGGACTGTTGTGGAGGCTTTGCACCTTGGGCAGTCCGCAACCATCATTGAAGCCGCGTTGGCAGCCCGTGCCGTGTCATCACAGAAGCGGCAACGCTTGTATGCCGCACAGTCCATGCGTCATCCAGAGCCGCCAACCTTTGTTGGGATTTCTCAGCCGACGATGGAGCAATTTGCAAAGGCTTTGCTTTCGGCGCGGATTTTGGCGTATTCGCAGGGGTTCTCGATTTTGCAAGCCGGGTCCGAACAGTACGATTGGCAACTGCAAATGGACCGCATCGCCAAAATATGGCGGGCAGGGTGTATTATCCGATCGGCCTTGCTGGATGATATTGCCAAAGCTTTTGGCGCGGGGGTTCCGCATGACTTGCTGATGTTTGCGCCCCAGTTCCATGATGCGTTGATGGAAGGGCTGCCCGCCTTGCGCCATGTGGTGGCTTATGCGGCTTTGAGCGGGACACCAGTTCCGGCGTTGTCTGCGGCTCTTACGTATCTTGAAGGTATGTGTCAGGCTCGGGGGACAGGCAATATCATTCAGGCTCAGCGTGACTTTTTTGGCGCACATGGTTTCGCACGAGTGGACCGGGAGGGGACATTCCATGGGAACTGGCCGCCACTGACGGAATAGCGCGATCGATCAAAAGTTGTTAACCTGCACTTGATAACTTTCTCGGAGGTAGGGTAATGCGTCGATGCTCAGTTCTTGGCCTTTTGGTGTTGTGTCTTGTGGTGACAGGTTGTGCTCGCTATCCGTTGGATATGACGGAAGCAGAATGGAACGCAATGTCTGCTGATCAACGGTACGCGGCCCGATTAAAACAGGCAGAACTGGATGCTGCGGCGCAACAACGCAAAGCAGAAAAAGAAGCGCATGAACAGGCGTTGCAATTGGCAGCAAAAAAACGCCAGCAAACTCTAATTGCGCAACGGCGATCCAATCCCTCGTACGGAGATATCGTACAGTGTGTCATCAAATCACCGATGGTGGATTTTCATCCGGGCTGGCGCAAGGCTGAAAGCGTCGCATTCAGCTTGGTCCGTTCGGAAACATCCAGAGTGTCGCTTCGGGCAGAAGACAGCCGTCGCACGTCAGAATTTTGGGCATACTTTGATGAGAATGGAAGTACGCTGCGTTTGTGTGAACGCAATCCGGGGCGGTCAAACTTCAGGGACTGTGATGTCGTTCCGGTATTGGGTCGGGATTTAATGACGGGCGTAGATCATCAGATAGATCTGCCGAATTTGATGCAGGGTGTTTTGCGCTGTGCGTACGGGCCGGGAACCGGTGGTCCGCATCAGATCATTTTCATGAAATAGCAAGGGGTTTGCAGCCCCCTAGTCTTGAGGTTCAGGGTCTTCAGGAGCGATGACTGGTAGAATGTCTTGCCGTTCTTCCCGCAGTGCTTCCCGTGCCTTGAAGCCGACGTAATATTTGAAAATGTTCCTGACGTATGTCACAGGTTCGTGGCTGATTGAGCTTGCTGCAGCAATTTCCACATTTTCAAACCATACATTCGGGTCCAGCCCCATGGCTTTTGCCCGTCGTCGTGCCTTGGCAATGTTGCCCGGTCCAGCATTGTACGCCGCGAGGGAAAACAGAACCTGATCCAGCGAACTAATTTTATCACTGGCGTAGTACATATCATGCAGGTGTTTCAGATATTTAACTCCTGCCTCTATGTTTTTGTCCGGCTTGCTGATGTCCAGAATACGAACACTTGCATCCCGTGCGGTTGATGGCAAAACCTGCATGATGCCGATGGCTCCAGCGGGGCTGCGCTTGTTTTGGTTTAGGCCGGATTCTTGATACCCTTGTGCCGCAATTAACAGCCAGTCAAAGCCGTACAGTTCGGAATATTTTTTAATGTGTTGGGATATTGTATGTAGCCGTTCGGTTTGAACCGGACTGGTGGTGTTTTTGATCCATTTGGGGTTCAGGTACTTCTTAATCAAAAGGTTGCCAAAGAATGATCCTTTGCGGGTTTTTTTTTGAAAGGCATTCACCAAAGCCAGCAGTTCTGTATTGCCGGGGCGCACGGCCCAGGCCGTTTCGCCATTGGTATGGAGTTTCAGGTCCGGGTGAATGGTAATGTTGGGAAATACCTGTGCCCAAAGCTTCCCCTTGTGGTTATCAACCACTGACATAGGGATCATGCCCGCATTCATCATTTCAAGAATGTCGTAGTCTTCCAGCCGTTCATCCACCAGCGTTATGGGAATGGTTGGACGTGCCGATAATAGTCGGGAGCTATTTTCGTCTAGTATATGCTTGTAATAGCTGCTGGATTTTCGAACATGCAGGCCAACTTTTGTCACATCATCCAACGATGAAATGCTGTCATAACTGGTGGAGGTGACGATAATCTCATCCACGTCAGTTTGGTTCGGAATTGCAAATGCGACCTGTTCTTGCCGGGGTTTGGTGATGGTCAGATTTGCCGCGATAATGTCGCCCTTACCATCCAAAAGACGGGGGATTAATTCGTCACGAGGAACCACCACGACTGTTACAGTTAGGTTTTTCGCGTCTTTTCCCAATTTGTTTCGGATGTATTTCTGGAATTCGCGGCTCATGTCGATGATGGCACCACGTTGTTCCAAATTCTGATAACTCACAAACAAAGGATTATAGGTCGTCAGGATACGGATGTAACCGCGGGATAGCATATCCGGCAGGTCTCCGGTCCCCGGATATTGGGCATGGGCCAGTATAGGGTCTGATAGGGGCGTATCGTCTTGCCGAGGGACGTCAATGACGGCAACGATCCCCATGACCATGAAGAACAGTCCAATTATCCAAGACCATAGTCGACGTGAATTCAGTGATCTCATCAGGGTATCCCTGTGCAGACAGTGGCATGCGTCGGCTGGCACACAAAGGGTGTGTGCATCATAAAGTTATATTTTGGTATGTTTGTGTCTGATTTGAAGATACCCACCCTTAATGTGGAGCACATAGTATGCAGTTTCTGTGGGTATAGCGCCGCCAATCAGCCCAGATATAGAGTAATGGCATTTCCGCTATGTGGAATTAAGTATGGTAAAAATTATCAATTTTGCCTGATAAATGGTTGATTCTTTCGAGTTTCCCGGTTTATTACAAAGGCAGAAAAAGTTTGCAATGAAACTTCGGGATGAACAACGGCATAGTTTGCTTAGGGGGAAACTGTCTATGAAGATCTTAAAGCTTTTTGCATGTGCAGCCATGGCTGCCGTGATCGCAGTACCGGCTTTTGCTGCGGATTATAAAAAAGAATATAAGGTATCAACGGTCCTTCCAGCGCCGTTCCCGTGGGGGATCGCTGCCGAAAAATGGGCCGAGTTGGTTAATGAACGCACCAATGGTCGTATCAACCTGAAGATCTATTCCGGTACACAATTGGTTTCCGGTGATCAGACCAAAGAATTTACTGCGTTGCGCCAAGGCATTATCGATATGGCCATTGGTTCGACCATCAACTGGTCTCCTCAGGTTAAGGAACTGAATATCTTTTCCATGCCTTTCCTGATGCCTGATTATAAGGCCGTTGACGCGTTGACACAGGGTCCGGTTGGGGAAAAATTGTTCGAAGCCGTTGAAAGCAAAGGCGCAATTCCGCTGGCATGGGCTGAAAACGGTTTCCGTCAGGTAACGAATTCCCAACGAGAAATTCGCACCCCGGCTGATTTGCACGGTCTGAAAATTCGGGTCGTTGGGTCTCCGCTGTATCAGGACATTTTCTCTGCCCTTGGTGCTAACCCGACGCAGATGAGCTGGGCCGATGCCAAGCCGGCATTGACAACCAAGGCTGTGGATGGTCAGGAAAACCCGATGACGGTTTACAAGATCGCCAAAATCCATACCGTTAATCAAATGTTCATGACCCGCTGGTCTTACGTCAATGATCCGCTGATTTTTGCGGTGAACAAGCGGGTTTGGAAATCCTTCAGCCCGGAAGATCAGAAAATTCTGAAACAGGCTGCGGTTGACGCCGGTCAAGTCGGGATTGCTGCATCACGTAACGGTGATGAAGTAGCCCTTAAGGAAATCGTCCAGCATGGTGTGAAAGTCACCGAGCTGACAGCAGATGAGCGTCAGGCTTTCGTTGATGCGACCCGCGATGTCTACAATACGTGGGCCAAGAAAATCGGTTCTGATCTGGTCAAGATGGCTGAAGAGTCCATCGAAAAACGGTAAAAGTTCGTGAAAGAGTCCAGTACAAATGAACATGAAGCGTCTCCCCGGATTAGGGGGACGCTTCGCATTGATCAGGCCCTTGCTGCAGGGGCTATGGCGCTTATCTGCCTGATCAGTATCGCAAATGTAGTTGTGCGTTATACAACGGACATGAGCTTTGCCTTCACCGAAGAATTCTCGGTGTTTTTGCTTGTGTTCATGACGCTTGTCGGGTCTGCCTTGGCCTTTGCGACCAAGGGGCACTTGCGGATCGCATTTTTCGTTGATCGTATGCCAAAGAAATACCAGAAATTGGCCGAGGTTGTTTCTGTTGCATGTACTTTGGTCGTTTTTGCGCTGGTTTGTTACTACGGCGCACAATTTGCGTATGACCAATGGGATTATGAAGAAACCTCCGCCGGGCTTGGTTACCCCAGCTGGATTTATTCCATTTGGCTGCCAATTTTGGCAGTGCTGATTATCGTCAGGGTGTTACAGCGTGCATTCTCCGACTTTGGAGGCTCGCATGATTGATCCCAATTTGATTTTGCTGTTTAGTTTTGCCTTGTTGCTGATTATTGGTGCCCCGATTGCTGTGGCACTATGCCTGTCGGCAGTCTTTGGCATCCTAGCCGGGCTTGATATCTATGCTTTGGCAACGGTCGGCACCAATACCTATAACGGTATTGCCAAATACCCGTTGATTGCCATTCCTCTTTTTATTCTGACAGGAATGATTTTTGAACGTTCTGGTGTCGCAGCGAAGCTTGTGACATTTGCAACCGCAGTGGTCGGCCCACGTCGAGGCGGGCTTGCGGTTGTTGCGGTGCTCGTGTGTTTGCTGATGGGTGGTATGTCCGGTTCCGGTCCCGCAGATGCTGCGGCTGTGGCGACGGTTATGATCCCCTCCATGATGAAGGCAGGGTATCCCAAATCATTTTCTGCCAGTGTGATTGCTTCATCGGCTTCAACTGCAATTCTAATTCCGCCTTCCATTGCCCTGATCATTTATTCAATCATGGTGCCGGGAATGGATTTGCGCGCACTGTTTGCGGCGGGCTTGATACCTGGGTTGATGGCAGGGCTTGCGATTATCATTCCGACAATCCTTCTAAGCCAAAAGCATGATTTTGGTGCTTTAGAGGAGCAAAAACGCCCCGAATTTTGGTCAAGTCTGAAGGGGGCTATACCCGGCCTAATGGCTCCGGTGATTATTCTGGGCGGTTTGCGTAGCGGTCTATTTACGCCGACAGAGGCTGCTGTTGTTGCCGTGTTCTATGGCCTTTTGGTCGGGACCATGGTGTATCGCAACATGGGGTGGAAAGACATTTATCAATGTCTGGCTGATTCCGCAGAAACCTCTGCCTCGATCATGATTATTATCTCACTTGCCGGGATTTTTGCATGGGCGGGCAGCACTCTTGGTGCATTTGATGAGGCTGCATCAATTCTGTTCAACGTTTCTGATAACGGTTATGTGGTTCTGGCCTTGGTCATGATTTTGCTGCTGTTCGCAGGAATGGTGCTGGATGGTGTGTCGATTTATCTGATTACCCTGCCATTATTGATGCCCGTCATGGAGACATTTAACTGGAACCCCACTTGGTTCGGTATCCTGATGGCAATGAACATTGCAATTGGTCAGTTTACGCCGCCGGTGGCTGTGAATCTGATGGTGACAACCAAAATCGCCGATGTCGGGATTGAGGCCACAGTGAAATGGGTGGCTTGGTTCATGCTGTCCATGGGAACGGCCTTGGCTTTGGTCGTTATCTTCCCACAATTGACATTGTGGTTGCCGACGATGCTTGGGTATGCGACGCACTAAATCACGGTCTATTATTTACTTAAGAAGCCCCGCATCGCCGGGGCTTTTTTGTTGGATTTCCGTGAAATGGCTCTCAGTATCGGGGTGCGTTCCCTATTATTTCGCCATTCTGTCCCCACCTATTATTGGATGGCAGCGTGTTGGATTTGAATGAAAAATGAGGGCAGGTATGGTCGAAACGTTCACTGATCCATATACAACAGCCGATGGCGCAAACAGGGCTGTGGTTCCGTTTTTAGGTCTGAAAACTTTGTGGATGAATACCGGAACGTTGTGCAATCTTTCTTGCCGAAATTGTTATATCGAATCTTCCCCCTTGAATGATCGGCTGGCGTATATCTCCCGTAGTGGGGCTTATCAGTTTTTGAAAGAGGCAGGCGCCCATGGATCTGTAACCGAGATAGGGTTTACGGGTGGCGAACCATTCATGAACCCGGATTTTTTGGGCATTGTCGAAGACGCGCTAAAGTTCGGATTTAACGTATTGATCCTGACGAACGCCATGCGACCTATGCAGCGTTTGCATAGACAATTTCATGAGTTGCTACGTCACTACCCAGACCGCATCGCGGTTCGGGTGTCGTTGGACCATTACTCGGCAGAAAAACATGACGAGGTCAGAGGCCCAAAATCTTGGGATATCACATGGGAAGGCCTGAAATGGTTGCAGTCTGTTGGGGCTGATGTCTCGGTGGCTGGGCGATTGATGTGGGACGAAGACGAAGAACGCCTGAGGCAGCAGTATCAAGCGTTGTTCAACTCCAATGGATTGATTGTGGATGCACTTGACCCGGCGCGGCTGGTTTTGTTTCCGGAAATGGATATGGGCGCAGATGTGCCGGAAATTACGGAGCAGTGCTGGGGCATTCTTGGCAAAACGCCGGATAGCGTGATGTGTGCCTCCGCACGTATGGTTGTGCAGCGGAAAGGGGCGGCATCCCCCACAGTCGTGGCCTGTACGCTTATTCCCTATGACACGCGGTTTGAACTTGGTGAAACTTTGGCAGAGAGCTTTCAACCGGTTCCCCTGAATCACAAACATTGCGCCAAATTCTGTGTGTTGGGTGGGGCTTCGTGTAGCCAATGATGACGGGAGGCAATGATGGGCAATCTACAGGACAAGAATTCGCTGAAAGTTGACCTATGTGTTTTGGGGGCGGGTTCTGCCGGATTGTCGGTCGCGGCGGGCGCGGTGCAGATGGGAGCCAGCGTCGCCCTCATTGAAGGCGGTCAAATGGGAGGGGACTGCCTGAATACAGGATGCGTGCCTTCCAAATCATTGCTGAGTGCGGCGCATGCTGTCCATCATGTTCGCAGCCTCCGTCGATTTGGGGTTAAGGCTCATGTGGAACCCGTTGATTTTCAAAATATTTATGATCACGTCCACAATACAATTGCCCAAATTGCGCCGCATGATTCTCAGGAAAGATTTGAACAGCTTGGCTGCCATGTCATTCGCCACAATGGCAGGTTTCTGGATGAGAAGACCGTGTTGGCAGGAGGCATTCATATTCGGGCACGACGGTTCGTTGTTGCCACAGGTAGTCGGCCCGCACTTCCACCACTTCCCGGTTTGACAGATGGTCCGTTTCTGACCAATGAGACGGTTTTTGAACTCACTACACTGCCGGATCATGTGTTGGTGCTCGGCGGCGGCCCGATTGGAGCTGAACTGTCACAGGCATTTTGTCGCCTTGGTGCCAAAGTTACGATGTTGGTGCGGTCCCGGTTGCTGCCGAAGGATGACCCGGATGCGGTTCGTATAGTTCACGATACCCTCGTCAATGATGGAATTACCGTGATGGAAAATTGTCCGGTTTCACGGGTTCACCATCTGGATGGCAAGGTGTCGGTTGAGCTTCAAAATGGTGATCTTATCCATGGCTCTCACCTGCTGGTGGCGACTGGACGGCAGGCCAATATTGAAAGCCTTGATCTTCACCTTGCCGGAATTGAAACCACGGGCAAAGGCATTCAGGTAGACGCGCGCCTGCGGACCAGTAATCCGCGGGTATTTGCCGCCGGAGATGTTATCGGCGGGCCGCAATTTACCCACTGGGCCGGGTATCATGCCGGAATTATCATTCGCAATGCCTTATTCCGGCTTCCGGCAAAGGTCAGTACGGCGGCTTTGCCCCGTGTCACCTACACAGAGCCAGAACTAGCACAGGTTGGACTAACAGAAACAGACGCCAAAGCCCTACATGGCGACAAGCTGATCGTCCTGCATAGCCCATTTGCCGATAATGATCGTGCCAAAGCAGAGGCCAACACCACAGGATTTGCAAAAGTCATGGTGACACCAAAGGGTCGCATTATCGGGGCAACACTGGTCGGGGCGCAGGCCGGAGATCTCTGTCAAATCTGGGGGCTTGCCATATCCTCTGGGCAAAAAATCGGAGCCATCGCCGGGATGATCGCACCGTATCCGACACGGGGGGAAGTTAACAAACGTGTGGCGGGCGGGTTCTATACACCGAAATTGTTCAGCAAAACGACCAAATGGCTGGTCAAGGCTTTGAGCTGGCTGGGATAGGGAAGGGGCAAGTATGCAAAACCTGCGACGTTTTCTTCCGGTCCTTGTCCTTTTGCTTCTGGCGGCGGCTGCCTATGGCATGGGTTGGCATGCGTATTTGAGCTTCGATGCCTTGCAAAGACATCGGGCACTTCTGCAAGGGTTCGTTTCAGACCATTTTGTTCTGGCGGCTTTGACGTTTGTCGCCGTGTATGCCGGTACGGTTGCGGTTTCAATTCCCGGTGCCAGCGTTTTGACTGTCGCCGGAGGCTTCCTGTTCGGGGTTATGGTTGGCGGCAGTTTAGTGGTGCTGGCAGCAACGATTGGCGCATCGGTAATTTTTATGGTTGCTCGTCATGTCGCAGGCAATGCTATCCGGCGTAAGGCAGGGCCATTCCTTCAGAAAATGGAGGAAGGCTTCCGTAAAGACGCAATCAGTTATCTTTTGTTCCTGCGTCTGGTTCCTGTTTTCCCGTTCTGGGTCGTTAATCTGGTGCCGGGTATCGCAGGTGTCCCGCTTAGAGTTTTCGTTATGACAACGGCAATTGGTATTATCCCCGGAACTTTCGTTTACGCGGCCTTTGGTGCCGGGTTAGGGCAGGTCTTCGAACGTGGCGAAGGTGTCAGTTTGCAGGGCGTTCTCAGCCCGACTCTAATTGCGGCATTCGTTGGTCTTGGCCTTCTGGCATTGTTGCCGATTGTCATAAAGCGATGGCGGCAACCATGAAGTTGACGGTGGTTATCCCAACCCTGAATGCGGCTGAAACATTGGCTGTGACTTTGTCCTGTTTTGATAATCAGGCTGTGGATGTCGTGGTGGTGGACGGAGGATCAAACGATGACACCATCACCATTGCCGCGGCTCATGGGGCAAAGGTCATGCAGACTTCCCGTGGTCGGGGGCTTCAACTTGCCTGCGGTGCTTGTGCCAATGTTGACGAGCATGGATGGTATCTTTTCCTGCATGCGGATACGGTATTGTCCCCAGACTGGGTGCAACATGTTCAGAAGTTTGTGGCTGATCCTGTTTGTGCAGACAAAGCAGCAGTGTTTCGATTCTCACTTGATCATGCGGCATGGCAGGCACGATTGCTGGAAAAGCTGGTGGATTGGCGCAGCCGCTGGTTCGGCCTACCGTACGGGGATCAGGGGCTGCTCATCTCTCGTGCTTTGTATCTTGAGCTTGGTGGTTTCACGCCCATACCACTGATGGATGACGTGGATATCATTCGTCGGATCGGCATGCGTCGTCTGCGGCATTTGCCATGTTCTGCCGTTACTTCCGCCGTGCGCTGGGTAAAAGGCGGCTGGTGGTTACGATCCTTGCGAAATCTGGCGTGCCTGTGCCTATACAGTATGGGAGTGTCAGCCCATACTGTGCAGCGTTTGTATCGGGGGGGCTGATGCACAACCATCTGATTATCTTTGCACGGGTGCCCCGGTTTGGTGTCGGCAAAAAGCGATTGGCAAATGAAGTCGGGCCGTTAACGGCACTCAAATTTCAGAGGGAAAACCTATCATCTTTGCTGCGGCGTGTCGGTAAAGACCCGCGCTGGATCACATGGTTGGCCCTCACGCCGAGGGCAGGGGAATACACGCCACCAATCCCGGTTAGGAAGTTGGCGCAGCCCAAGGGGAACTTGGGGCAGCGGATGGGGGCAATCATGCGCCACATGCCCCCCGGTCCAGCCTTAGTCATTGGCAATGATATTCCGGGTATTTTATGCCAAGATGTTCACCAGGCTTTTCAGATGCTGCGAACGCATGATGCGGTTTTGGGCCCGGCGCCGGATGGAGGATATTGGGCCATTGGATTACGACGACGGTACCATTTCGTCGATCCGTTCGCCAATGTTCGCTGGTCTACGGAATTCGCCTTGGATGATACGTTAAAGAATATGCAGGGGCTTAGGGTCGGGTATCTGCGCCCTTTACGAGATGTGGATACGGCGACGGATTTAATACTCACAGGCTATAGGAGAGGTCGGTCATGATGATATCAGCCAAACCCATGTCAGAGTACCCTTGGTTTGTACGTTTACTCTTTCGCAAACAGAAAAAGACCTATGGCAAAATTCTGGAACCCGGGTTGTTATGGGGGCGGACACCATGGGTGTTTTCTGCCTTGGCCCTGTTGTATGGGGCACTGAACCGAAAATCCTCACCATTAAAGCCTGCCTTGCGGTCGATGGTTACGGTGCGGGTCTCACAGATCAATCATTGCGCCTTTTGCGTGGATATCAATTCCGCGACCTTACTGAAGCGCGGGGTTTCCCCTGCCATTGTTATGGCGGTACAGGACTGGAAAACCAGTGATTTATTTACCGGGACCGAGCGGTTGGCTCTGGAATATGCGGAGGCAATGACCATCACGGAACCGGGTGTCAGCGATGAGTTGCGGGAGCGACTGAAAGAAGAGTTCTCAGAAGATGAAATCGTTGAGCTGACCAGCCTGATAGCATTTCAGAATATGTCTTCGAAATTCAATGCGGCACTGGATGTTCCGCCGCAGGGCTTTTGCAGCTATCCACCTGCAAAACCGTGATGAGAGTGGAAAATACGAAACAAACCTGATAGGGTGCGCGCGTTTTCCTTCCTCAATAGAGAATTGACTTATGACCTTATCTGCACTGATGGCTCGTGGGGAGTCACAATGTGAGTTGTGCGGCGCTTCCGAAGGGCTGCTTGAATTTGCGGTGGCCCCGCACGCCGAAGGCACTGTAGAAACCTCCGTTTTGGTGTGTCCGACCTGTCAGGCACAAATGGATGGCGCGGATGCCGACCTTGACGTGAACCACTGGCGTTGCCTTAATGATAGCATGTGGTCACAGGTTCCTGCCGTTCAAGTCGTTGCATGGCGCATGTTGAACCGCTTGCGGTCCGAAGGCTGGGCGCAGGATGCCATTGATATGCTGTATCTGGATGAAGAAGCCCTTGCATGGGCTCAAGACGGTCAGAGCAGCGCAGATACCACCGGGGACGTTGTCCATAAGGATGTTAACGGTACCGTGCTGGAAGCCGGTGATACGGTTACCCTGATTAAAGATCTAAAGGTTAAGGGCGGTGGCTTTACAGCCAAACGCGGAACTGCCGTTCGCGGGATTTCCTTGGTCCCGGATGATCCCAAACATATTGAAGGTCGGGTTAGCGGTCAGCAAATTGTGATTATTGCTGAGTACGTGAAAAAATCCTGATTTATTTTGTAGATACGACAACGCCCCCGCCAATTGGTCGGGGGCGTTGTCGTATCTGTCTTTTCAGATTTACGAAGACCGAATTGCGGACAGAACATCGTCCACTGCGACTTTAAGGTTGGTGGTGTGGGTCAAAAGGTTCTGGCATTCTTTTGCCAGTTTGTCTGATGCCTCGTTCGAGGCTTCTGCTGCCTCGGCGACCAACGAAACAGATTCAGCAACTGTGCGGTTTCCGTTTGCGGCTTCATTCACATTGCGGCTGATTTCAGAGGTCGCAGCATTTTGTTCCTCGATAGACGAAGCAATGGTGGCAGTGACCTGATTGATATCAACAATACGCCCGGACATAGACGTAATTGCCGTGACCACGGTTTTGGTTTCGCCCTGAATATCGTTGACCTGCTGGGTGATTTTCTCAGTGGCTTGTGCGGTTTGCGTCGCCAGTTTTTTCACTTCATCGGCAACCACGGCAAAGCCTTTGCCCGCATCTCCGGCTCGGGCGGCTTCAATTGTGGCGTTGAGGGCCAGCAAGTTAGTTTGTGCCGCAATATCATTAATCAGACGGATGGCTTCGCCAATATGATCCGCAGCCGTGGACAGTTCCATTACCCGTTGGTTGGTTGCATCTGCTTCTGCCGCCGTTTCCTGAGCATTTAAGGATGCGGTTTGAACTTGGGCTGCAATTTCGTTGATGGATTGCGTCAATTCTTCGGATGCTGAGGCAACGGAATCTACATTGTGCATCGCCATCTCAGAGGCATCACGCACTGTGGAGGCTTCTGTAGAGGTTTTTTCTGCATTTTCTTTCATGATGCGGGACAATTCGGTCAAGGTCCGGGCTGTCATGGATGTATCTCGCAGAATATCTCCAATGGCGACTTCAAAGTCGTCAGCCATTTTTTGCATAACCTCGTTACGGTCAGTGCCGTGAAAGGTTGCATCTGCTTCGTCATCAATGTTCATGTCCTGCGCGTCTATCGTGGCAGGCTCTTGCTCGCGGGCTTCAGCCTTAATCGGTACAGGAACAGTTACGTCAGGTTTACTATGTCGAAAATGCCGGAGCAGTGACATGTTGCTGAAGGCAACGAGAATAATCCCGCCCAAACCAATGGCGATGGAAATTATAAGGCCGTCGCGGGACAGCGCATCGCCGACTATAAAAAATAAATAACCAATCAGCATCAAAACCGTAAGTGTGCTCCAAAATGTGGGCACCCAGTTTTTCAACTGTGATGAGGATTCGGATGTCATACTCATCCCCCTGACGAACATATAAAAATACCTGATAAATGCATTATCAGAGCTTTGACCTATAAGGTATTATTAACGATATCTGTTTTAAAGGCCTTAAGGAAGCTGAATTCCTGTTAAGGACGGGTTCGTCCAATAAGTCTTATGGTTTTATGGTTGTTTTACCTTGACCAATTTTTTGGTTCCTGTTGGATCTATCGCAGGAATTAGGCTGCCTGGACAAAAGAAAACCTCTAACCCCTTGATAAACTGTGCGCTATGGTCATTTGCATTAATGTATTGTGACACGTTGTGTTGGGGATGGATATCTTGGCAAATTCGAAAATAATCGGTTTTATCGGATTGGGGATTATGGGCTGTGCCATGGCACGTAATCTGCATAAGGCAGGGTATCAACTGCGAGTCTATAACCGAACCAAGGCAAAAGCCTCGTCGTTGCTCGCGGAGGGTGCAATTTGGTGCGAGAACGTGGCAGAACTCGCTGCCGAATCGGATATCGTAATCTCAATCGTTGGGTACCCGGTCGATGTAAAGCAGGTGTATTTGGGAGACCAAGGCCTTATTGCCAATGCAAGGCCCGGTACAATCCTTATCGATATGACTACATCCAATCCGTCATTGGCTCGATTGATCCACCAAACAGCGCAGAAACGCGGCATTAAGGCACTGGATGCTCCGGTATCCGGTGGTGATGTCGGGGCACGGGACGCGACCTTGGCAATTATGGTCGGTGGTGACGTGGACGCTTTTGATGCTGTTCTCCCGGTGTTTGAGGCAATGGGGAAAACCATCCGCTACATGGGCGAAGCCGGCAGCGGACAGCATACCAAAATGGTTAATCAAACCGTTATTGCCAGCACCATTGTTGGCGTTGCGGAAGGGCTGGCCTATGCCAAGAAATGCGGACTGGATGCACACAAGGTTCTGGAGGTGATCGGAACCGGTGCCGCCGCCAGTACACAGTTGGCTGTCTATGGTCCGCGCATTCTCAACCAAGATTATGATCCCGGCTTTTATGTTCATCACTTCCTAAAGGATATGGGCATTGCGTTGGACGAAGCAGAGGCGCTGGGACTGGATTTACCGGGATTGGTGTTATCGCGCAGCCGATTTGAAGAATTGTCTGCCTTTGGCTACGGTGATGAAGGGACACAGGCAATAGCCCGCCTGTACGATCAGGAATAGGGAGGCAATCATGTCAGCACCGCTATCAGCCCCATTATTGGCCCTGTTTTCAGATTTCGGGGCTGATGGTCCATACTGCGGGCAGGTTCTGGCGGTGTGGGCAGGATTGGCCCCTGATGTTCCGCGTGTGAACCTTTATGCTGAGGTTCCGTCCTTTCACATTCGGGCCGGGGCTCACCTTTTGTACGCTTACACACGTTACCTGCCGAAGGGGTCAGTCATTGAAGCCGTGGTCGATCCGGGCGTCGGCGGTGATCGGGGCGTTATTGTGGTTTGGGCTGATGGATATTGGTTTTGTGGTCCTGATAACGGCTTGCTATCTATTGTGACGCAACGAGCTTCGGAAGCGCGGTTGTGGCGGGTGTCCTGGCAGCCAGAGGTGGATTTTCCTGCGACTTTTCATGGTCGGGATGTGTTTGCCCCAATTGCGGCGCATTTGGCTCTGCACGGCTCCCCACCGGAGCCGTGTTTACGTATGGGGCGATCGTCTTGGCATGTGGGATGTGCAATTGATGACCCAATGGCAGAAGTCATTGATATTGACCGTTTTGGTAACTTGATCACGGGAATTCATGGTGGAGATATCAAGGATACTGAAGTCTTATACGTCAACGGTCAGGCGGTGCCATATGCAGAGCGCTTTGAATGTGTTGAACTAAAAGCGTTATTTTGGTATGTGAATTCGAACGGATTGATTGAAATTGCGGCGAATCAAGCCTCTGCCAGCGATGCATTACAAGCAAGGCTGGGCACGGCAATCGTCTGTAAAAAATAATTTGTGCCTGTCTAACGTAATGAAATGTGGCTGTTTCTTTGCCTTATCAGGCTTTTCCCTTTTGTTGTCAGGAAAACAAAGTAATATTTTCCTTGGTTTTGTATAAACTACGTACTATCGAATTCAGGCCCAATATATTGGGAAGGGGGAGAATTCAATGAGTTTTGTAGTTCGTTTCTGGGGCGTTCGTGGCAGCATCGCTTGTCCGTCACCGTATCATGTGCGGTATGGCGGCAATACCAGTTGTGTGTCCTTCACCATGGGGGATTATCACCTGATTTTGGATGCGGGAACCGGAATACGTCCTTTGGGACAATTCTTGAATAAGCTTGATGTGCGGCAATCGACCATTTTGTTGACCCATACCCATTGGGACCACATTAACGGCTTTCCGTTCTTTGGGCCTGCTTTCCTTCCTGATCGTCATTTTCGAATTTTGGCGGGGCATTTGAAGAATGATGGTGGTATTCAGCAAATTCTGGCGACACAGATGCATACCCCTATGTTCCCGGTGCCGTTAGAGGCGATGAAAGCCAAGCTGGAATTCGAAGATTTTCAATCAGGTGAAACATTCAACCTAACGCCCGAGATTGTGGTGAAGACCTGTGGTTTGAATCACCCCAATGGAGCAACGGCTTATCGCGTGGAATATGAGGGTAAGTCCGTTTGTTATGTCACCGATACGGAACACGTTCCCGGGCAACCGGATCAAGCCATTTTATCACTGATCGATGGGGCTGATTTGGTGATCTATGATTCGACCTATACGGATGAGGAATTTCCGGGGAAAGTCGGGTGGGGGCATTCCACATGGCAGGAAGGTATGCGGTTGTGCCGAATGGCGAATGTGAAGCGATATGCAATTTTCCACCATGACCCGGACCATGATGACGATTTCATGGATGCAATTGGAGCTGAAGCCAAGTCTTTGTGGGATGGGTGCTTTGTCGCGCGAGAAAACGAACCGATTGCAGTTTAATCTCTGTTTCTTGCCGCTATTGGAAACGAGCAGGGATAACACGCACAACAATGCGGCGGTTGATTTCCCGGTTAATCGGTAGTGGATTGCCAAACGGGTCTCGATTGGGAACCTTTGGTGCGATATCAGCCATGCCGACAGCCCGTAAACGGGATGGACTCATTTGCGTGCTGATGAAATAGCGAACAACCCCGGTGGCCCGTGCCGAAGACAATTCCCAGTTGGATGGGAATTTTGGCGTGTTGATTGGGCTATCATCCGTATGACCTTGAACTTCAACCTGAAATGCACTGTATAGGTCAGAGTTTAGGGTCATGGATACTCGACCCAGCAAGGGTTTGGCAGTTTCCCGTAAAACCGCAGATCCCGGTGCAAAGAAGCTGGAAGAGGCAAATTCAATTTGAATGCCGCTGCTGTCTGATCCAATGCTGGAGGTTTCCTGAACATTCATATCGACAATGATTTCCTGCATTTCCTTTTTCAGGCTTTGCAGAGGGGTCTCCACGTCCCGTTTACCGACACCTTTTGCCATTCCGGCCTGAACTTCTTCAAATTTCGCAATATCAACCTTGGAAATTGAGGCCAGCAGAACAAAGAACGCAAGCAGAAGGGTGACGAGGTCGGAATAGGTCGTCATCCAGCCTTCTTCTTGGTTTTGTTTCTTGTTTTTTGGTGCGGCCTTAAGCATCAGCGTTTCAGGTGTTTGTCGATGTTGAAGTGGATTGCAGGATCAAGGTAAGAGTTCATCTTATCCTGAATGTAGCGTGGGCTTTTGCGTTCCGCGAGCAGGGCAATGCCTTCGGCAACAAGATAGTTACGGAACTGAACGATTTCTTCGCGTTGTTGAATTTTGCTGGCGGCAGGCAAGAACACCAATCGGGCAGCCAAAACACCGTACAGAGTCGTGATCAAGGCAACTGACATACCCGGGCCCAACTGAGCCGGATCATTTCCCATGCTGTCGAGCATAATGATCAAGCCGACCAGAGTCCCGATCATACCAAATGCCGGGGCAGTGTTACCCATACTGCGCAGAATGGTGGCGTTGATAACGCTGCGCTGGAATGTTGTCTCAATGGTATTTTGCAGAATTTGTCGGATTTCTTCGCCTGTGTACCCGGTCACGACCAAATCAATGCCGAAACGAAGAAAATTATCCTGACGGGCAACGCCTTTTGCATCGTTTTCAAGGCCGGGCAGGCCGCTTTTTTGGACGATGTAGCCCCAACGGATAACGCGTCCGACTTCACTGGTCAGCATGTTGCGGCTGATCCGGTGGGTAAACATAATGGTAACGGTAACTTTCAGGGCATTGATGACGTATCGATATTCAAAAGCAATGAACGTCGCGGCCAGCGTGCCGCCAATCACCATAATGAAGCTGGCGAAATCCAGAAACAGAAGATAGTTGGCAGTTTTCAATACAATGGAACTGATGAACAGGCCAAAGCCCAGGATAATCCCGAGCACCGTCGTCATAGACATCCAAAAATCCCCTCAACTCAATGGTGATGTCCTGAAATTCGCTATCTCACTGTAATTCATTTGTGGATACAATTCATCACCTTAAAGCGCAATAATTCGTCGAACTGTGACAGGTATCATACCCCGAATTCAAAATTATGGGGGTTACCGTTCCCGAAAAGCCTCATGTTTTAGCTTAAGTACGGGGCGGATCAGGTAATCAAGGACAGATCTTGTGCCGGTGTGGATGTCCACGGTAGCCAACATGCCGGTCGTTATGGGGTATTCCCCCGGATTGTCGCCAAGCCACGTTTGATCCGTTTCAATCATGACCTGAAAGTAGGGTGGAGATGAGCCGTTACTGCTGGTATCGGGTGCAACGGAAATGACCTTGCCGGTAAGGCCGCCATAACGTGCATAATCGTATGTGCTGATTTTAACCAATGCCGGTTGTCCGGGGCGAACATAGCCGCGATCTGCTGGGTTCAACCGTGCATCAATCAACAGTTTCTGGTTGATTGGAACGATTTCCATAATCGGATCGCCCGGTTTGACCACGCCACCAATCGTGACAAAGCGCAGGTTTTTGACAATGCCGTCAATTGGGGAGCGGATCGTGGTGCGGAGTTGCTGATCATCAGCAGTCGAGAGCAATTCCGCCGTACGTGCCAGTGACAATTGTGCAGCAGATAATGCTTCGGAGGCTTGCCGCTGAAACGCCAGCCGGGTTTCCTCAATCCGGTTTTGGGCTTCTTCAAGTGCGGCTTTGGCTCGTGGCAGGCTGTGTTTCAGGATTGCCAGTTCACCGCGCAGGGCTTCGACTTCGGTTTCCTGTTGCAGATGATCCATTTTCGAGGTCAAACCATCTCGCAGCAACTCTCGTGACATTTGCAGCTTTGTTTCTGCCAGTTTCAGACTGGTTTGCAGAGAGCGATTCTTTGCCGTTTGTTCGCGGTATTCTTCCTGCTTTTGCTGATACTGCAATTTCAATACGGATAAGCTGGACTCAAGTTCCCTGATTTTTGCCTGATGGGTCTGACGTTCGGCAGAGGCTAACATCGGGTGTTTTTTAACCAAATCCTCCGGTAGGGACAGGGGCGTTGCGTTGGCCTCAGATTGTAAACGAGCAATGGTCAGTTTCTGACCATCATTGCGCAGGCGCAATTCATCCCGATTGATTGCCGTTGCCGCAAGATCCAATTGCAAAAGCGGGGTTCCGGTTTGCACCGAAGTTCCCGGCTGCACCATCATCTGGGTGATTATACCACCTTCCAGATGTTGGATGACTTTCACCTGTCCTTGCGGGATAACATCGCCCTCTGCCACTGTGACTTCATCCAATTGTGCAAAAGCAGCCCACGCCAACCATGCTCCGAGCAATCCAGCAATACCAAGGGCGATTTTACGCGCGGGTACGCGTGAATGGCGGGCTTTCAGGTCATTAAAAGTCAAAGGTCCGTGTTCGGTCATGAGCTTTGCTTGCCTCCCAACGGTGCAGTTGAAGAGACTGGGGGGCGAAGTACATTTTTTGCCGGGCCGAATTTTGCCGGGGATGTCAGTGACAGCATCAATAAATCCCGGCTGACGCTCAAAAGAGTCGAGCTATGGCTGACAAGGATAACGGTGCGGGTTTCTGCATAGTTTGCCAGAACCTTGCCAAGGTGTGCTTCTGCCATTTGGTCTAGGTGGCTGGTTGGCTCATCCAACAGCAGAATAGGTGGTTTGCAAAGCATGGCACGGGCCAGACCAATTCGTTGACGAACTCCGCCAGAGATCATGTTTCCGGCTTCGCCAACAGTGGTGTCGTATCCCTTAGGGAGCAGGCGGACATAGGTGTCCAGTCCCGCCATCTGCGATGCTTCCCGGATACTGTCTTCATCTGCATCCGGATGTCTTGCAATGATGTTGTCGCGGATAGTGCCGGACAACAAAAAGGTTTCCTGCGGGGCATAACCGATCCAGCGGCTGAGCATGTTATGGGAGTATTGGCAAATATCACCACCATCCAACAGTACCCGGCCTTGGTCCGGCGTATAAAGCCCCATGAGAATTTTCAATAAGGAGGTTTTGCCGCTGCCATTTGGGCCGATAATTGCCGTAATGCCGCCCGGACGGAGGGCAACGCCCAAATTCCTAACAATGGGAGGCTTGTTCGCATCATAGCCAAACGTAACGTTGTCGAGGGTAAAATCCCCACGAATACGGGATGGAGCAAGTGTAGAGGGCGCCACTGCTTCAGTTTCGGCAAACAGTGTGTCAAGCCGGGTGACGGCTTGTTTAAAACTGTCCAAAGACTTCCACGTACCGATCAGCTGATGGAGCGGTTGCAAAAGCCGAGAGGCCAGCATGTTGGCTGCGATCAAGCCGCCCATGGTCAAGTCTTGGGATAAGATGGCCAAGGCACCGATGCTAACTATGGCAACGGTCGATCCCATGGTCAGGACGTGCGTGGCAGAGGTAATAATGTCGTTGGTCTTGCCACGTTTCAGGCTGTTTTCGATGTGTTCGGCCTGTGCTGTTTCCATCATGGGGGTGATGTAGTCGGTTACGCCAAGGGCGCGTACTGTGGCGCGGCCCATGATAAGCTCCGCCATAAGGCGGTCCCGGTTTTGTCTGCTGGACCTTTCCGTCTGTAAGGCGGATTGGTTGAGGCGATTGGAAACAATAGCCAATGCGCAAAAGACCAGAACAAAACCGCATACGACCCACAAAATGGGCTGGGCAACTATCCCAATTAAACCAAGGAATAAGATAATAAACGGGATATCAGACAGAATAACCGCCGTTCCGCCGGAGACCATGGCCCGGATGGTGTCCGAATCATGAAATACCCTTTGCCAATAGCTGCCGTTGCGGTTCTCCAGCACTTTGAGGGGGGCATGCATAAAGGCGTAAAAAATTTTACTGCTGATGGATGTATCAAGTTCCAAAGCCACATGCTGAAGCAATCTTGCGCGGACTATGCGGAACAGAAAATCACAGGCCATGACAATGATCATGCCGATGGCAAGGCCAGTCAGAGTAGCAAGCCCATTATGAAATATGACCCGGTCATAAACCTGTAAGACAAACACCGGAGTAGCAATTGCCAATATGTTCAGAACCAGTGATAGCAAAAAAGCATCACGTAATAGCGGGCGGACCCCTGCGATTGAGCTTCGCAGCCAACTTGGCAGTTTAAATGTGGCAACAGTCATGAACGTATCCGGGCCTTTGGGAACTTGATTGCAGTTTAAGCGCAATTATCCCAAAACTCATTGAGTTTCTTTTGCTATTATACAGCGATGGAAGTGATTCTATCGTTGATATGCATGCTTTGTGTTAAGGCTTGTGTGTTGATGGCTATTCATGCGGTCATTAAGTCAAAGAG
The DNA here is from genome assembly GCA_963668495.1 of Rhodospirillaceae bacterium. GTDB lineage: Bacteria > Pseudomonadota > Alphaproteobacteria > Rhodospirillales > Rhodospirillaceae > Oleispirillum. The sequence continues at coordinate 2,125,611 of OY764545.1, forward strand.
AAACTCATGCAAGACACTTCAGCTTCCCCAGTTTCATCTGCCAAGTCTTCCCGCACTGTTGGTGGAAAATTCAAAGGTAAATTGGGGAAGCTGGTCAAATTCTCATCGGCACAGCTAATCGCTTTGCTGTTATTGAGCGGAGTTATCGGCCTGCGGTTTTATGACCCGACAGCCTTGCAAATGTTGCGGGCCAGAACGTTCGATATTTTTCAGCAAATCCAGCCGCGCCAACAAACACCGGGAATGGTGACTATCGTTGATGTGGATGAAGACAGCCTGCAAAAGTTAGGGCAATGGCCTTGGCCCCGTACGATGATTGCCGACATCTTGTCGCGCCTGACGGATATGGAGGCGTTGGCAGTAGGTTTTGACGTCGTGTTTGCGGAACCTGATCGCATGTCTCCGCAAAGCTTGTTGGCGGAATTACCGTCGCTTCCGACCGAAGTAGAGCAGCAGCTACAGAATTTGCCTTCTCACGATACGGTATTTGCCAATGCGGTGCGGTCTTCCCGCGTGGTGTTGGGGCAAACCGGTATGCCATATGATCGAAAATTGCCGGACGATATTCCCAAAACATCGGTTGCTGTGCTGGGGAAGGGGTTGGGTGTCTGGGTTGAAAACCATAAAACACTGTTGCGAAATATTCCTGAAATCGATCATGCAGCATTGGGGCACGGTGTATTTACCGTCGCAGCGGAAACTGACGGGGTGGTGCGCCGGGTGCCCATGATCCTGAATGTGCAGGGACAGTATTTTCCGTCTCTGAGCTTGGAGCTGTTGCGCGTCGTTGCTCAGCAACAAAGTATTCTGGTCAAGGTCAGGGACGATATCGGTGTTTCCGAAATGCGTATTCGCGGCCTGCCGCCGATCCGCACGGACGCCAATGGTCGGGTCTGGGTCTATTATTCGGAAACCAACCCAGCGCAGTATTTGTCGGCGTACAAAGTCCTTGATGGGACTGCGCCAATCGACAGTGTCCGCAATCGAATTATCCTGTTTGGATCATCGGCTTCAGGCATGTTGGACATTAAGTCGACGCCACTTAATCCGTTTTTGCCGGGAGTGGAAGTTCATGCACAAATTCTTGAAAACATTCTGACACAGACGCAACTGGTGCAGCCACGAGACGCCGCCGGAGTTGAAATTACGATTGTTGCGGTTGTCGGCTTGCTTCTGATCGTGTTTCTGCCAGTTCTGGGCGCGCGGCTGACTATGGGGGCATTTTTGCTGACCGCCATCGGGATATTGGTTTGGTCTTGGTATAATTTTACTGATAACAGGCTGCTATATGACCCGGTGTATCCGTTGCTCGCTGCCCTGTTGGTGTATGTATTTCTGACGTATTCCAGTTATTCTCGCGAAGAAAGTCAACGTCGTCAGGTTCGCACGGCCTTCAGCCACTATATGTCGCCGGCTCTTGTCGAACGCCTTGCCGAGCACCCTGACCAATTAAAGCTTGGCGGGGAAATGCGCGACATGACATTGCTGTTTTGTGATGTGCGTGGATTCACCACAATTTCAGAGCAATTTGATGCCCAAGGACTGACAAGCCTGATTAACCGTTTTCTGACACCCATGACCAAAATCATCCTTGATCGTCAAGGCACGATTGATAAGTACATGGGTGACTGCATTATGGCATTTTGGAACGCGCCTTTGGATGATCCCCTGCATCACAGGAACGCCTGCGATTCTGCGCTGGCGATGACACAAGCGTTGTCAGAATTAAATCTGGCGCTTGAAATTGATGCGAAGCGGGAAGGGCGCAAACATATTCCCATCAACATCGGCATCGGTATCAACAGTGGTGAAGTCTGTGTCGGCAATATGGGGTCCGATCAGCGATTTGATTATTCCGTACTGGGGGATGACGTTAATCTTGCGTCTCGTCTGGAAGGGCAATCCAAGACCTATGGTGTCACCACAGTAATCGGGGAAAACACGGAACGGCAGGTTCGCGATTACGCAGTGCTTGAATTGGATAAAATCCGGGTGAAGGGCAAAACCATTCCGGTGCAGATTTATGGCCTGATTGGGGGGCGTGATCTGGCTGAAAATGGTGCGTTTATTGCGCACAAACAGCAGCATCAATCCATGATTACGGCGTATCGTTCGCAGGATTGGCAAAAGGCAGTTGCCCATTGCAATGCATGTCGTGAGACGGAAATTGGTCGTACGATTCCCGGACTGTATGACCTATATGCAGAACGTATTTCCGAATTCTGCAAGGCATCACCCGGTTCGGATTGGGACGGCGTGTTCGTTGCGACCAGCAAGTAGGCTGCCGTATACGATGCAGCCTTTCAGCCAGTGATGCATCAGATTGTGCCGGGTTTCAGTTCACCCATGGCTAACAACAGGTTATAGACGCTGCGCTTCATTTCAAACAAGGCAGACGTATAATTGATGCGGGCGTTGTAAACCTCATTTTCTGCATCCAGCACATTCAGAGCCGTTTCTTTTCCGGCCTCGCGCAGTTTTTGTCTGGAAACCAGAACTTCACCGGCAATATTGACGGCGTTTTGCAGCAAATCGACCCGTTTCCGAGTTGTATCAAGGTCTTGCCATGCAAGGCGGGTTTGTTCTTCGACCTTGCGTGAGGCATGCGTCAGATTCTGACGGCTTGCAGCATAGTCAAAGGATGCCTTGTGAACCTCTGCGCGGGTTTGCATGCCGTTGAACAGATTCCACCGGGCTTGCACCAAGGCTGTGTAGTCGCGCCGAGTGCCGATTGTGGTGTCTACGCCGTTCTCATAATTATGCTCTAACACGAGATCAATTGTCGGGTAGTAGCCGGATTTTACCGCCTGACGATTGGATTGCATGGCTTGTGCTTCTGCCTCACGCGATTGAATAACCGGGTTATTCTCCATTGCCTGAGCAATGGCGGCTTGTAATGTTTCAGGCACTCTGTTTTCCGGCGGAATCGGGGTGGTCATAGTTGCGATATCTGCGGGATGACCGAATACCTGATTGTAGCGACTGGATGCAGCCTGAAACGCGCCTTCGAATGCAACGCGGCGTTCCTTCGCCAATTGCAATCGGGTTTTGGCTTGCAGAACGTCAACGGTGATACCGGATCCTCTACGGACTCGTTCATCTTCCAGCTTAAGCTGTTCGCGGATGTTGGCTTCATTACCGGAAGCAAGTTTTACCAGTTCAGCCTGTTTCAAGATGTCCAAATAGGCAGAAATACCTTCGTAAAGGACATTTTGTATCGTGCTGCTGGTGTTGCCGATTGCAGCCTTGTGTTGATGTTGGGCAGAGGCGTAAGCCGCTTCACGTTCCCCACCATTCCAAAGCGTTTGCGTCAATGTCACAGTGTAAGAATTACGTCCGCGGCTGTATTCATCAAGGTTGGCAGCACGGCGTGCCGGTGTATTGCTGTGCTCGTACCCGGTATCAGCAGACAGGTCCAAAGTAGGTAAATATGCTCCCCATGCCTTATCAGCATTTTCTCTCATGCCAAGGGCGGTGTTTTCTGCGGCGCGAATTTGGGGATGGGAATTGGATAATTCAGAGAGGGCAACGGTCAGCGATTCCGCATTCGCCGAATTGTGAGCGATCATGACCGCAGTCGCGCAAGCAAGCGAACAATACAGTCGGGATTTCAGGCTCTTCATTATTCGGCCCCCCATGATTTGAAGTAGAATTTGTTACTATTTATCATAAATATGCAGGCGAAAGGCAACCGGATTGTGATTATTGTCACAGTATATATCATGATGAACGCATGAACGTGCCGAGTTCTTTGCGTTTTATAGCGGTCGCCGCAGGGTCATGAATGGTATTTTGAGGAATAGGGCATAAAAAAAAGACGCTGCATTGCAACGTCATTCAATCGGTGTGGAGGCCGGACCCGGAATCGAACCGAGGTACACGGATTTGCAATCCGCTGCATCACCACTCTGCCATCCGGCCACCGTACGAACATATAATGAAATATGTTCAGAATAAACCCTTATCAGGTCTGGCCCTCGGGAGAGGGCGCTGGCTCCGGAGGAGGGATTCGAACCCCCGACCGATCGGTTAACAGCCGATAGCTCTACCGCTGAGCTACTCCGGATTGCGCGGTACTGACACTCGATTTTCTGAGTGTCTGTCTTCGTTTCGTCGGGTTGTCCCCGGCGAGGTGGCGATTTATAGGCGGCAATTTTTCAGTGGTCAAGCATCTTTTTGAAAAAAAATTCAAGGAATGTGCAAAATGGCAATTTTCAAGGTGTTTCCGTTTGTCTCAAAGGGCTTGCAGAGGTATATAAGAACTACGTAGCACGGTTTAAATTATAAATTTTTGCTGCACCATGACGAAGCTACGGGCTGTGGAGAGTGACGTAATGAATTATGAATTAGCGCGGAAAAATATGGTGGATAGCCAAATCCGCACCAATAAGGTTACTGACCCGCTGGTTATTTCTGCGTTGCGATCTGTTGCGCGTGAAAAATTTGTACCTGAGGGCAAAAAGGGCGTTGCCTATATCGATGACGATTTAAACATCGGTGGTGACCGCTTTTTGATGGAGCCCATGGTCTTCGCCCGCCTTGTGCAGTTGGCGGACATACGCCGCACAGACGTTGTTTTGGATGTTGGATGTGCTTCTGGATATTCTTCTGCTGTGTTGGCTCAGGTTGCCAGCAGTGTTGTTGCATTGGAAAGTGACGCAGAATTGGTGTCCGGGGCGACAGAAACACTACATGAATTGGGTGTTGATAACGCAGTCGTCGTTCAAGGTGAACTAGCTCACGGTTTGCCAACGCAAGGTCCGTATGATGTGATCCTCATAAACGGTCAGGTCGATCAGGTACCGGATAGCCTGCGGGAGCAGTTGAGCGAAGGCGGCCGCCTTGTCGCCGTTGTTCGCGACAAGGGTATTGGGCGGGCGACAGTCATCACGCGCCGTGGCGGGGCCTTTGGGTCTCGTACGGATTTTGATGCATCTGTCGGTGCATTGCCCGGGTTTGTTGCCGAAACCGCATTTGAATTTTAGTCGTTTTTCTGTCTGATCAACTGTTCAGCCGGGGGAGTGTTAACCGCAGAACTGCTGTATTGGTTCTGTTGACACGAATGGAGTTTTTCATGGCGAAATCGAGCCAATATCTACTGAATTGTGTTGCATTGTCTGCCCTGATTGCCTCGGCAAGCGTGCCAGCCCATGCCGATACCCTTAAGGAAGCATTGTCCATGGCTTATGCTTCGAACCCACAACTTCTTGAACAACGCGCATTCTTGCGGTCTGTTGACCAAGGCGTTGCGCAGGCTTTGAGCGGATGGCGTCCGACCATTACAGTTCAGGGTGATGCAACCCTTACCCATCGCAATAATTATGAAATAGGTGGTGACCCACAGGATGATACATGGCGTCAGGGGCGTTCTGCTTCTATCGTTTTGAAGCAACCTGTTTTTACTGGTCTGGAAACCGTGAATGATGTTGATCGCGCCAAAAACGAAGTGATGGCTGGACGTGAAGGGCTGAAATCGGTTGAGCAAACTGTGTTGCTTGACGCTGTAACAGCTTATCTGGATGTCTGGCGGGATATGGCGGTTGTGGAGCTCCGCACCAACAACGAGCAAGTCTTGATGCGTCAGTTGGAAGCTGCCCGTGACCGTTTCGAAGTTGGTGAAATTACCCGGACTGACGTTGCACAGTCCGAGGCGCGTTTGTCCCGTGCCCGTGCGGACAAAGTTTCCGCAGAAGGTGATCTGCAAATTACACGGGCAACTTACGAACGCGTTATCGGTAAAATGCCGGACGCTGTTGACAAGGTTCCGTTACTTGCCAATCTGCCCGATGCTTTGCCCGTGTTGTTAGAGCAAGCGTTGGCAGCAAACCCGGATTTGCGTCAGGCTGATTTTTCTGCACTTGCTGATGCCGATAATATCGGAGTCGTGCGGAGTGACCTGCTGCCAGAGTTGAACTTGGTGGCTTCTGCTGCGAAATACTGGGATCGCTCTACCGTTTCCGATGAATCCAACGAATATGAAGTCGGTGCGACTCTCTCCATTCCTTTGTATGAGGCTGGTGAAGTCTATGCAAAAGTTAGGAAGGCAAAAGAAACCGCAGCGCAATCCCGTAAGGCTTTGGAACGGGTCCGTCGTCAAGTTGTGGAAACCGCAACCAGCGCATGGGAATCCCTTGTGTCCGCACAGGCCCAGATCACTGCCTATCAGGAAGAAGTTCGCGCTTCTGAAATCGCACTTGATGGTGTCCGCAGAGAGGCCGAAGTTGGCTCGCGTACTGTCCTTGATGTCCTTGATGCAGAACAAGAATTGCTGGATGCTCGGGTGAACCTTGTTCGGGCGGAACGTGATGTGGTTCTGGCGTCTTACCAAGTCCATTCAGCGATGGGGCAGTTGACAGCTGATTACCTTGAACTTGATGGTCCGCGTTATGATCCAACCCGAAATTATGATGATCATTCCGGTTCTTGGTTTGGCACTGGCGTGTATCAGGATAATGGTCAGGAAGGCATGGTCGAAAAAACCAGCGCAAAAACGCAATAATCTATGCGGAAAAAGCGTTAAGTTTTTGGACAAGCTGTGTTAATTGTGAAAGTATAGCTTTGTGGGGTAACCCCACAAAGCTATACACGTTGCGTTTACAGAACAGCTGGGGCATCAATGAGCGAGGACAAGGACCAGCAAGAGCCGTCGATGGAGGATATTCTCGCCTCAATTCGTCGGATTTTGTCAGATGATGAAGCGGACAATGGTGGTAAAGCCATCCCGCCTGCTGCTGAACCTCAGCCTCAACCGGTCGAGGAGCCTGCTCCTCCTGCGGAAGAGGAAATTCCTGTGGCCGAGCCGGAGCCGGAGCCTATGCCGGAACCAGAACCAGAGCCCGAGCCAGTTATTCCGGCTTTCGAACCGGAACCTGAACCCGAACCTGTTCCAATGCCTGAACCAGACATTGAGCCAGAGCCGTTTGTCCCTGAGCCTGAAGTCGAACCTGAACCCATTGCCCTGATGATGGAAGATATGGTCGATGAAGAACCTGAAGATGACGTTCTGGATTTGACGGAATTCATGGCTGAAGAACCAGAAGATGATCCTTTAGAGGACTTCCTGGAGCCAGAACCAGAACCGCGTCCCATGTTCTCATTGTCTCATGAGTCTAATCTCATGGATGAGGTCCCGGATGTCTTGCTTGAAAAAACCACACAAGACGTATCCGAGCAGGCATTCGCAAGTCTGGCTAGCGTATTGGCTGAACGAAATGTCGGCATCGGTCAGTTGGGAATCACACTGGAAGAACTCGTCCGTGAGTTGCTGCGTCCGATCCTCAAAGTTTGGCTGGATGAGAATCTGCCGGTGATTGTGGAGCGGGTGGTTGAGCGCGAAGTTGAGCGGATCGTGAACCGTATCGGTCCAATGAAGTAAATATATTGCCGATAACACGGTGCGTTGATCGAGTTATTTCGTGTTATCGACGTTTTTTTCATACTTTTAACGGCGGGCGTCTTGCGTCCGTCGTTATCTTTTTCTACACAGAATGGTCAAATCAAGAATTGTCGGCTGCTGCCTCCGGGTTTGAGAGGCCGTGGCCCGTGTCGCCTTAAGAGGAACCCCATGCTGGACAAAACGTATACCCCCGCTGATATCGAAGACACATTGTATCAACAGTGGGAAGGCTCCGGGGCATTTGCCTGTAATCCGGAAAGTTCTGCTGACCCGTATTGCATTATGATCCCGCCGCCGAACGTAACGGGCAGCCTGCATATGGGGCATGCTTTGACCTTTACCATTCAGGATACACTGATCCGTTATCAGCGTATGTCCGGCAAAGATACCCTGTGGCAACCGGGTACTGACCACGCCGGGATTGCAACGCAAATGGTTGTGGAACGCCAGCTGGCTGCCAAAAGCCTGACACGTCATGATTTGGGACGTGAAGGCTTCATTGAAGCCGTGTGGAAATGGAAACGGGAATCCGGTGGCACCATCACCAAACAGCTGCGCCGTTTGGGTGCATCTTTGGATTGGCCGCGTGAACGCTTCACAATGGATGAAGGGCTTGATCTTGCCGTACGTAAGGCCTTTGTTGCCCTGCATAAAGAAGGCCTGATCTATCGCGATAAACGTTTGGTGAACTGGGACCCGAAACTGCATACGGCGATTTCGGACCTTGAAGTTGAGCAACGGGAAACCGTCGGTAAGCTTTGGCACCTGAAGTATCCGGTCAAAGATCAAGATGGTGTTTTCCTGACCGTGGCAACCACGCGCCCGGAAACCATGCTGGGTGATAGCGGTGTAGCCGTTCACCCGGAAGATGAGCGTTTCCAACACCTGATCGGCAAAAAAGTTGTGTTGCCGTTGGTGGGGCGTGAAATCCCGATTGTCGGTGATGAATACGCAGACCCGGAAAAAGGGTCCGGTGCCGTGAAAATTACGCCGGCACACGACTTCAATGACTTTGAAGTTGGTAAACGTCACGATCTGGAACTGATTAACGTTCTGGATATGAATGCACACATGACCGATGACGTTCCAGAGGCTTATCGCGGTCTTGACCGTTTCGAAGCACGGGACAAAATCATCGCTGATATGGATGCATTGGGACTGCTGGAAAAAATCGAAGATAACGCCATGACCCAGCCGTATGGTGACCGTTCCGGCGTTATCATTGAGCCGTGGCTGACGGACCAGTGGTTCGTGGATACCCGCGATATGGCTGCGGAAGCCCTGAAAGCAGTGGAAGAGGGCCGGACCAAATTTGTCCCGGAAAACTGGACCAAAACCTATTACGAATGGATGCGCAACATTCAGCCGTGGTGTATCTCACGTCAAATTTGGTGGGGGCATCAGGTTCCGGCATGGTATGGCCCGGATGGTGAAATCTTTGTCGAAATGACAGAGGAAGAAGCCCAAGCCGCTGCTGATGCACACTACGGCGAAAAAGTTGACCTGAGACGTGATACGGACGTTCTGGATACTTGGTTCTCCTCTGGCTTGTGGCCATTCTCGACCTTGGGCTGGCCCAACAAAACACCGGAACTGGATCGGTATTATCCGACCGATTGTCTTGTGACGGGCTTTGATATCATTTTCTTCTGGGTTGCCCGGATGATGATGATGGGGCTGAAATTCATGGGCGAAGTTCCGTTTAAAACCGTTTACATCCATGCCTTGGTGCGTGATGAAAACGGGCAAAAAATGTCCAAATCCAAAGGCAACGTGATTGATCCTTTGAACCTGATTGATACCTATGGTGCGGACGCATTGCGTTTCACATTGGCAGCAATGGCAGCTCAAGGGCGCGATGTGAAAATGTCCGAGAACCGTGTTCAAGGGTATCGGAACTTTGCCACCAAGTTGTGGAATGCCTCTCGCTTCTGTGAAATGAACGAGTGCAAACAAGTTGAAGGTTTTGATCCGGCACAGGTAAAACACGCCGTAAACCGTTGGATTTTGGGTAAACTTTCTGAAACGGTTACCGAAGTAACCCGCACCATGGACGCATATCGTTTCAACGATGTTGCATCGGCATTGTACCACTTTACATGGAACAGTTTCTGTGACTGGTACCTTGAAATCGTCAAGCCGTTGTTTATGGGCGACGACGAAGCGGTCAAGGCGGAATCCCGTGCAACGGCGGCATATGTTCTGGATGAGTTGCTGAAACTGTTGCATCCGATTATGCCATACATCACAGAGGAACTTTGGGCCAAAACCTCGGAATCTGCCCGCGATCAACTGATCCTTGCCAAATGGCCGGTCGCCGGAGAAATTGACGAGGCCGCAACGGCTGATATCGATTGGGTTATCTCATTGATCACTGCAATCCGTTCTGCACGCAATGAGGTCAACGTCCCACCGTCGGCAAAAACCAAATTGTTGGTCCAAGAAGCCGATGCTGAATCCCGTCGTCGATTGCAGGACTATGCCCCGATTATCGAACGCTTGGCTCGGGTTGAGGAAAGCATGGATGCACCGAAAGACGATGACGTCAAAGGTGCCGTGCAGGTTGTTCTTGGCGCTGCTACGCTCGCAATTCCGTTGGCTGGTGTGATTGACTTTGAACAGGAGAAAGCTCGCCTGAACAAGGAATTGCAAAAGCTGGATAAGGAATTGGAACGCTTTAATAAAAAGCTGTCCAATGATAAATTCTTGTCTTCTGCTCCGGCTGAGATTGTTGAAGAACAACGTACCAAGCGTGAGGCTGCACTATTGCAACAAAGCAAAGTGCAAGAAGCCCTGAATCGTATCGAAAATCTTTGAACAATACTGCGGCTTCGTGTTTCTATATGAAATGCGAAGCCGCGTTGTTTTCATAATTGTACAGAGATCGTCCAATGCCCATGATCCAGTGGTCCAAGCGTTTTGAACTTGGCGTAAAATTCATCGATGATGATCACAAGGTTCTGGTTGATTTGATCAATCGTATGAACGAAGCATCGCGGATGAATGGGGCGCTGAGTGATGTTGGGGCTATTTTGTCCGCGCTTGTGGACTATACCCGTTACCACTTCGCCCGAGAAGAACAGGCACAGCGGATTTCCGGCTATCCCGATGTGGATGACCATAAGGTCAAACATCATGAACTGGCAACAAAAGCCGCAGGACTGTTTGAAGACTTTCGTAAAGACCCGGCCTCCGTCGATGTTGGAGACTTGCTGGACTTTATGAGTGACTGGCTTATGGACCATATCCTGCTACATGATATGGCCATTCGTCCCTATGTTCTGGCATCCAAAGAAGCGGTTATTTCAGCGGAAACCGTGAGCTACACCAGCGTCCTTTCGGGCGAGGATGATCCGGTTGAGGTGGATTGGAGTAATCTTTCGGTATTGGTCCTTGAAGATAGCAAGGCGTTTGCCAGTGTCCTCAACGCTATCCTTAAGAATATTGGTGTTGGGCAGGTTGATCTGACTTCAACCGTGGATGAAGCCATGGAGAAGGCGACAACCACCGCCTATAACGTTATTCTTACCGATTGGCGTTTGTCTGAAAGCGATGGCATGGATTTCATCAAGCTGCTGCGCCAACAAGGGATTAATGTCCCCGTTGTGGTGCTGACTGGCTATGTGGATGAAAGCATGGAAAGCACCCGGGAAGGCTTTAGTGCTTCTGAATGGCTGCAAAAACCCATAACTTCGGCGGAACTGACATCCTGCCTGCTGCGACAGATTGCATAACGCAGCCCAAAACGTGGAAGTTATGCGCATTTTTTGCGCATTAATCAGAAAGCCTCAGGCGACACCAAACAGGTGTGTGGTCTGAGGCTTTTTCTTTGCCTCGCGGTTCGCTATCAATCCCGGCAGTGTGTAATTTGTCTGCGAGTGACGGGGATGCCAGCAGAAAATCAATGCGAATACCGTTGTTTTTTTGCCATGCTCCGGCTTGATAATCCCAGAACGAATATTGTCCTGCGCGGGCATCACGGGCTCGGAAGGTATCCGTCCAGCCTTGGTGCAGCAAGGCATTGAATTTGTTGCGTGTTTCCGGGCGGAAAAGGGCATCATTTACCCAGCGTTCTGGATCATAACAGTCATCGGGGGTTGGAATGACATTATAGTCACCGCCCAAAACTGTCGGAATGCCGTCGGACAGCAGACTTTGTGCATGTCGGTTCAGTCGATCCATCCATGCAAGCTTATAGGTGAACTTTTCGTGCGGTTCATGCGGCGGGCTGCCAATCGGATTGCCGTTGGGCAGATACAGTGCGGCAACCCGTATGGGCAAGCCTTGGTCCTTGCCGACAATGGCTTGAATGTAACGGGCTTGTTCATCTGACTCGTCACCGGGCAAGCCTATGGACACTTCGTCAATGCCGACCTTGGATAATATCGCAACACCGTTATAGGTTTTTTGCCCATGGACAGCGACCTTATAACCCGCAGCCTCGAAATCAAATGCAGGGAAGGCGTTATCCATGCATTTGATTTCTTGAAGCAGCACGACATCGGGCTGAAATGATTGCAGCCAGTCCAAAATCGCGGGCAAGCGGGCTTTAACAGAGTTAACGTTCCATGTTGCGAGTGTCAGCACGAGTAGCAGCCTTTGCAGCAAAGCACAGCCGCCACCTGTCAGGATTTCCGCAAGGTCACGATGCGCAGATGAATATCTGGCTTCATAATAAAGGCTTCTTGTTTTTCTTCAACGATTGCGCACAGGCCATCGCCCACAAGCTGCCTAAGGGCTTCACTGTAGCCGTTGCTTTCAAAAATATCCTGATGAATGGTGATGCAGGCGATGCCGCCGGGTTTCAACATTCTGAGCATATTTTTGATGCCTAGGGGACTGGCATGTCCCTGAATGAAGAGGCCAACACTAACCACAGCGTCATAGGCTTCTTTTGGCTGAATGCGGTGATCCAGAACATCAAGAAGCCACAATTGATTATAGACGGCTCTGTCTTCAGCTCGTGAGAGCATGGCGGCTGAAATATCCAGTCCATCGATATTTGTGTAACCACGCCCTTTCAGGGCTTTACCAACCCAGCCCGTGCCGCAGCCAACATCCATAATTTTGGCGGCCTTATTTGGAAGATGGCGTTCCAGAGCTTCGCACGCTTTGTCAGGGGCAACGTAATCGAGGCTTTGGAATTCTGAATCATAGGTTTCGGCCCAATCGCTGTAGAACCGAACAACACAATCAAAATTCGGGAGTGTTCCCGTTTCTGGTTGGATGCGAAGACAAGAGGCCATTTTACCCTCCGCTGCTTTTGAAATGAGTTTCTTTCCGCGTACGGTTCGCTATGTCCGTATACCTACCCAGGGTAGTATGTTTGCGGATATTAATTAATTAGGTGATGTTTTCCTGTGCCAATTACAAATGATAAAAAAGTTAAATAGGCCCACGGAACCGGATGGATGGGTGTAAAGTGATGACTTTAATTGTGTTTCGGTCTAATCTTTTTTCCCATGATTACGTCACAGTGTATGGCACCCTTGGCATCCTATGCCTGTCTGCCTCAAGATTCTCGAGGGCGGCTGTTTGGCGAGCCGTCCGATCATCGCCGGACACCGTATCAGCGTGACAGGGACCGTATCATCCACGCTGCTGCCTTTCGACGTCTCTCATCCAAGACACAGGTTTTTGTCTATCACGAGGGAAACAGCTATCGTACCCGTTTGAGCCATTCTCTTGAAGTGGCGCAAATTGCACGGTCCATTGCTCGTGAATTACATCTGAATGAAGATCTGGCGGAGGCCGTGGCCCTGTCCCATGATTTGGGCCATTCTCCATTCGGGCATGCGGGCGAAGATGTGCTTAAACAGTGCATGGAGCCGTACTGCGGTTTTGATCATAATGCCCAGTCCCTGAAAGTCGTAACCCGGCTTGAGCGGCACTATGCTCAGTTTGATGGTTTGAATCTGACTTGGGAGACTCTTGAAGGGTTGGTAAAGCATAATGGTCCACTGACCGGGGCTATTCCGCAATACATCCGCAATTTTGATGCGGAATTCCCACTGGATTTATCCGGGTGTGCCAGCCTTGAAGCACAGATCGCCGCCGTTGCCGATGACATCGCTTATAACAATCATGATATTGCCGATGGTGTGCGCGCTGGATTATTCAGTTTGGATGATATCCGCGATGTTCCTTTGGTTGGGCCATGTTTGCTGGAAGTTGAAGCAATGTATCCCGGCCTTGATCGTACCCGTTTGGTGCATGAAACCGTGCGCCGTATGATCAGTGCGATGGTGTCCGATGTGGTGGATACGGCCCGTGCAGCTCTGTCTGAATATCATGTTCGAACTGTTGATGATGTACGTGCAGCAGGAAAATCCCTTGTGGTTTTCTCTCAACATATGGCAGAAACAGATCGAGCCTTGAAACAGTTTTTGTTTCCCAATATGTATCGCCACTACAAGGTTATGCGTGCTACCTCTAAGGCTAGACGCGTGGTCCATGACCTTTTTACCTTGCTGCTGGACGAGCCCCGATTGTTGCCAACGGATTGGAGGCAACGATGTGGTGCTCCGAAAACACCGCAAACCGCAGAAGTTGTTTGTGATTACGTAGCCGGGATGACGGACCGTTTTGCCCTTGATGAACATGCACGCTTGTTTGATCCGAAAGTTAATCCATGAACCTGTTTAGTGAATTTAAGACCCATATCGTTTCTGTTATTGCCGGATTACAGGCGGACGGGCAATTACCGCCCGACCTTGATACCTCGCGTGTGTCTGCCGAACCGCCCCGCGACCCATCCCATGGTGAGATTTCCACCAACGCAGCCATGGTTCTGTCCAAGCCCGCAGGAATGAAGCCGCGTGATCTCGCCGCGATTTTGTCTGAAAAACTGGCGCAAATTTCGGGGGTAGAAGCTGCCGAGATTGCCGGGCCGGGATTTATCAATTTGCGACTTGCTGAATCATTTTGGCATGATCAGTTGCGCACAATTCTGAAGGCCGGGGTCGATTACGGCTCTTCGAATATGGGGCAGGGGCATCCGGTCAATGTGGAATATGTGTCGGCTAATCCCACTGGTCCCATGCATGTGGGGCACGGACGCGGTGCTGTGGTCGGGGATGTGTTGGCGTCCTTGCTGGCAAAGGCTGGATACAATGTGACTCGCGAATACTACGTCAATGATGCCGGAGCCCAGGTCGATGTGTTGGCGCGATCGCTGCATCTGCGATATCGCGAAGCCTTAGGTGAGGAAATCGGTACTATCCCGGAAGGGTTATATCCGGGGGATTACCTGATTCCGGTTGGGCAGGCTTTGGCAAAAGAACTGGGCGCATCTTTCCAAACCGCACCGGAAAGTGAATGGTTGCCGGAATTTCGGACACGTGCCGTTGCCGCGATGATGGATTTGATCCGCGACGATTTGGCGGCATTGGGTGTGAAGCATGATGTCTTCACATCGGAAGATGCGCTGGTTAAACGTGGTGGCGTGCAAGATGCGTTTGATTATCTGGTTGATCAGGGTCTGATCTACGAAGGTGTTTTGGAACCGCCGAAAGGGAAAACCCCTGAGGATTGGGAACCGCGTCCGCAAACTTTGTTCCGTGCATCTGACTTTGGTGATGATGTTGATCGTCCGCTGAAGAAATCCGATGGCAGTTGGACCTATTTTGCTTCTGATATTGCCTACCATTTCGATAAGTCCCGTCGTGGTGCCAAAACCATGATTGACGTGTTTGGTGCAGACCACGGTGGTTACGTCAAACGGATGAAAGCTGCGGTCAAAGCCATGACAGGCGGCGCTTCCGAATTGGAAGTCAAACTGTGCCAAATGGTGAACCTTTTGCGCGATGGCGAGCCGTTCAAAATGTCCAAACGGGCAGGAACCTTTGTCACGCTGCGTGAAGTGATTGATGATGTGGGCAAGGATGTTGTTCGTTTCATCATGCTGACCCGCAAAAACGATGCTCACTTGGACTTCGATTTGAAAAAAGTAACGGAGCAGTCCAAGGACAATCCGGTCTTTTACGTTCAATATGCCCATGCGCGCGCATTTTCCGTTGTTCGCCATGCGGGTGAGGCAATGAGCCATGTAAACCTGACGCCGGAATCTTTGGCTGTTGCTGATTTTTCTGCTTTGAAAGACGATGCGGAAATTGCCCTGATCAAAACCTTATGTGAATGGCCACGTGTGGTGGAAGCTGCGGCGGAAACCCATGAACCGCATCGGATTGCCTATTATCTGAATGATGTGGCGTCTGCGTTCCATAGTCTTTGGAACAAGGGTCGCGAAGCATCCGAACTGCGTTTCCTGCAAGTTGATGATGTTGCAGGATCAGTTGCACGGGTGGCGTTGGTTCGTGCGATGGCAATGGTGATTGCCTCCGGCTTGATGGTATTGGGTGTTACCCCGGTTGAGGAGATGTAAACATGACTTCACGCGACAAGGGACCGGATGACGATTTTGATGTCAGCTTGCTGGAAGGACTGCGTGAGCGCATCAGTCAGGAAAGCGGCGATAATGACGAAGACATCTTATCGCCACGCTCGACCAGAAAAAGCATTCTGTTTGGGGTGATGATCGGTGTTGCTGCGGCTGCGGGCGCGGCTTGGTTCGTCCTTGGCAGTGATCCGTCGGGAGATCCCATCCCGGAACCTTCACAGGTGCCGGTCATTCAGGCTGAAAAAAATCCAATTAAAGTTCGCCCGGCAGATCCGGGTGGCATGGAAGTGCCTAATCAGGACAAACTGGTTTACAGCAGGGTAGACAAAAACGCGCAACAGCCAGAGGTCGAACACCTGTTGCCGCCGCCGGCGGAGCCGAAAGCCTTAAGCAAGCCTGAAGATAGCCTTGGTGATGGTATGGCTCCTTTGCCAGAGGCTCCAGCAATTCCAGAAACACCGAAAGTGGTGGAAAAGGCTGATCCGGTTCCGGTGAAGACACCGCCTCCGGCCCCTGTGGTGAAAGAGGCACCCAAACCCGCGCCAAAAGTTGTTGAGCCAGAACCAGCACCAGCGCCGAAGCCTGCACCAAAAGCTGAACCAGTTGCTAAAATGACATCTGGGGCTTGGCAGGTGCAATTAACCGCTTTGCGTGACCAGAAACGTGCAGAAGAGGAATGGGCGCGTATCCAGAAAAAAGCCGGAGGTGCCCTTAACGGAGTACCTCACGAAATTCAACGGGCTGATTTGGGCAGCAAGGGCGTGTTTTATCGTCTGCGTGCTGGCAGCTTTGCCTCTCGTGATGATGCCGGCAAACTCTGTTCAGCTTTGAAAACCAAAGGGATCGGTTGTGTTGTCGCCAAACGATAATACGAGCCATTCCGTGGTCGGGGCAGGGGATACTTCTGCCTCGGCGGTGATTTTTGGCTGTCAGGGGTCAAAGCTGACGGTTGATGAAATTGCGTTCTTCCGTGATGTGCAGCCGTTCGGTTTTATTCTCTTTGCCCGAAATATTGAAGATCCGGGTCAGGTGAGAGACCTTGTCGCTGAGTTTCGTTCTGTTGTTGGGCGGGACGATGCCCCGGTCTTGATCGATCAAGAAGGGGGGCGCGTACAACGGTTGCGCCCACCGCACTGGCGGCAGGCTCCGTCTGCTCGCGATCTGGCGGGCTTACCTCTGGTAATTGCGGAAGAAGCCGTGAACCTGAATTCGCGCCTGATTGGTCGGGAACTGGCGGACCTGGGTATCACGGTAGATTGTGCTCCGGTGGCAGATGTATCGTTTCCGCAAACCCATGATGTCATTGGTGATCGGGCATATTCCCACGATCCAGCGCAGGTTGCCCGTTTCTGTAAGGTGGTCTGCCATGCTCTGCGGGCTGAGGGGGTTCACCCGGTCATTAAGCATATCCCCGGTCATGGTCGGGCCATCAGCGATAGTCATCTGGAACTGCCGCGGGTTGATGCGTCTTTGTCAGAGTTGCGGGCCTTGGATTTCGTTCCGTTTTGCGCTCTGGCGGATGAAGATTGGGCAATGACCGCGCATATCGTGTATTCGGCTCTGGATGCATCAGCGCCTGCAACCTGTTCGATGACGGTAATTAAAGACATTATCCGCAAAGAGATTGGTTTTACCGGCTTGTTGATGAGCGACGATTTGTCGATGAAGGCTCTTGATGGCAGCTTCATCGACAGAACGCGGCGTTCCATGGATGCAGGGTGCGATATGGTTTTGCACTGTAATGGCGACATGCAGGAAATGCGTGAAATTGCTTCTGCCGTGGTTCCGTTGACAAATGGGGCATGGCAGCGTTTTTCCCTTGCTGAACGCCGTCGCTTGGCAGCGCGGAAATCTGCCCCAAATTTGGGAACCGCCGAAGACCTTCTTGATCGTTTGACGGCGTTGATGGCTTAGGGGAGCGTTGAGCCCATGGCCTCCCATACGCCTCCTGTAACGACGGATAATTCATGGGAAGAGGAGGGTGCTGCTCCGCATGGGCCATCTTCCTCTTCGTTTTTGTTGCGCATCGATGGGTATGAAGGTCCGCTGGACTTACTGCTGTCGTTGGCGCGGGATCAGAAAGTAGATTTGCGCCAGATTTCAATTCTGCAATTGGCAGAGCAATATTTGCTGTTCATCGCAGAAGCACGGCGACAAAACCTAGACTTGGCGGCTGATTATTTGGTGATGGCTGCGTGGTTGGCTTACCTGAAGTCGCGGCTTTTGATCCCCGAAACCCCGAACGAGGACGAACCCAGCGGTGAGGATATGGCAGCGGCGCTGGCGTTTCATTTGGAACGTTTGGATGCCATGCGGCAGGCAGGGGAGGCATTGTTTGCCTTGCCGTTGCTTGGGGAAAAACGGTTTGCGCGCGGTGCTCCCGAAGGTATCCGGGATGTGACCAAACCGATTTTTGAGGTGCGATTGTACGATGTGTTGGCGGCTTATGGTGCATTCCACGCCCGCCAAACCAAAACCCATCTGGAAATCAAGGAAGCCAAGCTGTTTTCGGTCGACGATGCTTTGGCCAGGTTGTCGCATCTGATCAGCGGAGCCTTGAACTGGCAAACTTTGGAGGCTTTTTTGCCGCCGGGGTTGTCTGATTATTTGTACAGTCGATCAGCCAAAGCGGCGACGTTTGTTGCTGCGTTAGAAATGGCGCGGCAGGGTTTGATTGATATTCGGCAGGATGGCGGTGCGTTTTCACCAATCCGTATCCGTAAAGCACAAATACCAAGGGATGAGGATGCATGACGACCAGTACGTCATTTGATGCAGAGCGATTGGTTGAGGCCGTTATTTTCGCTTCAACTGATCCAGTTAGCGAGTCGTCACTTCAGTCACGTCTGCCGGATACGGTTGATGTGCAAACTGTGCTGGCATCGTTGGCTGAAAGGTATGCGGGGCGTGGGGTTGAGCTGGTGTGCCGTGATCATGCGTGGGCGTTCCGTACAGCCCCTGATCTTGCGTCAAAGCTACATCTTGAAGTCCCTCAACGTAAGAAACTCTCTCGGGCTGCGGTTGAGACTTTGGCGATTATTGCCTATCACCAACCTGTGACACGGGCAGAAATTGAAGAAATGCGCGGCGTAGCCCTTAGCCGGGGCACGCTGGATGTTCTGCTGGAAGCCAATTGGGTGCGCCCGACCGGACGGCGGCAATCCCCCGGACGTCCCATGACATGGGGAACAACCCAGCAGTTTCTGGATATGTTTGACCTTGAAAATCTTGCGGCTTTACCGGGTATAGCGGAGTTAAAGGCCGCAGGCCTGCTGGATACCCGTCCGGCTATGATTGCCTATGCGTCACAGGCTGAAGATGATTTGCAACTTCCGCTCGAGGAAGACGGAAATCTGATTGCAGCCCTACAAGACGAAGACGGTGCATAAATCCCAGTTGCAAGATTGCGTACGGGTAGGATATCTGGCATGATCTTCCTTAAGGTATTGTCTTAAAATTGAAATGCGTGGTTGTCCATGAGCCTGGGTCCCCTTCAAATACTCCTGATTGTCCTTGTGGTTTTGCTGCTGTTCGGAGCCGGTAAAATTCCGCGCCTGATGGGTGATGTGGCAAAGGGTGTCAATGCCTTCAAGAAAGGGTTGAAGGATGGTGATACGCCCACCGAAAAGGACGATAAAAAAATTAAGGATCAGTCCGAGCCTTCGGACAAGTCCTGATCATCGGTTCCACCCGAGTATAGCAGTTACACATGTTTGATTTTGGCGCATGGGAATTGGCCCTGATTGCCGTTGTGGTGATCTTTGTCATCGGCCCGAAGGAGCTCCCGGCTACGTTGCGGGCTCTCGGCCTTGCCATGCGTAAACTGCATAATCTGTCGGTGATTTTCCGTGCGCATGTGGATGATATGGTGCGCGAAGCCGAACTTGATGAACTGCGGAAAACCGCCAGCCATATGCGTAATGGCAATTACGGTAAGATTGTTGAAGACACCGTTGATCCCGACAATGAAATTCGTGATGCGTTTGATGACGTGCGGGACTTTGATATCCCGGCCCCAGATCCCCATTCTGCCGAAGACATTATGCTGCCCAAGGATGCAGACAAACCGCTCAACGTGCCGAGGGATGAACCATGACGGATGCCCCGGACCACGATACGCCCATGCCGCTGTTAGAGCATCTGATTGAACTGCGCCGCCGTTTGATGTGGTCGGTGCTGGGGTTCGTTGTGGCATTTGCCGTGTGTTACAGCGTGTCGTTAGATATTTATGATGTGCTGATGTATCCGTTGGCTCAGGTCATGACGGAAGTGGGCGGTACCCAGCGTATGATCTATACCGCATTGACCGAAGGATTTTTTACGCAGGTGAAAGTTGCGGCTTTTGGGGCTTTGTTCATTTCCTTTCCGGTGGTTGCGGCACAGCTTTGGATGTTTATTGCTCCCGGTCTGTATAAAAATGAACAGCGGGCATTTTTACCGTTTTTGATTGCCAGTCCGATCCTGTTTATCTTGGGGGCTATGCTGGTGTATTTCCTGATTATCCCCATGGCTTGGACGTTTTTGCTTGGGTTCCAAACCTCGGCAGGTCAGACTGTTTTGCCCATTGAACTTGAAGCACGGGTCGGCGAATACCTTTCGTTGATCATGACTTTGATTTTTGCGTTCGGCATCAGTTTTCAACTTCCGGTTTTGCTGACCTTAATGGCGCGGGCAGGGTTGATTTCTTCGGAAACATTGGTGTCCAAGCGTCGATATGCCATTGTTTTTGTCTTTATCGTTGCAGCGTTCCTGACGCCACCGGACGTGGTCAGCCAAGTCGGGCTGGCTGTGCCTTTGTTGGTTCTGTACGAAGCGTCGATTTGGGCCTGCCGCCGTATGGAGGCTGCGCAGAAGCAAAATGATGATGAGGATGCAGCTGCCACGCCATAATCTCCGTGGACGTGTTTGCATGGCAGGGGTATAAACCCCTCAGAATGACTTATAGTATTGGCCGCAATGTTTGGCCGTAATCCGAAGGAAGGTTTCCCATGCTTGATATCCGCATGATCCGCGATAATCCCGAAAGCCTTGATAACGCCCTTGCGCGTCGTGGAAAGTCTGCGGTCTCTGAGGAGGTTTTGCGGCTGGATCGTGAACGTCGTGCCTTGCAAACTGAACAACAGGAAATGCAGGCCAAACGTAACGAATATTCCAAGCAAATCGGCATGCTGAAAAAATCCGGCGGAGACGCCAGCGAGGCAATGGCAATTGTCTCGGACATTAAAAAACGTATGCCGGAAGTTGAGGAAAAGGAAAAGCAAACTGCGGAAGAGCTGGAAATGCTGCTTCTGGGGCTGCCGAATATTCCTGCTGATGACGTGCCTGAAGGCCTTGATGAAGATGCCAATGTGGAAACCGCCCGTATTGGAACGCCTCGCACGTTTGAATTTGAACCAAAAGAACACGACACCATCGGCGAAGCCTTAGGTACGATGTCGTTCGAAGATGCTGCAAAATTATCCGGTGCGCGGTTTGTGGTCTTACGGGCGGAAATGGCTCGTTTGGAACGTGCCCTTGGTCAGTTCATGCTTGACCTGCATACGACAGAGCACGGGTATGAAGAGGTCGCCCCGCCGGTTTTGGTGCGTGATAATGCCGTGCGCGGAACTGGGCAATTGCCGAAATTTGCCGATGATTTGTTCCGCACGGAAAATGGTTACTGGTTGATTCCGACTGCGGAAGTTCCGCTGACCAATTTGGTTGCAGAAACCATTATGGAAGAAAAAGAGCTTCCGAAACGCTTCACCGCGCTGACCACTTGTTTCCGCTCCGAAGCTGGGGCCGCTGGTAAAGATACTCGCGGTATGATCCGTCAGCACCAATTCAACAAGGTTGAAATGGTGTCGATCACGACCCCGGATGCGTCAGAGGATGAACAGCGTCGTATGGTCGGATGTGCGGAAGAAGTCCTGAAGCGTCTTGAACTGCCATACCGAATTTTGACCCTGTGTGCAGGAGATATGGGGGCAACAGCTCGTCGTACATTTGACCTTGAAGTCTGGATGCCCGGTCAGAACAAATATCGCGAGATTTCCAGCTGTTCGACCTGCGGTGATTATCAGGCCCGACGCATGCAGGCACGTTTCCGTCCGGCAGGTGAAAAAGGCACGCAATTCGTTCATACTTTGAATGGTTCTGGTGTCGCTGTCGGTCGGGCTTTGGTTGCGGTTTTGGAAAACTATCAACAAGCCGATGGTTCCGTCGTCATCCCAGATGTGCTGCGCCCGTACATGGGTGGTCTTGAACTGTTGAAAGCCAAGTAAATGAATTCTGCACCCATGTTTCGCATTCCTCCACTGCGGGGAGCACGCGTTCTAATCACCAATGATGATGGCATTGATGCGCCGGGATTGAAGGTTCTGGAAAGTATTGCTATGGCTTTGGGCATGGATGCTTGGGTTGTGGCCCCGGAAACGGAAAAAAGCGGGGCAGGGCATTCCTTGTCCCTGCACAACCCATTGCGCTGGCGTCAAATCTCTGAAAAACGCTTTGCCGTTGACGGTACACCAACGGATTGTGTGCTGCTTGCCCTGAACAAATTTATGAAAGATGAACCGCCGATTTTGGTGCTGTCAGGGGTAAACCGTGGTGCCAATATGGGTGATGATGTGACCTATTCTGGCACCATCGCGGCGGCTATGGAAGGGACACTGTTGGGGGTTCCGGCAATCGCTCTCAGTCAGGTCTTCACGCCGGGAGAAACTGTGTATTGGCGCACAGCCGAAGTCCACGCCCCGGAAATAATTCGTACGTTGTGTGCCCGTGGTTGGCCCAGTGAAGTGCTGATGAGCGTTAACTTCCCGAAAGTTCCATGTTCAGATGTGACGGGTATTTGTGTTGCACCGCAAGGGCATCACAAAGGGGGAGATCACTTGGTGGAATGCGTTGACCCCCGCGGTCGTCCGTACATCTGGATTGGCCCCTTGCGCGCCAATTCCAATCAGGTTCCGGGCAGTGATATGGAATGTTCCGATGCAGGAAAGATCACGGTCACACCACTGACCATCAATCTGACCCATCAAGATGCGTTGGAACATATTTCCGATCTTTTTCAGGACGATTAAACCGATACGGGATGCCCACATATGACGCCAACCCAACGCATACGGTTGTTGATGGAATTGCGTCGCAGCATAACGTCAACCCGTGTGCTGGCTGCTATTGAAAGTGTGCCGCGGGATCAGTTTGTTGCATCCCCGTTCTTGGAACAGGCATGGGATAATACCGCCCTGCCTATTGGCTGCGGGCAAACCATTAGCCAGCCTTTGGTCGTTGGGTTGATGACGCAGGCTCTTGAACTCGGTGACCGCAGCAAGGTTCTGGAGATTGGAACCGGGTCCGGTTACCAGACTGCGGTATTGTCAAAGCTGTGCCGTAGGGTCTTTACGTTGGAACGGCATAAGTCTCTTTTGCAGGATGCAGAGGCGCGGTTTCATTCCATGCGCCTGACCAATATTGTTGCCATGCATGGTGATGGTTACAAAGGCTGGCCTGCACAATCACCGTTTGATCATATTTTGGTCACAGCCGCGGCTCCGGAACTGCCCATGACCCTGTGTGAACAGTTGTCGGAAGGCGGCGTTTTGGTGATGCCGATGGATACGGGGCCGGATCGACAGGATGTTATCCGTATCCGGCGCACCGCAACCGGATTTTCACAGGAAGTGTTGTTTCCCGTGCGTTTTGTTCCTTTGGTAACCGGACTGCCGAAAGACACCACCTGATGCCGTATTGTATGTGGGATTGTAGACAGGAGCGGAGACCCGTATAGTGGCGGCTATGAAATGGCGCATTTGTAAAATTGCTCTGTGTTTTGGGCTGGTGCTTGTGGTGACCGGATGTTCCGGTGTGCGCCTGTCTTCCGTCCTGCGGGAAATTGACCGTTACCACGAACAACAAAGGGATTCTCAGGTTACCATTAACCGGAACGGGCAGCATGTGGTGCAGCGCGGAGAAACCGTTTACCGGATTTCATCGGCCTATCATGTTCCCATGCGACAAGTGATTGAGCGTAACAGCTTGCGCCCGCCATACACGCTGCGTGTTGGGCAAGTTCTATACATTCCCATGGCTAAGACTCATACGGTCCGTCGTGGAGAAACTGTTTACCGGATTGCAAAGTCCCACAATGTGGATATGAGTGCATTGGTGCGCACTAATAATCTGCACGTTCCGTATACTATCCATATTGGGCAAGTGTTGCGTTTGCCGGGGCAGACTTCTTCCCAAGTTGCCAAAGCGCCCAAAACAGACGCACCAGTATCAAAACCTTCAACTTCTTCTTCGTCGACGCAGCAAACGGCAAAGGCACCTGTGCCTCCGGTACGGAAGCCGACGACCAAACCTGCGCCACGCCCGGTTTCCATTCCAAAGCCACCTCCACGTCAAGGGCGGGGGTTAGCTTGGCCAGTTAAAGGGAAAATTATTGTTCCGTTTGGTTCTGTCGCAAAGGGAATGCGTAACGATGGCATTAACATTGCTGCCAAGCTTGGAACGTCGGTTCAGGCGGCTGAGTCCGGGGTCGTTGCCTATGCGGGGAATGAATTGAAAGGGTTTGGTAATATGCTTCTATTGAAGCATGACAAGGGGCTGATTACGACCTACGCCCATGTGGATGAAATCAAGGTGAAACGAGGGACAACAGTTAAACGCGGGCAGATCATTGGCTCCGTTGGTCAGACCGGGAGCGTGACCTCCCCGCAGTTGCACTTTGAGGTCCGGCAAGGGTCCAAGGCCGTAGACCCTAAAAAATATTTGAATTGAATGGATTAGAGCCAGAATTTAAATATTTGGATTAATCCCATTTTGTCCGCAGATATCCATGAAAAATTGCCAAGCCACACGACCAGATCGTGCGCCGCGTGATACGGACCATTCCAATGCTTTGGCATGGAGCTCATCTTTGGCAATCTGAAGTCCGGTTTGTTGTGCATAGGCATCAACGATGTTCAGGTAGGTTGTCTGGTCCATATTGTGAAAACCGATCCAAAGTCCAAAGCGGTCGGACAAGGAGACTTTTTCTTCCACGGCTTCGCCTTGATGGATGGCTCCGGCTCGCTCATTTTCGATCATTTGGCGGCTCATCAGGTGACGGCGGTTGGACGTTGCGTAAAAAAGCACGGCGTTTGGACGGCCCTCAACGCCTCCATCCAGTACGGATTTCAGGCATTTATAGCTTTCATCTTGATTTTCAAAAGACAGGTCATCGCAAAATAGTACAAACTTGCGGTCAGTCAGTGCCAACTGCCTCAACAGTCGGGGCAGGGAAGAAATATCTTCCCGCTGGATTTCAACAAGAGCAAGGCGATTTTGGGTTTCCTGATTGACCGCGTGATGGACCGCTTTGATTAATGAGGATTTGCCGGTGCCACGTGCGCCCCAAAGTAAGGCGTTATTGGCGGGAAGCCCTTTGGCAAATTGCAATGTGTTGGCATAGAGGCGGTCTTTCTGACGTTCGATTCCTTGCAAAAGCTTGAGCGGTAAACGGTGAACCGTTGGGACCGGGAGCAATTGGTCGGGGGAGGTCTGCCAAATGAAAGCATCACAGTCGTCAGCAATGGTAATTTTCGGTGCATTCGGCGCCTGACGCTCAAGTGCTGCCGCAATACGTTCCAGATATTCACCAATTTGCGCCAAATCAGTCATAGAGCTTCCAACTTTCTCGCTAAACGTGCTTATGGAGATCACAATCACATAAGCTCGAACGGTTAAACATTGAATCTTGCACAGCTATGTTTATAGTCCCACGTTCAGGTGTGCCTCAAGGGTATGCCCCGAATTTAACGCGTCAACCAAGGCCGGAGGCTCCTGTACAAACGGGACCTTCACAAGGAGCTAACTATCAATGATGATTTCGCCAGCTTTTGCGCAATCCGCAGGTGGATCAGGGGACATTATGGGGCAAATGTTGCCGCTGATTCTGATCTTTTTCGTGTTTTACTTTGTGCTGATCCGTCCGCAACAAAAACGCCAAAAAGAACATAAATCTATGCTTGGCGCCCTGAAACGTGGCGACCGCATCGTTACTGGTGGCGGTATTATTGGCCAAGTTGTCAAAGCAACCGACGTTGAATTGACGGTCGAAATTGCTGACAATGTAAAAATCCGTGTGACACGTGATTCTGTGATGGGGATGTTCAACGAAGAGGCAGCTCAGGTTGCTGCTGCTGCTGCTTCCAACCCAAATACAGATAAGACCAAAGCTGGTGAAGACGGTGCGGAAGGGGAAGGTGAAGATAAATCTTCAGGCTCCAAACTCCGCCGTATGCTTGGCGGGAAATAAGCGCCGCGACAGAACCCGACGCCCACACAATAGTGTGGGCGTTACTGCTTAGTCTCTGATCTTCGAATGGTCATCCGATGTTGTATTTTCAGAAATGGAAAATCGCGCTTGTCGCTCTTGTCGTTATGGCAGGGGCGGTTTTCGCGTCTCCCAATCTTTTGGATCGAAGCGAACGGGATAATTTGCCCAGTTGGTGGCAACCCCTAAGCCTTGGTCTTGATTTGCAAGGTGGTTCGCATCTTCTGCTGGAACTTGGCGTTGATGAATTGATGCGTGACCGTCTTGACGGCGT
The DNA here is from genome assembly GCA_963668495.1 of Rhodospirillaceae bacterium. Classification (GTDB taxonomy): domain Bacteria; phylum Pseudomonadota; class Alphaproteobacteria; order Rhodospirillales; family Rhodospirillaceae; genus Oleispirillum. Next base: position 2,151,979 of record OY764545.1, read on the forward strand.
TGTTGATGTTGTCCGCAATACATTACGGGAAAAACGTGTCCGTTATGTTGGGATTGGCGTCAAAAATAATGAAGTGGTCGCTCAGGTGCGTGGTGATGAAGCCACTCTGGCTGAGGCGCGGAAGGATTTGCGGTATGCAATCCCGAACGCGAACGTCTCACTTTCCGATGCCGGAGAGCTTTCCATTTCATTTGATGAGCAGGCTCGTCAAGAAATCATCAATGGAGCTGTGACAACGACGTTGGAAATTATCCGTAAACGGATTGACGAACTTGGTACACGCGAACCATCGATTCAGCGTCAGGGTGACAACCGCATTGTTGTTCAGCTTCCGGGGGTTTCTGATCCGAAACGTGCCCGCGATGTGATTGGCAAAACCGCCCGGATGACTTTCCATCTGCTTGACCACAATACATCCATTGAAGAGGCCTTGCGCGGGCGGGTTCCCCCCGGCTCCAAATTGATGGAAGGCTTGGAAACCGGGCCAAATGGGGAAAAAACCTATTACGTGGTTCGCAAGAAAATCGAAGTTGCTGGTGAACATCTTGTGGATGCGCAACCGACCTTCAGCGAGGGACGCCCGGTTGTTTCCTTCCGTTTTGATGCTGTTGGTGGGCGGATTTTCGGTAAAGTAACGTCACAAAACATCAACAAAGCCTTGGCTATTGTTCTGGATGATAAGGTGGTCAGCGCACCAAACATTCGTAGCGCAATTCTTCAAGGTTCCGGTGAAATCTCTGGTGGCTTTACTGTGGACGAGGCCAATGACCTTGCCTTGGTTTTGCGGTCCGGTGCATTGCCAACCTCGATCACCTTCCTTGAAGAACGGTCTGTCGGTCCAAGCCTTGGCGCGGATTCCATTCAGGCAGGCTTGTTTGCAAGCTTGGTCGGCCTTGCCTTAGTGATTGTTTTCATGATTGTTGCGTATGGCCTATTCGGTTTGTTTGCGACAATTGCACTGTGTGCCAATATGATGCTGGTCATTGGCGGGCTCAGTGCAATCGGTGCCACGTTAACGTTGCCCGGTATTGCTGGCATTGTTCTGACCATTGGTATGGCTGTGGATGCAAACGTATTGATTTTTGAGCGCATTCGAGAGGAAGTTCGTAATGGTCGCACTGTCTTGAACGCGATGGATGCAGGTTTTTCTCGCGCGTTTTCGACCATTTTGGATGCCAACGTGACGACACTTGTTGCGGCACTGTTGTTGTATCAGTTTGGCTCTGGCCCCGTGCGTGGTTTTGCCGTTACCTTGGGCCTTGGTATTCTGACATCCATGTTCTCTGCAATTATGATGACGCGTTTGATGGTGGCCCTGTGGGTCCGCCGGGTGCGCCCATCTGAATCACCGCTTTAAGGCCGGAAGGGAGTATCCGCAATGTATCGTGGTATTAAGTTCCTGCCTGAAGGAACCCATTTTGATTTTGTCGGCAAACGGTTGATTGCCTGCGTTATTTCATTAGTGCTTCTGCTTGGCTCTGCTGGCATGGTCATGACCAAAGGATTGAACTTTGGGATTGATTTTTCTGGCGGCATTCAGATGGAGGTTCGGGCCGATCATCCGGTTAACATGGCTGAACTTCGTGGGAAACTGCAAAAACTCAATATCGGTGAGATTGGCTTGCAGGAGATCGGGGAAGATCAAAAGGATGTTATGATCCGTCTGCCTGCCTTTACTGATGAAGCAGCCCAGAATGCAGCATTGAAGAAAATTCGTGCGACATTGGGTGATGGTTTTGAAGACCGTCGTACCGAAGTCGTCGGTCCAAAAGTCGGCGGCGAGTTGATTGAAGATGGTATCTTGGCTGTGGCGTGTGCCATTGCCGCAATCGCCGGGTATATTTGGCTGCGATTTGAATGGCACTTTGCCCTTGGGGGCACGATTGCCCTTATTCATGATGTCATCATAACCATGGGGATTTTTTCCTTAACGGGGATGGAATTCAATCTGACATCGGTCGCGGCTGTGTTGACCATTGCAGGCTATTCCATCAACGACACGGTTGTCGTCTATGATCGTGTCCGGGAAAATATGCGCAAGTACAAGAAAAAGCCTCTGATTGATTTGCTGAATCTCAGCATTAACGAGGTCTTGTCACGTACAATTTTAACCAGTGCGACCACCGTTATGTCCGTTTCTGCCATTGCACTGTTCGGTGGTGATGTGCTGCAAAACTTTGCATTTGCTCTGATTTTGGGTGTTGGTGTTGGTACTTATTCCTCAATCTTTATTGCCCTGCCGCTGTTGGTTTATTTCAAATTGCGCAGTGACCATCTTGTGCATGAGGATGAGGAAGAAGCTGCCCCTGGCAAAGCAAAGATTTAAGGCCTGCGTATTCCTGTAGACCCAAAAAACGGTGTGAATTTTCACACCGTTTTTTTATTTGCACATGGCATTTTAAAGTCTCGCACCCACCTCAATTAAAGAGGAGGTTTCCTTCGTAATAAATCAACCAAATGCATCATTGTGGCAGCTGTGTCGACGTGGTTTGTGTTATTATTTTAGAGTCATTTAAGAGGATTGTTAGGGAATACCATTCATGAGCGAAGAGATACACCATGGCTTTTCCCGCCTTCGGCAGCGTTTGCTTCAGGGGTTATGTTTTTACCTTATTGCAATTGCCGGTTCTCTTAGTCTGGTAAATGTTTATTTGGGAGATATGAAGGTCGCTGCGGCCGAGGCATTGCTCGCCATTAGTTCTCTTGCCGTTTATTTGCGCCTGAAGAAACAGAATCTGACCTTTGCCCAATCACTGGTGATCCCGGTCTTTTTTGCCTTGGTTATCTTATATGCAACTTGGCTCAAAGGAGCACCGGAAAGAATATACCTATGGACATTGGTTGTGCCGCCGCTTTTTTATTTCTTGTTTGGAAAATCCTATGGATTTTATTCGACATTAATTGTCGGTGTTGTGCAGAGTATTATTATTTTTGAACGCAGTAGTCCTGATGCGTTTATGGCATTTCGGCATAATATTAATTTCTGTCTCGCTTACTTTAGCATTTGGGTGGTTTCTCATTTTTACGAGATTAACCGCAAACGTTCGGAAGATGCCTTGAAATTATTTGCGGTAAAAGACCCTTTAACCAATCTGCATAATCGTTTTTCCCTGAAACAGAGTTTTGACCATCTTCAGGCACAAGATAAACCCTTTACGCTTGTTTTAATTGATCTGGATAATTTTAAGGCCATAAATGACAATTATGGGCATGAAGCTGGGGATCAGGTGCTGATTTCATTTGCTGAATTGTTGAAGTCCGAAGTTGGGGATGCCGGAGCTTTTCATATCAGTCGCGAAAGCGTATTTCGAGTGGGGGGCGAAGAATTTGCGTTATTGCTGTTTGCTGATGTCTCGACAGCACAGCAAGTAACGGAGCATATCCGGGCCAGTGTTGAAGCTTCCAGCATTGATTATGATGGGGATGAAATTCGCTATACCATGAGCGCAGGGCTGCACCAGTGCCAGCCGGGTGAGACCTTGTCGGATGTATTGAAACTTTCCGATATAAAGCTGTATCAAGCCAAACAAGCTGGACGAAACACTGTTCATGTTTAGTTTATCGGGCACGAAAAAGGGGGAGCAAAAAGCTCCCCCGATTCAGAACAGGCCAGTTGTTATTTCAAGTTTGCCTCAATAAATGACCAGTTGATCAGGTTATCCAGCACCGTTTGGACAAAGTCCGGTCGGCGGTTCTGATAATCAAGATAGTAAGCATGTTCCCAGACATCGACGGTGAACAGGGCTTTTTGGCCTTTGGTCATCGGCAGATCTGCGTTGCCGGTCTTGGTGATTTTCAGTTCACCTTTGTCTTCAACAAGCCACGCCCAACCGCTGCCGAACTGGCTGATTGCGGCTTGTTTGAACTCTTCCTTAAAGCCATCCAAAGAGCCAAAGGCAGCGTTGATGCGTTCAGCAAGTTCTCCGGTCGGGGCACCGCCACCTGCCGGGCTCATGCTGTTCCAGAAGAACGTGTGGTTCCATGTTTGGGCAGCATTGTTGAACACACCGACTTTATCTGCGTCGCCTGCAACATTCTCAATAATGTCTTCAAGGGATTTAGCCGCAAGTGGGCCACCTTCGGTCAATTTGTTCAAATTGGCGACGTAAGTGGCGTGGTGTTTGCCATGGTGAAACCCTAAGGTATTGGCAGAGATATAGGGTTCAAGGGCTGCAATGTCATAGGGCAGGGCCGGTAATTCAAAAGCCATTTTCGTCTCCTAACATCCAAGGGGGGTATCCCCTCATTCTACAACGTTTTCAACTGATGACTTAAGAAGGCTTTTAAAAATGTTAAGGGGGTACGTGCCAAATTTTTATGAAAATTCAGCATACAAGAGCAATTATCAGGCTCTTCCCTTATCGATAACAGCCTTTGCCGCCATCTGACCCGATAAAATAGCCCCTTCAATGGTCGATGGTAACCCGGTGTTAATCCAGTCCCCGGCAAGGAATAAATTGGGGTGGATTGTGTTCGTGGTTGGGCGCATGTCAAATGCCTTAGGCGTTGCCGCAATTGTCGCGCGTTTTTCGACAATTCTGCGATGTGGCGGGGTTGCCTGTGGCATGGTTGATGGCAGAACGGCTTTTGCCTCTCGCCAGACGTTTTGGGCCAGTTCATCCCCGGACAGGGACATATATTTGCGGGCATTACCAATGGTGATGGAAACGGTCTTGCCACGCCAGAATACCCAGTCGGATATTCCTCCGACCATACCGCATAGCCCGTGACCAAGTTCTTCTATGACATCAAAATGCACGTTGATGATAGGGGCAGAATCGATGGCTGGGGCAATATCCGGGCATAGTCGATTGCTGACGGCATTGGGCGTAGCCAATATGATTGCGTCATTGGATGTATCAATCGTTCCCTTTTTGAACAGCATTCGGCGTACGATGCCTTCGCCACGGTCTAAGGACAGCAGCGGCATATTGTAATTGAAAACCGTACCGTGATAGCGCAGGTGCGCAACCGCTGGATTTGCCAGAATTTCCGACCATGGCTGTATTGCCTGCATCGGAGTTCCGCTTTCTGCACCCTTTTCTATGATGGTTTTCAGAATTGCGTAGGCATGCTTTGCCGAAACCGAGGATGGTTCCGTGTTGAAAACGGCTTCTAAAAACGGAATCCACAAACGTTGCCATGCTGTGGTGCTGTCCGGTATGCAGTGACCAACGGTTTTCTTATCTCCGGCGAAGGCCAGCCGTGCAACATCAAGAATCAATTGGGCACGGGAGATACCAAGGTCTCGTAGGCCCCCACTTAAGGCCCACCATGCGGATTTGCCTTTGGGAGATAGAGCCCAGCGCGTATTGCTCTTCAGATCATAAAATGGCAGGCCGTCAAGCTTTCGGAGCCCATCGTCCGGCGCATTGACAGCCTTCATGAAGTCACGCGTTGCCCGATTTGAAGAAAACAGCAGGTGGCTGCCATTATCAATGATTGCTCCCAATCGTTTATCCGGCAAAGATCGACAGCGTCCCCCCGGATTGGCAGCGGCCTCATAGACGTAAACGCGATAGCCATTGGCGACCAGATGCTGCGCGGCAGAAAGCCCGGCTAACCCTGCGCCCACGATGTGGCATGCCGGGGCATCCATCAATGTGTATGCGGGTATCACGGGCGTGTCTCCTGTTGTGGTGATGGGATTTTCGTCAAAAGCCACAGTTTTTTCCAGATTGGCGGTTTAGCAGGCCTTGTAAGATTTGACCAGCCTTGCGCCTCAATCCTTCGTAGAATGTCCTGATACGCCAGCATCATCAGGCGGGCAGGGCGCAGCGCGTCCGCGTTGTGCAGTGTAAGCGCATTCAGGGCATTGTCGAAGTGATGATGTGCAGTATCCGCCAATTTTTGCCGCGCAATCCCAATATTTGGGTGGTTGATAATCTCATGCGGGCAGCGGGTAGAGATACCACACTCATCCAAAACTGATATTGGTAAATAACAACGCCCCAATTGGGCATCCTCTGCCACATCCCGAATAATATTCACGCATTGCAGGGCATGACCAAGGTGCTCTGCAAATTTGCGGGATTGGCTGTCGCATGCGCCCATAATCGGCAATGATAATAGTCCGGCACTGACGGCGACCCTGCGGCAGTAGAGCGTAAACGTTTCATCATCGGGGCAGCAAATGGGGCCGAGTACATCCATACGCATGCCATCAATCATGGCATGGCATTCTTCGTAGACAAGGCCATAGCGAGCCGCGACGGCAGCAAGGGCTTCGGTCAGTTTTGATGACTGAGGATTCGCGGGGCTTCGTTCAAGTTCAGATATGCTTTTATGCCATGCATCCAAACGCGTCAGGCGGTCTTCAACCGTTGCCGTTTCATCGTCGGCGATGTCGTCAACACAGCGGCAAAACGCATAAATTGCGTACATGCCTTGTTGCCGGGCTTTCGGTAAACAGCGCATGCCATGGCGGAAGGAGGAACCGGAAGCATCAACAATCGCACTCACTGTTGTTGCCGTGTCTGGGGGCAATAATGCAGGTTCGGCTTTGCAGAAGACAAACGAGCCAATGGCCTTTGCCGCGGCTTTAACTTTTTGGAATTTGGTTGGTGCAATTCTGTCTGCCATGGGATCACCCTTGTGTAGGGCGGTATATAGATCATTGGCAAGGGAGACAATGGCAACAGCCTCTGCACGCAGGCGTTTGGACTGTAAAAAATCAGGCAATGTATTTGCCTTGTCCAATAAGGGCTTGGTGAGGGATAGGGTAGTATCAATACATGCCCGGAGGTCTGCCGTTGATTTTTGTTTGTTCAGGTCATTAAACTCAGCATGTGGGCCATTGTCCCAGTTCAGGGGGATATAATGGCGGTTACGGAGTGTATGGTCCTCCGCAATGTCTTGAATGTGATTCAGAATTTGCAGGGCGGCACATAATGCGTCGGATGCGTCAATTGCGGCCTTTGACTCTCCATGCAGGTCCAAAAGGAAACGCCCGACGGGGGCCGCCGAATGTTGGCAATACGCCAACAGTTCCTGCCAAGTTTCCGTATCTTTGTCTCCTGAATCTTGCCGAAAAGCAGTTAACAAGTCACTGGCATTTTCAAATTTCAAACCGCGCTGCAGGAATGCTTTTCGCAACCGTTGTGCGGCATGAATTTCGACGAAATCACTGTCAGTAACACGTCCGTGCAGTGCGTCCTCAAGTATATTCAGGGCTGCCAGTTTGTCAGATGTTGATAAATTTGGAGAATCGGCAATATCATCTGAAAAGCGTGCAAATGCGTAGTATGCTTTGACGATGTCTCGGTCACAGGGGCGCAACAGTACTGATGCGACGGGAAAGTTTTCTGCCCGGTTGGTTCCGTTGATGGTATCAGGCCTGATGATTGACTGCATGGGTGAATGACCGGCTTCAGAAGCTTTACAGAGAATGGAATAGACGCCGTACTATAGGGTATCTTTGACTTTCTGAAAGCAAAAGCCACGTCCGAACAAAGGAAAAATCCAGTGGAAAATGCCGAGCACAGCAAATGGCTTATTCAATCCGTTCAGGTAAAGGATCGTGACCGATATCTGTGCGCGATGTTTTTGCCGAAAGAGAAACGTCAGGCAGCCTTTGCGGTGCTGGATTTTCATGCGGATGTTGCACGAATACGTGAAAACACAACGGAGCCATTGATTGCGGCGATGCGCTTTCAGGCGATGCGTGACTGGATTGAAGGCGTAGGTGACAACGGTACTAGCGGGGGCAACCCTGTTATTAAGATTCTGTCTGCTTTGGACAATTGGTCAGAGCTTAAGCCTTGGCTTCTACAGATTTTGGATGTGCGGCAACAGGATCTTGATCTCTCTCCATTTACTGGGGTTGTGGATGCAGAGGAATGGGTGCGACGTGTGACCGCACCTTTGGCACAGGCTCTTTTGTGTGTTTGTGCTTCTGGTGCTGTAGCCCATGGGAATGATGTGCCGGACTCCCTGTCATCTGTTTTGGCTGCGCATGGGTTGATTGGGCTTTTGCGCTCTGTCCCATATGCTGCGAAAAACGGTTTCAAGATTTGGCAGATTGATTATTCAGATGAAAATGCTATGCGGCTGTTGGCAAAAGAAACGGCGGACCACGCACATGGTCTGGTGCTGGTTGCGAGGGAAAAACAGACAGATATGCCACGCGCCGCTTTCCCGCTTTTGTTACATGGGGCACTGGCATTACAGCAGGTGAGGGCACTTCATAAGTTGGATTATGCAGTCTTTGATGAACGGTTTTGTGGCCCATCAAAACTCGGGGCGGCAATACTAGTCGCCGCCCTAAGAAAGAAAATATAAACAATAGGCTATGATTTTTCTTTAACCCATTGATCGAGGTGCTCAAGGGCGCGTGCCGCGTAGGCTTGTTTGCGATCCTTGCCTTTGGGACGGCGTGGTTTGCCGCCCGGTTTTTTCGATGGGACCAAAGGCAGTTCAGGGAACAGGCCAAAGGTGATGTTCATAGGTTGATAGGTTTCAGCCTCGGCTCCGCCGGTAATGTGGTTGAGCATGGAGCCCATTGCCGTCGTCACCGGGGGGGGCGTCATGGGACGGTCTGTGACTTCCCACAAAGTAAATAACCCCGCCATTAAGCCAACTGCGGCACTTTCCACATATCCCTCACAGCCCGTAATTTGTCCGGCAAAACGAAGGTGCGGACGGGTTTTCAGACGTAGGCTGTCATCGAATACCAGTGGTCCGTTCAGGAATGTATTACGGTGAATGCCGCCAAGGCGGGCAAATTCAGCATTTTCCAATCCCGGGATGGACCGGAAAATTCGTTGCTGCTCGCCGTATTTCATTTTGGTTTGGAAACCGACCATGTTGTACATGGTGCCAAGTGCGTTGTCCTGACGCAGTTGCACAATGGCATAGGCCTTTACATCCGGGTTATGGGGATTGGTGAGGCCGACAGGCTTCATTGGGCCGTACCGCAGGGTTTCTGCCCCCCGGCTTGCCATGACTTCCACCGGCAGGCAGCCTTCAAAGTATGGGGTATCCTTTTCCCAATCTTTGAACTCCATGTAGTCTGCTGTGGTCAGATCATGAATAAACTGCACATATTGCTCTTCTGTCATTGGGCAGTTGATATAATCTTTGCCAGTGCCCTTGTCATAACGTGACTGATACCAAGCCTTTGAAAAATCAATGCTATCCGTCATGATGACTGGAGCAATGGCGTCAAAGAAAGACAGGGAGTCCGCCCCGCAAGCCTCAAGAATTTTTTCGGAAAGGGCGGGGGACGTTAGCGGTCCACTGGCAATAATCGCGGGCCCAAGATCAGCCGACGGCAATTCGGTCACTTCTTCGCGTACGACAGTAACATTGGGATGATTTTCCAATGCGGATTGCACAGCGGCAGAGAATTGTTCACGGTCAACCGCCAATGCGCCCCCGGCTGGGACTTTGCTGGCATCGGCGCATTTCAAAATCAGGGAATCGGCCCGGCGCATCTCTTCGTGCAGAACGCCGACGGCACTGGCAGTCGCATCGTCAGAACGCAAAGAGTTGGAACAAACAAGTTCCGCAAATCCGTCCGTGCTGTGGCAAGGGGTCGGCTTGACTGGGCGCATTTCGTGCAAAACGACCCGGACGCCACCTTCAGCCAATTGCCATGCGGCCTCACTGCCGGATAATCCTGCACCGATTACGTGAACGGTTGGTGTTTCTGTAGTTTCAGTCATGAAATACGCCTCTTGCAAATTTAAAAACCTGCTTAAGCTGTAATCTTCATACTGTCCAGACTTGCGTGACCGCCGTGGCTCATGTAGTCATCAATGATATTGTTTTTCTGTTGGGGGCACCATGTATACCTTGGATGAAATGTGGATCATTTTCCAGGAGACACCGCAATTCTGGTTGGCAGCCGGGGCCATCGTTTGCACTTTTGGTTTGGCTTGGTACACGAACTATCGGGACAAATGGCGTGGACGTCTGCTGACCCCAGATAATGTCAAAGGCTATTTGAATGCGGGGTATGACCCATTGTTTTGGGATTGCCGCCGCCCGTCAGACATCAAAAAACTGCCGCAAACGGCCAAAGGTGCGATGACCATTCCTATGGAACAGGTGAATAACCTGATGCGGGAAAAGAATAAGCACCGCCGATTTGGCGATCTGCGTGATGCGGAGGTTATCATCATTGATGATAAACCCATGCGTTCCGCCATGACCGGACGGATGTTGCAAGGTGCCGGTATGCTGAACGTCGCAGTCTTTGACGGAAAAATGCAGGATTGGGTCAACGCGGGTTTGCCGACAGAGGCCGTTAATCCAGAGACCGAGACAGAACAGAAATAAGCCGGAGGGCTTACTTCTGTTTGGCCTTGGGCCGCATTGCGATTTCCAGATAAGGGGCCGTGTAACCACGGCCTTTTTCTATGATGGCTTCCGGGGTTCCGGTTGCCACGATTTGTCCGCCGCCATCGCCGCCTTCAGGGCCGATATCGATGATCCAATCGGCGGTCTTGATGACTTCCAGATTGTGTTCAATCACCAAAATGGAGTTACCGGAATCCACCAAGGTATGCAGTACTTCCAACAGCTTGCGCACGTCTTCAAAATGTAGCCCGGTGGTCGGTTCATCGAGAATGTATAGGGTTCGTCCTGTGGCGCGGCGGGCCAGTTCTTTGGACAGTTTTACCCGCTGAGCTTCACCACCGGATAAGGTCGTCGCCTGTTGCCCAAGGTGAATATAGCCAAGCCCAACCCGTTGCAGCAAAACCAGTTTGTCCCGTATGGCCGGAACCGGGGCAAAGAAATCGACGCCTTCATCCACGGTCATGCTTAGGACATCGGCGATGCTTTTCCCGCGGTAACGAATATCCAGCGTTTCACGGTTATAGCGTTTGCCCTTACACACATCGCATTCCACATAAACATCGGGTAGGAAGTGCATCTCGATTTTGATCACACCATCGCCTTGGCAGGCTTCACAGCGTCCACCCTTGACGTTAAAGGAAAAGCGACCGGGCTTGTAACCTCTGGCCTTGGCTTCAGGCAGGGCGGCAAACCATTCCCGGATTGGGGTAAAGGCCCCGGTGTATGTGGCAGGGTTTGACCGTGGGGTTCTGCCAATCGGGGATTGATCAATATCAACAATCTTGTCGATATTTTGCAGCCCGGTGATCGTGTCATGGGGCAGGGGTAAATCACGGGCGCCGTTCAAAGTTCTGGCAATGGCTTTATAAAGGGTTTCCAGAATCAAGGTGGATTTGCCGCCGCCGGATACACCCGTGACACAGGTCATCGTGCCAAGCGGGATATCCACATCAACGTTTTGTAGGTTGTTCCCTGTCGCGCCGCGGATGCCGATGGACTTACCGTTGCCTTTCCGTCGTTCCTGTGGAATGGCGACAAAACGTTCCCCAGTCAGGTATTGCCCGGTTTGGCTTTTGGGGGAGGCCATAATCTCATCCGGTGTTCCTTGGGCGACGATTCTACCGCCAAGGTTTCCGGCTCCCGGTCCCATATCCAGCACGTAATCCGCATTCAAAATCGCGTCTTCATCGTGTTCAACCACGATGACCGTGTTGCCAAGGTCACGCAGGTGTTTCAGAGTCTCCAGCAGGCGGTCGTTATCACGTTGATGTAACCCGATTGACGGTTCATCAAGCACATACAAAACCCCGGTCAGGCCCGAGCCTATCTGAGACGCCAATCGAATGCGTTGGCTTTCCCCGCCAGACAAGGTACCGGACGTTCGCGCCATGCTCAGGTAGCTTAGTCCCACGTTGGACAGAAAATGCAGGCGTTCTTCAATCTCTTTCAGGACGCGCCGGGCGATTTCCCGGTTTTTCTCATTCAGGTGACTGTCCAGATCCTGAAACCAAGCAACTGCATCGCCAATGGACATGCGGGTGACTTCGGCAATGGTTTTGCCTGCAATCTTCACCGCCAGTGCCTCGGGTTTCAGGCGATCACCATGACAGGTTTCGCATGGGGCAGAAGTCTGGAATTTTGATATTTCCTCGCGCGCCCAGGCGGAATCGGTTTCCAGAAAACGGCGTTCCAGATTGGGGATAACACCTTCGAATGGCTTGTTGCTTTCATAGCGGCGACGCCCATCAGCCACAACCATGTGAATCGGGGTGTTGCCGGTGCCGAACAAAACGGCATCCTGTACCTTTTGCGGTAAATCCTGAAACGGCGTGTGAATATCGACTTCAAAGTGGCTGCAAATGGCCTTTAATGCCTGTACTGCATATTGTGAAGAAGTCCCCATCCATGGTGCAATTGCGCCGTCATGCAATGACAAGGCAGGGTCGGGGATTACCAATTGCGGGTCTACGGTCATCCGAACGCCAAGCCCATCACAATCCGGGCATGCCCCAAATGGGTTGTTAAAGGAAAACAGGCGCGGTTCAATTTCATCAATGGTAAAGCCGGATACCGGGCAGGCAAAACGGGCGGAATAGGTGTGACGCTCCCCGGTTTTGGCATCTTCGGCATAGGCCAAGCCGTCGGACAGTTCCAAGATGGTTTCCAATGACCCCGCCAACCGACTTTCGATGCCGTCCTTTACGACAACTCGGTCAACGACGACCTCGATATCGTGCTTCAGTTTTTTGTCCAAAGTCGGGGCATCCTCGATGGCGTAATGTTCCCCATCGATTTTCAGGCGTTGATAGCCTCTGGACTGTAATTCTTTGATTTCCTTTTTGTATTCCCCTTTGCGACCACGAACAATCGGTGCCAACAGGTACAGGCGGGTGCCTTCCCCCAAGGCCATAATCCGGTCCACCATTTGGGAAACGGTTTGGCTTTCAATAGGAAGGCCGGTTGCCGGGGAATACGGTACACCGATGCGTGCCCACAACAGACGCATATAGTCATAGATTTCTGTAACGGTTCCCACCGTAGAACGTGGGTTTTTTGATGTGGTTTTTTGTTCAATGGAAATGGCAGGGGATAGCCCCTCGATGCTATCCACATCCGGTTTCTGCATCATTTCTAGAAATTGCCGGGCATAGGCCGACAGACTTTCCACATACCGACGTTGGCCTTCAGCGTAAATCGTATCAAATGCCAGCGATGATTTGCCGGAACCAGACAGCCCCGTAATCACTACCAACTGGTTTTTGGGGATATCCACATTAACGCCTGTCAAATTATGCTCGCGCGCGCCGCGGACAGACAGAACAGAGGATTCCGGTTTGAAAGGCATGTTTTGTGTCATAGTTACGTCTTTTTGGAATGTGAAACTTGGTCTTGGCTTGGTTCGTGTAAGCGGATGCTAAAAACTGCGGCAAACGTGGAATTGAAAGCGGTCGTTTTCAGAGTGCGAACTTTTTGTATTCATTAGATGGTGTAACCGCAAGAATTCACAACGTCCTGCCATTGAACTCTTTTCTTCGTTGCGTATCGTGCTAGGTTTGAGCAGAAAAAAAGCAAAGGAATTTTCAACCTGATCTGTTTGGGCATGAAAAACACCATTTGCATAATCAAGAAACCTGACAGCTTCGCCTGTCGCATAAAACAGAGGCTTCTTAACGTTGGCGTATTTTTTACAACAGTTGATCAATGGTCTGACTCTTGGTGCGGTGTATGGACTGATCGCCATTGGTTACACCATGGTTTACGGCATCATCGGCATGATTAATTTCGCCCATGGCGAGATTTATATGATTGGTGCTTTTGTTTCGGTTATCACGTTTCTCATTTTGGACTCATTTGGGATGGCATACATTCCGATGATTCTTTTGTTGATGCTGATTGTGTCCATGTTGTTCACATCTGCATACGGCTGGACCGTTGAACGAATTGCTTATCGTCCATTGCGCAGTGCTCCACGTCTTGCTGCCCTGATTTCTGCGATTGGTATGTCCATTGCCTTGCAGAATTACGTGCAGTTAACACAAGGTGCAAGGGTCAAGGCATTGGCCCCGATCATCAGCGGTGGCATCACGATTATGGAGCAGGATGGGTTTACTGTTCGCGTTTCGTTCCTTCAGATATTCATTTTTATTCTAACTTTGGTTTTGATGCTAGGGTTTTCTTATTTGATTGAGAAAACATCCCTTGGTCGTCAACAACGAGCCTGTGAACAGGACCGTACCATGGCGGCACTGGTCGGGGTGAACGTGGATCGTACGATCAGCCTGACTTTTGTTATGGGGGCTGCCATGGCAGCCGTCGCCGGAATGATTGTGACCCTGTATTACGGTGTCGTTGACTTCTACATTGGCTTTATCGCCGGGGTTAAGGCGTTTACCGCTGCGGTTCTTGGCGGTATTGGCTCACTGCCTGGAGCCATGCTGGGCGGGTTGTTAATCGGCCTGATTGAGGCATTTTGGTCGGCTTATTTTTCGATTGAATATAAGGATGTGGCAGCCTTTTCGATTTTGGTTCTGGTGTTGATCTTTCGTCCAACCGGCCTGTTGGGTAAGCCGGAAGTCGAGAAGGTGTAAGTCATGACCATGTCTCAATCTTCTCAGGCGGGGCAGGCACAACAGTCTGTCATACGCATTGTTGCCAAAGAGGCTTTGATAACTGCGGTTATTGCGCTTGTTCTGGCAGTTCCATTCATTGGTATTCGTACGCAGACCATCGGTGTCAGCCTTGGATATGTCACGCGTTGGGCTGATATGTTCATGATCGTCGGAGCCGTAGCCTTGGGGCGTGTTGCCTTTACCCTATGGTATTTACGACGAGCAAATCGGCGCGCTGTATCTTCTGAAGCTCCCTTAACCAAAGCCAAGGCTAATGTATTGGGGTGGGCGCACCGCAATATGCTGCTGATCTCGTTGGTAGCCTTAGGGGTTGCCGTCGCTTTACCCTTTATGCCGTTTGCCAATCGCTATGTGGTGGATGTTGCCACGACCCTGCTGATTTACATCATGCTGGGGTGGGGGTTGAATATCGTTGTCGGATTGGCAGGGCTTTTGGATCTTGGCTATGTAGCCTTTTATGCGGTTGGAGCCTATTCCTATGCCCTGATTGCCACGGAGGTCGGTTGGTCGTTTTGGGTGTGCCTGCCGCTTGCCGGGGTATTTGCTGCGTTTTTCGGGATTATTTTGGGTTTCCCTGTCCTGCGATTGCGTGGGGATTATCTGGCGATTGTGACGTTGGGATTTGGTGAGATCATCCGTATCGTCCTGATGAATTGGGTCGATTTCACAAAAGGACCGGATGGTATCGCTGGAATTCCACGCCCGACTTTCTTCGGCGCAGAGTTTACCCGCAGAGCACCGGAAGGCAGCACAACCTTTGCCGAGATGATGGGCGTGGATTATTCTTCCATGCACCGGATGATATTTCTTTACTTCTTGATCCTGATTTTGGCAATCATCACCAACTTGTTCACATTGCGCATGCGAAAGCTGCCAACCGGGCGCGCATGGGAAGCCTTGCGTGAAGATGAAATCGCCTGTCGGTCGCTTGGGATCAACCCAACGAACGTTAAGCTGTCCGCATTTGCGTTGGGGGCAATGTTCGCAGGTATTGCCGGGGCATTCTTCGCCACGCGACAAGGGTTCATTAGCCCTGAAAGTTTCACCTTTATTGAATCGGCAATCATTCTTGCGATTGTCGTGCTTGGCGGCATGGGCTCTCAGCTTGGCGTGGTCATTGCGGCGTTTGCCTTGGTTGTCTTACCGGAGTGGTTCAGGGAATTTGAGCAATATCGGATGTTCCTGTTCGGGGCCGCCATGGTGTTGATTATGGTGCTGAAACCAAATGGCATGATGGGAACCCGCGAGCCAACCTTACGTCTGCATCCAAGGGATGAAACGGCACAAGGGGGAGGCGCACAATGAGTTCTCATGGTGATATCCAAAGTCAGTTGTTGACCGTTGAGCACATGACAATGCAGTTCGGAGGTCTGACGGCGGTTGATGATTTGTCTTTTGTCGCTCGCAAAGGGGAAATAACCTCCATCATCGGTCCAAATGGGGCCGGAAAAACCACCTTGTTCAATTGCATCACCGGGTTTTACAAGCCAACCGTTGGGCGGTTACGGCTAAGCCATCCCAGTGGGCAGGAATTCTATCTGGAAAGGATGGAAGGTTTCAGGATTGCGCAAAAGGCCGATGTCGGGCGTACGTTCCAGAATATCCGTTTGTTTGAAAATATGACGGTTCTGGAGAACCTTCTCGTTGCCCAGCACAATCGTTTGATGCGGGCATCTGCATTTGCACTGGCGGGCTTGCTGAACCTTGGTCGCTATAAAAAGGCCGAGGCCGAGGCAATTGAAAGGGCCAAATTCTGGATGGATCGGGTTGGTTTAACCCCTCGCGCGGATTGGGAGGCAGGCAATCTTCCCTATGGCGATCAACGTCGTTTGGAGATTGCTCGGGCCATGTGCATTGATCCGTGTCTGTTGTGCCTGGATGAGCCTGCAGCGGGGTTAAATCCCAAAGAATCTTTGGAACTGAATGAATTGCTGATGATGATCCGGGACCAACAGGGCATTGGCATTTTGCTGATTGAACATGACATGAGTGTGGTCATGGGGATTTCCGATCACATAGTGGTCTTGGACCATGGACGTAAAATTTCCGATGGTGATCCAGCGTTTGTAAGGTCTGATCCGGCGGTAATACGAGCCTACCTTGGTGAAGAAGATGACGATGCGATGGATGAGGGGCTTGCATGATGCTGAAAGTAGAAGGCGTTCACAGTTATTACGGACGGATCGAGGCTCTGAAAGGGGTTGATCTGTCCATCAATCAGGGGGAAATCGTTACTCTGATTGGTGCCAACGGGGCAGGCAAGTCCACCATGTTGATGTCCATCTTTGGCAAACCAATGCCTCAAAAGGGGCGTATCCTGTTTGAAGGACAGGATATGGCACAGGTTCCCGCACATGAAATCGTTCGCATGGGGATTGCCCAATCCCCGGAAGGTCGGCGCATCTTTCCCCGTATGACGGTATTTGAAAATCTGCAAATGGGTGCGTTACCAACGGATGGTACGACCTTTGATCAGGATTTGCGCCATGTTTACGATTTGTTCCCAAGGTTGAAGGAACGGCGAGACCAGCGAGGTGGAACCCTATCCGGTGGAGAACAGCAAATGCTGGCAATCGGGCGGGCATTGATGAGCAAGCCGCGTTTGTTGTTATTGGATGAGCCATCTCTGGGGCTTGCGCCACTGGTGGTGCGTCAGATTTTTGACATCATCAAAAAGATCAATGAAGAGGGAGTTACGGTTTTCTTGGTCGAGCAAAACGCGTTTCACGCCCTGAAGTTGGCGCATCGTGGATACGTTATGGTGAACGGTCAAATTACTATGAGTGGATCGGGGCCGGAATTGTTGGCAAACCCGGAAGTTCGTGCCGCATATTTGGAGGGAGGTCACTGATGAGTGCTTTGATCGGGGCCTCCTTGCCTGTGGTGTTGATCTTCACCGGGTTGATTATGGGGTGGATTGCGTTCATGACCGGACGTGCGTTGGCCAGAACATGGCGGCCGATGTGGCAGGTTTTTCCGTACTGTGCTTTGCTTGGCTTTGCGGATCGTTTTTTTGTCTATGCATTGTTTGATGGGGAATTGCTGGCGGGATTTGGATTGCTGCTGGCAACTGCATATTTGTGTGTCGTCGGGCTTGCTTCTTATCGGGAAAAGCTGGCGTTTAAAATGGTCTCGCAATATCCGTGGCTATATGAACGATCCGGGCCGTTTGGTTGGCGGGAACGGAAACTGGCTAAATCCTGAGTGGGGAAAGAGGAAAGCTAAATCACCTCTATATGCATAGAAAGCGAGTTGACTATCAGGTCTGGGCCCGCTGCATGTGATTGGATGATGGGGATGTTTCCTCGGGTTATATGGTGGAGACGGTTTTTTGATCTTTCTGCCTCTTTCCCTGATAGCCGGAATAGATTAGTCTGCGTGGTCGAAACAGAAATGGTTCACGTTTTTTCTTGAGAGGTAAGTCATGGCCGGATCGGTCAATAAAGTTATTCTCGTTGGCAATCTGGGCCGCGACCCTGAAATCCGTAACATGCAAAATGGCGGTAAAATCGTGAACCTGAGCGTGGCAACTTCTGAAAGTTGGAATGATCGCCAGTCCGGTCAGCGTCAGGAGCGGACGGAATGGCACCGCGTTGTTATCTTTAATGATCATTTGGCAACCGTGGCAGAAAAATATCTGCGCAAGGGGTCGAAAGTCTATGTTGAAGGGGCTTTGCAAACCCGTAAATGGACGGATCAAAGCGGTCAAGATCGCTACACCACGGAAATTGTACTCAGTCGTTTCAAAGGCGAGTTGACCATGCTTGATGGTGGTCGTGGTCAAGGCGATCAAATGGGTGGCGGCGATTCCTATGGTGGCGGTGGAGACTCTTATGGCTCTGCGCCACGTCAACAGCCACAGAATAATGGTGGGTGGGATGCTCCGTCTTCATCTGCCTTGGATGATGACATCCCGTTCTGATGTTGTGCGTTATGGTTTAACTAAAAAAACGGCGGGAATCCGCCGTTTTTTTGTGAAGGGAAGGTAGTTATTTCATCGGGGAACCGATGTCCAGCAACGGTGCCGCGTCAATATCTTCGGCCTTCATCATTTTTGCGATCCGCTGGAGTGTGGATAGGATCAGGTTCTGTTCCCAGCTTTCCAGTCGCTCAAACCGTTCAACAAACTCATCCATCAATAGATTGGGTGCGGTATCCAGAGCCCTTAGTCCTTCCTCCGTCAGTTCCACGTGGACGGCCCGTTTGTCGGTCTGAGAACGAACCCGACAGACCAGTTCTTTTTGCTCCAGTCGGTTCAAAATTGTTGTTACCGTCGCCTGACTGAGGGATATCTCATCAGAAATTTTGCGGATGGTGACCTTTTGCAGCCTGTTGGCGGCTTGCAGCACCAGAATTTGCGGTGTGGTCAGCCCGACTTCGCGGATCAACTTTTTTGAGTGCAAATCTGCGGCCCGAATGATCTGGCGCAGGGAAATCAAAACGTCTTGGGAATTATTGGACACTTTATTGGGTTCCTTGCATGTAACTTATCGCCACATACAGGATTTTAATCCTGTTGTCATTTAACTTGGGTTCTAACGTTTAAATTCAATTAGCTTTGGGGCTGAATCATAGATAGAACAACTTCTTCAGTTGCTATCATGCCTCGTGAATTAAGAATTGCAAGGTTAGTAAGTGTCTCGTCGATGTCGTCGCCAAGAATTCCACTGCCTTCAGGAACGAAGGCTCCCTGCATAGCCATTCTTGCCATATCGACGGCTGCACCAACCACAGCGGAGACTTTGAATGCGCAGGACGTTTTTGCTCCATCGCACAGCATACCAGCGAATGTCGCGATGACTGAATTCATGGCATTTTCCATGATTTTACTTTTTCCACCAAGCAAGTAAACGGTCGCAGCAGCCAATCCGGTGGCTGGGGCAATGGCGCAACCGCAAAAGGCAGTCAGTTTTCCTGTGTGGGCTTTGATGGCAATGGTGACGATAGATGAAATTGCCAGTGCCCTTAATGTCATATCGGGACTTGAGCCCAAAGACTGAGCAACACCAAGTACTCCCAGAAAGTTTGCCAGACCGTGATTTCCGCTGCCGCATAACGCGATAACAGGGGTTGTGCTTCCGGTCATACGTGCTTCGCTGGCGCTTCCCGCAAGAGCTTGTGCGGCTTTGGCTGCGCAGTTGGGGGAACTCTCTGCGATCGCATGCAAAGCCCGCGCAATTTTTTGATGTTCAGGAATGCGGTGAGGCGGGCAGACGTCAGAATTTATGTTGGCGGCATCACGCAAAACCTCAAGCTTGGATAGCGGAATTCCAAGTGTGCAAGATAGCAGGTCACGAATGGGGATGTTTTGAATGCAATGACTGTCGTGAACGCTTTGAGGAATTGGTTGGGAATAAATCTGAACACCATTTTGTGTGATGTTCGTAAAATAATCATGGCTGCCAAGGATGGTTGCGGAAGCCTTTGTTGAGCCGGACTGTGCATCACAATGCAGATAAATAGCATGCGGAGATGGAGCAAAACGGACGTCTATATCGATGTTGTTCATGAATTGCTTGGCGTTAGCAATTTCGTGTGAAGAAACGCTATCAAGCAGATTCAGTCCCTGACTGGATTTTGCTAATACACTTCCCAGGCTGACTGCAGATTTAAAGCCGGGTACAGGCATCCCCGGTACGCCAGCGAAGGCCCCATTCTTGTAAATATTTGGTGAAACACTTAGCCGGAGTGTCGTCGGAGGAAGGCCAAGGGTTTCGGCTGCTTTGGCGGCGACAAGGGCTGCAGCGGCGATCTCAGTGCATCCAGTAGCTTTTTGGATTTCTTGGCGGAGGCTGGAGCAAATAAGGCTCTGAAGGTGTGGAGTATGTTTCATAAAACGCCTGATTTATGGGTAAACCATGTGGTTTTTGTCTGTCCCAAAGATTACAGGCATTGCTGTGTAGTGTGTTTTTAAAATATTCTATCTTTTTTAGCTTTTATGCAATAATTATCTATTAATTACACCAAAATTAGTATAATATACTCAATACAGGGAAAAACATAAAACAGGGAGATTGGGTCTGTATGGACGCTATCGACAAGAAAATTTTGGCCTTATTACAAGAAGACGCAACCCTTCCGGTGGCGGAAATAGGTGCGCGGGTTGGCCTGTCGTCCACACCATGCTGGAGGCGTATTCAAAAACTCGAAGCTGACGGGGTCATCCGGCAAAGGGTTGCCTTGCTGGATCCAGATAAAATGAATGTCGGTGTTACCGTGTTCATTGCCGTCAAAACGAATAAGCACTCCTCGACTTGGCTGGAGCAATTCAAAAACGCCGTAGCCGATATACCAGAGATCGTAGCCTTGTACCGCATGAGTGGGGAAATCGACTATCTTCTTTCTTTGGTGGTGCCGGATATTAGGGCATATGACGCAGTTTACAAAACACTAATTGAACGGGTGGAGATTGCAGACGTGACATCAATGTTTGCAATGGAAACGATCAAGCACACGACAGTGCTGCCTGTACACTACGCAAAGTAAGTCGAAATCCGGCGGTCGATTCGTCGTAAAAAAAGTCGATATGCACACCTTGTCCTTATTGCGATTGGGTGTGCATGTTTTTTTATCCATATTTTCGTTTTAATTTCAGACAATTGCGCGCTAATTGCCAAAAAGAGCCGAGAAAAGACCAGATGTACGGGAGTCGTTGAGTCCCTGCTGTTGCGGTGGTAAACTGCGCGACCGCCCAAATGTGGGTGTACTGGTTTTCTTGAGAGTGCTTGTGCTTTGACAAATACGCCAACCACTGCTGCCGGAGCAGATATCCTTCCGGTGACAATCGAAGAGGAAATGAAACGCTCCTACCTCGATTACGCCATGAGTGTAATCGTGTCGCGTGCGATTCCGGATGTTCGAGACGGGCTGAAGCCTGTGCACCGCCGCATCATGTATTCCATGAAAGAAAGCGGCTACGACCACTCCAAACCTTTCCGTAAGTCTGCAAGGATCGTCGGTGACGTCATGGGTCGTTATCACCCGCATGGTGACAGCGCGATTTACGACGCCATGGTGCGTATGGCGCAGGACTTTTCCATGCGTTTGCCTTTGGTCAGCGGGCAGGGGAACTTTGGTTCCATGGACGGCGACCCGCCGGCTGCCATGCGTTATACCGAGGCACGACTTGCCAAAAGTTCCCAATGTCTTTTGGATGATATTGACAAGGATACTGTCAATTTTCAGGCCAACTATGATGAAACAACGTTCGAACCAACGGTGCTCCCGGCGCGTTTCCCTAACCTTTTGGTGAATGGGGCTGGGGGTATCGCGGTTGGTATGGCGACTAATATTCCGCCGCACAACCTTGGTGAAGTTGTTGATGCCTGCTGCGCCTATATCGAAAACCCGGACATTACATTGCCGGAATTGATGGAAATGGTGCCGGGGCCGGATTTCCCGACCGGGGGCCTGATTGTCGGTCGGGCTGGGTCGCGGTCCGCATACGAAACCGGGCGCGGCTCGGTGATCCTTCGGGCAAAATGTGAGATCGAAGAAATCCGCAAGGACCGTATGGCAATCGTGGTTCACGAGGTTCCGTATCAGGTCAACAAGGCCTCGATGATTGAAAAAATTGCGGAACTGGTCCGTGATAAAAAACTTGAAGGTATCGCAGGGCTTCGTGATGAATCAGACCGCCGTGGCGTTCGGGTTGTGATCGAACTGAAGCGTGATGCGCAGCCGGAAGTGGTCCTGAACCAGTTGTATCGCTATACGCCTTTGCAAACATCCTTTGGTGTCAACATGTTGGCACTGAATGATGGTCGGCCGGAATTGCTGGCACTGAAAGATGTGATCCGTGCGTTTATCCGGTTCCGCGAAGATGTGGTCCGTCGTCGTACGGAATTTGAACTGTCTAAAGCCCGTGACCGTGCGCATGTTTTGGTTGGTTTGGCGATTGCCGTTGCCAACCTTGATGATGTTATCAATATGATCCGGTCTGCACCGGATCCGGTTTCCGCCCGTGAATCCCTGATGGCGCAGGCATGGCCTGCCCATGATGTGGCGCCATTGATTGAATTGATTGATGAGCCGGGACGGTCTGTGGTGGATGGCTGTTATACGCTGTCAGAGGCTCAGGCCAAGGCGATTTTGGATCTGCGTCTGCACCGTTTGACCGGACTGGAGCGCGATAAGGTTCATGATGAATTGCGTGAAATCGGCGTCAAGATTGAGGATTTCCTCGAAACCTTGCGCTCCCGCGAAAAGCTTTACGGCATCATTCAAGATGAATTGGTTGAGGTCAAAGCCCTGTATGCGACCCCACGTCGCACACACTTTGAAGAAAATGAATTCGAACACGATGTCGAAGACCTGATCCCGCGTGAGGACATGGTCGTGACCTACAGTTCGAAAGGTTATGTCAAGCGCGTGCCGCTTTCGACCTATCGCGCACAGAAGCGCGGCGGCAAAGGGCGTGCGGGGATGGCTACTCGGGACGAGGATTATGTCCAACGGGTCTATACAGCCAGCACGCATACCCCGGTTCTGTTCTTCTCCTCCACCGGGATGGTTTACAAGCTTAAGGTTTATAAACTGCCGCTTGGAAATCCGCAGTCCCGTGGCAAGCCGGTTGTGAATTTGCTGCCCTTGAAGGAAGGGGAAACCATTTCAGCGATCGTGCGTCTGCCGGAAGACGAAACCGTTTGGGAAAGCATGTTCATTTCCTTTGCGACGGCAAACGGCAATGTCCGCCGCAACCGCTTGTCTGATTTCGGCAATGTCATGTCCAACGGCAAAATTGCTATGAAGTTGGATGGAGATGACGAACTGATTTCCGTTCGCATTTGTGAGGCTGATGACGATATCGTCCTGTCGACCCGCAAGGGCAAATGCATCAGGTTCTCTATTGATGATGTTCGTGTGTTCACAGGGCGTACGTCCACGGGCGTGCGTGGTATCAGGCTGGCACAGGAAGACCGCGTTATCGGCCTGACTGTTCTGAAGCATACGGATTATGATTCTGAAACCCGCGATTCTTATCTGAAACGGAATCGGGCGGAAGAGCATCTTGCTTCGTTGCCAGAAGGGGAAGCCATACCGGAAGATATCGCAGCCAACCTGAAACGTTTGGATGATGCGACCTTTGCTGAGATGAAGGAAAACGAGCAGTTTATGCTTGTAACCACCGAAAACGGCTATGGTAAGCGGACATCATCCTACGAATACCGTGTCACTGGGCGTGGTGGTCAGGGCATCATGAATATTGATGCAACAGAGCGTAACGGCGATGTGATCGGTTCATTCCCTGTAACCGATGCCGATCAAGTCCTGTTGGTTAGTGATGCAGGACAGTTGATTCGCATGCCTGTGCGTGATATCCGCGTAGCTGCGCGGAAGACACAGGGTGTGACGTTGTTCCGTATGGGGGACGACGAACGTGTGGTATCTGCCACCCGTCTTGATGATGCCGATTTGGATGAGGGTAACGGCATTGACGATGTGGATGCAGATACTGATGAAACTGTGATCTCCACGCAGGAAGGGGAGCAAGCTGCGGCTGATGCTCCTGACGGCGAATAAAAAATTCAAAGGGCTGGCGCAATTGCGCCAGCACCTTTGCCAAAAAGGAGGGCGCAGCCCATGTCCAGTGAAACCGGGGTTTATCCCGGCACTTTCGACCCGATTACTAATGGTCATCTGGATATTATCAAACGTTCACTGCGTTTGGTTGACCACCTGATCGTTGCAGTTGCCGTAAGTGCCGGCAAAAGTCCCATGTTTGACCTTGATGAACGCGTGGCGATGGTCCAGCGCGAGGTCAATAACCTTGATCTGCCGCCCGGTAAAACAATTGTTGCCCGGCCATTTTCGAATTTGCTGATGGATTTCGCAGTGGATTGCGGAGCCAAATTCCTGATCCGTGGACTGCGTGCGATTTCGGATTTCGAATATGAATTCCAAATGTGCGGCATTAACTTGCGCCTGAATCCCAATGTGGAAACCGTGTTCTTGATGGCATCAGAACGCAACCAGTTTATTTCTTCCCGTTTTGTGAAGGAAGTCGGTCGCCTTGGTGGTGATGTTACTGAATTCGTGCCGCCACAAATTAAAGTCGATCTTCTTAATCGGTTTTCTGAAGAATCCTAGTTAGGGATCTGTTTTATGTCGATTTTATCTAAGTCTGTGAAGGCTATTCAAGCCAGCGTCCTTGCGTTGGTTCTTGTCTTCGGGTGTTTGGTGGGGGGTGATTCCGCCGCCAAAGCTGCCGAACTTGATTTGGAAAATACACTGTATCTTGAGCTGCCGTTTGGCCGTGTGGTGGTTGCCATGCGTCCAGATTTGGCGCCGAAACATGTGGCCCGGATCAAGGAACTGGCACGTAAAGGATTTTACGATGGCTTGAAATTCCATCGTGTGATCGAAGGCTTCATGGCACAAACCGGCGATCCGCAAGGCACCGGAGCCGGTGGCTCGGGGGAGAATATTTCCGCGGAATTTAGTCGTGAGCATCATGTCCGTGGTACCGTATCCATGGCGCGGGCCAGTGACCCCGACAGTGCCGATAGCCAATTCTTTATCTGTTTGGCAGAGGCTCCGCACCTTGACGGTAAGTATACAATCTGGGGCCAAGTCGTCAGCGGCATGGAATATGTCGATCAAATCAAAAAAGGAATTTCGGCCTTGAACGGTTCCGTGCCGTTCCCGACGACCATGGTGTCGTTGAAAGTTGCGGCTGATGTTGAACGTTTGAAGAGCCTGCAATAAGGCACGCAAAAGCTTGTTAAAGGAGGGCATCATGTCCGATACCCAAAATACGCCAAAGGCAGAAGGCCTTGATCTTGAGAATAGCTTGTACATGGAATTGCCGTTTGGTCGTGTGGTCATTGCCCTGCGCCCGGATTTGGCACCAAAACACGTAGACCGGATCAAAGAACTGGTTCGTGACGGGTTCTATGATGGTTTGGTGTTCCACCGCGTGATCGAAGGTTTCATGGCGCAAACCGGTTGCCCTGAAGGTCGTGGTACAGGCGGTTCTGGCAAGAAACTGAAAGCCGAGTTCTCTGATGTGGCGCACGTTCGTGGTACCGTTTCCATGGCGCGGGCTCAGCATCCTGATAGCGGCGATAGCCAATTCTTTATCTGCCTTGATGAATCCTCTTGGCTGGACGGGCAGTACACAATTTGGGGTGAAGTGGTTGAAGGTATGGACCACGTTGACCAAATCAAAAAAGGATCCCGTTTGTTTAATGGCACGGTCAAGGAACCGACGGAAATGATCTCGGTGAAGGTTGCCGCAGATGCCGAGGCTTTGGCCTAATCATTCGTACGGAATAGAAATCTGTCACGTATGTATTTTTAGGGTTGACCGAACGGCAGTCGGGGACTATGTTCCGGCCTCCACCGAAGTGGAGACCCTTACGGGCGCTTAGCTCAGTTGGTAGAGCAGCTGACTTTTAATCAGCGGGTCAGAGGTTCGAATCCTCTAGCGCTCACCATTAAACCCCTGTTGGCATTTGCCGCAGGGGTTTTGTGTTTTTATGTGTTTGCCAACGTTCAGGCATAAAAAAAGACCGCGATGCGGCCTTTTTTGCAGGGCGTTTACACTATTCGTCGCCGTGCTTCTTTTTGATGAACAGCCCCACTGCGGCAATTGCAGCACACCCGGTCCACCACAGCATTGCATTAAACAAGTTGTCGCTGGTGATGGGCAGGCCGGTCATTTCCAGCCAGCTTTCAAACATTTGGAAGGCGAGACCAAAAACGCCTACATAAAACAAAATACGGCCAAGGATCAGCATTGATGTTCGTCTCCATTTTGAACTGCACGCATACTAGCGAGGCTTGCGCGGTTTGCAATGAAGTTTTGCTGATGTCGCCGTATATCTTAGGCCATGGTGAATGGTTTGATAGGTTTGCCGCCGAGTAAACCTTGATAACGCCGCAATGGGGATCCACCTTACGTGGGTTGCGTCATCGCTGGCAAAAATGGTGCCCGACCAGTCAAAAACCCGAAAACAATATAGTCGGTATTTTCGATGAACAACGGTGATCTGGTAAAGTGCGCTGTTGTATGCATTGAGGTGAGTTTCCTCGTAAAGCTCTCGTTTTAGCGCGCACAACAGACCTTCCCCCGATCTGACCTTGCCGCCGGGGAGGGACCATTCTCCACGATACGGTGCGTGCCTACGGCGAACCAGCAGAACCTTGCCATTTTGGGCCAGCAGTGCGCTGACACTGGGAAGCAAGGGATTTTGGGAACAGTGTAATTTATTCCACGGTCTCATCTTGGCCTATGGCTCCGGGTGAACACCTGTTAAACTACTGTCGTTCAAAGGTCATTTAATGTCCAGAGATAGAGGCTGCCATGACTGAAGCAAGAGTAATGGATCGTAAAGTCTATCCTGAAAATGCGTTGTTATTCCGTGAAGGTTCGCGCGGCGATGTGGCCTACCTTGTCCAAAAGGGCGAAGTGGAAATTCTGAAAACCTTACCTGATGGCTCTGAAAAATTAATCGGTGTGATTAAGGAGGGAGGAATTTTCGGCGAAATGGCCCTGATTGATGATAAACCGCGTATGGCAAGCGCGCGAACAACCGAACCAACCACAGTTGTCATCATCAACCAGTTGATATTTCAGGAACGACTGTCCAAGTTAGACCCATTCATGCGTGGTTTGTTGAGCGTTCTTGTTCAGAACATTCGGAATATGGCAAACAGCAGTTTGACATAAAGAGGTTGGGTATAATGTCATGACCAAAGGTCAGAAGACTTTGCGGCGCAAAAATGGCAATGGTAAGCCAAAGGCAACGTTTCTGGCACGGATGCGGGGCTATTTTCTGGCGGGGTTATTGGTAACAGCTCCGGCTACGTTAACCCTGTATATGGCTTGGTTGTTTATTTCATTCGTGGATTCTCAGGTTGGATCTATCGTCCCACCCAAGTACAGCCCCAGCACATACCTGAATTTTGATATTCCCGGCTTTGGGCTGTTGGTTTTGATTGTGTTTCTGACCATGGTCGGGGCGGCGACAGCCGGCCTCGTTGGGCGACTTATGTTCAACATGGGCGAGAACATCCTGAACCGCATGCCGGTCATCCGCAGCGTCTATACAGCCCTGAAACAGCTTTTTGAAACGGTGTTGTCGTCGAAGTCATCGGCTTTCCGGCAATGTGTGCTGGTGGAATATCCCCGGCGAGGAATTTGGGCGCTTGGTTTCATTAGCGGTGTGACGGAAGGTGAAGTGCAAAGCCTGACTGAAAGTGAAGTGGTCAACGTCTTCCTGCCGACGACGCCGAACCCCACATCCGGCTTTTTGTTATTTGTTCCGCGGGAAGATGTGGTCGTGCTCAGCATGACGGTCGAGGAAGGGATCAAAATGGTGATTTCCGGCGGCATTGTTGCCCCACCTGACCGCCGCCCCAAAGAGCAGCGGCGTGTGAAACTGTTGGCGCGGGACAAATCTGATGTGCCAAATCAGGGCATTATCCAGACCGAAGGGTCGCAACTACAGCATCCCGTGCAAACAGATACAGCAGAGTCCTAAGCGCATTTCCCCGTTCAGACGTTAAGTCCGGGTCAGTTGCAAGAATTCGCCGGGCATCATCACGGGCGATTTCCAGCAAGTCTGCATGTTGGCTGAGGTCAGCCATTTTGAAGCTGGGCAGGCCGCTTTGCCGGGTACCCAGAAGTTCACCGGCTCCCCGTAATTTCAGGTCGGCCTCGGCAATAACGAAACCGTCATTGCTATCGCGTAGGGTGCTGAGGCGTTGCTCCGCCGTTTCGCCAAGCTTTCCATACAGAAGCAAGCAGCTTGAGGCAGTCTCACCACGACCAACACGCCCCCGTAACTGGTGAAGTTGTGACAAGCCAAAGCGTTCGGCATGCTCAATAATCATGATGCTGGCATTGGGGACATCAACGCCGACTTCAATGACGGTGGTTGCAACAAGGATACGGTGCTTGCCATCAAGGAAGTCCTGCATGATGGCGTCGCGCTCTGACCCTTTCATTTGCCCGTGGATAATGCCGACTGTTTCGTCACCGAATAATTTTTTAAGGCTTTGTCCGCGTTCTTCGACAGACATCAAGTCTGTGTTTTCACTGTCTTCTACCAGTGGGCAGACCCAGTATATCTGTCGTCCACTTTGGATGGCGCGTCGAACCCCGGCGATGACGTCTTCCAACCGGGATAGGGGAACGGTTCGGGTGTCAATGGGTTTGCGCCCCGGAGGTCTTCCGAATATGCGGGAGCAATCCATATCGCCATATGCCGCCAACATTAATGTGCGTGGGATCGGGGTGGCGGTCATGACCAGCAAATCCGTTGCCAATCCTTTATCACTGAGCATCAGCCGTTGCTGCACACCAAAACGGTGTTGTTCATCAATAACCGCCAGTCCAAGCCGATGAAATTCCACATCGGACTGAAATAGGGCATGGGTTCCAATAGCAATATGTGCTTCACCAGAGGCAATAGCCGCCAAAGCCTCTGCCCGGGCTTTCCCTTTCTCCCGACCGGACAGATAGACAACTTTCAATCCGATCGGTGCCGCCATTGCGGATATCCCGGCAAAATGTTGCCGTGCCAGCAGGTCCGTTGGTGCCATTAGGACGGCTTGCCCACCGGATTCAACTGCTCTGATCATGGATAACAAGGCAACAACGGTTTTGCCACTGCCAACGTCGCCCTGAAGCATCCGCAGCATCCGAGTTGGGCTTGCCATGTCTTCATGGATTTCCTGAATGGCTGTGTTTTGGCCCTCCGTCAGGGTGAAGGGCAGAGACGCCCGAAGTTTGGCGTCGATCTCTCCGGTTCCGGTCATGGCAATACCGGGTTTCTTTTTGGCCTTTGTTCGCACCAAAGACACGGCAAGCTGAGTTGCCAGCAGTTCATCAAATGCCAATCGGCGGCGGGCCGGTGCCTCCGGTGATATGTCATCTGGCTTTTCGGGGTTGTGAGTCTGTTCAAGAGCCGCGCGCCATGAAGGCCATTTTTCGCGCTTCACCAAATGTGGGTCGTGCCATTCCGTCAGGTCTGGGGCAATGGTGAGGGAACCCTGAACCGCTTTTGCCATGGTTTTGCGGGTTAGTCCGGCGGTCAGGCCATACAGGGGTTCAAGTGTTGGGATTTCATGAGCACGGGCCTCAGGCACCACATAGTCAGGGTGGCTGATTTGAGGCTCGCCGCGAAAGAACTCGACCTTGCCGCTAATGATGCGCGTGCTGTCCTCTGGCATCAGTTTGCGCAGGTAATCTTCACGGGCATGGAAATAGGTTAGGGTGATTTCACCCGTATCGTCCTGGCATAAGACCCGATAGGGCGTCCGGCTTTTCGGGGGTGCCGGAACATGTTGCAATATGGTGAGGGTCAGGGTGGCAATCTGTCCATCAAGGACGTCCCGAACCTTGGGGCGAATGCCCCTGTGGATGCCGCCATGAGGCAGGTGCCACAACACGTCAACGACCTTTTCCCCATCAATCGCACGAGCCAAAAGCGGGGCAATACGCGGCCCGATCCCCGGCAGTGTGGTTAGCTCCGAAAATAATGGATACAGTATGGATGGACGCATTTGTCAGCCCAGTGATGACAGAACGATTTATTCACTATATATCTCATACACTTCCCGTCTATGAAACGGTGAATGCGGAAAAATCAGATCCAGAAAAGAGGAAGTGCATGACTACGAAACCGGAAGGGACCTTGACTGATCCTTTAGAAGTCCGCCGTAAGCGTTTGATGTTTCGTGCGAATTATCGTGGCATGAAAGAGCTTGATCTTGTGATCGGCGCCTTTTCCGAAGCCTTTGTCCCAAGTTTTGATGCAGACTCGCTACGTGAATTTGAGGCGATTCTGGACGTCCCGGACAGTGATCTTCTGGACTGGCTGACATTAAAATCCGAAGTTCCGGCTGCCATGAACACAAGTGTTATGCAAACGCTTATGAACTTTGACTACGTGAAAACACTGCGGTGACTTTACTGATTGATACATATTCCGCTGGGCAACGCCTTGCAATTACAGGCGTTGCTGCGGGTTACGATGCCTGCCTTTTGGGGCAGATTTGCAAGGATGCGCCCGGTGGGGTTTTGCATGTTGCACCGGATGATGTGCACCTTGCGCGGCTGGCTGAAGCCGTTGCATTTTTTGCCCCTGATGTGGATGTGCTGGAATTCCCGGCATGGGATACCGTGCCTTATGATCGGGCATCTCCCCATGCAGAGGTCATTGGTCGCCGTTTGGAAACCTTATCCAAGCTATCTGATCGTCCCTTAGCCTCTGGGCAGCTGTTATTGACGACAGCACGGGCCATCATTCAACGCGTTCCGGTTCGGGAAAGCATGCAGGGCGTATATCTGAACCTGTCGCCGGATACAGCGATTGATCCTGAGGATTTGACCACCTTTTTGGAACGAAATGGGTATGGTCGGGCGGATCAGGTGCTGGAACCCGGCGAATATGCGGTTCGCGGCGGTATCGTTGATATTTATCCTTCTGGTGCGACTGACCCGGTACGGCTGGATTTCTTCGGCGATACCCTTGAAACCCTACGTGTTTTTGATCCGGTCACCCAACGCACGACCGGAGATATGGATAAGCTGACCCTTCGCCCGGTGAGCGAGGTTCGTTTAAACGAAGATAGCATCGCCCGGTTCCGCTCCGGCTATCGAGAATTGTTCGGTGCGGTCACGTCAGATCCGTTGTATGAGGCCGTTTCTGCAGGACGCCGCTTTGCCGGTATTGAGCATTGGTTGCCGTTGTTTTCTGATGGACTGGATACGCTGCTGGCTTACGCACCAGATGCCAGTATCGTCGTGGATGCGTCCTTGGACGATAGTCTGAAATCCGCATGGGATCAGGTTCAGGAATACTACGCGGCCCGTAAAGACACCGAAGCCGTCAGTATGAAAGATAGCGGTGCCGCGTACCATCCTGTGCCGCCCAATAGATTATATTTGGATCGCGAGGAGTGGAACTCCCTGTTGGCTGCTCGCCATGTGGTGATTACAACATCACTGGATGCGGTTGCCGCAGAAGGCGATGATGCACCCGGTGTTTCTGCTTCTACCGCAGTAGGAGCCTTGCCCGGGCGGATATTCAGTGAGGGCAAGTCCCGCAAATTTGACACCATTTTCCCAGAGCTAAAAGCCTATGTGGAAGAACAGCAGGCCGATGGTCGTAAGGTTATGATTTCTGCCTTGACGGCAGGGTCACGTGATCGTCTGACGGCTATGTTGAGGGAGCATGGTGCCGATGCCATTGTCCACGCGAACAGTTGGCACGAGGTCAATTCAGCCCCCGATGGCGTAGTGCTGTTCGTTACCGTTCCTTTGGAACGAGGCTTCCGTGCGCCGGGCCTGTGCGTGATTACCGAGCAAGATATTCTGGGTGATAGGCTGGCTCAGCCGCGCCGCAAGAAGGTGCGCAAGGCCGAGAACTTCATTGCAGATGCCTCGGCGCTGACCGAAGGCGATCTTGTTGTACACAGTGAGCATGGCATCGGGCGTTACGAGGGGTTGGAAGCCGTCAATGCCGGGGGAGCCCCCCATGACTGCTTGGCCTTAACGTATGCCAATAATGATAAGCTTTTCGTTCCGGTTGAAAACATTGAAGTTTTGACCCGTTATGGCTCTGATGATGCCAATGCTGCCCTTGACCGCTTGGGAAGCCCGGCATGGCAAGCCAGAAAGGCCCGACTGAAAGAGCGGATCCGCGAAATGGCGGACCAACTTATTCGTACGGCAGCAGCGCGGCAGGTCCGAACAGCAGACACACATACGCCGCCGGAAGGCTTGTATGATGAATTCTGCGCCCGCTTCCCCTACACGGAAACCGATGACCAGTTGAAAGCCATCGAGGATGTGATCGGTGACTTGTCCGCTGGACGTGCAATGGATCGTTTGGTGTGTGGTGATGTTGGTTTTGGTAAAACCGAAGTTGCCTTACGTGCCGCTTTTGTTGCCGCCATGTCAGGTGTTCAGGTGGCAGTCGTCGTCCCGACAACTTTGCTGGCACGACAACATTTTATCGGGTTCAAAGAACGCTTTGCCGGGTTGCCGTTGCAGGTCGAAATGCTGTCCCGTCTGGTGACGGGGAAGAATGCGACCAAGGTAAAGGCAGGGCTTAAGGACGGTACTGTGGATATTGTCATCGGTACTCACGCGGTGCTGGCGAAGTCCATTGATTTTGATCGTTTGGGACTTTTGATCATTGATGAGGAACAGCATTTCGGTGTTGCCCACAAAGAGCGATTGAAACAGCTGAAAACCAATGTGCATGTCCTGACCTTGAGCGCAACCCCCATCCCGCGAACCTTGCAAATGGCTTTGACCGGGGTGAAAGAGCTCAGCATCATTGCGACGCCGCCGGTTGACCGCCTGGCTGTGCGGACGTTTGTCCTGCCATTTGATCCGGTTATTGTGCGCGAAGCGTTACTGCGTGAGCGTTATCGTGGCGGGCAAAGTTTTTATGTTTGTCCACGCCTTAAGGATATTGATCTGTTGCTGGAACGCTTGCACCGCATGGTGCCGGACATTCGGGTGGCGGTTGCCCATGGTCAGATGTCCGGCAAAGATCTGGAAGAGGTGATGACCGCCTTCAGTGACGGGGCTTATGATGTGTTGGTTTCCACCAACATCATTGAGTCCGGCTTGGACCTGCCCAATGTGAACACCATGTTGATCCACCGGGCTGACTTGTTCGGTCTGTCGCAATTGTATCAACTGCGAGGACGGGTCGGACGCGGTAAGGCCCGTGGCTATGCTTATCTGACCTTGCCCCATGATCGACCCGTTAGCAAAGCCGCCATGAAGCGTCTGGATGTCATGCATTCATTGGACTCTTTGGGGGCTGGGTTTACTTTGGCCAGCCACGACATGGACATTCGCGGGGCAGGGAACCTGTTGGGTGATGAACAATCCGGGCATATCAAAGAAGTCGGGATTGAACTGTACCAGCATTTGCTGGAAGAAGCCGTTGCCGCAGCCAAAGCCGGAGGAACACTGGATGAGGTCGCGGATACATGGTCTCCGCAAATTAGTCTTGGGATGCCAGTTCTCATCCCTGAGGAGTACATCAAGGACTTAAGCGTCCGATTGAACATGTATCGCCGAATTGCTGCCGTGACATCACAAGAGGATAGGGAAGCACTGGCTGCAGAATTGATTGACCGTTTTGGTCCAATCCCCAATGAAGTGCAGAACTTGCTGGATGTTGTGGCGTTGAAAGGCTTGTGCCTGAAGGCCAATGTGGAACGTTTCGATGCCGGGCCAAAGGGTGGCGTGGTTACGTTCCGAAACGGAGAGTTCCCCAATCCGGTCGGCCTTGTGCATTACATTTCACAAAACGTTGCTACCATCAAAATCCGCCCGGACCAAAAGATG
The DNA here is from genome assembly GCA_963668495.1 of Rhodospirillaceae bacterium. Taxonomy (GTDB): domain Bacteria; phylum Pseudomonadota; class Alphaproteobacteria; order Rhodospirillales; family Rhodospirillaceae; genus Oleispirillum. Next base: position 2,185,735 of record OY764545.1, read on the forward strand.
GTGATTATGCGTCGGTGGGATGATGCTGAAATTCGTTTGAATGGAGCGCGGCGGGTTATGCAGTCGTTAGCGGACATTGCTGCTGATGCAGAAGAGGGCCGGACAAGCTGAATTCAAAGTCAACGAAGGATGCTGATACATCAAGCAGGCGCGCAAGGACTTTTGGGTCGTGCGCGCCTGTAATCTGAAAGCGATGTTGAAAAACAAACAGCGGAATCCCCGTGGTTCCGGTCATGTGTGTGGTTTCAACATCGGTGATGATTTGCCGGCTTAGGGCTTCGTCAGCCATGACTGCCATCATATCCTGATCATTCAGGCCGAACGGACGGGCCAATTCCATCAAAACGTCATCATGTCCGATATGAATGCCACGGCAAAAATATGCCTCAAAGAAAGCGGATAATACTTCTGTGTGCTGACCAGTGCGCTGGGCCAGCCGAATTATTTTGTGGGCTTTCAGGGTGTTCGGCAGACATGGAATTGCAGCGAAATCAAAATCAATTTCGGCGGATTTTCCAATTTCCCGAAGGGTGTGATAGAGCCTTTCCAGCCGCAAAGCCCCACCGATTTTTCGTTCCATATAGGCACGGAACTCCGGTTCCTGATCCGGCATTTCACGGTTCAGAAAATAGGGATGCCATGTAATTTCGGCGTGAATATCCTGACGGTGGCGCAAAGCCGTCAACAGACGTTTAACCCCAATGCAGCACCACGGACAAATCAAGTCAACATACGCATCGATTTGTATATGACGTTGAGAGTCAGTGGCTACTTTAGGGGTAAAGGTCAACTCAAGTTTTCCTTGGCGCGCGCCAAAATCGAGTCAACGGTATCTCCGTCTTCGATGCCGGATACACCAATCAGAGGCCAGACTTTTACAGGGCGGAATACATTGTGCACGGCAAAATCCGTGAACGTCAGCACACCTGCAATCCGGTTCATGACGTATTGAGCTTCACTGGCCTGAGTATCAGGAAGAATAACAACGAAATCAGAGCTACTGATCCGCGCGGCTAAATCCTCCACCCGGATCAGTCGGGACAACCATCGGGCCAGCTGCGCGCTTAGGGCGTTACAGGCTTCTTCCCCGGCTTCTTCCAACAGGGAAATTGCTTCAGGGAGGTGAAGGTGGACCACGCTTAATGCGCGCCGCCCGTTTTTGGCAATATCAATTCGTTTGGCAAGATAACTGCGCAGGAAGTCCTCTGTGTAGACAGATTCAAGAGGATGTCCAGTTGCTTCGGTTAATGTCCGCCGTAATGTATCCCGAACAACATTGCGAGAGATTTGAAGCCGGATCAAGGACATGGCTTCAAAACGTAGGGTTTCATCGCAGTCCTCTGCTGTCAGGACACGATTGGCTCCAGCGCGATAAAGACCTCTGGCGTCTTCTTCCGACAGACCCGGCGCACGTATCAGAAACGGCAAGTTGAAAAGCCGTGGATTGTCACGCATGTCGCTGCAAAACTGAATGACATCGTCAAGGTTGTCTACATTGGTGTCGATGACGGCTACATCAAAAAAACCCGGCCCGGTGACGACGGCTTCTGCTTCTGAAATGGACGTGGCTGTTTCCCAGAATGTATTTTCGGATAGGAAACTTGCAGGCAGGTTTTGTGCAGGATTCAGGGATAAGTAGAAACAACGGCTGGCATCATCAATTTGCTCGGAAACGCGTTGGACAATTTGATCATTGGCTTGCCTTAATACGAGTTCGGCTTCCATGGTTGATAAGCGGAACAAAGGCTGTAGACGAAAGACGATAGCGTTCGCGTCTAGGGCATGGGGAAGTATGTCGTTAACTTCCGGGTATTCGTCGTGGCCTTCACGCCAATCATCCAGATGCGCATGTTCAGCCATATCAACAGCAATAGGCATGCGGGCTAATGCATCAGTGGCACGAATGCGTGAAACCAGTTCAAATGCACTGATGTCGTCTAAGTTACTTCCGATAAGGGCAACGTCAGGTTGATTGTGGCAAATAGCCGCTAAGGCCTCTTCACCGTTAGAGAATACATGAATAATGTATCCGGCGTTTTCATAGGCATTGCGAATTGACGCGCAGCGCTCGGCATCGGCAGAGACGATGCATAAACTTCCGATATTGATCATTTGATGCGTTCTTTATCCAAACTATTCCCTCTAATGGGTAAGAGTACGGGAAAATCGCGAAAAACGCCATGATTTCATCGTGAAAAACATCACATGAATTCTCAATATGGTGTGAGATTCCTACAGTTTTGCGACAGGTAGCAGGTGGCCTCATAACAATTTTATAACAAATCCTTCTTGGCGAGGACAACGACGCTCAACATGGCTTTGCTTAAGGTCTGGCTAATCAGATTTCAAACATGTGTTTAGCCTTAAGGACTGAGAGCCATGGTCGCAGTGCAAATTTCCAACCTGAGCAAAACGTTCCGACGTAAAGGGGCAGGGGCGATAAAGACCCAGCGCGCTCTTAATGATGTTTCTTTGGACATCGCTTCTGCGGAAATGGTTGCTTTGATTGGGGCCTCCGGTTCCGGCAAGTCCACATTGTTGCGGCACATAAGCGGGCTGCTGACCGCGGACCACTCTTCCATGTCGAATATGGGGGTTGTCCGCGTCCATGGACAGGATGTGCAGAAATCCGGTCGGCTGTGCAAAAGCGTCCGGTCTGTTCGTTCCGGTGTTTCTGTTATTTTCCAACAGTTTAATCTGGTTGGGCGTTTAACCCTTTTGGATAATGTTCTGTTGGGCAATTTGGGCCGGATCGGATTCTGGCGCGGAACGTTGGGGCAGTTTAGCCGGGCTGAAAAACTGACAGCAATGGAAGCGTTGGATCGTGTTGGTATGGCAGAATATGCCATGCAACGTGCATCCACATTATCCGGTGGACAGCAGCAACGCGGAGCAATTGCCAGGGCTCTTGTGCAAAGGGCTGATATCATCCTCGCGGATGAACCGATCGCGTCATTAGATCCTGAAAGTGCGCGCTTGGTGATGGATGCCCTGTCTGCGATCAATCGGGAAGACGGCACGACAGTTGTCGTATCGCTGCATCAGGTTGCGTATGCAAAAAAATATTGTTCACGTGTCGTTGCTTTGCGCAATGGCACGGTCGTGTTCGATGGCAGCAATACAGACCTTGATAACGAAACCCTTTGTGATTTGTACGGGTCGCAGTGCCAAGAACTTCTTATGGACGAAACCATTGGTGCTGCCGGTTTTGTCAATCAGCCAGATGATCATCAAAAAGCCCCCGAGTTGCGGGTTGTAAATGCCATGCCGTCATAGCAGGCAAATTGCCCTGCCGTGCGGGGCGCAAAATGTACGTTACCGTTTCCAACAACTGTTTCTGATTATTGCCTCTAACAGGAGTTATCTAACAATGTTGCGCAAAACACTTGCCGTATCTGTTGCCTTGGCTGCCATTACCGCAGCCTCGAATATCGCACAGGCGGACATGCCGAAAGAACTGAAATTCGGGATCATTTCCACGGAATCTTCACAAGCTTTGAAAACGGGGTTTACGCCGTTCCTTACGGATATGGAAAAGGCATTGGGGGTTAAGGTTAAGCCGTTCTTTGCACCGGATTATGCGGGCATTATTGAAGGTATGCGTTTCGACAAAGTGGATATTGCTTGGTTTGGCAATAAATCCGCCATGGAAGCAGTTGATCGTGCAGGCGGAGAAATCTTTGCGCAAACCGTCGATGCAACAGGAAATCCGGGCTATTGGTCTTTGCTGATTGCCCATAAGGATAGCCCGGTCAACAGCCTTGAGGACGTGTTGAAATGCGACAAATCCCTAACATTTGGCAATGGTGACCCGAATTCTACGTCTGGCTTCCTTGTGCCGAGCTATTATGTCTTTGCGCAGAATAATGTTGAACCGAAGGAATGCTTCAAGGTTGTGCGTAACGCAAGCCATGAAGTTAACGCCATGGCGGTTGCCAATCAGCAAGTTGATGTTGCCACCAACAACACGGAGTCCTTGTACGGCCGTTTGAAAGTTGCACATCCGAAAGAAGCCAGCATGATCAAGGAAATCTGGCGTTCTCCGCTGATCCCGGCTGATCCGATTGTCTGGCGTAAGAACTTGGATGATGACGCCAAAAACAAAATCTACAGCTTTTTCCTCCGCTATGGTCGGTCTGGCGACGTTAAACAAATCAAGCATGAGCGTGATGTTCTTGCCGGTATGTCTTCGGGGTGGGCACCGTTTATTGCATCTTCCGATTTGCAGTTAATTCCGATCCGTCAGATGCAAACCTTCCGTGACAAGCTGAAGTTACAGGCGGATACGTCCATGTCTACTGCGGAAAAATCACAAAAAGTGAAGGCACTGGATGCCAAGCTGAAAGAGCTGAACGAATTGGCTCAAGTCTCTGCATTCCGCAAATAATCTGCATATTCAAAATGCTTCGGCGTCTGCCCGGCCTGCTTGGTCGGGCAGTGTGCTGATTGAAAAAAGTAAAGGTGAATTATGAACACTGTTGCTGTGAATGGGGCTTATTCAGAGGGAAAAGCACTATCACTGCCGCCAGTAGATGTACGTACCCGCACGATGAGGATTGTCGGCTGGGGGCTGTTTGCGGCGGTTTTGATGCTGTCTTGGGAAGGGGCGGAAATCAGGCCTTTTGACCTTGTGACCTATGCCGGAAATATGCGGTCCTTTGCAGAAGGATTTTTCCCGCCGAATTTTGCACAGATTGACCTGTATGTTACCGAAATGATTGTGACGTTACAGATTGCGCTGTGGGGAACGGTTTTGGCCATTGTCATGGCTGTGCCGTTTGGGATTTTGTCCTCTGAAAACATTGCGCCTTGGTGGGTCTGTCAGCCAATTCGCCGTTTGATGGATGCATTTCGTGCCATTAATGAAATGGTCTTTGCCATGTTGTTTGTCGTGGCAGTTGGCCTTGGCCCGTTTGCAGGTGTGCTGGCGTTGTTTGTTCACACAACAGGGATTCTGGCAAAACTATTTTCAGAAGCCGTGGAGGCAGTTGATCCACGCCCGATCGAAGGCATTCGGGCAACAGGGGCACATCCGGTACAAGAAGTGATTTTCGGTGTCATCCCACAGGTTATGCCGCTGTGGATTTCCTATTCACTATATCGTTTTGAGTCCAATGTTCGCTCCGCAACCGTGGTCGGTCTGGTCGGTGCCGGCGGGATTGGCGTCGTGCTGTGGGAGAATATTCGCGGCTTTTATTACAATGAGACTGCAGCCGTCATGATTATGATCGTTGCCACGGTGACCATACTTGATCTGGTATCGCAACGATTGCGTAAACTGTGTACCTAATGCGTTAGAATTAAGAGCAGAGCTTTTGCCGCAGTATCCAAAGTTCCGTGATTGTAAATTGTATGAAGCGCCGGATGATCAATGGTCAGTTCGGCGTTTCTTTTTACCCGTTGTTCAATCGCTTCCTGACTTTCCCGCCCACGTTTGGTCAGGCGTTGACGCAAAATGGTTTCCTCTGCCGTGATTATGATCGGTAGCAAGTTTGGATAACGGTCAATGGCACGGGGCAGGGCTTCCCGAGAGCCATTCACAACAACATGGCTGCCATTTTTTAACCAATGGTCAATTTCGATGCCGATGCCATATTTTAATCCATTGCTGTTCCAGTGCAGAGAAAATGCATTCAGTTGAACACGGTTTTGGAATTCGGTTTCTGTCAGGGAAATGTGGTTTTCAGATGGGTCGTCAGCTGGGCGAGTTATGTAGCGATGCGCAAACCAGACATGAGCAGGGGACTGCATACGGGCAGTTTTTAAGACGCTGTCTTTCCCGGCCCCTGATGGTCCGATTACGTAGAACAATTTTCCCTGAGTATTCGTCATAGCATGCGGCCTTGAGAAAGAGAATGAACAGCCAATGGCTGACAAAAATTTGATAAAAAAATTTTAAATATCTTAGCAATCACCCAGTCAACTTAAAGCGATGTTTTAATATAAATGGAGCGTCGTTTTTCATTTGGGTGAATACGCACAGGGAGCTAATCGGCAAAGGTTTTGCACAGACTGGGGCAAAATAGTCCACAGCATCTTGCAGCAAAGCTTGGCGCATAGGTATGTGCTTTATGGAATTGCTAATGGTGATATGAAAACGAAAGTCATCAAAAACATAGGGATAGCCCCAAGTCATCAGATTGTCTTGTTGAGAAGATGTCAAAGCATCTGGATTGCGTCTGGCAATTTCATGAGCCGTTGCTGGTTGCCTGAGCGCATCCAGTTGCCTGACGCATGCCTCCGCCAAAGCACAGAGGGCGGCACACGGCTCTGTAGGACGAATGGCCAAAAAATCACCAAGCTCGTCCACCTTCACCGATGGGATTAAGAACGGGGCGGTAGACTGAGCAATGCACTGTACGGCATGCAGAAAGTCTGCCTCGGATACCTTTGTTGCAAGGTGAATAGGTGCCTTTAGTGTGCCGTGCAGGCCGTATTTTCTTGGTGATGAAGTGTTAAAATACAATGAGTTGATGCTTGTTTCTTTTAGTACAGGTTGATCCAATTCCTGATTGGAGAGCACATTCCGCCCAAGCCAACTTGACCCCAGTTCCCAAAAGTCTGTATCTGGTTCAGGGCAATAATATACGCCATACCGAGACCCGGGCGGGGATGCAGTGTTCATGTCAGGCTACCTGTTGTCCTTCGCGCCAGACCTGACGCACAATGGGTAAATGATCCAAGTGTTTGACCCGAACAAGGTCACCACGCAAACCGACCTCAAGGCGACCACGATCATGAAGCCCAATCATATCTGCCGTATTGGCCGAAATGATTTTGATGGCGTCGTGTAGGTCTAGGCCAATATCTTCATGCAGCAGAAAGCCTGCGTGCAGAAGGCTGGCGGGTACATAGTCAGAGGATAAACCATCCAGTAAACCCAGTTTAGCCAATTCTGCGGCAGAGACGTTTCCAGAATGGGAGCCACCGCGGACCACGTTAGGAGAACCCATAATGGTTTTTAAGCCCAATTCATGGGCTCGTTGAGCCGCTGCAATTGTTGTTGGAAATTCAGAAATTGCAGCCCCATCTGCAGCGGCCTCATCCACATGACTGACTTCTGTGTCATCGTGTGTGGCGATAATCAGGCCGCGTTCCCGACAAATGCTTACAATTTCACGGCGGTGCAAATCCCCATACTGTTCACGAGCCTCAATCAGAGTGCTGAGCTTTTGCTCAATAATATCCTTTGGCAGATGGCTCTCCTTATTATAGGTCAGCCAATGTTCAATTTCCCGCCATTGTCGCTGTCCCGGTGTATGATCCATCAAAGACACCAGTATAACCAGCGGGTTTTCTGCATGAGGTTCGAACATTTCCAACACGTTAATTCCTACAACCTCGCATCTAAGATGAATTCTGTGATCGGCCCGTAGGATATTGTTTTTTAGCCCATCTTCGATGCCTTTGATGCTGGCGTCCAAGAACGCATCACGTCCTTTCTTATGGGCTTCACCAATACTGATGGCATCCAGAACTGTCGTGATGCCGGATGAAGCTATCTGAGCATCATGGGCCAATACCGCAGCCATGGGGGACGGCCATTTGACACCGGGACGAGGTTCCAGATTTTTTTCCATGTTGTCCGTATGCATTTCGATTAAGCCGGGGATCAGATAATCACCTTCAAAATCGATTGCAGCAGAACAGGAACTGTTACCGGGTTCCACATCGGTAATCTTGCCATGGTTCACGGTCAATGTTCCGTGAATAATTTCGGTCGGAGTAACGATCTTTGCATTGGTCAGGATCAATTGGGTCATGCTGCAACCTCTTCGGACAGATCAAACAGACGGTCTGCCACCATGTTTCGTGTATCCGCATCGTGAAAAATACCGACGATGGCGGCTCCACGTGCTTTGGCTTCCAAAATCAATTCAATAACCACCGCCCGGTTTTTTGCATCCAATGAGGCCGTTGGTTCATCAAGCAATAAGATCGGCAGGGGGGCAATCAGCCCCCTGGCAATATTCACGCGTTGCTGTTCCCCGCCGGAAAAAGTAGCCGGAGCCAACGACCAAAGTCGTTCCGGTACATTCAACCGCGTTAGTATGATCTGCGCTTGCTGCTGTGCTTCATCTTGGGCGATGCCGAGGCGACGTAACGGTTCCGCAACGATGTCCAGCGTCGAAACTCGAGGGATCACACTTAAAAACTGGCTGACGTAACCGATTGATCGTCGGCGCATCAACAAAACCGTTCGCGGATCAGAATTCAGAATGTCATACATTCTGTCATTATGACGGACATAAATTGATCCACCATCGGGCAAGATATTGGCGTACATGGAACGAAGCAGGGTGGATTTCCCCGCGCCGGATGGGCCATGCAGAACAACGCATTCACCGGCTTTGACATCAAGGGACAGGTTATCGAACACAGGGATGCAGACACCGCCTTGTGTATGGAGGGTGTAGGATTTTTGTACACCCTGTACGGAAATCATAACTGGCATGGTTCAGACCTGAAGGATGGAGGAAACAAGCAACTGTGTATAGGGATGGTGGGGGTCATCCAGCACCTGATCGGTCAGGCCATGCTCCACCACGTGTCCATCCTTCATCACCATCAGTCGGTGCGCCAAAAGGCGTGCCACCGCTAAGTCATGGGTGACGATGATACAGGACACACCCAACTCATCCACTAGCCTACGGATCAAATCCAGTAGACGGGCCTGAACGGAGACATCCAATCCTCCGGTGGGCTCATCCATGAATACCAGCCGGGGCTGCGTGACCAGAGTTCGGGCAATTTGTAATCGCTGCTGCATGCCGCCGGAAAAACGAAGGGGCATGTCGTCGGTGCGGTTGGTGTCGATCTCTACACGATCAAGCCAGTTCATGGCATTTAGGCGAATATTGCCATAGTGACGCGCCCCCGTTGCCATTAAACGTTCTCCGATGTTGGCTCCGGCTGAGACCCGAAGTCGTAAACCGTCACGGGGGTTTTGGTGAACAAGTCCCCAATCTTCGCGCAGGAGTTTGCGTTTATGGCTTTCCGGTAATGCACGGAATTCAACGGTTTCTCCGTGTTGATCCGTGTAAAAAATTTCACCGCTATCGGCCTCGATCTTGGCAGACAGGCAGTTCAACAAGGTAGACTTGCCACTGCCGGATTCACCAACAATGCCAAGGACTTCACCGGGCCATAGGTCAAAATTGATATTTCCACACCCAAGGTTTCGACCATAATGTTTGTTAAGGTTGCGAACCCGTAACAACGGCGGCTCGGGGTCAATTCTTTGGGTGTTCGTGGCTTGAATGGCTTGCAGGGCGTTCATTGGGCTGCCTCCGTATTTTCATATGGGGCTGCCATCGGGCCAATATGCCCTGCCTCCCGCCGTTGTTCACAATAATCCGTATCGGAACAGACCATCATGCGGCCTCCCGCATCATCCATAATGACTTCATCAAGATAACTGTCATTGGCTCCACACAGGGCGCAGCCTTGATCCCAGGATTGGATCTCGAACGGATGGTCTTCAAAGTCCAGACTGACAACTTTGGTATAAGGAGGGACCGCATAAATGCGTTTTTCCCGACCTGCGCCGAACAACTGTAGTGCAGGCATATTATCCAGTTTTGGATTGTCGAACTTTGGAATGGGTGACGGTGTCATGATGTATCGGTCATTGACCCTGACCGGATAGTCGTATGAACGGACAATCTGCCCCATATGAGCAATATCTTCGTATAGCTTCACATGCATCACGCCATACTCTGCCATGGCATGCATTTTCCGGGTTTCGGACTCTCTGGCTTCCATCCAGCGTAACGGTTCCGGGATTGGCACCTGATAAACCAGAATCTGAGCCTCACCCAATGGGCATTCCGGGATTCTATGACGGGTCTGAATCACCGTTGCCTCAGTGGTTTTTAGGGTCGTTCGTACGCCGGATGTTTTTTCAAAGAACCGCCGAATGGACACTGCATTGGTCGTGTCATCGGCCCCTTGGTCAATTACCTTCAGGATATCGGTCTGTCCCAGAATTGCGGCGGTGACCTGAATGCCGCCAGTGCCCCAGCCGTAGGGCAACGGCATTTCACGCCCTGCAAATGGCACCTGATAGCCGGGAATGGTGACGGCTTTCAAAATGGCCCGCCGGATCATGCGCTTGGTTTGCTCGTCCAGATAGGCAAAATTGTACCCAGACTCTTCGTGTGGTGCATATGTCATGGCGTGTTGGCCTCTTGATCGTCCTGATTTGGCGCATCTTGTTTAATTTTTGCCCGCAGGCCGCGCACATTGACCAGTTCCCCCTGAAAGTCCACGTAGTGCGGAAGCTTCAGGTGCTGCAGGAAACCGGATGCTTCGACGTTATCAGAATGACCCAGCACGAATTCTTCATCCTGTGCCGGGTAGGTGCGGGGTTCATCGAATTCATCGGCGCGTAGGGAGCGATCGACTACGGACATTGCCATGGCTTTGCGCTCGTTGTAGCCAAAAGTTAAGCCATAACCGCGTGTGAATTGTGGCGGCTGACTTTTGGAACCAGTGAACTGCGTAATCATTTCACATTCAGAAACCGTGATCTGTCCGATAACGATTGGAAAACCAAGTTCCTCTGGGGTGAATTCGATTTCCACATCCCCCATGCGGATTTCACCGGCAAATGGGTGTGTTGTGCCAAACCCCCTTTGTGAGGAATAAGCCAAAGCCAAAACAAATCCTTCGTCGGCGCGGGATAGGTTTTGCAATCGAATATCGCGGCGACTTGGGTGCTCCAGCGGTTCTCGCGTCAGGTCACCGACATGATCTTTATCTGGGTTGCAGGATGAAGGGGAACTTTCGATCAAGCCTTCCTGATTAAGAATTTCCGTCACTCGCGGCAATTCTGAAAGATCGGTCGTGATCTCATTTGGCTTCTGTAAGCAATGCAGATTACCAGATTGCAATTCCGTTTGGTCGCCGTCCGCAGCTAAAGAGAAATCCAGCAAACGGTGTGTGTAATCGTATGTGGGGCCCAAAAGCTGCCCGCCGGGGATGTCCTTAAAGGTTGCGGAAATTCGGCGCCGGGCTTGCATGGTTTTGGTCTCAATCGGTTCGCTATAACCGATACGGGGCAGGGTGGTGCGATAGGCACGCAGAAGGAAAATGGCTTCGACCACATCGCCTTGTGCCTGTTTTAACGCCAATGCTGCCAAATCCGGGTCATACAAAGCCCCTTCACTCATCACCCGGTTGACTGCCAAAGCCATTTGACCCTTGATCTGCGCAATGGAAAGTTCCGGTGTGTTCAGGTCGCCCCGGCGGTCTTTCGCAAGTAAGGCATGGGCATTATCAATAGCCTTTTCGCCACCTTTGACTGCTACATACATGGTAATTTACCCCTGAACCTCAGTTGTCCGCGGAATACAGGCAATGCGCTGCATATCCGTAAAGATGAAATCCAGCCCAGTCGGGAAATCGGCATTCACACTGTCACGTTTTTGCCAAAAGTCCGCGTCACACCCGGCTATATGCATGCAATGTGTGTCCTTGATGCCGGGGCCACTCAGTGTCAGGCTGCAGTCGGCGGATATATCCTGCGACTGCAAAATAAGTGTGGCGGCACGGTCCGGGTATTCAGCCGTTCCAACATGAAACCGTTCCATATAGCAACTGGCCTCCGAAGCACTGAGAATGCCAAAGCTGGCTTCTTCCGGGCGGCGACTGCTGGGGCTTGCACAATGGAATGACAGGAATTGTCGTACTTCAGGGCTGTCCATTTGCGGGGAAAGCCAGACAGATGTTTCCGTATCCAGAAGTGTCAGACAAATTGCCGCCGTTGATGGTGTCAGTGGGCTTGGAACCTTTTTGAGAACGTCTTGAAGGACCTGAATGGAACCGGGCCGGGCGGTCGCGTCCAATATTGCACGGAAGCAGGTCTGTCCATCCTGAACCGGATCAGGAAAACCGGGAGCCGGAATGTGTGGTGACGGTTCCGTCACGGTATGAATTGAAAGTGACATCGGATTAATCTCCGCGAACCATTGTGAAAAAATCTACGCGCGTAGCTTCGGTTTTCTTATCGGTCAGGGCTTTTTTGTCGTTTAGCCGCTGTTCCAAAGGCTGAAGCAGTGAATGTTCATACATTTCCATTCCGTTTGGATGCTGCATAACGGCATCCAGAATTGCTGCCAGTTTGGCCTTGGTCTTATCGCGACCAACAATGACGGAGTAACCGGCGTTACTATCACCTAGGCTAACGGCGCACCGCGTAATGGGGACTTCGCCCAAATTAAACGGGGCACCATTTCCACCAATGCGACCGCGGGCCATGATCATGGCGGTTTCCGGGGCACGCAGGAGCGTGATGTCAGATTCTATTGCTGGGGCCAGTTCTTGCAGGTCGGCCAATTCGGATAACGCAAAGACACGCATCCAACGTTGGCGTGTGCTTTGTGAACTTTTTACGTCATGGGGTTCTTTTGTGGACATGCTGTGACCTTGTCTAGACAATGTGTCACAAGTTTAGTCAGACCAAGATTGCCCATATAGCTGCAATCAGTGAACCTTTTGTAAGAAAACAATGACAGACAAACCCATGCCTAAAAACGTTCAAAATTGTATAGAAAAGCTTAAAATACAGAGGGATAGCGATGTTCCGCTGTGGGGACAAATTCAAAAGTTGTTGGCGGGTTGCATCCAGTGTGGAGAGATCAAACCGGGTGAACAGCTGCCGACGGAACACAGCTTAGCCAAACATTTCGGCGTAAATCGGCATACGGTTCGTCGTGCCCTCGGGCATCTTGAAAATCTAGGGATGCTGCAGGTCGAGAGAGGGCGAGGCACATTCGTTCACGAAAATATTGTTGATTATCAAGTGTCTCGCAGGACCCGCTTTTCTGAAAACCTTAAACGTCAAAATAAAGAACCATCGGGAACCATATTGGATACGGGGGTGAAACCAGCCCCGGGATTCGTGGCAAAGGCATTGGGGCTATCACCGGATGCCCCAGTTGTTTGGATGCGTACCGTATCCTATGCGGATGATCGAGCGATCAGCTTTTCAGATCATTACTATCCGTTTTCTCGGTTTGAGGGATTTTTAGATGTCTATAAACAACGGCGTTCTGTGACCGCAACGTTCGCGTATTTCGGTGTATTTGATTATACCCGCAAAAATACGCGCATAACCGCGCGTATGCCGACCAGCGAGGAGACAGAACATCTGAAATTGCAACGAAATCGCCCGGTTCTGGTGACGGAGGCCGTTAACATCGATAGTGAAGGGGATGCTATTGAGTACGCTCGAAGCGCATTTCACGGGGAAGCTGTGCAGTTGGTTGTCGCCCCGGATGAAGAAGATGGTGACGGTTGGGGCTAGTCTCAGTCGGAAAGCAATTGCCAGCCATTTGGTCCAAGTGCTTCCAATGGATGATACTGGGTCTTATAGGACATTTTCCGACAGTCTTTGATCCAGTAGCCAAGGTAAAGGTACGGCAAATCAAATTCGTGGCAGACATCAACCAAACTTAAAACGATGTATGTGCCAAGGCTGCGTTTTGGTGTGGATGTGTCAAAAAAAGAATAAACAGCGGACAGACCATCACTCATAACGTCGATCAAGACTGCCGCCGTTAGTGTTTCATCCGGCTGCCTGTATTCATATATGAAGGTTTCGATGGGAGTTTCCTCAACCATGGCTTTGTAATCAGCAAAGGTCATGGTCGACATGTCGCCACCTGTATGACGCGATTTTTGGTACTCCACGAACAGGCGGTGCTGTTCCCCCGTAGCCTCTGCCAGACATGGCACCATGGTCAGATCGGCATTAATCTTGCCCAACTTGCGCTGTGTTTTTGTCGGTTTGAAATCAGATACGCGTATGCGTACGGGAACGCAGGCAGAGCAAGTCGGACATGCGGGCGCATAGGCAATGCGGTGACTGCGGCGAAAGCCTGCCCGTGACAACAAGTCATGATATCGGGTTGGATCACCTTGGCTAAGGTCCGTGACAATTTTACGCTCTGTTCTTTCCGGGTGATACGGGCAAGGGGACAGACCCGTTGCATGGAAAGTGAAAGACTCCTTATCAAAAGTCTTCATGTTGGCATGCCTTGAGGCTGAGCATGGTCCCAAATGGCCATCGACTTACTGTTGACCAAGAATGCTGAGGTCTTTTGGCAGCACCGGTTCCGATTTTTCGGAAGAGGCCAAGTCCTTTAATAGTTTATCGCGCAGTAGAACAATGCTGATACGGCGGTTTTGTGGATCACCCAAATTATCTTTTAATAAGGGGTCGGTGTCTGAACGACCAACAACACGGTAGACACGCCCTTGCGGCAGGCCTTGACCAACCAATACCCGGCGAGAGGCAAGAGCCCGGTCCGCACTCAGTTCCCAGTTACCATAGCCATTTGGGTCAACATATTGTGTTGAGTCCGTGTGACCGGAAATGGAAATCTGTTTTGGTACGTCTTTAATCACTTTGGCGACCAGTCCCAGAATTCTCCGCATATTTTGTGTCATTTGGCTTGAACCGGATGGGAACATGGCAGATCCATCTTGATCCACAATCTGAATGCGCAATCCCTCTGGTGTTTGATCGATCATCAGGTTGTCTTTTAGGTCCTGAAGTTCAGGCACACTTTCAATTTCCTGACGAATGGATTGTGCCGTTTCTTCAAATTGCTGTTGTTCAAGGTCATCTTGTGCCTTGTCCAACTCTTCTTCAGATATTTCTAAATCTGATTCGGTCCCGTCTTCGCCATTATTAAATGTTGGCGGGGGAAGGGCTGGATTGAACGGAGTGGCACTGCTGTTGCTGCTTAAAACTCCTTCACCAATGACCTTACCACCAAGGACACCACCTGCACCACTGGTGCTGTCAGATACTGTTGTTGGGGCAAAATAATCAGATATACCGGCAAGTTGCTGTTCACTCATAGAGTTTAAGAGCCAGAGCAGAAGAAAGAACGCCATCATCGCCGTCACAAAGTCGGCATAGGCAATCTTCCACGCACCACCATGGTGACCGTGACCGCCTTTCTTGATGACTTTCTTGATTATGGGCTGTTGGCCACCATCTTCTGCCATTTTACTCTCTTAGAACTTTCTGTGGGACTTCAGGTTATCCAAGCAAGGTTATCCCGCATCATTACCGGCATTACTGATTGCGTCTTCTACCTCTGCGAATGATGGGCGGAAATGCGGCGGGATGACCTTTCGGGCAAATTCAACGGAAACCTGAGGGGCATATCCTTGCATATGGGCAAGAATGGCCGTGCGCAAACAGCGATAGAATTCTGTTTCAGCGTCATAGGTTTGTTCCAGTGAACGCCCAATCGGCCCAATCAAACCATAGGCCATCAACACACCAGCAAATGTACCGACCAACGCACCACCAATCAAATGTCCCAGAACTTCTGGCGGTTCACTAATGGAACCCATGGTGTGAATCACGCCCAACACAGCAGCCACAATACCAAGCGCAGGGGTGCCATCTGCCATGTTGGTAACTGCGCCTGACACCTGATGCAGTTCATGGTGATGTGCTTCAATTTCAGCTTCGATGATGGTTTCGACTTCGTTGGCATTGTTGGTGCCAAGGGTCAAAAGACGCAGGTAATCACAAAAGAATTCAAGGGCGTGATGATCATTGGAAAAGTCCGGGTACGCGGAAAAGATCGGGCTTTCTTCAGGTTTTTCCACATGGCTTTCAAGGGCAAGATCACCCTTGGTCTTTGCCAGACGGAACACCTGATAAATCATGCACAATGTGCTGAGATAGGTCTTTTTGTTATGGCGTGACCCTTTCAAAAGGGTGCCAAAACTTTTCGCTGTTGCACCAATAACCGTTTTGGGGTTGCCAATCATGAAGGAACCAAAGGCAGCACCAAAAATGATGATGAACTCTGCCGGTTGGTAAAGAACGCTCAGGTGACCACCAACGATCAGATACCCTGAGATCACGGAGCCGAAAACGATAACAATACCAATAAGAACAAACATGGTGCCCCTCAGTCCCTAACCATCCGAGAAGATAATCAGCCCACCTCACAGCGGTGCTGTGTCCGCCTTTCACCACATAGGGATGATGGTGGAAAAAAACACCAGTATCAGCGGATATTGGCAAACACGGTTACGTAATGATTACCCTTTGTCTCTCCTTGAGACAGATTACTCGAAATTTAAAGAGTATGCCAAGCCTAGAATTTATATAAAGCCCTGTATAACAGGGGCCTAGAATGCATAATATCAATCCGTGTGGGTTTTAGATGAAAGAACACGGGAAGGGAAGCCCATTTCTTCGAGAGTCAAAATCAATCTGTGAACGTGGTCAAACCCCATAGTTTCAACCAGAACGTCAAGCTCTGTCATTTTCACAGAAACATCCAAAAACAGCCTTTGATGGTGAACTTCGACAATATTTGCACCAGCTTCACCAATTACTTGGGTGACTTTTGCCAAGCTGCCGGGCTGATCCGGAATACCAATACGCAGGCGGCTGAGGCGACCATCACGGGCCAAGCCCCGCATTAGAATTGTGCCCAGCAAAGCGGGGTCAATATTGCCGCCGGAAACTATCAAGGCTACGGTTTTGCCATTAAAGCGTCCATAATTGTTCAATAACGCGGCAAGGGGAGCCGCAGCGGCTCCTTCAACGATCTGTTTATGCGAGGAAAACATGGTTTCCACGCCTTGCTCGATGGCGTTTTCATCAACCGTGTGAATTTGATCAACGAATGCTTCACAGATATCACGGGTAAGGCGTCCGGGTTTTTTAACCGCAATGCCTTCGGCCAGCGTTTGCCCGCCAATAGCCCCGCCAAAACCGGAAAGTGCTCCGCTCATGGCTGCATAATTGTATGCCTGAACACCATCAATCATAACATTCGGCTTTTGCGACTTGATGGCAGTTGCCACGCCGGAAATCAGACCGCCACCGCCGATTGGGCAAATTACGGCATCAATATTTGGGCAGTCTTGAAGGATCTCCAAGCCAATGGTGCCTTGCCCATCAATGACCAAGGGGTCATCAAAGGGGTGAATAACCGTAAGGTTTCGCTCTTCTGCAAGGTTAAGGGCGAATTCTTCAGCTTCACTATAGCTCTCGCCAAACTTTAAAACTTTAGCGCCAAGCGCCTCTGTTCGTTGTGTTTTTGTCATAGGCGTTCCGACGGGCATGACAATCGTCGCAGGAATTCCTAACTTTCCTGCATGCCATGCAACGCCTTGAGCGTGATTGCCTGCGGACACGGCAATAACACCGGCGCGGCGTGCTGAGGCGGGCAGGCTGATCAGCTTGATCATGGCTCCCCGGGCTTTAAATGCTCCGGTCAGTTGCAGGTTTTCAAGCTTCAGAAGAACATTAACCCCTGTCAGGTCTGACAAAGCCGGAGCCTCAATCAATGGTGTCCTGACCACGTGACCTTTTAATTTTTGGGCTGCCTGTTGGATGGTGGCGAGGGTAACGGGGCTTGGCATTGTCAGAATCCTTCCTTTACGCGACTGGCTCTACTTTGAACCAAATATAGCTTTCTGCAACAGAAAAGGCCTGCTGAAGCAGGCCTTCTCCAGAGTTCCTAAATTGACGATGCCGAATTATGCGTCCTGCAACCAGCGTGCGGCATCAACAGCAAAGTAGGTAATAATCGCGTCGGCTCCGGCTCGTTTGAACGAAGTCAGGCTTTCAAGGACGATTTTTTTGTAATCGAAACAGCCTGCATCGGCAGCCATACGGATCATGGTGTATTCGCCACTGACCTGATAAACCACGGTCGGCATGCGGAATGTGTCTTTGACCTTATGGACAATATCCAAGTATGGCATACCCGGTTTGACCATGACCATGTCAGCACCTTCTTCGATATCCATGGCAACTTCACGCATGGCTTCGTTGGTGTTTGCAGGGTCCATTTGATAGGTCTTTTTATCACCTTTAAGCGCGCCACCAGAACCAACGGCATCACGGAATGGCCCATAATATGCGGAGGCATATTTGGCAGCATAAGACATGATAACCACGTTCTCAAAGCCGGCATCATCCAAAGCCATGCGGATGCAGCCAATGCGCCCATCCATCATATCGGATGGAGCGATAATGTCACACCCGGCCTGAGCCTGAACCACGGCCTGTTGGCACAGCATATCTATGGTTTCATCATTTAAGATGACGTCGCCTTGAACTATGCCATCGTGCCCATCGCTGTTGTAAGGGTCTAAGGCCACATCACAGATAATGCCAAGGTTCGGAACCGCTTCCTTGATTGCGCGAACTGCCTGACAAACAATGTTGTCAGGGTTGACGGCTTCTTTGGCTTCTGGAGTTTTGAACTTGGCATTTACGTGTGGAAAAAGGCAAAGGGCAGGGATGCCTAAGGCCGCAGCTTCCTTTGCGGCTTTCACGACGCCGGGAATGTCATAACGGACAACGCCAGGCATTGTCGGGATTTCTTTGCATTCTTCTGGGGTGTCCGTAATAAAGACGGACCAGATCAAATCATTCGGGGTTATGCCGCATTCAGAAACCATGCGCCGCAACCAGTCGGTTTGACGATTGCGGCGCATGCGTGTTTGCGGAAAAGCCCCCACGAGCGGGGTTTGTGTCATGCTTTCTCCAGCGCTTGTTCGAGATCGGCGAGAATATCGTCGATGTGTTCGATACCAATAGACAGCCGAACGTACCCCTCTGACACGCCGGATGCAAGTTGCTCTTCCGGGCTAAGTTGAGAGTGGGTGGTGCTGGCCGGGTGGATGGCAAGGCTTCTTGCGTCGCCAATATTGGCAACATGATAGAATAGCCCCAGCGCGTTGATAAAGTTCCGCCCCGATTCCAATCCACCCTTCAATTCAAACCCCAAAAGGCCGCTGTAACCACCTGAAAGATATTTATCGGCACGTTCGCGGTTTATACCAGTTTGAACACTGGGATGGATAACTTTAGCAACCTTGGGATGGTTCGATAAATAGTCTGCAACCTTTGTCGCGTTGTCGCTGTGTGCCCGCATTCTCAATGGCAAGGTTTCGATGCCCTGCAAATGTTGAAAGGCGTTAAACGGTGTTGTTGCTCCGCCCATATCCCGCAAAATGGTCACGCGCATTTTCAGAATGTAGGCAATGGGGCCCAGTGGTTTGACTGCCTCAGTCCAGACGGCACCGTGGTAGGATTCATCAGGAGTATTGAGAAGAGGGAAGCGGTCTGCATTGCCTTCCCAGTCAAATTTGCCACTATCAACTACTATGCCACCAAGAGATGTGCCATGACCGCCGATATATTTGGTTGTGGAGTACAAAACGATTGCAGCACCGTGATCAAGCGGGCGGCACAAAAGCGGGGCTGCTGTATTGTCAACGATCAAAGGAATGCCAAAGCGTTGTCCGATTTCTGCCACTTCGGCAATCGGGAATACTTGCAACTTGGGATTCGGCAATGTTTCCGCATAATATGCGCGCGTTTTATCATCTGTTGCGCGGGCAAAAGCCTCGGGATCATGGGGATCGACAAAACGGACCTCAATGCCCAGTATTTTCAGAGTATGTGCAAAAAGTGTATGCGTGCCGCCATACAGATCTGTTGAGGAAACAATGTTGTCTCCGGCCTCTGCAATGTTCAAAATTGCATAGGTAATCGCGGTTTGCCCCGATGATACAGCAAGTGCTGCGACGCCGCCCTCCAGCAGAGCCACCCGTTTTTCCAAAGCATCGTGGGTTGGGTTCATCAATCGCGTATATATGTTGCCCAAATCTTTAAGAGCAAATAGGTTCGCGGCATGTTCGGCGCTATCAAATTGGTATGATGTGGTTTGATAAATTGGAACCACGACGGAATTGGTGCTGTCATCTTTACGGAAGCCACCATGCAGAGCCAATGTCTCTGGACGCAGATTATTTGCTGTCATTTTTTTTACTCCATAGCAGGGGCGACATCTTGGTCATGTCTCTGCTTTTGCGTCAAGGTACAATCATATAATAATGTTAAATAAAATAATATACTTCGTTTTTGTGTTGAATTCGCTGACTTGACGTTAGGTCAACCAATTGCCTAAATGTGATTGGAACGTTATCCAACAAAAATAGGGGATGGTAGTGGCAGAGATTTTGTTTGAATTCAGACAAATAGGAAACAGCGTTAAAGTTACTGCTATCGATCCTAAAACCGGGACTGAGGTTTCAATCGTCGGCAGCGCATCAATGACGCAATATTCGCTACAACAGGCGGCAAAGCGGAAATTGGAACGAGTAATTGGGCAAAAAAATAACTAAGGGCACACGCGGGTGTGCCCTTGGGATCTTGGGTGGTGAGGCTGCTTCCAGTGAAATTGAAAGGCAGTTTAGCTTTTCGGTTTGCGACCAAGTCCGATTCGTTTAGCAAATTCAGAACGTTGCACGGCATAGTTCGGTGCGACAATCGGGTAATCTGCCGGTAGCCCCCATTTGGCTTTATAGTCTTCCGGGGTCATGCCGTAATTGGTCCGCAAGTGGCGTTTCAGCATTTTCAGTTTTTTGCCATCTTCAAGGCAGATCAAGTAATCCGGGGTTACGGACTTGCGCACAGGAACAGCCGGCTTTTGGGCTTCCTTGCAGCTGGAAAGACCGTTTTCGGATTGAAGAGAAGAGAGAACCTTAAAGGTTGACTGTAAAACTTCAGGTATTTGTTCGGACGGCAGTGAATTATTGCTGACATAAGCGGATACAATGTCCACGGCCATCTTCATCACGTCTTCTTTTTGGATAGTTTCATTTTGCGAATTGGACATGATGTTTGGACTCCACAGTTCTTTGAGCTTTGGAGATAGATGTCACTGTTCTGAATTAGTGTCAATTATATTTATTGGCTTTTTTAAGAAAATAGGCATATTTTTCAAAATATTGAATTAATAATCACGCATATAAGAGGGGTTCTTGACATATTTCCTGTGGTTTTCCCCGTGAATACAGAGTGCAGCGTCTTCGGAGTGTAATCTAACTCACAAGAAATAGTTCCAACATTCAATTTAAACTATATTTAGAGCCTTTCGCACTGCTTTCTCCTGCTTGTCATTCAGGGCACTTAAGCGCACTGAAAGATAAGCAATTATATTGCGTTTTTGTGTGCGGTATGGTTTATCACCCCAAGATATGGTACATGTTCACCCACGTCAGCTGACTTATACATCATATTTAGCATACGTTTATCCAATTTTTTAATATTATCAAAGAGGTAATGGGCTGTGGAACGCACAACGCAATCTTTCAATGGTTCAAATAGTGTAGCAGTTGCCAGCGATCATGGCGGCTTGGATCTGAAGAATTGTTTGCGCGATATGATGGCGGAAATGGGGATTGAGGTCATTGATCTTGGCACCCATGACAGCCAATCCGTTGATTACCCTGATTATGCAAAAGCCATGGCAGAGACCATTGCTGAAGGTAAGGCTGACCGTGGCGTTCTGGTCTGTGGAACCGGAATTGGCATCAGCATTGCCGCCAACCGCTATTCTCATATTCGTGCTGCACTTGTACATGATGCTTTTGGTGCAAAAATGTGCCGTCAGCACAATGACGCCAATGTACTTGTACTTGGTGGACGTACAACAGGCGATGAAGTCGCAAAAGACTGCCTTCGTCTGTTTTTGGAAACACCGTTTGAAGGCGGACGCCATCAGCGCCGGGTTTCCAAGCTCTCGCTCACAGACTGAAGCACCGCATGCTAGATCTGTGCTTATACAGTCGTTGAAGGAAAGGTTTATAGGATGGTTCAATCCGATGCGTTTTTCACACAATCGCTGGCAAGTCGCGATCCGGCGCTTGCTGCCGCTGTGCAGAAAGAATTAGGTCGCCAGCGTGGTGAAATTGAGCTGATCGCTTCTGAAAATATTGTGTCCCGCGCAGTACTTGAAGCCCAAGGCTCCGTCCTGACCAATAAATATGCCGAGGGCTACCCGGCAAAACGCTATTATGGCGGTTGTGAATACGTCGATATTGCTGAAGAGTTGGCAATCAATCGTGCAAAAGAGCTGTTCGGTGCTGAGTTTGTCAATGTGCAGCCGCATTCCGGCGCGCAAGCCAACTTTGCCGTTATGCTGGCGACTGTGAAACCGGGCGATACCATCATGGGCTTGTCTTTGGATGCTGGTGGGCACTTGACCCACGGTGCGGCTCCGGCAGTTTCCGGCAAATGGTTCAATGCCGTACAGTATGGCGTGGATAAGGATACCCACCGTATTGATATGGATGCTGTGGCTGCTATGGCTCGTCAGCACAAGCCGAAAGTCATTATCACCGGTGGTTCCGCTTATCCGCGTCAAATTGACTTTAAAGCATTCCGTGCCGTCGCAGACGAAGTCGGTGCATTGTTGATGGTGGATATGGCGCACTTTGCTGGTCTGGTTGCGGCTGGTGCTCACCCGAACCCGTTGGAATATGCTGACGTGGTTACCACAACTACGCACAAGACCCTGCGTGGTCCGCGTGGCGGCATGATTTTGACCAATAACCCGGATTTGGCCAAAAAAATCAATTCGGCGATTTTCCCCGGTTCTCAAGGCGGTCCTTTGATGCATGTGATTGCCGCTAAGGCTGTTGCTTTCGGTGAAGCCCTGACCCCGGAATTTAAGGCCTATGGTCAGCAAGTCGTCGATAATGCCAAAGCCCTTGGGACAGTGTTGAAAAACCGTGGCTTGGATCTGGTTTCCGGCGGTACGGATACGCACTTGGTGCTGGTTGATCTGCGTCCGATGAAGTTGACCGGGAATATTGCGGAAAAAGCTTTGGAACGTGCAGGGATGACCTGTAACAAAAACGGTATTCCGTTTGACCCGGAAAAACCGATGGTGACATCCGGTATTCGTTTGGGGTCTCCGGCCGCAACTTCTCGCGGATTTGGTGTTGCTGAATTTGAAAAAGTCGGCAACCTGATCTGTGACGTTCTGGAGGTTCTGCACCAAAACCCTGACGGTGACCTGTTGGTGGAAAAACGTGTACACGAAGATGTTCAGAACCTGCTGGCACAGTTCCCGATTTACTCGGACTTGAACTACGTCGGTTAAGGTTCCGTAACTGAAAACAGAGAAAAGGGGGTTTTCATGCGGTGTCCGTTTTGTGGTCACGAAGAGACTCAGGTTAAAGATTCCCGACCGACGGAGGATAACTCCGCCATTCGGCGGCGTCGATCCTGTGCCGCTTGTGCTTCACGCTTTACAACTTTTGAACGGGTGCAAATCCGGGATATGGTTGTTGTCAAGCGTGACGGACGCAAAGCCCCCTTTGATCGTGATAAACTGGCGCGTTCCATTCAGGTTGCGGTTCGTAAACGTGATATTGATCCTGAACGGATTGAACGGATTGCAACAGCCATTCAAAGGCGACTTGAAACCTCGGGAGAGGCTGAAGCGACCTCTGATGCCATTGGCGATATGGTGATGGAAGCTTTGTTAGAGCTGGACCCTGTCGCCTACATTCGTTTTGCCTCCGTTTATAAGAATTTCCGTGAAGCCACGGATTTCGAAGAATTGGTTGGGAAAATCAGTGAACAACTCCGCAGCTGACCTTGACATTCTCCATATGCGTCATGCCTTAATGTTGGCACGGCGCGGATTGGGGCAAGTCTGGCCAAATCCGGCAGTTGGATGTGTACTGGTGCGGGATGGTGTCGTCGTCGGTAGAGGTTGGACGCAGCCGGGTGGTCGTCCCCATGCCGAGGCGGTCGCACTGTCAAAAGCCA
Source organism: Rhodospirillaceae bacterium (assembly GCA_963668495.1). Taxonomy (GTDB): domain Bacteria; phylum Pseudomonadota; class Alphaproteobacteria; order Rhodospirillales; family Rhodospirillaceae; genus Oleispirillum. The sequence continues at coordinate 2,209,364 of OY764545.1, forward strand.
AGGACGCGGCCTGCGGCTCGACGGCCTATGTTACGCTTGAACCCTGTAGTCACCACGGCAAAACACCACCGTGTTCCGATGCATTAATTGCTGCGGGGGTTAGACGTGTGGTCGTTGCCTGTCTTGATCCTGACCCACGTGTTAATGGCAACGGCATTCAAAAGTTAAGGGACGCAGGAATTCACGTTGATACCGGACTGCTGGAAGCTGAGGCGCGAAGGCTGAACATTGGCTTTTTGCATAAGGTCGAGCTAGGCCGCCCATTCATTCATATGAAGATAGCCACCACTTTGGATGGTTATACAGCGACAGCTACCGGACATAGTCAGTGGATTACAGGAGATAAAGCACGGCAAGAAGGCCATCGTATGCGGTCTGAGGCTGATGCTATTCTTACCGGAAGCGGGACATTGGCAGCTGATGATCCAATGTTGACGGTCCGTTTACCGGGCTTGGACAGGCGGCAACCTGTTCGAATTGTTCTTGAAGGCGAAACCCCGGTTTCTGAGGATTCTAAAATCTGGAGCAGTACAGCTACATCCCCAGTCTGGTTGATAACCTGTAAAGATTTGCCGGAACGGACAGCACGTTTAGCAGGGCAGGGTGTGCGGACGATTGTCGTTCCGGATGATTTAGGCAAGCAGCGTCCCGACATTGCATCCTTGGTCAAGCATCTGGCACAGCACGAAGGGATGACTCGGCTGTTTGTTGAGGCTGGGTCAACCATGAATGCGGCTTTTCTGAAAGCGGGACTAGTGGACCGTTTATCCTGGTTCCGTGCCCCAACAATCATGGGTGGGGATGGCTTGCCCGGTATTGCTCCGTTACAGCAATATACCCTTGATAATCTTCCTCAGTTCCGTTTGAAGCGTCGCTTACCTCTGGACATGGATGTGCTTGAGGATTACGAAAGTAATAGATAGCGCCCCGGCGGTGATCGCATTTGGGCTGCGTATTCCAGATCATGGAGAATTTATAATGTTTACCGGTATCGTGACGGATGTTGGCACTGTGCGCGGGATTGTTGTCGAAGGGGATACCCGCTTTGAGATCCAGACGGCTTATGACATGTCGACTGTTGAGATCGGCGCATCCATTGCCTGTTCCGGCGTGTGTTTGACCGTGATCGAAACCGGAGATGACTGGTTTGCTGTGCAGGCGTCAGCAGAAACCCTGTCCAAATCCAACTTGGGCAGCTGGACTGTTGGCAGCCATATGAATTTGGAAAGGGCGTTGAAGGTCGGGGATGAGCTTGGCGGGCATATCGTGTCCGGTCATGTGGACGGTGTCGGCGAGGTCATTTCGATCCGTGACGAGGGCGAATCTAAACGTTTTGTTTTTCGCGCACCGGACAGCCTGAAGCTTTATATGGCTCCCAAAGGATCTGTTGCGATTGATGGTGTATCCCTGACGGTTAATGAAGTTGAAAACGATACTTTCGGCATCAATATCATTCCGCATACCCAACAGATCACTCTGTTCAAGGACTATCAGGTTGGAACACAAGTTAATTTGGAAATTGATATGCTTGCGCGGTACGTGGCGCGTTTGATGGAACGAGGGTAACGTTCATGACTGATTTGTCTTCGAAACTGGCATCAGTAGAGGAAATCATTGCTGAGGCCCGCGCCGGACGCATGTTCATTCTTGTTGATGATGAAAATCGCGAAAATGAAGGTGATCTGATTATTCCGGCGGAAGATTGTGATACTGCCGCCGTCAATTTTATGGCAACCCATGGGCGAGGCCTGATTTGCCTGTCTTTGGATCATGAACAGGTCCAAAAACTTGAATTGCCGCCTATGGCTCAACACAATGCGGCCCGTCATTCCACGGCGTTTACCGTCAGTATTGAGGCACGTGAAGGGATCACCACCGGCATTTCTGCTGCGGATCGCGCTTTGACCATCAAAACCGCAATCAATCCACAATGCCGAACCGTTGATATCGTGTCTCCCGGTCATGTATTCCCGCTGGAAGCACGGGAAGGTGGGGTTTTGGTGCGGGCCGGACATACGGAAGCCAGTGTTGATATTGCCCGCCTAGCCGGAAAGCTGCCATCAGCCGTGATTTGCGAAATCATGAATGAAGACGGCACCATGGCCCGCCTGCCGGACTTAATTCCCTATGCAGAAAAGCATGGTCTGAAAATCGGTCAGATCAAGGATCTGATTGCTTATCGTCGTCGGACAGAGCGTCTTGTGGCTTTGCGCGCTGAGACCGATATGGTTTCGGATTTTGGCGGTGAATGGAAAGTGCGAGTATATGCGGACTCGCACAGTACGGATGAGCACGTGGCCTTGGTCATGGGAGATATTCCCGGTGATGCACCGCCTTTAGTTCGGATGCATGCCCTGAATGTATTGGATGATATTCTGGGTGATACGGCCAGAAATCACCACGGGGTATTGGCGCGTTCCATGGCAATGATTGCTGAAGAGGGGCGTGGCGTCGTTGTACTGGTGCGTAACCCGTCGCCGACCTCGTGGAGTTCGTTGGTCGAAACCCATGCAAATGGGGGCACGGCAAAACTGAAAGATTACGGTATTGGGGCACAAATTCTGTTGGATTTGGGGATTCGTGATATGATCCTATTGTCCAATACCCATAAGACGATTATTGGATTGGATGCATATGACCTCCATATTGTAGAGGAACGGGCAATACCGGATGCTCCAACTTCAAAAGACCATGCATAAATGTGTACAGTATTTCGGAGGATTTCCTTATGAGTGACGGACCACGCTTTTTGATCGTAGAGGCTCGCTTCTATGACGACATCACCGACGAACTTGTGCGTGGTGCTGTCGAGGCGTTGACCCGCCAAGGTGCAGGGTACAAGCGTATCATCGTGCCGGGTGTTTTGGAAATTCCTGCAGTCATCCGCTATGCGGTTCGTGCCATGGAATTGCGGGCAACAGACCACAGATTTGCCGGTTACATTACGCTTGGCTGTGCGATTAAAGGTGAAACCGATCACTATGAGCATGTCTGCCATCAAACCATGACCGGTATTCAAGAGCTTGCACTACAGTACTCACTTGCTGTAGGTAACGGCGTTCTGACTTGTCCCAATCGTGAGCTGGCGTTAACGCGTGCTCGCGTTGATGGCGGTAACCATGGCGGCCGCGCGGCAGAAGCTGCGTTGCGCATGATTGCCGTGAAAAAAGAAATGGGCCTGTAAAAAACGTTATTGAAACTGTTTAGGATTGTCTTTTTCTATGAGTAACCAGAAAAAACAGGTCTATAGCAAACGATCTCAGCGTAGCTCTGCTCGCCTCTGTGCGGTGCAGGCAATGTATTTGACTGAATTTGCAGATCGTCCGCTTACGGATATCTTGTCGGATTTCCTGAACCAACGCCTTGGCGGCGATGCGCTTCAAGATGTGGATGATGTAGAGGTGGTGACGCCTTTGGTTCCGCCAGAGCCGACGATCTTTACATCGCTGGTCCGTGGGGCTGTTGAAAACAAACCGGCAATCGACGAAACCATTAATGCATCCTTGGAAGGTGATCGCACGGTCGCACGGCTTGAGGCAATTTTGGTATCAATCCTGCGGGTCGGTGTTTTTGAAATGATGAATTGTCTGGATGTTCCGCCACGCGTGACGATTTCCGAATATGTGGATATTGCACATGCATTTTTTGGCGGCCCAGAACCGAAGTTGGTTAATGCGGTCTTGGATCGCGTTGCCAAATCCGTTCGTGTTGATGAACTCTGATTACATTTAAGGTACAAAGGCTCTGCGAATTCTATGGCGGCTCAGTGGGATGAATTTGGACTGATTGCGAAGTTGTTTCGTCCCTTGGCTGCCTCAGAACCCGGAGCCTTTGATCTTCGTGATGATGCCGCTGTTCTGCAACCAACCCCCGGTCATGATTGGGTGATTTCCGCGGATGCCTTGGTCGCAGGGGTTCATTTTTTTCCGGATGATCCTGCGGATGCCATCGCCCAAAAGGTGTTACGGGTTAATTTATCCGATTTGGCTGCGATGGGGGCGCGTCCACGGGCTGTTTTTCTGACCTGTGCTTTTCCGAAAACCTTGGATCAAACATGGTTGGACTCTTTTGCAGCCGGATTGTCTGAAGACCTTGACCGTTTTGGCGTCTCGCTCGCCGGAGGCGATGTTGTATCAACGCCGGGTCCACTGACTCTCAGTGTGACAATTATGGGGGAAACACCGTCCGGTCGCGTTCTGCGCCGCAATGGTGTAAAACCCGGTGATATTATTGCCGTGACGGGCTGTATTGGAGATGCTGCCCTTGGCCTTGATTTGATGAATGGCAGGGCGCCGGGTTCACTGAAAGAAGATGACCGAACGTACCTGAAACATAGGTATCGATATCCTCAGCCCAGAATAAATATTGGCTATATTTTCAATGGCATCGCAAACGCCGGAATGGATATTTCCGACGGGTTGCTTGGTGATTTGCAGCATATGGCACAGGCATCTGGCTGTGATATTGCTGTTGATATTTCCCGCGTCCCTATATCGCCAGCGGCTCAAAACTGGCTGGCTGACAAACCCGATGATCTGGAACGGATCCTTTGTGGTGGTGATGATTATGAGCTTGTGATTGCTTGCTCGCCGGAGGATTATCAAAACTTGGCGCGTGCCCTTGAGAATGCATCGCTACCTTTGACTGTTATTGGTCGTGCAGAAGTCGGGCAGGGCGATGTTTTTCGTATTGACGATGGTCAGCGCAAACTGGTCGGAGGACGTGCCGGGCATCGGCATGGTGCATAAGAATTATTCACCTCAGTTCATGGATTAGAAAGAAGATATAACGCCATGAAAAAAATAATCATTTTATTGATTTTGGTTTTGCTGATTGCAGGTGGTGGCGTTGGCGCTGCTTATGTCTTTGTCCCAGAATTGCTGGGTATGGGACCTAAAACAACGGCAGAGGTCAGCGAAGCGTCTGTCGCTCCTGTTGAGGCCAAAAAGCCGGAAAAACCTACGACCTTACACATGAATACAATTGATGTGCCTTTGGTAATTGGTGACACCATTGATCGTAAAATCTATTTCGATGTCACATTGATTGTGAATCCAGATGAATTCAGCAATGCGCAAATCTATTTACCACGGTTAAGAAATGATTACATAGAGTTTTGCTATGCTGCCTTTCCAAAACAATATGAAAAGAATGGCCGTATGAATTTGGAAAAACTGAAGTTTTCATTAAAGAAAATTGCACAAAAGACACTGGGGGAAAATGTAATATTTGATGTTCTTATCCAGTCTTATGTGGAAAGATGATTACAATCCCGCAGAAGCAGCCATGATGTGGCTGCTTTTTTTTATTTTATACTGCTTAAGGCAATGTCGCTTACCTATCTGTGATTTTATTACTCATGGTGCCGGATTCAGGTTTCGGTAGAAGCAAAAATAGGGCAGTATCTTTCGTGTTTTTTAATGGCATGGAGCTTTTGCCTCCGCGTCATGGCAGGCGTTTCCGTGGTTTACGGCATTTGCCATTTCTCCACGAGTACGTTTTGTTCGTTTTGGGAGAACTCATTTATGGTCGCTTTGTATATTTTCGTCATCCTGTGTGGCGTTGGCGCGCTGGCATACGGTGCGTGGGCGATTCGTTCCATCCTTGATGCTGAGGCAGGGAACGAGCGCATGCAGGATATTGCAGCTGCGATTCAGGAAGGTGCCTCCGCCTATCTGAACCGTCAGTACACAACTATCGCTCTTGTTGGTGTCGTTGTTGGTATTTTGCTGGGCATTATGCTCGGTTTCCACGTTGCCGTTGGCTTCTTCATCGGTGCTATTCTGTCCGGGATCGCCGGGTATATTGGCATGCACGTATCTGTTCGGGCGAACGTTCGGACGACTGATGCCGCCCGTACTGGTGGTTTGGCTCCGGCTTTGGACGTTGCGTTCAAATCCGGCGCGGTTACCGGTATGCTGGTTGTCGGTCTCGGTCTTTTGGGTGTGGCTTGCTATTATTTGATTTTGCGCGGTGTGTTTGATGCCGCAGATCAAAATGAATTGCGTCACATTATGGAAGCCTTGGTCGCGCTTAGCTTTGGTGCGTCGTTGATCTCCATTTTTGCCCGTCTTGGTGGCGGTATCTTCACCAAGGGCGCGGACGTTGGTGCCGACCTCGTGGGTAAAGTTGAAGCAGGCATTCCAGAGGATGATCCGCGTAACCCGGCTGTGATTGCAGATAACGTTGGTGACAACGTTGGTGACTGTGCGGGTATGGCGGCTGACTTGTTCGAAACTTATGCAGTGACGGTGGTTGCCACCATGCTGCTGGCTTCGATCTTCTTCATGCCGGAATTCCAAACCAAGCTGATTGCTCTGCCATTGCTCATTGGCGGCGTATGTATTGCGGCATCTGTTGCTGGTACATTCTTTGTCAAGCTTGGCAGTTCCAACAACATCATGAACGCCTTGTATAAAGGCTTCTTGGCAACTGCCGGGATTTCCGGGCTGTTGATTACTCTGTCTGTTGTTGCCTTGTTTGGTGGCTTTGGTACAGAAATGATCATGAATAATGGTGAAGTCATCTCATCGGGCGGCTTGATTTTGTGTGCGCTGGTCGGGTTGGTTGTGACTGGCCTGATTGTTTGGATCAGTGAGTACTACACAGGCACAGGGCACCGTCCGGTAACCAGTGTCGCCAAAGCGTCTGAAACCGGACATGGTACCAACGTTATCCAAGGTCTTGCCGTTTCTATGGAAGCAACAGCACTTCCGGTTATTGTGATTGCCGGCGGTATTATTGCGACGTATTTGACGGCTGGTATCTATGGTATCTCTATTGCAGCAACGACCATGTTGGCTTTGACTGGTATCGTTGTGGCCCTAGATGCGTATGGTCCGGTTACCGATAACGCCGGTGGTATTGCGGAAATGGCTGAGTTGCCGGATGAGGTCCGCGAAGTCACCGATGCATTGGATGCGGTTGGTAATACGACAAAAGCCGTTACCAAAGGTTACGCAATCGGTTCTGCCGGATTGGCTGCCTTGGTTCTGTTCTCGGCTTACGTTGCAGACCTTGAACACTACTTCCCTGAACTGACCCTTAGCTTTGAGCTGCAGGATCCGTTTGTGGTTGTTGGCCTGTTCATCGGCGGTATGCTGCCATACCTGTTTGGTTCCATGGGGATGATGGCTGTTGGTCGCGCTGCCAGTGCAGTCGTGGTTGAAGTCCGTCGTCAGTTCAAGGAAATCCCGGGTATCATGGAAGGCACCGCAAAGCCGGATTACAGCCGCGCCGTGGATATGCTGACCAAAGCAGCAATCAAAGAAATGCTGATTCCGTCCTTGCTGCCGGTATTTGCTCCGGTCGTTATGTACTTCCTGATCTGGATGATCGCTGGAACGGGTGCTGCATTGACCTCTCTGGGTGCCATGCTGCTCGGTACCATTGTTACGGGGCTGTTTGTGGCTCTGTCCATGACCTCCGGTGGTGGTGCATGGGATAACGCCAAAAAATACATCGAAGATGGACATTTTGGTGGCAAAGGGTCCGAAGCTCATAAAGCTGCTGTAACCGGGGATACCGTTGGTGACCCCTATAAAGATACGGCAGGTCCCGCGGTTAACCCGATGATCAAAATCATCAATATCGTTGCATTGTTGCTGTTGGCTATGATTGCCTAAGCCCACGTAACATTGCGAATGCAAAACGCCCCCGGCAATCCGGGGGCGTTTTTGATAGGTACATGGCCCATAAAGCAAATAAAAAGGCGGTTATTTGACCTCGTTGCTAAACCGACCGATATTGCCGATAATTTGTTCCAGAACTCCCATGTCATGACCAGCCGTTGGTGTCTTTCTTTCCGACACCATGACCTGACGTCCATCTTTCTGAGAATATTCCCTGATACTGTCGACCATGTCGTCCTTGTTGAAGGTAATGGCAACAATCTGGCGACTGGTTTCTTCAGGTTTGAAGAAAGCTACGGCTTCTTCCGTGCGGCTAATGTAAAGCCAAGTTTCCTGACCATATAGGGAAGTTGTGGATGGAGTCCCAAGGATGCGCTGGACTTGTGATTTGGAGACTTCACCGGGTTGGATGCGTTCAAGGTTTTCAGCCAGCACCTTGTTGCCGCCAGCATACATACGAGGCCCACATGCCGTAACGCCAAGCGCAACGGAAAGGATCGCACACGCCGCAAGCAGGCGGGATTTGCTCAAGGAGTTTTGCATTACCATTTTCTCCGCAATACTGAACAGTAAACCAAACGCATAAGAGTTTGATATAAAGCAGACAGCGCATGAACGAAAGCTCGCATTCGGGTTTTGCGCGTATTTATCGTCCAAAAGGGTCACAGTATGCTGTTTTTTCGTAAATCCCCCAGTATTTCGTTAGAAACCTGTGCCGAGTTATACAGGAAAATTGTAGGGTATGCGCGCCGGGAAGTCTTTTATTTGGACTTGGGAGTACCAGATACGGTTGATGGGCGGTTTGATGTTATATGTCTGCATATGTATCTTCTTATGCGAAGGCTGAAGGACATAGGAACCCCCGAATCGTCAGCCCTGTCTCAAGCCTTGTTTGATCGCATGTTTGCCGATATGGACGCATCGTTACGCCAAATGGGCGTCAGTGACATGAAGGTCGGGAAAGAGGTTAAGGCTATGGCAAAAGCCTTTTACGGTCGGATCGAAGCATATGACCATGGCTTGGATGTTGCCGTGGATAAGCTGGAAGTCAGCGTGCAGAGAAATCTTTACCGTTCAGAAGGAAAAATCTTTGCGGCCCGAGCTGTTGCCGAGTATATGCAGGCAGCCTATGATGCCCTGAAACAATCGCCGGATGGAGATATTTTATCAGGGGTTATTCGTTTCCCAGATATCCTGGCAGATAATAATCAGGTTGAATAATATGGATTATGATATTAGCGAGAATGAAGAATTCTCCAGAATTTATTCTGTTGATAAGATTCCTCCATTAGGTCGCAACGTAAAACTTACCGCATCTGATGCGGAGTGTGCGGCTCTGGCCGAGCGTTTCGGTGTTCTGTCGTGCGACTTTATTAAGCTTCAGTTGAAGTTAATGGTGAAGAGCAAAGGGCAGGTCGCAACAGCGAAGGGAAGATTGCGGGCAAGGGTGGTGCAATCATGTGTCGCAACGCTTGATCCGGTTGTTCAGGACATCGACGAAGAACTGAATCTGCTGTTTGAGGACGAAGAAGCCTTACAGGAAAACAACAATATACTTGACGTTGACGTCGACATAAGTAATGAAGACATCGCCGATCCCATCATCAACGGACATTTTGATGTGGGGGCGGCAGTGTCGGAACATCTTGCTATGGCATTGGATCCATATCCGCGCCGTGAAGATGTTGAACTAAACCTGCCAAACGATGAAAACGCTGCGGAACCTGTACCATCTGCGGCGAATAATCCGTTTGCTGTTCTGGGTGTGTTAAAGGACCCAAAAGGCACAATTACAGGCGGTAATGAATCGTGATGCAGATTGCATGCGTATTACGCTTGCTCTAGGGCGTGATATCGTCTAATTAATCCGGCCTTCTGTGGGGCCTTTAAGAACGAAAAGAGAGTTGAGCCAATGGCTGTTCCAAAGAAAAAAGTATCCAAATCCAAGCGCAACATGCGTCGTGCACATGACGCTCTGAAGTCCGCTGCTCACCAAGAATGCCCGAACTGCGGCGAACTGAAGCGTCCGCACCACGTTTGTGCATCCTGTGGTCAGTACGACGGCCGCGAAGTTGTTGCTGAAGCTGTCTAATTCTTTTTAGACGCTCGCTGTATTCTGTTTGATCGAGAAGGACGGGTCCATTGTCTAAATCCATCACGCTATCGCTGGATGGAATGGGCGGCGATGACGCGCCGGGTATTGTCCTGGACGGCATTGTACTCGCACGTAAACGCCATCCTGACGTACGCTACCTGCTCTACGGTGATGAGACCGTATTGGGTCCGCTTCTCGATAAACAGTACAAAAGCATCGCTGACATTGTCACGCTGTGCCATGCTCCCGACGTCATCAGCAATACGGACAAACCGTCTGTGGCTGTTCGCAGTGGTCGGAAATCCAGCATGGCTCAGGCGATCCGTGCGGTTAAGGACGGAAAAGTCGATGGTGTCGTATCTGCCGGTAACACTGGCGCGTTGATGGCTTTGTCCAAGTTAACGCTTCGGACTGTGCCGGGGATTGACCGTCCTGCGATTGCGGCGCTTATGCCGACGCAACGCGGTGAAAGTGTTGTGCTTGATCTGGGTGCGAACACGGAATGCGATGCAAATAATCTGGTTGAATTTGCCCTGATGGGAACCTTATTCGCCAGAAGTCTTCTTGCTCTGGAAAATCCGACAGTCGGTATTCTGAATATCGGTGAGGAAGAGCAAAAAGGCCGCGATGAAGTCAAAGAAGCTGCTGCAATTCTGCGCAATAATCAGAGCCTTGTGAATTTTAAAGGCTTTGTGGAAGGTAACGACATCGGCATCGGCACAGTTGATGTGGTCGTTACGGATGGGTTTACTGGCAATGTAGCCCTAAAGACCATGGAAGGAACGGCAAAGGTCATGAGCCGTTTCCTAAGGGAAGCTTTCAAGAGTTCATTGTTGGCAAAGCTGGGCTATGTGTTTGCTCGTCCGGCTATGAACAGGGTCCGTCATCGCACTGATCCTCGCCGTTACAATGGCGCTATGTTCCTTGGTCTGAATGGTATCGTTGTCAAAAGTCATGGCGGAACAGATGGACTTGGTTTTGCCAATGCCATCGGTGTCGCTGTCGATATGATACGTCACGGTTTTAATGACAGCATTCGTGCTGATCTTGAAAAACTGCACACGCAATCACCAACGGCTGAGGTACAGGCTGTATGACGATTATACGTTCTCGAATTGCCGGCGTTGGGGCTTATCTGCCGCAACGGGTAGTCACAAACGATGACCTTGCCAAGGTCATTGATACGTCTGATGAATGGATTAGAGAGCGTAGCGGTATTCGCCAGCGCCATATTTCTGCCGATGATGAAAAAACGTCGGATCTGGCATCCCATGCCGCAAAAGAGGCCATGGCAGATGCAGGATTGACGGCTGATGACATTGATATGGTCATTGTTGGCACAACGACCCCTGATGATACGTTTCCATCTACTGCGTGTAGGGTTCAGGCCAAAATCGGCATGACCAAGGGCTGTGCATTTGACGTTCAGGCAGTTTGCTCCGGTTTCCTGTATGGTTTGTCGGTCGCTGATAAGTTTATTCGTGGCGGCGAAGCCAAGAACATTATCGTCATCGGTGCAGAAACCATGTCACGTATTCTGGATTGGCAGGATCGTGATACGTGCTTTTTGTTCGGTGATGGCGCGGGGGCGGTAGTCCTGCAAGCCACTGAAGGCGAAGGGACCAGCGCGGATACGGGTATTTTGTCCACGCACCTGCATTCTGATGGTCGTCACCGTGACCTTCTGCACTCTACCGGTGGGCCATCCAGTTCCAAGGAAGTCGGCGTCGTGCATATGGAAGGTAAAGAAGTCTTCCGTCATGCCGTTGTTAATCTGGCTTCCGTCGTGAAAGAAGCCTTGGAACATAATGGATTAACTGGTCCTGACCTTGATTGGTTGGTCCCGCACCAGGCCAATATGCGGATTCTACTTGGAACAGCGAAGAAAGCCCGTATCCCGACGGAGCGCATCATCATCACTGTTGAGGATCATGCGAACACTTCTGCGGCTTCCGTCCCGCTTGCCCTGTGTGCAGGCGTGAAGGAAGGAAAAATCAAGCGTGGACAGTTGTTGCTTCTGGAAGCCATGGGTGGTGGTTTTACTTGGGGTGCGGCTTTGGTGCGCTTCTGATTTGACGCCAAAACGTTAGGCTGTTACGCAATTATCAAAAAAAGCTACCCAACGATGGGTGGCTTTTTTTGTTTTTTCTTTGAAATTATGAAATTCCTCACCATTTTGATATTGCCGCATTTTTTTGTGGTTGGTAATCTTTTGTGAGGCACTGAACACGTATGGAGGTTCGCATGAGTGAACAAACGATGACACGCGCAGACCTCAGCGAAGCGATTTATCAGGAAGTAGGCTTGTCGCGGAACGAGTCCGCCGATCTTCTGGAAATGGTTATCGAAGAAATTTCCGAAGCATTAGCAAAAGAAGACGTTGTGAAGATTTCTTCTTTTGGCAGTTTTTCTGTTCGCAGCAAAGGCGAACGGATTGGCCGTAATCCAAAAACTGGTGACGAGGTTCCGATCTTGCCACGTAAAGTTTTGGTCTTCCGACCGTCGCAGCTGCTAAAGGCGCGAATTAACGAGGATTGATAATTTCCGCAATTGTGCGGTTGCTATTTCAAATAGGGTACTATTATGAGCAGCACTGTGGCGAATGGTCGACGCAGCAAGAAGTCTGACGGTGCGTTCCGAACGATCAGTGAAGTCGCTAAAGAACTTGATCTACAGCAACATGTGCTGCGATTTTGGGAAACTCGCTTTGATGCCGTGCAACCGCTGAAGCGGGGCGGGGGGCGCCGTTATTACCGCCCTGAGGATGTACAGCTTTTGCGGACCATTCGTGATCGTCTATATCAGGATGGTTTCACGATCAAAGGTGTGCAGCGTCTTTTGGATGAAAAGGGTGTTGACGCGTTTGTCGCAGAGGCAGGCCATCCAATTGAGAACTTGCCAACTGCAGCAGAGACAAACGAACCGCATTTGCCGTTTGACCAGCCTTCTGATGAACAGGCTGCGGATTTGTCCTGTACCCTAAGTGAGAATCAGCGCAAAGAAATCCAGTCAGCAATTCATGAATTGGAAGCTCTTAAGCTGACGTTAGATCAAGCCCTTGAAAATGCTTGAGCCTATTGTTTTGAAAAAGCAGAGGTAATTGCATTTGACCTCTTGCCTATAAAGAGGGAGGGGGCTATAGTGCGCCTCCTCTGGTGGCGATGGTCATTAGATGTCGGAGCGTGGCGCAGTTTGGTAGCGCACCAGCATGGGGTGCTGGGGGTCGTGGGTTCAAATCCCGCCGCTCCGACCATTAGCTTTTAATTAAGTTTGTGGTTTGATCGTTTTTAATATTTAAATATTTCTTGTATTGATGTTCAGCAGCCTTAGGGGGGCTGATTTTTTTTGTCAATTTTGGTTTGTGTATATAGACAAGAAAAAGCCGGGATATACCCGGCTTTTTTCTTATAGCGTATGATGTTTGCTTCTTAAGCAAGCGTCAGTTTTTCTGCCGCAACTTTGCCACCTCGGCCCGCAATGAGTTCATAAGAAACCCGTTGACCTTCGTTAAGTCCAGACAGGCCGGATTGCTCAACTGCTGAAATGTGCACAAATGCATCTTTAGAACCATCATCAGGTTCGATAAAGCCAAATCCTTTGGAGGTATTGAACCATTTCACTGTACCAGTAGCCATTTTTTTTCCTTTCGAAATGACTGAGAATGCAAGAGAGATACTTGCACTGCTTTAAACGTATCAATTGTCGAAGAGAAAAAACGTGGTATACCGCCAAGGCGGAGATCATGAATGTTTCAGCGACAGAAACGCAGGAATTATATATTCCATAAATAAATAAACATCAAGTGTTTATTTATGGGGTTAAGGTAGTTTTTTTGCTTCTTTTTTAATGGTGCATTTTTTATTTGGTTAATTATGCGTTAATTCCATGTTGCTAGCGCACAGTACGCTACAATTTTCGGTGTGTTTTGCGTTAACTTCATTTGCAGTTTTATTTAGATGCGATTTGTCGCCCTGTCTCTGTTAGGCGGCAGACCAACCAATCTGGTTTTAACTTATTGAAAAACCAAGGCTCTGCCCAACCTTTGTCGAGGCAAGTCTGAACAATCCGCCGACTGATACGGCGACCACTTTCGTCAAATAGGGGTAATTTTCCGCCAGCCTGCTGTAAACCGCGCTCTAACCATTTTTTTTGAGCCGCTGTCGGTGATGACTGATCAGATGTCGTTTCGCTGTCAGATACGTGAGAAGTGTTCGACGTCATACGTGCCTCTTGTCTTGGCGAAATCGCAACTAAGACACATACTGTAAACGGTTCAGGTAGGTGTTGTCCATGCGGCAAACCATAAAGAACAGGAGTTTCATATGTCGATTACAGCAAATTCATTTTGCCTTGTTTACGTGACAACGTCTTCGGAAATGGAAGCTACGAAAATTGCAAGTACCGTTATTTCAGATCGTTTGGCGGCCTGCGCAAATATTCTGGGACCCGTTAAATCCATGTACTGGTGGGATGGTTCTGTGCAGACAGATCAAGAGTGCTCTATGTTGTTGAAGACTCGTAAGGACCTGTTCTCGCGTTTAGAGCAAAAGATACGCACCTTGCACAGTTACGATTGTCCGTGCATTGTCGCGTTGCCGCTTGAGAACGGCAACGCATCGTTTTTGCAGTGGCTTTCTGATCAAACCCTTGGAGGCGATGAAGCAGAGACCGCTTTAGGTAATTGAAGCCGGACACGTAACAGTTACAATCGCATGCGCTGCCAAACCTTCGCGTCGCCCAACAAAGCCAAGCTGCTCGGTCGTCGTGGCTTTGATGCCAACCCGACCATTATCAATGCCAAGAAGTGAAGCAACGCGTGTGGTCATCATGCGACGGTGCGGACCAATACGCGGGGCTTCCCCCAAAATGGTAATGTCTGCATTGATGATGCGGGCTCCCCGTGCGCGAAGCAAGGCGACGGCCCGATCTACAAACAGTACGGAAGCCGCACCTTTCCATTTCATATCTGATGGCGGGAAATGTTGACCGATGTCCCCGGCTGCAATAGTGCCGAGTAAAGCATCCGTTAAGGCATGCAAGGCAACATCCGCGTCAGAATGTCCAAGAAGCCCTTGCTCATGTGGTATAACAACGCCGCAAATGGTTACTGAATTTCCTTCACCTAATTTATGAACATCGAACCCGTAACCTGTGCGAGTTTCCTCTGGTCCTTGCATCATAGCGCGCGCACGGTCAAGGTCATCGCTGCTGGTGATTTTAAAATTACGGATGTCACCATCAATCAGATCAATTTTCATTCCGGCGGCTTCGGCAACACTGGAATCATCTGTCAGGGATTGTCCTTGAAGCTTTTGGTGAGCGCTCAGGATTTTATTAAAATTGAAAGCCTGAGGTGTCTGAATCCGCCATACATTTTCGCGGGATACGGTTTCACACCCATCCTTGGTATATTTCTTCAACGTATCTTGTACGGGCAGGGCGGGGACGACAGCGTCGCTGTGCTCCAATGTATCCAACAAGCGATCAATCAATCCTGATGGCAAAAATGGTCGGGCGCCGTCGTGGATCAACACCCAGTCTGGGGCGGTGTTATTGGCAATAGCTTGTAGGCCAAGGCGAACGGAATCCTGACGTTCTTCGCCGCCCATTATAGGCGGGGCCAGACCAAGGCCTTTTGATGCAGCTTCGTATAACTGTATATCGTCTGGATGAATGACAGTGCGGACTTCGGTAATGTCCGGGTGCGATGCCAGTCGACCAAGGGTGTGACGCAGCATGGGGTCAGTGCCCAATTGCCTGTATTGTTTTGGAATATCTCCGCCAAAGCGTCGACCGCGTCCGGCCGCAACGACCAAAGCCACACATCGTTTCATGTGGTCCCCCATACTCATGAAAATTACTGATGTTGTACGGTATCCTGACCAGCGGACTGAGCCAAGGGCAATTTCCTTTTTTCCAGAGTGACGCAAAGCACTACATTTTTTGCGCTAAATTTTGTGCAAAAACCGGGCAGGCGAAAGCCGGAACCGTAAAATAGCCAAAAAAATAGTCAAATTTCTGGATTTTCCTTGCGCTTTTGCCGTGGATTGGGTGCAATGGGCAGGAACAATGATTGGCGGATGCATGCCCATTACAATTGCCCCAATTCAAGCCGACCCAGCAGTGATTCTTGCGCCGATGTCTGGTGTGACCGATGCGCCTTTTCGCTTGCTTGCCCGCAGGTACGGCGCACCGCTGATTGCATCGGAAATGTTTGCCAGCAGTATGATGCAATATGGACGCGCTGAGCGGCAAAAACGATGCATAGATTTTGCCGCTGAACATCCCCTGATTGTTCAGCTTGTAGGGGGCGATGCCAAAATGATGGCGGAGGCTGCCCGCATTGCTGTGGATTGCGGGGCTGCGGTTATTGATATCAATATGGGGTGTCCTGCCCGCAAAATCGCAAAATCCGGCGGCGGGGCGGTCATGATGCAGGACGAAGCTAATGCTGTCGCTGTAGTCAACGCGGTGACTAAGGCTATAAACGTGCCCGTGACTGTGAAAATGCGACTGGGCTGGGATGAAAATTCCCTGAATGCACCAAGCCTTGCTTCAAAGGTCGTAGACGCGGGCGCGTGCCTGATTACGGTCCATGGTCGAACACGAATGCAATTGTATAGCGGGCAGGCAGATTGGCGGGCTGTAAAGACGGTCGTTGATGTTGTGTCAGTACCAGTCATTGTAAACGGTGATATTTGCGACACGAAAACCGCCCAATTGGCAATGGAGCAGTCCGGAGCCGAGGGCGTAATGGTTGGTCGTGCTGCATGCGGAAGGCCATGGCTGGTCGGTCATATTGCAACGGGATTGAAAACGGGTCAGCACCCGGCAGAGCCGTCTTTGGAAGAACGGCATGGCCTGTTACAGGAGCATGCTGACCTATTGATATCTGCATACGGACCCCATAATGGGGTGGTAATGGCGCGTAAGCATATTGCTTGGGGCTTGTCCGGCTTGGCAGGGGCTGCTGCATTTCGCGAACAAATATTTACGGCAGCAACACGCCAAGAAACGCGCGCTTTGATCAGACAAATCTTTGATCTGAATATTCAGACTGAACACGAATTCATGTGTGTTGGTCAATCCCATGGTTTTGGGAAAGTTTAGGGAGCAGGTAGGCAATGCCGAAAAATAGTCCGCCATCGCCGAAAGGTCAGCAGCCGCTGAAAGCTGATGACATGCTGAATATTCTATATGCATTACCTGAAGCCGTCGTTGTGGTGGATGATGAAAATGCGATCATTTATGTCAATGCCAGCGCGGAAAGTCTGTTTCAAACCGGTGGGACCCACATGGTGGGTGAGGCTTTGGATACCTTTGTCCCAAATGACAGCCCTGCATTTGTGCTTTTGGATCAATGCCGACGTGAACACTGCCTATTCTCTGAATATGGCGTGGAATTGGATACCCCACGCACCGGGGTGCGTAGTGTCACCTTACAGGTCGCCCCGGTGTCCGATGATTTGCAGTGGGTGATTTTGTCCATTCATGAGCATTCCATTGCCAAGAAAATTGGACAGCAGTTGAGCCACAGAAACGTGGCCCGTTCCGTAACTGCAATGGCCAGGATTCTGGCGCATGAAGTCAAAAACCCTTTATCCGGCATCCGTGGGGCAGCTCAGCTTCTTGAGCAGACTGTTGCCGATGAGGACCGGACTCTGACACGACTGATTTGTGATGAAACCGACCGCATTGTGACGTTGGTTGATCGTATGGATGTGTTCTCTGATAAGCCGAACCTGATTAGAAACCCGGTTAATATCCACCAAGTTCTGGAACACGTGCGTCGGGTGGCGGAAAACGGTTTTGCTAAAGGAATTAAAATCGTTGAAAACTATGATCCATCATTGCCGCCCGTCCTAGGTGATAGGGATCAACTGATTCAGGTTTTTCTCAACCTGATTAAGAACGCTGCAGAAGCCTGCCCAAGCGAGGCCCCCGAGATTGTTCTGACTACAAATTATCAGCACGGTATCCGTCTTGCAGTTCCCGGAGGATCCAGCCGAACACAGCATGTGCCGTTGGTCGTGCAGGTGCAAGATAATGGTGGCAGCATTCCTAAAGACCTTCGCCAGAATATTTTTGATCCTTTTGTCACGACCAAATCTTCTGGAAGCGGTCTTGGCCTGTCTTTGGTCGCAAAAATTATCGATGATCACGGTGGGATTATCGAATTTGATAGCCAACCCCGAAAAACCATCTTCCGCGTTATGTTACCCGTAGCCTGATAACCCCCTGCAAGGTAAGCCTATACAATGACAACCCCGACTATACTTGTTGCAGATGATGACCGCAGTATACGAACCGTCCTATCACAGGCATTGTCCAGAGCAGGGTATGATGTCCGCTGCACCGGGAATGCCGCGACCTTGTGGCGCTGGGTCGAAGATGGTGAAGGTGACTTGATTGTCACTGACGTTGTCATGCCGGATGATAATGGTCTTGACCTAATTCCTCGGATCAAAAAATTGCGGCCAGATTTGCGTATCATCGTTATGAGTGCGCAAAACACCCTGCTGACAGCGGTGAAGGCAACCGAACGCGGCGCCTTTGAGTACCTGCCAAAACCATTTGATATCAAAGAGCTGCAAAGTGTTATTCAACGTGCGCTCACAACGCCTGCTGTTTCATCGCGGCTATATGAAAATGCAGAGGCGGAAGAACGCCTGCCTTTGATCGGTCGATCTGCGGCTATGCAGGAAATCTATAGAACACTGGCCCGCTTGATGACGACGGACTTGACCGTGATGATCAACGGTGAATCCGGCACAGGTAAAGAGCTGGTGGCGAAAGCATTGCATGAATACGGCAAACGACGTAATGGGCCATTTGTTGCGGTGAATATGGCGGCTATCCCGCGGGAATTGATCGAAAGTGAGTTGTTCGGTCATGAAAAGGGCGCTTTTACCGGTGCGACGTCTCGTTCTGTTGGGCGTTTTGAACAGGCCGAGGGGGGAACCCTGTTTTTGGATGAAATCGGCGATATGCCACCCGAAGCACAGACTCGTTTACTCCGTGTATTGCAGGAAGGTGAATACACGACGGTTGGTGGTCGTACGCCAATTCGCGCCAATGTTCGGATCGTCGCGGCAACTCACCGAGATTTAAGCGTACAAATCCGACAGGGATTGTTCCGGGAAGATTTATACTACCGTTTAAACGTAGTGCCAATTCGCTTACCGGCATTGCGCGAACGGACAGAAGACATCCCGGAACTGGTCACACATTTCATGAATATGGCGGCACAAGAAGGGTTGCCTCACAAGACATTGACATCACAAGCAATTGAACGATTGCAATCCCATCGTTGGCCCGGAAACGTTCGTGAATTGGAAAACCTGATCCGGCGTTTGGCAGCATTGTATTCACAGGAAACTATCGAAATTGATTCCATTGAAGCGGAACTGTCGACAACAGGAAGTTCTGCCCATAACTCTGATAATCAGGAAAATGAAGGACTAAGTGGCATTATTGAGCGACATCTGCGCGAATATTTTGGCGCACATGATGATGACCTTCCGCCCCCCGGACTTTATGACCGTATTTTGCGTGAAGTTGAACGCCCGTTAATTTCCTTGTGCCTTGATGCAACCCGTGGGAATCAGATTAAGGCGGCGCATGTGTTGGGAGTAAACCGAAACACGTTGCGTAAAAAGATTCGGGAGTTGGACATTCAGGTTGTTCGCGGCGTAAAGTAAGGCCCCGTTTGGCGTCTGCCCATAATTCTGATGTATTTTACGAATGGTGATGAATGTCCGTAGCACCGTCTCCGAATAAAACCCATAGACTTGGCATGAAGTTTGGCCTGTGGGCGCGCCGGATGCGTTTGGCGCGGCGGTTTGCTATTGCCTTATCAATCGGAGCATTGATTTCCGGTGTGCTGACCATGGCAGCACTGTTTGATACCGGACCTTTCAGAACTTCGCCGGATCAAACATTCCTGTTCCTGTATCTGGATCTTGTCTTTTTGCTGGCCCTTAGTGTCGTAGTGGGGCGCAGACTGATCCTGATGTATTTGGAACGCAGAAGCGGAGCCGCCGGATCACGACTGCAAAGCCGATTGGTTTTGACCTTTGCTTTGCTTTCTGTCGTGCCAACCATTCTTGTCGGGACTTTTTCGGCATTTTTCTTCCATAACGGGTTGCAGGAATGGTTTAGCGATCGCGTGCGGCTGGCTGTTAATGAGTCACTGGTTGTAGCGGAAGCCTACTTGAAAGAGCATCAGCAAGCCGTTGCAACCGATGCGTTATCCTTAGCGCAAGGCGTTTCCAGAAGCTGGACAAGTATGTCCTTTTCCGAACATCGCATGGATGCCTTTATGCGTCAGGAAACTTTGGAACGTGGCTTAAGTGAAGCGGTGATTTTTGATCGGAGCGGACAAGTTCTTGCTCGGGCAGGTTTTACGTTTTCTCTCCGTTCCGAAGATGTGCCGATTTGGGCAATTGAAAAAGCCCAACGCGGAGAAGTTGCCCTGTTGACCAGTGACGACGACGACAGGGTCCGTGCCCTGATTCGTCTTGATGTCATGAGTGCCGGGGAATATTTCCTGTATATTGGTCGATTTGTCGATGCGACTGTCATTGCGCATATGGAAAAAGCGCAAGATGCGGTGCAGGCGTTTCAGGCGTTGGAAATCCGTCGCTGGGACGTGGAATTGACCTTTACCTTGGTATACATCCTTGTTTCTCTGTTGCTGTTATTGGCGGCAATGTGGCTGGGGTTAACTCTATCCAATCAGTTGATCCAACCCATTAGTGAATTGATTGGTGCCGCTGAGAAAGCCGGAAAGGGCGACTTAACGCATAGGGTTAAAGAATATGCCTATACTGATGAAATCAGTTTGCTTTCCAGAACATTTAACCGAATGATTTCACAGATTTCCGACCAACGTGAAGACCTGTTGGAAGCCAACCAGCAATTGGATGAACGTCGCCGTTTTACAGAGGCTGTGTTGACCGGGGTTTCCGCTGGTGTGATCGGCTTGGACGCACACGGACGTATTCGCGCCATCAATCCATCAGCAGCTTCTCTTCTGGCTGTGTCCTCAGAAAATGCAATCGGTTGTATGCTTTCGGATGTGGCGTCCGACCTTGGTTCAGCCTTCACCGAAATGCGCCATAGTAATGATCGAAGCGAACAAAAACCTGTGTCTATCTATCGAGATGGTCATGAAAGGGTATTGTTGCTGCGTGTCAGTGCGGATTATGCCAATCATCAGGTGATTGGTTATGTGCTGACATTCGATGATATTACTGAGCTACAAACGGCTCAGCGGGCTGCGGCATGGTCTGATGTTGCTCGCCAGATTGCCCATGAGATCAAAAACCCCCTCACACCGATTCAACTGTCCGCTGAACGGCTTAAGCACAAATATGAATCCCAAGTGGTCGATGGCGTCGAGGTATTTCGCAAGTGTACGGATACCATCGTTCGTCAAGTGGATGATATCCGCCGCTTGGTTGACGAGTTTTCATCATTTGCCCGGATGCCGACACCGGAGTTTGCCAAAGACAATCTTGCGCTGTTGGCGCAAGAGGCTGTGGTCCTGCAACAAACGGCATTTCCACAATTATCTATCCAATTGCGCTTGTCTGGCGGGGCCGCGACGATTATCTGTGATCGTGGCCTGATTGCCCAGGCGCTTACCAATATTCTGAAAAATGCAATCGAGTCCGTTGACGCGCGTTTGCATAAAGCACCAGATCCCGTAGGGGAAATCATTGTTACAGTCGACAGTGTTGATGACATTGTTCGGGTCGCCGTTGAGGATAACGGCATCGGTTTGCCCAAAGAAGGGCGTGAACGCCTGACCAATCCATATGTGACGACCCGCAAGAAAGGAACAGGCCTTGGCTTGGCAATTGTGAAAAAAATCGTTGAAGATCACAACGGCAAGCTTCTGATGCTTGATCGAAACGTCGCACTCGACGACAATGCAGAACAAAGTACAGGATCAGAAAGTCCTGTTTTTGGGGCTCGGATTGTCATGGAATTTCCTAAGCCGTCAGTTGCACCATCCAATACCGCAACTGAATGAATATAGAACCGTTTGATTACACAGGTCATAAGTAGCCCAGATGTCTATTGATATCCTTGTTGTTGATGATGAAGATGACATTCGCATGCTTGTCAGCGGTATCCTTGAAGACGAAGGATACGATACGCGAGAGGCAGCCAATGCGGATGAGGCCCTGACAGCTATAAAGGAACGCCGCCCGCACTTGGTCATCCTTGACGTGTGGTTGGAAGGCAGCCGTTTGGATGGGCTTGGAATTCTTCAGGAAATTCGTCGCCGCGATCCAGATGTGCCTGTGGTTATGATCAGTGGGCATGGCACCATTGAAACCGCAGTTGCGGCTTTACGGGAAGGTGCATACGACTTTATCGAAAAACCGTTCAAGATGCAGCGGTTGCTTCACGTTGTGGAGCGGGCTTTGGAAGCCAACCATTTGCGTATGGAAAACCGCACCTTACGTGCCATGTCAGATGCATCTGCTGACCTTATTGGAAAATCTCCTGCTATTCAGCAGGTTCGGCAGTTGATTGAACGGGTTGCCCCAACCAATTCACGTGTATTGATTTCCGGTCCGGCAGGCTCGGGGAAAGAAATCGCGGCTCGACAGATCCATGCGCTCTCGAAACGTGCGGATGGGCCTTTCATCGTTGTGAATTGTGCAACCATGCATCCCGACCGCATGGAACGTGAATTGTTTGGTATGGAGCCCGGTTTTTTGGCTCCGGATGCCCCCGGGCACCCCGGATTTTTTGAGCAGGCCCATGGCGGCACGTTGTTGTTGGACGAGGTATCCGACATGCCCATGGAAACCCAAGGTAAAATTGTTCGCGTCCTTCAGGATCAGACTTTTGAACGTCTGGGGGGACATGGACGCGTCAAGGTGGATGTGCGTGTTCTCGCGACGACCAATAAGGATCTGCAACAGCGCATCGCTGATGGTGTTTTCCGGGAAGACATGTATTACAGGTTAGCAGTAGTCCCTTTGTCTATGCCACCGTTGCGGGATCGTAAGGACGATATTGCGGAATTAGCGGATACCTTTTTACAAAAAGCAGCAGCGCAGGCGGGTGCCCCAGTACGGAAACTCGGAGAAGATGCTCTTGTTGCCCTGCGGGGGTATGATTGGCCCGGTAATATTCGGCAGTTAAGAAATGCTATGGATTGGGCAACAATTATGTCGCCGGGAAACGGATTAGACGTCATTTCAGCGGATATGTTGCCCCCGGAAATTGGGGCAAGTGCGCCTGTCACGTTGCATAGCCAATATTCTGCGGAAATTATGGCCTTGCCTTTGCGGGATGCACGTGAGCTTTTTGAAAAAGACTACCTGACCAGCCAGCTCTCTCGCTTTGGTGGCAACATTTCCAAAACCGCGAATTTTGTCTGTATGGAGCGTTCGGCATTGCATAGGAAACTCAAAACCTTGGGTATCTTTGCTGATGAACATGCACGGGATGCATAAAGGAATATAAAATGCGTGTGCTTATTTGCGGAGCAGGTCAAGTTGGCTTTAACATTGCCAAATATCTTGCATCCGAAGATGTGGACATCACCGTTGTTGACCGTCGTCCAGACTTGATCCGAAAATTGCAGGATCAACTGGATGTTCAAGCTGTGGTTGGTCATGCTGCCCACCCGGAAACTCTGGAACAGGCCGGGGCTGCCACGGCGGACATGATGATCGCGGTTACACCGGCTGACGAAATCAACATGGTTGCCTGTCAGGTGGCCCATACCCTGTTTAACGTTCCGACAAAAATCGCACGTGTGCGGTCACAAAGCTATCTCAGCCCGATGTGGGCGAATCTGTATAGCCGCAAGAATATGCCGATTGACGTGATCATTTCCCCTGAGTACGAGGTTGCTCAATCCGTGTTCAGGCTGCTGGAGGTTCCAGGCGCACTGGATGTCATCCCGCTTTGCGATGATAAAGTACGGTTGGTTGGTGCGCGTGCATCAAAAGAATGTCCAATTGTTCATACGCCCTTGCGACAGCTATCACAAATCTTCCCGGAATTATCAATTGTGATCCTTGGCATTGTCCGAAATGGTCATGCATGGGTTCCAAGCGGAGATGACATTTTGGAACCGGGCGACGAAGTTTATTTCACGTCCGATACAACAAAGGTTAGCCGCGCGCTTGCCATCTTTGGCTACGAAGATCAAAACACATCGCGGCGGGTCGTTATATTTGGTGGCGGGAATGTCGGCATTGCTCTGGCCCAGTATCTTGAAGACCATGATGAGGAATTCAATTGCAAACTGATTGAGCGAGATGCCGAGCAGGCGGAGCATGCCGCAAAAACTTTATCCAAGTCCGTGGTTATACATGGCGATGTTCTGGATACGGAAATTTTGGACGAAGCCGGTATTCGCAATGCAGACACGGTCATCACCATCACTGATAATGATGAAACCAACATTCTGTCGGCACTTCTGGCGAAGCGTCAGGGGGTGAAACGTGCAATTGCTCTGACCAATAAGGCCGAATATGTCCAATTAACCGGGGTGCTCGGGATCGACACGGCAATCAACCCCAGAGACATCACCGTTTCAACGATTTTGCAACACGTCCGCAAGGGGCGCATTCACTCGGTTCATGCCATTCGTGAAGGCTTTGGCGAACTGATTGAGGCTGAGGCCCTTGAAACCTCTGAGTTGGTCGGGAAATCCATTCGCAGTGCCAATTTGCCGCACGGTGTATTGCTTGGGGCAATCGTGCGCAAAGATGAGGTGATTATTCCGCGTACCAACACCACAGTGCAGGCCGGAGATCGTATTGTGATGTTTGCAGATAAAAATTCCATTCGAAAAGTCGAAAAGCTATTCGCAGTTCGACTGACCTACATTTAAGTCCCAACGGCTCCCGTGACTGTGATCTTTTGATGGACCACGTGATCACTCGCAGCATTTGAAAAAGTTAAGGAGAGTCCCGTTATGTCGCGTGTTGCCTATGTCAATGGACAGTATGTGCCGCATGGTGAAGCCTCTGTTCATATCGAAGACCGTGGCTATCAATTTGCCGATGGCGTTTATGAAGTCGTAAACATCGATAATGGTCAGTTTATTGATCTGGAACCCCATCTGGACCGTTTGGACCGTTCACTTGATGAACTCCGGATCGCATGGCCCATGTCTCGGCGTGCGATGAAATTGGTCATGCGTCAGGTGATTACACGCAACGGCATTAAAGATGGTCTGATCTATATTCAGATTACTCGCGGTGTTGCCCCACGCAACCATGCCTTCCCAAGTCCGTTATTGCCGCCATCCATCGTTATGACTGCGCGGAAACTGGCCCAACCCAAAGCCGAAGATATTGAGACCGCCGGTATTAAGGTCATGACCACCGAAGATATTCGTTGGACGCGACCGGATATCAAATCCGTATCTTTGTTGCCTAATATTTTGTGCAAACAAAAGGCGGCAGAGGCCGGATGCTATGAAGCTTGGCTGGTTGATCGGGATGGTTTCGTGGTGGAAGGATCCTGCACCAATGCTTGGATCGTGACTAAGGATAATGAGGTGGTTACCCGTCAGGCCGACAATTCAATTCTTAGTGGGATTACACGTCTGTCTTTCCTGAAGGCACTTAAGGATAACGGCATTAAATTTAGTGAAAGAAAATTTACGGTAGAGGAAGCCTATAACGCAAAAGAGGCCTTCATTACCGCCAGCACCACCCGGATTAAACCCGTATTGGAAATCGATGGTAAACCCATTGGCAACGGGCATCCGGGCGAAACCGTAGCGAAATTGCGTACTATTTATTGGAACCTGATGAAAGACGGCGGCAACCTGCCGAAAGTTCCGACCAACATTCGCGAAAATCATGGGTAAGATGATGGAACCCGTTTTGTCTTTACAGGACACACCGTCAGCACCAAGCGCGGTTATCTTTGATTGGGATAATACGCTGGTGGATACTTGGCCGTGCATAATCCATACGATGAACGCGACGCTAAAGGCCATGGGGCAGGAGCCATGGTCTATCTCTGAAGCTAAACAACGGATTGCAAAGTCGTTGCGCGACAGCTTTCCTGTTTTATTTGGTGACAAATGGACCAAGGCTCGTGACGTTTTCTATGAAGAATTGGAAAAATGCCATCTGGATATGCTGACACTTCTGCCGGGGGCAGAGGATGTTATCAATTTGTTGGAACAACGCGGCATTCCCATTGCTATTGTCAGCAACAAAACTGGTAACTATCTGAGAGATGAGATGAGCCACCTTGGCTGGGACGAACGCTTTGCTTTTGTTGCTGGGGCGGGAGACCTTGACCATGATAAACCGGCACCTGATGCGATTTTCCGCTTTTTAGAGCGCGTAAAACTTGCCCCAGGACACGATATCTGGTTTGTTGGTGACAGCCATGTCGATGTGGAGGCCGCCCATGCTGGTGGGTGTACTTCGATTTTCCTGAAAGGGGACGGAGAGCACGCACCAAACACAGAGAACCCGCCGCATATTGTGATCAACGATTGCCGGGAATTATCAAGTTT
Organism: Rhodospirillaceae bacterium; assembly: GCA_963668495.1. GTDB lineage: Bacteria > Pseudomonadota > Alphaproteobacteria > Rhodospirillales > Rhodospirillaceae > Oleispirillum. The sequence continues at coordinate 2,235,612 of OY764545.1, forward strand.
GGTGGCAAAAACAGAGCATGTCTCAACAGGCTAAAACCCAAACTGATCGTATCTGCATCGATGCGGTCAAATAACAAAAACAAAGGGATTACAATAACAATGTCTTCCGAACGAAGCCAAAATGTCCAAGACGTATTTCTCAATTACATTCGCAAGAACAAAGCTCCAGTCACAGTTTTTCTGGTGAACGGTGTGAAATTGCAGGGCATTGTTACCTGGTTTGACAATTTCTCTATGCTTTTGCGTCGTGATGGTCATACGCAGCTGGTCTATAAACATGCGATTTCAACAGTAATGCCGTCGCAGCCGGTCCAACTGTTTGAACCGGAAAAGGATGTTGAGAAAGCCTAAGCTTTCTTGACTTCTTACATGAACGAACCCGAAAAAACGGAGGCTGCAGCAAGAACCCTAGTTATTACGCCTTACCTAAAAAAAGGGCGTGATGCAGAGGGAGCTGGCCTCCATATTCGCGATCCTCAGGCACGGCTTGAGGAAGCTGTTGGTTTGACCGAAGCCATCGACGTCATCGTCGTTGGAGCTGAGGTTGTGCCCGTCGCCAAACCCCGCCCAGCAACTTTGCTTGGCACCGGCGCAATTGAAGCCCTACATGATCGGATAGAGGCCGAAGAGATTGCTCTGACTGTATTTGATGCGCATCTAACGCCCATTCAGCAGCGTAACCTTGAACGTCAACTAGACTGTAAGGTTATTGACCGTACCGCATTGATTTTAGAGATTTTTGGTGCGCGCGCCAGAACCCGTGAAGGCACCCTGCAAGTTGAACTTGCACACCTATCATATCAACGCAGTCGATTGGTTCGAAGCTGGACCCACTTGGAACGCCAACGTGGCGGGCTTGGTTTTATCGGTGGACCCGGTGAAACCCAAATTGAACTTGATCGTCGCTTAATCAGCGAACGCATTGCAAAGTTAAAAGCGGAACTGGAAGAAGTGAAACGAACCCGCACGCTACACCGTGCGGCTCGTAAACGTGTTCCTTTCCCGATTGTGGCACTGGTTGGTTATACCAACGCCGGAAAGTCTACCTTGTTCAACCGTCTAACCCGAGCGGACGTGTTTGCAGAGGATATGCTGTTCGCCACGCTTGACCCGACCATGCGTCGGGTTGCCTTGCCTTCAGGACGGGAAATCATATTATCAGACACAGTTGGGTTTGTTTCCGACCTTCCGACTGAATTGATTGCCGCATTCCGTGCAACGCTAGAGGAAGTGTTGGAAGCGGACTTGGTTGTTCATGTGCGCGATGTTTCACACCCACACACAGAAGCACAGAAGTCTGACGTGCTTGGTGTTCTTGCTGATCTTGGGATTGACGAAGCCGTCACGGCAAGCGGCATTGAGGTCGCCAATAAACTTGACCTATTGGACGCCGAAGATATGGCTTACTGGCAGTCTCGTGCCATGCGTCCTGATGGTCCGGTTTGCGTTTCTGCCTTGCGGGGGCAGGGGGTTGATACGTTGTTACAGCGGATTGATCAGTGCCTTAGTGCGCAGCACCGCAATATTTCTGTACAGTTGTCCCATGCTGATGGTCGTTTACTGGCATGGTTATATGGTCGAGGACAAGTAACAGAACGGCAAGATACGGAAGACGGGATCGAAATGCAGGTTCTGTTGTCGCCAGAAGATTTGGCACGATGGGACATGATGGCAGGCGAAGGTATACCGGAAAATGATGACTGAACGGATTGCAGATAATGTGCAACACGTCATTCGCGATGTCGCGGAGACTATCGTTTGCCCGTTTTTCTGCAATCTGGATCAAGACGCCATTTCGACGAAAACCTCGCCGGATGATTATGTCACGATAGCCGATATCAAATCGGAAGCATTTCTGACTAAAAATCTTTCACAAATTATCCCGAATTCATTGGTGCTGGGGGAAGAGGAAGCATTTAATTCCCCCAACACCCGCAAATGTCTGGATACGGATGCTCCGGTTTGGGTTATTGACCCAATCGATGGAACCGCAAACTTTGCCAAAGGCAGCCCCATTTTTGGCATTATTGTTTCCTTGGTCTATAAGCAGCAGACCGTTGCCGGGTGGATGTTTGATCCTTTGCAAGACCGCATGTTCTTTGCCCGTAGGGGGGAAGGGGTATTGCGAAATGATGTTGCTCTCAGCCAGAAGCCAAATGAGGATCGCCCCTTATCATCCATGACTGGGTGCATGGGCCGTCGCCCGGCAAAACCGTTTCAGGATGTTTTTAAAACACTGCTGAAAAGTGGGTGCTCTGCACATGATTATATGGCGATGTGTGAAGGGCATATGGATTTTCGCTATTTCAAATCGTTATACCCATGGGACCATGCCGCAGGTGTGTTGATGGTTGAGGAAATGGGTGGCACGGCTCGGCTTATGTCAGGCGAGCATTACTCCCCGATTTTTCACAAAAGCCAAACCATGTTGGTCACAAAAAAAACCTGCGAATGGGACCCCATTCAGCAGGTTCTGGTTGCGTAAGCTTTTCTGAAGATTACCGTCTGAATTGGATCAACGGATACACAGGTTTTGTACCGTCGATAATCCAATCGTAAACAATCCAATCCGTATTGGGGTCCTTGTATACAGCCGTAGCATTATGCTGCCCCATAAGCCGCAGTTCTGACATGACGCGCAAAGACCCACGGATCAATAAACCTGCCTCAGCCAAGGGGCGGGCCTTATCCATGTTGGGAGTATTGGCCTTCACCGTTACCTTGCCGTCTGGACGGCTATCAATTTCCAGAATACGCGCATTTCTACGGATGAAGGTAATCAGGCCAGCCCGGGTTGCTAAGTTGCCAGTACGCTTATAGGTCACCGCGAACTGACCATTACCAAGGGAACGGATATTTGTGAATTGCGTATCACGGGCTAAATCGCGGCGTATAATTTCAATCTTATCCTGAGCGGCTTTGCCACTCAGCTTGCCGCTACGCAAATCCATATACAGTTGGACCCAAGTCAAAACACCATCGTAAGTCATGGAGTAATCACCGTTTCGCGCAATTCGGATTTCTGCACGAAATTGATCAGGAACATAACAAGATGACAATAAGGGAAGCAGGCAAAGAACAGCCAACAACCGCCGCGTGGACCGAAACTTACGAAGGAGGTGCATCATAATCAAACCTCTTGCGTTTCAAGGCTCTTAGCTTTTTGCCATAATTCTTCCATTTCGTCCAGTGATGACTCTTTTGTTGACTTGCCTTCAGCCTCAAGTTGCGTTTCCACATATCTGAATCGACGCTCAAATTTACTATTGGTGCGGCGTAGTGCAGCTTCTGGATCGATATCAAGTTTACGGGCCAAGTTAGCCACGGCAAAGATTACATCCCCGATTTCGTCTTCCAAACGATCTGCACTAGGCTCTGATGCACGAAGTTCAACTTCAAACTCATCGAGTTCTTCACGAATTTTGCCGATAACATTGGCATGATCGGTCCAATCAAAACCAACACGTCCAGCTCTGCGTTGCAATTTTAAGGCTCTAAGCAATGCGGGCAGGGCCATCGCCACGCCATCAAGGGCCGACACAGGGCCACCATCAGAGTCAGACCGTTCGTTTTCCTTAACATTCTCCCAATTCACAGTCTGGCTTTCTGCGTCTTGAACCTTCATTTCACCAAAGACATGGGGATGGCGGCGCACCAGCTTATTACAAATGGCAGAAATTACATCATTCAGGTCGAAATGCCCGGCTTCCTCTGCAATGCGAGAATGAAAGACAACCTGTAAAAGCAAATCACCCAATTCATCTTTTAAATCGGCAGGAGAGCCATTGAGGATGGCATCATGAACTTCATACGCTTCCTCGATAGTGTGTGGCGCAATACTTTCCCATGTTTGTTCAACGTCCCACGGACAGCCGCGTTCGGGGTGGCGGAGTAGGGCCATAATATCAGCCAGATGAGCCAGGTTATGATGTGCGGCAGGTGTTGACATAGGAGCCTCATAAACGAAGAAAACAATTTATGGCGGCAGAATACTCCCACCAGTACATAATGGAAAGCGGAGCGAAGGAAATTCATACATTGTAGAGAGTTATGTCGTAGAGTTTGGAATTGGGAATTCGCTGATAATGGGGTGATCAACAAATGCAAACCTTCACACTGGAAATTATCGCCCATGGTGACCGCAAAACGTTGCGGTATCATTTTGATGACACCCAGCCTAATGAGCAGGCAGTTCTTAGTTTCCTGAAGGGTGGTTTGTTTTACGAGCCCGAAGTCGCCGCAATTCTAATGAGAACGCTGAAACCGGGAGACACGGTTCTAGACGTTGGAGCCAATGTCGGTTTTTTCTCGGTGCTGGCTGGAGCACTCATCGGCGAAAAAGGGCGCGTTTTCTGCTTTGAACCGGACCCTGAAAATAGCTTTCGATTACAAGAGAACTTGCTTTTGAATCGCCTCGGCACCGCTGAAGTTATTAATGCTCCTGTCAGCAATCAATTAGGGCAGGTGGAATTCTATCTGAACAAGGATAACAAAGGCGGAAATGCACTGTGGAATCCCGGTTTATTTCCCGGCAATGACCAATCCCTGATCGCACCAGAAGCTATCTCTATGCAGGCAACAACGCTGGATCATGTTGCCGAGCAACATGATTTACAAAAGATCAAACTCATTAAAATTGATACAGAAGGCAGTGAGCAATTGGTGCTGGAAGGTGCCGAAGAAATTTTAAGTGATGCAAAGGTGCCATTTATCATCGCCGAATTGCATGAGTTTGGGCTTGCGCAGAATGGGCATACTCAGGCGTCATTGCGATGCCTGATGAAATCCCGTGGCTATGATACGTTTGCTTTAAGTAAGGACGGCGCAATGCCGATCCTGATTCCAGAAAACACGACGTTAACGTCAGATTATTACCTCAATATTTTATTCAGTACACCAGACGTGATTTCGGAATATTGGTCGGTCTATAAGCCTGCGCCAATTTGTTGAGCCGCTTTAAAACGATCGGGCTTTTCTAATCCTTATTCCGTACAGAATTTCTGTGACGGCCTCATGTCGTGGTGCACTTGTGGGTTCGCTACCCATAACGAATGCATGCTGCTTCGCGTGTGGCAGGGACGTTAACGTTTTGTTTACCAATTATCGTGACCCCTTGTGGATTTCACAAATACAGCATTTGTCGCATAATTTATATTATGTAATTGATGAAGATCTATTTAATGTTTCATGCGTAAGTCATTTTATATCAATGCATTAGAGCTAAAATGTCTGACAAAGATTGGAAGTCCCCGGATGGCGCTTCCGTTTTAATCAATGACAATGGATAATCCCAATCCAAGTTCGATATGGTATTTGGAGAAAGCTATGAACGTGCATCTGTTATTGATTGATGCTCAACAGGACTTCTGTGACGGCCCATGTTGTGGCGCGCTTGCAGTTCCCGGTGCCCACGAAGACATGCTGCGCTTGGCTGATTTTGTGGGTGATAATTTGTCAAAGATCGACGGCATTCACGCATCTATGGATTGTCATCGCCTGCATGACATTGCGCATCCTGCGTGGTGGCAGGATAAGGACGGTCTGCACCCTGCTCCGTTTACCATTATTTCAGGCAAAGATATTGAGGCCAAAATTTGGCGACCAGCTAAGCCTGAAACGATGGCTAGATCTTTGTCCTATGTAAAAACCTTGGAAACTGCCGGAAACTACCCGCTTTGTATTTGGCCGCCACATTGCCTGTTGGGAACACAGGGGCAATCGTTACATCCAGCCATTGCTGAATGCCTTATGAATTGGGAAATGCACACAGGAAAAGCCGTTAATTACATTACCAAGGGTGAAAACCCATGGACAGAACACTACAGTGCGCTCAAGGCAGAAGTTCCTGATCCGGCGGACCAAGGCACACAATTGAATAATCAATTGCTGGAAAAATTGGCAAAGGCCGATGAAATTCTCATTGCTGGTGAAGCACTCAGCCACTGTGTACAGGCAACGGTTTCAGATCTGGCGGACGCTCTTGGCGTCGAAACCGTGCGAAAGTTCGTTTTCCTGTCAGATGCGAGCTCTAGCGTGGCAGGTTTCGAGGCACTTGGTCAGGTATTTTTGGACAAATACACCAGTCTTGGTATGCGCGTGGAAACAACACGGAGCTACGTTTTTAAAGGGTAACGACCATGCCGTCATAGCCAGGTTCAACTCCATTGGGCAGTTCTGATTTCAAACTGGCATAATCCATGCCTATGCCCATGTGCGTGATGATCGTTCTTTCCGGTCGCAAACGTTCCACCCACGACAATACGGTTTCCAGATTGGCGTGGGTGGTGTGAGCTTTGCGCATGACGCATCCGACAACCCAAACTTTAAGGCCTGTAAGGGCTTCAAAACCTGTTTCTTCCATGGAAATTAAATCTGTGGAATATGCAAAATCACCAAAACGAAAACCCAATGAACGGCTCCAGCCATGGTCCTGCATAATTGCCGTAATGTTTTGCCCTGCGACGGAAAACTGCTGAATATCTTTTAACAGTAATGGATTGGGATCAAGCCACGGCTTGAAAATCATTTTATTGGTATCTTGGATATCATAATCATATCCCTCGAAAGCATATGCAAACCGCCGCTTCAAATCATCAAGGGTTTCAGGCAGGCCATATGTCGGAATCTTGTTCCGCATCAGTCGATTAACTTCACGTATATCATCAATACCGTGCGTATGATCTGCATGTCCGTGTGTATAAATCAAACCATCCAGATGTCGAATATTGGCATTTAGTAATTGCTCACGCAGATCTGGACTTGTATCGACCAAAATTGCAGTGTCTTGATTTTCCACAAGAATCGATGATCGTAGCCTGCGGTTTTTCGACTCCTGAGGGTCGCAGAGTCCCCACCCCTGTGAAATCATGGGGACGCCCGCTGCGCCACCTGTGCCCAGAAGGGTAATTTTCATCATAAAGCCTTCAGCGCCTGTCTTGGGATTTTAGAAAACAGTCGCATAAAGTTGTCTGTGGTTTTTTCTGCAAATTCGCCTTCTTTAAGGTCGTATAAATCAGCCATGACTTGTGCAGTATAGGCGACGAAGGCAGGTTCATTGCGTTTGCCACGCTTGGGGACTGGGGCCAAATACGGGCTATCGGTTTCAATCAGGATGCGATCCAAAGGAACCGTTTTGAAGATTTCACGTAGTGGCTCGCTTTTTTTGAATGTCACCACCCCGGATGCAGATAGGTAAAAACCTAGGTCCAGTGCTCCCTGCGCCAACTGGGGACCAGAGCTAAAGCAATGCAAGACGCCTTTGAATTCACCATTTGCCATTTCATCACACAAGATGCGCAACATATCGTCATCTGCATCGCGTGAGTGAACAACAATTGGTAATTCCAGATCCCGCGCCACGGCAATATGGCGACGAAAGACCTCTTCCTGTGTCGCCCGCGGGCTGTGATCATAAAAAAAATCAAGACCACTTTCGCCGATACCAACGACTTTAGGATTTTGAGCAAGTTTAATCAGCGCATCATACGTGGCAGCTGGTCCCTCTTCCGCTGCATGGTGCGGATGAACTCCGACTGTGGCAAAAATTTGTAGGTATTTTTCTGCAACGGCAACTGTGTCAGCGGCTGTAGACATCCGCGTCCCAATATTTAACATCAGGCCTACGCCCGAGCTTTGTGCTCGGGCCAAGACACCAGTTTCGTCCTCAGACAAATCTGGAAAATCAAGATGACAGTGACTGTCAACCAGCATGATTACTCTTCCTCAGTTTCCACATGCCGCGGGAACACACCTTGCGGCTTTGGCAGTTCAGTCCCTGCTGCCAGCATAGTTTCAAAAGTGGCGTATGTGCGGGCATCTTCCGGAATTGACAGTTGATCCAAGATTGCGGCACTTGCATCCGGCATAAATGGTTGCGTCAACAAGGCAACACGGCGGATGGTCTCTGCCAGAACATAAAGCACAGTTCCCATGCGGTCCGTATCGGTTTTGCGCAATGCCCACGGAGCCTGATGATCCACATACGCATTTGCGGCGCGGATAACCACCCAGATGTGTTCAATCGCATCGTTAAAGGCTTGAGTATCTATGCAATGACGGACTTTGCCCAGTGCATCAGTCGCCAGTTGAAGCAATACCTTATCTTCATCTGTGAATGCACCGGGTTGTGGTACAGATTTTTCACAGTTTTTGGCAATCATGGACAAAACCCGTTGACACAAGTTGCCGTAATCATTTGCCAATTCGCTATTCTTACGTTGGATCATGGCTCGACGGGAAAAATCACCGTCTGAACCGAACGGAACTTCACGCAGCATGAAGAAACGCGTCTGGTCTAAGCCAAATTCTTCAATCAATGTATAAGGATCGATGACATTGCCCAAAGATTTGGAAATCTTCTGTCCTTCATTGGTCCACCAGCCATGGGCGAACACTCGCTTCGGCAATGGCAAATCCGCGGCCATTAGGAATGCCGGCCAGAAAATGGCGTGGAAGCGTAAGATATCCTTACCAACCATATGCAAGCTGGCGGGCCAGAATTCTTTATACAAATCAGAATCCTGATCCGGGTAGCCCAAGGCAGACATGTAATTTGTCAACGCATCAAGCCAGACATACATAATATGTTTGTCATCGCCGGGAACCGGAACACCCCATTTAAAACTGGTCCGGGAGATCGACAGATCCTGAAGGCCACCTTTAACGAAGCTCAGAACCTCGTTCCGGCGGGAATTCGGCAAAATGAAATCCGGATGTTCTTCATAGAACTTCAGCAGCGGCTCTTGCCAATCGGATAGACGGAAGAAATAGCTTGGTTCCTCAACCCACTCGACCGGAGCTCCAGTCGGGGCCAATTTTTCCCCATTCGGGCCTTTGGTCAGTTCAGTCTCTGTGAAAAATGCTTCATCACGGACTGAATACCACCCCTCGTAACCACCAAGATAGATTTGCCCGCGCTCTTCCAACCGCTTCCAAATATCTTGTGCCGCAGCCTTATGACGATCTTCGGTGGTTCGGATAAAATCATCGTTGGTAAACTTCATGGCCTTCGCAAGGTCACGGAAATTTTGCGATACCCGATCGGTAAAAGTCTGTGGGTCAACTCCGGCAGCTTGCGCGGACTTTTCCACCTTTTGCCCGTGTTCATCAGTTCCCGTCAGGAAGCGGACTTTAAAACCATCCAAACGTTTGAAACGGGCCAGAACATCACAGGCCAACGTTGTATAGGCATGCCCAATATGCGGCTTGTCATTTACGTAGTAAATTGGCGTCGTAACATAAAAAGTTTTGGCTTCTGACATATTCAACTCCCAAGGACGACACCTTTGCGCGGCACCCTTAATCAATCCATAGACTTATGGTTTTACAGTTTAGGTTGCAGCCGGTGAGACCACTGCGTGAAACACCGAAATCACCACTTGGCGGCGGTCAAGGTTCACGGCATCTGTTTTTCGAAATAGTTCGCTGACTTTTTCCCATACCTCGAACCATTGTTCAAGAGGTACAGATTGCACGAACGTGTTTCCATAACCGGGGACGGTGACCCCTGCCCCGCGTTTCATTGTATTTGCCAACCAATCGCCAAGCAAAACGGAAAATAACCGGAAGCGTTCTGGATCAGCTGAGACCTTAGACGCAAACTCCAGCACCTGTGGAATATTCAGCTTCGGCCAGTATTCCAATAGAGCGGAAATCTCCGCCGCCATAGAATCTCCGTCCATTTCTGCCAATGAAATGGCTTCCCCCAAACTTCCCTGTGCCAACTGTGTAAGATTTTGGCGGCGTTGGACAGAGCTTTCCGGCAAGTGACGAGTTAAGCCTTCTTCCATTTCTGGCTCAGAAAGAGGCATCAGAGATAAACGGCGGCAACGAGACCGAATTGTCGGCAGAAGGCGACCAGGATTATGGGCGACCAAAAGTAACACTGTATTTTTTGGTGGTTCTTCCAGATTTTTCAACAATGCGTTGGCGGCATTGCGATTCATTTCGTCAACGGCATCAACAACAACAATCCGCCAGCCTCCCTCCGCCGGTGTCATGGATAAGAAGCTGCCGACAGCACGAACATCATCAATGACGATTTCAGTTCTGCGCTTAGTTTGTTTGTCGTCCGACCAACCCTTTTCCACCACCAAAATATCTGGGTGGGCACTGCTTTCAATCCGATGCAGGACCGGACTGTTTCCATCAAGATCACGGGATAAGGCTGGCTTTGCCCTCGCTCCAGCCTCAGCAAATAAACCATTAGACGCAGTAGGCGCACTTAAAATAGCCTTAGCTAGGGTAAAGGCAAAACTCGCCTTGCCAATCCCTTTCGGACCAGTGATCAGCCACGCGTGGGCAAATCGACCACTCTCCCAGGCATCAGAAACAGAAGCCCAAGCATCGTCATGACCAATCAGCTTCCGAATGTGCAACGGCGTGGTAGGACCAGTCATCAGCCTAAGCCCTGTGTTGCAATTTCAGTTTGAATTCGGTTCCAGATTTCTTCCCTGACAGCATCAATCGATTGTTCAGCATTTACCATATAACAGCGTGCAGGCTCTTTTGATGCAATATCTTTAAATGCAGCCCTAAGAGATTGATGAAAATATACTTTCATGCGTTCAAAGCGATCTTCATTCGATGTAGATCTGCTTCGTGCGCGCATCAATCCCTGTTCAACTGGCAAATCAAGAATGAAAGTCAGGTCAGGTTTAAAATCATTAATGGCTTGTTGTGACAGTGCCTCAATCACATCACGACCAAGACCATGGGCATACCCTTGATAAGCCATGGTCGAGTCAGAAAAGCGGTCACACAACACCCATTTTCCGGCATGCAATGCCGGCAAAATAACGCGGCGGATATGATCGCGCCGCGCTGCTAAGATTAAGAGTGCCTCAGTCATGGGGTCCCAGCGATCAGGTTCACCCGTAACAAGCAATGAACGAATGGCCTCTGCGCCGTCAGAGCCGCCGGGCTCTCGCGTCAAAACGACATCATATCCCTGTGCGCAAAGATCATCACGCAGCAGCTTGATCTGCGTAGATTTCCCGGCTCCTTCCCCACCTTCAAAAGTGATGAATCGACCAGAAGAGTCTCCGCGCATAAGGGAATAAACCGTCATTTATTTCGAAACGCCCCAAAACAGGTATTTTGCCGCAGCCAACATGCGCCCGGTCAAACCAAGCCGCTCCACACTTTCTGAAGCATACAAGGGTGTTTCAATTACTGGATAATCAGCGGTTTGAATGCGCAATGTAGCAATTTCATCCCCCTCCGCGATCGGAGCCGGAACTGCTTCATTCATAATCACGCTAACTTTCATGTTTCGTTGCGCACTGCGTGGCAAGGTGACGGTCAAATCATCTTTAAGTTTCAGGCCGACACTTGGCTGGGAACCAAGCCAGACAACGGCTTCATCTACAACAGCATCTTTTTTGAACAGGGTATAGTTGTCAAAATTACGGAAGCCCCAAGTCATCAGACGCGTCGATTCCGCAGAGCGATCTTTGACACTTTCTAACCCATTGACCACTAAAATAAGACGGCGTCCATCCTTTTGAGCCGAAGCCGCCAAACCATAACCGGAACTTTCAGTATGCCCAGTTTTTAGACCATCGGCACTTGGCATGCGGTACAAAAGTGGATTGCGGTTCCCCTGCTTGATCCCATTATAAGTAAATGATTTTTCAGAGAAAATTTCATAATACTCTGGGAAGCGTTGGATGATGAGTTGGGAAAGCTTGGCTAAATCTCGTGCGCTCATCAATTGGCCCGGATCAGGCCAGCCAGTTGCGTTTGCGAAATGACTATCATTCAACCCAAGTTGACGAGCCTTTTCCGTCATACGTTTGGCGAAGTCTGCCTCTGAGCCAGCAAGGTTTTCAGCAGCCACAATGCACGCATCATTGCCGGACTGAATAACAATACCGCGCAGCAAATCTTCGACGCGAACCTTGGATTTGGGATGCAGGAACATGGTCGAGCCACCACTTTTCGCCCCGCCTTTTTGCCATGCGTGTTCGCTGACTATGAACTCCGTATCCAATGACAGATAGCCATCTTGCAGGCTTTCCAGCAGCATATAGACCGTCATCAGCTTACTCATGGAAGCCGGTGCCATCGGTTCTTCTGCATCTTTGCTCAACAAAACAGCCCCGGTCTGCATATCCATAAGATAAGCATGGGGTGCCTTGGTGGAAAAAGCGGCGGAGGCAGTTGACATGGAAGTCACCGCCATCACCCCCGCAAGAGCCAAAGAACGGAAAATCGATTTTTTCAAATTTGGAATGTGTGCTGGCGTTTTCATCTCTACAGGAATCTTACTTAAATGTGTGTGTGAAACGGAGCATACTCACCTAATGCCCCGATTGCCTAAACGCTAGTCCCCCCACATCAGGTTTTGGGGCGAATTACATGAGCATCAACAAAGCCCTGATTTTGTACCTGCCCCACAATCGTGTTGACCTGACTTTGATCCATGATGGGGCCTATGCGGACTTTATGCAAGGTTACACCGCTTGAAGTTTGTACCTTCGTAATTTGTACCGGACCATAAACAGACAACCGCTGTTTCAAACGTTCTGCATTAGTTGCGTCACCAAATGCACCGACCTGGATAAAATGTTCCGGCGAAGAAATAACAGTTTGTGCCACGGCAGGAACAGGTTTTGCAGGCTGTTGAACCGGTGGCAACGGTTCAGCGGTGTAAGCTGTTGGCTTGGTCGTCGGTGTTGTATGAACGGCGGCAACTTGGACAGGTTGAGGTGCTACTGTCGGTGCTTTTGCATATTTCCCGGATACAATTCGATCTTTCAAAGCAATGCTTTCATCGGCAAGGATTTCTACCCGAACCCTTGCGGTACCCTGCTGGATAAAATCCAAGGCCTGAGCCCCGGCTTTGGAAAGGTCCAAAATGCGGTTATGCGCAAACGGGCCACGATCATTGACCCGAACAACGATCGAACGTCCATTGGACAAGTTGGTCACACGAACCATAGACGGCAATGGCAAAGTCCGGTGGGCAGCGGTCATGGCATGCATGTCATAGACCTCACCATTTGCCGTACGTTTACCGTGGAAATTCGGCCCATACCATGAGGCTACCCCGACTTCAGAGTAGTTGAAGTCCTCATGCGGGGTGTACCACTTCCCTTGAATTTGGTACGGGGAGCCAACTTTATAGACACCGACAGATGATGAAACTGTTTGCTGTGAAGATTGAGACGTTGACATGCGGAGTTGTTTTGCACTGTGCGCGACCAGCGTACTTTCAGCACACCCAGACAGGATCAAACCACCCGCCAGAACCAAGGCCGTGGCAGCAATCATGTTGGGAGAAAACCGCTTAAATGTCATTGAATGAGCCTCTGTCGGAATTGAATGTTAACGAAACTAACCGTTCACAATGGCATCTGCAAGCTGCCCGACCGCCAGTGCGTAGTATTTCGAACGGTTCCACTTAAGGGTGGTGAAATAGTTATCGTAAACCAGAAATGCGGGACCATTTTTATCATCATCGGCAAAGAGCAATGCGGCCTTTTGTTTAAGGTCCGGCAATGGAGTACCCTCCGGTGTTTTCACACCAAGAGCTGCCCAAGTCCGTAAACTATAAGCCTCACCATTTGACAGACGCTTATCAAAATTATTGGGCAGCAAAACTGGACGCCCCCAAGAATTCTGTGAGTTCCATCCCGACTGGCTTAGGAAATTAGCCGCCGAGGAAAATACATCCGCCTTACTGCCCCAAAGGTCGATCCGACCATCGTCATCGCCGTCCACCGCATAGTTGACGAAGGTTGATGGCATAAATTGGCATTGCCCCATGGCCCCAGCCCAAGAACCCTTAAAATTAGATAATGGGATATTTTGCTCATCCAAAATTCTAAGAGAATGCATTAACTCTTTGTAAAAGAATTCGCTTCTGCGACCATCATGCGCAAGCGTTGCCAATGAGGAAACAATTGGGAAGCCCCCGGTTGTTCGCCCGAAGTCCGTTTCCACCCCCCAAAAAGCCACAAGGAACTGTGGTTGGACGCCATATTTACGTCCAATGCGGTCCAGAAGGCTCTTGTTCTCCTTGTACTTCACCCGTGCCTTTAAGATGCGCGAATATGGAACAACACGGTCCATATATTGATCATATGTCAGTTTGAATTCCGGTTGGTTACGGTCCAACTGAATGACACGACGAATAGGACGCGCATCATTTAGAGCAGCATCAACCACATCTGGGCGAATGCCTTTTTGAACCGCATCCTCACGAACTTGTTTCAGCCAAGTTGAAAACGGAGGATTCTTCTGAGGAGCTTGCACTGATTCCAGTGGTTCACTGCGCACGGAAACCGTTGGTTTGCTGTGAATAATTGGTGGATCTTCAGGCGAAGTTTGACCAGCACATGCCGAAAGTAAGATTGAACAGGACAAGAGAGAAAACTTACGGAGCCGGATAGGTTTGATCCATTGGAAACCGTATATTTCAGCCATCGTTTCACCACAAAAATCAGATTAACACCATAAGTCTGCCAATTTCCGGCAAACCTCTTCACGCTTTGTCCCTCACACCGTTTGTGCCATAGCTGCACTTACGAAGCAATCAAAGCTCGTGTTCTGTCTTAAGGTATTTGTTGGCAGAGATGGTCAAGCCAACAAATGCTGGTGAAGGATGCACAATCAAGTGCAAGGGGGTATTCAACATGCGTTTGGTGTAACGCCCCTTATCCTGAAAACCGTCGATCATAATTTGCAACATACTACGTGGTAATTTGGGAACAATTCCACCCGCAATATACACACCGGAAGTCGCATTGATTGTGAGTGCGTAGTCTCCTGCGACGCGCCCCAAACCGCGCAAGAATAGATCCATGGCTTGGGCACAGTATGAACAGGCTTGTACCTCTGCTTTACGAGGAACCTCCTGCGGCGTTTCCACATTAGCACCCAACAATTGGGCAATTTCCAAAAGCCCCCTGCCCGTTATGAACCGTTCTGCCGAAACGCGACCATATTTTTCCTTAAGTTTGTTGCAGATTTCCCATTCTTGTTCGGTTTCAGGGGCATAAGTAACATGACCGCCTTCCCCAGACAAAAGGGTCCAGCCATGGTCGTGATTTCGAACCAGCCCGGCAACACCAAGGCCCGTGCCCGGACCAATGATGCCCATATTCCCCTGTGTACTTGGCTGTCCCGCATGTAATGTTTGAATATCGGTACTGGCAAAATGTGGCAACCCCATTGCCAGCACGGCAAAGTCGTTAACCAATTTAATTTTTACACCGGGATAGCGGTGAAGAATCATGGGGGTGTTAATTGTCCAATTGGCATTGGTCAGTTGTATAACATCGCCATCAACCGGGGCTGCCACCGCAAGTATCATTGCCTTCAACTGTGCCGGATTGCCAAGGACAGGCAACATACTTTCCAAGACATCCATGAAGTCATCGGTACTGTCGGTCAGGACAATATTTGGGTGGGAACACCCATCAGCAGAGACAGAGGCAAATCTGGCGTTGGTGCCGCCAATATCAGCAACCAAGACCCATGGCGTATCCGTAGAAAGTGGCATGTGTTCCTCCCGCCTACCGATTGTTTTCTCTATGCTCGGTCAGAACCCGCCTTCGTATCAAGACTTTTCAGAATTTCTTTTCCCATATTGTTCATAAAAAACGGAAATAGGCTTTTCAAATCCATCACAATCAGGTATCTCACTCCCTGACCACATGACCTATGGATGGGTGGCAGAGTGGTTGAATGCACCGGTCTTGAAAACCGGCGGGCGTGGAAGCGTCTCGTGGGTTCGAATCCCACCCCATCCGCCAGAAAACCGGGTTCCCCATTTGGGGTGCCCGGTTTTATTATGAATTCTTACAAAGTCTAAGCATAATAAGGATCGAACTGGACAAGCTTTCTGCCAACAGCCAAAGGTGCATGCATGACTGAGCATATTCTGTTTGCCTATTCTTTGGATGGTAACGGTGGTGGCACGCCCGTCCCCGTGGCAGAAATATCCAAACATATGCAAGGTGAAGCCCCGGTCTGGATTCATGTTGAAGCCAGAAACCCGGACACACGGACATGGCTTGAAAACGAGATACCTGACCTAGATCCATTGATCATTCAGGCATTATTAGCCGAAGGAACCAGACCACGTTTGGCCCAGATAGATGAAGGAATTCTGCTGATTCTTCGCGGTGTGAACCTGAATGAAAATGCGTCTCCAGAAGATATGATTTCCATAAGGTTATGGGTTGATAAGCATCGCATTATCACGGCTCGCACAGGTTACCTCAAAACCGTTCGGGATATTGAAGGACGTTTGAAAAACGGCAAAGGCCCAAAAGATCCGGGTGAATTCATCTGCATGCTAACGGCAAGGCTGTTCGAACGCATGGAACCGGTTTTATCGGATTTGAATGAACTTACTGATAATCTTGAAGAAAAAGTATTGGACGACGCCGATGCTTCACTTAGGGAAGCCATCATTGATGTCCGAATGAAGGCTATTATTTTCAGGCGTTACATGGCACCCCAACGGGATACCATTAACCAGCTTCATATAGCTGAAATCGATTGGTTTAACGATGACCATAGGCGTCACTTGTGGGAATCGTACAACCACGTTTCTCGGTATATTGAGGATCTGGATGCCATCCGGGAAAGATCGCAAATTGTTAAGGACGAATTGTCCAACATTCTGACCGATAAACTGAACAGAAATATGTATATTTTATCGGTGATCGCTGCGGTTTTCCTTCCGCTTGGTTTTCTGACCGGATTGCTTGGAATTAACGTTGGTGGAATACCGGGCGCAGACAACCCCTATGCATTTTGGGTGTTCTCTGCCCTACTCGGCACGATCGTTATTCTTCAGGTCTTGATTTTCAAACGGCTGAAATGGTTTTAGGCTGATTAACCGGCTTCGACAACCACACGAACCGGAGCTGAATCCGCCGCATATTTTATCGGGTACGCATGAACCCGAAATAATTTGTACCCCCTGAGAGCCGATATGTCGGTCAGGTTTTCCAGCAGTAAAATATCCTTTTCAAAAAAGATGTTATGGATCGTACTGCTGTCGATTTCATCTGGACTGGGGGTGTCCATACCAACAATTGACACCCCTTTGGCGGCCAATGCGTTGGCAAATTCCGCCGTCATATACGGCCAATCTTGATAGTATTGATCGGTTCGATAGTGCTTGGACCAATCCGTCCAGATCAGGACCACATTGCCGGGATGTATATCCAGTCCCTGCAACAAATCTTCGGTCAATACCTGTTGCTCGCGCGCATCAACAACAACTCCAACACCTTGAAAACGGCTTAGAGGAAAATCATTCAACGACGCGCCTTCGGCTATCATATGGGCCGGGGCATCAATATGGGTTCCAACATGCATCCCCGCACAAATCCGATGGTCGGCATAACCATCTGCCGCAATTTCGGCAATTGGCGTTAAGGTTACAGCCGGATCGCCCGGATAAACGGGCATGGCATCCGTATATTCGTGGGAAAGGTCAATGAATTTACGCATAAGCAAGCAAATCGTTTTTAAAGCCAAGGAGTTCTATTTACCACGCAGCCGCACTGCATAGCCAACCAAATCACCGCAGGGGAACGCAATGCCCTATGGTGCAATGCGCCTCATTCATCTTCTTCTTTGTATACGGGCAAAGACAAATTTTGTCGGATGGCGACAACCCGCAAAACCAGTGCCGCAGTAAATCCGACAAGCATGGACGCCCAATGGTTCAGCTCCATAGCTTCCATCACAACATATATGCCCGCACCAAGAATGGCTGCCGTCGCATAAATATCTTTTTGCAGAATCAAGGGCTCTTCCCGGCACAAAACATCACGGATCATACCTCCGACACAGGCGGTCATAACCCCCATGACTACGGCTATTTCCGGCAACACCTGAAATGTCATGGCTTTTTGCGCGCCGACAATAGCGAACAGAGCCAACCCAACGGCGTCGGCAATCAATAGAGCCATGGTGTATTCGCGAATATGCTTGGCAAAGAAAAACGTCAGGACAGAGGTAATCAAGGCGATCCAAAGATAATTGACGTCTTCGATCCAAAATACCGGGGTTGCGCCAAGCGTCATATCCCGAAGGGTTCCACCACCAATTGCGGGACACATCCCCACCACTAAGAATCCAAACAGGTCATAGCGTTTGCGAGCCGCCATCAATCCACCGGAAATCGCAAACACTGCTGTCCCGAACAAGTCCATGGCATAAAGAATTGTCATGTGACCTCCTCCCTCCCCGTTGAACTGCCTTAAAAAAGGAAGTGGGGATTACAAACCGAATTTGTTACTGCGCGGGAAACCTGTCGGCGGAGTTTTGCCAACTTGGGCCCGTTTGCCGTGCCAGTTCTCGTACTCAGCACAGGTGCGCACACCATCCTTAATTGCCCACTGGAACCCTATTTCAGCCTTAAACAAACAGATATCGGACAGGCCACCATCCTTGAACAAGCCGTCGTTTTTAAAGCGTTGCAGGATGACCCCTTTACTGCGAGTCATTTCCGGGATTTCTGCCAAGGTAAAGACCAACAAACGACGGTTGGCACCAATAGTTGCAACCATGGTCTCATCAGTGATCGCCCGGCAGAATGCTGCGGCTTCATCATCTGCAAGATTAAGGATTTGCTTACCGCTGCGGGTTTGCGCCTCAACGGTGGACTCCGCCACGACAAAGCCCATTCCCATCGTATTGGCAATCAACAGCTTGCCATCAGGACGCAACACACGCATGGATATGACTTCGGCATCGTTTGGAATATCCAATTGCAACCGCAATGGTGAACCAAAACCACGCCCACGTTGGATCGTATCCCCCAAAAGGGTGTAGAACCGCCCATTAGATGCAAAGAACAGAATTTTGTCCGTGGTATAGGCGGTCAACGTCAATGCAAGCGCGTCACCATCCTTGAACTTCGTGTCGCCATTAACCTCTACATGTCCTTTTAGGGCGCGTATCCAGCCTTTTTGTGACAGCAAAATGGTAATCGGCTCTTTTTCAATAAAGGCATCAACCGGAACTTCGGTCAGTTCAGAAACTTCACCAAAGTCCGTGCGACGTTTACCAAGGGCGGTCTTCTGGCTGAATGCCTTGCCAATATTGGCAATTTCTTCATCCAGAGCCTTCCAGCGCAAGTCCTCGTCCGCAAGCAATGCTTCAAGCCCTTCAGCCTCTGCGCTCAATTCGTCATGCTCTTTCTGAATTGCGATTTCTTCCAGTTTGCGCAATGCGCGCAACCGCATATTCAAAATTGCATCAACCTGAATTTCCGTCAAACCGAAGCGCTTGGTCATTTCGGCTTTTGGGTCGTCTTCCTCGCGAATGATATGAATAATTTCATCAAGGTTAAGATAGCAAATCAGGAAACCTTCAAGAACTTCAAGGCGGTGGCGGATTTTGTTTAACCGGAAACGTGAACGACGTTCCAAGACCACGTGGCGGTGATCAAGGAAATGTTGCAAGACCTGCTTCAGATTAAGAACAGCCGGAACTCCGCTGGCATCCAGAACGTTCATGTTCATATTGAAGCGGATTTCAAGCTCGGTCAGCTTGAATAACTGCTCCATAAGGACTTCTGCATCTACGGTTCGGTTTTTCGGTTCAATTACCAAACGAATGTCTTCGGCAGATTCATCACGGATATCAGCCAAAAGCGGCAGCTTTTTGACAGCCATAAGTTCCGCAATGCGTTCAATCAGTTTGGATTTTTGAATCTGATAAGGGATTTCGGTAACGATGATTTGATACTGTCCGCGCCCAAGATCTTCCGTCTGCCAGCGGGCTCGCAGACGCATAGCCCCACGCCCAGTTTCGTACACATGGCGGAAAGTTTCAGCCGCATCGACCAAAATACCCCCGGTAGGAAAATCCGGGCCCGGAACGTATTTCAACAGGTCAACGACTTCGGCGTTCGGTTTTTTGATCAAAAAACGCAGAGCCTGACACAATTCAGCCGCATTATGTGGCGGAATATTGGTGGCCATACCAACAGCAATGCCCGAGGACCCATTGGCAAGCAAGTTCGGAAAAGCAGCCGGAAGAACCACTGGCTCTTCATCTTCGCCGTCATAGGTTTGGCGAAAATCAACGGCATCCTGATCCAGCCCTTCCATTAGGGCTTGGGCCACTTCTGTCAGCTTGGATTCCGTGTACCGCATGGCGGCGGCGTTATCACCATCGATGTTGCCAAAGTTACCCTGCCCATCAATCAATGGATAGCGAACGGCAAAATCCTGAGCCAGACGAACCAATGCTTCATAAACAGCAGAGTCACCGTGGGGGTGGTATTTACCGATCACATCACCGACAACACGGGCACATTTTTTATAGCCATTTGCCGGATCAAGCTTCAGTTGACGCATGGCAAACAACAAACGGCGGTGTACAGGTTTCAAACCATCACGCACATCCGGCAAGGACCGGGACACAATGGTAGACAGGGCGTAGGCAAGATACCTTTCACTTAAGGCGTTGCTTAATGGAACATCCTTAATATCCTGAATAATAGCTTTTTTTGCTGTCATATCTTTACCTAATCACTCTGCGAACCATTACTGGGCAAACCTCGGGTAAGGCGCTGTATAAGCCGATCCCTGGCTTCTGGAAACGGTGCCCCCAGCGGGCCAAATATTCGTTGCCTCAGAAAATACCCTGTTACGGCAAGTCCCGCCACAACATCTGTCGCTTCAGCCACTTCTACTCTGCGAAAAACATCTGGGAAGGGTAGCAATTTGCCATGATACGGTTTCCCCGCAGCGGCACTTACCGCACAACCGCTTTTGGGAGAAACATAGCAAAGATCATCCGCACTTCCTGTCGCCACACAGGTATCCAAATACAAACCAAAGCCCAGAGTTTCCAGCAGACCTCTTTCAAAATCAGCATAGTATCCGGCCCAATCATCGGCTATCAGCCCCCGAACAACACCGACACACAGGGAATATAGCTCTGAGTGTGGTTCTCGCTCTGGCAAAGCCGTTTCCAAAACACCGCATAAACTGACCAAAGCCGCCAGTCTGCCGGGACTGGTCAGGACCTCTGGCATCACAGCATGCTGTAATTCACAGGTGTAATTGCCAAGATGATCTTCCAATCGGGCGTGCCAGCGAACGCTAACCAGTGTACCGGGTTCAAGAACCCCACGCTTACGACGTGAGGCTCCCCCTTTTACTAGGCCGGAATGACGGCCATGATATTGGGTCAACGCCGACACGATTAGATCATGCTCTCCGTGTTTGCGATGTCCCAAGATGATGGCGCTGTCTTCCCAGTCAATCATTCATGTGACCTATAAGCTTTCACGCCTTATGCGTTGAAATCCAAGCCCCAATCCTGATATCTGGCAGGGTCATCACCCCAGCGATCCCGGACCTTCACAAACAGGAAAAGGTGAACGCGGCAATCGAAAAGCCCTTCTAATTCCCTACGGGCATTGGCCCCAATGTTTTTGATCCGGCTACCACTTTTGCCAAGAACGATGGATTTTTGTCCGTCGCGTTCGACATAGATGGTTTGATGGATGCGCACACTGCCATTGGGTTGGTCTTCCCAAGCGTCCGTTTCAACCGTGATGGCATACGGCAATTCCTGATGCAATTGCAGGAACACTTGCTCACGGGTAATTTCTGCCGCCAACAGACGATTTGGCATGTCAGACAGTTGGTCATCTTCGAACAACCACGGACCTTCCGGCAGACTTTGGGCAACAGTGTCCAAAATCGCCTCAACGCCCTTCGCCTCAGTTGCAGAAATCATGAAGGTCTGATCAAATTCCAGCAATGAATTGGCGTTCTGAGCCAAAGCCAAAAGGTTTTCCCGCGGAATCAGGTCAATTTTGTTCAACGCAAGATAAACCGTCTTCGGGCGGTTTTGTTTAATTCTCTCAATGATGGCAACAACATCGTCAGACAGGCCACGTTGAGCATCAACCATCAGCAATACAATGTCTGCATCCTGAGTTTCGGTCCACGCAGCTGCGACCATGGCACGGTCCAAACGGCGTTTAGGTGCAAAAATACCGGGAGTATCAACAAAAACGATCTGAGTATTTTCCCGCAGGGCAATGCCCCGTACCCGAGAACGGGTGGTCTGAACCTTGTGCGTAACGATGGAGACCTTACTGCCGACGGCAGCATTCACCAGCGTAGACTTGCCGGCATTGGGCGCACCAACGACCGCAACGAAACCACAGCGCATGGCGCCTTGATCCATTGGTACGTTGTCATTGAGATCATCAGAAGATGGTTCGAGGTAATCATTCATATCCTATGAATCCTTTTCCGCGAGGCGTGCCATAAGGGCAGCTGCTGCGGCTTGTTCCGCTGTCCGTTTGGAACCGCCCTGTGCCGTTTCCTTCCCATGGTTCAGGACTTCCACCTGAATGTCAAAGGTCGGGGCGTGTGACGGTCCTTCTTGTGACAGCACTGTGTACTTCGGCAGAGGAAGTCCCCTGCCCTGAGCCCATTCTTGAAGGGCATTTTTGGCATCTTTAGGTGGGGCAACAGTCGTATGAAGCCGACCCACCCAGATACGATTGACAAATTTTTTGGCAACGTCAAAGCCAGCATCCAGATACATGGCCCCGATCACGGCTTCACAGGTATCAGACAGAATTGACGCATTGGCCCGACCATTTTCTTTAACCGTCCCGGCGTTTAAAAGGATTGCACGACCCAAACCAAGCTCGGTTGCAATCTCTGCCAACGGTTCCTGACTGACCAATCCGGTAAAACGCATAGCCAGATCACCTTCCGGCTCATCAGGGAATGCATGCAGAAGCATGTCGGCAATCGCCAAACCAAGCACTCTATCGCCAAGGAATTCAAGGCGTTCATACGGAGATGACGCCTTGTTGGTTTTCGTTTTCTTCTTGCGATAGCCGGAACTGAGGCTGGGATGTGTCAAGGCATCCATCAGCAACTGGGGCGAGGCAAAAGAATGCCCTAATGTCTGCTCCAGCTCTGATAAGACTTCTTCCGGTATCTGCGCAGAGTTACAGGGTGATTTGGCCATAATCTCCCCTAATTCACGCCATTGAAAAGTCGGCTGAAACGAATGGATGTCGGCCACTTCCAAAATTCCCACCAATGAACGTCAGG
Organism: Rhodospirillaceae bacterium; assembly: GCA_963668495.1. Lineage (GTDB taxonomy): Bacteria > Pseudomonadota > Alphaproteobacteria > Rhodospirillales > Rhodospirillaceae > Oleispirillum. The sequence goes on from OY764545.1 coordinate 2,258,684, forward strand.
TTCATGAGAAAAGAACAAAATTGTGGCGCGTCCGACCAGATTTTCTTTAGGCACGTAACCAACTGAACGCCGACTGTCCACGGAATTATCGCGATTGTCCCCCATCATGAAGAAATGGTCTTCGGGAACGATATACTCGCGGGTATTGTCGAACGGCAAATTATCGGATTCTTCCAAAATGCGGTGTTCCACACCATTTGGCAGTGTTTCAATAAACTGCGCAATCCGACGGGTGTTGCCGTCCTCATCCACATATGTGAAATCTTCAATGCGCCGACGGTCCACTGCCTTACCGTTGATGTGCAAAATACCGCCAATAACCTGAATGCGGTCACCGGGCAGACCAATTACACGTTTGATAAAATTGGTATCCGTATCACGGGGCAACCGAAACACCGCAACATCCCCACGTTCAGGTTCCGAATAGAACAGCCGATCCGGGAGAATTGGCAAAGAATATGGCAAGGAATAACGGCTGTATCCGTAAGACATCTTGGATACAAACAGGTAATCCCCAACCAATACCGTCGGAAACATGGACCCAGACGGAATGTTAAATGGTTCATAGGCAAAAGTACGCACGCCAACAGCGATTAAAATAGCCCAAAAAACGGTTTTGAAAGATTCCCAGAAACCACCTGATTTCCTGGATTTGCTGTGGGTAGACACATTTGCCTCATTTGTCAGTTTCTTGACGAGAATTGGATTTCACCAGCCGCGATAAGACCGATTTGCATAAGCAATGTCAAGGGGCTTACTTTTGCCCTACTTCTGTAGCCAGTGCATCTGCAATCTCTTGCGGAATAGCCTCAATCATGACGATAGCCTCTGCCCATGGATGGTCATCGGTCATAGTCAAATGAATGCGCGGCACCATCCCGGCGGGCGTCATAGCCGATAAGCGTTCGGCGGCACCCCCGGTAAGATGCAAGGTCGGCTGACCGGACGGCAGGTTCACCACCCCCATGTCACGCCAGAATACTCCCTGCCGCAAACCTGTTCCCAATGCCTTGGAGCAAGCTTCCTTTGCTGCAAAACGCTTTGCCAAGGTTGCGACATAGACCTTAGGCACGCCTGCCCTACGGTTGGCTTTTGCCAATTCCTTTGATGTATATATCCGATTTAGAAAACGATCACCAAACCGGGATAAGGTGGCTTCAATTCTGTCAATGTTTGCCAGATCATTTCCAATGCCAAGAATCATGAGGCAGCTTTCATCCGTGCTGAAGTCATTAGCTCGCGCATGTGTCGAATGGATTGTTCCAACCCGACAAAGATAGCTTCGCCAATCAAGAAATGCCCAATATTCAATTCGGCAATGGTCGGAATTGCGGCGATGTCTGAAACCGTATCATAGCACAAACCATGCCCCGCATGGCATTCAAGGCCAATGGCTTGCGCATGTGCGGCAGCCCGCTGAATGCGCTCCAATTCCTTTAGACGCTTTTTCCCAGCTGTCTCGCAATAAGCGCCGGTGTGCAGTTCGACGACAGGCGCGCCCAATGCTTTACACGCGTCCAGCACCTGCGGATCAGGCTCCACAAACAAAGAAACCCGGATACCCGCCGCGGTCAACGTTTGAATAGCCGTTTTCAGGTAAGGATCAGGAGACAGAACATTCAACCCGCCCTCAGTTGTGCGTTCTTCCCGTTTTTCAGGGACTAAACAACAAGCATGAGGCTGAGTTTTCACGGCAATTTCAACCATTTCCGGTGTCGCCGCCATTTCGAAATTTAGTGGAATAGTAATGGCTGCTTTTAGGCGCGCCATATCGGCATCCATAATATGCCGTCGATCCTCACGCAGATGCGCAGTGATTCCATCTGCCCCAGCAGCCTGCGCCAGAAGAGCTGCGCGGATTGGGTCCGGGGCAGAGCCTCCCCGCGCATTTCGCACGGTAGCAACATGGTCAATATTCACGCCAAGACGCAAGTTTGCATTGGTCAAACCAAACTCTCCATAACTGGATTAAGGGTTAACTTTGTGCCCGTTCAACGGAACTGATGACTGAGGCCGCACGCAGGGCCGCAATCACGTTGGTCAAATGGCGCGCATCCCGAACTTCAAGATCGACTATAATCTCAAAAAATGATTTGGAACGGTTTTGAATTTTCAGATTCACAATATTGCCGTTATTTTGCGCAATTAATGTGGTCAAGGTGCCAAGGGCCGAGGTCTCATTGTTCAAAATCAATTTGACCCGACCAACATGTGAATCACCCTGATTATCTTCATCCCATGAGATATCAAGCCAGCGTTCCGGCTCATCTGCCAAGGTTTCAAGGGTATGGCAATCAATGGTGTGGACGGTTACCCCTTTTCCGGTGGAAACAATCCCAACAATTCGGTCGCCGGGCAGCGGATGGCAACATTGGGCAAAATGGATAGCCATTCCCGGTATCAGCCCCTTGATCGGCAACCGCGCACCCGGTTTGGGCTTCGTTCGCTGCCGGGAAATCGGGGCGATCTTCTTACTATCCGGTTTGGGCTGCGTCTTCAGTTCAGGGTAAACGGCATGAACAACTTCTTGTCCAGACGCCAATCCCTCACCAATGCTGGCCCGTAGGTCGTCTATGGAACCAACTTTGAACTGCTTCAGGACGCCTTCCAACCCCTTCTCGCTTAGTTCCATGTTGGCTTGGCGGAATGCACGCTCAAGGATTTGCTTGCCAAGCTCAAGATACTGTTCACGTTGCCGTGTACGAATGAAACGGCGAATTCGGGTGCGAGCTTTTGCCGTTACAACAAAGCGTTCCCATTCCGGTGATGGATGCTGGGTCTTAGACGTTGCAATTTCAACTTGGTCACCGTTTTGCAGAACCGTTCGCAGGGTGACAATACGCCCGTTAACTTTGGCCCCAACGCAGTGATCACCGACCGCAGTATGAACAGCATAGGCAAAATCAACCGGAGTGGAACCCGTCGGCAAGGAAACCAGATCGCCTTTTGGTGTAAAGCAGAACACCTGATCTGCGTACATCTCCAACCGGGTGTTTTCCAAAAATTCTTCCGGGCTCGAGGTGTGATCTAGGATCTCAAGAAGTTCTCTTAACCACCTGTATCTTTTGCCATCATGGCTGTGATTTTGTTTGTATTGCCAGTGTGCGGCAACACCAAGTTCATTCACCGCATGCATTTCACGGGTGCGGATCTGCACCTCAATTCTGTGGCGCTGCGGGCCGATTACCCCTGTGTGCAAGCACTGATAACCATTGGGTTTTGGCGTTGAAATGTAATCTTTAAAACGCCCGGGAACCATGGGAAACTGGCTGTGAATTATGCCCAGTGCCTGATAGCACTCTTCCATGCTATCGACGAGAATACGAAACGCCATAATATCAGATAACTGTTCGAACCCCACGTCCTTACGCTGCATTTTGCGCCAAATGGAGTACGGAGTTTTTTCACGCCCAGAGATTAGGGCTTTTACCCCGCCCCGCTCTAAGGCTTCATTTAACTCACTGATGATGCTGTCAATCAGCTCCGTTCCTTTATCACGAAGGAAACTGAGCCGGGTCATAATGGAATCACGGGCATCGGGATGCAGGTGGGTAAATGCTAAATCTTCAAGTTCGGTCTTAACTTCCTGTAAGCCGATACGCTCTGCCAATGGCGCATAGATTTCCATTGTTTCCAATGCGATACGGCGTCTTTTTTCAGGCGATGTAATATATTTAAGTGTCCGCATGTTGTGGGTGCGGTCAGCAAGTTTGACCAGCAAAACCCGGATATCCTCACTCATGGCAAGGACAAATTTGCGGAAATTTTCTGCTTGTTTGGTTTGGTCGGACTGCAATTGAATCCGGGTCAGCTTGGTGACACCATCGACTAAGGTCGCAACATCTTCACCGAACAACGTCTTGATCTCATCAAACGTTGCGTCCGTATCCTCAATCGTGTCATGAAGCAGGCCGGTAATAATGGACGCCGCATCAAGTTTGTATTTGGTCAGAATGCCTGCAACTTCAATCGGGTGAGAGAAATAAGGATCCCCACTCGCCCGAGTTTGACTGCCATGCTTTCTCATAGCGTAAACGTAGGCGCGGTTAAGTGCGTCTTCGTCTGCACTTGGGTCGTATGACTTCACACATTCCACCAGTTCGTACTGGCGCATCATTCCAACCATAGTCCCTCTTTACCCAACAAAGCTACCAACACAAATGCAGAAAGCGACTGCATGGCAGTCGCTTTTCCGTGACGCAGGAGCAAGCTATGCTTCGTCCTGCATATTATCACATAAATCTGCATTTCCACCAGAATTTGGCAGGGCATGCGTAGTTTTAGCGATTATTCTTCGTCAAAATCGCCGTCAAACTCAGCGCCATCGACAACGTCAGATTCTGTTTGCTCAGTTAAGGCGTCTTCACGCATTTCCTGCGCAAGATCAATATGCATGGCAGCTTCAGCCAACTCTTGCTCAATTGCGGCCATTTCTTCGTCATCTTCCGGCTCATCAAAGTCGACAGTCTTTTGCAGACCTTGGATCACTGCTGTCCGCAAAGCTTCAACTTCAACAGTAGACTCGGCAATTTCACGCAAGGAAACAACGGTCGTTTTGTCGTTGTCCTTTTCCACCGTCAACGGAGCACCAGAACTGATATCACGAGCACGTTGTGCCGTCAGCAAAACAAGTTCAAAACGGTTCGGAACTTTAAGGATGCAATCTTCTACCGTGACGCGGGCCATGGGTTTTCCTAATCATCGTGAAAAAATGAAGAGTGACTTTCTAATCGGAGTTACGACAAAACGCAACCCCTGTCTGAGTATAGTCAAGACATTATTTTAAGCAATATGTTGATCATCTGGCAAATCATCAATCAACATTGTCAGTGTTTTTCCTGAAATTGGATGAATCCAGTCAGGGGCAATGTCGCGTAGCGGATAAAGTACAAACCCGCGCTGATGCATTCGTGGATGCGGGATCGTAATTTCCCCATCAAGGCAAAGTCCATTGTAATCAAGCAGATCAAGATCAAGGCAACGAGCCGCGTTTAGCACAGACCGACGACGACCAAAGTCAGCTTCAATCCTGTGCAACGCTGCCAATACATTTTGCGCATCAAGATCCGAAGCCAAAACAGCGGCTCCATTCACATAGTTAGGTTGATCAGATTTTGGCACAGGTTCGGTTTCATACCATTTTGATAATTTTACGACCCGCAACCCGTATGAAGGCATGGCACTTAAGGCTGCCTCCAACGTTTCCTTCGGAGAGCCAATATCACTGGGTAAATTTGCGCCAAGGGCAATAATAATCACGTTCTCACCTAATCTCTAACAACCTTCATCTGCACGAATTGCGTTATTCGCCACGCGAATACAAGCTTCGAAGATTAACGACAGTATCACTAACCTGTATTTCCATGTAGTTACACAAAAAATTGGACGAAAGACATTGACCACACAAGCCTTTCGACATTAGATATAAAAGCGCAAAATTTTTCGTGTTTTTTATAATTTTTTTATGCTTTTTGACGAGAGATCTGCGCACATACCGTCGTTTAACGACCTCATACAATAATAATTGACACAACAGAATTAGGTACGTGTTCAAGCTCATTGGCTAATCGGCACTTTAAGGATATAGACATATGATTCTTTACTCTCAGGAACGTATTGGACTGTTTATTGACGGGTCCAATTTGTACGCTGCTGCCCGTGCACTAAATTTCGACATTGATTACAAAAGGTTGCTGGAACTATTTGCCGAAAAAGGTATTCTGGTTCGTGCCTTTTATTATACGGCCCTGCTGGAAGAACAGGAATACTCCCCTATTCGTCCCTTGGTCGATTGGCTGGATTACAACGGTTACACCATGGTCACAAAGCCGACCAAGGAGTTTACCGACGCGTCAGGTCGCCGAAAAATCAAGGGCAATATGGATATTGAGCTTGCCATTGATGTTATGGAAATGGCTGAGCACCTGCAACATATTGTCCTGTTCTCAGGTGATGGGGATTTCCGTCGTTTGGTCGACGCCGTGCAACGCAAAGGCGTCCGCGTCACAGTGGTCAGCACGGTCAGATCACAGCCGCCGATGGTTGCCGATGAATTGCGACGCCAAGCCGATAATTTCATCGAATTGGCAGACCTGCAGCCCATGATCCAACGAAACAGCAACAGCCCGAACCCAATGCGCGAAGATTTCCGTATGCCAACCAGCCGGGAATCCCCGGAACTGGAAATCGGGCCGGATATGGACATCGATATGGATAATGACTATTAAGCCAGAATGATGCAGAACCAACATCCGCTAAACGGACCAGATCATAACTGCCAGCTTTGTCCAAGGCTGGCAGATTTTCTTGCTGAAAACCGGGTAAAATTCCCCGAATATTTTAACGGGCCCGTACCACCGTTTGGCGACCCAGATCCGTGGTTGTTAATCGTTGGACTGGCACCGGGACTGCATGGGGCAAACCGCACGGGCCGCCCATTCACTGGCGATTATGCCGGTGATTTGCTTTACGATACCTTGTGTGCAAATCAGTTGGCATCCGGTGTGTATGATCGTCGCCCGGATGACGGATTGCAATTGCATGGCTGTAAAATTATCAACGCAGTACGGTGCGTTCCTCCTGCCAATAAGCCAACACCGCAAGAGATCAAAACCTGTCTGCCATTTTTAGACGCAGATCTTAAACAATTGCCTCGGCTTAAGATCATTATTGCGTTGGGAACCATTGCGCATAACGCGGTTTTGACAATTTTTAACGCCAAAAAATCCGCACACAAATTTGGGCACGGAGCTGAACATAAACTGGTCGACGGCTTAACGCTTATTGATAGCTATCACTGCTCCCGATACAACACGAACACCGGACGTTTGACACCCCAAATGTTCCAGGATGTATTCACACAAGCCCTGACTTATAAATAATTAAGGCGGCCTAAAAGCCGCCTTAAAAGTAGGAATTAGCCCCGATCGCGCATGATGCGGGCTTTATCTCGTTGCCAATCGCGGTTTTTCTCGGTCTCGCGTTTGTCGTGCTTTTTCTTACCGACACCCAAGCCAAGTAAGACCTTGGCGATTCCGCGTTCATTGAAATAGATCTTTAATGGAACCAGAGTCCGTCCTTCGCGACTGACGGCATCAACCAGCTTGCGTGCCTCACGTTTGTGAACCAAAAGTTTGCGCACGCGGCGGGCTTCATGCTGATAGATCGTTGCTTTGTCATATTCGGGAATATACGCATTATAAAGTGCTAATTCCGCGTCTTTCCCACCTTTCATTGCCCCGGCATATGCATCATTCAAGTTAACATTGCCATGGCGCAATGACTTGACTTCGCTACCTGACAGAACAATGCCGGCTTCAATTGTATCTTCGATGGTGTACTCATACCGAGCACGGCGATTTTCACTCACCGCCCCCGTCGAGATCAGAACCTTACGCGGTTTTTTAGCCATATTACCCTACTAACAGCTGACAACATGCCAACTTACAGCAACTCCACTTTTTCTAACGCTGCCCTGACCGTTGCCTTGCCTTGCTCTGACAGAGGTGCGATCGGCATACGAACATCATCCGTACACAGGCCAAGCAATGAGGCAGCATATTTCGCCGGTGCCGGGCTTGGTTCACAGAACATAGCTTGGTGCAACGGCATCAACTTATCACGAATCTGCCAAACCGTTTCATAATCCCCAGCCATCCATGCATTGTGCAAATCAGAGCAAAGTTTCGGTGCAACGTTGGCGGAAACAGAAATGCAACCATGCCCGCCTTGAGCAAGGAAGGCAACCACTGATGCATCTTCACCGGAAAGCTGACAGAAATCCGGGCCAATTGTTGTTCGCACTTGCAGCGGACGCGCCAGATCCGCCGTGGCATCTTTAGTCCCAACAATATTTGGCAATTCAGCCAGCCGCTTCATGGTATCAACAGACATGTCGATGACACTACGACCAGGAATATTATAGATATAGATCGGGATATCAACGGATTCGGCAATGGCCTTAAAGTGCAGGTATTGCCCCTCGGCATTTGGTTTGTTGTAATACGGCGTCACAACCAGCAGCGCATCAGCCCCGGCTTTTTCCGCATGCTTGGACAGGCTGACAGCCTCAGCAGTTGAATTTGACCCCGCCCCGGCCATGACCGGAGCGCGCCCCTTCGCAACTTCGATGCATATTTCCACGACACGTTTATGCTCGTCGTGGTTCAAGGTCGGGGATTCCCCGGTTGTCCCACACGGAATTAAGGCGTGCGTGCCTTGGCGAATTTGCCAATCAACAAAATCCGCATAAGCCTTTTCGTCAACGGCACCATTACGGAAGGGTGTAATCAGCGCTGTCATCGAGCCTTTAAGCATCGGAGTCTCCATAAATCAAAAAACCGTCTTGCGAACACCTGGGGTCCGGAGGTTACACTACCGGAGAATGACGGGTACCACAGAATAACGGCAAGAAGTGCCGTCGACAATTGCAAGGACATGATCTTAGTGCATATATCCACGTTTTCGGCAATCTTTTCTGGGGTTTTTGCATGATCAATTTCACGTGTCGTGCATTTTGGCTAACATCTGTCGCGGGACTCGCTGCGGTTGTTGGCATTGGCAGCATTGATACGGACCCGGCACAAGCCCGGTCTGCGTCGCTTAATCTGCCGTCTGATATCAGGTCATTTGGTTATCATCAGCGAATTTTCCAAACCAAACCATTAGAACAACATATCGGTTTTCCTTCCCCTCCCCCGCGCAAACCGGAACCGAAACATCCGGGGCTGGTCTTTGCCGATACGGAGCAATGGGATCAACTGGCAAAACTTTTGCCGACTATACATGATCCGGCGATGAAAAAATTGCTGACATGGTTGTACCTGAAGTCCCCGGACAGTCAGGCGTCCCATGCCATGATTGTTGATTTTCTGCGCGAGAATCCGAACTGGCCCTCTCGGAACACTCTGATTTTCAGGGCTGAGGATGCTTTGTTCCGCTCTGCAAACGATTACGCCATGGAGACTTGGTTCGCCAATGGTCGAGCCAACACACTTGAAGGCGAAATTTGGCTAATCGACAAAGCAAAACATGACGGAAAATCAGCCGCATACCAAAACCGCATTCGTCGTGTATGGAAGGCCTACGATTTCACAGAAGAACAGGAAGAAGCGTTCCTAAAAGCCTATGGTTCGAGTCTGAGAACAGTTGATCATGAAACCAGAGCAGATCGCCTGATCTGGGAACGTAAATTTCATCAGGTTCGTCGGCAGCTTGAACGCCTGCCCCACTCTTATCGCCTACTGATCGAATCCAAACTTGCGTATGCCTCAATGAGTCGTAAAGCACCAATGGCTTATGACCGGGTCGATAAGGATTTGCGCAATGATCCCGGATTGATTTTTGAAAAGATTCGTTGGCTGCGTCGTAAGGGGAAAGAGACAACTGCCACGGACCTATTTCTAAGTCACACCGGGAACCGTCCTTTCCCCGACAAATGGTGGAATGAGGCCGCTATATTGACCCGGGATGCCCTGAAAAATGGCGAATACGACAAGGCATACAAACTTGCAACCCATGCGACTTATGACAGTTTATGGCGCGATGCCGATTTACAGTGGCTTGCAGGCTGGACTGCCTTTGAGTTTCTGCAGGATTACACCTTAGCCAAAACGCATTTTCAAAAACTGTATGACATGGTGTCCACCCCCGTCAGCCGGACACGAGGGGCATATTGGCTTGCCCAGAGCTTGGAAAAGCTTGGCAATACGGAGGAAGCCATGTCTTGGTATCAAACCGCTGCCAGCGACCCTACGGCTTATTATGGTCAACTGGCTGCAGATCATCTTAAACAAACACCAAAATTTATGAAGTCGCTCGGGAAAATCCCAGAAACAGACATGGCCTGGGTAACATCCCACGAATTTTCAAATGTACTTTGGAGGCTGCACGAAAATGGTGAGCAATACCTTTTCCGTGTATTTGCGACAGCTCTATATGCTCAGGCCAAAACCCCAGAGCGCAAACGGGCCGTTGTCTCCGCCATTGCATCCTTATCTTTGGGGCAAAGCGTCCATTTGGCTAGAGTGCTGCGACAAGATGGGATCATTGATCTGGAATTGTCTTATCCAGTTCCAGACGGATTGGATATTCCAGCGGAGCCAAGCACCGCATTGATTTACAGCGTTATCCGACAAGAAAGTAACTTTGATACGACTGCACACAGCCCCGCCGGAGCCAAAGGGTTGATGCAGATTATGCCGCGCACTGCAAAATATGAGGCTCGGTTGATGAACAGACCTCTGTCTATGTATGCGCTGACGACGGACCCTTCGACCAACGTCGCGATCGGCAGTCATTATTTAAAACGCTTGCTAGAGAAATACGATCAGTCAATCCCGTTGGCCCTTGCCGCGTATAACGCGGGCGGCAGCAACGTCAACAAGTGGCTCCAAACATACGGTGATCCACGAACCGGGGAAATTAGCATGTTGCGTTGGATGGAGAGCATCCCGTTCAGGGAAACCCGGAATTATGTGCAAAGAATACTTGAGAACAAGTATATTTATCAGGGCATTACAGGAAAAAGTTAACCCTACAAAAAAAGAGCCAGAAGGCTCTTTTTTTTATCTTAATAAACCAACAGTGACCTAGGATGCCACGTTTGCCAATCCTGCTTGGATAGGTTGACCTTGCTTACGGGTGGTGTCGGGACTAACCAGCGCCGGCGCCTCTGCCTGAGCAATCTCATCATCACTACGGCGGCACATCCCCTGCAAGTATGCACCTGGTTCAATAGCCAAGCTTTGGTGATGGATATCGCCAATCATCCGTGCAGTTGCAGCCATGAACACACTTTCGGCAAAGACCTGCCCCGTTAACTGACCATGCAAACGCATGGATGAAGTACGGACTTCACCAACGACTTCACCGGCAACACCAATCACCAGAGATGTACAGCGAATATCGCCCTCAACACGACCATCCACCTGAATTTCACCGTCACTATTAAGATCACCCGTAACCGTCAAACCGGCACTAATGATCGAAGGGTGAAGTACTTTATTATCGGCCATGCTTGCCTCGCTTGCCGTGTTCCTAGTCGATTTTTTGAACATAGCGTTTTGCCCTGATCATTTCCTTTGGGTTACGGGGGCGATTTTCGTATCGAATTTCATAGTGAAGATGACGGCCCGTACTACGCCCCGTATTACCGATTAGACCGAGCTTGGTTCCAACTTCAACTTTTTGGCCTACTTTGACCATAGCTTCATCCAAGTGTGCGAAGCGTGTCACAAAACCCATGCCATGGTCAACATCAACTGTTATGCCATAATTGCCGCGCATCTTTGCATAGGTAACAACACCCGGTGCGGTTGAGTAAGCAAATGCTCCTTTGTATCCGCGAAAATCAATGCCTGAATGAAACCCAAGCTTTCCAGTAAATGGGTCTCTGCGATGACCATACCCACTGGTGACGCGTGGATTGTCCAACGGATAGCCAAGCGGCAAGACTTCCATCAGGCTGGACAGGCGATCCCACCGAGCAATCTGAACACTTAGATCGCGGATTTCCCGATTGAGGTCATCTCGACCAAGATCAGGAAATTCAGCCGGAATATACGGCCCACCACGATGTTGTTCTTCATGCTTGTTCAACAATTCTTCGACATCGACACCGGTTTTCTGCAGCGTGCGTTCGATTTCGGAAATACCATCGCCAGCCAAGATCGAAACCTGATCGAAAATTTCCTTTTGTGCGCTTTGGATTTCCAAAAGTCGTTCAGTCAGCAGTTTATTCTGCTGTTGCAACTCGTCACGCTCTGCTTTGGCAAAATCACGTTCCAAAATCGCCTGATTAAGATCCAATAACCCCTTGTTAACGCTATTGTTTTTGGTCAAATGATTCAGACGTTCGCCAATATCCACAAGCTCCGAACTCAGGCGCGCACGTTTTTGTTGCTCATATCCTGCATCGGAATTTATTCGTGCCAACAAATTCTGTAATTCATCGTATTCAGCATCAAGCTTGCTTTTTGAGCGCTTTGACAGTTTTTTTGCGGCTAAATCCTGCTCAATTTTGGCTAGTTTTTCTTCTGTAGCCGCACGTTCCGCCAATAGGTTTGCCAAATCCGCTTCACTGGCTTTTAACTCTTCTGTTAGATCATCAACTTTATCTCGGTAGCTGATGACCTCTGCCAATACCTTGTCACGGGCATCACGCACCTCAGCAACCTGCTGTCGTTTCGAAGCAATAATGGTTTCATGGGCGTACTGCATGCCAGTGCTATAGGCGGTCCAGCCAATTGCAGTTGTAATCATACCGGCAAAAATGACCTGCCGGGTTGTGGATAAGGTAATGGTACGGCTGTTTCCCTCTGTCCGAATATAAATCAAACGCTCAGGGAAGCGTTTACGCAACCATGCCCCCAAGCGCGATTCATCGGTATGCGACGGATCAAATGACACTATCACTGCCCCCACGCCCAATTCAGGATCAGGCATCTACAAATCTACATACAGTTCAGTTGGTCAGATACCTAAAAGGCATATCAACATTTCCCATTTGCTAGGTTCAGCCACAGCGCAAATGTCAACTATCCAACTGATCTATGTCTTAACACCCAAAGAAAATATCTTGCCGTTAGAGGATAGGCAAGGTTTTCTCTCCCCTAATTTTGGCAGAAATCCTCTGCACAACCCAAAAACTTCAAGCCTTCTTACCCTCCAGCAAAACAATTCTGGTTGCCAAGTCCGTACCAGACATAGGAAATTGCACAGACGGTCGTCCAAAACCACATATTGTTCTGAAAGTACGCGTCGATGTTAAACACAGTTTACCCAACCTTGTCTGTGATAGTTGCTACATGGTTTGGCATTGGATTCAGTCCAAAGGCACCAGGAACCGTAGGCTCCTTCGTTGCGATTCTTTTTGCCCTGCCAATTATGATTCTGTTTGGTCACACGGGCTTGGTTGCTGCGGTTGCTATTGTTGTGATTATTGGCGTGCCTGTATCCACCATGGCAGCAAAAACCATGCGGCAAAAAGATCCCAGCCGTGTCGTCATTGACGAGGTAGCGGGACAATGGATAGCCCTTATCCCCGTGTCACCCAATCTTGGTTCTGTAATCGTCGCATTTCTGGCCTTCCGCATGTTTGATATCCTTAAACCCGGCCCAATTGGCTGGGCGGACAAACACTTGAACGCAGGATGGGGAATTATGGCGGATGATATTTTGGCAGGATTGTGCGCTGCTGGTGTTGTTTATCTGCTTCAGCCTTGGATTCCTCCGATTGTTCATTTCCTTGAATAGCTTGAATGGAAGGTGATTACATGCCCCTTTTGACCCAACGATTATCCCATCAGGCTGAGCATGTTCTGCAACAGGCCCAAAAACAGGGCATTACAATTTCGACCGCAGAATCCTGCACTGGTGGCTTAATCTCAGCACTGCTCACCAGTGTCCCCGGCTCTTCTGCCGTTGTTCAGGCTGGCCTGATAACTTATGCAAATGCGGCAAAAATCAAGATTCTGAATGTGCCGCAAACTTTGCTTGATACGGATGGAGCCGTCAGCGAGGCTGTTGCCCTTGCCATGGCAGAGGGAGCCAGAATTACCGGGCAGTCTGATTTGGCTGTTGCCGTGACTGGCGTGGCTGGTCCAGATGGGGGGACAAAGCAAAAGCCTGTTGGCCTCGTGCACATTGCCGTCGCATGTGCGGGACAACCTTTATTGCATCGACGTAATCTATTTTCCGGCTCCCGCGATGAAATCCGCACCGCGACAGTCGCCGCTGCCTTGGATATGATCCTTGATGTCCTAAAAATACATCAAAATGCATAGCAATTATTGCCTTTTTTATAGTTCGTCCTATGATTCCGCCTGCTGCGGCTTTTGACCTCGGCGATGCATGAAGTCAAAGGACGATCTTGGGGGAACAAAATGAAATACCTTCTGGCAACAGCAGCCTTAACTGCTGCTTTTTCGGGGCTTATCCAACCGGCAAATGCTTCAGAAAATGGATCACATTGGGGTTATGGGAACCATAATGGCCCAAAGGTTTGGGGGACACTATCTCCTGAGTATCGAGCCTGTCAGCAAGGGCGCATGCAATCGCCTATTGATCTCAACAGTGTCAATGCCTCAGGATATATAGACATTAAAGAAAGCTATAAATCCGTACGCCTTAGCGTCACCAACACGGGACATTCCCTACAAGTTCCTGTCGGAAATTCATCATTTATATCCATTCAGGGCAAAGTCTTTTTCCTGAAACAACTGCATTTTCATACACCATCAGAGCATGTAGAAAACGGCAAGCCTTTCCCTTTGGAAGCTCACTTCGTCCATCAGGCAAAAACTGGGGAGCTATCTGTCATCGGCGTTCTGTTCAAGGAAGGCTCTGCGAACCCACAATTGGATAAAGTGATAGAGTTGGCTCCGCACCAGACTGGCGCAACTCTATCCTCTGAACAGAAATTTAACCCCGAAGTCCTGCTACCGAAGCAACTTCGCTCTTATCGCTATATGGGGTCGTTAACCACGCCACCATGTTCGGAAGGTGTAAACTGGTTTGTTTTGAAAGACGCGCTGGAAGCCTCTCCGCAACAGATTGAAGCCTTAAATACCGTTATGGGCCCAAATGCGCGCCCAATCCAACCTCTTCATGACCGTCTGGTTCTTGAACCCCTCTCCTAACCCAAATGTCAGAGCTGAAAAATGAGTCAGAAAAAGAATCTTTTTGTCGGCGCACTTGCATTCGTCGCACCTGTAGCGGTCGGCCTTGTTGTCGGCCTGCCTTTACTCGAAAAAGCATCTTCACCTGATCCGGCGAAGGTTATTTTGCCGCAAATCGATGGCAAAGAACCAACAACCGAGGCCTCTGCCACCGATCAACCAGTCATCAAAGTTTTGACACCACAGACCGAAACAGCCCCGTCCGTACCCTCACAAGATGCCATCGTTCAGGACGAGGTGAAGCCGATCGTTGCCACAGAACATGCTACTCATCCCGAGGATACCGATGAAGAAAACGCACACTGGGGATACAGCGGCGAAACTGGACCGGAACATTGGGGGAACCTGTCGCGTAAATTTGCAACGTGCAAAAGTGGGATGATGCAATCCCCTATTGATCTTGAAGCAGCAAACACATCGACAGAAATAACCGTTAATACTGACTACAAGCCACTTGAGGCCAACATTCGCGACACCGGGCATTCCATACAGATTGATGTGAACAATGGGTCTGTTTTGCATGCTCATGACAAAGCGTACAAACTGCTGCAAGTCCATTTCCATACTCCGTCAGAGCATGTAACCAGTGGTCGGACATACCCATTAGAGGCACATTTTGTCCATGCCTCCGATAATGGTGAATTGGCTGTTTTGGGGGTCTTGTACGAAATAGGCAAGAAAAACGCTGTGTTGAATGATGTCATTGACCTGATTGAACAGCCGCTTGATCCAGAAACAGCAAAAGCTCCGTTAGTTGATCTGAACCGCTTGATGCCAAACTCCCGCACTGTGATCCGTTACATGGGATCACTAACAACACCGCCATGTTCAGAGGGGGTGAATTGGTATGTTTTGGCGGAAACACAAACCGCATCCATAGCCCAAATCGCAAAGCTTCATGCTGCCGTGGGGGATAATAACCGCCCGCCTCAGCCGACAAATAACCGTTTGATTATCAAACCAGCCCAGTAATTGAATTCATAACGAAAACCCCCTGAATATATCAGGGGGTTTTTCTTGGAAGCGAAAACTTTCCAGTTACGCGCCACAGCACTTTTTGTATTTTTTGCCGGAACCACATGTGCAGGGATCGTTGCGACCGATCTTTTCAACCCGGCGAGGCTGATGAGTTTGGTTCACATCACCATCAACATACATCCAGCGACCATCGACTTTACGGAAGGTTGACACCTCACGGTGGCTTTGCTCTTGCCCTTGCACTTTATAACGGGCTGTGAACGTCACTGTACCGGTTTCGTCGCCTTCTTGACCATCAGTGGTATCTTCAATTTTAAGGCCTGTCCATTTAACGGACTTAGCCATGTCTTCAGAACCTTTGCGGTCAAAATCTTCCTGAGCCTCAGGAGCATGAGTGTCAGAAATATAGTCAATGTTACCAACGACATATGCCGAATAACGGGAACGCATCAATGCTTCAGCCGTTTTAGCAGGTTCACCGTTTAACAACGGCTCACAACATGCGGTAAAATCCTGACCGGAGCCACACGGACAATATTTCATAAGACATTCCTCTTTAAACAGGCAGCGTTAAGACGATGCTGCACCATAGATTGCTTCAGCCCGTTTCTCAAATGCCCGAACCATCATGACCGCTGCTTCATTGAATACAGTGCCGATCATGAGCTGTAACAGTTTGGACCGGAATGCAAAGCGAATCTGGAAACCAACATAGCACCCACCTTGCGGTGCATCTTCAAACGTCCAGCGGGTGTATAGCTCTTTGAATAAACCATCAAGGCTTTTTACTTCGATCATGGACCGTGGTGTCAGCGTGACTTCCGACTTGTAACGTTCTCGGAGCTGCATAAAGCCAACTTCCATAACGGAGTGGAAAACAGTATCCGAAATCTTACGCACAATTCGCGTGCTCAGGCACCATGGCAGAAACTGTGAATAGCTGGGAACATCCGCAACCAATTCATACATTTGCTGTGCTGAAAATTTGACCCAGCGATGATCGTTATGTGTATGCACGCCTACCCCACACCTCAGCGTATTTGCTCCACCTACTTGTCTTCAGCCAATTTTTTAAGGCGCGCCGCGCGCAATTCCTCGAAATCACGATCCGCATGATATGAAGACCGAGTCATCGGTGATGAAGCCACAACAAGAAAGCCCTTATTTAAGGCGATTTGTTTGTATTTTTCAAACACTTCCGGGGCAACATACTCTTCAACAGCGGCATGTTTCGGTGTCGGCTGCAAATACTGGCCGATGGTCAGGAAATCTACATCAGCAACACGCAAATCATCCATAACCTGTTTAATCTCATCTTCACTTTCCCCGAAACCCAGCATAATCCCGGATTTGGTAAACAAAGACGGATCAATTTCCTTGGCCCGTTTCAGGATACTAAGGGACTGAAAATACCGAGCACCGGGACGGATTGTCGGATACAAGCGCGGCACGGTTTCCAGATTGTGGTTAAACACATCTGGTCGGGCTGTCACAACAGCCTCTAACGCTCCATCCTTATTCCTGAAATCAGGAGTCAGAATTTCGATGCTGGTTTCCGGTGATGCAGCACGAACGGCATTAATCACCTGAACGAATTGATCAGCACCACCATCAGGCAAGTCATCGCGATCAACCGACGTGACCACGATATGCTTTGCCCCCATGGATACCACGCTTTCCGCAACATGTTGCGGTTCAGTCGAATCAACAGCTCCGCGCGGATTGCCAGTTTTCACATTACAGAACGCACATGCACGGGTACAGGTATCCCCCAAAATCATGAACGCAGCATGGCGGCTTTGCCAGCATTCCCCAATGTTAGGGCATGCGGCTTCCTCACACACTGTGTGAATTTTCTTTTCCCGGACAAGCGAACGCACCTCCCCATACGTCTTCGAAGTTGGAGCCTTCACCCTGATCCATTTCGGCTTGCGCGGAGATGGATTATCCGGGCGATTGCGTTTTTCAGGATGACGCAGAGCAGCGGCAGTTTGCTTGTCCATAATTACAGGAACCCAGTACTAAAAGTGAATAGCGCGACCAAAAGCATCCAGAACAGATTCATGCATCATTTCTGAAAGCGTCGGATGCGGGAAAATCGTATGCATTAATTCGGCCTCTGTCGTTTCCAGAGTTTGCCGACGACATAGCCTTGTATCATCTCTGTTACTTCGGCTCCAACCATATGTGCACCAAGAAGTTCCCCGGTTTTGGCATCAAAGATGGTTTTCACAAGACCATCGGCCTCACCCATTGCAACAGCTTTGCCATTTGCCATAAACGGGAAACGACCAACTTTGATGTCGTAGCCTTTTTCTTTGGCTTTGGCTTCAGACAAGCCAACACTGGCGACCTGAGGCGTACAATAGGTACAGCCCGGAATATTACCAAGAGTTAACGGATGCACATCGGGCAGGCCGGCAATTTTCTCAACACAGATAACGGCTTCATGGCTGGCTTTGTGCGCAAGCCAAGGCGGAGCAACGACATCACCGATGGCATACACACCCGGTTCATCTGTTCGCAGGTACGGATCAACCTTGATGGAGCCTTTTTCAAGCTGGATTTTGGTCGTTTCCAAACCGATATCTTCAACGTTCGGTGTTACGCCGACGGCCATGATCACGCGATCAACGGTAATTTCTTCAGTCTTGCCGTTTTTATCCAGCGTGACGGTCACGGAGTTATCGTTGCGTTTCAAAGCCTTGACAGTGGTGCTAACCCGAACATCCATTCCCTGAGCTTTAAATGCTTTCAATGCGATGCCGGAAATTTCTGCATCTTCCACCGGCAAAACCCGATCCATAACTTCAACCACCGTGGTTTGCACACCCAAGGTGTTATAGAAGCTTGCGAATTCAATACCGATTGCACCGGAACCAACAACCAACAAAGACTTAGGCATCACGTCCGGTGTCATGGCCTCACGATACGTCCAGACCAGTTTGCCGTCCGCTTCCAGCCCCGGAAGATGGCGGGCGCGGGCACCTGTCGCAATGATGATATGTTTGGCGGAGAGATCAGCAACCGTCTTACCATCATTGACAACATTCAATTTGCCCGGCCCGTTGAGGCGACCATGGCCTTCAAACACGGTCACCTTATTCTTCTTCAGAAGATGCTTAACACCACCAGCAAGTTGGGCAGATACACCGCGGGATCGTTTCACGATCGCATCCAAATCAAATTTGATATTGTCAGCGGACAACCCATAGGATGCAGCGTGCTGCATTTCCCGATAGACTTCCGCAGATTTCAAAAGTGCTTTGGTCGGAATACAGCCCCAATTCAGGCAAATGCCGCCCAAATGCGCCTTTTCCACGATTGCGGTTTTCATCCCGAGTTGTGCGGCACGAATGGCGGCGACATAGCCGCCCGGACCGGCACCCAGCACAACAAGATCGAAATTCGTATCTGCCATAACGATGGCTCCCTTATCAATCCTTAAAGAAAACTAATTAATCCTTACAAAAGGATAGACATAGGATCTTCAAGCAAGGATTTAACTTCACCAAGGAACTTGGCACCCAGTGCGCCGTCAATGCAACGGTGATCACATGACAAGGTCAAACTCATCATCGTCGCAATGGATAATGCACCATCCTTGACAATCGGACGCTGTTCAGTTGTTCCAACTGCCAACAGCATTGATTGCGGAGGATTAATAATCGCAGCAAACTCCCGCACACCAAACATACCCAGATTGGAAATGCTGAACGTGCCGCCTTGGTATTCTTCCGGCAATAATTTGCCATCACGGGCACGACCGGCAAGATCGCGCATTTCCGTGGAAATATTGCCCAGTGACTTGCTGCATGCCCCACGCACTACGGGAGTCAGCAATCCTGACGGTGTTGCAACCGCAACCGAAATGTCTGAACGACTGAATTGGCGCATAACTGTGTCGGTCCACGACACGTTGGCTTCCGGAACATTTTTCAAAGCAAGCGCACACGCACGAATGATAAAGTCGTTAACGGAGATTTTTTGCCCGCCTTTATCTTTGGCCCGCTCATTGATCGTGCCACGCATAGCCAACAGTTCATCCAAATTCACATCCATAGTGACGTAAAAATGCGGAACAGTTTGCTTTGATTCCGTTAAACGGCTTGCGATAATTTTGCGCATACCGGAATGAGGTTCTTCCGTGTACGGCGTCCCGTAGTCGGCGGCAGGAGCAGCAGATTTCGGTGCCGATGCCGGTTTATCGTCAGATTTCGGAGCTTTCACACCCATAGCTACAGCCATAGCTGCCTCAATCTCCGCATCCATGTTCTGAAGCGTACCGTTGGCGATGGCCTCTTCCACGTCCTTGCGGATGATACGCCCACGGGGGCCTGAGCCCTTGACCTGCGCGATATCAACGTTGGCATTTTTGGCAACACGGCGTGCCAAGGGTGACGCAAACACCCGAGCCGCCGGAGCATCCAGATCAAAACCACCAAACCCCATCATCAGTCCGGCAGCAGCGGCACTGCTATCTGAAGACTTTGGAGCCTGAATTGGTGCTGTCGGTTTCTGGGTTTCCGTCGCGACAGGCGCCACAGGCTCGGGTTTGCTCTGCATGGCATCCATGGCCGAGGCATCTTCCCCTTCTTCAAGCAAGATTGCCACAGGTTGGTTCACCGGAACGTTTTGCGTTCCGGCATCAATCAGAATCTTACCGATGGTGCCTTCATCAACAGCTTCAAGCTCCATAGTGGCCTTATCGGTTTCAATTTCCGCGATGATATCGCCCGATACGACGGTATCACCTTCTTTGACATTCCATTTGGCCAATGTTCCCTCAGTCATGGTCGGGGACAAGGCCGGCATTAAAATCTCAATAGGCATTGTTGATAACTCCCCTTCCCGATCAACGGGTGTAAATGGCCTTAACGGCAGCAATGACGTCAGATACTTCTGGCAAGGAAATCTTTTCCAGATTCACGGCATACGGAAGCGGAATATCTTTTCCGGTAACACGCAGTGGCGGTGCATCCAGCCAATCAAATGCATATTCGCAAATCGTAGAAACGATTTCAGAGCCAATACCGGCAAACGGCCAACCTTCTTCAAGGCTGATGATGCGATTTGTTTTTTTCACGGAATGAACAATGGTCGGCAAGTCCAACGGACGAATGGTCCGCAGGTCGATGACCTCCAGTTCAATGCCTTCTTTAGCCAGCTCTTCAGCAGCGGCAAGAGCAACCCCAACCATGCGCGAAAAGGCAGTAATCGTCACATGCTGCCCGGCGCGTTTGATCGCGGCTTTGCCAATCGGCACGATGTAATCATCCGTATCCGGCACGTCAAAGGTCTGACCATAAATTAGCTCATTTTCAAGGAAGATCACCGGATTTGGATCTCGAATTGCCGATTTCAGAAGCCCTTTGGCATCGGATGCGGAATACGGGGAAATTACCTTCAATCCCGGGCAATGGGCATACCAAGATGCATAGCATTGCGAATGCTGAGCACCAACCCGCGCCGCAGCACCATTTGGCCCACGGAACACAATCGGAGCCCCAAGTTGCCCGCCAGACATATAAAGTGTCTTAGCCGCAGAGTTGATTACGTGATCAATAGCCTGCATAGAGAAGTTGAACGTCATAAATTCGACAATCGGCTTCAACCCAGCAAGTGCCGCACCAACGCCAAGGCCGGTGAAGCCCATTTCCGTGATCGGTGTGTCAATGACACGCTGTTCACCGAATTCATCCAGCAGGCCTTGTGAAATTTTATACGCGCCATTGTATTGCGCAACTTCCTCACCCATCAGGAATACGTCTTTGTCGCGGCGCATTTCCTCAGCCATTGCATCACGCAAGGCTTCGCGTACCGTTTGCTGTTTGGGGTTGGTGAATGCGGCTTCCGGTTCCGTCACCGGATCATCAAGGCTGTATGCGGTACGGGTAATATCCAGTGGGTTATTGCTGTCCAGAGCAGTCACAGCAACAGCCGAGGCAGCAGATGGTGCCGATGCAACCGGAGCCGATGGCGGAATGACTTCCGCTGCAACAGCAGCCTCTTCCTCTTCAACGGGCTGCGGTGTTGCCGCGGCAGGTGCTGCGCCGTCAAGAGCGGAGGCATCTTCACCCTCTTCAAGGATCAATGCAATTGGGGTGTTGACCGGAACATTTTCAGCCCCCTCTTCAATCAGAATTTTCCCCATAATACCGTCGTCGACACATTCCACTTCCATGGTGGCTTTGTCGGTCTCGACCTCAGCAAGAACGGTGCCGGAGGAAACTTCGTCACCTTCTTTAACCAACCACCGGGCCAACTTGCCTTCAGTCATAGTCGGAGACAGTGCAGGCATCAAAACAGAAATCGGCATGAGTTAAGCCTCCAACAAAACGTCTGTGAACAATTCGGATACATCCGGCTCTGCACTGGATTGTGAGAAGTCGGCAGCTTCGCTAACGACCGCTTTAACCTCACGGTCAATGGCCTTCAGACCTGCTTCATCAATAATACTGCTTTCCAAAAGCATATTTTTGGCATTGTCGATGGGGTCATGCTCTTGCCGCATGCGGCTGACCTCTTCCTTGGAACGGTATTTTGCCGGATCAGACATGGAGTGCCCGCGATAGCGATAGGTTTGCAATTCCAAAACCACCGGGCCTTTCCCCGCGCGCACATCCGCGACAGCTTGCTCTGCCTGTTGGCGAACGTGGACAACGTCCATACCATCAATTTGTAAGCCCGGAATACCATAGGCCTGACCACGTTTAAACAGCTCCACATTAGAAGATGCGCGCTCAACCGAGGTCCCCATGCCGTACTTGTTGTTTTCAATCACGTAAACAACGGGCAAATCCCACAGCGCAGCCATGTTGAAGCTTTCATACACTTGGCCTTGGTTTACTGCACCATCGCCGAGATAACAGAACGTGACTGCTTTCTCGCCACGGTACTTCTGGGCAAATGCCAATCCGGTTCCCAGCGGAACCTGAGCACCAACAATGCCGTGACCACCAAAAAAGTTCTTTTCGCGGCTGAACATGTGCATGGAGCCGCCTTTGCCTTTGGAATACCCGGTTTCACGTCCGGTCAACTCCGCCATGACGCCTTTCGGATCCATGCCACAGACCAGCATATGTCCGTGGTCACGATAGCTGGTAATCACCGCATCCTGTTCCATCGCCAAAGAGTGCAAACCGGTCACTACAGCCTCTTGACCGATGTACAAATGGCAAAAACCGCCGATCAGCCCCATGCCATACAATTGCCCCGCTTTTTCTTCAAAGCGGCGGATCAACAACATGGTGCGATAATAATTCAGAAGATCTTCAGGTGGGACCGGGGTTGGCTTGGCCGTTGATCGGCGCGTCGTCCGTTTGGCATTTGCACTCACGGTATCTCTCCCTTTGGCGGCTACGATACAGCTACACAGATCAGCGACTTACACTTTCAGGCAGCATGCACGCGGCGGTTTTCTCTCATGGGCTAAGGTTTATACGGAACTGATGGATTTTTCAAGCATAACAGAAATCAAATATATCAGACTAACCGTTTGATATTAAAGGATAATAATATTATTAACCAATGTTCAGTTAATGTTTCATAATATACAGACTTACTACCCGAACATATAGGTTCCATGATGGCAAATGCCAATGCACGTTACGGAAAAACCATAAAAAAAACCGGAGCATTGCTCCGGCTA
The DNA here is from genome assembly GCA_963668495.1 of Rhodospirillaceae bacterium. Lineage (GTDB taxonomy): Bacteria > Pseudomonadota > Alphaproteobacteria > Rhodospirillales > Rhodospirillaceae > Oleispirillum. The sequence continues at coordinate 2,281,991 of OY764545.1, forward strand.
AAAACATACAACGAAATAAAGCGGTTAAAGCGTGTGCCCCAGCACAACCACATCACCCGGTCGCGCCAAGTCCAACAACACCCGCGCCCGTTCTTCGACCATATCCAGATCAAGGCTCTCAGGCCGCAGCAAACTGACACGATGCTCCAGCACAACACGTTTCTGATGGGTTTCTTTCTGGATTTGTTTGGCTTCCGCAATTGCCAACGACAAATCATGGTAGGCCAGAAGCCCCCTATCCCCATTAATCATGTGAAAGCTGAAATACCCACCCAGCGCAACCAGCAGCAGCGGCATAAACACCACGCGAATACGTGATTGCAATGTTGTCCGCATGCGCATTATTCAATGATCCCAATAAGGTTAAGTTCTAAGCCCAGTGAATCACAGCCGATTCACCCATGCAATGGTGTACGAGTCGTGAACGCGGTCCAATTTGTCGTTTCTTCGCCAAACACCCCAAAGTGTTGCGAACAGACAACGAACATCGGACCACACAAAAAATGAGGCCGCTCCTGATACGGAACGGCCCCACTGTAATCAAAATTGGTGACTGATCTATTAACCGAAAATGCTGGTTCCGGCATATTTGGCAGTAGCACCCAGTTCTTCTTCGATACGGATCAACTGATTGTATTTTGCCAAGCGGTCGGAACGGGACAGAGACCCGGTTTTGATTTGACCGCAATTTGTTGCAACAGCGATATCTGCAATGGTTGCGTCTTCGGTTTCACCGGAACGGTGAGACATGACACAGGTATAACCATGGCGGTGGGCCATTTCCATGGTTTGCAGAGTTTCCGTCAGCGTGCCGATTTGGTTGACTTTGACCAGAATTGAGTTTGCCGTACCGCGTTCCAGACCTTGGCTCAGGCGTTTGGAATTGGTCACAAACAGGTCATCACCCACCAACTGGATTTGATCGCCCAAAGCCGCAGTCAAACGTTCCCAGCCTTCCCAGTCATCTTCATGGCAACCATCTTCGATGGAGAAGATCGGATAGCGTTCACACAGGTCGGCGTAGTATGCAATCATACCATCTGCATCAAGGGTTTTCCCCTCACCGGCCAGAACATATTTGCCATCTTTATAGAATTCGCTGGAAGCGGCATCCAGGGCCAGAACGATGTCTTCACCCGGTTTGTAGCCTGCGCCTTCAATGGCCTTCATGATGTAAGATAAAGCTTCATCAGCGGATTTCAGATTCGGAGCAAAACCACCCTCATCACCAACACCCGTTGCCAAGCCCGCATCACTCAACAGTTTTTTCAGGGTATGGAAGATTTCAGCACCGGAACGCACAGCATCCATGATGGTCGGTGCTGCCACCGGCATAATCATGAATTCCTGAATGTCGATCGGGTTATCGGCATGAGCACCACCGTTGATGATATTCATCATCGGCACAGGCAGGGTATGGGCAAAGGTACCACCAATGTAATTGTACAGTGGCAAGCCGATTTCCTCAGCAGCAGCCTTCGCCGTTGCCAAAGACACGCCCAAAATTGCGTTGGCACCCAAACGGGATTTGTTTTCCGTCCCATCAAGCTCAAGCATCATGTTGTCGATCAACATTTGCTCTTCTGCGTCCATACCGACCAAGGCGTCAAAGATTTCACCATTGACGGCTTCGACAGCACGTTGAACGCCTTTTCCCATGTAACGGTCTTTATCGCCGTCACGCAGTTCCACGGCTTCGTGAACGCCGGTGGATGCACCTGACGGAACAGCTGCACGACCAAGAACGCCGGTCTCCAGAAGCACGTCAACTTCCACAGTAGGGTTGCCGCGGGAGTCCAAAATCTCACGGGCATTAATATCAATGATCGATGTCATGATGTCCTCGTTTCAGGTCAGCCAATTGAAATGGGATGAGCCTTTGCCAACTCATCGAATGCTTTCAGGGTCGCCAGCAATGCCGGCATATCTCGCAGGGCAATCATGTTGGCGCCATCAGACGGAGCAACATCAGGATTGTCATGCGCCTCAATAAACACGGCAGCAATGCCCAAAGACACGGCAGCACGTGCAAGAACGGGAGCAAACTCACGTTGCCCGCCAGACGCAGTGCCCTGCCCGCCCGGTTGCTGGACAGAGTGCGTCGCATCAAAAACGATGGGATACCCGGTCTGTGCCATAATCGGCAATCCGCGCATATCCGTCACCAACGTATTGTAACCAAAGGATGTCCCACGGTCCGTCAACAGGATACGATTCGTATCGGCACTTTCCAGTTTACCAACGACGTTTTTCATATCCCACGGAGCAAGGAACTGACCTTTTTTAACATTCACCACGCATCCGGTTTTCGCAGCAGCCAACAATAAATCTGTCTGACGGCACAAAAAAGCCGGAATTTGTAAAATATCGATGACGTCTTTCAGTTCATCACATTGCCAGGATTCATGAACATCCGTCAAAACCGGACAGCCGAAAGTTTCACGAATTTCTTGAAACACCGGCAAAGCCGCTTTTAGGCCAATTCCCCGTTGACCACTGGCACTGGTGCGATTGGCCTTGTCGAAGGATGATTTGAAAATAAACGGAATTCTCAAATCATCCGCCATTTTTGCCAATGCTTCAGCGCACATCATGGCGTGATCACGGGTTTCCATTTGGCACGGGCCGGAAATCAACGCCAAGGGACGATCATTCGCCAGCTTCAGGCCACGAATATCAACGGTATGTGTCATGACAAATCCTGACAACCAATAAAACCTGACTTAGACCAAACGGGAGTGTTCGATCGCAGCCTTGATGAACGACTTGAACAGCGGATGCGGTTCAAACGGTTTGGATTTCAATTCCGGATGGAACTGCACGCCGATAAACCACGGATGATCCGGGTATTCGACGATTTCCGGCAAAACCCCATCCGGGGAACGACCGGAAATGGACAGGCCGACCCGTTCCAACTGCGATGTGAATTTATCGTTCACTTCATAGCGGTGGCGGTGACGTTCCGAGATACGTTCTGCGCCGTAAATCTCTGCAACTCGGCTTCCCGGTTTCAACAGACATTCATATGCACCAAGACGCATGGTCCCGCCAAGATCACTATCGGCAGCACGGGCCTGAATTTCCCCATCCTTCACCCATTCAGTCATCAGACCGACAACAGGCTCATTCGGAGAGCCGTATTCTGTCGAACCGGCACCATTCATACCGGCAAGATTTCGAGCTGCCTCAATCACAGCCATCTGCATGCCGAAACAAATGCCAAAGTACGGAATTTTGCGTTCACGAGCGAACTGAGCCGCACGGATTTTGCCTTCTGCGCCGCGTTCACCAAAGCCACCCGGAACCATGATTGCGTGAATGTCTTCCAATTCGCGCAAGGTTTCCTCGGCATCCTCACCTTCAAAGATTTCTGAATTCATCCACTTCAGATTTACGCGAACATTGTTCGCGATACCGCCGTGGTTCAGAGCCTCTGCCAGTGATTTATAAGCATCCAGCAATTCAATGTACTTGCCAATCACTGCGACGGTCACTTCACCATCAGGCTGGATAGCACGTTTGACAATATCGGCCCAGACGCTCAGATCCGGTTCCTTGTCACAAGGCAGGTTAAAGTGTTTGCACACCTGAACGTCCATGCCTTCTTCGTGATAGCTGATCGGCACATTGTAAATGCTGACGTCATCCAATGCCGGAATTACGCAGTCCTTATGCACGTTACAGAATTGTGCAATTTTACGGCGTTCATTTTCCGGGATCGGGCGGTCAGTACGGCACAACAGAATATCCGGCTGAATACCAACACTCAGGAGTTCCTTCACAGAGTGCTGCGTCGGCTTGGTTTTCAGTTCGCCTGCCGTTGCAATGTAGGGCAACAATGTCAGGTGGATAAACATGGACCGATCACGACCAAGGTCGTTATGCAGCTGACGAATGGCTTCAAGGAACGGCAGACTTTCAATATCACCGACCGTGCCACCAATTTCGCACAAGATAAAGTCCTCATCGGTCACATCGCTGACCACGAACTCCTTAATGGCATCGGTGACATGCGGAATAACCTGCACGGTCCCACCCAAATAATCACCACGGCGTTCCTTGGTGATCACATTTGAATAAATACGACCGGTCGTAATGTTGTCGGAGCGACGGGAAGACACCCCTGTAAACCGTTCATAGTGTCCAAGGTCAAGGTCGGTTTCCGCGCCGTCGTCGGTCACGAATACTTCACCGTGTTGATAAGGACTCATGGTCCCCGGATCAACGTTCAAATACGGGTCCAGCTTACGCAGGCGTACTTTATACCCACGTGCCTGCAAGACAGCACCAAGAGCGGCGGAGGCAAGCCCCTTACCCAAAGAGGACACCACACCACCGGTAATGAAAATAAAGCGGGTCATCAGACACCCTACCCTTTTTTCTGGAAACAGCCCGATATAATCCAAGGAGTACGTACGAAGCTCGTTCGTTCCTGATTTATACGCGGGCGTTATTTTATATTGAAAACACACTTAAAGAAACCAGCACCATGCATATAGTGTGCAGGCGCTGGTTTCAAAATGACTGCGGCTTTGCCTTCATTAGAATTCAAAGCCGACTCCTTTGTCTTAATTACTTTGCCGGCGGTGCCGGAGGTTCACTGTCCGCAGCCGGTGCTGTCGGAGCCGAACCGGAGGCTTCCGGTTGCGGTGCGACCTTCGGTGTCGGCACAACAGGTTCGGCAGGTTCCTCAACGACAGGGTTCGCAGTCTGTGCGTTCCCCATAAGAACCTTCAGCAGGTCATCTTCACCGCGGGTCTTCATGGAAGCCATGACTGCCAGCAGGATTGAAGTCACCATAAAACAGATTGCCAGGGTCACGGTTGCTCGGCTGAGGATGTTACCTTTGGCACGACCGGACAAGAAGCCCGCACCACCGGAGGCACCACCGCCAGTCGCAAGGCCGCCACCTTCAGACTTTTGCATAAGGATCAGGCCGACCATGGCAATGGTCAGCAGCAAATGAACAACCAGAATAACGGTCAACATGTGACGCTTTAACCCCTACAGAATTGTGGAGTGCTGCCATACGGCAACACGTGTTCGCGTCTTTTTAATCGCACAACACGTGTTTGACCAGCACGGATTTCGTTTTTTTTCAGGAAAAACGATTTACGGCAACGGATCAGTGATAACAGGAGACAATCCCCATAAAGTCATCAACTTTCAAAGACGCACCACCAACCAGTGCTCCGTCGATGTCAGCTTGCCCCATCAATTCCTTGGCATTCGACGGTTTTACTGAGCCACCGTACAGCAGGCGCATACTGTTTGCCTCAGCCCCCAACTGCGTCGCCAGTTCAGCCCGAATAGCAGCATGGACGGCCTGAGCATCTTCCGGGGTTGGTGTCCGCCCGGTACCGATAGCCCAAACCGGTTCATAAGCCACAACAACGGTCTTTGCCGTACTCCCCGTTGGCAGGGACTCGCGCACTTGACGGGTCACCACGGTTTCCGTGTCCCCTGCATCTCGTTCTGCCTCGGTTTCACCAACACAGACAACAGCAACAAGCCCGGCGCGCAATGCTGCCTCTGCCTTGGCTTTGACAACGGCGTTACTTTCCCCGTGATCCGCACGACGTTCAGAGTGACCGACAATAACATGTGAACACCCAAGGTCTTTCAGCATCTCTGGCGCAATATCACCAGTATGCGCGCCTTTTTCCGCTGTGTGGCAATCTTGTGCGCCAACCATTACTGCGGTTCCTTGCACTGCGTTTAATGCTCGGTCAATTAAGGTAAACGGGGGACAGATCAACACATCACAGGCTAATGCGGAACCATCTTTTACCTCTGCAGCCAATCCGGCGGCCAAAGCCTGCCCGTCAGTGCTAAAGCCGTTCATTTTCCAGTTACCTGCAATCAACGGGCGGCGGGTCGTCATGGTCGTAAACTCCTGTCATGGAATGGCAAATGTTTGTGATGTCTGTACAATACAGCGCATTGATAGAAAATGTGAAGACCTCGAATTCATCGACTTTATGCCTTGCGGCGAACCGGGCACGCCCCCTATTATCTCGGCAAGCCTTCGTGCGCCTGAATATCTTTGGACGTATAGCGCACGAACACACTGTTTTCTTTTAGTCTGGAATGTGCTGAACCATGTCAAATTCCGTCGGTCGCTTTTTTTCCACTCTTATGGCGAAAATTCTGTTTGCCGTCCTGATCGTTGCATTCGGGGCATGGGGCGTTGCAGATATGCTGCGCACCAATCCGAACAGGGAGGCCGTCATCAGCGTCGGTGAAGTGGACGTCACCACACTTCAGGCCAAACGCGCCTTTATGCGAGAGCTACAAAACCTGCGGCAATCATTCGGCCCGCAACTGACTGTGGAAGATGCAGCAAAGTTCGGCGTGTTCAATAATGTGCTGTCTCAACTTGCCAGTCGCGCCCTTCTGGATGCTGCGGCAAAAGACATCAACGTTGGTGTCAGCGATAACGCCATGCAGCACCTGATTATGTCCAATTCGGCGTTTCTTGATGAAACCGGGAAATTCAACCGTGATCGCTTCCGTCGTGTACTGGAACAAAACGGATATAATGAAGTCGATTTTCTGGCTATGACCCGCAATGATCTGACCCGCCAACGCCTGATTGACTCTGTAACCGGCCCAGTCGTCGCACCGCAAATCCTTGTTGATACGTTGCTGCGCTATGAAGGTGAACAACGCACCGTAGATTACTTCACAGTAGCGGCTTCTGACATGCCCCAGCCAAAAGATCCAGGTGATGAGGCCCTCAAAGCCTATCAAAATGAAAATGCCGCCCGCTACACTGCCCCTGAAACTCGTAAGCTTACTGTTTTGCTGATTACCCCGGAAGCGGTCGGCAAGACCCTGACGTTTACCGAAGACGATCTGAAAGCGTACTACGAAGAACACACCAATCTGTTCAGCGTTCAGGAAACCCGCAATCTTAGCCAAATCCTCAGCAAATCTAAGGAAGATGCGGAAAAAGTCGCGAAAGCCCTGAAAGAAGGTCGCGCACTGAAAACTGTTGCTGCAGAGCAAAAAGCCACCCTGACAAATTTGGGTTGGGTGACACATAACAGCCTGCTTGCATCCATTTCTACGCCGGCTTTTGCCGCGGAAAAAGGTGCGGTACTGCCGCCGATTCAAACACCGCTTGGCTGGCACGTGTTTAAAGTGGTCGACATTCGTCCGGCAAGTACGAAACCGTTCGCTGAGGCCAAAGCAGACGTGGAAAAAGCCTTGCGCTCTGACAAAATCATGACCGCTATCTATGACAAATCCATTGCGGTTGAAGATGCTGTTTCCACAGGTGCCACACTTGAAGAAGCTGCAAAATTGCATGGCCTTAAGGCCCTTTCCCTTCCGGCTGTGACTGCCAATGGACAAAGCAATCCTGACGTTCCCGCCATTCAAACCGTTGCCAAAGCCGGGTATGAACAAAATGAAGGGGAGCAAAGCACCCTTATGGAATATGAAGGCGAACCGGGCGGATACTTCATTGTGCGTACGGATAAAATTACGCCTTCAGCATTGAAGCCATTTGACAGCATCCGCAAAGACCTTCTGGCGACTTGGCGTGGTGAGCAACAACAGGAAGAAGCCGTTAAAAAAGCTGCTGATCTGGCAAAAACCTTCGCCGAAGCCAAATCTGATAAGGCCTTTGCCAAAGCCAATAAAGTGACGGTTAAAACCTCTGCGCCGATGTATCGCTCTTCACAGGCTGAGCTGCCTCAGACTTTGGTGAAGGCAATATTTGATGCAAAAATCGGCAATACGGACAGTGCTGCTACGGCTGATGGGGCCATTGTTGCCCGCCTGAAAGAGATCAAACCGGTTAATCTGGACGACTTTAAGGAAACCTTGGCTGAAGGCAAACGTCAGTTGCGTGGTTCCCTTGGAAATATCGTGATGTCTCCGTTCACCCAACAATTGACGGAAACATTCGACATGCGTCAAAGCCGCAGCGTTGAAAGTCTGGTGCAGGAGCTGAAATAGAATGCAGGTAACCCCGGATTTTGAATCCTTTACGGCCCTATACCAAGCCGGAACGCCACAGCTTGCATGGGCAACAATTCCTGCCGATCTGGAAACCCCGGTTTCCGTATTGATGAAGCTGGCGGGCAATACGCCAAACAGCTTCCTGCTGGAATCAGTTGAAGGTGGTGATGTGCGCGGTCGGTATTCCTTTATCGGCATGCAACCGGATTTGATTTGGCGTTGCCAAGGGCATGCGGCAGAAATCAACCGCACTGCCCTTACAGATACAGATGCCTTCGTTTCAGATGATCGGGCACCGCTAGACTCATTGCGGGCCTTAATTGACGAAAGTCGGGTTGAGATACCGGAAGGCCTTCCTCCCATGGCTGCGGGGCTTGTCGGCTATATGGGCTATGACACTATCCGTTTGGTCGAAGACATCCCAGACACCAACCCGGATGAGCTGAACGTCCCTGATGGGCTGTATGTCCGCCCGACATTAATTGCCGTCTTTGACACCATTGCCGATATCGTGACACTGGTGACACCGGTCCGCCCACAATCCGGGTTGGATGCTCAACAGGCCTATGCCCATGCACAAAACCTGCTGAAAAACGCCCTGAACCGTATCGGTAAAAGCCTGCCTTACTCTGCCGGAGAACCTTTGCCGGAAACAGTGATCGAGCCAACTTCCAACATGGCACCGGAGACTTTCCGCTCCATGGTAGATAAGGCCAAAGATTACATTCTGGCTGGAGATATTTTTCAGGTTGTCCTGTCCCAACGGTTTTCCTTCCCGTTTGACCTGCCGCCATTGGCCTTGTATCGGGCATTACGGAGGACCAACCCCTCCCCGTTTATGTTCTTCCTGAACTTTGGCTCCTATCACGTTATCGGTGCCAGCCCGGAAATTTTGGTCCGTATGCGCGAAGGCATCGTGACCGTCAGACCAATCGCCGGAACCGAAGTCCGTGGAGCCAATAAAGCCGAAGATGAAAAACTGGCGCAGCAGTTACTTGCCAACCCCAAAGAACTGGCAGAGCATTTGATGCTGTTGGATTTGGGCCGCAACGACGTAGGTCGCGTGTCTGAAGTCGGCTCTGTTACAGTCACGGATCAAATGGTCGTGGAATATTACTCCCACGTCATGCACATCGTATCCAATGTCATTGGGACATTGCGCCATGATCGGGACGCCATGGATGCTCTCATGGCTGGTTTCCCTGCCGGAACGGTTTCCGGTGCGCCAAAAATTCGCGCCATGGAAATCATTGACGAACTGGAACCGTCGCGACGTGGGATTTATGCGGGCTGCATCGGCTATATTTCCGGCAACGGCGATATGGACACCTGCATTGCGCTACGAACAGCCGTTCTGAAAGACGAAAAAATGTATGTTCAGGCTGGCGCAGGAATTGTCGCAGACAGCGATCCTGAAAAAGAATTTCAAGAAACCCGCAACAAGGCACGCGCCCTAATTAGGGCAGCGGAGATTGCCCCCCGCTATGCCCAGTCGCAACCTTTACAAAATTCCGTATTTGACCTTAACCAGCGTTGAAACGGGCACCAATTGGATCCCTTTGTCTTTCAGGCTGGGGATCCACTGCTGTAATGCCTTGATCGTCGTATCTCGGGGATGACCTATGGCAATGGCGTGCCCTGACTTCCGTGCGATGTTCTCCAAACGCTTGAGCTGATGCGCAATGTCAGCCGACTTTGGACTGTCATCTAAAAAGACATCGCGAGTCAAATTGGGGACTTGGGCGGCCTCCGCCATCTTTGCCGCTACTGACTTACCTGATGTCAAAGAATCAATAAAAATCAGTTCACTGGACTTAAGTTCCTTAGAAACAACTTTCATACAGTTGCCGCAAGATGTGAACTTGCTGCCCATGTGATTGTTGATCCCGACGTAGCCGTCAAACGATGCAAGGGATTGCTGCAACCGTTGCCGGATTTCATTTTCCGTCATCGACGCCAGCAACACATCCGGTCCCGGATCGTACCCACTGCCCATTGGTTCCATGGGCATGTGCAACATCAATTCCAGTCCCGCAGCATGCGCACTTTGCACCTGTTCATGTAAATTCCGGGCATAACTGAGAAATGATCCAGTGAGCGGACCCGGTAATTTGAACACTTCTGCGGTGCGTCGTTGGTCAACGCCCATATCATCAATGATGATGGCGATCATCGGCACATTTGGCTGGGGCTGAAATGGGATTGCGTTCTTTTGCCATCTTGCCAAAGCAGGCGCAGGGGGATCTTGCGGCAGAAATTCCTCAGGAATATCAGTTTGAGGCGGCAAGGCTGCCACTTCAGGCTGTTTCTGGACTGTCTGCTTCGTCGGAGCTTTACCCAACGCATCAAGGGTTTGCTCCGTAAAATATTCCGAGGTTGGCGTTTGAACCGCCGCTACAGGCGGGGGATCCCCTTTGTACAGCGTTGCCCCGACCCAACCAAAGACACCGCCAATCAGCATGGCTCCGAACACCCCGGAGGCAATCAAAGCTGAGGATGCAGAAAAATGACGACGAAGCACTGGGAAAAGCTGGCGAATACCCCCAAACACTGAGGACATCAGTCGATGGCGTAATTTATCAAACAAAAGGAAACCTCCAAGACACTAGAACTGGGCAGGTTAGCCGCAAAAAGTCATAAATTCTGTGCTTCTTCGCACACCTTCACACGTCCACCCTCTTGACGCCACCCCCTCTGCCGTCCATCCTGTGCTTCCGTTTTATATAGCTGGGACCTGGTCTTCGGCAAAGTAGGATTTCATACCCATGTATCTGCTGATCGATAACTACGACAGCTTCACATATAACCTTTGGCATTATCTTGGAGAGCTTGGTGCTGATGTAGAAGTCGTTCGCAACGATGCGATAACGGCGGAGCAAGCCTTGGCGAAGAAACCGCAGGGCATCATCCTGTCCCCAGGGCCATGTGGCCCGGATAAAGCCGGGATTTGCCTTGAACTGGTTGAATTGGCTGCGAAACAGTCCATGCCGTTATTTGGCGTTTGCCTAGGTCATCAAACTATTGGTCAAGCCTTTGGCGGTAAAGTTATTCGCGCCCCCGAACCCATGCACGGCAAAGTCAGTCAACTGCATCACAACGGTACAGACGTATTTTCCGGTCTTCCTGTTCCCTTGGATGCAACCCGTTACCATTCCCTGATTGTTGAACGGGATACGTTGCCAGATTGCCTTGAAATCACAGCAGAAACTGAGGATGGATTGATCATGGGGCTGGCCCACAAGGAATTGCCGATCTATGGCGTGCAATTCCACCCGGAGAGCATTGCCTCTGCCCATGGGCATGATCTGTTAAAGAACTTTTTGAACCTTGCTCAAAAAAGCTGCACAAAGAAAGACTAACACCGTATGCACGATTTGAAACCCTACCTTGCCCAAATTGCCGAGGGCAAAACCCTGTCCGAGAACGAAGCCGCCGCCGCCTTTAATATCATCATGTCCGGTGACGCAACTGCGTCACAAATTGGCGCGATGCTGATGGGCATGCGCATGCGCGGTGAAACGGTTGAAGAAATCACTGGGGCAGCACGAACCATGCGTGAGAAGGCTCTGCAGGTATCGGCGCCTGAGAACGCCGTCGATGTTGTTGGCACCGGCGGTGATTCCACAGGAACCTATAACATTTCCACCGGGGCGGCCTTTGTCGTTGCAGCTCACGGAGTTCCTGTTGCAAAACACGGCAATAGAGCCCAAACCTCAAAATCCGGTTCTGCTGATGTTCTAAGTGCCTTGGGCATCAACCTTGATGCAGACATGAAATTGGTGGAACGGGCCATTCACGATGCCAACATCGGCTTTCTGATGGCAACCCGCCATCACAGCGCCATGCGTTATGTCGGTCCGGCCCGGAAAGAACTCGGCACCCGCACCATATTTAACCTGCTTGGCCCCCTGTCCAACCCGGCGGGCGTCAAACGTATGGTCATTGGCGTGTTTTCTAAAGATTGGCTGATCCCATTGGCTGAAGTACTTGGCAAGCTAGGTGCTGAACATGTTTGGGTCGTTCACGGACACAGCGGCCTTGATGAAATCTCGACCACTGGGCCAACAGAAGTTGCGGAATACAAAGATGGTCTGGTGACAACCTTTACCATCACCCCAGAAGATGTCGGGTTAGAGCGGGTCTCTATCGAGGACTTGCGCGGCGGCAGCCCAGAGGAAAATGCAGACGCTCTCCTTAAGGTCATGACCAACGATGTGCCGGATAACCTAACTGCTTTCCGCGATGTGATTGCCATGAATGCTGGGGCGGTTCTGTATGTCGCAGGAGCTGTAGATTCACTTAAGGATGGCGTATCTAGTGCATTGAATAAGTTGAAAGATGGATCAGCACTGAAAGCAGTATCCGAACTTAAGCGTATTACGAATGGAAGCGTAGAGTGAGCGACATTCTGAAGAAAATTTGCGCAACCAAGCGTGATGAAATTGCCGAAGCCAAGGCAAAGGTCAAGCTGTCCCAGCTTGTCCATCAGGTGGCTGAGCAGGCTCCACCGCGTGGGTTTGCTGCGGCTTTGACTGCGGCAGTAGACGCAGGAGGGTTTGGCCTCATTGCCGAGATCAAAAAGGCATCGCCCTCTGCCGGATTGATCCGTCCAGACTTTGATCCTGCCACATTAGCCAAAGCCTATGTCGCAGGTGGCGCAAATTGCCTCTCGGTTTTGACCGATGCGCCCTATTTTCAAGGCAATGAGTCCTATCTAAAGCAAGCAATTTCAGCATGTTCTATACCTATCCTTAGAAAAGACTTTATGCTCGATCCTTATCAGGTGATTGAGGCACGCGCATGGGGCGCAGACTGCATCCTTCTGATCATGGCAGCGTTGGATGACGCCATGGCAAAGGAATTGGAGCAAACTGCACTTGATCTGAATATGGATGTACTGATTGAAGTCCATAACATGGATGAGTTCGAACGGGCGCTGAACCTGAAGAGCCCACTGCTTGGTGTGAACAATCGCAACCTGAAAACCATGGTGACGGATCTTGGCACAACTGAAGCCTTGGCTGCTGCCTGTCCTCAGGATCGCGTTCTGATCGCGGAAAGCGGCTTGAAAACCCGCGCCGACCTCGACCGAATGGCTGCAGTTGGTGCGAAACGGTTCTTGGTCGGGGAATCCCTGATGCGTCAGGACGATGTAACGCAGGCAACCCTGACCCTATTGCACGGCTAAGTCATGCATTGATTGCTCTTTCCTTGCCAGATCAGCAAAAAAGAATTAATGTGGAACATATGTACTCGTTATGTTTCACATTTTTTATACCTTTTTGCTATAGACCATGAGGACACAAGCCAATGCTGACTCTCAAGCAACGCAAACTATTGCTGTTGATTGCTGATCATTTGAAAACCCATGGAGTTGTTCCCTCATTTGATGAAATGCGGGAAGGCATTGGCCTGAAATCAAAATCCGGCATTCACAGATTGATTTCAAATTTGGAAGAGCGTGGCTATATCAAACGGCTTCCGCATCGTGCGCGCGCCCTTGAAATTCTCAGAATGCCGGAAGACATCGCCCAGGACACGAAACCCAACAGCCCATTTGCCCCCAATGTCATTTCCGGCAACTTCCAGCGGGAACTAAGTGGAGCGCAAGTTGCCGGCAACGCCAATTCGGTTTCTATACCATTGTGTGGAAAAATCGCCGCCGGAACGCCGATCGAGGCATTGAACGATCATACCAATACCGTTGATATCCCTGCCTCTATGCTTTCTGGTGGGGAACATTACGCCCTTACCATCGAAGGGGATTCCATGATTGAAGCCGGGATTTTCGATGGCGATATTGCGTTAATTCGCAAAACGGATACGGCGGAAAACGGAACAATTGTTGTTGCGCTTGTGGATCAAAATGAAGCAACCCTGAAACGTCTGCGACGCAAAGGGGAATCTATCGCTTTGGAACCGGCGAATGTTCATTACGAGACCCGCATCTTTGGCCCGGACCGGGTTGCCGTGCAAGGACGCTTAGTCGGACTTATTCGCAAGTACTAACGTCCTGTCGCCAATGGCGACACCCTTGCTGGCTCGCAGTGCTGTTCGTGCGTTTGATACTACCATTGCCATCAAACCAAATGGTCACAGCCCCCATGTTCTCCAAATCATTGATATCCAATATGGGGGTGTTGCCGCACCTTGCCCGCTGGGTGCGTGTCACGGGGTATTGGGTCAAAACTAACTTTGTCCGCGTACAATCCGAAACCAATGTTCCGGGTGTTTCGCTCCGAGCGACAAACCAGCCTCCCTCACTTTTGGCAACGCAGCCACTCGCATCACAGGACCAGCCGTTTTTTCGGTCCATTGTGGATGCCGTTGATGATGCCCATACATCCGTCAGAAATGTACTACGCCCTTGGGTCTTAAGGGCATACCCCTCCCCTTGCAAAACTGCGATGGATTGCCCCTGATCCGCGATCATTACATCCGGGCGATCTTGCCACCATGCCGTCGATAGACCCAAAACCAACATGCCAAGCCCCAGCAAACGCAAACGCCCTGCTAAAACTGCAAGCATGACGCCTCCCAAAAGGCACGCCATGTATCCCAACTGTGTCATTTTGGGAAAGCTGACAATGGCATAGTACCAGCTTACCGCATAATCAGCGACCGCTGTGACAAACCCAATGCCTTCGGCCATGCATGCCAAGGGAAAAGCCGCTGCATCAAATGGTAAAAGTGCGGTTGCAACCATTGCCCATGGCATGACCCAAAGCCCGAACACTGGCAAAGCAAGCAGATTGGCTGGAATGGCATACGTTGCAACCCGACCAAAATGTTGCCATGCAATCGGTGCGGTTGCCGCACTGGCAATGAACGTGGTGAGGACAATCCCAAAGCAATAAAATACACACCACCTGAGCCAAGGTTTCATGGTGAAAAACCATCGGGGACGTGTCTGCCCCTGATACGTTGCGATCAAGGCAATTACTGCAGCAAATGACATTTGGAAACTGGCACCGACAACCGCTTGCGGCGTCCATAAGACAACGCAAACCGCTGCCAGCCCGACCAGACGCATGGAAAACGGAGACCGTTCCAGTATGACCGCGCACAAGGCAATTGATGTCATGATAAATGCCCGCTGGGTCGGCACTGAAGCTCCGGATAGGCTTAAGTACGCTGCGGTAAACAGTAATGCCAGAAATGCTGCCCATTTTTTGATTGGATAACGTAAAGCAATCGCGGGAAACAGGGACAGCCCCCGTCGAACCAGCATAAAGGCGAACCCCGCAAGCAAGCTCATGTGTAGACCGGAAATCGCAAGAATATGTGCCATCCCTGCCCCACGATAAGCATCCAGCACCTGCTGTTGTATTCCGCCTTTATCGCCAGTGATTAAGGCAACGGCGACCTCTGCACGGGGATCATTCGCAGCAAAATAGCTTCGAATACTGGTTTTCAGACGTTCCCGCCAGTTTTGCAACCTAATCAAAATTGTCTGTTGCGGCGGATATGCGGATTTTTCCCATGTGGAATAGGTAAATCCCAATGCACCCAACTGCTCAAACCAGCTTCGGCGGGGCATGTTGTAGGCTTGCGGATGGACAGGACGCGGCAACGGTGTCATAGACGCCCAAGTTCGAATTCGATCCCCCGGCAGTGGCGTCACAACGTGTTCTGGAAAATAAATTCGGGCATAGGATAACTCGGGTCCGTCATGCAATTTTACATCTTTCAACAAGACTCGTGCGCCGCGAATGCGTGTTTCAACGTGAATGACAGTTCCCTCTATTGTGGTCCGCATGGGGTGCTCAAGCCGTGGAGCCTTAACTGCTTGTGCATACCACCCGCCATACCCGATACCACCGATCACTCCAAAAATTGCCAAAAGCACAAGCAACGTCTTGAACCAGCCGCGATATAGGGCAAATCCGCTCCATAAAATAATCAGGCCCAATAAGGTGAATGTGGTGGAAAGATCCGGCTCGAACGGCAATTCCATATAGATCAGAACCCCAAACACAAAAAACCAGGGCAGACGCTCTGTCCAACCTGTGCTCATGCCTTTTGCCTCGGGATGAGGATTCTCTGACTTATAATTTGGGGCCACGGAAAAAACCTTGGATATCCTTTGCGGTATAGGTCCGCCCTGTGCTAAAGCTTGCGCGAAAACCTTACCCCATTATTATTCTTGAACCTACTCGCAACTGAAACATGTTGTGGGTCGAGTTTTCACTTTTCAGGGTCTGTAATCATGACTGTTGTCACTCGTTTTGCTCCTTCTCCAACCGGATTTTTGCACATCGGCGGCGCACGCACCGCGTTGTTCAACTGGTTGCTGGCTCGTCACCATGGCGGTCGCTTTTTGCTGCGGATCGAGGACACGGACCGAGAGCGCTCAACCCAAGCTGCCGTAGATGCCTTGATTGACGGCCTGCAATGGATGGGACTGGAATGGGATGAAGAACCGATTTTCCAGTTCGCCCGTGCTGACCGTCATGCGGAAGTTGCCCACCAGCTGCTGGCAGATGGCAAGGCCTATCACTGTTATGCCTCACCGGAAGAATTGGCTGAAATGCGGGAGCAACAAAAAGCGACCGGAGCACAAATTCGTTATGATGGGCGCTGGCGTGACCGCGACCCGTCCGAAGCACCAGAAGGCGTTAAACCTGTCGTTCGCCTGAAAGCCCCCCAAAGTGGCAAAACCATTATCCGCGATCATGTTCAAGGCGACGTGACCTTCGGCAATGAACAACTGGATGATTTTATTCTGCTGCGTGCGGATGGCACTCCGACTTACATGCTGTCCGTTGTGGTTGATGATCACGATATGGGGATTACCCATGTTGTCCGCGGCGATGACCACCTGACGAATGCGGCCCGCCAAGCCATGCTGTATGAAGCTTGTGGCTGGGATGTACCGGAATTTGCCCACATTCCTTTGATCCATGGCCCAGACGGAGCAAAGCTTTCCAAACGCCATGGCGCACTTGGAGCAGAAGCCTATCGCGATATGGGTATCCTGCCGGAAGCCATGCGTAACTATCTACTGCGTTTGGGTTGGGGGCATGGTGATGCTGAAATCATCAGCACAGAACAAGCCATTGAATGGTTTGATCTTGGTGGTATTGGCAAATCCCCGTCCAGATTTGATATGACCAAGCTGCTGAATCTGAACGCCCATTATTTACGCGAACGAGATGCCGCATCCTTGGTTGAACTGATCAAACCAATCATGGAAAAAACACAAGGCGTTATCGTTAATGCTGAAATTGCCCAACGTCTTGAACAGGGTATGGATGGCCTTAAACAACGTGCCAAAGACCTGAATGAACTGGCTGATGGTGCAATGGTGTATGCAAAAGCCCGCCCTTTGGCCTTTGATGAGAAAGCCCAAAAACAACTAACGCCTGAAACCATTGCAACCCTGCATGAACTGCATGACCAGTTGCTAGGCGTTGAAACATGGGACAAAGAAACGGTTGAAACTGCGATCAAAGCTTTTGCTGAATCTAAAGAACTTAAGATCGGGAAAATACTACAGCCTTTGCGTGCAGCGTTAACTGGCACAACCGTATCACCGTCCATGTTCGAGGTCATGGTGATTTTTGGAAAAGATGAGGCTCTTGCCCGCTTGCAAGATTGCCTGTCTTAACGCCAACATATTCGTATTACGTAAGAAATATGCTTTATTAGCCTTGAAATCAAAGGAGCAAACCACAAATTCCTAGGTGAGCTTAGTCAACTTCGATACAGCATTGACGCGCGACATAACCACAAAAAACCAGTGTTGCGCGTCAATCTTTCGACACAGGGAGCCACCATGACTGCTAGCAAAACCAACTCATTTACAGTGACCAACAACGCCTCCGGTGAAAAATTTGAAATGCCGGTATTGGATGGTACAGTCGGCCCAAGTGTTGTCGACATCCGCAAATTTTATGCCGAAACTGGATGCTTCACTTTTGATCCCGGTTACACGTCCACAGGTAGTTGCGATTCAAAAATCACATACATTGATGGTGATAAAGGTATTTTGCTGCATCGCGGCTATCCCATCGAACAACTTGCCGAAAACTCCAGCTTTACTGAAGTCGCTTATCTTCTGTTAAACGGTGAATTGCCGAATAAACAGCAGTTAGACGACTTTGACCACATCATTACCTACCATTCCATGCTGCATGAGCAGTTCCACAATTTCTACAGTGGGTTCCGGCGTGATGCTCACCCGATGGCTATCGCCTGCGGTGTCGTTGGGGCAATGTCAGCATTTTATCATGACAATCAGGACATTTCCGACCCCCATGACCGCGAAGTTATGGTAACTCGCCTGATTTCAAAAATGCCGACAATTGTCGGTTGGGCCTACAAGTATTCTATTGGACAGCCCTTCGCCTATCCACGCAATGATCTGGACTATGCGTCCAACTTCCTACACTTGATGTTCTCCACCCCTTGTGAGCCATATCAAGTCAGTCCAACACTTGCCCGGGCCATGAACCGGATTCTGATCCTGCACGCGGATCATGAACAAAACGCGTCCACATCGACGGTTCGCCTTGCTGGTTCGTCTGGGGCCAATCCATTTGCATGTATTGCAGCCGGTATTGCGTCCCTTTGGGGGCCTGCACATGGTGGAGCTAATGAAGCTGTATTGAATATGCTGCAACAAATCGGCACGCCGGATAAAGTTGGCGAATTCGTTAAGCGGGCAAAAGACCCGAGTGACCCGTTCCGCCTGATGGGCTTTGGTCACAGGGTTTATAAAAACTATGACCCGCGCGCAAAAATCATGCAGCAAACGTGCCGCGAAGTTCTGGACGAACTGGGCATTAAAAATGAGCCGCTGTTGGATATTGCAGTGGATTTGGAACGTATCGCCCTTGAAGACGAATACTTCGTCGAGAAAAAACTCTATCCAAACGTGGATTTCTATTCCGGTATTATTTTCCGTGCCATGGGCATCCCGACGACGATGTTCACTGCCTTGTTTGCTCTTGCTCGCACCACTGGCTGGAGCTCTCAATGGCTGGAAATGATTACCGACCCGCATATGAAAATCGGACGTCCGCGCCAACTGTATACAGGGGCTGCGGAACGCCAGTATGTTCCGATCGACAAACGATAGACTTCACGGGACACAAAAAAAACGGCGGAGAAATCTCCGCCGTTTTTTGTTGAAATTCATATTAGTCTTTGGCTTCTACCAATTCGACCTTGTATCCATCAGGGTCTTCAAGGAATGCAATAACAGTCGAACCGTGCATCATCGGACCGGGTTCACGGACAATCTTGGCACCAGCCTCACGCAATGCATCACACGTGGCATAGATATCCGGCACACCCAAGGCAATATGCCCATAGCCAGACCCCAAATCATACGGCTCTTCCTGATCCCAATTATGGGTCAATTCCAGCACAGTGTGGTCTTTCTCGTCACCATATCCGACAAAGGCCAAGGTAAAGCGTCCCCCTTCGAAATCTTTTTTCCGAAGCAAGGTCATACCAAGGTATTTGGTGTAAAACTCAATGGACGCATCCAAGTCACGGACACGAACCATGGTGTGCAACATACGAAAGGACATAAATCACCATTTCTGTTTAGAGAATTTCGTCACCCATATGGGAGGCCTGGGCACAATCGGCAAGGGGAATTCCCGCAACATCCAACACCGTTTTGGCGGCACGCATACTCGGCCGTGGGTACGGCCCAACAACCGCGCGCAATCCATCGGTCATGGCTTGCATGTACTCTGTCCGTTTCTCGCTATCCGTTAAAAACGGCAACACGGCACTTGCCAAATTATCAGCCGTACACTCCTGCTGAATAAACTCAGGCACAATCATCTTATCCTGAACATGATTGATCAGGGTTGCATAGCGTATGGAAATCAAACGCCTTGCCAGCCATGCAGACAGAGCATTAGCCCGATAGCCAATGACAAACGGCACCGCAGCCTGCGCCAATTCCAAAGACACTGTCCCTGATGTTGCCAATGCCCCTTGCGACGCGGCAAAAGCATTCCAGCGTTCATTTTCACCACGAACAATAATCGGGGGATTCTGCCAAGAGCGTGTCATTTCGCGCACACTGTCCGCAACAGTCGCAACTGTCGGCAACACAATGCAAAGATTGGGAACCGTTCGGCGTATGATCTCTGTCGCCTCATAAAAAATCGGCAACATGCGCGAGACTTCATTTTGCCGAGAACCCGGCAACAATGACAGAATCACGGCATCATCAGCGATACCATGTCGCTGGCGAAAATCTGCACCATCTGCGGCAGCAATGCCACTTTCAACGACCGAATGCCCGACATGAGTAGTCGGCAGGTTGTATGCCTCAAAATACGGCGGTTCAAACGATAGCAAACAGAGCAAATGGTCAAACAAATCGGCTACGGTTTTTGCCCGTTTTGGTTTCCACGCCCAGACCATGGGGGCAACATAATGCACTCGGGGAATTGGGCTTTTTCGATCCTTTAATGCCTTGGCTATGCGTTTGTTAAAACCAAGAGAATCGATGGTGACGATAACGGCAGGACGTTTTTGTTCGATATCGGCAATAACCTGCTTCACTCGCTTCAAAACCACAGGAACTTTCGGCAGAACCTCCGCAAACCCCATAACCGCGATATCGCTTTGCGGAAATAGTGAGTCTATGCCTTCCGCAGCCATACTCTCGCCACCAACACCGGCAAAGCGAATACCATTGTTCGTACCCTCGCGAAGGGCGCGCACAAGGCGGGCAGCCAGCACATCACCTGACGGTTCCCCAGCCACAATATAGATCAATGGCAGGGTTGCGTTCTCTGCCTTTGGCAGGCCTTTCACAAATATGCCGAGTTCGTCGGCTCGTTTGGCAATGGCATCCGGTTCAAGAACCAGAGCAGACTCTGCTTCAACCGCTAACCCGGAAAGCCCGGCGGCAGCAACGCTTTCCACTGTATTGACACCCACAGTCGGGAGATCAAGGCGACGATCCTGACCAGGTTTGCAAACCTTTACCAAAACCCCACCATTTCCGGGACGGCGCAGTGTTTTACAACGTTCCAGCATCTGATCCGTGCCTTCAATCGCCTCAGCCGCCAGTACAATGCCTTGTTGGACCACAGCCCCCTGCCCTACATCAAGCGCACCGATGCCCTTGGCAACTTCAAATGCGCGGGCAATATCAATTTCATCCTGCTCTGACGGTTGAATTGATCCATAACACCCGACACGTGCCAACAGATCACCAACCATTTCATGAGCCCCTTTAAGGATCAGGCCTTCTCGTTCAAATTCATCGCCAACAGCCCGCAATAATCCATCGTCACCAAGGGCTTTATGCCCAACGCGCGCCAGAAATGCGGCTCCACGCGCATCAGGGCGCAGGTGCGACAATGATGGACGCTTGACCGCCCCGGCAAAAACAACCTCACGCACCCCAGCGGCTTTTAACAGTTTAAATGCCTGTCCCAGTGCGCCGATACGCACCCAATCATGGTCAACATTTTCGGTAGTTTCGGGGTCGGTATATCCCTCAAGTGCCAGAACATAGACCTCTCGCCCGGATGTGCGACAGGCAGAAACAAGGCACCGGGGAAGATGACCTCCCCCGGCGACAATTCCGACCTTTGGCTGTGAGGCATTATGCGATTGGATCATGCCCTGTCCTTTTGGCCTATCCTTATTCGTGTTCCGCAGACGCGGGCTGACAAATGCCGCGCGATGTGTCAACACGCATGAAGGAAATGATCTCCATCACCGGTTCACAATCGCCGAGCAAATTCGCAACATCATCAACACGTTCCTGCAACGTACCTTCCTGCGCAAACAGCAAACGATAGGCACGGCGCAAAGCATGAATTGTATCCCGGTTGAAGTTGCGACGCTTCAGACCTATGATATTCAGCCCCATCAGACTGGCACGGTTCCCCAGAACTGAACCATAAGGGATCACATCATTTTCAAGTGCAGAGGCACCGCCGATCATGGCGTGTTGACCAATCCGAACGAATTGATGAACGGCACTCAGCCCACCGACAATCGCAAAATCACCGACTTCCACATGTCCGGCAAGGGTGGCGTTATTGGCAAAAATGCAGTTACTGCCAACAATACAATCATGCGCAACGTGCGTTCCAACCATAAATAGGCAGTTGTCGCCAACCTGCGTCAGCATACCACCACCTTCCGTACCCGGGTTCATGGTTACATGTTCACGAATAGTATTGTTTGCCCCGATGATGAGTTTGGATTGCTCACCATGATACTTCAAATCCTGCGGCTGCGATCCAATTGAAGCAAAGGGATAAACTTTGGTATTCGCTCCTATCTCTGTAATGCCGTCAACGGCAACATGAGAAACCAAACGAACACCTTCGCCCAAGACTACGTTTGGTCCGACGGTACAAAATGGTCCGACCTCTACCGATTCCGCAAGGGAAGCGTTAGGATCAACGACCGCGGTCGCATGAATGGTTGGCATAATCAGTCATCCAGAATCATTGCTGCGTAAGTTGCCTCAGCAACCACTTGGTCATCAACTTTAGCAACGCCCTTGAATTTCCAGACATTGCCACGGCGACGTTCTTTGGTGACATGGATAAACAATTGATCCCCCGGAACGACCGGACGACGGAAACGGCACTCATCCACGCTCATGAAATATACCAGTTTCCCTTCGGAATCAGGTCCCATGGTGTAAACCACAAACACACCGGCAGTTTGGGCCATGGCTTCAACGATCAAAACACCTGGCATGACCGGATGACCGGGGAAGTGTCCTTGGAAAAACGGTTCATTAATACTGACGTTTTTAACACCGACCGCACTTTCATCTGGAACAATATCCTGAATGCGATCAACCAACAAAAACGGATACCGATGCGGAATCATTTCCATGATGCGATTCACATCTATGATCTCGGTATTTTTCCCCTCTTCTGCCATGTCAAACAGGCCCTTTTCTTTTCTGCCTTCCATCGGGTGGAAGATTATTTTGGTTACGGCGACACAGCGCCAAGCTCAGAATTGTGATCAAGTCCGATCAATTTTTGGTTTTTTACCAAGTCGTTCAACAGCATTCACCTGACGCCAGTACTCTTTTGCCGGGACCGCAGGGCTGCCAATGACGGTTTGCCCTGCCGGAACATCGCGCATAATACCCGCCTGCGCCCCAATCCGCGCACCGGGTCCAATTTTCAGATGACCGGCAATGCCTGCTTGTCCACCGGCAACAACAAAATCAGAAAAACGACTGGAACCAGAGACACCAACTTGGGCCACCAGCACACATCCGCGACCCAGTTCTACGTTGTGCCCGATTTGAACCAAGTTATCGATACGGACACCTTCTCCGATGATGGTATCCGGGCCGGCTCCACGGTCGATAGTGGTGTTGGCCCCAATTTCTACATCATCACTGATAAGAACACGGCCAAGTTGCGGAACTTTCAAGTGTCCTTTGGGCCCCATGGCAAAGCCAAAGCCATCCTGACCGATTGCCGCACCGGCATGAATCATGACTTTATTACCGATCAGAGTGTAACACAGGGTCACGTTTGACCCGATATAACAGTCCTCACCAACGACGACACCTTCACGAATAACCGCATTTGCACAAATGTGGGTCCGATCACCAATCTCGACCCGTTCACCGATAACAGCTCCCGGCTCAATACAGACATCCTGACCAATAACCGCTGTTTCATGCACGATTGCTTTATCGGAAATGCCGCCCTTCGCCATATCCTGAGGATAAAACGCATGCGCAATTTTGGCATAGGCCCGATAAGGCTCCGTCGACAAAATCAGGGCGACAGTCTCCGGGGCTTTATCAGCCAGATCAGGATGGACAACGCAGGCTCCAGCAACACAGGTTTCAAACGCCGGTACATATTTCCGGTTATCCAAAAAGCTGATGTCATCCTGGCCTGCTTTATATAGCGGGGCCACATCACTGACGACCACATCACCGGCAGCTTCGTTTTGAAGTGTGCCCCCACTAATCTCAGCCAACTGCTGCAAAGTGAACGGACCGGCGCGACGGAAAAAACGAGTATCGGTCATTTGGGTAATCTCCCATAAACAATTAGTTTTTTGGCTGTGCCGATGTGCCAAAAGTCTCCGGGTCCGGGAATTTGACAGAAGGCAAAGCCTTATTTAAGCGAACAATAACTTCGTCCGTAACATCATAATCAGGACTAAACATCAACACATCAGCACTGGGGAGCACCAAGGTCGCCTGCTCTTTTGCTGCAACGTCCAGCCAGATTTTTTTGATTTGATGGCTAACCTTGGACAAAGCAAAAGTATAGGCTGCATCAAGCTGTTGCTGGCGCAGTTTCAATTCTTTTTGGAAATCGGCAAATTTACCCCGAAATGTTTTGACACGCTCCCGGTAGACATCATTGGTCAAAAGAGTTTTTTGCTTAACCAATTCCCTATCTTCTTTTTGCAGTTCGTTTTCTTTTTTTACGAACTCCGTGTCGTATTTCTTGCGATACTCGTTTAACTGGTCACGTAAGCCGTTCACCGCAGTTGACTTGGCCATAACTTCTTGAACATTGACGATACGAATGACCAAATCAGGCTTATTGCCGTCTTTAGCCACAGCCGGAGCCGCAACCAGTAAAGACACACAACACGCCAATGTCAGGAATAATCGTTTCATAAGATTAGAACCGTGCACCAAAGTTGAATTGTAATGACTCGGTATCATCATAGTCTTCTTTCAGGAGTGGCATGGCAAAGGACATGTTCATCGGGCCCATCGGAGAACGCCAAATGAATGCCAAGCCCAAGGACATGCGAAGCGAAGTCTCGTGGTTAACCTCGGCACTATTCATATTATCGAATTCACCAACCGAGCCCATATCAACAAACGTACTGGCTGAAATGCCAAGCTCCTGAGGCAGACCCAACGGGAATTTCAGCTCAACACTTTCATAGGTAGACCAGTTACCACCCAACGCATCATCAGTCGCTTTGTCCCGCGGGCTAATGCCAGAAGCAGCAAAGCCACGGACCTTCCGCTCCCCACCATTAAAGTAGCGGTGACTAATCGTGACATCGTCACCAAGACCAAACATATATCCGGCAAAACCACTTAAGCCGAGGATGTAGCCCTCTGCTAAGTTAAAGTATTGACCACCACTGATGTTTGTCCGGAAGAATTTGGCATCCCCTCCAAGGCCCGCCAAATCATTTGCCAAACGCACATAATAGCCTTCCGTCGGATCAGTCATGCTGTCCCGGCGGTCATAGGTCAAACTATGACCAATCATGGAAACGATTGCCTGACCTTCTTGTTGTTTAATGAAAGTTGAGGCATCGTCATCGATATTTTCAATATTATCTCTGCGAATCGTATATTTAAACGAATGGCTTAAGTGCTCGGAATAGCTGAAGCCTGCCCGCAAAGCCATACCTGAAGTTTCGTAGTCATAGGAGCTCTCATCAGACAGATCTTTCGTCACATGGAACAGATCAACACCTGCGGCTAGCTCACGATCAAGGAAATATGGCTCCGTAAAGCTGATATCGATTTCGGAACCCGACTCAGCCAAGCCAACATTGAATTTCAGACGCTGACCTTTACCAAGGAAGTTGCGCTCACCGAGACCAAATGTCATCTTTGCGCCATCGTCACTGGAATACCCGGCACCAATCATGATCTCACCGGTGGCTTGCTCTTGCACTTCCACCTTCAGAGTCATTTCTTCAGGATTGGTCGGCGATTGTTCGGTTTTGAGATCTACGGATTTAAAGAAACCAAGGTTTTGCAAGCGTTGACGCGTACGCCGGACCTTCGCACTGTTGAAGGGGTCGCCCTCCACCAAGCGGAACTCACGACGGATAACCTCATCCTTCGTGCGCATGTTGCCTTGAATTTCGATCCGTTTCACAAAGACCCGTGGGCCTTCATTAATGCGGAACGTCAGATCAATGGTCTTGTCGTCGCGGTTACGAACAACATCAGGGTTAATATCAACGAATGCGTATCCAAGCTCACCAACACCATCAGTCAAATCCTGAATGGTATTTTCAACCTCATCCGCGTTGTACCAATCACCCTTTTCAAAGGTGACATGTTTTTTCAGGCTTGAAGGGTCATCAAGTTCCGGCAGGGTCGCTTCAACATCAATGTTATTGATGGCATAACGTTCCCCTTCATCAACCGTGAAGGTAATGAAGAAATTTCTACGATCAGGTGATAACTCCGCAACTGCCGATTTGATTTCAAAATCAGCAAAACCTTTGGAAAGGTAAAAACGACGGAGTTGTTCCTTATCAAAGGCCAAGCGTTGCGGATCGAATCTATCTGTGCTGCTCAGGAATCGGTACCACGCTTCTTCCTTCGTCAATAGCCGTTCACGCAAGTCACCATCCGAAAAATGGCGGTTGCCGTTGAAAGTAATTCGGCTGACATAGGTCAACGGCCCTTCATCAATTTCAAAGACAACATCCACACGATTGTGGTCACGTTGAATGACTTTGGGCTCAACTGTCGCCGCATAGCGACCGGAACGACGGTAAATTTCTTCGATCCGTTCGACATCTGCCAGAACGCGTGTGCGTGTATAAATCGACCTGGATCGAATACCGACTTCAGCCTCAAGGTCTTCATTGGCAATGCGTTTGTTACCTTCGAATGCGATACGGTTGATGACCGGGTTTTCATCAACTTTCACAACGATGTCATCGCCATCTCTGCGGATTTGCACATCCGAAAATAGCCCAGTAGCAAACAGCCCTTTCAGCGATTCATTAACACGAACGGGGTCAATGGGATCGCCTTCCTTCAAAGTCATATAGGACAGGATGGTCGCATCCTCGATCCGCTGCGTCCCTTCAACTCGGATATTTTCGACATTCTGTGCCAGTGCAGGAGCTGCCGAGACCGAAGCTACCAACGCAGCAGCAATACCAACATGGCGAGATTTCTTAAAAACCTTAGCGTACATGGCTTAACGCCCCCCGGTTAATACGCATACATACATAAACAATGGCATGAAAGATGTTCACGCCCGGACAACTTACGACAATCAGCCGAAAATGTGGCGAGAAATATCATTCCATGTTGCAAAAATCATCAGGGTCGCGACCAAGGCAAGGCCAATTCGGAAACCGATATCCTGGACTTTCTCAGGCAGAGGCTTACCACGGACCAACTCGATAAAGTAAAACAACAAATGACCACCATCCAGCATAGGGATCGGCAACAGATTAATCAAACCAAGGTTCACAGACAAGAAGGCCATCATAATGATCAACGGTAAGATACCTGCTTTTGCTGCTTCTGCGGAAACTTCGGCAATGCGGATCGGGCCACCAAGTTCATCCGTGCTGCGTACGCCGCGCACCATCTGGCTTATGGCAGAATAGGTATCACGCACAATTCCACCGGTCATTTTTACCGCAGACCAAGCCGCAGTGACAGGCCCCTGACGAACCAGCACCGTTTCACCTGTGGAGTACACGCCCATACGCATGATTTTTTCAACGTTGCCAAAGCGGTCCTTGATTTCAACGATTTTTGGCTGGACTTCGAGAGTCAACTCGCGACCATTACGTTCGATAAGAAGTTCCAACGGGCGATCAATGCCATTTTGCGTCAATGCAGGCAGTTGTTCAAACCGATCGATTTCATTGCCATCAACCGCAAGAAACCGGTCGCCGGGTTGTAAACCGGCGACTGCCGCCGCAGACTCAGGCGCAACCTGCCCAACAATCGGGGCCGTGGTCGGCTGCCCTGCTGTCATAAACACAGCGGCATACACCAAAATTGCAAAAATGAAATTTGCCACGGGTCCAGCTGCTGCAATGGCAATCCGTGGGAGTACCGGTTGCGTATGGTAAGCATGCTTCAAATCGTCGGCGGTCAGGCCAGTACCATCTGCTTTGGCACTGGTTTCATCCGCATCCCCCAACATACGAACATATCCACCAAGCGGGACAAGGCAGAACTTCCAACGGGTTCCGTGTTTATCATTGAACCCAAACAATTCACGACCAAAGCCAATGGAAAAGGCCAGAACCTTCACACCGGCACGGCGTGCAACCCAAAAGTGGCCCAACTCGTGAACAAAGACGACACCCGAGAGTACGAACAAAAACGCCAAAATTTGATAAAGTGCCATCAAGTCACCCTTGTTGGGCGGTTCGGGTCTGAACCACCGTCCTGCAAATCAAAGTCTTTACAATATGTCGTGCGGCATCGCGTGCTGCAACATCGCAGGCCAAAATATCATCCAAAGTTTGGGGAGCTACCCCAGTGCTTGCACATAATGTCTGCTCTACTACACGTGCAATGTCTAGGAAGCCGATCTCTTTTGCCAAGAATGCCTGCACCGCAATTTCGTTAGCAGCGTTCAAAAGAGTAGGAAACTCTCCCCCCTTACGCAAGGCTTCACGAGCCAATGCAAGGCACGGAAATTTCAAGGTATCCGGTGATGCAAAAGACAAATCAGATAATGTTGAAAAATCAAGACGCTTAACCGGAGTTTTCATACGATCCGGCCATGCCATCGCCACGGCAATCGGCGTGCGCATATCAGGATCCCCTAACTGCGCCAGAACTGACCCATCACAATACTCAACCATGGAATGAACTACGGACTGCGGATGGATCACAACATCAATTTGGTCTTCGCGCACGGGAAAAAGATGAAAGGCTTCAATGACTTCAAGCCCTTTATTCATCATAGTCGCTGAATCCACGGATATTTTTGCACCCATATGCCATTTCGGGTGTGCAACCGCCTGTTCGGGCGTAACACTTTCCATGTCAGCATAGGACCATGTACGGAAAGGGCCACCAGAAGCGGTCAAAATAATCCGATCCACACAATCAGGCCGTTGTGTGTCCAGAACTTGGAAAATCGCGCTATGTTCCGAGTCAACGGGGATCAAACGTGTTGAAGATTTCGCCAATTCAGTTTTGAAAACGTCACCGGCACAAACCAGACATTCCTTATTGGCTAATGCAAGGACTTTTGCGTGTTTGGCTGCCGCCAAAGTCGGCTTCAATCCGGCGGCTCCAACTATCGCACCGATGACGATGTCGACTGGACGCGCCGCAGCATCTAGCAAGGCATCCTGCCCCGCCGCTGCCTCCACACCCGAACCGTTCAGACCCTGCTTCAAAGCCTCAAAAAGGTCTAAACGACCAATAACAGCAACCTTGGGCTTCAAGCGCAAAGATGCTGCAATCAATTCATCCACACGACAGTGCGCCGTCAACACCTCTGCCTGATAAAGGTTCGGATTGCGCGCAATCAAATCCAGCGTGCTGCTGCCGATTGATCCGGTCGCACCAAGGACAGTCACCGTGCGGGGCTGCGAATGTGTTTCGTAAGAGCGCATTGTCCAATTTTCAGCCACGGACCATATCCATGACAAGCAAGAAACTCAAAATAACCGGAGCCGCAGTCAAAACCCCATCAACTCGATCAAGCACACCGCCATGACCGGGGATGAGATTGCTGGAATCCTTAACCCCTGCCCGACGTTTGATTGCCGATTCAAACAAGTCTCCAGCCTGCGCAATTACGGCAAGTCCCGCACCAAGCATCACTAAGGTATACACAGGCAGCGGCATGACATGGGCAAAATAATCGGTCAAAAGCCCGGTTGTGCCAATCAAGGATGCACAAATCATTCCCCCAAGCAAACCTGCCCAAGTCTTATTTGGGCTGATATAAGGTGCCAATTTGGGGCCGCCAATACTGCGCCCAAAGGCATATCCACCGATATCCGTTGCCCAAACCATGGCAAAGCACCACAACGTCACATCGAAACCATAAACTTGCCGCAAATGCATCAAAGCGAAACATGGAATACCAATGTATATGGGACCGAACCCCATAAAAACGGCATCTTTTACAGAGTGAGAATGGCGCAAAGCCCAAAAGCCAATCACAGGGGCCAATAAACAGAAACTAATCACCGCCAAAGGTTCAGCAATTGCGGCAATATAAATCGCCAATGATGCAATAATCGTCGTGTTGCGAACCATGGCACGGTCACAGAACACCATGCCCTGCCATTCCCAAAGCAAAACAACAAGCATAAGACCGATCAATGCTTCATAATATGGGTGCCCCAAATAAATCACACCCAACATAGTCGGAAGCATAACCAGCGACGCCAGAATACGTGTCCGCAATCCACCAGATTTTTTGACGGAAACGCTCTGATCTTTAGCCGGAGAGTCCACCATATCGCCTTTCACGCTGGCCGTATTCAGCAATTGCCGCCAGCAAATCCTGTTTCTTGAAATCCGGCCACAATGTATCGACAAAGACCAGTTCGGCGTAAGCAATTTGCCACAACAGGAAATTACTGACGCGTTGTTCTCCGCTTGTGCGTATCAGAAGGTCCGGGTCCGGAATATCATGCGTAAAAAGGCAGGATGAAATCATGTCTTCTGACACTTCATCAACTGAACATGCACCATCCGCAACATTACGGGCAATCGTCTTCGCCGCATGTACAATCTCATCACGCGAGCCATAGCTGAGGGCAATGATCAGGGTTAACCCGGTGTTGTTTGCGGTTAATGCCTCTACACTTTTCAGATTTTCCTGAATATCAAGCGCAAGACGCGAACGGTTTCCAATGACACGTAGCCTTACATTTTGCTGATGAAGGCTTTGAGTTTCCCGCTTCAGATAGAAACGCAACAACCCCATAAGATCGCGGACTTCATCCTCTGGTCGTTTCCAGTTCTCGGAAGAAAATCCAAACAGAGTCAAATACCGAATACCGATCTCTGCAGCATCACGCACGACTTCACGAACAGTCTCCAACCCCTTTTTATGACCAGCCGTGCGGGGGAGAAACCGTGATTTTGCCCAGCGTCCGTTGCCATCCATAATAATGGCAACGTGCTGGGGAATATTGAGTGAACCAAAATCTTGCACGAAAACTCTCAGCAGTTAGACCTGCATGATCTCTTCTTCTTTGACAGCCAAAAGCTCATCAACTTGTTTGATGGTTTTATCAGTCAATTTCTGAATGATGTCGCTGAAATCGTGATGTTCATCCTTGGAAATAGCCCCATCTTTTTCGGCTTTTTTCAAGGATTCCATGCCATCACGACGAGCATTGCGGACAGAAATACGGGTTTGTTCCGTGTATTTCCCAGCAATTTTGGTCAAATCGCGGCGGCGTTCCTCAGTCAGCGGCGGAATTGGCACACGTACGGTTTGGCCATCAACAGCCGGATTCAGGCCAAGGCCGGAATCACGAATAGCTTTTTCAACAGCCTTGACCGTGCCTTTGTCCCAGACTTGAACGGTCAACATACGCGGTTCCGGCACACCGATATTGCCGACCTGATTAATCGGGGTCAGCGCACCATATGCCTCAACCTGAATCGGTTCCAGCAAAGCCACGGACGCACGCCCAGTGCGCAGGCCGGCGAACTCTTTTTTCAGTGCGGCAACAGCAGATTCCATCTGCCCTTCGATGTCCAGCTGAAGCTCGTCGAAATCAAATTCTTCCGCAGCCATGGATTACTCCTCTTCCGTAATAATCGTGTACAGGTCTTTCTCGCCTTCCAGAACGCGACCAAGGGAGCGTTCCTCCGACAGCGGGAAAACCAGGATCGGGATATTGTTTTCTCGTGCCAAAGCGATAGCCGAAGCGTCCATGACATTCAAGCCTTTAACGAGCACTTCGGTAAAGGTAAGCTGATCATAGCGCACAGCATCCGGGTTCGTCTTCGGATCAGCGGAGTACACACCATCGACCTGCGTTGCTTTCATCAGGGCGTCACAGTTCATTTCGGCTGCACGAAGTGCCGCAGCGGTATCAGTGGTAAAATACGGGTTGCCACTGCCAGCGGCAAAAATCACCACCCGCCCTTTTTCCATATGTCGAACAGCGCGGCGGCGAATATAGGGTTCACAGACCGTATGCATGGGGATCGCAGACAGCACCCGACACGGCACACCTGCGCGTTCCAGCGCATCCTGCACAGCCAACGCATTAATGACAGTCGCCAACATCCCCATATGGTCAGCATTGGCCCGGTCCATGCCTTTGGTTGCCCCGGTAACGCCCCGGAAAATATTACCGCCACCAATGACCATACAGATTTCAACACCGGTCTCGTTAACGGCTTTGACTTCCTGTGCAAGACGCTCAACAACACTTTCATCCAGACCATACTCTCGGTCACCCATCAGGCCTTCGCCAGACAGTTTTAACATGATGCGTTTGAATTGCGGCTGAGCGGTCATATCATCCCCCGGAATCTAAAATAAAATCGAATACATGGGCCATCACCACGACGGAATGATACACGAGAAATCGTATCTGTCTGAGTGGAAATTCAGGATCGCCCAATCAAATGTGTACGCGCAAAAAACGGGGGACCGTTTCCGGCCCCCCGTGAATGTCGGAACAGACGCTTAAGCGCCTTTGGCTGTTGCAGCAACTTCAGCAGCGAAATCGGTTTCTTCTTTTTCGATGCCTTCGCCCAGAGCCATACGCACAAAGCCGGTCAAAGCAATCGGAGCACCAACTTCAGCTTCTGCGTTTTTCAGGACTTTGTTGATTTTGGTTTCGCCGTCGATCACAAAAACTTGCTCAACCAGAACGGTTTCTTCGTAGTATTTGCGAATACGACCATCGACCATTTTGTCGATGATGTTGTCCGGCTTACCGGATGCTTTGGCTTGTTCAACCAGAACAGCGCGTTCGCGTTCCAGAGCTTCGGCATCAACGGATTCAACGTTCAGGAATTGCGGGTTGGCAGCAGCCACATGCATGGCAACTTGCTTACCCAATGCTTCCAATTTCGCAACATCACCGGTGGATTCCAGAGCAACCAGAACGCCGATTTTGCCCATTCCCGGAGCAACCTGACCGTGGATGTAGTGTGCGACCACACCGTTTTCGACTTTCAGGGTTGCGGCACGGCGCAAGTTCATGTTTTCACCGATGGTACCAACCAGATGGGTCAGTTGTGCGGCAACGTCACGATCTTCTTCGCCAAACGGCAGAGCAGCCAACTTCTCAATGTCACCTTCAGCTTGCAGAGCCAAAGCAGAAACTTTGCCCACATAGCCTTGGAAAATTTCGTTACGAGCAACAAAGTCGGTTTCAGAGTTGACTTCAACAACAGCAGCCGTGGTGCCTTCAGCACACACACCAACCAAACCTTCTGCAGCAACGCGGCCTGCTTTTTTCGCAGCAGCGGCCAAGCCTTTTTTACGCAGCCAGTCAATGGCGGCTTCAACATTGCCATCGGTTTCAGTCAGAGCTTTTTTGCAGTCCAGCATACCTGCGCCAGATTGTTCACGCAGTTCTTTAACGAGAGCGGCGGTAATCGCGGCCATGGTTCTCGATCCCTTTGTTAGAATAAACAGTTGACGGGTGAACACCAACATACATCAAGGCCGGGCGGCTTACCCCTTGAATAAACCGCCGCGGCCATGCATTTGGGTAGAAGCTTATTCAGATGCTTCTTCGGTTGCCGGAGCAGCGGTTTCTTCTGCCTCAGCGACGTCTTCAACTACAACTTCTTCAGCTGCACCGATATCAACGCCATCAGCGGTCAGTTCAGCTTGAATGCCGTCCAGAACAGAACCGCTCATCAGCTCGCAGTACAGGTTGATGGCACGGATCGCATCATCGTTGCCCGGGATCGGGAAATCGATGTTTTCCGGGTCGGTGTTGGAGTCACAGATTGCAACAACCGGAATACCCAATTTACGTGCTTCCTGAATTGCCAGGCTTTCTTTCAGGGTATCGACAACGAACAGAATGTCCGGCAGGCCGCCCATTTCTTTGATGCCGCCCAGAGCGCGTTCCAGTTTTTCACGGTCACGGCTCAGGTTCAGTTGTTCACGCTTGGTCAGACCGCCCATTTCACCGTTTTCGATGCGTTGGTCCATTTCGCGCAGACGACGAATGGATTGAGAAACGGTTTTCCAGTTGGTCAACATGCCGCCGAGCCAACGGTGGTTCACATAGTATTGACCGCAACGTTTTGCAGCTTCTGCAATCGGTTCTTGTGCTTGGCGTTTGGTGCCAACGAACAGAACGCGACCACCACCGGCGACGACTTGTTGTACGGCTTGCATTGCACGGTACAGCATCGGCACGGTTTGTTGCAGGTCGATAATGTGGATGTTGTCACGGGAGCCAAACAGGAACGGAGCCATTTTCGGGTTCCAGCGGCGGGTGTTGTGACCAAAGTGCACACCAGCTTGAATCAGCTGGCTCATATTAAAAGTCGGAAGCGCCATAATATCCTCGCTTTTCCGGTTGAAACGTCCGCGAGCCGTAGAAGGTATCCTTCACCGGAGCGACCTGCACAAGGCAACGCCGCGTAAGCTCGCGTGTGTGATGAGCCCGCGTGATACTCTGTTCTGCGGGGCTTGGCAAGTGATTTTACGGTTATACCGCAGGAAATCACTGTGTTTAAGACTACAATTCCTGTAGTTCCAGAATACCGGATACGGCCCGTAAGGCTTCCATT
This sequence comes from Rhodospirillaceae bacterium, assembly GCA_963668495.1. Taxonomy (GTDB): domain Bacteria; phylum Pseudomonadota; class Alphaproteobacteria; order Rhodospirillales; family Rhodospirillaceae; genus Oleispirillum. The sequence continues at coordinate 2,316,399 of OY764545.1, forward strand.
GTCCGTTGGGTCAGCATAATTCGGCTGCCAAGCTTCAAATCAACGGTTTGATCATCCAGCAGCACACGAACCCGAATGTTATGACGCCCTTTCGGTGCCTCATCCATGATGGCCTTTAACCTGGGCACCGGACGTTCCGTATTCAAGACAACACGCAGGCCTTTTACTGACTTGGCAGCAGCATGGTCAAGGGATACCACGTTTTCTGTGGTCATACGCAATTGACCGTCTTCTTCCTTAACCACGACCGTCAGCAGCAAGGGGGCATTGCTTTGAATAAGGTCGCGGGCACGCTCAAGCACTTCTGAAAATATGGCAACTTCATAAGATCCAGTCGCATCGGAAAACTCGGCAAAGGCGTATCTACGCCCGGATTTTCCCACTCGCTCACGGAAGTTCACCGTGATACCTGCTAATTTAGTAACCTTCACGCCACCAACCGCGACGGAAGACGCCAAATCCGCCGCATTCACAACCCCAAGCCGCTCGGTGATTGTTGCATAGGTATCCAAGGGGTGTGCCGACAGATAAAAACCAATGGCACCGAATTCCTCATTCAATCGGTCCATTGCCGTCCAATCGTCACAATCAGCCAGCTTTGGCGGTTGGACTTCTACTCCGCCACCACCGAACATGCTGACCTGTGCGGAGGCTTTTTCCTCCCGAACTTTCTGGGCATGCTTCACCAGAATTTCCAAGCTGGAAAATACCTTGAAACGATTGCTGTCAAGACAATCAAACGCCCCTGCCCGAACAAGGTTTTCAAGGGATCGCTTGTTGATGGCATGGGTGTCCAGTCGTTCGGCAAAATTGATCAGGGATTGATATTTTCCACCGTTTTCACGTTCCTGTACCAACGAAGTCATTGCCGCTTCGCCGACATTCTTCAGGGCCGACAATGCATAGCGCACCATGCCCTTGCCGTCCTTATCATATTCAACGTTGAAAACAACTTCGGACATATTCACGTCCGGCATCAGCACCGGAACTTTCAGTCGGTCAAGTTCCTGTTTAAAACTGGCAAGCTTATCCGTGTTGTGAATATCAAGCGTCATGGAGGCCGCAAGGAACTCCACCGGATAATTGGCCTTCAGGTACGCGGTCTGATAGGCGACCAAGGCATAGGCCGCCGCGTGTGATTTGTTAAAGCCATATCCGGCAAACTTGTTCACATGGTCGAAAATGTAATTCGCCATGTTTTTATCAACGCCATTTTCAGCCGAGCCTGTAATGAACAACTGGCGTTGCTTGTCCATTTCTTCTTGTTTTTTCTTACCCATGGCGCGCCGCAGCAAATCCGCGCCACCCAGCGAATAATTCGCCATACGCTGGGCAATCTGCATCACCTGTTCCTGATAGATGATAATGCCATAGGTCTCGGTCAGTACGGGCTTGATGAGATCGTGCATATAGTCGATCTCTTCCTGCCCGTGTTTCCGCGCGATGTAGCTTGGAATATTATCCATCGGCCCCGGACGATACAGGGCCACAACAGCGACGATGTCCTCCAGACTATCGGGATGCAGTTTGCGCAAAACGTCGCGCATGCCCTGACTCTCCAACTGGAATACACCAGCCGTATCCCCCCGTGTCAGCATTTCATAGGTCGGACGGTCATCCAGCGGTATTTGCGACAGATCAATGTGGATACCGCGCTTGGCAATCAGATTAACTGCCGTTGACAGCACCGTGAGGGTTTTCAGCCCCAAAAAGTCGAACTTAACAAGACCCGCCGTTTCCACCCATGCCATGTTGAACTGGGTTGCAGGCATTTCCGAACGCGGATCTTTGTAAAGCGGAACCAACTCATCCAAAGGACGATCACCAATCACCACACCTGCGGCATGGGTTGATGCGTTCCGATACAAACCTTCCAGTTTTAAACCGATATCGAAAAGCTGGGCGACCTGCGGATCATTGTCCCGCATTTCCTGAAGCTTTGGCTCACCATTAATCGCTTCACCAAGTGGCGTCGGTTTTGCCGGGTTGTTGGGCACCAGTTTGGAAATCTTGTCAGTTTGACCAAACGGCATGCCAAGCACGCGCCCCACATCCCGCAAGACAGCACGCGCCTGCAACTTACCAAAGGTAATGATCTGGGCCACACGATCATGCCCATATCGATCCTGCACGTATTGAATGGTTTCTTCGCGCCGATCCTGACAAAAGTCGATATCAAAGTCAGGCATGGAAACACGTTCAGGGTTGAGGAACCGTTCAAACAGCAAATCAAAACGCAGCGGGTCAAGGTCGGTAATGGTCAAAGACCAAGCCACCACGGACCCGGCACCGGAACCACGCCCCGGCCCCACCGGGATGCCATTATCTTTTGACCATTGAATAAAGTCAGCAACAATAAGGAAGTAGCCGGGGAACTTCATGTTAATGATGATGCCCAGCTCATATTCCAGACGCTTGAAATACTTGTCGTCGATTTCTTGTTTTTCTTGCTCGGTCATCTCAGGCCAATACACCTGAGTTTGCAAACGCTTGTGCAGTCCCTCCGTTGCCAGAGTTCGCAGGGCATCATCTTCGCATTCGCCTTCCTTATAGGAAGGAAGGATCGGCGGCAATTTGGGCACGGAGAATGCACAACGTTGCGCAATCACCAACGTGTTGTCACAGGCTTCCGGCAGGTCCGAGAACAATTCCCGCATGTCTTCAGCGGATTTAAAATAATGCTCAGGTGTAAAGCGAATGCGTTCCGGGTGGTTCAACGTCACGCCTTCACGAATACAGATCAGAGCATCGTGGGCTTCATACATGTCACGAGAGCCGAAATACGCATCATTGGTCGCAACCAACGGCAGATCCTTGGCATAGGCCAGGTCTATCAGCGCCTCTTCGATCCGTTCTTCATCCACCGTTCCATGGCGTTGAATTTCCACATAGGTGCGACCGGAATAGGCAGAGGACATCAAATCCAGCACCGCAGATGCCTCGTCAGCATCCTCATCAAGCAGTGCGCGACCGACCGCACCATCGGTCATCCCGATCAAAAGGATCAGGCCGTCATGGTGGTCCAGAAAATAGTCAAACGGCACTTGCGGCGGCACAGTTCCGTCACTGTCCACATAGGCCTTACTCACCATTTTCAAAAGATTGCGATAACCGGGATCATTTTGGGCCAACAACAGAACCCGGTCCGGCATTTCATAACGGCTGTCATACCCAGTTTTTGGGTCCAGTTGCGGCGTTCGGGGCGTCACATTCAACACCGTACCGATCAACGGCTGGATGCCTGCCCCTGCTGTCAGAGTTGAAAACTCCAAGGCACCGAACATATTGCCAAAATCAGTCACCGCAACGGCCGGAAAATTCCCGTCCTTGGTCAGGCCGATCAATTCCTTCATCTTGATCGCACCAGTGGCAAGGGAGTACGCGGTATGAACCCGCAGATGAACAAAATTGGCGTGGGTGCTCATGAAGGACAGTTACCTTTAGAGTTCAACAATCGTTCCGGCTTGCACCGTTACCCGACGGTCCATGCGGGCGGCAAGTTCAGGATTATGGGTAGCGATCAAGGCCGCCAAGCCCTCTTCCCGGACAAGGGACAACAGTTCGGAAAATACAGCTTCCGAAGTTTCGGGATCAAGGTTCCCTGTCGGTTCATCTGCCAACAACAACTTGGGACCATTTGCCAATGCCCGCGCAATTGCAACGCGCTGTTGCTCCCCACCGGACAGTTGCCCCGGTCGATGGTCAAAACGTCCGGAAAGGCCAAGTTTGCTCAACAAAGCTTTGCCACGCTCGACAGCCTCTGCCCGAGTTACACGAGCAATCATTTGCGGCATGACAACGTTTTCAAGCGCCGAGAACTCAGGCAACAGATGATGGCTTTGATAAACGAACCCAAGATAATCGCGGCGTAACGCCGTGCGTTCAGCATCCGACAATTGGTCACAAGAATGACCGTTGATGCTGACCTCGCCCAAATCGGGGCGTTCCAACAGTCCCGCCAATTGCAACAGGGTTGACTTGCCGGAACCGGAAGGTCCGACAAGGGCCGTAATTTCACCGGAACGTAATTCTAAATTGGCCTCACGCAGAACATGCAGTTCAGCTTCGCCTTGAACAAAAGTGCGAGAAATCCCCGCCAAGGACAACACCACATCATTCATAGCGCAAAGCCTCCACTGGATCGAGGCGAGCCGCGCGCCATGCTGGATAGATCGTTGCAGCCAATGACAACACCAAGGCCATCACGACCACGGTCACGACCTCCGACGGGTCCACAACAGCCGGAAGCTTGGACAAGAAATAGATTTCCTCATTAAACAGGTCCGTATTGGTAAACTGTTCAATGAAGCGACGAATGTGTTCAATGTTGGCGCAAAACGCCAGCCCCAAAACGACCCCGGCAGCGGTCCCGACCACACCGATGGACGCCCCTGCCATCAGGAAAATCCTGAGAACGGCTCCGCGGGTTGCACCCATGGTCCGCATGATGGCGATATCGCGCCCCTTATCCTTTACCAGCATAATCAAACCGGAAATGATATTGAACGCAGCCACCAAAATGATAAGCGTCAGGATCAGGAACATGACATTGCGTTCCACCTGAACCGCATTAAAAAACGAAGAGTTGGCCCGACGCCAATCGTACATGGACTGTTCCGGCGTCAACAAAGGCAACAGTTTCGGCGCAACTGCCGCCACGGCATCTGGATCTTTCAAGCCAATATCAATCTGGGTCACGCGCCCCGGCAAAGAAAAATAAACTTGCGCAGCTTCCATGGGGATAAAGACATAGGACGAATCATACTCGACCATACCCACCTTAAACACACCGACAATGGTATAGGCTCGAATGCGGGGGATGGAGCCAAACGCCGTGGCGCGCCCCTTCGGAGAGACCAAGGACAACTTGTCGCCAATCCGTAAGCCCATTTTGCGCGCCATACGCTCACCAATCACAGCCACATCAGGGCCATGGAAATCAGCCAAAGACCCTACCTGAATATTATCGGCAAAAATCGGTCGTGCCTTCAAATCATCCGGGGCAATGCCATGAACCAAAGCTCCCTGATTACGACCATTGGCAGTCGCCATGACCTGTCCCTCTACCAACGGCATGGCATAGGTGACTTCCGGCATCATAGCAATGCGACGGGATTGGGCCTCGTAATCCGAGAACCCCTGCCCGACGACGGAATATACACTCAGGTGCCCGTTAGCACCCAAAATACGATCCAGAAGCTCGGTCCGAAATCCGTTCATGACGGACATGACGATAATCAGGGTCGCAACGCCAAGCATAATCCCGGCAAAGGAAAACCCGGCGATCACCGAGACGAACCCTTCCTTACGACGGGCGCGCAAATAGCGCGCCGCCACCATACGTTCAAAGGGTCCGAACACGGTGTACCTCCTTACGGCTGTTAGCCAATCAGTTTTGCAAGAGCCGCTTCCGGGGTTAGGCTTTCACGCTCCCCGCTGGCACGAGATTTGACCTCAATCAAACCATCTTTCAGCCCCTTCGGCCCAACCACCAACTGGTACGGCAGACCGATCAGATCCATGGTTGCGAATTTTGCACCTGCTCGCTCGTCACGGTCGTCATACAGAACATCAACCCCGGCAGCTTCCAGCTTCGCATACAAGTCTTCACACATGGAATCCGTGGCAGCATCGCCGGATTTCAGGTTAACCAGACCGACTTTGAACGGAGCAATGCTTTCCGGCCAAATAATGCCGTTTTCATCATGGCTGGCTTCAATAATGCCACCGACCAGACGGGACACACCAATACCATATGAGCCCATCTCCAATTCGATGTTCTGCCCATCCGGTCCAGCAACCACGCAGCCCATAGGTTTGGAATATTTGGTGCCAAAGTTGAAAATATGCCCGACTTCGATTCCGCGTGCCGTCAACAGGTCATCACCCAATTCAGCCGCTTTGGCTTCATCGTGCATTTCCTCGGTTGCTGCATATTCGCTGGTCCAGTTGGCAAACACAGCTTCCAAATCGGCTTCGGTTTCGGTGGAAATTGCCAACGGATCAAGTTCAAGGAAGTTCTTATGACAGAACACCTGACTTTCCCCGGTTTCCGCCAAAATGATAAATTCGTGGGACAAATCCCCACCGATCGGCCCGGTATCTGCGCGCATGGGAATAGCCTTCAATCCCAAACGGGCAAATGTCCGCAGGTAGGCCGCAAACATTTTGTAGTACGACAAACGGGCAGCATCCGCAGTCAGGTCAAAGGAATACGCATCTTTCATCAGGAATTCGCGACCACGCATCACGCCAAAACGCGGGCGGATCTCGTCACGGAATTTCCATTGGATGTGGTACAAAATGGACGGCACATCGCGATAGCTTTTGGCAGAGCCACGGAAAATTTCGGTGATTTGCTCTTCATTGGTCGGGCCATAGAGCATCTCACGATCATGGCGGTCTTTAATCCGCAGCATTTCCGGGCCATAGGCATCATAGCGACCACTTTCCTGCCACAGTTCAGCGGATTGAATGGTCGGCATCAGAACTTCCTGTGCCCCGGCACGGTCCTGTTCTTCGCGAACGATTTGTTCAATTTTGCGCAGGACCCTCAGCCCCAGCGGCAACCAGCTGTAAATCCCGGCACTGGCTTGGCGGATCATGCCCGCACGCAACATCAAACGGTGAGAAACAATCTGAGCCTCGCTCGGAGTTTCCTTCAGCACAGGCAAGAAATAGTTGGAAAGACGCATGGTTAGAGTATCCAAATCAAAAACAATCAGAGATCAGGGAATACCGGAGCCGAAGGCACTTGGCAACATTGATCACGGAAATCACCGGAATTCTTACGTGGTTTTGCACGTATCCAGCACACGATAAAGGTCAGCCCCACTCATAGCAAAAACTGGAAGCTTGCCTGTTCTTCCCCGCACTTCAACATAATGCAAACAGCTTTCCGGCGGGGCAAATCCAGCCACATCGGCAGCAGCTTTCGAAATAACGACAGGCAAACCAAATGTCTTGCACATGGCTTCCAGTCTTGCCGTCGTATTGATTGTATCGCCAATTGCCGACACCTGCCGCACTGCAGGAGGACCAATATCGCCGACAATAGCAATACCGTGATGGATGCCAATACCGATTTCAAGCGGGAATGGTAAATCAGCCTCTAGCCTCTCATTCAATTCGTCCAACCGCCTCAGCATGTCACCCGCACATTGCCAAGCATTGCGAACAGCATCATCCGGTTTGCCATGTAGCCCGAACAAAGCCATTAAGCCATCGCCATTAAATTGAGCGTAATGCCCGTGATTTTCAGCCAATGCCGAGGACATTTCGGAAAAGAATTGGTTCAAGACATACAACACATCATAGGGCAAACGTTTCTGAGACAGAGACGTAGACCCACGAAGGTCAATAAACATACAGGTCACGACCTGTTCAAATCCTGCCAGATGTGCCTTTTGCCGCCCCTGTCGCATAGTCACCCCCACGGGCAGCATGGGGACAATGGTTAGATTCCCGGTTGGACGGATTTGACAGGCCAGACGCACATCTTTTGCCGCCTCGATTCGCTTTAGGGCGGCGCCTTCATCCCCTTCGGGCTTTGGAAGTGTGCCTTCACCCTCGGTTACACGTACACGACAGGTGGTGCAACGCCCGCGTCCGCCGCATATGGATGGGTGAGGAATATCATTATCACGCAACAATTCAAGTACGGTGGCACCGGGAGATATGACAACTGAACGATTACCATGCACCAGCATCATTCCATGTGTGCGACTGAACACATGGCTGAAAATCCGATAAGCCAAAACTGCACAAATCAGGGCAACGATGATAATTGTTATGTCTTCTTTATGGTCAAGCGACCATTGATACCATTCCCGATTAATTCCCCCCATGGATAGGGTTAAAAATGCCTGTTCTACATTGGCGACCCGAGCAGCAGAAGCAACACCACCACTGATGTGCCCCGCGATTGCCCCCAAAGGCACAACCACAGCAAATATTAGGAAATACGGCCACCTCTTTTCATAAAACCGCCGCACCCTAAGATTATAGTGCAAGCCAATACATCCATGCACCCATACGACAAGGATGGCTCCGGTGGTCGCCCACGCGCTGGACGGTTGGATCACCCAATGCAGCAAATTCATGCCATAAAAATTAATTGTCGTGCCATGGGCCAGATTGCTCCACAAAGCCAGCGTAATGTGGTGCGCCATAATGATCGGGATAGATAGGCCGGAAATGTATTGCACAATCTCCATTCGGCTCATACGCCAAGTGCGCCGCCGGGCCAAAGACAGAAATGCCAACCCCATATGGATGAGGCAGGCACCAATCAACAGTGTTAACCCAATTGATGTTTTCCACGGTGCCGTAAAAATCTTCTGTCCGGCTAATGACAGTTCAACGGAATGAATCCCAAGCGCGTGATTGATGAAGTGCCCAAGCACATAGGTAAACAGAACCAGCCCGGAATAAAATCTCAGGCGAGCCACCGACATGATTATCGGGCCTGCTGTCGGCACGCGGCAATCAGGTCTGCCGCAGTCTGGGTTTGCACTTCACGCCCATTGATAAACAGCTTATTGCCCTCAACCCGAACCTTTGCAACTGTGGCGTTCCCCTGATAATAGCCCAAGGAATTCATTCCCAAACGCTTGGCGGCATCATACTCAATATCAAATTCAATGACCTCCGGGACCTTTATGCCGTAGGTATTGCCAAGGTCCGCAGGGGCGACCTTTTGCCCATAAACATCCACACCAGGCTGATAGGATGCACCATCGGCATTCTGGGCTTTGACGGCCCGCACACATGCATCCACGGCATCAGCGTCTTCGGCATGCGCCGTTGCAATCATTCCTATGCTAATGCATAGAAGCGAAAAGATAAATGAATGCCCCATTCCTTATCTCCGTCATTAAGTCACATAATTCGGATGAAAATAAATATCCTGTAAATGGATTTTTTTTCATCTCTCATCTTGAGCCCTTTTCAAAACTCATGCACAATAAGCATATCACAGGGCAATGAGACCCGCGATCATCTCATTGAACATGGTGACACTCTGGTTACGCAAAAAGGACTCGGCAGGATTTCCATAACCCTGCCGCTTTTTTTGCGTTTATTCACTAAAAAATGAAGTGGTCATGAATGGCGGCTGGGCTGTGCGCAGACGCGCCATCACCGGACAATCGTCACGATGTGCCCCCGGCAAATAGCCGGTGCTCATCAGGAATTCACCGACAATTTCACCGCCGGTAAATTTAAATGTCTTTTTGAAAAGCTTCATCCATGCCGCCTTATCCTGCGGATGGTGCAAATCAAGCCAAGCCTTGAACGAACCGTGTGCAGTTTGCAGTTGCTGAATCACGGCAGCGTTATGGATGATGGCGTTGATTTTCAGTCTGTTACGGATAATCCCGGCATCAGACAACAAACGCTCGCGGTCTTTATCCGTAAAGGCAGCAACAGTATCAATATGAAAACTGCTGAAGGCGGCGTTCAAATTGGTCCTTTTTTTCAGGACCAAAAGCCAAGAAAGCCCAGCCTGAAAAATTTCCAGGCTGAGCCTCTCAAACAGTACCTGATCATCGTCTACCGGAAAACCGTATTCATAATCATGATACGGCCCATGGTATGGATGACCCGGAGCAACGTCACAATACCAACTCATGGGACAGTTTTCCTACCCTTGTGCTGGCCTGATGACGCAGGAAAGAAAGTGGCTTATTCGCCAACTTCTTCCAGCTCAACCAGAGTGCCGTTGAAGTCAGACGGGTGCAGGAACAGAACCGGGTTGCCGTGTGCACCAATTTTCGGGGTGCCGTCGCCCAGAACGCGTTTGCCGTTTGCAGTCAGCTTTTCGTAAGCTTTTTTCAGGCAAGCGGTTTCGAAGCAAATGTGGTGGATACCACCCTTCGGGTTCTTTTCCAAGAAGTTTGCAATCGGGGAGTTTTCGCCCAGCGGGTACAACAGTTCGACTTTGGTGTTCGGCAATTCAACAAACACAACGGTCACGCCGTGTTCGGTGACGTCCATCGGTTCAGAAACTTTTGCGCCCAGTGCGTCACGGTACAAAGCGGTGCCAGCTTCCAGATCCGGAACAACGATAGCTACGTGGTTAAAACGTCCGATCATCTCTCACTTCTCCTGAGAAAACCTTTAGAACAAGAGAGTTAAACCCTCACGATATGCACGTACGTCACAGGCCGTTTACCAGTCTTATGATGTAACGCGCGTCTTATTGCCCGACGAACCATCTCCTGAAGACTACCATCATCTGAAAGGCTCTTCGCAGGCATTTGTTGAACCGCATTGATAGCCGCATCTGCGGCAAAGTCAAGGATCGGTCCGTCATTAATATCAAGCAACCCCGGCGCGACTATCATTGGCGGTTTGACGAATTCACCATCCACATCAACAACAACCGTCACCACAGCGCAGCCGTTATACAATATCCGTCGGCGGTTGCGAAGTATTTCCGAGTCCCGATATAAGATCCGATTACCATCCAGCGCAAGCCGCCCGACCGGAACCGTGCCGATTTTTTCTCCCTCTCCGGGAGCCAAGCGGACAGCAACACCGTCAAAAGGCGTGATTACCTTGGGAATTCCAAGCCGTTCAGCCAATTTTGCGTGTGCTTCCATGTGGATATTTTCCCCATGGACCGTGACCAGAATTTCCGGACGTAACAATGTATAAAAAAGTTCAAGTTCATCCTGTGCCGGATGACCGGAAACATGGATATCAGGGTGCTCACGAGCAGTCACAATCTCGACTCCAAGACCAACGAGTCGGTTTTGCAAATCGAGCACACCACGTTCATTTCCCGGAATGACTCGGGACGAGAAAATGACAGTATCCCCCTGCCCCAAATTTACATTGGGATGAGTATTCCCCGCCATTCGTGCCAACGCCGCCCGTGGCTCACCCTGTGACCCCGTGGCGATGAATAAAATCTTATCATCCGGGATATATCCCGCGTCAGCCTCAGACACCAAAGGTCCAACGTCCAACGGATGACCGGACACCTCGCAGGCCTCAAGCACGCGATGCAAAGAACGGCCCAAAAGACATACTTCACGCCCTGCGGCACGCGCAGCCTTCGCAATACTTTCCACACGGGCCGCATTGCTGGCAAAACAACCAACCGCAATCCGTCCCTTGCATTTCAGGATTTCGCGTTCCAAGGCTTCACGAACAGTGCCTTCGGAACCGGAATGTCCTGCAACAGTCGCATTTGTACTGTCGCCGACGATAGCCAAAACGCCTTCATCACCAACATCCTGAAGAACTTTTTCCTGAACCGCTTTCCCAATGATCGGGTCTGGGTCAAGTTTCCAGTCGCCGCTGTGCACAACATTCCCATAAGGCGTGGAAATCACCACGGCACTGGGTTCAGGGATCGAGTGCGTCATCGCCAGAAAGCGAATATCAAACGGGCCACAAGAAAAACTGCCGCCGGGGGCAATCGTATTGCATTGAACACTCAAACCGGCTTCACGCATTTTACCGTCCAGCATCGCCAGCGTGAACGGGGTTGCGTAAATCGGGCAGCCAAAATCCGGCCATAAGTGAGGCACAGCCCCAATATGATCTTCGTGTGCGTGGGTCAGCACCATGCCACAGATGGATTCCCGACGATCCACCAAAAAGGCATGATCCGCCATAATTACGTCAACACCGGGAGCCAGTTCATCGCGAAAGGCTATTCCACAATCCACGACCAGCCATTGACCATCACAGCCATAGGCATAAAGGTTCATGCCGATCTCGCCAACGCCGCCCAATGGGACGAAGACCAGTCCTTCGTCGAGATCGTGGGTAGCCCATGTCATTAAGCGTTCTCCGTATTCAAATGATAAAGGTATTCCAAACCACGCAACGTCAAATCCGGGTCCAGATATTCAATCGTGTCCGTATGATCCTTGAACAACGGAGCCAAGCCACCGGTTGCGATAACAGTCATTTCATAGCCGTATTCTTCACGAATACGTTTAACCAACCCTTCGATCAGGCCAATGTAGCCCCAGAATACGCCGGACTTAATCGCCGTAACCGTGTTAGTAGCGATAACCTGATCAGACGGTTCGATAGCAACGCGGGGCAACTTTGCCGCCGCCATGTGCAGGGCCTCAAGCGATAGGTTAATACCGGGCGCAATCGCACCACCTGCATAACCGCCTTCCTTGGTCACCACGTCAAAGGTCGTCGCCGTGCCAAAATCAATAATGATCAGCGCCCTGCTATAGGTCTTAAACCCGGCGACCGCATTCACAATCCGGTCAGCCCCCAGTTCCTCTGGGGTGTCCAGCAGGATTTCAATCCCCGGATCAAAACCCGGATCGCCAACGACCAAGGCATCTACTTTAAAGAAACGCAAGCAAAGCCGCTTTAGGCTGTGCACAATTGCCGGGACCACAGACGCAATAATCGCGCCCTTAATTTGTGTCGGTTGAATGCCGTCCAGCGCCATAAGCTGTGTCAGCCAAACACCAAATTCATCGGCGGTTTTTCGGGCGTCGTTGGCAGCGCGCCAAGATGCCCGCAATTCACCATTTTCATAGACAGCAAAAACAACATTGGTGTTGCCGGAATCAATGGTCAGAATCATCGGTTGGTTCCATTCCCTTGCTGATATCCCGTTTTCGGGATGTCGGATGAACGGCCTTAATTTATATGTTCACTTGGGAACGGACCGTCTTTTCAACCAAAGAAAACGTCTCCGGCGCGGATTACCCGTTGCCCTTCCGGCACACCGGATAGCACCAAGCCACCGTCTACGTCCAGTGTTTCAAAGATTCCTTGCAAGGTTTCATTCGGCAGCCTGACATTTATAAGCTCGCCAAGCCCCCGGGCACGCTGCATCCATGCCTCCCGCACCGGTTCGAAACCCTGTTCCAACCACAGGTCAACCCAACGGGAAAAACAGGCAAGAAATGCTTCCAAAACAATCCCTTGCGTTACATTCGTGGCGCCTTCATCCCAAAGTGAGGACGGGGGATACAAAGCTTCCAATCCCGGACGCCAGGTTATATTCAACCCAATTCCACAAATAACGGCTTCCGGTTTTCCTGCCTTAACTCCACAGCCTTCAAGCAGTATTCCGGCGAGTTTGCCCTTTGCCCCCAAAACATCGTTGGGCCATTTGCATTTCACCGAAACATGCGGAGCCAGTGATTCGATGGCTTCACACAGCGCCACGGCACAAATAAAGCTAAGTTTGCCGGAATCAGCCAATGAACAATCAGGCCGGAGAATTACCGAAAAAGTCAGATTGCCTTCTGTACTTTCCCAAGTGCGATCCTGACGCCCCCGCCCTGCGGTCTGGCGATCAACCCACAGAACGGTCCCATGGGCCGCTCCATTTGCGACCAAAGCCCGGCAGTCAACATTGGTACTGCCGGACTCTTCGCGGTGGATCAGTGTCCAGCCATTCGGCATAGACACAGTATGCTTAACGGACACAATCACCCCCCAAACAGGGACATAGCTGCTGTATTGGCTGCAACAACAACCTGTGGCAGCGGGAACAAGAAGAAGATGATCACGAACGCCGTGCTAACGCCAAGGATAATCCGGGACGGTTTTGCCATTGGCTCAAACGGATCGGCGGCTTCGTCAAAATACATAATTTTGATGATGCGCAGATAATAGAACGCAGATACGACACTGGCGAGGACACCAATCACCGCAAGGGCGAACAATCCGGCATCAACCGCAGCCTTAAACACAAAGAACTTGCCAAAGAACCCGGCAAACGGCGGGATCCCAGCCATAGAGAACATCATAACTGCCAACCCGGCTGCCATCAGCGGACGGGATTTAGACAAACCGGCCAGATCATGGATGCCTTCCACCATGCGACCATTTTGACGCATAGACAGGATCACGGCAAAGGTACCGATATTCATGACCAAATAGATGGACATATAGACCAACAGGCCACTGACCCCGATTTGATTACCAACAGCCAACCCGACCAAGGCATAGCCTACGTGACCGATGGAGCTATATGCCATCAGACGCTTAATATTGGTTTGGGCAATCGCTGCAAATGCACCAATAAGCATGGAGGCAACGGCAATAAAGATAATTACCTGTTGCCATTGTGCGACCAAATCACCGAATGGGGTCGCCAGCAACCGTACGAACAGGGCCAACGCAGCCATTTTCGGCGCAACGGAGAAAAAGGACGTAACGGGCGTTGGTGCGCCTTCATATACGTCCGGCGTCCACATGTGGAACGGCACAGCAGATACTTTGAACGCCATGGCGCATGTGATGAAGACCAAACCGACAACCACACCAATGGAAACATCGGAACCGGCAGCGAAAGATTGGGCCAGCACGTCAAAATTGGTGGTCCCGGTGAATCCGTAGACCAGCGATGCACCGTACAGGAACAAGCCAGATGCCAATGCCCCAAGGACAAAGTATTTCAAGCCAGCTTCGGTGGATCGAACCGTATCACGCTGAAACGATGCAATCAGGTACAATGACAGACTTTGAGTCTCCAGCCCCATGTACAGGGACAGGAAATCATTTGCACTGATCATCACACACATGCCAAGAGCGGCAAACAGGATCAGAATCGGGAATTCAAAACGCCCGTTTTTTTCCTGCTCCATCCATTTTACCGCCATCAGCAAAGTCACAGCCGAAGACGCAAGCACCAATACCTTTGCGAAGACGGAAAAATCGTCTGCAATATACAGGTCTTTAAAAGTCAGAATACGGTCACCGCCCAAGACAATGACAAGCACCGTGACCACAGCCAAAGTCCCAACACTTAACAGACCAATCTGTCGGGTCGAATCCGATTTCTGGAACACACCCAACATCAAAAAGGTCATCCCAGCCAAGGCGAGAACAATCTCCGGCAGTGCCGGAATCAGGTTCGGAATCTCGGTCATCATTCCCTATCGTCCTTCCCGGGTCTTATTGCAACACGACAGCTGCAACCTTGGCGGCATCGGATGCAGCAAGGGCAGCTTCATAATTTACGATCAGATTATCAACAGATGCTGACATCATATCCAAAAACGGGGTCGGATAGATCCCCATCCACAAAACCAATACCACCAACGGCGCAAACATCAGGATTTCCCGTGTGTTCATGTCCGGCAGGGATTTCAGTTCTTCTTTTTCCAGTTTGCCGAAAATAACGCGGCGATACAGATACAGCATGTATGCGGCACCCAAGATCAAACCCGTTGCCATCAAGGCCGCGACGATGGTGCTGACTTGGAAGGCACCCAAAACCACCAGCAATTCACCAACAAAGCCGCTGGTTCCCGGCAATCCAACCGAAGCCATCATAAACAACATGAACACGGCGGAATACTTCGGCATACAATGCATCAAACCGCCATACGCGGAAATTTCACGGGTGTGCATACGGTCATAGATCACACCAACGCACAGGAACAAGGCACCCGCGACGATGCCATGAGACAGCATCTGGAACAATGCGCCGGAAACCCCTTGGGTCGTCATGGTGAAAATACCGATAGTAACAAAGCCCATGTGCGCAACAGATGAATAGGCAATCAGCTTTTTCATGTCCTGCTGTACCAATGCCACGGCAGAGGTATAGATCACCGCAACCACACTCAAACCAAAGATCAACGGCGTGAAGTAGGCTGTTGCATCCGGCAGCATCGGCACAGAGAACCGAACGAAACCGTAAGCACCCATTTTCAGCAAAACGCCTGCCAAAATGACGGAACCAGCTGTCGGTGCCTCAACGTGTGCATCCGGCAACCAAGTGTGCACAGGCCACATGGGAACTTTCACGGCAAAGGAGGCAAACATTGCCAGCCACAGCCAGAATTGTACCTTCGGATCAAACACATGGCGAAGCAAGCTTGGAACATCGGTTGTGCCCGCATCCATATACATGGTCAGCAACGCAACCAGCATCAGGACAGACCCGGCAAGCGTATATAGGAAGAATTTGAACGCGGCATAGATTCTCCGCTGTCCACCCCAGACACCGATCAAAATGAACATCGGCACCAGAACACCTTCGAAGAAGACATAGAACAGGACAAAATCAAGCGCACAGAACATGCCAATCATCATGGTTTCCAGAACCAAAAACGCCAGCATGTAATCCTTAACCCGAGTTTTGACGGACTCCCAACTTGCCAGAATGCAAATCGGCGTCAGCACTGTAGACAACAGCACAAACAGTACGGAAATCCCGTCCACACCCATGTGATAAAAGATATTGGTGCCGGGTATCCACTCAGCCTTTTCCACGAACTGGAACTCGGCAGTGCCGTTTTGAAAACCAAACCACAAGAACAATGACATCACAAATGTGGCACAGGCCGTCAACAAAGCCACATTGCGTGCATTATGCGCTACGGTCTTTTCGTCACCACGGATCATCAGAATAAACGCCACGCCCACCAGCGGCAGGAATGTGATTATACTTAACAGGGGCCAATCGGTCATAATTTACGCCTCACCCTTTAAAACCCGATGACATAAGCCGTCACGAACACGGCAAGGCCGATGATCATGGCAAATGCATAATGATAGACATATCCGCTTTGCAGTTTGGCGGTATATTTGGCGGTGAACAGGGTCACCCAAGATATACCATCCGGACCAAAGCGATCGATGATGCCTTGGTCACCGCCCTTCCACAGGATACGGCCCAAAGCAAACAGCGGACGGACAAAAATTCGATCGTACAGTTCGTCGAAATACCATTTATTCAGCAGGAACTGATACAGGCGCGGCATACGCTCCACCAGTTTTGCCGGAATATCCGGTTTCATCATGTACAGAACGTATGCAACGACGATCCCTGCCACACCGACAAAGATCGGCAGGGTTTTCACAAACGCACCAACGTGATGCGCCGCTTCAATGGGATCGGCACCAACAATGGCGAAAGAGTCTTTCCAGAATGCGCTGCGTCCGTCCCCGGCAAAGGCATCATAACCAAGCATACCGGCAAAAATCGCACCAACAGCCAAGATCATCAGCGGGATCAGCATAACCACAGGTGATTCATGGATATGCGCCATGACTTTTTCATCGGCCCGCGGTTGTCCGTGGAATGTCAGGAATAGCAAACGCCAAGAATAGAACGCTGTCAGGATCGCAGCAATGATCCCCATCCAAAAGGCGTACTGACCAACAACGGAATGTGCCCCCCACGCGGCTTCAAGGATCAAATCCTTGGAATAGAACCCGGCGAATACCGGCATTCCGGCAAGCGACAACGATCCGATCCACATAATCACGTAGGTGAACTTGATGTTCTTCCAGATACCGCCCATGCGGCGCATATCCTGTTCGTCACTCATGGCATGGATAACAGAACCCGCACCAAGGAACAGCATCGCCTTAAAGAAAGCATGGGTCATCAGGTGGAAAATCGCAGCTTCGTAGGCACCAACACCCAGAGCAAAGAACATGTAACCCAACTGGGAACAGGTTGAATACGCGATCACGCGTTTGATATCGTTTTGCACACAGCCGATGGTCGCGGCAAACAAGGCTGTGGATGCACCGATGAAACAGACAAAGGTCAACGCACCTTCTGCCAATTCAAACAGTGGAGACATCCGCGCAACCATAAACACACCAGCCGTCACCATGGTCGCGGCGTGGATCAAGGCAGACACAGGGGTCGGGCCTTCCATCGCATCAGGCAACCAAGTGTGAAGACCAATTTGTGCAGATTTCCCCATCGCGCCAATAAATAGCAACAGGCACAGCGTATCCAAAATCGGCAAGTTCATACCGAATAGCGACATGGTGTAATTGGCAACAGCCGGAGCCAACGCAAAAATCTCATTAAGATTAACGGTTTCAAAGACAAAGAATATTCCGGCAATACCCAGTAAAAACCCGAAGTCACCCACCCGGTTCACCAAAAAGGCCTTAATTGCAGCAGCATTGGCAGACTGGCGGTCGCTCCAGAAACCGATCAACAAATAGGATGCGAGGCCAACCCCTTCCCAGCCGAAAAACATCTGGATCAGGTTGTCGGCAGACACCAGCATCAACATGAAGAAAGTAAACAAAGACAAATACGAGAAGAAACGCGGCACGCACGGATCATGGCTCATGTAGCCGATGGAGTAGATATGCACCATCGCCGAGATGGATGTCACGGTGAACAACATCACAGCAGTCAGCGTATCGACTTTCAGGGACCAACTAACATCCAGATCCCCAACATGAATCCAGTCCAGAAGTTGTACGGTAAACGGACCAGAGCCAAAACCAACCTTATACAACAGTGGCGCACTCAGTATGGCGGACACACACAGCAAAAGCGTGGTGACGACCTGAGATCCCCGTCGCCCCAAATACCGCCCGAACAATCCGGCGAAAATAGCCCCCAGCAGGGGAAGGAAGACAATCGTTGCAGTCATAATCCCCTTAGCCTTTCATCGTATTGATGTCTTCGACTTCGATGGAACCGCGGTTACGGAAGAACACCACCAAAATCGCCAAACCGATTGCCGCTTCTGCTGCCGCGACTGTCAGGACAAACATGACAAAAATCTGCCCCACCAAATCCTGCAAGAATGCAGAGAAAGCCACAAAATTGATATTCACCGCCAACAGCATCAATTCAATCGACATAAGAATGATGATGACGTTCTTACGGTTCAGGAATACGCCGAACACCCCAAGGGTGAACAGGATCGCAGCAACCGTCAGGTAATGTGTCAGACCGACATCCATGATCAGACCCCCTTCCCGGTCACAACTTTTTTGATTTCGATACAGTCTTCGACCCTACGCGCGACTTGATCAGCAGGTTTCTGACGCTTGACGCCTGGGCGTTTACGCATGGTCAACATGATCGAACCGATCATCCCGACCAGAAGCACAATCGCCGCCATTTGGAACAGGAAGACATAATCCGTATACAAAACGACACCGATCGCTTCCGTATTGGTCAATTCAGATACCGACGGCGTCGGCAATGCGCGAATGGACTTGGTTTCCGGGGCGTACCACCAGCTTCCGAAGACAAAGGCCAATTCAGCAAACAGGGTCAATGCCACAGCGGAGCCAACAGGCAAAATCTTCTGAAAGCCTTCCCGGAAGGTTGTCGCGTGAATATCCAACATCATCACGACAAACAGGAACAGGACCGCAACCGCGCCGACATAAACAATAACCATCAGCATGGCGAGGAATTCCGCACCAAGCAGAACAAACAACCCGGCGACGTTAAAAAACGTCAGGATCAAGAACAACACGGCATGGACCGGGTTGCGTGCCGTCACCACCAATGCACCGGTGATAATGGCAAAACTTGCGAACATATAGAAAATGAAGGCGGTCATGACCTGGCCTCCCCTACCGACACGGAGCGCACCGTATCCAATGCACGGGCAACTGTGTACGCACCTAAGCTGTGCAGTTCCGTTCCCATTTTCCCCTCAACGCTCCATCATAAAACACATTCAGAACAATATGTTCCGCTTCAGAATTAAACTATTAGCTTACCTGTAAGGAGCCTCAGCTTCCAAACGCATGGCAAGTTCGGTTTCCCAACGCGCACCATTATCCAAAAGCTTATCCTTGGTATAGATCAACTCTGCACGGCGTTCGGTTGCGAATTCGAAATTCGGACCTTCGACAATGGCATCCACCGGACAGGCTTCCTGACAGAAGCCACAGTAAATGCATTTAGTCATGTCAATGTCATACCGAGTGGTGCGCCGACTGCCATCGTCACGAGGCTCGGCCTCAATGGTAATGGCCTGAGCCGGACAGATCGCTTCACACAATTTACAGGCAATACAGCGTTCTTCCCCATTTGGATAACGACGCAGGGCATGTTCACCACGGAACCGAGTACTCAGTGGACCCTTTTCGTAGGGATAGTTAATCGTCACCTTGGGCTTGAACATGTATTTCAATGTTAAGGCAAGGCCGGACACGACCTCCGTCAGGAGAAACGCGCGCAAGCTGCGGTCAAAGATCGCCATAGTCCTAACGCCTCCGTTACGCAGTTGGCAGCCAGCCGAACAGGTGCAGGGCAACAGCAGTCACCACAACCCAAATCAGCGAGCAAGGTAAAAAGATCTTCCAGCCAAGACGCATCAACTGGTCATAGCGGAAGCGCGGCAACGTGGCACGAACCCACAAGAAGACGAACAAAACGAGGCAAACCTTCAGCACAAACCAGATCACACCCGGCAACCAGTTAAACGGTGCCATGTCCAGCGGCGGCAACCAGCCACCAAGGAACAAAATGGTACACAGGCTGCTCATCAGGATCATGTTGGCATATTCGCCAAGGAAGAACATGGAGAAGGTCATCGCCGAATATTCGGTGTTGTAACCACCAACCAACTCGGACTCGGCCTCCGGCAAGTCAAACGGTGTCCGATTGGTTTCCGCAAGGGCGGAAATAATGAACATAATGAACACCGGGAAATGCGGGATGAAATACCACATATCGCTTTGAGAACGGACAATCTCCGACAGGTTCAATGATCCTGCCGACATCAACACCGATACGATAATGAAACCGATAGAGACTTCATACGAAACCATTTGCGCTGCAGAACGCATACCGCCCAGAAACGCGTATTTGGAGTTCGAGGCCCACCCCGCCATGATAATGCCGTAAACCCCCAACGAAGACACGGCGAACAGATACAGGATACCAACGTTAATATCTGCCAGAACCCAGCCATCCGCCACCGGGATAACGGCCCATCCGATCATCGCCAACAGGAAGGTTACAACCGGGGCAAGCAGGAACACCAAGGGGTTGGCCCCGGTCGGGATGACCGTTTCCTTAATGAATAGCTTCAAACCATCGGCAAGAGGCTGCAACAGACCGAAAGGACCAACCGTATTAGGCCCCTTCCGCAATTGCATAGCCGCAATGACCTTCCGCTCGGCATAGGTCAAATACGCCACCCCAAGCAGCAGCGGCAAAATAAAAGCCATAATCTTGATCAAAAGAAACAAGAGCGGCCAAAGAAACTCATTCCACAGCTCAGCCATCGGTCCCCGTCCTCGAAGTCTCAGCCTCACCAACAATTTCCAGCGTACAAGCTGCCATAGTCGGCGATGCACGGCTGATCGGATCGGTCATGTAATAATTGGAAATGCAGCTCATCAACGGCCCACAAGACGGGTCCAACGCCCCATTCTCGCCAAAGCTTCCCCACTCACCGGGTTGAGCCTCATCAAAGGTCTCAAAAGATGGGTAGGCCGATGTCAGATGGTTACGCAGTTCTGCCAACGAATTGAACGGCAGCGTTTTCCCCAAACGTTCGGACAAGGCACGAAGGATTTTCCAGTCTTCCTTAGCCTCGCCGGGCGGCAAAACAGCGACCTGAGTACGCTGCACGCGGCCTTCCATATTGACGTAAGTCGCAGATTTTTCCGTATAGGCAGCACCGGGCAAAATGATATCTGCAACCTGCGCCCCAACGTCACCATGGTGACCCTGATAAACAACAAATGCAGAATCGAGGCTGTTGGTTTCAATCTGATCTGCACCAAGAAGGAAGACAGCCTTGATATCCCCTTGTTTAGCCGCTTTCAGAATGCCTTGAGTGGAGTAACCGTTATCAGCCGGAACAAAACCAAGGGCCAAACCACCGACCCGTGAGGCCGCCGTCTGCAACACGTTAAATCCGTTCCATTCGTCCGAGATCATTCCGGTTTTTTCAGCCAAATACCGGAGCGCACCCAAAATCCGGGCCCCATCATCCCGTGCAAGAGCCCCATTCCCGACGATGACCATGGGACGCTCTGCAGCTTTCAACGTTTCAAAGAACGGGTGCTGACCATTGACCAGTGACTGCACTACGTCAATGTCATCACCGAGATAGTCATGCTTGTAAGTCAGATCCGTTGCAGGACCAATGTGTGCGACTTTCAAATCGCCCTTCAAGTACCGCTTCCGAATCCGGGCATTTAGCACCGGAGACTCAATACGGGGATTTGAACCGACGATCAAAATCGCATCCGCATCGTCAATCCCGGCAACAGTGGAATTGAAACGATAGGATGCAGAAATTTTCGGGTCACTTGCTGCGCCGTCTTGGCGACAGTCCAGATGCGGTGACTGCAATGACTGCATCAACAATTTCAGGGCATACAGTGCTTCCACATCGGCCTGATCACCGGCAATTGCAGCAATTTCATGCCCTTGCAACTGTACCAGTTTGCCTTCAATTGCGGCGAATACCTCGGTCCATGTGGCCTGCTGCATGACACCGTTTTTACGCATGAACGGACGATCCAAACGGCGTTTGGCAAGTCCATCACAGGCAAATCGGCTTTTATCACCAATCCACTCTTCGTTGACGTCTTCGTGCAAACGCGGCTGAATACGCAGCACTGCACTGCCGCGAGAATCGATTCGGATGTTGGCACCAAGACCGTCGAACACATCAATGGAATTGGTTTTGGTCAATTCCCATGGGCGAGCGGTATTGGCATAGGGCTTGGAGGTCAGGGCACCAACCGGGCACAGATCCACAAGGTTACCGGAAAGCTCAGAGGTCAAGGAATGCTGAACGTACGTCGTAATTTCCGCATGTTCACCGCGATTAACCATCCCCAGTTCTGGAACCCCGGCAATCTCGGTCATGAAACGGACACAGCGGGTACAATGGATGCAGCGCGTCATTGCCGTGCGGATCAATGGACCGAAATCCTTAAAAGAAACAGCCCGTTTTTCGTGGTCATAACGCCCACGATCATTGCCATAAGCAACGGCCTGATCTTGCAAATCGCACTCACCCCCCTGATCACAGATCGGACAATCCAACGGGTGATTAATCAACAACAGTTCCATAACGTTCTTGCGTGCCTGCAAGGCCGATTCGGACTGGGTCTTGACCACCATACCTTCCCCGACGGGCATCGCACAGGACGCCACGGGTTTCGGCATTTTTTCAATCTCCACGAGACACATACGGCAGTTCGCAGCCACCGGCAGGCGTTCGTGATAGCAAAAGCGCGGGATTTCAATTCCCAATTCTTCCGCTGCCTGAAGAACTGACGTTCCTGCCGGAACTTCAACCTCCAAACCATCAATCGTTAACTTCGGCATGCCTGCCTCCTACGCCGCGCGGGTTTTAGCGTCCGCCCGGCGGTCCGCGATACGTTTTTCCATTTCCGGCCGGAAATGCCGGAACAATCCCTGAATAGGCCAAGCGGCAGCATCACCAAGAGCACAAATGGTGTGCCCTTCAATCTGACGAGTGACTTCCAGCAAACGGTCGATTTCATCAACGCTGGCTTGACCTTTTTCCATGCGAACCATGGTCCGCCACAGCCATCCCGTCCCTTCACGGCAAGGTGTGCACTGTCCACAGCTTTCATGCATATAAAAACGGGCCAACCGGGTAATCGCCACCATCAAGTCCGCAGACTTATCCATCACGATCACGGCAGCCGTACCCAAGCCTGATTTCTGGTCGCGCAGGCTGTCAAAATCCATATGAACATCATCGCAAACGGATTTCGGCAGCATGGGAGTCGATGAACCACCGGGAATGATTGCCAGCAAATTGTCCCAGCCCCCGCGAACGCCACCGGCATGCTTTTCGATCAGCTCTTTCAGCGGGATGCCCATTTCCTCTTCCACATTGCACGGCGTGTTCACATGCCCTGAAATACAGAAGACCTTCGTGCCATTGTTGTTGTCCGGGCCAAGAGCGGCAAACCACTCCCCGCCACGACGCAAAATCGTCGGGGCATTGGCGATGGTTTCCACGTTGTTCACCGTGGTCGGGCAACCGAAAACACCAACCCCAGCAGGAAATGGCGGTTTGGCCCGCGGTTGACCTTTTTTGCCTTCAATACTTTGGATCAGTGCGCTTTCTTCACCACAGATGTAAGCACCCATGCCGCGATGGATAAAGACATCCATGTCCCATCCGCTGCCACAGGCATTTTTGCCCAAAAGACCAGCTTCATATGCTTCATCAATTGCGGCCTGCAACACCATGGTTTCATTGTAATATTCACCACGGACATAGATATAGGCCGTATGCGCACCAATAGCGAACCCGGCAAGCAAGCATCCTTCAATCAGCTTATGCGGTTCATGGCGCAAAATGTCCCGGTCTTTACAGGTTCCCGGTTCGCCTTCATCCGCATTGACCACAAGGTAATGGGGCAAGGCACTTTCCTTGGGCATAAAGGACCACTTCACACCAGCAGGGAAACCCGCACCACCACGACCACGCAGCCCGGCAGTTTTCATTTCATCAATGACCCAATCCCGGCCTTTAGCCAAGATATCCTTGGTCCCGTCCCAATCGCCGCGTTTCTGGGCATGTTTCAGGTCCCAAGACTGAAAGCCATAAAGGTTGGTATAGATGCGATCTTCATCCCGCAGCATTACACAGACTCCTTATCGGCTTTAAATTGACGATCTGTTGGCACATGATCCTTCAGAGTCGTTGCTCCCTTGCATGGGCAAGACCCCTGACGTCCCGTTTGTGAGCCAATCGGCGGCTTTTCGCCACGCAACAAAGCCTCAAGCACGGCCTTTGCGGTTTCGTAGGTCAAATCTTCATAGAGATCATCGTTGATCTGCATAACCGGGGCATTCACACAGGCTCCAAGGCATTCGACCTCTGCCAGTGTTGCCCGACCATCCGCGCTCATGCCGGACTCCACGCCCAAGACATCACGGGCCGCACGCATAATTTCAGGTGCCCCACGCAGCCAACACGTAATGTTGGTACACACCTGAACATGGAATTCACCAACCGGTTTCAGGTTGTACATGGTGTAAAAGGTTGCAACTTCTAACACTTTGATCGGCGGCATGTCCAAAAGCTCCGCCACATGATCCATGGCTGCGCGCGGCAACCAACCATGCTGACGCTGGGCAATATCCAAAAGCGGCATAACCGCAGAGCGTTTGCGATCCGCAGGATAACGGGCCAGAACTTTCTGAATTTCCGCCTGACTTTCAGCGGAGAATTCAAAGCTATCCGGCTGTTCAACAGCATTCACTGAATGTGCATTTTCGGTATTGCTCATCGGTCAATCTCACCAAACACAATGTCCAAGGAGCCAATGATGGCTGTGATATCCGCCAGCATGTGACCCTTTGCCAAAAGATCCATTGCCTGCAAATGGGCAAAACCCGGCGCGCGAATGTGGCAGCGGTACGGACGATTGGTCCCATCACCGACCAAATAGACCGCAAATTCACCTTTCGGCGCTTCGACTGCGGTATAGGTTTCCCCTTCCGGTACGTGAAAACCTTCAGAAAAGACTTTGAAATGGTGGATCAAAGCTTCCATGGATTGCTTCATATCGGCACGACGCGGCGGTGCAATTTTATGATTGTCGACCATAACCTGACCGGACGGCATTTTTGCGACACATTGCCGGATCAAATGCACGGATTGACGCATTTCCTCGACACGAACCAAATATCGGTCAAAGCAGTCGCCATTTTTGCCAATCGGAATATCGAATTCCAAATCCGCATAACATTCATAAGGCTGCGATTTCCGCAAATCCCACGGCACACCGGAGGCCCGCAAACAAGGGCCGGACAAGCCCCAATCCAAGGCTTCCTCTGTCTTCACGACACCGATATCGACGGTTCGTTGGCGGAAAATCCGGTTATCGGTCAGAAGAGACTCCATATCGACGATGAAGTTCTCAACCTCAACACACCAGTTTGCCGTCTTTTCCAGAAGACCTTCCGGTAAATCTGCGGCAACGCCACCAACCCGGAAATAGTTTGCGTGCATACGGGCGCCGCAAACGTTTTCATAAAGAGCCATGCCGTTTTCACGTACTTCAAAGCCCCACAGAATCGGCGTCATTGCACCCACATCCAACGCGTAAGACGTCAGATTCAAGATGTGATTCAGAATACGGGAAATTTCAGAGAACATGACACGGATATAGCTGGCCCGCTCAGGAACCTTAATCCCCAGCAATTTTTCAGCAGCCAGCACAAAGGCGTGCTCCTGATTCATCGGAGCCACATAATCCAAGCGATCAAAGTACGGCACCGCCTGCATATAAGTTTTGTGCTCTATCAGCTTTTCCGTGCCACGATGCAAAAGGCCAATATGTGGATCGGCACGATCTACAACTTCGCCTTCCATTTCCAACACCAAACGCAAAACGCCGTGTGCCGCCGGGTGCTGAGGGCCAAAGTTGATCGTAAATTTATCAGAATGCGTGTCCGTCATTGCCTCTGCCCCCTACTCTTGCTCGCCAGTGGCTTTTTCGTCACCGGGCAAAACTTTTTCAGCCTCTCGCAAGGCTGGACCCTGCCATGGGCTCAGATTGTCAAAAGTACGGAACTCCTGCGTCAGCTTAACCGGTTCGTACACCACCCGTTTTTGAGAATCGTCGTACCGTACTTCGACAAAACCGGTGAGCGGGAAATCCTTACGCAAAGGATGACCGTCAAAGCCATAATCCGTCAGAATTCGGCGCAGATCAGGATTGCCATCGAACAAAATGCCATACATGTCATAGGTTTCACGCTCAAACCAACCCGCGGAAGAGAACAAGCCGACAACAGATGGAACCAAATCCCCATCGTTCACCGCAACTTTCAGACGGATGCGCAAATTATGTTTCATGGATAACAGGTTATAAACGACCTCAAACCGCTTTTCGCGACCGGGCCAGTCAACGCCACAGATATCCAATAACGTCTTGAATAAGCATGCCCCATCGTCACGCAGGAAGGTCAACAACTGCAACAGATGGTGCGGCGTAACAGATACCACCAACTCGTCACGTTCCATCCCGATGGTTTTGATGTAATCACCGACCAAGGCGTCAAGATGATCTGCCAAATCCAAATGGGCAGCGCGGTGATTTTCAATGTATTCGTCAGTCATGGCAATTCCGGTACATAAATCAGTGAGCGACAGTCCAACCTAACGAGACAGCGTTCTGGTGCGACGGATTTTCTTTTGCAACTGCAAAATCCCGTACAGCAAGGCTTCCGCCGTAGGCGGACACCCCGGCACGTAAATATCGACAGGGACAACACGGTCGCAGCCGCGAACAACTGAGTAGGAATGGTGGTAATACCCACCACCGTTTGCGCACGACCCCATAGAGATCACCCAGCGCGGCTCTGCCATTTGGTCGTAAACCTTACGCAATGCAGGAGCCATTTTGTTGGTCAACGTTCCGGCGACAATCATCACATCAGCCTGACGCGGACTGGGACGAAACACAACGCCAAGGCGGTCCAAATCGTAGCGGGATACGCCGGTATGAATCATCTCGATCGCGCAACAGGCCAGACCAAAGGTCATCGGCCACAACGAGCCCGTACGCCCCCAATTCAAAAGATCATCCAGCTTTGCCAAAACAAAGCCGCCATTGGCGACATCATCAGCAACTAGGCCCAACATCTCGTCTTGGGTCATACCATCCGGGATTTTCGGCATGTTCATACCATTTTGCGCATTCATGGGGTGCGACATGTGATTACTCCCAATCCAAAGCGCCCTTGCGCCACTCGTAAACAAAACCAACCGTCAGAACGCCAAGGAAGATCAGCATGGAAACAAGGCCAAACACCCCAACTTTGTTCAGAACAATGGACCACGGGAACAGGAATGCGGCTTCCAGATCAAAGATAATAAACAGAATGGCAACCAGATAGAATCTGACGTCAAAACGCGCCCGTGCATCATTAAACGCTTCAAAACCACACTCATAGGCGGTCTCTTTTTCCGCATCCGGATTCTGACGTGCAACGATTAAGGAAGAAATTACCATCATAATCGCCATGCCTAAGGCAACAGCGAGAAAAACCAAAATCGGCAAATAATCGTTTAGCATCACATTCATGTGCAAACCCTCTGCTTCACCGGAAAACCACTCCAAAGAGTGGTAAAAGAGACAGAACCGACCACATAGATCGTCATTCAGGTCGAGCTGCCTGAACACCCCCAGAAAGCCAAGCCCCAAAAACATGACTTTCGTCGTAGCCAGCTAAAATAACCCAAGCATGTAATCCCGCAAAGCCCTCAATGTCAAGAAAAGCATAGGTTTAAGCGCAAGCATCTGAAAATATGCAAACCAAACAGACATAAAAAAACATGCTTTTGCACCCAATACCGGATATATCCTTGGTCATAAGACCAAGCAACATAACAAGAAAAAGGCAACAGCCTGCCCATTGAGATAGAAAAGAAATTTCTATTTTCAATGCAAAGGTGAGTAGCAGCCTCACGAAGCATCCATCATAAAAAAAAGCCACCTGCATCTGCAGATGGCTTTTTCGTGCCGTAGCACTGAATATGGTGGGCGGTGACGGGTTCGAACCGCCGACCTACTGGGTGTAAACCAGTTGCTCTCCCAGCTGAGCTAACCGCCCTTATCTCTTCATCTTTATGATAAAGAGACCGACCCGATTGGGGCCTCAAATTCTGTGAACGAGGTTCTACCCTAGTTCACTGCATCTTTCAAGCCTTTTCCGGCTTTAAATTTCGGCTGCTTGGAAGCAGGAATAGCGATTTTCTCGCCAGTACGCGGATTACGCCCTTCAGTAGCGGCACGTTCTGCCACACTAAAGGTACCAAAACCAACCAAACGCACTTCATCATTTTTTTGAAGAGACTCAGTAATCGCTTGGAAAACAGCATCGACTGCTTTGGCAGCATCAGCTTTAGACAATTCAGCATGTGCCGCAACTGCAGCAACGAGATCATTCTTATTCACGGCAAGACCCCTCGTGTTAGACCCAAAAGAATATTGGACGTAGTAAACAAATCGATCAACCCGACGGCGCGCAGTGTAAAACGCATTTGCAAACGCCGTCAACGGAAGAAGCGCAGTTTTCCTTACATTTGCAGGCTTGACAGATGCCTGAAACTTGATTTTAGAAAGCACTACCCCGGTGGAAAGTGACCACCGTCACATAATGCAATAAAAGTAAAAAAACAATCCACAATATAAACATCAAAAAAAACAGAAATAAACCGATGCATATTTATAGTTAAAATATGCATCGGCCTAATAAATCTGGATATCGGCTATTAATGCGTCGTTACCGTATCATCTGCATCATTTTGTTTTTTCGAATCAGTAACCGAATCTTCATCAGGGTCTTCCCACGTGATTGGCGTCGGCTGACGAACAAGTGCGTGACTTAGAACTTCATCTACGGTCGTCACGGGAACTATCTCAAGGCCACGCCTTACATTTTCGGGGATATCAGCAAGATCTTTTTCATTTTCTTGCGGGATCAGAACCTTCTTAATTCCGCCACGAATAGCAGCAAGAAGCTTCTCTTTTAACCCACCGATTGCAAGAACTCGCCCGCGCAACGTAACCTCACCAGTCATGGCAACGTCCTTACGCACCGGGATTCCCGTTAAGGCAGAGACAATTGACGTACACATTGCAACACCAGCGGAAGGGCCGTCTTTCGGTGTTGCCCCCTCTGGCACGTGTACGTGTATGTCCTTTTTCTCGAACAGCGTCGGCTTAATGCCAAGGGATGGTGCTCTAGAACGCACAAGGGAACGGGCAGCCTGGATGGATTCTTTCATCACATCACCCAATTGACCGGTCAATGTAACTGCACCCTTCCCTGACATCAGGACCGACTCAATGGTCAACAATTCACCACCAACTTCAGTCCACGCCAAACCCGTTACTGCACCGACCATATCTTCCTGCTCGGCAACACCAAATTTGTATTTTCTAACTCCGGCATACTTGTCGATATTTTTGCGAGTGACCGCAATTTTACCCACATCCTTGGTTAGAATCTCTTTCACAGCCTTACGTGTCAGGTTGGCAATCTCACGTTCAAGGTTCCGTACGCCGGATTCACGGGTGTAATAACGAATCAGGTCGCGCAACGCCTCATCAGAGATGGACCACTCATCTTCCTTCAGGCCATTAGCCTTCAATTGCTTGCTGATCAAATGGCGTTTGGCAATTTCAACTTTCTCGTCCTCGGTGTAACCCGACAGTCGGATGATCTCCATGCGATCCAAAAGAGGCTGCGGCATACGCATGGTATTGGCTGTTGTCACGAACATCACATCTGACAAATCGTAATCGACTTCCAGATACAGGTCGCTGAATGCCTCATTTTGCTCCGGGTCCAGAACTTCCAACAACGCCGAAGCCGGGTCGCCACGCCAATCCTGTCCGACCTTATCAATTTCATCCAAAAGGAACAGAGGGTTGGATGATCCAACCTTTTTCATGCCCTGAATGACCTTACCGGGCATTGAACCAATATACGTACGGCGGTGCCCTCGAATTTCAGCTTCATCGCGCATCCCGCCAAGGGACATACGGATAAAGTTACGACCCGTCGCACGGGCAATAGATTTACCAAGTGAGGTTTTACCGACGCCAGGCGGACCGACCAAACACAGGATCGAGCCTTTTACCTTTTTGGTGCGTTGCTGCACGGCAAGGTATTCAAGAATCCGTTCCTTGACCTTTTCAAGGCCATAGTGCTCTTCGTTTAAGACATCTTCCGCCCATTTCAGATCCTGTTTGACACGGGTCCGTTTTTTCCAAGGCAGTTCGACAATCCAGTCAAGGTAATTGCGTACGACAGTTGCTTCCGCCGACATTGGGCTCATATTGCGAAGTTTCTTCAACTCGGCCTGAGCTTTGTCGCGGGCTTCTTTCGACAGCTTAAGCTTGGAAAGACGATCTTCGAGTTCAACAAGTTCGTCCTTGCCTTCGTCGTTCTCGCCAAGCTCCTTCTGAATGGCTTTCATTTGCTCATTCAGATAATACTCGCGCTGGGTCTTCTCCATTTGGCGCTTCACACGGCTGCGGATTTTCTTTTCAACCTGCAACACGCCAATTTCGGATTCCATAAACCCGTAGACCCGCTCCAACCGTTCCTGAACCGAAGCAAATTCCAGCAGTTCTTGCTTCTCAGAAATCTTGATCTGAAGGTGGGATGCAATGGTATCCGCAAGTTTGGATTGGTCTTCAATCTGATTGATCGACACCATAACTTCCGGCGGAATTTTCTTGTTCAGCTTGATGTACTGATCGAACTGAGACACAACCGAACGACCAAGGGCTTCGATCTCTTGCTCGCCGCCCCAGTCCTCATCCAGAATTTCAGCTTCAGCCTCAAAATACGGTTTTTCTTCTACGTAACGCACAACCCGCGCACGTTTACCGCCTTCCACAAGCACTTTTACAGTGCCATCAGGCAATTTAAGAAGCTGCAAAACAGTACTGATCGTGCCGACTTCGTAGATATCCTCGGCTGCCGGATCATCCTGTGTGGCATCTTTTTGCGCGACCAGCAAAATCTGCTTGTCTTCGCGCATTACCTCTTCCAGAGCCTGCACAGACTTATCACGCCCAACAAACAGGGGCACAATCATGTGGGGGAACACCACAATGTCACGCAAAGGCAGAACGGGGTAAGTGGTTCCACTGGATTCAGTCAAGGTACGTCCTCTTACTTAATGAAAGACGACACGGACGCATCATGTGCTATCACATGACCTCGCCCGTGCCTGGATGGTGCCAATATAAGGTCAGCACCGAAGCCATGCCATGCCGCCGCCACAGTGGCAACTATGCAATGGTATTGGCTTCGTCTTTGTTCTCACTATAGATGACCAAGGGCTTAGCCTCGCCTTCTGCGGCTTCCTTGTTCACCACAACTTCTTCAATACCGTTTGCACTCGGTAAGTCGAACATCGTATCCAGCAAAATTGCTTCCAAAATGGAACGCAAACCACGTGCGCCGGTTTTCCGCTCAATTGCCTTGCTGGCGATGGTTGACAATGCTTCGTCCTTAAAGGTCAAAGCCACATCATCCATTTCAAACAAGCGTTGGTATTGTTTCACCAATGCGTTTTTCGGTTTGGTCAGGATTTGGATCAAGGCATCTTCGTCCAAATCTTCCAAGGTGGCAAAAACCGGCAAACGTCCTACAAATTCCGGGATCAAACCGTATTTCAACAGGTCTTCAGGTTCAACCGCACGCAGGACTTCGCCTGTACGTTTTTGATCCTTACTTTTTACATCAGCGCCAAAACCGATACCGGTACCCTGATTACGCTGACCAATCACCTTATCCAAGCCGGCAAACGCACCGCCACAAATAAACAAGATATTGGTGGTATCAACCTGCAGGAATTCCTGTTGCGGATGCTTACGACCACCTTGCGGCGGAACCGAGGCAACAGTGCCTTCCATGATCTTCAACAGCGCCTGCTGCACACCCTCGCCGGAGACATCACGAGTAATCGACGGGTTGTCGGACTTACGGGAAATCTTGTCGATTTCATCAATGTAAACGATGCCGCGCTGTGCTCGTTCCACATTGTAATCAGAGGCCTGAAGCAGTTTCAAAATGATGTTTTCGACATCTTCACCAACATAACCAGCTTCGGTAAGCGTGGTTGCATCCGCCATGGTAAACGGCACATCCAAGATACGTGCAAGCGTCTGCGCCAGCAGAGTCTTACCGCAGCCCGTCGGGCCAATCAGCAAAATGTTGGATTTGGACAGTTCGACATCATTCTTGCTGTCTGCATGTGCAAGGCGCTTGTAATGGTTATGCACTGCAACAGCCAAAACGCGTTTGGCATGGGACTGACCAATCACATAATCGTCAAGGACGGTCATAATCTCAAGGGGGGTTGGTACACCATCCTGTGACTTCACAAGATTGGTTTTGTTCTCCTCCCGGATGATATCCATGCAAAGCTCAACGCATTCATCACAGATGAAAACGGTCGGCCCGGCAATGAGTTTGCGGACTTCATGCTGACTCTTCCCGCAAAAGGAACAGTACAACGTGTTTTTGGAATCGCCGCCAGAGGACTTAACCATCCAATACTCCCTGGTTTTCGCACCTAAGCCGGTAAATGACCCGGTGAAGCTTGTTTGTCTCATCCTAGCCGGACTAGAACACAACAAACAAGCGGCAAATAAGGCTTAAATGATGCTGAAACACACCATTTCCAATTAAAATAGGCAGAAAAGCCGGAATTGCCACGTTTCTTGGGCCTTACTCCGGCTTTATCCCTATTTTTTTGGTTATGACATATCCGGTACAGGGCGATTTTCCACAACTTCATCGACCAAACCGAATGCCTTAGCAGCTTCAGCTGTCATATAGTTGTCGCGGTCCATTGCTTTTTCAATAGTTTCGATATCTTGTCCCGTATGCTCGGAATAGACCCGGTTCAAACGGCTACGTAACTCAAGGATTTCACGAGCCTGAATTTCAATATCGCTGGCCTGCCCTTGGAAACCACCGGACGGTTGGTGAATCATGATCCGGGAATTCGGCAGAGCAAAGCGCTTACCCTTAGCACCGGTACACAGCAGGAAAGATCCCATGGAAGCCGCCTGCCCAAGGCAGACTGTGGATACTTCGCAGCGGATATATTTCATGGTGTCGAAAATCGCGAGACCGGAGGTCACAACGCCACCGGGAGAATTGATATAAAACGCGATGTCCTTATCCGGGTTTTCGGATTCAAGGAACAACAACTGAGCACAGATCAAGCTGGCTACATAGTCATCTACACCACCAGTCAGAAAGATAATCCGTTCTTTCAGCAGGCGGGAATAAATGTCATAGGAGCGTTCACCGCGGCTGGTCTGTTCCACCACCATGGGGACCAGCGTATTGTTGTAAACTTCAATAGGATCACGATCGTACATGGTCGGCTCACTCCTCGGGTTTCGGACGAAATACAATATGCCTTAGTGACATATCCGCTTTTTACAGGCACATGCAACCCCCGAAACGACAAACGCCCGAAGGAGACCTTCGGGCGTTCAAAATTTCACAAATATGTGAAAGATTATTCGGCGTCTTTTTCTGCTTCAGCCAAACCATCCGGGCCGGCAACCAACTCAGCCGGGGTGACTTCTTTTTCGCTGACTGTTGCCAGTTCCAAAATGAAGTCGACGGTTTTTTCTTCAAACAGCGGAGCTTGCAACTGTTCCAAAGCTTGCGGGGTTTTGGTGAAGTATTCGAAAACTTCACGTTCTTGACCCGGGAATTGGCGTGCCTGATCCATGATCGCTTTTTGCAGGTCTTCTTTACCGACCTGTACTTTATTTTCGTTACCGATTTCAGCCAAAAGCAGACCCAAACGAACACGACGTTCAGCAATGGCTTTGTATTCAGTTTTCAGGTCGTCTTCGGATTTTTCAACGTCTGCCGGATCCAAAGTGCCATTGGATTTGGCTTCTTCCAGATTTCTCCAGATTGCGTCGAATTCGCCATTCAACATGACTTCCGGCACGTCAAACTTGTGCGTTTCATCCAAAGCATCCAGCAAAGCACGTTTCAGGTGCTGACGGGCCAAGCCATCCAGTTCACCTTCAATTTTGCCACGAATGGCTTCTTTGAGGGCTGCCAGATCTTCCAAGCCTTCTTTTTTCGCCAGTTCATCGTCGATCTCCGGCACCTCGAGAGTTTTAATCTCTTTAACGGTACATTCGAAAACGACTTCTTTACCGGCCAATTCAGCAGCATGGTACTGTTCCGGGAAAGTCACTTTGACTTCAACATCTTCTTCCGGTTTGAAGCCGATCAATTGATCTTCAAAGCCCGGAATGAAAGTGCCGGAGCCCAGTTCCAGATCAAAATCTTTGCCTTCACCACCCGGGAATGCCACGCCATCAAGCTTACCAAGGAAGTCGATGGTGACAATGTCGCCCGCACGGGATTTACGCTTGCGTTTGATCGGTTCCGGAGTCGCGTGGTTTTTCGCCAAGTTTTCCAAGGCTTTTTCCACATCTTCGTCCGGTGCATGAGCTTTCAGGCGTTCCAGAGAGATTTTGGACAGGTCACCGATTTCGATTTTCGGCAGCACTTCCATATCAACGGTGAATTCCAGGTCTTTACCATCTTCGAAGGTCACGACCTTGATATCAGGTTGCACAGCCGGGCGCAGCTCGTTGTCTTTGACCAGAGTCGCGGTGCTTTCGTTGACCTGAGCCTCGAGAACTTCACCCATAACCGCAGGCTGGAAGCGTTGGCGGAGGACCTGCATCGGGATTTTACCCGGACGGAAGCCCGGAATAGATGCGGATTGACCGACTTCGACCAGTCGCGCCGTGACTTTTTCTTCGATAAGAGCCGCGGGCACGACGACTGAGAAGCCGCGCTTCAGCCCTTCGGTTTTCGTTTCAGTTACCTGCATAAGAGAGCTCTGCATTCCTATAGAGTCAGAATAACGACGATGACCGTGTGAGGGAGCCGGGCATTTGTGCGCAGCATCACGTCACATCACCGTCGCGCGAAACCTAATTTCCAGACGAGTCGTCTTGCGCCGCACTGGACCGGGTCCAAGATATGGTACGGGTGGAGGGACTTGAACCCCCACGGCTTTCGCCACCAGAACCTAAATCTGGCGTGTCTACCAATTCCACCACACCCGCACAAACAGGCACGACTCATTGCCGGAGCGGCGGTTCTATAACATGCACCGCAGAATGACAACTATATTTATTTCATTCAGATGGCACATGAAGCGCAGAAAGTACCTTTGGCAACTGTTCCGGCAAGTCTTCAGCAATCAGCCCATAGCCAAACCGACGCGCCGCATCCCCATGAATCCAAACCCCGGCAGCCGCCGCAGCCAATGGACGCATCCCTTGGGCCAATAGTCCTGCAATCAATCCTGCCAAGACATCCCCTGCCCCGGCAGTCGCCAGTACCGGCGGGGCATTGTCGTTGATTAGGGCCTTGCCATCAGGGGCTGCAATCACGGTATCCGAGCCTTTTAACACCACCACAGCCTGACATCTTTGTGCTGCCGCCCGCACGTTGCTTAAGCGATCTCCCTTAAGATCAGGGAAGAGTTTGGCAAATTCTCCGGCATGCGGAGTCAAAATTGTCGGACCTTTAATGGCTTTGAATAGATCCTCTGGGTGGTCCACAAACGCGCCAAGCGCATCGGCATCCAGCACACAGGCCCGCCCGGAGCCAAGGACTTTCAGAATCTTTTGCTGGAGTATGGTTTTTTCAGGACCTTCCAAGCCGTACCCCGGCCCAATCAGGATTGCATTCTTTCTTGGGTCATTTAATTGCTCTGCCAAGGTCGTAAGACCATCGCCTTCGTGCGGTAAAATGATAGCTCCGGGAGCATCCGATGCATAAACCGTTAACAAGTGGTGAGGACATAAAATAGAGACCAGACCACTACCGATGCGACGTGCAGCACGTACAGCCAGTCGTGAAGCCCCTGACATTTGCCCCCCAACAACCAGCGTATGTCCTCGCGTATATTTGTGGCTATCCGCATACAGTTCCGGTAACAGCCATAATCCCGGCTGATTGACCCAAGTTTGGGACGCAATATCCAAACAGACATCGGAAGGAATGCCAATATCGGCAAGAATTAATGCCCCGCACAGGTCCCGTCCCGGCAATAACTTATGTCCGGGTTTCATGCGAAAGAAAGTCACTGTAAGATTCGCTGGAACGGCATCCCCCAAGACCCGTCCAGTCGCCCCATCCACACCACTGGGAATATCAACAGCAATAATCGGAATGTCCTGATCGCTGGCTCGGCGCAAAAGTTCAAGAGCCGGTCCTGTAAAGCCACGGTTCAGTCCCGCACCAAACACCGCATCGACGACCAGTTCTACATCTTGCAAAATGTCTTCGGACTCTATGGATAGAATTTCATCATGCCATAGCTTTGCCGCGGTTGCGGCATCCCCGCTCAACGCATCAACCGACCCCATAAGGGTTACAGAGACATGCCAACCAGCCCCACGCAGATAACTGGCGATAACAAACCCATCACCGCCATTATTTCCAGGCCCGCAGATAACCAAGACAGGCCGCGGCGACCAGTGTTTTTCAATTTCCCGCGCTACGGCATAACCGGCATTTTTCATCAATGTCATACCATCTATACCACCAGCAATCGCCAGAGCGTCCGCCTTTGCCATTTGCTCAGGAGACAGCAAAATCGCGGGAGAGGATGGTTGCACCAAACGGCTAGGAGGCAGTGAATACATATTGGCTAATCCTGAAAACGATATCGAATGACAGATTTATTCAGCCTCAGGCATTGCAAACACCGAAGGTTTCGGTCCAAAGTAGGCCACGTGCGGGAAACCAATTTTTCCCTTTTCACTGTTATGTGTCAAAGCCTAAAGGATTAATGGTCTTATGCGTGTCATCGTCCTTGGTGCCGGTGTTATCGGTGTCAGCACGGCCTATGCCTTGTCTCAACGTGGCATCGACGTGGTGGTCATTGACCGCCAAGCCGAACCGGCCCTTGAAACCAGTTTTGCAAATGGCGGGCAAATTTCAGCCTGCCACGTAACGCCATGGGCCAACCCGCACACGCCAAAGCAATTCCTTAAATGGTTTGGACGCCCCGAAGCTCCGCTGTATATGCCGTTATGGAAGTTTGACCCGTACCTGATTCGCTGGGGACTTTTATTCCTCAGCAACATTCCGGCAGCGAAAACCAAACGCAATCTGGAACGCTCCTTACGGGTTGCCATGCACAGCCGGGACATTCTACGGCAATGGCGGGACACTCTGAACCTTGAATACGAACAAAAAACCTGCGGCATATTGAGCATTTACCGCGATCAATCAGAGTTTGATCTGGCTTGCGGTGCCAATGCCACGATGAATTCCTACGGCTTGGACCGGACACAAAAATCCGTTGCCGAATGTGTTGAGATTGAACCCGCACTCAAACATGTCGCGCCGGATTTAATCGGTGGCATCTACAGCCCATCCGATGAAAGCGGCGATGCACACACCTTCACCAATGCTTTACGAGGACATGCCGAAACTGGTGGCGTCGAATTCCGCCTTGGCGACACCATCACCAAATTGAACACGGCGAATGGAGCCATACAGTCTGTCTCGTTACGATCTGGTGAGGTACTTAAAGCAGATCACGTTGTGGTGGCATTGGGCAGTTTCAGCGGTCAAATTACCAAGACTGCGGGCTTCAACCTGCCGATCTATCCGGCGAAGGGCTATTCTATCACTGTCGATACGACCGGATGCTCGGGCGCACCAACCGTCAGCCTGATCGACGATGAAAATAAAATGGTGTTTTCACGCTTTGGCGACCGCCTGCGCGCAGCAGGGACGGCAGAATTCAATGGTTGGAACACAGATATCAGCCAGCAACGGGCTAATGTGATCTTGGACAAAACCCGCGCGCTGTTCCCGGACGCTTCTTCTTACGCGGAACCGAATTTCTGGGCAGGATTGCGTCCAACCACACCGGATTCCGTGCCTCTTATCGGCAAAACTCCAGTCAAGGGACTGTGGCTGAACACTGGACACGGAACCTTAGGCTGGACCATGGCGGCTGGCTCCGCCGACATTATCGCTGATGCGATTACGGACCAAACCCCAGCCGTTGATATGAGCGGCTTAGGGATGGATCGCTTCGGCTGATATTTCATTCACCAAGGATCATTTTTCCCACGGCGGTCGTTTAAAATTCTGTCCTGCGTCCGGTACACCGCCTCGTCGAGAGCGACGGCGCTGTGACGGCATCGTAATGGGACGAATTTCAAATGCCGTCGTTTTTGCCGGTTGGAACAAGGTCACTCCCTTGTTCAGAAACGCCCGTACGGTCAATAAGCCACAGATAAACCCGCCAATGTGAGCGAAATACGCAACACCACCCGAACCCGTATCAAATTGCATGCCTTGTATGGTTTGCATCAGGAACCAACCCAACAAAACCGCAGCGGCAGGAATGCTGACAACGCGGATAAAAATAATGATGACCACCAGCGTGCGGATATTCGCCTTTGGATACAATAACGCATAAGCCGCAAGAACGCCGGCAATCGCGCCAGAGGCCCCGATCATCGGAATGGTGGACGACATATCAAAAACGCCCTGAAAAAATGCTGCTGCATATCCGCACAACACATAAAACACCAGGTAACGCGCCCGCCCCATGGACTCTTCTACATTGTTGCCGAAGATCCACAGGAACAGCATGTTGCCGCCCAAATGCATCAAACCGCCGTGCAAAAACATAGAGGTCAAGGGAGACAAAAATGGCGGGATGGCCTGATATTCAGGCGGCAAACTGTCCACACCAAAGAATAAGGCGGGAACAACACCATATTGCAGGGAAATCAGACGATCTTCCGTTGGGCTAAGTCCCATCTGCCACAAATGCACACTGACACACAGCATAATGATCAGCCATGTCAAATAGGCAGGAGACCGGGTCGGGTTGTCGTCATAGAGTGGCAGAAAAAACATATCAGGGGTTTTCCGCAGCTTTGCTTTCTTTGGTGATCGCGCTTAGGGCCGCACGAATGGCATTTTGTTCAAATTTAACCGCTTTTCGCGTGGGTAGAAATGCCACAACGTTCATCTTGATGTTGGCATCGATAGTCGTTTCAAATTTAATCTCTGGATCAACATCTTGAAGATCTAGGCCAGATTTTCTTTCCAATGCTGCGTTGTATCGTCGCGCCAATTCGATATGCGGTTCCATATCGTGGGTCAACGAATCCTGAACCAACCGTTCGATATGCTCAAAATCATTATTGGGCAGAAAAACCATGGAAAATTTGTGATAGACGTAATGCCCGTAAAACGTCTCGTTTCGCACCGGCAGCGACAGATACACCGCGTTCGGCACCGTCACACGCCGCCCTGTGAACTCATAAGATCGACCGTCAGAGTGAATTTCCTGCAGTGTCGTGGAAAAAACATCAACATCCACGACTTGACCGCGCACCCCATTCAGTTCAACCCAATCTCCGACGTTGGCAGCATTTGACACCACCCGGACCACGCTACCGCTCAGGCACATGATTAATTCTTTGGTCGCGATGATGATTGCCACGGCAAAGGCAGTCAGCGACAAAGCCAAAGAGCGCAATGACGGGGCCCAGATGACAAACAATCCAACTGCAATAATCAGGAAAGACGCTGTTTTCAGTTTGGAAATAACACGCCACTGCTTTTCCGTAATGAAAAATGCCTTACGACGCAGGGCCTTTTCCATGGCGATACGCAGCAACATAGTTGTCGCGACCAGTATAATTGAAGATACGATTTCTTCAGTATATGCCCCGCCCTGCCACGGAAAATTCTCCGGGATGCTAAAATTCATTACTCACCTCAAATCGGCTTACAGGCTATCGCCACTCGGTCGGTTCGGGTCTGTTCATCACGCCATGAATTGGGTGTGCAGAACCATTTTCAATGGGCGCAAATTCACAACGAATATCCTGCACCACTTTTGTCATGTAAGGTCGTAAGCGACGCCAGCACAAGTCATCCAAACCGAGGATAAAAACATCCAGTGCCCGTGCTTTACCAAGCAAACTTCCGTATTTTGGCTGACCATCCTCGTTATCAAGGCCAAGATCAACTGTTGTGAACAAAAACGCAGTATCCCACGGATACCCGAACTGGTCCTGCGCGTTATCAATCTCATTCAAGAAATTCACAAGAGTACTGCGATAGTTACCACTACCTGACGCGCCGGGATAGGGTTTCAGGGCTTTGCAAGATATAAACGCAAGACGATTACCGATGCGGGCAATGACATCGACCTCATTATCACCCTCATAGCCATCAATTTCCCAATGAATCATCTGATGAAACGTTACGGCATCTGCCCCGGCCTTGCAAAAGGCCATAAATGCATATTCTTCAAGCCACTGCCCACGTAAGAACATATCCGCATCATGGGAAACCGGAACAGCTGCCCCGCCACTGCCGGAGTATATCAGGCCGGCATCTTCCAAATACCTGCGCACGGCTCTGACATTTGGGCCACCGGTTTTGCTTTTGTGCATCATGTTTCTGCGAAGATGGTCAAAATGCTCAAAATTTTCCGCGATATACCGTGCATGAGGGAACCATTTCAATACCCGCTCAACCTCATGGGAAGAAACTTCCCCTTTTAACTCCACGCCACGCCCAGCCAGCAACTGCTTCATTATTTCCATGACCACCTCACCTAATACGGACAGGATGGCCTCGGGCTGCAAGAAATACAAGGCAATTGATACCACACATAAAAACGGCCTGAAGGTATACTCCAGGCCGTTGTGTTATGGGCAGTCAAGCTATGACCTGGTATCAGAACATGCCAGCCAAGGAGCGAGCCAAACCTTCTGAAAGTGGTTGCAATGCCTCAGAAAAATCCAGATTGGCTTGATTGGCAGAAGAAACAACGCGGGTTTCATAACGGTCCCATGCGTCCATTGTCCCCGTCGGTCGTTGCGAAACCTGTACATCCGTAACTACGGTGTAGGTGTCATCAGTGACAAATGAATTTGCCACAGTCGTACCGACAGCACCGATCAAAGCCCCGGCAATTGCACCGCCGGCACTTTTATTACCAATCTGATGACCAATCAAACCGCCGATTGCAGCCCCGCCAAGGGTCTCGCCATAGCCACCAAGCAGTGCTGATTGGGATTGATTAGGGTCCATTTTTTCGACCCGTAGCACATTGGCCTGAAGCATGAAGTGTGCCTCTGCGGGATTTTCAGTAATCCTGTAGCCCTTTCCCATCAAGGCACTTCGTACCTGTGGACTGATTTCAAAGGACGGCTGGTCCGATGTATTTCGCATCTGAACAAAAATCACACGTTGTTCAGGCGGCACAGGCTCCAGAAAAATGGTTTCACTCATTCTGGTTTCAACGTGAAGGTCATGCTTCTGTATTGATGTCTTGGTCGCAGAACACCCAGCCAAGATCAATACACTCAGTCCAAGCACCATGAAATTAGGAAAACGCATGGGAGCCTCTAAATCTATAGGTTAAAATAAAACCCTACCCAAATGGGATAAAGCCAAGCAATTGTCAAGAGTGTTACAATGCAACAAAACACGCTTAACAGAACCATAAGCTGAAAGCCTAACGCTGGCCCAAACCTGAAAAATGAATCGCAACAGCGATTATATTCGCATGAATCACAATTCCAAGAAAGCTGCCAAACAGCAATAAAATTGCATAATCGGGATTTTCACGCATCATTATGCTTATTCTGCCCGATTTTTTAAAAAATAACATCTTCTCTTGTTTTTAGAGTGTAGTCTGCCATGAATAGAGACACCGTTACGGTATTGTGACCAGAAGACTGGTCGTTTTTTTGTGCTTGACCTCCACGACCAACAGGAGACGCATTAGATGA
This sequence comes from Rhodospirillaceae bacterium, assembly GCA_963668495.1. Classification (GTDB taxonomy): domain Bacteria; phylum Pseudomonadota; class Alphaproteobacteria; order Rhodospirillales; family Rhodospirillaceae; genus Oleispirillum. Next base: position 2,358,477 of record OY764545.1, read on the forward strand.
AGACCCGCTTACTTGGATTGGCTACCGGTGTTGCTCTGACTGCCTTGGCAGCACAGGCCGCAGAAGCCAAAACCTTAGTGTATTGCTCTGAAGGTAGCCCTGAAGGCTTTAACGCATCTTTATATACCGCTGGCACCACATTTGATGCCTCATCGGCCAACGTTTTTGATGGCCTTATCCATTTCAAACGCGGTTCAACAGAAATTGAACCGGGTCTCGCCGAAAGCTGGGAAGTCTCCGAAGATGGTAAGACCTATACCTTCCATCTGCGTAAAGGCGTGAAATTCCACACTGCAAAGCACTTTAAACCGACCCGTGACTTCAATGCCGATGACGTATTGTTCTCGTTCAATCGTCAGTGGAAAGAAGACCATCCGTACCACAAAGTTTCCGGCGGTGCGTATGAGTACTTTAACGGCATGGACATGCCGGCCTTGTTGAAAGACATCCGCAAAGTTGACGATTACACCGTTGTCTTTGAACTGAATCGCCCGGAAGCTCCGATTTTGGCAAACCTTGCCATGGACTTTGCCGTCATTCAGTCCAAGGAATACGGCGATGCCATGCAAAAAGCAGGCACCATGGACAAAGTGGACCAATGGCCGATCGGCACTGGCCCGTTTGTCTTCCAAGGCTATAAAAAAGACGCCATGATTCGCTACACCGCGAACAAAGATTACTTCCGCGGTAAAGCCCCGATCGACAAACTGGTATTTGCAATCACCAAAGACCCGTCCGTACGCTATGCAAAGCTGCAAAAGGGTGAATGCCATATCATGCCGTATCCGAACCCGGCAGATATTGAAGCCATGAAAACCGAAAAAGACATCAACCTGATGAGTCAGGAAGGTCTGAACGTTGGTTATCTGGCCTACAACACACAAAAACCGCCTTTCGACAATCCGAAAGTGCGTAAAGCTCTGAACATGGCAATCAACAAAGATGCCATCATCGAAGCTGTCTACCAAGGTGCCGGTAAAGTTGCGAAAAACCCGCTGCCGCCGACCATTTGGTCCTATAACGACGCAACCAAAGACGATCCGTATGATCCGGTAGCTGCGAAAAAGATGCTGGAAGAAGCTGGCGTCAAGGATCTGGAAACTGCGGTTTGGGCCATGCCGGTGCAACGCCCCTACAACCCGAACGCCCGCCGTATGGCTGAGCTGATTCAGGCAGACTGGGCAAAAGTCGGGGTCAAAGCCAAAATCGTTTCCTACGAATGGGGTGAATACCTCAAACGTACGAAAGACGTGAACCGTGACGGCGCCATCCTGATGGGCTGGACCGGTGACAACGGTGACCCGGATAACTTCCTCGCCGTTCTGCTGGGTTGTAGTGCTGTTGGCGGGTCCAACCGTTCCCAGTGGTGCCACAAACCGTTCGAAGATCTGATCCAAAAAGCCAAAGTTGTCTCTACCCGTGAAGAACGCGTGGAACTGTACAAACAGGCTCAGTTGATCTTTAAAGAGCAAGCTCCGTGGGCAACCATTGCACACTCCGTGGTTTACGAACCGGTGCGCAAAGAAGTGGTGGATTACAAAATCGACCCGCTGGGCAAGCACGTTTTCTATGGTGTTGACCTGAAGTAATTCAGCGACCATAAAACAGCGATCGTGAAGTGAGGGGGAGCAGTCCCCCTCCCTTTTCATTGAAGGCTGCAAAAAACAAAAGACCAAACACACATGTTTTCTTTTATTCTCAAGCGCGTTAGCCTTGTGTTACCGACATTCTTTGGTGTCACACTGCTGACCTTTGCTTTGATACGCTTGATCCCGGGTGACCCCGTTGAGCTTCTGGCTGGTGAACGTGGGGTTTCCCCTGAACGCCACGCACAATTGCTTGCGGAAATGGGCCTGGACAAGCCCCTACTTGTTCAATACTGGAATTATCTTACGGGTATTTTCCAAGGCGACCTTGGTTCATCGATTGTAACCAAAGAGCCTGTTTTACGTGAATTCATGACTTTGTTCCCGGCTACGCTGGAACTCAGCATCTGTGCCATGATTTTGGCTGTTGTCATTGGCATTCCGGCAGGCATTCTTGCCGCTGTCAAACGCGGCAAACCCACAGATTATACAGTGATGGGGCTATCCTTGACTGGATACTCCATGCCGATTTTCTGGTGGGGTCTGTTGTTGATCATGCTGTTCTCCGTGATTCTTGATCTTACGCCGGTTTCCGGGCGCATCTCAGCCCTGTTCTGGATTGATGATGTCACCGGTTTCATGCTGATTGATTCTTTATTGTCTGACGAAGAAGGCGCGTTTGCCTCTGCTGCATCCCACCTCATATTGCCATCCGTTGTTCTGGCGACTATTCCACTTGCGGTGATTGCGCGGATGACCCGTTCGTCCATGCTTGAAGTTTTGAAAGAAGACTACGTGCATGTGGCGCGCGCCAAAGGTTTGTCTCCCCTTGTTGTTATTTGTGTCCACGCGCTGCGCAACGCCTTGATTCCGGTGGTTACCGTAATCGGTCTACAGGTTGGCGTTATGATGGCTGGGGCCATTCTGACTGAGACGATTTTCTCTTGGCCCGGAATTGGCAAATGGATGCTGGATTCCATTTTCCGTCGGGATTATCCCGCGGTTCAAGGCGGCATTTTGATGATTGCGACCATTGTGATGATGGTCAACCTGACCGTGGATATTCTTTACGGCATCATCAACCCGCGTATCCGACATAATCGATAAAGAGGCGATCATGAGTGAAAATACGACCATGATGCGTGAAATCGCTCCGCCTTCGCCTCTGAAGGAATTCTGGAGCTATTTCAGCGAAAACAAAGGCGCCGTTGCTGGCTTGGCCTTTATTGTTACCGTACTGCTTGCCGCGTTGTTTGCGGATATCGTGGCTCCTCACGATCCCCTGATGCAGTATCGCGACAGTATTCTGACACCCCCGGTTTGGGCTGAGGGTGGCACGTGGGCGTTCGTTCTGGGAACGGATGAAGTCGGACGCGATGTCCTGTCCCGTTTGATTTACGGGGCACGTTTGTCCCTGTTTATCGGCGTAATCGTCGTCACCATTGCAGTTGTTGCCGGTACAACAATCGGTCTGGCTGCAGGGTATTTCAGGGGAATGATTGAAACCGCCATTATGCGGGTTGTGGATATCATTATGGCCCTGCCGAGCTTGCTGCTGGCATTGGCAATTGTGACTATCCTTGGTCCGGGGCTGAAGAATGCTGCCATTTCCATCGCCATTACCTATCTGCCGCAATACATCCGTATTTCACGCGCGTCGGTGATTGCGGAAACCTCAAAGGATTATGTTATGGCTTCCCGCGTTGCTGGGGCCAGCACACCACGCCTGATGTTCAAGGTAATCTTGCCGAACTGTATGGCTCCGTTGATTGTGCAAGCAACTTTGGGCTTCTCGACCGCGATACTTGATGCTGCCGCACTGGGCTTTATCGGCCTTGGTGCTCAGCCGCCATCACCGGAATGGGGTTCCATGCTGTCCAATGCTCTGGAATTCATTCAACGGGCATGGTGGGTCGTGACTTTCCCTGGCTTGATGATCCTTCTGACCGTTCTGGCATTCAACCTGATGGGTGATGGCCTGCGCGATGCACTTGATCCGAAGATGAAACGCTAATGCCTTTACTTGATATTCAAAACCTGACTGTGGAGTTCGGCTCTGCAGAGTTCCCATTCCGGGCTGTTGACGGTGTGAACCTGACAGTCCAAAAGGGCGAAGTTGTCGGCATTGTCGGCGAATCCGGGTCCGGTAAGTCTGTAACGTCAAAGGCTCTTATGGGGTTGATTGATTGGCCCGGACGGGTCAAGGCCGATGCCTTGAACTTTGACAAACGCGATCTTCTGAGCATGTCGCCAAAGGCACGGCGCAAGATCACGGGCCGAGAAATTGCCATGATTTTTCAGGAACCGATGACCAGCCTGAATCCCTGTTTCACGGTTGGGCATCAAATTACCGAAGCTCTGGAAATTCATGAAGGCGGCACCCGGGCGGCACGTAAAGAACGGGCTCTTGAGCTTTTGGAATTGGTTGGTATTCCTGATCCAAAACGCCGTTTAAGTGCCTATCCCCACCAATTGTCCGGTGGCATGAGTCAGCGTATTATGATTGCCATGGCTATTGCCTGTAATCCCCGTTTGCTGATTGCCGATGAGCCAACCACTGCCCTTGATGTGACCATTCAGGCACAAATTATGGACCTGCTGCTTCGTTTGCAAAAGCAACAGCAAATGGGCCTAATCCTGATTACTCACGATTTGGCCTTGGTTGCTGAGGCCGCTGACCGAATCATTGTGATGTATGCAGGTCAAATCGTTGAGACTGGGCCGGTTCCTGAAATCTTTGATGCGCCCAAACATCCGTATACGGCTGCACTACTGGAAGCATTACCGGAACGGTCAACTGGTGAAAGCCGCCTGCAAACCATCCCAGGCGTGGTTCCCGGGCAATATGACCGACCGACTGGCTGCCTTTTGAACCCACGTTGCAAGTTTGCCACTGATGCTTGCCGTGATCGCCAGCCTAAGTTCCATGACGTTGGTCCCGGCGTCGGCGTGCGCTGCCACACGCCTTTGAACTCCGAAGGAATTCCGCAGAATGTCTGAAGAAGAAACACCACTTTTGACAGCCGATAACCTGTTCCGCTTTTATGAAGTGTCACAGGGGATGTTCAAGGAACCCGGCGTGGTCAAGGCGCTGGACGGTGTGTCGTTTACGGTTAAACCCGGAAAAACCCTTGCGGTTGTTGGTGAATCCGGCTGCGGCAAATCAACGCTGGCCCGACAAATCACGATGATTGAAAAGCCAACCGGCGGAAAACTGGAATTCGATGGTCTGAACATTCTGGATGCGTCCAAAGACGAGCTTAAACAGGCACGCCAACGCGTTCAAATGATCTTCCAGAACCCTTACGGTTCGCTGAACCCACGTCAGAAAGTTGGTTCAATCATTGGTGAACCGCTGGAAATCAATCGACCGGAAATGCCCAAGGAAGAACGTGTCGAACGTGTCCGCTCCATGATGGCTAAGGTCGGTCTTCGCCCAGAACACTACGGACGGTATCCGCATATGTTCTCTGGCGGGCAACGCCAACGGATCGCCATTGCGCGCGCATTAATGCTGGAACCGAAACTGGTTGTGGCTGACGAACCCGTTTCAGCCTTGGATGTGTCTGTTCAGGCTCAGGTTCTAAACTTGCTGATGGACCTTCAGGAAGAAATGAATCTGGCCTATTTATTCATTTCACACGACCTGTCCGTGGTGCGTCACATTGCTGACGAAGTCATGGTGATGTATCTGGGGCGCGTGGTGGAATACGGCAAATCAGAAGATATCTTTAATCGCCCGGTCCATCCATATACCCGGGCGTTGCTGGCTTCTACTCCGCAATTGAATGCGGACAAACGGCAAAAGCGCATTGTTTTGAAAGGGGAGCTGCCCTCCCCGCTCAATCCACCGGAAGGTTGTGCCTTTAACAACCGTTGCCCGTTTGCTCAACCCAAATGTGTGAGCGAACGACCGGGAATTGAGGATCATTTTGACCGCCGTGTGTCTTGCCTGAGAATTCAGGAAGTCGCGGATGCAGAAATTCCCGCTTAAATGATAGTCGGGATAATGACAAAAAAGGCGGGGACTTCCCGCCTTTTTTATATCTATGCCTATTCGTTAGAGAAATCCGGATAAGCATCACGAATTGCAATAATCTGATCAAGGTTCCTGAACAACCCATCCACGAGCCGAGGCTCAAAATGCTGTCCCCGCTCCCGTTCAAACAGAGCAAGAATATCATCCATTGTCCATGCTTTCTTATAACAACGGTCTGCGCCCAAGGCATCGAAGACATCGGCAACAGCGACAATGCGACCATACACGTGGATATCCTCGCCGGATATGCCATGAGGATATCCACCCCCAGCCCATTTTTCATGATGGTCACGAGCAATCACAGCCCCGGCCTGCAAAATCCGCCGTTTTGAGGATTTCAACATCTCGTAGCCCAGCATTGCATGCCGTTGCATGATCTCCGTTTCTTCCGGTGTGTGTTTGCCGGGTTTATTCAAAATGGCATCAGGAATACCGATTTTCCCGACATCATGCATCGGTGCGGCAAGACGCAAGACCTCTGCTTCGTCGTCCCGTAAGCCATAATCCAAGGCTAGAATTCGGCAGATCTCAGCAACACGTTTCACGTGGTTGCCGGTTTCCTGTGATCGAGTTTCAACCGCCTCACCAAGGAGGTAAACAATTTCCCTTTGGGTTTCCTCCAGATCGTGTTGAAGCTCCACGTTCTCGAACGCCACACCGACATTTTTGGCAAATACTTCCATCAATGATTTGTCCAGTGGCGACAAGGAACCCAATCCACACATATGGACAAGGTTTTCGCCACCACGGGAGCTTCGGAAGTAACCCGTAAATCTGTCATCCCGGTAATAATTGCGCCCGGTTTTAATGGCTGCCTGAAAGTCTTCCAGAACTTCTTGAGGCAGGATTGTTCGGTTATGCTCGTCTACAACCCCTTCATAAGCCCCAATCCCTGCAATCAGGTGGTATTCATTATTATCGTGCGACGCTGCCAGTCCATCGGCCTTAAAATATCCTGCATCTTGCTGCAAATGCAGCAATGAGGTGATCTGTTCCAAAACACCGCGGGTAAAGTTTTGCAGGCTCTGTAATTCAAAGATCGTGCTGGATGCCTCGATAACCTGCTCCAGCCCTTCCTTATTGGTTTCAAGGGCAACAATGTCTCGGTATGAGCGCAAAGACGAATACATCAAGGTAAAGAGCTTTGAAGCGGTCAGTTCCGTCTTTTCCTTATAGTCGTTGATATCATATTCGGTGATGACCTTGCGCTCCGGTGCCTGTCCCGGCTGACCTGTACGCAAAACAATTCGAACCGAGGAATTGCAGGCCACGTCCCGGACAAATTTGGCGACCTCAAGTCCGGCATGATCCGTTTCCATCACCACATCCAGCATCATTATGGCTGTGTCCGGGTGCTCCACGATCAGCTTCTTGGCTTCTTCACCACTCATGGCAGAGATGAATTCCACCCCCCTGCCGTAAAATTCAAAATCTGATAGAGCCAGCTTGGTCACGTCATGAATGGCAAGGTCATCGTCTACAATCATGACTTTCCAAGCTTTTGGAGCCATTACGTCATTTGTGCCCGATGTCTCATCAGCAAAAGAAAGAGCATCATCATCAGTTTTTGACGTCATGATCGTCTCCCATTGTGTTGTTATTATTGGTCCCGATCGGGAAGCAGATGGAGAACACAGCCCCCTTGCCCGGTGATGTTGTCAGATCAATGGTTCCACCTAAGGTTCTGGTCACCAGATTATATACAATGTGCATACCCAGCCCACTTCCACCGATTCCCCGTTTTGTTGTGAAAAACGGTTCAAAGATTTTGGATTTAACAGCATCATCCATACCACAGCCATTGTCAGCATATGTTAGATGTACCAAATCACCCGACAGGTGGGCATGAATGGTGATATGACCTATCTCACCTTCTTTGAACGCATGAATCAAGGAATTCAAGATGAGATTGGTTAACACTTGGGATATGGCCCCCGGATGCGTCGTTGCCATTAAATCTTCGTCACCTTCAACGATTATGACATGTTCAGAACGCTTCATTTTTGGCTGTAGGCTGCGGAGAACTTCGCGAACATAGCCCAAGACATTTATTTCCCGAACTTCGTCACTGGTCTGATCGACAGCAACCTGTTTGAAACTGCGGACAAGTTCAGAGGCTCTATGCAAATTTCCTTCGACAATTTCCGTTGATTTCTGTGCCGTATCCAAAAAATTCTGTAAATCTGATTTGGTCATGGCATTTTCGGAAAATTTAGCGGTCATCACTTTCGCACTTTCACGAAGGTGGGTCGCTGCCGTCAGGCTAACCCCGACCGGAGTATTGATTTCATGGGCAACCCCGGCAACCAGCCCACCAAGTGACGCCATTTTTTCCGCTTCGACCAACTCGTTCTGAGCCTCCCGAAGGTGATCCAAAGTTGCTTTAAGTTTTTCTTCGCTTTCTTTCCGTTCCGTAATATCCCGCACAATCCAGACATAGACTTGACGACCATCCAGAGCCATAAATTCGCTGACTGCAACCTCCATCATGAAAGTCTGTCCATTAGCTCGCAGCCCTTTGAACTCCCTTTGCTCCGTAAGTAATAAGTAATGTTCCCCCATGATATTCCCGTGCGAGAACTGACAGCGGTTGAGATTTGATGCATCGGGAAATAGCTTACATACACATTCCCCAAAGGCATTTTCGGCACTTCGACCAAAAAGTGCCTCTGCTGCGGGATTGAATGACAGGATATTGCCACGATCATCCAAGGTGATAATACCATCCTTGGCGGCTTCCAGAATTTGGCGGGTTTTCTGTTCGGCTTCCTTAAGGCTGGCAGTTTTTTGCTCTACCAGAACTTCAAGGTTCGCATTGGTTTCGTGGAGCTGATTAAACACATACCGAACAACCGCCCCTGCCTCATCAAACTCCCGAATGGGGCTAATCATAGGCACAGCGCGATTTTTGCTGGTTAACAATGACCTTGCATATTCTGACAACATATTCGCCGGGCGAATGACTGTTCGCTGTAACACCAGTAGTGCAATCAAACCACCAGCAGTCACCAATAACAGCACCAAAAATACATTGTCATAGAGCACATCATTAAACCCCGCCAATGCCTTGGAATCCAATGTCATCACAATATCGACAAAAGGTTTCCCAAAATACATGACCGGAGCCGTGTAAGCGACCTGATCCGAATTGAACACCTGAACGCGTTCATTTGGTAAATGTTCAGGATCAATATTGTTTTGGCGAAGTACCTCTCCCCCCGCATCGGGTACGGAAACTTGCAAGCGATTATTGACGTATATACTAAAGGTATCCACACCGGTCATGCGACGCAGCTTATGAGCAATCTTTAAATTATTCTTAAGCCGAAGACCTGTGATCAAGTAACCAATAACCTCACCATATTCCGGGTCCGTAATTGGTAGGGATCTAGCAATAAAGTTTTCTTGGCTCCCAACCACATGCCATGCATGCGAGGACATAAATCTTTTTAAATCCGAAACAACTTCTTCATCTTGCTCAAAGAAAATTCCTGCATTGGCCTTCAGATTACCCTCTTTGTCCACAACCAACAGGATATCAACCTGCTCGTTGCTGAGTTCAATGGCACTTTTGTACAGATATATACTTGCCCCTTGCCAATCCTTGGCAATAACCAATTCCGCCAGTTCAGTATCTGATGCCAATAGTTCTGCGGTCGTAACCGATTGTTCCAATTCCTCGAACAGCACCTGTGATGCAATGACCGAAGCCCGCTGGAAATTTTGGCTAACAATCTCTGTTAGACTGTCCTTAGCCATTCGGAAGCCCGTAATAGCAATAGTCCCAGCAATCAATGCCAGCAAAACAAGCTGCACGACAACCATGAAAGGTCCAAGAGGAATTGCTTTATTCTTCATAGTCTCAGACCTATTCCATAGAATATCGGAACGCACGCTGCTTTAGATTTTCAATTTCTTCAGCCTCATCGTACTTGGTCAGCAATTTTATGTCCCCTGAATACGTTGTGGGTACCTGCTCCGATTGACCATTCAGGTCCATAACAATGGCATCGGCAATGGCAACACCGTTGTCATCATTCATACGCATAACCGTAAAGTCCAACTGACCATTTGAAAGCGCACGCAATTCAGCACTTCCGCCGCCCCAGCCGTTGACCATAACTTGCCCCAAACGATTGGTCTCCTTCAGCGCATCGACCACACCCAAAGCGATGTCCGTCGAGCACGCGTAGATAAAAGCTAAATCATTTTGAGACGACAGCAAACGCAGAGCCGCCTTACGTGCTTTTTCACGATTGAAACCAACGTAGTACGAGGCAACAAGCTTCAGATTGCTCTTATCTTGGATTTCACGAACAAAAGTATCCCCGCGCATCTGGCTGACATAACCATGGGGGCCATAAAACACGGCATAATTTCCCTCTCCATGGGTTAGGTCCATGTACTTCTGAGCCAATAATTTGCTGCCAAGCTCATGGTCAAAACCTGAATACAGATATGGCTGCGTTGCACGCCATTCTCGGACAGGGGTTGTAATGTTTTGAAGAAATAGCTTCACCGTCTTGGCAGCCATAATGTTTTCAATGACAGCTTTGTGCCGCAAGGCATCCAAGGTGAACACCATGTAATCGGGTTGTTTTTGGAGTTCTTCGTGTATGAAGAGTTCCTGTTTCCGTAATTCAGACGCTGATTTGGTAAATAAGGCGTTGATCTTGTACGGTACTTTGGCCTGCTGCAAACGGGCTTCCATCGCTTGCACCGTACGCCGCCAGTAATCAGACACCTGCTGCCCCGGAAAGATAACGGAAATCCGCACCGGCTGATTGACCGAGGCCGTCAACACGGGCGGGACAGCCTTTTGCACGGACAGATCAAACGCCGCCTGTTTGGCGGCTTGGTCAGGATATTTCAGTAAATATTCTTCGTAAGAATAAACCTGAGCCATGAAATCTTCGGCTTTTGCCGATACCGCGGCAAAGCATGACAGTGTGGCGATGACACAACATAACGGGAGCCATTTTCTTACCTGCATACTTTTGCCTCCTGTAGTGGGCCACACGATTTAGGATACTTTATTAAAAGTGCGTTCAATCATATGTAGGCATCATCATGACAAAGGCAAAAACAAATATATACAACAGATTTAATACTATTAATGACCGACCTGAACCCCCAAACACTACAGGCAAAGGCTGCATCTGTTCATTTATTAGGCATGAAAAAATATCATTAATAAAACTTACCAATTCACCTAAAACGGAAAGAAAAAAGGAATAATCACGACAGCCACAATCGCAAAGATTATGTTCAAAGGCAGGCCGACTCTCAGGAAGTCACGGAACTTATACCCACCCGCACTGTACACAAACGTATTGGTTTGATACCCAATTGGCGTTGCGAAACTAGCCGACGCTGCAAACATTACGGCAATTATAAATGGGCGCGGATTGAGGCCAAGCTGGTCCGCCAGTGCGATTACAATCGGGCCAATCAAAACAGCCACTGCATTATTTGATACAACCTCAGTCAAAATGCTGGTCAAAACATAAACGGCAGCAAGTATAGCAACGGGACCAACATCACCAACAAGCGCAACGACGGCTTCCACAATCAAACGTGCCGTTCCTGTTTTATCCAGCCCAATTGATAACCCGAGCATTCCATAAATCAGAAAAAGGATTCGCCAATCAATAGCGTCGAAGGCCTCATCCGGATCAACACAATTTGTCATCATAACAACAACAGCGCCAATCACGGCAAGCCCGGCAATTGGCATAACATTAAATGCGGCAAGAAACATGACCGCAAGAATTGTTCCAATGGCAATGGGGGCTTTGGATCGCCGGGTTGGGCGTTCCGACGGTTCACTAAGGTTAATAATGCTGCCCTCTTGCATCAAACCATGTAATCCTTGAGGCGGACCTTCCAGCAGAAGAACATCTGCGAATTGCAATTGTTGTTCTGACAGGTCACGTGGCAAGCTCTGTTCTGCCCGATGGACAGCCATTAGATACACGCCATATTTGCGCCGTAAATCCAAATCCTTAACATATTGACCACGAAGAAGGGATCTGGGCCCAATGCTGGCTTCAATGGTTATGGTACGGTCAGCGGTGACTGGTTCCAGCCCGTAACCCTCAACGTCGTGAAACTCGAATTGCCCGTTCTCCTTCATGCCAAGGATTTCACCGGCCCCGGTCTTCACGACTACACGGTCACCTGCCTCTAAAAGCATTTGATGCATGGTGTCACGCATGGACACCTCACCCCGTACCAAATCCTGTATTTGCGTTTCTTCAGTGTTAAAGGGAAGCTCGTTCAGGGACTTGCCAATGTATCGGGAATTGTGTGGTATCAAAAGGCGAGCCATGAATTTACGCTTTTCTGCCTGCGCAAACAGGCCCGCCCGAGATGAACGGTCAGGCAATAACTTTTGCCCGATGAAAATCATGTACACCAAGCCGACACAGGCGAACACAAGGCCCGGCAATGTCATCTCGAACATGGAAATTGGCGGCTGCCCCACATCGCGGGCAACGGAACTCATTAAAATATTCGTCGATGTGCCAACCAGTGTCAGAGTACCACCGAATATTGCAGAATAAGACAAAGGAATCAAAATCTTAGATGACGAAACGCCTATGGAACTTGCAACTGAAATCGCAATGGGCGTTAACAAAATCACCACAGGTGTATTGTTCATAAAAGCAGATGCTGCAATTGTTCCAAACATCAATAGGAACATGGCACGTAAAAAAGACCCATTCGCTTGCTTCTTGAGTATGTCCCCAACCATAACCAGCACGCCCGTACGCTCAAGTGCTGCTGAAATGATAAACATCATGGCAATGGTAATGGGCGCAGAAGAGCTGAAAACCTTAAGAAAATCGCGGGTTTCAATAATATTGGTTGCAAGCAAAACAGCCGAAGCCGCCAGTGCAGTGACCTCAGGCGGGTACAGTTCCTTAAAAAAACTCAGGAACACCGCAGTCAAAAGACAAAGGATGAATATTTGATCCAAACTCATAGATACGTCCTTGCCTCCGCATGATAAGGAGGCGCACATGAGAAACAGAGCAAAAGAGCGGCAAATTAATCGATCATGAGCGAATTGCTTGTGGCGCTTTTCATGCCATCACATTCACGCGTGTTTCTTGGGATTGAAACTCAGCACACGAGGTGATTGTAATTCATGTCCGAGCCGTTGGACAGAACTACGTATTAACGAATCGAATTCCTTCGTCACAGGCTTAAGCCATATCTTACTTGTCTTGAAAATCCCCCTAAGCGGTTGCATACACATCCATAGGGACAGGATCGCCACATCTATTTTTATAAAAAATTAGTCTGAGCCCAGTCAATTCTCTGCTCAACATCACAATTGATAATATTTGCGTTATTGATTGCCTCAATACGCGGCAGCAGCCCACAACCATTCGCAATTTGAATAGCCAATCCCGGGCGGGCATTAAGCTCTAAAATTAGTGGCCCTTTTTCCTTATCGAGGACAATGTCCACGCCAAGATAGCCAAGCCCAGTTACATCTGCACATCTTGCAGATAGACTAAGCACCTCTCTCCAGTGCGGCACAGCGAGTTCGGACAGATCTCTGTTGGTATCTGGATGATGGGAAACGGGCAAATCAAACTGAACCGCATTGGCGGCCTTCCCGTCCCGAATTCTGATTCCAACCCCCACAGCCCCTTGATGCAGATTGGCCTTGCCATCGGATACGGCGGTCGATAATCGGGCCATGGACATGACAGGAACCCCGCGATAAACGATGATTCTGATATCCGGCACACCCTGATAGGTAAAGCCGTCAAATACGTCAGAAAACTGGACCATTTCCTCAATCATAGCGACATCAGGCTGACCGCCGAGACTAAACAATCCGCTTAAGATATTGGAAGCGTGGCGGTGGAGGCCTTTTGCATCCATCCACTGCCCACTTGATTTAACATACCCGCCATCACGTTGGCCCTTTACGACAAGGATGCCCTTTCCTCCACTTCCCTTTGCCGGTTTCATGACAAATTGCGGCGTATCATGAAGGAAGGATTCAAGCTGCTTAATATGATGATAGACCTTGACCACACCAACCAATTTCGGAACGGCAATCCCCGCTTCTTGCGCGATAATTTTCGTCTTAAGCTTATCATCGACCAAAGGGAAAAGATTACGCGGATTATTGGCGGAAATCAGCGCGATGTTGCGGTAGTTCATACCAACAACGCCGCGCTGTTTTAGCACTGAGGACGATACAAATTTAGGCATCATTCCCGTCCCATGGGCTCAAATCGACCCAATTCATTAAGCCTGTATCCTGTGTAGCTGCCGATCATCAAGATAAAGGCAAGCACCACCAACAATAGTTCCGGGAATGAATACGTCATGTGAGCGACAAACTCATTATTCAAGGCAAGGTAGATCAAGCTCGCAGAAAGCAAAGTCCCCCCGCCTTGTGTCAGTACTTCTTTCGGCCCCTCTTCTTCCCACAAAACCGACATACGTTCGATGGTCCAAGAGATAATGATCATGGGGAAGAACGTAACGTTCAAACCGAAGTCACTTCCCATTTTGAAGCTGATCACCGCCAACATCAGATAGATGACAATTACAAAGACCAGCACAGCCGATATCCTTGGAACCAAAAGCAGATTCAGGTGACTTAAGGTCGATCGCAACGCCAGCCCACAGGCCACAACGATAAGGAATAAGGCCACGCCCGTCAGCAGGCTGGTCTGCAAGAAGCTCAACGCAATCAAAATCGGTAAGAACGTTCCCGATGTTTTAATCCCTACAAGATTGCGCATAATCACAACCACCAACGCCCCAAGCGGGATAAACAGCAATAGCTTGAACGTGTTTTGGGTCGAAATAGGAAGGCTATAAATGGAAAAGTCTAACAGGACTGACTTTTCAGGCTGAAGAAAGTCGCCAATCGCAATTTGGTTGGTGGGTTGGTTAGTGGAAATTGAGGAAAAGCGAACTTTCGAATCAGATCCACCTTCTACTTCTAGCAAAGACTCTTTGTTCTTTTGCAAAGCAACGAACGAATTAAGATCATTCAGCCGGAGGGAATTGGGATCAATAAGCTGCCACTTTTCACCATCAAACACATTCAAAAGTGTGATGGCTGATTGATTTTTATTATCTTGATCAAGATACAATCCACGAAGCACTTGTGTGGGCAGCCCTGCAATGCGCAATACCATAACCGCAAGGTCAAGCCCCTGATAGTCTATGGGTTGCAATGTCAGCAAGGTCTGAGCCTTGGGGTGTAACTCCGGCGCGTTAAGCCTGTCCAAAATGATTTGCGCCCGTTTGATCTTATCGGCGGGCAAATCTTTATCGCCATTTAACTCGCTGAGGAATTCATCAATCGCTGTCTTAAGCTGATCCGGCAGTTGGGGCAATTTCTCAAGCTCGACATCCTGCTTTTTGGCTTTAACCGATGCTGACTTATTTATCGCCAAATCAGACTTAAAGAAAATCTTCTGATCGCCCGATTTTTGATCAGAACTCCAAACAGCATATTTCGTGCCGTGTTTTTCTTCGACCCTGAAATCATAACCAGGTGATGTAATTCCGCTGCGCAAAACCCGCTTTTGCTCTGTCTGATCAGGCAAGTTGAGGCGAACCTCCACCGGCCCGCCATTTGCAGAAAATGATATTGCACCTTCGACAGTCCACACTGTTGTTCTATCGTTTGGTGACAAAGAAAAACCAAGGGTCTCAATTTTATATGCTGTCGCACCAAAGCCCAGCACCAATAGAACAGCAATGATAAGCCTTAAAATGCGGCGTTCAGCGGTCATCTTTCACCCTTAAGCTTGAAGTCAAGAAGCTGCTGCCAACGTCGACAACTGCACGACCATTTAGAAAATTACGGCCAATCAAAACCGGATATTCAAAGGATTCTCTATCCGCCAGAGTAAATTCCACAGTGGTCGAAATATTACCCATATGTATGGGCAATTCGACAACATAGCGTTCAACTGATTTTGCATTATGCCGTTTGATCGAAACCGACCGTTTCAGAGGAACTTCTATTTCCGATGATTTTTGTGAAACACGGTCAAGGAGCCTGAACGACACCCATTTCTTACCATCGCGCTCATATAGCTTTACATCTCGAGCATCAATGGAGGATGTAGTGGCACCAGTGTCAATTCTGGCCTCCATCCTCATTCCCGCAGTCGGCAAAATCACGTTTTCAACCGCACCAATAACGAGGAGCTGCTCAATATAAGCTGGCGTCGGTGCCGCAGGTTTTGCTGGTGGCGGCATGATTGCGGGCAATGCGGAACCACCAACTGGCTTGGAAGCGTCATCACTTAACGTACAACCGTACAAAGCAAAAGTAAGGATAGAGAGGCTGAGAGGTAACTTTCTGAGCATTGTGAATAATCCTGATACGCTTACATTAAGGATACCTAATCTGAAAACACTTGTTCTAACTTCGTCTAAGTTCTTTTGAACTAAGGTTCAGGATATAAGTGGAGATGAGAAAGGCACAAGTCCATGATCAAAAATACAAATCTATTTTTGATATACCTCCCCATTCATAAGCTAATCAAGACCACGATTGTAATATTGTTTGTCAGATTTGGGAGGCAATGGATACAAATAGAAAATTTTGGGCTAAAAATGAAGAACGCCCCAAGGTTTCCCTTAGAGCTTTCATGGTGAGCACGACTAAGATTGAAACAATCAGATCATCACAAATCGCCTGAATTTTTACGCCCATTGCCCCCCTAAACATATTGGCCGGCACAAAAGCCCGATGACCACGCCCATTGGAGGTTATAGCCGCCCAGGTGCCCTGTGACGTCGACCACCTCACCAATGAAGTACAGGCCGGGGACTTTTTTGCTTTCAAAGGTTTTGGATGACAGTTCGTCCGTGTCAACACCACCACGCATGACCTCTGCAGTGCGATAACCGTCTGTACCTGTCGGCACAAGCTGCCAGTTGTTTACACTGTCGGCCAAGGCACGC
Source organism: Rhodospirillaceae bacterium (assembly GCA_963668495.1). Lineage (GTDB taxonomy): Bacteria > Pseudomonadota > Alphaproteobacteria > Rhodospirillales > Rhodospirillaceae > Oleispirillum. The sequence continues at coordinate 2,375,067 of OY764545.1, forward strand.
AGTTTCTTATCCGGCAGTTCCGCCAGCCTACCAATGCATCCTGCGTTCTCAACAAAACGTAAGGCAATCCGTTTCGGTAGAATAGTCGACAGGACTGTCTGGGGCTCTTGCTTCGGTTGTGCATCCTTGGCCTTTTTCAGCAGGTCAAACACATCACAGTCAGGGGATAGATTGATCTCTATGGTTTGTCCCGGTGTCCAGTACGATGAAATTTGCAACGCTGCAGGGCCGCTCAAACCCTTATGGGTGAACAGGACGGCCTCGCGGAATATGGTGTCGCCAATTTTCATTGTGCCTTCCACGGCAATTCCAGCAAATCCGTCTATGGCTTCCCGTGTCTTGTCATCAACCGTTAAGGGGACAAGGGCAGGACGCGGATGGATCACATTCAAACCAAAGTATTCCGCCAATCTAAGGCCAAAATTGCTGGCGCCAATTTTTGGAATGGATAGACCGCCAGTGGCCACGACCAAACTTTGACATTCGATCTCTGCATCATCTGTGCTGACCCAAAAGCCGTCCTCTGTCTGGATGATCTCATCTACAGAGGTCTGCATGTGTATGCTCGCCCCGGCCTTTTTGCATTCGTTGTGCAGCATATCGATGATCTGCTGAGCCGATTCATCGCAGAAAAGCTGACCGTGATCGCGCTCGTGATAGGCGATGTTGTAGTCCTGCATCAGGCCGATGAAGTCCCAGTTGCTATAACGCTTAAGGGCGGATTTGCAGAAATGCGGATTTGCAGACAGGTAATTCTTGGGCTGCACATCCAAGTTGGTGAAATTACAGCGCCCGCCACCAGAGATACGGATCTTCTCAGCCAACTTTTTGGCATGATCCACAACCATGACTTTGCGCCCGCGCTTGGCGGCCTCAATGGCACACATCATGCCTGATGCTCCGCCACCAATGATGATAACGTCAATTGCAGATGCAGCGGGGTCGGCGTTTGCCATGCGTATGATCTTTCCCAGTGGGGTGTGCAGTTTCAGCGGACCCTATACAAGCCGACAAAAAACACAAAAAGAAATCCAACTTTGAGGCATTTTTTTTGGAACGATGTGCATCTAAATGGCTTGGCGCGGCACTGCCATCATCATTGGCTAAGTCTTCAGCAAAAGCATCCATGAAGGCTTGTTCTTCCGCCTCGCTCATTTGGTTAACTTTTTCAAACGGCAGATTTTTCGTATCAACCTTCTGACCCAACCCCTTAAATACACGCTGTATGGGGACGAGATCCATCAAGTTATGGATCTCGCCGTGTTTAGGTTAGACGTTGAATCACTTCAAGTCAGTTTTTCTGAAGCACAAAAAATGTGTAACCGTATTGGTCACTGAAGCGTTCAAACATTCTTGTTTCTTCATGGAAAGAGTTAATAACAGTAGATAACGCCGAACCGGGTTCTACTGTTTTGGACAATTCCTCTACCCGCCTTTGCAAGGGATGGAAGTAACTGGTCCACCAATCCTCAGTTGGTAAATCCATGGTTTTTAACACCTTGAAGCCAATGGCCTCAGCTCTTTGGATATGTCCCTGATGATCTGTTAGATCGGAATAACGCGTTTCATAATATTCCACAGCCTCAGGCTGAGGTTTATTCAAACGCCAAGAGGCTTCTGAATAAACCAACAGTCCATCAGGTTTCAGCAATGGATACCATGTTTCCAAGGCTTTAACTGTCCCAACAATGGCAGTGGCACCTTCCGACCAGATAAGATCATATGGTCCCCCAAGTTGAGTTGGATCAAGCATATCGCCCTGCACAGGCAGGATCTTCCTCTCGCAAGGATGCCCCTTCAAACGTTCTTTAAGCTCCTGCAAAAAGGGGGCTGCAAAATCAACTGCTCGAACAGTCCCATCAAAGTATTCAACGAGTTTGAAACTGCTGTGGCCATTCCCGCAGCCAAAATCAGCCATCACCGGGCTTTTGCCGAGAAAGGGCGCGCAATAATCAAAAATGGTTTCGGCAATATGATCGGACCCTGGGCCCTTGCGCGGAAGCATACGATGGATATTGATTATGGCCTGAATAAAAGCGTCGTGCATGCTGTGTTCTCCTAAATCACTGACGCAAAAACACACCCGATACAATTATGTAACGGGAGATAACAGTCAGAACCTCAACGTGCCTTTAAGACAAATCGTTGAGGATTAGAGAACAATGACCAAAAACATGCAGGCTCCAAGAGTTGAGGCTCAACTGTTACCTTACTTCGTACCGGCATGCAAGCAATAGAATAAAGAAGAGCGTTACATGCACTCCATGAAAGAGGGACACTAGGGGCACCTCAACGGCCTCAAATGGTGAAATGCGTGTGAGTGCTGAATATAAATTTGGAAACTATTGTGGCAGAAATGAAGAAAGCCCCAAGGTTTCCCTTGGAGCTTTCATGGTGGGCACGACTGGGATTGAACCAGTGACCCCTACGATGTCAACGTAGTGCTCTCCCGCTGAGCTACGCGCCCTTCTTTGTGATAACTAATTGAATTTGTTAGCATCACATCCAGCGTTTCGTTTAAGTCCTCCGCGCCGGAGGTCGGTTTTTTACCCAAACCAGCCCCCCTTGGCAAGAGGTATTTTTCATTTTTCCTATTTATTTTTTTACCCTGCCAAATCTCGCCATTGTGCAGGCGATTTGTTACCCTATCTAGAACATAGAGTATCTAGTATTGTTTGTGCAGATTGAAAAACACACGCCGTGACACAGAACCCCAGCAGCATTTCCGGTATTCTTGATGTTGAATGCCCGGAAACTCAGACCTGTCCCGTCGTGGTATCCGTCCCACACAGCGGGCGGAATTATTCTGACGAGTTTTTACAAGCCTCAAAATTATCAGATTTAGACATCCGTCGATCGGAGGACGCCTTCGTCGATAAACTATTTGCCGACGCACCTAAGCACGGCTTACCGATGCTGAAGGCACTTTTCCCGCGCGCTTATGTCGATGTTAACCGGGATGCATATGAACTTGATAGCAGCCTGTTCGACACCCCCCTGCCATCATATGTAAACACCGCGTCACCAAGGGCATATGTCGGTTTAGGAACCATTCCCGGCATCGTAACACAGGGTATGGAGATATATAGCAGCAAGTTGAGCCTGAAGGAGGCATTGGACAGGATCGACACTTGTTATTACCCGTATCATGCCAATCTCGAAGCGCTTGTACAGAAAACAGCAAAGAAGTTTGGACACTCCATCCTCCTAGACTGCCATTCCATGCCCTCGCCCCGGCACCGAGACCAATACTTGCCTGACTTCGTGCTGGGGGATCGTTTCGGGACGACCTGTGATGGCGCATTCATCGCAACAATTGAAGAATTCCTCAGAGCGAACGGATACACCGTCGGACGCAATTCCCCCTATGCCGGGGCTTTTGTCGTGCGACACTACGGGAAGCCAAAACAGAATTCCCACGCACTTCAGATCGAAATCCGCCGAAGCCTATACATGAACGAGCGCACTCTGGAACCGACAAAGGGCCTGCGCACCATCAAAAATTTGATGAATGGGTTAATGGAGCATATTTGCCGCTACCTTGATGAGGCATCGCTCAACGAGCTTCAATGACCTTGAAGGCATTGTTTTCCACAAGCACGCGCCGCGTTTTGAAACATTCTGCAATAACAGCTTCATACGGCAAATGACGATTGGCGACCAAAAGCAGTCGCCCTTTTGGTTTCAAAGCTTTCTTTGCCGCCCGAATGAAGGCGGGGCCAAGGTCCATGTCTGCATCTTTACCACTATGAAACGGCGGATTGGTGATGATGCAGTCCAGCTTCCCCGGCAATGCCTCTGACACCACATCGCGCCAAAGATACTCCACAACGCAGGTATCACTGAACCGCTCAAGATTATTCTGTGCAGCTTTCAAGGCGACAGCCTCTGCCTCAATCACTGACAAATGCTGGACGCCCGGACACCGTGTTAACAGCTCACGGCTAAGGTAGCCCCACCCTGCCCCAAAATCAGCCACGTGCCCGACCAGGCTTTCATCGAATGTACTGGCAAGAAGTTCCGAGCCTTTATCAACCTTATCCCAACCAAACACAGCCGGAGACGACACAGCATCTATAGCCGGAACATGACGTAACCCGACCTCTGCCAACCAGTTCTTAACGACTGCCACTTCCCCGTCTTGCGGTTTCTCCATCCAGAACACCTTGTGGTGATACTTGGACATTTGGGAAGTGCATCCAATTGTCTTCGCCATTTTGGCAAGGCTGCTTGCTCCGGCATCATTGCGCGCCGCACAAATCAGAACGCCCCCTGGTTTTAGCAACTCCAAACCGCAGGCCATATTGGCTTGGGCCTGTTGCTTTTGCTTGGGCAAAGCGCACAGCACATAATCCTGAGATCCTGCTTCGGGCAATTCAGTTGTGACCGTATACCCCGCCTTCTCTAACGCCAGAAAATCGGATCGCTGGGTTTGCACGCAGGTCAGATTGCTTTGGAAAGGCTGCAATTCGGGATCAGAAACAGCATTCAAAAAAACGCCACGAGAGTGCGGCAGAAAACTAACCATGCCGGAATTCAACGGCAAGAGTAACGCTGCAACAGTTTTCATTTTCATGACGTTATCTTTCAAATCTGGCAAACCACTTGTTCTGCTTTGATACGCGGAGTACCAATACACATGCATTTCGCAGCAACATAGGTGATTTTCAGGTCCATGTGCACGTCTTTATCTCTTCCTGATCTTGATTATGAAAAAATCGGCTACTTCATGCGGTTTTTTGCCGTTGAGGCCGGCCACAAGATCATGGCATACCACCGAAGCAACGATTTAGACACACAATGGAAGGGAGACGGCTCTCCCGTCAGCGCCGCAGACTATGCTGCCAACGAAATCATTCTGAATGGCCTGCGTGGTCAGTTCCCGACCATTCCAATCATTACCGAAGAGAACGGCAGCGACCACCTGCAAAACTCCGCTGATCCGTTTTTTCTGATTGATCCACTTGATGGGACAAAGGAATTCATTCGCGGCAGCACACACTTTACCGTCAACATTGCCCTGATCGTAAACCATCGTGCTGTCATGGGGGTTGTCTATGCCCCTGCCATACAGCGTCTACAATGGATGCCAAAGTTAGGGGAAGCCGTCGAAGAAAACCCACTTTCCCCATCTGACAAAACACCATTTGGGTTTATACCGGAAACAATCGGTGATGTGGCACCGCTGAGATGCAGGACCGCTGACAATGCATCCTTAACTGCGGTTTTATCCCGCTCACACATGACACCAGCAACGACAGAGTTTCTGAAGCCGTTTTGCATCAGTGCCTCTAGCCATGCCGGTTCATCCCTTAAATTCTGCGTTATTGCAAGCGGTGAGGCCGATATCTACCCACGACTGTCCCCCACCATGGAATGGGATACAGCAGCAGCCCACGCCATCGTGACAGCAGCCGGAGGCCGGGTTCTGGATATATCTACTGGCGACGAATTGGTATATGGCAAAAGCTCATTGGAAAATCCGTTCTTTGTCGTCCTTGGGCGCGGTGTTGATCTGCCAGCGGGGATGAAAACGCATTGATGCACAACCTGACAATCCGTTTTGGCGGTTTTTACTCCGTTATGTTCCTGATTGTCGGGATACAAATGCCGTATTGGCCCCTGTGGTTGCAAGACCAAGGGATGAATACCTCACAAATTGGCATCCTTGTCGCAACCCTGCTGTGGGTAAAGGTCGCCTTTAACCCCATAGCCGGGCACCTCGTGGACGCAACGGGCAAACGCCGCGCCGTGTTATGTGCCCTGACCTTAGGCGCGCTCATTGGCTACATTGGTTTCACGGTCAGCAGTGGGTTTATCGCGTTTCTCCTGTTATCAATTTTTACAGGATCATTGTTTGCCGCGCTCCTGCCGATTGCCGACAATCTAACCATGACCTACGTTGTTCGGCACAATATGGATTACGGACGTATCCGCTTATGGGGGTCATTGGGCTTTATCGTCTCATCCGTCAGCGTTGGGCGCCTGATTGATGAGCACTCCCCCAGCCTTGTCATATGGCTGATAATCGCTGCCATGCTGCCATTATCGGCCTTAACCCTGTCATTACCGGAAACTCTTAAGCAAGAACCGACAGGTGAAGCCCCCTTGCGCTGGGCTGATCTTCTGCAAGAACCGAGGTTCTGGATATTCCTTACCGCAACCGCCATGACCGGAGCAAGCCATGCCCTCTACTATGGCTTTGCCAGCCTGCATTGGCTGAACATTGGCATTGGTCATACGTGGATCGGGTTTTTGTGGGGTATTGCCGTCGCTGCGGAAGTGGCCTTATTTGCCTTCAGTCGCCGCGTGGTTCAGGCTGTTGGCATCTATACCTTGCTGATCATCGGATGCATGGGAGCGGTAATCCGATGGATTGCCCTTGCACACCTGACAGACCCAATCCTTTTGATCCCTGTACAATGCCTGCATGCCTTAAGCTTTGGTGCAGTTCACCTTGCCGCCATGCACTTCATCGCCCGACATATGAAACCCGAAATAACCGGGCGAGCACAAGGCCTGTTTGCCGCCATGGGTAATGGCGTTGTTCTTGGCATGATGACATTTCTGTCTGCACCACTATTCGAATTATACGGCGGCGGAGCATTCTGGATCATGGCGACCAGTGCCTGCGTCGGGCTTGGCTTTGCAATTTGGCTGCGCATGACCTCGCAATACAGCAAAGGCTCCCGCATTTTTCGCGAGAGCCTTTAAGATCGTCCTAACCCTTAAAGCAGATCAGGAGTCAGATTTCTTGCTGGTATTGACGTAGGCAATGCCTGCGTGTTCCTGACAATACGGTTTGCCCGGCATGGATTTCTTACCACAAAAATGGAATCCCGGTTCACGCGGGTCTCCGGTTGGCCAACGGCAATGGCTCGGGCCAAGATCACCCAAAGTCGGCAGCTCTTCTTTTTTCGGCTTGGGCTTCGTACGCTTGATCGGAGACGGGCGGCTATTCAGGCCCAAACGATGTGCCTTACCAACCACGGCATTCTTGGAAACGCCCAGTCGTTTACCGATTTCCCCGGTGGAAAGACCCTCATCCCACAGGCGAGACAATTCCGCCACCATTTCCTCATCCCATGAGGCTGACGTTGTGGTTGTTGTTTTTTCTTCCACGGTATTACACCCTTCACACAGCAGACATGCAGGAAGGATTACTCCATCCTGCACGTTCTGTCCATCGACTCGCTAACTCTTTACCAATTTTTCCCGAAAAATTGGGCAAAACGGCAACAGAGGACGAGGAGACGGTTATTTTTGGCGGGTCAGTTGAACCGTAAAGTTCAGGATCATATCCTGTTTGGCAGGAACCGCCACAGTCCACTTAGCCGTATTCGCCGTATCCTTGGCATGAGACAGGTTTTCCGCAGTAATCTGCCAATGCCCCGGGAAGAATTGGACAACTTCCATGTTTGCCGGACGTGACGAGGAATTGGTCAGCGTCACTTGATAGCTATATTCCGTCGTAACATCGGAAACCCGTTTGTGATCGGTGATCTTCGCAGATGTCATGACATCCACAGACTGTCCAAGGTTCAGCTGAACATCACCACCGGGCTGGGTATGCGGAATACGGACTTCGCCGATCAGCATATCCGCACCATCTTTTTGTGGAGTCATCACCCGCATAACGCCAGATGGCAATGCAGGGCTATCGTCCTTGGTGCTGAGGTCCAAACGCAGGGTTGCGCCCTGTTTTGTCACATCAGTTCGCGGCGAATACCCAACATGAGCCGGATTGCGCACTTCATAGACGGCTTTAACCGGGAACGGTGTCGTTTCAAGGATTGTTATATCCTTAAGCTCACCCGCCTTAATTGTTACATCAGACGCCACCGGGTACAGCAAATAACCACTTTCCTGTACAGGAACGACCGCATTGTCAGCCATCTCAGCATAAGGTGCTGCCATCATTTTGACACTGGAACGCGCCATCGCAGTCATATCGTGAACCTGATTGACCTGACCGGCAACTACACGCAGGTTCACATCTTTGAAATCTGATTGTGTATGGTTTTCAACAGCCACCCGACCTTGAACGTCCAAAGTATCAGATTCGGCGTTATAAACAGCGCGATAATTGGCCTGCCAATTCAGTCCGGGCACTTTGTAATGCACGCGCATGGGTTCTTCTTTGGCGTATTCGCTGGTCACGGACGCGGCAATGGAAACTCCGTCAGCGACAGTCGTAATCGCATCAGCAGGCAACACCACACGACCGGGGTAATCCACTTCCAGCCTGTCACCAATTTTCAGGATTGGACGTGGTGTTACAGCAACCAAAACCGCATCAGTTTCAACATCCCGCCCGGATTTCGGGTGGCGATAGACTGCTTTCACCTTTTTGCCGACCATGCTTTTCAGATAATCGAATTCATTCAATGGCGGACGCTGAACGCTCAAGCTGTGCAACCGCAGCCCTTTACCATCAATGTTCAAAGACCCCGGATCAATCCCCAGAGGAAAACCCTTCAAAACGAGCGTCTGTTCGCCGCGCTGGAATTTCACATCATACGTGTCCTGCACCTGAGCAAAATTATCGCTGTAGACAGTCAGCACACTTTCTTCACGGGCGTCTTCGTCTACTTTCAATGTCGACTCATCAGCATGTGCAACATTGGGAAGCATGCCACCAAGCACTGCGGTCATAATCAAGCAGCGGGACAAGATCAAAGGTTTCCGCATTTTGAAACTCCATCAAATTATAAATGACCAAGATTGTCCGGCAACGCGCAACAAATTTGCTGCATCACTCCATCCCAATCCCCCGGCCGAGGTTGTCGCCATACGCGAACGGTGGTGTACCAAGGGCTTTGTTCCCCGGTTTCGCCCCAACGCCAATCCGGCACATTCGGCACCACCACCCATGTAGTGTGTCCAAGGGCCGCTGACAAATGGGCAAATGCAGTATCGACACTAATAATCAGGTCAAAATTAGAAATTTTGTGCGCTGTATCACAAAAGTCTCGCACACCATCACAACCAGAGCGCAAAGATGACCATGCCCTTGCATCAAAATCAGTCTCATCAAACTGAAAATGGACAAAGTCCACCCCCGGAATCGCGGCTAAGGCAGAAAAGGCCTTAAATGTGCTGCTGCGACGATAATCATTATGATGATCTGGGTTGCCCGCCCAAACGATAGCAACCGAAGGTGGCTTCCGGACCCGGCCCGATTGCTTGGTTCTAATGCTGCTTAAATACGTGCTTTGCGCTAGAAGCGGATCATAGCACTCCATCACGTGCGGCAAGCTCAGCAACGGCACATGAAAATCGGCCTCGACCGGATGTTCGAAAGGCACAACGATCCAATCAAGACCGGAGGCCTGAAACAATCTGACCAACTTTGGGTGTACGCGAAAAATAACCTGCCCAACATTGGCAATAGCGTGTCTTGCATATCGGGCAAACTGAAGGGTATCCCCGAACCCTTGTTCTGCCTGTATTAAAAGGGTTGCGTCCGGTGCTTTGTCGCCGGTCCATAAAGAACCGGGGAGGTCATCTGGCATCAAACGTACACGCCGCTGCAATCGGCTTTCCCATAACTTGAAGCCACTTTCCCAATGTTCTGCCATCAATTCCAACTGCGCCAATTCGAACCGTGCTTCAACATGATCTGAAGCAAGATGCATGACTTGCATCAATGCATGGCGCGCATCCTGAAAACGACAGACATCACGATAGGCCAAGGCCAACAGGAACCAAAGCTGTGCATCACTATTTTGATGGCTGACGGCTTGCTCATAGGCCAGAATACTGGCCTCTATATTCTGACACTTTGCCTGTGCATGACCCAACCACATGCAGGTCTGTGCGCTCTCCCCAGAATTTTCAACAATTCGGGTAATTAAACGTATTGCTTCGCCCCACTGCTCAAGCTGAAACAAAGCCTGCACCGCATTCTGTGCAGCCTCCACATGATCTGGATTACATTCAAGCGCACGCATCCAAGAGGATGCAGCCTTATGTAATTTCCCCATACGTTGATAAACCAGCCCAAGGGCATACAGGCGTTCATCAGAGGCCCCGCCCCATTTGATCGCCATGCTATACGCATGCAGCGCATCCTCAAGCCGACCCTGTTCCAGACATGCCGCACCCACGATGCCGCGAAGATCGGCATTCTCTTCGACATGATCCAAAACGGCGGTGGCAAGTTCCTCGGCTTTCGAAAACTGCCCCAAGGCCAAGGCCTGTCCGCATAAAGCTATCACTTGTTCAACAGATAACGTCATTGCGCTTCGCAACAATCCCCAATTGTTCCACTTTCATAGAGGAACACAGACATAGCCTAAGATTAGAATGGAATATCACGGGGATGTCATCCCGACTGGAATACGCAATCCATGATAATCCTTGTATTCATTAATCTATCCCCTCACACTGAATATCAATGGGAGGGATTGCATCCAGTTTGCAATCCGCATCAAGTCGCAGGAGTGTATTATGGCTGCAGACTGGGTTAATACCCAAACTTTTATCAATACGTTTGATAACAATCTTCAACTGCTTACTGAAGTTCGTGATTATTTACAAACCGACACGAATAAAAACGACAATTCAACTTCAGATCCAATGGCAAAACTGGCGGCAACTCGCGAAGCATCTCGCTTAACGGCAATGCTGGCAGAAACCATGGCCTGGCTTCTTTTGAACAAAGCCATGAATAATGATGAACTGGAACTGGATCAGGTTCTTGGCGAAAGTATCGGCTTGTGCGAAATGATCGGAAGCAGCCCGGAAGACACCCCATCTGTTGATAACAACCTGCCAGAACAACTGCAAACACTGTACCAGAAATCCAATACATTGTTTGCTGATGTTCACTGGGTATTGGCACAGGCACGTGCTGCCGCCAATTGACAATTGGCAACTTTTCGTGGTTTTCAGAAACAATTCAACAACCATGAAGAAAAGCATCCTAAAAAACAGCGACGTAACATTGCATCATTATCCAACACGAGCTACATTTTAGGAACCCAATGTTCTGAGAGATAAAAATGCCCAGTAACCTTGGTCAACAAACATAATAAAATTTCGTCTTCGATAATCGGGGATGACTGGCCGAACACAGCACAAAGCCACCTTATTTTAGGGCTGGTTTTGTTGCGCAAAGAAGTAGGGACAGACTGTATGTCCATTTTTACACACCACACCCATGACTATTCGGGTGATCCTGATGCCGCAATTGCTGCGGCAGAAACGTATTTCCAAAAAAAGGGAATACGGTTTACTCCGCTCCGCAAAAGGGTATTTGAAATCATTTTGCGTTCGGACAAACCAATCGGCGCTTATGACATTCTTGAACGCCTGCGGGATCACGGTAAAATCGCAGCGCCGATTTCGGTGTATCGCGTTTTGGATTTCCTGATTGAACAACGCTTTGTCCACCGTTTGGCGACTATCAACGCCTACATGGCCTGTGTCACTCCCGAAGACCCACATGCAGCGCAGTTCCTGATCTGCAATTGCTGCGGTTCGGTGTTTGAAATTTCCAATCCGAAAATCGACGAAGCCGTCGCGGAAGGCGCAGCCAGCATTGGTTTCTCAGTCAGCTACCCATTGGTTGAAATTACTGGGATTTGCAAAACCTGCAAAGAGGAAGACCACGCCAAAGGTCAATGCAAAAAAGGCTAATATCCTCAGGACATCACAAAAAAAGCCTCCAATAACTGGAGGCTTTTTTATGTTAAAATTTAAAGGCTTCAAGAAAAACGATCAGGCCGAACCGAACGTAGTTCCGGGATATCCTCATCCCGTTTCTCAATGGAAGCCGCCAACACATATGCAGCCAGCGGCGCAAGGGTCCATGACAACTCTGCCATTCCCAGCGCCTCAAGCACCCGCCCCTTAGCCACGCCAATAGAAGGCTTTGAATCCGGCAGAATGCTGCCCGCAGCGACGGACAGACGACTGCCTTCAGAATGCCAGCCTTCCCCAGCTAATTCGCGCCAGATCCGTGCATATGACGCCGCCGTCAAATAGCGCAAATCTTTAAATGACAATCCGCCTGCACATGCCGCACCATTGGCCAAAACCGTGTCTGCTATGGTTTCAAGGCTGCCACCACTTTGCCCATCAACCAGCACGGTGGCTGAGCGTTCCTCTGTACTTTGCGAATCGGTTTCGCTCACGTGGCGTAAGGTTCTTTCACGATAAGCCAACGCCAATGCCCCTGCCCCGAAAGTTTCCGGCCAGATTTCGGCAGGACCACCGTTATCGCCACGGATGACCCAATCAAATGTGCGAACATTTCCATCGTCTTGAATAAGCACCTGATCATCATGGGATGGTTCCACGGACTGGGGCCAATGTCGGGCAATGCATCCAGCCCCATCCAAGAAGGACTTCATGTTTTCAAGCACAGCATCCGCATTTTCCACCACGTCAACATCGGGAACCGACATGCCATGGGTGTATTTGGGTGACAAATGTGGAAAACGTTGGGCGATTTCATCAAAATCAATTTCACGGGACTGAACACCATGACGTTTACGAACATCATGCACAGCCCAACCATGGGCATAATCTCGTGCGCTGCGGAATAAAGTCACCAGTTCGGCTTTGCCCACGCGCAGACCAACCGCATCCGACAAGGCTGCAAAGGCCGGATAGGCAAAGGACAAAAGTTCAGCCCGTTCCTGAGCCAGTTTTTCAACAACCAAAGGCCGACTTTGAGAAATTGCCCGAAATACCCAAGCAAGAAACGGTTTAGAGACCTCCCCCTGCAATTTCCCCCGCACTGCCGTACGCATCAAATTGGGCAATATCCCAAGCAAATACCCCGGCAAAGCCAACGGTTCCACGGCAAATGTACGCAAGACCCCGCTTGCCGGGTGAGGGTTGTAATCTTGCCCACGGTACCAGACGACATCATGCCCTCGTTTTCTCAAGATATACGCAATCACGACCGAAGCCGCATCTCCACCGACGACCGCAACGGTCTGCTGTTGGTCATCTGGCACAGGGGAAAGAATATCTGTAAACCGCAAGGGGTCTTGCATAAGTCACCTTAAAAAACATACTGACGCAATTTACGGCCAATCAGCAGTAAGCTGCGCAAAAGTCATGGGGGAGTAGTGAAAGATGGGTAGACTGTAATCTTTCACAGCCTCTGAGACAATAACCAGCTTTGGCGGTCTTTCTGTGGACACATCATCCAGCATGGCGATATCCGGTAAGATCAATGGGATTGCCATACGCTGTTCAACAACAAAGTTGAGAATACTTTCCAACACCGGCGGCAAACCAACCAGCAACACATGCCCGGGATTTTGGAACGCCGTAAAAATGGCCTGATGCGTATCCGCATCAAATGTGGAAGCCTCTGGCCTTAAATCGGCAACGGCATCGGCAAAATCCGAAATCAGGACAGATAGTTGCGCGCCAGAAAGCCCGGATAGGTCAGCCTGACTTTTTGCGGCACGCAGTCCAATTTCCATCAGTATGGAAATCATGGACAAATGTAAAAACCCGGTAGAACCGGCTGACCCCGAAAACTTGTGAACACGCGGCAACAAAGACGCAACGCCATCAAATGGCATTTCATCGGCAGCCCAGCGGTCAAGGTCAGCCGCCAACTCCTGCCCTAACGGTTTCATGGTCTTCACGTAGTCGTCTACAATTTCAGCAATCGAGGCCATGGCTTCAAACCCTTCTGTTGCATGGTCCGGTGTCGAGAATCGGGACCTAATCCTTCCTGCATTCACCGCAGATCATGATAATGCGATGAATCATGCCCCTGCCTTTCTGATCAATAGTGGAGTGAACGCTACATTTAATAAAGTAGGGAAACTGCTTTTTCATCATAGGATAGAAAACTATCTGGAAACTATAATTATGCGCGAGTGATGAACATCATAGGTATAGATTTCACGTGACACTAAATTCGCGAAATGGAGTATATTGATAGGGAGGATGCATGAGGTGGAGACGACCATGACGCAGCCAGTAAAAATTCTGTTTGTCGATGACGACCCGCTTGTGCTGCAAGGTCTCCGCCGCGCACTGTACCGCCAGCATAAAAACTGGAACATGGTCTTTGCCGAAGATGCCGACACTGCTTTCGCCATTCTTAATGAAGAACCCGCTGACGTTATCGTTAGCGATCTGCGTATGCCCGGAATGGACGGTATGCAATTTCTGGAGCGTGTTGCCGGCCTTTGGCCTTCCGCAGTTCGAATCATTCTGACCGGACAAACCGAACGCGAAGCTTTGTTACGATCCATCGGCCCGGCCCCTCAATTCCTCAGCAAACCGTGTAGCGCCGAGAAACTCGAAGACGTGATTTCACGATCCATCCGCCTGCGGAATGCAATCCAAGACCCGGATTTTCTGGAGCGGATTGGCGGCATGAAATCCATCCCCTCGCCGCCGGACCTTTACACCCGGTTGATGGAAGCTATCCGTAACGACAAAACCCCGATCGGCGCGGTTGGAAAAATCGTATCTGAAGACGTGTCATTCTCGGCACGCCTGTTACAGATTGCAAATTCCCCTATTTTCGCCTTGCCGATCACCATATCCGATGCCTCCCATGCGGTCCGCCTTTTGGGGATTGATACTGTGCGGGGGTTGGCATTGAATTATGGCTTGTTATCCTCCGTTAAGGGCATGGACTTGGGCGGCCTGCCCATTGAGGAACTTTGGTTTGAAAGCGTACAATGCGGCGCTGTCACCCGACACATCGCCATGAACATGCGCGCTTCGACAGATGTGGTTAATGAATCTGCACTGGCAGGTATGCTTCATGGCATTGGTCAGGTTCTGCTTGCCATGAATGATCCGCGCCGTCACCGCGCGGCACGCGCCGCTGCCAAGGCTGGACAACTGCAACTGTGCGAAGCGGAAAAACGCCTGTTCGGTTTCAACCACTCCTTAGCCGGGGGATATCTGCTCCAACTGTGGGGACTGCCGGAAGCCATTGTCGAAGGTGTCATCGGCTGGCCCTATCCATCCAAACTCGGCGACATGCCGGCAAAGGCCACCACCGCCGATTACATCCATATTGCCCGACTGGCGATGAAGCTGGATCAAAAAGGATCGGACCTTCTGTATGATCCCGATGATTTAATTGATCTGGACGCTGATCTGGAGCGGATGGCGATTTTCGGGGCCAATACCGAGCTCCCCAAATGGATCAGGAATTGCCCCCATCTTGGTCACGGCACGGCATAGGGGCATCTCCTCTTTTTGCGTCTTCACATCATCAACGTGTTTCGCTTGCCATCAGCACAGAGTAAACTGGGGTAGATTGCTCGGGGCTATTCCTCGGCATTGTTGATGAGTAAAGGACCAGTTGAATGAGTCAAACCATTATTGTTTCAGTAACTTGTGCTGATCGTCCCGGATTGATTTCCACATTGACCCAGTGCCTGTTTGACCTTGGGGCCAATTTGGGAGATTCAGCATTTTCAACGCTGGGACGTGCGGCGCGCTTTTCCGCCATTTGCGACATTCCGAAAGACGTTAGCACAGATGAAGTCAAAACGGCATTATCCAGTTTGGATGTGACCGAAGGCGGTGAAATCTCCGTCAGCACCTTTACCTTTCCATCCGAACAAGGTGAAGCCGGAAAAATCACTCACGCCATTTATGTCGGTGGTGGTGATCGCCCCGGCCTTGTCACGCGACTGGCTGAAGTTTTTCAGCAATATGAAGCCAACATCATCAATATGAATTGCGCCAGATCCGGCATGGGGTCAGATGCCTCCTATGCCGTTGAAATTTCGGCATTCATCCCTGAAAAACAACAACAAAACTGCCTAAACACCGTCGCCAATACGGCGGGTGAACTTGGGCTGCAATGCCGAATTCAAGCGCTGTAATCAGACAATGCCGCGTACATCAGAAACCATGTTCACCTTTGACACCGCAAGTGTGCCAAAGGTGCGCATTTTTGAACTTATGTCAGGCTGGGATGCTGCTATGCAGCCTGATTTGCTGCTGGCGGAACGTAAATCTCCCGCCATTGCATTCCATTTTGGCTGCTCAGATGCGACACACACGTGCCCAAATCTCACCTTGTCTCAGGCAGATGCCTGCCTTTGGCTTACCGCGATTGACGGCATCATGCCTCTACGCTCGATTATCGGTGCATCAGTTGCCTTGCGGTTTATGGCACTGATCCACACCCTATCGACCTGCGAATGGGCTGGACACTTACTTCAAGAAGACGGAACTGGAACTCTGACCCCTCACCCCGGCCTGATCCGAGCCGCTGCAAACTGCCCGCTCACCTTCGGCAGCACCTTCGCCGAAGCAGACCTCCGCAGCAGCCTTAGCCAAAGTTCACATGACGGTCTGACCGCTGCGGCACAAATAGTGGCATACACCGGGGTCCATGGTATGGGGGATTAAACACTCCCGGCAAGTTCCTGCAACTTGGACCTATCGGCTTCAAATCGCCTTGGCCCAACAGAGGAAATCGCTCCTAACCTGCGAAATTCGGCAATGGTACGGCTTGCGGTTTCCGTTGTGATACCCAGCATTGCGCCGATATCCTCGCGGGACAGCATTTCAAAGCTGTCTTCCCCTTCTGATAACAGCAACAGCAAACGAGCCATCCGCACCCGTGCGCTTCCGGTTGATAAATGCGTTAACCAAGTATCTGCATCAAGGACACTGTTATGCCAAAACGACATAAGCTGTTTATGTAACCGCGGTGTTTCTTCCTGAATTTTAAGAATAACGTCACGGGATATGCGACACACGCGCGTACGGCGCAAAGCAACGGCTTGATGTTGGTAATCACTGCCCAACATAACCTCTAAAGCAATCGCCGTGCCACCGCGCACCAATCGCACAATGCGCTGGCTTCCGTCCGGCAGAAACTGTTCCAACTTAATCAGGCCATCACGAACCATATAAACGTTTTGTCCTGCATCACCCTGACGATACAAAACATCACCGGCCCGGACAGCAACATCCGCAATTTGTAACTGCCCAAACTTGGTGAGTTCATCTTCGGTCAAATCCCGAAACAAGGCATTCGATCGATCAAGACAAAAACGGCACACTCGGGAGATCTCGGCTTCTCCCTCTGCTCTGGTTTCTCTATCGCCCAACTTTACACTCTTTTGAAAACATAATGTTTCGCCACCGCTCATAATCAGATATCCCTCCCCGTCCATTATGCTATTTTGCCTTAAATACGCACCGAATAAACTGATTTTTTTCCACGCAGGGTTTTGAACATGTGTTCACCAAATAATATTGACCGCCGCCTTTCCATCGCTCCGATGATGGAATGGACAGACAGCCTCTATCGACGGTTTATGAGGCTGATGACAAAACGGACCCTGCTCTATACAGAAATGGTTACTTCTCAGGCACTTATACACGGCGACCCACACCGCCTGCTCGCCTATGACAGTATGGAACACCCCATTGCCCTGCAACTGGGGGGAGGCGATCCGCAATTGCTGGAGCAAGCCGTAAAAATTTCTGCACCATTTGGTTATGACGAAATCAATTTGAATGTGGGCTGTCCATCTGATCGCGTATCTGCCGGACGATTTGGTGCCTGTTTGATGCTGGACCCCCAACTGGTTGCGGCATGTTTTATTGCCATGCAAAACGCAACAGACACACCGATCACCATAAAACACCGTATCGGCGTAGATGAACGCGAGTCGTACGAGGAACTTCATAACTTCGTGGCAACTGTTGCGGATGCGGGATGCCAATCCTTCACAATTCACGCCCGCAAAGCATGGCTCAACGGCCTAAGCCCGAAGGAAAATCGGGAAATTCCGCCGTTACGATATGATTTCGTCCACCGGATCAAACAGGACTTTCCCCACCTTGAAATCAATATCAATGGTGGCATCCGTGATCTTGATATGGTCCAAAACCAACTGGCAGAAGTTGATGGCGTCATGATTGGTCGGGCGGCATACGAAACGCCGTTTATATTTGCCGAGGCCGACCAAAAGATTTTTGGTGAGGCTTCTTCGCCCAAACCACCACAAGAAATTGTTGAGGGTCTGGCCGAACTTGCCGCAGAAATCACGAACCAAGGCACCCCCTTGCCGCGCCTAACCCGCCATGTTTTGGGGCTGTTTCATGCCTGCCCCGGCGCCAAGTCATGGCGCCGAGCTATGGGCGAGGATGCAAGAGACCCCCAATACGTCGGAACAAAAGCCGCCGATCTGATTTTAAGGGCAGCAGACAACATTCCTGATGGGATACGGTTCCGTATTCCCGGGGCTCCGTCCGAACAATAATCGTGATGCGAGCCAAATAATCGGGATACGAGAATTCATAACGGAAAAATATAGTCAAAATCCGTCAAATCCGGCATAAAGGGTGCCCCAACTATTCTACGCGCACATGAAAGGCACCTGCTCTTGCAGGACGTTTTCGTGTGCCTGTCATCGACTATATCCGATGTCTTTACCACAGTCGCAGGCGAGCCAACTGATGAATCCAGCCTATACACATCGACATCTCCTTGGCACACAGGGAATGACTGCCGAGCAAATCACCGAGCTTCTTGACCGCGCCAATCACTTCGCGGAAACCAACGCGTCCAGCAACAAAAAACACGATATTTTGACCGGGCGCACCGTGGTGAACCTGTTTTATGAAAACAGTACCCGCACCCGGACCTCGTTTGAACTGGCGGCAAAACGCCTTGGTGCTGATGTTATCAATATGACCACCAGTGCCAGCTCTGTTGCCAAGGGCGAGACTCTGATCGACACGGCAGCAACCTTGAATGCCATGCACCCTGATGTCCTTGTTGTTCGCCACTATGATTCCGGGGCGGTCAGCCTACTGTCGCAAAAGGTCAACTGTGCGGTAGTGAACGCAGGTGACGGCAAACACGAACACCCGACACAGGCTCTGCTGGATGCCCTGACAATCCGCCGCAGCAAAGGAAAAATTGCCGGATTGAAGGTTGCCATCTGCGGCGATGTTCTGCATAGCCGTGTTGCGCGATCTGACATTCATCTGCTGAATGCCATGGGTGCCGAAGTCCGGGTGGTTTCCCCCCGCACCTTGATCATTCCCGGTTTGCAAGACCTTGGCGTCAGTGTGTATCACGATATGAAGCAAGGGATTGCCGACTGCGATATCGTCATGATGCTGCGCATTCAAAATGAACGCATGTCCGGTGGCTTCATCCCCTCCACGCGGGAATATTTCCGTTTCTTCGGCTTGGACCGTGAAAAACTTGCTGCTGCCAAACCTGATGCTCTGATCATGCACCCCGGCCCCATGAACCGAGGCGTAGAAATCGATTCGGACGTTGCTGACGATGTGGAACACAGCGCCATCCGCAAACAAGTGGAAATGGGCGTTGCCGTGCGCATGGCAGTATTAGAAGCCGTGACACGCAATCTGGCTTTGGAAAATGGTGAAAACTGGGGGGCAAATTGATGACAACCACCATCGGGAAAACGGCGTACGTCAACGCACGCCTGCTTGATCCGGCCAGCGGCCTTGATACCAACGGCGGTGTTCTGGTCGACGGTGAACTGATCTTAGACTTCGGCCCTGCTATTACTGCTGACAAGGTTGGTGATGACGTCGCCATTATCGACTGCGAGGGTCAATGTATTGCCCCCGGCCTTGTGGACATGCGGATGCAGCTTTGCGAACCCGGCGCAGAACACAAGGAAACCATCGAAACCGCGTGTGCCGCTGCCGCTGCCGGTGGCATCACCACCATGGTGTGCCTACCCAACACCGATCCAGTCATTGATAACGATGCCGTTGTGGAATTTGTCGCCCGCCGTGCCCGCCAAGCAGGTAAGACCAAGGTCTATCCCTATGGCGCAGCAACAAAAGGTCTACAAGGCGAAGAGATTGCTGAAATCGGCCTGTTGGCAGACTCCGGCGCCGTCGCCTTTACCGACGGGGACAAAGCCATTGCCTCCACACGGGTCATGAATCGCTTGCTGACCTATGCCGCTGGTTTCGGTTACCTGATCATCCAACATCCCCAAGACCCGGATTTAAGCGGCGGCGACATGAATGCCGGAGCCATTGCCGGGCGTTTGGGACTGGCTGGAATTTCCCCCACGGCAGAATGGATTATCTTGGAACGGGATTTGCGATTGGCAGAAGCTGCCGGTGCCCGGTATCACGCAGCCCATATTTCCACAGCCGAAAGTGTGGAAATCATCCGCCGCGCCAAAAGCCGTGGAGTCTCCGTCACTTGTGACGTTGCGCCGCCCTATTTCATGCTGACCGAAGATGCCATCGGTGAATACCGGACCTTTGCCAAGCTGAACCCGCCACTGCGCAAAGAAAGCGACCGCGCCGCGCTTGTCCGTGGATTGGCAGACGGCACCATTGATTGCATTGCTTCCGACCACTGCCCACAAGATGCAGACTCCAAACGGAAAACTTTCTCTGATGCTGCATTTGGCGGGCTGGGCCTTGAAACCCTACTGTCAACGACACTGGAACTGAGCCGCAGCGGGAATATGCCGTTGTTGGATGCCTTGGCAAAAGTCACGGTTAACCCGGCTCGCTTGCTTGGATTGTCTGGCGGGCGCCTGATGAAAGGGGCTGCTGCCGATTTCATCATTTTCAACCCGGAACGTCGCTGGACCGTGACCGCAGACAGTCTGACATCAAAATCCAAAAATTCCCCATTTGACGAAGCTGAATTGCAGGGTAAGGTCGTGCGCACCGTCATCGATGGTCGTTGTGTGTTTAGCGATGGAGACACCGCTTAATGACTGAATTGTCTATATTTGTACTGGTTATTGCGGCTGTTGGTGGCTACCTGCTTGGCTCCGTGCCGTTTGGACTGGTGCTGACCCGCATGGCTGGGCTCGGGGATTTGCGACAAATAGGCTCTGGCAATATTGGGGCCACAAATGTGTTGCGCACCGGACACAAGGGACTTGCAGCCCTGACCTTACTGCTGGATTCCGGTAAGGGCGCCATTGCCGCCGTTACCTGTTATCTGGTTTGGGATTATCGGGCTGCCTTGGTCGCCGGACTGTTTGCCGTTCTGGGTCACAATTTCCCGGTTTGGCTGAACATGAAGGGCGGCAAAGGCGTCGCGACTACCCTTGGTGTGTTGCTGGCAACCCATCCTGTGGTTGGGGCGTTGGCCTGTGCAACATGGCTTATCGTAGCTTTCACGTTGAAATATTCATCACTGTCGGCCTTGGTCGCACTTTGCCTTGCGCCCGCTTTTGCGTTGGCTTTTGGTGATACCGATCATGCCGTTGTGTATGGAATATTGGCGATTCTGGCACTGGTACGTCATAAGGCCAACATCACTCGATTGTTGGCTGGCACAGAACCACGAATTGACCTGAAAAAGAAAATTAAAAAGTCTTAGGCCATGATTTGCCGCGATATGACCGACACCGAACGCGTAGACTGGTTACGCCTGATCCGCACGGATAATGTCGGCCCTGTCGCCTTTCAACGTCTGTTGCAACGGTTCGGTTCCGTTGCGGCAGCTCTCGATGCCCTACCCGATCTGGCACGTAGTGGCGGCGCAAGGCGGCCTCAATCCATATGTCCGACAGCAGTTGCCGAGGCCGAACTTGAACGTACCGAAGCCTGTGGGGGCCGCATTATTGCCCTGCCCGAGCCGGATTACCCCCAGTTACTGCGTGAAATTCCTGATCCGCCGCCCGTCATTACCGTATTTGGCAACCCATGGCTTTTACAAACCGATTGCATCGGTATCGTCGGCGCACGCAATGCGTCCAGCAACGGCCTGCACATGGCCCGATCTTTAGCCAAAGACCTGAGAGACAAAGGACTGACTGTTGTTTCCGGTCTGGCACGGGGCATCGATACTGCCGTTCACATTGGGGCTGGTCCCAATCACACCATTGCCGTCGTCGCCGGGGGCGCAGACAACATTTACCCCAAAGAGAACGCAGACCTGTACGCCGCAATTCGTGAACACGGCGTAATTGTTTCTGAGATGCCTTTGGGCACGACACCGCAGGCCCGTCACTTTCCCCGCCGCAATCGCATTGTTTCCGGCTTGTGCCGCGCGATTGTTGTGGTTGAGGCAACCATGCGTTCTGGCTCGCTAATTACCGCACGTCTTGCCGGCGAACAAGGGCGAGAGGTTATGGCAGTTCCGGGATTCCCAAGTGACTCACGAGCCGCAGGCCCCAACAGCCTGATAAAATCCGGTGCTCAGTTAATTGAAACCGCTGAAGACATCTTTGACACTTTGCATCATTTGCCGGAACAACCAACTTTACCCGGCTTTTTTGAAGATTCGCCCCCCGCCCCGATTCCAACTTGTTTGGCACGTCCCGCTCAGACGTCGCAATCATTGGAACAAAAACAGCAAAAACTGCTGGATGCTCTGGGTTCTGCTCCGGTGGCAATGGACTCCCTGCTCCGGGAATGCCAGATTTCCGCAGCGGAAGGAGCCGTGATTCTTTTAGAACTGGAACTGGCAGGTCGCATTGAACGCCAATCCGGGCAAATGATCGCCAGACTGACACAAACACCATAAAAAACGAAGGTATTACCCTGATAATCCCAATTTTTCGAAATAGGGATTGCTTTTTTCGTCGTAAACCTGTTTCCCTAAGGCATCGTTTCTTTATAAGTCTGGTGAATTTAATGGACGTTGTCGTCGTCGAATCCCCGGCAAAAGCCAAAACCATTAATAAATATCTTGGTTCCGATTATACAGTCGTAGCCAGTTATGGGCACATTCGTGACCTTCCGCCTCGGGATGGCTCAGTCGATCCTGAGAATGGATTTTCCATGGAATGGGAAATTGGCGGGCACGATGAAAAGCACATTCGCACCATTGCCGGCGCACTCAAAAAAGCTGACAGACTGATTCTTGCAACTGACCCGGATCGCGAAGGGGAAGCCATTTCTTGGCATGTGCAGCAAGAACTCGGGCAGCGAAACTTGCTGGACGGCAAGGAAGTTCGCCGTGTCGTATTCAATGAAATTACCAAGCGCGCTATCTTGGAAGCTATGGCGAACCCGCGGGATGTCAACCAGCAACTTGTCCATGCTTACCTTGCCCGCCGCGCCATGGACTATTTGGTTGGCTTCAATCTCTCCCCGGTTTTGTGGCGAAAACTCCCCGGCAGCCGCTCCGCAGGCCGCGTGCAGTCCGTTGCGCTACGATTGATCTGCGAACGGGAAGCCGAGATTGAGGACTTCCGCACCGACGAATATTGGACCATTGACGGCAATTTTGTCACCCCAAACACAGCACAGTTCTCGGCCCGTCTCACACACTTTAACGGTGAGAAACTGGATAAACTGGCGATTGGTGGTGAAGTTGCTGCCCATGCTATTGAAATGGCGTTGCGCAAGACTGACTATGTCGTCGATAAAGTCGTCCGCAAGCAAGCCAAACGACACCCGGCCCCACCATTCACAACGTCCACCTTGCAACAGGAAGCCGCGCGCAAATTGCACTTTGCCGCACGCAAAACCATGGATGTGGCACAACGCCTGTACGAAGGTATTGACCTTGGCGGGGAAACCGTCGGTCTGATTACCTATATGCGTACGGACGGTGTGCAAATGGCACTGGAGGCGGTCCAATCCGCACGCGAAGTCATTGGCAAAGACTTTGGCAGCAATTACGTGCCGGAAAAACCGCGCATGTACAAAACCAAAGCCAAAAACGCACAGGAAGCGCACGAGGCCATCCGTCCGACCGACCTGCGCCGCACCCCGGCCTCGGTTGCTCACCTGTTAAGCAAAGATCAATTCCGCCTGTATGATCTGGTCTGGAAACGCACCATCGCCAGCCAAATGGAAAGTGCCGTTCTGGATCAAGTTGCCGTGGATGTTGCGGCGACCTCTGCTCAGGCAACATTGCATGCTACCGGTTCGATTGTTGCCTTTGATGGCTTCCTGAAAGTCTACCGCGAGGATGCAGACGATTCGGACAGCAAGGACGATAAGGATCGTCGTCTGCCGCAAATGGAAGAAGGGCAAGCCCTGAAGCTGAAAGACATTTTGTCCGAACAGCACTTCACACAGCCGCCGCCTCGCTATACCGAAGCCAGCCTTGTGAAAAAAATGGAAGAGCTGGGCATCGGTCGCCCCTCTACCTATGCCTCGATTATTTCCGTACTTCAGGACCGTAACTATGTGCGCCTCGACCAGCGTCGTTTTATTCCCGAAGACCGGGGTCGCGTGGTAACGGCTTTCTTGGAAAACTATTTCACGCAGTATGTGCAGTACACCTTTACGGCTGACCTTGAGCATAAGCTGGATGAAATTTCCGATGGTCGACTTGGCTGGACAGATGTTCTCAGCGAATTCTGGGGAGATTTCAAATCCGCCATTGAAGCCACCAAAGAACTGCGCGTATCGGAAGTTCTGGACCAATTGGATGAGGATCTTGGGCCGCACTTCTTCCCACCGCAGGATGATGGCTCCAACCCGCGTGCTTGCCCACAATGCAGCAACGGTCGATTGGGTTTGAAACTTGGCAAACACGGAGCCTTTATTGGCTGTTCCAATTACCCGGACTGTAAATACACCCGCCCACTGAGCGTTGTCGGCGCTGAAAATGGCGAAGATGGTCAAACGGCCCTTGATGGCCCACGGGTTCTGGGATCACACCCAGACACGGGGGAACAAATCACCGTACGTAAGGGACCATACGGAACATACGTTCAACTCGGCGAAGAAAAAACCGTGGACCCTGAACCGGGCTCCCGCGCCAAGAAACCGAAAGTCATCAAGCCCAAGCGCGTATCCCTGCCCCGTGGCATTGATCCCGGCACTATGGGTATGGACATGGCCCTTGGCCTGTTGTCCCTGCCCCGTGACCTTGGCCCATGGCCGGAAACCGGAGAAATCATTCAAGCCGGATTGGGACGATTTGGCCCTTATGTCAAACTTGGCAATATTTTCAAATCGCTGCAATCCCATGACGATGTGTTGACGGTGGATATTGAACGGGCAATCGAACTGTTAAAAGACGCCCCAGCAATTAAAAACCCGCCAAAGAAAATCGGTTTGCACCCCGATGATGGAAAACCGGTTGAATTGTGTATGGGGCGGTTTGGTCCGTTTGTTCAACACAACAAGATCAAGGCAACCCTGCAAAAGGCAGATAAAGACCGCATTGATGCCGGCGAGGAAATGCCGACTTTGGAACGGGCTGTTGAGCTATTGAACGCCAAGGCAGAAAAAGACGGCAAAGGCAAAAAAGCCCCGGCAAAGGCAAAGAAAACAGCAACCAAGTCAGGGGCAACGAAAAAAGCCGCGACCAAAACTAAGGTCCCGGCGAAAAAGACTGCCGCCAAGAAATCGCCATCGAAAAAAACAACAGCCAAGAAACCTGCAGCAAAACCTGAGGAAGACGCCACATCGTGATTAAGCGCAAAGCCCCCCTCCCGACCAAGGAACAAATAGCCGAGTATATTCACGAGGCCGGAGGGGATGTTGGCAAACGTGATATTGCTCGTGCGTTTTCCTTAAGCGGCGAAGGACGGATTTATCTGAAATCCGTTCTGCGTGAATTGGCTGATGAAGGCAAAATCCGTAAAGGAACGAAACGTCAGTTTGCTCACCCCAACAGCCTGCCCAGCATCATGGTGTTGGAAATCCATGACGTGGATCGTCAGGGCGACCTGCTGGCACGTCCGGTAACGCAGGCGGATTGGGATGTAGCCAAGGCTGCGACTGGGATTGCCCCGCGAATTGAAGTCGAGGCAACGACACGGATCAAACCCGCCCTTGGGGTAGGCGATCGCATTCTTGCCCGCATGGAGCAACTGCAGGTAGATCTGTATCGCGCCAAACCGACCCGACGCCTGTCACAAGGGACTGCTCGTGTCCTTGGTGTCATTGAGCAAGCCGGTGACAACTTTATTTTGCGCCCGACGGATAAAAAGGCGTCCAACGAGTTTCTGGTACGCGCGGACGACCTAGGTACGGCACAGGTTGGCGATCTGGTGACTGCAGAAATCCTGCCGAAACGTAGTGGTCGCTATGGCGCCCGTCAGGCCCGTGTGTGCGAACGGTTGGGCAATCGTGCTGAACCAAAGGCCTTTAGCCTAATTGCGCTGCACGCCAACGACATACCCTATATTTTCCCCAGTGAAGCACTGGATCAGTCCGAACGGTCAAAACCCGTCACCGAACTTGGCAAACGGACGGACCTTAGGGATGTGCCGCTGGTAACCATTGACGGTGAAGACGCACGTGACTTTGATGATGCGGTATTCGCCGAACCGGACACAGCAGAAGACAACCCCGGCGGCTGGCACCTCATCGTTGCCATCGCTGATGTGGCCCACTACGTGCAACCGGGTAGCCCTCTGGACACGGTTGCCAAGGATCGCGGCAACTCGGTCTATTTCCCGGATCGGGTGGTTCCGATGCTGCCGGAAAACCTGTCCAACAACCTGTGTTCACTCCGTCCAGATGAAGATCGCCCGTGCATGGTTTGTCATATGTGGGTGGATCAGAATGGACGAAAAATTCGTCATAAGTTCCAACGGGCACTGATGCGCTCCGCCGCGCGCCTGACTTACACACAGGTTCAAAACGCCATAGAAGGCCGTACAGACGAAACTACGGCACCTTTGCTAGATACGGTCATCAAGCCCCTGTATGCTGCCTACAAGGCTCTGGATCAGGCCCGGGTAGCGCGCGGCACTCTTGACCTCGATATCCCGGAAAAGAAAATCGCGGTGGACGAACAAGGTAACGTGACCGGGGTTTCCATTCGTGAACGCTTTGACAGTCACAAACTGATCGAAGAGTTCATGATTATTGCCAACGTCGCAGCGGCAGAGGCACTTGAGGAAAAACGGCAACCCGTTATGTACCGGGTTCACGATGAACCCACATTGGAAAAGCTGGAGAACCTGCGCACCATTCTGCAAGCCGTGGGCATTAACCTTGCCAAAGGGCAAGTCCTGATGCCGCGCCAGTTCATGCAAATTTTGAACAACGCCGAAGAAAAGCCCGAACGTGAGATGATCCACCAAATGGTGCTGCGGACACAATCGCAGGCCATGTACAGCCCGGATAATCTTGGTCACTTTGGTTTGGCCCTTCGGCGTTATGCGCACTTTACCTCCCCCATTCGCCGTTATGCCGACCTGTTGGTCCACCGGGCCTTGATCTCAGGCTATGGCCTTGGTGACGACGGTCTCTTATCCAGTGATGGGACGCAATTCCATGAAATCGGCGAGCAAATATCCGCCTGCGAACGCCGTGCGGCAAAAGCAGAACGGGAAGTCGTCGACCGTTACGCCGCCCTTTATTTGCAAGATCGCGTCGGTGCAACCTTTGCCGGGCGCATTGGTGGTGTTTCCCGCTTTGGCTTGTTCGTCACCTTGGCGGAAACCGGGGTGGACGGCTTGATCCCCATTTCTTCCCTGCCGAATGACTATTACATCCATGATGAGGCCCATAACCGCCTGATTGGTCAACGCAATCGTGCGACATTTACCATCGGTGATCCGGTTCAGGTTATCCTGAT
The DNA here is from genome assembly GCA_963668495.1 of Rhodospirillaceae bacterium. Classification (GTDB taxonomy): domain Bacteria; phylum Pseudomonadota; class Alphaproteobacteria; order Rhodospirillales; family Rhodospirillaceae; genus Oleispirillum. The sequence goes on from OY764545.1 coordinate 2,402,503, forward strand.
GGAATGCAACCCGCTGACCGGCTCCATGGTTTTGGCCCTTGATGCCGGGGACGGTCAGCCCATAGGCGGTCGGGATGGACTGCGGCCCAAACTTGGCGATAATCATCGCAAACGTATTGGAAAAGCCAGACCTGATACCGTAAGCAAACGAAATCTTAAGAGTAAAATGGCTAAAAAATCCAAACACAAGAAAGCATCCCGCAAAGGAAGCGGAAAGCACACAGCCCAGCGCTGATGTGTCCGACAGCATTTTTCCCGAATGGATACATCGTTTCAATAAGCAGGCCGAGATGGATTTGGTTGCAACATGGAAGCCAGTATGGCGGCGAGCTCGACTTAATGGGCTTGCCGCGCTTGGCATTGCGGCATTGGCAACAATCAGCTTCAGTAATCAGGCCAAGGCAGAGTATGACCAAACCGAAGCAGCCAAAGTGCTGTCCTATGGCATGCGCGCCATCGAAACCCGGTCTTTAAAGCCTGAAAACCTTTCTGACATTGTGGTTGAAGGGCTACGTGGATTGGCTACGGTCGATGCGGAAATCTCTGTGACCTTCGTCGATAAAAAATTAGCCGTCTATCTGGCGGGGGAACCGCTGGGAACTTGGGCCAAACCGGTCAAAGACACACCGGAAGCATGGACCCTGATTGTTCTGGATGTTCTGGAAACTGCAAATGCAAAATCATGGCGTTTGCAGCGCATGAATGCAGAGGAACTTTACCAGGCCTATTTTGATTCGGCACTGGCGCAACTGGACCCGTTTTCCCGATATGCCGGACGTGAAGAAGCCGAAACGCAGCAGGAACGGCGCAATGGGTTTGGCGGCCTTGGCATTCGATACCGCTTGTACCGCTACCACCTTGAAGTGACACGGGTGCTGGAGGAAACCCCTGCAGCCTCTGCAGGCCTAAAACCCGGCGACCACATCGTGCAGGTTAACGAGACCCCTATCAACAGCCTGTCCAGCAAGGAAGTGCATGATTTGTTGCGTGGTCCGGTCGATAGCGATGTCACCCTTATCCTGCGCAAACATGGCATTGACCGAATTGTCACGCTGAAACGCGGCCTTGTTTCCCAACCAACCGTGTTCATGGAAACCGCCGGGGATATCCCGCGCCTGCGCATCACCCGTTTCAGCCAGCAAACGGCGGATTTCGTCCATAAATTTCTCCTTGCCTCTTTTCCTCCGGGACACTCTCATCCCGGACTGATTTTGGATTTACGTGGCAATCCCGGTGGCTTGCTGGATCAAGCCGTCAATGTCAGTGATCTGTTTATTGCCGAAGGCGACATCGTTTCTACCCGTGGTCGCCACCCCAACACACTTCAGCGCTATCAAGCCACCCGTACAGATGTCCCCGGCGGAGACATACTGAAAGGCCTGCCGATCTTGATCCTGATTGACGGGCGTACGGCCTCTGCTGCTGAAATTCTGGCAGCGGCTTTGCAGTCTTCGGGACGGGCCGTGGTGGCAGGCACCACAAGCTATGGCAAAGGTACGGTACAAACCGTGGTTGCCATGCCTAATGGTGGCGAAATGACCTTAACATGGTCGCGCTTTTACACGCCGTCCGGTTATGCCCTGCACGGCCTTGGTGTGCTGCCGACTCTATGCACATCCGAAACCCGCACAACGCCCGAGGAATTGATGCAGAATTTGGCTATGGGTACCTTACCCGCAGTCATCAATCACAGAGAATGGCTTGAAATACCGCTGGAAGATCACGAAGGACGCCGACAGTTGCGCATGACCTGCCCGCCCGCCGATCATGCGAACCGTGACGCATTGGATTTGGATATTGCACAGGCAATTCTGCAAACCCCCGGAGCTTATCAGGCGGCCCTTGCTGCTATTCATGCATCATTCACCGGAAAGCAGTAGTTTTTCAGCGAAATCCCCTTGACATTATCGCAAGAACCGCTATTTTCCGGCCTTCGCAAGAACACTTTTTTAAAGATGGATTGAAGTCATGGCTAAGCCCGCCACTGTGCTCGTGAAGCTGGAAAGCACCGCCGACACCGGCTACTTCTATGTGATCAAGAAGAATCCGCGGAACACCACTGAGAAAATGGAATTCCGTAAATACGACCCGGTGGTTCGCAAGCATGTCCCGTTTCGCGAAACAAAAATGAAATAAGCCAAGCGGCTGCATTTCATACAAACAAAAAAGGCACTGTACTTCGCAGTGCCTTTTTTTGTGCCGAAGAGAATAGCACCTTATGCCGCGACGGAGAGTACATCCCCCAATCGCGCCAGCAATTCCCGTGCTTCAAACGGTTTGCCAATCCAGCCATCAAACGGCATATCATTCCATGCAGTTTCCATCATTTCTTCGGCTGAACGGGCAGAGCACGCCCAAATCGTCAACGTCACGTCACTTGCCTTGCGCATTTTGCGCGCCCAACGACAGCCATCACCATCAGGCAGGTTCAGATCCACGATAATCAGCGCAGGCACATCCCCCTTTGGCAAAGCGGATAAGGCCTCACCCCCACCTTCATAGATTTCGGGAGTGCCGCCTGCCAGCTCAACCAAACTTGCAACCAGCTTGGCACTGGGAAGGCTGTCTTCAAGAATCAGCACACGTGGTTTGATGGACATTATTTCGTACTCCATACAGGCTCCAACCGACAGCCAACCATCCCAACATGAACGCAAAGCCACCAGCGGGGACAATATACCCGGCATCCAGGTTTGCAAATGCCTGTACGTACAGGCCCCCAGAAAAGGCGAACGCACCCAGCACCCAAAGACTGATGGCAACAAGCATGCGATTCTGCGCCCTTCTGTTGGTACCCCAAGCCGAAACTGCAACCAACCCAGCAAACGCAGCTATGCCATGCGGTATATGATACCGCAGACCAATCTCAATCAATGATACGGAATGCTCACTTAATCCTGCGTGCGCAGCCAGCGCACCCAAAGCAACCCCGGAGACCCCCAACACCGCGACACACCAACTAAGCACGACGAACATGAACCTACCTCTGAATACCCACATAAACCATACGTATATATATGGGCACCAGGATCTATCCTGCAATTGACACAGAAGCTGTGAATAAAAAAAGACCGGGTCATGGGGTGACCCGGCCTATGCAGTATCTCTTGAGGGAAAGAGGATACACTACGATGATTGGGAACCATCGAGACCTTCATTCTGGCCCAGTTTCAATAAAAATGATGTGACCGCAATCACTTGGTCACGAAACAATCATCAACCCCTGACATCTTCAACCATGGCTTCCAGTTGCGGCATATCCAGAACCAACAGGTGATTTTTCTCCCGCTGGACAATATTCTGGCGCGCAAGCTCGCTCATAACCCGCGCCACGGTTTCGCGGGTTGTGCTGACACGGCTGGCAATGTCTCCATGGACCGGGATGGGTTTGATCATCGGCTTACCACTATCATCGCAATCCGAAAGCCGAGCCAAGCGCAAGATTTCACCATGGACCCGATTGTTGGCCCCAAGCGTACTAAGATCAAGAATCCTGCCGGATGCAGTGCGCACAACCGTTGCCAAACGCTGCATTACAGCGAAAGCAACATCGGGATTTTCCGTTGCAACAGTTCGGAAGCTATCGGCGCTTAGCGACGCCACAACCGTATTTTCCGCAGCCATGACACAGGCCGACCTTGGTTCGCCATCAATCGCTGCAAGCTCCCCGAAATAACCACCTGCCACAATATCGTCTAAGGTAATTTCCCGACCAAGGACCGAGTACAAAACGACCCGAACGCATCCCTCAACAACAAAGAACACGTCCCGTGTTTCACTTTGGCGGCCAATAATTTCATCCCCAGAGCGGAACTTTCGCCATATCAAGGCTCTGTTCAATGTATCCAACGAGGACTGCGGCAAATTCCTGAACAAAGCGATATTCGTAGCTGACTGTTTCGCTGCCATACTTATTCCAACCCGTAATCTCTTGCCTCGACACAGGAGCTGAGCGATCAGCTCGCACGGCATCATAACGCATTTTTCATTCAGGACAGGTGGAAATCCTGTGTTTTCTAATAAAAAAACGGGGCCATTCAGACCCCGCTTGTAGTTTTCATTATGGAGATTGCTATTTCTAGATCCTGCCGGAACCCATACCGAATTCCGGGTATGCTTCCATTGCCAGTTCAGTCTTGTCCTGACCGTGGAATTCTTCTTCTTCCGAGACACGAATACCCATAATAGATTTCAAGGCCAACCACGTCAGGGCAGAAGTCACTGTCACAAAGGCACCGATCGCTACAACACCGATCAATTGTGCGACAACATCGCCGGTAACAAAGATGCCGCATGCGATTGTTCCCCAAATCCCGGACACAAGGTGAACAGACAAGGCGCCAACCACATCATCAATTTTCAGTTTGTCAAACATGGGTACGGCAATAACGGCAATCACGCCACCAACAACCCCCACCAACACAGCAATCATCGGTGAAGACACATCCGGGCCTGCCGTAATTGCCACCAAGCCAGCCAAGGCACCGTTCAAAGACATGGACAAATCCACCTTCTTGAAAATCGCCTGAGAAGTCAGCATTGCTGCAACCGTACCAGCACAGGCTGCCACATTGGTGTTTACGTATACGTTGGACATGGCAACCGCATCCAAGGCAGAACCCAGCGCCAACTGAGACCCACCATTAAACCCGAACCAGCCCAGCCACAGGATGAACGTTCCCAAAGTTGCCAGCGGCAAATTGGACCCCGGAATAGGATTAACCGAACCATCTGCTGCATATTTACCTTTGCGCGGGCCAACAAGGATCGCACCAGTCAAGGCCGCCCAGCCACCAACGGAGTGAACCAGCGTAGATCCGGCGAAGTCGGTGAAGCCAAGTTCGGACAACCAGCCGCCGCCCCAAACCCAAGCCCCCACAATCGGGTAGATGAAACCGGACATTACAACGGCAAACAGCATAAACGCCCACAGCTTCATCCGTTCGGCAACGGTACCGGAAACCACCGAAACCGCAGTCGCGACAAAGACAACTTGGAAAAACCAGTCAGACATTACGGAATAACCATTGCTCACGACAGCCGCGACCAGTTCTGGCGTGGCTTCCTCTGCGCCCAACAAGGCATATTCAGCTTCCGACGGGTCGTAAAACAGGCTAAACGAACCGATAAAGCCGGAAACATCGGTATACATAAGGTTGTACCCGATTAGGTAAAACACGATACAAGAGACAGCAAACAACGCGATGTTTTTAAGGCAGATGGTTGCCGTGTTTTTGGTCCGAACCAACCCGGCTTCCAGCATGGAAAACCCTGCCGCCATCCACATTACCAACGCACCGTGGATCAAAAATGAAAACGTGTTGAAAACAAATGCAGTTTCAGGGTCCACTGCAGCATGTGCCGAAGATTGCCCAACAAGAACGGCAGCTAAAACCAGCGCCGGAAGCATCAAAATGTTTTTCTTAATCGTCATCGTGAAAACTCCTTAAAGCGCTTCGATGTCTGTTTCGCCGGTACGGATGCGCACGACCTTTGCCACATCAGTGATAAAGACCTTGCCATCACCAATTTTCCCGGTTCTCGCAGTGGAAACAATGGCATCAACGACCGCATCAACCATATCGGCGGCGACAGCAATCTCGACCTTAACCTTAGGCAGAAAACTGACGACGTATTCCGCACCGCGATAAATCTCGGTTTGGCCTTTTTGCCGTCCGAAGCCTTTGACCTCGGTCACGGTCAGTCCCTGTATCCCTAACGGCGTCAGCGCTTCACGCACATCGTCCAATTTGAATGGCTTGATGATGGCTGTAACAAGCTTCATCGCATATCCTCCAAAGTGTTGCGGCCCCGAACGTTGTCACAGGTTCACCGCGAGCCAGTGGCGCAGCCTCCCTGCGCTTGGAGGATTATCTTCAAGCAGCGTGCCAAAACTCAAATCGAGTTCGAAAAAATTATTCTCTGTTTAATTTCAATGTGTTAAATGATTTTCTCAAATACACAACGCACAAAGAATGCACGGCGTATGCCCTGTCTCACAATGGTTCAGAAAGTCAAACTTGAGCTATTTGCACAAATAATAGGCTGCAATAAAATTCATCAGATCGTTGTTTTTAAATAGTTTTATATAAAAAGTGTAAATTTTTAGGCAAAATACAGCGCGATTCATCAACCATCGCGAATTATTGATTAAAATTTAATCAATAATGTGGATTAATCCTGTATGAATGCATAGATACATGTTATCGCCATAAAAAAACCCGGCCAAAGCCGGGTTTTCTTGGAAGCAATTTCTTTACATCAGGCACGCGTAAACATGGTGACTTCTGGTGCATTGGGCCCCATCGCCTCGACGCTTTCTTTCAGCGCCTTGGAAATTTTACCAAACGCGCGGCTTTCAATCTGACGAACACGTTCGCGGCTAATGCCATACGACTTGCCGATTTCCTCAAGGGTGAGAGGATCGTCTTCCAAACGACGCAGGCGAATAATTTCAGCCTCGCGCGGCGACAAATCCTTCATAGCATCGGCGATCATCGTCCGGGCCAAGCTAGCCTCTTGCCGTTCAACAAACAGATCTTCCTGATTGTCACGATCATCAACCAGCATATCAATGCGGTCCACACCAACATCTTCGCCAACCGGCGCATTCAAGGTTGAATCCACGCGGGACAAGCGGCGGTTCATGCTGACAACTTCGTCTTCAGGCACGTCCAAATCGGTAGCAATTTGCTTAACCGCGGACTGCTCCATATCGCCTTCATCATAGAGGCCAAGCGCAGCCTTGGCACGACGCAGGTTAAAGAACAGCTTTTTCTGAGCCGCAACCGTCCCGATTTTTACCATGGACCAGCTGCTCAAGATGTATTCGTTGATTGCGGCCTTAATCCACCACATGGCGTAGGTGGACAGACGGAAACCTTTATCCGGGTCAAATTTCTTGACGGCACGCATCAACCCGACATTTCCTTCGGAAATCAGATCGGCAACCGGCAGCCCATAGTGGCGATACCCCATGGCGATCTTTGCCACGAGACGCAAATGGCTTGTCACCAACCGATGGGCAGCATCAATAGTGCCATGTTCGACGTAATCACGGGATAACTTCTGTTCTTCTTCAACAGACAACACAGGGAATTCACGGATCGCCTGCAAATAGCCTTGCAGTCCGCGTTCACCAGTTACAGCAGGTAAATTAATCGTCGCCATAACCAAAAGCTCCTTAGCAAAAAGGTGGACGCTTTTCTTGTCGTCAGATTTCAGTCTGTGACTGAACGTCTGACCCCGGCACCCTCGTTAAAGCGAATTCAGAGGAACCGGGCGTTAAATTGCGGCTAGTACACTACGTAGCCGCTGTCGCTGGCGAGCGGTCGACAGATTTTCAAGGTGTTCATCACATCCTCCATAGAGCAATATGAGTTTTCATCGTTCTATCCAGTTGCAACATACACACCGGATACATCAGCCCGCAAAGCAGCACTGATCTAATCAAAATACATCATAACACGGTTTAGACAAGACCAACTTGACAATTTGGTTATGAGATCACCTTCACACTTTACTGCACTTTACCCAACCACGACAATCGAACCTGCGTCTTCAAGCTTGACTTGTCACACCGCTAAAACCATGAAAGGCTAAATCGTCGCGCGATGATTTGGCCTTCACATCAACACCGGGGTTACCGCATGTCTCCATTGTCTTATGCCATACCTGCAGCGTTGGGTATTATGACCTGCATCACATCCGTTCCAGCTTCTGCTGAAATGGCAAAGCCACCCAAAGCCATCCGGCTGTGCATAGCTTGCCATACATTCAACAAAGGCGAACCGGCTAAAATCGGGCCTAATCTCTATGGAATTTATGGAAAAAACGCTGCATCCAACCCGTCGTATACGAAATATGGCGACAGCATGAAACAGGCGGGGCAGCAAGGTTTGGTCTGGGATGACCAAACCTTGGACGCATACATGAAAAACCCGATCAAGTTCCTTAAGAACTCGACCGGGGAGAAACGCGTCAAAACCAGCATGATCACCCGCGCACAAAAAGCCGAAGACCGTGCCGCAATTATTAACTACCTAAAAACCCTGAAAGATTAGATTTCAGTTTGCCAAGTCTTCGCGCAGCATCTCCAGCTCCAACCAGCGGTCTTCTGCTGAGGCGATGTCAGCGGCAATCTTATCCAGCTTGGCGGATAGGCCTGCAAATTCATCTGGGTTCTTTGCAAATAGATCAGGGTCACCCAGTTTGGCTTCTACCGATTTTTGTTCTGCCTCCAAATCAGCGATTTTCTGAGGCAGAAGCTCCCAATCCCTTTGATCTTTGTAACTGAGCTTGGTCTGTTTTTTAGGCGCCCGTGCATCAGCAGGTTTTTTTCTGATGCTGACGGTAACCTCATCCTGCACCGGGCTTGCTGCGTCACGGGCTAACTCTTGCTGACGGCGATAATCGGTAAAGCCACCCACATACTCACCGACCAGGCCGTCCCCTTCCAATGCCCACGTTGATGTCACGACCCGGTCAAGAAAATCACGATCATGGCTCACCACAATCACGGTGCCGGAATAATCAGCCAGCGTTTCTTGCAACAAATCCAATGTTTCCATGTCCAGATCGTTGGTTGGCTCATCCAAAATCAGAAAATTGGACGGCTTCGCCAGTGCCATTGCCAACAGCAAACGGTTACGCTCACCGCCGGACAAAGACCCAACAGGACTGCGCGCCTGTGCATCGTCAAACAAGAAGTCCCGCATATAGGACACAACATGCCGTGGGCGATCCTGCACCATGACTTGATCGCCGCCTTTGGGACACAAAGTCTCCCAAACCGTCGCATCGGGATTCAGCGCATCCCGCCCCTGATCCAAATAGACTGTCGTCAAATTTGTCCCCAGACGAACCATCCCGGTTTTGGGTTGCAAAACCCCCATCAAAATCTTTAACAGGGTTGACTTGCCGGCACCATTTGCCCCAACCACACCAACTCGATCACCGCGTAGTACACGCAATGATGTTGGTTTAATGATTTCTACACCGTCCCATTCATAGGAAATGTCCGTTGCCTCAAGCACCAGTTTGCCGGACGCACCGCCACTGTCGGCTGTCATCTTGACTTTGCCAATTTGACTCCGCTGTTCAGCCCGTTCTTGACGAAGCCCAGCCAAAGCCCGCAGCCGCCCCTGATTACGCTTACGACGAGCGGATATCCCTTCCCGCGACCACGCAGTCTCTACGGCAATTTTCTTGTCCAGCTTTGCGCGTTCAACCGCTTCTTTTTCCAGAACCTCTTCCGCCCAGGTATCAAATTCGGCAAAACCTTTGTCCAGACGCCGGGCTACACCGCGGTCAAGCCAGACCACTTGCCGGGTCAATCGGTTCAAAAACGATCTATCGTGACTGATAACCACTAACCCACCGGCGAAGCTGCCCAATCGTGTTTCAAGCCATTCAATTGTCGGCAAATCCAAATGGTTGGTCGGCTCATCCAAAAGCAAAACATCAGGCTCACTGACCAAGGCCTGAGCAATGGCAACACGACGGGCTTCACCACCGGACAATGCCGACGGGTTGGCGGACAAGTCAAAATTCAGTTCATCCGCCAGAATTTCGACCCGAAACATTTCGGTTTCGTCTTGCAATCCGGCAGCGACTGCCTCGGCAACTGTTGGAAATTGGCTGAGATCAGGTTCCTGCGGCAAATAGGCGAGGCGCGCACCCGGTTGCACAAAGCGCTCGCCATCATCGGGATGAATTAACCCGGCGGCGACTTTTAACAGTGTGGATTTACCCGTACCATTTCGCCCAACAAGGCAAATACGATCACCCTGTGATACGGCCATTTCCGTACCGTCAAACAACACCTTGGTGCCAAATCGCAATGAAAGGTCTTTCAGGTACAATACGGGCGGTGCCAAAGTCTTTTCCTTCCAACCACTGAGAAATACCAGCCTTGCAATACCCTGACTTGTCCGAAACAGCAACCTCGGGATAGTCTGAAAGCAATCTATTCTTACAAATTGAAAGCCTATATCATGTCGTCCGCATCCGATTTTCGCATCATATCTTTGGTTCCGAGCCTGACTGATCTGTGTTTCAGCCTTGGCCTTGGTCACGCCGTGATTGGGCGGACTGACTACTGCATTTCACCAGCTGAACATATGCCCGGCATTCCGTCTGTCGGAGGCCCGAAAACCGTTGATGCCAAACGTTTCAGTGATCTTAAGCCGACCCACGTACTGATTTGCCCCGAGGAGAACAGCAAGGATATCTTGCCCCTTATCAAAAGCTGCAACGCAGTTCCGATACTGGTTCACCCGAAAACACCCGAAGACAATCTGGCGATTTTTGACCTCTTTGCCCAAACCTTTCATTGTCATGATAAAGCCAACGAACTCAGCAAAAACCTAAAAGCTGCCTTAACCTTGGCTCAAAACATGAAGTCCTCCACCCCTTCTCTATGCGTTCTTCCTCTGATTTGGAAAGAACCATGGATGACGGTCTCTGCGCGCACATATGCGGGAAGCATGCTGGATGCCGTGGGCATGACCCTGCCTCATACTGGACGATCTTTACCCAACCATTGATGATCTTGGCGCTTTGGCGTCTAAGGTTGATGCCATTGCCCTGACCACGGAACCTTACACTTTTACCGAAGCCCATTGCCCAAGCGTACGTGCAGCGTCCGGTTGCCCTCAAGTTTACATCCTCACGGGTGAAGCCCTTGCCTGGTACGGTAGCTATGCCATTCCCGCATTGCATATTCTTTTGGAGTTCAAAGCGAAACTTCTCGACGCACTGACTGAGGATACCTACATGACATAACGGAGTGTTAAATGACGTGGAGGGCAACGGTATGACCGAGTCCGAAAAGGCAGTCTTTGATGATCTTGGCGCTTTGGCGTCTAAGGTTGATGCCATTGCCCTGACCACGGAACCTTACACTTTTACCGAAGCCCATTGCCCAAGCGTACGTGCAGCGTCCGGTTGCCCTCAAGTTTACATCCTCACGGGTGAAGCCCTTGCCTGGTACGGTAGCTATGCCATTCCCGCATTGCATATTCTTTTGGAGTTCAAAGCGAAACTTCTCGACGCACTGACTGAGGATACCTACATGACATAACGGAGTGTTAAATGACGTGGAGGGCAACGGTATGACCGAGTCCGAAAAGGCAGTCTTTGCAGCCGGGTGTTTCTGGGGCGTTGAAGCGCAGTTCAGAAAAATACATGGAGTAAAAGATGTGATGGTTGGCTACTGCGGTGGTTCAATCGACCACCCATCCTATCGTCAGGTCTGTTCTGGGACCACTGGGCACGCGGAAGTGGCACAAGTGACCTTTGACCCGGATCAAGTCAGTTATCGTCAGCTTTTGGATGTCTTTTTTACACTGCATGACCCGACACAGGTTAACCGCCAAGGCCCGGATATTGGGACTCAATACCGATCTGCGATTTTCCCCACATCAGGAGAGCAAAAGTCTGCTGCCGAAGCTGCCATAAATGAGCTAACACAGCGCCAGACCTATCCCGCGCCAATTGCAACCAAAATTGAACCACTACAAAAAGTCTGGCCTGCTGAAGATTATCATCAGGACTATTTGGCCAAAAATCCGGGACGTCGCTGCTTTTGACGAAATCAGCCATGTAAGCCCATGGCCTCCATCAATAACGATGGAGGCCATCAAGGCATATCGCACAAGTACCGTAAGATTTAATGAAGGGTCACACTGCCCTTGATCGGCGATACTTCCCAGACCTGAGATGGTTCTGCCATTTTCAACGCATCCTGCAATTCGGCCCAGTCCGGTGATCCACCCAAGCGATCAATTAACTGGTCCAAAAGGCCAATGACCGTGTGTGCAAATATTCCCTCGTCCTGCGCCACACTATTCAGGACCAAACAGGATTCAGACACATCACGAATAATGGCTGAGGCCTTCGATGAAGCCAACGTACTGGACGGTAAAGTAACCTTTATCAGATCCGGTCCTTTGACTTTCTCAGCCAAAACCCGGCTGAGAACATGCTCGCGCACGCTATCATCAAATGTATGGCCCGCATCCTCCCCGCCCTGCATGACAACGACATCCCTAAGGTGACGCAAACCGGACAGAATCCCGTTTACCGTTGCATCCCGGCCTGACATACGTTCAACGATCTTAACTGATGCGAGAATCATTTTCTGGATGGCATCTCGCGTGTGGGTCGTAGACATAGCCACATCCTCCTGCAAGGGTCCGCTGTTCGGCCATAGTCTGGCGGGCAAAGCACATAACGGCAAATAGCCCCGGACAAACACACCTCCATTACTTCTATATGGGATGACCTGACCGCCCCGACAACACGACAACCCATAAACGCGACAATTATCTAATGACAATTAACCCAGCGTCGCAGATGCATATCTCCCCAAAAATAATTTCTTAAGCGTTGTCAATTAATTCGCCCTAAATATAGGATTCCGCCTCAATGCAGGTTATGATGATCAATAAGTATCGGTCCAAACAACATCGCGAGACCTCATGGAACCGCACGATCAATCCACGTTGCCCCCGGCAGCCCATACGACAGAACGTGCAACACTGACCGAAGACAGCAGAACCGCAAGCGAATTGTCCATTGCCGGTTCCCAAGGCTTGCAACTTCTGGACCGAATCGGTAAGGCATTTTTCTGCATCAGCCTTGGCTCGCCACAGGTCATTTTGGACGCCAGCCATAAAGGCGCTGAACTGGTTGGCACGCTGCCAAATGCCATGATTGGCGCAGCCCCCAACCTGTTTTTTCCGGATGGTGTCACAAAATGTCTACAGGAAACCCCGGGCACACCGGGACTTCCACCACGGGTTATGGAAACCATGTTATCGACCCCCGAAACACCGGAACGATACGTGGAATGGACCCTGCATGCGATGACAGAAAACGACATTGCATTCCTGTTGTTGGAAGCCCGTGATATTTCTGCGCGCAAATATAATGAAAACAACCTGAAAAACCTGTCTCGCGCCGTGGAACAAAGCCCCGTCGTGGTCATGATTACCGATGTCAATGGCGTCATTGAATATGTGAACCCACGTTTTTGTCAGGTTACCGGATACACACTGGAAGAAACCATTGGCAACACACCCAGCATGCTGAAATCGGGCTTCACATCTCCAATCCAGTACAAAGACTTGTGGCAGACCATTATTGCAGGGCAGGAATGGCGGGGCGAGTTCCTGAACCGTAAAAAGAATGGCGAGTTGTTTTGGGAACATATTTCCATTTCCCCCATTCGGCGGGAAGACGGTGAAATCTCACGTTTTATTGCGGTTAAGGAAGATATCTCTGTCCGTAAAGAACACGAAAAACGCATTTTGTACCAAGCCCATTATGATGAACTGACAAAACTTCCGAACCGCATTCTGGTCACCGACCGCCTAAGTCAGGCTCTAACCCGCGCCAGCCGTAATAATGCCTGTGTGGGGATCGCGTTTATTGACTTGGACGGCTTCAAAAAAGTCAACGACACCCTTGGGCACACCTATGGTGATGATTTGTTGCGTCAGGCCGCACGACGTTTGATGACCTGCATTCGTGCCAGCGATACAGTCGGCCGCCTTGGCGGTGATGAATTTCTGGTCATCATTCCCGATCTGAATAACAAGGATCATGCGCGGATTGTCACCAACAACATCCTAAAAGCGTTCGAAAAACCGTTTGCAATTTTGGCTCATTCCATCACCACAACCGCATCCATTGGCTTGACCATCTATCCTGATGATGGAAAAGAACTGGAAATCCTGATGCGGAATGCCGATGCCGCCATGTATAGCGCAAAAGAATGCGGCAGAAATTATTGCAGTTCATTCCATCCATCCATGAACGAAAATGCCATGCGTCGCCTGCGCATGGAATCTCTGCTTAGCGGGGCATTGACCCGTGAGGAAATGCATCTGGTCTACCAGCCTCAAGTCAACACCATAACTCAGGATTTGGTCGGCGCAGAGGCCTTACTCCGTTGGAATTGCCCGGAACTTGGCCCGGTCAACCCATTTGAATTTATCAAAATGGCAGAAGACACCGGAATGATTGAGCCAATTGGCAAATTCGTTCTGGAATCCGCCTGTGCGCAACTTGCCCAGTGGCGAGATCGACTGCCGGAAGAATTCCGCATCAGCATCAATGCGTCTCCCAAGCAATTTATGAACGACACCTTTGTCACGGATGTCATGCATATGCTGGAGGTTCATAACCTCCCCCCGCATATGCTGGAAATTGAAATCACCGAAGGACTCTTTGCCCTAAATTCATCAGATATTGTGGACTACATGAACCGCCTGAGCGCAAAAGGCGTGCGTCTGGCGGTTGATGACTTCGGCACTGGTTATTCTGCCCTCAGTTATCTTAGGGAATTCCCGGTCAATACCGTAAAAGTCGACCGCTCCTTTATGATCCCCGTGGGTGAACCTGCTGCGGATTCGCTGGTACGAGCAATCGTAACCATGGGGCATAGCCTTAGCCTTGATGTGGTTGCAGAAGGCGTTGAGACCGAAGATCAAATGCGGTTCTTACGCAACATTAATTGTGACATTACCCAAGGGTATTATATCGACAAACCGCTGAGCACCGATGACTTCTGTAAATATCTAAGGTAGAAATGCAAGCAGATGCCACTCGTTTTGGAACTATATTCAAGACCTTGAAATCAGCCAGCGGCTCTGTGGCGTTGTTTTTGGCGATACCTGCCCTGCTTTATATTTTCAACGCATCTGAATCTTTTGCGACAATTTCCGCAGGGGTTGCCGTCTTCCTGTTTGGTATGCGTTTTATGGAAGCCGGGTTTCAGGCTTTCACTGGCGGAATGTTGGAAAACATCCTGAAGGCCTGCACCACGGGGCGCATTCGCAGTCTTTTATTCGGTGTTGTCAGCACAACCATTATGCAATCCAGTTCGTTGGTGTCGGTAATCACCATCTCGTTTCTGAGTGCCGGTCTCATCAATCTTGCCGCTGGAATCGGCATCGTCTTTGGTGCAAATCTTGGCACAACAACCGGGGCATGGTTGATTGCGGCTTTCGGCCTGAAGGTCAAAATATCGGCCTATGCCATGCCGATGCTGGCCTTGGGTATTATTTTGGTCTTCCTACCCGGCAAAAAAGCCAAAGGTGCCGGTGACATTCTGGCAGGACTTGGTTTTATCTTTCTTGGCATTGCCTTCATGAAAGATGGTTTCGATGCCTTCAGTCAGGGTTTTGATCTGACACAAATTCAGGTCGAAGGCTTGCAGGGCATTTTACTATTTGTCCTTTTTGGCGCACTTGCAACCGTTATCATGCAATCAAGCCATGCAACTCTGGTTTTGATTCTGACTGCATTAGCCGCCGGACAGATAGATTTCCAAGCCGCCATTGCCCTATCCATCGGCGCCAACGTCGGCACGACAATCACCGCAATTATCGGTGCGCTGAGTGCCAACATTCAGGGCAAACGTTTGGCTGTCGCGCACCTATTTTTTAACGTCGTGACCGGCACCATCATCATTGCGACCATTGAACCAACTCTGGTGGTGGTTGAAACTTTATCTGATTTTCTTGGATTTTCAGACACCGATGCCACACTAAAGCTGGCCCTGTTCCACACCCTGTTCAATTCGCTGGGCGTGCTGCTGCTCACGCCATTGATCCCAGCAATGATTCCTTATCTTAAACGCCTGATGCCAGTTCCCAGAACTCCGGGACTACAGCCCATGTATTTGACCGCTGCGACAGAAGCGTTTCCAGAAACTCTAAACACGGCAATGGTTCAGGAACTGGCTCGTCTATACGACAATGCAATCGAGATTATGGCCCATGGGCTGCACTTTCATCGTCGCATTTTGTTCAGTCACACCCTGCTTCATGACGCGATTAAAACCAGTAATGATTTGATCACCATCGATCTTGACGACCAATATGCGCAAAGGGTTGAAAGTCTGTCATCGGCGATTTTGGAAACCATTACCCGTAACGTGACACGTCACGGCGGCGACCTTGAACATCTGCGCGCTTATCAAGCCGCCTGCCGATCTATTGTCACATGCGTTAAAGAAACCAAACACTTACGCCCGAACCTGACCCAGTATATTCACCACAAAAACCCCTACATTCGTGACAAATACAATCACCTGCGGGTCAGCATCGGTGACACCATCCGTGCAATTGACATCATAAGGAATGAACCGGAAACCACGCGTGAAACCCTTGGCCTAGAAGCCATTCGGGTTAAATTCATGCAGGACGATGCCTCTGCATCCGGCGAATTGGAAGCCATGATTAGGGATGGAAAAATTACCGCGCGCATGGGCATGTCTCTGCTCAATGACCTCAGATACACACAAAGCATTATCTGGGCATTGATTGATATTGCGCGTATTCTGTTTGGCGAAACAGAGGAACACCATACGGATGCAGAACGCATGCTGAACCTGAACGAAGACGATCTATCCCGTCTTGCTCGAGGAAAATCATGAAAACCCGAAAAATCATCGACTTGTTAGATTCGTTACTCGGGGGGGAACGCACAAAACGCTCCCGTCGAGAATTGGCTGTCGAAGAACTGCTCCACAAGCTTGAAAAGAAAGAAAACAAACTGCTTGAACGGCTCGAACACATTGATACCGATGACGAGGACGAAAAACGCCATCTGGAAATCAAACTTCAGGTCAACCGAGCCCATCAGGACAAAGCTAGACAGGCCATTTCCTCATGGTCAGGAACAAAACCAGAGGCAGAAACTGAGACAGAAGCCCAATAACGCCTAAGGCAACCAACGTGCCTTCCACGCCTGGAACATGATCGCCGCCCACAGGTGATACTGCCAATTGCGGCGACCGCTCTGGTGTTCATCCCAAGCTTTACGGATTTGCTCAACATCCAAAATTCCATCCGCCCGCAAGGTATTCGCGTCCAGAAGATCTTCTGCCCAATCCCGCAACGGGCCACGCAACCATTCTGCAACCGGCATGGAAAAACCGACTTTGGGTCGTTCAATCAAATTTTTCGGTACATAGCGGTACAGAACCTGCCGCAACATATGTTTACCCACGCCATTCCGGATTTTTTGCTCCGGTGACAGGGTCCACGCAAACTCAACCACGCGATGGTCCAAAAGCGGAACCCGCGCCTCCAACGAGGTCGCCATAGATGTGCGGTCGACTTTCGTCAGAATATCATCCGGCAAATACCCCCACAGATCCAAAAGCTGCATCCGCTCGGTAAAGTCTGGGAGCCAATCCGCGACTGTATCATCCCATAAACGCCCTTTGGGTTCATCAGCACCCGGCACTGCCCCGTCCCAATGCGTCAACAAACTGCGGTAAATATCATCCGGGTTGGAGTGCGGCAGAATGCGTGCAATTTTTAACAGGCGATCTTTCATTAAAGCCGGAGAACGTTTATCCCCCTTCAACTTCAACCCGATGCCAATCAATCCTTCCGGTGTCAGGGCCGCAGTTGATGCTGCCAGCGAACGAACCACACCCGGAACTTTTCGTGACAGCTGGTAAAACCTGTTGGCCCAGAAATAGCGATTGTATCCGGCAAACAATTCGTCACCACCATCGCCGGACAGAGCCACGGTGACATGCTGACGCGTCATTTGTGACACAAGGAAAGTGGGAATTTGCGATGAATCGGCAAACGGTTCATCGAACATATCCGGCAATTTTGGAATCACATCCAATGCCTGTGCCGGATCCACATACAATTCTGTATGTTCGGTCCCCAAATGTTGCGCAACAGCCTTCGCATGAACGGCCTCGTTATAGCCTTCCTCGTGAAAACCGATCGAGAACGTGCGTACGGGTTGGGCACTGCCTGCCTGCATCAAGGCCGTCACCGTCGATGAGTCAATACCGCCCGACAAAAACGCCCCCAGCGGTACATCAGACACCATGCGGCGACGCACCGCATCGGTCAGCAAATCATGAAGAGCATCTTCGGCCTCTTGGTCTGACATTTGACCTTTAACCGATTGCGCGGCTTTAACCGCGTGTTCTGCAGACCAATAAGCTTCTTGCTTTACCTGCCCATCAGCCAGTGTCAGAAGCACACCGGGTTCCAGCTTAAACACATTCTGATAAATAGTATGCGGAGCCGGAATCCATGTATGGCGCATGAAGGATGCCACAGCGCCTCGATGCAACTCCGGCTGCCAACCGGACATGGCCCGTAATGTTTTCAGTTCGGATCCGAAGGCAAAACGGCAGCCCTGCTGCATCCAGTACAGCGGCTTGATCCCAAGGCGATCCCGAATTAGGGAGAGTTGCCGAGTTTGCCGATCCCATACCGCAACCGCAAACATACCGATTAAGCGTTCAATAGTCCCTCGGATGCCCCAAACTGCGCACCCCTCGACAATAACTTCCGTATCTGAATGTCCACGGAACGGTCGCCCCTTGGCAATCAATTCGTTACGCAAGTCATCCGTATTGTACGCTTCACCGTTGTAAGCAATGACAAAGCGACCACAGGACGAGACCATAGGCTGATGCCCGGCTTCGGACAGGTCAATAATGGACAAACGGCGATGGCCCAAAGCCACCCCGGCCTCTGCATCAACCCACACCCCACCGGCATCCGGCCCCCGATGCACAATGGTATCGCGCATGGCGATGACTTCCGTTTCCAAGTCATTGGGGGAAAGCACACCGGAAGTGTCCAGAAAACCTGTAAAGCCGCACATACGATAACTCTTCGCTGGATAAACTGTATGGCGGGACTATACGGCACAATGGTCAGGGAAGGAAAGCCCGGCCTTCATTCAATGGCGGCAAATCAAAATGACGGGCAATAGTTTGTCCAATATCGGCGAAACTGGACCGAAGACCGATTGATTTGGCATCCAACCGCTTACTGCACACAAGGATCGGCACCCATTCCCGTGTGTGATCTGTCCCCTTCCATGTGGGGTCACAGCCATGGTCTGCGGTCAAAATGACAATGTCCTCGGGGCGCAACAGGGGCAATAGCTCTGGCAGGCGACGGTCAAAAGCCTCCAAAGCATCGGCATAGCCGAATACATCGCGCCGATGTCCATACAGGCTGTCGAAGTCCACGAAATTACTGAAGATCAGTGAACCACCCGGTGCCGTTTTCGCCGCATTTAGGGTTTCATCAAACAGGGCCATATTACCATCGGCCTTGATTTCCTGCGTCATCCCCCGATGTGCAAAAATGTCACCGATCTTACCAATGGCGATGACCTTCCGTCCGGCGTCTTTGGCAATATCCAGCAACGTAGGAGCCGGAGGCGGCACCGCATAATCCTTACGATTTGCCGTGCGCGTATAGATACCGTTTTCACCGATAAACGGGCGGGCAATCACACGCCCGATATTATAGCTGTCCACCAGTTCCCGTGCCGCTGCACAAACCTCGTACAAGCGATCCAGACCAAAATGATCTTCGTGGGCGGCAATCTGGAACACGGAATCCGCGGATGTATACACAATCGGCTTACCTGAACGCACATGCTCATCGCCAAGTTCCGCAATAATTTCCGTGCCGGAAGCATGGCAATCACCAAGCAATCCGGGCAATCCACAGCGTTTGATTAAGGCATCGGTCAGGGCATTAGGGAAACTTGGGCTATCATCAGGGAAATAGCCCCAATCAAAACGCACGGGAACCCCCATCATTTCCCAATGACCGCTGGGGGTATCCTTGCCATTGCTGACTTCTTGCGCGGCACCGTAAATCCCGCGCAAGGGTCGAGCCGTTTCCAATCCCGGCGGGACCTCACCACAGACCATATGCGCGACCTGCCCGAGGCCAAGGGCCGTCATGTTGGGCAAATACAATGGGCCGCGATCTGAATCTGCACAGGCTTTGGCAATGCTGAGCAACGTATTTGCACCGTCATCACCAAAATCTTTGGCGTCCGGCGCGGAACCAATGCCAAAACTATCCAAAACCAGAACAAACGCGCGGCCCATGGCGACCTCCATTACTCTACGTCAATCCGCCCATGGATCAATGCAGGTGCAGTTACAGCCTCAAACGAAACCTTCACCGCGCTGCGGATGCGTGCTGCAGCACGATCCCAGCTTGCATCATCACGGGCATGGAGCATACAGACCGGACGATCCGCATGCACCTCGTCTCCTACCTTCTGGATATCGGCAATACCGACCGCCAAATCAATAGGTTGCTCATGATGGGTGCGCCCGCCGCCAAGATCAATCACGGCAAGGCCGACTTCACGCACATTGATTTCCGCAATGTAGCCAGCTTCTTTGGCATACACCGGTTTCACGACCGGGGCCGTCGCCAGATAGGCCGTATGACGGTCAAGGAAATCAGTCGGGCCGCCCAAGCCACTGACCATTTTGCCAAAGACCTCTGCTGCGGCTCCTGTATCCAATGCCTGTTCAAGTTTTGCACGAACCGTATCCGGCGCATGTCCCGCCAGTTTGAGCATATCTTCACCCAAGGCCAACACACATTCCCGCAAATATGGGTCTTGTTTGGTTCCGGTCAGGAACGAAACAGTTTCCGCCACCTCCAGCACATTACCGGCATGACGACCCAAAACCTGATTCATATCGGTGATGACCGCAGACGCCGGAAGTCCGGCAGCCTTGGCAACTTTAACCAGACGGGAGGCCAAGGCATGGGCCGCGGCATCATCCGCCATGAACGCCCCAGAGCCGGATTTCACATCGAACACCAACCCGTTCAGACCCGCTGCGAGTTTTTTCGATAGAATGGAGGCGACAATCAACGGCAGGCTTTCCACCGAACCGGATACGTCCCGAATTGCATACATCCGGCGATCTGCCGGGGCAAAGTCATCGGTTTGCCCGATCACGGCGCAGCCGACAGAGCGGATAACCTCTGCGAACTTGTCCTGCGACGGTGCGACCGCATAACCGGGAATGCTGGACAACTTATCCAGTGTGCCGCCCGTATGCCCCAATCCGCGACCGGAGATCATCGGAACTTTGACGCCACAGGCCGCAACCAAAGGCGCAAGGATCAAACTGACTTTATCCCCTACTCCTCCGGTGGAATGCTTATCAATGATCGGGGCATCGCCCAAACCAAGTTCCTGCCAGTTCAAAATCGTACCGGAATCCCGCATGGCGAGGGTCATGGTGCCACATTCCCGATCTGTCATATCGCGGAAGAACACAGACATGGTAAATGCCGCCAATTGCGCATCATTGACGCTGCCATCACTCAACCCGGCGATAAAGTTGGAAATGTCGTCGTCAGAAAGTTCATGACCATCGCGTTTACGGCGAATAATTTCCTGCGGCATTAAACATGCCGGGGCCACAACAGCATCCGTATCAAACGGGCGGTCTTCTGCCTCGTCCAGAATATCCAGCAAATGCTGCATCAAGCTGCTGGCACCAATGCGGAAATGTTCAGGAGTGACCCATTCCGGCCCCATAATCTTTTCCGCCAGACGGACATAGGAAACTGCGTCTTCCAATGTCTTGATGCCACCAGAGGCCTTAAACCCACAGTCCGGGTTGGTATCGGCAATGGCTTTTAGTATGACCTCTGCCGCTTCTAGCGTCGCATTCACCGGAACCATTCCGGTCGAGGTCTTGATAAAGTCAGCGCTCTTATCAATGGCAAGACGTGCGGCACCGTCTATCATCTCCGCATCTGCCATTTCACCGGTTTCCAGAATAACTTTCAGCTTAGCCAGTACACCACAAGCGGATTTTGCCGCTTCGACAAATTCCTCACACTCACTTTCTTTACCCTTGGCCCAAGCGCGATAAGGGAAGACAACGTCCACTTCCTCTACGCCGTCGTTGACTGAGCGCAAGATCTCAAATGACGTGATCGGTGTATTCAAATCGCCGTTCGGAAAGTTGGCAACGGTCGCAGAGCGAATGCCACTTTCCCGCAGGACAATAATCGGCACCATGGCAAGAGCCGGATTAACGCATACGGCTGCCGGTTTGACCGGGGATTCGAGAGCACGCTCACACAGTGCAATAATCGCCGGATCGTCATCGGTTTCATTCAGGCTGGTCAAATCCATCAGCGACAAAATCCGTCGCGCCCAATCCTTACGTGTTTGCAAAGTGCTCACGCACCGTCCTCCATATACGCTAACAACAGTTTCTTCAGGTTTATGGCACCGTTTGCCGCCCGCGCCAAGGTCCGGGCATGGGAAAGATACTCAGTGCCCAGCCCCGCCGCCAGATTTGTAATCAATGAAAAGGCCACTACCCGCAACCCCAAAGCCCGAGCCAACATCACTTCCGGCACTGTGGACATCCCCACCGCATCGGCACCAAGAATTTTTGCCGCCCGAACTTCAGCCGGAGTTTCAAAGGTCGGACCGATAAACCACATGTAAACCCCTTCGGCAAGGTCCAGTCCCTCAGACTTTGCTACATCCTGAAATCGTTCACGGAGCTCCGGGGCATAAGCATTTGTCATATCCACAAAGCGACCATTGCCGCTGGTACCATTTAACGGATTGGCCCCAGTCAGGTTGATATGGTCCGTAATCATCATCACATGCCCCGGCGTAACATCCTCACGCAACGACCCGGCAGAATTGGTAACAATCAGATCAAGGCACCCCAATTCTGCCAAAACGCCAACCGGAACCGCCATACCATCGCAACGTTCGCTTTCATAGCCATGAACACGACCCTGCAAAATCGCGACACGTTTTTGACCCAAGTGACCAAGAACCAAGCGCCCGGCGTGACCCTCAACCGTTAACCGTGGAAACCCGGGCAATTCGGAATACGGAAATTGAATCGGATCAGTAACAAGCGTTGCAATCTCGCCAAGCCCACTGCCGAGTATCATGCCGACCTCTGGCCTGAATTCCCCCAGTTCCGCACGAATTTTGTCGGCGACTTCAGAAATGATTGCGTGATCTTTTAAACGTAAGGATTTCATATCGTAACCAAACCAAAAATGAATACGTGTGGAAATTAACTGAAAGCGAAAGGCAAAATTTCTGCCAAAGTACAGTCCCTGAGTTTCTGCCCTTCTGATGTGGCAACATATACCCGTGTTTCGGCAGTGCCAAATTCCTGAATTTTCTGACGACACCCGCCACAAGGCATGCAAACCCGGTCTTTGTCACCGCCAACGACAGCAATGGCTGCAATGGATTGATGGCCCGCCGTTACCATGGCGGCAATGGCCGATGCCTCCGCACACATACCTTCTGGATAGGCAGAATTCTCCACATTACAGCCTGTAAACACATGGCCTTCCGGGGTTGCGACTGCGGCTCCGACTGCGAAACCGGAATAGCGAGCATAAGCATTCTGCCGCGCCACCAAGGCTGCAGAGATTAATTCCTGGGCTGATGTCATGACGATTCCCCCGATGCAAGACCCAGATATTGAACGGTGCGCACTTGCCCACGTCAACACTTATATCCAGCGATGATGCAACTACAGATGCAGATTCCCGTTACGCAATCAAAACGGAATCGGCGATCCTTACAGGATTTTGCCTCTGCCGAACTACGGACGAGGGATTCTTCTTCACAAAACCGGGCCGCGCCAAAAAATGGGTGCAAAAGATGTGTATTAATCCATCGGTTATGCCGTATGCTTTGCGTGCTTAAAAAGGAACAAAATCCATGCCAGATCATTATGCCGCAAGGCATGGGAAAACCGGGAGACATTGCAGGATGTTAGGGGCTAATGCAATTCGTGACTGGCTGGATGGCGAGGCATGGAGCCAAACCTTTGAAGACGCGACAGATGACGGCATGATCACCTTTGCCAACATGCTGAAGGACATGGGGTTTGCGCCACGTAGAATCGCCTTTGGCGCACCGATTTTGCATCCGCTATACAAAGCCAGCGTAATGTTCTGGGATGCTGAGACCAACGAAATCACAACCGAAGACATCCCCCACGATTGGGAAGAAGACAACCCGGATTTCTATCTGACCCCCGTCTACAACATCATTATTGGCGGTGCCTATGCCGTGCGCCGCAATTACCTTGGCACCGGGGCTTGTCTTGGCTCTCGCCCTGCTCCACTGGAAACGGACGGGACGACAGATTACGTGGCTTTTCGCATGCGGTTTCACTGTCTGCCGAGCCCTGATGGCGCATTTAGCATGACAACGGACGCCCCGGGAGGGTTCACCGCCGAACAACTTAAAATCATTGATGATTTCATCCCATCTCTGACCCGGATCTCCGAAGTCTACATGTTCGAAGAACTGACCCAGACCCTGATGCAGACCTATCTGGGGACCACCCCTGGTCAAATGGTGATGAAAGGGCAAATCAGGCGCGGTGATGGCATCGAAACCCGAGCCGTCATCCTATTCAGTGATCTGCGAGACTCAACCCGCCTTTCCATGGAATTGCCCCGTAAAGAATATCTGGCCTTGCTCAACGACTACTTTGATTGTGTTGCCGGGGCGATGATTGATAACGGTGGCGAGGTATTGCGCTATATCGGCGATGCCGCACTGGCGATTATTCCGATTTCAGATACGTTTCAGGACACCGAGGCCTGCCTAAGCGCAGCCGAAGCCGTTCGCGAAGCTTGGCGCAGATTGGACATCCTTAATCGCAAACGGGAAAAAGACGGAAAAGAGCCAATCAGTTTCGGCATTGGCCTGCATGTGGGGGATGTGACCTATGGCAATATCGGTGTTCCCGAACGACTGGAATTCACCGTCATCGGCGAAGCCGCCAACCGTGCAGCACGCCTGCAGGATCAAACCAAGGTCTTTAACTGCCCGGTTGTGGTCTCTGAAGAATTCAAAATCGCACACGGCGGTGCATGGCGCTACCTTGGGGAAATGAGTATCCGCATCGCAGATACGACAATCCCGGTTTATACAATCCGCAGCGAGAACGCCGTTAATGTCCCCAAACCACCGGGCATGAGCTCACTCTGAAATCGGACGCCCCAAATCAAACACCTGTCCAGATGTGACGATTCCACGGAATCCGGCATCGTGGGCATCCGGTGCGTTGGGTGCATTGATATGATACAGCCACATACGGGCCTTAATATCTTCCGGCAACCCGGCAAGATCATCAAAGTGTGCGTGTGCGGCTGAGCACTTACTGTTGGTCTCGCAATCATGAAAAATCAGGTGGGTCGCCTTGTCATACCACGGCTGCAACCTATCCAGTTCGAAACGCGTATCCGTTGTCACCAGCACGCCGCCCGACTCTGTTTCCACGAACAAGCCGTATGACCACATCATATAGCCACCTCCGCGAAGGTGGACCATGGGAGCAATGTGGAAACGTGCCCCCATCCAGACAAAACTTTCGTCAGTTTCAACTTTCTGCACATCAAAGAAGGTTTCCAGCTCTGCCAAGCCGAAATCCAGCAGTTCCATGCTGCCCTTCATATAATTGTCCCATAGCGGCACGGCCAATGGCTCTGCCAGATACAGGGGAATACGGCGACCTTCGTGACAGAAATAATTGGCAAAACCCAACCATTCCATGCCCCCGGCGTGATCCATGTGCAGATGGCTGACATAGACCGCATCAATATCCTTGGCCTCTAGACCAAGGATATGCAGTCCCCAACGCACATCCGTCCCACAGTCCAACAGCAAACGGCGCACTTCACCTGTTTCAGGATCGTTCGTTTCAAACAACATGTTGCTTTGGAACGTTCCCGATACGGTCGTAAAAGCAGACCCGGAACCGATAAACCGTAAGCGCATAAAGCCCTGTCCTTTATCAAGTGCTGCCGCCACATACTGAATGTGGTGGCGCAATACTTCAGTGCACGTCATACAAGAGACCTATTACAGTATCAATTTGTTCATGAAAGAACTGTGGCGCGCCTTACACTGAAACCTGCCTCAAGGCTGATTATGCCCCTAAAACTTTGACCATATGACCACAGGTCACCACTTAAACCGAGAAGTCACCCGCCGCTTTGGCAATATTTTTTACACTCTTGTCTTGAGATTTGCGCAATATTGCGCCAGAACCATATCCTCTTTGCTTAAAGTCAATAGCAGTCGCAGTTTCGAAGGGGGGACCGAATGTCCGCATATCTTAAACATCAACCTGATGTCGATGGCTTCTTTGGCAAGTATGGTGGAGCGTTCATTCCACCGGAATTGGAGCCCCACTTCAAAGAAATCGCCAAGGAATATGACCGTCTTTCCCTGTCTGCCGAGTTCCAACAAGAATTGCGATACATTCGCAAACACTTTCAGGGACGCCCGACACCGGTGTATTACGCCCGCAACCTGTCTCAGGCCGTTGCCGGACCCAATGGCGGTGCGCAAATCTATCTGAAACGCGAAGACCTGAACCACAGTGGCGCCCATAAGCTTAATCACTGTATGGCAGAAGCCCTGCTTGCCAAACACATGGGCAAAACCAAACTGATTGCAGAAACCGGAGCAGGTCAGCATGGCGTGGCCCTTGCCACCGCTGCGGCCTACTTCGGTATGGAATGTGAAATCCACATGGGTGAGGTGGACATCGCCAAAGAACACCCCAATGTCACCCGCATGAAATTGCTGGGGGCCAAAGTTGTACCTGTCGGCTTTGGCGGCAGAACGTTGAAAGAGGCGGTGGATAGCGCGTTTATTTCTTACCTTGAACAGACCGATAACGCCATTTACGCCATTGGCTCTGTTGTTGGGCCGCATCCGTTCCCCAAAATGGTTCGTGACTTCCAAAAGATCGTTGGTGAGGAATCCCGTGAACAGTTCCTTGAACTGGTCGGGCAGCACCCGGACATTGTTGCCGCCTGTGTTGGTGGTGGCTCGAACGCCATGGGGATTTTCTGTGGCTATATTGACGATGCCGGCGTTGAGCTGCACGGTGTGGAGCCCATGGGCACAGGAACCAAGCTTGGTGAGCATGCGGCGACCATGACCTTTGGCGAAGATGGCATGATCCACGGCTTCAAATGCCTGATGCTGAAAGATGAAGCAGGCGAACCTGCGCCAGTACATTCCATTGCCAGTGGCCTTGATTATCCCGGTGTTGGACCGGAACACTGCCATCTGAAACTAACGGGTCGGGCAAAATATGGCAGTGCCAATGATCAGGAAACTCTGAACGCATTTTACCAACTGTCCCGTTTGGAAGGCATTATTCCCGCATTGGAAAGCGCGCATGCCGTTGCCTATGCCATGCGGATTGCACCGGAACTGCCAGGAAAAACCATCTTGGTCAACCTGTCCGGTCGTGGCGATAAAGACATCGATTTTGTCACTGAACAGTATGGCTTTGGTGACGACGCCTAAAGCCACATTCTGCAACAAGACACAAAAAACCCGGATGCAGTTGCTCCGGGTTTTTTGTCATTATTTGTCCTGATTTTTCTGCGCACCATCCCAATTCGGTGGTGGATCAAATTGATAATCTTCGGATCGTTTCAGGAAAAGCGGCGTCAGCGGATCATCAGGATACTTGTTGTTATAGCCCTCAAATGCGCGAATGGCCTCCGCCCACTGCCCGGCAAAATACAATCCAAGAGCATAAGACCAGTCCTCACACATTTGCTCAGCCTGATCGAGTTGCCCTTTTTTCTGCAAGTGCCTGCGCTCTGCAATCAATTCATGGATTTTTATCGGATAATCCTGCCCATCCATCATCACCATATCCACCGGACGGGTTACAAATTGTGGGGTAATGCGGTCTACAACGCTTTCGGAAACCAGAATATTTGTCCCATAGACAGAATTCAGATGTTCAAGGTTGGTCGCCAACTGAACCACTGGCCCCATGGCTGCGTATCGCACTCGGTCAAAAGAGCCAATTTTACCCACCACTGCAGTTCCAATATGAAGGCCAAATTTTGCATGAAAGTGTGGAACTTCACCTTCCAAACACTCTTGCGCCAGCTTGATACTCGCTTCATGGCACGCCAACACTGCGCGACAGGCATTTTCCAAATGTACGGGATCCGAAATCGGGGCATTCCAGATCGCACACATAGTATCCTCTACGTACCGATCAACAAGCCCGCGATTGTCATGAACCACTGCGGTCAGACGATCATAATACAGGTTCAGGTATTGCAAAATATCTGGCGCGGAATGCAAATTCAGCATCTGAGAAAAGTTATCAATCCGGGCAACCAGAACCGATATTTCCGCCTGTCGAGACGATAAATTTGTGTTTTTGCCATTATCCACAATATTGGTGACAAGTTTACGCGGAACAAATCGATCAAACGCGCGCAGGCTGTTGGACATAGAATCCACTGCCGAGATCAATTGCTGAATTTCCATAATTCTTGATGTTGTTTCAAAAGGTTCGGACAAATCAAGGTTTCTTAAGCTGTCTGCTTCCTTTACGACTGCCTTCATTGGATGACTGAGACAGCGGGATACATACATAAGGGCCACAAACAAAATCAGAATTACCCCGCCCCCCAACATCACAACCCGCAGGCTGTTCGCATATAATGGGGACAGTATGTCTTCCTTATTGACCAAAATACCAATGGTCCAACTGCGCCCGCCCTCAAGCGGAAATCTGGAAAAGGATGCCAAATAGTCTTCATGCCGCTCAAATGAAACGGATTTTAGGTCTTTTTCAATTTCAGTCAGCCAACGCTGAACATATTTCGGTGCTTTTTCGTACAGCTTTTTGGGAAGCGGAGATTTAAATTCAAAAGCAGCACTTTGACCGCCCTGCCACTGCTGGATCGCCTTTGTTATAATCTGATCAGAGGCCAAATCATCATCATCCGCCGCCGATGTTTTTCTTATTGCGCCCACTACATTATTGGTCTCATCCAGAACAAACACCCGACCATTCGCGCCCATCTGCATTGCATTTAAAAACACAGATAAAGCATCAAGAGAAACATCTGCCGCCACGACGCCAATCAGTTCACCAGACGGCGACATAACGCGCTTGGACATGGTCAAACCAATAAACTTTGACGGCGCATCAGCAAAAACATCGGATAAAATGATATCGTTACTTTGCGTTGCTTCCCTATACCATTGATGCTGCCGCGGGTCATATTGGCTGGCAGCGCGATCAACAAAACGAATATCTTTCCAGTCCCCATAGAAAATATAGCTTTCATCCCGTTTGTCTGATGATCCCCCCACATGGCGAACGGCATAATTAACCTGTTCCCCTTGACTTTTGTTCCATGGTCCCAGTTTTTCAATATGGTTGGGGATATGATAGAACTGATAAAGCCCACCATCCTGAGCAAACCCGGCATACAGGCTAAAGACCTGAGGCAATGCATTCAATTGGTCACGGAAATACTCTGTTGAATGCGGTGTCTGCATAATATTGGGGCTGGTTCTGATTAATTGCGCCGTGGCCCCGACGACCCGACGCACGGGATTCAATATTGCTGCCACGTCCCTGCGGATACCGTGGGCAACCTTTTGCATATCCTGCGCGGCATGCTGCAACGCCAATTCACTGTTGGATGTATAGAGGTACACCGAAACCCCGAGCAACAAGGGAATGGTCACCAGAAAATACACTACAGCGATAGCAGCCCGAAGTCTGATTGTTTTCAGCATAATCACCCCCATACAGCCTACGTCGATTGCTCCCGCGTGCATCTGATCATGGGAAACTGCCGTAAAAAGGCTCGTTAGAGACCCTCATCTGCTTTGGATATAAGCACTGAGAATCATTTTTCCCGCAAATGCTGTGCCCCGCCCCAATTTTCAGGCGGCGGTGATTTTTGATAGGCTTTGCAGCGTTCGATAAACACCTGCACTACCGGGTCATCTGGAAATTCGGCATGGAATTGTCCAAACGCTGCCATTGCCTCCAACCAATTGGCATCAAAGTACAACTGCAACCCCACCAGCCAGAGGGAACACTTCCGCTCCACACCATCCAATTGACCCGTTTCATCAAGAATTCGACGCTCGCCAATCAACTCATAGATCATCACAGCCTGCGTGGTTCCATAGGGCACAACCCGGTCAATACATCGGGCAAGAAACTGCGGCATAACCTGTAATGCCACGTCTTCTGAAACCAAAACGCGCGTGCCATATACCTTGTTCAGCCCCTCCAGACGAGAGGTCAGGTTAATCATGGAACCAATGGCGGAATACTGCATTCGATCCGAAGACCCTACGTTGCCAATAACGCCGTCACCCGTATGCACACCAAACCGTGTTGTATACGGTGCATCGCCTCTGGTCTCGAAATCTTCTGCCAAGATTTCGCTGCGGGCCTTACACGCCAAAACCGCACGGCAGGCATTTTCCACATGGAGAGGGTCATAAAGTGGCGCATTCCAGATCGCCATGATCGCATCACCGATGTATTTATCGACAATTCCGCGATTGATATGAATCTCCTGCGTCATGCATTCAAAATACTCATTGAGCAACTGCACGACTTTTTCCGGCGGTTCTTTCTCGCTGGCTGCGGTATACCCCGCAATATCCGACATCATGACCGTCATCGGCTGTCGTCTGGAGGATAGGTTTGCCTGTGGCCCACCGGAGACAATCGCCCGCACCAATTCCCTCGGCACATAAACGCTGAAGCTACGTAAGCTGCGCGTCATAGTTTCCACCGCCGTGGTCAGTTGTTTAACCTCTTGAATTTGTGATGAGACATTCAAATCCCCGTCCAGATCAAACATCTTCAAACGGTCAGTTTGGGCAACAATGGCATTGATGGGATCGGTCAGCATTTTGGAAAGACGGGAAATGGCAAACGCTGCCAAACACATGACCAGCAAACCACCAAATAAGATTTTCAGACTGTTTTCACGGATCGGGCCGATGAACTCGTCCTTGTCCACCAAAACCCCAATCGTCCAATAGCGCCCACCACCAATTGGCATTTGACTGAACGAAGCCATGTAATCGCGGTCATCCAAGTCAAACGGGAACTCGAAATCATTAACCTTGCGAACCTGCCACTGGCGCACGGCTTCCGCCGTCACAAAGTCCTTTACCTCAATCGCGGGCAAAAGGCGTACTTTCTCATCATCCATACGGATGCCCATACGTGGGTCCTTATGACCAACCAAGCGGAGATCTTCGTCTAGGATAAATACCCTGCCCCCGTCCCCGACTTGAGTCCTTTGTAGGAACGAAGACAAAGAATCTAGGGTCACGTCCGCGCCGACCACACCAACCAACACACCCGAAGATGTGGTTATGCGCTGTGATAAGGTCACGCCAATCAGTTTTGAGCTGGAATACACATACGCATCCGAAAACACGACATCCTTACTGTCCATGGACGCCTTGTACCATGGGCGCACTCGGGGATCGTATGTGGCCTTGGAACGTTCCACATGGCGGACATCACCCCATGACCCGTAAAAAATATAATTGTCGCTGCGTTGACCGGAAATATCGTGAATGTAGCGAACCGCATACTCCACATCGTTTTCTAAGGGCTTTTGCCATGGCCCCAAGGCCCTCAGCGACGGAGGAATATGAAAAATCTGGTAAAAATCGCCCTTTCCGGCAAACCCGGTGTACAGGCTAAAGACCTGTGGCATGGCCTGAAGCTGGCGATAGAAATACCCCATTCCTTGGACTTGGGTAATTTTGGAGGAATCTGTGCGAATAAGTTCGACGGTTGAACCGACCACTTGCCGTACGGGGTCAAACATGGCCTTAAAATCACGCTGTACGCTTTGGGTTGCCACAGACATATCGTTGGCAGCGGTTTTCAGCATTAACTCGGAATTGCTGTGATACAGGTAACCAACCATGGCCCCGGTTAAGGGGATCATGACAGAAGCATAGGCTGCAGCAATTCCCAATCGTAACCGGATCAGATGTTTCATTGCTGCCCTCGCTTTGTTTTCAACCCAATACAAACGCAAACACAAACAACAGTAGACTAACCCACCAACAACCAGAAACTTAAGGTTTAATGTACAGGAGCATTTAGCCAGCACAAATAATAAAAATCAGTCAGGTTATTTTCTCAGCCAGATTTGATGCAGATATTGAAACCGTACGAAAATGATAAATATGCTAACCTTGGGCCAGCACCGCATGACACAGGGAAGCCACCATGACCAACGATCAAACTGGCAGCGTCTCCGCTCCTATTATGCAAACTCCCAGAAATACGTTGCAGCGCGCACGCAAGCGGGCCTCGTATGATCGTAACCTTATCAATGCGATCCTTGATGACGGTTATGTCACTCACATCAGTGCGGTCATTGATGGCGGCATTCGGTCCCACCCCAGTTATTATTGGCGCATGGGTGATGAAATTATTGTCCATGGTTCCCGCCATAACGCCATGCTCAACACTTTGCTATCCGGTGAAGAGGCATGCCTATGCTTCACCCTGCTGGATGGTTTGGTAATGGCCCGGTCTGCCTTTCACCATTCCCTTAACTACCGTTCCGTCGTCCTTTACGCCAAACCGCGTGAAGTCACTGACCCAGATGAACGGATGGCAGCCCTAAAGCACGGCATCGAACGGTTATCAAAAGGACGCTGGGACGAAATCGTCAAACCTTCGGAAGCCGCTTTACGGGGGACTATGATTTTGGCCTTCCCGATTATGGAAGCAACAGCCAAGGTTCGTTCAGGCCTGCCCACCGATGACCCGGATGATTACGCCCACAAAATCTGGGCCGGGGTCATTCCCTGTGCTCTGACATTTGGCCCGCCCGAGGAAGATACCAACACTTCTCCCCCAGATGCATACTAAATCATTCATTACCCGGAGGTGATCTTTTAAAGTTGACCTTTTGGTAACCTTTGCATATACAGGTTCAGTGCTGACAAACCTAGGGGGGAATTCCGTGCTGTCATTATCGCAATCTGTTGGCTATGCCGTTTTGGCTCTGGCTCATCTGGATCCAGAGGGCAAACAGCTTGTCCTTGCGGCACAAATTGCAGAAGCCGCCAACATTCCCCGCCCCTATTTGTCCAAAATCATCGCCAAACTGCAAACCGCACAAATTATCGAAGGCAAACGCGGACAAAATGGCGGCCTTCGCCTTTTGCGACCCGCAGAAGAAATTTCAGTCTTTGACATTGCCGAGGCCATTGATGGCCCAAGCTGGCGGCACAAATGCCTGTTGGGTTTGCCCGGCTGTTCTGCCGATCGCCCCTGCCCGACCCATGATTTTTGGGGAGAAACCCGAGCCGCCATCGAAACCACATTGCGCGAAATGACCCTCAACAGGGTCAGAGCCTTCACCGAAGCAGGATGGAGAATGCCGGATGCTTAATCACTAATCACCGTCTGCGACCAATAACAACAAAAATCACATACCCCACACGCCCCTGCACCATCAAAGGCGTGAACCCATTCCCTGTGCCTTATGGCTAAGAAAGGACACACCATGTTCTGTTACCAGTGTGAGCAAACACGAAAAACAACCGCCTGCACCAGCAAGGGTGTTTGCGCCAAAACGCCGACCACCGCCGCGCTTCAGGATTTACTGCTATATGCAGCCCGCGGTCTGGCTCATGTGGCGCGGCGCGCGGCATCCCATGGCGCAAACATTGATAATGCCGCCGAACTTGCCGGAGAAGCCCTATTCACCACCGTCACCAATGTCAACTTTGACGATACGTCCCTACAAAAACGGATATATGCTGTCGTTGCGGCGCGCGATGCATTAAAGGCACACATTGATGGGCCAGACCTGCCGGACGCGGCGCTCCTTTCCCCTGCGGACACAATCGATGGCTTGGCGGCACAAGGGGAAGACATTGGCATCCTTTACCGCCAACGGCTTTTCGGCATTGATCGCACGGGCCTACAGGAATTGATGACCTACGGGCTGAAAGGTGTTGCGGCCTACGCCCATCATGCTCGCGTATTGGGACACACGGATACGGACGTTGATGCCTTCCTACTGGAAGCCTTGGATCGACTGAATGACGACAATCCCAGTGTGGATGACCTGTTTGATTTGAACATGCGTTGCGGTGAAATCTCGGTAAAGGTTTTGGCTCTGCTGGATGCTGCGAACACCGAAACTTTCGGCCACCCGGAACCAACCCCCGTCCATATGGGCGGCAAAAAAGGCAAAGCCATTCTGATTTCCGGTCATGATCTTCAGGACATTAAAGCCTTGCTGGAACAAACCGAAGGCACGGGCATCAATGTTTACACCCATGGGGAAATGCTGCCGGCACATGCCTACCCGGAACTGAAAAAGCATACACACCTTGCCGGTCATTTCGGCGGCGCGTGGATGCTGCAACGTCAGGAATTTGCCGCGTTCCCCGGCCCGATCATCATGACCACCAACTGCCTGATGGAGCCGCAAGCCAGCTATCAGGACCGTTTATTTACCCGTAATCTGGTCGGATGGTCCGGCATCACTCACTTGCCGACCACTGATTTCTCTGACGTCATCGCCATGGCACGGGACTGCGACGGCTTCACTGAAGATGATACCACCGCCCGCACCCACCTGACCGGGTTTGGACACAATGCCGTGCTTGGTGTTGCCGATACCGTGATTGATGCCGTGAAGTCAGGCAGCATCAAGCAATTCCTGTTGATTGGCGGTTGCGATGGCGCAATGGCAGGCCGAAACTACTTCACCGAGATGGGGGAAAAGTCACCAGAAGACTGGGTCATCCTTACCCTTGGCTGCGGCAAATTCCGTCTGACGGACTTGGATCTGGGCGAAGTTGCCGGATTGCCACGGTTGCTGGACATGGGGCAATGTAACGACAGTTTTTCTGCAGTAAAAGTCGCCCTTGCCCTTGCAGATGCCTTTGAAACCGATGTGAACAGCCTGCCGCTTTCACTGGTTTTGTCTTGGTACGAGCAAAAAGCAGTATGTGTATTGCTGGCGTTATTCCATCTGGGCGTTAAAGGTATTCGCCTTGGCCCGCGCCTTCCGGCTTTTGTTACGCCAGCCATGCTCAAAGTTCTGGTTGAACGTTTTGAAATTGCCCCGATCGGTGACAGTGCCGACGCGGATATTGCGGCAATTCAGGGCGTATCACAATAAAGACACACACAATCAAAGAATGCGGGCATCAACGCCCGCATTCCGGGACAGGGGGTTGAACAAGACAGCGTCTGTGCTAACCTTATGGAATATCGCCCATAAGGGAGGATGAGAGTATGGCGTCGCGGAAAAAAGACGATTCATGGCTCAGTGAGCAGAGCAAGCTAACCCTTGCCCGGCTTTTGCCTCGTCTTGAAGAACGCTTTGCCGAACAGATGGACCCGGCATCATGGCGTTCCTATCGTGATCGCCTGAAACTCCACTTTCCAAAGTTATTCAGTGCATTGATGTCCATTTACGGCACGCGCTATGACTTTTTTTTCCATCTTGAGCAAATTCTGATTACCGCGACAGAATACTGGTCACAACGCCCGGATTCTCTAAAAGCACTCGACGCCAGCCGCGCCGCCGATCCCAGTTGGTTCCAATCGCAACGGATGATTGGAGCCATGTGTTACGTGGATTTGTTTGCCGATGATCTGGAAAGCTTACGCACCAAAATCCCCTACCTGTCGGAAATGGGCATTACCTTCCTCCACCTGATGCCGCCGTTTTTATCACCGGAAGGCGACAATGACGGCGGCTACGCCATCAGTAGCTACCGCGACATCGACCCCAAGCTTGGCACTATGGAGGAAATGGCAGACCTTGCCACCGAACTGCGGCACTATGGCATAAGTCTGGCGCTGGACTTTGTGTTCAATCACACATCGGATGACCATGAATGGGCGCGGCGCGCCATGCAAGGCGATGAAGAGTACCAGCAGTTTTATCGTATGTTCCCGGATCGGACAGAACCGGACCTGTACGAAAAGCACATCCGCGACGTTTTCCCGGATGAGCACCCCGGCTGTTTTACCTATCGCAGTCGCATTCGAAAATGGGTGTGGACCACATTCCACAACTACCAATGGGACCTGAATTACGAGAACCCTGCGGTTTTCAATGCCATGGCTGCAGAAATGCTGTCCCTTGCCAATGTCGGGGTTGAGGTTCTGCGCCTTGATGCTGTGGCATTTGTCTGGAAACGTGTTGGCACCCCCTGCGAAAGCCTACCTGAAGCCCACACAGTGGTTCAGGCCTTCAACGCCCTGATCCAGATTTCCGCCCCTGCTCTTTTGTTCCTATCGGAAGCCATCGTCCACCCGGATGAAGTTATTCGATACATCCGTAAGGATGAATGCCAACTCTCCTATAACCCGCAACTGATGGCCCTGTTATGGAATACGTTGGCAACCCGTGACATCGGCCTGATGCAAAGGGCGATGGAACGGCGATTTGAAATACCCTCTGACTGTGCATGGGTGAACTATGTGCGCTGCCATGATGACATTGGCTGGGTTTTTTCCGATGATGACGCCACCGCCCTTAACATCAATGCGTTTGATCATCGGCGTTTTCTGAACCGATTTTACACCGGACAATTCGAAGGCTCATTTGCCTGTGGGCTGCCGTTTCAGGATAACCCTGAAACCGGAGACATGCGGATTTCCGGTACTGCGGCATCCTTGGCAGGGTTGGAACAGGCCATCAACCGGGACAACCCGGAAGAAATCGACCTCGCCATCCGCAGAATCCTGTTGATGTATGGTGTGATCCTGACCATCGGCGGCATCCCATTGCTTTATCTTGGGGATGAGCTGGGCATGCTAAATGACTATAATTATGAAGCTGACCCGGAACTGATCGGAGACTCACGCTGGGCGCATCGGGTCAAAACCGACTGGGAAAAAGCTGCATTGCGCCATGATCGATGTTCCATTGAGGGCAAAATCTTCCTTGGCCTTTTGCGCTTGATTCAAATCCGGCAGCAAAACCTTGCCTTCACGCGCGCCGATACGGAAATCATTTCCACCGGGAATAAGCACGTATTCGGCTATTTCCGGCGGCACGAGAACCAAAGCGTTCTGGTGCTCGCCAATTTTTCGGAAACGGAACAAACCATATCAGCCCGCCGCCTGCGTGCGCTCGGACTGCGAAAAACCGTGACCGATATTCTGGCCGGACACATCATTGTCGCAACCGAACAAATGACTCTGGCCCCCTACCAGTTGGCTGTCCTGCTGGCTGCAACATAAGATCGTCGATACCATGGAGGGATACTCCCGATGTCTGACGCGCTGGATACCCCGGTTACTTTCTCCACCTCAACAGGGAAAGGTTTATACATTGTCCTGATCAGCCTGCATGGCCTTATCCGCGGAACCGACCTTGAGCTTGGGCGCGATGCGGATACGGGTGGGCAAACTTTGTATGTGGTTGAACTTGCCCGGTCCTTGGCAAAGCATTCTCAGGTCGCAAAAGTCGATCTAATTACGCGGTTGGTCGCTGACCCGTCCGTATCCGCCGATTATGCCGAACCTGTTGAACAGGTCACAGATAAGTTTCGTATCATCCGGGTGACTGGCGGCCCCGAAGCCTATATCCATAAAGAAGCCCTTTGGGATCATTTGGACAGTATGACGGACAGCGCCGCAGAATTCCTGCGGGAACAACCACGCCTGCCCGATGTTATTCACAGTCATTATGCCGATGCCGGACACATGGGGACAACACTGTCCCGCCTGTTTGGCTTACCTCAGGTTCATACCGGGCATTCATTGGGCCGGGTCAAACGTATGCGCCTGATGGCAGCAGGCTTGGATCGGGACGATATTGAAACCCGTTACGCCATGACCCGACGCATAGATGCCGAGGAAGAAACCCTATCCAATGCTGAACTGGTTGTCGTCAGCACCGCCAACGAAATTTCTGAACAATACGAGCTGTATGACTGCTATCACCCCGATGGCATGATGATTATTCCACCGGGAGTAAACCTATCCCGCTTTCAGCCCCCTAAAGGCAACGAACACCGCACCAAGGCTGCCGCCAATATCAACCGATTTTTGCGGCACCCACAAAAGCCCATCATTCTTGCCATTGCCCGACCGGATGAACGTAAGAACCTTCCGGCGTTGGTGACAGCCTATGGCGAGGACAAACACCTACGGGAACTGGCAAACCTTGTGGTCGTGGCGGGGACACGGGATGACATTACGGAAATGGACAGCGGGCCGCAGGATGTCCTGAAAGATATCTTATATGCCATTGACAGATATGACCTTTATGGATCTGTCGCCATTCCCAAAGACATGACCGACGTGCCGTTCATGTACCGATATGCGGCTTTGCGCAAAGGGGTTTTCGTCAACCCGGCCCTGACCGAACCATTTGGCCTTACCCTACTGGAAGCCGCCGCCACCGGCTTACCGCTGGTTGCGACCCATGATGGCGGCCCAACGGATATTCTGCACAATTGCCAAAACGGTCACTTGGTCGATCCACTGGACACTGATGATATCGCCAAGGCGTTACGCGACATTCTTGGATCCGAACGTACGTGGCAGAGGATGCATGACAACGGCATCCGAAATGTCGCACGCTTTTATTCGTGGGATGCGCACGTGGATACCTATATCGATAAGCTCACCCCAATCATTGGACAGGAAAAATCCCGCCGCCAAGTTGTGCGTCGCCATGCGGTTTATGCGGATCGTGCCGTCTTTGCCGACCTCGACCAAGTCATGATTGGCGATGAGGAAAGCCTGAATGAAATGAGCCGCCTGATCCGGGCCAACCGCAAAACGACAGCCTTTGGTATCGCGACGGGGCGTCCTTTGGACTCTGTTCTGCGGCAAATCCGTCACTATGGCATTCCCGCACCGGATATCCTGATAACCGGGCTGGGCAGTGAGATTCACTATGGACGGCGGTTATTGAATGATGACCGCTGGACCCGCCACATTGACCACCAATGGAACCCACGGGCTGTGCGCAGGGTGCTTGCCGATGTGCCGGGACTGGAATTCCAACCCCGCACCATGCAAACGCCATATAAGATCAGCTTTTACTACGACGCCGAGTTCGCCCCGTCCGTGGATGAAATCCGCAAACTGTTTTATCAGGCAGAGCTTAACGTCAACATCACCTTATCCTATGGTCAGTTTCTGGACATCCTGCCAAGTCGGGCTTCCAAAGGGCTCGCCCTGCGTTATGCCATCACCCAATTTGATATCCCGCTGGAACGGGTTTTGGTTGCAGGCGGTTCTGCCAGCGACTTGGACATGATGCGCGGTAATACCATGGCGGTCATAGTCGCCGACCGCCATGACGATGAACTCTCCGCACTGACAGATATGGATCGCATTTTGCACCCGGATCAAAAACATGCTGCCGGCATTCTGGAGGCATTTACCGCCTGCGATTTCTTTGGCAGTTGTGTATTCCCTGAAACTCAGAACTCCACCCTTGTGACGGAACCGGATACGTCCATGATTCACGAGGTCGAACCGCTTAAGGGCGCAGACATGGCTTCTGGAGAAGACACCGCATGAAAACGCCACTTTTATTATGTTGTGATCTGGATCGCACGGTTCTGCCGAACGGATTGGAACCGGAAGACCCACGGGCCTTGCAAATATTCCGGGAGATTACTGACCACCCAGACATCACATTGGCTTATGTTACCGGGCGGTCCCGCACGTTAACCGAAAAAGCCATTGAGCGATGGGACCTGCCCCAGCCAGAGATTGCCGCAACCGATGTGGGGTCAACCATTTACAGTATCGGCACGCCCGGCCAGTGGGAAAGCTGGAACAGTTGGCATCACAAAATTGCCGAAGACTGGAACGGCTACACAGTTCAGGATATGGCACAAGCACTGTCACACATTGCAGCATTGACGCCACAGCCTGATGATCGGCAAACCCCATTCAAGCTTTGTTATTTTGCCCCACCAGATGCTGACGGCACTGCCCTTGTGGATAAAATCCGTGGCTCTCTATCCACATTGGATGTCCGGGCCGAAGTAATCTGGAGCATAGATGAAACCGTGCCCATCGGCCTGATTGATGTGGTTCCCGCATCAGCGACCAAGCAAGGAGCGGTGTATCACATTATGGAGCAACTGGGCTTTACCGTAGACAACACCCTGTTTGCCGGAGATTCCGGCAATGACCTTCCGGTACTAACCGGGCCGATCAAATCTGTCTTGGTTGCCAATGCCACAGAAGCCGTGCGCATGGCGGCGATCGAAGGCGCACAAGATCACGGCACAGGGGATGCGCTCTACCTTGCCAAAGGCGGCGTATTTGGGCTGGATGGTTGCTATTCCGCCGGAATACTTGAGGGACTACACCATTATTTCCCGGACTATTGTTCTTGGCTCACCCCAACATCAACACCATAGAAGGGCAGAACCATGACAGACCACCACACCGCTTCACCCGTTATTTTTGGCGAAGTCCTGTTCGATTGCTTTCCAAATGGTGACGAACGTTTGGGTGGCGCACCATTCAACGTTGCTTGGCATTTGCAGGCCTTTGGCTGCGCACCCACTTTCATCAGCCGGGTGGGCACAGATGACCTTGGCAACACTATCAAATCGGCGATGCAGTCATGGGACATGAATTGCAGTGCCCTGCAAATGGATACAGAGCTGCCCTCCGGCAGGGTCGATGTCTCAATTGCCGATGACGGCGAACCCAGTTACACGATTTGCCATCCGGTTGCCTATGACCGTATCCATGCCGACGGCCTGCCGGACATGCAGGCTCCCGCCATTTTGTATCATGGGAGTCTGGCCCTACGCAGTGCAACTTCACGGGCGGCACTTCAAGCCCTTAAAGACAAATATCAAGCCCCGGTTTTTGTGGATGTAAACCTGCGAGCACCTTGGTGGCAAAAGCATGAAGTCCTTGACCTGATTGCCACAGCGGATTGGGTAAAACTCAACCAAGATGAATTGGAAGCATTGGGTGATACCCGCGGAAGCTTCGCCGAACGCACCCGTCAATGGATAGATCAGTATGATCTAAAGGGCGTGATTCTGACCATGGGTGCCAACGGAGCACGGATTATCACCAGAACGGAATGCTTGGTTGCCTCCCCACCGACAGTGAAAAATCCTATCGACCCGGTTGGGGCCGGAGACGCATTCAGTGCCGTTTTCATTTTGGGATTGCTGCGAAACTGGGAACTGATTCAAACTTTGGTCAGGGCACAGGATTTTGCCGCAAAAATTGTCGAACAACGTGGCGCCATAGCCATGGATCGACAATTGTATAAGGATGTTTTGCATACATGGGGGAAGACTCGACCTCATAACACGCCCTAAAAGTGTACCCCAACAACACATCCTGATGCTCGGCATGTGATAAATTATTCTACCTAACTGCATAACCACTTATAATACAATAATACTTGTATTTTCATTGATAGTTATCAATGCCATCCGGTCAAAGCAGGCGTATAGTAACGGCGTAACTATACGGGGAACTGCGCATGTTACGTGTTTTTGCCATTTTGGGTACCGCATTGCGGCAATTTTATCGGCCACAAACTCCGTTGGCGCGCGCGATCGTCCCGCTCCTCCTTATCAAAGTTGCCATCATTCTCACCGCCCGCATGTTCTGGTTCGCACCCATGACTCACGATGTCGTACCTAACGATGTTGCGGATCAATTTATCGCGCCCGTCGCAAGGGAGATTTCCAATGATAGATCCTGATGTTGTTGATCTGTCGCGACTGCAATTCGCACTCACCGCAATGTATCATTTCCTGTTTGTCCCATTGACCCTTGGCCTTTCCTTGCTTCTTGCGATCATGGAAAGTGTCTATGTCATGACCAATAAGACCATTTGGCGGGACATGACCAAATTCTGGGGCAAGTTGTTTGGTATCAACTTTGCCATGGGGGTTGCCACCGGCATCACCATGGAATTCCAGTTCGGCACCAACTGGTCATA
Source organism: Rhodospirillaceae bacterium (assembly GCA_963668495.1). Classification (GTDB taxonomy): domain Bacteria; phylum Pseudomonadota; class Alphaproteobacteria; order Rhodospirillales; family Rhodospirillaceae; genus Oleispirillum. Next base: position 2,444,133 of record OY764545.1, read on the forward strand.
TTATTCCCATTACGTCGGGGATATTTTCGGTGCTCCGCTGGCAATCGAAGGCTTGATGGCCTTTTTCCTTGAAAGTTCGTTCGTCGGGCTGTTCTTCTTTGGCTGGGATCGTCTGTCCAAAGGCGCGCACCTGACCACAACTTGGTTGGTTGCAATCGGCTCGAATATGTCAGCACTGTGGATTTTGATTGCCAACGGCTGGATGCAATACCCCGCCGGGGCTGAATTCAATTTCGAAACCATGCGCATGGAACTGACATCCTTTGCGGAAATCATTTTCAACCCGGTGGCTCAGGCGAAATTCGTCCATACGGTTAGCTCCGGTTATGTCACCGGTGCCATGTTCGTCCTGTCCATCAGCAGTTGGTACCTGTTAAAGGGCCGTCATATGGCCTTTGCCAAACGCTCCTTTATCGTTGCCGCAGCCTTTGGCTTGGCTTCCTCCCTGTCTGTCGTGGTTTTGGGTGACGAAAGTGGCTACACCGTAACCGAACACCAAAAAATGAAACTGGCAGCCATTGAGGGCATGTGGGAAACCCATGAGGCCCCGGCAGGGTTCACCCTGTTCGGCATCCCGGATCAGGACGCGCAAGAAACCCATTTGGAAGTTCAGGTGCCATGGATGCTGGGGCTGATTGCCACCCGTTCCTTTGATCAGGAATTGCCCGGCATTAAGGACTTGGTCAAAATGGCAGAAGAACGCATCGACAATGGTCGCCATGCGCTTAGCGCCTTGAAAGTTCTGCGACAAAACCCGGAGGATCCGGCTGCCCTAGAACAATTTACGGCCCACAAGGACGACATGGGTTATGCCCTGCTGTTGAAACGGTACACGAACACACCGGAAACCGCCGATGCCGCAACCATCGCCAAGGCCGCCCAAAGCACGGTGCCACATGTCCCGTCCTTATTCTGGTCATTCCGCCTGATGGTTGGGCTTGGTTTCTACTTCATTGCGGCCTTTGCCTTTGCCTTCTACATGTCCACCAAACTGAATTTCGAACACCGCTGGTTCCTGACCATGATGGTGTTCAGCCTGCCCTTGCCATGGATTGCCGCAGAGCTGGGCTGGTTCGTTGCAGAACACGGGCGACAACCGTGGGCCATTGAAGGTATCCTGCCAACCTTCCTTGCCGCGTCCAGTGTGTCATCGGTCAAGGTTGGCTTTACCCTGTTTGGCTTCTTTGCCTTTTATTCAGCCTTGGCAATCATTGATGTATTTCTGATGCGCAAATACATCATCATGGGGCCGATTGAAGCCCTTGGCCTTGTTCCCGCAAAATCGGCATCTCATGCCGCATCAAATCAGCCTCAGGAGGTCTAAGCCATGCTTGAGCTTGTTGATTATTCAGTCCTGCGCGTTTTGTGGTGGGCCTTGCTTGGGGTACTGTTGATCGGATTTGCCATTATGGATGGATTTGATCTTGGCGTTGCTACTCTGCTTCCCTTTGTCGCCCGCACTGATACTGAACGCCGCGTCGCCATCAATACCATTGGCCCAGTTTGGGAAGGTAATCAGGTTTGGTTGATTTTGGGTGCCGGGGCAATCTTTGCCGCATGGCCGCCGATTTATGCCACCGCCTTTTCCGGCTTTTACATTGCCATGTTCCTTGTCCTAGCCGCCCTGATATTGCGTCCGGTTGGATTTGACTTCCGCAATAAGGTGCAGTCCACACGTTGGCGGCGAAATTGGGATATTGCCTTATTCATTGGTGGGGCTGTCCCCGCATTGGTATTTGGCGTCGCGGTGGGCAACGTATTGCTTGGTGTTCCCTTTACCATTGATGCCGATCAACGGATTTTCTATGAAGGCTCCGGCCTGTTTGAATTGCTAAATCCATTCGGCCTCTTGGCAGGCATTGTCAGTCTGACCATGCTGGCGGCCCATGGCGGCACGTACTTGGCCCTGAAATCCGATGGGATCGTAAGCCGCCGCGCCAAAACCGCCGTCATGGTTCTGGCCCCGACTGCGACTGCCATGTTTATTTTGGCTGGTTTGTGGATTGCTTCCGGTATTACCGGCTACACCATTGCATCAGAAGTCGATCCATCCGGCCCATCCAACCCCCTACTCAAAACCGTCACCACCGGGGTCGGTCTGTGGACGAACGTCTACACCACTTATCCAATTGCAGCCGTCGTACCACTTTTGGGGATTGGCGGCATGCTCGGGGCGGCTTTATTGACCAAATTGGGCAAAGAAGGTCTTGCCTTCATCAGCAGTGGTTCCGGCGTTGCGGGAATTGTGGCCACCGCCGGGATTAGCCTGTTCCCGTTCATTCTGCCCTCCAGCATTAACCCGAATGTCAGCTTAACGGTCTGGGATTCCTCCAGCAGTCATTTGACCCTGTTTGTCATGACCATTTGCACGATCATTTTCGTGCCGATCATCCTTGCGTACACCAGCTTTATTTTTCACGTTCTTCGCGGCAAAGTGTCCGAAAGCTATGTGGAAAACAACAGCAAAAGCCTTTACTGAGGGAGACAGCTTATCATGTGGTATTTTGCCTGGATTCTTGGCTTAGGATTGGCGTGTTCCTTTGGTATTATCAATGCCTTGTGGCAAGAAAACCACCTGCCGGATATTGATGGAACGGATGTTTGATCCGTTCCCGTCACCAAAGGAATTGTAAACATGAGCTCAGATGCGTTTGTCCTTGACCCCCGACTGGAAGCCGACAGCTTCCACATCAGCACCATAGATGGTTGTCAGGTTCGCCTGATGGATGACGGTCGCTATCCATGGGTAGTGCTGGTGCCAGAGGTCGCAAACGCATCCGAGCTGTTTGACCTGTCCCCGAAACAAGCCTGCAGCGCCATGGCATTGGCTACAAAGCTAGCCGAAGCCATGAAACCCAAATTCGGGGCCGATAAGATGAACATCGCCACACTCTGCAATGTGGTCCGCCAACTGCATATCCATGTGGTTGCACGATACGAATCCGATGATGCATGGCCCGGTCCAATCTGGGGCGTTGGGCAGCGTGTTCCGCTGAACAGCACACAAAAGCATGACCGCACCCATGTGATTCAGATGTGCCTTGGTCAGCTTAAGGCCGTATCTGACTCTTTATGATGTTATCTTAGCCTACGACTTTCAGCGCAGCACAAAATCGCTTACACTATGTGGGTCTTGAGTGGACCCATTGCGCAGGAGTGCTCGCCATGAAGGTTGGTATTGTCGGTGCCGGACAAGTGGGGGCCACAGCGGCCTTTGCGATCGTAATGCGTGGCGTTGCCAGCCATGTGGTTCTTGTGGACAAAAACCCGGCCCGTGCAGAGGCAGAGGCTCAGGATATTTTGCATGCCACGCCGTTTGGTCGCGCACCCAAAGTCACCTCTGGAAGCTTTAAGGATCTGGAAGGCGCACAGGTCGTCATTCTTGCCGCCGGGGTTGCCCAGAAACCCGGCGAAACCCGTTTGGAATTGCTTGAACGCAACGCCGCGGTTTTCGCAGAGATCATTCCGCAAACCTTGATTTCCGCGCCCGAAGCCATTCTTGTCATCGCCACTAACCCGGTGGATATCATGACCCATGTGGCACAAAAATTATCCAACTTGCCGGAGGGTCGCGTCATCGGTTCCGGCACAATTTTGGACAGTGCCCGTTTCCGTGCACTTCTGGCCCGTCATTTAGGAATTTCCCCAACGTCAGCCCATGCCTATGTACTGGGAGAACACGGTGATTCCGAAGTTCTGTGGTGGTCTGGCGTCACGGTTGCCGGCCTTGCCATTGAAAACATGGCCCATCAGGCAGGCCGTCCAATAACAGAAGATATTAAAGCCGCCATTGACCATAAGGTTCGCAACGCGGCCTATACCATTATCGAAGGAAAAGGCGCTACTTGGTACGGCATTGGTGCGGGTCTCGCACGCATTGTGCAGGCCATAGGCAGCAATGAACATATCCTGATGTCTGTTTCAGCCGAAACCAACGCGATTGAGGGTGTTGGCTCGGTCACCTTGTCCCTACCCCGAGTGGTTGGGGCTTGCGGCGTGGTTTCAACCCTTACTCCACATCTGAATGCCTCTGAAACTGCGGCGTTACGCAACAGTGCCGAAGTTATTCTGGCGGCAACATCGAAACTTTCCGTATAGAAAAACCACACCTTAGTCATAATTTACACAACCCAGCTATGCATTATCGGATAGGTAAGTCCCGAAATTTGCATATATATTTCACGCAAGGGGGCTTTATAAGTACGATTGTTACAAAAATATGCCAAAGCAACCGCGTATCCCGAGGATACAAACAGGGAGTATTTTTCGTGTCGGAGACAAAGTGGATCGCCGTAGACGGTAATGAGGCCTGCGCTTCCGTTGCCTATCGCACAAGTGAAATCGCAGTGATTTATCCCATTACTCCGTCCTCCACCATGGGGGAGTTGGCGGATCAGTGGGCGTTCGAAGACAAACGGAACATTTGGGGAGATGTTCTGGACATTACGGAAATGCAATCGGAAGGCGGAGCCGCCGGTGCTGTTCACGGCGCATTACAGGCCGGTGCCATGGGAACGACGTTTACGGCGTCTCAAGGCCTGCTGTTAATGATCCCGAACATGTACAAGATTGCCGGTGAACTGACACCGTTTGTCATGCATGTCTCTGCCCGCGCCCTTGCCACTCATGCTTTGTCGATTTTTGGTGACCACTCTGACGTTATGGCGTGCCGCCAGACCGGATTTGCCATGCTGGCGTCAGCCTCTGTTCAAGAGGCACAGGACATGGCGGCGATTGCCCACGCGGCGACCCTGCGCAGCCGAGTTCCGTTCCTGCATTTCTTTGACGGTTTCCGCACATCCCACGAGATCAACAAGATCGCCTATCTTGAAGATGAACAACTCCGTCAATTGATTGACGATGAATTGGTATCCGCAGCCCGTCGTCGTTGCCTGTCACCGGATCACCCGGACTTACGCGGCACGGCCCAAAACCCGGACACGTTCTTTCAGGCTCATGAGGCACGAAACCCTTGGTACAACGAGCTTCCTGAAACTGTGCAAGACGAAATGAATCGCTTTGCCGACGTAACCGGGCGGCAATACGAACTGGTATCCTATAGCGGAGATCCCGAAGCCGAACGGGTCATTGTTGCCATGGGTTCCGCTGTGGAAACTGCGGAACAAACCGCACGTAAACTTGCCGCATCTGGCGAAAAAGTTGGCGTTCTGCACGTCCGTCTGTACCGACCGTTCCCGAAAGACGCCTTCATTGCAGCCTTACCGCCGACAGTAAAACGCATTGCGGTGCTGGATCGCTGTAAAGAACCGGGCGCACCGGCTGAGCCTCTGTATCTGGATGTGGTCACCACCCTGAACGATGCGGCCATGACCGGAGCCCTGCCCTATTCATGCATGCCTTATGTAATCGGTGGACGCTATGGACTTGGTTCCAAGGAATTCACCCCCAGTCATGTGAAAACCATATTTGATGAACTGGCAAAGGATACGCCGAAACGGGAATTCACCATCGGCATCACAGATGACCTAACGGGATTGTCTTTGCCGATTACCGAAAAATATTCTTTGGCAACACGGGGCACCAAACGGGCGGTATTCTTTGGCCTTGGCGCAGATGGCACCGTGGGCGCGAACAAAAATTCCATCAAAATCATCGCGGATAATACGGATAATTTTGCCCAAGCCTATTTTGTCTATGATTCCAAGAAATCCGGAGGCTTGACCACATCCCACCTGCGTTTTAGCCCGAACCCGATCCACGCACCATACTTGGTGGAAAACGCGGATTTCGTCGCCTGCCACCATTTTGTATTCTTTGACAAAGTGGATATTCTCGCTGCCGCCGCGCCGGGCGCGACACTATTGCTGAACGCGCCTTATGATCCTGAAGACATCTGGGGCAACCTGCCGCGAACCGTGCAACAGGAAATCCTTGATAAGGACATCAAGGTCTTTACCATTAATGCCAATAAAGTGGCTAAAGACGCAGGAATGGGCCGCCGCATCAATACGGTCATGCAAACCTGTTTCTTTGCCCTGTCCGGCGTTTTGCCCCGTGATGAAGCCATCGCGCAAATCAAGAACGCCATTGAAAAGACCTATGGGCATAAAAGCCGCAAACTGGTGGATATGAACTTTGCCGCCGTGGATGCCGCCCTTGCAAACCTGTTTGCCGTGCCGACACCGAATGTGATTTCTGGTCGTGAATTGCCGGCGGTGGTTCCGGCAGATGCCCCGACATTCGTTCAGCAAGTTACCGCCATGATGCTGGCAGGAAAAGGCGACCTGATCCCGGTCAGCGCATTCCCCGCTGATGGCACATGGCCTGTCGGTACATCCAAATATGAAAAACGCAATATCGCAGAATCCATCCCGGTATGGGACCCGGATGCATGCCGACAGTGCAACAAATGCACCATGGTCTGCCCACATGCGGCTATCCGCGCAAAAGTCGTAACAGACGAAGACATTGCAAATGCCGGGGCGGAAGACTTGCCGACTCTGCCATACCGAGGACGCGAGATCGAAAATGGTCGCTATATCCTGCAAGTCGCCCCTGAGGACTGTACAGGATGCGGTGTATGCGTTTCGGCATGTCGTGGCGGAAAGGTTAAGGAGGAGCCAAACCGTAAGGGTCTGGAAATGTCCGACAAGCTTCCCTTGCTGGAACAGGAAAAAGCCAACTTCGAAACATTCCTGAAGTTACCGGACTTTGACCGAGCCAAGATCAAAAATCTGAACGTCAAAACCGCACAATTGATCACGCCATTGTTTGAATTCTCCGGCGCATGTACAGCATGTGGCGAAACTCCTTACATCAAAACCCTGACCCAATTGTTTGGCGATCGGTTGATGATCGCCAATGCGACGGGATGTTCGTCCATCTTTGGCGGCAACCTGCCCACGGCCCCCTACACCACCGATGCCGAAGGACGCGGCCCGGCATGGGCAAACTCTCTGTTTGAAGACAACGCGGAATTCGGACTTGGCTTCCGTTTGGCTGTGGACAAGCAACAGGCAACGGCACAACAGTTGTTGATCAGATTGGCTGACCATCTGCCGCAACGCCTGATCGAGGATCTGGCGACCGCTGATCAATCCACTGAAAATGGCATTCGTGAACAACGGGCACGCGTCGCTGAACTGAAAACCCATCTCAACAGCCTCGACACTCCGGAATCACGCCGTTTGCTGGATATTGCCGATACGTTGGTGGATCGCTCTATTTGGATTATTGGCGGCGATGGCTGGGCCTATGACATTGGCTTTGGTGGCTTGGATCACGTCATGGCATCTGGTCGCAATGTAAACATTCTGGTGCTGGATACGGAGGTATACTCCAACACCGGGGGACAAGCATCGAAATCCACCCCAACTGGGGCCGCTGCTAAGTTTGCCGTCGGCGGTAAAGAACGCCCGAAGAAGGATTTGGGCCTGATTGCACTGTCCTATGGCGATATTTACACCGCATCTGTCTCTTTTGGCGCAAATGACGCCAAAACCGTTTATGCCTTGCAGGAAGCCGCTTCCTATAACGGAGTGTCTCTGATCCTTGGCTATGCCCACTGCGTGGCACACGGGTTTGACATGGCATGTGGTCTGGACCACCAGAAAAAAGCCGTCGAAGCCGGGTACTGGCCGCTGTACCGCTATGATCCACGGCTGAGAGGATCAGGCGAAAGTCCGCTGGAAATGGATATCAAGGCGCCCAGCATGGACATCGGTGGTTTTATGGAGGCAGAAACCCGTTTCCGTATCACGGAAAATGCCAACCCAACGCATTACCGCCAACTTGTTGAAGCAGCCGAACGCGACGCCAAGCGCCGACACGAACTGCTCAAGCATTTCGGCACGATGTAAACTGGTATATCCGGTACCCTTGGTTTCAATCGAGGGTACCGGACACCAAAATTCAAGGCTCGACCCTTGTCCTGATCAGGATTACTCTATGTCATGATAGATTCAGGTGCAAAACAAGGGGGTTAAGATGCCAACCGTTCCCATACTGTATGCCAGTCACGATGGGCACACGCGCAAGATTACCGACTATATGGCAAGCGCACTTGAATCCCGCGGATTATCCACACAACAAGTGGACCTTGACCACGACAGCTACAGCATTGAAGTGTTGGAACAGGCTCCGGTCATTGTGTTGGCTGCCGCCATTCGCTATGGCAAACCATTACCCATTGCCGAGGCATTCCTGAAACGGCACCGCACACTTATCACCGAAAAGCCTTTGGTACTGTTGTCAATGAACCTGACCGCACGCAAGCCCGGTAAAACCACTCCTGAAGGCAGCGTCTACCTGAGGAAATGGATCAAAAGACACAACCTGAAACCAGCCATTGCCGCAGCAGTCGCAGGCAAGCTTGATTATCAGCGTTATGGACCCTTTGACCGTTTCATGATCCGACTGATCATGAAAATTACCGGGGGCCCGACAGAACCAACCGCATGCGTTGAATTCACGAACTGGGATCAGGTGGACAGCATTGTTAAAGCCATTGCAGAACTGATCTTTGACCAGCAGCCATTGGAAGATTTAGCCCTGCCCGAGTAAATTTGGCTTTAGAATGACAGGCCGGTGGTATAGGCAAAATCATTCAGTCGTTGATCCATAGTCACCGGAGGGTATGGATATTCCGACGTTCCGAACAGGGACTTCGGTGGTATGATGTCCAGTTGTAACTGCATAATCAAACATGCCGTTCCAACTGAAATCCCGGCCTTCCAGCACAATGCGGTGATCAGGTCCGCGTCCTTGGACGCCAGAACCGCAAGCACCAAATCCAGAGACAGATCACTCATAACGGCAAGACTTGCCGTCACATAGTCCCAATGTTCATAGTCCAAAGAACGGCAAATAACCGCCTCAGACAGGGGGGTTTTTGCATGCTGTGCCTGTGCCGACGCATATTCACGGTTCAGCACCATACGCTCCGGCGTCAATTCATCCCCACAACTGGATTGGGCGTAGCTTTGCTCCAACCTGAAACGGACAGAAGATCGCAATGTCTTCATGGTTTCATCGTCCAAATCTTCCCGACTCTCCAATACCGACAGCAGGCTATCTGCAACAAAAGTTGCCAACCGACAAGCCGCGCCACCGGGGAGAGTTGGGCGACGGACCAAAGGCTCCTGAAAAACCGTTTCCGCCCGTGATCGCTCAATCAGTGAGTCCAAAGTATCCTCACGCAGTTGCGCAGTGGGATTGTTCAACAAGCTGACAATAGCTTCGGGATCATCGGACTGAGCAATGGAATTGGATACTTCTCCACTCACCCCATCACGCTTGGATATTGCAGTCAGGGCCCCGGAAATCGGCGAATTTTCAATAATGGCGACAAGATCCTTATCCTTAAGGATCGGTGAAAACTCCAAAACCGGAGCCGCCACAACAATATCAATATCCCGTGCTAGCCGCTGCACCACATGGTGCGGCACGTTGACTTCACTTTTCAGGACTTCCGCCACAACCTGCCGCACAACAGGAAACTGATCCCGCGCCAGCTTATCCAAAATATCAAGTGTCAGACGCGCATGGGTGCCGTTGGCAAGTTGTTCCGTTGGTTCAGAGGCGACAGACGCAATTTTTCGCGCCAATGCCTTACGAACTCCGGGGTCTTCATCGTTCGCCAACTTACCATCTGCCTGTCGTGGGGTTGTTGGATTGGCCGCAACCCGACGACGAACATCCGCATCTGGATCATCCGTCATGAAGTACAGGATTTCCGGGGCAACTGATTGGCAATCAGCCACAACAATTCGGCAATTTCGATCCGGGTCACAGGCCATACGCTTTGCGTCGTCATAAGTTCTTGGCGGCGTATAAGAGATGCCTGAACGTTGTGGTTGCTCTTGTTTGCCGATCACGACGAAATACCCTCCTGCCCGGAGCCATCCAGCCCGGACCATTACTATCTGGCAATCTGTTCTACAATAGGAACGAAACATTTCATATTAAATACGATAGCAGTACATTAACAACACATGAAATGTACGACCTTAATGAAAATAGGAGGATGACGCGAAAAAGTCATCCCCGCACAAGAGAAAAGCAAACAAAGAACATCAATCAGAACTAACGTTCTGACGCCGCAAGTTTTATCGCAAATCCAGCAAAGGCCGTAGCGAACGAGCGCTGCAACCACCGCATAAAGACTTCACTGGACAAAACCTTGTCCCGCAACAGCCCGGCGGCAAGGCCATAGGCAACAAATACGGCAAGCGTCATCAGCATAAAAGCGGCACTCAAAACAATCATCGGCTCCAACGCACTCGGCGCAAAAGGCGGCATAAATTGCGGTAAGAACGCAAGGAAAAACACCGACAGCTTCGGGTTAAGGGAATTCAGCAGCAGGCCGCGGATAACAATCCTCGCCGCCGTAGTCTCACAAACACCAGAAGCATCGACAGCAATCGCCCCAGAGGAACGCCACATACCCCATGCAAGGTATACAAGGTAGGCAACGCCTGCATACTTAACCAACTGGAAAGCCAAAGCACTGGCATGCAGCACGGCGGCCAGACCAAGGCCACTGGCTAGGATGTGTGGCAATATCCCAAGTGTACAGCCAAATGCCGCCCAAATACTGTGCCGACCACTCAAAAACAGGCCGTGTGAAAGTGTGTAAATCACCCCTGCCCCAGGCAGTAAAACAACAACCAATGATGCGATAAGGTACTCAGGAGTTAAAACCGACAGCATAGTCCGCCCTTTTAGGATATGTGGAATGCATCACAGTAACACCCTTGATCTATCCGGTCACATAAAACATCCCCCGTCACTGTTACGTGGCGGGGGACCTGATGCATGTTACTTTTCTAAGGGGGGTACTTAGAGTTTCACTCCAAAGGCAATCGGCATCATGACGTACATAGCCGCAATCGACAGAACAATGCCGATCAGGTTATAGATCATGCCAGCCTTGAACATGTCCGGGATCCGAATAAGCCCGGACCCGAACACAATGGCGTTCGGTGGAGTTGCAACGGGCAGGGAAAAAGCGAGGCTTGCACCCAACGCCACCGGGATCGCCATAATCAGCGGGTCCACACCCAAACCATTGGCAATGGAGATAGCCAGTGGCACAAAGGTTGCGGCAACCGCTGTGTTGGACGTCATTTGCGTAAGTAACATAGAAACCAAGGCAAGAGTCGCCATCATGACGATCGAACTCATACCGGCCATGGATTCCATTTGAAGAGCAACGTATTGGGACACGCCGGATTTGGTCAACGCTCCACCAAGGGCGAAACCACCACCAAACAGGATGATACAATCCCACGGGATACCCTTGGTGAACAAAGAGCTATCCAGCAACATACGGCCTTTTTTAAAGTCAACCGGCAACAGGAAGCAGAGCAACAAGGCCGTCATACCGATCGTAGAGTCAGAGATCATTTTTGACATTGGCAACACTTTGCCATCCACCTCAATGCTTGGCAGCAAAGCCAACAGCTTAGGACGGAGCATCCACGCCAAGGCAGTACAGACGAACAAAATCAATGTGGTGGCCTCACCTCTGCCCATGGGGCCAAGGCGCTCCAATTCTTCGTCAACGATTGCACCTGCATGAGACAGATCCAGAGCTTGGATCTTAAACATCATCGGCAAAGTCCACCATGAAATGGCAAGCAATGCGATACCAATCGGCGCGCCGACCAGCATAAAGTTGGCAAACGGTACTGCAGTGCCGGTCATTTTTTCAACCTGCCCCGCCATCACGGCATTCGGCGGCGTACCAATCAGGGTTGCCATACCGCCCATGGAGGCAGCAAAGGCAATCCCCAACATTACGCAAATGCCAAAGTTAACGGCAGCGGCATGCTCGATCTCTGATGTGGTTTCCCGATCACGAACCATCTTCACGATGGCCAAACCAATCGGCATCATCAAGGCGGCACACGCAGTATTGGACATCCATGCGGACAGGAATGCCGTGGAAATCATGAAGCCCAAAATCAACATCTTGGGATTGGTGCCACAGATTTTTAACGCCAACAAAGAAATCCGGCGATGCAGATTCCAGGTTTCCATGGCGTATGCCAAAGCAAAACCGCCGACAAACAGGAAAATCAAATCTTGTGCATAGTTAGGCGCAACCAGTTTTGCACTCATGACACCCAACAAAGGAAATGCGACCAAAGGAACAAGTGCAGTCACAGCAATCGGGATAGCTTCCAGCATCCACCATGAAGCCATCAGGACTGTAACACCAATCGTTTTCCAAGCCGCAACAGTCAAACCGTCAGGCGGGGATGTAAGCAATGTATATGCAAGGAAAGCAAGACCAAGAAATAACCCAAACACGCTTTTCTTACGGTCTGGAGTCATTCCTGTATTTGTTTCTGCAACAGAAGAAGACGAAGTAACCATTATTTCCCCCAATAATTGAGAAAAGAAAAAACGCCAAGGAGCATGGTCAGAACACTCATGCCGCAGTGTACGGTACAACGTATCAAGTACATCCTTCTTTAGAGCAGATAACATAGTATTATCAAGATCATTTTGAGTTAATTAAACTACAGGGTGAAGTACAGAAAAGTACTGTCCACCATATTTGCCCCCATTAATTGACAGCAGCACAACACTAGTAAACCACTGAATAAAGTAAAGAGCGCCTAAGAACCATAAGGTATAGACATTTTATTGTTGCTTTTCTAAGCACTAACCATAAATCTATGAATGCGACTGGAATGGATAGATTGTGAAAAATATAAACATCGATTTTTTTATGAATAAAAACTCGAAAATAGTGCTGTCTTGCATCATGCGCCCATTTCTATTGGAGTAATCCGACTCAGATTCGGACCGTCAATCTTCCCCTGTCGCGCACCCGACCATAAAAACACACCCCGCCACAGTTACGCGGCGGGGGACCTGATGTGTGTTACTTTTCTAAGGGGGGTACTTAGAGTTTCACTCCAAAGGCAATCGGCATCATGACGTACATAACCGCAATCGACAGAACAATACCGATCAGGTTAAGGATCATGCCGGCCTTGAACATGTCCGGTATCCGAATAAGCCCGGACCCGAACACAATGGCGTTCGGCGGAGTTGCAACGGGCAGGGAGAAAGCGAGGCTTGCACCCAACGCCACCGGGATCGCCATAATCAGCGGGTCCACACCCAAACCATTGGCGATGGAGATAGCCAGTGGCACAAAGGTTGCAGCAACCGCCGTATTAGACGTCATTTGTGTAAGCAACATGGCAACCAGAGCAAGGATACTCATCATGACGATTGAGCTCATGCCAGCCATAGATTCCATTTGAAGTGCAACGTATTGGGAAACGCCGGATTTGGTCAATGCTCCGCCAAGGGCGAAACCACCACCAAACAGGACGATACAATCCCACGGGATACCTTTGGTGAACAAAGAGTTATCCAGCAACATGCGGCCTTTTTTAAAGTCAACCGGCAACAGGAAGCACAACAGCAAAGTAGTCATACCGATCGTAGAGTCGGTAATCATCTTTGACATCGGCAACACTTTACCATCCACTTCGATGCTCGGCAGCAGAGCCAACAGCTTAGGACGGAATATCCACGCCAAGGCAGTGCAGACGAACAGAACCGTAGTCATAGTCTCACCTTTGCTCATCGGGCCAAGGCGTTCCAATTCTTCGTCAACGATTGCACCTGCATGAGACAGATCCAACGCCTGGATCTTAAACATAACAGGCAGCATCCACCACGAAATGGCAAGCAATGCGATACCAATCGGTGCGCCGACCAGCATAAAGTTGGCAAACGGCACTGCAGCACCAGTCATTTTTTCAACCTGCCCCGCCATCACGGCATTCGGCGGCGTACCAATCAGGGTCGCCATACCGCCCATGGAGGCAGAAAAGGCAATCCCCAACATTACGCAAATGCCAAAGTTAACGGCAGCGGCATGCTCGATCTCTGATGTGGTTTCCCGATCACGAACCATCTTCACGATGGCCAAACCAATCGGCATCATCAAGGCGGCACACGCAGTATTGGACATCCATGCGGACAGGAATGCCGTGGAAACCATAAAGCCCAAAATCAGCATTCTGGGATTGGTACCACAAATCTTCAGAACCAACAGAGAAATACGACGATGCAGATTCCAGGTTTCCATGGCGTATGCCAAAGCAAAACCACCGACAAACAAGAAAATCAGATCTTGTGAATAGTTAGGTGCAACTGCTTTTGCCCCGACGACACCCAACAAAGGAAAGGCAACCAAAGGAACAAGTGCAGTCACAGAAATCGGGACAGCTTCCAGCATCCACCATGAAGCCATCAGGACTGTAACACCAATCGTTTTCCAAGCCGCAACAGTCAAACCGTCGGGCGGGGATGTAAGCAATGTATATGCAAGGAAAGCAAGACCGAGAAAAAGACCAAACACACTCTTTTTACGGTCTGATGTCATTCCTGTATTTGTTTCTGCAACAGAAGAAGATGGAGTAACCATTATTTCCCCCAACAATGAGAAAAGAAACGGCAAGAAGCATGGTCAGAATGCCCATGCCGCAACCTTGCGCGCATATTTCATCCGATAGCAGAAACAACAATACTGGCAAGACTATTTTTCAACTAGTCTATGCCACCCACAAGTCTACCGCTTGCTTCATTAAAAAAAGACTTAAAACCATTGATTTATATAAGTATTTTTCAATGACTGCTGCAAAATACCCAAACTTACGCCACGATATAAATGAATTTATCGTTTATTTTCAATACACTGGGAAACAAACCAACCAATCACGAATACTTTCGCCATTATTTATAACGCTAACATGAACACCCAGACACAATAAGAGTGCCCAAGCACCCCAAAACCACCAAAAATTATACATTTTAGCAGATTTCCCCATATTTAAATCAGCTATTTCAAATCATTAGCCACATATAAAGATCAATTCCAATTACCAAACCCCACCTCGACATATCGAAAATAACGGATGCATAAAACGCACAATAGGTATAGCTCTGACTCACATCCCATGACGCATATGAAATCATCTTCACCAATACCTTCATCTATTAAATGTACAGATGACCAAGTCTAAAACCATATATACTTAGATTTAAACCAATAAACAAATATACAATGAAATAGCGAAACACGTATATTTCACATAATTAAAACAAATGCATCCAATACATTAAGTTACTATTATAGATGAAATCCATTAACTCGATAACAGCTCTGAACCACACGACCTAAAAAGCAACGACATCTAAACAAACCACGCCACAAAAGATGAATTTAATTCGCCAATTTTCACCATTTAACAGCTTTAAAAAACACACATACGCATGCAATCCGCATACATAGACATCCCAATTCCTGAATTATTTGCGCGATTCGCTAGAATCACCCACCCGATCAACCGCAAACCAGTCACACACTACACACTGTTTATGAAGGGTTTTCCCCATATCTCCTCCCCGCACCTTTGGCTTCACACCCCCACTCCTACCCTCAGCCACCAATTTGCAGATAACCCATAGTTCCCACACCCACTAATCACCCAAACGCTGATAGGTGATTTAGTTTCATCCGAAAAACAGAAATCAAAAGGGCAAAAGAGCAAACACGCAGCAGAAACATATATTATAAGGTATAGAAAACGAAAAACCCGCCCAAGCAACCAAGCTCAGGCGGGTTTATGAATGGCATCCCCAAGGGGATTCGAACCCCTGTTGCCGCCGTGAAAGGGCGGTGTCCTAGGCCTCTAGACGATGGGGACTAGAACTGTGGAAATCTGTATCGTGCAATTATTATACAGCCGCACATCTTAACCAGATTTCATAAGCTGTTCGCAACGTGGCATCCCCAAGGGGATTCGAACCCCTGTTGCCGCCGTGAAAGGGCGGTGTCCTAGGCCTCTAGACGATGGGGACTAGAGCCGCGTTAGCGAGGCGTTCTTCTACCCGCGTCACCGTTTGGACGCAAGACCTTTTTTTCACTTAGTGTCATTTTTTTTCATCAGCAACCTGCAACGGCACAAAAACCAAACCATGCGGCGAGGATACATAACCCCGACAACCAGTTACATCGCCATCACGCATACCAACGATCAACCATAACATCCCATGCTCATCTGCCCGCGCCTGATCGATACAGGACGGAACAGCATCCGCAACGGGATGGGAATGGTAATTCCCAACGACAGACAAGCCCCCGGCTGCCTCACGCAATTGTCGCTGTAAATGCAAACGCAGCCGAGGGTCGACTTCAAATCGATCTTCGGCTGCGCACATATTTTGTGACGCCACAGCGTCGCAAATAATCAGGCTATCGTCGCTCCACCTTCCGACCAGCAATCCACATGCCTCATACGGCACATCAGCCTTGGCATGAGCATAAATTCGGGCAAGAATATGTGAAGGACAGCAGAGCCGCATGCTTACTTGGCAATTTGGTGTTTCAGGCTTTATTGAATGGCTCCCGCAACCAATTGACCGATAACGCGTCGCTTTAACAGATCAACGACCAAGACACGATCACCTGTGGATTTAACACCGCCACGCACAGTAACAAAAACCAAATGCCCCTGTGGCTGCACAGAAATGATTTGAGATCCCTCTGGCTGCTGAAGGCTAATTCCTCCGAAATCAGGCACGGATAAGGCCGCAGCAACCTGCCCATGAGGCACAACAGGCACACTGGGAACAGACGTTCCTGCCGAAGCAGTCTCTTGCGGTTTTTGGTCTGACGTGTAGAAAGCGTATCCCAGCGCACCAAGCGTAATAAGAATAACAATACCCAGAACAGCAGAAATCGCCTTAACAATATTAACCACAGCACAGCACCCTTATGCATGAATTCGAAACACACGCACCAGACGAGACTTTGACCGCGACCTGGCCCGACCCGGGCAAGTCTGCCCGCCTCGACAAGGCGGCTGCAACGGTTTTTCAGGATATTTCCCGTTCAAGGTTGAAAAACCTGATCACCGAGGGCCGTCTGAACGTAGACGACGAGACATTAACCGACCCCTCAGCCAAGGTCAAACCAGGACAACAATTAACCCTGCATATACCGCCACCGACACCGGCGGAACCGATTGCTCAGGATATTCCGCTGGACATAGTCTATGAAGATGAACACCTTTTGGTCATTAACAAGCCCCCAGGACTTGTCGTACACCCTGCGGCGGGGAACCTTGATGGCACCTTGGTCAACGCACTTCTGGCGCACTGCGGCGAAAGCCTGTCGGGAATCGGGGGCGTCAAACGCCCCGGCATTGTCCACCGAATAGACAAAGACACCAGCGGCCTGATGGTCGTCGCCAAAAGTGACGCTGCCCATAACGGCCTAGCGGAGCAATTTGCCGCGCACAGCCTGGACCGAGCCTATACAGCCGTGGTTTGGGGATACGTTTCGCCGAATGAAGGGGAAATCGAAGGCAACATAGGCAGAAACCCAAAAGATCGCAAAAAAATGGCAGTTGTTTCCAGTGGCGGGAAAACCGCCCTGACACGGTACCGTGTCCTGAAACACTTTGGCCGCATTGCGACTTTGGTCCAGTGCCGCCTTGCCACGGGGCGCACGCATCAAATCCGAGTCCACTTTTCCCATAACGGTCATTCTTTAATTGGAGACCCGCTGTACCAGCATATTCCACGCACTCAGATGAGAAATATTCCCCATTGCATAAGGGGTTATATTACAGATTTCGGACGACAGGCTCTGCATGCTCACCGAATTGGGTTTAACCACCCGATTTCAAAGGATTTTCTGTGTTTTGATGCAGATATTCCGACTGATATGCAAAGATTGATTACCGCCTTTGAGGAACTTGCAGAAACTAATACTTGACTTCACTGATAGGGAATTGCACCATATTCACATGAGAAAGGGAGGCTATCAGAATTCCTGAGCTCCCTACTCCAAAAAAAGCACCCCACAACCATAATTGGGCGTGCCTTAGGACCGAAGTATCGGCTGAGAAGGAGTGTAGAATATGTCCGCAGGAAATGTGGCTTTGGTAATTGGGCCTGAGCAAAACCTCACTCGTTATCTCCAAGACATTCGCAAATTCCCCATGCTGACCGCGGAAGAGGAATACAACCTCGCCGTTCAGTATCGCGATCAAGACAATGAAGAAGCCGCACACAAGATGGTCAACAGCCATCTGCGTCTTGTCGCGAAAATTGCCATGGGCTATCGCGGATACGGCTTGCCAATCGGTGAAGTGATCTCCGAGGGTAATGTTGGCCTGATGCAATCGGTGAAACGCTTTGACCCGGATCGTGGGTTCAGGCTCGCTACTTATGCCATGTGGTGGATCCGCGCATCGATTCAAGAATACATTTTGCATTCTTGGTCTTTGGTCAAAATGGGCACGACGGCTGCACAGAAGAAACTTTTCTTCAACTTGCGTAAGCTGAAAGGCCAAATGCAAGCCATCGAAGATGGCGACTTACAACCCGAAATTGTCACTGCTATTGCCGACAAACTTTCGGTCAGCGAAACCGAAGTGG
Source organism: Rhodospirillaceae bacterium (assembly GCA_963668495.1). Classification (GTDB taxonomy): domain Bacteria; phylum Pseudomonadota; class Alphaproteobacteria; order Rhodospirillales; family Rhodospirillaceae; genus Oleispirillum. The sequence goes on from OY764545.1 coordinate 2,462,574, forward strand.
TCAACATGAACCGTCGTTTGTCCAGCCCGGATCACTCCCTGAACGCCCCGCTGCGTATTGATGGAGACGGTGAATGGCAAGACTGGCTGATTGATGACAATGACAGTCAAGAAACCATGCTGGCAGAGCGTGAAGAGCTGGGGCAACGTCGCCGCCTACTGAAGGATGCAATGCAGTTACTGAACACGCGGGAACGTCGCATTCTGCAGGCTCGCCGCTTGTCAGAGACTCCATCGACGCTGGAAAACCTGAGCCATGAGTACGGCATTTCCCGCGAGCGCATTCGTCAGATTGAAGTGCGCGCCCTTGAAAAGTTACAGAAAAGCATGCGCAACGCTGCAACAGAACAGAATCTCCATTTCTAATCTCCCTCCCCCTAACTTTATCGGCACACCAAGCCCCTGCACATGCGGGGGCTTTCTGCTGATATGGTCATCAATCTTCAGCCAGCAGTATATCCAATGCGGCCCGGTATTTGCGCAACCGCTCCACATCACGTTCCGAAATCTGTTTCAGCCGTGTTATATCCATATTATCCAGAATGTCTGCTTGTTTAACGATACGACCCAAAGGGTGACAACTTGCCCGACGCACAAAGTCCATATAGTCCTCGCCATTGCGGCGTGTGACAGCATCCACCCCTGTTACGACCTCATCCAAGAACCCTTCCGACCGCAGACGTTCGAGCGTCCAATCCGGCACATCCTCAATCACGTCGTGCAGCACAGCAACACAACGCAGGGCATCCGTCGTCATCGCCATCATGACACGCAAAGGGTGCAGTATGTATGCTTGACCAGATTTGTCACAGATACCTGAATGGGCCTCTACCGCAATCGCGATTGCCCGATCCAATGACGCCATAATCTCCTCCTTTAAGCCAGACAGAACCGTCCCGCGTGCATAACACACAGGCAGACATAATCCATTCCCCAACCCACAAGTGGATCAGGTTTTGTGCATGGAAACTTCTTTGCCCCAGGTTTGAGTCAGGCGCGTCTGTGTCGCCTGCAAAACCGCAATACGACGCTGGGATGACATCTGAACAAAGACACCGATGATTGGAGGCAACCCGACAAACAACAGCCAGCCAAGGCCTGCCGCACCATATGCCGTCATAATATTCAAAATATCGGCAATCTGGGTTATAGCCCCTTCCATAGTATGGCGACCGCTCCACAACGCCACCAACCCCGGAGACGACCCGGCAAAGTTCAGCCCACCAACACAAATCCACTCATATTTTTCAGGGGTTTTGTCCATTAAATACGCTGCAAGCGTCGGCAACATGGCAACCAGCAAATAAAATACCGATGGCAAAAACATCAACCCGAAAAACACTGCCAATGACAGCAGCAATATCCTGTTAAGGGTGCTGGACTTTTCTGGCCTGACTTGTTTCTGCGCAACTTTCTGCGGTGCTTTAGCCATTACACATCACCATGCATTCAATGCCACAAGGATACATATGGTTATTAATCCGATCATTACAGACATAACCGCAGCGGTCTGTCGCCCTAATTTCAGAGCCTGCGTCTCCCGAATTGATGTATCGTTCTGCAAATCCTGAATTTCCTGATCTGCGCCAGCATACTCGGCCTTCGCCCATGCGAAACCGTCCAAATCCTTTTGCCGTTCTTCAACGTCATCCAGAAGGTTGTAAAGGTCCGGCAGGCTGCCTTTCCGAACAAGCTTGGGAACTTCCTTTTCCAGCTTTTTGCGGACTTCCCGGTTGTGATAACTGTTGATAATTGGGGCGACGAGTCCACCAATCCACCCGGACAAGCCAAACACGGCATCCGGTCCCATCTTCCACTGCAGGACCGCAAGCATACTCAGCAACCCAAGGGCTGATGTGTCTGCCTGAGCACTGTTGAGCGCATTAATCTGCTTATCTACATCAAATTTAAATCGCGCCGCAACAAATGCCACAATATGCCGATCCGCAGGCCACGTCTTGGTATCCACCCGTTTAGAGGCCGCATCCAACGCCGGAAGCAGTTCTTCAATATCAAGAACATATTTGGACAAGATAATCGGGCTAAGGCACGGCAGATCCTGATTTAGCTCGTACAAACAGCGTTCCACCCCAAATCCCGGCTGGGTTTGCCGTAAGGATGAGCGAACGCCTTTTAGCTGGGTCTGCAAAGAAATATTGCCTGGGTCAAAGGCCCTTTGCACCATGAACCAGAAATCTGGGACTTCCTTGATGACGCATTCCGCCAGTACCCGTACATCCTTATCCTGAGCCATGGCAGCCACGGCAAATGCCGCACCGATACCCTCGGGGAAAAATCCATACCCTCGATAACGAACCGGACCAGTCGGGTCCAACAGCATACAAACACGGGCAATCACAGTATCCGGCGTGGGTGGATTGCTTGGGTTAATTGGTGAACCAAGATAACGCACTTGCTCCGACACTGCTTCGGCAAGGCCGTTTTCATCCATGGATCGCCGCAGCCAGACTTCAACCTTGCCTTCCAGCACAGGGGTAGCAGCTTCATCCCAATTCGAAGCCAACATGAACGCCAATTCGCGGCAACTGATGATATCCACACCACAAAAATGAAACGGTCGCTGCGCGCGTTTATCAGGCTTCGACAACAACGGGCTGAGGCGACGACCAGAAATCCACAGATTAAGAGCCTCCATGTCCCATCGTTCATGGTGGTCATCCATCAACAGACCACGCAGGACCTCAATCATGGCGATGGGGAACCGGGCGTCTCCGGCTAATGCTGTAAAGCTGCCCAGATTCATCTTGTTGCGCAGGATTTCACGCTGGGTAGCCCGCGTCCCTCCCGGAGGACGACCAATCAGGATATAGAGCAGGCTAACACCCAACGCATACATATCATCAGCATAAGACCCCGGTCCGCGACCCTCTGGCGAGGCTAGGGCGACTTCGATAGATTCGCACAGTGTCGGCTGATCATGCGCGGGCGGTGTACTGACACATTCCCCCAAAACAATTCGAGTACGTTCCGCATCCATGTAAAACATGTTTGTGGGGCGGATGGCCCGGTGAGTAATGCCCCGCCCATGAAGCTCCGCCAGCCCCTGCGCCAACGGACGCAAAATTTGCTTCTGGTAATCATTGTCAATCATGATCTGGAACGTGTCCTGCATGGTATTGGCAACACGACCACCCATGGGACGTTCATAGATCACAACCACCGTTGTTCGTTTTAACGGCGGCCAATAAATAAACCCGAAATCAATCACAGACAGGACAGCGTTGAACTGTTGCCCTTTCATCGACTGAATTGCGGACAGGCGCACGGGCATATCCGGCGACAGGACAAGCGCAAACACCGGGCGGCCCGGACGCTTATCGATCACCTCAAAGGCCTGCGCATGCGGAGAATTCAGCTCAGGAATAGGTTTGGAGGAGAAAACCGTAAACCGATCCCGTAAAACAACTGTGCCACCAGCCCGGCCTGCTGCCGACGCTGACGCCTGTTCTGCCGGAGATGTAGTCCCCTCGGACATCAACAACTACCCCCAAATCACGGACACACATCTGAACATGCACACTCAGTGCTCAGAGTTTGGCACCATCCCAGCAATTATGCAATTGGGTCAGGCACCTAAACCGGATTTTTGTTGCGACACAAAAAAACGGCGGGAATGACACGGCCCATGCTCACATTTGGCACCCGGCATATCATCCCCGCCGAAAACAGTTATTTCAAACAATCCATTAATAGCGTTAGGACGCGAACGGATCATTCACCAGAATTGTATCATCCCGTTCCGGGCTGGTGGAAACCAGTGTTACCGGAACCCCTGTTAATTCCTCGATCCGGCGAACATATTTGATCGCGTTCGGAGCCAGTTCCGCCCAAGACCGCGCACCAAATGTGGATTCAGACCAGCCTTCGATGCTTTCATAAATCGGTTTCACGCGGGCTTGCTCAGACATAGAGGTCGGCAGGCGCTCGATCCGTTCACCATCCAATTCATAAGCCACGCAGATTTTGACTTCTTGCAGGCCATCAAGAATGTCCAGTTTGGTTAGGGCAATCCCCTTCACACCACCGGTCGCCAAAGCCTGACGCACGGCCACCGCATCGAACCAACCGCAGCGACGGCGACGCCCAGTAACCGTACCGAATTCGCGACCACGATCACCAATATATTCAGCAGTCTCGTCAAACAGTTCGGTTGGGAACGGACCACTGCCAACACGGGTGGTGTAAGCTTTGGCAATGCCCAAAACAAAACCAACGGCTGACGGACCAAGGCCAGAACCTGCCGCAGCCTGCCCACTAACCGTGTTGGAAGACGTCACGAACGGATAGGTACCATGATCAACGTCCAACATTGCGCCTTGCGCACCCTCAAACAGGAACAGTTTGTTTTCGCGACGCAGTTTATCCAATTCCAACCAAACCGGTTTGGCATAAGGCAAAATTTGGTCTTTGAGCTCAAGCAGTTCAGCCTTCAGTGCTGCACCATCCACTTCATCCACACCCAAACCACGACGCAAAGCGTTATGGTGCGTGAGAAGGCGGTCAATCATGCTGTCGAGAGCTTCCATATCGCGCAGATCACAGACGCGGATTGCGCGGCGTGCAACTTTGTCCTCATATGCCGGACCAATCCCACGCCCTGTCGTACCAATTTTCGCAGCAGCACTGGCGTTTTCACGCAACTGATCCAGATCGCGGTGCAGCGGCAGAATCAAGCAAGCATTTTCAGCCAAAGCCAAGGTTTTCGGAGTGATATCCACCCCCTGCTCGCGAATGCGTTCGATTTCAGAGATCAACGCCCACGGGTCGACCACCACACCGTTGCCGATGAAAGACGGTTTGCCACGGACCACACCAGACGGCAGGAGGCTCAGCTTATACGTCACACCGTTGATCACCAATGTGTGACCGGCATTGTGACCGCCTTGGAAACGTACGACGACATCGGCACGTTCCGACAGCCAATCGACGATTTTCCCTTTGCCTTCGTCGCCCCACTGGGCACCGACTACCGCAACATTGCTCATGATTTTCTCACTGTCCTTGTGATTGAATTATTCAGACCCGTCGACCGGACAAGGCCGCCCGTCCTGATACAGGTGGGTACAGCCAAGGCGTACCGCTTCGTCCACCAAGTTCTCGCATGGGGAAACCGCAGAAACGGTCACCCATCCCTGTTTTTGCAAGCTCTCCAGAACTTGCGTATTCATCGCCGATACCGGAATAAAAATCCGGGCCGGAGCCTGCGGAGCAGGCAAAATGCTCATTAGTGTATGCAAATACAAACTGACGCCTGTTGCCGGTTCCTGACCCGCGCAACCACCGTATCGTCCGCCACGCCCCAAATGGTGGCGTGAACCCGGCGCAAAGAACGTGTAACAAACACCAGTGTGGTACTCAAAGCCCCGATTTTCAACCGCATCCAACGTTAAATTCACATCAGGAATCAAAGCCCGCAATCGCGTCACAACCGCATTCAGGCGGTCCCGCCAAACGGCACATTCCACTGGTAAATCCAGCGTCAGCAACTGAGTATAAGCCACATCAAATGGGCCGCAAACTTTTAGCAACTCACTTAAGATCGGCGCAACGGCGCTCGGCAAAGCCGCGACCTCAGCCGCGTCTTTATGATCCAATGCATTTCGTGCGCGGTGCAAGTCATCTTCGGACAGATCCGCTGCAGCCAGTATCATCGGCACCAGTGGCGGAATTGTCAAATCCACACATACTGTTTCAACACCGGCCTTGGTCAATGCCTGTACAGCCAGCATAATCGCTTCGGCGTCGGCCTCTGGCGTGTCACACCCGATTAATTCGTATCCTGCCTGTGTAAATTGACGATCCGGGCGCAACTGAGACCCGCGAACCCGCAGGATTTCACCACCGTAACTTAATCGCAGTGGACGCGGCGCATCCGCCATACGGGTGGCGGCAATCCGGGCAACCTGAACCGTCATATCCGGGCGCATGCCCATCATCCGTTGCGTTACCGGATCCATAACCCGAAATGTTTGTGATGACAGGTCCGTACCAAGATCAGACAAAAGGCTGTCTTCAAATTCCAGCAGCGGCGGTTTAACCCGATCATAACCATGGGCCGCGAACGTATGCAGCAAGGACTGGGTCACCGCTGCTTCATAAGCGGCTTTTCCCGGAAGAACATCCCGTAACCCAGCCGGAAGCAAAGCCCGGTTCTTTGGCTTGATCATGACTAGTCCCTGTATTTTTTTATCTGTCTTGACCGAATTCAATCTTGTTCCGCGTGAGCCCATTCAACAGCCCCGCAAAAATCCAGCATGTGGTTTACGACTTTTCATCTGCAAGAGCAATATGTGTTCACCGAAAACTTAGGAACAAACATAGGTTCTTTACAGGTCCAACACGCAGGCGTGGTTCAACGGCCCATGGCCCTGACCATATCCCGGAGCCGTCGCCAATGCCAGTTGCACATAATTCCGTGCGCGAGATACTGCGCTTTCCATATCCATCCCCTGCGCCACGCCACACGCCACAGCAGATGCCAAGGTACAACCAGTGCCATGAGTGTGCTGGGTCTGAACCCGAGAACAGGTAAACGTTGCAGTCTCATGGGGCGTTCTCAGAACATCAACCAAAGTATCCCCCTCGAGATGCCCGCCTTTCAACAACACTGCCTTTGGCCCCATGGTCAAAAGAGCGTTAGCAGCCTCCATCATTTGGCTTTCCGTTTGCACAGGCTTCCCTAGCAAAGCTTCGGCCTCATGCAAATTCGGTGTAATCAGGGCGGCACGCGGCAACAGCAAACTTTTCATTGCGGATACGGCCTCGGCTTCCAGCAGTGGCGCACCGCCTTTCGCAACCATAACCGGATCAACAATCAACGGCACATCCGGCGCAACTTCATCCAAGGTTTCTGCAACCGCCGCAATCACGTCGCTGGTCGCCAGCATGCCGGTTTTCACCGCATCACAGCCCAAATCTTCCACAACCACGCGGATCTGCTGCCGAATAAAGTCAAGGGAGATCGGATAAATCCCATGTACACCCAGCGTATTTTGAGCCGTCAGCGCCGTAATCGCAGTCATGGCAAAACCGTTCAACGCCGTAACCGCCTTGATATCGGCCTGAATGCCCGCACCGCCACCGGAATCGGAGCCCGCAATAATCAGAACCCGTCCATGCATAACTGTCTCCACCCAATAACCGTTAATCACACAGCATAGTCGCTGATTATGCTTCAGCTTGAATGCGTTTTACCAATGTACTGACAATGGTCTGGATTTCTCCGGCGTCCTCACCCTCAGCCATGACGCGAACCACGGGCTCAGTGCCTGAGGAGCGAATCAACAACCGACCATTGCCTTCCAATTTGGCCTCGGCCTCAGAAATCGCCTCAATGACATTTTCCTTGGACAATACGGCACGGGCTTGGTCACGACTTTTAAAGCGGACGTTTTCCAAAACCTGCGGCAGCGGATCAAACACATGCAAAACTTCACTGGCCTTGCCACCTTCCCGGACAACCGTCCCCAGAACCTGCAAAGCCGCAGCCAAACCGTCACCGGTCGTGGCGTGATTGCCCAAAACGATATGACCGGATTGCTCCCCGCCCAGATTATATCCAGCGCTGCGCATGGCCTCGACCACATAGCGATCACCGACTTTGGTCCGGCGCAAATGCATATTGTTGGCTTCAAAGAAGCGTTCCAGCCCAAGATTGGACATTACGGTGGCAACAACACCGCCGCCAGTCAAAGCCCCAGCCTTGGCCCACGCTTTCCCGATCAAGCCCAGAACCTGATCACCATCAATTTGGCGACCGTTTTCATCACATAACTGCAAACGATCCGCGTCACCATCCAAAGCCACACCAATGTCAGCACCGTGTTCAAGCACGGCTTTTGACAATGCCTCAGTATGAGTTGCGCCACAGTTGTCATTGATATTGCGACCATTGGGGCTCACGGACATGGGGATCACTTCTGCACCAAGTTCCCACAGAACCGTCGGCGCGACTTTATAGGCCGCACCGTTTGCGCAATCGACCACCAGCTTCAGGCCATCCAACCGCAACCCCGGCGGAATCGTGCTTTTGATGTATTCAATATAGCGACCTGATGCATCCTCAAGCCGCTTTACCTGACCAATGCGGGCGGAAGGCACCAAGGCTTCCTCCACACCATCGCGGACCAAGGCTTCAATTTTGTCTTCCGTGGCGTCGGACAGTTTGAATCCATCCGGGCCGAACAACTTGATGCCATTGTCTTCATACGGATTGTGAGAAGCGGAAATCATCACACCAAGGTCAGCACGCATACTGCGGGTCAGCTTTGCAACCGCCGGGGTCGGCACCGGACCCAGCAACAAGACATCAACCCCAACCGAGGTAAATCCAGCGGTTAGCGCCTGTTCCAGCATATAGCAAGAACGGCGAGTATCCTTACCGATAACAACCGTATGACGGTGATCGCCGCGCTTGAACAATTTTCCTGCCGCCATACCGACTTTCAAAGCCGTCATGGCAGTCATCGGTTCAATATTGGCGGTGCCGCGCACCCCATCAGTTCCGAAAAGGCGTTGTACAGTCATACGTTATCTCACCCAAAAACGTGCGCGGGAATTCCACGCCATGTAAATCTTAGCGACAGCAAACTTAGGACAAACACCATGGACTTGTCCACGGTTCGTAGGCTTATTCCGTGTCTTGCACCGCCTGCACCATACGCAAAGCCTGAACCGTTTCCGGCACATCATGCACACGGACGATATTGGCACCGGAACGCACTCCCTGCACTGCCAAAGCCAAACTGCCCGGCACACGCTGCTGTGGCGGGATATCGCCGCAAACATGCTGGATTAGGCTTTTGCGCGACACCCCAAGGAGCACAGGAAGCCCCAAACCACGATAAATGCCAAGCCACCGCATGATCGACAGGTTGTGATCCATGGTCTTGCCAAAGCCAATCCCCGGATCAACGCACAAACGTGATCGATCAATTCCCGCTGCCTCACACGCAGCAACCCGTTCACGCAAATAGTCAAACACATCAAACGGAGCAAAAGCATAATCCGGGCTGTGCTGCATGGTTTGCGGTTCGCCCTGCATGTGCATCAAAATCACCCCGGCATCACAGGATGCAGCCACACGCATGGCATCTGCATCACCAGTCAGGGCCGTCACATCATTAATAATCCTCGCCCCACAGGACACAGCAAATGCCATGGTCGCCGCGTTGCGAGTATCAATGGATACACAAATGCCTTTGTTCGCCAAGGCACGAACCACTGGCTCAATCCTGCGGATTTCCTCATCAACCGGGACTGTTTCCGCTCCCGGACGTGTGGACTCTCCGCCCACATCAATGATCCGGGCTCCGGCTTCGACCATGCTCAAGGCAGCCGCGATGGCATCCTCAGCTGCATAGTGTTCGCCTTGGTTGGAAAAACTGTCAGGCGTTGCGTTGACAATCCCCATAACAATCGGGGCATTCATATCCATCCCGGCGAATGTCGGCAATGGAGCCTGCAACGCATTCAGAATCTCATCCGCCGTATCGTGCAGGCCACGCGCTTCCTTCACATTCAGATGATACGCATTCAGGCTATCACGGGTACGGGCAGCCATATGAACACTAGAGAAGGCTTGCCCGAATTGTGCCAACGGCACGGCACGATCTGCCGACAACAATCCGGCGGCAAAAGGACCGGAAACAATTTCCGCAGGCATCAGATAAAGCTGGGCAGAACTGGACAAAGCAATACCCAGCTTAGGAGCTGGGTATCGCAGTGCTTGAGTATGGTTATCCATAAATACTCTCACAGATGTTTCAATCAGTCAGACAAGGACCTTGCATCAGGCAGTGGGCTGATCATCCGATGCCGCCGGAGCCTCCGGCGCATCTTCCCCCGGAGCCGATGTCGGCACAGAAGAGCGACGTTCGCGGCGTGAACCGGACTGTGCAGGGTCTTTGCGCACAATGGTTTCACCAGCCAACAAAGCTTTGATCTCAGCACCACTCAGGGTTTCGAATTCCAGCAATCCCTGTGCAATGATTTCCAGCTTGTCATTCTGTTCGGTCAGAATTTTGCGGGCTGCAGCATCCCCGGCATCGACAATACGACGAATTTCCTCGTCCACTTTGCGCGCGGTATCATCGGAAATGTTTTTGTTCCGAGTGACGGAATGACCAAGGAACACTTCCTGATCCGGTTCCTCGTACGCCAGCGGGCCAAGATCGCTCATCCCCCATTGCGTGACCATGTGGCGCGCCATGGATGTTGCCATGCGGATATCCTGTTGCGCACCATTGGTAACTTTATCCGGGCCAAAGGTAATGATCTCTGCCAAACGACCTGCCATTGCCACGGCAATACGAGCCTCAAGGAACTCCTTGGACATGCTGTAACGGTCTTTTTCCGGCAGCCCCATCACCAGCCCCATAGCTCGACCACGCGGGATGATGGTTGCCTTGTGAATCGGGTCGGATACAGCATAGCTCAACTGTACCAGCGCGTGTCCGGCTTCATGGTATGCGGTCAGGCGTTTTTCCTCATCCGTCAGAACCATGGAGCGGCGTTCCGCACCCATCATCACTTTGTCTTTGGCTTCCTCAAAGTCCGCCATCGTCACAACCCGTTTGGAGCGGCGAGCCGCCAGCAACGCGGCTTCGTTACACAGGTTCGCAAGATCAGCACCAGAGAAACCGGGCGTACCACGGGCAATGACTTTCGGGTCCACATCCGGGCCCAAGGCAATCTTTGCCATATGCACGCGAACGATTTGCTCACGCCCTGAAACATCCGGGTTCGGCACATGCACCTGACGGTCAAAACGACCGGGACGCAGCAAAGCCGGGTCCAGAACATCGGGACGGTTGGTTGCCGCGATCAGGATAACCCCTTCCGTGGATTCAAAACCGTCCATCTCCACCAGCAACTGGTTAAGAGTTTGTTCGCGTTCATCGTTACCGCCGCCAAGACCTGCGCCGCGATGGCGACCAACAGCATCGATTTCGTCGATGAAGATAATGCACGGTGCGTTTTTCTTGCCTTGTTCGAACATGTCACGAACACGGGAAGCACCCACACCCACAAACATTTCCACAAAGTCTGAACCGGAAATGGTGAAAAACGGAACATTGGCTTCACCCGCAATCGCACGAGCCAACAGGGTTTTACCCGTACCGGGCGGACCAACCAACAGTGCGCCTTTCGGAATTTTGCCGCCAAGACGTTGGAATTTCTGAGGATCACGCAGAAACTCGACAACTTCTTCCAGTTCTTCCTTGGCTTCGTCGATCCCTGCGACATCCTGGAATGTGACGCGGCCCTGATGCTCGGTCAAAAGCTTCGCACGGGATTTACCAAACCCCATGGCCTTACCACCCGCACCGCCTTGCATTTGGCGCATCAGATAAATCCAGACACCAATCAACAGCAGCATCGGGAACCAAGAGATCAGGATACTCCAGAAACCGGGTGTCGGTTCTGGCACGGGTTCCGCGTTGATGATAACGCCGGAGCCACGGAGATTAGGCACCAAATCCGGGTCAGCCGGAGCATAGGTGGAAAACTTTTCACCGCTTTGCTTCTGACCATAGACCTGACGGCCCTGAATGGTGACAGAACGCACGGAGCCCTGTTCGACCAAGTTCATAAAGTCGGAATAAGCCACCGTATTGGTGTTCGGTGCAGTATCGGTATCTTGGAATTCGCTGAATACAGCCAGCAACAGAATGCCGATCAAGACCCACAGCGCGATATTTTTACCAAAGTTCAAGGCAGGAATCCCTTGTTAGAAACCTCAAGTCCCAACACAGACATATTCTGTGTCAGGGGATACTCTACGAGATAATGCTTGTCCCCAAAGGCGCAAGCCACTGGTGACAATATGTCAGACTTTGCGGCGGAGAAAACCGCATTTTTATGCTTTTTCCGCCATCTGGCGTGCAATCATAGCCCAGTACCGGGGCAAGACAACCATCAACCGCAGCTTTTTGTATCGGAACGGTCCGAATCAGGGAACGGCTGGGGGTATTTTCGCCTCGGCTATGACCATCCAGCCATGCGTGCAGAGTACGAACCTCCGCATGAGTATCGGGGTATTTTAAATCACCGCTGCCGCCACAGAATCGCCCATCCCATTTCACAGCATCGTGGCGAATATTTTCAACCCGGCCAACTTCCCGCATAACTTGAACGCCACCACGCCGGGCACGCAATACGCAACCTGCCAGTGTCACGGCCTCCGATCCATGCAGGACTGTTTCCTCAATACGAGCAAGTGCAGTCGTAACAGGGGCATAAACCCGACCACCAACGGCCTGAAGCACGCGAGCAAGGCACAATTGCCTCAGATCTTGGTCGACTGCAATGCTCCACATGTCGCGATCGATCCATGCCCACCCCAATGGCGAAAAGCGAACATAGCGCACGACAATTTCCGCCAAACCGCTTTCCATCTCTCGACGATCGCATTGACTACGTCGCACATCGGCATCAAGCGACCGAATAGCCTGTTGTGTTTTTTGCATCAGATCCTGCCGCACCCGCACCCGCTCATAGGATCGGGATTGGTTACTCGGGTCCTCGATCCATGGCTGACCAAGGACGCGACACACAGTTTCCAAGTCAGCTTTTGTAAGTTGCAACACAGGGCGCAATAGGCGGCACGACTGCCTATACGTTACAGCCGCCATTCCAGCGAGGCCAAGGCCAAGGCCTTTTCCACGCATTTTCCGCATCACAACTGTTTCTCGCTGATCGTCGGCATGATGGGCAACAAGGACATGCAACGCCCCGAGGCGCTCGGCTTCGCGGTCCAACAAATCATAACGCGCCTCACGCGCAGCGGATTGAATGCCTGAGGTCGGTTTGTCACCCTGCCAGCACACGGTAGAATGGGAAACACCGTAAGGCCGCAACCATTTCTCGACCTGCAGAGCTTCTGCGGCAGCTTCGTGCCTTAACCCATGATCAACGGTCACCGCATGAACGCGACCACCATTAGCCTCTGCCCATTTTTGCGCCATCAAGCACAGGGCGAGGCTATCCGCACCGCCGGAGACAGCGACCATAAGCAATGGCGTGGCTTCAAAGCCGCCAACGTGTTCCATGGCTTGAGAAAACACTGCATAAATCTGAGCAACGTTAGTTTGTGACCAAGGATCATCGACATATGCCTGACTTACGGGCACTTCAGCTCCTTACGGGCTGTCTGGGCAAGCTGAACAATCACCTTGGAACTATTGGGATATTCCTTCAGCAACTGACCATACGCAGCGCATGACTGCTGTTCCTTGCCCAACTTACGCATACTGAAGCCAAGCTTAAGCAAGCTATCCGGGGCTTTCGGACTTTTGCGATAGGATTTGTAAGCATCAGCAAACGTCACGGCGGCTTTTTCAAATTGCCCGCGAACGTAATAGGTCTCGCCAAGCCAATAGCTGGCATTCCCCGCCAAGGCATGATCTTTGTGATTGGTCAGAAACGCGGAAAAGGCAGCTTCCGCCCCCGGATAATCGCCTTTTTGCAAAACGCGGAACGCCGCATTGTAATCTTCACGCGGATCACCGGATGGTTTTGCCTCTGTCGGGATGGTCAGCTTCGGCACCGAATTCCCATCAGCAGTAGGCTGCGGCGGTACTGGCGGCGTCAGAATGACCTTACTATCAGACTGATTTGCCGCAGGTGGAACCAACTGTGAAGATGGATCTCCGGCTTTGGTTGCCGTTGGGTCCTTCCCTTCCAGACGCTGCAAACGGAAATCAATATCCGCATTCATTCTGTCCATACGTTCCTTATTCTGCTGAATTTGGAACATCAGGGTTTCGACCTGTCCGGTTAAGTCACGAATTTGCTCTTCCAACTCGCCGACCTTGACCACGGCAGAAGAAGGCTTGGACGAAGACGGTGCTACGGTTGCGGAGGGGCCACCATCTACCTGTGAACGATAAATCTGACGTTGCAGAACCATTAAATCACGTTCAATGCGTTCCAAACGGCTGGACAAACCGGCGGCATCGTCTGCCTGCGCGGTACTTACTCCGGGCACTACATACCCAGCGACCAGAACCACCAAGGCAGTTGTCCCCATCACCAATTTGCGCAGTGTCAGTTTATCCATCAGACCTACCTCACATGAAATTCCAATAAAATCGAACGCAGCCTTACAAACGCAAAACACCCGCCGCACGCCGCCCCGAACAGGGCAGGACGAGGATCGGCGGGTGTTTGATCTTGACCGGAAGACCGATCTTATTCAGCAACAACCGTCACAGAACGACGGTTTTGAGCCCAAGCCATTTCGTTGGAACCCATAACTGCCGGGCGTTCCTTGCCATAGGACACAACGGTCATACGGTCTTCTGCAACGCCTTGAGCTTTCAGGAATTGCATGACGGAGTTCGCACGACGCTCACCCAGACCCAAGTTGTACTCACGTGTACCGCGTTCGTCAGCGTGACCTTCGACGGTAACGTTCACAGACGGGTTAGCAGCCAACCATGCAGCCTGAGCCATCAGAGTTTTGACAGCGGCTTCATCAAGGTCGGAGCGGTCAAACGCAAAGAACACACGGTCTTTGGTATTTGCAACGAAATCAGCCTGGCTGCCAGCAACCGGAGCCGATGCGGTGGACCCATTGCCTGCACCAGTTGCGTCACCACCTTCTTGCGGACCAGATGCACAAGCCGCGAGAAGCAGGCTACCTGCGACCACACTCAAAAAACGAATCTTCATGTCTTCATCTCCACATTCGGGATGTCATAAATCAAACGGCCACGCGGCTTCGACACGACCGACGAAAAAACGCACAAGCTGCGTACATTAATACGTCATCTGCGCCTAGACCGCCATAGAATAATCTGAAATCACTCAAAGTGTAACCGTCTAATGTGCGGTTTTTGCAACACTTAGTGCGATTCTGCGGTTTTTACGGCAGTAAGGGCGACCATGCCGGGTCAGAAGCCTGAACCGGAGTCACAATCCGTTGCTCATTGTATCCGGTCAGATCGACGCTATAGATATACGACGTTCCGCCCAGCCCCTGATTATTGGCCCGAGTCTGACGGAAATACATCAACACTCGTCCATTTGGCGCCCATGTCGGGGCTTCCACAAGGTAGCCGTTGGCCAACAGGCGTTCACCACTGCCATCGGGACGCATCACACCGATATAGAAACTGCCCCGCAGGATTTTGGTAAAGGCAATAAAGTCACCACGCGGCGACCAAACCGGCGTTGCATAGCGGCCTTCCCCATAGCTGATGCGACGGACATTACGACCGTCAGCATCCATGACATAGAGTTGCTGATTGCCGCCGCGATCAGAGTTGAACGTGATTTGTTTGCCATCGGGGGAATAGGACGGTGACGTATCAATGGCACCGGACCGGGTCAAACGTCGTTGCTCACGCGTTTTCAGATCCATGGTATAGATATCGGTACGCCCATCTTTCGCCATACTCATGATGACTTTGTTGCCATCAGGAGAGAAACGGGGCGCGAATGTCATTCCCGGGAAATCGCCCAACCGCTCCCGCCGTCCCGTTTCAATGTCATACAGGTATACCCGCGGAACCTTGTTGTAATAGGACATATAGGTAATGGTCTGGGTGGATGGGGAAAAACGTGGGGTCAGCACCAAGTCCGCACCATTGGTCAAAAAGTGATGATTGGCCCCATCCTGATCCATGATTGCCAGTCGTTTGACCCGTTTGGTTTGTGGACCGGTTTCCGCCACATAGACAATGCGCGTATCAAAATAGCCACTTTCACCGGTCAGCCGTTCATAAACCGTATCTGAAATCAGGTGCGCAATGCGCCGCCAGTTGTTGGTTTCCGTCACGAAGGTCCGCGCCTTCATGTGCTGCATGGCAAAAATATCCCACAACCGGAATTCCACGCGCAAACGCCCATCAGGCTCAATCAGTGTTCGCCCCTGAATCAGCGCCTGCGCATTGATCGCCTGCCAATCGGGGAAACGCGGCTGCGCATTCATATCCAGTGAACGCTGGATAAAGGCGTTGCGATCAATCCCACGAATCAAGCCAGAGCGTTCAAGGTCGGCCTGAACCACATTGGCGATATTCTCGCCAATATCTTCGGCCCGAGGCGTTGTCCCTTCAAAAAGCGGGATCGCAACCGGAATTGGCTCCACGTTGCCCCGTGTAATATCAATCTGAAGCTCGGCACGGGCGGCAGTCACCTGCGCCATGACAGCCATCATTACGCATAAAGAGTATGCGGCAAAACGGGTGATCCATTCATTTCCACGGGTGAGCAACATGGGGCTAACATCCTGTTTCATAAGAGTATCCGTGTAGTCATCTTAAAGACGATCCTTAGGGCTGAACGTCAGACTGACATCACGCCAGACGTCAAATTTCTTCGGTGGCGCCTTAATCGGGCTTGCCATAAATACGGCGCGCAAAGCACTTTCCGCAAGGGAGCGGAACGCAGGGTCACGAACCATTCGCCCTTGATCCACAATATCTGCCCGGCGGACCGTGCCATCGGAATTAAAGCTGACCTTGATCACGATCTGCATTTCCAACGCGCCGGCCTTACCCGGATCCACGTTCCAGAAGCGTTCAATCTGCGCCCGGATCATGTCGATTTCGCTCAGGGTTAACTTGTCACCAAAGCCCTGACGATCACGCGAAATTGCCGCCGCATCCACCGCATTTGGCGTACCGGTCTTACTGCCGGAAGCCTGCCCAGTATCTTGCGGAACATCCTTGCGCAATTTCTCCACAGACGCCATCAAATCATCAAAAGACGGTTGCGGTTTTGGCGTGATTTTCGGCTTCGGCTTAGACGGTTGTTTCGCCTGAGGCTTGATCTCCGGTTTTGGTTTTGGCTCCGGCTTCGGCTGAGGCTTTGGTTCCGGTTTCGGTTCTGGTTTTTTCGGCGCAGGTTTTGGGGCCGGTTTTGGCTCCGGCTTCGGTGGAATAACCGCAGCCTTTGGCGGCACTGGCTTCGGCGCGGGCGTTGGCTCTGGTTTTGGCTCCGGCTTCGGTGCAGGTTTCGGCTTCGGCTGAGGCTTGGGTTCGGGCTTGGGTTCCGGTTTGGGCTTCTCCTGCCCCTTCGGCTTACCGACAGCTTCAGCCTTTGGCAAAGATGTGGTTTCAGCGATTTGCACCTTGCTGAGATCGACAATCAGCAAACGCTCGGTCGGCTTCGGTGGGTCACTTTTCAGGTACGGCATGCCGAAGTACCCCGCGCAAATAAACGCAAGGTGCAAAACAACTGAGTAAATAAGCTCCCGCCGCATACTGAAACGCACTCCCGACCGTTAGCCTTTCGGCTTTGTCTTGGCGCGCGGCGTTTCCCCCGTGCCTGTTTCCAAACCAACCTTTTCGATACCGGCATCTTTCAACGCCTGCATCACGCCCATAACGGCACCATAGGCTGCACTGGTATCACCACTGATAACAACGCCAAGCTCTGCATTGGCCTGACGCATTGCAATCACCCGACCAACCAAAGTCGGCATATCCACAGCATCAGTACCCAAATAGACGTTGCCTTCCACATCCACGGAAATCCGCAGAGCCTTGTTGGCATCGGTCAGCACCTGATTCCCGCCTTTAGGCAGGTCCAAAGGAATACCCGTGGTCATCAACGGAGCCGCAACCATAAAGATCACCAACAGCACCAACATCACATCCACCATGGGCGTGACGTTAATTTCTGACATTGGGCGGGTTTTACGACGGGACGAGCGTTGACGACGCCCACCGGATGTGGACATAGCCATCCTTAGCGCCTTTCATCCAACTGCCGGGAAACAATGGCGGAAAACTCGCTGGAAAAAATATCCAGACGTTTGGCATACCGGTCAATATCCGACGACAGCTTATTGTAGGCAATCACCGCCGGAATAGCCGCAACAAGGCCAAGTGCCGTTGCAAACAATGCCTCTGCAATACCCGGGGCAACCACTGCCAGCGACGTGTTTTTGCTGAGACCAATGGCATGGAAACTGTTCATAATCCCCCAGACGGTCCCAAACAAACCGACAAACGGAGCCACAGAACCCGTTGATGCCAAAAAGCTCATACGGGCTTCAACCTTTTCCAGTTCCTTTTCGCTGGTAATTTGCATGACCCGTTCGATCCGCTGGGTCAAGGATGTCCGCAGGGTTGCGGCTTCCGTCCGGGTGCGGTCGATGGAACGCTGCCATTCCCGCATTGCCGCCACAAACACGGCACTCATCGGGTCTTTAGCACTGCGACCAACACTTTCGTACAAATCATCCAACGGCTCACCGGACCAGAATTTTTCCTCAAACCGTTTGGCAAGGCGATTTAATGCCGACAACAGCCGCACTTTTTCAAAAACAATCGCCCACGACCAAATCGAGGCACCGATCAAGGCCAGCATCACTGACTTCACCACCCAGTCGGCCTGCAAAAACAGGGCAATCATCGACAAATCGGTTTGCGCTTCCATACCGCTGCTCACTTTCTTTCATCGTTATCGGACACAAAGCCCTGCATATAGTCTCGCAACGCCTGAGGGATACGGGCGGGGCGCAAGGTTTCCGCCGCAATGCACCCAAGTCTTGCCGTTGCCTCTACCAGTACATCATTACCACGGCTCAGCGTTTGTTGGAGTTCCATGGTCGCGCCACCAATAGCCAAAACCCGTGACCTCATAATCAGTAAATCGTCCAGCTTAGCTGCACGGCGATAATCCATCGACAGGTGCCGCATGACAAAGCTGACACCCTTTTCCATGCCGGGATAATCCCCTGCCGCCAGACGTGCGTTCTCCCATCCCCCCCAACGCAACAGAGCCGTACGAGCTCGCTCTGCATACCTCAGGTAGTTGGCGTAATAGACCACACCTTCAGCATCCGTGTCTTCGTAATACACACGGATGACCAAGGCATGCTGATGTCCGTCAAGGAAGGAACCGCCACCTTCGGGGTACTGATGTGCAATTGTATCTGGGTCAGTCACCCGGCTGCTCCGTTGTATCCAGTAAACCCAACTGTTCCGGCCCTTGTGCAGGCGTAGACAGTCCCAAATGTCTGTATCCCTTGGCAGATAGAACCCGACCACGGGGAGTCCGTTGCACCAAACCCTGTTGCATCAGGAAAGGTTCAATAACATCCTCAAGCGTATCGCGTTCTTCCGCCAATGCCGCAGCAAGCGTTTCAATTCCCACCGGGCCACCGCCATAGGACTCGACAATACATAGCAAATAGCGCAAGTCCTGACTGTCAAGCCCCAGACCATCAACTTCCAACCGATTCAACGCATGATCGGCAGTTTTTTTGTCCACGATTGCCGCACCCCCAACCGTGGCGAAATCTCGGACGCGACGCAACAACCTGCCCGCGACACGCGGTGTCCCGCGGGAACGACGGGCAATCTCCACCGCCCCATCGTCGCTCATCGGCAACCCAAGCTTCCCGGCACCGCGTATGACGATGCGGGTTAAATCCTCGGTCGAGTAGAACCGTAAACGCAGCGGAATGCCGAACCGATCCCGAAGCGGTGTGGTCAACAGGCCCGCCCGCGTGGTCGCCCCGACCAATGTAAATGGTTGTAAATCAATACGCACAGAGCGCGCTGCCGGGCCCTCACCAATAATCAAGTCCAGTTGGTAATCCTCCATTGCCGAATACAGCACCTCTTCAATTGCAGGATTCAGGCGATGGATTTCATCAATAAACAGAACGTCCCGAGCTTCCAGATTGGTCAAAATCGCCGCAAGATCGCCTGCCTTGGCAATCATCGGACCGGACGTCGCCCGAAATCCTACACCAAGCTCATGGGCAACGATCTGTGCCAAGGTGGTTTTGCCCAAGCCGGGCGGACCATGCAGCAGAACATGGTCCAGCGCATCGCCGCGAGCCTTCGCAGCCTCGACAAATACTTTCAAATTTTCACATGCTTCCGGCTGCCCAAGAAAATCAGACAGACTTTGCGGACGCAACGGACCATCGGTGTCATCAGCATGCTCAAGCGGAGACACAACACGGTCATTGGCATCTTCGGACTGCCATTGTGCGGTCATGACTTACCTCCCGTCACCAGACCCGACGCCATTGCCATATCTTTCAGGGCTTTCGCCAAAACCGCCTCAACCGTAGGCACATCGTCTCCGGCAGCAGCAAGGATGGAAGAAACCACCGCAAAGGCATCACTCTGCCCATAGCCCAAATTCGCCAGTGCGGAAACAGCATCATTAGTAATGGCGATGCGCGGATCGACGTCAGCCGGAATAGCTGACTTGGCGGGTGAAGCCGCAACAGGCGCAGAAACCGTCGGAGCCATAGTCACGCCGATCCCAGCAAGGTCTGCGACCTTATCCTTCAACTCGGTCAGGATCCGCTGGGCCAGTTTTGGTCCGACACCATTGGCACGACCAATGGCGGCCTTATCCCCGGCAGCAATCGCGCGCGCCAAAGCATCCGGCGGCAGAACCGTAAGGAGAGCAAGCCCAACTTTGGCCCCAACCCCCTGCACTGTCGTCAATTTTTTAAACCATGCCTTTTCTGTGGCATCCATGAAGCCGTACAAAGAGATCGCATCTTCGCGCACCACGGTTTCAATCCACAAGGCAGCGGGCTGTCCCACTGCCATTTTTGACAATGTCCGACTGGGACAGGCGACCAGATAGCCCACACCCTGTACGTCCAAAATGGCCGTATCCGTGTCCAGTGCTTCCACAATGCCTTTAAGACGCGCAATCATGTACCATGAACTCCTTTAACGGCGACGGCGCCGCGAATACGCATTCGGACCGGATGCCTTAACCCCGCCAGAATTGGCAAGAGCGCGTTCAAGGGTAGCATCACTGGCCCGATACCGGGCATGGCAAATTGCCACTGCCAGTGCATCCGCAGCATCGGCTATCGCCGGGTCCGCACCGGGAAGGAGCATACGGACCATCAAATCAATTTGATCTTTGGCTGCATGCCCAGTTCCGACTACGGTTTTTTTAATCAGGTTCGGAGGATATTCCGCCACACGCAGCCCCATAAGAGCCGGTGCCAGCATAATTGCTCCCCGTGCCTGTCCCAATTTCAAGGTAGAGGTAGGATTACGATTGACGAAGGTTTCCTCAACCGCCGCCTCATCTGGGCTGTAGGACTTGAGGACCTCTCCAACCCCTTCGTGCAGCATAACCAGCCGTTCCGCCAGCGACAACTTCTCGTCTGATCGGACCACCCCACAGGCCACGTATTTCAGGTGGTTACCATCGGTGTCGATGATCCCCCACCCACTGATCCGCAACCCCGGATCCAGTCCGATCAAGCGCATGGTCTCAGGCTCCTTATGCCCTGCCCGTTTTACTCTTCAAGAGCCGCGGCAACCTCATCGGAAATCACATGATTGCCACTGACCCGTTGCACGTCATCGTTATCTTCAAGGGCATCCACAAGGCGCAACAAGGATTTGGCTTTATCCACATCCAGATCAACCGTGGTCAGGGCTTTCCAGTCCAAACGCACAGTGATGGCGTCCCCATATTTTTCCGCCAGAACATCTTTGACCGCATTCAGTTCATCCGGTGCGGTAAAGATATCATGACCATCATCGGTGGTTTCCACTTCGTTGGCACCGGCTTCCAATGCGGCCTCAAACATATCGTCTTCGGTTGCCACATCCGGGTTATATTGGATCAAACCAATCCGTTCGAAGTTGAACGCCACAGAGTTGGTTTCACCCATCTGCCCGCCGGCTTTATTGAAGATGGCGCGAACTTCGGAAGCAGTCCGGTTACGATTGTCGGTTAGAGCCTCAACAATCAGTGCCACATTGCCCGGTCCGAAACCTTCATACCGCATTTCGGTGTAGTTCTCACCATCACCACCGACTTCGGCTTTTTTGATCGCCCGTTCGATGTTGTCTTTCGGCATGGATTGCCCGCGAGCCGTCTGAATCGCCAAACGCAACCGCGGATTCATATCCGGGTCCGGCAATCCCATTTTGGCTGCCACGGTGATTTCACGGGCCAGCTTGGTAAACAGTTTCGCACGCTTTGCATCCTGACCGCCCTTGCGGTGCATGATGTTTTTAAACTTGGAGTGACCTGCCATTCTCTACCTTTATTGGGTCTTTGTACGTCAGAGTTTATCAGCCCGGAATAAACCGGGGCTTTGTTCGAAAATCGGGCGCATTATCCATGCAGGACCGCATGAAGCGCAACCCCCAAAGCCGCGAACATCAGGAATTGTTCGGTAAACTTTCCGATAAATGCCCGCCCAGCCGCACTGGGTGCGCAATTTTTGCAAGGCCCGTCGCATCATCTGTTTCCACATAAAGTCCACAAGCCGTAGCATTTCCTGTTGCCGGGGTCAGACGATCACCGGGAACCCGGCGGGTAAATCGTGCCGTTGCTGCGACTTTATCCATCCCGATCACGGAATCATAACACCCACACATCCCGGCATCTGTCTGATACGCCGTACCACCGGGCATAATCATGACATCTGCGGTGGGAACATGGCTATGTGAACCGACTACAATGGAAGCCCGCCCATCACAGGCACAGCCTAATGCCATTTTTTCGCTGGTTGCCTCTGCATGTACATCCACGATGATAGCAGAAGCCGTTTTACCAAGACGATAAAGCTTCAGAATATTGTCCACAGCTTCGAACGGATTATCCAGCGGCTCCATAAACAGCCGCCCCATCAACTGGATCACCACGACTGCACGACCATCCGGCAATTTAATTTCCGTGTACCCGCGCCCCGGCGTGCCCTTTGGAAAATTAGCCGGACGGACCAAACGTGGGTCACTATCAATGTATCCCACCAGTTCGCGCTGATCCCAAACATGGTTGCCCGTGGTCACCACATCCGTTCCCACGGCATAGAATTCTTCACAGATTTTCTGAGTCACGCCAAAACCATGGGCCGCGTTTTCCGCGTTGACCACGACAAAATCAAGCTGCAGCTCCCGCTTCAGGCGGGCTACAGCCTCAAGGGCAGCAGCACGACCAGAGCGCCCGACCACATCCCCAAGGTATAATAGTTTCATAAGTATCCATTCGGTTCACGCTTGCGCGCGGTTTTATGCCATTCAGGATGAGACAGGAGCTTCAACTCGACACAATCCGCGCTCAGTCAGGATCATGTCCAAATGATAGTCCCAATCATCAAAGGGCACATTTTCAACTTCCTGCTTCGAGAAAGCAACCCCAATGGAAACAAGGTCATGACCATCTTGCGTATATTGGGATAGGGTACGGTCATAATATCCACCACCATAGCCCAAACGACGCCCCTGCCGATCAAATGCCAACAGGGGAATAAGCAAAACATCAGGCGTGCAAACTTCGGCCTCTGCGGTTGGTTGGCGAATACCGTGATAGCCAACCTCCAAGGCAATTTCCGGCTCCCACTGCCGGAATAGCAAGACTCCGCCTTCCTGTTCAACAATCGGCAAAGCCACACGCCACCCCAACTGACGCAACCAGTCCAACAGCGGCAGTGGGTCGATTTCTCCTCCCATTGGGAAATACCCGGCAACGGTCCCCCCGGCGGGAACTTTCATCAGCAATGGTAATTGGGAGGCATGGTGGGCTAGGCAACCGGAAGCGTGGTTACGCTCCCCTTCGGTCAAGCTTGACCGCACGATCTTTGCGTGGCTGCGCATCGCGTGCTTGGCTGCGGCAGTGTCTTGTCCATCGGCAACGGGCGTATACATTTCTTACTCCTCGACACATTCGGGCACAACGCGCAACCCGCAGATGATAACTACATAGTGTGAAAAGGAAAAGCATCAAGGACGGTGGCGGAGCCAGTACAACCGTTCGGCTTGTGGAATCCACAAGGGCCGCTCCAACAAAGTGGGCGCCATGTAACACGGCCACGGCCATGACAGGGACGGCTCCCTAAACTATAACGTTGGCCCCAGTGATATCGCGGTCCTCACGCATCAACCAGCACCCGCCAATTGTTTATTTAATGGTCTTCAAGCTTTTGAGCAATGCCTTCGATGCGATTTGTCAAACTATCCAGCACAGAAACCACTGCGTTCTCAGCCTCTGATTTTGCAGTTGCACCGTCAGCCCCAGCATTTTCGCGAAGTTCTTCCAGTTCACCATAGGTTTCGGCAAGCTCATCCGCGACCAGCAACCCAATCATTGCCAGCAACATATTCTCCTGCACGGGACCAATGGCTGCAGTCAATTCCCGCCCACGTTGGTCAAGATAGCGACCAAGACGACCGATTTGTGCTTCCTGCCCGTCATCGCAAGAAATGTGATATTGATTTCCAGCAATGGAAACTGTGACTTGCGCCATGGGGTTAATCCTCCAGCAGCAATTTCAGGCGGGACACCGTGACATCCACACCAAGGGATGCGGCCCGCAAGGACTCGGAGAGGGAATTGCACTTCTTCCGCAAGAACGCCACTTCTTCGGCATCCACTGCGGGCACGGCGTCATCAACCTCAACGGGATCGGCTTTCTGTACAGAAAGCGAAGCAATTGACGCGTGTTCAAGGCGATCCAAAGCCTGTTCAAGGCGGCGAAGCGCGGCCTCGACCTTGCTTAATTTATATACCGACAGTGGTTTCAATGTATTATCACCAGTTTCAAAGATATAGTGTTAAGAATACGTGGGGAACCCATTGAGGTCAATTCAGGTCTTGTCGCATATGCCAAATAACTTACCAACAACCGCGCCGGCAACTGTCATTGTCCATGATCTGGCTCAAGCCAAGGCGGCAATTGCCGTTGCAGCGGCACTAGACCTTAGCCTTGACTTGGAAACTCCGTACGAATTGGGCGAGGCACTGGGCGTTGGTTGGGCCAACGGTTTCCTGAAAGTATGTGCGGATGATGGACTGCACCTACCCGGACGTTTTGTCTTCCACTGTGGTGCCTCCATTGGATTGGTACAGGCGGCCTGTGCCTGTGGGTTGCCAGCTATCCGGCTTGAACCGGAAACACCCCTTCCCGCCCAAACCTTGCAAGCTTTACAAAACATTTCTGGCACAGCGGGGACCATATTGCTTATGGGCCCACCGCCAAAGCCTGTCTTCAGGTTTTCACCGCCAACGGATACCCCCAATCAAGGGGCCTTGGAAATGATCCTGAAAGAATGGCTGCTTCCTCTTTCCTCTGATGGCAAAATCACATAATTTGGCTGCAATCATCATATCTAGAAGTGAAAAAAATCATGAGCACCTCCCCTTCCTGCCGTTTGTACCTGATCACCCCGCCCAGCATCCCGGACCTTTTGGCATTTGCCAAAATTTTTGAGGAAACGCTGAATGCGGGCGACGTGGCCTGTGTGCAGTTACGCCTGAAGGGGGCTGACGACCACACCATCCGTCAGGCCTGTGAAAAGTTGCGGCCGATTGCCCAGAAACTGGGGGTCGCATTCATCATGAATGATCGCCCCGACCTTGCGGCGGAACTGGATTGCGATGGCGTACATGTGGGCCAAGATGACACCCCTTATAGTGAAGCACGCCGCATTGTCGGCCCAGATGCAATTGTTGGCGTTACGTGCCATGATTCCCGCCATCTGGCGATGACCGCCGGGGAAGCCGGGGCCGATTACGTGGCATTTGGTGCATTCTTCCCGACCCAAACCAAACAGGCAAAAGGCCACCCAGAACCGGAAGTTTTAAAATGGTGGACAGAACTGTTCACCGTTCCCAGCGTCGCCATCGGCGGCATCACGCCTGACAATGCGGAAAGCCTCGTCCAAAACGGTGCGGACTTCCTTGCCGTCTGCAATGGTGTCTGGGAACACGAAGCTGGCCCGGTTGCTGCCGTAAAAGCCTTTGATACGTTGTTTGCCCGCTATCCCCTTAAAGGTTAGCTTCGGGGGCGATCCCCCTTCTTCTTTTGAGCAACTTCATGTTTCAGCATTTGACCCGTCGCAAACAATGGCTGTCACTTTTTATCGTGACTCTTGTTGTCACCCTGTCGTTCCAGTGGATCGGCCTACCCGGTGCTTTACTGCTTGGCCCGATGGCTTCGGGGATTTTGCTTGCCGTCAATTCATCCACCATCACCACGCCACGGCGTGCCTACAGTCTGGCACAGGGCGTGGTCGGCGCCATGATGGCAGGAGCAGTAACTCCTGATATCTTGGGGCGTTTTCTGCTGGATTGGCCGCTTTTCCTATCAACGATTTTTTCCATTATCATCGCCAGCGGCACCCTGGGCTGGCTGATGAGTCGCTGGCGTGTTCTGCCCGGAACCACCGCGATTTGGGGATCATCCCCCGGAGCTGCCTCTGCCATGGTGGTCATGGCTGAAGAATTTGGTGCAGATGCGCGCATCGTTGCCTTCATGCAATACCTTAGGGTTTTGTGCGTTGCATCATCGGCGGCAATAATCGCCCATTTCACCGGAGCACAAGCCCCGATCAGCGACAGCCACTGGCTGACAATCCCTGACATGTCGTCATTTGCCCAAACCCTGATCCTAATTGGTGTCGGGATGCTGATCGGCATACGCCTGCACATTCCATCAGGCGCACTCCTGATGCCACTGATGATCGGGGCCGTTTTGCGCGGATCTGGATTGATTGACATCACATTGCCGCAACCCATCCTGATTGCCGCATTTGCCGTGATCGGCTGGACTGTGGGATTACGCTTTACCCGTGATATTCTTATCGCCGTGGCAAGCAAGCTTCCGCATATGTTGGGTTCTATCGCTGCCCTGATGCTCTATTGTTCAGGGGTAGCAATCCTTCTGACCCATATTTTGGATGTTGATCTTCTGACCGCCTACCTTGCCACCAGTCCGGGCGGCGCCGATTCCATTGCAATTATTGCAGCCTCAACCAACATAGATGTTGGGTTTGTTTTGGCCTTTCAAACCGTGCGTTTGATCATTGTCCTGATCACCGGCCCCATGACTGCGCGTTTCATCGCCACTCGGTCAAAAATTTTTGATTAACAATCAGAATATTTCCACCGCCACTTCCGCCAACTGATTGCATTTTTTTCAATTTTGCGAGATAAACTTACCAATAATTTCTATAAAGTTAGAGTAATCCGACTATAGCTTTTTGTAATATGCAAGGCGTGTAAATATTCTAGGAATGCATATGTAATGTAAAATAGTTCATAGTTGGAGGACGTCGCATGGAAGCTTTAAAGAGCCTCTCTATCGCTCGCAAGCTTGGTTTGCTCATCGGTTTTGCAATCCTGATTTGCGCTGGTTTTATCGGCCTTTCAACCAGCTACCTGCTGAGTTCTCACCTGATAGACCTTACCGTTGACCTGCAACAAAAATCGGCCCGGGCAGCAGCCCTTGGCTTTCAAAAGGCCTATCCAGATTTCCAATATGATATTGCGGAAAACGGCGATATCACCAATCTCCGCATTGCAAAAATCCCTGAATTTACAAACCATTCCATGATTGATGCCGTCACTGCAACGACCGGAGACACGGCAACGATTTTTGTCTGGGATGCCAAGACACAGGACTTCTGGCGCAAAACCACAAACATCAAGAAAGAGGACGGAACCCGCGCGATTGGCACTCCGTTGGGTAAAGATGGTGCTGTGTACCCAATCATGCGTGAAGGCAAAACCTACCGTGGCGAAGCCATAATTTTGGGCACCCCATTTTACACAGAATACACTCCTATCCGCGATGCAAACGGCAACATAAGCGGCATCCTTTATGTGGGCATCGACAAGGAACAATCCGAACACCTGTACGAAAACATCATGCAGGGCATTGCCATCGCATCCCTTGCTGTTTTTATCGTTCTGCTTCTGCTTGCCCTTTATGCAGGGAAGCGTGGCGTCAAGCCCTTGGAAATGCTGACGGATACCATGCAAAATCTGGCGAATGGCAACCTTGATGCAACGGTTGGTCATACGGATCGCCGTGATGAAATCGGCAGCATGGCCAACGCCGTCCAAATCTTTAAAGACAATGCTATCCGGGTCCGTGAACTTGAGGCAGAACAAGCCGAACGTGATCGTATCGCAGCAGAACAACGCCGTGCTGATATGCTTGCACTGGCAAACGACTTTGAAAGCAACGTAGGCCACGTTATTGAGAACGTGACTGCCGCAGTGACCCAATTGCAGGCTTCTTCGGCTCAGATGTCCTCCATTGCTACAGAAACCGGGGCACAAGCCACCACCGTTGCATCCGCGTCCGAGGCCGCATCCAGCAACGTTCAAACCGTAGCCGCGGCAACGGAAGAATTAACCTCCTCCATCGGTGAGATCGGTCAACAGGTACAGCACTCCACATCTGTATCTGAACAGGCCGTAAACTCAGCCAGCAAGACCACCGAAACCATTCGGGAATTGGCAACCATCGCCAATCAGATCGGAGATGTTATTGACCTGATCAACGACATTGCCAACCAGACCAACTTGTTGGCTCTTAACGCCACGATTGAGGCCGCACGGGCCGGGGATGCAGGAAAAGGCTTCGCTGTGGTCGCCGGGGAAGTCAAAAACCTTGCCAACCAGACTGCACAAGCAACCGGGCGCATTGCCCAGCAAATCGGTCAGGTGCAAAGTGAAACCAACAATGCTGTCACGGAAATTGAAGGTATCTCTGACATTATTTCCAATATGAACAGCATCACCAGCACCATCGCCGCAGCGGTTGAGGAACAAAGCTCTGCCACACAGGAGATTGCCCGCAATGTGGAACTGGCTGCTGCCGGCACGGCGGAAGTTTCCGGCAATATTGGTATGGTGCAGCAAGCGGCAGAAACCACGGGCGAAGCCGCACGGCACATCCATGATGCCGCAACGGACCTTTCTGCCCAATCCGAACAACTGAAAGCTCAGGTGGATAGCTTCATCGCAAAAATCCGGGAAGATGCCACTGCCTAAACCGGATTTTAAAGCAATACATCGACACCGCAACGGCCCAACACTTTGTTAGGGCCGTTGTTGTTTGGATGGTCCATCAAACTCACCGGAATTCAGGCGCCGCATGATGTTATCATAGGTTCCATTGGATTTGATTATGCCCAGACCGCGATTGAACGCATCGACAAGCTCTGCGCCGTTTTCGATTTCTTTGGAAAGAACAAGGTGCAAGACCCGCTCATACAAGGGGGTATCATCACGATAGATTTCCCCCATATCCAACAAACCTTGCCGACGGAAATACTCTGCCTGTTGCGTCATCAACACGGTTGCATCCGTACGCCCTGCCAACACCATTGGCAACAGGGACTCATATTTCACAATGTAAGATGCATGAACCGCATTTTTCGCAATCGGCAGGTCAAGCGGCGGATATACCGTGAAGTATTCCAAAGCAATTTTAATACCATGGAGATCACCGACCCGTGACCAAACCACTGGATTGCTTTTCATGGAAAACACATAATCCGTGTCACTAATAAAGGGTTCAGTGTACAAAAAATCCCTCGTTCGCTCATCGGTTTTCACCCAACCGACTGAGCCGTGCCAAGTTCCGGTTTGTGTATAGCGATAGGATCTTTTCCACGGGAAAAACCCGTACTCAACATCCATGCCAACAGCCTGAAACGCTGCGGTTACAATTGCACTGCCATAACCATATTCAGGCAAATCCGCAGAAAAATACGGTTTCCATTCACCGTTGGTCAGCCGCACCACCTTTGTCTGCTGAACAGGCTTTGCGTCTGTTGCAAAAGCCGCGGTTACAGTCATTCCACTGATTGCGGTCGCAAGAGCCATAAAAAGCCAGTTGAAATGCCGCACTGAATAGTCCCCCCCTGATGACCATAGCGAAGAATACCTCCAACACTGAAACAAGGTCAAATTATGCGAGTACTCAATCCAGAGTTCGGCGATAGCGCAAAATAGCAATCCCACAGACGACGCACAGGAACACCGAAATTGCTGCAAAGTCCATACTGAGGTCCACAAACCCCGCATCCTTCAGCAAGACACCACGCACAATGCGAAGAAAATGGGTTAACGGCAGGGTTTCCCCCAATATTTGGGCCCAATCCGGCATACCTCGGAACGGAAACATAAACCCTGACAACAATATTGAGGGCAGGAAAAAGAAGAAAGTCAATTGCATTGCCTGCAACTGTGATTTGGCAAGCGTAGAAAAGGTGAAACCCAGTGCGAGATTGGCGATAACAAACAACCCAACGCCAAGGAAGACAATCCACATTGCCCCGATAAACGGCACGGCGAACACCCAGTAGGCCATTGACAACACAATAACCATTTGCACCAAACCAACCGCAATGTATGGCGTAATTTTGCCTATCATGACCTCAAGCGGTCTGGCAGGCATTGCGAGCAGGTTTTCCAACGTCCCCCGTTCGGACTCGCGGGTCATGGCGATGGAAGTCACCATCACCAGTGTCATGGTCAAAATCACCCCAAGCAAGCCGGGAACAATATTGTACTGCGTGATCCGTTCGGGGTTATAGCGAGCATGGACACGAATGGATACTGGATTGGATTTATTCACCAAATGCCCGAGTGCACCGGAAAGATCATGGCGAAGAGCCTTCAAAACAATCGTCTCTGCCTGTGCAATGGCATTGGAGGATGCCGCCGGGTCAGTCGCATCGGCCTCGATCAGAATTTGCGGCACCTCACCCCGCACCAAATCCCGACTGAACCCGGCAGGGATCGACACAACAAATGCAACATCACCCCGCCGTAACAAGCGCGTGCTGTCTCTGGCATCTGTGCTAACCTGAACAACCTTAAAATAATCCGATGTTTCCATTGCTTGTAAGATCGTTCGTACTTCCGGCGAACTGTCTTCCACATGGACTGCCGTTGGCAAATGTTTCGGATCCATATTAATGGCAAAACCGAACAAAATCAGTTGCATGATTGGAATGGCAATCATCACGGCGAAGGTTAAACGATCACGACGCATCTGGATGAGTTCCTTGATGCAAATTGCCTTGACCCGCGACAGGGAAAACCCGTTCTGGCTCATGTGTGCACCCTTTCATCCTGACCGGCCAGTGCCATCAGATGAATGAATACATCCTCCAGACTGGTCGGAACTTCCGCCCATTGCACATCATCCGCATGGCAACGCGTCATTGCTCTTTGCAACCCCTCCGGTGACTGCCCACTGATGTGCAACGCAGCACCAAAGTATGCCGCATGCGCCACATCTGGATCATGGCGCAGCACATCCAGCATCCCCCTGACTCCTGCCCCCTGCGCCCGGTATGTTATCAGCCCCGTATCTGCCGTGATGTCCGCAATTCTACCTTGAGCCAACAACGCACCATGGGCCAGATATACAATCTGGTCACACCGTTCGGCTTCATCCATGTAATGGGTAGACACCAGCACAGTCATTCCTTCTGCTGACAGACGGTGAATTTGATCCCAAAAGTCCCGTCGAGCTTGAGGGTCCACCCCTGCGGTCGGCTCATCCAGCAATAATAACTGCGGCTGATGCATGGTAACAGCAGCCAGCGCCAAACGCTGTTTCCAGCCGCCGGATAACATTCCCGCGACCTGCCGCTGACGATCCTGCAAGCCCAAGACTTCAAGGGTTTGGTCAACGCGCTGTTTCAAATCCGGTAACGCATATAGACGCGCGACAAATTCCAGATTTTCCCGGATGGTTAAATCTTCCCAGAATGAGAACTTCTGCGTCATATAACCCGTGGCACGTTTGATGTGTTCGGCTTCATGCCGAATATCAAACCCCAAACATTGCCCATCCCCGGCTGTCGGCTCCAACAACCCGCACAACATACGAATGGTCGTAGTTTTCCCCGAGCCATTCGGCCCCAAGAACCCCCACACCTGTCCCTTTGGCATGTGAACACTCACGTCATCCACCACGGTTTTGTCACCGAACTGTTTGCAAAGGCCGCGTACGTCAATTGCCAAATCTGTGGGGGGATGAGGTATCATGGCAGCCTCACATCCACTGGCTGTCCGGGATGTAGGGTCGCATCGCGCCCATCAGCCTCAGCAAGCGGTCGCGCCTCAACCATGAACACCAGTTTCTCCCGCACCGTATTGCTGAAAATCACTGGCGGCGTGTACTCTACTTCGTCGGAAATATGGCTGACTTTGGCGGAGACTGCGGCCTTTACGCCATCAATGAGAATCTCGACTGCTCCCCCTAATTTCAAACGGGACACATCGGCCTGCGCCACATAAAACCGCACCTTCAATGCCTGAGGTTGCAGCATGCTCAGAACTGGCGTTCCTGCGGTGACATATTCCCCGGCACGAAAATAGATATCATCCACAGCACCGGCAACTTTGGCAGTGACGGTGCGCTGTTGCTGCACCCATTGCGCCTGCACAACCGCTTGCTCTGCCGCATCCTGAGCTGCAAATGCCGCAGCCTGAGCCGCATCACGACCTGCCAATTCTGCGGCCTTCAGCTCTGCCGTCAAACGACGAACTTTTGCCAATGCCGTACCATAGTCAGAGACCGCTCGGTCCAGCCGCGCCTGTGCCGCCACATTCCGGTCAACCAATTGCTGCCAACGATTTCGCTCGGCCTTGGCATAGGTCAATTCTGCCTGGGCCTCGCGCCGCTGTTGTCGAATGACGGCAAGTTCCTCTGCCCGTGCCCCAGTCAACAAATCTTCGGCTTTGGCCTTGGCTTCCGCCAGACGTGCTTGGCTCTCCGCGAGAGCCGCTGCTTCTTTCTCCTGTTCCAGTCGGAACACTGTCGCACCAACGGGGAGACGATCCCCCTCCGCAACCTGCATGTCCTCAATCCAGCCGGAAGATGGGGCAGCAATAAATGTCCGCTCTGCTTCAATGTACCCCGACCATACAGTTGAAGCGTCAGAGCCATCTTTACACCCGCTCAGCCCCAATACAGACAGTGCGATAATCATTAGGGGGCCGTATTTCTGTAAACCACAGTTCATGATTCGCCTCCTACTTAGGGCTGTAGAGCACGCAGCAACACACGTTCGTGTTCAGCAAACAATGCCGCCACATTCAAATCGTCGTCACCATCAACAGAAAAAACCAAGCGCCAAATAACCGACATCAATAGCGGTGCGATCACGACCCGAGCCGTGTACTCCGGGGCCGGAACGTGAAATTCTCCACGTTCATGGGCATTTCGTAAAAACGCCGTCATTGCGCCCAAAGCCCGGTCAATTACCTGCTGACGATAGACCTGAACCGCCGCCGGGAAGTTCCCCGCATCGGCAATCATAATCTTGAACAGTTTCGGCACCGGGCTGGTCAAAATGATGCGTGGCAATAATTGCAAAAAGGTTTGCAGTCCTTCCTTTGCTGTCTTTGCCGTGGATAAAATCTGCTCGATTTGCATGGCCCGAGGTTGGGCAATCGCCGTAATCTGGGCCTCAAACAAGGCTTCTTTGGACGGGAAATACAGATAGACCGTGCCCTTGGATACTCCGGCGCGCTTAGCAATTTCATCCATCCGTGCTGCGGCAAACCCCTTTTCAAAGAACACATCCAGCGCAGCGTTTAAGACATCAAGCCTGCGCTGGGCTTTGTCCATATCGCTGATTGCCCGGCGCTTTGCCGTGCTGGTTTTGCCTCGCCCCTGCTTGTTCATCTTACTCCGCCTCAATCCCGTTAATGACTGACTGGTCAGTTAATTGTTGAGTGAAATGCAGATTGCATCAAGCGATTTTTGTGCAACAGAATTTATGCAATGAAGTGAATGGAATAGATGCCCAACATAACATGAGGCACAAGCCCCACTGACGATACCCACGAGACTCCAACTGATAAATGGGAGTCATGCATTCCATTTCCGCCCTTGTGATTAAGCTGAAAAATGAGAACCAGACCAATCCGATTGTTACGTTAAATGTATTTATTGTCGATTTAAGTAATCTAATATAACGTCCTTTACAGTTCCTCAGTGCGCATAAAGAGGAGATTGGAAAACACGCAATCAACAGGACACACAGCAATGAGCGTCTTTACAGGCAATTCCCTGCTGAGCTTTGGCTCACGGGGCAACGGCGGCACGCCGGATAATCAGCAAAAACACCGCCAAAACCAACAGCAGCAACAGCAGAAATCGCAATCCGCTTTGCCTCTACCGGGCAAAATGGTTGACCCCATTATCCCCACAGGAAAGACGGTGGATGAACGCCTGAAATCCATGCAGCGAAATCCCCTCTATGCGGATCAAAATGATAGGCGGTTATTCAATCACGTAACTCGTGAATACCAACGAGCCTATCCAGGGGAAGCACAGTATGACGAATTCGGGAAAATGAAACGACCGCGGCCATCCATTCAACCGGGGCAAGTACGGGCCTTTGACCCGAATGGCGTGGCAGGATTGATGAACAAGGGCAAAGCACAGGCTCATCGCCTTCAGCATGGTCAGCCCATGATGCCGCCGCAACAAAGAAATGCAGGGCAAAATGCGGCAGCGGCACGAGCGCAGGCCGCAATTGGGCAAGATGCACAAAGCAATGCTGAAGACCTGCACGGTGTGGATCTGCATGCCATGGGAGTGGAAACCATGGACGACATTGTTGCTGGCAGCATGACCCGCGAGGAAGCCGCGCTGAAACAAGCGCAAGAAAACCATGCAACAGCACAACGGCAAGCGAACGGTCTGGAAGATGTTTTGGAAGATGCCGATGACATGGCAGGTTTTGATGTGGAGCAAACTGTAGAGCAAGCTCCTGAAGACTACATAGCTCAGACCAAAGCCACGCCTAAAATCAAAGCGGATTACGAGGCATGGAATAAACGCAGAGATGCGATTCAAGGTGGGTTCGACAGTGGAAAACCGGATGATTTTAAGGATACCGCTGATTACATCCGAGCAAATATGAATGACCCTAAATTCTTACGAATGATGAAGCCGCAATCTTTGGCAATGTTTGAGGAATACGAAGAGGCTAAGCAGGCAGGCCTATCAGAGACAGAAGCGCAAGACGCTGCTTATGAACGTGGGGCACGATGGTATATGGATGATGCCATATCGTCCTCTGTATCTGGCTCGTGGTACAAGTCTGTTGCGGGCTTCAAAGCATTGGGTCGGAACCAAATTGATATGGAAGATTTGGGAGAGAAGCTGGCACGTGGGCATAAGGACATTCCAGCGCGTTACCTTAAAACCAGCACCTTTCAAAACACGGAGGGTGCCGTGGATTTTGCCACAGATGTTGCAGGTACTGTGATTAAACCAATTGGAGCGTTAAAAGGGGCCGGTGATGTCGCTTACGAGGTTGCCAGAAGTGGCGGAGATGCGAAAGCACAGCAGTACGCGGCATTGACAGGTGCCGCCGTTGGCGGACTTGGCGGTGGGGCGGTTAATTTCGCAGCAAAGAGCCTGCTGAAAGGTGGTGTTCGCGCAGCGGGGAAAACAGTCCTTGGGAAAAGTGCGAAGGTTCAGGCCGCGGCAAAGGTAACATCAGATACAGCCAAAAAATTCGCATCTCACCCCGGCACAAAGCAAAGCCTAAAGGCGGCAAATCTAGCCAAGGATGTGGCTGTTGATTGGCAATTGGGGAAATGGACAAAAGAGTCAGCGAAAGGATGGAAAGAAAGCGTAAAAAAATAAAGATAAATATGAACTAATTCCAGTCACAGTAATCGCCTGGCTTACCTAATATCTCGATCATTATTCCGACACAGGCATAGTCAATCACAGTTGCTTTGGGGCCGGAGTGCTGAATTCCAGCTGCATCCATGTAAATTCTAGCTATGGCACTGCCTCTGCTGTTCGCTATCTGGCCCCATTTCTTTGCCTGCTCAATATTGCCTCGTTTCTCATATATCCTCATGAGATCTTCTTGGGCATCTAGCAGACCTTGATTCGCGGCTTTTTCTGCCCAGAAAATTGCCTGTTCCACGTCAACAGCACGCCCTTCTCCATTTTTATAACAAATGCTAAGGTTGTTTTGTGCACGTGCATACCCAAGCTTTGCAGCTTTCTCATACCAATTGCATCCTAGACTTGAGTCTTTAGGAAAGCCGTAGCCAAAATCATGCATTAACCCAATGAGGTTCATGGCTTTGGCATTGCCCGCTTTGGCTAGGGGTAAGGCAATAGATTTTGCTTTTTCATAGTCGCCAGCGTCATAGGCTTTGTCGGCCCCTTCATACGTACCCGCGAATGCAGGTGCAGTGGTGATGGAAAACAGAATGGCGACTGCGACAAGCAGGAATTTCATGGCGACCTCTGGATTGAATGTGTCACAGATTGCCATGCCCGCCGCACAACCGCAAGGCCACCCCCGCGACACCTATCACGATGCTATACGTTACACGACTTCGTATAACTGGAGACTTGCCAAACGCAAAGATGGTATTCTGTCGCCATTGAGACCCTATAAGTCGCGCTGATTTAAGTTTGGGAGGAAGGGAATGAAGGCATTTTATCGCAAGATAAGCCCCATAGGTTTTGCCGTTGTGGGGGGGCTATGTTTATATTTGGCGTATGAGAACCATCGATTGTATCGCATCACGCCATCCATTCCCTTCCGCCCATACTGCGTTATCGAAGAAGGTCGTGGTGATATTGTCCCAGTGAAGGGGGATATCGAAATCACCAAGGAATTCTTGGACGTAGCGGTCAAAAAATTATCTCTTCATGGCGCAACAATGCACATTCAGTATCGAGTCCTTAAGGACCATGAGTATATAGACAATCCGACCCCTGTTTTGTTGTCGCCCGAATCATTTGAAAATTCACAAAATATGATGTTTGCAACACGTCAGGCATTTCATGTGACACGTGGAATTCCAACGTACTTTGATCAAACAGATGGCGCCCCATCCCTTGAATGCAAAGACATCGAAGGCATAATCACAAAATTCTGACCCCTCCCCCGACTTTTGCCCTGATAAGGCGTCTGCAAACCTTTGGCAGGGGGCGTTTGGACGCGGCGGAACGCAAACAGACTTGAGGAGACACCACCTAATTATGAAAACGGGGGGCACCAGAAGCTGCCCCCGAACGAATCACTCAACGGTGACGGATTTGGCGAGGTTACGCGGTTGGTCCACGTCCGTGCCCTTCAATGCCGCAATGTGATATGCCAGCAACTGCATGGGGATTGCGTACAAGATCGGGGCCACGAACGGCTTGACCTTTGGCAAAGTCACCGTTGCAAACGCCGTATCGGCAAAATGCGCCACACCCTCTGCATCGGAAATCATCACCACCTGCCCACCGCGGGCGATGGCCTCCTGCACGTTGGAGGCAGTTTTTTCAAACAGTTCGTCGTTAGGCGCGACCAC
The DNA here is from genome assembly GCA_963668495.1 of Rhodospirillaceae bacterium. Classification (GTDB taxonomy): domain Bacteria; phylum Pseudomonadota; class Alphaproteobacteria; order Rhodospirillales; family Rhodospirillaceae; genus Oleispirillum. The sequence goes on from OY764545.1 coordinate 2,499,659, forward strand.
CACAACCGGAACCGTTTCGTCAATCAGAGCAATCGGGCCATGTTTCATTTCCCCGGCGGCGTAGCCCTCTGCATGGATATAGCTGATTTCCTTCAGCTTGAGCGCGCCTTCCATAGCAATCGGATATGCCGTTCCCCGGCCCAGATACAGCACATCGCGGGCATCAAGCAAATCCTGTGCGATATCACGGATCGCCGTATCGCATTTCAGAACTTCGGCAACGTAGGCCGGAACCTCGGTCAATGCGTTGCCAAGTTCGGCTTCGGCTGCATGGTCCAGCGCCCCCTTGCTTCGCCCCATGGCAATGGCAAGGCAAGCCAGAGCCACAAGTTGCGTGGTAAAGGCTTTTGTGGAGGCCACACCAATTTCTGGTCCTGCCAATGTCGGCAAGATTGCCGAAGACTCACGGGCCATCGTGCTTTCAGGAACGTTGACAATGGACAAGGTATGCATGCCCTGCTCTTTACAAAAACGCAAAGCCGCCAACGTATCGGCAGTTTCCCCGGATTGGGAGATAAACACCGCCAGATCCCCTGCCCGTACCGGAGCCGAGCGATAACGGAACTCAGAGGCAATATCCAAGTCCACTGGTATCCGCGCACATTGCTCAATCCAATACTTCGCCACCATCGCCGCGTAATAGGACGTTCCGCAGGCAACCAAGGTCACCCGGTCAATATCTTCCAGATCAAACGGCATTTTCGGCAAAGTGATCGTGCGTTCCGCCGGGTTGAAATGGCTATGCAGCGTATCGCCGATAACCGCAGCCTGTTCGTAGATTTCCTTCAACATGAAGTGGCGGTATTCGCCCTTACCAATCATGGCACCGGAAATTTGGCTGATATGAATTTCCCGTTGCACGGCTTGATCATGTTCGTCAAAGATCTCTGCCCCTTCTCGGGTCAGCACCGCATAGTCCCCATCCTCAAGATAGGAGATCCGGCGGGTCAACGGAGCCAAAGCCATGGCGTCAGAGCCAAGATACATTTCCCCGTCGCCATAACCGATTGCCAGCGGCGAACCTTTGCGGGCGCAGATGATCATATCCTCATGCCCGATAAACAAAATCCCCAAGGCAAAGGCACCTTTAACCCGTTGCAAGGCGGCATATGTAGCCTGCCGTGGTGACAATCCACCGTTCAACAACGACGAAATCAGGTGAACCACAACCTCGGTATCGGTTTCGGATTCAAAGATATGCCCCTGCTTCATCAGGTCAGCACGGATTTCCTGATAGTTTTCAATGATCCCGTTATGAACCAAGGAGACTTTGCCATCAGTATGCGGGTGCGCATTGGTTTCGTTCGGAACACCGTGGGTGGCCCACCGGGTATGGCCAATGCCTGTGGTGCCGGACAGTGGAGCATCCTTCAACACCGCTTCCAGATTGGCAATTTTGCCTTCCGCACGACGACGATCCAGACCGCGATCCGTCAGCGTGGCAATCCCCGCACTGTCATATCCGCGATATTCCAGACGCTTCAACCCATCCAGCAAAAGCGGCGCTGCATCATTGGCTCCGATAATCCCGACAATACCGCACATACCTTTAACTCCTTTGCCAACCCGGCATCTTGAATTCAGTCTGACTTACGATTTGGCTTTCAGTGCCCGCATTTTGGTGCGAAAGCGTTCAGCCCAACCGGAAACTTGTTTTTGCGGCGCCCGCACCACTGCCAGAGAGTCAGCTTCCACGTCTTTGGAAACAGCTGACCCAGCCCCGACAATCGCGCCGTCACCGATTTTCACAGGCGCAATCAAGCTGGTATTGGAGCCAATAAACGCCCCCTTACCAATGTCCGTATGGCTTTTATTGAAACCATCATAATTGCAGGTAATGGTGCCGGCCCCGATATTGGCCTTTTCCCCGACCCGGGCATCACCGATATAGGTCAAGTGATTGACCTTGGCCCCTGCCTCAACTACTGATTTTTTAATCTCAACAAAGTTGCCGATGTGCGCACCTTCGTGAAGCACTGCCCCCGGGCGCAAACGAGCATAAGGTCCGACTGTTGCCCCCTTACCGATTTTGGCATCTTCAAAGTGGCAGAAACTTTTGATTTCCACACCATCCGCGACTTCAACACCCGGCCCGAATGTAACAAACGGAGCGATGGAAACATCCCTTCCTAACTTGGTGTCCGCACTCAGGTAAACCGTATGCGGGTCGGTCATGGTGACCCCCTCAGCCAGCCAGTGTGCCCGCAGGCGATCCTGCGCAATACTTTCAAGCAGGGCGAGATCGGCACGATTATTCGCGCCATAGAACTCCTCAGAATCCCCTTCGACCACTTCACAAACTCGCCCGGATTGGCAGGCATGTTTAATAAAGTCAGTCAGGTAGTACTCACCCTTGGCATTGTTGCAATCAATGGCTTCCAGAATTTGCCAAGCCACATCACCATCCAGCAACATCACACCGGAATTGCACAAGGTCACTGCCAGTTCCTGCGGGCTGGCATCCTTGGCTTCCACGATTGCATTCAGGTAGCCATTGTCATCTACAATCAAACGGCCAAATGCCGCCGGATCGTCCATTTCAAAGCCAAGAACCACCGCCGCCGGATTATCAACCGTGCAGCGCAGGGATATGGCTTTGTCGATGGTGTCTGCCGTAATCAGCGGGGTATCCCCGAACACCACCAACACATCGCCCTGAAAATCTTTCAGTGCGTCTTTCGCCGCCAGAACGGCATGGGCGGTGCCAAGTCGATCAACCTGATACGCCACATCAGCCCCGGCAGTTTTGGCAAGCTCCGCCACCTCTGGCATATCTTGCCCCGTCACCACGACTTTGCGGTCAACCTGCACCTGATCCAACATCGATAAAACATGAGACACCATCGGCACCCCACAGATCGGATGCATGACTTTCGGCAAATCAGATTTCATACGTGTGCCCAAACCGGCGGCAAGAACAACGGCGGCAATTGGATGACTGGTCATGGCGATACACCCGGAAAAGCAGAATTAAATAGAACGGTTACGCAATATAGCCTCTGTCTGTAGCATACTCGACACACAGACACCACATCTCAACAGGCCGCATTATGCGGATACGTATCACACCGTGTTACGAAGCGTTTCAAGACGTAAAAGGATACTCATCATGTCCCCTTCATCTGGACTGATCCCCACAGCCAGCGAAAACGGTTACAACACCATTTTGTTTGACCTTGACGGCACCCTTGTCGACAGCCTTCCTGCCCTGACCAACAGCCTTAACGTCATTTTGGCTGAGGACAAACTCCCCACTCTGAGCCAAGACGATGTTGTCAACATGGTGGGTGACGGCATAAAGGTACTGGTCAAGCGAGCCTATACCGCTGCGGGACAAGACCCATCGGACGATGACAGCCTGAAACGCCTTGTAACACGCTTCAACGCGGTGTATGGCGCAGACCCAAGTGCGGGATGCTCGCCATTCCCGTTTGTTGCCGAAATCATTACCGGGCTGATCGGGCTGGGCTATAAAGTCGGGGTTGTCACCAACAAACACGAAGCCCCGGCTCGGACCTTGCTGCAAAAATTTTCTTTGATGAGCCTGTTCGAGGTTTTGGTTGGAGGCGATACCACGCCACACCTGAAGCCACACCCGGAACCCTTCCTCCATGCCGCAGATCAGCTTGGGGTCTCCCCGCATCACGTAATCATGGTCGGAGATTCCATCAACGATATTGAAGGTGCAAGACGCGCCGGAATGCGTGGAATTGCTGCGGCGTATGGTTATACACAAATGCCGGTTGAGGATTTCAAGGCCGATGCGGTTATCAACAGTTTAATCGAACTGCCAAAGGCAATTCAAAAATTGCCGCAAGATGCGACACTTTCGTCTTGACAGACAATGGACTAAGGGGCTAAACATCGCGTCCTCAGATCGGACGGGCGTGTAGCTCAGCGGGAGAGCACTGCCTTCACACGGCAGGGGTCACAGGTTCAATCCCTGTCACGCCCACCATCTGATCCAGAAACAAGCCCTTGCGAAAGCAGGGCTTTTTTTGTGTATACGTCTCAGAGGGTTCATGCGTAGGCAGTGCGCGCGATACATTTGCGCCGGATCAAACACGCCTAGACTGTTCTCCCGAGGCCGGGAAAATAGTCTGCATGGCTACTTCATCACACCCTTAATTTTTTCAAAAGTCCGTAGACCGCTAAGGCCAAGCATACCGAACATAAGTTCCCACAACATATCGGACAGATTCGGCGGCATCGGAATATTTGCCCCCCAGATCAACTGGGCCACCCAACCAATGATTGGTACAAATAGAAACTGGTAAGCCAGACCAATGGCACATATCCAACCGATGGCAGGCCGCCACGTTGCCGCCATGGTGATGCCACTGGAAGCCTCAGCCTTATTCACCTCTATTTGACCGCTATCCCATGCTATTAAGGATGCTCGCAGCTCACTCTCCGCCTTAGCCTTGACCTCTGGATCTGGAATAAACTTGTTAATGATTTTCAACCCTACAGCTATGGCGTCATCAATTCCGAATGCCATTTCTCAGTCCTTCCAAAGGCAGGTCACCCTCTCAATGACTTACCCAAGAGTTAGATGCAGCCGCAATACAAACGGCGACAAGAAGGCCAACACAGAGATGCGAAGGCCGTATCTGCCGGGGAATATATTGCACAGGGAAGGTGCATTTTACCCCCCTTCTGGCACGGCAGCAACTGCATACAGCACCATGCGCAATCAGGACCCTGATCTTGCCGATAGTCTGCCCGATAAAATTAAAGATCCAATCGAAGAGTATTTATGGGAAAAGTCAGAAGGTAAATCGGAACAGGAGGCATTGAACACATTCAAACGCGTGGCCTCATTTTATTTTGATGATGAACTGCTGGATTACTCCAACGAAATGGCGGACCACCATGCAAAACTTGGAGCATACGGCTCAAACACAGACGATATGACGCCAGTCGCCGTTGATAAATTCAAACATGAAAACTTTAACCGACGTATCCCCAAAGTCCTTCAGGACACCCCCAGAATAAAAATGATGACAAAAGTTACTGATGCCTGGTCTGGGATTAGCTTAAACCCGGTATTTAATTGGAACTCAGGAAATGCGGAGGGGCAATTGCTGGCAAAGCAGCTTGGGGGCAATAAAAGTGCTCAAAAAGCAAGCGGCATAGCTATGGCAGCGATTAACACGTCACTTAGCGGTCTACCCAAGGCTGCCATCAAAACGGGCAGTGAGATCATTACCAAACCATCAATAAAGTCCCTTTTGAGCCTACCCCTCATCAAAGACGTATCGTCTGACATGGCATCAAATCTGACAAAGAATGGGGTCAAGGATTGGGCCACTAGCAACTGGTCAGAGGATAAGAAACGGACGAAAAACTAACCCTCGCAATAGTCATAAGGTCTATCAAACAAAGGTCCCTCAATCGTCACACAAAAATAATCCTTAAATGACGGCGAGGGGCCTTCATAAGGTAGTTTTTCAAGTCTCATAAGCACCGCTGCCGTCTTACTACCTGCATCAATGGCTTTTTGCCCCCAGTACGCAGCCAACTCCCTGTCTTTTTCTGCATAATTAATAAGTTGCCAAACGGCACAACGATAACGCCCTTTTGCCATTGCTTCATGACACAATGACAACGCCTGTTTCGTATCCTGTTCGCGACCAAATCCCCTTGCAAAACAGGATGAATAGTTTTCCTTTGCCGCCGTGTAACCAAGCGCCGCAGATTTTTCGTACCAATCACAGGCCAACTTTGCATTTTTAGGATAGCCATCACCATATTCGTACATCAAGCCAAGCATGTTCATGGCTCTGGCATCACCCTCTTCCGACAATGGCAGCAAAATGGATTTTGCCAATTCATAATCCTTGGCATCATAAGCGATATCCGCTTCCTCATACGTCCCCGCAACTGCTGGCGACCAACCAAGCAGAACCACGACAAAAGCAAAGACAAGGCGTTTCATAGCATCCCCCAAGGCTGGCAATATCAACAGGGCAGGTAGCCACTGATTTTATCACTCAGCCGCAGCAACCAACTGTGGCTCCAATAGCTCTGCTGCCAAACGCACATAATCACGACAGGTTAAGGTCTCGCTTTTCCTGATGTCTTGACAGCGAATAGAACCTGTCTTTTGGGCGAATTCCGCCTTGATCCTTTCTGCATCCGGTCCATCACCGACCAAGGTCAAGGCTGCATACAAAGCCCCACATATGCCCTGATCTGCCTTTCCCCCGCCAAGATTGGCGGCGGCGGCGATCACCTCATCAGAAACTGCCCCTTCATTTTGAAATGCTTTCAGAACAGCCTGTGTACAGTTGTATTGCTCAGTCCCTCGGTACAATTGAGCAGCAAGATCAGATTTCATGGCGCACCTGCATAGATTGACGAACCAGCATCAGACCCCAATCGCGTCATACTTTCCAGTACTATTTCCCGGAAATGGTCTGGAAATTCAGGATTTTCCCATTACATCAGCTATGCAGAAAAGAAACATTGTAACTGCCTCAGTTTAACTGGGGCTCGCCATGCACGGAGATAAAACTATGTTGATTGATGACTTTACCGATCCGAACCGGCAATCTCGACTGGGAACGGTTTGGCGCGGGGTCAGCGATAAAGTCATGGGTGGAATTTCTGAGCCCAAAGTCACGCACATTGCCTTACCGGACCGCAACTGTCTGCGCCTAAGCGGTGAAGTCAGGCTGGAAAATAACGGCGGTTTCATCCAAACCCTGTTGGATTTGTCCACGGATGATAAAGGCTTTGATGCATCCATGCTCACCGGCGTACGACTTGTCGTTAAGGGCAACAATGAAGTCTACGGCGTTCACCTGCGCACACCGGACAATGTCAAATCTTGGCAATCCTATCGCGCGCAATTCACCGCTACCCCGGAATGGGCCGAAATCAAACTACCATTTTCCGAATTCTCGCCCCACCGTTTGGAAGCCCCACTTGACCTGAAACGATTAAAGCGGATCGGGCTTGTCGCAATTGGTCGCGCCTTTCAAGCGGACCTGTGGATTTCCGAAGTCGGGTTTTATTAGGGCTGCCCCCATCAAGTTTGACCTGCTGTGAACTTACATCCGTTTAAATACGGCACAGCGGGTCAAAGCTGCAATTTGGCGGTTACGATCTTTTCATCACCCTCAGGCAAATCGGGACAGATGAAACCGAGCGCGACAAGAATATGATGCATCACTGAATGATCCGCCGCCAGCGGCGCACGCAAGGCACTAAGGTTTTCATCGTTAGCAATCTGCACCAAGCGCGCAGTCAGCTCTTTTCCAAGCCCCTGCCCTTGCTGTGCATCCCTGACCACCAGATTAATCTCGCCCTCGGTCGTTCCCGGTACTTTGCGCAAGCACGCCACCGCCGCGATCTCTGCCACCTCAGGCGCCGTCGTGTGTAACGCTACCAGTGGGATTTCCCGGTCATAATCAATAAAACACAGGCGCGCCAAGCCACGATGTGCAATACCTTTACTCCAACAATTGGGCACAAGCCGGCATCGACGAACTGTCGGCTCACTCAGAGTATGCTGGAAAGCTACAGTTAAGGCTTCGTCCTCCGGGCGCAGTGGGCGAATAGTAAAGTCCTGTCCCTCATGTGACGACCAGTTGCCCATGTACTGCAACGGATATGACCGAATTGCTGGTCGGGGTAAATCCGCATCCGCCACGCACTGTGGATGCAGGACGATGCGCGCATCCAACGCCAACAGCCCCTCCGACGAAGCAAGGAGTGGGTTGATATCCAATTCCGCGATGCGTGGGTTTTCAATAATCAGCTCACTGAAGCAGACCAGCATGCTCTCCAATGCTGCCATATCAACACCGTTGCGCCCGCGCACGCCCTTGAGCGCGGCATAGATTTTGGTCTGCTCCATCATTCTTCGCGCCAGTGTGGTGTTCAGCGGCGGCAAGGCCAATGCCTTATCATCATAGACCTCAACCAACTGACCACCGGAACCGAACAACAGCACCGGACCAAACTGCGGGTCAACGCTTGCACCAAGGATCAATTCATATCCATCAAGCTTTGCCATGGGTTGCACCGTAACACCCTGAAAGTGTTGCTCCCCAACCTTGGTTGTAACCGCAGCCTTGATTTGGTCAAACGCCATATGTACCGATTCAGCATCGCGCAGGTTCAACACAACACCGCCAACGTCGGTCTTGTGGGTAATAGACAGGGAGTGCAACTTCAGCACAACCGGGTAGCCCATCTTCTCCGCCCACGCTACTGCTGCATGCGCAGTTTCTGCGATCTCTGTAGGAGTGGTCGTAATGCCATAGGCCGTAAGCAGCTTCTTGGACTCATACTCGGTAAGCACGGTGCGCCCTTCAGCTTGCACGGCCTCGATCATATGTTTCGCGGCAACGCGGTCATATGCAGCCGTGTTACACACCATCGCGGGGGCCTCATAGAGGTTAGAAAGCGCGTCAGAGTACCGCCACATCAGATTGAAGGTTTTGGCCGCAGTATCCGGGTAAGCAAAGCATGGTATGCCAGCCTTGCGCAGAATTGCCGCGCCGCCTTCGACACTGTCGCCCCCCATCCAGCTTGCCAACACAGGCTTGCCAAGCCCGCATGAGTATTTCGCTAAATGCTGGGCAATCGCTGTGGGATTGGTCATCCCCTGCGGCGTCATGATCACCAACATCCCATCGATATTCGGATCACGCGCGGCAATTTCCAGACTTTTGGCGTACCGCTCTGGCTCGGCATCACCCAAAATATCCACCGGATTATTGTGGCTCCAGATTTCCGGCAATAGCGCATTAAATGCCTTTATGGTTTCCGGTGATAGCTCGGCAAGCTCACCACCCCCTTGTGAGAGGGCATCGGCAGAGAGCACGCCCGGACCACCCGCATTGGTGACAATGCACAGTCGCCGTCCCTTTGGCAGCAACTGCTTGGACAGCGTATCGGTCATGTCGAAAATTTCATCAATGCCATCAACGCGCAGCACTCCGACCCGGCGGAAGGCAGCGTCAAGCACCCCGTCGGAACCAGTCAGCGACCCAGTATGCGATGCCGCAGCTTTTGCCGCAGCCGCAGTACGCCCCGCCTTAATCACAATGATCGGCTTTTTCAGCGAAACCTCACGCGCAGCCGAAAGGAAACGCCGCGCATCACCGATCCCCTCCATATAGACGACAATTGCCTCGGTCCGTGGGTCACTGCCAAAGTAATCAATGAAATCACCGAAATCGACATCCAGCATCGCCCCCATTGAGACAAACGCCGAAAACCCAACATTTTCCTTAAGGCTCCAATCAAGGACAGCCGTACACAGCGCACCACTTTGGCTTAGAAAAGCAATATTGCCCGCTCGTGCGCCAGATGTGGCAAAGGTCGCGTTGAAGCCAAGGATTGGGTTCATCACCCCCAAACAATTTGGCCCAACCACCCGCATTTTACCTGCAGCAATCTCTGTGATCTCTTGGCTTAGGGCTATTCCTTTTGCCCCGGCCTCTTTAAATCCGGCTGAAATAACAATGGCACCGGGGATGCCGACCTCTACGGCCTCGCGCAGTACGCCGGGCACATTCACGGCTGGGGTGGTTACCACCACAAGATCCGGGCATTCCGGTAGCTCCGCCAGCGATGGATACGTCCGCACGCCGAAAAGATTGGATCGGTTCCGACTTACCGGATAGATCACCCCGTCAAACGGGCTCGACAACATGTTCCACATGACCTGCCGCCCCACACTCCCGAGCCGGTCATTGGCACCGACAAGTGCGACACTCTGTGGACGAAAAACAGCATCCAACGGATGCGCAGTTTGGAATTTGTCGTTCATATGATGCCGCCCTCAATAAGTTTCCGTTACCCGCCGCCAAACGAAAGCAAATGCACTACCTTCACACCCCCGTGCGACAAAAAGAAAGCCCCTGCGAAACAGCAGAGGCTTTACAAATGGGGACTGGATTAGACCTATCCAACAATCTGCACCGGATCTTTGCGTTCCTGATGCAATCGTTTTTCAAGATAACGAACCACCAAGGTCAAAGCATAGGTAATGACAAGATAGAACGCCCCAGCCGTGATAAAGGTCTCAACTGGCATATAGTTTTTGGCATACAGCGTCCGCGCCGTACCGGTCAGGTCCAACAGAGTAATGGTACTGGCAAGCGCGCTGGCCTTCAGCATCAGGATAATTTCATTACCATAGGCGGGCAAAGACATACGGAATGCACGCGGCATGATAATCCGTGCATACACCTGTTTTGGCAGCATACCTATCGCTCGGGCAGCTTCGATCTCTCCAACCGGCACGGCCTGAATGGAACCGCGCAGAATTTCGGTGATATAAGCAGCCGTGTGGAACGAGAATGTCAGAACTGCACACCAATAAGCATCCCGTAGGACAGGCCACAGAAAACTTTCCCGCACGAATTCAAATTGCCCCAGCCCATAGTACACTAGGAACAACTGCACCAAGAGCGGTGTCCCGCGGAAGAAATAGATATAGAGGCGTGGAAACGCGTTCAGCCACGGATTCCGAGAAACCCGCAACAAGGCCATTGGGATCGCAATCGCAATACCAAACACAGCAGACAAAAGCAGCAATTGCAGCGTAAGTACTGCCCCTTCTGCCAACTGCGGCACCAGACTAATAGCCAGAGACCAATCCATTACACAGCCTCCCGAATACCAATACTGGCACGTTTTTCCATATGCCGCAGGGCGAACGACGCCACACTGGTCAGCAACAGATAAATCACAGCCGCCGTCAGATAAAACGTAAATGGCTCTTTGGTGCGTCCAACTGCAAAGGCCGTCACACGCATCAATTCCTCAAGCCCAACAACAGAGATCAGGGCCGTATCCTTCATCAGAATCATAAATAGGTTGCCCAAACCCGGCAGCGCAATACGCCAAACCTGCGGCAGGGTAATACGGAAAAATGTCTGACGCTTTGTCATTCCCAAGGCGCGCGCGGCCTCTGCCTGTCCCTTCGGAATGGCAATGATTGCCCCGCGGAACAATTCCGACGCATAGGCACCAAAAATAAAGCCCAATGCCACAGTCCCGGCAGTGAAGGCACTGACTTCAATGTATTCGTCGTAACCAAACAGCGATGCAATCGCCATCAGAACATCGGTGGCGCCAAAATAAAACGCCAGAACCACCAGAAACTCCGGCAACCCACGCACCAGCGTTGAATAGCTGTTCCCAATCCAACGTAACGACATATAGTCGGATAACTTTGCGGATGCGCCCAATAGGCCAAGAATCAGGCCCACGACAAGGGACGCCATCGCCAGCTGCATCGTCACCAGAGTTCCGGCAAACAGCAGCTCACCAAAGCCATGTAAATCAATCATGTATAGTCCAAACACGACAAATCGGCGGACAAAGCCCGCCGCACCGGGCCGCACAGAAATTTGCACGGCCCGATATCAGGGTCTCTTAGTAAATGGAGAACGGGAAGTACTTTGCGTTGATTTTCGCGTAAGTCCCGTCAGCGACGATATCTTTAATCGCCTGATCCAGCTTGGCTTTCAGTTCTGTATCACTTTTACGCAGGGCAATACCGATGTAGTCACCATCGAATACCGGCTCGCCTTTGAATTCGAAATCTGCGCCTGCATCGCTTTTCAGCCATTCATAGTTAACGAATGCGTCCGCCAACATGCCGTCAAGGCGTCCGGCTGCCAAATCCAGGTATGCATTTTCCTGAGTATCATACAGCTTCTTTTCCGTTTTCGGACGGTTGGCTTCCAGCCAGTCACCGCTGATGGTTGCGCGCTGCGCACCGATGACTTTCCCATCCAATCCTTCAACGGTCACATCCATCGACTCACCTTTTTTGCCGATGAACTGCAATTTATTTGTGTAGTAACGCTCTGTGAAGTTCACGGCTTTCAGGCGTTCTTCGGTAATGGACATGGACGCAACAATCGCATCGAATTTCCGCTTATTCAAAGCCGGGATCATGCCGTCCCAGTCTTGTTTGACGAAAACGCATTCCACTTTCAGCTTATCGCAAAGGGCATTGGAAATATCGATATCAAAGCCTTGCAGGTCGCCTTTTTCGTCCACAAAGTTGAAGGGCGGGTATGCGCCTTCGCTGCCGATACGCAGTTTGTCAGCAGCCTGAGCCGTTGCAGACACTGCAACCAGAGCAAACGCTGCAACACCAAATTTCAAAAAAGTCTTCAATTTCATTTTGGTCTCCGTACACAATCCTAGAAGTGAAGTATGTTTTGCCTTTAGGATACGTGGCTAGCCATAAACTGGCGTACCCGTTCCGAATCTGCCCCGTTGAAAATCTTATCCGGGGTTCCTTGTTCTTCGACATGTCCCTGATGCAGGAACATTGTCCAGTTGGATACCTCCCGAGCGAAACCCATTTCGTGGGTCACGATCAGCATGGTTCGGCCCTCATCAGCCAAAGACCGCATCACCGCCAGCACTTCGCTGACCAGTTCCGGGTCAAGAGCCGAGGTTGGCTCGTCAAACAAAATGACTTCCGGGTCCATCACCAACGCCCGCGCAATCGCGGCACGCTGCTGTTGTCCACCGGATAAGTGCGAAGGATAATGATTGCGACGATCGGCAAGGCCAACCCGGTTCAACATTTCCTCTGCACGTTCGATGGCTTCTTTACGGCTTTGCTTCAGCACCTGCATCGGTGCCTCAATCACGTTTTCCAGCACGTTCAAATGTGGCCACAGATTAAAAGACTGAAAAACAAAGCCAATCCGTGCACGCATGCGGGCCAATTGCTTTTGGTCCGCTGCCATTAACATGCCGGATTTGTCACGCTTGGTCATGATGGTCTCGCCATCAAGCTTAACCACGCCTTCGTTTGGATTTTCCAAGAAGTTGATACAACGCAAAAAGGTACTCTTCCCGGACCCACTGGACCCAAGGATCGAAATCACATCTCCGCGTCGTGCCTGCAATGACACGCCCTTGATCACATCAAGGGAGCCAAAGCGTTTGTGGATGTTCTGCACATCCAAAAGGGGTGCGGACATGCTCACCATATCGTCAACCATAAATTAAAAGGTCCTCACAAAGTTTGGCAAACTCTAAGACCACATACGATGTATCTCAACACTTTATTGAAACAAAATTCCTATTTCGGCCGCATTTGCTTGAACAAATCCACCTTTGACGATAAATAGCGGTCATAAATTCAGAAAACAGGGATCATAAATTAGATGCGCCGCGTCCACGCCAATGGCTTGCTCCTGATTGCCGCATTGATTTGGGGAACCACGTTCTCCATTCAGCAAATGGCAATGGAATTCGTACCCCCGACCCTATTCACCGGTATCCGCTTTTTGCTGGGTGCGCTGGTGGTCTTACCGTTGGCGTTGCGAGAAGCCCGCAGCAAGAATCTGAAGGAAGGCTGGACGTTTGACCGCTCTGCCACACCTTGGCTATTCCTGACCGGGGGCGCACTGTTTACCGGAGCCTTGCTGCAACAAATCGGAATTAATCAGACCACAGTTGCCAACGCCGGATTCTTGACGGCCTTATACGTGCCGCTGACACCGATTATCGCCTTCTTTGCCCTGCGACAACGCCCTCACCCGGCAATCTGGCCTGCTGCCATTGCCTGCGTTGGCGGTGCTTATCTGATGTCCGGTGGAGAACTGGATACCATGCGATCCGGTGACATTTGGGTCCTTGCCGGGGCCGTATTCTGGGCCATTCATATCCTATTGGTTGGGGCCATGTCCCAACGTTTGCAAGCGCCGTTCATTGTCTCCTGTTTCCAATTCACGGTCTGCGCCATTTTGGGGCTGACAATCGGTGGAATGACCGAAACCGTCACCGTGCAATCCTTAATCGACGGCATTCCGTATCTGGCTTTTTGCGGCATTATGTCGGTGGGCGTTGGCTTCACCATGCAAGTTGTCGGACAGCGCCACACGCCTGCGGCTGATGCCTCAATTATTCTGAGTGGCGAGACCGTATTTGCCGCCATTGCTGGTATGTTCATTCTGGGCGAGATGTTAACCCCGCTGGAAATACAGGGCTGTATTTTGATCTTTAGCGGTGTGTTGGCAGTCGAACTTTTGCCCTTAACCCTGTCCAAGATTAAGAAACGCCGAACGGCGAACGGCTAACCTGCTGCAGACAAAAAGCCCGGTCATCGTGACCGGGCTTTTTGTTTCGATAAGGATACTTTGGAAGTCCTGTCCCTTAAATCTTATCAGGGTTCAGTCAATTGCCCAAAAGTCGCTCCAGATTTTCAAATTGCATCATGGAGCCATCATCAAACGTGACATGACCGGACGTATCAGGATTAAACGTCAGCAGCGCACCGTCTTCATCGATATGTGCGGCCCCGGCCTCCACATTCACAACAAAGGACTTATTGTCACCTGCTGTCTGAGACGTGGCAAGAATTGACCCATCATCATTTTCCGTGAACAGCCAATTACCAACGCCATCCGCATCCTGAATATAAAGGGAATCCGTACCGTTTTCGCCACCATCGACAAAGTTGATGTTGCTGCCGTACTGAACCATGATCATATCGTCCACAGTTGCCGAGCCATCAGCCCCCCAACGGACAGTACCAAGATCATCCCCGGCAAGATTGATTTCAGCCGTTAATGTCGTGGTGCTGGATACCGGATTGGACGCCTGCCCGTTTTCATCATAGGTCGTAACCGAAACGGTACGTGCGCCCGGTTCCATTTTTCCATCGGAACTGGACAAGATGATGCCGTTGGCAATGGATTCATAATCCGCGAGCGAGGCATCGCCGGTAAATTCAAGGGCGGAATGTTCGGCGTTGTAACTCACCACGACATTCGTACCTTCAACCGTGAACTGACCACTGCCATTCATGGTCAGATCCATCCCGGACAGGGCCAGACTATCATCAGCCCCCAATTCACCGGATAGCTCAACGGTCATGCCGCTTAAGGTATCATCCACATCGCCGGACAGGTTGAAGCCGTTCAAGGCCGGGATAGCCCCAGACGGTGAAGAGACCTCTTGCCCCGGCAGGATCAGACCTCCGTCATTTCCGAAGACTGCGGAACCTGCCTCTGCCCCATCCAGAATCTGATCCACATCAATTCCGGTAGTGACAGATTGTGACTGGGTATCTGCTCCGGCGTCATCCTTCATGGTGACGGTAACCGTGCGGTCCCCTGCCCCCAATTCTCCATTTTGAGATGTCAGAATAACGCCACCAATCAATGCATTGTATGCGCTGACCGTTGCCTCACCATCAAACGTCAGGGTTCGGGCGGCAGCATCATAAGCCACCGTCAGCCCCGTACCATCCACCATAAACTGTCCATCGGCTGCCATGGACACAGTGTACCCGTTCAGGCCCAATGCATCGCCCAGATCAAGATCGCCAGACAATTCGACAACCATACCATCCATGATTGCCCCGGCATCCCCGGCGATTGCCACACCCGGCAAAGCCGTAATAACCGAAGTCATATCCGTGGCAATTGTTTGATCAGGCAGAGCAATGCCTCCGTCCGCGGTAAAGCGAATATTGCCATGCTCGGAACCTGTCAGGCTCTGGGTTGCCGTGATGTTGGTCGTAACCGACTGGGTGCCAGTGGTTCCATTGCCATCATCTGTCAATGTGACCGAAACGGTTCGTTCCCCAGCAGCCAATTCGTCAGTTGTCGATGTCAGGATGAGGCCATCAATCAAAGCATCGTAATCAGCAACCGAAGCATCACCACTGAAAGTCAGTGTGTGTGTGTCTCCATCATAACGGACTGTCAGCCCGGTGCCGACCACATCAAATGTGCCGTCTGGATTCATGGTGACATCATAACCGGACAGGCCGAGCGTATCCCCTGCACCCAAATCACCGGACAGGGTCACGGTCATGCCGCTCATCATATCAGTGGCTTCACCGCTGAGGCTTACCCCAGTCAACGCGGGAATAGCCGCAGACACATCAGAGCCTACGGATTGATCCGCCAGATGAACCGTACCGTTATCCGAGAAATACACATCGCCTTGAGCCGCATCGGTCAAGGTTAAGGTTCCATCCACCTGAATTGCAGCCGCGTCACTATCCGTGCCTGTTGCACCTTCCGCATCAGTAACTGCAACACTTATGGTCCGAGCCCCGGCACCCAACGTGCCTGTACTGCTGGTAAAGGTCACATGGCTCAGTACACTTTCATACTGATCCATAGTCCCCGACCCGGAAATGGTCATGGCGCCATTGGCATAGGACACAGTAAACTCAGCCCCATCAATGGTTACAACCATGTTGCCATCCGCATTCATAACCGGAGAAACACCGTCAAGGCCAAGGCTGTCCCCAGACTGCTGATCGCCAATGGTGATCACCATCTGACTGACCGCAGAACTGTCCACATCACTAATGCTGGCGGTTGACAGTGAGTTCAACAAGAAGATTGGACTTTGGATGGTCCCACTGGACAGACTGGTCGAACTGGTAATATCCACATCCGGCGCGTCATTAACCGCGGTGACGGTTAGGGAAACGTCAACAGGAGCACTGTCCGCACGGGAACCGCCCTCGGTCGAAACTGCTTTTGCCGTTAGATCAACGGTACCGTTGAAGTCTTCCGGCGTTTTCATTTGAATACCGTCTACCCGGAATTCGTTGTCTTCATTTGCCGGAATAACCCAGACCCGTTCTCCGTTAACCATTGTTGCAGACACCACGGTACCGTCCGTCGTTTGGAAAACAGTTCCTTCTGGTGCGCCGGAAATAACAATCGACAAGGTTTCCGAACCATCCGTATCAACAGTTTGCAACCCGGTCAGATCCACGGATATCCATGTATCTTCTGCGCCGGACGTATTGCCTCCGCTTAAGGTCGGTGCATCTGCGTCCGGTGTGGTGGTGACGGTAAAGGTAAACGCATCACTGGTGACCGTTGCCCCCGGATTTTGCGCCGGGTCCGTTGCGGTATCCAGATCCGTTGTCGTGATCTTTGCCGACAGTTCCCAAGTATCCGCAACCTGCGCCGGGCCAGAGAAATAGACATTCCCTGCCTCTGCCATAGTCAAGGTCACGGACCCGTCCGAGTTGACAGTACCAATGGTATCGCCGTTAACATCGGTCAACTGCGCTCCACTGGGCAAACCGAACACGGTAACGGTTGCCGTTTCCGTTTGGTCCAGAAGCTGTGCATTCAGATTGAGCGCAACCAACTGATCCTCGATACCGACCGCAGTTTGCGGATCAAGGGTCGCACCATCGGTTTGCGCCGTCACCGTCACCCCAAAGGATGCAGACCCAACCTCAATTTCCGTCGATCCAGACTCACGGCTGTAAGTCTTGACTGTCAATTGAGCATCCGTTGAATCGTCCAACGGCGGGATATACTTCACATTTTGCAGAACATAGGTGCCGGAACCCGCCGGGTCCTCGACCACATTGCCGTCCTTCACCGACCAACGACCACCGCCGTTGTTGTATGCGCCTTCGATGGTGGCTCCTGCCGGAACCCCTTCGATCACCACAGACATGGCTTCCGAACCCCAATCCGCATCGGATACGGCAAGGTCTTCATGTTTGATCGTCACATCCAGCGGGATACCACCAATGGCGTCTTCTTGCCCCGTGACGTTGTTGGCAGTGATCTCTGTGGTATCAACCTCTGCCGCCACGTTAAAGGTCAAACCGTTTTCGGAGGTTTTGGTTGCGGCATCGCCGTCCTTAACATCCACGGAATACGTCAACCGGACCGAACCGGAGAAATTATCCGCCGGAGTAAACGTCAAACCATCCACAGAAACAGTGCCGGAGTTTTGATACTCCGCGATCTGGGCTGCCGACAATTGCAGAGTATAGGAACCATCTGGGTTCTGCACGACGCCATTGCCGCTCAGCGTCCCCGGTTGCTCACCATCCACATTCGACAGGGTCAGGGTTACTTCCCCGGTTTCCAAAACTTCTGACAGGTCCGTATCCTGCGCCGTGATCGTCAGATCAATACCAACCGCCGTATCTTCCACAGCTGCGGCATCCAAAGAAGCACTGAGACGCGCTCCATCGGTGACAGCCGCAACGGAAATATCAATGGCGGTCATGTCGGCATCATCAGGATCGTACCACCCGTCATTTCGTGTCACCATCGCACGAATATTCAGGTCATAGTCTTCCCCGGCATAATCTGCGGGCGGGGTCAAACGCACCGATGACAGATTGCCATAGGGCACCGTATAGGTATCCGCGTCCACCGCATACACCCCGCCGGAAATGGTCCAACCGGGAGGAACATCAATCACAATGCTGACGGCACCCTCTGCCGTGGAGCCATCTGCCCCAATCGGTAAGCTGGTTGTTCCATCGGAACCGGTCGCCGTGATCGTCAGACCGGACAGACCAAGGCTGTTGTCCTCCAACGTTGACAGGGAACCGGATACATCCGCAGAAGCGAAGGACGTTGCCCCGCCACCACCGCTGGTGGAATCTCCATAAAACACCGGAATGGTCACAGACGCAGATGCAGTGTCTCGCGCACTGGAATCCGGGTCGTTATCCACCACATGCATGGTCACAGTCAAATCAGCCTGCCCCGCAGAAGTATTGGCGGAATTCAGAACGATCTCATCAATTGACGTGCCATTTGGCAAGGTCCACGACCCATTGCCGTTGTTGATGCCTCCCTCAATAGAGACACCATTTGGCACTCCACTGATCACCAGATACGCCGTTTCCGAACCATCCGTATCCTGCACGCCAAAATCCCCGGACAGGGTCAATGACCCGTCGGTGAAGGTATACACATCCGGGTCGGTCACATAATGGGGATTTTCGAAATCCACATCAGCAGAGCCAAAATTGATGGTGAACATGCTGTCGTTATAGTCACGGTCGCCAAGGTTGGGCAAATCCTCAAACCCGAGGGTCAATTCGCCGTTTTCCGGTGCTTTCAGACCTTCTGTATGCACGCGATCATCATTATTCAGCGAGACTTTGTCACCAAAGCCTGCCGTGTGATAAATCCCTTCTGGCGCATTTATCGTGATTGGTGGAATGGTGTTATCATCCGGGACGAAGACCAGCTTGGGCTGATCACTACCCAAACTTGCCAACGATCCGTCCGCATTCTGGAATTCAAAATGGCCCGCAGGAAGGCTGCCGTAGCTATTGTAATCAAAGCCATCCGCAATCAGGAACACGCCAAAGGTATCCCCGTCCTGCAAATCCAGGGTTTCGGTAGTCGTTCCGGGGTCCAGATTACCGCCACTACCTTGACTGGATGCATTTTCCCAAATCAGTTTGACATCTGTAATGCGCCCCGTATCCGGGTCAATTTTGTAATAGCCAAGGGTGTTGTGAAAACCGGCACTTTCCCCTTCGAATGTAATGGTCACTTGAGAAGGACCACTTGGATTTCCTGCGCCTTCCGGCGGGTCAATGGACAGCAACGGCGCATCAGCCACCGGCGTAATGGAAATCTCGCCGTTGACGATGGTGCTTGCCTCCGCCACATCTGAACCATCCTGTGCCGTGACCTTCATTGAGATCGGAACATCAGTGGAGCTGTGCTCCGGCACGCCGAACAGTTTAAAGCCACTCAGCGTCGTGCTCGCTGTATTATCCGGGACATCAATATCATTGATTTCAATGACATACTTACCGTCAGCATTCTGAACCGGATTATATTGCTGACCATTGAACGTTACATAAATGCCCGCAGTCGAACCGCCATTGGCAGCAACCAGTGCATTGACATCCACGGTTACATCAATGTCGCTCAGGGTTTCCGTACCACTGTCACCTTCAAGCCCTGAGTTCCCAGTATCCGTCACCTGTGCGTTCAAACTGAACGGAATACCAACGTCATCTCCGTTCGCATCGATCCAGCTATCTTCAGAGGTTGATTTACCAATCCAACCACGCGGGGCATCCGTAACAGGGGTAACATTTACCTGCAACGTAGTGTCAACAATGGCGGCATCCCCATCATTTTCAGTAGAAATCAGACGCACGCCTACGTTAAACGTCCCGGCATAATCATCAGGCGCCAAGAAACGAACGTTATCCACATAATCCGGTGCGACCGACCATTCATCGTGACCGTCAGCGTTTTTGCCCAGATATTTGACGTACTGGTCAGTATTAGCACCGTCCAGAACGACCTTAACCCCATCGGGAATGTTGGACAGAACAACGCTGAGTGCTTCAGATCCATCAACATCAAGACTGTGGAATGCCCCCAGCCCCGGATCGATCAACTGCCCTTCGACACCGCTGGCAGATATCTTACTACCATCCGTTAGGTCTTGCCCGGTAGATGGATCATGCGGAGCATCCGCAACACCCGTCACCGTCACATTCAAAGTTGATGTGCGACTTGCCGTCGCGGACGATGCATCACCTTGCTCGGTCGAAATTGCCGTCACTTTCAATGCGGCATCATCATTAGAATTGGCAGCAGGTTTGTAATAGATCTTGTTCGCTTGGTCTGGGGTGAACGTATACACGCCATTATCTGCCGTATACGCCACACCGTTTTGATCCACCAACTGCGCTCCGGGCGGTACATCCGCAATGGTAAACGACAGAACCTCTGACCCGTCCGTATCGGTCAGGGCCGGGCGAATATCCAACTGTGTCGTGGTGTCTTCCTGCATGCGAACATCGGTCACCACCAGATTTGGCGTATCCGCAACCGCATTTAGGGTAACATCAAATGTCGTTTCGACCGTTGTGCTGGCTTTGCCGGACACAATTTGCGTATCACCGCCACTTTGCCCCGCATGTTCGGTGCTGGTCACGCTGAACTTGATGCCCGATGCATCCGCATCCGCATTGAGTGGCGGCTTCAAGGCCACATCCCCGATACGCGATGGATCAAGCACCCACGTATTGGAACCCTCTGCCTGCGTGGCATAAGTCAGGGAGCCATCCGCATTGACATAAGCGACGCTCCAGCCATCCGGTACATTTTGCAATTCTGCATTGGTCAGGGTTTCCGAACCATCCTGATCCTGTAACTGTGCCGACAGGTTAAGCGGAATAACCGTATCTTCGTCGCCGACCACGGCGACCCCGGCATTCACCTCTATTACCGGTGCATCAACGATGGCTTTCATAACCAGATTGCCAGAGCTGGACACGGTCGTATAGCTGTCACCGTTACTGGAATCCGTAGTCGTCGTACGAATGCGGTAAGAGAAATCCTTATCCGAATGCTCATTCGGGATATACTTAACATCATCCACTTGGAACCGACCATTTCCGCGGTCTTCAAGTGTATTCACCGGCACTTCGTATACGTCATAGGTCGTACCGTTGATCGTCACCGTTGACATCGCGGACATCGGGTTGCCATCTAATTCCAGATGACCGTCCATAGACCCTTGCGCGATCAGAATATCCACAGTTCCGGTCAGGCTTTCCGACCCATCCGTATCTTCAAGGCGGATCACCGGATTGAACGGCACACCGCCGACTTGATCCTCAACACCGCTTGCAACCGCGCTGACATAGGTTCTATCCGCCACGGCCTCAACGCCAAGGGTCAGGGTTTGTGTGTCACTTTCCGCCGTGCCAGACCGTTCAACACCATTGACAGTGCTGGTACCTTGCTCCCGATCCTCGGTCGCCACAGCCGTAATATCAAATTTCAGCGTATCGGACGCATCATCACTGGCCCAGTTTTCAACACCACCAACATGCACCTGATTGTTGGCAATCTGTTCCGCCGTGACCTCAACACTTTGGCCTGCAGTCAGGGTTTGCACCTCACCGGCATCACGCACACCATCCCCATCTGCATCAATCCAGATGCGAGAGTCCTGCTGTGCCTCAATATTAAACGTCAGGGCTTCCGATGTATCCGGGCTTTCGCCATCCATGGCGTTGGCCCCGGCCTCAGTCAACGCTCCACTGACCGCAGATTGAACACCCGGAGTAGACGGATCAATATCGGCATTCAGGTTAAAGAATGCATCTTCACTGATAACCTGGGTTTCATCCACCACCTGCAGGGTTGGCGTATCAGCATCGGAAACGATGTTAATCCATTTCGAATGGGTTTTCACAGCCGTATCCGGCGTCGGATCGCCATCCGTCGGGGTATCCGTCGTCGTGACTTTCATTATCACTTTGATATTGGCGTCACTGTCCTGCGGAGCCTTGGCCTGCACATCGCCCAAGCTGTCTTTCGGAATGGTATAGGTCCATGTGCCGTTGCTGTTCACATCATGGGCATACGGCGTACCATCAGCCTGTTGCAGCAGCACATCATGTGGCACGGTCAGGGTAATTTCGGTGATTTGTTCCGAACCGTCCGTATCCTGCAATGTTGCCGTCAGATTGAGATCAAACCACTGATCTTCTATTCCTTGGCCGGAAATGCTGGTTGCGGCTTTATCCGCCACTGCCGCGACCTCAACCGTTACGGATTGTGTGGTTTGGGCACTGTCCGCATAGGGCTGCCCAATGGCCGTGTTCATGTCGATGCCGCCCGCATCCAGCGAGGCATCCGCATCCACATCCTGCACCACAGTTCGAACGGTCAGATTAATATCCGCATCAGACCCATCAGCGTCATTTTTTACAAAAACGCCAGATAATTCTCCATTAGCTCCGATCAAGTCCGCCGGGATTTTATATCCGGTATGGGTCACACCATCCGGGGTCGTGTATGTCGAAGGCGTCAGTTCCGTATAACCGCCACCATCATTTTGCTGATACAGGCTGACACCGTCGGCAATGTCCTCGATATAGACCGTCATCGTATCTGTGGCGTCAGGGGCAAAAGCCTCGACCCGTACATTACCAAGGGCAATGTGCGTGTCCTCATTTCCGGCAACTGTACCCACCGTGATCGTCGGCGTTCCAACCCCGATATCAACCCGCAAGGCGTGCGGGCCACTTAACGCTTGATCGCCGTTGCTGCTTTCCGTAGACACACCGTAAACATTTAGGGCCAAGTCTTCGGAATTGCCTTCTCCATTGATAGTCAACTTCAGACCGGACAGATCATCCGCGTTCACCAGATACACCGGGTTATCAACACTGGCAGAAATGGTCACGCCATCCACCGTAACGTCACTGGTGATAACCGTTCCCACATTCAGGCTGCCAGCCGAGGCCGGAATACCCGTAATATAAACTGCCTGACTTTCAGACCCATCCACGTCAGGATTGTTAATGCTGATATCCAAGGGGATTTCAAGCGCACCGGATGCAGTCTCCATCGCCTGCGCATCATCCAAACTAACAGTCGGCACATCCGCCACAGCTTCCAACGTAACGGAGGCATCGGACAGATCAACAGTCCGGGTCGCAGAGGCCTGACTATCAAATGCTTCGATGGACAAATCGTAATTGACCGTACCGGACGCGTCATCCGCAGGCATGAAAGTCACGCCTTGTAACGTCCAAACGTTATCCGAACCTTCGTTGAAATTGGCGTTGGTAAAGGTCCACGTATAATTCCCGTTTGCATCCGGGCCGCTTGGCGCAATGACAACGCCATCTTGCGTGATGGTTCCGTTGATCATCGCCGGATCATCGGAGGTAATCGTAAAGTTCCCGGTCGGCTGTTCGGACCCGTCCGTATCGGTGAAAGTAATGGTCGGGGTCAGCGCAATCGCCGTACCGCTGTCATCTCCACCATTATCGTTTAACCCAGCCAAGCCATCTTCAAATCCGGCATTACTGGCAACGATAGAGGCACTATCCGCCACCGGATTGACAACCAATGTCAGGGTCTGGCTTTCACTTTCTGCAACGCCGTCACGGCTGTTGCCTGCACCAAGGCCGCCTTCCAACAGATCATCGGCGGCATCATTGCTTTCCGTCGCAACGGTTTTCAGGTCGAATTTCAGCGTATCCGTTGCGCTGGAACTGGCCCAATCCGAACGCCCACCAACCAACACATTGCCATTAAAGACATCCGCAGCGGACAATTCGATACTGTCCCCTGCGCTCAATTCCGTGCGCACACCATTGACGACGATGACGGACTCATCCTGTGCTGTCAAAACAAAATGCAGCGTTTCAGAACCATCTGCCGTTTTCAGATCACCGTCGGCACTGCCCGCTTCGCTTAAGCTGCCCTGAACTGCCTCATTCCCCGCGATAGCAGTGCGAAGGTTGAACAAGGTGTCCTCGTTGATGGTCTGCGGCGCAGAAACAACATCAATGGTCGGGGTGTCCGCATCGGACAGAACCTTCACATTGACAGTCGTGCTCGTCGTCGCAGTTTTTTGGGAAACCTGATCCCCGGTTGCGCCCTCGGTCGCCGTTGCAACAATATCAAGGTTAAAGTCCGCATCGCTATCTTGCGCACCTTTGATTTGCAAAGTTTCAAGCTGATCGGGAGTAAAGGTATAGGTTACCGTTCCGTCACCGTTATCGGTTCCGGTATACGGCGTGCCGTCTGCGTCACGCAGGCTGAAATCCGATGCGTTGCCGGTTACGGACACACTGAGAGTCTCGGACCCGTCCGTATCAACCAAGGCACTGTCAATATCCAGCGAGAACCATTGATCCTCAACACCAATTGCTGATGCGCTCAAGGTCGGAGCATCCGCCACTGCTGCGACCTCAACTGTCACCGGGATGACTGTATCACTGGTATCCGGGGCAATGGCCTGAATTGCGGCTGTATCCGTGTCCGTATCGCCATCCGTGACCACAACACGCAGATTGAACGAAATATCTTCGTCAGAGTGCGCATCCGTGGTTTGGTCCCAGCCAACCTTCAATCCATTGATTTCGTTGGTTGCCGGATCGCGGTACGCCGTCACGTCATAGCGGCCTTGTGCGTCGGCAGTCAGTTGCACACCGTTGCTGTCAACCAGAATGGCCCCGTCCGGTAAATCTTCGATATACGCAGTCAGAATCTCGGTACCGTCTGCCTGATTGATTGAGGCCGACATGGTGAGGTCCGCAAGCTGATCCTCCGTAGTCGCCCCGGATGCAGAACCCGATGGATCGACAAGGCCGACATCAACTTCGATAGTCAGTGGCCCGGTCACGGCAACGTCGCCGTTGGACTCTTCGGTACTGGCAACCCGCACCGTCAGATTAAAGTCTTTGCTGGAATTCGGTCCGGGAAGAACGGACAAATCGTTAAGGTCAGCCGGATCGACCACCCAGCTTCCCGCGGAAATCACCGTGCCGTCTTCTAAAGTCAAATCAGAGGTCAAAACCGTACCATGATTTAACTGCGCACCGGAAGGCACATCGGAAATGTAAACCGTCTGGGTTTCAGACGTGTCCACATCAACGCCGTTTTCATACCGAACGTCTTTATCGGTGACGTCAATATCAAGGGAAATCCAGGTATTTTCCATTCCGGCGGCATCGGTAACCTCTGCACCGGGAGCATCCGCAACGGCTTCAATATAGACTGTCATGTCACGGGCGATGTCTTTTTCGATCCCGTCTTCTTCGGTATATGCCGTAACCGTCAGGTCAAACGTACCGCTGTAATCCCCATCATCATCATATGCGATGTTACGCAAGTACAAATTGTCCAACTGAGCCGGGGACGGATTAGTCAGCACCCAAGTCCCACCGGACAATGAGCCAACCGGATTGCCATTACTGTCCACGATTTCGAAATAGTCCGGCACACCGGAAATCTCAATACGGTCCAGACTGTCACCACTGCCATCAGCAAAGGCATTGATTTCAAGCTTGGTCGGAATGCCTTCAATCCCGGATGGATCCTCAACCGTAAGCACGGCTTCATTGACTACAGTTTCATCGTCATCGTCATCATCAGGAATTGGTGACGGATCATCATCTTCAACAACCGGATCAACCAGATACTGAGCCGGATCATCTTGCCCTTCGCCGTCGGGGAAGCGCACGTCCGAAACAACCTCTGGCAATTCATCTTCACCGCGAGGCAGGTCGGGAATATCCTGCTGCGGACCTGCCGATGCAGGCGACAGGCTGGGGATTTCCTGCTCCGGGGTGTTGTCAAAGGCAGCATCAACGCTGTTATCGGTTTCAGTCGGATCGTAAGCACCTGCAACCACATCCGCACCCGCAGGTGCGGCAGCAGCTTCTTGCGCCCCGCCCGCATTCAGGTCATCAAACGTGGCACGGGAAGAACTTTGCACATTGGCAAGACCTTTGACATCCTCCATGTTGGAGGCTTCAGCACCATCAGCTTCATGCTCGACAGCATCATCCAGACGTTCCGTACTTTGCCCGTCCAAAAACAATGCATTTAAAGCATCAAGATTGTCGTTTTCCGTGCCTGTGATTGGTCCGTTATCTTCAGCCATTGTTCAATTCCCTATGCCAACGACATAACCTTACCAAAACTCTGATACCGACTTAACGTTCGTGGAACGCCTGTGAATATGACCGTTGCAACGGTTTCAAAAGATACTGCAACAGTGTCTTATTGCCGGTGATGATGTCGGCCTGAACCGTCATTCCCGGAATCAGCAAATTGTTGCTGCCTTTGTCCCCGATCCAACCTTGAGTCAAGGTCACGCGACCGCGGTAATATGGTGTGCCGTCTTTTTCATCGACATACGTGGTCGCAGATACGTCTTTCAAAACACCTTCAACACTACCATATCGCACAAAATCGTATGATGCGACTTTCACATTCACCGATTGCCCCGGCTTAACGTGCCCAACATCTTGGGTGCTGATTTTGGCCTCGACCTGCAACTCGTCATCCATCGGCACAATTTCCATCAGCACACCACCAGCAGGGATTACCGCACCAATAGTCTTCGCCTTCAAATTCTGCACAAATCCACGCACCGGGGATACAACATCAAGACGCGTCACCCGGTCTTGCAACCGTGCCATTGCATCGTCAATCTGTTTCAGCTCTACGCTCACTGTCCCCAGCTCGCCCAGCGCATCCTGCCGCTGATTGTTGTCCAGATCGATAATCCGGCGGTTTAATTCTTCCAATGCCTTGGTAGCAGTTGCTTCCTGTCCACGCAGACGGGACAACTCACTTTGTGCAGCGGCACGCTGACGTTTGGCAGCAAAGACATCAACCTTGCTAGTATAGCCTTTTTCGAACAATTTTTCACGCATCTCAACCTCTTGAGACACTAAGTTTAACTGTTCTTTAACAGCACGCTGTTGCTGTTGCGCTGCAAATATTTCTGCGCGTTTTTGCTGAATTTGCTCTTCCAAGACTCTGCTTTGAGAAATCCAACGCTCTGTATTGGCGACCAAGATATCTTTTTGGTCTTCGATCAGATCAGCAAACCTTGGATCAACATCATCAAACTTTGGGTCGCGCCCTTCAACAAATGCCTGAAGCCGTTCGCTACGAACCAGCAGTCCAACTCGACGACTTTGCATTTGGTCAAATTCTGCCTTAGCCTGTACCGGGTTCAAGCGAACAAGCACCTGCCCCTTATCCACCATGGCCCGGTCTTCGACCAGAATCTCTCCGACGATGCCGCCTTCCAGATGCTGCACCACCTGCACGGATTTGGCAGGAACAACCGTACCAAAACTTGTTGCGACTTCGTCAACTTCCATCAGACCAGCCCAGGCGATAAAGGCAACAACCAAACCAGCAACAGTCATAACCGTATATTTCGCGGCCTGTGAAATCCCGGTTTCTTCGACAATGGCGTACTGAGCCAGATAGCGGATCTGACGCGATGCCTTTTGCAGTTTTTCAGTTTGGTCCATGGCTCCATTTGTGGTCGACATGGTTAACTCCCAAGATTTCAAATATTAGAAAAAGTTCGGCGGCAAACGGTTCAGAACCTGCTGTGTCGGTCCAAACATACGGATTTGCCCCTGCTGCATCATTGCCACCTTATTCACCAGCTTCAGGTGGCTTGGACGGTGGGTAACCAAGATTACGGTGCTATGGCCCTTCATTCGTTCCAACGCCAACATCAATTGACGATCAGACAGGAAATCAAGACTGGAAGCGGGTTCATCCATCAGCGTGATCGGCGCACGTTTCAGGTACGCACGGGCCAACGACAACCGTTGACGGAAGCTGGACGAGAATTGATCGCTGCGTCCATCCCCCATACGGGTTTGGAATTGATCCGGCAGATCCATGATCTCATCAAGAAGATCAGCTTCCTTACATGCCCAACGCAGTTCCTCATCAGATGCATTGGGACTGGCCAAGCGCAGGTTCTGCGCGACGGTGCCAAAGAACAAGTCCGGTTTTTGCGGCACGTATGCAATTTGGCGGCGCAATTCGATTTGGTCGAACTGGCGAATATCAATGCCATCGATCAGGATAGAACCGGTCTGCGGACGATACAGCCCCATCAACAATTTCAGGACCGTCGATTTACCTGAACCGTTTTCACCAATCAGGCCGATGATATCCCCCGGTTCAATATCCAGATTCAAACCCAACACCGCCGGGTCTGTGTCTGCGGTATACCGCAAGCTGACGTTTTGCAGGCTGATCTTACCCTTAAGGTCGGGAACGGCCTGAATTGTTGGCGCACGCATACGTTCCGGCTTCAATTGCATCAGACGGTTGATCTGCTCTGCCGAGCCTCGCACACGGTTGGTCTGAATGGAAAGGGAGAAGAAAGTCTGCAACGGACGCAAGACCCACCACACGATGATCATGGCAGCCATCAGACTACCGACCGTCATCGTGCCAGCCAGAACCAGATGAACACCATAGGCAAGCGTCGAAATCCCGGTGATAACCACCAAAGCCTGCGCTCCGGCTGCCATCATGGTATTGATCCGATTTGCGTGATGCTGTTTTAAGGCCGCATCTGCGGACAAATCCCGAAAACGCTGGTTCCAGACTTCGGTTGCTCCGGCTTCCTTGATTGCTCGGGGAGAAGTCAATGCCTCAATCAGGAATTCCTGACGGGCAGCAGCCGCCTGAGTGGATGCCCGTAACCGACGCTCCACAGACGAACGCAGCAACAAAGCAACCGCAATGAAAACCAGCATTGCCGTCATTGGGACAAACACCAACGGTCCGCCCAGCAGAGCCATAGCCCCGAGGAAAATCACAACAAACGGCGCTTCAGCCAATGTGGTCGCCATGGGTCCGGCGAAAAACTCCCGCACCATTTCAAAATCACGCAAGCGCGCAATCTGAGCATTGGAGTTTGCCTGTTCAGTGTATGCGGGCGGCAACATCAACAGCCGACGAAACACACCAAGCCCCAGCAGGAAATCAATGCGTGCACTAAGATAAGCAATCATCTTCGCCCGCAAGGAGCGCATGGCGAAATCACCAGCAACCGCAATCAAACAACCAATCAGCAACGAAATCAGCAGAACCGTTGAACCGGACGGCAGATAAAAATCATAAACCGATTTAATCAGCAGCGGCGTAGCCAAAACCAACAGGTTAGAAACCGCTGAGACCAACAAAATCCGCGCGAACATGGATTTAAAACGACGCAGAGTGCCCTTAACATAATCGCCACCAGTATCTGCAGCCATCCGGGCATAATCTTCATCGGTCATGCTGTGAAATATATAAACACTCCCCTGACCTTCCGGCATGGGAATGGTGCGATAGCTGGACGATACCGTATCGTAAACCAGCACATTTTCGCCCATAGCACGGACAAGAACCATCGCCAGCCCATCATCGGGCAAATACAGGCACGGCATCAAACGTGTGTCCATATCTGCGGGGGAGGCTTGGAAAAAACGACTTTGATAGCCAAGATTGGCCATCACATTCAAAACATCAGTCAGATCAAGCGTATCAGCAAAGTGCGGCAGAGATTCCGCAACGTGGATCAAATCACCTTCCCAATCCAACGCCGACAACAACGGCAGAACCACGGCAGCAAGATCGGTCTCGGCACGCATACCGCCCAAGGCAGTATCGAAACTGTGCACACCTTCAAGGGTCTGCCGTTCCGGGCGCACATTCCATCCGGTTTTGCTATCAATAAAGGTTTCGTTCGTCTTCATATCCATGATCTCTAAAACCTTATTCCGCTGCCACATTCGAAGCACCGACCTTCGCCTGTCCGGTCTTTGGGACGGCGGCAGCCGGGGCTGACGGAGGCGGCATCGGCACAAGCTTACCCGCATCCAGACGCAATACCCGATCCGCAAGACGTTGCATGGACGGACGCAAAGTGACCATTATCAGGGTTGTATCCCGTCCCATTTGACCAAAGAATTTACGAAGACTTTCATCACCGGGGCCGTCCATGCTGGCATTGGCATCATCAAACAGCAGCACTTTGGGCTGATTGACCAAGGCCCGCACAACCGCAATCCGCTGCACCACACCGCGCGGCAACAAATCCGTCCCGGTTTCACCAACACGGGTTTCGTATCCCTTAGCCAAACGATAGATCACACCATCCAAACCAAGTGCGGAAGCCAAACGCAAGGCATCACGGTTCCGGTCCTTACGGAACATGGTCAGATTTTCCAAAATCGTGCCACGCACCAATTCGCCACGTTGCGGCACAAAGGCAATCCCGTGCTTCTTCAACAAGTTTTCACGTTGGTGCACAGAAATTTCAATATCATCGAGCAGCACCGACCCTGTATCGGCTCCTTGACTTCCGAAAATCAGGCGCAGCAGCGTGGATTTCCCGACGCCGTTATCCCCAACGATTGCCACGCGCTCACCCGGTTTGACATCAAGCTCCAACTCGTTAAACAGCGGCTCATCAGAATTATCAAATGCCAGTGATATGTTTTGAAGAGAAACATGCCCAGCAATCGGTTTCACAACCGGCTGTTCCGTCCGCGGTTCTTGTGGCAGATCGAAAATGGTTTCGAAACGCTCCCGCATCAGGACCGCCGTCTGCCAACGCGTCCACAAACCCACGACTTTTTGCACCGGCTGCAATGCACGCCCTGCCAGCAATGTGCAGGCGGCCAAGCCACCCACAGACATGGACCCACTAACGACCATCGCCCCACCAAAGAACACGACGGAAAGTGTCAACAATTGGGAAAATGACGCAGAAAGGCCCGCCGTTTTAGCATTCAATGCATTCAAGCGATGCAAATGCCGCGCAACAGTTTCCTGCAAGCGGGCATAGCGCTGGATCATTTGCGCTTCCATCGACATGGCTTTGATGGTGTGAACACCGTGCACAATTTCAATATTGAAGTTCTGTCGTTGGTCCCGGACCCTGTTGAAGTCTTTGATCGCTTCCTGAGAGTTACGCATTTTCACGTACATAACGTACATAAACACAGCCAAGACCGTGATGGGGGCCAGCACCAGCCATCCACCCACATAGGCGATACACCCCAAAAACAGGACGACAAACGGCAGATCACAAATCACCAACGTCCAATTTTCGGAAAAAACCTCACGCACCGTTGGCAAACCGGACAACCGTTCAACCAAGTCACCGGGACCAGCCTTTTCCAGTTCATCAGCCGGAGCATCCAAAATATGGCGGAACGCGCGGCAACTGGCGTCATGCTCGAACTGCGCGCCAGACCAGCCAATAACATCGGCACGGGCAACCCGCATCAATGCCTCAAGCAGCACTGCCACAACGACACCGCTCAACAGCAGCGTTAAAGTATCCAACGCCTCATTTGGAATAATTCTATCATAGACCTGAAGCAGAGCTAAAGGTAAAGCCAGAGCAAGAAGATTTAAAAAGAAAGTTGACACACCAATATAGGCCGCACCACGCCGCAGCGGACCGAATGACGACACTCCTCCGAAACCATCCTTTAATAATTTCTTCACACCCCACCCCTTCTTTACTTGTTATTGCCCGGTTTTTTACTTAATCGTTTCGAAAAGTTAATATAATCGTTACGGGTTCGATACTCTGATAAACAAGTCTAGAATGATTATTAACACACAATTACACAGAAAACCACTGCAATTGTATTTAAAATCTCTTAACAACCCAGGCATGCACACATGCGGAGCCAAAAACTTGAGATTTTAAATCCACCTAATCCGCAATAAGAAGAAGCGCACAAAGGCTCCACATCACGATTGCCATAGATGAATCAAGCACCTGCCACGACCGCGCGGTTGCGAACACAGGGCGCAACGCCGCAGCGCCATACCCCAAAGAAAAGAAGAAGAGAAACGAGGCAGACATCGCACCAAGGGCAAAACTAGCCTCAGCACCAATAAAGCCCATAGACACAGACCCGATTAAAACAACTGTGTCCAAATAAACGTGTGGGTTTAACCAAGTCAAAGCCAAGCACGTCATAATAACCGGAATGAATTTTCCGCCTTCAGCCTCCACCACCTCAAGTGATCCTCCTCCTCGATAGGCCGACAACAGGCAACGCCCGCCGTAGACAAGCAAGAACGCAGCACCACCCCATCGTGCCAACTGAATGGCTTGCGGGTACGCAGCAATAATCACCTGAAAGCCGGATACTCCGGCAAGGATCAGCAAAGCATCAGACACGGCACAAGTCAGGCAAACAGCAAATATATGCTGCCCGCGCAATCCCTGACGCAAAACAAACGCATTTTGCGCACCGATAGCAACAATCAAACTAAGGCCAAGCAATAAACCCTGAACAAAGGCACCACACACACCTATCCCTCCATTTACCCACAGAAGGCATTGTATAACAAAAAACCACTACACAAAGAAATACCGCAGAAATAATCTATGAAGTTCACTCACCATAAAACAGCGAATGCATCGGAAAACATAGTCGAGCAATTGCATGAAGCCTGACTTTGCGCTAACAACGTTGGATGCAAACCACCATATGATGCTTCGGGCCGTTCATAGCCCAAGCCCTTATTTCCAAGGATGAAATCCGTGTCTTCTTCCGAGCTTTCCAGCCTCTCCCCCAAAGCCCTTTGGCAAAATTTCAATGATATTTGCGCAATACCGCACCCATCGCGACACGAAGCGGCCTTGATCCAGTTTCTGCAAAAACGTGCAGAGGCAAAATCACTGACAACACATATTGACGAAACCGGAAACCTGCTGGTTAGCAAACCTGCGCACCCAGACCACGCACATCGTCCGGGAGTCATTTTGCAGGGACACGTGGATATGGTCCCGCAAGCCAATAGCTCCACACCTTTTGACTTTACCAAAGACCCGATCCAACCACGTATTGACGGGCAATGGGTCAAAGCCACAGGCACCACATTGGGCGCAGATAACGGCATCGCCGTTGCCACCATGCTTGCCATTATGGAAGATGACAGTTTACAGCACGGCCCACTGGAGTTTGTCTTCACCGTAGAAGAAGAAGTCGGACTGACCGGCGCAATGGGGATCAAACCCGGCCTACTGAACGGCAGCATACTGCTTAATCTGGACAGTGAAGAGGACGGCGACATCGTTATCGGCTGCGCAGGTGGCAGAGACGTGATCGCGACCACCGCCATTACACTGGCCCCCACCGAAACTACGGAAACTGCACTGCGCATTGCAATCAGCGGACTTAAAGGCGGACACTCCGGCTGTGACATTCACCTTGGTCGCGGCAATGCCATTCGGATATTAACGCGCCTCCTGCGTGATGTGGCTTGCTCTCATACCGATGTCAGACTGCACACTATTGCCGGGGGCAGTGCCTCCAACGCAATTCCGCGTGAAGCCGAAGGCATTTTGGTTATCCCGGCTCAGGACGAGGCAAACATCAAACAGACACTGGCAACAGTCAGCCAAATCCTGCGACAAGAATTTGCGCTGGCTGACCCTGATCTGTCCATCGAAGTCCAGGCAATGGCTCGCCCGGACACGGCTCTCACTGCGGAACAGTCTGCCAAACTCCTGCGGACATTGAACGCCACCCATGACGGCGTCAGCCGGATGAGCGATAGCGTGGACGGCATGCCGGAAACGTCTTGCAACCTCGGCATTCTGACGATCGAAGGCAACTCCGTCATCGCCACCCACAAAATCCGCAGCAACGTCAACAGTGCTCGTGATGCCCTGAGTGATCGCCTTGCAGATACGTACATGGCTTTGGACAGTAAAGTGACTTTTGGCGCTGCCTATCCGGGATGGGCTCCGAAACCGGATGCCAATATTCTGCAAATTCTGGACGCAGTTTTCACGGAACAAAACGGCAAGCCCGCCAACATTACAACCATGCACGCGGGCCTAGAATGCGGCTTGCTTGGCGCGACTTACCCACACTGGGAAATGGCAGCCATCGGCCCGACCATTCGCAATCCGCACTCACCGGACGAATGCGTCGATATTGCTTCGGTAGCACGTTTCTGGGATTGGCTTTTGGGCACCCTGCAACGAGTTTGATCCTTTAAAAGGACTTTTCTGTGAGGAGGCTCACGGAGTGAAAACGCCAACCAAGGCATAGTCCCTTTGCCTTTGCAGGTGACACACCCTCACCCCCTCTCTCTATGCATCACCTGTAGAGGCACCGCCAATAAAAGCCCCGGTTTCCCATACCGGGGCTTCTTTTTTTGGTATATCTCCACGATTAGGCCGTCAGCATGACCGGGCGATGTTCCCCCTCAAACCCCGCCTCTGTCAGCCAAGTCGCAATATGCTCCATGTCCTCATCCAGCTTCCATGGCGGATTGATGACCACCACACCGGATCCGTACATCCCACGGCCTGAAGCATCGGCGGAACGCAACCACTCACTGATATAGACCTCCGGGTAGCCTGTCTCCGCAATCGCATTCAACAAGTCTTGATGGCGACCATCGGGCAACAGTGGATACCAAATCAAAAACACTCCGGCCCGCCATTTGGGATAAACCTTCGCCACCGCCGCAGGTACTGTGACGTACTCTGACTTGATCTCATAGGCCGGGTCGATCACGGCAACCCCGCGTTTTTCCTCTGGCGGAGTCAAGGCAGCCAATGCCTCCATGGCGTCACGTTTATGAACATGAACCTGCGGATCATCACGAAAATTCCGACGCAATGCTTTGTACGCCTGAGGGTGCAGTTCAATAGCAACCAACCGATCATCATCGCGCAGCATTGCCCGCGATACAGCCGGAGAACCCGGATACGCCATCTTGCCATAACGTTTTCGCACGGCATCCAGTGCCTGAAGGTAGGGCAATGCCTCGTCCGGTGGAGCCACCGCCGCATTCAGTTGAAAGATACCGGCTTCAGCTTCCCCTGTAACGGTCGCATCCTCGTGGGTTAGGTCATAAACCCCTTCCCCGCCATGGACGTCCAGCACACAAAACGGCTTGGCTTTACGGCCCAGAGCCGCCAAAACCCGTGCGAGAACCAGATGCTTATGAACATCGGCAAAACCACCCGCGTGAAAGCGGTGAAGATAACTGAGCATGTACCATTCCATATAAAGAAAGAGGCTTTGGCAATCTTGTGCCAAAGCCTCCCCCATTGTGTCCAGAAGTTCTTACGTGTCAGGACGCCCGGATTTCACGAAGAACACGTTCCACGGCTCCTCGTAAAGTCTGCGCATGGCCGACCAAATCATTAGCCTGACCTGCCACGTGCTCTGCCACATCTCCGGCATGTCCTGCGGCCTTGGTCACGCCACCGATGGACGTTGACACTTGCGATGTTCCAGCCGCGGCTTCCT
The DNA here is from genome assembly GCA_963668495.1 of Rhodospirillaceae bacterium. Lineage (GTDB taxonomy): Bacteria > Pseudomonadota > Alphaproteobacteria > Rhodospirillales > Rhodospirillaceae > Oleispirillum. The sequence goes on from OY764545.1 coordinate 2,535,021, forward strand.
GTACACTGCGTGATATCTCAGAAGTCGCCGCCGTTTGTTCCTCTACCGAGGACGCAATGGAAGCCGTCACATTATCAATGGACTGCACCTGTTCAGTCACACGGGTAATCACTTGCACCGCCTGATGGGTTTGTTCCTGCACTGCCGTGATTTGCTGTGTGATTTCTTCCGTTGCACGGGCGGTTTGGCTGGCAAGGTTTTTCACCTCCCCGGCGACCACAGCAAATCCTTTACCCGCATCACCAGCCCGTGCAGCCTCAATCGTTGCGTTCAAGGCCAGCAGGTTGGTTTGGTTGGCAATATCTGTAATCAGGCTGACAACTTCACCAATACGGTCTGCGGCCTCTGCCATTTGAGATACACGTTGCTGAGCAACCCCTGCCTGATCCGCAGTTTCCCGCGCCGCCGCTGAAGCGGCCTGCACTTGTGAAGCGATTTCTTGAATTGCTGCACTCAATTCCTCAGTTGCCGACGCCACAGTATTGACGTTTTCCATGGCGACGTTGGATGCGGAACTGACCTCATCCGCACGCATAGCAGATTCTTGCGCCACATCACGCATATCAGAGGAAGCTTGCTGTAACGTGTCTGCTGCCTCAGAGACATCTTTGACAATTACTCCAACAGCAGATTCAAAATCATCGGCAAGATCCAACATGGCTTGACGGCGTTCTGCTGCGGCTCGCTCTTTGGCGATTTCCTGTTCCTTTTCAAGGGCAATACGCTCTTCCGCATTGGATTTAAACACTTCCAAAGCGCGGGCCATGGCACCCACTTCGTCCTGACGATCTGTCCCACCGATGACAACCGCCAAATCACCCGTAGCCAATCGGTTCATATTTCCGGTCATCAGTTGGATTGGGCGACTGATACCACGGGCAATAAACATGCCGATCGCAATGGTGACCACAAGGCAAACCGTGGCATACGCACCAAGTTCCATCACCGCCTCCCAAACAGAGGCTTCAAGGTCATCAACATAGACCCCAGTACCAAGGAACAAATCCCAAGGCTTAAACCCAATGACGTAACTGGCTTTTTCGATGGGCTTGGTCTCACCGGGACGTGCCTTATAATAAGGGACAAATGCCGAACCGGATGCCTTTACACCATCAATAAAGCTGCCGACAATCGGCGTGCCGAAATCATCTTTAAGGTCAACGAACGACTGACCTTCGGTGTTTTGTGCCGGTGCGTAGGATTGGCGGACACCGTCCATGGAGTAAACGAAGATATAGTTATCACCTTCATAGCGCATGAGGCGGATTTGCTTGAAAGCGGCTGCTTTGGCGTCTACCTCAGTCATTCTGCCGGATTGAGCTTCATCGTAATAATGCTCAATCACGTTCAAGGCAGATTCCGTCAAATTTACCAGCTTTGCTTTTCTCTCATCAAACATGTGAGAGGATATGACAATTTGCCCAACGAAAAGGACGGCAACGAAGCCGAGGACACTCGCCCCCAATATCATTGCGATCTTTTTGCCGATTTTTAGATTCTGAAAGAAGTTCATCCCGCCCTCTTTGCGAAAATAAAACAGGATTGCTGGTTTTATTGTTTTTGATGCAGCAAGCTGTTTTGAATTTGGCACTCTTTCCCTCGTGCAATAGGTAGGGCAATTACACCACAGGGAAAGGGGCGGGAAATGATATTCCTCTAATTTAATTAAATCCCATACAGAAAACCCTTATTACGCACATGCGTTCAATCTAAAGAAACCCAACCCACAAAATGCTCAACTTAAAAGATAGCAACAATGTAACATTTCTTCATGGTTGCATGAGGCATCCATCCCGATTCGGTCAGCATGACTGACGCTCCACAAACAACCCGTTGAAATTTAATAACCTTCTGCCCTCATCAATAAAGGCCGGAAAATTTCCGGCCTTTATGGTGCAAAACGCTCTTCATTTAGGCTGCGCGTATTTCTCGTAAAATCCCATCGACAGCCCCTCTAAGATTATCAACATGCGCAACCAAATCATCGGCCTGCCCAGCAAGTCCTTGGGCTATGCCGCCCACATCACCAGCTGCCTTGCTCACGTCCTCAATGGATGTTGACACTTGCGACGTTCCAGCTGCGGCTTCCTGTACACTGCGTGAAATTTCAGAGGTCGCCGCAGTTTGTTCCTCAACCGAGGACGCAATGGAAGCCGTCACATTGTCGATGGACTGCACCTGTTCAGTCACACGGGTAATCACCTGCACCGCCTGATGGGTTTGCTCCTGCACTGCCGTGATTTGCTGTGTGATTTCTTCCGTTGCACGGGCGGTTTGGCTGGCAAGGTTTTTCACCTCCCCGGCGACCACGGCAAAACCCTTACCCGCATCACCTGCCCGCGCAGCCTCAATGGTTGCGTTCAAAGCAAGCAGGTTGGTCTGGTTGGCAATATCCGTAATCAGGCTGACAACTTGGCCAATACGGTCTGCGGTTTCAACCATCTGTGATACGCTTTGCTGTGCCAGAGATGCCTGTTCCGCGGTTTCCCGTGCGGAAACTGATGCGGTTTGAACCTGAAATGCGATTTCCTGAATAGCGGCGCTCAATTCCTCAGTTGCCGACGCCACAGTATTGACACTTTCCATTGTAACGTTAGAGGCAACCCCCACTTCATCCGCACGCTTTGCCGACATTTGTGCGACATCCTGCATCTCTACAGATGCACGTTGTAACGAACCTGCTGCCTCAGAGACATCGTTAACAATCACCCCAACAGCAGTTTCAAAGTCATCAGCAAGATCCAGCATGGCCTGTCGGCGTTCTGCCGCGGCTCGCTCCTTGGTGGCCTCTTGTTCTGCCTCAAGGGCAATGCGCTCTTCCGCATTGGTCTTAAACACCAAAAGCGCACGTGCCATTTCACCAACCTCGTCGGCTCTGTTTCCTTCTGACACATCAACAGCAAGATCACCGTTTGCCAAACGATTCATGCTATCGGTCATTTTCCTTATGGGGTTACTGATGCCCCGCGCGACAAATGCACCGACCGACAAAATGACAACGATAAAGACCAAGGCATTGAGCACAAGCTCTGTAACCGAGGCGTCTATCGCGGCATTCAGGTCATCCATATAGACCCCGGTACCAAGGATAACGCCCCAAGGCTTAAACGCCGTCACATAGCTTAATTTTTCAACCGCGTCGTTGGAACCGGGCCGCGGCATGAAATACTCAACGTATGCCGTATCCGAACCCTGCAGCCCTTTAACAAAACCGCCAAAAATAGGCGTGCCGAAATGATCTTTCCAATCTTTAAAGTTGCCACCCTCTGTCGATGGATCGGGAGCATGCGCCAACCGAATACCGGAGGCCGAATACACAAAGATATAGTTACCGCCCTCATAACGCATTTTTCGAATTTGGGCATACGCTGCCTTTTGCGCATCTGATAAAGACAGCTTTCCGGCAGATACCTCATTTTGATAATTCTGCAATATATTTATGGCGGTGTCCGTCAGGCTCGCCAATTTGGCCTGACGCTCTTTATACAGGCCTGAGGTAATGGCGGAATTCGCGAGATAAAGCAGAACGGCAAATCCCAAAACACTCATAACCAGCAGCGATATAACTTTCTTGCCGATCTTCATATTGTTGAAAAAACTCATACGAACCTCCCTGACACATGCTGCCACGCTTACTTTGCCACCGTCGGGCGTAATCTTCTTTCTGGTTAGCGCTGCATTAGGTTCATATCTTTCCATCAATCCGTAAAAACAAAAAAAGAAAATTTAATATGACAGGTAAAACTAGGCAAAAACAATAAATAGCCAACCAAAGATCGTCTCAACAACATTTAAATATTAACCATTAGTCAAAATCTAATGTTATCTTAGCACAAACGTAAAACGGCAATCACGAATCGTTATAAGAACTCTGGATGTTATTAGCTTTAACAAATATATCTAAATAGTTTACATCCGCCTCAACGTTGTGACCTATCAGTTTTAACTGAAGCCTTGACATACCCCCCCATGACTGATGCCGCTGCATAGTTTGGTCAAAATCAGCCGCGACGTTTTAAATTCACATATTGTCGTGTCAAATCATGCGACTAGTAGCAAATAGGCATCTTTTCGTGTGGAGTTCCCAGTTTTTCCTTTGAAAAAATTAATGCGGAGGGCTTGCACTTAGCGTGCAAGCGGGATAAGACACCCGACACTTAAAATTTCCACAAAACCAGATGCGCGTTGCACAGGCTGTTTATGCCTGCCTCTTGCAACCCATTTTTCTGAAACATAGAGTACACATGACCGCTGCAGTAACGACACTTCCAAGCACAACAAAAACGACACCGATCAGCAGCACCGACGCCGTCTCTGCCCTGGCTGCACTGGGCAACACACTGCGCCTGCAGGCATACCGCCATATTTTGAACGCGGGGACGACCGGACTGAATGTGGGCGCTTTGCAAAGCTTGCTGGGAACTCCGGCTTCGACGTTGAATCACCACCTGAACACCTTGGTTCGCGCCGGGATCATCATGCAAAAGCGCGAAGGCCGGGAAATATACAACATCGCCAACACAGACCACATGCATGCGGTCATCAACTTCCTGGATATGTTGCAAACCCCGAGCGGACAAGACCAACGCCCACAGAAAATGCAGGGCGTTGCCTAAGCCTAAAGCCCAACTTTTAATCAAAATGCCCATATTATGGGCATTTTTTTTGCGAAAAATCTGAGCATACGGGCAAAAAACGCCCAGATTCTGCATATTCTGGCTTTGGCACGGCAGATGCATTATAAATGAACAACACGTGGAGAAAACCACGAACACATTCGATTAAAGTGGACACCGCAACATTACCCGCCTCGGGACGGGTCAGAACAGAGCACCGGAATTCCATGAAAAAAGTTGAAGCCATTATCAAGCCATTCAAGCTCGATGAAGTGAAAGAAGCCCTTCATGAAATCGGCCTTCAGGGTATGACCGTGATCGAGGCCAAGGGCTTTGGTCGGCAAAAAGGCCATACCGAACTTTACCGCGGCGCTGAATATGTTGTCGATTTTCTGCCGAAAGTAAAAATTGAGCTGGTTGTCGACGATGACCAACTGGAACAGGCTGTTGAAGCCATTCAGGGGGCTGCCCAAACCGGGCGGATCGGCGACGGCAAAATTTTTGTTTCTTCAATTGAGGAAACAATCCGCATTCGCACCGGCGAAACAGGCACCGAAGCAATTTAATCTTCCGTTTCTGTCCGCAGCGACCATCTGTCATGGACGCTGCCGTTACCCGTTTGGGCGAAACCACCACAATGCGGCACGATAAGTCATCAATCTTACGTGCCACAGATACAATGAACCGCAAACTGTGCAGCATGCACAACTAAAGGGAAGCACCATGTCCGTTGAAAAAGTCCTGGGAATGATTAAGGAAAACGACGTTCAATACGTTGATTTCCGTTTTACCGACCCGCGTGGCAAATGGCACCACACGGCTCAGCACGTTTGCACTGTCGATGAAGACATGCTGAACGAAGGCATCATGTTTGACGGGTCTTCCATTGCCGGCTGGAAAGCCATCAATGAATCCGATATGGTTTTGAAACCGGACCTTAGCTCCGCCGTTATGGACCCGTTCTCTGCACAGCCGCAACTCATCCTGATTTGCGATGTACTGGAACCGACTTCCGGTCAGCCCTATGATCGCGACCCGCGCTCCATCGCCAAAAAAGCTCTGGCTCATATGGCCAGCACTGGCATTGCAGATACCTGTTTCTTTGGCCCGGAAGCCGAATTCTTCGTCTTTGACGATGTCCGTTTCAACGTTGAGCCGAACAAAGTCGGCTTTGAACTGGATTCCATCGAAGGTTCCTATGTAACCGGCAAAGCTTACGAAGAAGGCAACTACGCCCACCGTCCGCGGGTTAAAGGCGGCTATTTCCCGGTTCCGCCAGTCGATAGCGGCATGGACATGCGCGCAGAAATGCTGTCCGTCATGGGTGAAATGGGCCTGCACATCGAAAAGCATCACCACGAAGTTGCATCCTCCCAACACGAATTGGGCTGCCGCTTTGAAGAAATGCTGGTCGCCGCAGACTACATGCAAATTTATAAATACTGCGTGCACATGGTTGCCCATTCCTATGGCAAGACCGCAACCTTTATGCCGAAACCGATCGCCGGCGACAACGGCTCGGGCATGCACTGCCACCAATCCCTGTGGAAAGACGGCAAACCGTTGTTCGCAGGTTCCGGCTATGCAGACCTGTCCGAAAGCGCATTGTACTACATTGGCGGCATCATGAAGCATGCCCGCGCACTGAATGCCTTCACCAACCCGTCCACCAACTCTTACAAACGATTGGTTCCGGGATACGAAGCTCCGGTGTTGTTGGCTTACTCCGCACGTAACCGCTCTGCATCTTGCCGCATCCCGTACGCAACCAACCCGAAAGCCAAACGGATTGAAATGCGCTTCCCCGATGCAACCGCCAACCCGTACTTGGCATTTGCAGCGATGATGATGGCTGGCTTGGACGGCATTCAGAACAAAATCCACCCGGGCGACCCGATGGACAAAGACCTGTATGATCTTCCGCCTGAAGAACTGCGCGGCATTCCGACCGTTGCTCGTTCTCTGCACATGGCTTTGGATTGCCTGAACGAAGACCGCGACTTCCTGAAAAAAGGCGATGTCTTCACCGACAGCATGATCGAAAGCTACATCGCTCTGCGTATGGAAGAAGTGATCAAACTCGAACAGACCCCGCACCCGGTCGAATTCGACATGTATTACAGCGCATAATCAAAGTGCCTAAGTTCTTTGATTTTTGCGGGGCTTAAAGCTCAGGCAGACAGATCAAAGAACAACGAACAAACAAAGAAACCCCATCGGATCTCCCGGTGGGGTTTCTTTATGCCAGCATCGTTACAGAGACTTTCTAAAAATCAAAATGAATCACGGCTTGGCAAGCGTCGGTGAGAGCATCGAACGCACCCCATATGCAAAAGACGCACTGAGTGCGCATTCAGATCAAACTTCATTAAGATGAGATGAATGTTTCTCAGGGATAGAAAGGCATACTGAGGGGCTTTGTTTCCAAATATATTAGCCCCAGAAACGTTTAAAGGACGCACTAAGGCGCCCTCTTTGATCCCGGATACCACTCTTCTTACGGGCCACTAAACGCGACCACAGACTTAAAGCCTGCTGGGGAGTGCTATCAGCGCAAAGGCTTCATCCGATCTGTCACTCCACGCACATATTCGCCTGAACAACTGCATGGGTCAACGAAATTTCGTTGCATCATTTTTCAGGGACGATTCACGCCTCCCCCCAAGAAACCTGCCATTATCGGACATATCTGGTGTAAGAAGTTTTTTTCACGCGGCAAAAAATACATGCGCCAGCGATCTGCCAGACAATCTAAAAACGAAAATCAGCGGCTTTTTCAGCTACATTTCGTTTCAATAAGCATTAGTTCACACCAACGATACGGCAAACACCGTCAACAATGATTTCAGTCTGAGACGTAAGCCTCCTTGGTTAGCCCAAGGTGACTGGTTTAAACTGGGGCTGCTTCACCCACCATTCAGAATTTAGATTCTAACACCATAACATGGGCGACCTATTTGATGGCATCTGATAAAGAAATATCTTGTGAATTCAAGATCTACTGCGTCCAAGGAACAATGGAAACTAAGGGTGAGGTCTCTGACACGAGCCTTGGTTTCTTCTTTGAAAGTCCCAATAGAACAACCTACGGCAGATTAGTCGCCGAAGACACCGTCCCTCGACAATTGCAAGCCATTAACGTTGATAGCCTATGCATCAGGCTTTCAGATTTTTACACTGAAGCAGTTGAACATATTGTTCCCGGCGTATCTGCTTTGATTAAAAGCGATACTCATCTTGGATACCTATCAGCCGGACTAGGCGCTTCAACGACTATATCTGCAAATGACTTCCGTCGATTCACAGAAGGAGCGTCTCACAATCCCATTATACTTGCAGCTCTATATACGCAAAGTTTTGACGCGCTTACCTCAGCGATCCAAAGTGGCTTCATAAACTTAGAGCGTCTACTTTGTGATTTTTATCGAAAACTATGCACTGATCCTCAACATCTACCATCATCAGAAATACTAATCGATCATTTTGGCCCTAATGACACCATTGAACGCCATGGAGAATATGCATCAGAATTAATGTCAGTCCTTTCCTCTATCTATATTCAGATGGCTAGCATTCTAGACTATCTAGCAAAGATAGATCATGAATTATCGTCCCCTAAAGAAGAGTTCTCAACGTTCTGCCGCATGAAATCACGTCGCATCACTTTCGAAACAGGAGGCTACAAAGAGCCTTTTTACGAAAACACCATTTTTTCCCAAGAAAAATTAGTAAACGAGATAATGAGCATTCGAAACCTAGTCATACATAACGCCATGATTGATTCACGACCTAGATATTATGTTCGGTTTTCAGAGGGAGAAGTTGCTGAAAGATATATGCTTTTCCCTGACCTCAATGAGCACGGACGCCTTGCCAGCATAAAGGATCGAGAATTATTTTACTCCAATAATGATAAAATAAATTTGCGACTTCCTGATTTAGTTATCGACTTTGAAGAAGGATGCATATCTCTTATTAAAAAGTTCATTGAACACTTGCGAGAACGTTACCGCCACAACGAAGAGGCTGATAAACCATCACACGCTTGACCGACGTTGGTTGCCATTGGGTGCCGCGAGCGGTTTTGATACCTCGGGCGTTGAGCGCTTGGCCTACACCTGCCAGCGTCGTGATGACAGCCTTTTGGATACATTCGACAACTGCCGGAGGCTCGCCGCGAACTGACGAACCTTCTCCGGCACAAGTGGACCAAAGGTCTTTCCATTGGCCTTTAGCGCAGGAAAAGTATTGCCCTAGACAATTTCCTGCCCATAATCCGGCATTTCTTTTAAATCATGAGGCCCAGCAATGAACACCATTGACCATATGAAAGCACATGCCCCCAAAGCGGCTGAGTATCTGGCACTGGCGGGAAAGGCTATGATGGCGGCGATCTTTGCCTATGATTATGCGCGTGCCGCCGAAAAAATGGTGGACCCAAACTGCGCCGGTGATATCAACCCGGCTTGGCGGACCGGACCGTTCCTGAATGTTTTTCACGGTGGACAACCCATCAGCCGCACTGCGCCATCCGTTCTTCAAGGCAGTATTGAAAGCCAAGTCGCGGCACAAATCGTGTACGGCGGCACAGAAGACGGCATTCAAATGCCGGAAAACGTTGATAGCCATAATCAGGTTGACCACATTCAGGCGAAACTAGCCATTATTGAACAAGTCGAACTTGCAAAATGGTTTATGACCCAAATGAGCGGCCCGACAACGGCAGAAGCGGCTCAAACAGCATGGCCTGATCTTGGCCTGCATGCACCGCTTGGCACCTTGGCCCAAGTGTATGAACGCGGTAATGAACTGCTCATGGTGTCTGATTGTGATGCGGCCTCCGTGCGGGAAGCCGTCGATATATTTTATGCCACGACTCAATGCATAACGGAAATTACCGCAAAACTATAATCCCCACCTTATCACCACTGTCATTCAGCAAGTATTTTTGCATTCTGAGCTGAAAAGAACAAACAAGAGCTTTCGCTCATCTATGATTTCGTAGACAATATGGCTATGCATCACTGTGGTGGAGGCAAGCGGTCCATGTCGCGCAGTATTGGTCTAAGAATATTATTGATTGCGTCCTTTATTGTCACAGTATCCTTCAGCATATTTACCATTACATTTGAAGGACATGGGCGAGCCCTGATTATTGACCGGGTATCTGATAGCCTGAGCGAAACGGCGCGCGTCACCGCAGAAAGCATTGGGCGATGGATGCAAGCCCGCAGCCATCTGTCGGAAGCATTGGCGAACAATATTGCCTCCACAGGCGATACACAGGCATTTGACCAAATCAACCGCCTGATGAGCCGGCAGCCTTACTCCAGAACCTTTATGACAACCTTCATGGGGACAGAACAAAAGGATCTGATCAGCATCCCACCGAACGACCTGCCGCCAACTTTCGACCCAAGAATTCGCAAGTGGTATATCGACACAAAATTCATTAATGCTCCGACTATCTCCGAACCGTATATTGATCTGATTACAGGGAAAATGGTGGTTTCAGTGGTCGCACCGATCACCATTAACGGTAAATTTTCCGGGGTAGCCGGAGGCGATATTGAGCTCACTGATATTATCAAAACCATTAAGCAGATTGATTTAGGCGATCTGGGGTATGCTTTTTTGGTCAATGCTCAGGGGAAGGTGCTTATCCATCACAATCAGGAAAACACCCTGCAAAATATCAGCAAAGTCTTTCCGGGGGCTGAACTGAACCTGAATTCAAGCCTCATTGACTTTAGCAGATCGAACCAGAAACATATTTTCGCCTTTTTCCCAGTACCATATCTTCCAGCAACGGAATGGAAGCTTGGCATTGTCGTTGACCGGGAAAAAGTCTTCCAACCCATTGTCGACTTCCGTCAAACCGCAGCTTTCGCGGCATTGGCAACTGTCGCCGTTATTATCATTTTGCTGGGGATCAGCATTCGTCAACGTGTAACCAAGCCTTTGGACCGCATGACCCGCGCTATGACGCAATTGGCCGAAGGCGACCTTAATACTGAAATTCCAGAATCATCATCAAACGATGAAATCGGCGCCATGCGCTCAGCCATGCAGGTCTTTAAGGCGAACGCCCTGACCATGGAAAAACTTCGCCAAGACCAAATAAAAGCCAAAAGCCAGTCCGAACACGAAAAGAAATTGGCGTTGCAGGATGCAGCCACACGGTTTGAAAATTCAATTGTACGAATTGTCGAACTGCTGTCCGTGGCCTCTTCCACTCTGAACAGCTCTGCTACAGATATGTCAATCAATGCAGATACATCCGCGACCCTCGCTGCGGATAGTGCCGATTACAGTGACGCAGCATCAAACAATATGACCACCATTGCATCGGCAACCGAAGAATTATCGGTCGCGATAGCCGAAATCAGCCGCCAGACCGAGATTGCATCACAAGTATCTGCTGACTGCATCAAAACCCTAAATAACGCAAAGTCCAGCAACCCCAACTGCACCTCCGAACTGGGCGAAGTTCTGAACCATGTCGAACGATTACATGGCATTATCGGCATTCTGGCTGCCGCCATCAGCCAGCAGTCATCCGCCACCGATGAAATCACTCACAACGTCCATCAGGCATCGCTGCGCGCAGCCGAGGTTGCCAATACCATTCTCGGGGTTAGGGAAATCGCAGCTGAAACCGATAAAGCTGCGCTTTACATCAACACGGCAGCAGCAGATTTGGCTGTGCAAACCGACTTTCTGCAAATTGAAGTTGCGAATTTCCTAAGGACCATTCGCAAACCAGACACACCTGATGACGCCTAAGACACCAGCTAACACTCTCCTTATAGTTGCTTGTTGATCAATATTATTTCACTGCTACCGTGAATATTCAAAGAAAATTAGATTATAACGCAAATAGCGAACATTTATTACATAGGCTCTCTTTAAAAACGCCTGTATATGCGCACATAAGAATGAGCACAATAGCACTGGAGGCTGAAAGCAATGAAACTCAATATCGGCTCACGTTTGTTGTTAACCGCGAGTATAATCGTGGTAACGGCATTAACTGCGTTCAGCCTTTATATCGATAATCATGAACGCAGCCTCATTGAACGCCAACTGGAAACCGGCATTTCAAGCACAGCCAAACTTGCCAGCACCTCGATTGTGGATTGGATCAATGGTCGGCGATTTTTGCTTGAAGCAACTGCACAGAACATCTCTCGCCTAGAGAATGCCGAACCGTCCACGGTACTTCCCGCCATATCCATACCGGTGTTGGAAGAAGCGTTCATTGCAACTTACCTTGGTACCGTTGATGGTGACATGATCCCCCATCCGCCAATGGATCTGCCTGAAAATTACGATCCACGGATACGTCCATGGTACAAGGATGCAATATCAGCCAACGCAACAGCGTTAACCGAACCCTACATGGATCTTAACACCAAGAAGTTGGTTGTCAGTGTCGTCGCCCCAGTTTCAGGCAAAGGCGTTGTCGGTGTTGATCTTGAAATTTCCGACATGGTCAAGTTGGTCAACAATATCGAATTGGGTGGCAGCGGGTATGCCTTTTTGGTCAATGATTCCGGCACAGTGCTGATCCACCCAAATACGGAATTGTCCTTGAAACCCTTAAAGGAAGCATTCCCGGACTCCACCCCCAGCCTGTCACTGACCGCTGATGCGCTTTTGGAACAATCGGGCGACACCTTGTATGCTTTTGTTCCCATCTCGGGACTGCCGTCGGTAAAATGGCGGCTTGGCTTTGCCATTGACCGGGAAAAAGCCCTTGCCGAGTTATATAGCTTTAGAATCACAGCAACTGTTGCCACCTTACTGACAATCATCGCAGTGCTTGGGTTGCTGGGCATCACTGTACGGCAACGGGTATCCCAACCGATCCTGCGCATGACAGATGCCATGAGCCGCCTTGCGGGTGGGGATAACACCGTAGATATCCCTGAAACCAAGTCTGATGATGAAATCGGAGCCATGCGTTCTGCCGTGCAGATTTTCAAAACCAATGCTCTTGAAATGCAGCGGCTTCAAGATGAACAAATTCAGGCCGAAAAACGTGCAGAAGCAGAAAAACGAGCTGCCGTGGCCCAGACCGCCGATGCGTTTGAAATTTCTGTTGGGGGCATTGTGAACCTTGTTTCTGCCGCATCAACAGAGCTGAATAATTCTGCCGAGGCCATGTCGCATACGGCGACGACGACCGCAGAACAGGCCACATCAGCTTCCTCTGCATCTGATGAAGCCTCTCATAACGTTTCGACCGTCGCATCGGCAACGGAAGAGCTGGCAAGTTCGATTTCCGAAATCGGTGGGCAAGTTGAAAAGGCCGCAGAAATTGCAGCAAAAGCGCTAACAGAAGCTGAAGCCGCAAACGAAAAAGTCCGCAGCCTTGCCGACGCAGCAGACAAGATTGGTGAAGTTGTCAGCCTGATTACAGACATCGCCAATCAAACCAATCTGCTGGCTTTGAATGCAACGATCGAAGCCGCCCGAGCCGGTGACGCAGGCAAAGGTTTTGCGGTTGTGGCCTCTGAAGTGAAAAACCTGGCAAACCAAACTGCGAAAGCCACAGATGAAATTTCTGAACAAATCAGCGCAGTTCAAGATTCCACCCGGCTTTCTGTGGAAGCAATCGGCAACATCACAACAGTCATCCGTGACCTTGATGAAATTGCGACCTCCATTGCTTCGGCTGTCGAGGAACAAACCGTGGCAACACAGGAGATCACCCGCAGTGTTGCCATGGCGTCCAGCGGCACACAACAGGTTGCCATGAATTTGACCGGAGTACAGGCTTCTGCCCAAGAAACCGGGGAAGCCGCCGAACAAATTCGCAATGCATCCAGCGACCTATCTTTGCAGGCAGAAACCTTACAAACTGAGGTTGCAAACTTCCTCAACAATATTCGAAATTCATAGATCGAATACAGTTAAAAGCCCCGGCGTCAAAACCGGGGCTTTTTGATTAGCGTGCCACGCCCTTAATCTTCTCAAAGGTTCGCAGGCCACCAAAGCCGAGCATGCCGAACATCAGTTCCCACAGCATGCTATCAAGCCGAGGTGCAGGCGGCAGATCGACACCAGCCATCGCAGCGACCCACGCACCAATCGGTGCAACAACGAACTGAAACGCCAAAGCAATGGCACAAACCCAACCGATGGCAGGCCGCCATGTAGCCGCCATGGTGACGCCGCTGGCAGCCTCAGCCTTGTTCACCTCCATCTGGCCTTTGTCCCAGCCCTGTAAAGATGAACGTAGTTCGCTTTCTGCCTTGGCCTTAGCCTCTGGGTCGGGAATGAACTTGTCGATAACCTTCAGCCCCGCAGCTATGGCGTCATCAATTCCGAACATATCAGCCCTCCAACAGTTCAAAATGCGGGTAATCAACAAACCGCTCGTCAAGGTCGCCATCGGTTCGCGTCAGTCCGTCGCCGTCCCAATCTCCGCCCCAACGCAGATACACGCCAAGGTCATAGGCTGTTGTCTGGATATGATCGACCAATTGCCGCCACGTCGCTTCATCATCCCAGACAAGCTTCCCTCCTACGTATGGCGCAATATCCACGGCCTCAGACGGATAGCTGTTATGGCGTGATCGCGGGTATCGCACTTTGCTTTTACCTTCTGCGAAAGCCTTTTCTTGCTCGTCTTTTGCGCGATGCCCGCAGACAATCGTGAAGTCCATGGGCGATGTTTCCAACGCACGGCGCATCACCCGTTGCAGATCTGGATGGCAAGTTTCCAATCGTGCTTTTGAAGCTTTTCCAAATTTGAACATCAGCCTGTCCTCGTCATGTGTGATGTAATGGAGGCCCAAACAGCGGCGCAGATACCTGCTGCAATGGCAGCAGCAGCGACCATGACGCCACGATCCACGGCTTTACGGATTGTTCCGGCAACACGCAGATCACGCCGGAAATTTTCAAGGCTCTCTGGATCGTCAAAATCCACGCCAAGCACAGCGAAGACCTTACGCACGGCTTGATCGGCGGCGGCTTCGGACTGCGGGCAAGAGCTTTCTTTTGGCAAGCAAGTTGTCATGCTCAAGCCCTCACTGGTATGCGTAGAGAGTTGCGTCTGCTGATAGCGCAGTAATCTGCAAAGTCAGCGTTGTTCCGGTCGGGATTAGAGTGCACGATGGGGAGGTTCTAGCTTCCGCAGCAGCAGAGGCGGATTGTAGGGCAAACAACCCTGCTCCTGTGGTCTGACCGATTAGGCTGCCTGATACTACATAAAAATACGCATGAGGGCTGGTAGCTGCGGGGCCACCAACCCCTAGGTATACAGGCTTATAAGGAGTTAAGCCCACGATACCCCAAGTGCTATCAACCGTGCGTGTACTTTTCAGCGCAACCGTACCGTCATACGCAGTGGCTGCAAGGTTAGCAATTGCCACACTATTTGCAGCAACGTCCTGCACAACCTGCCCCATCTCAACCTGTGCCTGATTGGTTACGACGTTGAAGGCTTTGATGATCGGAACGTACCGGGTGGATTTGGGACGTGTTTCTGTGTCACCATTAGCCTGAACTGCCGTAGGGTTTACAGCCGCTGTTGTCCCACCTGAGTGCCAGCCTAAGGGTTCGTTTCCTGCGCCTGCTCCTGATCCGTTACGAGTCAGGATGCCGTGCGCATGGCTTTTGATTGCATCAGCCTGCCGATAGCCGATAAACCCGCCTGTCGGGTCAGCAGCACGAATGAATGACTCGTGGCTGATTAGGTCTGGAACCCGAAAAGTGCTAACCTCGTCACCACGTGAATACCGCCCACGTTGATTAGGGTCTGCCAACCAATTGGCATCGCTAACCACAACTTGGGACGTAGAGGCATGCGCCCAAAGATCAGGGTATGTCGCCCTGTTATACACTGTACCATTTGGGATAATCCAACCCACAGGCGGGATAAGCCCCGTGAACCACGCAAGTGTACCAACGGGCGTCGCATCCCCAACGGCGACACCAAATGCAAGGCTCTCCCAATTGTCGGGGGATTTATCCAGATCAACCGCAAACCGTGCACCGCCGTTTTCTGCCTTGATTTCAAAATCAGCGACTTCTCCGTCAATGGTATCCGTGCCTTGCCGACGGACCAGCACCTTATTCGCCGTGCCATCCACCTTCTTCACACGCACAGTCCACGGTTCGATCACAGTAGCCGCCAACGGCAACGTCACAATCACATCAGACGCCGAGCAATCCACCACATACAAGTCACCAGCCGCAGCCCCGGTTAACACTGTATCCGTGCTGATCGACACCACGTCTTCGGTAATATTCGCCAAAGCCGAAGCGACCGCCGCAGCGTCGTTACTTGCACTAAGGGCACTGGCGGCGGCATGTGTTTCAGATGTCGCCGCATCACCCGCCGCAGCTTGGGCAGCATCACGGGCGGCCCCTGCATCGGTTACAGCAGAAGCCAAACCGTCCGGGTCTACATCTGAATTCACCAAAGCATCGCCCGCCGCAGACCATTTGAGCGATTTCCCGGCCACAGGATCAGGTAAAGCCAACGATGCGCCAGATGTACTGGTTGTTGGGCGCACCACACTGCGCCCAACATCCTCGCGGATTTGCTGCACCATGCACACAATCCGGTCCAGTTCTTCGTTAATGACCTTTGCCCGGAATGCACCACCATCCTGAAAATCCGTAGTTCGCTTCTCTGGAACATGGCGCGACAAGGTTACGGTTATTCCTGCTGCCGGAGCCTGATCAAACCTAACGGTGCCACCGGCTGATGACCCGGCCCCTGTCACGCTGTAACCACCGTCTTGTAGCTCTGTATTTAAATAGACATTGATGTCCACATTCTCGAAAATCGGAAATGGATAACTAAAAACGTTAACCACACCGTCTCCGCTATATTGAATACGGGGCGAAACATCCCCGATTTGCACATGCTCTGACATTGTTTGCGAACTCCCCGCGAATATCGTGATTTCAGCTCAAATTGCTCATCAGGCCGGTTCCGGCCTCATGTTTGGTGAAAGCATCCCTGCGCGCTACTTCATCAGATTTTAAGGCCAGATAAGTCACCAGTGACCGGGCCAGCTTTTGACCACCATCTGAAGACAAAATCGCATTCAGGGTCGGTGTCTGTTTCAAAAGGCTGCCCAGACTATCCCGTAGAGCATCTCCGCGGCGTTTGGCGTACTTCCAATACGCCGCTTCGGACATGCATTGTCCCGCAATGGTATGTGATGGCATGGCTGCTTCAATGGCATGATCTGACAGAAGTTTTGCTTCATTACCTGCATATCCATGGTCCACAGCCCAAACATCCGGCAAAGCCATTACCCCACCCAAAGGACGCCCAACAGTCTGTCCCAGACCATTGACCCTGGCGGGCATATTGGCTCCCAAGCCAGCCGTTTGATCCCAATATCTTGCAATCAGTTGCTTCAGCATTTGCGGTTCTGAACGACGGCAGACCCTGCTGTTTTGCAGCAATGCTGTAAGCTCCGCCGGTGCTTGCCGAGTTTCCGGGACGCTGACGCAATACACCACCTGCATTAGTTCCGATAAGACCTGCACGTCCAGCCGAGAAGCGATCGTCAACACAATGGCAGAAGCCAGATCGAACCTTGGGTCATCATGCAGCGGCAGCCCCAACCAACCCAATGGAGACAAGGTCTCTGCCCCGTAACATGCGTCATCCAATGATTGATAGGCCAGAAGCGTTGCGATATCTGCAACACTCCCCAATAGCATTCCCAGCCCCGTATTCCGGTCAAAGCCAATCAGTTGCCCACCGCAACGAATGCAATCCTCGCCGCGCCCGGTGCTTCGCTCATAGCCAGCCCGGACAGTGGGATCAGATGGCAAGGTTCCGGTCACAATTCCCTGGTCAGTCAGATAAGCCAAGACAGCGGCAATACCAGCAGCCGCCATCAATCGGCTTTGGATTTCCTCTTCCCGCTCCGGCATGTGAATAAGCTGCCGCAGAAGTGGATAGGATAACGCATCCACTTCACCCGTCGCCCCCATACGCCCAAAGACATAACTTGGAACGGACAAAAACGGGCCAACCACCTGCAAGGCAGGAATGGCAGATAACTGACGCCAAACCGCTTCTGCTGACTGCGGCGGCAGTGCAGCGTTACTTAAGCTGCACAGATGATTAACTCCACGGAAAGCAGGAAGCCCAGCACTGACAGACAGCCTATGCGCCAATGCAGATTGAAGTCCTCCGCCAATTTTTCCTGCAAGTTTTTGCACAGCAAGCAGCATTTGCCCACCATACCCTACACATGCCGGCTCCTGTGCCTCAACGGGTTCCTGAGCCATAATCTCACCAGATACTGCGAGACAATCGCGCATGGCCTCCATCAACATCTGGACCGATAAGACATCATCATAGTGACGTTCAGAAGCGACAGACACAGGCTGCATCACCTCAATAGGACGCAGTGTGGATAAGGCCCAAATGACATCAGGATGCGTTTGTCCCCCGTCTTTTAAGCAATATCGGACAAAGGCCAACGCAACATCCGGGCCACACCCACAAGCCGACACATACCGGATTGCATAGTCCTGCGCATTGGGCAGGACTTTATTGATGGCAGCAAAAGATTGTTGAGATGCATCAATTTCCCCCAAGGTTTCAAACTGTAAGCATCCACAAACTGCCAAAGCATGGACAAAGCTTTGTGCAGAACATCCGTTGGCAACATTCTGGGCCTCAGCAGCACATACAGATAAAGCCATTTCCAACGCCATGGCCCGAGCCAAAGCCACATCAGAGGCCATTACATCACCAACCACACCATCAAATTGCTCAGGAAGCATCCCAAACAATGCCGACAATGATGCCCCCGAGGTAAATGTCTGATTTCCTGCGTCTATGGCATCCAGCATTCGATCCAAACAGGCATCGACATCTTCAGCCGTCGTCGCAACGTCAAAACCGTATACGACCCATGGTTTTTCTATCGCTATTTCATCACTCATTTCACACCTATTCCGAAACCTTGCTTACACAGCAACAGGTATACACCCTTAAATTGAGACTGAAACAATAATCAACCAATGATAGACAACAACCATAAAAAGACTTGAAATAAATAAATCCCTCCATAATTGAATTTAGGCGCATAAATCATCTATCTTGATTAGAGTTTCTTTATAATAAATCTCTTATAGCGGCTTTCTAGCTTCACTTCTGCTCTATGCAGCCAAAAGCAAATCCAAGATTTATTCCGATTCCTCTACCGAAAGTCGAAGCAATCGCTACGCAACCTTGGTTGCCACATCGGAAGTTGGGGCAATGACCGTTCCACACAACTGCACAGCGGACTGCCACGAAAGATGCCCAGATGCCGCCGCCCGCAAGATGACCAGCAAACGCCACGGCAAAGGACGATCAACCCCCATGGTTGTAAGAATTGTCACCGTATCCGGGTCGTCTGCATGTAAACCACGCCTTGCTGCCGCTTTCACAATGACAGTGCGAAATGCCTGCACATAGGGGTCATAATAAAATGCGCCATCTGCCTGCAACGGCTGCCCCAGCACATAAGATGAGATCATGCGCCCTATACACCCCACCGCAGCCATCCTGGCTTTCATATGTTCAAGACGCCGTTCACCGCGCATTTGCAGAATCGCTTGCTCCAGACAAGCTTCTGCCTCTGCTTTGGCTGCTGTTATCAATGGCAGCACATAACAATCAGGCACCTGCGGCTGAAACGTAACCGCCTGAGAAACTGCCTCTAGGGGGTCATGCTTTGCAATGCGTTGAATTTCGCCTCGAATTTGCTTGATGGCTAAATCCACTGCGAAACATTCCGTCAGGCTGTCCATCAATTCTGCGTCAAGTACACCTGCTGTTACGCTAAAGTCTCTCAGCGTTAACAGCCGCTGCATCTGCACCGACAAAGTCTTCACATGACCGGAACGCGCAGCTTCCAGTGCTTCCCGTGCCACACGGCCTAAACGAGCCCACATAGCTTGCATTTGATTTTGCCGCAGCAACTGCACCTCATCATCAGCCTGCAACTGGCTGCGATAACGCACGATGTCCCTGAACACCTGCGCCATCATACGGCGTCGGTTTTCCGGCCATTCCCCTGCAATCAGGGCAAAGGCTTCTTCTGCACTGGTCAACGCGTCGTCATCACCAACTTGAGCAAAAGCTCCATCGATGATTTCCAACACCGTTTCGACCATTTCATCCATACGCAAAGCCATATCCAATCCGCCCGGTTGCGCTGGATCAATATCCAAAACAGCAACAGTTTGGCGGATGTCTCCGGCTTTAAGCAGATGGCGGACCGGAGCCGCCAAACGCATGGGACGCCGTTTCTTGTCCCCGCCCTGACTGGGAACATTAGAGTGTAAATGCCTTTTCATGACGTACCCCTTCCTTCCGTGGACTAATCAAACATTGAGCCAACTTTGTTCAACAAACTGCTTCCGATGCCGGACTGCGCAAAATTCAGCAGTGAGTTTGTGGTCTGCGCAATCCCACCAAGGGCATTCCCGCCCGAAGATTGTTCAGGCTTAAGACTTTGCTGGAACAACTGGTCCGACCGCCGATCCATTGCTGACTGTTTGTCCATTTGCGCTCGGGCGGCATTGGCAATTCCCAAAGCCGACCCGGAATTCTGAGCCGTTCCCGACGCCGCAAACCATGCGTTCTGTTTGGCCAAAGTTTTCCGCAATTCTTCTTCTCGTCCCCGCTCACGCTCCGCCATGTCCAGAGCCTGCTGAGATTTTTGCATTTTCTGCCGAGCCGAAAGCCCGCTTTTCTGTGCACCCGCTGAGGCGACACCTGAAACCGCAGACATTGCAGTGGATGCAACCATTAACCCTGTCGTAACTGGATCTGCCATAACCTTAAAACTCCCGATTAACGTAAATTATTGAGCCACTTCTGTTGCGACGGACAATATGGTCGCGGGCAAACTTGAATTGCCTTCTATCCTTACCGTTGCCCCATCCTGACCAAGGCGACCACCACTCCACCCCAAAAACCTAATGTTCCTAAGCCCTGAAATCGCCACAGGTGGCTTGTCCAACACATCATCCCCCAATCGGTATTCAAGCAAACTGCGACCATTCACCGTCATCCCCGCAGAGTTATGAAAACGGATCGCAGCTTTGGTAATCCGGTGCCGCCCCCCACTGGACATACCATCGGCGGTACCTGTATCAATGGGCATGGTCTCCACTGCCCATTTGAAAGCAAAACCTACCTCCAGGTTTCGAACCGGATACGGAGTTTCCACTGCTCCATTCTCGACCATAGCCTGCCCCAAAGGTGAGCCATCACCGATCAAATGAACCATGACGCCGTTCAAACGGGACAAACCACTCCATGTGTCTTGTTCTGTTTCGCTTTGCTGGCGAACACTGCTATCCAATCGTGCAGAAGGGTCCAACTTCTCAATGAAATAGCGCTCAACACCATTGAGCGACCGACGTATCAAGAAATACGGAACCCCGCCGACCACAGCGACCTTAAGAATATACCCGCAAGTTTGCAGCAACGACCAGCCTGTCATACTTTGACTTTTACGACTGTTCATAACCGCGACAGATCCGTCAGCACCATTCACCACGTACAGGTGATTTGCACTATCCTGTTCATTACCAAGCCGAGCAGCCATGTCGCAGGGTTGCCGCATCAAACTGCCGGACAGCAGGGCGACGTCCTCAGCTTTATAAGATTCAATTTCATAGCTATAGGCCAGCTCATACACAGAGCTATGCCCGTTCTCGATACTTTTAACGAACAGAACAGACCCATCCAGCTCTGCCGGTCGCACCGCCGCAGAAGGAACCTCTGATGACCGTTTCAATGTGAACTTACTTGGTGTAACGACCTCACCATCACTACGGGCAAACAGACCACCGGATGTGAACGCGAAAAAACTATTCAAAGCATAGAGCTGTCGTACGGCACAGACCCTATCATTATCAAATGTCATCTCTACAGATTCATCATCCAACGCATCATTGGTGGTTTCAAAATCAAAAAAATCATTGGAACGACTACCCCAAATGGTTTGTGGGCGCGATTTCGATCCACCAAAATACAAACGTCCCTGATGTAGGAATACCGAGCACGGCCAACCACGGTCAGCAGACCAAACAGGCTCCTGTACAGTCCAAAGTCCTGCCTTTGCTGCCGTGGTGTCGGTAAAATCATCCATAACCTCAGCCGCAACCGATGTAGGACTATTCAGTGCCGTTATCCGCGCACGACCAGACTGCATACTGATGACATATCCGACCTTGGCATCGGCAAAGTCCGCCTTGGTTGACGTGACTGTAATTTTACCGGTTGTCGCCGAAGGTGTGGCATCGCCCTCTGTCTCCCGCTCAAATGCGTATGTCGGCAAGTTCTTAAGTTTAAGGTCCGATAACTTCCACACCGTATGACTGCCCTGCCGCATCAATTTGGCAGGTGGATGATTGGGGTGAACAAGAATCAGCGTATCAAGGCTTTGCGTCCAACCAACCAGCGGGATTTCTTCACGAGTATATGGCATGGTAATAGTGGCAACACACTGACCATCCGGCATGAATACATCCATCGCGCCAGTACGCAGCACCAGCAGATACACCTGATCTGTGGAAAATTCGAAACGGATAAGCCGCGCATCTGCACCACCATCCGGAATTTCAGCCATAAACGTCAGACCATTACGCAAACTGACACCACCGTGCGGTAGTCCCAGAACGTTCACCAATTCTTTCGCCCCTTGTTTGTATGCAGAAACATCCACCCGCGACGCCAAAGTCGGATCCAACATTCCGGCAGAAAAATTGGTTTGCAAAGCCATATTGCGCTGAACCATTACCGCACCTCCAGCAGGGTAAAGTCTTCAAAACGGTTTGGCGTTTGCTGCTGCGCATCGATGGATTTGGCCCGCTTAAACTCCAATTCTGCCAATTTGCACTGCAACTCCGTCCGCGATGTGTTTTCCGTCAACGGCAGACACAATTCCGCGGCAACACGAGAAATCAGCGCCTGATCAAAAAAAGGAGGAAAAGTCTGTTCCTGCGGACGGAAGATATACGTCAAGACCACCGACGGTGAGTTCGTATGAATGCGCCGTTCGTGGATGCGATAGGACACACCCCGCCCCCGATTATGCGAACGGGAACCGACGGACAAGGCCCGTAAAAAATCTTCCGGCAATTGATAGGCATAGGCATAATCCACCAACGGTGTTGCGACAATTCGCGGCAAATCCCGCTGGGCTGTGGCAAAGCTCCACGGATACGCCGACAAAACCGCATCACGCACACCGCCATACAACATTGACGCAACTTCTGCCTCTGCCGTGCCTTCGGAAAAGCTGGAAATTGGTTCGCAGCCAATCGCCAACAATCCTCTGGAACATATCTGTAACCCTGATAAAGCCATAACGAAATCCTTAACAATTTAACCGGCCTGCACTGTGGCCTCCCGCATTGCAGGCCGACTTTGTTTTTACATCTGCATCTGTGTCAGAATGGGTTATCGGCTATCGGTTGCACCAACAGGCAGGACATCAGAGACGTCCACAACGCCCGCGGCATTTTCCGTCACCACGACAAGTCCGCGCCCATCACTGGCGTTCACAAACACCCAATCACCAACTTTGAGCACCCCTGCCGCACCGTTGAAATACCCAGCAGCATCGACTTGCGCCTTGCTGTCAGCGTCGGTGGAATATCCCCAAAGATTGAGAATCACACCACCCCCGGCAAGAAGCTCCAGTTTGTTTGCCTGAAAAGCCATAATCATCATCCTTCCGTTTGGCTGGCGTTAAACCAGAGTGCTGGTTTCATTACATTTAATTTTGATGACGCCGGTTTCATCAATCATGCAGGAGCCTTGGCTCATCATGTTGTTGACAAAGAATGCCGCCCGATCACCATGCCAGGTAATATCCGCACTGACTTCAGCCCCAATGGCATGACCGATTGCAGTCTTGTGGTACAGGAAGCAATCACGCTGATTGCCTGACAATGGCAAACCGGTATGCATCAACCAAGTGATACCCAGCCACTTACGGCTTTCGGTCCCCTTCAACCATGGGAATGCATCTGCGGCAAAATCGGAACTGGCGAATTCGTCAATATTCAGGAGCTCGTTCCATTGGTGTGGACCGACAACACCAAAACGTTGACCATCATCGGGCACATCGGCGGCATTCAGCGATTCAAATGCAGACAACAAAAGCCCTTTGGACAAGCCAGTGGTGTAATCGCCGACCACGGACGTGGCATCTGATGCTGCCTTCACAATCAGTTCGTCGGTTTTGCGACCCAATGCATAAGCACCGGCATCGACCAGAACCTTGCGCTCATCGATATTGGTCTTGATTTCATCAAGTTTATCAAGCCAATCGCCAGCATAGTAATCTTCCAGCACGCATTCCACCTGCGTGTGTTCCACATTCATCAACGGAACCATACCGTGGCGGGTCTTGGTAGCCGCCGTACCGGTTCCAGCCTTTTGAAATACAGTGGATGCGCCGGTAGTACTGGTTTTGGTGCGGACCGTATTCCGCAGTTTTGCGCCCATATTTTGATAGGCGTAATGAACATCGACCTCATACTGTTTGATAAAGGCCGTAGAGACAGAATTACTCATGAAACAAGTGCCCTCGTTCTCGTTAGCGATGGAACCGAGGACAATGCAAACAAGCGTACTGCCCCCGGCGTTTCGCTGTCTGCGAAACAATGAAGGCCAGTACGTCCGGGTCTGTGCCAGTGATATGCCGGACGGCGCAAATTGCGCAAAAAGAGTTCCGTATGTCTTTACGGAAGATAAGCTGTGGCGGGTCACTTCGTGATGGGCCGCTCAACACAAGAAACACTATGCCAAAACTCGCCGCAAAAGTCAAGTGAATTCGTAATAAATTATTTCGATAACTTATTTCGTACAACCGCAAGCCACACACGGCATTGACAGAATGGAATTCGGAACGGATGTTAAGTTCAGAATCTGATCCCAGATCAGTCACGATTGCCGGAGCAATGCCATGAAGCCGCTATTGAACATTTGTCACCTTATGCAGAAACGCCTAACCGCCTGCCTATTGGTCCTTGGCATGGTCCTGCTTCTGATCCCAAATGCGGCGACAGCACAATCACAGTCGTGCAATTCCGCAATCACAGCCCGAATGAGTTTAGCCATTGGCTTTTACCGTCTGGAAATTGCCGCCAGTCATTTGGTGGAGCAAATTCAAACAGCAGCATCGAAACGACGCCGGGTACAGCTTCTTAATGCAAAGAACGAACTGCAAAAGCTCAACAAAAACCTGAACACCCGGTTGATGCAAATGACGTCCACACCCGATGCCAACGGATTGTGTTCAGAAACGCCGGAAAAACTCACGCAAATTCATACTGCCCTATCCACATATAGCGAAGTCGTGCAAGGTCGCTGGACATTCACTCAAAAACGACTGGGACAATTGCAAACCTTGCCACAAGGGGCAAACCTGCCGTGGGACCCAATGGAAGCCAGCCTGTGGATTGATGAACCGCGCGCACGATACGATGTATGGCGCACCATTGCGCAGGCAACACCACAGCAAACAGAAACAGCATCCGCACTTTTTGTTATGGGTATGCTGACACGCATTGAATGGCAATCGGCTATGGCTTTGAACAGCAGCCTAACCCAAGGGCAAGACAGCGATGCACCCCGCCAGCATTTGCTGAACGCTGTTAAAGACACCGACCTGCTTTTGTCCAATTGGCCAGCGACTTCCGTTCAAAGCAATACAGAGATGTGGAAAAATTTGCGTGCAATTGCCAACGCAAGCCCCGCGCGCAATGCCTCAGACATACCACAGGCCGCCCCTCAGCAAGGATGGACGGCCTGGATTGGTGGCTGGCTTCAAAACTACAGCCAAGTATTTATGCAATCCATTTCCAAAGTCCTGACCGGACTGGAAGACATGAATGGCTAGTGCGACATACCAAAGAAGTTCACATTCTGATCCAAGGAAACGTACCAACCCCAGAACATAAATGCGAGCAAAGCCAACGCAAGGTACAGGTTGATTTCACGCCCGGTCCAACGGTTACGGGCATCGACCTCTTTCTGTGTGGGCTCTTTGCTTTTGTAAATAGAGGCAACGCCAACACCTTCCGGCGGCAAGATGCTCGGCCAACTTCCGCCATGGTCCAGCATGGCTTTTAGCTGACGACTATTGGACGGCCCGGACTGCCCTGCCAACAATTCCCAACGTTTTTCCGCTGCCATCGCCAACAGAATAAACGCAGGGGTAATGGCGCGACCAAAGGCAAACGCCGTATAACAGCGGTTCAAAAGCTCAGAAGTCGGAGCATCCCCAATCAGAACACGAACCCGTCCAGAGAACTGATCCCCCCACAACTTCAAAGCCGCATTCATCATTGTTGTCTGTTCGACCAATTTCCAGTCGTCAACCTTATACCCATGCTGGGCAAGCGTATCTGCAGCGACCTCTGTCCCGAACAACTTCTCCAGTTCGCAATAGACACCTTTGACCCCGGTTTCACGGGTATTTCGCAGCCCCGGATCAAAAGACGGGCTGTGACCACGCCCATCAGGAAGCCAATCATCCACCTCGAACGCTTGACGCAATGTATCATTGAACGCGTTATTTTCGGTCAGAACGGACTCGTTATCCATGTCAGGGGTGAAGACAGTGCCTTCCAGCTTGGTGAACAACTCACCACCCACGGTCCAATCATCAAAGACGAAATCACTGGCTGACAAATCGGCAACTTCATCAACCGGAATTTCCGCCTTTTGGAAGGCTTCCTCGATGAACGCACCGGCAATATTTTTTTGATCCATAACCCGTGTATGCGCCCATGCAACACCAAGCTGCAAACGAACCAGAACCAATCCCATGGCATTAAGCTGCATGGCATTGTTGGTTTTACGCATAATCAGCCACAGTGAAGTCGCAAGGGATTCACACAGGCCCATACGTCGCACGGAAACACCGAATTCTTCCCCATCATAACGGGTGGAAACTTCCATCAATTCGGCCCAGCTGCGACGCCCAGCTCCCCATGCCATAATCCGGGCAACATCTGCAACCAGACAGTAAAACCGTTCCCGATCTTCCATCGACAATTTCAGGAAATAGGAACGAATACTTTTGAGAGATTTAGTATAGGGCGCCTGATGTGCAAGCTCGCGATTAAGGGCAAAATGAGGAATTTTTTTTGGTTTCGACATACGACCCCCAGAACAGAAAACCTGAATACGGTAAGAAAACCAGCCCCGGTCTTTACCGATTATCGGATTGCGACTTTCACCTGTTGCAGCGGCAGAATCAATGCCTAATCCGGGGATACAGTAAAAAGCCTGCATTTTTCACACAATCGGAACACGTCGAAACCAACACTGCGAGGCAGACAAGCTGCCCCGCAGTGTGATGGTCAGACCTCATTAATCACACGTTACCGTTCGCGATCCGGGTATAGGCGTGCCCATCCTTCTGCCACTTTTCTGCGGGTTTGCGGATCTCCAGACCGATAGTCTTCAGACCCCTGCATTTTACGTAAGGCCGCTTCATTCAAATGTGTGCCCGAACCGCCACGGGCCGTCGGCACGCCGCGCTCAGCCAAACGATCTTTCAAAGTTTTCAACAAGATCACACCATCGGCAGTGGACGTCAGGTGATCCAATGCGAAATACAGTTCCGGCGCATTGACCAAATCATCGCCCAAAACTCCGTCAACCCAGCGGGACAGATCTTCCATATCCCGATCAGCCCGCGGCCCCAAGGACTCGTGCAGCCGCTCCAGTTCTCCATCGCGCTGGGAGGAAGCATCCTTGTGCCCACTTGCCAACTTGCCATAATACATGGCGGCGAGTTCGGAAAAGGCATCCTGCCCCAAACCATGACGTCGCGCCCAGTCCATAGCATTTTGTGCCAATGGATCCTCATGATCTGCAGCAATCAATTCTGCCAAATCTTCAGGAACGACCAGTTCATAGGCTTCCGGCACCTGCATAACGGCACCGACTCCATCACTGCCACGCTCCGACAATTTGCGACGCAAATCCGCATGGGATTTGACCAATGCCCCCACATTCGGGCTTTGGCTGTCCGCATCCCAAAATGCATCAGGCACATTCAGTTGCTCCCCTTTGTAGCTGACGCTACGCGGGTCAACGGTCACCGGCACTGGTTTTAGCTCTTTATCATTGTTCATCATTATCATAGTTCCTGTTTTAGTTGTGCTTGAGGTTGCATAAAAACTCTGGTCTCAGACTGACATCAGGCAGGCGCACGACCACGTTCAACCAGTTTCAGAATGTGGCGGGCCAAATGCCTTTGCCCCTCCAGATGCCACAGCTGTTCCGTGCTGACATGGGCCCCCATGGCCCGATCCAAGGTCATGGCGCGCAGATAGGACAACGCCCGATCGCCATCACCGCCCCGAAACACGTTGGCAAAAATCTGCTGTACGACCTCTGGCGAGGCCGGTGGTGTATAATGGGACGTCATGACCTACCCTTTCTGTTGTGGGTTTGTGTGTGAACCTTGCCCGGCTGCGAATAAATTCGGCAAAGCCTGAAGTAGATCTCCACCTGCGGCGGCCTGATTGGCACCGCCGAATATCTGCATCAGCGATGCAAGTGGATTGGCAGCCTGGGCCCCTTGCCCACTATCCAACCCCGGCATTGCCGCCGCCAAGGCCGTGGGTGGCGTTGCCTCACCTTGATCCTCTGGGTCGCGTAGATGTGATGCTTTGAAGCCATGGGCCTCCAAAAAATCACGGATATAGCGCTCACGATCCACCAACTTCATGGTGGTTTCCGGGTCAACCTGCATGGCAAGCATCAGGGCTTGATTGCGCTCTTCCGCATCGGAAATATCCTGATAACGGATTAAGGGCGAAACCGGCACCGGGTGTACTTTGCGTTCACCCACGTCAAACGGAGCAATGGCATAGGCACTGCCCGCGATTGACGGCGACATCAAAATCGCCAAGCACCGGGTTACCAATGGAAAGTCCAGCTCACTCAGCAGCCGCAAACTCATGGGAACATCCACCGCCATTTGATCGGCACGGCGTTCCCCCAATTCAAAGGCTGTCCGCGTCCCTGCATCCACAGGCGGCAAACTCGGTCCCTTGATCGCAGCCTCAATCCCCTGCTGCAAATCCTGCAACAGCAATTGCGACACATCGAACTTGCCCGGAGCCTCCAGCGGTCGCAACCCTTCCGACCCGGCGGCCTTAGGGATGATCGCACCGGGAACCAGTTTGATGTTTGCCGGGTTGAGCACACCATCATCTTCGGCCTGCCAAATCCCGGTAACGGCAATGGAGGCATTTTTCAGGATTAATTCCTTGGTTTTATTTGCCGTGGCAATGTCTGCCCGTGCATCAAGGATCGGACCACGCCCCATGGTCTCCCCGGTGGCTTTATCCATACGGAAGACAACCCATGGCGATGTTTGGTACCGTCGTTTGACCAACCGAGTTTCACCACGCAATTCGAACACAGCATAATCATAGTCCCGTGTTTCCGGCTCCCAGACTGTTGCCTCGATCATCGGAACGGCCCCGTCTGGGTCATCCTTTGCCCTTTGCTTCAAATCAGTGGGTATTTTGGCGTCGGGCCACCGTTCAAGGATGTCTCGCCCCGGTACGTCAAACTCACGGAACACCGTCCGAATTGTCCCGTCCGGGCTTTCTTCCGGCACGACCTGAGAAATCGGCACGGCTTCGAACCGTAATGGATCATCCGGTGTCCCTTCCTGAATTAACAGAGCTCCGGTTGAGACCATGGCATCGCCAAGGGCAAGCGGCACTTCCAAATGAAAATTGGATCGATCAATCGCCTTGTGAAACTTGCGTTCCGCATCCTCGGCAAAGGTTGACCAGTCCCGTGCCTCTGCCGGGTCCATATCATTGGGATCAAGGCAATCCGGCAAGAAATGTGTCCAGTGCCGAAATGGAGGAAACAAATCTCCGTGCAGTTTTGCCCGCTTCCATTTGACGGCACGAACCGCAGTCCCATCAAAAATCTCTGCATCACGGCGACCGCCACGCACCGAAAATTCCGGGTCATCCTGATTGGGCAATGCCAAGCGATAGGTTTCACGCAATAAGTCATCCCATTGCCGCCGTTTTGACTCGGCCCGAGCAAACCTGCGCAAAATCGGGTCCGCGTATTTTTTCTGACTGTCAGACATATCAACCAGCCCCCAACGTCGTTTTCACGCCCTGCTCACCGGTTTTATCGTAGGTCAGCAAGGAACGCCCCATACTCCCGCCACGCATGGCATTGATGCGTGCCTGGTTCTTTTTCTTCATGTCATCTGCTTCTTTTTTAGCTTCAGCCGCTTGGGCATCGGCTGCAGATGTATCCGGCTTCGGTGCGGAAAAAATTCCACCCATATCGCTATCCTCCTGTTGTAGCTGACAATACAAGTCATACGGCGTCATCCATGGTTTGGATGGCGTACCAATTAAATGCGCAACACTGGTTACGCAGGTCATCACCCACCGAGGCACCCAAGCCCGAGGCCGACGTGTCCGCACGCAGACGATGCGCGCATCCCCCTTACGAATTTGCTCCGTCAGGAAGTTCAAGCCAGCCTCCCATGACAGTTCCAACACATCCATGCAGGCACTGTGTGGGTTCATGATGATCCATCCATCAAAATGATGAGCGGGACGAACGGCAAAGCAGTGACGGAAACCGGGACGCAAACACCTAACCAACAGGGATTTCAGAAAACGATTCCGTCTGTAGGCTAACCCCGGTCCGGTTACGTTTTGCATTGGGTCACAAAACACGATGAACCAATACGGATTGACCTCGGCCCGGTCCGCAGTCGGGCTCATAGCAGCTCATCCTTTGCGAAATCACTTTCGCCATCAGTCACATCCAAAAGCGGCGCAACCGTGATGGTTTGCGGCATAAGCAGTTCATCGGCTTCTTTTTGTGCGACCTCATATTCCTGATGGGCCGCACTGCAACTGACAGTGCGATAACAAAGGGCATGGTGATGGTCACAATAAGGCGACCCCTTGCGGGTTTCACGATCGCAATAGGACCAGTCTCCCTTTGGATCACCCAATATGTATCGACATCCTGACGATTCCCGAGATGCGAAAATTACGTCATTCGTTACTGCGTCGTCAAAAAAAATCCCAAAACCATCCTGTAACTTCGGTTCAGGAACTCTTTTAGGTTTATTTTGTTCCAGGGATTGGAGCATATCCTGAACTTCAGCATTGCATTTCGCCAATGATGTACTACGGATTTCGTGAATTCTCCAGCGTGGAATAACATTTCGGTCTTTCCAACTTTGCACGGTGCTGGCATGAGCATGCCCCAAGGCACGCGCCATAGCACTTGATCCACCAAATGCTTGGATCAAATTTCCCACATTTTTGTCGCCACACATTTTGCCAACCTTCCCTTTTTCGTCTTTCGTCAAAACATAAATACGATAACCGTTATGTTATGTAAAGCGTAAAATCACGGTTATTGTGTTTTTTTCGTTTACTCCCGAAAAAGGTCACAATATACTCACCATATGGAACAACAATGGATCGCAGATCGGCTTGCAGAGCTTGGCAAAAAAAAGGCCGAGTTGGCTCAAGCCCTTGAACTCCCCCCGACACGAATCTCAGAGATTCTTCGGGGCCGCCGGGATATTCATATTTGTGAAATCCTGCCTATGGCACGCTGTCTGGAAATGGACCCGATGACTGTTCTGCTTATGAGCGTCCCGGTCCCTCCTCATCTTCAGCCCGATGAACTGCCGCCGATGGCGCAGGCACTGCAGATCCCGCGGGAGGCACTAACCCCCGATGAGCGGGAAATGGTTGCAGCATTTCGGAACCTTGGAAAACAGGATCGACGTCGCTGGATCGCAACGACAGTTGCCTACGCCAGTTCAAAATAACCACTGCTTATGCTGATCTAACACCAAAAAGGCAGGGATATTCCCCTGCCTTTTTTGCCACAGCCTTTTTACTGAGGCGACCTAAACAGCCGTCAGTTGAATGGTGAATGGGCGTCCTTCCGGTGGATTTATCAACGCCTTTCGTGACGGCGTAATTTTAATGAACCAATCCCGGTGTTCAGCCTCCGCCACCAAAACTTCCGGCGGCACTGCCTGAAACCCTTTTAGGTGCGAAGTATAGGTTCCTCCACCTGACCAAAATTCCAATTCACGTGCAAGGTCCGCATCACTTAAGCGTCGGGCAGACGTTTCATGCCAAAGCTGCAACACCTGTTGCATTCCACCCGGCCCCAAGTGTTCATCCAGTCCTTCGGACGCAAGTTCCCTGTGCAACTCATGCCAAGTGGGAGCACGGGATAACAGTTCCGTGGCGCGTTCCCAGATCAGGTCCTGACGGTCACTCATTCCTGCCCCTCCTCTTAATGCAATATCCGAAAAGTATATAGCCACAATAGCGATTAAACAAAACCTAACCACACGCACACGTCAAAACAGCAATAAATTTTAAACATTTATGACTCAGTTGACGCGAAACCATCCGGCGCGCTCTATGCAATCACAGACAATGCACCTCACCTTGCAAACAACCACGGGGTTACAAGGCAATGATCAAAAGCTCCACGTCATGTCTCATGAAAAATGAGGTACTGACCGATGAGATGCAAGCCGCACTAGATCAAGAATACACGTTGCAGCCACCAACTCGGTATAACGTTATCAGCAGATTGTTGGCACGGGTTCGTATCAGTCACCGTATCTATGCGCTTGTTGCCTTATGTCTAATCATGTTGTGCGGCACAATGACCATTCAGCATTTCGGCAATGTCAGCATCCGCACAACCGAGCAAAATGCCGAACGGCTCCGCAACCTCAGCAATGACATCATGCAGGTTGAACTTATGCTCAGCCGCATGGAAGTCGCCAACATTGATTTTTACAATGCTCCGACTGCGTCAGAAAATGATTTCCATGCGGCTCGCAAACAAGCACTGCAAAAGGTCGCCATCGCGCAAAGTCAGGCCTCTCACCATCAAACGGAATTGTCGGCAGTCGAAGCTTCCCTCCGCTTGCTTGGGGCCGCCTTTTCAGAGTCAAAGTCCGCACGTCTTACCATTGGCCTAAGTGATAAAGACGGATTACGCGGCACATTAAGAACAGCAAGCGACGTCATCGAAAAAGAATTGGAAGTCTGGCCAAATGTCTCGTCCATAAAGGCGATCATGACCCGCCTGCATCGATTTGAGCAGTCTTTCCTTGTCACCAGCAGCAAAAAAGATGCGGGCAAAATCCGTAAAAGCTTGAACGAGCTGGATTTTGCGATTTCCGGCGGCCCGTTTGGTGCGGACACACGCCAAAAATTGTCTGAAGCGGTTCAAACCTATGGCAGGGCAATTAAGTCCTATGTCAAGGCGATTAAAGCCCGTGCAGAAGCAGAATCTGACTTTACGAATTCCATGGCGACTACTCGGAACCAAACCCAGACCCTAATTGCAAAGGCTGCACAAGAGCTACAAACAGCCATTACACGCACGCACGATGTTCGCGAAGCCACTACACAAACCCAGAACACCCTGATTGCTGTGGGTACAGTATTGTTCGCCGTGCTCGCCTTTGCCATTGCGAATTCAATTCACAAGCCAATTTCAGACATCCGAACCGCTATGAACCTGATTGCTGCCGGCGATTCTGCCATTCGTGTGCCGGGACTAAGCCGCCGGGATGAGATCGGAGCAATGGCTCGATCCATTGCCCTATTCAAACATACGGCATTGGAAATTGAACGCATACGTGCACAAGAACAACAGAGCAAAGAAAACGCCGAACTGCACCGCAGAGAAACCCTGCGCATGTTGGCAGACAATTTCGAAAACACTGTGCGCCGCGTTGCCCAATCTGTGCAATCCAGCGCCCAAGAAATATCTGACAACGCCATAACCTTGTCGCGGGACACCCAGTCTACCCAATCGCAGGGGGACCACATGGCCCACAGTATCGAAACTGCTGCCGAAATTATGGGGCGCGTGGTCGAATCCAGTGAGCAGCTTTTGCAAGCAACTGCATCCGTTGACACTCGACTGAACGCATCAAGCCAGTCCATATCCCGTGCCACACAAGGGGCACAAACCATCACCGAGCGCATTCAGGCTTTGTCAAATGCCGCCAGCGGCATCGGCAGTGTTGTCAACCTCATCAATGAGATCGCAGAAAAAACCAATCTTCTTGCGCTGAACGCAACCATCGAAGCCGCGCGCGCAGGGGATGCCGGCAAAGGATTCGCTGTGGTCGCCGGGGAAGTCAAACAATTGGCCCAACAAACCCAATCCGCTACGTCGAACATTGCCGAACAAGTTCGATTGATTCAGGCTGATATCTCGGAAACCGTATCCGCAATTACATCCGTCTGTCAGGATATTGAGGATATGCAGCATTTGACCGCGAATCTGAATGCCGCAGTTCGCGAACAAACCACCGCCACATCGGAAATCAAGGCGCAAGTCAGCCATGCTGCATCGGGCACAAAAGACGTTTCCAACAACCTGATGTCCATGAAGGTTGCCATCAAAACATCTTCTGCCTCTGCACACGGTGTTGTCATGACGGTCGATGCCCTTAATCAACAGTCACAAAGACTGGAGAAGGAACTGGACGCATTCATTCACAGCATTAACGCGCTTTAGGCCAAAACTGCACCAGACCAAGAATTTATGGTGATTGTCAGAGTCGGTTCGATTGGTCTGTGGCCTGATCTTGGTGCCTAGCTGCATAGGCAATAGCCCAAGATTGCTCAATCGCCCTACCACTCAATCTTGAGTATATAAACCGCATTCCCTTCGTGATACCGAGGGTCTTGTTCCAGAAAAAAACAAATAAACCATGGAATTGTCTTGTGAGACTGACCGGAACGTGTCACACATTGATTCAGAGCGTTCAGGTGCCTCTGCATAACGACGCAGGGTTTCCTTGTTTTTCAGGGGCTTGAAAGCATTGACTCAATACACGTAGATGTGAACTTTGATTACGCATCTGCGACGACCAGAAGGTACTACTACGATGGCGACTGGAACCGTGAAATGGTTCAACACCACCAAAGGCTTTGGCTTTATCCAACCGGATGAAGGCGGCAAAGACGCATTTGTGCACATTTCCGCAGTTGAGCGCGCAGGCCTGCGCAGCTTGAACGACGGACAACGTGTGTCCTACGAAATGGTTGCTGGCCGCGGTGGTCGTGAAGCTGCAGAAAACCTCGTTCTGCTTGACAGCTAAGGCTGTCCCGGAACCATACATCACGTGCCGATCTCCATCGGCTCCAAAAAAACGGAGGCTGCAAAGCCTCCGTTTTTTTATGATCCGCAGCCATGCACGACATAACCGAAACTAGACAGATACAAGATACAGTATTCATTTCAGTTTTATTACACACTATTTTGATGATTTATCTTTAGAAACCCGATACACTCAAAATATCGAATGTCATTGTTTCTGGAATGCTTATGTTGTCTTCACACACCATCAGCCATTCTGATCGGGTCACGACCAGACCAAGTTCCGCACCTGTGCCGACTTGGTTTTCGGATCACCGACCCCCAATGACAACAACACACCTTATCTCCGTCACGTCACCGCTCTTTCGCCTCCTTCCTTTGGAATGGGGCGTTTTTCATTTGCGGAGACTTTTTCCTGTCCACAGGGAGTTGAGCTATGGGTAAACCGCACCGCAACCGGAAAAACCGTCCTGCTATGCATGAACAATCCAACATATCGCCAATGTATCCAGAGGATAGTTGCTGGAGTCCATTGGATACGGACAGCAATCGCGATCAAAGTTATCGCCGACATGTTCGCCCGTACAATGATAACCAACGCGCCCTGATGGAAGCCATCAACACTCACGCCATTACATTTGCCATGGGACCGGCAGGAACCGGCAAAACCTATCTGGCAATTGCCGCCGCCTGTGAAGCACTGGAAAAGGGTGAGATCGCCCGAATCCTGCTGTCCCGCCCTGCGGTGGAGGCAGGGGAAAACCTTGGTTACCTTCCCGGTGCGCTTGAGGACAAATTGCTACCCTATCTGCGCCCTTTATATGACGCCCTAAATGAACGCCTTGGTGCCAAGCGCCTGAAAACCTTTCTTGGCGATGGCACCATTGAAATCGCTCCGGTGGCTTATATGCGTGGTCGCACGTTGAACAACGCTTTTGTCGTGATTGACGAGGCGCAAAACTGCACCTACAGCCAAATTAAAATGCTGCTGACCCGACTGGGCTGGCATTCAACCATGGTTATCACCGGAGACCCGGACCAAAGCGACTTATTGCCCGGCATGTCCGGCTTGACAGAAATGTCAAACCGCCTCAGCCCGGTTACAGAAATTGCGCAGGTTCACCTGACAAAAGACGATGTGGTGCGACACCCATTGGTCGCCAGCATTATTCCGTATTTGTGAACCGTGCCCATATGCCGATAACGGAAGTGGGCTTCGTATGATATGCTGGTTACGGAGCCCGCAACCAACCTAGGACACAGGTTATGACCCGGCACGTGCAAACCACCCTACCCGTCCATACCCATGGCAAAGGATTTTATCCTATTGGCGGCTGCATTTCCCGTTGGCTTGATGAATTGGGACCGGGGGTCGGCATCATTACCATTTTTTGCCGCCACACGTCCGCATCCCTAACCATACAAGAAAATGCCGACTCCGATGTTCTGAAAGATCTTTCAGAGTTTTTCGAACGCCTAATCCCCGGCGACAGTGATTGGATTCGCCATAAGATGGAGGGCAGCGACGATATGCCGGCCCACATCCGCACGGCCCTGACCGACACCACACTGTCCATCCCCACCAACCCTGATGGAATACTATTGGGCACTTGGCAGGATATTTACCTGATCGAACATCGTTCCCTGCCCCATTCGCGCACACTCATTCTGCACTACAGCGGGGAGTAGTTTTCAGCCTTGCGATTGGATACCGGCAACCGGAGCCCACAGAACATCAACCAGCGTTTCAACCCCGGCTGCCAGCATCACCAATCGGTCCACACCCAAGGCAATGCCCGCGCTTTCCGGCATACCAAAGCGTAAAGCTGCCAGAAAATCCTGATCCACGGGGCGGTCGGTTCCGTACAGCCGCTTACGTAAGGCTGCATCTTCGGCAAAACGGCGCTCCTGCTCCGCCGCATCCGTTAGCTCACTGAACGCGTTGGCAATTTCCACACCAGCTACGTACAGCTCAAACCGTTCAGCAAAACGTGAATCCTCAGCCTTCCGACGCGAGAGCGCAGCCTGACACACCGGATAATCATGAAGAATGGTTGCCACACCTTCACCAAGGCGCGGCTCGATCCGATCCAACATGATTTTGAAAAATATGTCTTCCCACGTATCGGACGCACTGACGGAAATCCCAATTTTCCGAGCCTCCGCCGCAAACGGTTCCGGGTTCGGGGCATGGCTTTCATCAACAAACCGCGTCAAATCAATATCTGCATATCGATCAAATGCTTCAACAACGGACAAACGTTCCGGCGGCACATCCAATCGACAGGATAGCCCACTAAATGTTACCTCGGCCCGCCCTGAAGCCTCTGCTGTTAAAGCCAACAGGGCCGCACAATCATCCATCAGCACCGTATAATCGGCCCCGCTGCGATACCATTCCAGCATGGTAAATTCCGGGTGGTGGGTTGCCGATACCTCGCCATTGCGAAAGACCTTGGCGAATTGAAACAGCCTTGGCACCCCGGCGACCATCAGTTTTTTCATGGCAAATTCAGGGGAGGTATGAAGATACCTGAACTCACTGCGACCAGAGAACGTGTCTTCAAGTTCCGTTGCAAACACCCGCAAATGCGGTTCCATTCCCGGACAAACCTGAAGGATCGGCGTATCGACTTCAAGGAAGCTGTCCCTCAGGAAGTAATTCCGCAGTGCAGACGTAACATCCGCCCGACACCGTAACGCGGGCAAACGTTGAGCCAAACTGTCCGGGTGCCACCATTCCATCATATCCACCTATGCCCAATCCGAAGCAAAACCTCAAAACACCATGGCAAAAAACGCCACCATCGTCTATGTATCCGTTGCAAACACCCCTGTCATGAAAGATTTAAAGCCACCGTGTGTGAGACTTGCCCAAACACGACACCGCCAGAACGCTTAACACCGTATCTGGCAGAACTCATTGCCCGCTCGCCCGCTGTTGCGCGCCAATTTAAGGTTACAGCGGCGGAAAAGACGATCGGACCAGCCGAGTATGATGACCCGATCGGGGACATGTCACATATGCCCGTGCCCGTCGTGGTTCATCGCTATCCCGACCGTGTCTTGTTACTGCCGACCATGACCTGCGCTGCGACCTGTCGATTTTGTTTTCGCCGGGATCGGCTGGACAATCGCAGCCATGTGCTCAACGAAGACGCATTGGATGCGGCCTTTGCCTATATCGCGGCACAACCACATGTTCATGAAGTCATTCTAAGCGGCGGTGACCCACTGACCCTGCCGCAAGCCCGACTGTCCGCAATTCTTTCCAGACTGGATGCCCTGCCGAATGTTGAGATCATCCGCATCCATACCCGCCTGCCATTGGTTGCGCCGGATCGGATTACCGCGCAGGCGGAGGCGATCAAAGCCCTTAATCTGCAAACTTGCTGCTGGGTTGCCCTACACATTAATCACCCAGACGAACTGACCCCGCAAAGCAAGGCCGCAATCCGTGCTCTGCAAAGTGGCGGCATGCTGTGCGTATCCCAATCCGTACTGCTGGCAGGCGTCAATGATGATGCGGACATATTGCGCAAGCTATTCCGCAGCCTTTTGGCGATGGGCGTCAAACCGTATTACCTGCACCAACTGGACCGGGCCAAAGGCACCGGACATTTCCGCGTGCCCCTTGCCACAGGCCGCACCCTAATGCGTGAGTTGCGGGCCACTTTATCCGGCATGGCGCAACCCGCATATATTTTGGATATCCCCGGCGGACATGGCAAAGTGACGGCAGCGGAAGCCTACGTCTGCGAAAACCAACATCAGGACGGGTGGGTCGTCTCTGCGCCGGATGGAACACAGCATTCCTACCCGCCAGATACAGATTTATATGCAAAGAACAACACAGAGTAGGTTGCTCATTAGCGTACAAAATGGTAGGTATCGCGGCTTCGGGAGTATTCCCACCAGCTTTCAAACCTTAAAACGGTAGCGATTACACATGAAAATCCAAGCCAACACCATTCGTCCGGGCATGGTTCTCGAACACAATGGCCGCCAATGGTCTGTCCTGAAAATTCAGTTGATTCAACCGGGTAAAGGCGGTGCATTCATCCAAGTGGAAATGCGCGATCTGGAAACCGGCAACAAAACCAACGAACGCTGGCGGACCGCTGACACCGTTGAAAAACTGATGGTGGAAGAAAAAGACTCCCAGTACCTGTTCGCAGATGGTGATCTGTACACCTTCATGGACAACGAAACTTTCGAACAATTCGCCCTGCCGGCTGATGCCATTGGTGATCAGGCTGCGTTCCTCCAAGATGGTATGCAGCTTGTTGTCGAAGTAATCGAAGGCCGTCCGGTGTCCTGCACCCTGCCGCAAAACGTGGTGATGGAAGTGGTCGAATGCGAACCGGCTGTGAAAGGCCAAACCGCCGCATCCTCCTACAAACCCGGTATTTTGGAAAATGGCGTTCGCGTTATGATCCCGCCGTTTGTCAACCTTGGCGACAAAATTGTTGTCAATACGGCAGAACGGACCTACGTAGAACGCGCAAAGGGCTAATTCCCTTTTCAATATGATCTTTGCCAAAGGCGCCTGCGGGCGCCTTGTGGTGTTTAAATACTATCTACAGCCTTTGCGTCTTGCGCATCTGTGCATATATGATGCCTGCTGATGGATCGTTTGCTCTTTGACCCGTATACAATGATGAAAGGACGACGCGCCGATGGCTGCCTTGTCTCCGCTTATGAATGTCATGGTCAACGCCTCCCGCAAGGCTGCCCGTGGCCTGACCCGCGATTTTGGCGAGGTCGAAAACCTTCAGGTTTCCGTCAAAGGCCCCAGTGACTTTGTCTCTGCCGCCGATAAAAAAGCGGAAAACACCCTGTACAAAGAATTGTCCAAGGCCCGTCCGAAATTTGGCTTCCTAATGGAAGAAAGCGGCGTTGTCGAAGGCGAAGACCAAAGCCACCGCTGGATCATTGACCCGCTGGACGGCACCACAAACTTCCTGCACGGCATCCCACACTTTGCGATTTCCATCGCCCTTGAGTGTGACGGTCAAATCATTGCCGCAGTTGTTCACAACCCGATTACCGACGAGCTGTACTTTGCCGAAAAAGGCAAAGGCGCATTCCTTGATGCTCCGTACACCGAACGCCGTTTGCGCGTATCGGCCCGGACACGTCTGGAAAACTCCGTCATCGGCACCGGCATTCCGCACTTGGGCAGAGGCGACCATCCGCGTTATCAGGCTCAACTGCGCGCGGTTATGGGTGAAGTTGCAGGCATCCGCCGCTTTGGCTCTGCTGCCCTTGACCTGGCCTATGTTGCCGCCGGTCGTCTTGATGCCTATTGGGAAGAAGACCTGAAACTTTGGGACATCGCCGCTGGTCTTTTGCTGGTCCAAGAAGCCGGGGGCGTCGTCGTCGGCACGGACGGCAGCCAGAAGGTTATGGAAAAATGCAACCCGATGGCAACCAACCGTAAACTTCAGGGTCCATTCCTGCGCCTATTGCGCGGCGCAAACGAAGGCTAACCCTTAAAAAAACCATTCTTCAGCCTGCACGGATTCCATTTGTGCAGGCTTTTTTTATTTCCGCACAAAGACCGAACAAAAACAGCCTATCTCAAACCTTTACCAATCCCCACTTTATTGGCTATTGTGTGCTTTGATAGTCTATTGCGGCGCTTGTGCGCATCATCAGCCAACTTAGGGGGGCTCCGAACGTGGCGAAACCAAATCTACGGACATGGCTTTGGCTTGGAACTGCAGCTTTAATATATGGAGCCGGACCCTCTGTTGCCTCTGCTCAAGTTATCATCGGGGGTGGAGATGCCGACGTTGAATGGGGCACACCCCAAGCACAGCAGCCTCAGCAACTCCAATTTGAAATTTTCGACGGCGTTAAACCGTTGATGCCACTGGAAAACAAAGCCGGCATGCAGCACCTGATTCTGCAGCCGCCCAAAGGGGTAAAAACAGGCAACTCGACCCAAGGGACTTTGGTTCCGATCGGCTCGTCCTCAACAGACGGCTTTAAACTTGTTATGCCCGAAGACCAAAGGGTCGTCCTGACACCGCCGCCGGGCGTGAAGGTTTACCTGACCCCGCCGCCACAACGAAAAATCAGCACCACGCACAAGCCGAAAGTCGTCGCCAAAGCACCTGTGGTCGAATCAGCCTCGTCCGCTGCCCCCAAAGCAATCGTGAAACAGGACAAACCGGAAACGGCTGTGGCTGTTGCACCACCGACAGCAATGCCCCAGCCACAACAACCAGCCGTGACTGAACCAACGCCAGCTCCGGCTCCGGCACAGCCTGACTCAACCGTAAACACAGCAAAAACAGTGGGCAATCCACAAGAAACCAAAGTCGCGGTGGCAATCCCGGATACCCCAACACCCCCGCCGGCTCCACCGACTGCTATGCCGGAACCACCAAAAGCCATCGAACCGGCCCCGGATCTTCCGGTTATTGCACCGGCTCCACCCCCCGCCCCGGCACAGATCACTGCCGTACCGGAACCGGAAGCTGTTGACGTTGCCGCTGTGACCCCGCCGAAGACCCCGGTTGCACCATCCGAATCGGTCAATGCCAATACGGCTACGATTGCTCTGGTCTTTGACGCAGGTGAAGCGCACCTTGGTGATACCCACCGTGTATTGCTGAAAGGTGTGGTGGATGAATTGCTGGCAAACCCGGACAGCAGCGTACAACTGATGGCCTTTGCCAAATCCGATGACCGCAGCAAATCCCGTCGACTGTCCCTGTCCCGTGCCTTGGCTGCTCGTTCCTATTTGTTGCAACATGACATCCGCAATACTAGGATTCAGGTCCGCGCAATGGGCGACCAGGCCACAGGCGGCAAACCGGATCGCGTCGATGTCACTGTTTCCGCCCCGTAACCCGAACAGCCCGGATCGTCTGTAACGTTTTAATCAAGGACACATGCCATGCAGCCGCCAACCCGCTATATCCGCCGAATGGTATTATTCCTGCTGGCGGTCGGGGTCGCGGCCGCATTGCTATTTGCCGATTTGCAAGCTGCATTCATGGCGAATCCGGCCCTGAACGGGCTGATTTGCGGCACGGTACTGATCGGTATTCTTTTTGCGTTTCGACAAGTCCTTGCCCTTGGTCCGGAACTCCGCTGGGCTGAAAGCTTCCAATCTGACGCGCCGTCGTCCCTCTCCTCTGCCGAACCGCACCTGCTGGCCCCTACGGCAAGAATGCTGGAAGACCGCAAGCAACGCAGCAAAGCCCAAGGCCGCCTGACCCTCTCAGCCGTTGCAACGCGGTCCTTGCTGGATAGCCTTTCCGCGCGATTGGATGAAAGCCGGGATATTTCCCGTTATTTCATCGGTCTTGCCATCTTCCTTGGCCTGCTGGGCACATTTTGGGGGCTTTTGGACACCATCAGCGCCGTCGCCGCCGTCATTGGGGATCTGTCCGTCACCGGGGCCGATATGACACAAGTCTTCGCCGACCTGAAAGACGGCCTGAAAGCACCATTGTCTGGTATGGGCACTGCGTTTTCATCCTCTTTACTGGGGTTGTCCGGGTCTCTGGTAATCGGTTTTCTTGATCTGCAAATGGGACAGGCACACAACTCGTTCTTCAATCAGGTCGAGGACTGGCTTTCCGGTCTTACACGGTTATCTGCCGGGGGAAGTGCCATCGAGGGCGATAGCAGCGTTCCGGCCTATATCGGGGCTTTGCTGGAACAAACGGCTGAAAGCCTGACCGAGCTACAACGCCTGACCAGCCGCAGCGATGAAAGTGCCATTACCACCACCCGTGAAATCAGGGAACTGGCCCAACGTTTGGACATCCTGTCTGAACACATGCACACACAGCAGGCAGTCATGCTAAAATTGGCTGAAAATCAATCCGCGCTGCTGTCCGGTTTGGAAAACCTTAACAAGCCGGGACAAGGCATGGACAATGACGTCCGCCTTGCCCTCAAAACATTGCCGCGCAGCATTGAAAACGGTGTATCTGCCCTGTTGGATGAAATGACCCGTGGACGTTCTGAACTGTCTCGGGATGTACGCAATGAAATCAAAGTCCTATCCCGCACAGTCGCAGCAGTCGCCGACACACGATCCCAAGGCTCCTCACAATGAGTATCCGCCGAGCCAGACGCTCTGAGTCCGGCAATATCTGGCCCGGATTCGTCGATATTATCTCCAGCCTGCTGATTTTGGTTCTGTTCGTCCTGTTGGTCTTTGTGCTGGCCCAATTCTTTATGGGGCAGGCTTTGTCCGGGCGCGACGAAGCCCTCAACCGCCTTAACCGACAAGTCACTGAACTGTCGGAACTGTTGTCACTTGAACGGAAAACCAACTCGGATTTGCGAACCGACCTTGCCCAATTGTCCGGTGAATTGGCAAGTGCCAGTGCCCGTGCCGAAACCCTGCAAGGCATTTCCGATGAATACACCCAGATGAAAGCGGACATTACCGCCCTGCAAGCCCTGAAGGCAGAGCTTGAGAACAAGGTCATGGAGCTGGACGGAGCACTGGGTGAAAAAGACAAAGCCTTGGCTGAGGAACGCCACCTTAGTGAGGAAGCCCGCGCCCAAGCCGCCCTGCTTAACCAACAGCTTTCCGTACTCAGGCAAGAGATGGCCCGCCTGAACGACGCTCTTGATGCCTCTGAAAAACTTGCTGAAGAGCAAAAAATCCAGATTGCCAATTTGGGACAACGCCTTAACCAAGCACTTGCCAGCAAGGTTACGGAACTTGCCCGCTATCGCTCCGATTTTTTTGGACGCCTACGCAGCGTGCTCAGCAAACATGGGGGAATACAGGTTCAAGGAGATCGCTTCGTCTTTCAATCTGAAGTCCTGTTTGCCCAAGGCTCTGCTGAGCTTGGCGATGAAGGGAAACAGCAGCTCCACACCCTTGCCAAGACTCTTTTGGATATCAGCCGGGAAATTCCCAATGACATCGATTGGGTGTTACGCATCGATGGACATACTGACCGCATTCCGATTTCGACAAAAAAATTCCAATCAAACTGGGAATTGTCTTCTGCTCGGGCGATTTCTGTGGTACGTCACCTCATCGCCGCCGGTGTCCCGGCCAATCGGCTGGTTGCAGCAGGATTTGGGGAGTTTCAACCCATTGATTCTAGCAGCACGACGGAGGCTTATCGGCGCAATCGGCGTATTGAATTTAAATTGACCCAGAGATAACTCTGGACAGGACACGCTTGTTCTGGTAACGACTACGCCCTCATTCGGGAGCATGACGACGATGAAAAAAGATATTCACCCGACCTATCAAGAAATGAAGGTCATTATGACGGACGGAACCGAGTTTATGACTCGCTCCACCAAGGGCGGCCCGGAC
Source organism: Rhodospirillaceae bacterium (assembly GCA_963668495.1). Taxonomy (GTDB): domain Bacteria; phylum Pseudomonadota; class Alphaproteobacteria; order Rhodospirillales; family Rhodospirillaceae; genus Oleispirillum. The sequence goes on from OY764545.1 coordinate 2,579,143, forward strand.
GCAGTAATGCGCTTGGACATTGACCCGAAATCTCATCCGGCTTGGACTGGTGTCCATCGCCTGAACGACCAAGGCGGTCAGCTGGCAAAGTTCAAAAAGCGTTTTTCCGGCTTTGGCCTGAAATAAGCTTTTGCGGGATTTCCCGGACTTGCTGGACCATATTGGTCACGAGACGACACAAAAATGCTGCCTCAGCTGAGGCGGCATTTTTTATGTGCGGTTGACAGCGCACACAGACTGACGACTTATGGATATGTTAAGACATAGCTGTTAGGCTGACGGCAACGTCCGCCATTGCCATCGCAACCGAGGACCCATGTCGAACTCTGTCCGCATCGTTACTTATGAATTGTATACGCTGGAATACTCCGGCTGGGTTTTACATGCCCGTTATCCATCATCTGACCGTGACGAAGCACTTTCAGAAGCCAAGACCATTGAAACAACCCTTGAACGGGCGACAAAACTGGTCCGGGAGACCTATACCCCCGACACCAACCATTACGAAGAAGCCGTCGTCCGCATTAGCCCTGATCTGGTTGAGTTCAAAAAGAAACTGCGTAAGCACAAACGGGCTGCGGCTCAGGCTGGCAGCGGCGCAGCCCACGACCCCTTTGCCCAATACGCACCGGATGCCGACAGCAAGCCGCAATTGAAACCTCGGCAAGTCATCACAGGCGTCACCATGATGACCCTCAGCGCGTTGGTAATTGCTGCCGGGGTCACGGCCATTGCCTCTCTTTTGTTGAAAACCAATGTTCTGGGGCAACACGTTGCCAAGCATAATATTCCACCCGTCCTATTTGGGACATTTTTGGTGGTATTCCTGCTGGCGGCCCTCCCCTTGGTCAGTCGTTACATTCCCAACTTCGGCGGTAAATCGGGTGACCTGCCCGATGACTTTTTCATCGACATGCAGGAGGATAACCCCTCTCCTGATTTACGTGATCGCCCGCAGGATGCGGATCGCAATGCACAGGACGGCCCCCCGGCCCTATTCGTCAATGATCCGGGGCTTTTGGAAAAAGAGCCGGAAATAAACATCGAAATCCCGGTCGATGCCCCTCCCCCGGCACCCAATCCGCCCGCTGCACCTGAGAAAACAAAACCGCCTGAGAACAAACCCAAACCGGCAGCCGCCACCGAGGAAACCGCATCAACAGAAGCAGAAGACGATGCAATTTCTTCCGTACCTGACAAACAGCGCATGTCGATGATGCGCTACCTGACCGGGGTCATCACCATCCTGAAGGACGTTTGTCCTCAGCTTGATACCTACAATAAATTTGGCCTGAACCTGATTATGGCTGGTGCCTGCAGCAACTTGGGACAACGTACCGATTTAAATGAAACACAAATCCTGGACCTGACACAGGAAGCCATCACCTTGCTTGGAGGGCGACAAGCCTTGGCGGCCAACTTCTGCCGCAAGCTGGACGGATATATGGCAGATACCCGTTACGCAGACATGTACAGAGCCGGATACGAAGCCTTTACTGCCTTTGCCGAGCAACCGGACTATGCATTCGATGACGTTGCCAACGCCATGCGTAGCTGGAACCGCCCATCAGATCGGATTACCGGGGCAAAAATCCTGACCATCATGTTTACCGACATCGTCAGTTCAACCCTGATTACCTATAAACGCGGGGATGATGCGGCCCAAACCTATATCCGGCGCCACAATGCCATTGTTCGGCAAGCTCTAGCCCAATTCAACGGTGAGGAAGTCAAACACACTGGCGACGGAATTATGGCTTGTTTTCAAACCCCGGCAGATGCAATTGAAGCTGCCGTTGCCATCCAGCGCGCAGTTGCTGCCCACAATGCGGAGCACCCGACTGAAGAATTCCAGTTGCGGATTGGCCTGAACACAGGGGAACCCATCCGCGAGGACAACGATCTGTTTGGCAGTTCCGTCCAACTGGCCTCCCGGACTTGCGATCAATCCGGCCCCGGTCAAATTTTTATTTCCAACGTGGTTAACGAACTGATTGCTGATCGGGGCTATCCAATCACCATGCAGCCCCCCCGGAAACTAAAAGGGATTAAAGAAGCCCAAATCTTCCACAGCGTGCAATGGGCCGATTTCCCTGCCACAGTTGCCGTCCACTCCCCAACGCCGGATGCCGACAACACCCAGCTTCCGACGGAACCACCGCCAGCCGCACCTGTCACAGACGGGACCGTATCGGCGGCGGTGACATCTGCAACTGTGGATCAAGCCCCTGATCAAGCGATAGCGGCCCCTTCTGCCTCGCGCTTAACTTCGGATCAGGTTCTGAACGCAGCGCAACAAGTGGCGCTTTCTGATGAAGCAAAAACTGAAGACGCCAAAACAATTATAAAAAAATAACGTTCATTATCAATACATTAACACAATTGACAGATAAAATCCTCCTTCCTATATCATCAATGTTGGTCGCCGACACCGGGGCCAACACTTGGATGGGTGGCTTTCGCACCCAAAGATTTTGGAATCGCTCAAAAAGGAGGATACCATGCGTAGCTATGATCTTTCCCCGTTGCACCGCTTTGCTATCGGTTTTGACAATATCGGTCGCCTGATGGATAGCCTAGGCCGTCAAGAAGACACCACGTCGGCCTACCCACCGTACAATATCGAACGAAATGGCGAAAACCTGTACCGCATCAGCATGGCTGTTGCCGGGTTTTCTGAAGATGACCTTGAAATTGAAGCCAAAGATAATGCGCTGACAATTTCTGGTCGGATTTCAGAGGATAAAACCGCCAAAGGCAAAGTCGATGGTGGCCAATATCTGCACCGCGGCATTGCCACTCGGTCTTTTGAACGGCGTTTTGAACTGGCAGACCACATTCAAGTCATCAGTGCCAGCATGGATAACGGCCTGCTGCATGTGGAGCTGGAACGGATTGTGCCTGAGGATAAAAAACCACGCAAAATCCCAATTGCTCACGGTCAAGACGCCAAGGCGTTAACCGCACCCAAAGCCAATGACGGCACCGACCAAGGTGGACAAGCCGCCTAACACTTCTCACCACGGCGCGGGAAACCGCGCCGTCGGATTTTGGGTCATCGCCAACATGTCCGATTCAACGGAATAAAGCCTCTGCATCGCCCCGCACATGGTGTTTGGTGGAAATGGCGATTTCAGCACGCTGGATTTCCGTTTGCATAAAGGCAATCCAGTCCTGAAGCTCCTGCACAGACAGCGCAGATACGTCCTCAGGCATGAATTCGCGCTGACGGGGCTTGTCTTCATCCGTATCCATGTCATATTTCCTTTGGATCATTCCATGCCGAGAAATTACCCAATCTTAGCAGACAGGACTTTCAAAGCACCAAATTACGTACCATCTGTTTGTGTGCGTATCCGTTTTCACGACTATCAGGAGGACCTTAGATGTCTCAGACTTTGCCAGACACCATGACCTGCGTAGAAATCAAGGAATTTGGCGGGCCAGAAGGTCTTGTCCCAACACAACGGCCCATGCCGGAACCGGGTGAAGGCCAAGTCCTGATCCATGTTAAAGCTGCTGGTGTCAACCGTCCCGATGTTGTGCAACGCGAAGGCAACTATCCGCCGCCGCCCGGAGCATCCGACATCCCCGGCTTGGAAGTTGCCGGTGAGATTGTCAAGCTTGGCCCCGGCGTTGATGCCGCCCTCATGGGGCAAAATGTTTGCGCACTGGTCAACGGTGGCGGTTATGCCAACTATTGCCTTGCTGATGTGCCGCTGTGCCTGCCCTTCCCCAAGAATTTGGATGCATTGGCAGCGGCAGCCCTGCCGGAAACCTATTTCACCGTCTACCACAACATTGTGGAACGTGGCGACCTGAAGGCCGGAGAATCCTTCCTGATCCACGGCGGTACAGGTGGCATTGGCTCTACCGCTATTCAAATGGCGAAAAGCATGGGTGCCTATGTGTTTGCCACAGCCGGCAGTGCTGAAAAAGTTCAGGCCTGTCTGGATATGGGGGCGGACTGCGGCATCAACTATCGCGAACAGGATTACGTAGACGTAATCCGCAACAGCCCACGCAAAGGCGTGGATGTGGTTCTGGACGTGGTTGGCGGTGATTACCTGTCCCGCGATGTCAAAGCAATGTCACCCGGCGGGCGTCATGTCAGCATTGCCTTCCTGAAAGGGTCCAAAGTCGAATTCAACTTTATGCCGGTTATGTTGAAACGGCTGACCTTTACTGGCTCGACCTTGCGTTCTCAATCCGATGCTGATAAAGCACGGATTGCCGCTGGTTTGCGGGAAAAAATCTGGCCGTTGCTCGATCAAGGCAAAATGAAGCCTTTAATTTACAAGACTTTCCCGCTAGAAAACGCTAGTGCAGCACATGAACTGATGGAATCTTCGCAGCACATCGGTAAAATCATGCTGATCCCGTAAGCCTTGGCGCACCGCTTTGCACCAAAGCCCTCGGACCTTTACGGTGCAGAACAGGTCTTTCCTGCTCTGCCCTGTAAAACCGGGACCAGAACTGTTGACTAATAAAAATGAAATGAGGAAAGCCATGGCTCTGCCACTAATGCCGAAAGCCACCGCCGTTTGGCTGGTCGATAACACAGGACTGACATTTCGGCAAATTGCGGACTTTTGCGGCATGCATGAGTTAGAGATCCAGGCCATTGCAGATGGTGACGTCCAAGTCAGCATCGTCGGACAGGACCCGATCATGAACGGTCAGCTTACGCGTGAGGAAATTGCTCGTTGCGAAGCTGATCCTGTGGAACGTCTGAAATCTCGTCATACTGACATTCCGGCACCGCAAGCCCGCTCTAAAGGCGCACGCTATACACCGGTATCCAAACGTCAGGATCGCCCGGACGCGATTGCATGGATTTTGAAACATCACCCCAACCTTGCTGACTCCCAAATCATCAGCCTGCTGGGAACCACCAAAACCACCATTGCAGCCATCCGCGACAAAACCCACTGGAACACCGCTGCGATCAAGCCGCGCAACCCAGTAACCTTGGGGCTATGCACAGAGGCAGATCTGGAAAAAGCCGTCATCGTGGCAAAAATGCGTAATCCTAATCCGCAGCCTGTTGTTGATGAAGACGAACCGCAGACCAACTTCTCTGACGAAGACTGATTCGCGATTGGCCCATGGGCCACATACAAGTGCGGCGCATCATAATTGTGATGCGCCGCTGTTTTTTTGTGACTTACCTGAATTTGTTTAGAGCTCAATACCTAATTGAGCGTGGCACGTTGGATCTCATCTTTCAGAAGGAGCTTTTGTTTTTTCAACGTGTTGATCGTGTTTTCGTCGGGGTAAGGCCTTACGGCTTCCTGATGGATCGCTTTTTTAATGGCGTTATGCTTGTCCTTCAGCGCTTCAACGTGCGTATCAGTACTCATCGGCATTCTCCATTCTGTAAGACCACATCACATGGCATATATAAAGTTTAAGGTTGGCTGTTTGGTTTCTCCAGATCAGAATGTAAAAAAATTGCAAATAATGTGCTTGCAATAGCCTTTGCGCAACCAAAGGATTAAAAGGAATTGGCAATGCTCGCTAAAATTACTGTCGGTATTTCTGGTGCCTCAGGCGTCATTTATGGCATTCGATTGCTCGAAACCTTAAGGGAGCTGGGCATTGAGCGGCATTTGATTATGACCCAAGCCGCAGAAATTACGCTGGCCTATGAGACTGATTTCAAAGTTAAAGACGTTCACGCGCTGGCTGATGTCGTCTATCGTCCCAATGATATTGCCGCCCCGATTTCCAGTGGATCATTTCCATCCATGGGCATGATAATTGCCCCGTGCTCCGTCAGCACTATGTCGGAAATTGCATCGGGGATTGCCAATACGCTGATTACACGCGCGGCGGATGTCACCCTGAAGGAACGCCGCAAGCTGATATTGATGGTTCGTGAGACGCCCCTGCACCTTGGACATTTACGTGCCATGACAGCCGTCACGGAAATCGGCGCAATCGTAGCACCGCCAATGCCGGCATTTTATAGCCGACCGGAAACGGTTGATGACTTGATCAACCACAATATTTTCAGGGTCCTCGACCTGTTTGGACTTGATTGCAGCGCATTGAAACGATGGGGCCGGGATGTCGGTCCCATCGCTCAATTATAAAAACGAATCGGGGATAGGATCAGATTTCCCCAACGTATGTTCCAAGGCCTCGTGCGGTGTGGACCAACGGATCATGTGGGTCAAGCTGACGTGCGCCAACGGCAACGATATCATCAATCCCCACATCCATAACACCACGGTCACGCCACGCCACCATGCGTCCGAATCGGCCCCGTGCGGCAAGGTCCACCGCATGCACCCCAAATGAAGAGGCCAAAACCCGATCAGAAGCCGAAGGCGTGCCGCCACGTTGCACATGTCCAAGAACGGTCACACGAGATTCGACTTCCATGCGATTGGATAGTTCTTCGCTCAGGTAATCACCAATTCCGCCATAACGTTTTTGACCGTCACTCATGCGTCGGGTTGCCATCTCGCCGTTTTCCATGGCAACACCCTCTGCCACGACAACTAGCGCATGACGGCGGCCTTCTTCGTGGACCTGTTTCAATTTGGCAACGACGCTGTCAAGGGTATACGGGATCTCTGGTATCAGAATGACGTCTGCACCCCCGGCAATCCCTGAATGCAGCGCAATGTGGCCTGCATCCCGGCCCATCATCTCACAAATCATTACCCGGTGATGGCTTGCCGCTGTCGGCTGCAAGTGATCCAATGCATCCACACAGACCCGAATAGCGCTGCTGAAACCAACCGCCGATTCGGTAAACGGCACATCGTTATCAATGGTTTTCGGAATGCCGATCATTGGGATATCGCCCTTGCGGCATAACTTGCGCAAAATTGCCTGACTGCCATCACCACCGATCACGATCAAGGCATCCAACCCCAATTCATTATAGCCATCAATAAAGTCTTGAGACCTGTCCTGCTTGCTGCCATCCGGCATTGGGAAAGCAAAGGGATCGCCTTTATTCGTGGTCCCCAACATGGTTCCGCCCATGCGCAGGATATCCCCGGCAAAGATATTCAAATCAAGTTTGACGTACTGCAAAGGCCGGGTCATAAGGCCCATACTGCCGTCCATGATCCCATAGACTTCCATATCATAGTGCCGCACCGCCCGAGCAACGACAGCCCGGATCACAGCATTCAGCCCGGCACAGTCGCCGCCACTGGTCAGAATTCCTATACGTTTGACAACCGACTTAGGCATAGAGGTCCCCTTTGTTCATTCTGCACAATCGCACCGATACGACCTGCTGCAATCAGATTTTTCCACCGAAAGGACGCAAAGCGTACCACCCATGAAGAAAATCTGTTACGGTACACATAGTAAATCATTTTAGTGCTTTAAGGACATGAACCTTTCTGAAGAAGAAATAATCAGCCGCCTGGAGGTTTTGCGACTGGAACATCGTGACCTTGACGACGTGATCAGTCGCTTGGACACCGATGTGGTGGCGAATCAACTGCAGAAGCAGCGTCTGAAAAAACGCAAATTGATTCTGAAGGATGAAATTGTCAGTCTTGAGGCGGCACTTCACCCGGACATCATTGCCTAATCAGCCCGGATAAGGGTATACACCCACACAATCATTCTGTTTTACGAATTCAGCATCAAGCGGCTGTTTCGCCGCTTTTGTATATGTTTTAAACTGCGAATGCTTTGACACTTAACCGACAGGAAGCCTTCACCTTATGACCCAAGCCTTGGTTGGAATCATCATGGGTAGCCAGTCTGACTGGGATACCATGCGCAATGCGGCAGAAACTCTGGATGCTCTTGGTGTCAGCTATGAAACACGTATTGTTTCAGCGCACAGAACACCGGATCGTATGGCTGATTATGCCAAAACCGCACGCGAACGCGGCATCAAGGTCATTATCGCGGGCGCCGGTGGCGCAGCCCACTTGCCGGGAATGACCGCTGCCATGACTTCGGTCCCGGTGTTAGGTGTTCCCGTACAAAGCCGCGCCCTTGACGGTATGGATAGCCTGCTGTCCATCGTTCAAATGCCTGGTGGCATCCCGGTTGGTACATTGGCTATCGGTAAAGCCGGAGCCATCAACGCCGCCTTGCTTGCCGCTTCCATTCTCGGCACAAGCGATCCGAAAGTGGTCGAAGCATTAGACGCATGGCGCGCCAAACAAACGGCATCGGTTGCGGAAATTCCCGTCGATACCCCTGCCCTATAACTACGATAACGGACATAAACTCATGACGAAGGCGTCTCCTCCGGTTATTGCTCCGGGCTCGACCATTGGCATATTGGGCGGTGGTCAATTGGGCCGCATGGCGGCTCAGGCTGCCGCACAAATGGGCTATCACTGCCACATTTACTGCCCTGAAGCAGATGCCCCGGCCTTTGAAGTCGCCGCATACCACACCGTTGCAGCCTATGACGATCTGGACGCATTGGATGCCTTCGCTGAAGCCGTAGACGTCGTCACCTTTGAATTTGAGAATATTCCTGCTGACAGCGTTGCTCGGCTTGCACAAAAGACCGTGGTGCGCCCGTCATGGACCGTGCTGGAAACAGCACAAGATCGCGTGCTGGAAAAAACCTTTTTCAATAAGATCGGCGCCCCAACCGCGCCATGGAAACCCATCGACAGCATCGAGGGACTACGCGAGGCCATTGCGGACCTTGGTACGCCCTGCATCCTTAAAACCCGTCGTTTTGGCTATGATGGCAAAGGACAGGTTCGAATCAACTCCCCGGCTGAGGCCGATGCCGCATGGAAAGCCATTGCGGAATCGCCATCCATCCTTGAAGGCTTCGTCAGTTTTACCCGTGAAGTCTCCGTCATTGTTGCTCGCTCCGCCCGCGGTGACGTCAGTACCTATGACGTGGTTGAGAATATTCACACCAATCATATTCTGGATGTGACACGGGCCCCGGCTTCCATTACCGAGGCTCAGGCTGAACGGGCCAACGCCATTGCCCACCATGCAGCGGTTGAGTTGAAGCTGGAAGGCCTTTTGGCGGTGGAAATGTTCATTACCCACGAAGGACAAGTCGTGGTCAATGAAATGGCTCCACGTCCGCATAACTCAGGACACTGGACCATGGACGCCTGCATCACCGATCAGTTTGAGCAATTCCTGCGGGCTGTCTGTAATGTTCGCCTTGGCAATTCGGAACGACACAGCAATGCCGAAATGAAAAATCTGCTCGGCTCCGACATTGAAGCATGGGAAAAGGCCTTGTCGGACCCCAATACCAAGCTGCATTTGTACGGTAAATCGGAACCGCGCTCAGGCCGGAAAATGGGACATACAACTCGGGTCATTCCGCGCTGGAAAAACAGTACCCATTAGGTCTATAAACAACATATCCAGTCATGCTGTTCTCTGCCCAGTTGCGACAGAACAGCCAATTTTTAGGTCGTACCCGTGGAATCTCTGCTTCAATCCCTTGGCTACTCGGACCTTAAGGAATTCCTCCATGCATGGGGATATGTGGCGATTTTAATCGGCACATTTCTTGAGGGCGAAACCATTGTTATCATTGCCGGTGCATTTGCTGCGCTTGGCTTCATGAATCTGCCGTTGGTGTTTATCACTGCCGTTCTTGGGACTTTCTTTGGCGATCAGGTGTACTTCACCATCGGCAAGAAATGGGGCACCAAGCTCCTGATGCGTCGCCCAAAGATGAAACAGAAATCCCGGTCCGTTTTCCGCCTGCTGAAGAAACACGAAACCGCGTTTATTCTGTCATTCCGATTTATCTATGGCCTGCGCAATGTCAGCCCGTTTGTTATCGGCATGAACGGCATCCGCCACCCCCGATTTGCAGCCCTCAATTTCATTGCCGCATTTGTTTGGGGCATCGCCTTTGCCGGCGGTGGCTATCTGCTGGGGAAAGCCTTTAAAGGCATTTTGAATGATAACGAACACATTCTTGACCACATTCACTACTACATCTTCTTTACCATTGTCGGCTTTGTCTGCTTGGTCAGCCTGATTGTGTACATTGTGCGTCGTATTCAGGGAACAACGGATCCTCGCATATTGCGTTTGCGCCGTATTCAGGCCATTCGTGAAGCGGCAAAGGCCGAGGCAGAAACCCCAGCCAACTAAATTAAAATCAGCATGCACAAAGTCGCAGAACCGTTGAAATTTCGGCTTCACAAGCCATCTTGTGTGTGTTAGGAAGTGCCACTCGTCGTTAACCGCTGCAATATTGCGGCGGTCGACAATTGAACTGATACCATCGCATTGGTGACACCCGGCAGGACGCGCCCTGAAACATGCGCTCCGCCACAACTGGAGGATAGACAAATAGTTCACGTTCTCGTTCGCGACAATAATGTCGATCAAGCTCTGAAAGCCCTGAAAAAGAAAATGCAACGTGAAGGCGTTTTCCGTGAAATGAAACTGCGCCGCAGCTTTGAAAAGCCGTCCGAGAAAAAAGCTCGTGAAAATGCTGAAGCTGTTCGTCGCGCACGCAAGCTGGAACGCAAGCGTCTGGAACGCGAAGGCTTCTAGGAAGCCACTACACACCTAACAGTGTGGCACCAATGCACTTCACCCGGCCTGAACCATCAGGTCGGGAGTGGATAACAGCGTGCCGAAACCTCAGTTCTTTTGAATGGACGGTGATACCAAAATCCGCCTCTTGGCTCTGCCATCGGCGGTTTTTTTGTGCCTGCAAAGCATAAGATGCAGCGAAGGTTTGTGAAAGAGAACCACCCTTCTTGCAATCTCTCTCCTCGCCTTGCCATGTTTCCAGCAAACCAAATGCGCATCATTAGGGCCTGGGCTTCTAAGCATTGAAAGCACAACACCCTGTGGCTTTAACAAGCTTGAACGCAACAGGCACATTGACTGCTTTTACTGCGCCCCAACCCACTCAGGGACAGGCGCTATAATGAAGCCATGCAAGGGACACCGCCACGGCGTCGACATCCATAACTACGCTATGGATAAAAATCTTTAAGCCCGACTGCATACAAAAAGAGCGGCCCGTGCAGGCCGCTCTTTTACAGTTGAGGATGAAGCAAGCCTTACAGGGCTTGGACAATTTCCTCGGTCATTTTCTTCGCATCGCCCAACAACATCATAGTGTTGTCAGCAAAGAACAGCGGGTTATCCACACCTGCATAACCGGTTGCCATGGACCGTTTCACGAACAGCACGGTTTTGGCTTTTTCGACCTCAAGGATCGGCATACCATAGATCGGGCTGGACGGGTCGGTTTTGGCGGACGGGTTGGTCACGTCGTTCGCACCAATCACGTAGACCACATCAGCAGTGGAGAATTCGTGGTTGATTTCTTCCAGCTCAAACACTTCGTCATACGGCACGTTGGCTTCTGCCAACAGCACGTTCATGTGCCCCGGCATACGACCAGCAACCGGATGGATTGCGTATTTGACTTCGACGCCTTCAGCTTTCAAGGAGTCAGCCATTTCACGCAGAGCATGCTGCGCTTGCGCAACAGCCATACCGTAACCCGGAACGATAATGACCTTAGATGCGTTTTTCATGATGAAGCCAGCATCATCTGCAGAGCCCAATTTCGCCGTACGATCACCCATGTCCGCAGCAGAAGCAGCGGCATCATCGCCACCGAAACCACCAAGGATCACGTTAAAGAACGAACGGTTCATGCCCTTACACATGATGTAGGACAGGATCGCACCGGAAGCACCGACCAAAGCACCCGTGATAATCAACAGGCTGTTGGCCAAAGTGAAGCCGATACCACATGCTGCCCAACCGGAATAGGAGTTCAACATGGACACCACAACCGGCATATCCGCACCACCAATCGGCAGGATCAGCAAGAAGCCGAGAGCCAACGAGATCAGCAAGATCATAAAGAACAGGGTTTTGCTTTCCGTGCCGGAGAATACGGCGATCAGAACCAGCATGGTAATGCCCAGCAACAGGTTCAGGATATGTTGTCCCTTGAACTGAAGCGGCTTACCGGAGACCAAACCCTGCAATTTGGCAAATGCGACCAAGGACCCGGTGAAGGTGATCGCACCCACTGCCGTACCCAAGGACATTTCAATCAAAGACCCGGTATGGATATTGCCGGTGGTCCCGATGTTATAAGCTTCTGGAGCCAACAGAGCCGCCGTTGCCACGAACACAGCCGCCAAACCGACAAGGCTGTGGAACGCTGCGACCAGCTGCGGCAGTGCCGTCATGACGATCTTACGTGCGATAACCGCACCGATGCCGCCACCGATAGCAATACCCAGAATAATCCAGACGTAGTTGACCACAACCGGGGATGCCAGTGTGGTGATGATGGCAATCGTCATACCGACGATACCGTACATATTACCTTGACGCGCAGACTCCGGTGAGGAGAGCCCTTTCAGCGCCATGATGAAACAGATGCCCGCAATGATGTAGGCGAGCATGGTTACGCTTTCCGCTGCCATTTTTAAGGCCCCCTACTAGCTTTTCTTTTTGAACATGGACAGCATGCGCTGAGTCACGATGAAGCCGCCGAAAATGTTAACCGACGCCAAAATCACCGCAAAGAAACCCAACACTTGCGAGGCAGAGAAGTCTGCCGGACCGGCTGCAATCAACGCACCGACAATAATCACGGAGGAGATCGCATTGGTCACCGCCATCAGCGGTGAGTGCAACGCCGGGGTCACACGCCAAACAACGTAGTAGCCAACAAAAACAGCCAGAACGAAGATGGTAAACAGGTACCAGAACGGATCGGAACCTTCTGTTGCCGGGACAACCTGTGCCACGACTTCATGGGACTGGGCCGCGATGGACTGAGCCAGATCGCCTGCCTGAGCCGCCAGATTGGCAGCTTTATCTGCAATGGTCTCTGCAGCCATTATTTGTCTCCTTCAGCGGTCAGAGCCGGATGCACGACCTTGCCATCATTGGCGACCAGCGTGCCTTTAACCAACTCGTCTTCCATATCCGGTTTCAGATCTTTGGTTTCCTTGTCGATCATCGTTGACAGGAAGTTCCAGAAGTTCTTCGCAAGCAGCATGGAAGAATCGGATGCCACACGGCCCGGAACGTTGGCTTCACCCATAATGGTGACACCGTATTTTTCGACAGTTTTGCCATACTCGGACAACGGGCAGTTGCCGCCGGTTTCCACAGCCAAATCAACGATCACCGCACCCGGTTTCATGGTTTTCACCACATCTTCCGGGATCAGAACCGGAGCCGGACGACCGGGGATCAGTGCAGTACAGATGATGATATCTGCTTTTGCAGCTTGCTCAGCCACTGCTTCGGCTTGCTTGCGTTTATACTCATCGTCCATCTCTTTTGCGTAACCGCCAGCGGTTTCCGCATTCTTCATGGCCTCTTCGTCAACCATGACAAATTTGCCGCCCAGAGATTCGACCTGTTCTTTTGCTGCAGCACGCACATCGAATGCATAGACCACAGCACCAAGACGCTTCGCCGTTGCGATGGCCTGCAAACCTGCAACGCCTGCACCCATGATCAGAACCCGAGCCGGAGCAACAGTCCCGGCAGCGGTCATCATCATCGGGAATGCCCGGTTGAAGTTGGCAGCCGCATCAATCACGGCCTTATAGCCAGCGATGTTGGACTGAGACGACAACACGTCCATGCTTTGTGCGCGAGAAATCCGCGGCATCAATTCCATGGCAAAGGCGTTGACCCCGGCAGCGGCGAGCTGTTCCACATACGGCTTGCTTGTCAGTGCCTGCAATACCGAGAACAGTGTTGCTCCCTTCTTCATCATGCCGAGTTCATCTGTGCCTTCGTCCTTTGTCATCGGACGTTGCACTTTCAACACAACATCTGCGTCTTTCAGCAGGTCTTCTTCTGTTGTGATGATTGTCGCACCGGCATCTGTGTATGCCTCGTCTGTGAAGCTGGCGTTTGCCCCTGCTCCGGTTTCGACCATGACCTCACACCCAGCACCGACAAATTTCTTGACGGTATCTGGCGAAGCTGCAACACGGGTTTCAAACTCGCGCCGCTCCTTCGGTATTGCAATTTTCATTAGGTTTCGTCTCCCTACGTTCACATCCGTAATTCATCATTCACTGAGCCACCTCGCCGAACGTGAACAATGTTTGGCGGCCTTGCGGGTCGTCACACGACAGAATAGTCACACAACAAAGAGACCTTTTCTAGTGAAAGTCTTCCCCAAGATATGACCTAAAACTTTTGTATAGTCTCAGGCATGACACTACCCACAAGTCAGTACAATCTTCCTACCAACGCAAAAGCTGCAAAGCAAGGGCGTTCTTACGGCTTTGCCCTGCTTTGCCAACTTTCTGCAAACGTATAACTTTCGTTATGAAGGTTATACGGCTTCCAACGCCTCCAATTCGTCGATGAAACCGGAAATCACATCCAGTCCAATGGACCAGAACGCTGGGTCTGCAGCATTCAGATTAAACGGCTTCAACAGCTCGTGGTGGGTTTTGGTTCCCCCGGCCCGCAACATGTCCATGTACTTGTCGGCAAAGCCTTCGTGACCGCCCTGATACACACCATAAAGCGCATTCACCAAACAATCACCGAATGCATAGGCATAGACATAAAACGGCACGTGGATGAAATGCGGAATATAGGACCAGAACGGACGATAACTTTCATCCAGCTCAAATGCCGGACCGAGGCTTTCAGTCTGAACGTCCATCCAGATGTCACCCAACTCTTCCGTGGACAGTTCCCCATATTTGCGGCGCTCATGGACTGCGGTTTCGAAGTTATGGAATGCGATCTGGCGCACCACCGTATTGATCATGTCCTCAACCTTGCCGGACAGCAAAATCCGGCGAGCAGTCGGATCATCCGTACTGTTCAGGACGGAGCGGAACGTCAGCATTTCACCGAAAACCGATGCGGTTTCCGCCAATGTCAGCGGCGTATCCGACAGCAATGGCCCTTGATCTGCTGCCAAACGTTGATGCACGCCGTGACCCAATTCATGAGCCAGCGTCATCACGTCACGGGTGCGCCCCATGTAGTTCAGCATCAGGTAAGGGTGAGCCGAGGTCACAGTCGGATGGGCAAACGCACCCGAAGACTTACCTTCACGAACCGGAACATCAATCCAGTTGTTGTCAAAGAACGGCTTGGCAACCTCCGCCAGCTTCGGACTGAACCCTGCATATGCGGTCATTACGGTTTCCACCGCCTCGTCCCAGCCAAAACGACGACCATCATCACCCGGCAGCGGCGCGTTGCGATCAAAGTGTGACAGCTTATCCAGCTTCAGCCATTTGGCTTTCAAAGAATAATACCGATGGGACAAACGTGGGAACGCAGACTTGACTGCGGTCACCAGCGCATCCACCACCTCGTCCTCGACCTGATTGGCAAGGTTGCGATAGCTGATGGGGCGGGCATAGCCCCGCGCCGCATCATCCAGCTGTTTTTCCTTTGCCAAAACGTTGTGGGTCAGGGTCAAAACCCGACTGTGGTCGGTCAACACATTGGAAATTGTCAACGCGGCTTCCGCCCGGATTTCCCGTTTTGGGCTGGACATTTTGTCGAACACTTCGGTCATGGTCAGATCCTGACCATTGAACGGAAAAGTCATGGCAGCAAGTGTTTCGTCATACAAACGATTCCACGCGGACCGCCCCACGACTTCACGTTCGTGCAGCAGGTTTTCCACTTCGTCAGACAATTGATAGTCCCGGAAGGCCCGCACATGCGTCAACCACGGGGCAAAACGGGCGGCATCGGCGTCAGCAAGCCACATAGCCACCCGATCATCATCGACCCGATTGATTTCCAGCGTAAAGAACAGGGTTTTTTGGCTGATTTCCGTCGCCTGTTCCTGCAAATTTTGTTGGAAGCGAGAAATTTCCGGGTCGGTGACGGCAACGGCATGGCTCAATTGCGCAAAGCTCATCAGCTTGCCCAAAATGTCATGAATAGCTTCATAAGCCTGTATCGCCGCCAAGAAACCCGGCCCATCAAGCTCCGCAACTTTCCCGCCGTAGTCTGCCTCAAACCGGCTGGCCAATTTTTCGACCGTGGTCAGATCCTGTCGCAATTCCGGGCAATCCCGAGATGTGTAAAGATCAGACAAGTCCCAACCCGGCAACGTTGCCGCGGATAGATCTGTGGATACGTCAGCAGACATTTTAAACCTCACTCAACCTGAAAAAAGGGCATGCAAGGGCATAGATGAGGGTGTGCCCACCGGATTTAAAGCCCCGGCATCCCCGGAAAACCATGACTAACCCAGCAGGTTAGACAGACATGCCCAACGCACGTTTGTACAGATCAAGGATTTCTTCCTGTTCGATGTAGTCGTGCTCTTCCATTTTCCGCAGACGAATGAGCTGACGCATAATTTTGACATCAAAGCCCTGACTTTTTGCCTCGGCATAGACTTCACGGATATCAGCCAGCAGGTTGGCTTTTTCTTCTTCCAGTCGCTCGACGCGCTGGATAAAGGATTGCAATTGCTCTGCGGCAATGCCGCCCACATCATTACTCATCGGTTTTCCATTCTCTTACTTAATGTGCCTATTACAGACGGTCGTTTCCCAATTCAAAACAACCTTTGGACAATACCCATCTGCTTAACACTTCTCAAGGCACAAGCTGTCTCTTATAGTGTTGCAAAATTGCATATAATTATACAGGCGTGTATGATACGCGCACATAAGCAGCTATAGGGTCCGTCGTGAGTACTGTCAGTCTAGAACGCTTGTCCATTCTTCTGGTCGAAGACAACCTCTACATTCGGGATATTATGGAAAGTGTCCTGAAACAGTTGGGGTTCGGCTGGGTCACAACTGCCCGCAACGGTCAGGAAGCCATTGAGTTCCTACAACTGGCGAACAAAAGCCAGAACGTCTCTTCCGGGCTGACCAACGTTGACATTATTTTATGCGACCTTTTGATGTCGCCGATTAATGGCCTGCTGCTTTTGCGCTGGGTTCGCATGCAAAAGGAAGCCGGGAACCGCTTCATCCCCTTCATCATGATTTCAGGTGCCGCAGATAAAGAATATGTGGAAGCCGCGCGTGACCTTGGCGTAACCGAATTCATCGCCAAACCGTTTTCCGCACAGTCTATCAGCGACCGCGTCATGAAAGTGATCGAGCATCCGCGCCAGTTCGTAGCCTGTACAAACTATTTCGGCCCGGACCGCCGCCGCCGCCGCTTGCCGCCACCCAATGGCGACGACCGCCGTCGTGGTGACGAAAGCCATGCCACCATTGTCTACTCTGCTGAGAAGGTGGTGAAACCAAAAACAGAATCAGATGTATGGTATTTCCGCCTTCCCAATACCCTGAAAGAAAAAGTCGGTGGCGCCGCATTTAAAGGGCCACTGCAACTGCCGGATAATATTCTGGAAGAGGCTGAAAACACCCTGCAACGGCAAGCCATGGACTTTACCGACTGGGCGAAAAACTATCTGGCGAAACTGTCCAAAATCACCGAAGCCGCCGGGGTTAACCCCGCCGGGCGAAAAAAACACTTCGAAGAGATGAACATGGTTGCCCACGAATTGCGCGGGCAAGGCGGTACGTTCGGCTACCCGCTGATTACCGTGTTCGCAAAATCTTTGTATGAGGCTACACAGCCGGGCTGCCCGGAAGATGACGGAGCCCTTGGCGTGGTCAAGGCTCACACGGATGCCATGCGTGCCGTGATCCGCGACAAAATCTCCGGCGACGGCGGTGAAATCGGTCGTGAGCTGTTGAAATCACTAAAAGTTGCCATTGATCGCGCAGGCAGCCGATCACAGATGACAGACTGATACGGCACATTTCACCCAAGACCTTGTTTATGCAACAGCCCGCCAATGGCGGGCTGTGTACTATTCATCGTGGCTGTGCGGTTCATACCGCCTTGAGGTTCTGCGAATGACCCACCATGCGATGGCGATCAGCAGAATGGAGCCACTTTCATAAATCAGGATCGAAGGGTCTAACTCCTTACCCTGCAACACAATCATCCGGGCAAGGGCCGTAATCGCGATAAAAAGCGGCAAAGCGATCGGCAATCTGTTGTTGGCATAGTACGCCCCGACCATGCCCAAAACTTCGGCATAAATGAACATCAACAACAAGTCCTGCAAAGCAACCCGCTGTTCCAGCACCATGCGCCAGATTTCCTGCCCCATGGCGATGACGGTCATGATTGCAATCAAAACCAGAAACACCGTCTCCAGCAGCTCAACAATGCGCTTCATATTCATTTGGTAAGCCCCACTATTGGACAAATACAGACACCAACACTCTACCGCGTTTCCATGATGGCTGCATCACTTTGCGGACAGTCGATCATGACTCTCCCTTCTGTAAGGGTTTATGCCGCAGCAAGCGTAGGGCATTACCCGTGACCAATACCGTTGCGCCGGTATCCGCAAGGATGGCGGGCCACAACCCCGTCAACCCCAGCAGAGTTGTTACAAGAAATACTCCCTTAAGCCCCAAGGCGATAGTTATGTTTTGACGAATATTGTGCATGGTTGAACGGGATAACCAAATCATCTCTGCCACATCCGTCACCCGATTGCGCAAACTGGCTGCATCTGCTGTCTCCAGCGCCACGTCGGTGCCACCGCCAAAGGCAACACCTACCGCGGCCTCTGCCAAGGCCGGGGCATCATTGATGCCATCACCAACCTTAACCACCCGCGCACCAGACGCTTGCAACTTTTGCACATGTGCCATTTTGTCTTCGGGTAACAGTTCGGCATGCGCTTCAATTCCGATAATCTCAGCAATACGATCCGCGTTGGCTTGGCTATCGCCTGTCAGCATCACTGGCTGCACGCCCAGTTGCCGCAGAGCCGCAATTCCATTTTCCGCATCGGCACGTAATGTATCCTGCAAACAGACGAAACCGAGGCTTTCCCCGTCGTAACGCACTTCAGATACAATACGACCGGCTCCATAGAGCTCACCGTTCGCTGGTGTTCCTTTCTTAACGGCACCGAATTCCAGCAAACGGTCTTTGTACATTCCTTGCACACCTCGACCCGGCAGTGCCTTGATATCTGTGACAGGAGCGGCAGCAACACCCTGAGCCTCAGCATACGAAAGAACTGCCGAAGACACTGGGTGGCGGCTGGCCTGTGATACCCCGGCAGCGAGGCCAAGCAAATCACGAATGTCCCGTCCTTCAGCCGGGATGACTTCAACCACCTGCGGGCGACCTTCAGTTAAGGTGCCGGTTTTATCCAAAGCAACCGTGTCAACATTGGCAAGCCCTTCCAGCACGTCTCCACCCTTGAGCAAAAGCCCCCGTCCGGCCCCTGCGGATAAAGCAGATGCCAACGATGCCGGAGTTGAAATCACCAATGCACACGGACAACCGATCAACAGCAAAGCAGATGCCCGATAAATCCATTCGTTCCAGTCACCGCCGAAGGTCAAGGGAGGCACAATCGCCGTCAAAACGGCAATACTCACAATCATGGGCGTATAATGTTTGGCAAACTTGTTGATGAACCGCTGCACGGGAGCTCGGCGATTTCGTGCTTCCTTTACCAAGCGAGCAACACGGGCGATGGCATTATCCGATGCATCACGGTTGACCCGCAGCCGCAAGGTTCCATCGCCATTGATTGACCCGGCATAAACCGTATCTTTGACTTGCTTGTTAACCGGCAGACTTTCCCCGGTCAAAGGCGATTCATCAACTGAACTGACACCGGAAATAACCTCACCATCCGTTGGCACTCGTTGCCCGGCTCCAACCCAGACAACATCACCAACCGCCAACGTTTCCACCTTAACGGTTTCACGCCCGGTTTCGGTTTCCTTGATCGCTTCCTGAGGAACCAAATCCACAAGCCGCTGAATACCCAACTGGGCCCGACGTGCGGCTACGTTTTCCAGCATTCCACCAATCAGGAATAGCAAAATTACTGTCGCGGCCTCGTTCTCCGCGCCGACAAATATGCCGCCAGCTGCGGCAATAATCATCAACAGCTCGATTGAAAACGGGTTTCCAGCCAAAATTGCTGACCATGCCTGACGCATCAACGGCAACAAGCCCAAGGCAATAGCGAACCATAAGGGCCACCGCGGCGGGATATCTGTCACTGCGATGAGGACATGCGCTCCAGCCAGCACCAAAGCATAGCCAATCAATAACCGCCCCATACCGCTGCTAAATATAATTTGACCAAGCGTCATTTTCTCGGTCATGTCGCCATGATCATGCCCGCAACAACACCCGCCTTCTTCAGCGTGGACGTGAGATGCATGACTATGGTCTGAGCCACAACCATCTGCCGCCGCCCCATGACCATTGCAGCATCCGCCTTCGGGTGTATGGGGGCGAGCGTGCCCCTCACAGGTTCCGTGGCTTTTATGGTCGTGGTCGTGATCATTGGCATGAGATTGACAACATGACGTTTGCGACACACGTTCAGACTCACATCCACACTTCATAGCATCCTCGTTTTGCAAGATCAGTACCGTCAACGAGGCTAATATCTATAGTCACTAGAGGAGCAAGAGGTTTTTTGATGAATTATTTTCCGATAGGTGAATTATCAAAACTCAGCCAGGTCAAAGTCCCGACCATACGCTACTATGAAAGTATCGGATTACTGCCAGAACCAATCCGTACTTCAGGAAATCGCCGTGTTTATACAGAGGACTCTTTACGGCGATTGAATTTCATCCGCCGCGCACGGGAACTGGGATTTGATGGCCCGGCAATCCGCCAACTTCAGGATTTGCTGGAAGACCCAAGCCAACCCTGTGAAAATGCGCACAGCATTGCAGAACATCGTTTGCAGGAAATTGAGGAAAAACTGACACAGCTTCAGGAATTGAAATCAAGGCTGCTGGATATGATTTCCTGCGGCAACCACACAAATATTGAATCTTGTACGATCATGGAGCGCCTTGACCATGATAATGAACCGACACCCTCTGCGAAATAACGACAGCGCCCATCACATACCGGGGGTATCTGTCTTATCATCGAAAACTTGAATGGCATCCGCGATGCGCCGCAAGCGGCTGAGGTTTCGAAGGCTTTCCACATGGGTTGCTGACAACGCCACCAGAGCCGACAACACCAAACGTCCATCGACCGTAACCACATCCTTAGCCAACACCATATCCGGCAGCAGTAATCCGGTTTGTAACGTTACCGTCGGGCGATCACCAGATGCAAAATCTGTCTCGACTTCCAGGATGTCGCGAATACGCGTCATCAAGGCCATATCAAAAGCGGCACTGGTTTTATCAAGAGCCTCAAAATCCGATCGGCTTGGGTCTCGCCCCTGCGCAACTTCTGCCAGTGCATTCAGGATTTTCAGTACTCTGGCTTCCAACGGAATATCTGTTCCCTTTGGGCCATCGCTGGGGAAGCCGCTACCGTCATATCCGCGATTTTGCAAGTAAACCGTCTGCGCAACATTGGCAAGGCGCGGAATATTGGCGATCACAGCCTTTCCGGCAGCCGGGCTTTCTTCAATCATTTTCCGTTCGATATCATCAAGCGGTTCTCGGGCGGCCTGCTTAGCCAAAACATCCGGGGGAACCGACAACAACCCAATCGGGCTAAGCATAGCCGCAATTTCCATCTGCCATTTTTGGCTGAAGCCAATACCTTGCGCAGCTTGGCGGACCCAACTCCGCACTCGGGTCGCCCGTCGAAAGGCAATAGGCGATGCCATCGCCAACATATCAATCAGGACTTTAACGCTTCCGGCCAGCGTCTGTTCCAGCAAAACCCGCTCCGCCGTAATCAAGCGGTATTGCTCCAACGCTGCATTCAGGCCTGCCTCCATTTGTTCCGGGGGGCAAGGCTTGGTCAAAAATCTGAAAATATGCCCAGTATTGATGGCATCAATCGCCGTCTGCATATCCGCGTTCCCGGTCAACATCAGTCGCACCGTATCCGGTGATATGGATTTGATCTTGGTCAGGGTCTGAACACCATCCATGCCCCCCATACGCATATCACAAACAACAACAGCAGGCGGCGCAGCTTTGACGGCCTCGACGCCCTCCTCCCCACTGGTTGCGGTTTGTATTTCGAACGACTTTCTGAATTGCCGTTTCATGGAGGACAGCAAATTGACATCGTCATCCACAAGTAAAATGGTCTTTGTCATGCCTGTGTCCCCTTTAACCAACCTTGGTACTGCGATTATTCCAAACCAATTGAAGATAACTCAGGCGGCAAATTCAAAGCACGCACATAGTCTTCATCAAGTGCAATCGGATGAACCGCCGTTCCATTTATTTCCAATTCCGCACCCAAAGCCCGTGCCAGATGCACACAGGTCAACGCCGAATGGTCCTGATACGAACATGCAGAGGGGTGGTCATGATATAAAACGGCCTCAACGACGATATCGCTGAATCCCCAAAGGCCAAGCAAATACGCACCAATTTCCCCCTGTGACGCACCAAACAATTCGCGCTCTACATCCGTATAATTTTCGCCGAGCAAAACCCGGCTAAACAGCGTGCGCATCTTTTCCGGATATACGTTCATCAAAACCAATGTGCCGACACACGACAGCATGCCCGCGCAAAAAGCCTGATCCTTCAAACCTTCGCGCAACTCCAGTTTATGTGCCACATGGCGTGCCTGCGTCGCCACCAGCAAACAATGCACATCCAGATCATCCAGAAAAGCCGCCATGTCCGGCTCAAAGTCAAACTGGCGGAAAACCCCCGCCGCACAGATCAGTGCATGCACCGTTTCCATACCCAGCAGACGTATGGCCTGAAACACGTCATATACCTTAGTTTCCAAGCCAAAATACCCGGAATTCGTCACCCGCAGGATTTCTGCCGTTAATGCGACATCTTCCGACATCATTCCGGCAATGGACCGAGCCGACGGATCACCTTTTTGGATTTCCTGCGTCAATCGCATAAAAACATCCGGCGGCGTCGGCAGGCTGCGCAATTTGGCAATTTCACGCCGCAAAACCGGGTCTGCCAGTGCCTTGTGCAGATTATAGGTTCGCTCCAACAGGTCGATCAGTTCTTCCGGGCTGAAGGGTTTGGTGATGAATTGGTGACTGGGACCGATTGCATGAATGATTCCTTCAAAGTTCGGTGTGTCCGAGATCATAATCCGAACGCTTTGCGGTTGCCGTTGCTCCACAACAGACAAAAAGCGAATGCCATCCATTTCGGGCATAAACTGATTGGCGACAACCACATCAAACTGGCGGGCATCAAGAAGTTCACTCGCCTTCAAGGGGCAAGACAGGAATTCGCTGGCCCAATCTTTGCGATAATCACGAAGGGCCAGTTGCCATGCATCAAGCAAAGCAACATCATCATCCACAAACAATACTGATAACTTAGCTGTCACGCATGTTCTCCCTGCGAAGTCTCCGCAGTTATCGGCAACCGGATGACAAATACTGCGCCACCACCGGGTGCATCGTCCACCACCAATCGACCGCTATGCTTGTTTACAACAACGTCCATCGAGATAGCAAGCCCCTGCCCGGTCCCCTTACCGACGGCCTTCGTTGTAAAAAACGGATCAAAAATATGTTCGCGGATTTCCTGAGGCACCCCGGGGCCATTGTCGGCAATCCTGATTTCTATTTCTTCCCCTGCGCGTCGCGTCGATATGCGAATTGTACCTTTTTCAGGCCGTCCTTCCAATGCATGGGCTGCATTCACCAAAATATTCAAAAGCACCTGGTTAATCTCTGCGGGTAGGCACAAGATATGCGGCAAATCCGGATCCAGATCTTTTTCAATGACCGCGTTGTGTTTCCATTCATTCGTTGCAACCGTTAACGTACTTTCGATAGCGCGGTTAATATCGGTAACAACTTTCGATGCCCCACCGCCGGGATGGGAAAATTCCTTCATGGACCGCACAATCTTCGTCACGTGCTCAACCCCATCAAGGGACTGGCGCGCCGCATCCGGCAATTCTTCCATCAGGTAATCTGCATCGGCGTCTTCAACTGCGTCCGCGACAGATTGTTGCACATCGGGCGGGACACCATCCTTGGACACAACCTCGTTGATTGAAGTGAGCATTTCTTTTAACGCCGCAAATGACTTATCGAAGAAACGAATGTTGTCACCGATGTACTGAATGGGCGTGTTGATCTCATGGGCAATCCCTGCGGCCAATTGCCCAACGCTTGCCAAACGGGATGCCTGCAATGCCTCTTGCTGTGCATGTTTCAATGCTTCGATACTGCGGAAAGATGCAACGACAGAGGGAGCCCCCATCTCTTCACTTGTGGCAGCACAGGCATAGGCTACGCTGATTTTCTTACCGGATGGCAACAGGCGGAATTGCCCATTTTCATCAACCAAAGTATCCCGGACAGCCAAGGCCCGGTGAACCGGCCCCTTGATAAACCGGGTATCAACCCCCTTAACAATCACCTGCATAACCGAATCAATATGCTGCCCCTTCAAGGTCCCTTCGGGGACTTCCAGCAAACGGTGGGCCGAAGGATTGGCAAACAGAATTTCCCCATCCAAAGCCACCAACAAAACCCCTTCAAACAGGTTGGACGTCAGCCCCAGCAAATAATTGCGACTGGCGACAAGTTCTTCCCGTGCTTTGATCAAGGCTGATACGTTACTGGAAGCCCCGCGATAGCCCAGAAA
Source organism: Rhodospirillaceae bacterium (assembly GCA_963668495.1). Lineage (GTDB taxonomy): Bacteria > Pseudomonadota > Alphaproteobacteria > Rhodospirillales > Rhodospirillaceae > Oleispirillum. Next base: position 2,603,682 of record OY764545.1, read on the forward strand.
CTCACCATCCGCATCGAAATAGGGACGCCCACTTGACCGAACGTGAATTTCGTCACCGCCACCAGTTCGAACACGATAGTCCAAATTGCGGAAAGGTAAGTGTTGGGCACATTGACGCGCATACGCTACCCATCGACTGGCCTCTTCCTGATCCCTTGCCGGAAGAGAATACTCCAACCGTGTCATTCCGATCACCTGATCCGGGGTGCGGCCCGTCACATCATAAAACCGCTGCGATACCATCGTCAGCCGATCATCTTTATCTGTTTCCCAAAACCAATCCGATGCGGATTCCGCAATATCCAGCAACCTTTGTTCGCTGGCAGCAAGCTTTTCCACCTTCGCCTGCAAGGCCGCTTGAATTTCTTCTTCTTCTTGTTGATGCTTACGGGCCTGTTCGGAATATGCCTCCAGCCTGTCCCGGAAAACTGCAATGGCGGACATCATCATGCCCACTTCATCTTTTCGGTCTGTTGCCGGCACAGTACGGCATTGGCCGCCGTCAGCCAATTCCCGCATAATGTCAACTACAGATTGGATTGGTCGGGAAATCGATCTGGCCGCCAGATACGTCATCAGGAAGGCAAGCCCGACCACCACAAACGCGACCAGCAAAAACAATTGCAGGGTTTCCTGCTCTTCCTGCGCAGTAAGGCTTCTTAAATTTTTACGCGCCAATTCTTCATAGTTTTCCCATGCCGAAATGGACGTTTCAACAGCCATAAACTGTGCCGACAAGACTTCGAAAGCCTTTCGACCCGCATCTGGATCTTCTGCCAAAGACGATAACACCCGACGAGCCGCCTTCGAATAATGCCGGGCAGTCATACGTGCTTCTTCAATATAGGGGATTTCTGTATTGGCAATAAATTGGGCATCAAACTGCTCACGTGTCAGTTCGTCGATCTCGTTCAGTCTGATGACAACATCTCTATCTGTCCAACGTGTGGATTGACCCTCGGTTTCATCACTTAAAGAAAGCAAATAGCGAAACAAAATGGAGTCCGCTTCGGTTATGGACGCCCGAATACGGGAAAATACATACCCACGTTGAGAAAGAGCTTCAATTTGCTCTGAACGCAGTTGCTGTTTTTCTGAAATTACGCTGTATGACCAATAGGCAGAAGCTGCAAACACCCCAACGATAAGCACGGAGGGCAATAGCAACTTGGTAACCAATGGCCAATCACGGAATTTAAGGACCATCCCTGAGCAATCCTGACATCGTTGACCTGACCTGTACGCAGGCAATGATTAAAGCGAACATCCCACACTGCAATTCCATTTACAAGAGTACGCTTTTTACAGCAAAAGAGCCAGAGTCGTTATGCCTTGAAACCAATCGTCGAATATTTTTCGGAAAAATTAAGACCACAGCGCAACCGGCAAATGATATAAGTGCCTATGCTACCTTTATGAAACAAGATGCTTTTTTACAGTCTCCGAAGACCTGCACAATTTGCTAAACTTGTATAAAATGGCACAATAGATTGCAGAATTTGCTTTGGAAGGGATGGAAAGTCTTGGGGCCAATCACAAAAACGGGATTAAGTATCCGCACAAAACTGTGGCTGGCTTTCAGTTCCATAACGGCAACCACTTTGCTTGCCAGTTTTGTTGCCCTACACGGCTTTAACGTCGCCAGCACATCTATCCAATCATTTTCCACCAAAAGCATCCCGGTCATTCGCTCTCTTTCTCTTGTCGCAAAGCAAGGGCATAAGCTGTTGGGCTCAATCCCCAACATGGTATTCGCCAAGTCACCAGAAACGCTGGAGGCGGCAATCATTCGGGTCGATACAGCCGAAGAAAACTTCCTGATCGCCCAACAAAATGTCCAAGATATTGTGGATATGTACGGGCAGGTTCCCCGCCAAGTTCAGATCAACCATCTGACCGCCAGAATTGCCGCCCACCTGCAAATTATTCAATCTGCGCTGATCTATCGCCAATCCATGCGCGATAAAGGCATGCTTTTGCTCCAGCAGCTGCGGACCAACCAGCAACTCCGTGCAAACATTGATGGACAATCCGCCGCAGACTTTGCAGAGCAGATGTTTCGCACCCCGCTGGACAGAATTGGCGAAATGGATGCCATGCTTGACGCTGCTTTCGTCGGGGACGGTACCGGAGTTAAAGCCAGACTTGTTCATATTCGCGGCCTTCGTCATGCGGAACTGACCGCGACGAACCTTGCCAATCGGCAACTGGAACGAATCAGAGTTCTAGGCGGATTTCTGGATGTGGAAATCGACCGCCAGTTAGCCTATTGGCAAAGGTATGTGGATAATGAGTACGATGTTGTTAACGCAAGCCTGAACCTGAACCGCCTGTATCTGATCCTTGCCTGTGCGGCTTCGGTCATCGGGGCTTTTGGCATTGGCTGGTTTTATCTGGGCCGAAGCATCGTTCAGCGTTTGGAACGCATTGACACCAGCATGCGTGCCGTTAGCAACCGCGAATACGACACCCCAATCCCAGACAGCGGCTCTGACGAAATCGCCCGCATGGGGGCATCGCTGGCAATCTTCCGCGACGCGATGGAGCGCGTGGACTACCTTGCCCACCACGACGCCCTGACCGGCTTTCTCAACCGCCATGGTTTTTCCATACAAGGGCAAAACCTGATTGATAACCATGACAATGGCTGCCTGATTTACCTTAACCTTCAGGCATTTAAGGAAGTGAATGATACCTTCGGTCACGAAGTTGGTGATCGCATTTTGGTGGCAACATCGGAATGCATTGCGCAGGTAACACTGCCCAACGCAGTATTGGCGCGGTTGGGCGGGGATGATTTTGCTATGTTAATTCCCGAAATAACTTTGCCCGATGCACTGAAACATGCGCGCACCATACAATCCGCCCTGCGCCAGATCACTGTGGATGGTGCCACGGTTTCGGACCTATACGCGGCATTTGGCATTGCTGAATTCCCTTTGCATGGCTCATCAACAAAAAGCCTGATGCAACGTGCCGACATGGCAATGAACGTTGCCCGTACGGCACATATTGCCACCATACGCACTTATGAAGAATCCCTTGGACAAGCGGCTGAATACCGCAAAATTTTAAGATCAGAATTGCATCAAGCCCTTAAAGACAATCAGTTTTTCCTGCATTATCAGCCACAAGTTGACATCATGAAACGCTGTATCGTCGGGGCAGAGGCCTTGATCCGCTGGGCACATCCGACGCGTGGCTTGATTTCTCCTGCTGACTTTATCCCGATTGCGGAACGTTCAGGCTTCATCCGCGAGTTGGGCCATTGGGTCCTGCATGAAGCCTGTCATCAATTAAAAAAATGGCAGGACAAGGGCCTGCAAATCAACATGGCAGTCAACGTATCAGCCTTGCAAATCCTTGATCCGAAGGTGGTGCAACATATAGAGGAAGCCTTGACATCTTCGGGCGTATCTCCGCATCAGCTTGAAATCGAAATCACGGAAAGCATTTTCCTGCGCGAGGAAGAAGGCGTAATGGATCGGTTGCAGGAGTTACGAGACGCCGGGCTTGAAATGGCACTTGATGATTTTGGTACCGGGTATTCATCCCTTAGCTACCTAAAACGGCTGCCGGTTTCGACACTAAAAATTGACCAATCATTTGTGCGGGAAATGTTCGTCGGCAATGACGACACGCGGATTACATCTGCCATTATCCAGATGGCGCACAGCCTAAACCTGAAGGTCGTTGCCGAGGGCATTGAAAGTGAACGTCAGCTTGAATTCTTCAAAAACGCCGGATGCGATATCGGTCAAGGGTTCCTATTCTCCCGCCCGCTCGGTGCCGATGATTTTGAGGCCTTTTATGCCATGAACAACTGTCACAAAGGGGCCTAAAAATGTGGTATCGCCATTTGCTTTGCCTGTTTGGGGTTCTGGTACTGGTTTGGGGTAGCCCGGTAAAAGCCCAAGCACCGGAACTGAAAATCGCGCTGGTTTACAGCATTGGCTATAAACTCGATAAATCGTTTAATGAGTCGGCTTATCATGCCGTTATCGATATGCGCAGCAGCGGTTATGACATTCAGGAATTCGCACCACGCAACATAAGCGAAAGTCGAACCATGCTGGAAAGGGCAGCCAAAACCGCCGCCCATGTCATTGCCATCGGCTTTACCCATACGGAAAATCTGAAGGCTATCGCGCCAAAGTACCCGCATACTTATTTCACCTTGATCGACAGCACGGTTCACGCACCGAATGTGCAGTCCATTGTCTTTCGCACAGAAGAAGGTGCGTTCCTTGCGGGTGTCGCTGCCGCGACTTCATCTCGTGACAAGACAATCGGCTTTGTCGGCGGCATGTATTCGGAACTTATTCGAACCTTTCAGGCAGGGTATGAACAGGGGGCACGCTATGCGGACCCTGACATCAACATTATCAGCCACTACATCGGCAACGACATTCATGCTTTTTCCAACCCCATGAGTGGTTATCTGGTTGCCATGGATGAAATTGACAAAGGTGCAGATGTTTTGTTTGCTGCTGCCGGCAGCTCTGGCCTTGGGGTTTATCAGGCAGCGGACGAAACAATAAATTATGCCATTGGCGTTGATTCTGATCAGAATTATCTGTTCCCCACGGCGATGTTGACATCACTGGTTAAAGACGTCGGGCGCGTTGTCACCGAAACCATCGACCGAATTGCCAAGGGAAAATGGTCTCCCTCTTCCTCTAGTTTTGGCTTACGGGAAGGTGCGTTTCATCTTTCCATTAATGAATACAATCGCTTGCTTTTGTCAAAAGAAGCCGTTGCCGCCATCAAAAACGCGCAAGAAGAAATAATCGCCGAACGGATTACCATCCACCCGCATAAGGTCGGGGCCGCACCGGTGGGAGTGCCCAGCCTACACTAAACGTCGAGGAAAGCACTATGACGGCACATCATCAAATGCCCATATTGCAGTCCATGTTCGGGGCCGCCATCACAGCCGCATCTGCTGAAACCTGTTTGCCGCCACATCTGCCCAACACCAAACATTCCGGCAAAACTCTTGTCCTTGGCGCGGGCAAAGCCGCCGGAGCCATGGCGCAGGCTTTGGAAAACTCATGGCAACATGGCCCATTAGGCGGCATGGTCATCACCCGGTATGGACATGGGTGCCAGACTTCTTTGATCCCGATTATCGAAGCTGCGCACCCAATCCCCGACGCTGCAAGTGAAGCCGCAGCACGTTCCGCCCTGCAACAAGCCACAGCCCTGACTGAAAACGACCTGCTTATCTTTTTGTTGTCCGGTGGTGCTTCGTCTCTTTTGGCCTTGCCCGCCCCCGGCTTATCCCTTGACGACAAACGTTCCGTAACATCTTACCTGTTGCGGTGCGGTGCAGATATTCACGAAATCAACTGTGTCCGCAAACATTTGTCTGCAATCAAGGGCGGTCGCCTTACCGCCGCTGCATTTCCTGCGCAGGTTATAACCCTTGCAATTTCGGATGTGGTTGGCGACGACCCGGCGACGATTGGGTCCGGTCCTACTGTGGCTGATCCGACCACAGTGGCCCAAGCCTTAAAAATTATTGCCAAATACAAAATTCCCCTTCCCGCAAATGTGGCGCAACACTTAAGCAGCGAGGATGCAAAAAGCCCCGGAAGAACCGATAACAGGCTACGCCACAATCCTTACACACTGATCGCAACTGCCGACACCGCACTGGCTGCCGCGGAACAGGTTGCCACTGCCGCCGGGTATCGGGTTTTAAACCTTGGCGGAGCTGTTAATGGTGCCGCCCGCGCCGTCGCCCGCAATCACGCAGACATGGCATTAAGCGCCTTGGATAAAGGGGAAAAGCTCTGCATTTTATCCGGTGGGGAAACAACTGTGGACGTCAAAGGCAGCGGACGCGGAGGGCGTAACAGTACCTACCTTCTGGCCTTGGCAATTGCTCTTGCCGGAGCCCCCGGTATTTCTGCAATGGCCTGTGACACGGATGGTATCGACGGCAGTGAAGACAATGCCGGGGCATGGATTTCGCCAGACACGTGGCAAGCTGTCCATAATCTACGGCTGGATGCACGGGACTATTTAAATCGAGATGATGCCTACAGCTTTTTTGAAAAATTGGGGCAACTGATCGTGACCGGACCGACACGCACCAACGTCAACGATTTTCGGGCAATTCTGATTGACCCAACTTAGCCCTTGCTCTTGATTGCCCCTCCCCCTACTTTCCTGATCAACAGACTAAAGGTTTGGCTTCGGCTACGTTCATAAAGGTTTATGTAATGACTGAATTGCGTTCCGTATGTGTTTTTTGTGGTTCCAGCTTTGGTAACGATCCAATTTACAAGCAAGCCGCCCAAGAACTCGGCACCGCCTTGGCGAAAGCAGGATTACAATTGATCTATGGCGGTGGCAACGTGGGGCTGATGGGCACGGTTGCCGATGCCGTCATGGAGGCAGGTGGCAGCGTTATTGGCGTCATCCCCAAATTTCTATTGGAACGCGAAGTCGGACACCGCAATCTGACCGAACTGCATATCGTGGAAACCATGCACGAACGCAAAGCCAAAATGGCAAGCCTATCGGATGCCTTCGCCATCATGCCCGGTGGCATTGGCACCCTTGAGGAAATGTTCGAAATCTGGACGTGGAGCCAACTGCACCTTCATAACAAGCCGTGCGCCCTGCTCAATACTGCCGGGTATTACGACCAACTGAACGGCTTCCTTGATCACATGCTCAGTCAGGATTTCCTGAAGCCTGAAGCCCGCTGCATGATGATGGTTGCCAACACGCCGGAAGTCCTGATCTCAGAACTTTGTAATGCACCAGATGGCGTGAATGGATGCCTTGGGATCGATCGCGCCTAATCTATTGACATCATTTGCGTTCCGATTCCGGTTCTGGTCGGAACGCATGGGCTTCGGTCATGGCCTGTTGGATTTGCTCTGTGGTCAGGTCCTCATTCAATTGCATTCGTAGATCCCGTGCCATCGGATCCCCGGCCCCTTCCGCCAAAACCGCCCACTTTGCAGCCTGAATCAGGTCTTTCGGCACGCCGCGCCCCAACGTATACAACCCCGCCATTTTTGCGTAGGCCCGAGGCTCCCCCTGATTTGCCGCCCGCTGCATCCACATGGCTGCATCGGCATCCTGTGGCGGCTCTGCCGCCATCAGCGCGACAGACAGAGCAAACTGTGCTTCAGCCATGCCTTGCTCCGCAGCTTTCAGAAACCAGATTTGTGCCTCTGTCCGGTTTTTGTCCGTTCCGGTGCCATCCCACATCACTTTACCAAGATTGTATTGCGCTGCGGCAACCCCTTGCTCTGCGGCTTTCCGATACCAATACACACCGCCGTTGGCGTCTTTGGCCCGACCAATGCCATGGTACATCATATAGCCAAGATTTAACTGCGCATCGGCATAGCCGGACTCTGCGGCCCGCGTGTACCAGCTGGCAGCCGCCGCCAAATCAGGGGACGGCAATCCGACACCATCTTTTAACATGGTGCCGTACAAATACTGGGCCTTGGGATCACCTTGGCGCGCGGCATGGGACAATTCCCGCAAAGCCGTGGGGAAATTGCCATTTTGCAATGCGGCAACACCGTCTTGCGTCCCGGCAAATGCGGGGACTGCTGCACCTGACACCAGCCACACACACAGCCCCATCATTGCCAGTCTCTGACCCCAACGCTTTGCCATTGCCTTAACTCCACAGTATTGCCGAAAAAAGGACCGGAAGTTGTGTTCCGGTCCTTACTGTACTGGATTGATCGCCATTCGTCAGGCGTGATTATTGATGACCTTATGCGGGCAACAGGTTCTTCCCCTGTCCTTCATCTGCTGATGGGTCTTTCTTGCCTTTGGGCGTGATCGGTCCATCTTCAGGATAGCTAAACGTCAGTTGACCATCCTGTACATCAATGCAGACCAATCCCCCTTGAGCCAAACGCCCGAACAACAGCTCCTCAGCCAGTGGTTTTTTCACATTCTGCTGGATAACCCGCGCCAAAGGCCGGGCTCCATACAGCGGGTCGAAACCCTTATCCGCCAGCCACCGCCGTGCTTCATCGGTCAATTCAATATGAACAGAGCGATCACTCAACTGGATTTCAAGCTGCATGATAAACTTGTCCACGACACGGGCCACGACCTCTGGCGGCAAATTGCCAAAGGCTATATTTGCATCCAGACGATTGCGGAACTCCGGCGTGAACAGCTTTTCAATCGCCGCAGTATCTTCGCCTTCGCGTTTGTCACGACCAAAGCCGATGGGAGCCTTCGCCATATCCGATGCCCCGGCATTGGTGGTCATAATCAGGATCGTATTGCGGAAATCCACGGATTTCCCGTTGTTGTCCGTCAGTCGCCCATGATCCATGACTTGCAACAGAACATTATAAATATCCGGGTGAGCCTTTTCGATTTCGTCCAGCAGCAACACACAGTGCGGGTTTTGATCCACCGCATCCGTCAGCAAGCCGCCCTGATCAAAACCAACATAGCCCGGAGGCGCACCAATCAATCGCGCCACCGCATGACGTTCCATGTATTCGGACATGTCAAACCGGATCAATTCGATACCAAGAATTTTGGACAACTGGCGCGCGACCTCGGTTTTGCCAACCCCGGTCGGGCCAGAGAACAGATAGTTACCGATGGGTTTATCCGGGTCACGCAGCCCGGCTCGCCCAAGCTTGATGGCACTGGACAGTTCATCAATCGCCCGATCCTGCCCGAAGACCACAGTCTTCAAGTCTCGTTCCAATGTCCGCAAAGATTCACGATCATCCTTGGACACGGCTTTCGGAGGGATACGTGCGATCTTGGCGACCACCGTTTCAATATCTGAAACCGAAACCGTGCGGCGACGTTTGCTCGGCGGCAACAACATCCGCGCGGCCCCGACTTCATCAATTACGTCGATGGCTTTATCCGGCAATTTCCGGTCAGAAATGTAACGGATAGACAGATCAACCGCTGCTTCCAAAGCCGGCATGGTATAGCGAACGTCATGGAATTGCTCAAAGTGCGGTTTCAATCCCTTCAGGATTTTCACGGCATCATCTCGGGTCGGTTCTGCCACATCAATTTTCTGGAACCGTCGCACCAAGGCGCGATCTTTTTCAAACTGATTGCGGAATTCCTTGTACGTGGTCGAACCGATGCAGCGCAATTTCCCCGCTGCCAAAGCTGGTTTCAACAAATTGGATGCATCCATGGAGCCACCGGACGTAGCCCCCGCACCAATCAGCGTATGGATTTCATCAATGAACAAAACCGCACCGGGATAGCTTTCCAGCTCTTTGATGACCTTTTTCAAACGATCTTCAAAATCGCCACGATAGCGAGTTCCGGCAAGCAACACCCCCATATCAAGGGAGAATATGGTCGCATCCAGCAGGACTTCCGGCACGTCACCCTGAACAATACGCAGGGCCAACCCCTCCGCCAGCGCAGTTTTCCCGACACCGGGATCACCCACATACAAGGGATTATTTTTGGAACGACGGCACAAAATCTGAATGGTGCGTTCAATTTCCGGGTCTCGCCCGATCAGCGGGTCAATATCCCCGGCCAAAGCCTTCACATTCAGGTTCACACAATAAGCAATCAGGGATTCATACTTCGGGGCTTCATCGCCATCATCGTCAAGATCATCGGATTGATCAGCACCACGCGGAACCCGTTCATCCTGCATTTCAGGATTTTTTGCGATCCCGTGGGAGATATAATTCACTGCATCCAGCCGGTTAACCTCGTGCATATGCAGGAAATACACTGCGTGGCTTTCCCTTTCCGAGAACATCGCCACCAGAATATTTGCCCCAGTCACTTCTTCGCGACCCGATGATTGCACATGAATAACAGCCCGCTGCACCACACGCTGAAAGCTGGATGTCGGTTTCGGGTCATTGGGCAAATCGGTAATCAGCCCATCCAGTTCCACGTCCATAAACGTGAGAATATCACTTCGTAGATCTTCCAGATCTACATCGCAGGCCTTAAGCACCGCCCCGGCATCATGATCATCGATCAAGGCAAGGAGCAAATGTTCCAACGTCGCGTATTCGTGACGACGGGCGGCAGCTTCCGTTAAAGCCCGATGCAGGCTTCGTTCCAGATTGCGCGACAGCATGGCTTTACTCCTTCTCGACCTTGCACTGAAGGGGATGCTGTGACCGACGAGCCAGATCAATCACTTGTCCGGCCTTGGTCTCTGCAACTTCAAAGGTATAAATGCCACACACACCGACACCTTCATTATGAACCTTCAGCATAATTTCCGTGGCTTCTTCCTGGCTCTTGTGAAAGAACCGCTCCAGAACCTCGATTACAAAATCCATTGGCGTATAGTCATCATTCAGCAAAAGCACCTTGTACATGGACGGTCGTTTGACCGCGACGCGGGTCTTCAATGAAACGCCAAATCGGGTATCGTCATCTCCTGAATTTTGCCAATCCCCCATATGCGGGCGGCGGGTTAACGGTTTGTCAAAGGTCTTCACAACCATTGTCTTCTCTCACCTCAACAATTTGCATTATTGCCAAACAATAACTGCACGCCTCAGATATGGGGCAGTTCAACCCCTTCGGGAAGCCCCTTGACAGATAAATCCATCACGAAATCAGCATTTACTGAAAACCAGGCATTGATAACCCACCACGCCCGGCAACACCTTCTGCCGTGGCGTAAGTCACGAAGAATTCTCTATAGTTTCTGTCATCAGAAGGATAGTCATCCTCCACTTGCGCCGGAGCAAAAGGACGCCCCGAGGGTTGCAGTTCTTCCAGAACTGCCGGGAATGTAAGGTTGGCATACGCAGCGGATGGGTATGCCCACGCATGGAACCATGGTTGACCATTCATACACCCTGCCCCTGTCCAGAAATAGGACCGACTGTTCAACGGTACGCGCCCGACCAATGGGACAAAGGCTTGATCCTGCGTCAATGCCTGAACAACAGCATCGGCCTGTTCGTCCGTCAGTTTTGCCGAAAATTTTTCCGGCTGCCACGGCAGGTGCAGTTTATTCGGGTCCAAAACAATATTGGCCCAATTCACCGCCTGCATCACGTCTTCATCCAATTGCCACTGCCCCTGCCCGTCCCGGTGGATAGCCAAAACTCGAACATCTTCACGGTAATTCGCATTATTTGTCAGTCGAATATTGGTTTCGCCGACTTGACAAGCATCACGCAAGTCATCCCCGGATATAAACGAGAACCAAGACAAGCGACGCACGACCGGATTATCCACCGATCCGGTCGATGAGCACCCGGCAAGAATCCCCACAGCCGGAAAAACGACCGACGCCATCGCAAGAGTTAAATATTTTTTCATGATCTTCGCCTATGGTGATGCAGAGCCTAAGGACAGGCAGATACCTGCTAATCGGGACCAATCGGGAGATATAGCCTCCCTATCGGACTGTCAATGTACAGCCCAAACGACTCGTTGAAAAGAAAAGGCTCTAGACGCAGAGTCACGGCTCACGTATTGTCTGGGATATTTGTAAGGCCGTAACACTATTCGGTCAGGATCGAAATCAGAGACCACACGACACAAGGGACACCGGATTCTCATGGGAACCCCTTCACACTACAAACTATCCAATCTTCCGGCCCGCGCGTTGCGCAGCCTGTTGTTTGCTCCGCTTTTGATCCTGTTGTCCGTTCTGGTCGGCACCTCTTTTTCCCTTTCATCCACGGCGGAAGCCCGCACTTACGCAGCGTTTTCTATGGATGCTGCCACGGGAAAAGTTTATTTCGCCCGCAATGCTGACACTTTGACCTATCCGGCGTCTTTGACCAAAATGATGACGCTTTACCTATTGTTTGAAGAGCTCGAAGCCAAACGCGTTTCTCTGAAGACACCGCTGAAAGTTACTGCAAAAGCAGAACGACAACCGGCAAGTAAACTTGGACTGCGCCGCGGACAAGTGATCAACGTGGAAACCGCAATCAAGGCATTGGTTATCAAGTCTGCCAATGACGTTGCTGTTACCGTTGCCGAAAATCTGGCACGCAGCGAAGTGGATTTCGCCCGCCGCATGACCAATCGGGCGCGGGCTTTGGGCATGCGCAACACCACGTTCCGTAACGCGTCCGGCCTGTATCACAGCAAGCAAAAATCAACTGCGCGCGACATGGCAAAACTTGGCGAAGCCTTGATCCGGGATTTTCCACAGTACTACAAATACTTTTCTGAAAAATCGTTCCAATTCAATGGACAAACCATCCGCACCCATAACGGCCTGCTGAAAACCTTTAGCGGGGCCGATGGCATGAAAACCGGTTATATTTATGCCTCCGGCTTTAACATTGTCACCTCTGCCGCACGCAACGGCAAACGTGTGATTACCGTGGTGCTGGGCGGCAAAACGTCCAAATGGCGGGACCGCCATGTTGCAAAGCTGATGAACCGATCTTTTCAGGACATTGCCTTTGCCGAAAACAACATTCCACGCCCGCCATTCAACCCGAAAAACACCAAACTTGTTGCCATGCTGGATGATGCCGAGCATGAAACCGACGCGCCGGAAGACCTGACCATCGGACAAGGTGACGCGGAGACAGAGGCCGACATGGCAACGGATACGGCGGATACGGTGGCGACAGAAGCTCCGGCTCCGCAATATAAGTCAACCCAACCGGAGCAACAGTTGGCTTTGGCAACTCCGGTGACCATACAGCCGATCGAGACACCATCAACAAGCTGGTCAGTGCAAGTGGGCGCATTCAGCAGTCGAAAATCTGCCGTACAAGCCGTTAACCATGCATTGATGCTGCAAACCGATGCATCGGCTAAGAATGCCCGCCGAACTGTACAAAAGATCAACAACGGCAAGACCACACTGTACCGGGCGCGCCTTACCCACCTGAGCGCCGGTGATGCGAACCGGACCTGCCAATTACTGCAACGGGATAGCCGCCCGTGCATGACCATCAACACCCGCTAAAGCGGGTGTTGTGGCTATTCATGTCACAAGGATACGCGGGACAGCAACGCCAACACGGCGCAGATGATCGGCAACTTCGGTCTTCACCGCCCGCAGCCCTTCTGCGCTGCGTGCCTCACACCGTACAACAATCAATTGCTGCGTATTGGCGGCTCGGATCAGCCACCAGCCATCAGCGCAAGACGCCCGAACACCATCCACATCAATGAACTCTCGGCCCTCGGCCCGCAGAGCATCTGCAACTTCATCAACCACCGTCAGCAGTTGATCTTCCGTACAGGGCAGCCGCAATTCCGGTGTATCGAAGGTTTGCGGCAATTCCGTCAGCCACTGTGATAAGCCACCATCACGCTTCGCAATGACACGCAACAACCGCACGGCAGCATAAATGGCATCGTCATAGCCATAGTAACCATCGGCAAAGAAGATGTGCCCACTCATTTCCCCAGCCAGCGGGCCACCGAAGTCTGCCAGCTTGGTGCGAATAACCGAGTGCCCGGTCCGGCTCATTATTTTCTTCCCGCCAAGGCGGTCGATTTCATCAAACAATACTTGTGAGGCTTTAACATCTGCAACAATCGGGGCGCCGGGATACCGTTGCAAAACATCTTCCACCAACAGGGTCAGGACCTTATCACCCCACAGGATATTGCCATCGCCGTCAACCACGCCCAGACGGTCACCATCACCGTCAAAGGCAAAGCCGATATCCGCCTTGTTGGCCTTTACCGCAGCGATCAAATGCTCCAGATTTTTGGCGACAGTCGGGTCCGCATGGTGGTTGGGAAACATGCCATCGACTTCCGGGAATAAGACCGTGTGTTGTCCCGGCAGACGTTTGACCAAGGCTTCGATCACTGGCCCGGCGGCACCGTTCCCGCAGTCCCAAACCACGTTCAATGGCGTTGGAAACGCGGCGTCACGCAACAGGCGAGAGACGTAATTATCCAAGACTTCACTATCAACGATCTCGCCATTGCCGGAACTGAATCCACCTTTTTCTGCACGTTGGCGCAAGGCCTGAATATCCGCCCCAAAGAATGAACGCCCCTGTATAACCATTTTAAAACCGTTATGACTGGGCGGATTATGGGACGCCGTCACCATAATCCCTGCATCAGCTTTCAGACTATGGACGGCATAATACAGCATCGGCGTTGGGCAACATCCGATCCGCAAAACCTTAACCCCGGTAGAGGTCAGGCCATCCAAAAGAGCCTCAAGAAAATCCGGTGAACTGATCCGACCATCACGGCCTACAACGACAGTCTTTCCGCCTTTTTCGACCAAAAGGGAACCAAAAGACATACCAAGGGCCACAGCATCAGAAATCCGCAGCGTCTCTCCAACAACGCCGCGGATATCATAATCGCGAAAGATGGCCGGGTGAAAAATATGTACCTGCCCGGTCACGTAATTATGCTCACTTTAAAGGTTATGCAGACGGAACCGGACGCCCGATGCAGCTGTAGGTAAATCCTTTGGCTGCCATGTCTTTGGGGTCATAGATATTGCGCAAATCAACAATAACCGGCGCATTCATCAGGGACTTTACCCGTTCCAAGTTCAGGCTACGGAATGCGTTCCACTCCGTCAAGACAACAAGGACATCGGCCTTGTCCATGACTTCGTAAGCATCCCCACAATACTGCACCGTATCCGGCAACAGTTTTTGAGCCTCTTTCATGCCTTCCGGGTCGAATGCCTTCACCATGGCACCGGCGTTTAACATATCCGGCACTAGATCAAGGCTGGCACTGTCCCGCATATCATCGGTGTTCGGTTTGAACGTCAGACCAAGTACACCCACGGTTTTTCCAGTCAAATCACCACCAACAGCCTTGAGCACGCGTTTAATCAAGGATTTCTTACGCTGATCATTGACGTCAACCGTGGTTTCAATCAAACGCACCGGAGAATTGTAATCCCGCGCAGTCTGCACCAAAGCCAAAGTATCCTTAGGGAAGCAAGACCCGCCATACCCCGGTCCGGCGTGCAAGAATTTGCCACCGATCCGACCATCCAGACCAATGCCTCTTGCCACATCATGCACGTTTGCACCGACTGCTTCCGCAAGATCTGCCATTTCGTTGATGAAGGTAATCTTCATAGCAAGGAAGGCATTCCCGGCATATTTAATCAGTTCAGAAGTCTCCCGCGAGGTAAAGACAATCGGCGTTTCAATCAAATACAGCACACGATAGAGCTGACGCATGACTTCCTGAGCACGCTCTGAATCCGTGCCGATAACCACCCGATCAGGCCGCATAAAGTCGTTAATAGCCGAACCTTCACGCAAGAATTCCGGGTTAGAAACCACATCAAACTCTGCATCGGGGCGTGCCTTGCGGATGATGTCTTCCACCTCTCGCCCGGTACCGACCGGAACCGTCGATTTGGTAACAACAACCGTGTACCCATCCATGGCATGGGCAATTTCCTCTGCCGCGGCATAGACATAGGACAAATCAGCATGACCATCGCCACGACGGGACGGCGTCCCAACGGCAATAAACACGGCATCAGCATTTTTCACTGCGGCTTTCAGGTCCGTGGTAAAGGACAAACGCCCAGCCTTGACGTTGGATTCAACCAACGCGTCCAGCCCCGGCTCATATATGGGGATTTCACCGCGATGCAGCATCTCGATCTTGCTGACATCCTTATCGACGCAAACGACATCAACACCGAATTCAGAGAAACATGTACCTGAAACCAGCCCAACATAGCCAGTCCCGATCATCGCAATCCGCATACCCTTAACCTCTTTAAACTTGGGCCATCCCCCTTTGGGGGCATTACAATCCACCGTGTACGGCAGACCTAGCAAATCATGTCTTTAAGTGCCGCACGCACATTGTCAGCCATATCAGGTCGGCTGAGCGCAAACGCAACATTCGCCTGCAAGAAACCGACCTTATCACCGCAATCGTACCGCGTGCCTTCAAACCGGAAACCATGGAACGGCACAACAGACAACGTGGCAGCCATGGCATCGGTCAACTGAATCTCATTTCCGGCACCACGTACTTGGCGATCCAGCGGTTTAAACACCACCGGATCCAAAATGTAGCGTCCGATAATTGACAGGTTGGACGGTGCCTCTTCCGGGTCCGGTTTTTCCACAAGACCACTTGCCTTTGCCAGAACGCCGTCATCACTCTCAATATCCAAGATACCGTACTTGTTGGTATGCTCCTGAGGCACTTCCTGAGCCGCGACCAGATTGCCGCCAACCTTATCATAGACATCGGCCATCTGTTGCAGAACTGAAGTCTTTGACAAGATCAAGTCATCGGGCAGAACCACGGCAAACGGCTCCCGTCCCACCAGATGGCGCGCACACCAAACCGCATGACCAAGCCCCAACGGCTCTGTCTGCCGGGTATAGCTGATTTGACCGGATTTCGGCATAAATTTCCGTACCGCATCAAGAGCCTCATCCTTTTGCCGCTCGATCAGCAAGCGTTCAAGCTCCGGCGCGGTATCAAAGTGATCTTCCAACGCGTTCTTCCCGCGCCCGGTCACAAAGATAAAATGGTCAACCCCGGCAGCGGCAGCTTCCTCAACTGCATATTGAATCAATGGCTTATCAACGACTGGCAACATTTCCTTCGGCATAGCCTTTGTCGCCGGCAAAAATCGGGTTCCCATGCCACCGACAGGGAAGACCGCCTTATGCACGCGTTCGCTCATTCGTTTTACTCCGCTTCAGTATAAAAATGGCCGGAAGTCAGCCAAAGTAATTCTTTAAACAATTGCGGCGAAGTATAGCCGGGTGCGATATTTCGTGTCCAGCCTCAGCCTATACATTCACTCATGACTTTCTTGGGACAAGCCACAGTTAAGCCGATTTACCGGCAGGAATAATATTGGTAAAGCCAATGGCTTCAAAAACTGTGCGCAATTCATGGCGCGCCGCTACGTGGGAAACAGACATATCCACATCCACACCCGGATGACGCAAATCCAACAACGTCAAACCACTGAGGAACAATTCCCGGTAAATCACACGCTCGCCAAGGCCCGCGACCTGGGTGAATCCTACACGTTCCGCCAAACTGTCGATGGCCTGTTCCACAGCGCGTTTGTTTCGTGCATCCAAATGGGACAAACGGTTCCGCAATACAAACCAGCGCAACGGACGGCGATTCTGCAATGCCCTTTCCTTACGGGTGTCCCAGACCAGTTCCGAATAGTGGCTGGGCCGAATAACTTTAAAAGTTTCCGGGTCCACCCGTCCCAGAACATCCAAATCGATAAAGCTATCGTTCAGGGGCGTAATCAGGGTATCGGCAAATACGTGACCGGCCCGTGACAATTCTGTCGAAAAACCGGGCGTATCAATCACCAGCAAGTCTTGCTCCTGCATTGCCTGAAGCGCAACAGCCGCCAACCCCTCTATCGTCGTATCCGGCAAGGAATATACCGTCGGCAATGGCAGCACGATCCCGTTATTTTTAACGAAAGCTTCCCGATTTTCGATATATCTGGAAACGCTGCGTTGGCGAGGATCAAGGTCAATCACACCGACACGACCACCCGCATTGGCAAAGGCCACCGCCATATGCATGGCAATGGTGGACTTTCCGGTCCCACCCTTTTCATTACCCAGCACCACCACATGCGCACGACGCGATGCCGCATTTGTTCCCGAGGTGTCCGACACAGTGTTCCCCCACAGCAAGGACAAAGGCAATTCAACTCATGAATTATTCCAACAGAAAGCCACACTTGCCGGGTCAGGTCAATCAATAGGCACCGTTTCAGGCTTGACACCACGCACTAAATAGAGATATTAGCCGCCTAATATTTGAAATACCCGTTGTGCCCGGTTTCTCGTTCGAAGCCCGGCATGTTTTGCGTGGAAGAACGACAGGAAATACCGTGACACATTACCGCCCTTTACTTTTGCCGATCATCGCCATGATGCTGGTTGTCGTCGCATCCAACATACTGGTGCAATACCCAATCAATGACTGGCTGACTTATGGGGCCTTGACCTATCCGGCGGCATTCTTTGTCACTGACCTGACCAACCGGACTTTGGGCGCATCCGCAGCCCGCCGTGTCATTCCGGCAGGCTTTATTCTGGCTGTTGCCATATCCTTTTATTTGGCAACACCGCGCATTGCACTGGCTTCCGGCTCGGCCTTCCTGATTGCTCAACTGATGGACATCAGCGTATTCAACCACCTGCGCCGACGCAGTTGGTGGCAGGCTCCTCTGGCATCTTCTTTCCTTGGCTCTGCCATTGATACCGTGCTGTTTTTCTCCATCGCCTTTGCCGGGACCGGCTTGCCGTGGATTACATGGGCCCTTGGCGACTTCGCGGTCAAAATTGCCATGGCGTTGATGATCCTTGCCCCCTATGGCAGCATTATTCGCAGCCGCTGGATCAAGGCTCGGGCCTAATCCCATACCATCCTCGACCTTTTATCAATTTGTTAAACGTCCCGATGTAAGCTAGCCGATGGATTGCTTTATGCTATTCATCGGCTTTTTCATGCAACGGAGACACCGATGTCCGGGCGTCATTTTCATTTTGTTTTTACCGTCACTTCTGTATGTGCGCTTGCTGTTGCAATCTGCCTGACCACAGCAACCCCATCAGATGCCCAAGTTAGACTGAACGGGCACAGCCTGGACGCAACAGAAACAGCGACCCCAAAACTGGTAAAAGCCAGCGAAGCAACGCCATTCCGGGAGGAACTGCGCAAAATCATTGATGGATTGGGAGCATACGCCGACAGTCGTGATGCGAACTTCATTATGATCGGGCGCAATCCACTTAGCCTTATGGTTACCAGTTCGTGGGAACAACAACGTAAAGCCCTGTTGGACCCGGATTCATTATCACATTCGCCAATACCGGATGATGCCCCCGGTGGCCCCATGCGCCGTATCTTGAACAACTTTGATGTGGTTGCCCTCGACAACTTCAATTGCGCAAAACCAAAGCCACCCAAGGACGCTCCGCCGCCAACTAAAGCCGAACAGGAACAGGCAGATTTTACCAAACGCCTGATGCAATCCATTCGTGACACTGGCACCCCGCTGATCGGCCTTGACGCCTGTGACCACAAGCAATCCATTTTTACGGTCGCACGCACCGGGTCAAAGCAATCCGCCACCAGCATTGCGGTTTACGGCACGCCGGACAAGCCGCGTAAACTGCCCACGGGCCGCCTGCCTTACGAAAACTCCCGCAACGTTGAAGCCGTAACTTTGGCAAAAAATGGCCTGTGGCTGCGCAATCCGCGCGTCTATCCGAACAAGGCAGATTGGGTCGTCGCCATGCAGAACAACAACGCGGATGTTCTGATCGTCAACCCGTTTTTCACGTCTGATCAACCCCTTAGCAAACAGGATGTCCACAGCCTGAAATACAAATTCATGGGTGCCCGCCGATTGCTGATTGCCGATATGAACGTTGGGATTGCCCATGACACGGCATACTATTGGCAACGTGAATGGCGGGTTGGAGCCCCGGGATTCTTGCGACAGCCTGACCCTCAATCCGTAACCGGAATACTGGTCAATTATTGGGACCCGGACTGGAAACAGATTTTGGGAACATATTTCAAGGGGCTGATGGACCTTGGTTTTGACGGTGTCATGTTCAGCGGGCTTGAAGCCGCCGAGTTCCCGGAAGCCGCAACCATTTTGGAATAATCCGCATGTACCATTCTTTCGAAGATCGCAGACGCGCCTTTCGCTGGCACATACCGGATATCTTCAATGCTGCGACGGATAGCATTGACCGCCAATGCCGCCCCGGCGCTGACCCAGACCGCACCGCATTGATTGTCCCGACCCATGATGGCAAATCCGAATACTACAGCTACAGCGAGCTAAAACGGCTATCGGATGCCTTGGCGTCCGCCTTGGTTGGCCTGATGATTGAACCCGGCACTACGGTATGCTCTTTGCTTCCTGCTGGATTGGAAGCCTGCCTTGCAACTTTGGGCACATTAAAAGCCGGAGGCGTCATCGCCCATATTGACCGCAATTCAAACGCCGCAGCACAAATCCGCATGGCACAACTTGCAGAGCCACGGGTTTTGATCGCAACGCCTGAGGTTTTGAGCCGCGCCCGCATGATCGCAGCCGCCTGCACCCCCTCCCCAACAGTTATTTGCGTTAACTCCCCTCATGCGGATATCCCCGATTTTTGGCAGGTCTTAAACACTGCACGGCAGGCAAACATTCATGTCCAGACCAAAGCCGATGATCCAGCCGTCATTGTTTTCTCCACCGGGCGAACGGGCCTCCCCAAGGCGATTGTTCATCCACACCGCAGCGTGCTAGGGCATCTTCCCGCCGTAGAAATGGTTTTCGAAAGCCTGCCACAAACCGGAGATGTTTTATGGAGCGCAACAGCCCCATCTCATCCATCCGGGGTTTTGACCGCCATGTTGGGGGCTTGGGTGGTTGGCATCCCGATTTTGGCAATGGAACCGCCGACGACAACGGCTGAGGCCGACGCGTGTTTTGCAGAAATATCCCGCCACGGCGTGCGCCTGATTTTGATGACGCCGCGGGCTTTACAGACTTTCTCTGCCTACCCGGACCCCGGATCCCAGTTCAACTTCCTGCTACGCGGGATTGCCTGCATTGGTGGTCGCCCACCGATCGGAGCCGAGCACTGGTGTAAAAGCGCACTGGATTTGCACCTTGAAACCCTATACGGGGAAGCCGAAACGGGGCCAATTGCAGCAACGCACCCCTTCTGGTTCCCAAAAGCAGGCATAACAGATATTGGTCGGGCAGCACCGGGCAACAACATCAACATTTTGGATCGTGACGGGCAATCTATCCCTCTGAATGGGTTGGGACACATTGCCGTACCTCAATCCTATCCCGGACTATGCCTCAACGCACTGGGCAGCATCCGCGACACCAGTCACTGGGCGCGCAGGAAATACGTCAGGTCTTGGTTTTTGACCGACGACATGGCGCAAGTGGATGAAGACAACAGACTGACATTTGTCGCCAAAACCGACGACATTATCCCCTATGGCAACAGTGGTTTTCTGCCTGACGATGTGGAACTGGTTCTGGAAAAACACCACATGGTGACCAAGGCCGCGGTGACTTACAGTCAGGCAGGCACCGCGCCTCTGGAAGTTATTGCAATCATTCAACCATCTGAGACACATATCCTTGGCGACAAGGCCGCAGAAACCATGTTGGCCCGCGACATCATGGCACAAGCCGCCACCGCCGTTGCGCCATACGCCCTTCCCTCATCCGTAGTCTTTGTCAATGACATTCCGACCACAGATGAAGACCGCATTCATCGTGCGGCTGTTCGGGATCACTTACGCACCCACGACCCAATACAGGTCACAGGCCAGCACCCCCCGCATTCAAGCCCGAGTTAATGGGCATGTGCCGGGGAAGTAAACCCTTGCGGTTCCCCTTCGAAATAACCATGCGGCAACAATATGCCGCAATCTGCATGGGCAAAACTTTGTCTGTTTCGTGAACTGGTGTTCTCGACGTCCTGCCGGGTAGCTTCCTGATCCCGACATGTCGCGCAAAACCGCGCCTCAAACCGCATCGGAGTTTTGCAATGTGGGCATAGCGCAGCTTCGGGTTGCCGCAATCCGACGGCAACAACAGCCAACGGCCCAGCAGCCGCACCAATCATTCTCCAGCTTTTTGCATTAAGGCCTTTGCGACGCGCCCACTCCCCAGCCCAAGCCGAACTGATTGCAAGGCTGCCGATATATCCGGCACTCAACATCATAAGTTCCATGTCATTTATCCCATGGTTGTCACGTCAAGCGGCAGACCATGGGACAAAAACCTGAAATTTTACGCCCCGTTGACCTCAGCCACTGCCGCACGCAAGGCAACATCCAACCTGTGGAAAGCATCCTGATCCGCAGGAAGACCAAAGCGTATCCATTGCGGGCAGGCGGCATAAGCACGGGTCAGGACCCCACGTTTAGCAAGGGCATGGTACACCGGAACTGCCTGCTCAAAGTGTGTCAATCTGAATAAATTTGTACCGCCCAGAACTGTCATCCCAACGTCATGAATAAGTGCGTCCACGCGCCGCGTCATATCCGCAAGCGATTGACGCGTGGCCTCGATCCAATCCGCATCCCGCAAAGCCCGCGCCCCCAAAACCGCAGCGGGGCCGGACACTGCCCAAGGCCCCATTGCCGCGGACAAACGATCTCCCAACTCCTGAGGACACAAGGCAAAACCAAGACGAGCCCCGGCAAGACCAAAAAACTTGCCGAAAGATCGCAAAACAATCAGCCCCGGAGCTCCGGCTTTACGCGCCAAACTGAGTTCCGGCGTTACATCACAGAATGCCTCATCGACGATAATCCAGCGGCCTTGACGCGCACGCCCCTCTGCCCGGCGTAACAAATCCAAAGGTTCATACATGCGACCATTGGGATTGTTGGGGTTCACCACGATCAGAACCTCGGCGTCGTCCCCTTCCGATAGGGATGAAACTTCTCGGACTGTTGCACCACAGGCAGTCCAACTTCCGGCATGCTCGCTGTACGTGGGGGAAACAACAGCAACATCGTGGGCCGGGATCAACCGAGGCAACCATTGGATCAGTGCCTGCGTGCCCGGTGCTGCAACAATACGCGCACCATCGGCAACGCCATAACCACTTCGGGCAGCGTCCAACACATCAATTTCAAGAGATTTATCCGGCAAGGCCTGCCAAACATCAGGGGTAAACGTACCCACCGGGTATGCACATGGATTGATCCCGGTTGAAAGATCCAGCCACTGTTCATGCGGAATGCCATAGCGTTTAACCGCAGCGGCAATATCCCCGCCGTGTACAGGAAGGCTCGAGTCTACTACTTCGTACGTCACAACTTCACCTAATGCTTCAAGGAACCAATATGGGGGTACAATAATCATACGCAGGGTCGGAAACAAGGCTGTGAAAATATAAGAAAAACCTGTAACAACGATGAAACCTTGATTTACACGGCATTAGCAGGCAATCTCTGCATGAGGGAACACGCTTTTATGGTGCCTCCGTCATGGCAGAACTTGCCACAACGCCCCGCAACCAGAAGCCCAATACACCGCAATGGCAAAGAAAAACGCTAAGAAACCAGTACCAAAGGACGAAAAGCGTCAACCCGACAGCGAACCGTCCAACGGAAATAAATCCAGCAATCGTCAACGCTTGGTCATAAGGATCGAGGATGGCGACAGCGATTTTTTGCGTGTTTTGCCATTTGGCCTCAGCAAACCCATGCGCTCCCTGACGGTGCGGGGGCAATCCGCACGCAAAACGCGACTGGAACGCGTGGTTCGCAAACTGTATCCATTCCTACAAAAACTTGAAGGCGCAGCCCTTGGCAATGACCAGTCGATTATTGGTTCCATGCCCATGGCAGACGCCCTGAAAAATGACCGCGCCATTGAGCGTTGCATTAAGGTCTTTGAGGTTGCATGGCAGTTGGACCTGCTGGTCATTGTCAGCCCACAAGGCAAGAAAATCGGCACCGGAAAACGCACAGCTCCGACTGGCCCTTGCGGCATGTCCGTGGCAGAAGCTGAACAAATTTATGTGGATCGTGCCGTAAACGCGATTTTTGCCAACAACAAAGAAGCCCTGCAACGCCTCCCCGCAGAGGTCCGCTCGTTAGATACCTTGCCCCGCCTCCGCATCCTGTCAGCCATGAGTGCAGTTGCCCTTGGTGAATTGCGGATGCGTCTGGGCGCACGTTTCAATGCCATCATGACCGACGCCATCAGCGAAAACTGGCTGAATGCTGTCACCCACCTGAAGGCATTCCAAATCCGAGCATTGGGCGAAACCTTTGGCCCGGCAACCAGTGAAATTCTGGAATGGTCGGCACAGTATATGTATGCGTTCACGCAAGCCTTCACCGTTCAAGAACAGATCAGAGACCTTGGCCTTGAGTTACGCCTACTCACCACGCCCGAGGCCCTTGATGCCATTGCATCATGGGAAGTGCGTGATGTTACCGAACGGGTAAATGAGGAATTGCGCAAACGCGGGCGCAAAACTGTAGAAACCCAGCAGTACGAAACCGATATTTCCGTGTTCCGCACCATGCTGGGCGGTGACTTCCCCACATTGATCCGACAACCGGCACCAACGATCCGTTCATTTGGTAACCTGCTGCGCAACATCCGCCAAATGCCGGCAGGACAACCGCGCACGGATATTATCGAGCAAGTCAAAACATTCTGCGACCGCTATTTGAGCTATATGACAGCGGATGCTTTGCAGGCTCTGGACATTTCGACTGAGATCGAACCGGACGACACGGCAGGACCGACCATTCCAGAAATCGTCGGCATCATGAACGGGATTTGGGGCAAACCGGGATTGGGCAGAATATTCTTTGAACAGCATCTGCAACGCAAGGACGGTGTTGCCGCCCTGCGCGGATTGCTGGACGATTATCGCGACATGGTGAAACGTGGCTCCATTCAGCGCAAGCAGGATATCGCCACCATTATCATCAGCTCGTCCGTACTGGATCGGGCCATATCCCGCTATATCAGCGCATAACCCCCAGACGGGTTACAGCAAGAACAGCGTTGCCAGCCCAAGGAACGAGAAAAATCCGATAATATCCGTCACTGTCGTCAGGAATACGCCCGATGACACGGCAGGGTCGATGCGCAATCGGTCCAGCGTCAGCGGGATCATAATCCCTGCCAAGGCGGCAACGACCAAATTAATCACCATGGCAGCAGCCAAAACAATCCCAATGGTCCAAGTCTGGAACCACAAGTACGCCACGGCACCTGCCATCACGGCAAAAAACAGACCATTGGACAGGCCGACGACAAGTTCCTTGCCAATCACCCTGCGGGCATTGGACATGGTCAGCTCTTTCATCGCCAAGGCGCGCACAGTCACGGTCAAAGTTTGCGTTCCGGCATTTCCACCCATACCGGCGACAACCGGCATCAGAACAGCCAACGCCACGACCTGTTCAATCGTGTCTTCAAACAGTCCAATCACTGTGGCTGCCAGCATGGCGGTGCCAAGATTGATAAACAGCCATGTAAAGCGGGATTTGATTGTCCCCCACACGGCAGAAAAAATATCTGAATCTGCCACACCACCAAGGCGTAGCATGTCATCTTCGGCCTCTTCGTCAATAACGTCCACGATGTCATCGACCGTAATCCGCCCCAACAGGCGACCATCATCATCGACCACCATCGCCGTCACCCAGTCACGATCACGGAAGCTTTGCGCCACTTGTTCCTGATCCATATCGGCAGGAATGGGATGCAATTCATCATCCATGATATCGCGCAAGGATTGATCCGGTTTTGCTCGGAGCAAATCGCCAGTCGAAACCCGTCCGATCGGATGATGCATCAGATCAACCAAAAACACTTCATAGAATGTTTCCGGCAGGTCATCCTCAGTCGTACGCAGATAATTGATCGCATCATTGACGGTCCAGAATTCCGGCAACGCGATCAACTCGCGCTGCATCATCCGACCAGCAGAATATTCAGGATAAGAGAACGCCAACTCAATCGCGGCGCGATCCTCGGCAGGCAGTGCCTGAATCACACGGCGGCGATCTTCATCATCCAACTGTTCAACAATGGAGACCGCATCATCCGAATCCAAGGCCTCCAGCGCGGCGGCGACCCCGGCGACACCCATAACGTTCAGAACCTGATCCTGCACCTCTTCATCAAGGGCTGGCAGGATTTCAGGGTCCAACGTTTTCCCCATAGCCAGAACCAAGTGGCTCCGGTCATCCGGGTCCATACGTTCAAGAACGTCGGCGGCATCGGAATAGTGCTGATCCAGCATCAATGCACACGCACGGTTCATATCACCGGCTTGGATCGCATTGGTTACAAGGCGCAGAAGGGCGTCGGCAAAATCTTCGTCAGGCAGGACATCTTCCTGAGCCAATGCCTCGGCACGGGCCAGAACGTCATCGACGGTAGCATCGTCGGCAGCACCGGACTCAGGGGTAGGAGACTTTGGCGTCTTTGAGGTATCGGTCTCAGACATCGTCACCCTCCTTCAAGTCCACTTCGCCTGAACATCCTGCGTTCACTGGATAATCGCCCAACTCACGGGAAGGACGAAGCCTGCAAATCAATTCGGCATACCGTGAGCCTTAGCAAACCACGCACACGGCAAAAGCCCAAGTAAAAAAACGGATAATCCATTTTACCCAAGCAAAAACCCGCAGGACCATGTGCCCAAGGGCAACATAATCATCAGCGGGTTCCTAAATGTATGGTGCGGTCGAGAAGACTCGAACTTCCACCCGTGTTACCGGACAGCGACCTCAACGCTGCGCGTCTACCAATTCCGCCACGACCGCATCTTCATCATCGCCCCATGTCTTTTTCGGGGTTGCCAACGAAGGAAAGCTGAAATACCAAATCCCCATGGCCGTGTCCAGTGCCATTCCACATCCTTTTTGCTGAAATTGCACTTTTTTGGAAGTTTTTTTTAATGTTCCCTGCATTACCTGCTTTTATCACCCCCTATTCAGCCCCAAGCACAGCCCTGCCCACGGATGATATTGACTGGCTGATTTCCACTGATCAGGTGAACTACCCGGATGCAGTGGCATTTATGGAGGACCGCGCCGCCGCCATTTATAATGGCACGGCAAAAGAAGCCATCTGGTTTCTGGAACACCCGCCCCTGTACACAGCCGGAACCAGCGCCCATGAGGAGGACCTGCTGGCACCGGATCGTTTCCCTGTTTATGAAAGCGGGCGCGGCGGACAATATACCTACCACGGGCCGGGACAGCGTGTGGTCTATGTCATGCTGAATATTAAGAACTACGGCAGCGATGTCCGTCGCTTCGTCCACACACTGGAGGACTGGGGAATCGCAGCCCTTGCCGAATGTGGCGTCACAGCCGAAACCCGCGAGGACCGGGTCGGGTTATGGGTACGCCGGGACGGATTTATTCCACGCGAAGATAAAGTCGGGGCAATCGGGGTTCGCATTCGCCGTTGGGTTAGCTTTCACGGCATGGCATTCAATATCTCGCCAGACCTGTCTCACTTTGGCGGCATTGTGCCGTGCGGCATTTCCCAACACGGTGTCACCAGTTTCGCAGACTTGGGCGTTGATGCAACCATGGCTGACTTTGATGCCGCCATGGTCGCCAATTTCAGCAAAGTGTTCGGACCGTTAAAGAGCTAAGGCAGCTCTGTAAGGTCAGACCACTGCGATATCCGAAACCGCGCTTAAGCGATCAAACAGCTCCTGATCGGTCATCAGGTTCTTCTCCGGGCCGATCATGGAGGACGTTAACGAGGACGAAAACACCCGACGCGCAACGCGGCTGACGGAATCTTTATCCACGGCCTCAATACGGCGGATAATCTCGTCCGCATCAATGATGCGACCAAATACCATCATTTGCCGGGCTTTTTGCTCACACCGGGCAGAGGAACTTTCCATGCCCATAATCGTGCTGGAACGCAATTGCGCCTTGGCTCGGTCAATTTCCTGTTCGGTGACCGTGTCAGCAAATTTTGCAATTTCAGCCCCGATCACATTGGTCATTTCCGGCACATCATCCGGTGAGGTTCCGGCATAAACCGACACCACCCCCGTATCAACAAATGACGATGCATACGCATATATCGAATAGGCCAAGCCACGGGTTTCACGAACCTCTTGGAACAGGCGGGATGACATCCCCCCACCAAGAACCGAACACATCACCGCCAGTGCATAAAAATCTGGGTCTTTATAAGCCACGCCTTCGAAACCAAGAATCAGGTGAGTTTGTTCCAAATCACGCTGTTCCCGAACATGCCCTCCCGTGTAATCTGCCTTCGCAGCCAACGGGCATTGCTTGGACGACAGGCCAGAGAATGCGTCGCCAACCATATCAACGAAGGTTTCGTGTTTGATGGCCCCGGCAGCAGACACCACCATTTGCGGCCCGGTGTAATTATCCTGCATATAGCGCATCAATTCTTCCCGGCTGACATCACGCACGATTTGTGATGAACCAAGGATGGGACGACCGATGGCCTGATCGGCATAGGCTGCCTGCTGGAAATAATCAAAAACGATATCATCCGGCGTGTCATAGGCCTGACTGATTTCTTGAAGGATGACACCGCGTTCCCGTTGCAGTTCTTCCGGGTCCATGGTCGAATTCTGAAGAATATCCCCCAGAATATCGACGCCAAGTGCAGCATCGTCTTTCAGAAGTTTGGCAAAATACGCCGTGGTCTCGCGGGAGGTATAGGCGTTGATATGCCCTCCGACCGCTTCGATTTCCTCGGCAATATCCCGTGCAGAACGGCGTTTGGTTCCCTTAAATGCCATATGCTCCAGCAGGTGGGAAACACCGTTCAAATGCGCGGGTTCAAACCGTGCGCCAACACCGATCCATGCCCCCATGGCAACACTGCCGGATGCGGGCATTTCATCAGTCACGACACACAGGCCGTTGGATAGCGTGCTGACGTTTACAACCATTGTATTTATGCTCCTACCGCGCGGGCGTTCTTAAGAATATAGTCCTGCACGGCTTGTAATTCATTAGGGAGAATCTGCAAACGTTCAGGCCGCTGCAACAAATCCGCCATGTGCGGCGGCAACTGCGGCACCACGCCACAGGCATCCTGCACCGCTTGCCCGAACTTGGCCGGATGCGCAGTCGCAAGGGCAATCATCGGCACCCCGGCTTGGCGTGCGCAAACTTTGGCAGCCTCAACCCCGATTGCAGAATGCGGGTCCAGAACTTCTCCTGTTGCGTCGAACTGCGCCTTAATCACTGCCTTGGTTTCTGCATCGTCCAAGCGATGGGCTGCAAACGTTGCCTTGGCCTTGCTTAGGACATCTGCCGGGACTTCAAAGCGACCAGACTGACGGAAGTTATTCATCATCAGACGGACAGCAGCACCGTCGCGCCCCATCATGTCAAACAGCAGCCGTTCAAAGTTGCTGGAAATCTGAATATCCATGGACGGGCTGATGGACGGCACCACCCCTTCCATTTCCATGGCCCCGGAGGCAAAAAACCGGGTCAGGATATCATTACGGTTGGAACCAACAATCAGTTGAGCAATCGGCAAGCCCATAGCCTTGGCAATGTACCCGGCAAAGATATTGCCAAAGTTTCCGGTCGGGACAGAGAAACTGATGGCACGTTCCGGCGCGCCAAGGCGCAAACCGCCCCAGATGTAATAAACCACCTGAGCCATTACCCGCGCCCAGTTGATGGAATTCACGGCTCCCAAAGACACCGTATCCCGGAACTTGGCATCAGCAAACATGCCCTTGACCATGTCTTGGCAGTCATCAAACGTACCATCAATGGCGATGTTGAATACGTTCGACGCATCAACCGTTGTCATTTGGCACCGCTGAACATCCGACACCCGCCCATGTGGATGAAGGATAAACACATCCACCGCATCTCGGTCACGGCAAGCTTCAATTGCAGCCGAGCCGGTATCACCGGAAGTCGCCCCGACGATGGTGACACGTTGGTTGCGTCGGGACAAAATTTTGTCAAACAAACGCCCCAGAACCTGCATTGCCATGTCTTTGAATGCCAAGGTCGGGCCGTGAAACAGCTCCATCACCCACAGATCGGTATCAAATTGCTTGATCGGGGCAACAGCCTGATGGGAAAAACTGCCATAAGCTTCGCGAGTAATGTCCGCCACTTCCTCATCAGACAACGTCCCGGCAACAAACAGCTTGATGACCTCGGTCGCCAAATCAACATACGACAATGTGCGCCACTGTTTCCATGTGGCTTCATCAATCTGCGGCACGGTTTCCGGGACATACAGGCCACCATCAGGGGCCAACCCGGTCAGAAGAACATCATCGAAGGAAAGTGCCGGAGCCTCGCCCCGCGTACTGATATAGCGCACGCTGTCATCCACCTGTGTCAGAAGAAGTCAAAATCAATTACGCGCACCGCATGTGCACGACAGTCCCGTATACCCGCCATCGCCCGGTGGAGCAAGCGTTTCCAAATATAAAGCGCACACCTGAACGGTATGCGCTTTCCAAATTATTCTGACAGAAAAGAAGCCAGATCAAAGCTCTTTTAGGGCCGCCAGTACCTCATCCACGTGCCCCGGAACTTTCACCTTGCGCCAAGCCTTACGAACCACTCCATCCGCATCAATCAGAAATGTGCTGCGGTCAATCCCCATGTATTTTTTGCCATACATGCTTTTTTCAACCCAGACACCCATGGCTTCACATAACGCGCCATCCACATCGGATAAAAGTGGGAAATTCAGTTCAAATTTATCTCTGAATTTCACATGCGAGGCTTCGCCATCCTTGGATACGCCAAACACCTGACACTGCAACCCGGAAAAGTCGGGCAAAGCATCACGAAAGCCACATGCTTCCTTGGTACACCCCGGCGTATTATCTTTTGGATAGAAAAACAGGACCAACGGCGCGCCGCGCAAGGCCGTCAAGGACACTGGCTGCCCCTTATCATCCGGTAGGGTCAGGTCTGGCAAAGTCGCACCGACGTCAATCATGATTCACTCTCCGCTTGTTGTTGCTCAATGGCGTTCCGTGCCGCCTGCGCGCGACCTTCAATCAAACGGTCAAAGACCGCATGGGCCGCACCGGCGACTGTATCCATGTGCGCCTTAAGGCTTTCAAAATCAACCATACCCACCACACGGCAGAGCTTCTCTTGCACCGTTTTGGGCAATGTTCCCTCTGCCGCACCTTCCGTCATTGTCAAACGCAACAGCATTTGGACAGAGCGCATCAACACCCGCGCATTTTGAACCGCTTCAACATCCGCATCGGTCAATATCCCGCATTGCCCGGCAAATGTCACCGCATCGCCGTGGGCTTCATCCAGAATTTCCGGGTGACGGTCCGCAAAACAAAGTTTCAGATATTGTTCAATAAAATCCAGATCAATCAAGCCACCGGGGCGATGTTTTACCTCCCACGGGGATTGTCCGGCGTGGCTTTTGCGAATACGCGCCCGCATGTCCGAAACATCCATGGCGATTTTGCCGCTGTCTCGCGGCATTGACAGCACGTCTTGCACCACTGACTGCACGCGCTGCGCCAATTGGGCATCCCCTGCCACAACCCGCGCCCGTGTCAGGGCTTGGTGTTCCCAAGTCCATGCCTCGCCCTTTTGATACTTCTCAAAGGATTCAAAACTCACCGCCAATGGTCCCGCGTTACCACTGGGGCGTAACCGCATATCCACTTCGTAGAGCGTTCCTTCGGCCGTGGGTGCCGTCAAAGCATTCATAATTCGCTGCACCAACCGGGCATAGTACGTGGTCGTGCCCAAAGGCCGCCGACCATCAGACTCCGCATCAAACGGCGCATCATAAATCAGAATCAAATCAAGATCGGAAGTCGGCGTCATATCGGCAGAGCCCAGACGCCCCAATGCCAGCACGACCAGCTTACCATCAGGAAGGTTGCCATGGGTTTCCGCATATTCTGCCGTGACTTCCGGCAACAAAGCCTGCAACACAGCTTCTGCCAGAATGGCAAAACTTTGCCCGGCTTCCTTGGCATCCATCAACCCACGCAGGGTCTGCACACCGATTTGGAAAATCCGATCTTTGACAAATCTGCGGGCAATATTCAGGCTATCTTCGAACCCAACGGACTGTTCAAACCGCAGAGCCAATTCCACCACCAACTCGGAAATCGGCGGCAAAGGTTGGAAAAATTCAGGTGACAGCAAATTGTCCAACAGGGACGGATTCTGGCTTAGAGTTTGTGCCAGCTTTGGTGAATCTCCCAACAGTTCCATCAACTCACCCATAACTTTGGGATGGGCCTGAAACATAGCAAATAACTGTATCCCGGCAGGAAGCCGAGACAGAAAACCGTCAAATTGCTTAAACGCTTCATCCGGGTTGGCGGAACGTCCTAAGGATTTCAGCATCATCGGCACCAATTCGGTCAGCAATTGCCGTGCCCGGTCGGACCGGGTTGCCCGATACCGCCCGACATGCCAGCCCCGAACGGTTTGGCAAATAAACCCCGGCTGTTGAAAACCAAGCCCCTGTAGGGTTTCCAGAGTATCCGGGTCATCCTCGGTTCCCGTGAACACAAGATTGCCGTCTTCCGTGCCAAGAACTGCTCCCTCCGGGAATAGAGCCGTATAATGCCCTTCAACCCGGCGCAGGTGCTGTAAAAGGTCTTCTGAAAACTCTTCTTCGTCTTCGTAGCCAAGAAAAACCGCCAGATGCCGCAGTTTATCCGAATCCGTCGGCAAGGTTTGCGTTTGCGCGTCATCAATCATCTGTAAACGGTGCTCAACATGGCGCAGATAGACATAGGAATCATGCATATCTTTACGCACGCTCTCCGTGATGAAACCGCCTCGGCACAAAATATCCAAAATTTTGAGTGTCTGATTATTGCGCAGCAACGGCTCACGCCCGCCCCAGATCAATTGCTGGGTTTGGGCAAAAAACTCGATTTCCCGAATGCCTCCGCGCCCCAGTTTGACGTTGTGCCCCGGCACATTCATGGTTTTGCCGCCGCGCACGGAATTGATTTGACGCTTAATCGAGTGAATATCCTGAATGGCATTGTAATCCAATGACTTACGCCAAACAAATGGACGAAGCATTTTCAGGAATTCATTCCCGGCATCAATGTCCCCGGCAATGGGACGTGCCTTAATCATGGCGGCCCGTTCCCAGTTCTGACCATAGCTTTCATAATAACTTTCCGCAGCAAGAACCGACATCGCCACAGGCGTGGAACCGGGATCAGGTCGTAACCGCAGATCCGTACGGAAGACATAGCCATCGGCAGTTCGCGTATCAAAAATATTGACCAGATCACGGGTGGCCTGAATGAATACCTTTCGTGGATCGTCTATGCCAATTGCCTGTGCCTTATCTGGGTCATACAGGGCAATCAAATCCACATCCGATGAATAGTTCAGTTCTTGCGCACCCAATTTCCCCATGGCCAAAATGAAATAGCCGCATTTTTCCTCGGGATTGGAATGATCCTGTGTGCAATGGGGACGAATCAAATGCCGTACAGCCAACTGAGCCGCAGTTTCCGCCGTAATACTGATCATATGAACAATGGTTTCCAGCGGCTGATCTTGTGCAATGTCTGCCATGGCAATAATCAAAGCGGCACGGCGCTTGAACACCCGTAATTCCCGCATAATCCGATTGCGGTCAGTTTCGTCATAGCAGGCAGCATGCACATCTTCACAGGCTTGGCTGAACGCCACAGTCGGGCCATGTTGCAAAACATAACAGACGGTGTCCGGTTCCTTGTGCGCGGCATGTGATAAAAATGGGCTGCCACCAAAAATCGCCGCCAACAAACGGCGGACGACTGGCGTATCCGTGGCAGCAGACATACAATGCGCCAAGGCCAAATCGGTCTCGGCGCGGTCTGCCGCGACCTCCTGCCATCGCTCAAACCCGATTGCAGAAATATGGGGACATGCACTTTCCGGGATGACGTGAGCCTGAGAAGGAAATACAAAAGACGGCATAAGGCTTTCCCCAACCTATTCCAAACATTACATTGGCAAAGAGTTCTATAAGATAACGAGGCAGTCATTCATTCGCGGATCATAACATACGCCGTTCGTTCGGTCATCGGGGTGACAGCAGCAGTGCTGACTTTTTCCCTTGTCCTATTTGGACTTGTGGTCTGGCAAGCACGAAGCGGGCCGCTGGATATTTCCAGCATTTTGCCATACCTGCAATCAACGGTCGCCGCGGAAACCGGGGCTGACGTGTCGGCGGGACGCGCAACACTCGCATGGGATGATGAACGCAACCGCCTTGCCATTCGTTTGTATGACCTTGACCTCAGGGTACAAGGGGCGACCACGTCTCGCCTGAAAACGGTGGATGTGGCCTATCGTCTGCCTGCTTTGCTGCGCGGCAATATTCTTCCCACCGCCATTGTTCTGCACAAACCTCACTTCGTCCTGACCCGCGATAAAGACGGCGCCATAACCCTGCAACTGGGGCAGCCCGGAACAGACGCTGTAGCGGAAACAGGCCCAAGCACACCCGATGTAGCCAAAGCATCGGAATTTGACCTAAAAGCCCTTCTAGCCCCATTACTGGCGGAAGATGAAGACCGTTTTGACACGATTGAAATCGTCGACGCGGAAGCCACCATTGTCGACATCCCCAATGCCCATCATTTCCGTGTCCCTCAACTTAGCGCAGATTTAACCCGCACCGCCGATGGCCTTAAAATCGGCACCGACTTTTCCACGCTGATTTCCGGGGCTACATCCCACTATACGGCCCAGTTAAATTACGATCTGGAACCGGCCCGTTTGCGCGCCTCCATCGCCTTTCAGGATTTGGTTCCTAATCTGCTGGCGCAGGAATTTGCCTCATTGCAGCAAGTAGAAGGTGTCATCCTGCCATTGTCCGGCAAAATTACTGCCAGCCTTCCCCTACCGGATGCCACCGCCATCACCCTTGATGACTTAATTCACGCATCCATTCAGGCCGAAGTGATCGGGGACGCCGGCATTGTTCTGCCACCGGCTCCTTATGACATTGCCTACCCCATAACGGCTTTCAGACTGAAAGCCAGTTATGACGGCATGGCCCGTCAAGCCACTGTCGATACTTTGCATGTCGACCTGAAAGACGCGTCGATTTCAGTGTCGGCAAACAGCACATGGGCCGAGGCTCCGGGTGACGACAAAATCTCGCCATCAGACATTGATATTAAGGTTGAGGCCAGCCTGACCGACACCAAGCTCGATAGGTTTGAAGATTACTGGCCGCCGGTTGTATCCCCGTCTGCACGCAGTTGGCTGACCGAAAACCTGAAGGATGGCACAGTCGAAGGATCCAGTTTCTTCGCCAACTTAAAAGGCAAAACCATTGCCGATTTGGACATCATTGACTTTTCGGGAACAGCAAAAGTCCGTGACGCATCCGTCCATTATTTGCGCCCTATGCCTCCGATCACCAATCTGAATGGGTCCATTGACTTTGGTTTAGACACAATCACCGTTCGCCCGACCACGGGACGCTCGGGCAAGTTGATTATACCGGATGGCGGCACCGTCACCTTTACCGGTCTATCCGGTGATATGCAGTATGCAGATATTGATGCCCACATCCTTGGCCCAGTGCACGATGCCTTGATCCTGCTGGACCAAGAACCACTGAATTTGATCAGCAAGATGGGAAAAATTGATCCGGCAAACATCAGCGGGGACGGCGATACGCACCTCACCATGCATTTTCCCTTGCTGCTGGACCTGCGTCTGGTTGACATGACCGTCAACGCCAAGGCCAATGTCACAAATGCGGCGATTAAGGATGTCATCCCCGGCCGCAGCCTTGCCAATGGCACATTAACGCTTGCCGTTGATCTGGACCAAATGGCAATTTCCGGCAAAGGTGACGTTAATGGTGTTCCCTTATCCTTGGGATGGGATGAAAAATTTTCCGGCACGGGGCCATTGACCCATTACAGCATTTCCGGGGCCATTGATGATGCGGGGCGAGAGGCTCTTGGTCTCGACTTCATTCCGTTTATTGCACCGTATATGCGTGGCACCTTAATTGCCGATGCCGGGGCCAGCGTCGATCAAAACGGTATCATGACGCTGGACGTCAAAATGGACCTGAGTCAAACCGCCATGTCCGTTCCCGGTATGGGCTGGCGCAAATTGCAGGGTGGCGAGGCATCCGGGACTGCATCTGTTCGGTTTAATCGTGATGTGCTGATGGATATTCCTCACTTTCACGCCCGCACGGCTAACGGTTTGGATGTGACAGGTAGCGGCAAAGCCAACGCGCAGGGCGTCCTGAAGAACATCACGTTGAAAGACGTATCATTGGGCCGTTCACAGTTAAGCGGGCACGTTCAATTTCCACCATCGGGCGGCTTTGATGCGACCCTGACCGGACCTGTGCTGGACCTGAAGCCGATGATCGGGGACAGTGACTGGAAAACCCTTGTCGAAGAAGAAGCCGAACCCAGTGCCGAACCCGTCACCACAGACCCCGGCAAACTGACCATTGATGCCAAGCAAACTTGGGTATCCGATAAGGGCACTTTGTCTGACCTGAAGGCCGAACTGTATCGGGGAAAAGGTGGGAAATGGAGCGGCAAGATCAACGGCAAGCTCAAGGATGGCAAAACCCTGACGGTAGATGCGCGCCGAGTAAGCAATGCCCGTGATGTCACCCTGCGCACTGAAAACGCCGGAGCATTTCTTTCCACCTTTGACTTTACGGATACTATTCGTTCCGGCGAATTGCAAATGACCGCGACCATTCCCGATGGTGAACAACCCATTTCAGGCACTGTAAACATCAAAAACTTTAATGTGGTGGATACTCCGGTTTTGGCGCGGTTGATCTCGGTTGCGTCTCTGACCGGCATAGCGGATTTGATTAACGATACCGGGGTTTCATTTTGGTCATTGGATGCGCCATTTGCTGTGGATGATGATTTGATCTCCCTAAACGAATTTCGGGCGGCTGGCCCATCCTTCGGCATTAATGGCAGTGGTGTCGTCAATTCGGACAGTCACGCCATTGCCATGACGGGAAAGCTCATTCCCTTTAATGCCGTAAACCGCGTTATCACCGACATTCCGGTTCTGGGTGATTTATTCGGCGGCAAGGATGGAGGCATTCTGGCCATGAGCTATGGCATCAAGGGCACGTTGGAAAAACCGGATGTCAGCATCAATCCACTGTCTGCGCTGATACCGGGCAGCATATCCGACGCATTGGGCACCAAATCAGAACAATCACCTGCACCTGCTTCTGAAGGCAAAGCAGGATCAACAAAACAGCCAAGCAGCAAGGCTACACCTGCCCTACCTTCGCCCCAGCCTGTACAGTAGTTGTTCATAAAAAAAGCGGAGCTAAGCCCCGCATTTTTTATCTGTTTCAGCCAGAATTATTTATTCATCGTCATTGGCAACCCGAGCCGCCAACGATGCCGCCATGAACGGATCCAGATCACCATCCAATACCCCCTGAACATCAGAAGTTTCATGGTTGGTGCGCAAATCCTTAATCATCTGATATGGCTGGAGAACATAAGAACGGATTTGATGCCCCCAACCGATATCGGTCTTGGAGGCTTGCTCTGCATTGGCCTTTTCTTCGCGAATTTGCAATTCACGCTCATACAAACGTGCCTTCAGCATATCCCAACAACGCGCCCGGTTTTGGTGCTGAGACCGTTCCATCTGGCACTGCACCACAATCCCCGTCGGATTGTGTGTAATCCGAACCGCGGAATCCGTGGTATTCACGTGCTGGCCACCCGCACCCTGCGCGCGATAAGTATCAATGCGGCAATCACTTTCATTCACAACAATATCAATATTGTCATCAATAACCGGATACACCCAGACCGAGGAAAAACTGGTGTGGCGACGAGCAGAACTGTCGAACGGAGAAATCCGCACCAGACGATGCACACCACTTTCCGTTTTCATCCAGCCATAGGCCCCAGCCCCGGTGAATTTCAGAGTCACGGACTTCAGACCCGCTTCTTCCCCAGAGCTTTCCTCAAGGTATTCAACCTTAAAGCCTCGACGGTCGGCCCAACGGGTGTACATACGGGTCAGAATCTGCGCCCAATCCTGAGCCTCCGTCCCGCCTGCCCCTGCGTGAATTTCCACGTAGGCGTCGTTCTGGTCAGCCTCGCCAGACAGCAAGGTTTCCAGCTTCAGACGCTGTGCCTCTGCCAAAAGAGCATTCAGGGAGGTTTCCGCATCAGTGACGACATCGGCGTCGCCCTCAGCTTCCCCCATTTCGATCAATTCCAGCGTATCAGACAGTTCCTGATCCAAACGGTTACAGCCGGAAATCGAGGCATCAAGACGGGTCCGCTCACGCATCAAAGCCTGAGCCTTCTCCGGGGCATTCCACAGGTCCGGGTCCTCAGACAGAGCATTCAGCTCTTCCAAACGGCGAAGGGCTTGATCCCAGTTAAAGATGCCTCCTCAGCAGGGCCATTGCCTGCTGGATTTCTTCAGCTTTCGCTTCTATTTCGGCGCGCATGTGCGACGTATCCTCAAAGTATCTTATCGTTTCAGGGGGGACGTATCCCCCATTTGATCATCCGTGGAGGCGGACTTTAATAAAGTCCGCCGGCTTTGGGAACCGTTGATTGTCCAAAAGCACCCGCACCATCCACACCAAGGCCATTATCCCGCGGCGCTTCATCCGGGCGTTGGCCGGGGCGGAAGGCCTCATAAATAACATTATCGTCGCCCGGTTCAGCACGATATCCAGTTTTATGATTGATCCGAATCATACGAACACCGGGCGGGATACGGAATGGAGTGCCCGCTTTGTCTTTCAAAGCCTGTTCCATAAAGGATTTAAAGATCGGGGCCGTTACGGAACTGCCCGTTTCGCGACGACCAAGGCTGCGCGGCTCATCATAACCAACAAAAACACCGACTGCTAGGTCCGGGGAAAAGCCAACAAACCAAGTATCCAAACTGTCATTGGATGTCCCGGTTTTGCCCGCCAACGGCTTGCCGATAGAACGTACGCGACGCCCGGTGCCACGCTCAACCACACCCTCAAGGATATGAGTAATCTGATATGCACTGATAGGGTCGGCAATTTGTGGTCGATTATCCGGCAATTCCGGCACATCTTCCCCGGTCCAGAAAACGGATTGGCAGGTTTCGCACGGACGATCATCGTGACGATAAATGGTTTTCCCATCCCGGTCCTGAATACGGTCAATCAATGTCGGCGTAACCTGTTTGCCGCCGTTAACCAACATGGCATAGGCCGTAGTCAATTGCAGGACTGTGGTTTCCCCTGCCCCCAATGACATGGAAAGCACCGGAAGCATGCGATCTGCAATGCCGAACCGCTTGGCAGTTGCGACCACTTTGTCCATTCCGACTTCTTGAGCCAAACGCACTGTCATTAGGTTTTTCGAACGCTCAACCCCCTCACGAAGAGTCGTCGGCCCGTAAAACTTGCCACCATAGTTTTGGGGCTTCCACTTGGGTTGGCCCGGAATTTCCAATACAAACGGGGCATCCAAAATCAGATCAGACGGTTTATAACCATTTTCCAACGCCGTCAGGTACACAAACGGTTTGAAGGCTGATCCCGGTTGCCGCAGGGCCTGTGTCGCACGATTGAATTCCGAACGGCTGTGGTTAAACCCACCAACCATCGCCAAAACCCGCCCGGTATGGGGGTCCATGGCAACCAACGCCCCATCCACCTGCGGAATCTGACGCAGCGCATACGCATCATCAGCGTCTTTATTGCCCGTCAGTTTTTCAACGGCAATCACATCGCCGACAGACAGTACATCCGACGGTTTCTTCGGTCGTTCACCCACATAGTGATTATCCAAAGCCTTACGCGCCCAAGCCATTTCCGACATAGGGATTTGACCACGGTCACCACCGACAAAACCGATAATGGCACTGGTATTGGTCAATTTCAGGACCACTGCCTTTTGCCAACTTTCCAGCATTCCTTTAGGAACCTCGGCATCACGCAAACGCAGTCCCCAACTTTGATCGACGGTAACCTGTCCCAACGGCCCCCGCCAGCCATAGCGACGGTCGTAATCTTCCAACCCATCACGGAGGCTTTGTGTCGCATACTCCTGTAAAACCGGGTCTAAAGTAGTCCGAACAGCCAAGCCACCTTTGTACAGAACATCTTCGCCATATCGATCCACCAGCAACCGCCGCACATCTTCAGAAAAATAACGGGAATGACCGGCAAATTCAGTTTTCGTCCGATCCGAGGTAACCAACGGCTCTGCCATTGCCAGTTCCGCTTCAGCTTCGGTCACATACCCTTCGGATTGCATTCGTCCGATCACCCAATTTCGCCGGGAAACCGCTGCCTCAAGATGGCGATTGGGATTGTAATTGTTCGGGGCTTTTGGCAATGCGGCAAGGAAAGCGGCCTCAGATAATGTCAACTCATCCAAGGACTTGTTAAAATAATTCATGGCGGCGGCGGCAACACCATAGGAGCCGATACCAAGGTAAATTTCATTCAGGTACAGTTCCATAATGTGCTGTTTGCTGAATGCTTGCTCGATCCGCAAGGCAAGGATTGCTTCCTTGATTTTACGCGTGATCGATAACTCATTGGTCAGCAGAAAATTCTTTGCCACCTGCTGGGTAATGGTGGATGCACCGACCGGACGACGGCCTGATCCATAATTTTTAACGTTGGTCAGCACCGCACGGGCAACCCCCATGGGATCAACACCTGCATGATCGAAAAAACGTTGATCTTCGGCAGAGACAAACGCATTCACAACGTTATCCGGGATTGCAGAATACGGGACAAACACCCGTTTTTCGATGGCATATTCCGTAACCAACCGCCCATCACCCGCATAAATTCGGGTCATGATGTCCGGTTGATAATCTGCCAATTGTCGAAAATCGGGCAGTCCTCGGCCATAGTGCCAGAACACATACGCGCCACCACCCGCAGCGGTCAGCGCGATCAATACCAGAAAGCTGACCACAAAGGTCAGAACTCGGACCATAGCCTATAACCTCGAATTATTTACGGCACCCATTAACGAGTACACACTATACGTAGGCAGTCCAGAACACCACCGATTAAACCGGTCAGGGCCGCTGGGCACTTTGCGTCTGATCAAAGTATCGATCAATTGACGAAACCATAGATTTTGCCAACTTGCCCCGGTATGACGCTTTTTGCAGCAATCGAACCTCTGTTCGGTTGGACAAATACCCCATTTCCAACAATACCGAAGGAATATCCGGTGCCTTAAGCACGGCAAAACCGGCAAATCTGTGGGTATTGCTCAGGGTCTGGACCTCCCGTTGCAATTCACCAACCGCCAAGGTCGCAAATTGCGAGGACAGGTTCATGGATTCCCGCTGAGCAAGGTCAATCAAAATCCCGGTCACTTCTGGACTTTCCTCTGAAAAATCCATGCCGGAGATAATATCAGCCTTGTTTTCTTTTTCCGCCAGCAGGGCTGCTTCCTTATCCGATGCCCGTTCAGACAATGTGTAAATGGACAAACCACGGGTTTTACTGTTGCGATGGCTGTCAGCATGCAGGGATATAAACAAATCCCCCTTGGCTTGCCTTGCAACGCGGACCCGTCCACGCAGACTGACGAAAATATCGCGATCCCGGGTCAGGACCACTTTATACCGCCCGGTCTTTTCAAGCTCTTTCTTTAGCTGGCGTCCCATCGCCAACGTAATGTGCTTTTCATAAACTCCGTTGACGCCAACGGCTCCTGGATCAACACCACCATGACCGGGGTCAAGAATAATCACGGGCTTGGCATTGCGGGCACGCCCTGTCCGGTCACTAATGGCTGGTTCCTTGGCAATCGCTTGCTGAACCTTGGCCTCGGAACGCCCCATATGCGCAAGGAAACCGGCGTGGTCCGTCGGCTTCAGGTCCACAACAAAACGCCAATCAAAGCCGCTTTGCGGCGATAAGGTCAGTATACGCTGCACCTCAGCCGGGCCGGTTAGGTCCAGCACAAGGCGATATACTCCGGGCTGAAACAGACCCACGCGCATACTTTTAATCAGGCCACGTGCCCCCGGCATCTTTGCATTGGGAACTGCCCAATCAAATTCAGGAAAATCAAAAACGATGCGGTATGGATTGATCAGATAAAATACGTTATGCGACGGTTTTCCCGCCAAATCCAGCACAAGCCGGGTTGATTGATCCGTACCGCCAATGCGCACACCGGAAACCGGAATGGAGCGAGCGGCCTGAGCCACCGACGGGATCATAGCCCCCAACCCTGTGGCCATGCCCAGCATGGCGAACCCTCTGCGTGTCATGGGACGCACAGAAATCCGCCCTTCCGGGTGCCGTGGCAGGTACTTTGCAATATCAGACTGATCGACCATGGTTCACTATGCCTGTGTGGCTGTCTCGCTTTTTATGAATGATAAACACAACAGTCTTTATAAAGTATTATGATAAACCAGACTCGGGATGCAACCATCGTCACATTCCATGCGTATATTTTTCTGCAAATCTGCCTGCCATATGCAGACCCGCGTATATAAAATAAGAAAAAAAAGTGAAAGAAACGCAACAAATGCATATGACATGTTGTTTTTCGTGAGATTCGCAGGTATTCTCAGCATCGTGCAAGAAGGGATACTGCCATCGTACCCCGTATGGTCTTGCCCTGATGTTTGTAGTGGGATTTCCCGCACCGTGAGTGACACAACATCTAGGCGGGTCTTGAGCAACAAGACAGAAACCATACTTTTGGATACGCGACAGATTGCCACAGGTCTTCGGCTTGACGTTTAGGGAGCCCGCTCTCCTGTGAGCCTGCCCGCCCTGCACCAGAACAGATGATAATTAGAACAAGTTGCCGGAATATTTATGCCAACCGCCGCTTACACACCGAGTCAATCGGATATTTTCAAGGCGCAGGCGCGACCGAAAAACGGGCGCGCGGGTATGGAATTCGGCTTTTCCAACAAGATAATTGGCACCTGTGACGCGCATCAAAGCAATGCGCCAAGTCGCGGTGTGCCCCGGAGCACCCACAGTAATGGTCAAACGTATGCTGATCGACGGCACGCACTCGGAAGAGACGCGTGTTGTTGTCATGAATGGCACCCGGCTTGAGGATTTTGACGTTGAAACCTCAACCAAAAAGCAAATTAAAGGTAACATATACCTAGCAAAGGTAATCCGCGTTGAGCCGTCTTTACAGGCAGCCTTCGTTGATTACGGCGGCAATCGCCACGGCTTTTTGGCATTCAGCGAAATCCACCCGGATTACTACCAAATCCCAGTCGCAGACCGCGAAAAATTGATGGCTGAGGTCGAAGACGACCATGACCACCACGATGACGCGGACATCAAGGCAGAAAACGACGATACTGATGGCAATAAGGCCTCAGCGTCATCGGACAAAACCGATACCACAGCCGCAGCCTCGGCAGAGGTCGGAGACGCAGTCTCCACTGATGTTTCTGCCGAAACGCCTGAAACTGACGACGCTGATTCCTCAGCGACGCAAACAGAGCAAGAG
This sequence comes from Rhodospirillaceae bacterium, assembly GCA_963668495.1. GTDB lineage: Bacteria > Pseudomonadota > Alphaproteobacteria > Rhodospirillales > Rhodospirillaceae > Oleispirillum. The sequence goes on from OY764545.1 coordinate 2,646,626, forward strand.
CCAGCCTCTGCCGCAAATGATGATAACCATCATCATGATGCACCGGTGGAACAGGTCGGCGGTGAAGACCCGGTGGAATCCTCGTCCCGCCGTGCTAAACCCTATCGCCAATACAAAATTCAGGAAGTTATCAAACGTAAACAGATTCTCCTGATACAGGTTGTGAAAGAAGAACGCGGCAACAAAGGCGCGGCTCTGACGACTTACCTGTCTTTAGCTGGGCGTTATTGCGTATTGATGCCGAACACGCCGCGTGGTGGCGGAGTCTCCCGCAAGATCACCAGCGTGACCGATCGGCGTCGCTTGAAAGACATGATGAGCGGCCTTGACATCCCCAAAGGCATGGCTGTCATTGTTCGTACGGCAGGATCGGAACGATCGAAAACCGAGATCAAACGGGATTATGAATACCTGTTGCGCACATGGAGCGGCATTCGCAATCTGACCATGGCATCACGGGCACCCGCCTTGATCTATGAGGAAGCCACCCTGATCAAGCGCGCCATTCGTGACCTGTACACTCGGGATATTGACGAAATCTTGGTGGAAGGTGATGAAGGTTACCGCATGGCTAAGGACTTCATGAAAGCCCTGACACCAAGCCATGCCAAAAAAGTTCAGCCATATCGCGACAGCAACCATATGCCGCTGTTCCACCGTTATCAGGTGGAAAATCAGCTTGAGGCCCTGCATAACAAGGAAGTTCACCTGAAATCCGGTGGCTACATTGTCATGCAGCAAACCGAAGCATTGGTCTCCATCGACGTGAACTCGGGCCGCTCCACCCGTGAACGGAATATTGAGGAAACCGCCCTTAAAACCAACTTGGAAGCTGCGGACGAAATCGCCCGTCAACTGCGATTGCGCGACCTTGCCGGTCTTGTTGTCATCGACTACATCGACATGGAAGACGCGAAAAACAACGCCGCCGTTGAACGTCGGACAAAAGACGCTTTGCGTTCTGATCGGGCACGCATTCAAGTCGGTCGGATCAGCCCGTTTGGCTTGATGGAACTATCCCGCCAACGCCTGCGCCCCAGCTTCATGGAAAGCAGCTATATCACCTGCCCCCATTGCAACGGCGAAGGAGTTATTCGCTCTACAGAATCCGAAGTTATTCGTATTCTCCGCGTGATCGAAGAGGAAGGCGTTCGTCGCCGCTCTGCCGAGATCACCGTAACGACCCCAACCAATATTGCCTTGTATCTGCTAAACCAGAAGCGTGCAGCCTTAACCGAAATTGAGGCACGTTACGGCTTTACCGTCGTTATTTCCGGCTCTGATACTATGGGATTGGGCGAATTGGTTTTGGATCGCACTCGCGCCCTGACCAAAGCAGAAAGCGAAGCCCTGATTGTACCGATTACATCCGACCCGATCCCGGAACCGGAAGCCATCGATGAGGGTACAGAGGAAGAACCGAAAGACAGTGAACATCAGGATGACAGTGCATCTGAAGCTGATGACGATGATGATGCGTCCCGCAAAAAACGTCGCCGCCGCAAGCGGCGCACCAAACGCGGCGACAACGAAACCGAAACTTCGTCAACGACTTTGGACTTGAACGAAAACGGCACCGTCACCGTATCTGATGATGATGGCGATGACGTCATTGATAAGTCCATGCTGCCGCATTCCTTGCAACACGCCACAAGTGAGGAAGACCAGCCGAAAAAACCGCGCCGCCGCGGACGCCGCGGTGGACGCCGTCGCAATCGCAATACGACCGACGAAGGGCAAACCGTTGAACAAATCAACGAAATCCTTGAGCAAGCGGCAAAATCAGAAGGCGATGAAGATCCGGTTATTACCGCCTTTATTGCTGAACAAGAGGCATTAGCCACTGCGCCTGAAGCCGAGCACGATGCCACGGATAGACCTGAACGTAAGCCGCGCCGCAGCCGGAAATCTCCGCGGACCCGTCGCAATCGCCAAGCGGATGATCAGGATACAGAAACAACCGAAGCAGTAACTGACACATCGGAAGCTGTTTCCACCAGCGCAGCAGAGACTTCCATACCGACGGAAGCCCCAACAGATGCGAGCGCACCTAGCGTTGTCGAGCCTACTGCCAAAGCCGAAGCCAAGGTGATTCCAATTGTCACTATTGATACGTCACCAGACGCACCGTTACGGCACACCCTGACGGAGAGCGCACCTCTCCCGGTGGACATTGTTGCCCCCGCGCGTCAGGAGCCAGTGCTTGAGCTGGCGGAAGCCACGACCAATAGCGCGCCAATGCAGCAAGTGGATGAAGTCATCAAAAGCATTTCACCACGCAAGGGGTGGTGGTCACGATAATGGCTTCACATACTTGAAGAAATCCGGGGCGGCGAGGTTAACTTGCCGCCCTTTGACCTTTCCGGCATGGCGGGTCTATAGTGTGCAAAATTGTTAATGGAGAAGAATATGGACGCAGATCAAGACACACCGACACTGCCCCTGGTCGGACATGTTTCCGTCGGCACCAATGACTTCGATGCCGCCAAAGAATTTTACGACACCATCATGCCTACGATTGGTGCCAAATGCCTGTTTAATCTCCCCGGTGCCGCCGCATATGGGCGCCAATACCCTGAATTTTGGGTTCTGGCTCCATTTGATGGTATGCCTGCTGACCATGGCAACGGCAACCACGTTGCTTTCATGGTAACAAGCGAAGAACAGGTTCAAGATTTTTTCGAAGCCGCCATTGATGCCGGCGCAACTGATGACGGAGCCCCCGCCCCCCGCCCCATGTATGGGGAAGCATACTATGGCTGTTTTGTGCTGGACTTGGACGGCAATAAAATTGAGGCCATGTACTGGGACGCAGACAAAGCATAACGGGCAGATGCGCTTTCACTAACCTTTGGCTGCCCCCCTTATCAGGGGGACAGTTGCACACCACATGCTTAAAGCTCCCATGGACTTTCAGGTGCCCGATGACACTGGCTTATTTCTATTTGGCTTTGGCAATTTTCTTTGAAGTACTCGGTACGTCCTTCCTAAAGTTGACTGTTGGCTTTAGCAAGTTACTGCCCAGCGCGGTTGTCGTATTCGCCTACTTGGTATCCCTGTATTTCATGACACTCAGCATCCGCACGCTGCCCATTGGCTTGGTTTATGCGATTTGGGCCGGAACCGGCATTGCTGCAATTGCCATAATTGGCGTGGTTTTCTTTAAGGAAACCGTGGACTGGCAAGGGATTACCGGAATTGGATTCATTATTGCCGGCGTGGTCGTATTGAATGCTTTCTCTCGCATGGGTAATCATGGCTGAAACCAGCCACAACAAAAATCCCGAGGCCGCAATTTGCACACCCCGGGATTTCTGTAAGCAGCCTACCCCTGCACTCTATCGTAGGACTACCTAGGATCTTATAAGCCGCATACGCGGCGGCTCATTATTCACCTTGAGGTTGTTCTGGATTTGTCGGAACCCCAGATTGGACCGGAGGTTGCTCATCTTCACTGCCAGCAAAAGCTGGACCGGCAAGCATCGGGGCAACTGCAAAGGCAGCTATAACCGTCATAAGAACCAGTTTACGCATTGTATTACTCCTTCCTACAGGTTTTATCTGAAAGCATTCCGCGCGAAGAACACCCAACCCATATAAAAGACGAAACCGGCTCAAACCAGTACAGGTTACACTTTTATACCTTTTGTTACAGTATAGCTACACTAATATCCTGTATATAACATGCACTCTTAACACCTTCTGGGTGTGATTACTTTAAAAGATCTTGACGTAAACGAACAACGGACCTACTGCAATTCAGAACGTTCTCAGTACGGTTTTTTCTTATCTTTCATCTTGTTCTTATGCTCTTTGGCATCGCCCTTCATCTCGTCCCGATATTCCTGTTTTTTGGTTTTCATTTCATTTTTATGTTCTTGCGATTTGAGCTTCATGTCTTCCTGATGCTCCATTGCCTTGGCTTTCATCTCCATGCCGTGTTCATTCTTCATATGATTATCAGCCAAGGCTTGCGTCACCAAAATCGGTGAAGTCACAAACGCCAATGCCACCGTCGCAATCAAAATTTTACGCATTCTCATTCTCCACAATTTAGATGAACCGTTTCACTGATGTGGTGCTATTCCTCGTCGAAACAAGAACAAACGGCAAGAATACCCTTGCACATTAGAATTTACTAATATATATTAGAAAACCCTGATAAGCTTGGAGCCTCAACGTGTTCAATATCCCCACTTTTGGCAAAAATGGTCACGACGCTGACAGCTATAGCCCACTCTTCTATCTGGCCTCATTGGGTGCTGGCGGTCTGGCTGTGACCTTTTTTATGGTCCCCATGTTTTGGCTGCCGCATCCGGGCACTCCGATCCCGACATTTGAAGCCATTGCATCCGGTTTCCAGACTGCCCCCGTCTGGCTGGCTGCATTAACGGCCTTATGTCTGGTCGGAGTGGCCGTATTTAGTGCCATTCATGTCAGATTATTAATCTGGAACATTGGCAACTATTCACGGTTCAAACGTACCAAAGCCTATACCGCTTTGCGCCAAAGCAATGCGGAAGTTCAGCTCATGGCAATTCCCCTGACCTACGCCATGAGCATCAACGTCGGCTTTATTCTGGGCGCATTGTTTGTACCGAAACTTTGGTCCATTGTGGAATACCTGTTCCCGTTCGCCATTCTTGGCTTCCTTATGGTTGGTATTTACGCCATGTCCTTGTTCGGGCGCATGATGGCACGCATCCTGACCGAGGGCGGATTTGACTGCGAACGCAACAATAACCTGTCACAGATGATGGCGATCTTCGCCTTCAGCATGGTAGCCGTCGGCTTTGCCGCCCCCGCCGCCATGAGCCACACCCCGCTCACTGCCGGGATTGCCATGATCCTGTCTGTCATGTTCCTAACTGCCGCAGGTGTTTTGTCCATCATCAAGATGACACTGGCGTTCCGCTCCATGTTGCTGCATGGAATCTCACGCGAGGGAGCCGCCAGCCTGTGGATCCTAATTCCAATCCTGACTCTGTTTGGCATTACACTGGTTCGGTTGCGCCTTGGCAGCATGCATACCTTTGGCGTCGAGATTAGCGCCTATGGTACGTTGGCAATCCTATCCGCTTTGGTTGGCCTGCAAGTCATGATCGGCTGGCTGGGGTATGGCGTCATGCAAAAAACCGGATACCTTGATACCTATGTCAAAGACCCGGTACACCCAGAAATCCCGGCGGCCCATACATTCTCACTGATCTGTCCCGGTGTTGCCTTCTTCGTGCTGTGGAACTTTTTCCTGAATAAGGGCATCGTCGCCGCCGGACTACTGCATCAATTTGATTGGATGTGGTTTGCAGCCTACATCCCGGCGGTTTTGGTCCTGTTAAAAACCATACAGGTTTATATCAAACTGACACGTCGACTAAACCAACCGTCAGGATCACGCGCCATACACTCTGCAACCTAATCAAAAAAGCCCCTTGGCAAAACCAAGGGGCTTTAAAATTACATGGATACTTCAGGCATCAATCCCGGCAACCACGATGCATCCGGCAGACGCGCCGTAGCCAAGTTATCAATGGTCGCCTGCAACATATCGTGCAAGGCTTCATGAGTGCTGGCCCCCATATGCGTGGTAGCGATCACATTCGGCAACGTTAACAAAGACAGATCAGCACACGGCTCACAAGCCCAAACGTCAAAAGCCGCCGCGCCCAACTGCCCGCTTTCCAATGCCTGACGTAAGGCGACCTCGTCCACAATACCGCCCCGCGCCGTATTCACCAGCACCGCGCCCGGACGCATTGCTGCTAATGCCTTCGCATCTATCATATTGCGGCTTAAGTTCGTCAACGGCACATGCAAACTGACCACATTGGCCTCACACAGCACCGTATTCAGATCAACGGCCTCAACCCCATGCTCTGCATAAAATTCTGGGTAAGATCGAATATCATGAACAAGCACGCGGCATCCGAACGGAGCCAACAGCCGGATAACTTCCTGCCCAATTTGACCACAGCCAATAATCCCAACGGTTTTCCCACTGAGGGTATGCCCCATTTGCCGCAGCCAGACACCTCGGCGCAGATCATGCCCTACCTGAGGAATCTTACGCAGTGCCGACAACATTCCACCCAAGGCCAATTCTGCGACAGAGCGTTTATTCACCCCAGCCGTCCAGCCGAGTTTCACGTCGTGACGGGCCATAGCGGATAGATCAATGCTGTCCAAACCAACACCGATTTTGGACACAACCCGCAATTCCGGGACTGCGGCGAAAACTTGGTCATTCAGAATTTCTGCGGCGGTAATCGCCAATTCACAACCCTGCAAATGGTTCAGCAAAGCATCCCCAAGCAGATCATGGGTGTGATCGGTAAAGCAAGCATTGGGATAGCGCGACAGCAGCTCTGCCTTCATTGCCGGGAAACGATTGAAATGCGGGGCACACACTGCCACCCGCCGCGTATCTATTGTCATCTTCACGCCAGAGCCTTGCTCTGTCCTCATTCCTGTTATAATTCGGCGGGATTATGCAACGTTTTCAATGAGTCAATAAAGTGCCGCAATGCAAAATTGTGGAATTTCTGCCGATGCCAGATCAAACTGAGGCGTCGGGTAAAGGTTTGCCCCAGTTTCAGGGCGACCAAAGACCGCCGAGAGACCCGTTCTTGCACTGCCAAACGGGAAGCAAACGACAGCCCAAGGCCAGACTCGACCGCCAGCAACCCGGCCTCAATGGAGTTCAAGACCCGAACCGTACCGAGCGGCTGAACCAGCGGCGCAACATCCCGCTCAAACTGCTCCCGACTACCGGAATGCGGCTCCCGCAGCACCCAATCGGCATGACGCAAGTCATCCCATGACACAGCATCTTGCCGGGCAAGCGGATGAGACGGCGCAGCAACAATCAGCATTTCATCCTTACGCCATGCCTGCGTTGTCAGTTCCGGGGCATGATTTCGCCCCTCGATCAAGGCAAGGTCCAGCTCAAACCGTTTCAGCATTTCACACAAATCATGGGTATTGTGGATTTGCACATCAGCTTCCACATCCGGCAACTGCGCCAAAAGCGACGGCAACACATAATTGCCGATGGTCTGGCTCGCGCCCAACCGCAATACGCCGTGCGCGACACCTCCCGCATCGAACAGGTGGCGAATATCCTCCATCCGATCCAGAACATCCTGCGCCAAAGGCAACAGTTCACTTCCCTGTTCATTCAAACGTAAGTGCGGATGCACTCGATCAAACACAGGGGACCCCAACCGCCGTTCAAGCTCTGCCAAAGCCTGTGACACCGCACCTTTGCTAAGGCAGACCTCATCTGCGGCAGCGCCAAGGCTGCCATGACGTGCGATACTGACAAAGACCTGAAGCTGCTTCAAACTCGGCATTAAGTTTTTCCAAACGTATTGTTTAATTCATATAGATATCATAAACACACACAATCGTCTATGTTGACCGACCTGATAACCACACATAAACAACAGGTCGCATCATGCTTCGCAAACCAATTCAACGGGTCGCAAACGCACCAACGCCCATGGCCGGATTGGCACTCGGCATTGCCAGCCTTGGCTGGTGCTGGGAAAACAGCGGCTGGTTCGATGGACGCGCCCAAGCGCTTGGCGCGGTAATTGCCGCCGCCATGCTGGTCACCTTAACCCTGAAATTTATTGCCCACCCCAGCCTTCTGAAAGATGATCTGGCTCACCCGGTGGTGGGCAGCGTGGTACCCACGTTTGCCATGGCGACGATGGTGGTTTCCGCTGCAATCAAGGGCGAGGCCGGGCACACCCTGTGGCTGTTTGCCGTTGCGCTTCACTTAATGTTCTTGGTTATGTTCATTTGGCACCGCGCCAAAGATTTTGAGCTGCACCACATGGTGCCAAGCTGGTTTGTGCCACCTGTCGGCATTATCGTTGCGGATGTCACCACTCCCGGCGGCGCACTGTTGCCATTATCCCATGGTTTGCTGTGGTTTGGCTTATCCTGTTATGCCGTCATGCTGCCGATTATATTGTACCGCCTGATTTTCAGTCACGAGATCCCCGATGCGGCAAAGCCAACCATTGCCATTCTTGCCGCCCCTGCCAGCTTGTCCCTTGCTGGATACCTGACAGTAGAGCCGAACCCATCCTTGCTGTTGGTGGATATCTTATTGGGGATTGCAGTATTGATGACCGTGGTGATCTATCTGGCATTTTTCCGGCTGCTGCGCCTGCCGTTCAGCCCCGGCTATGCCGCATTTACCTTTCCCATGGTGATCGGAGCCACCGCCCTGTTCAAGGTCGCTGACCTGTTTGCCCGTTGGCAACTGCCGACCGAGGCCATCGCACAAATCCACATGCTCGCCGTGTTCGAGCTTGCCATCGCCACAATCGTGGTTGGCTATGTTTCACTGCGCTATGCCCTGCACTTTTCACCAAAACCCAAACGGCAGGCCGCGCCCTCCGAAGCCATTTAGGAGGCCCGCCCACAACCCATAAGAATTCGGTTCAACTTGAAGCGCGCCGCACCCCGGCGCGTTCTTTTTTGGGAGAAAAGGCTATTCTGCCGCCGATGTCCCGGTCATAGCGTGCAGAACACGCATAGCGTCCTCGGCCCGATCCGCAGGAACGAACAAATGATCGTGATAAAAGGCAGAAACCGGATTCACGCCCATCCCTTCCGCCGCGAGGCGCGTGGCAATCTTGGCAATAAACCCAACCGCATCCAATGACGAATGCACATTCAGTGTAATCATGCGGCACGGGAATTCCCCGGCAAGGCCAAGACGCTCGGCCTCATCCTCCGCCAGAATTAGGGTTACCCCCTCAGCCTCGCGAAAGGTCATTTTCGCCCGCGCATCCCGCACCACTCGCGGGTCACTGGTGGTGGTAAAGACATATGCCTCGCCATGCAAAACCGGATGCATAGAGGCAATCAAACGATCCAGATTGGTTTCTCCGCTCATTGGCTATCCTCCCAATCACTACGTTTCGATTTCATCGCCTGAGTATAGCATAGGCACGCGAGCTTTGCCCGCACCCACAAGGAGGCTCGGCCTCCTTGACCTCATAGCAATGCACCGTCTTTGGGGCCGCATTTAAGATTAGAGCAAACACATGGATTTACTGGAAGCATGATGTTAATAATAGAACATTCGTTAAAGCTAGATGAGTCAATAAAATGCATAACGCATTTAAAAGAAAAGAAATTGATTTCCCTACAAACAGGAAATTCTGCATTAAAGATATGCTACATAAATATACATGTAAAAGAGAGAAAACAGAAAGAGATAAACAACTCTTTTCATCTGCATGGTGGATAAGCAGCCAAATAAGCGCAGCAAGAAACACATTCGATCACTTTTTTGATTTTCTAGATAAAAATAGTGCCATTCAACTCGGAGTAGCCCAGACGAATTTTGAATACATTAATTTTTCAAGAAAAGTACAAACTATTCAAGAAAAAGAGAGAACCTTATATTTAGGCTATGAAAATAGAAAAAGGGTATATTCCCCAACAACAGAAACAGAATTAGGCATTGAGTCAATTAATACGACTCTAGCAGAAATAATACCACACATTATCCATTCAACCGAAAACAACTCATTAGAAGATAATATAGACTTTCCTTACACAGAGGAATTCCTAAGATATTTCGGCGCTAGTTGCTCTATTACTTCTACCATATCATATTTATGGCAAAAAATATTTTGGAACAACTGGTATATAACAAATAAAAACAACAATATATACTTAAAGCCAAACAATCTTAGCATGGAAATACTTTGGCGGGCTTGGCACTGGAGGCACGAGGCCCTTATAACAGAAAAATTTAATAAATCAGCGATCAATATCAGCAAAAGCAATTACAGAGAGAGATATGGAAAGTACAGAACCGTAACAAAAATTAGATGGAAAAAACAACATTGGGAACTAACTTTAGCAACAGTAAGTCATATTGAATCAGTAATTACGAAATCAAGCACAATAGAGATGTGCAACTCATCCTATGTTAAGATATTTTTACACGAAGAACTGCCAGAAATACACATGAGCATCAGCAAACTCAACGAATGCTGGCAAGTAATAACTGATATATCTATCCTAATAGCAAAAGATCTCAACAACTTCAGAATAACCAACAGAAATGATAAAAAATATTCTGCAACCATAAAAAGAAGAAGCCTTGTTTACGCTATTGAAAAGTGCTGCTTATTATCAAAGGATAAAGCAGAAACTGTTGTTGATTTTTTTACTTTCGATCTCAAAAAAAATAACGCATTTAAGCTTGGCGTATGGTCTATGCCTCTCGTGCCCATTGAACAAAATGAAAAGCTGACGATAAGTCTATCTTCAGTTCTAACAGGTGTACCACACCGTAGAGCCGAACAATGGATGCATCGAACTGGCTTCGATAAAGGCAAAACAAACAGCCGTATGGGCATAATATTTGAGAAACATGTACGCAAAACAATAAATAAAATTGTTGATAATAACTTCATGTTCAAGGACTTTAAGACCATTGATGCAGCATATCACCCATCAATCAAAGAAATTGGCGACATTGATATGCTATTAAGGATTGGTAATCTTATCATTATTGGAGAAATTAAGTGCTTTTTCAGCCCGTGCGACCCCCAAGAAAGGCACAATCACTTAAGGAAAATTGAAGATGCAAGCAAGCAACTCTCTAAAAAGGTAACTTGGGCTCAAAACAACACCTCAGCGTTAAAAACGGCCCTAGGCGGATCAGGCAAATACAATATTCTCCCTATTATAATATTAAACACACCATTTGGTTCATCATTAAATTATGATGGCAATATAGTCACAGACATCGATTTCTTAGAACTAATTTTAGGAAGCAACGTAATATATTTAAATGCTGCAATAATTAAAGGCACAGGCGTAATCAATGGGAAAGGAGAGATTTTATATAAAAGTCAGAAAGATTTAGAAGACAAGATTCATGCTATACTAAACAGTCCACTTCCTCTTGAACGCTATAAAAAACGCGCCACCTTAACCAGTTACTCTATTCCTAAGTCCACGGGTGGGTATCTTTATGTCGATGAAATAACTTCCAGGAAAGAAGCTTTTATTACAGAATACAACGAACTTACCGCCATCATTGATGATCTCTTCTGAATATTACACCCCTATCAACCCACACAATCCGAATGTTTCACAGTTTTTACACTTTCGAATGTGAACTTAATAAAAGCTAAATCCTTTTTTATGAAGGGAAGCTATTTAAAAACATTGCAACGCCAAGAAATCAAGTTGCTGCTTCCCATAAAAGCTGTACACAGGGTCCGTGACCCTGTGCGGGTGTGGGTGGAACCCACGAACTCGGGACAAACTAGAGATAGGGCACGCAATGAAAAAGGCCGCTCTCTGATGAGAACGGCCTTTTTGCTATCGTGAAAGTGTCCCAAGCACTTAGCCCAGAATTTTGTCTTTCAGGATTTTATTGAGGATGCCCGGATTGGCTTTGCCTTGGGAGGCTTTCATGCACTGCCCAACGAACCAACCGAGGAGCTTTTCCTTACCGCCACGGATTTCTTCGACTTTATCCGGGTTGGCGGCAATGATTTCGTCAACGATGGCTTCGATTGCGCCAGTATCTGTGACTTGTTTCAGGCCTTTTTCCTCAACGATCTTTTCCGGGGCATCGCCAGTTTCCAGCATGATTTCGAACACGTCCTTAGCAATCTTGCCAGAGATCGTATCGTTAGAAATCAAACCGACCAACTCGCCCAGATGCTTGGCACTGACCGGGCTATCGCTGATTTCCCGACCAAGGCGTTTCAGCGCACCGAACAGATCACCCATCACCCAGTTTGCCACCAGTTTCGGGTCGCGCTCGACAACGGCTTCCTCGAAATAGGTTGCGGTTTCTTTTTCCGCCACCAGCACCCCGGCGTCATAAGCATTGAGGCCGTATTCGGTCATGAAACGGTCTTTTTTGTCGTCCGGCAGTTCCGGCAGGCGAGATTTGAGGTCTTCGACGAACTCTTCACTCAGTTCCAGCGGCAACAAGTCCGGGTCCGGGAAATAGCGATAGTCGTGGGCTTCTTCCTTGGACCGCATGGAGCGCGTTTCGCCTTTGGAGCTGTCGAACAGGCGGGTTTCCTGAACGATTTCACCACCGCTTTCGTAAACTTCCACATGGCGCATGGCTTCGAATTCGATGGCCTGCTGCACGAACCGCATGGAGTTGACGTTTTTGATTTCACAGCGAGTACGCAACTCGTCGGAACCTTTCGGACGCACGGACACGTTAACGTCGGCCCGCATGGAGCCTTCTTCCATGTTGCCGTCACAGGTGCCAAGGTACCGCAGAATGGTGCGCAGCTTTTTCAGGTAGGCTGCGGCATCTTCCGGGGAACGCATATCCGGTTTGGACACGATTTCCATCAGCGCAACCCCGGCCCGGTTCAGGTCGATGAACGACTTGGTCGGGTGTTGGTCGTGCTGGGATTTCCCGGCGTCGATTTCCAAGTGCAGGCGTTCAATGCCGACAACGCGGGACGGTTTGTCCTTATAGTCCAGCACCACTTCACCTTCGCCGACGATCGGGTCTTTGAACTGGCTGATTTGGTAGCCGAGCGGCAAATCCGCATAGAAATAGTTCTTACGGTCGAACACGGAACGCAGGTTGATTTTTGCCTTTAGCCCCAACCCGGTACGTACAGCCTGACGGATGCATTCCTCGTTAATCACCGGGAGCATACCCGGCATGCCAGCATCCAGAAAATCCACATGGGTATTCGGTTCAGCACCGAATTGGGTCGCCCCGCCAGAGAACAGCTTGGCGTTTGAGGTCACTTGTGCGTGAACCTCAAGGCCGATGACGACTTCCCAAGTGCCGGTTTCACCCTGAATGTAATAGGACATGGTTTACTCTCCCCGCAGCATGGTCGGAACGACATCAAAGTTTGCCGCTGTTTCCAGAACCCCGGCGGCACGGAACACGGTTTCCTCATAGAACGGACGACCGATCAACTGCAAGCCAAGCGGCAGACCGCGACCAGACAGACCTGTCGGCACGGAAATAGCCGGAAGCCCTGCCAAGGATGCGGTCACCACGAACACGTCGTTCAGGTACATGGCGAGCGGATCCAATTCCTCACCACCGGACACGGTGAATGCATCGCTCGGTGCGGTTGGGGTCAGGATCAGATCCACGGATTGGAACGCATTTTTGAAGTCATCAGAGATCAGCGTACGGACCTGCTGTGCTTTTTTGTAATACGCATCGTAATACCCGGCGGACAACACATAAGTGCCCATCAGGATACGGCGCTGCACTTCCTTACCAAAGCCTTGGGCGCGGGTTTTGGCGTACATTTCGTCAAGGCTTGCACCTTTTTCCAGCTCTGCACGGAAGCCATAGCGCGCACCGTCATAACGGGCAAGGTTGGACGATGCCTCTGCCGGAGCCACGATATAATACGTCGGCAGTGCCTTATCCGTGTATTGCAGGGACACATCGACGATTTCCGCGCCTGCGTCCTTCAGCCAAGTAATGCCTTGCTGCCACATGGCGTCGATTTCCGGGTCCAACCCTTCGATACGGTATTCTTTCGGGATACCGATTTTCAGGCCGCGGATGTCTCCGGTCAGGGCAGCTTCGAAGTTCGGAACCTCAACCTTGGCAGAGGTACTATCCTTCGCGTCATAGCCAGCCATTTCGCCCAGCATAATCGCAGCATCGCGCACGGTGCGGGTCATCGGCCCGGCTTGGTCCAGTGACGACGCAAACGCAATACAGCCCCAGCGAGAGCAACGACCATAGGTCGGCTTCATACCAACAATGCCGGTAAAGGCCGCAGGCTGACGGATTGAACCGCCCGTATCGGTGCCGGTGGCACCGGGGCACATCCGCGCTGCCACAGCCGCTGCAGAACCGCCGGAAGACCCACCCGGAACCCGTGCGGACTGATCACCTTCGGCTGCCCACGGGCTTTTGACTTCGCCGAAGTAGCTGGTCAAATTGGCAGAACCCATAGCGAATTCGTCGAGGTTGGTTTTACCCAACAACACCGTACCCGCATTTTTCAAATTGCCACTGATCGTGGATTCATACGGCGGGATAAAGCCTTCAAGAATTTTGGAAGCCGCAGTGGTTTGCACGCCTTCGGTACAGAACAGGTCTTTCATACCAATCGGCACGCCGTCCATCGGACCAAAGGTCTTACCATCTGCGCGGCGTTTATCGCTGGCCTCGGCATCGGCAAGGGCGCGTTCCGGGGTGGACACGATAAATGCGTTCAGGTCCGCGTGGGCGTCCATGGCATCAATGCAAGCCTGTGTCAGCTCGATCGAGGAAAACTCACCCTTGGCAAGTCCATCGCGAGCCTCGGCAATGGTCAATTCATTTAATTTGGTCATACGTCTTACTCCACCACTTTCGGCACCAGGAAATAGCCGTCTTCGCTATCCGGGGCATTTGCCAGAACTTTGTCCTGAATTTCGCCGCCAGTGATTTCGTCTTTGCGCCAGTGCAAGGACTGGTTCACAACCGAAGCCATCGGCGCAACACCATCGGTGTTCACCTGCTCCAGCTTTTCAAACCAGTTCAAAATATCATTCATTTCTTTCGAAAGACCTTCGACTTCGTCTTCGGAAATCTCCAGTCGCGCCAGAACGCCAATTTTTCTGACTGTTTCCTTGTCCAGCGACATGAGGTATGTGTCTCCATTGGTGAAACTTTACCTCGCAGAATTAGCAAAGCTGAGGCAACTGCGCAACTCTGCGCCTGACAATAAGGACGTTTGCACGATGATTTTCGACACTCTGGAGGATTTTGCCGCCAATTTGCCTGATTTTGGGGCAATTATCGGGGTGGATTTCGGATCCAAGACCATTGGCATTGCCACCTCCGACGTGATGCGCAGCATTGCTTCGCCCCTGACTCTGATCAATCGCAAGTCCAAGGCTCATGATCTTGCCGCTTTTCAGGATGCCCTCGCCAGTCGCGAAGCCGTCGGCATCATTTACGGCATGCCATTGCAAATGGACGGCACCGAAGGCGAACGTGCCATGGTCACCCGCATGTTTGCCGAACGCATGGCAGAGGCCATCGACCTGCCCATGACCTATTGGGATGAACGCCTGTCCACCACCGCCGTTGAACGCATTCTGATTGGCGAGGCCGACCTTAGCCGTGCTAAGCGTAAGAAAGTGGTTGATAAATCTGCTGCCGCCTTCATCCTACAAGGAGCCCTTGACCGCATGGGAATGATGGGGCGCTAACCAAACCCCGAAAGGCGGAGCCCACAAATGAACGGTATCTTTTTCGCGATTGTCCTAATTTCCACCATCGTCGCCGGATACCGCCAAATCATCAGCCCGCCCAATATGGCTGCCGGAACCTCCCCCATGGAAGTACTCGGCATCGCCATGGTGGACAGTGCCGCCAGCGCCGTTACCCTGTCCCTCAGCCTGATCGGGGTTATGGCCCTGTTCCTTGGCCTGATGAAAGTCGCCGAAGAAGGCGGATTGTTGCGCATCATTGCAAAGACTCTGCGCCCGCTCATGGTGCGCCTGTTTCCTGACGTCCCCGCCGATCACCCCGCCATGGGCGCCATGATTATGAATATGTCTGCCAATGCCCTTGGCCTTGGCAATGCGGCAACACCGTTCGGCATTCGTGCCATGCAGGAACTGGATAAGCTCAATCCGCTGAAAGGCACATCCACCAATGCCATGGTGCTGTTCCTTGCCATCAACACATCCAGCGTCACCTTGCTCCCCACCGGGGTCATCGCCCTGCGCGCTGCCGCCGGAAGCCAAGATGCTGCGGGTATTGTCCCCACCACTTTGGTTGCCACAGTCTGCTCAACAGCCGTCGCGATCATTGCCGCCAAGCTGTACAGCAAATTCTTTGTCGGTGGGCAAAGTGTTGTACCGACAGAGGCCGCCCCCGAGGAAACCACCGAAGGCCCGCACGCCAACCTGACCGAAACGCCTCGGGTTGAAACCGGTGCCTATCCTCTGTGGGTGTCCGTCCTTGCGCTTTGCGGTATTGCGGCCCTTGCGCCGATTATGGTGCTGTGGGGGCGAGAGGTCTCACCGTGGATTGTCCCCGGCCTGATGCTTGGCTTCCTCGGCTATGGCGTCGCGAAAAAAGTACTGATCTATGAAGTCATGGTTGACGGTGCGAAAGAAGGCTTCCAAGTCGCGGTTCGTATCATTCCGTTCCTTGTCGCCATTCTAACCGCCGTTGGTATGTTCCGCGCCAGCGGAGCCATGGATTTACTCCTGACCCCTATTGGCAACATCACCGCCGCCTTTGGCCTACCTGCCGAAGCCCTGCCCATGGCCCTGCTCCGCCCGCTTAGTGGGTCCGGTGCGTACGGCATTATGGCCAGCATCATCAATGACCCGAGCCTTGGCCCAGACAGCTATGTGGGATACCTTGTCACCACTCTGCAAGGCTCTACGGAAACCACGTTTTACGTCATTGCTGTATATTTCGGGGCCGTGCAAGTCAAACGCCTGCGTCATGCGCTCTGGGCTGCGCTCACCGCCGATGCAGCAGGCATCGCCGCCGCTGTTGCAATCTGCTCAGCGTTGTACGGGTAATCAAGGAGGGCTAAAGGTTTCGGTCTGATTTTGCCTTCATTCCCTTCCTCCCAAACTTAAATCAGCGCGACTTATAGGGTCTCAATGGTGACAGAATACCATCTTTGCGTTTGGCAAGTCTCCAGTTATACGAAGTCGTGTCACGTATAGCATCGTGATAGGTGTCGTGGGTGCGGCCTTGCGGTTGCGCTGTGGACATGGCAAAGTTGTGCCACTTTGCGTTGTGAGGTTGCCATGAAATTCCTGATCGCTGTTTTCGCCATCTGCCTATCTGTCGCCACGACGTCCGTTCATGCCCAAACCGTTGCGGATGGCTGGAAGGCTTATGACGCAGGAAATTATGAGAAGGCTAAATCTATCTTTTTGCCATTAGCAGAAGCTGGAAACGTAAAGGCGCTGAATGCTGTTGGCATTATGTATGACGAGGGCAATGCCTACCCATTGGATACAGAACAGGCTTGTAATTGGTACGAAAAATCAGCAAAAGCAGGATATGCACCTGCACAACGTAATTTTGGAATATGCTTTCATGAGGGTGTGGGCAGGTCTTTAAATATAACGATGGCTATTCATTGGAATGAACTTGCTGCAAAGCAAAATTACATATACTCACAGATCACTCTCGTGAAGTTGCTCGCGGAACGCGATCCTGACAGAGCAATGTACTGGGGGCAAAAGGCAGTAAATCAGGGAAGCGCGGCCGCCCGAGTTGCAATGTGGTCGTTTGACCTCAAAAACACCGGGCGACCAGCTTCATATTTTGATATTGGCTGCGTTTTGTTGATGAGCCATTTACTTGGCAAGCCTCTCAACTATTGTGATTAACCTACCTATTTCTGTTAATAATCCGTCCAGCTCCTGCTTTTACTCCTTTATTGACCTGACGTCCTGTTTCGGTTTCTGCCGCAATCCTGCCAGCCTTAAGAGCCAGTTTAGCACCGGGCTTGTTAGTATATTTTCTTACCGTCTTTGATGACGTTTTGACCGCTGCCTGAACTGTCGCGTTTTTGCCTAATGCTGTTTTTCCAGCAGCTTTGATTCCTCCTGTAATCGCACCCTTCGCTACCAATTTTGCAGCACCGCCACCAAGGGCACCGACAGCAGCTCCAGCAAACGCAGCGTTTCTTTGGTCTGCGGCAGAACCTCCGTGCTTGGCAACCTCGTAAGCAATATCGCCTGCAGCCGTTAAGGCTCCCACAGGTTTAATTACTGTGCCAACAGCATCCGTGGCAAAATTGACTACCCCCTTTGTGTTTTGGAATGTTTTTGTCCTCTGGTAACGTTCCGGAACATCAGCACGATCATTGGCAAATCTTCGATTGAGTTCTTGTACATCAATCTGCCGCCCCAGCATGGCGTCAATGCCAGCCCCTGCTTTGTGCCAAGTATCTGAAACGGATGAGCTAGCCGCATCAGTCATGTAGTAGTTTGCCCCACGTTCATAAGCAGCGTCTTGCGCTTCTGTCTCTGATAGTCCTGCCTGCTTAGCCTCTTCGTATTCCTCAAACATTGCCACAGATTGCGGCTTCATCATGCGTAAGAATTTAGGGTCATTCATATTTGCTCGGATGTAATCAGCGGTATCCTTAAAATCATCCGGTTTTCCACTGTCGAACCCACCTTGAATCGCATCTCTGCGTTTATTCCATGCCTCGTAATCCGCTTTGATCTTAGGCGTGGCTTTGGTCTGAGCTATGTAAGCTTCAGGAGCTTGCTCTACAGTTTGCTCCACATCAAAACCTGCCATGTCATCGGCATCTTCCAAAACATCTTCCAGACCGTTCGCTTGCCGTTGTGCTATTGCATGGTTTTCTTGCGCTTGTTTCAGCGCGGCTTCCTCGCGGGTCATGCTGCCAGCAACAATGTCGTCCATGGTTTCCACTCCCATGGCATGCAGATCCACACCGTGCAGGTCTTCAGCATTGCTTTGTGCATCTTGCCCAATTGCGGCCTGCGCCCGTGCCGCTGCCGCATTTTGCCCTGCATTACTTTGTTGCGGCGGCATCATGGGCTGGCCCTGCTGAAGGCGATGAACCTGTGCTTTACCCTTGTTCATCAATCCTGCCACGCCATTCGGGTCAAAGGCCCGCACTTGCCCCGGTTGGATGGATGGCTGCGGTCGTTTCATTTTCCCGAATTCGTCATACTGTGCTTCCCCCGGATAGGCCCGTTGGTACTCACGAGTTACGTGATTGAATAACCGCCTATCATTTTGATCCGCATAGAGGGGATTTCGCTGCATGGATTTCAGGCGTTCATCCACCGTTTTCCCAGTGGGGATTATGGGGGCAACCGCCTTGCCCGGCAGAGGCAAAGCGGATTGCGATTTCTGTTGCTGCTGCTGTTGGTTTTGGCGGTGCTTTTGCTGATTATCCGGCGTGCTGTCGTTGCCCCGTGAACCAAAGCTCAGCAGGGAATTGCCTGTAAAGACGCTCATTGCTGTGTGTCCTTTTGATTGCGTGTTTTTCAAATCTCCTCTTTGTGCGCACTGAGGAACTGTAAAGGACACTATACTATATTACGCATACCGTCAATAAATACATTTAACGTAATTCAACGCCCCGCCACACAGACCAAACACATATTTGATTTTAGAAGTGACCGTGCCGAAGAAAATGAAGGACATGAGATTGCACGTCCGGGTGATTCATCAATTCGTTATGGCTGGCGTGAACGGTGGTGTGGTCAGTGACCCCATCATGGCGGGTCCGTTTGAGGGCGACACGCCCGTCATTTTTACCGGGGAGCAATGCCCCACCAAAGACATGGGGCCATGCCTTGGTCCCGGCGATAACCCCAACTTCATAAGGCATGGGATCATCAATAACAGCACAGGCACGGGTACAAAGCTCCTGTCCCGCCGGACCAAACAGAGCCTTATAAATCGGGATACGCCGGAATAAAGTCGCAAGTTCGCTGCCGCTGATGGGTGTCCCGAGCATAACCACGCGTCCGATTTTTTGCGATGGGATTTCAGCTCGATAACGGTATAGATACCGCCGAATGAGCAATCCGCCCATGGAATGGGTCACAAAGTGGACTCTGTCCGCGGCTTGCCAAAAGGCATCGGTCAAAAAGCCCTGCCGCAAATACTCGGCCAGTTGATCTATGGTTTTTTCGGTCGAAGGATAGCCAATATTGCACACGGCATACCCGGCTTCAGCAATGGCATTCGCCAGCCCCGCCATACTGCGTTCGGTTTTGATAATGCCATGCAGGGTAACAACTGTTTCTGTATCAAACACTTCTACAAACTCTTTACGTTGACGACTTACCCGGACATTTCATTTTAAGCCAACTATGACCACATCAACAACCGGGTCAAGGTCGCCACGATTGCTGAGAATGGAGACACACGCTCATCATCCTCCATCGGCTTGGCAACGTACGCATGAGGATTGGTAGGTATATATTTGCCTAAGTTTCCTTTTATAGACAAAACCTAATGGCGAAAAACAGGCGCACACCACAATAAAAGCTCTAAATTTCAAAGATGTTGCCTATATCTACACTGGCATCAAAACCCACGGCTCCTTAATTCATGCTTGACCACATGGCTCTTGCACTCACCGACTTTAAATAGAGGAAGAAGGGACAATGAAAGAAGCAATATGGATACACGCACCCAAACCCATGGTTGAGGGCGACATAAATTTAGCCCGCCAACCGATACCGTCTGAAGCTGGAACGTTTCAATTAAAAGGATGGGATGGGACGGTTCACGCCAATGGCAGTTTTGTCCTAAGCGCGATCGGAGACGAAATCGCCCAAAGGCTATTTCGCAGCATTACCTTTATGCTGCCAGAGCTAGCCGACCCCATCAAAAACGGGGAAATGATTCTGCATGTTGGGGAAAAAGCCTATCGTCAGGGGGCTTGCAATACCATCGCCTACCTCACCGAAACCATGCTGGCCCGGTTCGGCTTAACCAACCGTTACGACTGACCACACTCACACAAGCCTATGCCGTATCAAAGCATTGATACCCAATCCTTCAAACGCGCCATGGCCTCTGAAACCGTTTCGTATGATCCGGCGTAGGAAAACCGAATAAAATCACCACCACGGTCAGGATCAAAATCCCAACCCGGTGCTGCCGCAATCCCGGCTTCGGTCAACATACGGCGGGAAAATTCACGGCTGTCGATCCCGGTGTGGGAAATATCGGCATAGACATAAAACGCACCATCAGGCGGTGCGACACGGGTAATACCCGCATGCGCCAAACCGGAAATCACTGCATCCCGATTGCGGGCATAACCATCAACGATGTGATCCAACTCATCACAACAGTCGAACACATGGCAGGCGGCAACTTGGGAAATTGTCGGGGCAGAAATAAACAGATTTTGCGCCAAGCATTCGACCGGGCGCACCAAATCTTCCGGTAAAACCATCCACCCCAAACGCCAGCCGGTCATACAGTAATATTTTGAGAAGCTGTTGATCACGACCGCAGACGGGCTAAATGCTGACGCTGTCACAGCGCGGGCACCATAACTGATGCCGTGATAAATCTCGTCGGAGACCAATCGGATTCCGGCTAAGTGGCAATACTCGGCAAGCGCCTGCATATCTTCAGGCGGCAACATGGACCCGGTCGGGTTGGAAGGACTTGCAACAATCAAACCGTCCAGCGCAGGCGTGACCGCCTGAAGCAGCTCGATCGTTGGCTGGAAACGGCTCTCCGGCCCTGTTGGCAGGAGCACTGGCTCCAACCCAACAGACTTCAGAATATGGCGATACGCCGGATATCCCGGAGCCGCCAAGCCGACACGATCCCCCGGTTCAAAAGCAGTCAAAAACGCCATCAGAAACCCGGCTGATGATCCCATGGTGCAAAACACCCGATCAGGATCAATGTCTGCCCCATACACAGCACGCCCGTGTTCTGCAATTCGCTGGCGTAGTTCTGGGATGCCGGGGGCCATGGTATAGCCCATGGGATCATCCCCAGCCAATTCCTGCCCCACGCGATCCGCAACCGCACGCGGCAAACGCTGCGATGGCTGACCAATTTCCATGTGCAGAACGTGGTTCCCCTTGGTTTCAAGTTCAGCGGCAGAGCGCAATACATCCATGACAAGGAACGGCGGCACCGTGCCCCGATCGCTGACTTTCAAAACCATACCGAAACCCTTACCTTCACCGAACTTTGTTATTTGAACTGGATATTACCAAGGGCGCTACCGTCCCCCGTAAATTCCACGCCAACCATGCGGGAAACACCGGACCCTCGCGGATCAAACGGCACAGAACAGGTATCAACCTTGGACGGCGCACCATCCGGGCAGTACACACCAGTTACACGCGTCATCTGGTCCCCGTCTTTGGCGACTTCGGCAATGGAAGACTGCGCCACAGTTTTCAGGCCATAACTGCCATAGGCGAATTGCAAAGCATCGGAAATTGCCGAAGCACCAGCCCCGGCAGCAGCCAAACGCAGGTCGTGATTGTGACGATTGCCAATCAGCAACGGCATCATGCTTTTGACATCAAACTCTGTGGTAATGGGCTGAAAACCGAACATGCTGGTCGCGCCTAAGGTTTGCCCGGAACCAAACAAACGCCCCATGGATAAGACACAGCTTACGGTCATGCCACCGCGGTCTGCCACGACGAACCCAGTGCTGCCATAAGGAACCGGAGCCGGCAATGTCCCCACCCGTGCGGCAACAGCATTTCCGGCATTTTCTGCATGACTCCATGCCTTGGCGGCAATTGGCCCGGCAAACGGAGCCGGCGGCAAATACAAATCCTCATTGCCTTGGGTTTCCACGACAATTGGGTCAAGTTTTTGCGCACTGTAACGCCGCAGAACGCCGCGCCGCTGCTGTGCCAAATCCGGCAGTTCATCAGCAATTATTCGGGCCAAGTTTCCAGCATACGCATCACCGACGCCCTTGGTCCGCAATGCTGAAAGGGTGGATGCGGCACGAAGTTGCACCATACGTTCCCCTTCTTTCAACAAACGTCCGTCTTTCAGGAATGGCACGGCGGCCTCGCCATGCAGGTCTACCCCCTGCCCGACATGGGCCAAATCTTTGGCAAAGGCACGGGAAACCGGCGTCCCGAACCGGGCCAGATTTTCCGCCTCGGTCAAAAGGGTTTCCCAGCGCATAGTGCCCGATGCTGCATGCAGGGCGTACAAGCCACGGGGCATTCCGGGGACGAAACCGCCACCCGGCAATACTTCCGGCATAAAGGCGTAAACCTTAACCGGTTTACCTTCCTGCGGCAGTCGGCTCATACAGACGCCACCGCCACCCCAGCCTGCTCGACTCGGTAATGTGACGGTCAGAGTTGAAGCCATGGCGACAGCGGCATCCGCCGCAGTTCCACCGGCGGTCAGAACGTCTTCACCGATTAAGGCTGCACGAGGTTCTTCGGCAGAGACAGCACCGGCAAAACCGGATACATATCCAATCACTCCTTCCTGCGGTTTATGGGCATCACACCCGGCAACAACCGTCAGGGCCATTACACTTAAACCCGCAAGCAGGGTTTGACCACGGCGACGCGTGCAGGTAGCCTTTTGTGGTCGGCTGGAGACAGTCAAAGCTTGTCCCTGATTTTTATGAACGGAAGTGAACAAAGTGCGCATTAGATTTCCGGCTTTACTGTTGGCATTCATGGCATGGGCATCCCTGACGTTGTGCCATGTTCCGACGGCACATGCCAGATCGCAAATGTCTTTAATTCGCGATGCGGAAATTGAAAATACCATTCATGAGTTCGCAGCGCCACTACTGCGCGCTGCCGATCTTGATCCAAAGGCCCTGAAAGTGCATTTGGTCAATGATCCATCCCTGAATGCTTTTGTAACTCACGGCATGAATCTGTTCCTGCATACCGGATTATTAACCTCTGCAGATGACCCAACGCAGGTCTTAGGCGTCATGGCCCACGAATTTGGTCACATCGCCGGTGGTCACGTAGCCCTACGTTCCGAACAGCTTAGCCGAACACAGGAAAACCTGTGGCTGTCCTATTTGCTGGGTGCAGCGGCGGCTCTGGCAACCGGACAGGGCGAGGCATTTTCCGGCATTACCTACGCAACCCAAGCCAACATGCTGGAAGGCCTGATGGCATTCTCCCGCGCGGAGGAAAAACAGGCCGACTTAGCCGGAACCGAATTCATGGATGCTGCCGGGATTTCCAGTGAAGGCATGTTGAAGTTCATGAAAAAACTGGAAGGTCAGGAACTGTTGGTCACTGACCGTCAGGATCCTTACCTGCGCAGCCACCCACTGACCCGCGACCGAATTGCATTTATGCACCAGCATGTGGAAACGTCCCCCTATACGCATAAAACCGTTTCACCGGAGTGGGAGGAGCGTTTCAAACGCATGCAAGCCAAGCTGAGAGGATTTCTGGATAATCCGGGCCGGACATTACAAATGTATCCGGAAACCAATACGGCACCGGAAGCCCTGTATGCTCGCGCCATTGCCCTGTTCCGTCAGGGGTACGCCAAAAAAGCCATCCCGGTTCTGGACCAGTTGCTTGCAACCGCACCCAAGGACCCATATTACCTTGAACTAAAAGGGCAAATCCTGTTCGAAAGTGGTGATGCCGACGCCAGCATTATGCCCTATCGTCACAGCATCCAACACGCACCGAACGACGCCCCCCTGTACCTTGGCATGGCCCGTGCGCTGATCGCCAGAGGAGAAGATGCGGACTACCGGGAGGCAGAAGACGCCCTGACGGTTGCGTTGCGGTTGGAACCCGAAAATGCATCTTACTGGAAACAACTCGCCATTGCCCAAGGTCGCCAAGCAAAAACCGCCGACGCTGCCTATGCCATGGCGGAATACACCATTCGTACCCGTCAATATGCGAAGGCTAAATTCCACGCCGGAAAGGCAGCCAAGGAACTGCCGAAAACGTCCCCGAAACACTTGCGCGCGAAAGATATCGCAGATCAGGCCCAACATTACCTCGAACTGGAAGCCAAGAAGCGTCGCAACCAATAACCCCTTATCCTTGAGGACATTATGATCAAGAGTATTCGCCAATCCCTGAAGCTGTTGCCAATGACTGCCATGGCACTTGGGTTGTGCACGCAAATCACTGCGGCCCATGCCGCCGCACCGCTCACTCCCGAACAAACGCAAGCGGTCAAAACCCTGATCCGCTCCACTTTGGTGGAAAACCCGGAAATTCTGGAAGAAGCCATGGAAGCGGTAAAAGCCAAGCGTATCGCCGACCATGAGGCGGCACAAAAGGCTATGATTGCAGCCAATACTGATGCCTTGCTCCACGCCGATGACCCATACTTTGGCGCAGAAAAGCCCAAGGTCTATGTGGTCGAATTCTTTGACTACAACTGTGGCTATTGCCGGATTGCTTTTCCCAGCATCATGGATGTGGTCAACAGCGAAAAAGACACCCGCATCGTCTTCAAGGAATTGCCAGTCCTCGGCCCGGAAAGTGTCAAGGTCTCCCGGTTGGCTTTGGCATCCCGTGAACAAGGTAAGTATTCGGAATTTCATACTGCGCTGATGAAATCTGACAGCCGCCTGTCCGAAGATATCGCCCTTGATATCGCGAAGGACGTTGGGCTGGACACAGACAAGCTCAAAAAGGACGCAGAAAGCGAAAAGGTACAAGACACCCTGACCCGCAATCAGATGCTGTCCGGCATGCTTGGCATTCGCGGCACGCCATCCTTTATTGTCGGTGACACCCTTTTCCCCGGCAAAGTCACGGCGGATGTCCTAAAGCAAGCCATCGCAGAAGCCCGCAAATCAGCCGGGAAATAAAGCCTGCGCGTACAAACAAAAACGGGAGCCTGTTGGAGGCTCCCGTTTTTTATAACTGCACAACCGACATGCCTGTCAGGGCTGTTCCCTACCGCTTCATTGTCGCTGCAACCTCAACCATGCCATCGACAGTCGTATAAGTTTTCGAAGCCATACTGTAAGCCGTTTGCACCGTCACCATACGGGTAAATTCCTGCCCCAAATCAACATTGGACCTTTCCAGATTGCCGACCTGAATCGTGGTGCCCTCTACCTCGCTTTCCAAGTCCCGCAAAGTCACATCCCCGGCATTTTCCGTTGCCTTGAACAAATTGCCCGTCACTGCCTCAAGGCTATTGGGTGCGGTAAACTCGGCAATAGCTGTCTTGAACAATGGGATTTGCCGACCATTGGTGTAATGGCCCCATAGCACCCCATTTTCATCAAAGGATTCATCATACAGCCGACCCGTGGAACTGCCATTCTGCTCCGTGCGATACACGATAGTTTCATCGGCATATTGTTCCATTTCGCTTAAATCTACAGCAATAGAACTGGTCGTACCGTCATCCCAAGCCACTTCCATCTGCACCGCATCTTGCGGGGCCTGCACCTTACCATTGCCAAAGAATGTCACAGCCTGCGTTCCGGCAGCCGGAGCCGTCACAGTGCCCCCGGCAACTGAGAAATCAACGGTCCAGTTGTTGGCTGAGGTTTTGTTAAAGGTATAGGTCAAGGATTTGGAATTAAATGCCGCGTCATAAATAGAACCATGGACCGAAACGCTGTCACCAATCGCCGTATTGGACGGGATATTCGCCGCCATCAATGCCTCGGTCGAGGCTTGCCCGAGCAATTCATCAAGAGCAAAGGCCCGCATGGGCTGCAAGGATGACATTTCCGTTCCAATCGTGAACTGACCATCAGTCGCCGGCCATCCCATGACGAACTGCCCCCCAGCGGTGGTATAGTATGATTGCTGCGTACCATTACCAATATCTACGTAGCGTTGGCTGAACGCGCCGTCACGGGTAAAAGACACGTTGCTTTCGCCCATACTGTTGAACGCATTAGAGACAACGAAGAAACCACGCCCGTTGATTGCCAAATCATCCGCACGCCCGGTACTGGCAATAACTCCCTGTTGCATCACAGCGCGACGATCGAACGGCTTCACCGAATAAGAATCGATGTTACCGCTGTTGGTCCCATTCAACAGGGTTTTAAACAGAGTATCCTCACGCTTATACGCCGTCGTATTGATGTTGGCGATATTCGTACTGATCGTCTGCATGCCCTGACTTTGGGCCATCATGGCAAGTTTGCTAGAACTGAGTGCGCCGAGTAGACTCATGGCGGGGCTCCGTGGGTTCGGTCATAGTTTATCGCATGACTATATGCAAACCTCGGGCCAAATAAATAATCTTTATATTACAATGAATTATGCAAAACATGCGCCCACATAGGGCAAAAACTGCCGAGCCCAAAACGTGAAGGGCGGCACTTCCTGCCGCCCTGTCATGGTTTAGATGCAGTACTGCTTCACCGGTTCAAACCCGTTGAATGCCACACTGGCATAGCTGGTTGTATATGCCCCGGTGGAATGGAATTGAATAAAATCACCGGGCTGCAAATTGGTAGACAGGCAATATTCCGTGTCTTCGTAAATGACATCGACACTGTCACAGGTCGGCCCTGCCAAAATGACAGGGGCAGTTTCCGCGCTCTCACGAGAAGAGGTGACCGGGTATTTGATCGCCTCACCAAGAGTTTCGATCAAGCCATTGAACAATCCAGCATCCAGATAAACCCAACGCTTTTCCAGATCGTTATGGGATTTGCGTGACACCAGAATAACTTCGGACTGAAGAATACCGGCATTGCCAACCATTGAACGCCCCGGCTCCACCATCAGCATCGGCAAACGGTTGCCAAAATGGGCTGTCACCGCTTGCATAACCGTACGCGTATACGTGGACAGCGCATCAACTGCTTCCACATATTGCGACGGGAAGCCTCCACCAAGGTTAACAGCCTTCAATTCGATTCCGTGCTCTTGAACCTTCGCAAACAGCTTGGCAACAGCTTCCATTGCCACATCCCACTGGTCCAGATTGGTCTGTTGAGACCCTACATGGAACGATATGCCATAGGGCTCCAGACCTAATTCTTTGGCTTTGCACAACAGATCGGCAGCCATATCCGGGTCGCAGCCAAATTTACGGCTCAACGGCCATTGCGCGCCCTTGTTTTCCACCAAAATCCGGCAATACACACGAGAACCGGGAGCCGAACGCGCAATTTTGTGCAATTCGGTTTCCGCATCAAAAGCAAACAACCGAATACCCCGCGCGTAAGCTGCGGCAATATCCCGTTCCTTTTTGATGGTGTTGCCAAAGGAAATCCGGTCTGCGCTGGCACCACATGCCAAACAGGAATCAATTTCCGGCAAGCTGGCGGCGTCAAACGACGACCCTTCCTGAACCAACAAACGCACCACATCGGGGGCTGGATTGGCTTTCACGGCATAAAATACTTGAGCCAGCGGCAAATGATGGCGCAGGTTGCGATAGTTTTGCTTAATGACCTCAAGGTCAACGACCAGACACGGTGTCGGCGGCTGGTGTTCGTTCAAAAAACGCTGAATGCGTTCAGTCATGTTCAGTCCCCTAGCCCCATTACAGGAGCATCAAAGTCCGGGCATCCAAAGACACCCAGTTCACTGGGAGGACCAGGCCAGATCTAGAGCGTTACGCACACGATCTCTCTCGGAAGGTTGCCCTTCCACAGGCACAGGTCACCAAATTGCAACCCGACGAAATGCTGGTCAGCACGACTGACACATACATCGCGTCATTTCAGCCAAGTCGGTCTTAAAGGTCTGGAAGGAAGTATCGCCGGGGTGATGAATATAAGAAACATCGCACCGGTAAAGCCTCAGGCACACAACGCATTTGGCAGTCAACATTCCGTCCTACCCCAAGCCGAGCTTGGTAACGTGTCGTGCGTCGTTACGTATCCACTATGGAACAGAGGCACGTGCGCAGGCCAATTCTGCTACGTGATTCACACGGTCATGTAAAGTGATTTTTGTGCATTTGCAGAATTATTTGTGGATAAAAAAACCGCCCCAAAATTCAATTGGGGCGGCGATTGAAAAATATATTTATTTTCCAGCGCGTTCTTAGATCAATCCTGCCAAAGGCGACGACGGGTCAGCATACATTTTCTTTGCCATCCGACCGGCACGATAGGCCAAACGCCCGGCGATGACTGCGTGCTTCATAGCCTGTGCCATCAGGATCGGATCCTGCGCCCCGGCAATAGCCGTGTTCATCAACACACCTTCACAGCCCAGTTCCATCGCCGCCGATGCATCGGATGCCGTACCAACCCCGGCGTCAACAATTACCGGAACCTTTGCGTCTTCGATAATCAGGCGGATATTCACAGGATTTTGAATCCCTAGGCCAGAGCCAATGGGCGCACCCAGCGGCATAATGGCAACACAGCCGATTTCTTCCAATTGTTTGGCAGCAATCGGATCATCCGCACAATAGACCATGACATCAAAGCCATCTTTGACCAGCGCCTCTGCCGCACGCAGGGTTTCAGGCATATTGGGGTACAGGGTTTTGTGATTGCCCAAAACCTCAAGCTTCACCAGATTCCAATCCCCTGCTTCACGGGCGAGCCGCAAAGTCCGCACCGCATCCTCTGCCGTGAAACAGCCCGCCGTATTCGGCAGATAGGTGTATTTTTTTGGGTCCACATAATCCATCAGCATGGGCTGATTGGGATCACTGATATTCACCCGCCGCACGGCAACGGTCACAACCTCAGCACCGGAGGCTTCAATGGCAGCAGCGGTTTCGTCAAAATCCTTGTACTTGCCCGTTCCGACAATCAAGCGTGAGTTGAATTCACGACCTGCAACGGTCCAACGGTCCATAGTGTCCTCCTGCGGTGCCCCACCGCCAATAAAATGCACAATTTCGAAACGGTCACCGTCTTCGACCGGCGTCGTATCGTACGTCGATTTGGAGACGATTTCCAAATTCCGCTCCACCGCAACCTTGCGCGGCGCAATGCCGATCTCTTGCAACAGGTCTGCCACAGTCATTCCGGCTTTAATCTCACGGCTTTCGCCATTCAAGGTGATCTGCATATTTGCTGTCCAGTATTGCTTTTCGATCGAAGGATAGCAGAGTAAGGTATTGCAAATGCCCTGCCTAATTCCACGCAACGGAGTATACATCCCGTGACTGATTCTGCCACTGTTAAGCACGTCCTTATTCTGAACGGACCGAATTTGAACATGCTGGGCCAGCGTCAGCCCGAGGTCTATGGTCACACCACACTGGCTGATATCGAAGCCAACTGCATCGCCGCTGCCAACGCCAAAGGGTGGACCATATCCTTCCGCCAAAGCAATTTGGAAGGCGATCTGGTTACATGGATACAAGAAGCCAAAGGCACCGCCGATGCGGTCATTATCAATCCGGCAGCGTACACGCACACATCCGTCGCCATTCTGGACGCTTTGCTGCTGCTTGATTGCCCGATCATTGAAGTTCACCTGTCCAACATCCATAAACGCGAAGAATTCCGTCACCACTCCTTTGTGTCAAAGGCTGCAACTGCGATCATTGCCGGACTTGGCGCACAGGGCTACCTGCGGGCACTGGATGCATTGGATTCCCTGTAGGTTATGAGTGATACCGACATCGAAATCACCCCGGAGCTATTGCTAAACGCCTATTGCAATGGCGTTTTCCCCATGGGGCGCAGTCATGATGACCCGGAACTGGTTTGGCTTTGCCCGGACCCACGGGCGATCTTTCCCTTGGACGGGTTCCACATCAGTCGATCTTTGCGCAAGACCTTGCGCAGTGGGAAATTTACCGTCACCGTCGACACCGTTTTCCGTACGGTTATGGAATGCTGCGCGTCCCCCCAACCGGAACGTGAAGATCGCGACGATACTTGGATTACACCACAGATCCTTGATCTCTATACCGCACTCCATGACATGGGCAATGCCCACAGTGTTGAGTGCTGGCATGACGGACAGCTGGTCGGGGGACTTTACGGCGTCCACCTTGGCGGAGCCTTCTTTGGCGAAAGTATGTTTTCATTCATGACCGATGCGTCAAAGGTCGCCCTGATGCATTTGGGCGCACGCCTGCGGGCCGGAAACTTTTTCCTGCTGGATACACAGTTCATCACAAATCATCTGGAAAGCCTTGGCGCCATAGAAATCCCACGCAACCAGTACTTTCGTCACCTTGAGAAGGCACTCCCTCTGCCGGGGGATTTTTTCCCACCCGCGAAAGCCATCCAGACGGAATTGGAACTTATGAGCCAGCACTGCCATTAAAAAAACTCCCCCAAATTACGGGGGAGTTTGTCTGGATAACGTTCAGTGGAAGGCCATTAGGCGTTTCGCACATCCCGCAGGAAGTTTTCAATCTCCACCTGCATGGTATGGGAGGTCGCCGACAAGCGATCCACGGCCTGACGGGTTTCTTCTGATAACTCACCAGTCCGATCCGCATTGCTGCTGACCATGACAATGTTCGACGACACATCCTGCGTACCTTGCACCGCTTCGCCAACGTTGCGGGCAATTTCACGGGTTGCAGCCGATTGTTCCTCAATAGCCGCTGAAATCGCTGTGGTGTCTTCACCAAGGCTGTTGATAATTTGAACCACAGTATTGATAGCCTCGCTGGACATCTGCGACGCACTCTGAATTTCCGTGATTTGCGCGGTAATATCTTCCGTTGCTTTTGCCGTCTGATTGGCAAGGGTTTTCACCTCACCGGCAACAACCGCGAAGCCCTTCCCGGCTTCGCCCGCACGCGCAGCTTCAATCGTCGCATTCAGCGCAAGAAGATTGGTCTGGCTGGCAATATCCTGAATCAATTTCGCAACCGCACCGATGCGATCCCCGGCTTCATTCAGAGTGTGCATTGCTTCCTGCACACTTTGAGACTGCATCACCGCATTTTGCGCGACCGTATTGGCATCGGCAACGCGGGCCGTGATCTCATCAATTGACGCGGACAATTGCTCAGTCGCTGCAGCCACCGCATTCGAATTGGCATTGGCTTCCTCAGCCGCAGCAGCCACAGTTGCCGCACGAGAGTTGGTTTCCTGTGCCACGCTGGCGACTTCATCCGCGCTGCTTTCCACCTGTTGTAAAGCCGCAGACACATCAACCATGGACCGATTGATCACACCATCAAACTGCGAAATCAAACCATCCAGTTTGTGTTCACGTTCCAGCAGCTGGATTTTGACCAGTTCCTGATACACGGAAATCGACAAATCCATGTCCATAAACACGGCTTTATTCACGGCGGTGCGAATTGCCTCACGTTTTTTGGAGTTACGTTTGAATTTGGCATCAATCACGGACAGCAACCGATTCATAATCAGCGCATAACCACCAATATACCAGCGCGGTTCCAAACCGATCCGAGCATGGGTATTGCCAACGGCCATCACACCCTTCATGTAGGTTTCGTCAAAGTCCCCTTTGAACAAAGTCCCCCAGTGTGCGCTTTGTGCCTTTTTCAGATGTTCAATCATGGCATCGGACGCAAACATATGCGAAATCTGCGGGAATGCTTTTAAGTGGTCGTAAAACTCATCCAAAATACTGCGCAGATGCGGCTGAATAATCGGCCACGCTTCTATCAGACAGGGTTTGGTCAACGAATTTACACGCAAAAACTTCAAACGGGTTTCACGGTCCACATCAAACTCAAACACGACCACACTCCTTAGGCAAATACCCCGCCAATTAATAGGCGGGGTAGATTATTCGATCATTTCTAAATATCGCATCATTGCCGGAAAGAGAAGGCAATAATCATGACAGTTTGTAATATTAAGCGCCTACTTTGCTCATATTGAGGTATTCACCCAAAAATTTGACACCTATCAATCCACTCGACCCAGTGCCTTGGCAAGAATCATGTAGATACGACCAATATCAGACCCGGTCAGCACCGCAGTCATAACATCGGAACGGTCAGAACGCCGGACTCGCGCCGTCAAAGCCTCAAATTCCGACAGATATCTGGTCACGTAGCCACGGAACTCAGCATCCTGCTCGAAACGATCCATAATTTCCTGCATTTGGGCCTTGGTCAGGGAACGGGAAAGATGGCGTAGGAAGGCGCCTTGATCACCGCGATGGTAACGCTTCCACAAATCTTCTTCCACGGTCGGCTGGAATGCACGGGTAATATCCACGGAAACGGCCTGCAAACGTTCAATAACCTGAGCCGCATCCCGGAGGAACATATCATTTTGCACATCTGCTTTTTGTGCTTCCAGCACCCGCCCGCGCTCATCCGCCTCATTGGAGGCTTCAATAATTGCCTTGGTCTTTTGCTCCAGCAGTGCGCTTAATTTATGGGTTCGAGATTCCAGCAAATCCCCGGTTGCTGTCATTTCCGAAGCTTTCTGACGCAGGGTATCCATGAGGGATGCGACCTTATCAATGGTATCCGATGCTCTGGATGCCAATTCAGAAGATTGATTTTGGAAACCATCACGCGCCTGATTGATTTGTTCCGTAATTTTGGCAGATGTTGACGCCACCTGTTCAATGGTTTCTTTCAGGCGCGTTCCGGCAACCGTAACCTGAGCCGAACTGCGCCCTGCCGTATCATCAAAATCACGTCCAATCTGATGCAAGGAATCGCCAAGGGAACGAACCCGGCTTGATGCCTCATCAGTGGTTTTCAAGAATTCGAGGGATCGATCGCGCAAAGCCCCACCAAAGGCAGTCAACGCCTTTTGTGCCTCATCCGCCACCCGTACAACCTGATCCGATTGCTTATCAAGGCTGGTTCCCACACCTTCAATATGATTTTTGGCCGTGTCAGATGCCTGCTGCACCGTGGAAATATTTTGGTTAAGGTCCTGCATGGCAGAGGTCAATTTGGCGGCTGCCGTATCCGACATCGCCCCCAATGACCGTATCCGTCCTGCCATTTTTTCACTGGCGGTTTCGGTGCGAGTCACGGCCTCTTCCGCGGCTTCACCAATGTCCTGCCCGCGTTGACGGAATAATTCCCCAACCGTTTCAAGCTCAAGCCCGACTTTTGACGCGGCTGCAATCAACTCATTTGTAGACTGCCGCATGGCATCACTGATGCCACGGATACGCTCCATCACCTCTGCTGAGGTTTCATTCAGGTGCCGTCCCTGTTGGCTCATGGAAGCCTCACCAAGGCGCGCCTGTGTCGTGACAAGCTGCACAACATCCGCCAGTTCCGCAGATTGTTTCCGCAGGGTTTCACGGATGGTTTCCGCAATATCGCCGGAGCGTTCAGATTCCCGATTCAAGGCCGCTGCATATTCTTTAAGGGCACTTCCGGTTTCGTGCCCACGGTTCATGATCATATCAATGGAGGCAATCATGGATTTGCAGCGGGTATCGATGGTGGATGCGGCAGAGGCACTTTCGTTGACAACCTTACGGACGTGATCTTCAAGGCTGACACTATGATCCTCAAAACGTGCAACAGCAGAGGATATACGTTCATCCACTTGATCGCTGGTTTCCGTCAAATCCTGAGCCTTACGGGCAAAGGCATCACCCACTGCCCGCAAACGCGTCATGGCGGATTCCGAGGCCGTCGCAAGCTCACGGGACTGCATTTCCAGCCCCTCTTCAACGATTTTCACCCGGTCCAGAACCGTTTCCGTAATCTGGTTCAACTGGGCGGCCTGTTTCCCAAGTGATGCCGTAATCCGCCCGGTTTGTTCGGACAGAGTTTCCGACGCCTGTGTCAGGTCTTCTTCCTGTTTGCGGAACAGATTATCCAAAGCCGTCACACGGTCGGACAGAGCATTGGCGACCAAATCCACGCGCTCAGAAGAGCGTTCAGCAACATCTTCCAACTGTTGCCCCTGTGTTTGGAGAACCTGCGTCATACGTTCGGCATAGCTCTGAGCCATTTCTGCGCTGCGGGTTAGGCTGTCTTCCTGTTTGCGGGTTTCGCGGGAAACGGTTTCCGAAACATTCTTCATGCTGGACATGGCTTCTGCCAACGCCTCAACCTGACCACTTAGAACCGCATCAAGGCTAGCCCCGGCAGACCGGGTTTCTTCCGCCACCATTTTCAGGTTGCGGGTTTCATTGGACAATTCCGCCGCTGTGGCTCGGGTGGTATCCGTTGCCACCGTCACATTCTTTGCCAATTCGGATACGTGGCGACCAAATGCTTCAACGGCATGGGCCGTATCGGTTTCAATACGGGTGCCAGCCGCGGCAAGGTCTTCCGTGTGGCGCAAAAGTGAAGTCCGAACGCTGTCGGCCTGCTGCATGGCGCGCTGTGAGGCTTCGTTCAGGTCTTTTGCCTGCGCACGCAACGAAGCTGAAATCGACTTAACCCGTGCTTCATAAGCCTCCGACGGATAAGCCATTTCCTGCAACAACACACGCAATTCAGCAATTTCATTATCAAAGCGTTTGCCACGATCTAAATACGCCACAATCAGCCAAATAAAGGCCAAAGGCAACGTCACACCCGCAGCGAATGCAGCATATTCCCAAGGGATCAGACTATAACCGCCTGCCATTGTCGGCATGCCGGATTGATATAAGGAGCTGCCAACAGCGACAATCCACGCCAATGAGCCAACAACACCAATAGTGAGGGGAAACCGCGAAGATTTGACCTCTGTCAATGGCGGGCTGGACACATCCATGGACGGGGCAGAAACTTCTTGCGGTTCATTCGGAGCAGCTGGGGTGGAACAAGCCTCTACCTCAGTTTCCTCTGGTGACACAGGCATAGCTTCGTCGACAGACATGTCAATTTCCGGTGCGACACCCTCCACCGTTTTTTCTAAAGGCTCCGCCGCATTGCCCTGCTCATCCTGCGGAGCCATATTGGCGTCCCCAGTCAGTTGGACCTCTTCGGTTTCCGGTGTCTTGGTCATGACTGCCCCTCAGATTTCGTATAACGGATCCTGACTTGTGCGTGTTACCCCTTGGCGAACACGCCCCCAACAAACCCACGGCTTTACCTACACACAAAACTATATATGCATTTGGCCTTGGCTGCTTGGTGAAAAGCACGATTTCACCTTTTCAAATCAGCACCATGGGGCCAGAATAGATGAAGAAGGTTAATAATTCGTGGCACATCACCCCGTTGCACATGCAGCGTGTGGTTTTTCGGGTATGAGGTTGGCACATGATCACTGGCGAAACACTCCCCATCATTTTAGCCGCTACCCTCGCCCTTGGCGTGGTTGGCGTTGTTGTATTCATTCTGACCGGCGGGAAAAAACGCTGGTCCCAAGCCCGCGACGAAAAACGCGTGGGCGCAGCTGAAGCCAAGCGGGAATTGCTTGAAAAAGCCAAGGGCAGCAAAGGCGACCAAGGACAAGCCGCGGCTTTAAGCTGGCTCAAACGCAATAAAGCCGACCTGCAAGGTGAAGATTTCTCTGACCTGATGCTTGATGGCGTCGAACTTGATAATTACAACTTTGAAGAAACCAGCTTTGCCCGTTCTTCTTTAAAAAACAGCCGCTTTGCCCGCGCCGAACTGATGTACACCGACTTCAGCGGAGCCGAACTCAACGAAGCGAACTTCGTCGGCTGCACCGCGCGGAAGGCAAATTTTTCCGGTGCACGCATGACCCGCGCCAGCTTTGCCCAAGCGGACCTGTCCGTAATCAGTGCCCCACGGGTTTTGGCCTCTGAAGTCAAGTTTTGGGACTGTGATCTCAATGGTTCAATTTTTGAAGAAGCCGTTCTGGAAAATGCGGAATTTACCGGGGCAACCCTAACCAGTTGCAACATGAACCGCGCAGCCCTTGGCTATGCGGCATTGGATGGAACCTGCATGCAAAAAGCCATGCTGAACGGTGCCACTTTGGATTCCGCAACCCTGCAAAATGCCGACCTGCGCAAGGCCCATATGGTTGAAGCCAATTTGTCCAACACTGACCTTGAAAATGCCAATATGACATGGGTCCGGGCTGATGGCGCAAACTTCAGCTATTCCCATCTGGCTGGGGCAATCTTGGTCGGTGCCTCTTTGCGCGAATGTGACCTGACCGGTGCCGTGCTGGACGGGGTTGATTTAACCGGCGCAGATTTAACCGGAGCACGGAATCTGACGCAGGCCCAGTTGCAAAACACATTCTTCCGTAGTGCGGATACCCCGGAAACCGAGGCTCTTAACCGTCCCAAACTGCCAGAGGGGCTGGAACTACCTTCAATGCGCCCCGCTGACAGCGGCTATTAAGCCCTACACAACCACAACAATCACCCAGAGCCTAAGACCGCAAAACCGGAAATGCGGTCTGGGCCTTCAGGGGGTGATTGCCAAGCTTCCCGCGCTCCCGCACCACTGCACCATATCGAAACGCATCCGCGCCATGACTGCTCCAGTCATGTAGGGGCGTTGGCATGAAATCACTGGTTTTTTCATTCCACGCCTTACGGTATTGGCACAAAGCTTCGATCCCTCTTGCGCATTTCTCTTCATTAAACCAACAGCTTTCCAGCATGGCCCGCACCGCATCAATGCCGTCCGCCAGCGACTGCGCCGGAGCAACCTCAAACCTTACCCCCAATCGCAATGCAGTCTCCCGACGGCTTTTTCCCGTGCCCAACTCCCGGACTTCGATATCATGCGGCGCAATATGCCGACCATAAACATAGGGCTTGGCCTGTAACGCTTTCACGTAGTACGGCAAGCCTTCGCCACTGGCCTCCAAATAGTCAATCAGGCGAATTTCGCCCGCAACCCGCTGTGCGAACCAAATGGCTGTGCTATCGCTTACGCCCAAATCCCACCAAGTTTCCACCGGCAATTTTGGCTCCCACGGCACCGCGCCAATACGCCCATCCTTACGCGCCAACTCCATCTGGCGACCGTAATACGCCCCAACCAATGCAGCATCAAAACTGCACCAGTATTCCTGACGCAGCATTTCTTCAGCCATTCCCGCACGGCGATCTTCATCAATTGCGGCGTCAGATATGACTCTGCCCCCATCCGGGCGACGGGTGTCCTCCACACTTAGCACTTCGGCGTACCAATCCGGGTTCTGGCGAGCCATTTGCAGCAACGTATAGCCATGATTGCGTCCACGAGGGGTAAAGATGAACACAGCCCACCCCCCATTTTCCGCCAAAATCGGTCGCACGTAATCCCATGCCGCTGGGTCTGCCAATGAATACTCCGAAAACACGACACCAACAGGATTGGCCCCAACCAAGTGGTTATAATTGTCCGAACCAACCAACTGCCAAACCGACCCGCACTTCAAAGAAATTTTCATTTCCGAAGCATTGGTTGCAGCACGCAACGCACGGGGGAACACCTGATCCAGCACTTTACGTCCATCAGAATCAATGGCATCCCAAACCGCTTTACGGGCCTGAGTTGCCGTTGGTAACATATGCCAATACACACCGACACGACGATGAGCCGCGCAAGACGTAAAATTCAAGGCTGTTGCATCCTTCCCCGAACGGCGATGCCAGACCAGAACGGCCCGCCCACCGGGGATTTCAATATACGGGTCCATGTGGCGCAAAAATGGCAACTGATACTGGCGAGGCTCCCATTCGTGTGGCAAGACAAGGGTCTTCATGCATGCCCCCCATCCGTATCGGTTTCATTCTTTTCAGAAACCGTCATATCCAAAAAGCTTTTGACCTCGACCCGAACAGCCCCACCATCCTGCGGCGAATCCTTATACCGGGATGGACGCAATGCTTTCAGGCGGAACATCAACAAGCTGTCAGAAGTCTTGCAACGACTGCCAATCTGCTTGCCGCCATAAAAAATCGCTTCCTCTTCGCCGTTCAGCGCCCGGCGATCCGCCTCAGCCTCCAGCACTTCGACATAAGATTCCAAAGCCTGATCCCACGCGGCTGAGAACCGAGCATCACGTTCCCGTAGTTTCACCCAATGCTGCCGGGGCTTGCCGGATACCAGTGCAGCCTGCCTTATACTGCCCGTCTCCATGAGGGCATTAAGGAATTTGTACCGTGGGTTCTGCGCCTTTTCTTGGGCATATCCCGCCCGTGGCTGAACTTTACCTTGTTCATCTTGCTTCATATCGCTTCCCCCCTTGTGCCAAGGACCGCTGACAGTCCCGGCGCATACGTTCGATTTCACCACGGGACGGCAACACACCGCAGGCAACCACATTCCGAATATATTTTTCCGCATAATCCTTTGTTACACATGTCAAAATATCAACAAACTCGCGCTGATAGATTGTAATATCCGATGGTATATATCCCGGATATCCCTCAAGCATTTGTTGCCACAGCTCCTGCGCACATGCACGACTGCACATGACTTGCCCCATTTCTGCCTCCTGCAACACAATTGACCTCCATTCATCTACAATACCGTGCAAACTATGCAGCACATTGCCCGCAGTCAACCCTTTTAGTGGCATTTCACTCAAGAAATGCCCGCGGCGATACCGTAAACGCCCGCAATTCAACAAAAATAATTGCATTTTACAGGTGACACAGCACATAAAATCAGGCATATTACCCGCACCATGAATATCGAACTGAAAGATCGCATCCGTGAACGCCTGAAAGACCTTGGCAAGACCGCCCGTGCGGCATCCATCGAGGCAGGCCTTCACCCCGACACCATTCGCAACGTCCTGCGTGAACGGTCCAAAAAACCCCGCGGCGACAGCTTGGTGAAGCTTGCGCGCGCCCTGAATGTCACGGTGGAATGGTTGATGGAAGGCGAAGACCCTTCCGTGCAGCCTCCGCAGCCGACACCGGAATTACCCGCAGCTCTATCGCCCCCTGATTTGTCTTTGGACATGCCGCGCAACATCCCGATTCTGGGAACGGCAGCAGGGAGCTTAACCGGAGCCTTTCAGGTTGATTCCAACCCGATTGATTACGTCAGACGCCCCCCGGGGCTTGAAGGGGCTCGGGATGTTTACGCGCTTTATGTCGTCGGCAACAGCATGTCTCCGCGCTTTGAGGAAGGTGAGCTACTTTACGTCAGCGAACGCCGCCCGGCCCGCATCGGGGATTACGTTGTCATCCAAACCACCGACACCCGTGACGGCAGCGTATCAGCCTATTGCAAACGCTTACGTAAACGTTGCGACAACAGCATAGAGGTCGAACAATACAACCCGGCGACCACCTTCACCTTGCAGATGTCTGAAATTCGGGCCATCCATCGGGTTCTGACCTTAAACGAATTATTTGGAGCCTAATCATGCGCAGATTCGTCCGCAGTCCGGCACGATCAACACTGCGGATGTGCTGTATTTTCGGCCTAAGCGGTATTGCCCTGCTTGGCACACAGCCCTATGCCAAGGCTGCATTTGAAACATGGTTGTATCCAGCCCCTCCCTTACCTTATTCCTGCGATACGGTCACATTTGAAAGGTCCGACCGCAGGGACGAAGTGGTCAGTGCCGTTCGCTCCCTGATGGAGAAACACCTGTCCGATAGTGGTGCCTGCACCCCTACGGCACCATCTGCCCTCAACATTGTTGTATCCAAATTAGACACAACAGCCACAGTTGCCCCGGACGGAAGCGGACAAGCCAAAGCAGACATTCTGTATCGGGTCACAGACTCAAACGGGCGTGTTTTGCTGAATGACCGCATCCATACGACGGCAAGCGTGACGATCGAAGAATCGTTGCGTCTGCAACAAAGCAGCAAACGCGCCGCGCGGTATCGGGCTTTTACCGCGAACCTGTCGAAGATGCTGATCTATGTTGGCATGGCGGTTAATGCTCCAGGCTCCACACCGACATCCTACCGTTTACCCAAAGTGGTTCTGAAGCACCCGCTTGAAACAAAGCACCGAACAAGCGGCCTTGCCGAGCGCTTCGCGGAAACAGCCGCATTATTGCAAGCCCCCGAGTTCCCCATGACCGGCTATTACAGCATCAACAGCCTTTCCCTTAAACAAGCACGGGGCGCATTACGGGATCAATCCGATATTCGGATGCGTCTGGGGTATACCTTATACAGTGATGCGGGCGTCCCTATTGCTTCCGCAACAGCCAATGCAAAAGCCGAAATCGAGAAACAACCCGCCCTGACCCGTGGCTTGTCCCCTCTGGATGCAGCAACGGCAAAAGCAATTCAGACCGCAGTCAGAGAAACTGCGCCTGACCTGCTTGCACACTATCGCGTATTTACCCAGCAAACTCAGCTTAGCCAAGGCATCCACATTCCCTACACCATGAAGGGCTTGAAATCTGTGGGGGCTTCCGTCGATCAGGGCCTACTGGCTCATTTACGAAACTGGACACAAGCCGATACTCCGTTTGCCAAGACATGGGACGGCGGCACCCCCTTGACCATTCGGGTCGACAGCATTCAAACCAAGCTAACACCAGCATCGCATGGTGGAAGAGTTTCCATCGTCGGCACCTATTCCATACTGTCGGATGATGGCTCCCCCCTGTTGATCACACGCCAGACCGGAACTGCTGAATTTGACAAACACCCGACCCGGCAGCAAACACAGGATGCAGTCTCTCACGCCCGACAGATTGCCCTGATGAAAAGCTGGGCAGGACTGCTGCAACAGCTACAAAACACACCCAATCTGTAATCGTGCATATTGCCAATCGGTTTTGGGTATGCTCTGTTGGCGAAACATGGAATTGACCTCAGGAGCCGACCATGACGCGCCGTTTTTCTGACCCTTCTGACTTGAACGCATCCCATCCAAAGCCGAGCCTGCGCCCCGCCGCAGCACAGCCTTCCACTGTGCCATCATCCCCATTCACACCATGGGAAGGCCAAACCGGTGGAAAAACATCGGCTCAGGCCATGTCTGAGGCCAACACGGCATGGAACCCAAGGCCAGCGAGTGCGCCGATTACGGACCCGGCCTTATTAAAGCAACACGCGTGGCAGGACCATTTACCTACACCCACAGACGAATCCTCCGGCTTTACGGATGCGGATGCTTTACTGCGGCAAATGGGACTTCCTCCCCTGAAAAAGCCTCAATCCACACCACCTGTGGATAAGCCGTTTGTGGAGCCCCTTCCCGCATCTGCGGCAGAGTTCTCGCCGCCACGTCCAACACGTCGGGAACCGGTGCGTTTTGCCCATATTCCCAAAGATGACTCTACGGATGCTTGACCTCTAACCACTACCAATCCTGCACCGCCGACGACAACAAAGGCCACATCATGTCCTATATCCACCGTGCTATGTCTTCACTCCTCAAGGCTGCGAAAGATACCCTTCGCGTTGCACGGGATTTGTACATGATCATGATCCCGGTCATGATTCTGGTCAAAATCCTTCAGGATGCGGACCTGATTCAATATGTGGCCCTGCCGTTGGAACCGATTATGTCACTGGTCGGTTTACCGCCAGAGATGGGAATTGCGTGGGCAGCGGCTTTACTCAACAATATGTATTCCGGCCTCATCATTTTCTTGCAAC
Source organism: Rhodospirillaceae bacterium (assembly GCA_963668495.1). Classification (GTDB taxonomy): domain Bacteria; phylum Pseudomonadota; class Alphaproteobacteria; order Rhodospirillales; family Rhodospirillaceae; genus Oleispirillum. Next base: position 2,688,380 of record OY764545.1, read on the forward strand.
TGGCCCAATACAACCCGGATGCCCTGACCACCGCCAACGTCACCATACTTGGCGGTATGATGCTGATTGCCCACGGTATTCCGGTTGAATGCGGGGTCGCCCGCCGTTGTGGCGCTCGTTTTCTGACCCAAGCCGCCATACGCATCGGCACGGCAATCGTCTTTGGCCTCATCATGCATGCTTTGTCTGCATCCTTTGGCTACTTGGACCACCCGGCGACGATCCCCCTGCCATTTGACAGCAGCACAACTGCAGCAAGCTGGCTGGATTGGGCCATGATTGAAGGCGAAAAGCTGCTATGGATCGCATTGATCATCTTTGCACTGATTGTTTGCATGGATATTCTGCGTTTCTTGGGCGTGCTCAACCTGATCAATACCATCATGTCCCCGTTGATGCGCCTGATCGGTGTCAGTCGCAAAGCAGCTTCCATTAATGTTGTCGGCCTGACGCTGGGCCTGTCCTATGGGTCCGGCATTATCATTCAGGAAGCCAAAAAGGGGGAACTGACGACAGAAGACGTGTTTTTCTCTCTGTCATTTATGGGGATTTGCCACTCTTTGATTGAGGACGTATTGCTGGTCGCATTGGTTGGCGGGGATATTTTCAGCTTATTGGTCATCAGGACTCTGATCTGCCTTGGCATTATGACCATACTGGTTCAAACCGTTCGCCATATGCCGAATAAGCTTAAGCAACGTCTGCTGTGGGTTCCGCCAAAGGCATCACCCGCCGAGACATAAGCTCCCGGCAAGACCGGCTACCTACATCACGATGTCTTCGAAAAACTGGAACGGCATCGGGCGGGCATAATAGTAGCCCTGTAACAGCTCTGCCCGAAGTTCTCGGCATTTTTCGGCTTGCTCGATGTTTTCGATGCCTTCCACCACCACGCCGTAATCCATCTCATGGGCCAAGGAAATCAACGCCCCCAACATACGGGTATCCTTTTCCTTGCTTGGCACGGCCTCCAGAAATGATTTGTCGACCTTCAACGTTGAAATCGGCAACACCTTCAGATAGGACAACGAGGAATAACCCGTTCCGAAATCATCCAATGCAATCGACACTCCCATGCTGGACAATTCCTCGACCTTGGAATGGGATTGTTCAAGATTGTCGATCAGCATGCTTTCGGTAATTTCAATCTCTAACCGCTCCGGCAGCAGTTTTGACCGCTCCAAAAGATCACGAAACCAATCCACAAAATGATCGGATCGCAGTTGGGCGGCGGAAATATTGACGGAAAGCCGAACATCGGACGACGCCATGACCCCGCGCATAAAATCAAAACAGGCCCGCTCGATCACCATATCCCCAATCGGGGCAATTAGCCCGGTCCCCTCTGCAACATCCAAGAACTCACCCGGCGGCAACAACCCACGCACCGGATGCTGCCACCGCATCAGGGCTTCGGCTCCGATAATATCGCCATGCACGGAACAAACCTGCGGCTGATAAAACACCTGAAAGCCACAGGAATCGAGAGATCGACGCAAATCGCGTTCTGTCTCTACCCACCGTACCAATTGCTGCTGTAAATCTTCAGAATAATACCGCACACAATTGCGACCACTTTTTTTGGCGCGATACATAGCCAAGTCTGCACATTTCAGCAATTCATCGGCATGGCTTGCATTGTTGGGCAGGACCGCTATGCCGATGCTGGCTGTTGCTGAAAGTTGGGTGCCACCCTGCTGAACAGGGGCCGCGATCGCCCGGATTAAGCGTTCCGCCAACAGGTGAACGCTATCCCCCTCATGATCGTAAGTCGCAATAAGCGCAAATTCATCACCACCAAGCCGAAACAACACATCTCCGGCACGAACCAATTGTTCCAAACGGGTGGAAATCTGTTGCAGAAGTCCATCCCCGCATTCATGGCCATAAGCATCGTTTATGCGTTTGAAGTCATCCAAATCCAACAGGAGTAGCGCCAGTGGAACGTTTGCGCGCAAGGCCCTTGGCACCATTTCCCGCAAAATTCGGTCAAAGCTTTTACGGTTATACAGACCAGTTAACGTATCCCGTTCTGACAGGTCGCGCACGCGCTCCAGACTGCGCATTAACTCCAGCTCCATATTGTGCCGAATCCGCGCATGAATGACGGAGCGCACCAGTCGCTTGGTGGTGATTTCATTCTTTAGCAGAAAATCCTGCGCGCCCGCTTCTATACAGCTTAGGCTAACCGCATCATCGTCCAGCCCACTCACCATGATGATAGCTGTCGAACCTCGCCGCCGCGCGTTCATCAGTCGCAACACCTCCAACCCGTCCATATCCGGCAGGCGGAAATCCAAAAGCACCACATCAAAGTTCTCATGAGCATAATGCTCTAGGGCAGCATTGGCGGTAGAGGCTTCAACCGTATGAACTTTCCCTTCCCATGCGCGCAATTCACGGATAACAGCCAAACGGTCGATGGCATCATCATCCACCACCAATACCCGCATCTCGTTCAATACCGGAGACCGTTGACGGTCAAATGACGCATCATCAAGCCCCCCGTTTTCGACGGGGACAGGTGAAAAGCTGTCTTGCATTTGCGTTACCTGAGACATCGCCAGCCTCACGTTGCTTTATGGGGCAGTTCCACAATTTGCCAATAGCCATTTAGCATATCAACAAGCCGGTCAAAACTTCCAGTTAATTCGCTTTTTACGATATACCCCGCCACGTTGAGATCATAGGCAGCCATCATGTCCTCATCTGATTTGGATGTTGTCAGGACAAATACAACCGACTTCTTGAAAGCTGCATCGGATCGCAATACCTGAAGGAATTCAAGCCCTCCCATGCGGGGCATATTCAAATCCAGCAAAATAAGGTACGGCATCTTTACTTTACCTGAGCGCAACAGCTTCAGCCCCTCCACACCATCGCATGCACGAATAAGTGGATTGGATATACGCCGCTGTTTCATGGCGCGTTTAACCCCCAATGCATCAACGTCATCATCCTCAACCAACAGCAACGAGACAACTTTGGGTTCATTGTTTTTTCCGGGCATCCAAAATTCTCCTTAACTTTGCCTCCTTGGGCCAGATCACCGTAAATGTGGTTCCACTGCGCCCATCTGAGTCCACAGAGATATCGCCTTCATATGTGTCCAAAATGCGGCGAATAATAGCCAGCCCCATACCACTGCCTTCGACCTCGTCCCTTGGCTTCAAGGTCTGGAACAAGGCAAAAATGCGCTTATGGAAGCGTTCAGGGATTCCAGGACCGTCATCTGATACCCGGATGCAATAATCGGCCGATTGCTCTGTAATTGTTACGGTGGAAACTCCATCATCTTTCAGGCGATGCTTGACCGCGTTGCCCAACAGGTTTCTGAGAATAATGGTCAGTGGTGTTGTCAAAGTACAAACCAGCGGCAAATCACAGTCAACTTTCAGTGTGTATGCTTCCGGTGGGGCACTCATTTCAAAGCAATCCCGACAGATTTCCGCCAAATTGATTGTTTCAAAATCACCCTCGATGCGCCCGACCCGTGAATATTCAAGCAAGTCATCCAAAAGGTGTTCCATGCGGTGTATACGCTTGCCCATCAAGTCCAGATACCCGGCGACTTCCTCAGGCACATCCCCTTGCATATCCTGCTGTATCCAGTCCGCAAGCTGGCTAATCCCGCGTAATGGGGACCGCAAATCATGGGAGGCAACATAGGCAAACGTCATCAAGTCTGCGTTACTGCGCTCCAGCTCCGCTGCCTGAGACGACAGCCGCTGCTCCTGCTGTTTTTGTTCGGTAATGTCGGTCACGGTGAAGCACAACCCTCCACCGTCCTGACCATCCAGCCCCTCGGTAACGGCGACATTGACCAAGGCATCAAACGGTTCGGCCTTATACCGCGTCAATCGGGTTTCACAGCTATACACGCCAAGGTCTATGTGGTTTTCAACACCCATATTGATGGCTTCAAAGTCTTCCTGGCTTGGAAACAAGAAACGGAAGGGCTGACCGGCAAGCTCATCATAGGCATAGCCAATTTTAACGCATAGGGCCTCGTTCATTTCGACCAGATGCCCAGCCCGAATAATGCCGATACCAATAGGGGCCGCACGCAAAACAGAAGCAATCCGGCTTTCCTGAGCCAGTTTTTCATCGGTGATGTGCTGTAACTCTTCCTGCCGCGCCAATTTAGCCTGTGATCGCGACAGCAAGGCAATTGCCAAAATCGCGAAACAGACCATGCCCCCACCAAAAACCGCCATGGTCATATGCTGGCTTAAGATAGACAGAGCCTCTACCTCGTCCATTTTGACAATCAGCACCCATTCCGTGCCCGGCAGGTGCGTACTGACGGCAAGAACTGGGACGTCTCGGTAATCATTGCCCTGCACCACGCCTTCCGCACCACGCAAACCCATGGCAGCAGGCAAAATCGGAGACGACATAGGCAACGTATGAGTTAACGGCAAAGCATCCAGATGCCGCAAAGGGGATAGAAACCGAATGGTTTCCCCTTCCCGCCGAACCAGCAAGGACTCATAGGTTTGACTTGGTATGGGAATATCCTGCAACGACGGATAAAATTCCAACCTTGGATCAACCACCAAGACCAACGACAAGCCATAACGCTCTTCAGGCTCACCAACAAATAAAGGAGCCGCAACCTCCATAATCGGCAACAAATCACTATCCAAATGCAACTTGCCAAGAACAGGCTGACGAATTCGCCACGCTTCCTGTACGGTCTGCACATCTAAACCGGACGGGTCTGGATCCGCAGAACAACATGAAACCAAGGCAACAACATCCTGCCCTGAGCGATCAACGATACGAATATTTTTGTATTCATAGGTAAGCTGCATGGGCAGAATCTGTTCATGCACAACCATGACCAATTTCTCATACCCTGAACCGGATACTGCGTTTTTTGCTTCAACCAAATCACGGATAGAGGAGCGCAACACCGGGTTCAGCGCCAGCATTTCGGCATCACGAAGCCGATTGGCCCGCCAGTCCACAATGCTGCGGGTTTTCAGACGGGCAATTCCCTGTAAGGTCTGTTCGATATTTTGGCGATAGTTGTAACGCTGCGCATCGACATAAAGCCAGCCGCCAACGACAAAAACCACCAAAACCAGAACCCAGAGAATCCGTGTCATACGTGCCAAATGGTTCACTTTGACCTCGCCGCTCTGGACTGAGTACAGCCGTAATGCACGATATTTCAAGGCATTATTCTAACACAACACGCGAACAAAACACGGGATAATCGCATTTCAGGCAGATCAACACCCGCTGGTCGTTTATTTCGCTCCTTCTTATATGGTCAATTCATTTCGCATATACAGGGCATGACTAAAATTAGGGACGGAGGACCGAACAAAACACACCCAACCCAAGATTGATAATCTCTGTGGTAAAGTGAAATAAAGCGTAAGAATCGAGGCAAACAAAAAGGCCTGACACAGGGTCAAGCCTCGACATGCTTTAAGCAAAAAAAATGGTGCCCGGGGGCGGACTCGAACCACCGACACACGGATTTTCAATTAAATATTATTTGTTTAAATACAATAGCTTCCAGAAAAAATTCTGCAAAACAGCCTACGAAGAATCAATAACTTAGCATCAATTTGTAAAACTCTAAAACATGCTTATCATGTATTAGTTTTGTTGCGCAGCATATGCAGAAAGCTCAAGCGCTTGCCGTTGATTTAGTCCATCAACATAATTAATGACTGCATTTACAGCATTATCGCTTTCATACTCACGTAAAGCATTTCTAAAATCATCCATTCGTTCGTCTAAAACAGTAATAGCACCGTGAGACAACATCACATTAAACACTTTAGCAGAAGCAGCTGGTGGCTGCATTTTGGCTGCATTCATCTCATAAGGCCGACTTTCCATTACCTCTAGCAATTCAGCATAAATACGTTCGAGGGATACTCTGCCTGACGTCTTACAGGAAAGAATGATGTCATCCATATAGACAGTCACAGTTAAAGCGGACCCCAATGCTCTTCGGATTACCGACCCAAGTTTAGATCTTTCGAGACACAATGATGCTAATAACGCAGACTGAACAAAACCATGCGGTATAAACCTGCGTTCTCCCAAATCGAAATGCTTTACTGTGCTGTTGGTGGCAATATCAAGCGCATCAGTAAAATTAAAGCCGATCTTTACTAATGCTTTTACCAGCATAGATCTTGTCGTGCTTTGAAAGAATGATTTGATATCAGCAACAGCAAAGAAATCACTTTCTAGATGGTCATGGAGTGCTTTGACATGACCTCCTTCTTGAAAATGATAGAAATGAGCTGGAGGATACCACTTCTGCAAAACTCTACACAAGATATCGCGCCCCAACTCCCTGCCTGCATCTGTAGTCGGAAAAACCCAGACACCAGGCTTAAGCTCATAAGGCGTTTTGTAACGATCTATCATGGTAAACATTTCGCATGTAGTTAGTAGCCTGATCAATCACCTTCAAAATCCAGTAGGCCAGTTTCATTAAACTGGTCACCACTCGAAGAAGCTTCATGACCGAGCCGATTGTTTTTTCTTTAAACATATCATAGGCACTCCTTACTTGTTTCTGGCGGCCCAACGCGAAGCGTTCTTTTGGCTATCTAACCAACAAATTGAATAGCAATTGCTATCCAAGAGTAACCATAGCTAATCCAAAATTATCCAAGGCTAAGCCTAGGTTAATCTTAAGTTAAGCCATAGTTGACGGAGTCCTATCGCCAGAAACTAAAAGTAAAATAACCCAAAACCAAAACCAGCTCAAGCTGCGTAATGGATCACACTACATTTAATGAGGCTGAACGTCCTGAGGACTAATAACAAAAGGGAAAGATGAGCCTCGCCTCTTGAGGAGGCTCAGACAACCCAGCCCTAACAAAAATCATAACCACGGACTCTTAGTCCGTGATTTTTTTAAAGTTTTTAGGGGGGGGGAATTCGGCTCTAACTGTAAAACGAGTCGCCAAAAGTGTAAAACTTTTCGCGGCTAGCATTTAAGCTGCAAAATAAAAGGCTAATGATTTCAAGGAATTACAGAAAAAAATGGTGCCCGGGGGCGGATTCGAACCACCGACACACGGATTTTCAATCTGCATCTTTTCTTTTAGAAACAACACATTAGAATTTCAAGAACTGTAAAACCCCGCACGAGAAATCAATGACTTACAGGCAAAATGTAAAACATTTATGCGCCACCAATCGCGCCCACTAAGTGCAAGTTATGATGGTTGCGGGGGCCAGATTTAATCACTTTGATAACTCACCATCGCTCATGGTAATACTCTAGAGTGAAAAACACATCCTAAGCGTGTCGTACTAAAATCATGAGCACTAACCAAGAAATTTAGCCCGCACTAAGACTTATCCAATCCATGCTCTGCAGCAACATCTACAACCACATAGAAATCCGGTGGTGGTGGTGTGTGTGAGGGGGGGGGGAATACATAACAATGTCATCACACCAAATAGCGAAGAACCAACATTATGTGTGGAGATTCTATCTAGAAGCATGGGCAGAGAGTGGCAACTTCTCCTGCTACTTCCAAGACAGACAAGTTGTCACCAGAACACAACCAAAATCAATAGCGGCCCAGCGATATTTCTACGAAATCCCACGCCTCAGCGAAGATGATCTAATTTTTTTACGCTTATTTAATAGCTTCATCAAGGACCGACGCCTCAGAAAGCTGAATGATGAATTCATCAGCAACACACAGAGAGCGTTTAAAATCCAAGACCATACAAGAAAAAGAGTACTAAAGAACAAAACACCTTCACCAGACAAGAGAGGAGACCAACAATTTCAGAGAGAATTACTGGAGAATTTCCATAGCAGAATTGAACATGATAATATGGAAAACCTAAAATCTTTAAGAGAGGGCGACTCAAGTTTTTACGCTATAACTGATCGCCGCATAAAATTTATTCATTTTCTTTGCATACAATATTTTAGGACTGCAAACATGCAAAGAAGAATGGGCAATATGCCTTCCATTGTTTGCGGCCACGATCCGAAAAGAACGGCAAATATATTCAATATAATTCTAGCACACAATACAGCTGCCAGCTTGATAGCAGATCACTCTTATTATAAGATTTCCATCTTAGAAAATCACACAACCACGCCATTTATTACGAGCGATCAACCTGTTATAAATCTTTTTGATTGCCATAAGAGTAATGACATCTGTTTCTATTACCCCATAAAGCCTGACATAGCCCTAATATTTTCAACAGAAACAAAGAATACGAACCCGACAATCTATGAAATAGAAACATTAAATTGCATTCTATATAATAAATCACACAATCAACTATTCTCAAACAATACAGAATATTTGAAAGAACTGGTTAGAAGAGACAAAAATATGTTTTCTAATCTGACATTTTAAAACATAGCCAGAAGCCCCGCCATCCTAAGACAGCGGGGCTTACCTTACACAAACAGTTTACAGGACCACGACCCAATCGACAGCAAGGATATCTACTTGCGCCGGGGACCATGTACCAATCTCACCATCACGACACAGCATCAAACGAGTTTGCTTGCCGCCACCATACCCAGCAATTACGCGGGCGGTGACATAGCCACCGGACGCCCACGCCTGACGGGACATCCGCACACCATCAAGCATCCCGGTTAAGGCCACCGAAAAACCAAACATCACACACGCCCCAGGGGCGAAGGCGTTGGTTGCATCCGTGCGAGCAGCTCGTTCTTCCGCTCCGACCCATCAGAACTGCCAAAGTAAAAGGCACCGATTTGCGTGACCAAAGTACCCAATGACCCGATCATAATCAAAAATGCGTCCTTGGCTCCATCCGGCAAATCCACGAAAGCCATAATGCCAAGGGTGGCAAAAAAACCACACAGCGAGAACAACGCGACAACCGCAGGCATACGTGACTTAGTAGCCGTCTGCATATCCCGCGCACTGGCCCGATCCTGTACGGCAAGGCGTTGCAGATCAACACCCAACTCTGCAATCCGCTTCGAATAATCCAACTCCGCTTGCTTGATTTTTGCCAAAGTCTCCGGGTCCGCAGAGGCTATTGCTTTCACAATATCCTGCTCGCTGGCATTCTCGCCCAGCCCCAACGCATTTGTTAGCAACGAAACCGCACCACCAACCAGCGGGCCACCAAGGGCAGTGGCTATTGTGGGGGCAACACTGCCAATCACCCCCTTTAATTCTTGCCACATTACGCAGCCTCCCCCCTATCTCGATCAACGATTTCGACGCGCAAGTCTCCGTGCTGCGCAGCCTCCATCACCAACGGGTAAAATTTGCGGTAAGCATTCCGGGATGCCCCACCAAAGCCACGCGAAATATCCAATGTATCCGCCACAAGCAAACAGCCCTCCGTATGTTCTGCCGTATTGCCCGTGTGGAAATATACCCACTCAAACCCCGGCACAGACTGCAAGTGCAGCATCCCTTTGTGCATATCTGGGTAACGGCTGGCATAGTCCTGCGTCATGCCGCCAGCGTTACGTAACAGCACATCATAGCACCCTGCCGGGATGCGGGTTTTTTCGGCAACCTTTTGCTCACGGTAAGTATCCTCTACCGTGAAACATAGAAACTCCCCATCCACAAACAGCAGACCCATTGTTGTGGTCCCATCATCTGCAAAGCGCTCTACCCTGATAAGCATCACTTTCCCCCTGTTTGATTACTTGCTTTAACGCCCGAAACCTTGGTGGCGAATTGCCCCAAGAAAACCTCAAGCCCACGCGGCCCCAGCCATCCGGCAAACGCCGCCAGCCCCATTGCCACCGTGAAAGACAACTCCCAATACTCAGCAACTGCACAAGCAATAACTGCGCTAAAAAATGTTGTCGGAATCTCCACCAACAAATCCCACGTAAAAAATCGCCGCCGACCACTGCGTACCAACTGGCAGCGGTAAAGCAGACGCCCAAGAAAGGCCATTGGGAACAATCCCGCCGCGCCCAAACACGCACTCTTAAAAGCCTCTGGAAGTTCTGGAAAATGCGAAAACACTGGACCCTCCCGCCAAATATACGCACAAAAAAACCGCCCAAATGGACGGCTAAGAAAACAAATGTTTGGAACTACTATGCTCACAAATTCGACAGATCACAGACCTCGCACGACTTGGACAACAGAGGCTTCGGACTGCGGCCAAGAATTTTTTCCCGTCAGGCAAATTGTCATGCGATGGCCCCTCACTGGTATGCGTAGATTGTTGTGTTTGCAGACAGCGCAGTAATCTGCAGAGTTAGCGACGCCACAGTTGGGATTATAATGCACGACGGAGGCGTCCTATCTGACGCAGCAGCTGAGCTAGCTTGCAGCGCAAACAAACCTGCGCCGTTGGTCTGGCCTACTGGGCTTCCTGCGGATACGTAAAAATACGCATAAAGACTGCTAGCTGTGTCGCTCCCTAACCCGATATATACAGGCTTATAAGGAGTTAGACCTACGACACCCCAAGTGCCATCAGTGGCCCGCGTGCTTTTTACCGCCACCGTGCCGTCATACGCATTAGTTTGCAAATTACCAATCGCCGCAGCGTTTGCAGCAACGTCCTGCACAACTTGGCCCATCTCAACCTGCGCCTGATTGGTCACAGTATTGTATGCTTTAATGATTGGGATGTACCGGGTGGATTTCGGGCGGTTTTCGTCCGCCGTCGGTACGATCCGGCTTGCATCAAACATATACTTGATCGTATCTGTGCCCCCGCTACCCGGTCCAAGATCATCAACTTTGATGGCGGTAAATGCACCTGCTACCTCAGCGGCTAAGTCATTATAAGCGTGGAACGCCCCGGTAATATTACGGATCGCATCAGACTGCCGATAGCCGACAAAACCACTGTCGGGGTCAGTTGCACGGATAAAGGACTCATAACTCACAAGGTCAGGCAGCCTGAATGTGGTTGCCTCGTCACCACGCGAGAACCGCCCACGTTGCATTGGGTCTGCCTGCCAGTTAGCCTCACTAACGGAAATACCCGATGCCTGCACATGTGCCCATAGGTCAGGATGGGTTGCACGATTTAACTGTGCGCCATCCAAAACAAACCAGCCATTTGGGGGCCACCGACCCGCGAACCATGTAACCGTACCAATCGGGGTTGCATCACTCGTACCTGCGTTATTTGCAACAGACACCCAATTGTCCGGCGACGTGTCTATATCCGCAGAGATACAAGCCGTGTCGCCCTTGGCGGCCAACACTAATGCATCGGTTACACCATCCCGAGTATCAGTACCCTGAGGCACCACATTCACAAGGTTTGGTGATGCATCTGCCTTTTGGACTTCCACATTCCACGGTTCGCCAACATCCGCGATAACCGGCAATGTCAACGTAACTGCACCCCCCGATGCATCCACAACCAGCAATGCATTTTTATGCGTGGCACCCAACATTGCATCCGCTGTAATCGCAATCACGGAACGCCCCTCACCAACAGGCATCCACGCACCAGTTGACGGGTTGATTGCCCCCTTCAAAATATCATGCACGCCATCAAACTGGTACAAGCGCCAAAGCGTAGCACTGACCTCATAAATCCAATCCGCCCCGGCGGGCAGCCAAGCCGGACGCGCACCATCAGCGGAACGGGGCTTGCCGTACAACGCCTGCAAATGCTCATTGAGCTTAGGCAAAAAGGAAACACCAGCCTGATCGCTAATAATATGAGACGATATCGTCATGACAAAACCTCAGCTTTGATATCAATTGCGGATACTAATGGCGCATAAGCATCATCTGTTGTGCTCAGGCGCAGTTGAAATTGCATGGCCCGACCCGTGACCTCTGCCACGTCAAGCCGCTGCCAATCCGTCCAAACTGGATTGGCAAGGGGGTTATCATCCGTTTCCCGGAACCATATTTGCGCGTCAGTTACACCAGACACCGCACCCGTCACAGACGGCCACGATGACACCAACCCGCGCTGGCTTATCAGATCGTTAACCTCTACAGAGGTGCCAAACACCTGCGCCGTCAAACGCACTGACTTTACGGCCTGCAAATCAATCCCTGCACCAAGTGTATACGTCCCGCTTGGCCGCACCCCACCCAATCCAGATATGCGCCCCCACGTGGATACCAGCGGGGCCTCAGAAATCAGCATAGCCCCACCAAGCCGCAAAAAACCATCAATGAACCCGGTGCCATCATGGACACCGGGAAAACCTGTATCTGCGTCTTCGCGGTAATTGGCAACTGGGGCGTAAGCCAAAACACCACCACCACGGCTATGGACGGATACCCAATCCCCAGCCACACCGGACGCATCAACCGCTCGCACCCAATAATAACCAGCCTTATGCGGCAAGATTGTGACCGTGCTTGCCCCCGGCACAGCGGAACCAATAGACACAGCACCAAACACATCCACATCAACCGAATGGCGGAATTCAACCCGACCACCAACCATCACATCAAGATCGTCGGATTGGTCCCATTGCAATATGGCTAATGTCCCAGCACTGGCTATAGTCAGCCCGGTTAATGGCTGGGGCTTGTCCAACAGACCGGAAATCTCCCATGTACTCACGGCACTGTATGCAGATGATGACATAGAGGTTAACGCCTTCACCCGAAAATCATAGGTTCCGGGGACGACATCATACACGGTATAAGTATTCACGGACGTGCGTGGTAAAATCTCCCAAACATCCGTACCATGCGTGGACATTTCCACCTGATATTCTGTCACCGTCGCCGTGGCCGATGGCGTCCACGTCAACACGGCCTTTGCCTTAATCCCTGTTCCTGCACGGGTTTGATATTTCTCCTCCGTCACCACAGGCGCACCGGGCATTGCCACATTCCACGGACGCGGAAGGTTTGTGTTCGGCGCGGGGTCTACGATTTGTTCTTCGGATGTAGACCAATCCCACACGCTCGCATCAGTTTCCTGCACAATCAAATCCACGCCAAGCGTGCCATTATCACGCAGGGCAAGAGTCCAATTGACGACCTCAAACAGCTTCCTGTCCCAGCCAAAACGCGGCAAAGTCAGCGGGATAACCGCTCCGGCACGATACCGCATAGCCGACAAATTACATTGCAAAGTTACAGCAATCTGCTGCCGACACTTCAACAGCGCAATCTTCATCAACCGTTGCCCAGCCGGGGTACTGGTCGTGTACTTATATTCGAAATCCGTATACACCCGATCCCCGGAATCCTCATCCCGGTATGCGTCAGACTCCAACACGGGCAGGTCAGTTGCCTGCCAATCATTAACCGGGCTGATATACGTACCCCGCACAGCATTAAACAAGTCAGCCCGACTGCGCCGAGTTTGCACCCGCACCGGACCAACCAACATATCCTCAGTAATTGCTACTGTGTCAGGCGTACGGAAATACCCGGCAAGGATAAGCCACTGCCCACCAGACCACACCGCAGCCCCAGCACCAGCCGAGACAATATCTTCCAAAACCGATTTCGGCGTTTCACTGGTTTTGATTGTGCCGTTTACGGTGTACCTCTTTTCCATATCGCCATCAGCAATGGCAACGTCTTCGTCACATACGTTTGCGGATGCAATTAACTCATCCTCATTAATCTCATCCCACGGCGCGCCAATCCCCAAATCGTCAGTCACATAATCAGCAACACACAACGCCCAGTTATTGGTATAGCCACGCTCACCAGTGCGCGGGTCATAGATATCTTTCTTACCTCTCACAATTGCAGAAATATTAGGGATACCTGCCGAGAAAACGTCACGGTTCCATGTCAGCTCCACATATATTTTTGCACAGCCCTTTTGTTGATGGTCCGCCGTCCACAAGTCCGGCACAGCCGCACGCATGGCCGATAACAATTCCGCATCCCCTGATTCTGTCCCGTCGCCTGTCCAGACCTTTGCATAATTTTTATAATCACCCTGCACCAAGTAGGGGGCACCGATCACGGATAAGTCAGACACCAACGACCACAAATCAGGCGCAGTTGATGGTGGTTGATTGACCACAACAATATCTTCAAATTTCTCTGACTCATCGTTGCCAACAGGGCGGGACTCAACCGGATAACTAACTGACGTACGTGTGTAATACTCACCATCGTGATACACGTAACTTCCGGCTGCATATTGCTTCGCCGCCCAATCTTCCGCACGCCGCAGTTCCAGTTCGTCTTGTCCGAAATACACTTTAATAAAGCTATCAACAGGATGACCGGACACAGTTATCATCAAATACAGCTTACGATTATCCTCAGATACATGCAGGAAGGTAATAGGCCCGGACTTTTTGACTTCCCCATAAATCAGCCCCCGGTCAGTGATCGCCTGCCGCACCATCTGCGTCCGATCTTGCGCCAACGACGACAGGTCATAAGACCCCAAATCCGGCTTAGACGGACCAAACAATGCGTTACCTACATAAGACACCGCAAATGCGGCCGCCGCCGCAACAACAACATAGACTGCGGCATAGACAATTTGCGCAGCAATAAGGCTTGTACCGATCACCCCGGCATTAATGGCGGCACCAACAACCGCACCAGCAATTGCAGGTGGCATTATCCAACCCTCCATGCCCGTTTGATTTCAGCGCGAGCGTGCGCACCCAAACCAACGCCGGACGCATCCGGCGCATACCAATCCCGACCAAGGCAAACCGCTACCGTTTGCCCACCACTGCCATCAAAAACACCAAGATCACCACGCCGGGCAGCGGCAGGCAGAATTTCTGGGAACCTGTATCGCATCACCACGGACTGCACATCCGCCCCGAACATGTGCAACATCTTTCGTCGCGCACCAAGTTCCGTGCTGTAACGACCACGGAATGCAGCCGCCAAATCCTCACCCGTCAACGCCTGCACTACGTCTGCCGCAAACAGGACACAATCAAATGTCCCCCAGCAAAATGGCATACTCATTCGCGCCTGCACCAACTCAGCGAGGCGTTTTTCCCATCCTTCATTGCGTTTCATGTTACAGTTGCGTCCCTGCAAAAATTTGGAGGCACCGATGCGCCACATTTACATACTAACTTGCGCAGCACTTTTGACAGCATGTGCCGGACAAACAGACGAGTTCCGCCTAGCCCGCCTCTCAGATGGAGGCACGGAAATTGCGTTACCTTATTCGGATGGTGTAGCAACCCTTGAAGCATCCGGTTTCCCAGTGGATGCATTGGTTGCAAAAAGGGCAAATGACCTATGCCCCGACGGTTACTCTCTGGATTACAAGGGTATGCGCCAACGACCGGAATACGCCGACCCTGAAAAACTATGGGTTGTCACCTGCAAGTGATTACAGACCAGTGCCCCAAGACACTTCCGCTTCTTGCAACCCTGCAACGTAATCAAACCCCTTATCGTCTGGGTAGACCGCCTTTTGATCTTCCGGTGTATAGCGGCGCACCCGTGCCCGCTCTAAATCAATCAGGCGGTTCTCGATTGACAAACTTATGGTGATGGTGTCACCACCATCATCAATCGTAGGGACATCAGTTAGCCCGGAAAAAATCTGCACTGGCTCACCAACCAACACACCGGAATCACCATCCAAAACCGCGAACCATAACTTACCGGGCAGGCCTTGCCTGATCTCACTAAGCGCAATCGACAAATCATCTGGGTTCACCCCAGACAGAGAGAAAACCGTGCCCTGCGCAGAAACCTGAGAGTCATGTTTTTCTTCAATGGCTCCGACGCTGACCAGATCACCACCGCCCGTATACACATCACCGTTCCACGTCAAATCACCAAGTCCTGTCCACATCCGCACAGTACCCCCGGCCGTACCAACAGACCCCAGCAAAATCGGGCATAGGCGGTCAGATGCAATCGCGTCTGACACCACGGCTTGCATGTTCCGATCCATTACACAACCTCACTCGCGTTGAACGTCAGGGCATACAAATTGTTTTCATCTGACGGCCATTCCGGCCATGCATCCAACCGCCAGACACCAACCGTATTTTCCAAAATCAACGGCATTGCATCTGCCGGGGACTCACGAAGTCGCGGCCATAACGGCAACACCGCTCCACCATTGGCGTCACTATCCACATCGGCCATAACTTTGTGCAACCTATTGCCAAGCTGCACCCAGTCACCAGCCAACAACACACCAGATACACCAGCACTCCACCCAGATGTTTGCAACGCATTACCGGACTGCCCCGCACCAGCAACCACGGGGGAACCTGAAGCCAACCCACGCGGTACTGCCCCATCAACATCACCCATAACAAAGGTTCCGGCCCGACCATTTAAGCGCATGAACAATGCAAACCACGGTTCAGCTTGACCGCGCACCATCGGCGGCAAGGTAATTTCCACTGCCCAACGCTGCCCCCGGCCCTCTTGCACCTGCTGTTTGTACGTAAATGGACTTTCCGAAACCGCCACCACAGATGCAGGCTTAATCGTCATGGTTTGGGGGGCAGGTGTGCGCGGTATCGACAACATAAATTCCGTCATAGCCGTGCGCTTCCTCCGCGTTTTTGCATGGTTTTCACCGCCTGAACCGAACGGCTTACCGACGCATCAATGATTTGCTTGATCTCCCCACGGGACAGCGTGGACCCACGCGCATCAACTTGGAACACTGGGGCATAGGTAAAAGTTTCCCCACCGCCCTGCATGGTAACTGGGATGGTCCGACCATCCGGCAAAGGTACATAAGCCTCTGGCTTCTTACCCTCTCCATACACCGCAAGCTGCGGTGTGTTGGCGATACCACCCGCTGAGTAGGTACGCAGAGGCAACGGCCCCTGCGAAGTCATCACGCCACCATCAGCAAAAAAGGCCCCTGCGATAGACCCAAACAAACCAGACATCGCATTTTGCATTGGCTGGATAACCGCCGCCTGCAATGCCATCCGCAGCAAATCCTGCCCCAACCCTTCCAACACATCACCGAGTTCGCCACCACTCACAATGGCATCCTCAAATGCTCCACCGATTGCCCCGGCCATGTCGTCAGCAAGTTGTTTCACACGTTGTTGACGCTGTTCCAACCGCGCATGCTCATCTGTAAGAGACCTGATTGCATCCTTTTGTGCCAAGGTGATTTCATAACCATTTTTAGCAGCTTCCGCTTCTGCTTCCTTGGCTGCAACTTGTCCGGCGCTCAGAATTACACCAGACTGCAAAAGCTCATTTTGTTCTTTTAACGCCGCAATCTGGCTATCAACAGCGATACGCGCCCCTTCTTGCTCTATTGCACGTTTATCAAACTCAGCCAAGGCATCCTCTGCCGCTGTTGCGGCTTCGGCGGCATCATACAAAGCCAAGGCAAGGGTGCGGATTTTCTCTGCTCCAGCATCCCCTTCCTTCAGCCCCGCACGGTCTAACGCATCAGCAACAGCAACTTCACGCGCCGAACGACCAAGATTGTCGTATTCGTGCTGCAAATCTTTCAGCACCTTAACTGTCTTCTTCGCAAGCTCAACTTGTTCCGGCTTGGTTACATCAACCGTTGCCACCTCTACCTTAGCGGTGAGCTTTTCTTGCACCTCTAAGACTTTTTCCAGCGCGGCTTTATATTCGATTAACCGCGCCAGTTCTTCACTGTCATGCGTTCGATCACGGCGGTTTGCTGATACGGTAATTCCACGCCCTTCAAGCTCCGCAATTTGCTTCTGTGTGCGAGCCAATTGCAACGCGGCATCCCGTTGTTCAAGCCCTTCAATTTGATCTTCAACACCAGAGCGCCGACGATAACGGGTATCAAACGGATTCGTCGGCAGGGTTGCCAACTCAGCCTTCAACGCCGCGACTTGCGCACGCGATTTTTTTAAATCATCTTCCCAATCAAATGGCTTCGCATCTGCAAAATCGCCAAGCGCATCACCAAGACTATTAAGGGATGCAACCATTGCATCCACAATGCCTGTACTCTGCCCCAGCTTGACAATCGCTCGTTGGAAATTGTCGCTGAAATTGCTGGCTGCACCGCCAAGCATCTTCATTTGCTCTGCCATTGCACCGCCGAAATTCTCACGGCCTAGGTTCTGCAAATAACTTTCAATGTCACGGGCATTCTTTGCAACCTCAGTAGCCACACCACGGAAAGTAAACGTGACCTTATCGCCTTCGGATGAGGCCTTAATACCAAATTCTTTCAGGCGTTCGAACTCACCAACCACGGCATCGGCTGCAGCCTCAATAAAGTCATTTAACTCCTTGCCCGGCATCGCCGCCGCAATATCGCCATAAGCCCGCATCGCTTCATTACTAGGGTCAAGGCCTAAGTTTTTCAGCTTGATAAACGCCGTAATCACCTGTTGCAGATCATAAGGGGTTTGACTGGCAAACTCCTGCAGCCGGGAGAATGCAATACTGGCTTCGTCGGCTGATCCAGTTGCAACTTTCAAACCAGCTTCCAAAGACTGGAAATCCCGGTTTATGGTAAAAATACCCGTTGCGAGTTCCTTCAAGCCGAAACCTAGGCCAATTGCAGCAATACCTGCCTTCAACTGCCCTGCCGTTTTGTTAACCAAACCAAAATTCTTATCAATACCGTTCAGGCTCTTTTGCATGCGCTTTGTGGACTGGTCCAAAATCCGTTCCGCGCTTTTCATACTTGCCCGGAATTCGGCTTCGTTGCCTTCGATCCTGATTAGGATATCGTCATCGTTGGTTTTCTTAGCCATTTATTCGGCCCTCAGCCTCACGGATGGAGTCGCGGAACTCCGCAAAGTCGCTTTGCTCTGCTTGCGTTGATCCGTGCTTAATCCCAAACCCTACCAATGCAGCCATATACTCATGTGGCGTTGCTGCCCAAAACTGTTCAGGCGTCCAGCCCAGAACCCCTGTAGCAATCTCTAACGCCTTGCGGATGGGATAATCGCTATCTGGGGCTACACCATCCGACTTATCGTCAGACTGTGTTGACGGCTTGCTTCCCCCAGTCAGAGCATTGTGGCAAAACTTAAACACCACCTTTTGCGCATCCAACAGGCCAAAGTCGGCAAATTTATCCACAGGAAACGCCACACCAGCCGCGCCGGCACCAGCCACGCAGACTGCCAATACATCACTGATTGGTAATTTCCACTCAGCAGACAGCGCGGCAATTTCAACAAGGCTTTTGCATGTAGATTCTTCAATCTCCACCAGCCCTTGAAAAGTTGGGCGCAATACTGATAGCTCCCCACCAACCATCAGGGAGACTTCACCACGGTGCGGATTGGCGTGACGTTTAAGCATGTTACGCACCGACCACGTATACGGGACGGGCAGAGTTTGAGAAAGCGAAGGTATACCCATTCACATCATCAGTGCCGCCGCCGCCATTCTGGGACGAAATAGAGAACGGACCATAATAGGCATCCAGCTTGGTATTCAGCACAAGCCGCAAATTGACGGTATCGCCATTATCCACGGCCGTATTCAAGGCCGTCCAGCCACCATGCTTGCCATCATCGGTGAAGACAATCTGACCGGAGGCATTAGCAGACATAGACACCGCACCAGCCAAAGAAGACCCCCAGTTACCGGAGTTTTTGTCCTTGGTGTCAATATTTGATGCAGACTTATCATAGGTAGTGCTGTTCTGCCCCAACAGTTCCGTGAATTTTTCAACGCTGACAGAGACACTTTCCCCAGCCACTTCGGCGGTAATGGTCACATCCTTGCGGGTGTCTTTGTCCACCGGAGCCACAAACGTCACCGACCCGGCAGAAGCCTGCTTAACGACAGCGACAAAAGCCGGAGTATTAGCAAAACCGGACACCGCAATCAAATCATGGGCTGCCACACCGTCTAAACCGTTCGCAGAATCGGTTAAGACGAATGTTTCGCCCGTTACTTCAAGAGCAAGTGTAATCTGTCCCGTTACGGCAGCCTTACCCCTATCACCAACAAACAACAGGCAATGCTTTGCTGTTTCTTTTGACATGATTATTCCTCATCCATGCACATCGCCCGCACCGGGCAGAACGCCCCGAATGGGGCAACGAAAAACCCCGGCATTAAGCCGGGGCTTCGGTAACTAGAATTTTGTACGTACTGACAAACTGCCCCGCTTTACCGGGGCCGCCAGAGGCCTTTGTATCTTCATGCCTGCACGAGGTCATGGTGTACCCGTTCACGGGTAACGTCTTTCCATGCAGGGCGTCTTTGATTTTTTGGACAATCGCCAAGGCGGGCTTACGAGTGCCGCTAGACATCCAAACATGCGTGCGCACCCAAACCGCAGAACCGCCTTCTGTCTTGGTATCGTCAGAACGTTCAAGAAAGGCCGACAGGCAAACATAAGGCGCTTTCTTACGTTCACCAGCCAACCATTCATCACGCACATCACAGCCCAGATTTGCGGCGATTAACGCCTCATAGACCGCCGTTTGCACTTCATCCATTGCTATCAACATATTGCCTCAAAACCTTTCGCACCGCGTCATGCATACGGTCTTTGACTTGTGGCCTTGCGGCCTCCAATGCTGGTTTCAAAAATGGGTCAGGGGGCGTGCCGGGGTGAACAATACGGCGTCCATAAATGGTTTCACCGTCACTCAGACCTTGCCGCTTATCCACTTCGATTTCATGGGGGGCCGTACCGTATTCCTTCCACCGGGCTTTGGTTTTCGCAAACGCCCGATCCTTACGCGGGCCAGCCAGCCCCGGCCCCACATCCTGGTATTTTCCTTTGGGGCCGCGCCGGACACCAATGGACGCAGCTAAACCCCCATCATCAACAGGCACGCGGATCAACATCTCATACCGCAACACCTCTGCGGCTTCCGCTTGTGCCTCAACCAATTCATCACGCATAGCATCTGGCATCCGGCGCAACAGTTTGCGCAGACGCGGGTTCACACGAACCTCTGAGGCCATGGCATACTTCCCTTTATTCAACGCCGTTCGGGCTATAGGTCACGGTCAACGTTCGGTACAGATCGCCGGACGGCGGCTCCGGCGCGGCTTGGATTGTACAAACCTTGCCCTTCCATTGCAGGCGGTCATGCGTGCCGATATCCACGCCAACCCGCACCGTGACTTCGTAAACCTCGACAGAGGCCACTTGTCCGGCCTCCACCTTCTCATCTGCGGACTTTGGCAACACCCGCGCCCAAACCTCGGCAATTTCGGACCAGTCTTCTACTTCACCGCCTGCCCCATCTGGCACAACGGTTTTCCGCAGAATTTTTGGACGCTCCCGCATCCGCCCCGGCGAACAAAAAGCCATATCCTCACCCCAATGCCATATCTTTGTACGGACCCAAAAGGGCCGAAATCGTAAACGGCAATACCGTTGTGATATTGCCGATATTCACTGGGGTTCGATTTTCATAGTAGTGGCCCACCAGTAATTTCATAGCATGCAGGATGGACATTGGGATTGCGCCGGACACATACCCAACCTGATAATCAACCTCAACCACGTCCATACCGGATATTGTCGCCGGCCATGCAACACCAGAGGCCGGAGCCAGTCGCGCCCGCGCCCGGTCAATAGATACGCTATACGCCGCCTGCGGAACGGTTTTAGACACTCCAATCGAGTCTACATAACGCACCTCTGACACAGATACCACCGGGCCACGACGGAGGATAAGTGGGTTTGCAAATCCATCAAACCGCGCCGTCAGCGTCTTTTGCAGCAGTGTTATGCCGCAATACTGCTCAACGGTTTGGATAGACACTGCGATATATGCCGAAATCAGCGCATCCTCTGCATCATAATCCACACGCAAATGTGCTTTGGCATCGGCAAGACTCAAGGCTTCGCCTATAGCCTCCGTTTTTTCGCTGATCCGGGCATACATAGCTGGTTACTCCTGTGTCAGTTTAGTATCACCCAAAGGCAGAGACGGGGATTTGCCTTCGGACAATTTCGCGTTCAGAGCTTGCACTTGCGCGGTCAACTCACCATTTTCCTCGGTCAATGCCGCGTTCTCTTCGATAGCCTTGGCAACCTGTTCTGACAGGTTTTTATTCGCCACATGCAGAACGGAAACCTCCGCAACGGCGGCCTTCATGGACTGCAATTCGTCTGCCGGGATGACTTGCTTGGACAAACACGCCTTGTCCTGTTCAAGGATTTCATTGGCTTTGGTCAACTCGGCGAGTTTGTCGCGCAGGGTCTTATTTTCCGCTTCTGCATTCGCTGCACGTTCACTTTGCTTTTTGGCATCGGCTTCCGCTGCCTTTTGTGTCGGCACGTTCTCGGCAATTCCGGCAGCAATCCATGCCATTGCAATTGTACTTTCGACGGACACAACCTCACCATGGGCATGAGAAAAGTTACCACCTGCCATACTGGTCAACATGCGTACTTGTTTATTAGCCATCTGCGATATCCTTATCCCGGCTGATTATGGCAAACATAAAACGACCCCTCATCAGAGGGGCCGCACCTGTTAGTTAGGGCGATTATGCCGCCGCATTCGCATAGTGTTTGATGCATTTATTAGAGGCAGCAATCAAATTACCATCGGCTCGGGAGAATGCCAGGAAACCAACCTGACCTTTTTCCGTGTACTTACTGTCCACCATCCGGAACAACTGCACATCCAGCACATCCCGAACCAGGTATTTGGAAAAATCACCGAACAGAATGGATTTCGCCCCTGCCGCCATTTTCTCAATGCTTTGGTTGATGGTGTACGGATACCGCATGATGGTATTCGGGTCCGCTACAGTCAAACCCGGCATCCACAGCGGACGACCATCGGCATCTTTCAACATTTTCAACACCTTCAACGTGTCGTCGTTGAACTGCCACCCGCATTTCTGATTTTTGCGGTACGCCGGGTCCACGGAGTGTTCCAAAGCAATCAAGTCGTTAAATGTCACAGACGCCGTCTGACCTGCCGCGCCAGTCACGCCAAGGCTGGACGCGGTCACAAGGCCTTTCGGCTGATTGGACCCGGTACCAACGGTAAAGTGCTTGTTGGTAATCCGACCCAGCCGCCCGCCCAGCAGGGAATAAACATACCCAACAATGTCGATAGAACTGTCTTGCAACAATTCAAACGGCACGGCGACGGACTTGGACGAATACTTATAGGCACCGATTCCAACCGTGCCAAACGTCGGATCAGAACCGGACACCTGGGCATTCTCGCCAACAAGTTCGCCTTCCTCTGCCGTGTCATCCATGGTCGGCCAGTTGATGGTATGACCACCAGCCGTCCGCATTACGGTGGCAACATCACGGACACCACCGTATTCCTTAACTTCCTCAAGCAACTCGGTTGCCACCTCAGACGGCACGGTATAACCGCCTTCGGACCCGGTCCCAGTTGACATGGTGCCATAAACACCCGCCCGTTGCGCCGCGCGGGCGCGGGATGCTTCGCGTTGTTCATCGGTCAATGCAGACACCCCACCACGCATCCAGGCCGCCGTGATAGCACGTTCCTGTTCCAGTTCAGCGGCGGCTTGCCCTTCGGAAATGCCATCGGCGAAAGCCTTCCGTTCAATCCGCTGATTCTGGCGCACAGTCAGATTGTCAATTTTCTGTTGCCGCTCAATTGCACCATCCAGACGGTCGATTTCCGCAACCGCCGCATCATACGCTTTCTGTTCGGCCTCACCCCATGCGCCTTCCGGGGTATCGTCGTTCAATTTGCGAAGCTCTTTCGCTTTGGCTTCGCGTTGTTCCCGCATCTGCTGGATGCTCGCCATGTCGTGTTCTCCTGTCATCTGAGCATAAAAAAAGCCGCCTATCGTTAGGCGGCGGTTCAAGGGCCGGCGGGAACCCGCTTACCCCAATTCAATAATTTGCAATCGGCGTTCGTTTTTTGCCCTGAGGGCATCGGCCGCTTTATTAACACCATCATCTGAGGGGGCGACCGTGGATTTTGCAGATAACAGAGCCTTTGGCACATTGTTATAGGCATCCAAATTGTACTTCCCGTCCACGGCTTCACCGTCATAGACCCGGTCAACAAAGCCATGTTCAACGGCGTCATCCGCCGTGAACCACGTTTCAGCATCCATCCAGGCCTTGACCTGTTCCGCATCAAGACCCGTTTTCGCCACATAATCATTCAGGATTGAAGCATCCACTTTGTCCAAAAGTAAAGCGACCTCACGGAGTTCATTGGCATTACCCATTGCCAACGTCCATGCGTTATGAATCATGAAAAAGCCGCCTTGGGAAATTTCAACCTCATCAGCACCAAGAGCAATATAGGTTGCCGCACTGGCCGCCAGACCATCCACATGGGCAATGACCTTTGCCGCATGCTGTCGCAAAGCGGTCTTTATGGCCCGTGCATCAAACACATCACCACCGGGTGAATTAATCCGCAGGTGAATGACCTTAGCGGTAATCTCCGCCAACGCTTTGACAAAATCTTGCGCGTCAATCCCATACCAACCGCCAATAGCGTCATACAGATACACAGTAGCCTCTTCCGTATCTGCACTTTTGATTTCAAAGCCTTTGCCGCTCTTAACATTAGCCTTGAACAGTTGTTGCAACTTACTGCCCATCACCGTTTTCCTCTGTGTTCTCCGTGGGTGATTTACTATCCCCAGTCAACGGGCGATACAGACCATCCCCGCCTTCAATCGGCTGCAGCCCTTCTGCGGCCCTAACCTCGTTCACTGTCATAAAGCCGGGAAGTTGATTCCCGCCGATGGCGGATTTATGTGCTTCAAACCGCGTTTTGGTATCGCCACGCAACAGACCTTTTGTGTCAAAATCCACCTTGTAACCACGTCCAATTTTGCGGGTAATTTCTTGTTCGATCCTAGTCAAGTGCGGTGTCAACGTCAGTATCACAAACGAGGTGAACATTTGCTCCATGCCCGTTCCCCAGCTTGTGGTTTTCTCCATAGCCCCGACCATCCACGGTGGAACACCGAAAATCCTACAAATATCCGCAACCTGGAATTCTCGCTGTTGCAACAACTGGGCGTCTTCGGCGGACAGAGTGATATTCTTGTACTCCCCACCCTCTGACAGCACGGCAGGCTTATGGGCATTGGCAAGACCTTGGTGTTTGCGCATCCAGTAGTCACGGATTTCATGGGCTTGTTCTTCGCCGACCTTACTCGGGAACGTCAAATAACCGCCGATCATTCCGCCATTACTGAAAAACCGTCCCGCGTATTCCGCGCCTGACAAAGCAAGGCCGATTGACTCCCGCGCATATTGGATTGGTGACAGGCCGCGATTGTTCCGCATCCCAAGAAATGGAACATGCAAAACGTCGTCTTGGTCAAAGACCTCAAACCCGGATGACAACGGCACGGCATACTTTAGCCGCCCATCTTGGCGGGTAACGCTAATAGCGTTACTGGGGACGTGATAAACTCCTAGCGTGTCACCGCCATATGTCCGATCCAACAACGCAATTCCGTCACCAACCGTACACATATCGGAGACAAAGGCCTCCCGGAATACCGCAGATGTATGCAAATCAGACGGCGCTTCATTCAACAACTTCCACATGTTATGCGCATGCGGCAAAGGCTCACCGTTTACATTTTTGACATCCAGTGGCAGCGACTGAATCGCCCCTGCCAAAACCCGCACACAGGCAAAAACCGCAGTGGCCTTCATGGCGGTTTCTGAATTCACGACGGGGCCAGCAATCGAACCACTTCCAACGTCAAACGCATCGCTCCACGACTGCGCATCCGAAAGACGGATTTCATTTTGCAGACGATCCTCAGGCGCGGCAGTGTCTTGTTTTTTCCCAAAACCGAACCAACCCATAATCAAATCTCCACAAATCCTTGAGTAACCCGCTTTGTCGGCGCTTCCCCCGCCATTGCGCGGTTCATGCCAGTAATCAACGCGACGGCACCATCAATCTTGCTCCGGTTGTTTTCCTTGCGCGGGAAAACGTTATCGTTCGCGTCTACCTTCGCGACGACGTTTGACATACACCATGCCAAAATCGGATTTCCGTCATGATGGATGCGGCCCGCACCAGCCAATGCCGCAATCCATTTCATCGGCTCGGACAGGTGTTGCACACGCATCCGAACCTCTGCCATCGTCAGTCCATAATCGTCCTGCAATTCCTGCGCGGTTGATGCCGCGTTCCAAGGATCATAGGCAACTTCCTGGACGCTTAACGTTTCCGCACTGTCTCCGATATCATTACGAATGCGTTTAAAATCCGTGATATTGCCATCAGTTTCCGTCAGACAACCTTCCTCAACCCAGCCCTGATAATGCTTGTTCTCAGCCAGACCGACAGCCGCCTCTGGAATGTAGAACCGCGGAGCGACAACGTAATAATGGTCCTCATTAGCAATGGCACGCTTGAACACGTACACAACCGCCGTTAAGTCACATTTTTCCGACAGGTCAAACCCGACATAGCAAGGATCGTTTGCAAAATCTTCGACCTTCAAGGAAGCATCGGCACACTTGGCCCATTCTTCCATATTGTAGTAAGCCTCACGCGACGACACCCAGATATTCAGGTGTTTCGTCTTAAAACGGTTCTGGTTGCGGGGCGTCCGAATGGCTTTTGCCAATTCAGATTTCAGAAAATCCGCGCCAACAGAAATACCAAAATTCGGATTTGCCTTGCGCAAAGTCGCAAGGTCAGTCCAATCGTCATCAGTATCGACGGTGTAGATAAGGCCGAACAATTCCTCATCTACAACCGCTCCAGACAGCACGCGCTCCAAATCCTTTTGATGCGCATAACACGGCCCGGCGATACTCGCCCCAGCCGTAGTTGAGTCCAGCATTAACGGCTGATCCCGAGCGCCCATACCCGTCAGCATGGTATCAACGAGGTCATCCGTTTGTTGCTCGTGGTACTCGTCATTGATTGCGCAATGCGGCGAGGCACCGTCACCAGGCTTACCAATAACAGGCTCAAAGAGTGCGCCAGAGCGCGGCACTTCTAGCTTTTTGGCCTGTACTTGCACACCGGAAAACGCCCGAAGCGCAGGCGTCTTTTCCACCATCAACCTGGCAGGCTTGAACACCTCCCAGGCTTGTTTTTCCTTCGTCGCGCCGCAATAGACCTCTGCACCATGCTCGTTATCCATCAACAGCATGTACAGGCCAATCCCGGCCACTAGCAGGCTTTTGCCGTTCTTACGCGGCACATATAGCGATGCGCGGCGGAATCGGCGCAACCCTGTTTCTTTGTGCACCCACCCAAATACGGAAGCGACAAAGAACCGCTGCCAGGGGCTAAGGATCAACCGTTGCCGTTTAAGTGCCCATTTGCCTTTCGTGTGCGGCAATTGCTCAATAAAGCGAATTGCTTTTTCGGCTTTGACCTGGTCGAAACGGTACGGAAATTCCGGGTCTTCTTCCGACCGTTTGAGGTCATTAACAAAACGCTTTGTCGCCAGACGAATCCAGCGACAGGCCGGGATTTCTCCCGTATTTACATCATCAACATAGCCGACCGCAGATTGTACCCCCGGACAGGCAATCCCCATCAGCCACCATCCATTCTGGCAATCCCGGCGAATGGGTTATCAAACAAATCACCTTGACCTGCGGCCAACCCTCGTTCATCAGCCGGGGACAACCCCAACATTCCGACAATAGACCGCCACTGCCGCCACGCTTCATTAAGCTGTGCGACCTCTGGCCGGGTTTTATACTGCACCCCGTTTCGGCCTGAGACAGTGTAGGTTTCGCCATGTTTGGCAAGATCACCACGGAGTTCCATCATCCGCGCCATCGCACGGCAATATTCCGCTACCACATCAACGTAATGCGGTTTTAAGCGTCCAAGCCCATTAAGCTCCGGGGCCACACGATCCCAGACCGCACGTTGCGCATCTGTCAGATTATCAGGGGCAAGGCGTTCGGCCTCACGCGAATTACGCTCATCATGGGATAGGCCGTCCCCTTGCGTCATCGGGATGACGTTATCCAATTCCGGTTTCCGACCTCGTGCCATGTCACACAATCTCCCATTCCCGCCCTGCCTTCCTCATGGCAAGTGGGTTTTTTCTATTTAATTCCACCTCGGTGAAAATTTGACGGGGCATACGGTCTACGCCTTGGAGGTCGTAGACTTTTGACCCCCCCCCCCTATGGGCGTGAGTTGCCGAAGCCGCCGCCATTTTTCGCAGTATGGCGGGAGTGGCAAGACTTGCACAACGCCCGAAGGTTTGCATGATCGAACCGCGCGCCGCCCTGACTGATTGGCTTAATGTGGTCCACCTCAGTCGCGGGAGTCACCCGGCCATCTTCCAGACAGAAGCGGCAAAGCGGTTCGTTCCGCAAGACTTCCTCTCGTGTCTTCCGCCACTTCCGGTCATAGCCACGCTTTGACGCGCTCTTGCGCTGATCAAGGTCACGCTTCTCGCCGAAACCACAGGCGCACGGCGTTGAGTCAATCAGCTTCCCGCACCGAGGGCACGGACGCTTAGGGGCAATCGGCATAGCAGAATTTTCCAAAAAGCAACGGCGGACGCCGAAGCGCACCGCCGCTGATAGTTATCCAATGACACTGAGGAGCCAATACCGAGGCTGCTTGACACCCCGACATCTACACAAACAAAAACCGCCCAGAACCCTGTTCGGCTCCGGACGGTATTCGTCGAGTGTCGCCCTAGGCTGCAATAGAGTTTCGTAAACGTCAACAAGAAAATTCACGCAACATCCGAACCCCGCAGAGTTCCGCCATATTTTGTTTCCCATGGCATAGCCGGAACCGCTGGCCCCGTCACAACATGGTCCCGTAAGGTGCGCGCAACCACACGCGCGAGAACCACCAAACCAGCATACCACTCGGCATACAACCACCGACACGTCTTGGTGTAATCTGGATGATCCACCACAGTCACGCGATGCCCGATAAGGTTACGGTTCCGGTCATAAATCCGTTCAGGCCACAAACCTCGGGCCGCCATATCGCGGATACGATCACCCTGCGGGCCTACGGGCAGATTGCCGAGTATCCCGTCCCGCTGCTTCTTACGAACAACGGAAGTCTTGAACACTGGCTCCATATGAAAGCGGGCATTATCAGCACAATTCGGGCGAATGCCCATCTTCGCGCATTTGATGATTACACCGCGCTGAACCTTACTTGGCAGGGAGATAACCGCATCATGCACCGCTTCCGCGTCCGGGTGGATTGCCAACGCCATACCCGCACCACCACCATCAACCCGGCAGCCAAGCGTGCCGATTTCCGCAATCTTCGCCACACCGTCCGCACTACACCCGTAGACGGACATCCCAGCCGCATGCCGCTCAATGGCGTGCAAGCCAACGCCGCGCCCGATCAAATCCCCAACAAGCTGGTCCCGGTACGCCCACGCCAATAAGTCTTCAATATCAATGTGTTGCATGTTTATTCCCCCGCAAAAACAACTACGCGCACCGTGAACGTGAACGCTCAACACCCTTCATCCGCCCCGGAAACCGCCGCTCAATCTCCTCCAAGATCATCCCGCGACTGCTTTCCGGGACAACCCGCAGCATATCCAACCACACCTCAAACGGCTGGGCCTCAAGCTCCGCCTGCTTTGCCGCCGTCATCCGTCTTGCACAGGCCTCCTGATCCGCAAGCCGTTGCACCCGTGCCGCCTCACGCTCGGCGGTCTTAGCCTCCTCCACAATCGCCGTGACGGCATCCTGGAAGCGGTATACGTCGGGGAGGCGTTTTTTTCCGCGCCAGCGCAACAACACGCGATATGTTGCCTCCTTGAGCACCGCAACCGGGTACTGCCCAACCGCCCGAGCCAAATGGTCCACATAGACCTCAAACGCATCACCATCCGGCATCACAAACCCCATCGCCATCATATCCCGGATTATCACGGCCTTAACCTGCCGCACGGCATCCTGATTAACCATTCGCCACCTCGTCACAATCTGCTTCCGTCATGCCCAACAACTCGTAATTCACGCCCGCCGCCACAGAGTCCGCACCGCCACCCGAAACGCGCATTGGCCCATTTGCCAAGCAAGCATGGAGATACGCAACAGGATCACCATCCGCCAGCGCATGTGCGGCAATAGCAACATCACGAACGACATCCGCCCCGTAACGGTCAATAAAGTTTTGCAGGATAGTGTGGGTATGATCCGCCTTGCGCTTGCCATGGTGGCGGAAGAACGCAATCCGCTCTGGATGCAAACACCAATCTTCGGCGTCAGAAGAAGATGATAACGAACGAAGTGAGTTATTATCTTCTAGATTCTTAGTATAATTTATATTCTTTGTTCCAGAAACTGTTCCAGCTTGTGTTCCAAACCGCGTTCCACTTGGTGTTCCGTTTCCTGTTCCAGCATTGGCGTCCGAATACTGATAATTACTGTATTTACAAATGGTTATAATGCTACTTGGGTGTTCCAAATCCCGTTCCACTTGGCGTTCCATTTGCTGTTCCAAATCGCGTTCCAAAAAGTGTTCCAACTTAGTTTTTTCCCGACCCCTTCGGATGAAACCAACTGCCTCAAAATGGGCCAACCGACGCGACACAGCAGAGGTTGATTTCTCGCCCCATTTCCCCATAAGGAACCGGATTGAGTAACAACACTCACCGCGTTGCAACGCAACTTTACGGCCGTTAAACGGGACCACCATAGGCTTCCAAGCGGCATGAGTAATAAGCCAAATCGCAGCCAAACGGTCCGCATTGTCCCGGAATTTTTTGCTCGTAAATATTTTACGGTGGATGCGCACATAACCATCCATCAGGACGCCTGCCTTCCGCACGCGACTTGCACAACAGCAAACATCCCGGCATCGTCCAGAATGCGCTTGCGGGCAATTTCCGCATAATCAGGGTTAAGCTCAATCAGGATTGCATGACGCCCCAGCCTATCCGCGACGAGGCCAACAGTCCCGGCCCCACCGAACGGGTCAAGAACCACCCCACCATCAGGGCACCCCGCCTTAATGCATGGTTCCACTAATGCAGGTGGGAAAGTTGCAAAGTGTGCATCGGCAAAGGCATGCGTCGCAATGGTCCACACGTTGCGCTGCGCACGACCCACACCTTCTGCGCAATAATCCACATCGGGACGATCCGGCCTATGTGTCCCCATAGACTGGCCTACATGGGCAACACCTCGCTTGGAGTTCTCGCGCTTAAAACTTCCCCGTTTTGCCCCCTTTTCACTGTTGCTTGCTACATAGGCTTGATGCACATAACCCGAGGGGCCATCATTCGCACCACGGAAGCCATCACGCAAATGCACACCTGCAGCCGCCTCTCTAACCGCCCCAGCATCGTAGAAATACTTCTGCGACTTACTCAGCAGAAACAGCTTCTCATGACTAGATACGGGCCGATCTTTCACACTCTCTGGCATGGGATTTGGCTTGTGCCAAATAATTTCACTTCGGACCCACCAGCCCGCTTCTTGCAAGGCAATCGCCAAACGGTTTGGCAACATGCACAGGTCTTTAGGCTTTAACACGCCACCAACCGTAGAAAATGGCTTATCCCGGAATGTGCGGTTATCATTCCCTTTAGCCTTCACATCGGCCGCACTCCGGCCATTTGGCGCGGACGCATAACAGTCACCATAATTGACCCAAACAGTACCTGCCTTTTTAAGCACTCGCCAAATTTCATCAAACACCTTGACCATCACAGCCATATGCTCACCGAGCGTTGCCTCCAACCCGATTTGCCCCTCAACGCCATAATCGCGCAGCCCCCAATACGGTGGACTGGTCACAACACAGTCCACACTTTCGTCAGGCAGGCCCCGCAGACGGTCCAGCACATCACCAATGAGGATTTCCACAGGCACAGCATTCCCCCTGTTTCTTTCCGCCATGTACACGGGAGCCTACACAGGCCCACACATGCACAAGTCGGCATTAAAACAACACTTACACGCCCTTGGCGTTTTCAGCATCCAACATGGACAAGGCAACCCGCACTCTGGCAAGCACTTCCATTGCCTCCCGGCATTCGCGGTCTAATTCCATTTTTACGGCACGCTCGGCGGTAATCTGACCATCCGGGCCAATCGCTTCGGAAATGCGCAAAATTGCCTCTCCTGACTCTTTGCCCATTTCGCCAATCGCAGCCACCCAAGACTGACACGCACCAACATCCGGTTTTGGGATAAGCATGTAACCAGCCACATCAGCCATATGCCGGGTCAAAATCGGGTCGCCAACATCGGCCTCTAGGTCCATTACGCAATCAACAGCAAGAAAATGTGGTGTGTTCGGTGATCCGGCTCGACTCAAGGTGGACTTATCCAACCGTGTCACAAGCGCCGCACCCTCAACACCTCCAGCAGTCTTAACAAGACGCCGGGTAGCACCTTTGAGCATCAAGTACGCTGACGCTGCAAACTGCCTAGCTCCACTCATGCAAAAATCTCCTTAAACCTTGCAATGCAACACCCCGCATCCGGTGTAATAATTGACAAATCAGCGCAGAGAGACAGAGGCCGACATGCCAAACACAGACACAACAGACACCCAAGCCCAAAGCACCGCCGAAGCCCTACGCGCATTCGCAGAGAAATGGCCGGACACACCAGCAGGCAGGGAAGCAATGGACATGGCAAAGGAACTGGAAGCATGGCTAACTGCACCCTAATCACGCTGCATCGGCCTTGGCGTCGATGGTTGCCTCATCATCCGGCGGCAAGAAATCACGAAAACGCACACTCAGGCCCATATCGGCACACAACGAATCTAATTTTTCCGCCGTGCTCAGCGACAGAGTATGTGTGTCAGGATCACGCAGAAAATTGTTTAAAGTAGACGGGGCAAGTCCGGCCGATCGTGCAATCTGCGTCGGCTTTTGGCCCGTCACCTCAGCAATACGCCGGACAAACTCCAACGCACCGTCTTTAAAACTGCTCATAGTCAAAGCTCCATTTGACAAGTACATACCTAGGCTATGCTAATTTTTTAGCATGCGTCAAGCGTATTTTTTAGCATTTAACAACAGCAGCGACAGCGAGATAGCAATTTTTCAGGGGTGCAAATGCGGCAAGCGAATTTTTAAGCACAGAATTGCTAGTAATTAACTATATGATGCAAAATCAGGAGGTGACACGACTTGACCCACGAAATCAGAGATCAACAACGCGCAAGAATTCAGCGCGCAAGAGACGTGACCGGGCTAACCACTACCGAGATTGCACGACGTGGTAAGCTATCCCCGTCCACTCTTAATAATTTCATGAACCGGGATGTAACACACAACCTAAGTACGTCCACAATCACCAAACTAGACACAGCGGTTACACTTATTGTCCATGAGCACAGTAAAACGCCGGAAGAAGCTCAACGTAAACTGGCCTACTATGCCGGGACTACAGCGCCACCAACCCTAGAACCAACAAACATTAATGCCATAAACATCCAAATCCATGGGTCCGTGCAGGCTGGGCATTGGGCAGAGGCTGTAGAACTGCAGCCGTACGAAAGAGAAACTATCACCATACCCCGCCCAGACGGTCACGAGACCTATTTCGGCCTCACTGTTAAGGGGCAATCAATGAACCGGGAATACCCGGAAGGCACCATACTTATTTGCGTCCCCATTTGGGACTACGACCACCCAATAGAATCCGGGGACCATGTGATTGTCCATCGACACGATGGTGGTGGCATGACAGAGGCAACGGTAAAAGAATTTGTGCTGGATGACCTCGGGCGTTATTGGCTCTGGCCCCGATCTACTGACCCAGAATTTCAGCAACCGATTGAAATAAAACACGAACAGCTAACAGCACAAGATTGCGCATGCACCGCAGATGTGCAAATCACAGCTATCGTAGTTGCAGACTTCCGAGTCCGCAACCGCCGCCACAAATAACCAACCCCCCTCCTCCATGCTCTGGGCTTGTCTAACACGACCAGCACCTGATTTTTAGCATGATCTTCGTTTTTTTCACATCATGCTAAAAAATGCGCTTGACGCATGCTAATTTTTTAGCTTCAATCCCTATAGCAAATTTTTAGCACGAACCAGCTAAGGGAGGCCATCATGGCAAAACTAATTCCAGCAGACATTGACCATCAGAATGTGGTGCCCATGCCGACAAACACCTTTGCGGCACACACGCGCCGAGCCATGGCACGCGCCATCAAAAATCTGGCAGAGGAACGCGGTGCATTTGACACGGTGAATTGTGATGATTTACGCGCCCTTGGCTTCACAGAAAGCGAAATCACCACGCACAGCAACGCCGCAAAGGGCCTCGCCATGCGCGACATCAATTTCACCCCGGT
Organism: Rhodospirillaceae bacterium; assembly: GCA_963668495.1. Classification (GTDB taxonomy): domain Bacteria; phylum Pseudomonadota; class Alphaproteobacteria; order Rhodospirillales; family Rhodospirillaceae; genus Oleispirillum. Next base: position 2,722,443 of record OY764545.1, read on the forward strand.
GGCCTAACCATGCGCCGCCCGCAATATGCCGGAGGCCGCAGCCACATCGCATTGCTGTACCGCCTGCGCGCTGAGGCTTTGGACATGATCCGAAACCCGGAAACCAGCACCCCAAGCCAGCGCGAATTGGCTTGGACCTTCCTGAACCAACACAGCGACCTATTCGCATAACAAAGGCAAACGGACCATGAGCCAAGACACAGCAGCCGACGGGACCAGACTCCCGACCTTCCAAACCTTCAACCAATTCCTAGGCGGTTTGGAAGACGGCAACCTAATCAACGATATGACCGAAAAAATGCGGGACCTCGTATCAGACATGGAAAATCACGTACTGAATTACGGCGGCAAAGTGAGCGGTGAGATTGCACTCAAGCTGAAATTCAACCTCACCAAAGGCGTTTTCGAGATTGAACCCAACTTGTCCGTTAAATCTCCGATCCCGCCTCGTGGCAAGTCCATCATGTGGCCAGCCGGCAAAGGCAAACTTAGCCCACACAACCCGGCACAAATGCAAATGTTTGGCAGCCCCCGTGAAGTTCGCGACCCATCATCCGGCGACGTGCGCAGCGCATAACGCCAACACTTCCCCCAACTGGCACCACGACACAGAAAGGAAACGCTTCGCATGTCACAGCCAAACGCAGAACAGTTGCAAATCAGCAGCACAGACACGGCAACCGTTGTCTCTGAAATTGTAAAAAACCACATGCGCCCGGAACTAATGGAAGTCAAAGGCGGCAAAGACACCGACCCGGTGCAAATTCTGATTTTGCCGGACGGCCAAGGCGGACAAGAGGCACATTCCGTCAAGAAATTGGTCCGCGAATACGCCACGAAACCAGAACGCCGCGAAGGTCAAGCCGTTCTGACAAACTTGGACAGCCTGATTGCCCATACCAACCGTTTCAAAGACGCAGACTCTGTAGTTTTTGCCAACGATGACCCTGACCACCCAGCTTTATCCGCAGTTCTGGATTACCACCGCAAGGGTGCGGATGCAGATCCACGTTTTGGCAAACATACAAGCGTTTACAGGTTCCCGCTTTCAGATGAATGGAAAGCATGGAGCACCATCGACAATGCAAAAATGTCCATGGTGGACTTTGCGGAATTCCTTGAGGACCGCATTATTGACGTTATGCCAGTTCCGGCGTTTCTGACCAGCGCAGACACACCGCCCGAAGCACAAACGGATATCGACCTGAAATCCCTGATTGCGCGTATTGACGGCAACCCGTGTGGGCCGGAAAAACTGTCCGAACTGTCCAAACAAATCAAGATCAACGAAGACAACCGGGCTGCACAAACCATCAACCTGCAATCCGGTGAGGCCAGCATTAACTTCACCCACAAGCACACAGACGAACAGGGCGCAGCGGTCAAAATCCCGAATATGTTCCTGATCGCGATTCCAGTTTTCAAAAATGGCCCGTCGTATCGAATTCTTGTGCGGCTGCGCTATCGCCTGAATCAGGGCAACCTGACTTGGATACTGTCCCGGCACCGCCCGGAACTGGCACAGCAAGACGCTTTTGCCGAGGCTTGCGAACGCGTCGCCAAAGAAACCGAACTGCCGGTTTATTTCGGCTCTCCTGAATAATTCAGATCACCACAACGCAGAGGGGCACCCGCCCCTTTGCCAGTCATTCAATCGGGGGACATCATGAACAACATTGCACCAGTCGCCACCCCATGGGCACCCACCTTCTCCGGCAAAGTCTTTGACCTCATCAACCCGACACCGGACATGGTGGACATCAACGACATCGCCGAGGCATTGGCTAAACAGTGCCGTTACAACGGCAACTGCATCCCGTTTTACTCTGTGGCGCAACACTCTGTTTTGACCACAGACATCCTTATGCGCAGGGGCATCTCGCAACACACCCCAGACGGGCGCCTGATCCTTTTGTATGCCCTCCTGCATGATGCGCATGAAGCCTATATCGGCGACATCACCACACCTGTAAAAGAGGCATTAAATCTCATCACCCCACCCATTGGGTCCGCCATCAAATGGCTATCAATGCGCATTGATGAGGCGATTTTCGAACATTTCGGACTCAGCGCCACACCAGACAGCGCCACACGCGACCTCATCAAACAGGCCGACTGCATTGCCCTCGCCACCGAAAAGCGCGACCTCCTCAGTGATGACGGGCCGGACTGGCCACACCTACCGGATACCACCCACCCCATGATTACCCCCATGACGTGGGAACGGGCACACGGCGCATTTCTCGACCGCTTCCGCCAACTCACCCAATGGGACGAGAACGCGGACGGGATTTCCTACAGCATCTAAGCCAACGACCCACGCCTTGACGTTGAGGAAGACTAACTATGCCGGACGCAATGACATGAAACACCGTCCGAAAATATCAATCTCTCTGCCGCCGTTATTGGAACAAGAGCCAGACGAAAAGAGAAAATGCGACGTATGCGGACAGGATGAATTTTACTGGCGGTTTATATCCACCGAGCCAGCCATATGCGACGGCTGCGACCACGCAGCGGGAGGCATCAAACGATGGACACCACCACAGGCCAATTGGCACGAATGGCAACAATATCGCGCCGCTGCAACCGTCCTAAAACTTTTGGAGAATGAAATTGCGAAACACAGACAACCCCGCACCCATCGCCGAGCAATTTAATCTCCCGGCTTTCACCGCTGGACTAATTGCGGACTTGCAACAACTTCGGGAGGGCCAGATTTCCGTTCACGACGCCAGAGCGCGGGCAGACTTGGCAAAGCAAGCATTGCGCGGCGTTCAATACATGATCACGGCCCAAAAGTTTCTGACTGAGAACGCCAAACCAATCAATCAGGTGAAATGATGGCCAAAATCATAAAACCCGGTGACCGCATCAAGATCCGCGTGACCACGCTTGACCGCGCAGGCGACCCACGAACCGAAACCGTCACACGCACCGTCACTGCCATGTATCGGGAATTTCCGGCTGTGCATTATCGCGGAGTAGATCGATTCATCATCTACCCCCGTGAGGTTCTGTCCGTGTATCCGAAGAAAAGGAAAGCAGCATGACCGCCACGACCATAATCAACAGCCTCGAACCGGCAAATGTAATCCGGGCACTACACGTCCACATCCTGACCAAGATGGCCACCGACGAAGACCGTTATTTCTACACCCGCGCGTTTACCTCCGACCACTACTCCCGCGCCTTAATCACGGGCGTACTGAAAGACCTACGGGATGCAGGGTATGTGGAATATTGCAAAGGGCTTGCGTGTGAAGCAGATGGCGAATTTGCCGGGGCAGGCAACGGCATCACACCAAAAGGTAAAGAATACCTGAGTCAGATCATTGCCGAGGCCGACGACTGGCCAGACATGGACACAGCCCCAAAAGACCAACGGATTTTGGTTTGGACCGGGCAAGAGGTCTATGCGGTCCATTGGGTCCAAAACCCCTTTACCGATCATGTGGCGTGGCTTGTCGGCACCGCCAGCGACGAAGAAACCCAACTCCTTATCGAAAACCCGTTGAAATGGCACCCATGCCCGCAACCGGTCACAACCACCCAAAGCAACGAGGCCCAATCATGAACACACTCCCCCTGATTGGTGGCAGCGTACCGGACCGGGCCTTTGAGATTATTGTAGATAACTTCGCAGGTGGTGGAGGCGCATCCACTGGATTCGAGTTGGCACTTGGTCGCTCCCCCGACGTCGCGGTAAACCACGACCCGGAAGCCGTCTTGATGCACAAATTCAACCACCCGGACTGCAAACATTTTTGTAAATCTGTATGGGAAGTCTCCCCTACCGAAATCGCACGCCTCGGGCCGATTGGCGCAGCTTGGTTTTCGCCGGATTGCAAACATTTTTCAAAAGCAAAAGGTGGCAAACCTCGTGAAAAGTCCGTTAGGGACTTGGCGTGGATCGTCCACGCATGGGCGCGCCTACCCAAACACATCCGCCCACGCGTCATCTTTTTGGAGAACGTGGAAGAATTTAAAACTTGGGGGCCACTAGATGCAGACAACCGACCAATCAAGGAACGCGCCGGCGAAGACTTTGAAAAATGGAAAGGGCAGCTCCAAACCCTTGGCTATAAAATCGAGTGGCGGGAGATCCGGGCTTGCGATTATGGCGCGCCAACCATCCGCAAGCGGCTGTTCTTGATTGCCCGCTGTGACCGCCGCCCCATCGTCTGGCCCGAACCGACTCACGGCAAGCCGGACGATCCGCGCGTCATTGCCGGGGAGATGTTACCCTATCGCACCGCCGCTGATATCATTGATTGGTCAATCCCTTGCGCGTCGATCTTTGACCGCAAACGACCACTTGCACACAACACTATGCAGCGGACAGCGGCGGGAATTTGGCGTTATGTCCTTAACACTCCGACCCCGTTTATCGTCAAGGCCAACCACGGCGGCAATGGATTCCGGGGACAAGCCATTGACCAACCCCTGCAAACCGTCACGCAAAAAAACGGATACGGCATTGCAGTACCATACATAAGCCGTCACTTCGGCAACAGTATTGGACATGCAGCAACGGCACCCCTCGGGACAACCACCAGCGGCGGAGCAGGAAAGTCTCAACTGATCGCGCCTTTTTTAACCAAATTTCGCACGGGCGCAATCGGTAGCTCCACGCTTACCCCAACCCCAACGATCACCGCAAGCAGTTGGATCAAACGACCCGGCGGAGGCCAACCTCTTGGCATTATTGCCCCAGTCCTGACTAAGCATTACGGCGGTGTCGTGGGGCATGAGATAACCAAACCTACAGGCACCATCACCACCGTGGATCACCACGCCGTGACCGCCCCGGTACTGGTCAAATATTACGGCAACGACAAAGACGGGCAAGGCATTAACACCCCGGCCCACACCGTCACGGCAAAGGACCGCCTTGCTCTTAGCGCGGCTTGCCTTACCCACTTTTACAGTTCCGCCGCAGACGGCGGCAACGGCAACCTCCGCCATCCCGCGAAGACTGTCACAGCAGGCGGCATACACCACGGCCTGATTACGACAGACCTCGCCGCCGACTTTGCCCGGTTTCAGGACCAACGCGTGAAACGGGTTGCTAGTTTCCTGATTAAGTACCTGGCGAAAGATTTCCGGCAGTGGTCGCAATTGGTGGACCGCTTTACGCCTACCCCAAGCCGCTGGCCCACGCATTGGGGCGCGGTCACGGTTATGACAGACGGCGAGACATACACCATCACCGACGTCGGTATGCGGATGCTAGACCCGCGCGAACTATTTAACGCGCAGGGTTTCCCGGCAGATTACGAGATCGAGTGCGAAATTGACGGTCGCAAACTGCCCAAACATGCGCAGGTACGCATGTGCGGCAACAGCGTATCGCCGCCGCCAGCAGCGGCGTTGATCGCCGCCAACGTCCATGAACTCGCCACAAATAAAACCCACCAAGCAGCGGAGTGACTTGATATGGCCAAAATTGCACTTGCAAACATGCCTGACTGGCCCCGCCTCATGAGGACCAAACAAGCAGAGGCTTACACATCCACCACAGCCGGGGCACTCAAAGCCGAAGGTGTAAAGTTCACCCGCCGGGGCAAATGCGACCTATGGCGCAAAGACGACCTAGACGCATGGATTGATAAAACCGTTGGCAACACCAACCTTCAAAACAATAAAAACTATTTGGACTGCCTAAATTAAGACCGAAAGCGCAAAGACCAAGATCATGATTCAGCGACTTAAGAACGTACAAAAAATCACCAGTCGCGGCAAAGCGTACTATTACCATCGCCCGACCAAAACACGCATTCAGGCCACATACGGCACACAGGCGTTTATTGATGAGGTAAACAATCTCAACCGTGCACTTGAAGCCGCAAAACCCGCGCCCTCTACCGTTGGCGCGCTCATGGTTGCCTACCGTTCTGCACCGGAATTTTTGGGGCTAGCCGACCGGACAAAAGCTGATTACTGTAAAATCATGGATTGGCTCGACGCCATCGGCCACATGCCACTAAATGAATTCACTCCACGCTTTGCACTGGGGCTACGTGATAAGGCACTAGAAAAACGCGGCCGGCATTTCGCAAACTACGTTGTCGCATTCGGCAGCCTGCTTTTTAGCTGGGGCAGTGGCCCTGTAGAAATCACCGAAGGCAACCCCTTCAAACAGGTGTCAAAGATCCGCCGAAACAAAAATGAACCACTTGCCAACCGCGCATGGTCCGCCGCAGAACTTCGCAACGTTCTGGATGAATGCAGCGAAAGCATGAAAGCCGCAATCGCCCTCGGCGCATACGCAGGCATCCGCAAGGGCGACATGCTCACCCTGACGTGGGCCGCATGGGATGGCGAATACATCACCTACAAACAAAGCAAAACCGGAACACTGGTCGAGGTGTACGCACATGAAAGCCTGCGCGACATCCTAAACACGACCAAGAAACGCGGCCTTAACATCGTGACCACGAACGATGGCCGCCCCTATACCGCGTCCGGCTTTGGCACACAGTTTTATAAGCTGATTAAGAAACTGGAGGCAGAGGACAAAGTGGGGAAAGGTCTAACCTTCCACGGGCTGCGACACACCACGTCTACCATGATTGCGGATGCGGACGGCGACACCCGCGACATCATGTCTGTGACTGGACATAAAACCGAGTCCGTGGTCGCCATTTACACTGCCAGCGCCAACCAGAAAAAGCGATCCAAGACCGCCATTCAATGTAGGGGAGTGGTTCATTCTGCATAGCATCAGAAATGAAGAAAAATCCCCGTAAACCGCAGAAGACCGCCAAAATTTGGCTTTTTGCCGTGCGCGGTCTTTTTGCATAAAAATGGACGAAAACGCGTCATTTTTGCGCGTTATTTTGCATAAAGTGTTTGCTTTGTGATCGTTCCGGCGGGGCTGGTGATAGAAACGTTCACAATTCAGCCCGTCCACCCCGAAAGCCGCACAAATCAAGGCACTCACAAAACCTCTGTCAGTCTAAGAGAGCATCAACACCCGCCGACAGTCTCACCAAAACGCTGTGAAATTAGCTTTAACCTGCTTGCTCTAGGCTGCAAGTTGTGCAGAAACGCAAATTTCATACAAAAACTAACATATAACTATTTATTTTCAGAGGGTTGATTGTTTTCTTAGCTGCGATATAGAAGTTAATAGGTGGCAAGTGAAAAATTACGTGCTTTGTAATTACTGTTACGGCGCACCTGCCGTGCGAAGTTCATCGACTTGGATGAAAAGGTTTGTTTTTTCTGGAGCTTTTGCCGGAAAACCGCAAACAATTTGAGCAATTGATTCCCCTGAAAGATAAATAACTCCGGGCATATCTCCATCATTTCCAACTAGAAAGTCTGCAATGTTGCCACTACCTTTGAAGGGGCCAGAGCTAAAAACGGGGTCTAACTCAAAGATGTTACCGATTAACCTAACACTGTATCCAACTCGGCGCGTCCAGCCATATTTTTCATAATAAGGACTATAGATTTTGTTTCCGTCGCCCCAATCAGATGGGACATTCAATTTGTCCTCATAGTCAATGTGGATTTTTTCTATTGAATTCTGATAGTCAGCAATGCCTTTGCATTGAGTTTTGATCAATACAGTCAGCATGTGTACAGAATATGCACGTTCTACGTCCGTCATACTTTTTGCGAAAGTGATGCGATCTGCCAAGCCTCCAGACTTTGCATAAGAAGGTGCGGATACTGCCGTGCAAAAGATCAGGCAGCCAATAATTGTCAAGCTTCTAAACATCACAATCTCACTAAATGATTTTGCCTATCCAGCGAACGCGGCCCAAAATTTGGAGCCTATCTACCTGAGAGCGGTCAAGAGTTTGGTCCTTATATGCCGGATTGTCTGATATTACGACCAGACCATCCATAAGTCTTTGCAGTCGTTTGACGACAAGGGCGTCATCAAACCGTATGGCATAAATGGCATTATCCAGAAGCGACGTAACAGATAGGTCAATCATAAGATCATCACCTTGGGTAATAGTAGGCTCCATACTGTCACCAACAACCCCCACAATTGCCAATTTTGACAGGTCAACTATACCGACTTTTTCCTTGAGCCATTTGGTCTGGAAATAAACCTGATCAACAACGCGACAACCATCCAAAAAAGATCCATCCCCACCGGATAGCGTTGTGTCAATCCTTGGCAACACCTGAAGTTCATCATTAACTTTAGTTACGTTTGAAGCATCCTTCACCTCACCGGGAACACCCGACACTAGCCAACTAAAGTTTACATGCGCACCAGCAGCCAAAGCCCGCAACCCTCCAACAGGCACCTTAACTGAGCCCGCAATCCATTTATTAAACTGGACAAGCGTAACACCAGCCGCCGCCGCTGCGTCGGCTTTACTAGAGAATTTCTCGGCTGTTTCTTTGATGCGAAGGCCTAGTTCGACCTCATAGCTTTGATTGTCATCCGAAGACATATGAACCACACCCCAACCAAAGCATTGAATTTAAATTAAAATTTATAATCACGCACTCCTGAGTAAATTTTTATTTAGATTTCAGGTTAATTTTTGTTGATCGTGCAAACTTTAGTATGCATATTTGTTTCAAGCGAAATATCTAACAGCCCGCCAAGCCCGTTAGACACCCACGTTTCAGGTTGTGATCATGAGCACACGTAAAGACCTTTTACCTTCTGATATCCGCGCGGAATTGAACCGTAAACAATATCAATTCTCTGACGTGGACCGTGTCTTTGACTTACCCACGAACACTGCCAATAGAGCCGCTCGCTATCCTCATGAAGAGGGTGAGGCTGCTATTGCTGATGTACTCGGCGTAGAGCCATATAAAATCTGGCCTTCACGCTATGACCCGAAAACCGGGCTGCGCCTTAAACCACAACCTAGCTCTAACTATAACCCGGCTCCGCAATTTTGCACACGTCAAAAAAGGCATGCGGCATGAGCGGCAAATCCAAAAAAAACCGCGATGCTTTGACGTACGATCTTTTTACAGATTTTGACCCGTCAAAGATTGCCATCTGCTTTGATGATGCACAGCGCAATTCGGGCCTGAGTTTTGCACAAGAAGTCAGTCGCGCCGTAGCGGCCACGCTAAATGACAGCGATATGAGCCGCGATGAGATTGCGGAACAAATGTCCGCGTATTTGGGGAAAACCGTAACGAAAGTTGCGCTTGACGCCTATGCCAGTCCGGCTCGCGAAACACACAACCTGACCTTTGAACGCGCCGTTGCACTTTTGCATGCGACCCGCGACCCCCGTTTATTCGGTTCCATTCTGCGACGGTACGGCTTTGCTGTAGTTGAGGAGCGTTATCTCGGTGCTGTCGAAGAAGCCATGATTGAGGCCGAAAAAGAAGAACTGGCCCGTAAACAAACCGAACTGGACCATCAAAAACATGCCGCACGTCGTCGGTGGAAGGGAGGTCATCATGGCTAACGGCTGGTTCACAAATGAAGAATTTGCTTCACTCGGCCTGACTGGTTTGCCTGCATCACGCTTTGGTATTTCTGAATGGATAGAACGCGAGGGGCTAGACCAAAAATACCCAAACAAAGTCCGTCCAAGAACCGCTGCTGGTGGCGGCATTGAACGTCATATTTCGATTTTGCCTGAATACATCCGCAACAACTACATAGGCACGCAAATTGCGGCTGCGGCGAACAGCCTTCCGGCATTGCCTGACAGACATCCCGTAGCCCCAACATGTGACGTTGATCCCAATGATCTGACAGACGATCAACGACATTGCATGAATGCCCGCGTGCTGTTTGTTAAGTTGGTACATGAACACGAAGAAATCCTCGGGCGTACCAAAGCTACACACCTGATAGCCGATCATGCCAAAGCCGGAAGCCTAAAGCCGGAATTGCAAGCCCTGATCCCCGTGGCAAATGCCAAGTCCGGGACCAAAGCCAAGAAATCAAAGAAGGCGCACAGCCTATCACAGCGCACCCTTTACGATTGGGTTTTAACCCATGAGCGCGAAGGAATTCTCGGACTGGCTCCGAAGCGTTGCCGCGAAAAAGATATGACCATCCCGAAATGGGCACCGCTGCTTATGCAGTTGTGGGCCGATCCGTACAAGCCGAGCCTGCAAGCCGTTGTTGATAAATTGGCCGATGAGTTACCGCCGGGGATTGAGCCTCCGAGCTATTTTGCCGCCCGTCGCTTTCTGAATGACAAGATTTCCATTGTGGACCGCAACCGGGGACGGATGGGACCGCAAGCCTTAAAAAGCCTGCAAGCCTTTACCCGCCGTGACGTTTCTGAACTCTGGCCCACCGCCGTTTACACGGCGGACGGTCACACTTTTCGGGCAAAAGTTGAGCACCCGCACCATGGGCAGCCTTTCCAACCGGAAATCACATTCGTGATGGATGTTTATACCCGTGCAATTGTCGGCTGGTCTGTCGGCTTGGCGGAAAACTCCATCGGCGTACTTGAAGCCGTGTCCAACGCCATTGTGGAACATAAAGAAACGTTGCTCGGCGGTGTTTGCCTGATCTTCTACACCGACAACGGCAAAGGCTTTAAAAATGATATGTTCTCTGCGGATGTGACAGGCTTTTTTGACCGTTGGGGGATCACGCAAAAGACGGGCCGAGCCTACAACTCCCAAGGCCGTGGAATTATTGAACGGTTTAACCGGAATGTCCGGCAGTGGGCTAAAGAACTGAGTTCCTATTCCGGGCAGGATTTGGACAAAGAAGCCGCCAGATATATTACCCGCGAACGTCTAAAGGCTGCAAAAAAAGGCAAAAAATCACCGTTTGATGTGACGTGGCAAGCCTTTAAGGACTTCATCGAACGCAAAATTACCGAATACAATCACGCACCGCATGACGGCCTGCCGCGCTTTCGTCACCCAGAGACAAAACGCTGGATACATCAGGCTCCGGTAGATGTGTGGGAGGCATGGCTGCGCGAAGGCAACACAACAGCCTTTATCTCGCGCGATGATGCAGCCGACCTGATGCGCCCCTATGAACGGCGCAAAGTTGCCCGCTGTGAAGTCCACATCCTCAACGGCTCATATTTTTCCCATGATCTTGAGGCTTATCACGATCAGTGGGTGTTGGTTGGCTATGACATCCACGATGCAAGCCGGGTCTGGGTACGTGATTTTGATATGCGCCTGTTAGCGGTTGCTGAACTCGACGGCAATGCCGCCGGATATTTCAGCGGCGACACCTTCCGCACGGCAAGAAGCAAGCAAGAACAAATCTTTGAGAACCGTACCAAGGGCCGTTTGGGCCGCGTTGAAGAAAAACGCCGTGAGATTTTGCTGGAAGCCAAAGGCGCACCGCTGGAAATCGAACACCAGTCCGGACACGTCATGCCGCCGCTTGATGATTTCAGCCGCGCCGAAGCTGATGCGGCCCTTGCCAAGTTGTCGGAACCACAGCCCACAACCCAAAAGATTTTGACCATAAACGGACGGCCAAACTTTGCCGATGACGTGCAGTGGGTGCGCTGGCTGCTGACTAATCCGAATGAAGTTACCGACCAAGACCGCACCGCCATTCGCAAGCGTCTGGGTCAGCCGAGTTTCCGTCATTTGTTGGAGATGGAAGGAATTGACCCCATGCAGCTCCGACAAGCCGCATGAGGTCATGTACCGATTGTCAATCGAGTTGAAAGGCTATTTTACCATGAGAGATGTATTTGTAACCACTGAAAATGCACGGCGTTTGATGCACGCCATGTCTGATATCGAAAGACGTGGCGCACTGGAGGCCTGCATCGTTGTTATTGACGGTCAGCCGGGCCTTGGCAAAACCACCATCACAACCCGTCTAGCGTCTCAATCCCCGGCCTTGTTTATCCGGGCAAAAAAGGAATGGACGCCCAACTGGATGTTGGACGAACTGCTGGAAGCTGCTGGGGTACAAATCCGCCCCGCGTCATTCCAGAAACGTTTCAATATGCTGCTAGATGTTTTGTCCGGGTTGGCAAAATCGGCACAAGACACCGGAGAAATGTTTTTCGTCGGCATTGATGAGGCTGATTACATCTGCAAATCAGACAAGATGCTCTCAACATTGCGGGATTTGTCCGATTTTCTGGAAACTCCCTTTGTCTTGGTTGGCATGGGCAAGGTGCGGGATAATCTCAACCGCTTCCCGCAAGTTGTAAGTCGTGTCGGGCGGTTTGTGCGGTTTAAGCTTCTTTCTCTTGAAGATACAGGGGCGCTGGTTTCCGGTCTGTGTGAGGCAGAAGTTTCCCCCGAACTGATTGACCTAATTCACCATCACAGCGGCGGCTATGCCCGTGAGATTAAGGAAGCCATTGCCAGCATTGAACGGGTCGCCGCACGGTCTGGCGGCTCTGCCATTGGTGTTGCTGAAATGGCAGGACAAGTTCTGCTGAATAACCGCCGCACGTCCACGCCGATCATCGTACAGGAGGCCTTGTGATGTGTGGCCGAGGCTACAATCAAGAGGCCGTGCGCGATGCCATTTTACCCGATGCGTGTTTGACCATTGACCAATTGGACGTGACTCTTGAATTGCCACGCCGGGATATTGTCAAGGCAGCCGGAGCTTTGATCTCACGCGGCCTGATTGAGCGTGTAGAGCGTGGCTGTTTCCGCCTGACCGAAGCCGGGCAAAAAAGCCAAGCCGAGGCAGAGGTTCTAACCAGCGGGCCGAATGCGCCGCTGACATGCAAAAAGACGCGCAAAAAATCTACGCTTCGTCTGCGAATGTGGCGGGCCATGGCTGTTCAGAAAAAATTCACCATTGGCGATTTGATTTCTGCCGCCGCCAAAGGCGAAGAAAAGAATGCCCGCAACAACGCGCAACGTTACTTGCGCGCCCTGACAGTGGTCGGATACCTGCGGGAATTGCCGCGTGAGCCGGGGGTCAAAATGACATCCAACGGCTTCAAACGTTACGCGGTTCTCCGGCATACCGGACCAAAAGCACCAAAGCTGAACCCCGGCAATATCTACGATCCAAACACGGGAGAAACCCATGAACTCCCGTAGTTTGCCGCTCTGGCGACAAATCCTCAATGACATGTGCAAGAAACGCGGCACCCGCACCGTTGCGGCTGAGTTGGGTTATGGACGGTCATCCGTCTGCCTTGCCAAAAACGGCAAGTATCCCGGCGGCACAAGCAAAATTGAGGCGCGAGTTCTGGAAGTCTACAGCGGCGATGACGGTGTTTTCTTCTGTCCGGCCATGGACAAAACCGTCCTGCCGGATGAATGCCGCGAATTTGCCGCCCGACCTATGCCGACATCATCACCTTTCGCCATGCGGAAATGGCGCAAGTGCCAAGAGTGCCACCACAGAAAATCCTTGAAAGGTGAAAACAATGCTTAGTGAAAAACTGTCTGCGATTGCCTCTTTCTTTGCCACTTACACCGACGGCGGCGTTCATCTGCAAGAAAGTACAGTCAAAGCCATTTATGCGGAATTGATCGACGCAAAACAGACCGCCGCCTGCATGGAGCAAGGCGTTGTGCCACTGGATAACCACCGCGAAGACCCGGTCCCGGTCATGATTGTTCATTGCGATAACAGCCGCCAGTCGTTTTCCCCAACCATGGGAAAAGCCCTTCAAGACTTGGCTGAAAAACTGACTGGGAAAAAAGATATCCCCGTCTACAACCACCGCCCCAGTCCCTTTGCAACACAATCTAGGGGTGCCATGGAACGCCGCCACCGTGACGCCCGCTGCCTGTATGAAGACCGCCAATGGGGCGGCGATGACCCGAACGAGGCCGCATGATCTTTTACAAGCTGCGGCGTTCGTTTCGCCGCTCCCTGATCCACCGTCAAATTCGGTGGCTCAGGACCATGTTTCTAACCCCTGTTTTGTAAGGATAAACCATGAACATCACCCAAACCGCACCGCCCAACATGATGCAAAACGCGCAAGGGCATTTTGTCCCGGTTGAGCAAGTCAAAGACCATGAAAAGCTGGAAGACCAAACGGTCAAAGCCTTGATTGACCGCGCCCTTGGCGTCTCAAAATCCTTGGCCGATTTCAAAGCCTCAGCTTTTGAAGACGTTGCAGAATTCCAAGCCCTTCTGTCCGAAAAATACAACGTCGCCCGAGGCGGTAAAAAAGGCAATGTCACACTAATGAGCTATGACGGCTGCATGAAAGTCTCTGTGCAAGTCAGTGACAATCAACATTTTGGCCCGGAATTGCAGGTCGCAAAAGAGAAGTTCGACATTTGTATTTCCAAATGGGCCGAAGGTGCAAACGCCAACATCCACGCGCTAGTGGACCACGCATTCCAAGTGGACAAGGAAGGCCGGATTAACCGTACCGCCCTGTTTGGCCTGCGGCGTCTGGAAATTGACGATGACGATTGGAAAGACGCCATCGCCGCCCTGAACGACAGCATCAAGATTATTGGCTCTAAGGAGTACATCCGGTTCCACCGTCGTGATACCCCGCGCGGTGAATGGAAGCCGATCTTGCTGGACCTCGCCAGCGTCACAGCCACCGATACCGAAACCTCCCCGGCAGAGGACACAGCGGCATGATGACTTTCAAACGCCATAAAACACTGGATGAAATCCGGGATATGTGCCGAGAAAAGTGCTTTCCCATTGATACAGAGCAACATGATAAAAACGGAAGTGACTGGATTACCCTTGGTGTTGTCGCCGCTAACTTGTTCCTAACCGTGGTTTATTCGCCTTGGAATGGACACTTTATTGTCAAGCATGACGACCAACTTTACACGGAACGGTCCAACGCTGACGACCTGCCGTGGTACGCCGAAACTCTGCAACTCCTCTATGTGCAAGAGGAGAATGCAGCATGACTATGGGCTTATTTTTCAATAATTGTGCCGCCGATAAAATCATTTTGGGTGAACAGAGCCAAACAGTCCTACAGGACAGCAAAGGCTTTCAGATGGGCGATCTTGTAAACCTATGGATCGGCAAAGGCTCGTCTCGCCACATGTTAGGTGAAGCCCGTGTCCGAGACATCTCCACTGTGGAAATTCACACGACGTATATGGTGCTTGATGGGCAAACACTACCTAACGCCATTTACAGCCGGGATCAGTTAGAGCCAACAGATACAGAATTTGCCGAAGCCTGCGGTTTTGACGGGTACATGGAAATGTCGGACGCCATAGAAAAAATGTACGGCCTTCCAACTGGCATCAACGGTGCACCGTTTGTTGGTATCGTCATCAAATGGGACTTAGTCCAATGACCGCCCCGGAACGCATAAATCTGCCACGCCGCAGAATGCTGGTCACCGTTGACGTGCTGGTTGGCCCGACAAATGCCGCCGTGCCAATGACGGTTAGCGTTGGGTTCCTTCCCAATCGCGACACCCCTGTTGAAGTCTGGTTGAACGGCGGCAAGGAAGGCTCGGCGTTTGACGCAATGGCCTCCCACGCGGCAATCACCCAATCCATCTTGTTGCAGTACGGATTTGATGTCTCCGTATTGGCACACTCTATCAATTACGAACCAGAAGACCGCAACCAACACCCCGCCGTGTATGCCTCGCCATTGGCGGCGGCCATCGACGTGCTGTTGCAAATCAAAGGAGGCAATCATGGCCTTAAAGCCCGCTCGTTACTCCAAGCCTGAACCATTACATCGTCCGGTTAAAAAGGACCGAAAATGCCTGCGTTGCGGTGAAATGTTTTGGAGCCAAGGACCGGGGCAACGCATCTGCCACAAATGTCGTCACTCCAACCGGGATGTGTATTGCCCGGACATGGTGACCAACGGCGCACTTACCGCCCTGACGGCGGTTTAGGGGGCGGGTATGCCATCACGCACCCAACAGGCACGGGCAATCATTGCCGAACTAGCAAAGACCCTGCCCGCCGAAACGCCCATCAAGGACCGCCGCCGCGCGGTCCGCCGGGCTTACCCGTGGGGTGCGCGCCAATATTGGGCGTACCGCGCATGGCTCAAAGCCCAAAAAGAGTACCTGAAGCCTTTTGAGGCTCCGGGTAGCCGTTGGGGCATACCCCTGACACCGTTAGAAATCGCCATAAACCGGACAAAAGAACAGGATGCAAAACAATGACATACGCAGAAATCATGAATGATTTGATGGATAAGGCTCACAAAACGTGGCCCGGCACCGAAGGATCAAATCGTGCATCAAAACTTGAGGCATTCTTGGAAAAAACGCTGACGCAGTACAGTGAAAAACTGGGGTTCAGCAAACTTGAAATCCTTCAAGCATTCGAGGGACGCAGAGACTATTGCGTGGTTAATTACTACCAAGAAAGCAATTTCCCGTCTCTTGAAGACGTAACAGTGTATGAAACGCAAGCAGAGCTACAAGCTGCCATCCCTAACTACAAATTTCGGTGTCCAAGTTGCAAGGGTATTTCAACAAACCCTTATGAATGCAACAGCGGCATAGAAAGAAAGGACGGTAAAGTTTGCAATTGGAAAGCCTACGGCCTGTTTGGAACCGCCGGGAGGGGCCACCGCTTCACCATCAAAGATACCTTCCTGCAAAAGCCCATTGTTGATGACATCTTCATGCCGCTTGATCTTGAAGACGAAGCAGAAGGCGCAAAACAATGACAGAACTGAAACCCTGTCCTTTTGCGGACGTGCGCCTTGATGAGCTTGAGGGTGAGAACGACGTTTTGAAAGATCAACTGGAAGAGGTTGACGACTACGCAAAGGGGCTTGAGCGCAAGCTAGAGAACATCCGCGCCATAAAAGCCCAACACGCCGAAGCATTGGAAATCCTTGAGGAAATCCAGCGCATCGGCTGGGAGAATATGGTGGATATTGTTGATTGGGAATATCTCGAAGGAGTTCACTCCATATTAACCGATGACGCGAAAGCACTGGATACACGTATCGACATGTTGGTCCACCGTATGCGTGGCCTATTAATGGAGATCGTACAATGAGCCAAAAAAACTACTTGAATTTGGTCAATGACATTCTGCGGCTTTCCGTTGCTGTTGACAGCACAACCCCTTTTAACGTTGACGTTGCCTATGACGGACGCTCCGGCATCGTGGCCGTTGCTCTCGTAAATTCCGATACTCGCGAACGAGAAGAAGTAATCCGGGCATATCACTTTAAACGTGATACCGCATGGGGCGTGGAAGGTTTGGACATGCTGCGTAAATTGCGCACCCATCTGCGTAAGACCATTGAGACGGGCGAAATCAGCAAGAAATTCCTGACTGACTTCCCCGCAAAGCAGGGGGGCAAATAGATGGCTATGCCGTTCAAATATGCGAGGGGCAAAATCGCAGATGTGATCTGTCGTGCAATCGCACCTGAGTTTGTAATTATCAATAAGGATATTGACCCATTTGCAGAGGCCTTAAGTGAAGGCAAAAACGGGATAGCAGCCCTTTGTGCAAAATACCTTGTAGGTCAGGCTATCAGAAATGGGGCTGATTACATCCGGGTAGAATTTGAGGGGTACACCATTGCAGGCGTTGAATGCGGTGACTGGCATCTTGAAGTTAAGAAAATCTCTGAGGTGCAGCCATGAACAAATCCCCGCAATGGCAAGCGTTGAACCGTAAGGTACGCTATCTGGAAAAACAGCAAGGGTTAGACCGCGCGGCCCACGAAGCCCTTGTGCTTGGCGTCACGGGCAAGGACAGCATGTCCGAGTGTTCCGCATCTGATTTGCAGGCCATCGTTGACCGTCTGGAAGAAAACGCACCGACATCAAAACCGGGCAAAAAAGGCGGCTTTGTGAAAGCCGGAAAGGGCTATGTCCGCATGATTTGGGCAATTTGGGGCAGCATCAAACGCGCCGGAAAGTTGGACGCCGAAGATACAGACGCGGCCCTGCTGGCATTTGTCAACGCCCGCCTGAGAACCCGGCAATTTGACGACGTGCGACAGTTGGACTGGCTGACCAGCGACGAAGCCACGCCAATCATCAACGCCCTGAAATCTTGGGATCGGCGCAAGTAGGACCGCAATCATGGACCCCAAACAAAGAACATACGGCCTTGCAGATATTGCCGAGTTTGTTTCCAACCGGGTCGCAGCCCGGTTGCTGGAAGTGTTTCCGGGTGTGCGCGTCTATATCCCGGAAACCCTGAATGACGGGCATAAATTGAATGCGTTAGGTGAAGAGGAAGCCGCCGCACTGGTGGCAGCCCTGCCCGGCGCACGCATTACCGTTCCCATGTCGAATATTACACCGGGCAAACGTCGCCACTTGATTTCTAAATATGCAGACGACAATATGACCCGTGAAGAAATCGCCCTCGCTACCGAGTGCTGTGAACGTCGCGTCTATCAAGTTTTGCAAGAACTGAAACGCGAACAGGACAATCATAATTCAGACGATACGCAACTGCCTCTGCTTTGATTTGCTGGCAAAAATCAGCGTTTTTCCTGAAATCTTCACCTGAACATTCCCAACCATTTCCCGCACCCTGTGGTCATCGGCAATTGTGCCGTGATTTTCGACCAGAACAGGGGGCGCACCATGCCCGAAACACGTACCTTAGACCAGCGGTTGACACCGCATTTCACATTGCGGGAAGTGTGCGCCTCCGCCACCGCCGCACGACATGGCATTAACAATATACCACCGCTTGAAGTCCTCGCCGCCTGCAAACGGGTCTGTGAACATATTTTGGAGCCGATCCGTACGCATTACAGCGTTCCTTTCTCGCCGAATTCATTTTTTCGCTGTCTTGAACTGAACCGCATCCTTGGCAGCAAAGACACCAGCCAACACACCAAAGGCGAAGCTGTAGACGTGGAAGTTTCTGGCGTTGCGAACTTAGACCTTGCCCGCTGGTGCGCTGACAATCTGGATTTCGACCAGCTTATCCTTGAATTCTATGACCCGAACGACCCACGCGGCGGATGGGTGCACGTGTCTTATGTCTCCGCCGCCGAAAACCGCCGCCAAATCCTGACCATTGGCAAGGGCGGCACCGTGGAGGGCTTGCCGCAATGATTGGTTTAGCCTCCATTCTTGCCGCTGCACCGTCAATCTTTGACGGTGTGCGGGGTATATATAACGCCGTTACCGGGGACACCGCCGCCGAAACGCCTGACGCGCTTTGCGATCAAGTTGCCGCCCTGCCGCCGGACCAACAAACCGCCATCATTAACCGTGCCACCGAATTGCAACGGATGGACACGGAGCGGTTCATCGCCATGACCGACGGTGATGCGGAGAAAATCCGCGCATCGGCCCGGCCTCAAATCGCCCTCAAGGCTATGCGGGTAATTTCCGCGTTTGGTTTTTCCTTGGTTGCCCTGTTCGCCGTGGCAATTGTGGAATGGCTTGTCCAAATGATTGCCATCGGCCTAAGCGGCTCACCCTTGAACTTTTCGATATGGGATAGCCTCGCAAGAATTGCCCCGGCATCTGAGGTCATCATGGTCCCGGCCCTCGGGGCATTTTGGTCATGCGTGGAGATCATCAAGAAATATATGGGGTGCCGCGAACGGGACAAAGCCCGTGCTGACGAAATCCGCGCCGGGCGAAATCTGTCCTCAACCGCCGCGACCATTGAAGCCGCCAGCGGCGGCATTATCGGTGCAATCAAAGCCGTTCGCGGGAGGTGATCGTGTCTGAAACCGACCAAAACATCGGCAAGCTGTTGGCCTACGCGGAAGAGCAAAAGGCCAACAGTGTACGTATGGAAAAAAAGCTCAATGAGATGGATAGCCGCCTGCGCACCGTTGAACGCAACGCGGCCCGTAATGGTCTTGTTTCTGGCGGCCTGATCTCTGTTGCGATTTCCACCATCGGCTACATGGTCAAATCCAATGTGGGGAGTCCGTGACACATGGCCCACGATGCCGCGACCCGTCAAAAAGCCCGAGGCATGTATGTCTATGACCGCATGGACCTGACGAAGATTTCCGAGGTGATCGGGGTCAGCGTCGGCACGTTGCGGCGTTGGCGCAAGGATGCGGAAAAGATCGGCGATGATTGGGACAAAGCCCGCCATTCCGCCAGCCTCGCTCATACAGGCTTTGAGAATATGGTTGAGGTGCTGCTGGAAGAGTATATCCAGCTTCACCAGACCGTTATTCAGCAAGTCAGGGATGACCCAGAGGCAAAACCTTTACAAAAAGCCTCGGCTTTGGCTGCTGTGGCTGATGCTTTCAATAAGACGGTCAACGCGGCAGGCCGGGCCAGCCCGCAATTGTCACAACTCGCTATTGCTCAGGATGTGTTGAAACGTTTGGCCGATTTTATCACCACCGATTACCCGCAAAACGCCTCAGCATTCTTGGAAATGCTGGAGCCGTTCGGGCGAGAGTTGAGTGCAGCCTATGGCTAAAAAGTACAAATCCAAGACCAAACGCCTGACAGAAAAGCAGTTTGAGGACAGCCTTATCAAACTACGGGCAAAAATGCAGCAAGACATTGCAGCCCGTTGCGATGGTTTTGACACCAGCCCGGAGGCCACAGCCAAACGGCGTGAACGTGCGCGCCATGACCGCGAGTTTTTTGCCCGGACCTATTTCCCCCATTACATCCGGGGTAAAAAAGACCCGGAAACAGGCGAAGAAAAGCCGATCCCTCTTTCAGTGTTTCAGGCGGATTTCATCAAACGTCTGGGCGAAGGCGAACTTGACCCAGAAGGCGTCAACGATGCAACCGCCGCCCCACGGGGTGAGGCGAAATCCACCTATCTGACCATTGATGTCATTCATGATATTGTCTATGAGCTCAAGCATTACATCATCTATGCCATGGATATCTGGGATCAGGCTGCCAGCGTTGTCGAATCTATCAAGGTGGAACTGGAAGGCAACCCGCGCCTATTGAATGACTTTCCAGACGCAACCGGGCAAGGCCCGGTCTGGCAGGTCGGCGTCATCGTCACCAAGAACAGCCGGAAAATTCAGGCACGAGGCGCAGGCCAGCGTTTGCGTGGCCTCAAACACTATGCCCGTCGCCCTGATAAAGTCGTGTTGGACGATATCGAAAACGATGAGAACGTCAAACAGCCAAAACAGCGCGACAAGTTGGAAGACTGGCTCGACCAAGCGGTGGAGAACCTCGGTGAAGCGGGCGAAAAGTGCGATATCTGGCTAATCGGTACGGTTCTGCATTATGACGCCGTTTTGGTTCGCAAAATGAATAATCCCATGTGGACCAGCCGCAAATATCAGGCGATTATTCAAATGCCTACCCGCATGGATTTGTGGGAAAAGTGGGAAGAAATCCTGCAAAATGAAGGCAAAAAGGCGGCCCGTAAGTTCTACAAAAAACACCGGGCGAAAATGCATGAGGGGGCTATCGTCAGTTGGCCCACAAAGCGCGACATCCTCTATCTGATGGAAAAGCGCTTTAAGATCAAAAGCCGCGCCTTTAACACTGAATATCAGAACACAGCCACAGACGAAAACGCCAGTTTCCAGACCTTTACCTATTGGGTGCAGACGCAACCTGAATGGCAATATTTCGGCGCGTGTGACCCTTCTCTTGGCAAAAAGGGCAAGGGCCGCGACCCGTCGGCTATTTTGGTCGGTGGTTTTAATCGCAAAGCTAAGGAAATGTGCGTCCTTGAGGCGTCGATCCGTAAGCGCACACCGAAGGTTATCATCAACAACATTCTGGCCTTCCAGAAACAATACGGCTGTGTGGCTTGGGCCATTGAGAGCGTGCAGTTTCAGGAATTGCTGCGTACCGATTTGATTGACGCGGCAATTGACAATCACATCAACATCAACGCGGTACCTATCCAACAAAGCATTGATAAGGATTTACGTATCGAAACACTGTCCGTGCCGATCGTTGATGAGCGCATCAAGTTTCATTCCTCGCAAAGGATGCTGATTTCCCAACTGGAGCAATGGCCAAACGGTGATCATGACGACGGCCCGGACTGCTTACAAATGCTGTGGGATATCGCAATCACCTACACCAAACCGACAGATATTCGTACCGCCGGGGACCGCGCCGCATCAACCGTGCAGGCCATGACCGGGCAAGCCTCCGGCCCGGTCAGTATTCACATTTCCGGCAGCGTTGGTGCCGTCGCCAGCGCGCTAAACCTTCGGGATTTCTAACCCATGAGCAAGAAAACCAAATCTCAGAAAAAGAACAAGAAACCGCAAAAGCCGGAACTGAACGAGGTAGCCGGACTTGCCGCCGATCCGGCCTTGTCAAAGCTGCTGGATGAGATTGTCCAGCCAGATAACACGGTTCTAAGGTCTCTTGGCTGGAAGCATGACGAATACCGCAGTCTGATGCGTGATGATCAGGTCAAAGCCGCATTTTCCCAACGTTTGGATGCGTTAACATCCAAAGAAACCATTATCTTGCCCGGTGGTGACAGTGCCGCAGACAAAGCCGCCGCCGAATTCATGGAGCAACAACTGGCATCAATTGATTGGGATGCTAAGTGCCGCAAAATGGCCCATGCGCAAATGTTCGGCTATTCGGTTGCGGAAATACTGTGGAGCTATGACGGTAGCCATATCATCATTGATGACATTAAGGTTCGTAAATTTACCCGCTTTCGCTATGACGGTTCCGGCAGATTGCGCCTGCTGAAACAGGGCGCACCCAAGGGCGAAATCATGCCCGAACGCAAGTTCTGGGTCAGCACGGTCGAAGCAGACAATGACGATGATCCGTATGGCTTGGGGCTGGCTTATTATCTGTACTGGCCTGTTTACTTGAAGCGCAATGGCTGGCGGTTCTGGGCTGTGGCTTTGGAAAAATTCGGCAGCCCGACAGTTCTCGGCAAATATGCGCCCGGCACATCGGAAAAGGATATCGCCAGTCTGTTGTCCGTTCTGGCTGCCCTGCATTCACAATCCGCTGTCACAATTCCCGAAGGCCAATCGGTACAATTGCTGGAAGCCGTACGAGCCAGCGGCGGCGATCATGAGAAATTCGTGGCCTATTTGGATGCGATGATTGCTAAAATCATTTTAGGCCAAACCAGCACCACCGATAGCGGCTCATGGCGCGGCACGGCCAATGTTCACAAGGAAGTCCGGGACGAAATTATCAAAGCCGACTGTGATTTGTTGTGCGGCGGCTTTAACCGTGGCCCGGCTCTGTGGCTGACAGAATGGAACTTTTCCGGAGCCAATCCGCCGAAAGTCTGGCGCGTTCTGGAGGACGGGGAAGACCTGACCGCCCGTGCAAAACGGGACAAAATTATTTATGACATGGGCTTCAAGCCAACCACCGATTACATCAAAAACACCTACGGCGGAGATTGGTCGGAAGTCACCAGCACCACGACCAACGGCAGCACCGCTAACTTTGCCGAAGACGACCCGGACGCCATAGACGATGCGGTAGAGGACGCACTCAACGAGTGGGAACCCATGGCGACCAAAGCCTTGGACCCGGTGCTGAAACTGGTAGAAAACGCGAAAAGTCTGGAAGATATCCGCAACGGTCTGGAAGAACTTTATCCGGGTATGGACATTGATGAACTGGCCGAAAACCTGCACCGCCTCGGCACCATGACAGAAATCGCAGCTCGTGCCGGGGCTGAACTTTCATGACCTACATCAGCATTGATCCCGTAACGGCCGAGGAAGCGGTCAAAGCCCTGACAAGTAAGGGGCTAGAGGTTTCGTTCAACTATCAGGATATGGACGCCGCCGACCACGCCCGCGCCTTCACCGTCGCCAAGGCGATGAAAGTGGATGTGCTGTCTGACATTCACACTGCCGTCACCGATGCCATTAAGAACGGCACAACGTTGGAGCAATTCCAGAAAGACCTAAAGCCGACACTGGTCAAACAGGGTTGGTGGGGCAAACAGGAAATGATTGATCCCCTGACCGGGGAAAAGAAGCTGGTGCAACTCGGCAGCCCACGCCGCTTGCGGACCATTTATAACACCAATCTACGGGCCAGTTACGCCGCCGGAAAATGGGCGCGGGTCAAGGACACCGCCGCCCGTGTCGCCGAACAAAACGGCGGAACGGTGTATATCCGTTACATTGCCATTGATGATAAAGACACCCGCCCGGCGCACCGCAATTGGTCAGGAACGATTTTACCCCATGACCACCCGTTTTGGCGCACGCACTACCCACCAAACGGTTGGGGCTGCCGTTGTACGGTACAAATCCTGACAGAGCGTCAACTTAAACGCCTTGGCTACAAAGTTTCAGCCGACCCAGATATCACAACCCGCGAATGGGTGAATAAGCGTACGGGTGAAATTACCGAAGTGCCGGATGGCATAGACCCCGGATGGTCACACAATGTTGGCGTTGAAAGTACCCGCGCCCAAGCTATCAAGAAATACACGGACAGTCTGATCACAGCACCGCCGCGCATTGCGGCTATGGCCTTGAAAAATGACCCGGCCATCGTTCAGGAAATCGCCGAGAATTTCGGGCCATTTTGTGACAAGGTATTGTCTAACGACGGTAAAAATCAGAAAGAACGCAAGGTCATCGGCGCGTTGCAGCCGCGCATTGTCGGCAAACTGGCCGATTACGGTGTTGAGCCCAAATCAGCCGCGATCAGCATCACCGATGAACAGTTGTGGCACATGCTACGCGATACCAAGGCCGCCCGTAACCAAACCCTGCCGGAACATATCATCCGTCGTCTTCCGCTGGAAATCGCCAATCCGAAAGCCGTGGTCTATGACACCAAAGACCCGGCCCTGCTGTATGTCATTGACTCGGGTCGCGACGATGCACGGGATATTGGCAAGATTGTCCTTAGGATCAATTTCAAGGACAAAAAGAAGCGTGACAGCGGGATAGAAGCCGACAAAATCACAAACGCCATTCGCACGTCCGAGGCAATCCAGACGGCAGACCTCAAGGGCAACAAACAGTATGAACTGATGGACGGGGAACTGTAGGGAATGTGCGGCCATCGTCCCTACGCCACTTGGAACAATGCTGCGGCGGCTTGCGCCCCCGCTCAGGCCCGGCGGATTTCTCCTGATATTCCGATGACCGCAAGTATGATTATAGGCGCATTTTGATGTATAATCAATCCAACCGCTATTGCTTCCAACTTATCCCTACCAAATTTAGACCACACACGCGCTTTTGTCTCTTTTGCGGGGGATTGGCTATCTTTTTTCAAGACACCCTGTTAACCCCCTGTTAGAAACGCGCCACGGCCTATATTGAACGCCCGCACACGCATGCGGCTGCACACACCCTGAAATCCCGCCTTGACCCCCGGCAGGAAATCCCACACCCTGAAATCCGCCCTCCGTACTTTTGAAGCACCCACGGTTACCACATCGCTAGTTTGCGAAAAGCGGCGCTTTCCCTGAAATCTTCACCTTATCTCAGTCATGACCAATCGGCATGATGCCCCTACCAACACCGGAGGGGTAAACAGTGAAACGCATTCATATCGCAACTTTGGGCACACACACCGCCATGAGCGGTGCAAAGGTCAATATTGACACGTCATTTTGTGAAGACGTGATCTCCACCTATGACCCGAAGCTGCACGAAGCCCCCCTCGTTATCGGTCATCCCAAATCCAACGGCCCTGCTTATGGTTGGGTACAGGCTATCAGTTTCAGCAAAGACGGGCTGCATGTCGACCCGCAACAGGTCAACCCGGAATTCGGTGAAATGGTCGAAGGTGGAGCCTTTAAGAAGATTTCTCCTTCCTTTTACGCGCCTGATGCACCGGGCAACCCGACGCCGGGCAAGTGGCACCTGCGGCACATCGGTTTTTTGGGAGCGATGCCGCCCGCCATCAAAGGATTACAAGCCGTGCAATTTTCCGAAGAGGAAGACGGCATCCTGACCATTGAATTTGGCGAACAAGACCCATCAACCCTGAGCCGTATTCTGCGGTCTATCCGTGATTTCTTCATCGACAAACACGGGCAGGAAGAGGCCGACAAGGCAATTTCACCTTGGGACCTTGAGCATTTGGAGCGTTTAGCCGCCCAACCGGACACCACCGATCCCGCATTTTCTGAAAATCCCGAACCTGAAACAGAGGAGACACCCGCCGTGCCTGCTGACGATCCAAGAAACGGGCAATCCGCGCCGGATGCTGCCGCCAAAACAGCAGAACTGGACAAACGCGAGGCTGATATTACGGCCCGTGAAAACGCCATGAAGACCAAAGAGGACGACATGGCAAAAGCAGCCGAAGCCGAAGCCGACAAAAAGGCTGAAACCGAAGCCGAAGAGTTCGCCGAAAGTCTGGTCAAAAAGGGCAAACTGACCCCGGCACAGAAACCGGGTGCAGTAACCTTGGTCAAAGACCTGATCAAACGTGACGGTTCCATTGATTTCGGCGAAGGCGAAGGCGATAAGCCCGCCCTCGACGTTTTGAAAGACTTACTCGGCGCAACGCCGAAAGCGGTCAATTTCAACGAACATTCCGCACCGGGCGACGATGACGCTGACGGCACCATCGACTTTTCCGATCCAGTGTCCATTTCCGACGCCGCCACTGCATATCAAACCGCCCAAAAAGCCAAGGGCAAAGACATCACCCACGCCCAAGCAGTACGGGCAATCGCAAAGGACAACAAAGCATGAGCCCGTTTGTTCAAAACTACACCGCCGAAGGTGAAGTCAAACAACGCCGCATCATCGCCGCTGGCTCTGCCGATGGCATGGTCAAACAAGCCACCGCCGCAACTGACGCCCTGATGGGGGTGTCCGGTATCCAAGGCACCGCCGGGGCCGATCAGCGTGTGGACGTCATTATGGACAAAATCCAAGACGTGGAATTCGGCGGGGTAGTCGCATTTGGCGATCCGCTGACCAGTGACGCCGAGGGCCGCGCCATCAAAGCCGAACCTGTCGCCGGGGCAAATGTCCGCATTGTTGGCTTTGCCATGGAAAACGGCGGTGCTGGCGTCATCGGCAAGGCGCACATCGTGCCGCAAATCATGCAGGGCTAAGGCTTCACGCCACCCTTGATGCAAAGGAAATCTGAAAAATGCCTGCTATTAATCAGCAGTTCACGTCTGATCCGGTTTTGACCGCCATTGCAGTCGGCTACAGCAATCCGAAAGAAGTGTTGATCGCCGACAAAGTCAGTCCGCGCTCCACCGTAACAGGTGAGGAATTCACCTATACCAAGTACGAAACCGAGGCAAACTTCACCGTCCCGGATTTGCAGGTCGGCCCGCGTTCGCAAGTCAAACGTCTGGAAATCGAAGGCACAGAAATCACTGACCGCTGTCTGGACTATGGCCTGGATATCCCGCTGGATAACCGCACCATTGCCAAAGCAGAAAAGAAAGGTCACAAGCCGCGCGACCGTGCCGTCGAACGTGGCACCAATCTGTTGCTGCTGGCCCGTGAGGTCCGCGTCGCAAAAATGTGCAGCAACCCGGCAAACTACGGTTCTGGTTTGGCCGCTGTATTATCCGGCACATCCATGTTCAGCGATCCGGCCAGTGATCCAGTGGAACTGTTGCTGGAATATCTCGACAAACCGCTGATCCGTCCGAACCAATTAGTATTTGGTTCGGAAGTTTGGACTAGAACCCGCACCAACCCGAATGTCGTTAAATGTCTGTTCCCCAACAGCAACGGCAAGGGCGTGGTGACCAAAGAAGCCTTGGCGGAATTGCTGGAAGTTGACGAAATTCTGGTCGGTAAGGGCCGCATCAACAGCAAAAAACCGGGAGAAGCTCCAGTTATTGAACCTGCATGGGGCAACATGATCTCCGGTCAATACCATGATCCCACCGCCGATTTCATGAGTGGCGGCATGACATTCTCCCTGACCGCTGAACACGAAGGCTTTACGTCCGGAACCATTCCTGACGCATCCATGGGTGTCAAAGGCGGTGAACTGGTACGTACCGCCGAAATGATCAAAGAACTGGTCATTGCTTCTCAGACGGCTTTCCTGCTGACCAACGTTATTGACCAAGGATAACGCGCCATGAAACAGCACACTTTGAAAGTCTACGTCGGACTACCGGGCATGGTGATTATCCATGACGGTAGGCCACTGTCCGAAGGCGAACCGATTACCATGCCGGAACCGCAAGGCGAAAGTCTGAAACTGTCAAAAATCGTGCGTGATGCAACGGACGTGGAGATTGCCGAAATGGAGCAAATCACCGCCACACCGACCACTCCGCCGCTGAATGCCAACCCGGACACAGGCGGCACTTCACAGACGGAAAATGACGAAAAAACGATTGCGCTAATCGCCGTCATCGCCGCGCTTGACAAAGACAATTCGGAACTGTGGACAAATTCCGGCAAGCCGCAAGCCAAGGCTCTGGAAGCTGCCGACAGTATCGACTTTGAAGTTTCCGCTGCCATGCGGGATCAGGCTTGGGAAGCCTACCAAGCCGCCTCTGAGCAATGTTGATTTGGCATCACGATCAGTACCGCCGACGGGCAACCGTCGGCGGCGTATCGGACAAAGTATTCGTTAACCCATTTTGATTTTTTAGGTTTTTGATCATGGCATACGCAACACAGGCAGATATGGAAGCCCGCTTTTCGTCAAAGGATTTGGTCGAATTGACCAATCCGAACAATTTTGATGCGGACACCATTGATGCGGTCTTTTTGCAAACTGCCCTGAATGACGCATCGGCGATCATTGACGCCCGCATGCCCAATATGCCGAGCCCGCCACCGTCTGCGTTGGTTGGTATTTGTTGTGATTTGACCCGTTACAAACTGTCTACGGGATCTGCCACCGAAGAAATGCAAAGCCGCTACGACAACGCGATCAAACTACTAAAAGACCTACACAACGGCGCAATTGTCCCGGCTTCGTCCAGCGCAGGCGCACAAATCAGCGCAGCCGATCCGGTATTCATCGGAAAGGACATGTTATGAGTGTCTCTATCCGCACCGATGTAAAAGACCTGCAACGCTTGGGCCGCCGAACCAAGGCATTCTTGCACGGTATTTCCGACACCAAACCGCTTATGTCCGGCATTGGCGACGTTCTGCTGTTAAGCATTGACCGCAGATACGAAGACGAAAAAGGCCCGGACGGTGAGCCGTGGGCCGCCACCATTCGCGGCGGGCAAATTCTCAGCCTGTCCGGTGGGCTGAGACAATCCTATGACAAAGCTTATACGGCAACCGAGGTCAGTGCAGGCACTAACAAAATTCAAGCCAAGGTTCACCAATTCGGCGCAACCATCAAACCGAAGAATGCAAAGGTTCTAGCCTTCACCATCGGCGGCAATGTGGTTTTTGCCCGTAAAGTTACAATCAAGGCCCGGCCTGCTGTCGGGATCAATGATGAAGATATTCGCTTAATTCGTGGCGAGGTTGCCGATTTCATCCGGGTCCATCGCAACGCCGCAAGGGGGGTGCGTTAAGCCATGATTGCCGAAACCCAAACCGCCCTTATCAACTACCTGACCAGCATGTCGAAAGCCGACAAGCTGCAAGTCCATGTTGGCGAGTACGAGGGTCAGTTAGATGACAAGCTTTTGGGCGAAATCCAGCGACACAACCAGTCCATTTTTGTCGTGTTCACCGGATTGACGCCGACCAAAGATAAGCTGCGCGGGCAAAAAGTCTACGAGGTCAATTACACCCTTGTCACTTCGGGAAAGTCTGTCCATCGGGGCAAACGGCGCAACATGGTAACGCTGCTGATTGATTGGCTTGAAGACGCTATCGAAGGTTTCAGCCCGGACAATATGTTCCGAAGTTTTACCACGTCCAAAGTTAGCAACCTGTTTAATGCCAAGGTCGAACGCACACACCTTGCCGTCTACAGCTATGCCATTAAGGGCAAGGTTCTGGCGACCCGTGGTTTTGATCCGGGCCAGTTGGATGATTTTCTGACCTTACATCACGAAGCAACCCCGGCAGGCGTCGGCACCGTTGCCGACACGCCGAACCTTGAAACCGACATCCTGCAACAAACGCCGGAGACCTAAGCCATGCCCAAACCGGACAAAATTTACATCAAGCCGAAAGACGGCATGACAATCCCACATCCAAAGTTCCCGAATATTGACATCGGACCGGACGGTTGCTCTGTCCCGAATTCGTCGTTTTACCGTCGTTTTATTGCACGAGGCGAAGCGGAAAAGGCAAAGCCGCCGAAGCCCGCAACCGCACCAAAAAAAACAACCCAAAAGCCGGAGGCCTAACCCATGGCTGACATCAGTTTTAACCAAGTGCCGCTGGATATTTTCCGCCCCGGCATTTACATGGAAATCGACCCGACACTTGCAAAAACAGGACTGCCCGTTTTCAAGCAACGCACTGCGATGTTTGGTCCGCTCGGCACGCTGGCCGGAGCCGTGCAAAACAAGGTCTATCAGGTCATTACCAAGCTTGAAGCCTTGGCACTGTTCGGCGCAGATAGCCCGCTTGTGGCGATGGTTGAAAAGTTCCGCAAAGTCAACCCGTATCAAGAACTGCTGGTTATTGCACAAGGGGAAAATCCCGCCGGGCAACAAGCCTCATTGCAAAGCACCTTTGAAGGCACAGCAACCGAAAGCACGACACAGCCGTTCTATATCAATGCCAAACGCTACACCATCGGCATTGATACGGGCGACACAGCCGCCGATGTGGCCGGAAATTTGGTAACAGTGCTGAACAATGACACCACTTGCCCGGTTACGGCCAGCAATACCGGGGCAGTTCTGACCCTGACCTATAAGCACAAGGGCGAAATGGGGAATGAGGTCATTTTCCGCACAGCCCATTACCTTGGCGAAAATGGCACTGCCGGACTGACTATGCCGGAAGGTAACCTTTCTAACGGCTCGGGCAACCCAGACCTTTCCCCGGCGATTGATGCTTTGGACGATTTGACCCAATACCAAGGTTTTGTTTCGCCGTACACGGACACCGTAAATCTTAATCTGTTGCGTTCCGAATTGGACACCCGATGGGGGCCATTGTCCGCTTTGGACGGGCGTGTATTCCACGCGCACCGTTCCGGGATTGCCGATATTGTCACCTTTGCCAAGGGTCGCAATTCACAGCACGAGGTCTGTGTCGATTGGTGCAATGACGCCCTGTCTGCTCCGTGGGAAGTCTCCGCCAGTTTTGCCGCCAACATTATGTATTTTGGTACGATTGATCCGGCACGGCCATTCCAGACTTTGGAACTGGTTGATATCGTTGGCGCACCGGAAGGCAAACGCCGCCGCACCGATGAAAACGAGACCTTGCTGCGTGGGGGTGTCTCTTCCCTGACCGTTGGCGTAGATGGAAAAGTCCGCATTGAACGGGCTGTAACCACCTATAGCCAGACGGCAAATGGGGCAGAAGATACCGCCTATAAATCCCTCAATACGGTCATGATCATGAGCTATTACCGCCGCTCTGTGATCAATCGTTTCCAGATCAAATTCCCACGCCACAAGCTGGCAACCAACGGCCATCCGGCATCTGGATTTGCCGGAAATGTTGTGACGCCGGAAACGGCAGAAACCGAATTCCTCGCTCACTATCAGTTGATGGTTGAGGCGGGAATTATGGATGACTACGACGGCTATAAGGCCGATCTGCTGTCGAACAAAAACACGCAAGTACGTGGGCGTCTGGATGTGTTCGACCAACCGCGCCCGATTGACCAACTTCACCAACTTGCGGTGCGCTCTGCGTTCCGCCTGATCTAAGGAGGCCTGAATTATGGCACTTTTTGGCACCGCTGTTGTCACCTGTGACGGTCAGGAATTGCCGACAATTGAAGGTACGGCAACCCTGACCCTTGGATTGAAAACAGGCAAGGCTCGGAAAAGCCCGCGCGGCTTTTTAGGGGCGTCCTCTATCGTCAACCTGTCCACATTGAAAGTGGATGTAAACGCCACGGACGACTTTGACCCGGAGGCCTTTGAAGCACCGAAAGAAGTCTCGTGCCGCTTCACTGATATTGATGGCGTCAAGAAATACGTCATTGCGAAAATGGTCATGACCGCAGACCCGGAACTGTCTGACGGTGAGGACAGCAAATGGACCATCAACTTTGAAGGCTCGAAAGCGGAGAAAGTCTGATGTCAGAACAAGAAAAACAAACACAGATAAATCCGTTAACTGACGGCGTTCTGCTGCAAAAACCGCTGGAAATCGGACAAAAAAGCTATACCCGCATCATTTTGCAAGTGCTGGATGCCGGGGCGGCTATGGACGCCACGGCGGACGGTGAAAAGGTCCGATTTGTCAAAAGTATGCCGATTGTCGTCGAAAGCCCGACGCTGATCACCGCACACCGCATCCGGCGGCAAATCCGCCGTCTGGAAACAAACGACGGTGAAACTTTGCAAGGGCCGCTGCCCTATGAAGACCTGCGGCGATTATCAGAGCCGGACTATCTGACACTGGTTGCATTGACCGACCAGTTGGACACATTCCGCATTGAAAAAGAACTGGACAACAAGCCGGGGCGAGACACTGCCGACGCCGGAGCAGGTTCTGACGGCGTTGGCGTTTAACCGGGTCGCCCCCGGTTGGCTGTCCGGCCACGCTTTGCGCCGCTGGCGTGATGATCTGGACGACATGGTTTTGAACCTGTCCAAACATACACACACCAGCCTGACGGACATTCGCAACATGCCCGTCTGGCAAATTATCCGATACCTGCAACGTTTGGCGAAACAGGCACCAACCACATGAGCGATTTTGACGTACAGTCCCGCGTAGACCTAGAAGGCAATCTTATCCCGCAATCCAAACGGATGGCCGGGGCGGTTGCCGGGCTTGCGTCAAAATCTGCCCGCAGTTTTCGGGCTATGCGTTCTGCCGCGTCCATGGCGTCGAAAGGCATCGACCGTCTTGGAAATCGTTACACTGGCCTTGCTTCTGCCATGGTCACAGGCAGCATGGCACGCGGCATTATCACACTGGACAAACAGCTTAAACACCTTGAGGTCCGCATGGACCTGACCGCAGAACAGGCGGCAAAACTCAAGGAAAATCTGTTTGAAGTTTCCAATCACCGGGCAGTCCGTATGGATGTGTCCGAATTGGTGGCAGGCGTCACGCAGATTGTTGAGCTTACGGGCGACATGCAATTTGCCCAAGACAACATGATGAATATGGGCGTAGCCGCCCGTTCGTCTGGTGCCGCAGTGGCAGACATCGCCACGGTCATTGCAAATTTACGCAAAATCGGCATTACAAGCGCTGAAGGCATCAATGCCGCCCTGACAAAGTTGATTGCCCAAGGTGACAAAGGTTCCGTCGGGTTTGCCCAATTGGCTGCGGAATTTGGCCCCTTGGCATCGCAGATGAAAGGGTTCGGGCTTGAAGGTCAGTCCGCCTTGGATTTCCTCGGCGCGGTTATGCAGACCACCCAGAACACCACAGAAAGCGCGGCGGAAACGGGGACAGCTATTACGGCACTGTTCAAGGACATTGATAGCAAAGGTGCCCAATACGCCAAACGTGGCATTAAGCTGTTTGATGAAAATGAAAACCGTCGGGCAGTTGATGATATTTTGAAAGACCTGTTTGCCCGGATTAGCAAAATTGAAGGCAAAACCGGGCAAAATATCGCCTTGCGGTCTATGTTCGGCGATGAAAGTTTCAAGGCTGTTACACAGCTTTGGACGGATTATCAAAAAGACGGTGATTTTACCATGCTCAACAGCCTGCAAAACATGCAGGTCGGCAGCGGTGAAATGCGCCAAGACGCCATTGAACAAACCAAGACATTCGCCGTTGCACTGGAAACTTTGACCTCTGCCAGTACCCGCTTTGCGGATGCGAAGTTGTCCAAACCTATTCAGGAACTGGCTGACGCGATCACAACCCTATCAAGTGAAGACCTATCCGATGTTTTCGACTTTGCCGGGGATGCGGCCATGGCGGCGGCGGGTATTTGGGCGGTCAACAAAGCCATGCGTGGCACGGCGGCAGGCATTCGTTTTGTTCAAGGTTTACGCCGTGGCAGCGGTGCAGGCGGCAAAGCTGCCGGGGCTTTGGCCTCGGCTTCTGCCACACCCGTCATTGTTACCAATTGGCCTGCCGGAAGCGGCGGCAGTTGGTCCGGTATGTCCGGCAAGAAAAGCCGTAAACCTATTGCAGGTCGTCGGCTGTCTCTGTCCAGCAATGTCGGACGCCTTGCAAATTTAGGGAAATTTGCCCGTGGCGTAGGTCCGCTGTCCGCCATCTTGGGTGCGGTTAATATGGGTTCGGCTTTGATGGACGGCGACATGCGTGGCATTGCTGGCGGTGTCGGTTCCATGGGCGGCGCATGGGGTGGTGCGGCTGCTGGTGCAGCTCTTGGTTCTATTATTCCGGGGATCGGCACGGCTATTGGCGGGCTGGTTGGTGCCGGGTTGGGCGGTATCCTTGGTGATAGTGCTCTGACCGGGCTATTTGACTTGCTGAACACACCAGCGACGACCACACCAGCTACGCCGCAACCGGACAAAAACAACGAACAAACTCTAGCCGCATTGGGGCAAATGACGGCCGCTCTGGAAGACAACACCCGCACCATGCAAAGCACAGCCCGGCGTAGTAACCGGGGCCATGGAGATATTGGCGCAATGGGAGGGATGCCGTAATGGACCTTTCCCAATATATGCAGGCGTCATTCCGAGGTGTGGAGTTCCACGTGGCAAAATCCACCCTGCGCATTGCCCACAATCTGGATAAAAAAAGCTACCCCTATAAAACCCGTGGCTTGGTCACGGATATGAGCGTTGCAGATGATGTATTTACCCTGCCGATTTTCCTGATGGGCGATGATGTTTTGCAGCGTCGGTTGCGGCTGGAAGATGCGTTCCGCGTCCTCGGCCCCGGTGAACTGGTTCATCCGACACGCGGCCCAATGCAGGTCTGTGTCGAAAGCGCATCCGGTGATGAGTTGATGACCGAATTCGGCATTGCTGATTACACAGTGACATTCGTTCTGGCCGGAGATAAGGCTTCCCCGGCTGTGCGTCTGGATACCCAAGCCGCCGCCCTAACTGCCGCCGATGATGCGGAATTTGCCTGCATTGCCGGGTATAACTTTGACGTTCAAAGTGTGGATGATGCGAATGCCGTTGATGCGGATGCGGTGATTAAGGCCACCGTCCAACTTGCACAATTTGCCCGCAATCTGACCCCGGCGCAATTGCAGGATATGGCCTTTGACACGGCTGTATCTGTTGGCACTGGCTTTGCTGCCTTGGCGATTAGCAAAGTCGCACCGGCAATCGTGGGCCGGGCCTTCTCCATTGCGGGTTCCGTTGCAGAATATTTCGGCGGTTCACCTGAAGGCGTTGCGGCCTTTGTCGGCACTTTAAGCACCTATGGCGGTGCCGCTTGGCAGATTGTCAATGCATTTACATCCGGCAGCACCACAGCCACCAGCACGGCTCAAAGCCGCTTGCGGCAAATTACGCCCGTACTGACTGAAAGCGGGCTTTGGATGGCTGCCGATAATTCCGTCATGTCGGACAATAACCAAAATACAGCACGCGTAGCGCAAAGCCTGTTTGATGCGGTTACAGTGACCGCCGCCCGCTCTGCCATCACGACGACAAACTACAGCAGTCTTAACCAAGCCCTTGAGGTGCGCGACACGGTGACGGCAGCCCTGTCTCAAGCGTCCATGGCAACAACCAGCGATGACCCGGTGCAACAAAATACCCGCCGGGCTGCATTGCGCGGGCTGCGCTCCAGCGTCAACCGGGATTTATCCGAACGGGCTGCCGATTTGCCTATCCTGACAGAAACCGAATTGCAGGCCGCCACATCTCGCCGCGCCGCATCCTATCGCCTGACGGACACATTGGACGGTCTCAACGCCAACCCTACCCGCCGCCCGATATTCATTCCGGCGGCAGAAAAAATCTATTATCGGAAGGCATGATCATGACAAAGAATCCGGTAGACCTTTATTGTAACGGGCAAATCTGGGGCGAATGGACAGCGGCAACCGTCACCAAATCCATAGACGCGGTTTTCGGTGAGGCAACGCTGGAACTGACCCGTCAGAAAGACAGCAGCCCCGATAGCATTCCTAGCGTATCCCGTGATGATGCTTGTCGGCTGGAATTGCGCGGCAATGCTTTGATTAACGGCCTTGTCACGGCTCGCAATCTCGATATGGACGCGGGCGGCTTTGATATGGATGTGACCATCCGTGACAAGACGGCCCTGTTGTTCAAAGGCTGCGTCATGAACATTCCGGCAGAATGGGCAAACCAGAAAGCCGAGGCCATCATCCGTGACATTTGCACACCGTTTGGTGTGGCTGTTCGTGCCTTGGTCGATACAGGTGCGCCGTTTGTCAAGTTCACCGGGAAACCGGGCGAAACCGCACAGAAAATGATAGAGCGCATTTGCCGTCATCGTGCCTTGCTATTTTTTGCCGATGCAAACGGCGGCCTGATCCTGACCACTGCCGCAAGCGCACCGCTGTTAAGTGACAATATTGTTTTTGGTAAAGGCGGCAACGCAACGGCCATGTCGCTCAAGGAAACCACCGATAACCGCCATAATGAATATGTCTGTCGCACTCAATCAGTGGGTAGTGATTGGGGGGCGTCCAATCATACCAAGGTCGAAGGCCGCGCCTTCGATAAAGGTATTAAAACCTATTGTCCGCAAGTCATCATCGCCGATGAGCCGGGCGACACCGACGCCATGAACGAATTGGCCGTCACGACTGCCGCCATCAACGCGGCCCGTGCTAATGAGCGAACCTATACCGTTCCCGGTTGGACCCTCAAAAGCGGGCAATTTTGGCCGATCTGTGCCCGTGTTCCCGTACGTGATGCTGTTACTGGCCTTAACCGTGAACTGTTGATCAAGCGGGCAGTGTTCAAACTCAACCACAACAAGTCTGAAGAGACGCTTTTAAGTGTTGTTGACCCCAAGGGCTACACCATGCGCGCCGAACCGGAAGACACAGGCGACGGGAGTGTCTGGTGATGCGTATGGAAGACCTGACAGCAACGCTTAAAGACATTGGCCTGCGCATCCGTCTGTTGTTTACCCGTGCTGTAGTAACGCTGGTCTACAAAGACGAAGCTGGAAAGATGCAAACCTTGCAAGTTGCCAATGGCTTTATCGGCACGTCCGACGGTGTGGAACACGCCCAAGCCTATGGCATGGCTGCACAGCCTATGCCGGGGGCAGAGGCTTATCTGGCCGCCGTTGCCGGACATCAGGCACAGTTGGTTGCGGTGATTGTCGGCGATCCGCGTTCCCGGCCCGTCAATCTAAAGCCGGGCGAAGTTGTTCTCTGGTCGGTGCATGGACAAACAGTCTGGTTAAAAAATACGGGCGAAATACATATAGACGCCCCGGCCCCGATCACCGCCACCGCGCCGGAAGTCAACGTCATCACCACCACGGCCAAAGTCCAAGCCGACACCGTAGGCGTGGACGCGACCACCGTTGATGTGACTGCCGAAACCTCTCGGATTTCCGGCGGCGGCATGGTTCTGGGCGATGGCGAAGACGCGCAACCCATAGCCCGTGTCGGTGACATGGTGCAGGTCGGTTCCGGCTCATCCGCCGGAATGTGGCCCATTGTTTCAGGTTCAAATTTTGTGAGTGCGTCATGAGAGATATCGTCTTTACAGATAGCTATGACTGGCAGGTTAAAAACGGTGATCTGGTGATCGGTGACGGCCTGCTGACATTGCACATCAACGCAATTTTTCGTGATGGTCGTGCGCCCGTTGATGATCCGCGCTTACAGCCGGGTGAGGATCGGCGCGGCTATTGGGCAAAGGCTCTTTTGCCCGATGCACCGGACGGGTCACTATTGTGGCTTATCCGCCGCGAAAAAATCACACCTGCGAAACCGACAGAGGTCGCCCGCTGCCTCCAAAATGCCTGCGCTTTCATGATCGACGAAACCAGCGGCCCGGCGGCGGATGTGGTGCGGGTGGAAGCCATAGCCGAAAAGGACAGCAATGTCCGGGGCCGTATTGTCGCATCTTTGACTACGTACCTTTCCAACGGCCAGCCGCCACTCAGAACCGAGTTCATTTATGACCCGGAAAACAATGATTACAGATTGAAGGAGGTCAGCCGATGACTTGGGACATTTTGCCACTGGCTGACCGTGAAAAACGCTTACGCGGCAACATTGCCGCCGGGCTAAAACTGCCCGAAGCCCCGCACGATTTGTCAAATATAGCTGTGCTGTCTTCTGAGGTCTCAGCAGAAATTGACGGTGCGCACCAGCACATTGCCTATGAAGCCAAGCAACGCTTTACTACCGACGCAGACCGGGACGGCTTGATTGATATCGGCAAGGGCTACGGCATGGCCCCACATGCGGCACAGGCCGCAAAGCTGGCCGTGACAATCACCGGGATTAATGCTTCTGAATTGTCCGCCGCCGCCAAATTGCAGCATAGCTCAGGCTTGGTATTCACCACAGACGCACTGGCAAGCATCAACGGTGCAACGGCCAGTGTTGCCGTGACCGCCGAACAAACCGGGATTTCGGGCAATTTAGCGGCTGGTACAACGCTGACCTTTGTCAATCCGTCTGCGGGTATCGAAAAAACCGCAACCGTGACAGAGATTTTGTCCGAAGGCCGGGACATAGAAGAAACCGAAGCCTTCCGCGCCCGCCTGCGTTTTCGTGAACTTTACCCGCCTATGGGTGGCAATGAAGCCGATTATATTCGTTGGGCTATGGAAGTTCCCGGTGTCACCCATGTTTGGGTAACCCCTAATGCCATGGGTCTCGGCACCGTATCCGTACGGATTGCCGCCTATGATGATCTGGCCGGGCCGTTGCCGACAGAAACCATGCGTCAAGCCGTCGCCGATCATATTGGCAGTCATATTGATGACGTTACAGGTATGCGGGTTGGTCGTCCGTCGGGGGCTGATGTGTACGTGATCATCCCGGAACTGTTGCCCATTGATCTGGAATTTTCCCGGCTTATCCCGTCCGATGAAAAAACTGTCGCGGCACTGGCAGCAAAGGTCGCGGCATTACTCCGCACCATAGGCCAGCCAAACGGCACCATTCGCCATAGTTGGATTACAGGCGCGATTAGCAACACCGTAGGCGAAGATTACCACACCCTGACAGCCCCGGCGGCAGATGTGATGTGTGGTGTCAATCAATTGCCTATTTTGAACAGCATCAAATCGGGTGCTGGTGTGTTGTGGAGCCGGACATGAACAAGCTGACCACGGATACAAAGGCCGAAGCCTACGCCCACAACATCACGCAAAGCCTGCCGCAAGGTGTGGCCTATCCGCGTGAAGGCGCAACCAACCGGGACAGTATCCTCGGTGCTGTTGCTCGTGAGTTTGCTCTTGTTGATGATGAAGCCGAACGCATGCGCGATGAAGGCAATCCGCGAACGGCCACCGCAATGCTGCCCGATTGGGAAAAGCAACTCGGCCTGCCCGAATGTGAACACCAAAAGGGCGGCACCTTGCAGGAACGTCGAGACCGAGCGCACGAGAAAAAAACCCGCATCGGCACCTTGAACCCGCGCGCCCTTGAAGAGCAAGCATTAGCCCTCGGCTACATAATTGAGATCATTGAACGGCGGCCATTTATCGGTGGCTTAAGCCGTGGCGGTGATCGCATCAGCGGCCCGCACACCTGCCGTTTGTGGTGGACAATCAAGGTCAAAAATACCCGCGTGACACGGTTCCGTGGAGGGCAAAGCACAGGCGGCGAACGCGTGACAACCTTCACCGCTGCCGACCCGTTGATTTGCCTGTTTAACCGTATAAACCACGCACATTTGAAACTGACATTCTCTTATGATGAAGGAGCCTAACCCATGAAATACATTGGACCGGAAGGCAAACCCGCAGGTTCACCGTGGCGTGATGGCGACCCTAACAATGATGTTGAGGGCGATGTTGTCACAGCTAAAGTCTGGGAGCACCCCATGCGGGAAATCGTCACAGTCATCACCGGGGCGGGTCTAACCCCATCAGGTGACGATCTGGGGCAATTGCGCAAGGCGATTGACAAGCGGATTGCTGACAACGTACCGGAAATTCCCGACCTTGAGCCAATTCGAGCAAAGCTGGAGAAGACCCAGACTGGACTGAAAGAATACAGGGTACTGGACGGTAATTACCAACTGGTGTCGACCGATGCCGGGGCAATGCTCGGCATGGCGGGCGATATACAGATCGGCTTACAAGGCACCGGGCAATATGTCCAAGCCTCGGTGTATACGGTCTACAACCCATTTAACAGCAGCCGTCTTATCAGTTATGTCGACGGAGTCAGCATCATTATGGCTGGTCATGGGCCGCTCACCACATGCCGGATCAAGCCCTACGGCCTCGTGACGTTAATGTATCTGGGGTATAACAAGTGGCTGTGTACTGGTGCGGGGGTCGAGTCATGAGCGGCCTGCATGCCTTGATATTTGGTGCGTCTGCGCAAATTGCCGTGCAGGACGTCATCATAGGCGCGGACACAGTTGACTTTGACCTCCGTCACCACATGGCAACCGTGGAGGGATGGGATCAAAGCTCACCCCTCAACATCCGTGTAATTGTCAATCCTGATGTGGTGATGGGGGCAAGCTCCACTGCTACAGCTGCATTGACTGTGTCCGACCTGCCGTCCGGCTCAGTTATCAGCATCGAGAACCACGGGCATATTGTTGGGGCTGGTGGGGATGGTGCCAGTTACGCGGCGGCGCAACATGCCCTGCCCGGTGGTCATGCCATCCATACCGCTGTCCCCATAATCATCGACAACTCCGGGGTTATTGGCGGCGGCGGCGGCGGCGGCGGGGCTGACTACGTAAACAACGGCTATCGGTTTGGGGGCAGTGGCGGCGGCGGTGCCGGAGCAATCCCCGGCAAGGGTGGCATAGGCAACAGCTACGTATACGGCGACGGATGGGGCGGGTGTGAGCCGGGATCAGACGGCTCTCTACTCACTGGCGGCGCGCCCGGATCTGCACCACGCGACAACGGTGGTGGCCTGTATGCGGGCCAAAAAGGCGGTGATCTCGGCGTGGCTGGGGCCAATGGCCGTAACTCTAACGGGGGGGCAGCCGGATCATACATCGTCGGCGACGATCTAGTCACATGGCAATCGCAAGGCGATTGCCGAGGCAATGTAACCGCATAACAAGGAGACAAAAATGCATATTCACGACGCAATGACATCCTTACTGGATGGAGCCGCAATCCGACGCGCCTCTTACCCGGAAGGCTGTGGCTTTAAGCTGTCCGTTGCAGATGACGGGGCGGTCACAATGGTTGACGCCAAGGGGTTTACTGAGGTGCCACGTTGGTCTTTCAATACCAGCGATTTCATGGCAGATGATTGGGAGATACTTTGATGCACACCGTTTCTTTGGCGTTGGCTCTGTTTGCCGTGCTTTGGATTGGCTATACACGCCCCTTTGCATTGGCAATCTATCGCCGTTTACAAGGGTCCGAAGTCCATACACCGCGTGCGCTAGAGGTCACCACATTGTTGGCCTATGAGGCCTTTGTTTGGGCATTGGTCGCACCGTGGACCCCGTTGTGGGCAGCTTTTGGCGGGATCTATATCACAGCCATCTGTCTTTGGTTTGTTTATGGCCATCCCAATGCCGGCAACCGTGGTGAAGACGCGGTCAAACGCTATTGGTGGGCCGGGTTAGGCTATCGCTGGGCGTATCCTGTGCGGGATAGAATCCCTGAATACAAACTGCTTGGCTGGACGATCGTCAAGCCACAGCACTGGACAGAGGTGGCAGAGTTGTTCCTGGGCTGGATGACGGCTTACCTGACCACGCCTCTGCTGATTTGCCTCTTGTTGGCAAAATGCATGGGGGTGATCGGCTAAACCTGCCAGCCCTTCAAACAATACCCCCTTCGGCTTATTGGCCGACGGGGGCCGGGATGCAGCAACATCCCGAACCGTGGGAAACTCCCCCACACAACCATATTAGGCCATCAATATGGCTGTCCCGTCACCCTCGCGAAGGGCGGGAATGTTGTACACGGTAAACAGTAATGGAGTCCATACGTTGCGGCTGTGGCCGCAAATTGGCCGAGGGTGATTTCCTCGGCAACATCGCAATCAAATGTCCCAAATGTGGGGCAATAAACCGAATTCAGAGGGCCGCGAGCCCCTTCCCTGATCGCCATAGAGCGGCATATCAAAGGGACCATAACAATGGCTCGCAAACCTCATCACCCGCCCATAGCGGGAAACATTCATCGCCCGGCGACTAAGACAGTCGGATACATTTACGGTTCTCAGGCCGTGGCCGGATTTGGCAATCGTGATTTTTACGTTGCTCAGATACCGCGCAAGACTGCTGTTGATATCATCGTGTCTAAGCATTACTCCCGCCGGATTGTGAACAATTCATATATCCATCTCGGCGTCTTTCTGGCCGGGCAATTGGTTGGTGTTTTGCAATTCGGATACGCACTGATGCCGAGCCGGGCATCTAAGGTTGTCGCCAATACGGGCAATACGGAATATCTCGAATTGAACCGCATGTGGATAGACGATATTGCCCCACGCAACAGCGAAAGCCGGGCAATATCTTATGCATTCAAATACATCAAACGGGCCTGTCCATCAGTGCGATGGGTACAGTCATTTGCAGATGAACGTTGCGGCTGCTTGGGTGTGGTCTATCAGGCTGCAAACTTCCTATATTGTGGCAGTCACAAAACGTCGTTTTTTGAATTGGACGGCGAGACCTATCACGAGATGTTGCTGACAGCCCATAAGAAAGGGGGACAGCGTGGGGAGTTTTTACGGCGCAATCTACACCGCGCCACAAAGCACAGCCTGCGGCAGTTCAGATATGTCTATTTCCTAAAGCCGAAATACAGGAAGGATTTAAATCTTCGCATCCAGCCATACCCGAAGCCAGAGCCGAGGCAGGAAGATTAAAAATGTGGTGCGGCTTTTATCGCAAAAACGTAACAGGCGGTCATAAATCAGTGACCGCCGTCTAATTTCGCTATGCAAAAAGTAGCGCAAAATTATGCAAAAAATCGCGCTCGCCTATATCAAAAACTGGAAAAAGCACAAAAAAAGAACGGCTAGTGTAAAACACTGCCGTAAAAACTGTAAAACCATATATTAGGAAAAAGCGGTAAGCCGCAGAATATATGGTGCCCGGGGGCGGATTCGAACCACCGACACACGGATTTTCAATCCGTTGCTCTACCAACTGAGCTACCCGGGCAACCGGACCTTTCGGTCTTCACAACATATGTCGTCGTGAGGAGGCGTTTATAGAAAAGTTGCACGGACCTGTCCAGTGGGAAAATACATGATTTCGGTTTTTCCTGAATTATTTATCGTATTTCAGGGAACTTGGACGGCATAACCAACAAAAAACCACTGAACACCGCCGCTGAATCAAAAAAATCCGATCTTCCACAACCACTTTGCGGCATTGAACCTAACCCGGAAGGCCATCCACTTTGGGGATATTTTCCAAACGCTCATCCCATCCCGCACGGCTTGCAAAGCAGATATGCGCAGTCGGTCGGATATGGATCGCACTATCAATACTTCCAGCAGGCACAACCACCAAAGCGCTATCTGATTGAATACTCGGGAGAGCAGACCCGCACCTACTACAAAAACTCTTTTCGTGTCGGGTCTCTGGAACCCTGTAAGTCTGGACACTTTCATGACCAGAAACCCAAGTTACCGTCGCCGTCGATGAAAACAAATTGGCCGCGTGCGCAGACCCCGTATCCTTTTGACAGCGTTTACAGTGACAAAGGAAAAAGCCCTCAAACTCACCTGAGATTTTAAACTGAACGGTACCACACAAACATGAGCCAGAGATGGTTGGGGGCATAATGATATACTCTCATTCGTTTGACGCGGAATCGCAGGTGCGTTTGCTACCCTGCCAAATTAATGGGGCAGCCCCTAATCCTTATCTTCGTAAACGGTTTCATACAAATCATCGTCGTCATCCTCGACCACCGGGATGGTGTATGCACCACTGGCCCAATTTCCCAAATCC
Organism: Rhodospirillaceae bacterium; assembly: GCA_963668495.1. Taxonomy (GTDB): domain Bacteria; phylum Pseudomonadota; class Alphaproteobacteria; order Rhodospirillales; family Rhodospirillaceae; genus Oleispirillum. The sequence goes on from OY764545.1 coordinate 2,766,180, forward strand.
CGCACCTTACAGCGACTGGAACAAAACGGACGGGTCGCGTACTCGGCTGGTTTGCCACAAATCGGACAAGCGCCTGCAACCCAATTGGATGGTGTGTGTGTCATGACTGTACTTCCTTACGCAATGTATACCCGATCATCGCCTCGGCTTCGCGACAACTATCCTGACCGGGACCGTTCAACCACCCAAGCACGGGGGCGGAAACAGTAAGTGTCCGGCGTGGGTGGCCTGATGCAACATCCGCCACCACCGAACGCAAAGCATCCAAAGCCTCGGTTTCGATGGCGGCCTCACTGGCTGTAACTGTGTCTCCGTAAACCACTTCGTGCAGCGCAAGACCGCGGCGAGCACGAACCAGCTCCAAATGCCCCATGGGGGAAACCCCATGCACTTGCACCCTATCGTCTTGATCCAACAATTGACGCAGGAGCGGAGCCAACCTTTGCGCTGCCGGTCGTGCGCTTTTCCCCTTTCCTTCCGGGACAACATCCACAACCACCGCCCCGCCGAGATTTCTGAGCCGCAATGCCTGCGCCAAGGCTGCAATGGCTTCGTCATTACAAAGCTGCGCGGCCCGTGGCCCAGTGACCCCATTGGTGTCAATATCGGCAACCCAAAATGCTCGGGTCATTTCCAATGATAGAGAACCGCCACTCGGTAAGGGAACCTCTGGGGATAACGCTGTAACCAGCGCATCATCACCGCCGGCCTGTGCAAATGCATCCTTCAAGTTTACGGATACTTGATACTTGCCCAGAATTGCGCGCGCGCCAGACATCAGGTCTCCGCCCGTGACGTCAACCCTATCCACAGGCTCTGCCATCTCCGCCAACCATTCCACGAAGGGATCAGGGGCGGGACGAAGGCATTGGACACGATTTGGCGCAACTTGCATATCGCACCACATCTGGCGCAAGACCTCAACATCCTGCGACAACACAGCATCACACTGTGATGCAGCGGCACCGCGCACGACCAAGCCTTCATCAGGCTGCATAGCGGCCTTGGCCCATTGCGACAGGCGATCAGCATCATCCGCATTCAGGCGGCGAGAAACCGAGCACCCTTTACGAAACGGGGAATAAACCAACCACGGCGAGGACAAGCGAATTTTCCCAGTCAGCCGCGGGCCTTTTTCCGCCCGAGCCTGACGATCAATCGCCACGGTCACATACACGCCCTGCTGCAAGTCATGCGCTGCGCCCGGATAGTCTTTGAGAGGCAAAAACCCGGGCTGCGTGCCGCCAATATCGACCAGAACCGCACGTGCGCCCGTTACGGCACCCAGCACCCGGCCCCGCCAAACTGCACCTTCCGCTGTTGATGGTGTTCCGCGGAACAGCCGAACCTCCACCGGGCGATCATCGGATTGAGCATACAAAAGCGCCCGGGTTTCACCGGGATAGCGCGTTGCCGCGACCGCGAGCCGGGCCACGACTACACCTCCTGCGGATGACGGATGCCAGCAGACAGTAATAGATTGGAAACTTCCGGCAGGCTCAGCCCAACAACGTTGCTGTAGCTGCCGTTGATGGACAAGACAAATCGCCCAGCCAAACCTTGGATAGCATAGCCACCTGCCTTACCGTTCCATTCGCCGGAAGCCAGATACATGCGTTCTTCGGACGGGGATAACGATTTAAACCGCACCACAGTTGTCACCCGGCGCACCTTCACTTTGCCGGACACCGGATCAATAACGCAAATTCCACCGTGGACACGGTGCCGTCGCCCGGACAACAAACGTAGACAGCGTCGTGCCGTCGCCTCGTCCTCCGCTTTCGGCAGGATACGGCGACCACAGGCCACCACGGTGTCTGCGGCTAAAATAACGTCATCAGGGTAATCAACAGCGACAGCTTTGGCTTTTTCTTCCGCCAAACGCACGGCAAGCGCCGCAGGCGTTTCACAATCCTGCGGCGTCTCGTCAATATCTGCCGGAGCACTAACATCCGCCGCAAGCCCGATCTGTTGCAACAGATCCCGGCGGCGTGGCGACGCGGATGCCAAAACCAGCCTTAGCCCGTGATTGGCCATAATCGTCACCAAATGCAGTATTATTTAAAGCGGAAGGTAATACGACCTTTGCTGAGGTCGTAAGGGGTCATTTCCACTTGCACACGGTCACCGGTCAGAACCCGAATGCGGTTCTTACGCATCTTGCCGGAAGTGTGTGCCAAAATTTCATGATCATTGTCCAGTTTTACCCGGAACATCGCATTCGGCAGCAGCTCAACAACCGTGCCGGAAAACTCAATCAGGTCTTCTTTTGCCATAAATTCCTCTTTGCTGGCTATGTCGGGATGCAGGCTGCACCACAGCTCTAGCCCGTATATTTTTTAAGACGTCCTTTAGTGCGCCGATCCCCGCAAGGAATCAAGCTATTTTCACACAAAAAACGGCGAAAACCTTATCCACGCAGTTTTTTGAAGCTATTTCGCATGCGGTGCCACAAAACATGACCGCGTTGCTTGACCAATTTGGTCGGACCTTTACGCGGCCGCACGGACTTTTCCGGCGAGGCAGGCTCCCACTCCTGCAGGATATGATCGCGGATTTCATCACGAACTTTTCGGTACGCCTCCAACTGGGCTTCCCGATTGCCTTCGGTTGCGCTGGGGTCTTCAATCGGCCAGTACAGAACCTCACAGGATGTGGTCCGGGTTTCTTCCAATGCCCGGTCATGGGCAGCCTTACTTAAGGCAACGATCACTTCAAAATTGTCGTCATGCAAATCATCAAAGGTTTTCGGACGATGATTATCCAGCGGCATATAGCCACCTTCCTCTAACACCACGGAAACGAAGCCGTTGGCGTGCCCGGCTTCAACCCCGACAGATTCAACATAGGCCTTATCGCCATACAACTTACGAAAAATCGACAACGCCATCGGTGAGCGAATGGCGTTATATGTACAGGCAAACAGTACGGCTGATGGAATTGTGCTCATGCCCCCTACCCCTTAATGTGCAGGACGCAAAGCAATGTGAACAGGCGGCGGGCCGTCTGTTTATCCACTTCCACCTTGTCGCCAAGACGCTCGCGCATCAATTCTGCCCCCTCATTATGTAATCCTCGCCGCCCCATATCGATGGCTTCAATTTGGGATGGCGATGCCGTTTTGATGGCATCGAAATAACTTTCACACACCACAAAGTAATCTTTGATAATCGATCGAAAAGACCGCAGCGGCAAAATCACCCGCAGGGTCTCCACCGTCGCGGCATCCTGCCCGTTTGGTTTGACATCCAGTATCAGTCGATTGTCAGACAAGGCCAGATGCAAGTCATAAGGACCGGGTTCCCCCCAATCCAATGGGCGGAAACTATTTTGCTCCAGCAGGTCAAAAATCGCCACCGCCCGTTCGTGTTCGACTTCGGGACGAGGATGGGTCAACATACGCTGATCCAGGGTCACGTTTGCAATCGTATGCGGCTGCCCCATGTTCTCATCCCTTTCCGATCCGCACCGTGTTTACGGTCTTGGCTCCGGCAGACGTAACGCCACCGACAAACCATGCGCGGATAAGCCTTCGCTATTGGCAAGAGCCACCGCCGCCGGACCGATCTCTGCTATAGCCCGCGCATCAGCACCCAACAACGTCGTGCGTTTCAGGAAGTCTAACACTCCAAGCCCACTGGAAAACCGGGCACTTCGTGCAGTTGGCAGCACGTGATTGGGTCCGCCAACATAATCGCCCAAGGCTTCAGGCGTATACCGCCCAAGGAAAATCGCACCGGCATGACGAATATGCGTTGCCAGTGCTTCCGGTTCAGCAACTGCCAGCTCCAAGTGCTCTGGGGCAACTCGGTTGCTTAGTTCCGCAGCTTGCTCCAGCGTATCAACGACAATAACAGCACCATGATCGCGCCAGCTTACTGTCGCAATATTGGCACGCGGAAGGGTTTCCAGCCGCTTGTCAACCGCAGCAACAACCGCATCGGCAAACGCCGCATCATCCGTAATCAGGATGGACTGCGCCGCCGTGTCGTGCTCTGCCTGTGACAGCAAATCAACCGCGATCCAGTCCGGGTTATTGGCATTATCTGCAATCACCAGAATTTCTGATGGCCCAGCCACCATATCAATCCCAACCGTGCCGAACACAGCACGTTTGGCGGCTGCCACATATGCATTACCGGGACCGACGATCTTATCCACCGGGGCAATAGTGTCCGTACCATAGGCCAGAGCCGCAATCGCCTGCGCACCGCCCACGCGATACACTTCATCCACACCGGCGCGTTTGGCAGCAGCTAACACCAGCGGATTGATAATGCCATCCGGGGTCGGCACGGTCATCACCAGTCGCTGCACCCCTGCCACTTTTGCAGGGATCGCATTCATCAACACGGAGGACGGATACGAGGCCAAACCACCGGGCACATACAATCCAGCAGCATCCACCGCAGACCAACGCAAACCCAATTGCACGCCCTGCGCATCCGTATAGGCGATATCCTGTGGCAGTTGCTTTTCATGGAAGTCATGAATGCGCTGTGCTGCCAAATCCAATGCCGCCAAAATTTCGTCGTCACAATCGGCTTCGGCTTTGTCGATTTCAGCATCTGATACGCGCAAGGTCTGCGCTGTCAAAGCCAAGCGATCAAACTTTTCCGTCAGGCGAATCAGGGCTGCGTCGCCATTCACACGCACATCATGAAGGATCGCCGCGACCGTATCGCGCACATCCACATCATTTTCCCGTTTTGCCCCCAACAGTTCCGAAAACTGCTGTTCGAAATTCGGGGTTCCGGCCTTAAGACGCACTGGCATTGACCGCCTCCGTAAACTTAGCCAACCAGCCTTGCATTTCTTCAGGATAGGTTTTGAAAGTCGGGCGATGGAAAACCAAACGTGAGGTAATATCCAAAATGTGTTCAACCTCGACCAAGCCATTGGCTTTCAACGTCGCGCCAGAGGACACCAAATCCACAATCCGACGGCATAATCCCAACTGCGGCGCCAATTCCATGGCTCCATTCAGCTTCACGCACTCCGCCTGCACGCCCCGCGCGGCAAAGTGTTCCTGCGTTAGGTGCGGGTACTTGGTTGCAATGCGAATATGGCTCCAGCTTGCCGGGTTTTCTTCCGCTACGGCGTCGGCGGTCGCCGCCACAGCCAGACGGCAATGCCCAATATTCAGATCCAGTGGCGCATAAATATCCGGGTAATCGAATTCCATCATGACATCATTGCCGCAAATGCCGAAGTGCGCGGCGCCGAACGCAATAAACGTCGCAACATCAAAGCTGCGCACACGAATGATATCCAGATGGGGAAAGTTGGTGGCAAAGCGCAGCTTGCGCGATTTGGGATTATCGAAATCGGGTTCCGGTTCAATACCAGCCGCACGAACCAGCGGCATGGCTTCCTCTAGGATACGACCTTTGGGCAATGCCAAAGTCAATCGATCAATCGCGCGCATGCGCCTTTGCCTCCAAATCTTAAATAACCTGACGTAGTGTTATGATTATGCGTCAGTTGGCTTCCCGTAGGCGTTCGATATCTGCACCACAGGCCGCAAGCTTTTGTTCCAATCGTTCATAACCGCGATCCAGATGATACACCCGAGAGATCACAGTTTCACCTTCTGCCGCCAATGCAGCAAGAATCAGTGACATGGATGCCCGCAAATCCGTCGCCATAACCGGGGCGCCGGATAACTTTGGCACACCGCGAACAATAGCAGATGCACCGTTATGGATATTAATATCCGCACCCATTCGTTTCAATTCCGGCACGTGCATAAAACGATTTTCAAAAATCGTTTCTGTAATCATGGACGCACCCTGAGCCGTAGCAAACAGAGCCATCACCTGCGCCTGCATGTCCGTTGGGAACGCCGGATGCGGTTCCGTCATCACATCAACGCCGCGGATGTTGTTATCCTTGGCGGAGACAAGAATGCCGTCTTCACGGTCTTCCACCACAACGCCTGCCGCAGTCAGAACCTTCATCAACGCCGTCATGTCATCCATACGGGCGTTTTGCAGCAGAATTTCACCGCGGGTGATTGCCGCTGCCACCGCATATGAACCGGCCTCAATCCGGTCAGGTAGCACCGAATATTTGGCACCGTGCAAAGCATCCTTACCACGAATGGTCAGGCGAGAGGTTCCAATTCCCTCAATATCCGCCCCCATTGCCACCAGACAATTGGCCAGATCGCAGACCTCGGGCTCCTGTGCTGCATTGTCCAAAATGGTTTCACCATCTGCCAATGCCGCAGCCATCATCAGGTTTTCCGTTCCCCCCACGGTCACTTGTGGGAAGACAATTCGCGCGCCCTTCAACCGACCATCGACCGTGGCATTGATGTAACCGTTTTCGATGGTAATCACGGCTCCCATCTGTTCCAAGGCGGACAGATGCAAATCCACAGGCCGCGTCCCGATGGCACACCCACCGGGCAAAGAAACCTGAGCCTCACCCTCGCGGGCCAAAAGCGGACCAAGCACCAAAACCGACGCCCGCATTTTCCGCACTAGGTCGTAATGCGCCATAGTACTGGTAATTTCCGGGGTTTTCAGGTCCAGAACCCGCCCACAGCAGGACTCACTGTTGCCATTGCCGTTCATATGCATCTGCACACCGTGGCTCATCAGCAATTTTGCCATGGTGGTTATGTCCACCAAATGCGGCAAATTGGATAAGGTCAGCGTGTCTTTGGTCAGAAGGCTGGCAGCCATCAACGGCAATGCGGCATTTTTCGCGCCGCTGATCGGGATGACACCGTTCAACTGATGTCCACCCCGAATACGAATACTATCCATTCAACGGTCCTAAATTACTGGCAGGCTTGGCATTTAAAGATTACAGACGCGGCAAGGTCACCCCGGTTTGGCTCATATACTTGCCGGAGCGTGAACGATACGTGGTTTCGCACAGGGACTCTCCGCGCAGGAAAACGAACTGCGCCACGCCTTCATTGGCATAGATTTTTGCCGGCAGCGGTGTGGTGTTGGAAAATTCCAAAGTCACATGCCCTTCCCAACCCGGTTCCAGCGGCGTCACGTTGACGATAATCCCACACCGGGCATAGGTGGATTTACCAAGGCAAATCACCAAAACATCCTCAGGAATTTTGAAGTATTCGACAGTCCGCGCCAGTGCAAAGCTGTTCGGCGGGATCACGCACACATCCGTATCCCGATCAACGAAGCTTTTTTCCGAAAAGTTTTTCGGATCGACAACGGCAGAATCGATGTTGGTGAATACCTTGAATTCGGTTGAGCAGCGAGAGTCATATCCGTATGAGGACAAGCCATAGGAAATCACGCCATCACGCTTCAGCCGATCTTCGAACGGCGAAATCATGCCTTGCTCAAGGGCCAGCTTGCGAATCTCATGGTCCGGCAACACACCCATGTTCGAAGTCTCCTTAATAAATAAATGTGATATCACTCGACAGTCTTAACGTCTTGCGCCCCAGACGACAAGGGGAGAGACTCCTCACCCGCCTGCTCGGGGGCGAGTTTTTCGCCTTCCACACTGCGCCGCCCCTGCCGTTGCGCCTTTCGGCGTTGCAGATTCTGCTTTAATGCCTCTGCCTGTTCAAGCTGTCGTTTGGTCAAAGATTTGGTATTTGGCATCCATTCGCACCCGGAAAAATCGAACTCACCCCGTTGATATACATGATTTGTCCCTTTTTGTGACTTTTTTTGCAAATAGGTCTTGCCAGAGCCGATAGCCTTGTGTATCAAGTGCGCCTCGACGCTGATGACGCACAGTCAACCAGCCAAGACCTGAAAAGATATGCCGCAGTAGCTCAGGGGTAGAGCACTCCCTTGGTAAGGGAGAGGTCGGAAGTTCAAATCTTCTCTGCGGCACCATCTTTTAACCACGTAACGCCTTGCGAAAGCAGGGCCTTTTTTATGCCTTCCGCTCAGAAGGTTCACTTAAAGAAAGTGCTCCTTTGTTCAAATGAACACGCCCTACCATTTTGTCCGCGTGGACAATATGGTCAGTCGTCAAGGATTACTTGACTACTTAGCCACGCCCTTAATCTTCTCAAAGGTTCGCAGGCCACCAAAGCCGAGCATGCCGAACATCAGTTCCCACAGCATGCTATCAAGCCGAGGTGCAGGCGGCAGATCGACACCAGCCATCGCAGCGACCCACGCACCAATCGGTGCAACAACGAACTGAAACGCCAAAGCAATGGCACAAACCCAACCGATGGCAGGCCGCCATGTAGCCGCCATGGTGACGCCGCTGGCAGCCTCAGCCTTGTTCACCTCCATCTGGCCTTTGTCCCAGCCCTGTAAAGATGAACGTAGTTCGCTTTCTGCCTTGGCCTTAGCCTCTGGGTCGGGAATGAACTTGTCGATAACCTTCAGCCCCGCAGCTATGGCGTCATCAATTCCGAACATATCAGCCCTCCAACAGTTCAAAATGCGGGTAATCAACAAACCGCTCGTCAAGGTCGCCATCGGTTCGCGTCAGTCCGTCGCCGTCCCAATCTCCGCCCCAACGCAGATACACGCCAAGGTCATAGGCTGTTGTCTGGATATGATCGACCAATTGCCGCCACGTCGCTTCATCATCCCAGACAAGCTTCCCTCCTACGTATGGCGCAATATCCACGGCCTCAGACGGATAGCTGTTATGGCGTGATCGCGGGTATCGCACTTTGCTTTTACCTTCTGCGAAAGCCTTTTCTTGCTCGTCTTTTGCGCGATGCCCGCAGACAATCGTGAAGTCCATGGGCGATGTTTCCAACGCACGGCGCATCACCCGTTGCAGATCTGGATGGCAAGTTTCCAATCGTGCTTTTGAAGCTTTTCCAAATTTGAACATCAGCCTGTCCTCGTCATGTGTGATGTAATGGAGGCCCAAACAGCGGCGCAGATACCTGCTGCAATGGCAGCAGCAGCGACCATGACGCCACGATCCACGGCTTTACGGATTGTTCCGGCAACACGCAGATCACGCCGGAAATTTTCAAGGCTCTCTGGATCGTCAAAATCCACGCCAAGCACAGCGAAGACCTTACGCACGGCTTGATCGGCGGCGGCTTCGGACTGCGGGCAAGAGCTTTCTTTTGGCAAGCAAGTTGTCATGCTCAAGCCCTCACTGGTATGCGTAGAGAGTTGCGTCTGCTGATAGCGCAGTAATCTGCAAAGTCAGCGTTGTTCCGGTCGGGATTAGAGTGCACGATGGGGAGGTTCTAGCTTCCGCAGCAGCAGAGGCGGATTGTAGGGCAAACAACCCTGCTCCTGTGGTCTGACCGATTAGGCTGCCTGATACTACATAAAAATACGCATGAGGGCTGGTAGCTGCGGGGCCACCAACCCCTAGGTATACAGGCTTATAAGGAGTTAAGCCCACGATACCCCAAGTGCTATCAACCGTGCGTGTACTTTTCAGCGCAACCGTACCGTCATACGCAGTGGCTGCAAGGTTAGCAATTGCCACACTATTTGCAGCAACGTCCTGCACAACCTGCCCCATCTCAACCTGTGCCTGATTGGTTACGACGTTGAAGGCTTTGATGATCGGAACGTACCGGGTGGATTTGGGACGTGTTTCTGTGTCACCATTAGCCTGAACTGCCGTAGGGTTTACAGCCGCTGTTGTCCCACCTGAGTGCCAGCCTAAGGGTTCGTTTCCTGCGCCTGCTCCTGATCCGTTACGAGTCAGGATGCCGTGCGCATGGCTTTTGATTGCATCAGCCTGCCGATAGCCGATAAACCCGCCTGTCGGGTCAGCAGCACGAATGAATGACTCGTGGCTGATTAGGTCTGGAACCCGAAAAGTGCTAACCTCGTCACCACGTGAATACCGCCCACGTTGATTAGGGTCTGCCAACCAATTGGCATCGCTAACCACAACTTGGGACGTAGAGGCATGCGCCCAAAGATCAGGGTATGTCGCCCTGTTATACACTGTACCATTTGGGATAATCCAACCCACAGGCGGGATAAGCCCCGTGAACCACGCAAGTGTACCAACGGGCGTCGCATCCCCAACGGCGACACCAAATGCAAGGCTCTCCCAATTGTCGGGGGATTTATCCAGATCAACCGCAAACCGTGCACCGCCGTTTTCTGCCTTGATTTCAAAATCAGCGACTTCTCCGTCAATGGTATCCGTGCCTTGCCGACGGACCAGCACCTTATTCGCCGTGCCATCCACCTTCTTCACACGCACAGTCCACGGTTCGATCACAGTAGCCGCCAACGGCAACGTCACAATCACATCAGACGCCGAGCAATCCACCACATACAAGTCACCAGCCGCAGCCCCGGTTAACACTGTATCCGTGCTGATCGACACCACGTCTTCGGTAATATTCGCCAAAGCCGAAGCGACCGCCGCAGCGTCGTTACTTGCACTAAGGGCACAGGCGGCGGCATGTGTTTCAGATGTTGCCGCATCACCCGCCGCAGCTTGGGCAGCATCACGGGCGGCCTCTGCATCGGTTACAGCAGAAGCCAAACCGTCCGGGTCCACATCTGAATTCACCAAAGCATCGCCCGTCACGGACCATTTGAGCGATTTCCCGGCCTCAGGATCAGGTAAAGCTAACGATGCGCCAGAGGTACTCGTTGCCGGACGCGACACGCTACGCCCAACATCCTCGCGGATTTGCTGCACCATGCATACAATCCGGTCCAGTTCTTCGTTAATGACCTTTGCCCGGAATGCACCGCCCTCTTGAAAATCTGTAGTCCTCTCCTCTGGCACAAGTCGAGCCAAAGTGACCGTCACGCCATCAGCCGGAGGCATGGCAAACGTGACAGAGCCTCCTGAGCTTTGCCCTGCACCGGACACGGTATATCCAGCGGTTTGCAAGGTGTCGTTGAGATACACCAGCAGGTCAGTATTCTCGAAAATCGGGAACGGGTACGTATACACAGCGACAACGCCGTTTGCCGTGTACTGGATGCGGGGCGACACGTCCCCAATCTGGATATGGTCTGCCATGAATTACCTCTTGGGGATGTTGAAGGTACTGTTAATGCCCTGCTCTGCTTGATTCATGGCCCCGCTGAACCAAAACAGATTTTGATATGGCATGAGACGACGCACTGCATGCACAGTGCCCTGATCGAACTCCCCCCGTCCGATATCTGTTGCAGCCCTCACGCCGAGGTCTGCCGTGCTGCCTAGCGTCGGCCCAAGCAAGCTTTCAACGACCGACCGGGAAGCATACCGGCTGGTATTGGCTCCAAATGCCTGCGCCGGAATGTTATAGGCATCGCCCAGCCAACCAATAAGCCCGGAGCGGTCCACCCCCTCGCCTAGCCAATCTTCCCAATCGTCGGAAAGCTCTCGGTCTGCTAGTTTTGCTTTGGTTGCATAGGCCAGCATCCCAAGGCCAATAGATAGCGCAGCCCCTGCCATCTGGTTCATGTCTCGGTCTTGCAGCCCAGACACCAATGTGCGCTGCACGCTGGACATGCCGAAGGATTTAAACTGGCCTATAAGCCGCCCGGTTTCCGATGACATCCACAACGGACGATCACCGATTCCGGGGGTGACGATTATACGGTCAACGTCACGAATTACCGCAGACTTGAAAGCGCTAATTGTTGTTCTGTCTGCGGTCCAAGCTGTTGAATTGGCAATCTTCACGCCGTCTATTGTGTCACCGTGTTTTGCAAACTGCTCGGCAATGTTCTTTGCCATTTGTGCGTCGATGCCGGAGGCAGCCAGCCTTTCAAGTTCCTTTGGCTTAATATCGCCACGAGCTACAGCCTCGCACGCATCCAGTATGCGTGTCATAGTCACGACACCAGACATTTGCTTAAGCGCGGCGTTCCAAGGAGCCATCAAAGTCAGTATGCCGTTTGCATTGGTCAGGCCGCCAAGCCCCCGTTCAAGTTTTGAGTGCCGCCCGTAATCATCCAGAACATCTGCAATGGACGCGGCGCGGCTGTTGTTAATCATGTCAAGACCAACACCCATGAGCTTGAGTTCATCACGGGCAATGTTGACCGCTTTCATGTTCTTGATCATCGGCATGATTGCCCCGCCGAAGACGCGACCAAAGCCGTGAACCATGACCGGGCGCGCAAGGTCAGGGAATGCAGAAATCGTCATGCCGCCAAGCAAACGAACAACGTTAAGTTGGCGCGCGGCTCGTGCAGCACGCACGGTCCATGCGTCCGGGTCGTCTGGCATTTTGTACGTGCCTCTTAAGCGGTCACGCATGGCGGCAAAGTCACGAAGGGCGGCGTCTTTTTCTTTCGCCAAAGCCTCGCGTAATCCTTGAGCCTCTTTCGTCGGCATGATCTCGTCGCGCTTGAGCGCTTCCAGAAGGTCTTCTTGCGCTTTCAGTATTGCTTCTGTGTCATCGCCATCAATGGCAGCCCTCAGTGCGTCACGTTCTCTGCGCGTGCCTGCCTCAGCAATCAGACGGTTAAAGTCATCGGCGATTTCCTTTTCCGCTGAGGTTCCGGCTACATCACCAAAAGTGCGTGTCAGTTCAATATCCGGGGCCATAGATGCAACAGCGCGACGAGCAACAACAGAGATATCGTTTTCAAGGAAATCTTCGATTTCTGTATCTCGTATTTTCAGCGTGCGCTCTTTAAATAGCCCATCCTCACCGGGGCGAAACTTGATCTTAAGGGCGCGGGCCACCTCGTTCATGTCCATGTCATACGGAAGCCTGCCGTCCGGCGTCCCTAATACCTTGTCGGTGATTTGCTCCGCAATATCGAGAGCTTCCCGGTAATCAAGGTTCTGTGGCCCGTCTGCCTGTCGAACTAGCCAACGCGCAACTATGCCGACGAACTCCGGTCGCTTTGCCTTGATCTTTTCCTTGTTATAGATACGGGTAACGTGGGAAACGGCGGTATCGGAAATATCCACATCATCTTTCCAGATACCCACTCGTATGGCTTCTTGTTTGATCTTGTCATCGAGGTTGCGCCATGCTTTGGCTGCTCTGGTAATGCGCGGATCAACATCTTCGTCACCACGGCGCGCTGCTTTCGCGACGGCAACCTTAAATTCTGCGTATGTCATTTTTCCGGGCGGAGTGCGCCCCATCATGTCGGCGGTGCGTAGCTTGGTCATGTCACCAAACTTTTGCACCCGTCCCATGCGCATTTCCACAAAGGCGGCTTCCAGTTCCGTTTCAAAGGCGTAAACATCGCCCTGCCAACCCTTTGTTCGGGTTTCGGCGGCACCACCTTCTACGCCTGTCGCAATGCCATCTGCATTTTTCTTGAGCGTCATCGGGTTTTCAGCCAGCATAGATGCGGCGCGGCGAGCAGCCCGCGAAGAAGAGCTGAGCATGCGCTGTAATGGGTCTGTGTACTTCAACAGCTTCTCAATGCCGCCTGCACTTTTCAGCCCTTCATCATCAAGGCTGGTCTGATCAACCCTCGCCGCGCCCACAGTGCTATCACCCGGATTGATATTTTCGAGTTCTGGCGTTATATTGTCAGTAGGCGTCTCAGTCTGCGAGCCATTCTGGAGGGAATTGGAGACCCCAGTTTCGGTATCCCGGGAGTGCAAAAGTCCATAACCGGAGACCTCGCGTTCTGAGGCGTCTTTTTGTGCGTATTCTTTGCGAGTTAGCGAAGGTTTATATTTTTCAACAGCCTTCTTTTTGCGCGGCAAATGCACAGTTACAAGATGCTTCGCTCCATCCTCAGCAGAGGTCAGCTCCTTTACAACATAGAGAACACGTTTAGCGCCGTGGCCTGCGTCACGATCCACCACCCATGTCCATGTCTTATCCCCAGTTTTTGGCGACACCTCTTCGTAAGGCTGATACCTACGGAAGATGGTCGGCATTTTTGTTAGATCGTTGCGGGTCACTTGCCACTGTGGGCTTTCCATGGATTTGCTTCCATGAGACCAAACCACTTTCACGACACCTGAATTAAACTCTAATTCAATATCTCCCTTACCCGTTTTGGGGTTTAGCACCCCGCGAGCGTCCTCGATGTTTGGTGCGCCTTCCTTCAGCTTCCCTCGCCCCGGCGAGACCAAAGCAGCATCCAAACCTTCCTGTAATTCTGACAGGTCAATCTCTACCGTTTTTGACAAAGGAATAGTGTCTGGTTCAATCTCGGCGGCATCAACGAGTTTACCAATCCTACGGCCTTCGACGTGGTTACGGATTATGCCTCTAACGCCTTGCGACACTTCATGCTTAACCCCTTCTCCAACCTCATCCGCTGTCTTCCCTGCTTTTGCCAACAATCGACCAATGCCATGACCAGCCGCGCCAAACATGCCGGACAGGACCGTAGAACCTGCAAGGTTTTCAAATGTATCTAGAGGTGTGCGCGTGTACTGGCTGGCGTGCAATGCAGTTTCCGCCGCCGCCGTACCAACAACACCAGCCTTCATTGCGTGGGCCACGCTGTTGACCAGCTTAGCCCCGCGATAGGCTTTATACGCCCCGCCACCGACCGGGATTAGATTCACTGGGTCCAAGATTGACGCAGCAACCATCCACAGCACGCCCTCACCCCCGGCCCGTTCCAACATTTCCCGGTCGGCTTCTTCCCGGTCAATTTGGGCCATAACCTTATCGACTTCATCCTCTGTGTTGGCATCCACAAAGGCGCGGGCATAAGCTTCATACTTGGTGCCGTTAATACGGTGAAAGCGGTCAAAGTCTGGGTCGTGCACGCTGTCCGGGCTGTACCCAGTGACGGCAGATAGCAATGTGTTTTCAGTACGCATTGCCGCGCCAAACTGTTGGAGCCACGACGCGGATTCCTCAGGAACATAATCAGGTATACGACCAACCGGGGCAGCTACAGGGGGTAGAGTGTCTTCAATAAACGGCATCAATCATCCCCTAACGCATAGTCAGCAACACTGAGTTCACTTCCCGGAGTTGTCAGTCGGTTATACGCAGCCTGCGCATGCGCAAGCATTATCGGATTGCCTATGCGCTGCGCCTCTGCAAGCTCACGTTTTGCGGTTTCAAGTTCTCGATCCTTGAACGACTTCTCATCCATGGCGCGCTGTTTTTCCCGGCGCACTCGTTCAGCCTCGCGTTTTGCCGAGGCTTTGCTTTCAGCTTCAGGGTCTGCTTGCCAGCGGCCTATGCGCTCAAACAAGCCTTCATCATTCTCATGCCATAGATCATAAGAAGGATTTCCTGCTGAGAATGTACGCGCGGTTATTGGGTCTGAGATCAACATCACCCCGTCAGGCTCAATGCCGCGCTCTTTCAGGTCTGCATCAAGCTGCTTCCGCACCCATTCAGTAGAGCCGTCTCCATACCGGGCCTCAGGCGGATACATCATTAAGCGGCGCGATCCACTAACTTCGGAAACGCCCCACTTGCTTTTAATCAGCCTCAACGCTTGATTTCTGGCGACCTCAGACGAACCAGTTAACAGGAATTGGCGGCGGTATTCGTCATTCGCATCGTCGGCAACTTGGATCATAGTTGCTTCGTCTGCATCGGGGTTGCTCCCACGCCAATTCTCGAAGACATCACCGACATCTTTTATGGAGATCATCGGCTGATTGTCGTTGTCTTTTATGGCCTGCTTAAGGATTCGCTCGTTCGCGTCACGTTGCGCTGTATTCGTCGGGTCCAAAAGTTTGTCGGTCTGTTCGACCGCCTTTTCTGGTTCATGCCCATCACGAATCATGTTTGCCAATATGTTGGCACGGGCAAAGTCATTGCCTTTGAACTCTGAGGATACAAGCGTAGACGGTACGGCATCCTGCAATTGCATGAGCATATCAGCCGCTACGACTTGCTGTTGTGGCGCACCCGTTTGCAGTTGCCGGATATTTGCCTTGACCTGCTCCGGCACGACGCCCCATTTCTTGACCATTTGCGCAGTCTGAGCGTTGATTTCATAGACGTTGAGCCCGTCGCCCATTGCCGCTTGGTTCAACCAATCGCCATAGCTTGCGTTCACACCCTTCACGTAGTCTTTGTTTCCGGGGTCTGGACGCACGGTTCCAGCGGTCACGCCCTCAGCCCATGACCGGGCTTGAGCAATTTTGATGCCGTCCTCTGCTACTTTATCGACCTTGAGCGTAAGCTGTCTCCACTTATCCGACCCGACAGTCAGAAAGCCTTTATCGACAAGTTCTTCAATCCCTTCGTGGCCCATTTGCCCACGAGAAATCTGCACTTCTGCCACATTCAGGACGCGGTTGTTCTCGGCGTCGATCTTTGCCTTTTGTTCGGCTTTGACCCTCTCGGTTTTGATTTCGTAATCCCGTAGGTACGCTTCCATTCCGGCGACGGTCTTATCCCGCCGGATAGGGTCAACGACCTGATCAGACTCCCGGTACGCATCAATGTACGCCCGAGCAGCAGCGACACCGCCATCTTGCAACTCGCGCTCAAGGCCGCCCATTGCGAACTGAGTATCACCCTGTTCTTTGACGGACTTAAGGTAGGCGGCATGTTGTTGCGGCGTTTGCAGGTGGCGTGACGTGACAACGGCATTCAAACGCTGCCATGTGTCAACCTCTGCTTCTGCATTCCCCGACCTGATCGCATTCAGATACTCGCCGCTCAGGGTGTCAGCCTCTGTCGCTAAATCAACATCAATGTCGTTCAGGTGCTTTTTCCTGCGGGCTTCTCCAAGCTGCAACGCGCCGTTTTCAATCACCTCTTGCATGCGGCGGTTGCCCTCGTCACGAAGGTGTTTCGGCAGTGCCGCCAGCAGCGTTTTATGCGAGGATTGCGCTTTCTGGCGGTACACGTCCTCACTGTAGCCGCTTTCAATGGCGGCATCATATGCAGACTGAAAACTTGTCCCACCCTGCCTGACCACCCGTGACACCAGCGCGGTATCTGCGGCACGTTGCTCTACGCGCTCTTGCTCTGCCAGATTGCCGCCGATTGTCAGCAGTGCGTTACCGAATGCTCCAACCACCCCGGTCATTATCGCCACCTCGTCGGCATAGTCATGTTCCCAAATCCGGCAAACAGGCTTTGCGCAATGCCGCCGTACATGCTGTTGCTGGCCTGTGATTTGCCGCGTTGCAGGTTGGACATGTTCACCGCTGATCCAGTGTCAGCGCGGCGCATGTAGTTTTGTGCATCGGTCGCGGCGGCTTGTTGGACTTGCAATGCCGACCCGCTGGTCGCATCAACGCCCATCGCGTTGTAGATTGCATTTCGGCTGGCGTTTTCCCGCGCTAACCTTTCCGCCGCGTCCAGTTTTTTAGTTTCGAGGTCAAGCTCTTGGTAAACTTGGTTAGCTATCGCGTCGGCTTTTTGCTGGCTGGCGCTGTTGACTGCTTGCAGGCCTGACAAGCCCAAGCCGCCAAGGGTAAGCCCCCCGGCGAGGCTCATACTGCCGCCAGTACCGATAAGGCCCGCAGTTCCTCCAGCCGCTGTTGCCGCACTTAACGCAGTTGCCCCCGCCGCATTTGCAGCGGCAAGTGACCCTGTTGCGGCAAGCGTTGATTCCATAGCCGCAAGTGATGCGGCGGCCCCTGCCTCTGCCGCCGTTGCCCCAAACAAGGTTGTGGTGATTGGTTCAGCCATTATTGCGCAACCTCCGTAGCAACAGACAGGATTGTGGCAGGGTTGGTGCTATCTCCGACGATGCGGACAGTTGCGCCTTCTTCTCCGACGCGTCCGCCGCTCCAGCCCAAGAACCGCACGTTTCGCATTCCGGTAAATCTTTGTGCAGGCTTATCAAGCAGGTCTTGACCAAGCTTGCTTTTCACAAGCAGCCGTCCATTCACCGTAACGCCTGCCGTGTCGTGCATGCGGATTGCCGCTTTTGTAATGCGGTGCCGCCCGCCTGTAGCCATTCCGTCTTGCGTGCCTGTATCAACTGGCATGGTTTCGACCGCCCAATCGAAGGCAAACCCGACTTCAAGATTTTTAACGGGGTACGGTGTGAGAACTTCGCCATTCGTGACAACAGTCTGACCAATCGGCGACCCATCACCAATCATGTCAACGGTTGCACCTTCAAGCCACGCAAAGCCGGACCATGTGTCTTTTTCGAATTCGGAAGATTGAGCGGATCCACAATCAAGTGCGCCGCTAAAATTGAGATATTCCAAAAACAGTCTGTCAACGCCCGCAATGTTACGACGGACGAGGAAATACGGCACACCACCAACCACGGCAACGCGCAATACCTGCCCATCTGTGACAAGCAGGGTCCACCCGGTCATGTTTTGGCTTTTGCGACTGTTCAGGACAGCTACAGTGCCATCAGCACCGTTCACTACGTACAGGTGATTTGCACTATCTTGCTCGTTGCCAAGGCGAGCCGCCATTTCCACAGGCTTACGCATCAACGATCCTGCAAGCAGGGCGATATCTTCGGCTTTGTAGGATTCGATCTCGTAGTTGTAGCTCAGCTCGTAGACGGAGCTGTGCCCGTTGTCGCTGTCCTTGATAAACAGGACAGACCCGTCAAGCTCTGCTGGTCGCGCAGCCGAAGCCGGAACCTCCGAAGATCGCCGGAGCATGAACGCACTCGGGGTAATGATCGTGTCGCTCGTACGGGCAAACAGGCCCCCGGATGTAAAGGCGAAGAAGCCGCTTAATGAATAAAGCTGTTGGACTGCGCACACGCGGTCATTGTCGAGCGTCATTTCAACGGCCTCATCATCCAGAGCATCCGCCGTAGTTTCGAAATCAAAGAACTTGCCCGACCGACTACCCCAGATGGTTTGGGGGCGTGACTTGGAGCCGCCGAAATACAAGCGGCCCTCGTGCAAAAACACCGACCGGGGCCATCCTCGCGTTGCCGACCACACAGGTTCGGGCGGGGTTGTCCCGGTGCCGTCACCATCCCCATCAAAGTCATAGGTTGGGATGTTTTGCAGGGCTATATCGGATAATGCCCACGCCTCATGACTGCCTTGGCGCATTAACTTGGCAGGCGGGTGGTTGGGGTGAACGAGAATCAGCGTATCAAGGCTTTGCGTCCACGCGACAGACGGCACTTGGTCAGCCGTGTACGTGGTTTGCACCGTCGCTTTTTTGCTGCCGTCCGGCATATATACGTCTATAGCCTCGGCCCTAAGCACCAGCAGATACACCTGATCTGTCGAAAATTCGAAACGGATAAGCCGCGCACCGTCATTTGCTGCTGGTATCTCCGCCAGATATGACAAACCGGGGCGTATGCTGACACCACCATGAGGCAGCCCGAGAACATTTGTCAGGTCTTTGCCGCCCTGCTTGTATGCCGCCACGTCAATGCGGGCCGCCATATTCGGGTCAAGCATGCCGCCTGAAAAGTTGGTCTGGATAGAGTTAATGCGCTGAACCATGCCTTACCTCACATTGATCAGCGTGTAGTCTTCGACGCGATTGGGGCTTTGTTGCTGCGCATCAATGTTCTTTGCCCGCTGGAACTCCATATCAGCCAGCTTCATTTGTAGTTCCGTGCGCGATGTGTTTTCCGTCAACGGCAGACACAACTCAGCAGCAACACGGCAAATCAACGCCTGATCAAAGAACGGCGGGAAGGTAGATTCCTGCGGACGGAAGATGTAGGTCAGCACGATGTTGTCAGCATCGGTATGGATGCGCCGCTCATGGATGCGATAGGACGCGCCACGTCCAATGTTGAGAGGCGACGTGCCGACACTCATCGCCCTTAGGAAATCCTCTGGAAGCTGGTAAGCGTTTGCAAAGTCGGCTACTGGGGCTGCCGCTATTTTGGCAAGCTCACGCTGCGCAGTGGCAAAACTCCACGGATACGCCGACAAAACCGCATCACGGACGCCGCTATAGAGCATCGACGCAACTTCGGCCTCTGCCGTGCCGTCTGAAAAGCTGGAAATAGGCTCGCAACCAATGCTCAATAATGCACGAGAACAAATCTGTATATCGGACAAAGCCATGGTGTAGCCTCACATATTGCCGGGGGATCCGTCCGCAGAGCGGTTTCCCGCTCCACGGTGATGATGATGGTCATGGAAGTCTTTAGGTCGCGTCTGCGGCACCGACAGCGGTCAAGTCGGTTACATCAACCACGCCACCGGAGTTCTGGTTAACCACAGCAAGGCCGTATCCGTCGGAGGCGTTGATCATCATCCAATCGCCAACACGAAGAACGCCCGAGGCGTCGTTGAAATATCCTTCCGCAACGATGCTTGCTTTTGCGTCGTCGCTTTTGTAGGCCCAGAGCCGTTGTGCGGCGCCGCCACCTGCAAGCAGCTCAAGTTTTTTGTTGTCGTGAGGCATAGCCCGAATCCTTTTCGTTTCAGCTCACCCTCATGCGAGGGCAGGCGACAATTGAGACAGCCGCGCGTTAAGCGATTGCGCTGTCCTCTTTGCACTTGATTTTGATAATGCCCGCTTCATCAATCAGGCATGCGCCTTGGCTCATCATGTTGTTGATGAAGTGAGCGGCGTGGTCGCCGTGCCAAGTGATGTCAGACTTGACTTCCGCGCCGATTGCATGACCTGCGGCGGTTTTGTGGTACAGGAAGCAGTCACGGCTTACACCAGACAACGGGAGCCCGGTATGCATCATCCAGACAATGCCAAGCCACTTCCGAGTTTCGGTGCCTTTCAGCCACGGATATGCATCCCCAACAAAATCTGAATTCTTGAACTCATCAATGTTCAGGAGTTCGTTCCATTGGTGTGGACCAACGACCCCGAAACGCTGACCGTCGTCCGGCACATCGGCAGCGTTCAAGGCTTCAAAAGATTCCATCAGCTTGGCTTTGGTGAGGCCCGCCGTGTACGTACCGACCGCTTTGTTCGTCGCCTTGAGCGCCCCGATAATCAGGTCATCGGTTTTGCGGCCCAAAGCATATGCACCAGCATCGACAAGGATTTTCTGTTCGTCGATATTGGTCTTGATTTCGTCCAGTTTATCGACCCAATCGGCTGCATAAAAATCGTGCAGGAAACACTCAACGTTGGTATGATCAACGTCCATCGTCGGGACTTTGCCGTGTCGGGTTTTAGTAGCAGCTGTGCCAGTTCCAGCTTTTTGGAACGTCGTAGATGCGGCACCGTTGACGGTTTTGGTACGGACGGTGTTCCGCAGTTTTGCGCCCATGCGTTGATAGGCGACATGAACGTCGCGCTCGTACTGCTTGGTAAAGGCGACTGTAATTGATTGACTCATGAGAAAGCCCTCGTAATCGTTGCGATACACCGAGGGCATAAAAAAGACGCATCAACCCTCGGGATTGTCACTAGCGGTGTGACTACCGGGCGATACGTCGGGTCTGGGCCAAGATGGGCCGACGGCTGGATAACCAGCAAATCAGAGTATTGCAGGTCTGCAAACGCAGATAGGCCGCAATAGGTATAACCCACCATATCGCGGCCCGCCTGTCAATACGTTTGACGTACAAAATAGCTACAATTAGGCAACATCACCGGGGTAAAGCCGTGCCCACCCCTCTGTGACCTTTTTGCGTGTTGCCGGGTCGCCGGAAATGTACGCATCAGACGCCTGCAAAGCCCGGAGAGCATCTTCATCAAGCGCGGGTGACGTGGGAACCTTCGCCCCCGGAATCATCGGAGACGGTGCTGCAAGCTTAGACTTGAGGTGGTGCAGCAAGATAATGCCGTCTGCCGTAGACGACACAGCATCAAGGGCTTGCATCATCGCCGGATCATCACCAGCGACACCGCGCGACCAGTTCGCAAGGTCCGCCATGGTCTTGTCTGCGCCGTCACCAAAAGCCTGACCGACCTTTTGCAGTTCTGTCTCACGGCTTGGCAACCCTGCAAGCCTACCGCCGAGATACAGCGCGATACCTTCGTTCAGCGCGTCCTGTGTCAGTCCATATTTCTTTGCCCATTCTTGCGCACTCGCCGCAAGTGGATCATCGGCCGCGATAGATACGCCCTGATTGGCGAAATCCTCAGGCACGACGATTTCGTAGCTCTCCGGTGGTTCCGGGCGTTCCTCCGACAGCTTTTTACGGAGGTCAACGTTTGATTTGACTAAGGCCCCGATGTTTGCGGCCCCGGCCTCTGCGTCCCAATAGTTATCCGGGATTTCCAGCGTCTCGCCGTTGTATGTGATGGATCGCGGGTTGGGCTGTCCTTCCGGCACGGCTGGAGGCTGCACTCCCTCTGCCGGGGGCTGCGCGATAGGGGCGGATGCTGGCGGCAAAAGAGATTGCGGCTCTGCTGCTGCCGGGGGTGTGATTGGTTGTGCATTATCAGACATGGGGGGATTGTCCTTTGTACGGTGTTGTTACTGTTTGGGCATCAGGCCAACGGCTTGCGCGCCCTGCCCTGCCTTGGTTGCGGCCTCGCCTGCTGCCGCAACGTCTTGCATCATTTGCATGGCCTGAGCCTGCTGCGCCTGCCGCTCACGCTCTTGCTGCACGTCCTCTGGGCTGCGCATATTGTCAGCCTTAAAGCCGTGAGCTTTGAGGAAACCTCGGATGTACCGCTCACGCTCAAGGAGCGTCATGGTGATTTCTGGGTCGATCTGCATTGCCATCATTAGGGCTTGCTGTTGCTCCTGCGCGTCGGAGATATCCTGATAACGGACCAGCGGAGACACGGGCACAGGCCGAACCTCGCGTTCACCCATATCAAATGGAGCAATGGCATATGGACTGCCCGCCATGCTTGGCGATGCCAAAATAGCAAGGCACCGAGTAACCAACGGAAAGTCCAGCTCACTCAGTAGCCGCAAACTCATGGGGATATCGACCGCCATTTGATCAGCTCGACGTTCTCCCATTTCGTAGGCTGTCCGCGCTCCTGCATCCACTGGCGGCAAACTCGGCCCTTTGATTGCGTGTTCGATGTCTTGCTGTAGATCCTGCAACAGCAATTGCGACACATCGAACTTGCCAGGAGCTTCCAATGGTCGCAACCCTTCCGACCCGGCGGCCTTGGGGATGATCGCGCCGGGAACCAGCTTGATGTTTGCCGGGTTGAGTACGCCATCATCTTCGGCCTGCCAAATCCCGGTGCAGGCAATGGAGGCATTTTTTAAGATCAGCTCCTTGGTCTTATTTGCCGTGGCAATGTCTGCCCGTGCATCCATAACCGGGCCACGCCCCATAGTTTCCCCGGTGGCCTTATCCATACGGAAAACCACCCATGGCGAAGACTTGTAGGACCGCGTGACAATCCGGCACTCACCATCCAAAATAAACACGGCATAGTCATAGTCCCGTGTCTCTGTTTGCCATAGCGTCGCCTCGACGACCTTAAACGCGGCGTCCGGGTCGTCCTTGATGCGGTCAGCCTTATCGTCAGGAATTTTCGCATCGGGCCACCGTTCAAGGATGTCTCGCCCCGGTACGTCGAACTCACGGAACACCGTCCGAATTGTCCCGTCTGGGCTTTCTTCCGGCACGACTTGGGAAATCGGCACAGCTTCAAACCGCAACGGATCATCCGGCGTCCCTTCCTGAATTAGCAAGGCTCCAGTTGAAACCATGGCATCGCCAAGGGCAAGCGGCACTTCCAAATGGAAATTGGATCGATCAATCGCCTTGTGAAACTTGCGCTCTGCGTCCTCGGCGTACTCTGCCCACTCTTGTGCGTCCGCTGGTCCAAGGTCATCCTCGTCCAGCGTATCGGGTAGAAAACGCGTCCAGTGCCGAAACGGTGGGAACAGATCACCGTGCAGCTTTGCCCGCTTCCATTTGGTGGCGCGCACCGCAGTACCGTCGAAAATCTCGGAATCCCGCTTACTGCCGCGCGTATGGATGTCAGGATCATCCTGATTGGGTAATGCCAGACGGTATGTTTCGCGCAGCAGGCTGTCCCACTGCCGTCGCTTTGTCTCAGCCCGCGCAAACCTGCGCAATATCGGGTCTGAGTATTGCTCTTTTGCCGCACTCATTAGTTGGCTCCAAGCTTGGTTTTTTGGGCATCAACACCCTGTTCCCCCGCGTAGGCAAACAGCGACCGACCAGATTGACCGGACCGAGCCGCGTTAAGCGCTGCTTTGTTCTTGGCCTCTGTCTTTTCCCGGTCATCCTTGGTCATTTTAAGCTGCTCCTCTGCCACGGAGGTGTCAGGCTTCTTGGGGTTAAAGATTGCGGTCATTTTGCTTGTCCTTGCTGCTGTTGAAGATGTGTGTAGAGCTTGTAGGGGGTCCACCAAGGCCGTGACTTGCAGCCAATGACATGAGCCACATTGGTCACACAGGTATGAGCAATCCTCGGCATGACGCTTGTCCTGTCCTTGGCTTGCACCTCGATAACGGTTGCGGTCTGCATGATCGGATGGTTGGCAATGTCGTCCATGACTGTATCCATCATTGCCAAATGGATTTGTGTGCTAGTGCTGCATGGGTTGTAGACGATCGCCACATCAGGGTTATGCGCCAACGGGTGGACCGCCTGAACATGCCGGAAACCGGGGCGGAGGAACCCAACGCACCACGCCAGAAACCGCTGCGACCACGTAGCGTCTGGTGAGCTTGTCTCAACGTCGCGGAAGATCAGCAACCAAGTATCCGTCATCGCAGCACCCCGAAGCCTGTATCCGCAATAATCGGACGATTGCCGAGCTTGCCGCGTTCCCGTGCAACGGCACCATAACGGAACGCATCTGCGCCGTGGCTGGTCCAATCGTGGTATGGGGCATTCTTGAAATCGCGGGTCTTGTCGTTCCACTCCTTGCGATATTGGGACAGAGCCTCAATGCCTCGACTGCACTTAGCCTCATCAAACCAGCAAGACGGCAACATGGAGCGCACAGCCTCGATACCGTCCTCAATGGACTGCGCCGGGGCCACGTCAAAGCGGATACCGAGCTTTGCGGCTGTCTCTTTCCGGCTTTTGCCCGTACCAAGCTCCCGCACTTCGATATCATGCGGTGCAATATGCCGACCATAAACATAGGGCTTGGCCTGTAGCGCTTTCACGTAATACGGCAAGCCTTCGCCGCTGGCCTCCAAGTAGTCGATCAGGCGGACCTCAAGCCCCACCCGCTGCGCAAACCAAATAGACGTGCTGTCACCTACGCCCAAATCCCACCAAGTTTCGACGGGCAGCTTAGGATCATACGGCACGGAGCCAATACGCCCGTCCTTACGCGCCTGTTCCATCTGGCGACCGTAATACGCTCCAACCAATGCAGCATCAAAACTGCACCAGTATTCCTGACGTATCATTTCTTCAGCCATGCCTGATTTTCTGTCCTCATCGATGGCTTCTGGTGTTGTAACGGGTTGACCGTCTGGGCGGCGCGTATCGTCCACGCTAAGCACTTGGGCAAACCATTCCGGGTTCTGCTGCGCCATTTGCAGCAACGTGTAGCCATGATTCCGCCCGCGTGGGGTGAAGATGAACACAGCCCATCCACCGTTTTCTGCCAAAATCGGGCGCACGTAATCCCATGCTGCCGGATCAGCCAGCGAATACTCAGAGAACACGACGCCTACGGGGTTTGCGCCCACAAGATTGTTGTAGTTGTCCGAGCCGCAAAGCTGCCAGACAGAGCCACACTTAAGCTCGATCTTCATTTCTTGCTTGTTGGTGGCTGCCCTGATTTCTGGCGGGAACACTTGCTTAAGGATATTGCGCCCGTCCCGGTCGATACCGTCCCATACAGCCTTACGTGCCTGCGTTGCCGTCGGCAACATGTGCCAGTACACACCAACGCGGCGATGTGCAGCGCAAGCCGTGAAGTTTAGGGCCGTTGAGTCCTTGCCACTCCGACGGTGCCAGACCAGCACAGCGCGCCCGCCTTGGCCTATGCTCCCAATGCGCAGGGTAACGTGCGGGTCCATATACCGCAAAAACGGCAACTGGTAATCACGCGGGGACCACTCGTTAGGGAGATTGACCTCACTCACCAGACTCGCCCTCCCAACTCTTAACGTTGATCCGCAACGGGCTGTCGTCATCGCCAGCAATAGCCATCCGGTCGCCGTACTTCTTGGGCTTCATACGTGCCGCATTCCATTTCCGAGCATCAACACGCAAGCGGCTACGCTGGATATTCTCGCCATTGACCTGCCATCCGACTTTTTTTCCATCAGCGTCGCGCCGCTCCATCCAGTCGTTAGAGCCGTCGTCGGCGATATCCAGCATTTCCTCGGCGAAATAATCGGCTCTTGCCTCAGTCGCGCGCGCGTACTGATTGCGAAAAATCTGCTTATCAGGATCGGCATCCTCTCGCTCGCCCTCTCCAACCCAACGAAGGACTGTCCCGGCGGAAGGCATATCATCATCCCGACAAATAGCCCGTAGGCTCTCGCCCTCAATCATACGGGAACAAATCGCATCAGCGAGTTCAGGGCAGAATTTCGTAGGTCTACCAACCATCACGCCACCCCCGCCGCTTTTGGCTCGCTATGTCCAGCCCATCCGCTATCAGTCCATAGACCGTTGGTGTGGTTTTCCGGCTTCGGCGGGCGTTTAACAGCCCCGGCAATCATTTTTCGAACCGGTTGCGGATTGCGCCTTGCAGTATCGCGGCCTAACGTTCCGCGCCACTTTGCGACCATGGCGTCAACGACATCCTCAGGAATCCGTACATCAGGCTCGGCCCACCCCTGCCCCAGTTGCTTTACGGCTATCGGCTTGACGTAATCCCTGATTTCCTTAGCCGGGACACCAGCCTCATGAATCCGTATGCCTTGGCGATCCTTCCAAGGAAACTCTCCTGCGTACTTTGCAGCAGCTGCATTGATCGCCCC
This sequence comes from Rhodospirillaceae bacterium, assembly GCA_963668495.1. Classification (GTDB taxonomy): domain Bacteria; phylum Pseudomonadota; class Alphaproteobacteria; order Rhodospirillales; family Rhodospirillaceae; genus Oleispirillum. Next base: position 2,792,708 of record OY764545.1, read on the forward strand.
TAAATTTCCTTCGCCCGTCCCGCCTTGGTGTGTGGTGCGTTCCGTTTGGATACGCTGAGCGGCAGACAGGTAATCGCAAATCTCCGGCGTCCAGTTGTTGCGTTTTTGGTCTTTGCGGTGTCCACGTCGGACCATGGTAAACGCCCCGGACAAAACATCTGCATCAAACCGCCCAAGGTCTTCGACAGCATCCTCAATCCACGCATTCCGTGTCGCTTCCGGGGTGATCGGTTTGTACCGGACCTCATGCGGAGCAACGATGTATTTGGTAATTTTGCTTGCCACAAACACGTCAGTCATCACACAGCCTCCCATTGCTCTTGCGTCATGCCGTACTGCTCCCAGAGAGGGCGCTCGTCAGACTTGGGCTTGACTTCGCCTCTCGGGATTTTTGTTTCGGAATTTTGCAGGGTTGCGAGGACGTAGCTCAGGGGGACACCGGCACAGTTGACCCTCGCCCGCTCGATTGCGTCCATGAGTGCCCCGCCGCCGTAGCGATTGACCAAAGCCTGAATTTGCGCATGCAGGTCAGACGGAGTGTGACCGGACTTCACGAGCAGGTATTCAAACTCGCTTGCTGCCAGATGGATTTCTTCACGCGTTGATGAGGATAAATATTTATATTTATCTTCATCTTTATGGGTATGGGTATGGGTTGGCAGGCTTTCGCTAGGTGTTTCGCTAGAGCGTTCGCTATGATTTTCGTCTAGCGTTTCGGTAGCGTTCGCTAAGGTAGTTTCTTTATTTTTCCGCGCCTTAGCCTCTCCACCACGTTTCCCGCTATTGCGATTTTTTTCAGTCTTTTCTTGTACGTATTCCCATTCTTTTTTGAGCCTTTTTTGCGTCAAAAAATCGTCAGAAACTTCGAAAAAAACTTCCAAAACCGGGCGAAATTTTTTAACCCACTTGGCTTTAGCGACCTGCGCGAAGCGTGCCAAACGATCATCATCATTCGGCAGCTTGCCTTCGCTGCGCCACATACACATCAGCAGGCGCATATAAACACCGACCTCTGCTTCGGTCAGGTGCATAGTGTCCGCCATGAAGGCGTCCACAAATAACGGCATTGCAGGTGCTTTGGACATTAACGCCCCCACTTTGCAAAATGTTTAAGCCGCGCCCAAAACGGCAATTGCCGCCGAAATTGGGCGCGCCGGATTGATCTAATGACCGCCTGAGCGTGTCCCATGCCGCGCTTATCTCCGCGCTTACGGGCTGCATCAAAGCGGTTCACGGCCTCTTGCAGGTTGCTGGTCATGCTGTTGCCCTCCTGAGTAACTGAGGGTTTGTAGACAGGGTGTAGCGAAGCAGGTTGATAGCATCCGCCTCGTCATGGGAATCAACGCGAAAGCCCGCATTTCTGGCGGCCTCCACCATTTGTTCCTTGGTTGCTGCACCGTATGAGGTTGCAAACTTTTTTAGTGTTGATACAGGAACCCCCATCACCCCGATTTGATGGTGATAAGCCCATGCCATGAGGACGCCGACAAAGCGCTGAAACACGGTTGCAGCCTGCCCTTTTTGGTTAAAGGCATCCTCGAACACGATGAAATCAATGTCCCCGTGTTTGTATTTTTGTTCCGTCAGCCACGCCCGAAGGCGTGCAGGCCGTTGCCCCGGATGTTCGCCGGGGGCAAACTTGACAGAACCGGAAATATATTCGCCGTTGCGATACACAGCGAACCCGGTTGTTGTGGCAATATCCAAGGCAACGACAATAGCCATGACGCTTACTCCGCCGCCGCCGTATGCATGGCAGCGTCCTCTGCCCCCGCTGCTGTCCGATCAAATAACGGCGGCTGATCTGGTTCGGCTTCTGGGTGGTCGCCGCCCATGTATTTATCAGCGTCAGCAACGACAATAAGGATTTGCTGTCCTTGGGCGTCCGATAGTTCGTGTCGGTATTCAGATGTACGAGAACAAGAGATTTGGGCCTTGATACCGTCCTTAAATTCAACCTTGTCCAAATCCGCAACGATCACTTTGCGTTCGTCGGCTGCAACGGTGTTAACGGTTGCGCGTACAAGTGCGCCAGAAGCCGAAATAGCGCTCTCAATGACTTCCCGCTGTTCCTGCTCGGTCATTTCCCGCCATGTTTTTGGGAGTTGCCGGATGCGATCTACCAACCAATCCGAAATTTGACTGTGTAAGCCGTCAGAAATGAGCATCACACGGTCATCTACATCCATAGTCCTCATAACGTTTTTCCTTCCATGATTGAGGTTTGCGACGTGCCGTGATTCCCGCTGTATCCATCGGTGGAGACGCATACCGATGCCGGGGACGGGTTAACGCTTTCGCGCATCACAGCTTGTTTCGGCGCCGTCGCAGCACCGTGGGAGTTGCCCCGGTCAGCAATTTTGAAATCGCCAGCAATCAAAAGACCGCACGGCGGAATGACTTTCTGGAACGGGTATTCAAGGACAAACCATGCATAGGTTTCTGTTGATGTTCCCTTTTTCCCGTCATAATCGGCGGGGTACATGGTTAACCGATCGGCGAACTCCCAAATCCGGGCCAATGGGCAATCAACCCAGAGGCCACGCGCGCGGCCTACGCTGCCGTAAAATTTACGGTTCATCAGCATGGCTATTTTTGTTGCGCCGATTCCAAAAGCGTGCCGAATCATCTTTTCAGCCGCAAAACGGTCTTTCTCGCCGTACAATTTTCCATATGGCGGATTGGTAATAATGTTTGGGTGCTTGGTTTCGGTTTTCGCGAGAAAATCAACGCCACCAACTACGCGCCGCTTTGGGCGTTTCGGATCGTTTTTAACGTCCTCGATCGTGGTTGCACGGACGGTATGACCTGCTTCACGCAACACCTCCGCCATGTCGCCAGTTCCGGCGCACGGTTCCCAAATTCCACCGGGAAACGCCTCAACGCTCAACAGAGCACGGACAGCTTCCGGTGGTGTCGGGTAATGATCGGAATCGGGGCGAATATCACTCATTCCGCTGCCCTCACCCCGTAAGCGGCGTCAAGATCGCGCTGGTATCTGTTCAGGGCTTCAATGACTTCGGCAATTTCACCGGATATTTCCGCATATTCACGCGGCGTCACGGAGCGTCCACCGGGGCCGGACGGGTCTAAAGCAAGGCGTTGTGCATTGGTCAAATCGCCAAGCTCGCTGACAATTTCGCACATACGCTCAGGCAAGGTTTTTCCGGCATGCCCGAGCGGTGACGTGTTGAGTTTACGCATTAGCAATGACGTTATTGGTGTCTCTGCCGTTGCTGCCTGCATTGCCTCGTCAAGTTTATGTACCTGCTCAATGTTTGGCTTCTGGTCGCAGTCAGGATCAGCCCATTTGTAAACAAGTGCTTGAGACTTTCCGACAACCTCAGCCACACGGTCAGGACCAAGCACGCCAAGAATGCGCAACACTGCGGAATCAAAGGTTTGCGGATCGCGTGGCTTGTGCGGGGCCATCGGTCTAAATCTCCAATTGTGTTTGACAAGACCCCTGCCCCTTGCCGTGCTCTACTGGCAGCATGGAAAGGAGGGACATCATGGGGGATTTGGCTTGGTGGCTCATCATGCGAGCCGAAGAACGGGACGCAGGAAGAATCCCGCCGTCATGGGATGAATGGGTGCTGCAACGGGCTGCTTGTGACGGGGGGATCGTCAACCCAATGCAGCACCCTGCCGCCGCCAATGAGGGGGCGCGGCGACTTAACGAGTGACCGAGGGGAGTCATGACCGAGTCCCTTTGGTTTTCGCGTTCGGGTACGGGCCTTGTTGAGACATGCAAAATTGAGCACGGGCCATATTTTCAGCCGTTCTCTGGTCCATCTTTGTGACCTGAACGACCAGAACATGACCGTCATCAAGAGCGAGGATAGAATACGGGGCCCCCATAACCTCATGTATGGAGATGTACTCAGATGCCAAATCAACCAAACGATCGAGCTCCTTCAGGTCTGGCTGTGGCAATCCTAGCCGTCGCACTCGCTCGCGCTCTGCGGAACGAATTGCCATCCTTTCCTCAAGACTTAGCCGCAGACGTGGAAAAGGCTTATCAAGAGGTGAAGGACAATCCGAACATGACAACGGGCGACCTCGAAACCCTAGACTGGACGTTAGAGATGCTAAAAAGCCTCGAATAGTCATTGCGTCACCTCGGGTTTTGCGGTTCGAGATCGGCGCTCACGATCAGCTTCTTGGGCAGCGGCCCATGCGCCGGGGTCTTCAAAAACAGTCTGAAACCGCTCATAAACCCCTGTCGTGCAGTCTCCACCGCCTTCAAGGAGCTTAAAAAACTTCCCATTGTTCGTGACGATGGTTGCAAGCCGCGCTTTTGAAATGCCGTGTTTGTTACAAAACTTTTCTGCGCCACTAATCAGGTTATCTCTAAGAGTCATCTGCCCATCCCGCGGTTAATAACACACAAACGATACGGTTAAATAACCGTAAGGTCAATGGTTAATTAACCGCATGACATAATCACAAAGATGCGGGTTAATGTCCGTATGGAAATTGAAGCATTTATCAAGCGCGTGGAGCGCCGCATTTCAGAACTTGGTATGTCTGACCGTGCAGCAAGTATGGCAGCCACGGGTAAGCCAGACCTGATTCGCAACATCAAAAAACGCCAGTGGCCCAGCGCGGAGCGCGTGCATGCGCTTGCAAGAGTATTGCAAGTATCTATGGAGTGGCTCGTTACTGGTAGACCCACCGACGAAACAGAGATTCAGCCCTACACACCTCCCCCGCCAAAGCCTGAGGGCGTGCCGGAAATTGACGTACGCGCTGGCATGGGCGGAGGTGGCGATTGCCAGCTTGACTATGTGATGGACGACAACGGCGGCATGATGGCAACGGATGCGATTAAAGCTGACTGGGGACTGCCGGAGTCCTATCTGCAATCAGAACTGAGGATTAGCCGCAAGAGTGCGCGCATCATCGAGGTCATTGGCGACTCTATGCACCCGACGCTGCAATCTGGCGACAGAGTTATGGTCAACACAGCCGACAAGAATCCGTCTCCACCCGGCGTATTTGCTCTTTGGGATGGTTACGGGATCGTGGTTAAGCGGATTGAGCGTGTGCCGCGCAGTGACCCGCCAGAAATCAAGGTCATATCCGACAACACACACCACAGTGAGTACAGCCTAACAGCGGATGAGGCGAACATCATCGGGCGCGTCGTGTGGTATGCGCGGGCGTTGTGAGGAAAACACCAAAAAAAACGTGGTCTAAATCGCACTTTCTGACAAATTTGGCAAAATTTACCTTTTAGTCACCATATATGCTGTATATAAGGTCTGACCAAAGGGGAACGATATGATTATCTCATTTAGCTTTAGTAATTTCTTCTCATTCAAAGAAGGCGCTGCCATCTCGTTTGAGCAACCAAAATCAGCGCAGGGAGACCTGACGAATGATAAGGATATTGCACGCGTAATCGCCATTAAAGGCAATAACGCATCAGGAAAAACAAACATAATTCGCGCGCTATCGTTTCTAAAACATTTCTGCACAAACTCATTCCAAGATGAGCCTGAAAACCCATTGCTGTTTGAGCCTTTTTACGACAGCCCAGAGCCCACAGAATTCGAAGTTGAGTTCACAACGGCATCTGGCCACTATAAATACAACCTTACAGCTACGGATAAAGCCGTTATAAAGGAAGTCATTTATAGGAAAAAAACAAAATTCTCAAAAATAATTGAACGCGAGTTTAACAAGATCACAGATGCAACAATTAATGAATTCACTAAACTCCGTGAAATGGCGCTCCGTGATAATGCATCTTTAATTAGCACAAGTCGTTATTATAGCAATATTGAGAACGATACATTGCGCGAGATTTACAATTTCTTCAATTGGATATTATCAAACGTCTCATACATCGGATATCGCCCTCAATTATTTGACCTCAATACTGTATGTAAGGTATATCACGAACACAAAGACCTTCTAGATTTTACAAAAAACATTATAAAAAAATGTGACACTGGAATTGTTGATATAATAATCCACACTCGCAAAGATGAGGAGACTGGCAAAACCAGTTACTACCCCCTCTTCATCCACGAAGCCAATGGCAAACAACACTCTGTAACACAGGCCACAGAATCAAATGGCACAAAATCACTTTTCTTGAAGATGATGGACTATGCATTTGCCATTAGAACTGGTGCAGTGCTCTGTATCGACGAGTTCGACTCTAATTTACACCCTCACATTTTGGCATTTGTAGTTGAAACCTTTATCACAACAGAAAATAACAATGCACAGCTACTATTCACATCACACAATTCAGAAATTCTTGATTATCTCGGCAAATACCGCACTTACTTAGTCAACAAAGAAAATAATGAGAGCTACTGTTATAGACTCGATGAACTACCAACGAACATATTGCGAAATGATCGCCCAATAGCTCCACTATACAATTCCGGCAAAATCGGCGGAGTTCCGAGCCTATGATCCAGAGCAACAAAAGGAAGAGTGCATTTATAGAGGGAAAAAAGAAAGAAACATGTCTGCTTTCACTAAACCCTGATATTGCACAGAGATGTAAATTTAACTTTTCTTTTTTTGATGAAGGTTTGCATGGAGGGCAAGATTTCTCAGACTGGAATAAAGCTGAGCTAGTCGACCTGCTTAAAAAGATTACGCAATTCTCAGGGAATTCTCTTGAACATTGGACAAGGCAGAAACGGTTCACAAACTATAAAACCTTCCCCAGAAGTCGGGATACTGAATTTAAATGCCCACTTAACATCCCCCATCAAGCAGAGTGGGCACGCTTCCGTATTGGAGGAAAAATTCGACTGGTAGGGTTCGTGATTCCTGGAGAATTCAACCAAAAAACAATCAGTGAAATGAATGGTAAAGCAAGAAAACCCAGCGAATATATTTTTTGCTGCAACACGTTGTATGTTGTTTTCCTTGATAAAGAGCATAGATTCTGGAAAACAGAACGGTAGCCCCGCCAACTGGCGGGGTTTTGTTTTAGCATCACGTGATACCAGATATCTCAAACAGCACCCGGTCAACAGCCGGGTTTGTTTTTAGGTCCTGCGTGATCTTCGCCTTCGTATCCGCGCCCACGTTCTCCGCAAGCACAACCACGGCCTCAATCTTGCCGCCTGATTGTCGGTGCTTAATCTCGATGATCTCAGAGGGACGGACGTTGCTGGCTTCCATCTACTCCCCCTGCACCGCTTTGATGCGCTCCACCCTCGCCGCCTCATCTGGGCTTACAGGATCAGCCTTAGCCCATGCGTTCATGAGTTGCGTCTGCTGCTTTGACAGTTTCAGCCCGTACCGGTCCCGCATATAGAAATAGATACGCGCAATATCGCCTCGAATGGATGGCATCGGTTCCGCACGACGACCTTTGAAATCGACTTCAAAATCACATTTGCCATACACCCTCGCCTCGCCCTCGATCATTCCGAAGCGGTAATTTGAGCGATCACCGTTAAGCTCACCGATTGCCGGGACCAAGTTCATCAGGTCGGCTTCCATCTTGGCAAACTCAGGGTCTTTCTTACACGCCTTGCGCCCGCCTTCCTGCCAGCATTGCCTTTGATGCCCAAACCAGTACGCCGGGACAACATGCTCCCACTCAATGCGTGTTGCGCGCGCGTTGGGTTTGCCTGATTTGGTCACGGGTATACGCGGATCATAGCCACAACTGGCAGGATCAGGTACGAGCTTTTTGCCGACATATGTGTACTTGCACCCACAGTAAAACGTCTGCTCGTTGCCTCGGTAAATCTCAACAGCCATGCGCTTGGCTTGGCTGAATGATGCAGGAGGCTCGGCGTGGGCAGCCATGGGGATAAGGAGTGCGAGGGAGAGGATTAAGGGGTGCATTGATCACTCCATAGCCCATGTGGGACCAAATTATAGCCTTCCACATTCGGGAATGCCCCAATTAGCTCTTGTGCCCGCACAAATTCAGGAACGTATGGAAAGCCGCGTGATAAATGCCGCCATATAGCACGTCCAAGATACCATAAGGCATCTTCTTCTACGCAGCGCAAAGTATGTACCCAAACCATAGCCCCTGATGCACAGATAAACTGCTTATCATTTTGAAAATCTTTAACAAGTTTAGAAATAGCGAATATCGCTGTCGGGCTAGCCTCGATTACAGACTTTGGATAAAGCAGATCCCAATTATTGTGTTTCAGTAGAGTGTGTCGCGTGTGTGTTGCAATCACAACCAACGAGGCTAATTCGTCGTCTTCCATCTGCGCCAAAGCCTCCACATAATCGCGGGCCTCCTTACGCCTTGTCTCCGTAATCTTCGCTTTTGCTTTCTCCTTCACCCATCCAAACATATTCAGCCCCCTCTGATATCCTCGCCCACTCTCTTGCAGGCATCTCTTAACTTGCGCCATTCGTAGTTAAGGTCTTCGTTGTTGGCGAAGCCTGGCAACAGCAAACGGTATTTCGCCTCATGCATCTGGATTTCATCAACGGCAGAACACGCTTGATTTAAATCCTTACTGTTCTTCCAGTTAAAAAACATGACCAGCAAGAACAGTGCGGCAAAAATCCACGCTGGCGGATTGTCTTTAAACCTCATAACGCCCCCCAGACCGAACCCCGGACAGTGTACGCGTTATTGCCCTGTTCCTCATGCGGTTAATTATCCGTATTTTATTCTTGACGCGGTTTATTAACCGCACTACAGTATCCCTATCAACACAGGGAGACCCCCCATGATTAACGTCACCGCAGCATACGTAGACCCGGACACTCAAGACATTCGGGATGGTCGCAACGACCCGGCATTTGACGCGCCGCATTTGGTCAAAATCCGCAATGCACACGCCGCATACATGGCAACGCTGCAAGCGGCTATCGACGATGACAGCACCAGCGACGAGCTGACGACCTGCGCGGCAGAGGCGTTGAACTACGCCCATGACTGCCACGACGAAAGCTGCATCTCTGACTTGATCGACAACGCCGAACTGTTTTGCAAATTGTCCCGCACCCCGGAAGTTCCCGGCTATCCCTGCATCCGTGAGGGCAAGCTGGCGATTGCTCCGGGTGCTGTTAGCGGCTGGATCGGCGTCCACAATCACAACCCGTTGCAGGAGGCCGCGCAATGAGCGGGGCCATGCAACAAAAAGAGCGCAACGCCCTGTTTGCCCGCGTCTTTCGCGGCACTGATGGGGAAAAAGCCCTCGCTTACCTGCAAGGGCTGAATAAACCAAGCGGCCCGACAGGTCTGGATGCCTTGAAGCTGGCTCACACCGAAGGTCAACGGAACATGGCCCAAAAGATTGCCGATTGGGTCCGGCAAGGACGGGAGCAAGGATGATGAAAACGCTTAAACGCCCTGCCACCACCATCACCAACATTCGGTTTCCGGCACCAAAAACGCCCATGTCAGCCGATGCGAAGCTGGTGATTGCGGCATACGTCGCGCTGGTGCTGTCCGCAACTCTCTGCCTCTACGTTATCCACGGGGGATTTTGATTATGACCAGAGAAAACCTGAACGACGTCGTGACCCAGTTTTCAGACTGCCACCACGGCATCTGTGAGGTAATTGAGCGCCTTCAAGAACTGGCCTGCCAGGGAGAAGCAGGGGCAAACCCTGTTGGCGTTAGCGACCTCGATGGAATGGCAGACAAGCTAGAGTCCGTCCGCGAAGAAATCGACGCAGCCGTCGAAAGCATGAAAGAGCACTACGGCAGCATTCAAGACGGCCTCGACGACATTATGCGGAGGCTCCAATGAGCAAGCACACACCTCATCCAACAAAGCAGACAGGGCGCCTACACTACCACACCAAATCTTATAGCGATGAATTTGTGTGTCCAGTATGCGGTTTAGCCCGACGCTTCAACCTTAATTATCTTGGCAATCGTCGCGTCCCAATGTGTGACGGCAAGCAGATCAAGGCCGGAGATAAACTCACATTCGCAGAATATCAGGCCCTCAAGGCCCGAGCTAAAGCCAAGGCGGAGGGCGCGGAATGACCACGCCACAAGCACAAATCGCCGCAGATGGTGCAAAGGCCGTCGCCTGCATCATCCGGGCAATCCGGGCAGAGCAAGCGGGCAACGTCAAAGCCGCCGCAAAACTGCGCACCGTCAGCAAGCTATACGCAGCACGGCAGCGCAAAGTACGGGAGATGGTGCAGTGACAAACATCAGCATTCAGGACCGCATCAACTGGATCGGCGCGTCCGAGGTTGCCGCTCTTTTTGGGCTACACAAACAAATAACCTTGTTCGAGCTTTGGAACATCAAAGCCGGAAACATGCCTGCTCCAGACCTTAGCAGTAATGACCGCGTATTTTGGGGTAACGTTCTTGAGCCTGCAATCGCCGCCGGCATTGCAAAGAAAATGGGCTGGAATGTCCGCAACGTGCGTCGGTACATCGAACACAAGACGGTCAAAGGCATGGGGGCATCTCTTGATTACGAGATTGTATCTCACCCCAAAGGGCCGGGCGTGCTGGAAATCAAAACCGTTGATTGGCTTGAATACAAAAACTGGCCCGACGGGGAGCCTACCCTATCGTACCAACTCCAGCTACAGGATCAGCTTGCATGCACAGGGCGTAGCTGGGGCGCAATCGGCGTCCTGATCGGCGGCAATGACCTCAAGGTGTTTGAGTATGACCGCCACGATAAGACGATTGCAAAGCTGGAAAATGAGATTGCCGCATTCTGGGTATCCATTGCGTCCGGGAAATGCCCGGAACCAGACTTTGAGCGTGACGCAGCAACCATAGCTGCCCTCAGCATTAACAGCGATGGCGAAGTTATGGATGCCCGAGGCGACAATTATCTCACCGCGCTCTGCAACGACTATCACGAAGCCGCGACAAAGGAACGCGAAGCCAAAAAAGCCAAGGATGCCGCGAAAGCTGAAATCCTAATCAAGATCGGCAACGCACCAAAGGCTTTAGTCGATGGCTTCAGCATTAGCGCCGGGACCGTCGCGGAGAACCACGTTTCGTTTAAGTGTCCGGCATACCGGAACCTGAGAATCACCAAGAAAAAGGAAGCGACCAATGAGCAACAGGCAGCTTAGCACTGACGTGAAAGCAAAGGCCGGAGACGTACGCAACACCCTTATGGCTCTGCGTCCTCAGCTTGAAATGGCCCTGCCAAAACACCTGACACCGGACCGCCTTGTTCGTGTCGTCATGTCTGCGGTGCAGAACAACCCGAAACTGTTGGAATGCGAACGAACGAGCTTTCTGTCGGCAATCATGACATGCGCGCAACTCGGACTTGAACCGGACGGTGTCCTTGGGCAGGCATATCTGATTCCGTTTAAAGTTCGGAACGTCATGAAATGTCAGTTTATCCCCGGATACAAAGGGCTGATTTCTCTCGCCCGCAATTCCGGCGAAGTCAGCAGCATTATGGCGCAAGCGGTCTACGAAAAAGACCATTTTGACTATGCGTTCGGCCTGAACGAACGTCTCGACCACAAACCATATGAAGGCGATGACCGGGGCGAGATCACCCACTTCTGGGCCATTGCGAAATTCAAAGACGGCGGTTGCCACTGGGACGTTATGACCACCTCACAAGTCAACCGTATCCGTGACAACAGTCAAGGCTACAAAACGGCAAAAGCGTTTCCGAAAAATGGGGTTATCCGCTCCCCGTGGGTCGATCACTACGAAGAAATGGGCAAGAAGACAGCCATTCGTCGTATTGCGAAGTATTTACCAATGGACGTGCAGAAGGCTGCCTACATTGCTGACAGTTACGACACCGGAAAAACCACAAACCTTGAGCACGGTGAAATTGTTGTCTTTGACCCGGATACGCTCGAACACGACGAGCCGCAGATGATCGAAGGCAACGCAAGCAAGCTCGACCAATTTGCAGCAGAACCACCCCATGACGCCGATACCGGGGAAGTGGTTGAACCCGACACCAACGAAACCCCGGCACAGATCGCACTGCGAAAGCTGGAAGCGACACAGACGCGGGGAGACTTCCAAGCCCTTCTGGGCGAAATGCCCGAAGACATCCGCAAGGAGATCGGCGGGGAACGTCTGGCAGACATGGCGGACAGGTTCGAGGATTAACCAGTTTGTGAATTGGGGAGATCGGCGGTTCGAATCCGTCCTGCGTTTCTGGCTGAGCTGTGCGCAGTAGTAGAGCGGTCTAATACACCCCGTCGGGGAGGCGCTGGTTCGAATCCAGCACGGGCGAGTGGCGCTTATTTAAGGCCATCCCGTTGGGAGAGAGGTCTAATCCGCCCCATCACGATTCAAGGAGCCAAGAATGAGCGATAACAGCAAAATCGAATGGTGTGACGCCACCCTTAACGTCTTTCGCGGTTGCTCCAAAGTATCCGCAGGGTGCATGCACTGCTATGCGGAGGCAATGGCGGCACGGTTCCATAAGCCGGGGCAATGGGGCGAAAGCCTCACCAAGGATGGACGCTGGACCGGAGATATTCAATTTTCATTGGGTGCGCTACAGCTGGCTTTCAAGTGGAAACGCCCACGGCGAATTTTTATCAACAGCACAAGCGATACATTTCATCCAAACGTAAAAGAGGAATGGCTCAACTATCTCTTTGCTACTGTAGCCCTCAACCCACATCACACATTCATTGTGCTAACCAAGCGACCAGACCGCATGTGTGAATATATGTGTCGGGAAAATCGTGACGAGGCAATTGGATATCACGCTTACGAACTCTCAGAAGAATTTGGAGGTGACACAACACGCGCGCCAGCCCTCATCCATCGCGGACATCCGCCGCATGGTTCTTGGCCCCTGCCTAACCTATGGCTTGGCGTAAGTGTTGAGGACCAAGCTACGGCGGAACAACGGATCACGCCACTTTTGGCAGCCCCCGCAGCCGTCCGTTTTGTGAGCGCGGAACCTCTGCTTGGTCCGGTTGATCTAACGCGCCTTGATATGGACGTAATGTTCGGGATCGACAAACCAGACCCGCATGGATACCGCCCCAAGCATTATTTTGACGCTCTGCGCGGCATGTCAGACATCAACCCCATTCATGGAGCAGAACCAGATTTAGCGGCACTGGATTGGCTCATTGTCGGAGGCGAGAGCGGCCCTAAAGCACGCCCTATACACCCTGATTGGGTGCGCGGCCTGCGCGACCAATGCACAGCCACAGACACCCCATTTTTCTTTAAACAGTGGGGCGAATGGGGATTTGCAGGGGGTGACTGCACACACATGCTGTCCATCAACGGCAACCTCACAACGTTGGGCAACGCCCCCGGTGATGCAGACTGGCCCTGCGCTAAAATAGGCAAGCGCAAAGCAGGTCACCTCTTAGACGGCGTGGCACACCGCGAGTTTCCGGCTCAAACCACCAAACCAGAGCGGGGTGCGTGATGAAAGTTCTTATCGCCTGCGAATGCTCAGGCATTGTCCGTAATGCGTTTCTTGATAATGGGCATGATGCCTGGTCTTGTGACCTCAAGCCATCGGATGATCGCTCTAATCGCCACATCCAGGATGACGTGCGCAACGTCTTGCACATGGACAAATGGGACATGCTCATTGTTGCCCATCCTCCTTGCACGCGGCTTTGCAATTCCGGTGTTCGCTGGTTAAGTGCGCCGCCAGAGGGCAAGACGATAAACCAAATGTGGCAGGAGCTTGACGAAGGAGCAGAGCTTTTCTCGCACATGTGGAATGCTGATGTACCTATGATCGCCGTTGAAAACCCGGTCATGCACAAGCACGCAAAAGAGCGCATCAGAAATTTTAAGCCACACACGCAGTCAATCCAGCCATGGCAGTTTGGCGATGATCCAGGCGGACCGGATAACGAGAAAAAGCGCACATGCTTATGGCTGCGTGGCCTCCCGCCTCTTGTGCCCACTGGATCACTTGACGGCACAACAGCACGGGCCAGAGTCCACAAAGCAACACCCGGCCCCAACAGATCAAAAGAGCGCAGCCGATTTTTCCCCGGCATTGCAAAAGCAATGGCTGACCAATGGGGCGGCATTGCCGAAACCACCCACCAAGCAGCGGAGTGACCAATGACACCAAATGATTTCACCGTCGGTCAAGAACTGTTCGTAGTGCACACGGAGCACACCGGGCGCAGACACACCACCGAAACCATGACCGTCACAAAAATCGGCCGCAAGTGGGTAACGCTTGGCAAAGATTGGAAGCAAATACGCTTTGATCCGGCAAACCGCATGCTTTGTGACAATGATTGCGGACGCCCGAGCCAAGTGTTTTTGAGCGAGGCCGACTACTCCGAGCAAAAGCGTAAAGCGGTCATGTGGGAAAAATTCAAGCGCCGCTCCGAATTAAGAGGTGCTCCTGCATCCGTATCCGCTGGTCGCCTCGCAGAGATACTTTCTGAGCTTGGGTACGGGGAGCTAACGCGATGACCCGGCACGAACAGCAGCAACAGCAGGCCAAAGCCGAGGCTAAGGCCGCATACTTTGCGGCAGGCGGCAAAGTCACCAAGTGCCCGCCAGCGCATACAGAATCCCGTTGGGACGGCTTTAGCATCCCGTTCTACGCGGCGACTGGGCTGCCTTGGAGGAAGACCAGCAAACAGGAAGAAGGGAGGGACAATTGAACCAGAGAGCCTACACGCCTGACCAGCTTGCCGAACGTTGGGGTTGCTCTCCGAACTCGGTTCGGTCAATGATTAAGCGCGGCGAGCTTCGCGGCTTCCGTTTGGGCAAGTTGTACCGCGTCCCCGTTGAGGCGGTTGAGGAACACGAACAATGCGAGACTATCAACTCAAGCTCTACCGAGGCAAATGGGCCGTCTATTATCGTGACGGAGGCCAAACGCGCCGCCATTCATGCGGCACGAGCCATCGTGCGTTAGCGGAAAAGATCAAAGTCCGCATAGTTCAGGAGCTTGAAAAGCCAGAGGATCACAAGATTAAGACCCTCTGGGATGCCTATGTAAAAGCGCACAAAGGCAGAACTCTCGCCGACAATATGAAATACGCTTGGCCCGCCTTAGAAAAAGAATTCGGTGACGGCCTAGAGACAGAAGCAATAACTGTTGAAAAATGCCGAAAACACATAACGCGACGCAGAGCAGAAGGCCGGAAAGACGGGACAATCTGGTCAGAGCTTAACCGCCTGCGCATTGTCATGAACTGGGCAAAGAAGAACAAGCTCATTCATGACGTGCCGCCTTTTGAACTTCCCCAACAGCCGGAATCAAAAGACAGGTTCCTCACCCGGCGCGAATTCTCCGCCCTTCTGGAAAACGCCGTCGCACCTCACATCAAGGTCGCTATTGCTCTACTTATGGCGACAGGGGCACGCAAGCAAGCAATCCTCGACCTGACATGGGACCGGGTAGACATGGAGCGCGGAATCATCGTGTTGCGGAACCCATTTGAGCAAAAGCGGCAGAAAGGACGAGCAACTGTACCAATAAACCGTAGCCTTATGGCTGTGCTGCAAACTGCGCGTGATGCATCGACGTGCGAATTTGTTGTAGAGTACGGGTCCAAGAAGGTCGGCGATATTAAGAAAGGTTTTGCCAAAGCAGCGGAACGCGCAGGGCTTGCAGAAGTTACCCCGCACGTCTTGCGGCACACTGCCGCCGTATGGATGGCAGAAGACGGAATCCAAATGGAAGAGATTGCGCAATTCCTTGGACACAAGAACGTCAACACGACGCGCAGGATTTACGCCCGCTATTCACCGGACTACCTACGCACCGCTTCGGAGGCTTTGGTTTTTTAATGGCAACCATAAAAAAGAAAGTGCTCCGTTGTTCACTTGAACCTTTTTTCATGAACCAAAAGAGAACACATGCGCCTAGACCCGTTGCAAAACGTGCTCCTTTCAAGCATTTGCGCGGGTTGCAGATAGGAGCACGTTTTTGGTAAGGGAGAGGTCGGAAGTTCAAATCTTCTCTGCGGCACCATCTTTTTTCCGAACGCGCCATTGAGCGCGTTTTTTTGTGCCTGAAATCCGCCATCTGCACCAATGAACGTCAGACAAAGCAAAGGCGGGACCAAAGCCCCGCCCTCATAGCTTTCAAAACAGCTGAACAAGCCCTTACAGGTCAAAGACCACAGCCTGCCCTCTTGGTTCATCAATCAGCTTATCGTCCTGCATCACCAGTTTACCGCCGACAATGGTCATTTTCGGCCAACCGATGACCTCCATGCCATGGAACGGAGTCCAGCCGCACTTACTGACGATCCAGTCGTCACTGATCATGCGTTCCTCAGCCATATCCACAACCGTCAGGTCTGCGCGCATACCCACCGCGATTTTACCGCGATCTTTTGCCCCGAAAATCTCAGCCGGGCGGGTCGAAGCCAAGGCGACAAAGTCTTCCAAAGACAAACGGCCCTGATTGACGTGATTGAGCATCAGCGGCACCAAAGTCTGCACGCCCGGCATACCGGATGGACTTTGCGGATACGGTTTGGCTTTTTCTTCGCGGGTGTGCGGTGCATGGTCGGAACCAAGGCAAGAAACAATGCCGTCTTTAACCCCTTGCCACAAAGCCGCTACATGCCGCTTGCCCCGGATTGGCGGGTTCATTTGCACCAAAGTCCCCTTACGCTCGTAAGCTCCCGGTGCGGATAGGGTCAAATGCTGCGGTGTCACTTCGACCGTCATATTTGCCGGACGATTTTCCAGAATTTCCATTTCCTCGGCGGTGGTGACATGCAGCACATGCACGGCACGTCCGGTTTCCTCCGCCAAGCGTTTCAGGCGGGTCGTGGAACGGACTGCGGCTTCCTCATCTCGCCATACGGGATGCATAGTGACCGGAGCCCCATCCCGCACCATTTCAAAACGCTCTTTCAGGCGGGTTTCGTCTTCAGAATGAACGGCAACGCGACGTTTCCCGTTGGAAAAGACTTCCCGCAGGGCGTCTTCCTCATCCACCAAAAGATTACCGGTGGACGACCCCATAAAGACCTTAATCCCAGCGCATCCGGGCAGATTTTCCCACGTGGCAAGATGCTTGGCATTTTCTGCCGTCGCCCCAAGGAAGAAGGCAAAGTCAACCCACGCCCGTCCAGTGCCACGAGCAACCTTATCCGCCAATGCTTCCGGTGTGGTGGTGCTGGGGTTTGTGTTGGGCATTTCAAAGATCGCGGTCACGCCGCCCATTGCCGCAGCAGCCGTGCCAGAGGTCAAGTCTTCCTTATGTTCCAATCCCGGTTCCCGGAAGTGGACCTGACTGTCAATAATTCCGGGGAGGATATGCTTGCCGGAAAGGTCATCTTCAATGGTGGCTGAACCGCGCGGAATATCGCCCAACATGGCAATTCTGCCATCCTTGATCCCGATATCGGTTTTCACGGTGCCTTCAGGTGTTACCACGGTCCCGTTACGTAACACCCAATCCAGCTGACCTGTCATGCTGATCCTCTCCATACATTCGCAATTGCGGGCACGCAGGCAACCCTTGCCCGCGTACATCGTGACTTCATTTTTGTTCTGCTACCCTACAATCAGGATTTCAGAACATCAAATACTCCGGCTGAAGTTGCACAGCCCTCGATATGACATTTGTGCCATAAGGCATAAAACAAGAGGGCCCATGCCGCAAATCCTGCCCGTTTGTCAGGATTGGTTGCCCCGCTCAGGCTATCATAGACTCTGCGCACTGCATCCGGGTCACAGACTTCCACAATCCCGGCTTGTTCTGCCACCAGTGGGCCAAGGGTCTTGGCTTCAAGCGCAATCCACTCCGCCACCGGGACCGTAAAACCTTTTTTCTTCGCGAACGGATCGCTTTGCGGCAAATGTTTTTGCAGCCAACGTCGGACAACATATTTGCCAAGGCGACCATGCACGCGCATGGCATCCGGCAATGTTTGGGCAAATCGTGCAACTTCCTGATCCAGAAACGGCACCCGACCTTCAACGCCGTGGGCCATCAAACATCGGTCAAGTTTGGTCAATAGATCATTGGGCAACCAATCAAGGCAGTCCAGTGCCTGCTGTGCCTGCAAACCCCGCAAGCCTGAGGCAGCCACTGCCTTTTCACCCGCCAATATCCCCTTACGCCATGCTTTGCTTTTATCCCGCAGGACGCCCAAGCCATCGAGCATACCGCGTGATCGCATGGGGCGCTTCAGGGGCCATGGACGCAAAGCAGAACGATACCGCCCATATCCAGCAAATAATTCGTCCCCGCCTTCACCGCTGAGGATAACTTTCACTGATTTGGCAGCTTCCCGCGCCAAAAACCACGTCGGAACAATGGCATAATCCGCCACCGGATCATCCATACAGGCGACAATACGCGGTAAGTTTGCCCAGAATTCGTATTCCAGAATGGGAACTTCTACGTGCTCCGCCCCAACGGCCTCTGCAACGCAGCGCGCCTGTTCGCGTTCATCATGCACGCCAGTTTCTGGGAAACCCGCGGTAAAGGCTCGCACAGGCTGCGCATTCAGGCGCGCCATCATCGCCAATACAGCGGCGGAATCCACACCCCCGGACAGGAACATGCCGTAAGGCACATCTGATCGCTGGTGGACCTCTACCGCGTCCTGAAACACCTTGTCAAACTGGGCAACGGCCTTTTCACCATCGCTTTGCCAGTCCACAGCTTTCGGGTCCGGTTTGGGCCAACAGGAACGATATTTCCTGTCCGTGATTACACCCTGTTCGATGATCAACGTCTCACCGGGGGCCAATCGTTTGATATCCGGGAAAATGGTGTCTTTGCCCGTGGTGAATTGCAGTTGCAGCAATTCCGTCGCTTTTGCCGGGTTGATTTTGCGCTCTGCCCAATCCGCCGCCAACAGAGCCTGCGGCTCCGATGCAAACGCAACACCGACCTTGGTCGGCATATAGTACAACGGTTTAATACCAAACGGATCACGGCTTAAAATCACCGTATCCTTTTTGGCATCATGAATGGCAAGGCCGTACATACCCCGCAGTTTGTTGATGAATTCCACCCCATCCCGCTGATACAGATAGATCGGCGGTTCACAGTCGGAATTGGTGGAAAATGTCGTTTCGGGAAATTCGGACCGCAGCTCGGTAAAATTATAAATCTCACCATTGCCAACCAAACTCAGGCCGTTTGGTCCATACAACGGCTGATCACCACCAGTCAGGTCGATAATCGCCAGCCGCACATGTGTAAACGCCGTACCTTCACGGCGCATTTCCCCCTTGCCGTCAGGTCCACGATGGGCAAGAACACGAGCCATAGCCTGCAAAGCCGTGTCCCGATAGTGCAAAACATCGCGTGCATCGGACGTGGAAATAATTCCGGCTATACCACACATACCCCAATAGCCCCTTAATTTATAAACGTCCCACTATACGAATGAACGCCAAGAATACCAACCATTTCACCGCTTTTCCTGTGACTGGTGTCACGGCTTACAGGTGCGGCACATCCGGTGCAGAGCGCGTGACCTTGGCAAAGAAATCCCGATAGCGGTCAATCACCACGTCTTCACTATAATGACGTGTGTATTCGGCCTGAGCCGCATTTGCCATTTCGGTCCGGGCCTCTGGATTTTCCAGCATCCAGCTAATCCCCTGAGCCATGCTTTTCACATCATCCACTGGGACCAACAAACCCGTGCGACCATGATCGATCAACATACCCGGCCCTTGGGAATCCGCCGCCAAAATCGGCGCCCCCTGTGCCCATGCCTCCAACACCACATTGCCCAATGGTTCATGGCGAGATGGACAAACAAACAAATCCGCCGCAGATAACAGCGGCAAAACATCATTGCGCCAACCAAGGAAACGCGTACGTGGCTTGATGCCTTCGGACTGGGCCAACGCCTCCAACGCTTCACGCTCTGGCCCTTCCCCTGCCAACCACAAGTAAGCGTCCGGCACACGGGCCACGGCCTTAATCAGGGTATCAAACGCCTTATTTTCGTGCAGACGCCCCATGGCAACGATCAACGGCGCATTTTCGGGCGTCCAATGTTTGGCACGGGGTTCCGGTGCCACATCTGGAGAGACATGAACAAAATTCGGCACATAATGCGCCCGTTCGGCGGGCCAGCCTTCCCGCACCAGATAGCTCACGATGTCTTCCGTATTGCCGATCAGATGGTCGCAATTGTTGTAATACTTCAGATCGTAATACCCGCCCAAGCGCGCCACATGCACGAAGTCCCCTTTGGGACACATACCGGATGCCCGGTTCATCCAGGTCATAACCACATGAGGTTGGAATTTTTTGATCTCGTTCAGAAATTTGCGGCGCGTAGTAAAATCAAAAAAACCGCCAAAGGGCAGCTCAACCGGATTTAATCCCACAGAGCGCAAACGCTCTGCCCGGTCCTGATTCTTCCGAATGATCACATGTTGCTGCACACCATGGGTATGAAGCGCACTTACCAACCGTTCAAAAAATGCCTCTGCCCCGCCCTGCGGCGCGCCAGCCATAGCCTGCAAAATTCGTAACGTCATGAAAGAACCTCCACATACGCAGAGCGTGCATAGATCATCATCAAAAGAATCCAAGTCATACAGAGATCAGCACCGAACTGATGCCGCATCCAGCATGTACAGCCTTTCCCACATTCAGGCAAACAGAATAGCACGACCGACGAGTGAACGCCGACAGGCATACGCATCGCAGGCTGTTCCGAAAATCTAAGAAACGCCTATTCGTCTTCAAGGGTTGCCTTAAGGTAAGCCAAAAGCGGGAACAACCCGGCGCAAAGGGCAATCAACAGCCCCCAACCGCCTTCTTTGTACCCCTTGCGACCAATATAGCACTTAAAGAACCGAGAGAAAAAACGCCGAACATTATTGGCCAGACTACCCACATTACCACTTTCCCGCAAATCTGCGGCGCGGGCCGTCGCATAACGATCAAGGCGGTGGATCATATCGCTGATCCCTGTATCAACAAAGTGGTCCAAACGATTGTTCAGGACCGGACCTTTGATCGCTGATTTGCCGTTGCGACCTGTCCAAGTCAACGACGGGTGGATACGCTGTTCCCCCCAAGATTTCGCATGAGCACGGAACAAACGCGGCGTGGATGAAACCCCGAATGAAGCCCCCCAGCCATAACGGACAAGCTTTCCGGCGATGTAATTATCAACTGGCACGTTGTGATAATCTGCCTCACTGGTTTCAATCAGGCTGCGAATTTCCTCTGCCAGTGCGGGCGGCACATGCTCGTCGGCGTCGATTTCCAACACCCAATCGCCGGAACAAGCCGCGATGCCAGCATTACGCCGCGGACCTTCAAGGTCCCAACTTCCCTCAATCAATTTGCTTTCATCGGTGAAACGCAGTGCAATATCCCGCGTTCCATCCGTACATTTGTCCAGCACCATCACCAGTTCATCAGCAAAGCCTAGCTTTTCCAAGCAATCGGCAAGGATGGCTTCCTCATTATGGGCAACGACCAGAATGCTGAGAGTTTTTCGTGATTGAGACATGGGGCTCACTTGGTCAAGAAAGGTTTTGAAAACAACGCCTGTGCCGCATCGACCACCGCATCCACGGTGAGACCGTCCATCAGGGTATCTGTGGTGCGGTGATTGTAACCGGGACCGCCAACCAACTCATCAAAACTTTGTGGGGTTCGAACGAATGCGGCATGGTCACCCCACGGCGCATAATGTTCAGCGCGGCTTGGACCAAACAGGCCCAACGTCGGCACATCGGCAGCAGCAGCCATATGCATCAGCCCGGAATCGTTGCCGATATACCCTTGGCAACGGGAAAGTGCCGCATACACCGACAACAAATGTGATTCGCCGATCGCATCAATCCGGCGATCTTCCGGGATGGCATGCAACACCGGAGCCGCAATTTCCCGTTCATTTTCTGCGGCAAACACCGCGACCTTGGCATTTTCAAATGGCGCACCAACGGCTGTCAGGCGTTCGACCACCTCAATAAAGCGTCCTGCCCGCCATGTTTTACCGCGCCAGTTGGCACTGGGGCCAACCGCCAGCACCGGAACGCCCGACGGGATTAGCTGCTCTGCACGCGCATCATGCTCCGGCAGTGTCCATAATTTTGGCGACGGCGGCGGCACAAGGCCCAAGACGCGACCGTTTTCTTCCACACGGTGCCCATTGCCAGAGGCTTCCTGTAACCGAATCCGGTTTTTGGCAAACAAGGTCCAAACCAAAGCTGAGCGACGCAGGTCAATGATCGTATCCCAGCGGGTACCAATGCATTCTGACCACAAATGCCGCCAATGAGCCGCATACTTGCCCTTGGTCATGGCAATCACCCGATCAAGCCGCGGGACACCCTCAAATAGGGATGCCGTAACCTTACCGCAGGCGATGGTAAAACGGGCATCAGGACGGGTTTCCACCAAATGCGACAGCAAGCCGGACGACAAAACCGCATCACCGATGCGGGTCGAGGTCACAAACAGAATTTTGGCAGGGGCGACCGTTTGCGTCATTGTTTGTCCTTATTATCAGCGACGATCTTCTCTTTATCCGCTTTTCCCTCACAAGAAAAAGCAAAAAAGACGCGCCCAGAGAAGGCTCCGGGCGCGCATCTTTTATCCAGAAACCGACGGATTACGCCTTATGTTTCAGGGCAGCTTGTGCAGCAGCCAAGCGTGCGATCGGCACACGGTACGGAGAACAGGACACATAATCCAGTCCAACCGTTTGGCAGAATTCGACAGAAGCCGGATCACCACCGTGCTCACCACAGATACCAAGCTTGATACCATCGCGTGTTGCACGACCACGTTCAGCCGCAATCTTCACCAGCTCGCCGACACCGTCCTGATCCAAAGTTTGGAAGGGATCGGTTTCAACCACACCTTTTTGACGATAGATTTCCAAGAAATGTCCAGCATCGTCACGGGAAATCCCAAGGGTGGTTTGGGTCAAGTCATTGGTGCCAAAGCTGAAGAATTCAGCCGTATTGGCAATATCACCGGCCTGCAATGCCGCACGCGGCAATTCGATCATGGTGCCAACCAAATAGTCAAGCTTGGTTCCGGCGGTGGCGAAGACTTCCTGTGCGACTTTGTCGATCACAGCCTTCATCATATCCAGTTCCGCACGGCCCATAACCAGCGGCACCATGATTTCCGGAATGACGGCAGTGCCAGTCAGCTTCGTGATTTCTACTGCGGCTTCCAGAATGGCACGCGCCTGCATTTCGTAAATTTCCGGGTAGGTTACACCCAGACGGCAACCACGGTGACCCAACATCGGGTTGTTTTCATGCAGAGCCGAAACCGCCTGTTGGACTGCAGCCAAAGTCACTCCAGAAGCTTCTGCAACTTCTTTTTGCTCAGCTTCCGTATTCGGCAGGAATTCATGCAACGGCGGATCCAGCAAACGAACCGTCACCGGCAGACCTTTCATGATCTTGAACAGATCGATGAAATCCTGACGTTGATACGGCAGCAGTTTTTCCAATGCCGCACGACGACCTGCCTCATCTTGGGCCAAGATCATCTGACGCATGGATACAATCCGTTTCGGATCAAAGAACATATGTTCTGTCCGGCACAGGCCGATACCTTCCGCACCGAATTTCCGTGCGGTTTCCGCATCCATCGGAGTTTCGGCATTGGTCCGCACTTTCATGGTACGAACTTCATCAACCCAGCTCATCAAGGTGGCAAAATCCCCGGTCATTTCCGGTTGGATTGTCGGCACATGACCAAAGATCACATCGCCGTTGCTGCCATCAAGGGTGATGACATCGCCTTCCTTGATTTCCAAATCACGCACACGCATGATTTTGGCTTTGCCATCAATGGCAATCTCACCGGCACCGGCTACGCACGGAGTACCCATGCCACGGGCCACGACTGCCGCGTGGGAAGTCATACCGCCACGGGTGGTCAACACACCCTGTGCAACGTGCATGCCGCCGATATCTTCCGGGCTGGTTTCCGCACGCGCCAAAATGACTTTTTCGCCGCGTTGTACCCAAGCTTCCGCATCGTCGGCAGTAAACACAACGCGACCAGCAGCAGCACCCGGAGAAGCCGGAAGCCCCTTTGTCAGAACGCTGCGTTCGGCTTTCGGGTCAAGGGTCGGGTGCAGCAGTTGATCCAGCAAACGCGGTTCAACTTTCAGAATACCCTCTTCCTTAGTCAGCAAGCCTTCATTCACCATATCCACGGCGATTTTCACCGAGGCACTGACAGTGCGCTTCCCGTTACGGGTTTGCAGCATCCACAGTTTGCCTTGCTGGATGGTGAATTCCATGTCCTGCATGTCTTTGTAATGGCGTTCCAGCGTATTCCGCAGGCCAGCCAATTCTTGATACAGTTCCGGCATGACTTCTTCCATTGCCGGAAGATCGGACTGGTGCTTTTGCTTACCGGCAATGGTCAGGTGTTGCGGGGTACGAATACCGGCCACGACATCTTCACCCTGTGCATTGACCAGGTATTCACCATAGAACGTGTTTTC
Source organism: Rhodospirillaceae bacterium (assembly GCA_963668495.1). Lineage (GTDB taxonomy): Bacteria > Pseudomonadota > Alphaproteobacteria > Rhodospirillales > Rhodospirillaceae > Oleispirillum. The sequence continues at coordinate 2,817,028 of OY764545.1, forward strand.
ACCCGTGGACGGATCGCGGGAGAAACATACGCCAGTTGCACAATCTTCGCCCATGTTGCCAAAGACCATGGACTGAACGGTCACGGCAGTGCCCCAGCTTTCCGGGATGTTGTGCAAGCGGCGATAAGTGATTGCACGGTTGTTCATCCAAGAGCCGAACACGGCGCCGACAGCACCCCAAAGCTGATCCTGCACATTTTGCGGGAACGGTTTGCCCAGTTCCTTCGCGACCATGGCTTTATAGCTTTCGACGACGCGTTTCCAATCGTCGGCGGTCAGTTCAGTATCTTCATGCGCATTGCAGTCGCGTTTGGCATCTTCCAAGATGTCTTCGAACAGGTGATGCTCAACCCCGAGCACAACGTCAGAATACATCTGGATAAAACGGCGATAGCTGTCATAGGCAAAACGTTCGTCATTGGAACGGCGGGCCAGACCTTGGACAGTTTCATCGTTCAAACCGAGGTTCAGAACCGTATCCATCATGCCCGGCATGGACGCACGAGCACCGGAACGCACCGACACCAACAGCGGATTTTCAGCATCGCCGAAAATCATACCCAAGGATGCTTCTACACCCTTAACCGCTGCCAGAACTTCATCTTCCATACCAGCCGGATAGGTATCCCCGTTGGTATAATAGTAGGTGCAGACTTCTGTTGAAATTGTGAAGCCGGGCGGGACAGGAACCCCAATCCGGCTCATCTCCGCCAGATTGGCCCCCTTACCACCCAAAAGGTTGCGCATCTCAGCGCTGCCTTCGGCCTTGCCGTCTCCGAAGGTGTACACCCACTTCGTCATGGTCACGTTCCTCATTGTGTTCTGCCTGTCCGATAGACCCATCGGAAACAGTTCATGTGCCACGGCTCTCTCTTGCTCCCCCGAAAGACCCTGCCGCTGAGTCTTTCGCATACACGTCGCCTTGTCGGTCGCGTCAGATAACGCTAACCCTCAAGACGTGAAAAGTCTGCCACGCTACCCATTGTTGTCACAATGCGAGATAGCAATCTTAGGCGATTAATTCTGAGTTTCTCGTCATCCGCATTCACGGTCACATCCGCGAAGAAATCATCGACAACGGCGCGTAAGGAGGCCAACGCAGCCATAGCAGCGACAAAATCTTCCCCATCAAGTTTGGACTTGGTCTCTGGAACGACCCGTTGCAGCGCATCGAACAGGGCTTTTTCCTGTTCCATGACAAAGGCATCCGCATCCGGGGCCGCATCGAACGATACGCCGTCTTTTTTCTCCTCAATACGCACGATGTTGGCGGCACGACGATAGGCAATCAGCAGATTGCGACCATCTTCGGAAGCGAGGAAATCACGCAAAGCCTCAATCCGGGCCATCACCCGCACCAAATCATCATCACGCTGATGCGAGAACACGGCGTTGATCACATCGTGACCAATTCCTTCTTCACGCAGGTGAACCTTCAGACGGTCAACGAAGAAGTCCATCAAATCTTCGACCACATCCGTCGCCGGACGCAGGGTTTCAAGGCCATACAAACCGTGGGCCGTGGACATCACAGAAGCCAGCGGCAAGCGCAGCTTGTTTTCCAGAACCAAACGAATCACACCCAAAGCCGCACGGCGCAAGGCATACGGATCACGCGATCCTGTCGGTTTTTCATCAATGGCAAAGAAGCCAACCAACGAATCAATTTTGTCCGCCATCGCCACCGGAATGGATACCGCAGCCGTCGGGCACATATCACTTGGCCCTTGCGGAGAATAATGCTCGGCAATTGCCGTGGCGACATCGGCGTCTTCGCCGTCACCATTGGCATAGTACTGCCCCATGATCCCCTGCAATTCCGGGAATTCGCCAACCATTTCCGTGGACAAGTCAGCCTTGGCAAGATATGCCGCACGAGCAGCTTTATCGCCGTCACAGTCGACATAGTCCGCACAGGCGCGGGCAAGACCTTCGATCCGTTTGACTTTATCAAACACCGAACCAAGGGACGCGTGGAAAATCCGGTCTTTCAACGTATCAACCCGGCTATCCAGCCGTGCTTCACGGTCTGTATCCCAGAAGAAACGCGCATCGGACAAACGGGCACGCAGCACGCGTTCATTACCGGCAACGATCTGGGCTCCCCCATCATCGGCGCGCATATTGGCAACGACCAAGAAATACGGGGCCATTTTGCCATCGGCATCCAGCAACGAGAAATATTTCTGGTGGGCGCGCATGGACGTGCTCAGCACTTCAGACGGCACAGCCATGAATTCATCATCAATTTTGCCCAGCAGCGGCAATGGATATTCCACCAAACCGGCAACTTCGTGCAAGAGAGCCGGATCATCCATGACGGTTAACCCTTTCTCCGCCGCCAGTTTGGCGCCACTCTCTGCAATCAACTCACGCCGTTCTGCCGGATCAAGGATGACGCAAGCGTTACGCAGTTGCGCCTTGTAATCGGCAAAGTCCTTCACGGCAAAAACTGCCGGGGCAAGGAAGCGGTGACCTTTGGTGGTTGCAGTGGCTTCACACCCTGCAAACGCAACCGGGACGACCTCACCATTAAACAGGCAGACGATACCTTCCAACGGGCGGACCCAGCGTTCCGAACGCTCGCCCCAACGCATGGACTTCGGCCACGGGAAACGTGGCAGAATTTCATCCAACGCATCTTTTAATACATCGGCAGTTGCGCGGCCTTTTTTATGGATATCAAGGAAATAGAACGACCCTTTCGGGGTTTCGCGCTCTTCCAGATCGTCCATGCTCACGCCATTGGCTTTCAGGAAGCCCTGAACGGCTTTTTCCGGTGCCCCGACCTTAGGCCCGCGGCGTTCCTCGGTTACATCAGGTTGCGCCACTGGCAACCCATTGACCACAAGGCACAGACGGCGCGGCGTGGTATAGGCCTGCATATCAAACTCGGTCAGCCCTTGAGCTTTCAGAAACTCACCCAGCAGGCGACATAAGTCTTCACCGGCACGAGTCTGCATACGGGCCGGAATTTCTTCAGACAGCAGTTCAAGCAAGAATTCCGTAGACATTAGCGTACCTCCTCTGCGGACAGGGTCGGCAAATGCCCTCTCGCCTGCAAATACCCTTCACAACATGCTTTTGCCAAGGTGCGCACACGACCGATATAGGACGCACGTTCCGTCACACTGATGACACCGCGCGCATCCAGCAAGTTGAACAAATGGGATGCCTTCAGGCAGTAATCATAAGCCGGGAGTGGTACTCCGGCGGCAACCAGCGCAGCACATTCGGCTTCGGCATCTTTAAAGTGCTGCAACAGCATATCGGTGTTGGCGAGCTCAAAATTGTGCCGGGAATATTCGACTTCCGACTGATGGAATACGTCGCGGTATTTTACACCCCGACCGTTGAAATCCAGATC